>NZ_CP015736.1:447500-3657500 GCF_001652565.1 Shinella sp. HZN7 | reverse complement strand
AAACAACCAGGATGTTGGCTTAGAAGCAGCCATCATTTAAAGAAAGCGTAACAGCTCACTGGTCTAATTAAGGGGTTTTGCGCCGAAAATGTAACGGGGCTAAAGCCATGCACCGAAGCTGAGGCTTACGATCTTCTAACGAAGACGTAGGGGTAGCGGAGCGTTCCGTAAGCCTGCGAAGGAGGACCCGTGAGGGCCTCTGGAGGTATCGGAAGTGCGAATGTTGACATGAGTAACGATAAAGAGGGTGAGAGACCCTCTCGCCGAAAGACCAAGGGTTCCTGCTTAAAGTTAATCTGAGCAGGGTTAGCCGGCCCCTAAGACGAGGCGGACACGCGTAGTCGATGGGAACCACGTTAATATTCGTGGGCCTGGTGGTGGTGACGGATCGCGTAGCTTGTAAGGGTTTATTGGATTATCCTTGCAGGGAAGCGGTTCCAGGAAATAGCCCCACCGTATAGACCGTACCCGAAACCGACACAGGTGGTCAGGTAGAGCATACCAAGGCGCTTGAGAGAACTCTGCTGAAGGAACTCGGCAAATTGCACGCGTAACTTCGGAAGAAGCGTGACCCCAGGATACGCAAGTGTCTTGGGGTGGCACAGACCAGGGGGTAGCGACTGTTTATCAAAAACACAGGGCTCTGCGAAGTCGCAAGACGACGTATAGGGTCTGACGCCTGCCCGGTGCTGGAAGGTTAAGAGGAGAGGTGCAAGCTTTGAATCGAAGCCCCAGTAAACGGCGGCCGTAACTATAACGGTCCTAAGGTAGCGAAATTCCTTGTCGGGTAAGTTCCGACCTGCACGAATGGCGTAACGACTTCCCCGCTGTCTCCAGCAGAGACTCAGTGAAATTGAATTCCCCGTGAAGATGCGGGGTTCCTGCGGTTAGACGGAAAGACCCCGTGCACCTTTACTATAGCTTTACACTGGCATTCGTGTCGGCATGTGTAGGATAGGTGGTAGGCTTTGAAGCGCGGACGCCAGTTTGCGTGGAGCCATCCTTGAAATACCACCCTTATCGTCATGGATGTCTAACCGCGGCCCGTCATCCGGGTCCGGGACAGTGTATGGTGGGTAGTTTGACTGGGGCGGTCGCCTCCGAAAGAGTAACGGAGGCGCGCGATGGTGGGCTCAGACCGGTCGGAAATCGGTCGTCGAGTGCAATGGCATAAGCCCGCCTGACTGCGAGACTGACAAGTCGAGCAGAGACGAAAGTCGGTCATAGTGATCCGGTGGTCCCGCGTGGAAGGGCCATCGCTCAACGGATAAAAGGTACGCCGGGGATAACAGGCTGATGACCCCCAAGAGTCCATATCGACGGGGTTGTTTGGCACCTCGATGTCGGCTCATCGCATCCTGGGGCTGGAGCAGGTCCCAAGGGTTTGGCTGTTCGCCAATTAAAGCGGTACGTGAGCTGGGTTCAGAACGTCGTGAGACAGTTCGGTCCCTATCTGCCGTGGGTGTAGGAATATTGACAGGATCTGTCCCTAGTACGAGAGGACCGGGATGGACATATCTCTGGTGGACCTGTTGTCCTGCCAAGGGCATAGCAGGGTAGCTATATATGGAAGGGATAACCGCTGAAGGCATCTAAGCGGGAAACCCACCTGAAAACGAGTATTCCCTTGAGAGCCGTGGAAGACGACCACGTTGATAGGCCGGGTGTGGAAGCGCAGCAATGTGTGAAGCTTACCGGTACTAATCGCTCGATTGGCTTGATCGTTCTCATTGTTCATGCTCATCGAAGATGAGCAAGACCTTTTGTCCTCACAGGCGCACCGCGATCTGACGATCGCTGCGCCCCAAGGACGGCGCGCCGGACAACCGGCGACGCGCTCTGCGCTTGCGGCCCCTGGCCGAAGGCGTAGCAGGAAGGTTCAAAGACGTGTTCACAAAGACAAACGAAGGCCAGGCCTTCTACCAGCTTCTCAAAGATTGCCCTTAGCCGACCTGGTGGTCATGGCGGGGTGGCCGCACCCGTTCCCATTCCGAACACGGCCGTGAAACGCCCCAGCGCCAATGGTACTTCGTCTCAAGACGCGGGAGAGTAGGTCGCTGCCAGGTCTGCTAAAGGCAATCTCAACACAGTCCCTTGCAAGTCAAGGGACCCATCTTCTCGACACATCTTCGGCCCTGCCGAAACAAAGGGCCGCCCAAAAGCGGCCTTTCTGCATTGCAAGAAACGGTATTTGCCTTCGGCAAAAACCGAGCAAAAACCGGATAACGCGGGGTGGAGCAGCCCGGTAGCTCGTCAGGCTCATAACCTGAAGGCCGCAGGTTCAAATCCTGCCCCCGCAACCAGAATTTATGTGACTTATCAAAAAGCCCCGCAGACAGAAATGTCGCGGGGCTTTTTGCTGTCGGCGACAGGGCTCGCCTGCCTGGCAACCAGCCCCGTTTTCCCAGCCAGATCCTAGAGGGCGTCAAGCTGGTGGCCGTGGCGGTCGAATACGACGCACCGGTCGATAGCGCTTCCCTCTCCGTCGGCAGCTTCACGGTCGAGGGGCGCACCGTCACCGACGTCTTTGCCAGTATCAGCGCCGATCCGGCGGGCAGAGCCGGGCAGGGGGCGTTCGTCATCGTCGCCCTCTCGCTCGCAGATGCGAATGCGGCGCTTGCCCAAAAGAGCGGGCAGCAGGGGGGCGGCGAGCCGGAGGAGGGGCCGGGCGGTGCTGGTGGCCGTGGTCCCGGTCAGGCGGGCGACATCCCGGCCTACGACACGACCTATCCGCCGGCCTCGGCGACGCTCGTCCAGTCCGGGCCGGTCGGGCTGGCGGAGTGATCGAGGGCGGCGGCAGCGCCATCGGGACGACGGCTGTCGAGAACCTCGTCGTCGACGATTTTCGTCAACTGGAATTTAACGATCCCGAGACGGGCAAGCGCCTGCGCTATAATCTGTTCGTGCCGAAGGACTATGATGCCGGAGCATCCTATCCGCTGGTGCTTTTCATGCACGATGCGGGCGCGACCAGCGACCAGACGCGAACAACCCTGTTCCAGGGGCTTGGCGCGGTCGCTTGGGCAAGCCCGCAAGACCACGCCGTGCGCCCCGCCTTCGTGCTGGCGCCGCAATTCGCCGAGATCATCGCGGACGACGAATCCCAAACCTCCGACGCGCTCGATGTGGTCTGCCGCCTGAAAAGTGGTCCTCCCTGAAGTAGGCTATTTGCCGTTGGAGAGGACTTTGGAATGCCCCAGAATGTTGGTTTCCACGCAGAACTGAGCCGGTTTTTCCACCGAGAAGTGAGCCACCTCTGAGTATGGTTTTCTGATCAGGGTTTGGTCAAGGGATTGGCCTTTTCTCCTCTCTTCTGTGCTGCTGCGGCCGAGCTGGCCTTGAAGCGGAAGCTGTCGTTACCGGTTTCCAGGATGTGGCAACGGTGGGTCAGGCGATCGAGCAAAGCTGTCGTCATCTTGGCGTCGCCGAAGACGGTTGCCCATTCGCTGAAGCTGAGGTTGGTGGTGATGACGACGCTGGTGCGCTCATAGAGCTTGCTCAACAGGTGGAAGAGCAGCGCTCCGCCGGAAGCACTGAACGGAAGGTATCCTAGTTCATCGAGGATCAGCAGATCGAGACGGACCAGCGTCTCGGCGATCTGACCTGCCTTGCCCTTTGCCTTCTCCTGCTCGAGCGCATTGACCAATTCGATGGTCGAGAAGAAGCGGACCTTCCGGCGGTGATGCTCGATCGCCTGGACCCCAAGGGCAGTCGCGACATGTGTTTTTCCTGTGCCCGGCCCACCGACGAGCACGATATTCTGCGCCCCGTCCATGAACTCGCATCGGTGCAGTTGGCGCACCGTCGCTTCGTTGATTTCGCTGGCGGCGAAGTCGAACCCGGAGATGTCCTTATAGGCTGGGAAGCGAGCAGCCTTCATGTGATAGGCAATCGAGCGAACCTCACGTTCGGCCATCTCGGCTTTCAGCAACTGGGACAGGATCGGCACGGCCGCATCAAAAGCTGGAGCCCCTTGCTCAATCAGGTCTGTGACGGCTTGGGCCATGCCATACATCTTCAGGCTCCGCAGCATGATGACGACGGCGGCACTTGCGGGATCATGACGCATGGCGACCTCCCACGATCCGGACACGCAAGCCATCGTAGCGTTCGACGTTGGCCTTGGGTTCACGCAACAAGGTCAGCGCCTGTGGCGTGTCGATGTCGGGGCCGTCAGTCGTCTTCCCATCGATCAGACGATGCAGCAGGTTCAGCACATGCGTCTTGGTCGCGACGCCTTGATCCAGAGCCAGCTCCACAGCCCTGACGACGACCTGTTCGTCGTGATGAAGCACCAGAGCAAGGATATCGGCCATCTCACGATCGCCGCCCAGGCGACGCAGCATCTGGTCCTGCAACTGTCGAAAGGCCAGCGGCAATTCCAGGAAAGGCGCACCATTGCGCAAGGCACCGGGCTTGCGCTGAATGACGGCAAGGTAGTGTCGCCAGTCGTAAATCGTCCGCGGCGGTTTGTCGTGGCTGCGCTCAATCACCCTCGGATGTTCGCATAGGACATTACCCTCGGCCGCAACGACCAGTCGCTCGGGATAGATTCGCAAGCTGACAGGCCGGTTCGCAAACGATGCAGGCACGCTATAGCGGTTCCGCTCGAAGGTGATCAGGCATGTCGGAGAGACACGTTTGCCCTGCTCGACGAAGCCGTCAAACGCAGCGGGGAGCGCCATCAATGCTGGCTGTTCCGCGGACCAGACGTCCGCGATCGTGCCGGGCAAGGTGCCGTGTGCTGTGTCGCGCCACAGGTCCTGGCAATGCTGTTCCAGCCAGGCATTCAATGCCGCCAGATCAGGAAAGTCCGGCATCTGTTGCCACAGTCGCGGCCGGGCATCCTGGACATTCTTCTCGACCTGGCCCTTCTCCCAGCCCGCGGCAGGATTGCAAAACTCAGGCGCAAAGACGTAGTGGTTCGTCATCGCGAGGAAACGGATATTGACCTGTCGCTCCTTGCCACGACCGACGCGATCGACCGCGGTTTTCATGTTATCGTAAATGCCGCGAGCAGGGACGCCGCCGAACACACGGAAGCCGTGCCAATGGGCGTCAAACAGCATCTCGTGCGTCTGCAGCAGATACGCCCTGACCAAAAACGCGCGACTGTGCGATAGCTTGATATGCGCGACCTGCAGCTTTGTGCGCTCGCCGCCAATGACGGCATAGTCCTCACTCCAATCGAATTGGAATGCTTCGCCTGGGCGGAAAGACAGCGGAACAAATATGCCGCGGCCCGTCGTCTGCTGCTCACGTTGTCGTTCCGCTCGCCAATCACGGGCGAAGGCGGCAACCCGACCATAGGAGCCGGTAAAGCCGAGAGCCACCAGGTCGGCATGAACCTGCTTCAGTGTTCGTCGCTGTTTGCGCGACTTCCCGGCCTCGGTCTTCAGCCAGGCCGCCAGCTTGTCGGCAAACGGATCAAGCTTGCTCGGTCGTTCCGGTACGGTGAATGTTGGTTCGATTGTACCAGCGTTCAGATACTTCGCGATCGTGTTCCGCGACAGCCCTGTTCGCCGGCTGATCTCGCGGATCGACTGCTTCTCACGCAGCGCCATCCGACGAATGATATTTAAAAGTCCCATGTGGATCACTCCGTTGCCCCCGTCGCTCTCCGCGTTGGGGGAAGGTTCACATGGCTCAATTCTCAATGGAAATTATGCGCCTAACCGGCTCAGTTCTGCGTGGAAACCAACAGTTGGCCCATTTGCCGTCCGAGGTGGTCGAAAACAGGACGATCAGCACGGCGCCGATCAGGAAGATGCCGAGTTCCGTGTGACGGCGGATGAGGGGCTTGGCGGCGGAAAGGGCCATCAGACGGCCTCCCGCTTCTCGACCACGCGGCCGCCCTGACGGATGACTTCCTCTAGCTCCTCCGCCGTCATGGCGTCGGTCGCGGCGTCCGCGACCTTCTCGCCGTTCTCCATGATGACGATGCGGTCGGCGAGCCTGTGCACCTGGAAGATGTCGTGGGTGATGTAGATGACGAGCAGGCCCTGTTCCTTGAGCTGCACGGCAAGCTCGTTGACATGCTCGCGCTCGCGCACCGAAAGGTGGTTCGTCGGTTCGTCCATGATGACGACGCGGTTCTTGAACTCGACGGCCCGACCGATCTTGACGGACTGGCGCTCGCCGCCGGAGAGGCGTTCCACCTCGTCGTCGGCCGAGACGTTGTCGCGCAGACCGAACTGGCGGATGACGCGGGTGGATTTCTCCCGCATCAGGGCGAAATCGAGGAACGGGATGCCGAGGATCCGTTTCACGGGCTCCCGGCCGAGGTAGAAATTGCGGGCGATCGACAGGTTGTCGCAAAGCCCGACGGATTGCTGGATCGTCTCGATGCCCTGGTCGATGGCGAGCTTCGGATGGAATTTCTCCACCTTCTTCCCGTCGAAGAACACCTCTCCGGAACTTGGGGCATAGATGCCGCAGAGAACGCGGATCAGCGTCGTCTTGCCGGCGCCGTTGTCGCCGACGAGGCCGATCAGTTCGCCGGCATGGAAGTCCACCGAGACGTTCTTGAGGGCGTGGAAGGCACCGAAGTGGAGGTCGAGGTTCCGGACCTGGATAAGGGGGTGATTGCTGGTCATGGGCGCGTCCTCCCGCGTCAAACGCTGTGCCCGAGGAAACGGGCCAGTTTCTGGTTGAAGATGACCGCCACGATGAGCACCACGCCGACGAAGGTGATGTACCAGGACGACGGCGCGCCGAGCGCGATCAGTTCGTAGCGGAAGCTGACGACGATGAGCGCGCCGAGAATGGCGCCGAGGATCGAGCCGCGTCCGCCCGTCAGCAGGCAGCCGCCGATGACGGCAGCAGCGATCGCCTCCAGCTCCATGTTCTCGCCGAGCGTCACATGGGTCTGGGGCTGGTTGCAGAGCGTCAGGATACCCGCGAAGCCTGCCAGCAGGGAGCAGAGGACGAAGGCGGCGATCTTGATGCGGTCCGTGCGCACCCCGCGCGACTCCGCGCTCTCCCGGTTGCCGCCTGTGGCCAGCAGCCGGTTTCCGAACGGGGTCGCCCGGAGAACGAGGCTGAGAATGACGGCGATCACGACCAGCCAGAGGATGGCGGCCTCGATGCCGAAGAGCTCGCCGCCGAACAGGCGGGTCAGCGGATGGCTGCGTGCGTCCGGCGAAAAATTGTGCACGGAGCCGCCCGTCCAGACATAGATGATGCCGCGCGCCGCAAACAGGCCGCCCAGCGTCACGATCATCGAGGGAAGCTCGCCCTTGACCACGGCGATCGCCTGGACGAGCCCGACGAGCGCCGCGATGCCCATGGCAAACAGGAACGAGCCCGGAACACCGAACGCTGGCTCCATGGTGATAAAGGCGACGCCCGCCAGGCCGTAGACCGAGCCTACGGACAGGTCGATCTCCTTCGTCATGATCACCAGGGCCTGGCCCATCGACACGAAGGCAAGGATGGCGGTGAACTGGGTGACGTTGGAGATGGTCTGGATCGTCCACCAGCCGGAAAAGTCGATCAGGGTAAAAACGGCCAGCATGACGACGACACCGATGATCGCGCCGAAGCCCTGGCCTCGAACAAGCTGCTTCATGATACTCTGCCCTGTGGTTTCAGAGCGCGCGCAAGGCTCGCGCACAGGAAAAAAAGGCAGCAGGCCCTTACGGGTATCCCGCTGCCTTCCCGGGAGGAAACCTTACCAGGTGTTCTGCTCGTCGTAGGCCTTGTCGCCGAAGACGCCGCGGACCAGTTCGGCCCACTTGTCGGCATTGTCCTTGTTGATCACCACGGGGCCGGTCAGGATGTCCGACTGCGGCGCGTAGCCGAACTGCTTGTTCCAGTAGAGCCATTCCATCGGCGCGTAGCCCTGCAGCCAGAAGCCCTGGCTGTTCGTCGCGAGAATGTGCCCGGCGCGCACGCCTTCGATCGACACGGGGCCTTCGTCGACGGTGAGCACGGTCACGCCCTTGTCGTCGACATCGGGATCGAGATTCATCTCGTTGGCGACGCCCCAGGCCCAGGGAGACGACCAGCCGGCGACCGTGAAGATATAGTTGGTGTCCGGGTTGGCCTGCAGGAAGGATTGCAGCGTGTTGCGCGCCGTCGCCGGCTCCGCGCCGATGAAGAGTTCGTCGAACTTGGCGCCTGCCGCCTCCATCACCTCCTTCATGCCTGCGCAGCGCGCCTTGAGGCCCTGGTGGGCGGAGTCATGGCTTGCGCAGACCACATGCGCCGGCTTCGGGATCTCGCCGGCTTCCACCTTCTGGAACGCATATTCGCCGAGCTTTTTGCCCGTCAGGAACTCGTCGCCGCCGACATAGGTGAGGTAGGGAATGCGCTCGCCCTCCGGGCGGCTGTCGGGAATGTTGAAGGCGACGACCGGAATGCCGGCCTCGATCGCCTTGCGCAGCGGGCCTTCGAAGGCGTCCGAGCTGACGATCGGCACGGCGATGCCGTCCGGCTGGGTCGAGATCGCCTGCTCCAGAAGACGGACGTGCTCCTGGACGGAGTAGTTGTTGGTCGAAATATACTCGGTCTTGACGTTCGGATATCGCTTTTCGAACTCCGCCATCGACGTCGTCAGCCAGCCCATGTTCGGGTCGTTCGAGCCGATATGCGAGACCATGACGAAACGGTACTGCTTCTCGCTGTCCTGTGCGTGGACAGCGCCACCGAGAGCGGTTGCGGCCAGCAAGGCAGAAACCAGCAGGGGCTTGTTGAAGTTCATCGGATCCTCCTCCTCCAATTGACGGCTTGATTATCCGGATTGAAATGCCATCATTCAACGAAACCGAGGGGCCTTTGGCGATGTGCTTTCCATCAACTATGCTGCGTGGCACCATTTTGCCGTAACGTGTTCGGAAACCTGTTCTTCCATGGCCGGCTTTCCGCGTGGTGATCGGGAACACATCAGGAAACGGGAGTGAAAATGGCGGAGCCTGTGCAGGTGCGAACGTGGAAAGGACCATCGGTCCAGGAAATCGCCAGGCTCGCGGGCGTTGGCTCGGCGACCGTGGACAGGGTGCTGAACAATCGCAGCGGGGTCCGGGAAAAGACCAGGGCGCGTGTCCTGGGCGCCCTGGAGAAACTTCGCGATGAGAACACCGGCAGGGAGATCCCGGTGCTGATCCGCCTGTTCTGCGATTCGGGAGAAACATTCAATGCGGCGATCGCCGCGGCGGTTTCAGAGGTGAACCGGACCCTAGCCGGCGTAGACATCCAGGCTGCCTACGTGACGACCAGCGAGATCGATCCGCTCGCCTTTGCAAGGCGTGTCGAGCAGGAAGGCAGCGAAGCCGACGGCGTCATCGTCATCGCGCGGGAACACCCGTCGGTCAACAGGGCGATCCGCAAGCTGCGCATGATCGACAGACCGGTGATCTGCCTCACCACGGATCTGCCGAGTTCGCGAAGAAGCGCCTATATCGGCAATGACCAATATGCGGCCGGAAGCGTGGCCGCTCTCCTGATCGGCAATGCGCTGCCAAAGGAAAGCAACAGCATCCTGATCGTCATGAGCGCGCCATTCCGGTGCCAGCAGGAGCGCGAGATGGGGTTCCGGCGTGTCTTGCGGTCCGACTTTCCCTATCTCAAGATCGAGGAGCGCGTGATCTCGGACGAGAGATCGGACAGCACATGCGATCAACTGACGCGGTATTTCGAGGCGAATGGGCATCCCGCCGCAATCTACAATGTCGCCGGCGGAAATCGCGGCGTCGCCAGAGCGTTGGAGAATGCCGGCAAAGCGGACGAAGCCGTGTTTGTCGGGCACGAACTGTCGAACCATTCCCGCATCCTGCTGGAGACGGGAACGATGAACTACGTGATCTCGCACGATTTCGGAGCCGAGCTCGCATCGGCGGCAAGGTGGATCAAGGACAATCTGCATGGTGTGACGACCGAACCGGGCCACTCGCAGATCCTCGTTCACACGCGATACAATTGCGGGCTATAGGGCCTGCCATCGAGCGCTCCACGGCAAGCAGGTCAAGTCGCACTCGACCTGCTTGATCTCACCTGCTTGATCTCTGGCGGGCCATCTCGAATGCCATTCCCGCGCCCTCCACGTTGGCTCGAAAAGAGACAGGGACGGCGTGGCGGCGGCCGCCAGCGCGCCGCATTCTCAGCGGACCACCTCGTAGCCGGCGGCGGCCATGACGCGCAGGAGTTCCTTGTGGCCGATCTTCGCCATGTCGAGCGGCGGGTTGTGGGCCGGGTCCTGCTCCGCCTCGACGACGAACCAGCCCTCATAACCATGGGAGGCGAGGCGCTTGACGATGGCCTCGAAATCGAGGCTGCCGTCGCCGGGCACCGTGAAGGCGCCCTTGATGACGGCGTCGAGGAAGCTTTCCTTCGTGCGGTCGAGCGCATCGATCACCGGCAGGCGGACGTCCTTGGTGTGCACATGGGTGATGCGGCTGTGATGCTTGTCGATGACGCGCAGCACGTCGCCGCCCGCAAAGGCCATGTGGCCGGCGTCGAAGAGCAGCGGCAGGCCTTCGCCGGAATGGTTCATCAGGAGGTCGAGTTCTTCCTCGGTCTCGATGGGCGCGGCCATGTGGTGGTGATAGGAGATCGGCATGCCCTGGTCGGAGCACCACTCGCCGAACGCCGTCATCTTGCGGCCATAGGCCTTGATCTCGTCCTCGGAAAGCCGGCGCTTGGTGGCAAGCGGCGCGCTGCGGTCGCCCTGGATGGTGCCGGCCGTCTCGCCATAGACGATGCAGGGGGCGCCCACCGCCTTGAAGAGCGCCATCTGTGCGGCGATCCGGTCCTTCTCCGCCTCGATGTCGCCATCGAGCAGCAGGCCGGAGAACCAGCCGCCGCAGACCTGGATGCCGTATTTGTCGAGGATGGGGCGCAGGATTTTCGCGTCCATCGGGAAGCGGCGGCCGGTCTCCATGCCGGTAAAGCCGGCCTCCGCGGCTTCGGCAAGGCAGCCTTCCAGCGAAATATCGCTGCTGATTTCCGGCAGGTCGTCGTTCCACCACGCGATGGGGGCAATGCCGAGTCTGGCTTTCATGGTCTGTCTCCGCGTCAAAGGGTCGATGTCTCGTCTGCGTGAAGTCCGACCCGCCGAAAACGGCCCTCACTGTCGCCTCCTCCTCGCATGGAGGTCTCATACAAAACATATGTTGACATTTCAATATTCTTGCAAAGATAATTGCATTCAGCCGGCCGGAGGAGGCCGCAGGCACATCATCCGAGGAACAGAGAGAATGAAGAAGAAGCTCCGTCTTGGCCTCATCGGGTCGGGTTTCATGGGCAAGACGCATGTATTCGGCTTTGCCGCCGCCGCGCGGGTCTTCGACCTGCCCTATGACGTGGAATTGACCGCCATTGCCGACGTGACCATGGCGCAGGCCGAGGCTGCCCGCGCCGCCCTCGGTTTCGAGCGCGCCACGGATGACTGGCGCAGTCTCGTGGCGGACCCCGAAATCGACGTCATCGACATCACCGCCCCAAATGCCCTGCACAAGGAAATGGCGCTCGCCGCCATCGCCGCCGGAAAGCATGTCTATTGCGAGAAGCCGCTGGCCCCGCTCGCTGCCGACGCGCGCGACATGGCCGAGGCGGCGGAAAAGGCCGGCATCAGGACGCAGGTCGGCTTCAACTATCTCTGCAATCCCATGCTGAGCCTCGCGCGGGAGATGATCGCCGGCGGGGAGCTTGGCGAAATCCGCGGCTATCGCGGCCTCCATGCGGAAGACTACATGGCGGATGCGAGCGGCCCCTTCACGTTCCGCCACGATCCGGCGGGCGGCGGTGCCTTGGCGGATATCGGCAGCCATGCATTGGCCACCGCCGAATTCCTCCTTGGCCCCATCGTCAAGGTGATGGGCGATTGCGTGACGGTCATCGCCAGCCGCCCCGACGGCAAGGGCGGAATGCGTGCCGTCGAGACGGACGATGTGGGCCGCGCCTTCCTGCGCTTTGAAAGCGGCGCCACCGGCTCCATCGAGGGCAACTGGATCGCGACCGGCCGCAAGATGCAGCACGATTTCGAGGTCTATGGCACGAAGGGCGCGCTTGCCTTCTCGCAGGAGCGTTTCAACGAATTGCACTTCTATTCGACGGCCGATGCGAAAGGCCGGCAGGGTTTCCGACGCATCGAGGCGGGACCGGACCATGTGCCCTATGGCCGTTTCTGCGTCGCGCCGGGCCATCAGCTCGGCTTCAACGACCTGAAGGCGATCGAGGTCGCCGGCTATCTGGAGGCGATCGCCGGCATCAGGCCCGAACCGTTTAACTTCCGCGCGGGCCTGCGCATCCAGACATTGGTGGAGACGATCCAGAAATCCTCCCGTGCCGGCGCCTGGCTCGCCGTGGACGGCATCTGAAACCAAAAGACGGGGGAGGGGGCATGACGAGTATCGGAATCGGGGTCATCGGCGCGGGCGTGATGGGGGCGGAACATGCGCGCATCCTCGCCGAAGCCGTTTGTGCAATCGGGACCGTCGGCATGGCGCATCCGGCGCTGGCCACGCGGCAGCGGACGGCGTTCGAGTTTCCTCCAAAGCCAGGTTCGCATAACGTCGTGTAGGCAGGATCGCCAAACGTCCCGGAACGAAAGATCCTCTCGCCGGAAGCACAAACCTTAAGGATATCCAGAATGAAGATCGGTTCGCCGCGCGAGGTGTTCCAGAGCGAGGCGCGTGTCGCGCTGACGCCCGAATCCGCCATGCAGTTGCAGAAGCTGGGCCATGCGTGCCTTGTGGAGGCAGGCGCCGGGGAGGGGTCGGGCATATCGGACGATGCCTACCGTGCGGCCGGGGTGACGGTGGTGGAGGATGCGGCTGCGCTGGTGGCGGCATCGGACGTGATCGTCAAGGTCCGCCCGCCGACGACGGCAGAGGTCGGCCTCCTGTCGCCCGGCAAGACGCTGGTCTCGTTCTTCTACCCCGGCCAGAATGCCGAACTGCTGGAGCAGGCCCGTTCGAAGGGCGCGACCGTCATCGCCATGGACATGGTGCCGCGTATCAGCCGAGCGCAGAAGATGGACGCGCTGTCGTCGATGGCCAACATCGCCGGCTACCGCGCGGTGATCGAGGCGGGCAACCATTTCGGCCGCTTCTTCACCGGCCAGATCACCGCCGCCGGCAAGGTGCCGCCGGCCAGGGTGCTGGTCATCGGCGCGGGCGTTGCGGGCCTTGCCGCCATCGGCGTCGCCACCTCGCTCGGCGCGCAGACCTATGCCTTCGACGTGCGTCCCGAGGTCGCCGAGCAGATCGAGTCGATGGGCGCCGAGTTCGTCTATCTCGACTTTGCCGATGGTCAGGGGGGCGGCCAGCAGGATGGTGCTGTGACCGGCGGCTATGCCGCCCCGTCCTCGCCCGAGTTCCGCGAGACGCAGCTTGCGAAGTTCCGTGAGCTTGCCCCGCAGATGGACATCGTCATCACCACGGCGCTGATCCCCGGCCGTGACGCGCCAAAACTGTGGCTCGCCGACATGGTGGCGGCGATGAAGCCGGGCTCCGTCGTCGTCGACCTCGCCGCCGAACGCGGCGGCAATTGCGACCTGACGGTCGCCGACCAGAAGATCGTCTCGGACAACGGCGTCACCGTCATCGGCTATACGGACTTCCCGAGCCGCATGGCCGCCCAGTCCTCCGCGCTCTATGCCACCAATATCCGCCACATGCTGACGGACCTGACGCCCGGCAAGGACGGCGTCATCGTGCACAACATGGAGGACGACGTCATCCGTGGGGCGACGGTCACCTTCGAAGGCGCGATCACCTGGCCGCCGCCGCCGCCGAAGATCGCGGCCATCGCCGCACAGAAACCCAAGGAGAAGGCCAAGGAACCGACGCCGGAGGAAAAGCGCGCGGCCGAGGCCGCCGCCTTCAAGGCCGGGACGAAGAACCAGCTTGCGCTGCTGGCCGTCGGCACGGCGGCTCTCCTGATCGTCGGGGCCTTCGCGCCCGCCGCCTTCATGAGCCACTTCATCGTCTTCGTGCTCGCCTGCTTCGTCGGCTTCCAGGTGATCTGGAACGTCTCGCATTCGCTGCACACGCCGCTGATGGCCGTCACCAATGCGGTCTCCGGCATCGTCATCCTCGGCGCGCTGCTGCAGATCGGCTCCGGCAACGGGCTGGTGGTGGTGCTGGCGGCGCTCTCGGTGCTGATCGCCACGATCAACATCGTCGGCGGCTTCCTCGTCACCCGGCGCATGCTCGCCATGTTCCAGAAATCCTGATCGGGTAGGGCTCATCAACATGACGATCGGTATCGTTTCGGCCGCCTATATCGCGGCAGCCATCCTCTTCATCCTCTCGCTCGGTGGCCTGTCCGGCCAGGAAAGCGCCAAGCGCGCCGTCTGGTACGGCATGGTGGGCATGGGCCTTGCCGTCATCGCCACGGTCTTCGGGCCCGATGTCGGCAACGGGTTCGTCATCGTGCTGATGATATCGGGCGGCGCGGTGCTCGGGGCTTACGTCGCCTCACGCGTGCAGATGACGGAGATGCCGCAGCTCGTCGCGGCGCTGCACTCCTTCGTCGGCCTTGCCGCCGTCTTCATCGGCTTCAACGCCCATATCGAGGCGGCCCATGTCGCCGGGCTCGACGAGGCCGGCCGCTCCGCGCTGACCGGCTTTGCCGCGCTCCTCGCCCACAAGGAGCCGGTCGAGCTCACGATCCTGAAGGTCGAGGTGTTCCTCGGCGTCTTCATCGGCGCGGTCACCTTCACCGGCTCGGTCGTCGCCTTCGGCAAGCTCGCCGGCAAGGTCGACGGCAAGGCGAGGAAGCTGCCGGGCGGCCATGCCCTCAATGCCGGCGCGGCGCTGCTGTCGCTCGTCCTGCTCATCCTCTACGTCAACGGCGCCGGGGCCTGGACGCTTGTTCTCATGACGCTCGCCGCCTTCTTCATCGGCTATCACCTGATCATGGGCATCGGCGGCGCCGACATGCCGGTCGTCGTGTCGATGCTGAACAGCTATTCCGGCTGGGCGGCAGCGGCCATCGGCTTCACGCTCGGCAACGATCTCCTGATCGTCACCGGCGCGCTGGTCGGCTCCTCGGGTGCGATCCTCTCCTACATCATGTGCAAGGCGATGAACCGCTCCTTCGTCTCGGTCATCCTCGGCGGCTTCGGCGCGACGGCCGGCCCGCAGATGGAGATCACGGGCGAGCAGATCGCCATCGATGCGGAGGGCGTCGTCGCCGCGCTCAACGAGGCCGACAGCATCGTCATCGTGCCGGGCTACGGCATGGCGGTGGCGCAGGCCCAGCAATCGGTCTCGGAACTCACGCGAAAACTGCGGGCTTCCGGCAAGACCGTGCGCTTCGCCATCCACCCCGTCGCCGGCCGCCTGCCGGGCCACATGAACGTGCTGCTCGCCGAAGCCAAGGTCCCCTACGACATCGTGCTGGAGATGGACGAGATCAACGAGGACTTCCCGAACACCGACGTCGTCATCGTCATCGGCTCGAACGACATCGTCAACCCGGCCGCCCAGGAAGACCCGAACTCGCCGATCTCGGGCATGCCCGTCCTCGAAGTGTGGAAGGCCAGGCAGGTGTTCGTCTCCAAGCGCGGCCAGGGCACCGGATATTCCGGCATCGAGAACCCGCTCTTCTACAAGGACAATACACGCATGTTCTATGGCGATGCAAAGAAGAGCATCGATCAGTTGCTCCCGGCACTGGTCTGAATCGGTGAATGGGGCGATGGAACATTCTCCAGGGTTGCTGGCCGTTGCAGCCATCGCCTGCTTCTTCGTCGGCATGTCGAAAGGCGGGCTTCCATCGGTCGGGACATTGGCCGTGCCGATCCTCGCCATGGCCATCCCGCCGATCACGGCGGCCGCGCTGCTGCTGCCGATCTTCGTCGCGAGCGATTTCGTCGGCCTCTATCTCTACCGGAAGGAGTTTTCGCGCAGGAATTTGCTGATCCTGATCCCGGCGGCATTGGTCGGCGTCGGGATCGGCTGGCTCTTCAGCGCCAACCTGTCGAGCCTGTTCATCGGCATGCTCGTCGGCCTCGTCGGCGTGCTCTTCTGCGCCAATGCGTGGTTCGGGAAACGTTTCCGCAAGGCCGCAAGGCCGGCGGATGTCGGGCGCGGCCTGTTCTGGGGCGTGCTGACGGGCCTGACGAGTTTTGTATCGCACTCGGGCGGGCCGACGTTCCAGATGTATGTCTTGCCGCAGCGGCTTTCGAAGATGAACTTCGCCGGAACGGCGACGATCCTGTTTGCGATCGTCAATGCGGCGAAGATCGTCCCCTACTGGCAGATGCGGCAGTTCGAGAACTTCGATATCCCGCTGGCACTATGGCTGGCCGTGCCGGCCATTGCCGGGACCGTCGTCGGGCTGCGGCTGACGATGATGATCCCCGACGGCATCTTCTTCCGCCTCATCGAGATCACGCTTCTCGGCCTGTCGCTGAAGCTGGTCTGGGACTATCTGGCGACCGCTCTCTAGCGTCATCTGTGCTAGAGAGCGCCTGTCAGAAACTGCGCCTGGCCAAGCCCGAAAGACCAGTCCTCGTCTGAATTCGTCACGAATGTGAACATCACGTCCGTTGAGCCGATGCCGCACGCCCGGAGCAAACCGGAGCACGCCTTTTCATAGAACAGTTCCTTTTGCGCTCGGGGCCGCGGCCTGGAAACAATCTCGACGAGCACGAATTTCTTTGTCCTCGTAAATCCGAGGCCGGTGTCGAGTGCCCGCAAATGGTCTGCCGGATGCTGGGACAGGATCTGGTAGCGATCATCTTCCGGGACACCGAAGGAATCGACCATGGCGCGATGAAGAACATCGAGCAAGGTGGAGATTTCTTCCGACGTGCGGCCCTCGATCGTGTGAATTTTCAGAAGCGGCATGACAAGTCCTTTCTGTTCACGCACCGGAAACGATCCGCAGATCTTTGCGTCGATCTGGTCGCCGAAGCGCACGGGCATTTCGCAGATCGTGCTGCGGCAGCCAGGCCTTGCTTGCGGCACTTGCTCAAATTGTCGCCACGCCGGCAGGGTGGATCCAAACGCCCCGGCACGCCCCCGTCTTTCTTTCGGCAACTTATCTTGCAATTGATATCGTAATGCAATAATAATTTCTCCCTATGGAGGAGGAGCTGTTGCGAGCCCTTTCGTGCGCCAATCCCGCGCATGGTATGGCCGAATGCGCATGTTCGCACTTGACGCGCAACAAAAATTGCTCTTCGTTTGTTTGTAAAACTAACATTGCTTTGCGGGCGCAAGGGTGCTTGCAGAAGGAGGAGACATGTACGGCGCATACGGCTTGTTCATCGACGGTGTCTGGTCGGGGCCGGCGAGCGGCACCACGACGCAGATCACCGACCCGGGCAATGGCGATGTCCTCGGTGTCGTGCCTGTCGCAACGGTTGATGACACGGAGCGCGCCATTGCGGCCGCCGCCCGCGCCTTTCAGGCCTGGAAGGCGACGCCCGCCTGGGCGCGCGCCGATGCGCTGCACAGGGTCGCCGACGTCATGGCGGCGCGCGCGGCGGAAGCTGCGCGGCAGATGACGCTGGAGACCGGCAAGCCGCTCGCCCAGGCCGGCCGCGAATGGGGCCTCGCCGTAGACCAGTTCCGCTGGTACGCCGAAGAAGCCCGCCGCATCTATGGCCGGATCGTCGAGAGCCGCGCGCCGGGCGGCCGCATCGAGGTGACGCACGAGCCGGTCGGCGTCGTCGCCGCCTTCACCGCCTGGAACTTCCCGGCCGCGCTGATCGCCCGCAAGGTTGCGCCGGCCCTTGCCGCCGGCTGCGCCGTCATCGTGCGGCCCTCCGTCGAGGTGCCGGGCGTGGCGATGATCCTCTTCGATTGCCTGCGTGAGGCCGGCATTCCTGCCGGCGTCGCCAACCTTCTCATCGGCCCGACCGGCAATACCTACAAGCCCATCATGGCCTCGGCGGCGGTGCGCAAGGTCTCGCTGACCGGCTCCACCCGCGTCGGTCAGCAGATGATCCGCGACAGCGCCGAGACGGTGAAGCGCGTCAGCATGGAGCTCGGTGGCAATGCGCCGATGATCGTCTTCGACGACGCCGATCTGGAACGGACGCTCGATCTCGCCGTGCCGACGAAATACGCCAATGCCGGGCAGGTGTGCGTCACGCCGGACCGGTTCTACGTGCACGAGTCGCTGCATGACCGTTTCGCCGAGGGCTTTGCCGCCCGCGCCCGCGCCCTGAAGCTCGGCCATGGCCTCGACGAGGCGACGCAGATGGGGCCGCTGATCAACGAACGCCGCATCGCCGCCATCGAGGAGGTCGTCGCGGATGCAAGCGACCGGGGCGGCAGGATCCTTGCCGGCGGGCGTCGTCCTGCGGACATGAATGCCGGCTTCTTCTTCGAGCCCACCGTCATCACCGGCCTGCCGGACGATGCAAAGGCCATCGCGGAAGAGAACTTCGGCCCCATCGCCGCCATCACGCCCTTCTCCAAAGCCGACGAGGTCTTCGAGCGGGCGAACGCCTCCGAGATGGGCCTATCCGCCTATGTCTTCACCCGCGACGCCGCCCGCGCCCGCGAGGCTGCGGCGCGGCTGGAGGCCGGCATGGTCGGCGTCAACAGCTTTGCCCTGGCCGCGGCCGAGGCGCCCTTCGGCGGGATCAAGGCGAGCGGCATGGGCCGCGAAGGCGGCACCGAGGGCATCCTCGACTATACCAATGTCAAGCTTGCGCAAATGACGGTCTGAGGAGGCTCCCATGATCAGGAACGGTGTCAAGCAGCGCTGGGCAGAAGGAAAGCCGGTGCTCAACGGCTGGCTCTCCATTGCCAATTCCTTCAGCGCGGAGATCATGGCCGCGCAGGGCTACGACAGCATCACCATCGACCTGCAGCACGGCATCGTCGGTTATGACGGCGCGGTGCCGATGCTGCAGGCCATGCGGGCGAGCGGCGTGACGCCGCTGGTGCGCGTGCCCTGGCTCGACCCCGCCGATATCATGAAGGCGCTGGATGCCGGCGCCTACGGCGTCATCTGCCCGATGATCAACACGCGCGCCGAGGCCGAACGGCTGGTCTCCTATGTGCGCTATCCGCCCGCAGGCGTGCGCAGCTTCGGGCCGAGCCGGGCGCTGTTTTCGGCTGGTCCCGGCTATGCCGCCGAGGCCGACGGCGAGATCATCTGCCTTGCCATGATCGAGACGGCGCAGGCCTACGAGAACCTGGAGGACATCCTCGCCACGCCCGGCCTCGACGGTGTCTATATCGGCCCCGCCGACCTGACGCTCGGCCTGCAGGGCAAGCGCTACGCACCCGGCTTCGACCGCCGGGAACCGGAAATGATCGAGGCGATCAAAACCATCCTCCACGCGGCCCACCGGGCGGGAAAACGCGCGGCGCTGCACAACGGTACGCCCGACTACGCTGCCGAGGCCGTCGGCTGGGGCTTCGATCTCGTGACCGTCTCCAACGACGTGCGCCTTCTGGCCGGCGCCGCTGAGGCGAGCGTGCGGACATTCCGTGAGCTGACGCAGGAGGTGGTTCCGGCAAACAAGATCGATACGGGAGGATACTGAATGCCGCGTGTTCTGGTTGCCGGCAAGATCCACGCTGACGGGCTGGCCATCCTGCGCCAGGCGCCCGGCGTCGTGGTCGATTACGTCGAGGAGGTTTCGGCGGAGAGCTACCGTCCATTCCTTCCCACCGCCGATGCGCTGCTGATCCGCACGCAGCCTCTCACCGCGGGGCATGTCGAGGAAGCGCCGAATCTGAGGATCGTGTCACGCCACGGCGTCGGCTACGACTCCGTCGATGTCGGTGCATTGAATAGCCGTCACATCCCGCTTGCCGTGGTCGGCGACGTCAATTCCCGGGCCGTGGCGGAGCACGCCGCCATGCTCATGCTCGCCGCTGCCAGGCGCACGGTGCTTTTCGACAGGAAGATGCGTGCGGGCGACTGGAACTACAGGAACAGCCTGGACGCCACCGAGCTCGACGGCGGCACGCTGCTTCTCGTCGGCTTCGGCCGCATCGGCAAGCGGCTGGCGCAGATCGCCGGCGCGCTCGGCATGACGGTGCTCGCCTATGACAAGTTCCAGGATGCTGCCGGGATCGCGGCGGCGGGCGTCATCCCGGTCGACGACCTCATGGATGGACTGCGCCGGGCCGACGTCGTTTCGCTCCATGTGCCCAAGGTCGGCGACAAGGCGCTCATCGGCGCGGCGGAACTGGCCGTGATGAAGCCGTCGGCCATCCTCGTCAACACGGCGCGCGGCGGGCTTATCGACGAGGCGGCGCTTGTTGCGGCGCTCGACGAGGGTCGCATTGCTGCTGCCGGCCTGGACGTGTTCGAGGACGAGCCGCCGCGCGCGGATTCTCCTCTGCTCGCCAACGAGCGGGTTGTGATGTCCCCGCACAATGCCGGCCTTACGGAGGCCTGCGCGCGTCGGATGGCAGTCGCCGCAGCGCAGAACATCCTCGATTTCTTCAAGGGCGCGCTCGATCCGGCGCTCGTCGTGAACGGGGTTGAACGGGCGGAAACGAAGATCCCGGCGGTCGGAAGCTAACCATGTCGCTCCTTTCGTTTCGCGAGGTTGCCAAGTCGTACGGCGCCGTGCCGGTGCTCAAGGGCATCGATCTTTCGGTCGAGCCGGGCGAAGGGAAGTTCGCAACGCAGGCTCCGATCAACGGCCGCCACGTGCTCGGCAGCCCGCTGATCACCAAGGACAATGCCGCGGAATACTACTTCCCTGACGCTCCGTATTGAGGGTGTCCGCCTTGGTGCGCCCGAAAGGGCGCACCTTCTTGCGGTAACGACGACAACGGTCATCACGCCCGTTGTTTTGCGCAGAAAAATTGAGCAAAGACGGGGGAGCTTATGTTCGAAAAGCTGTTGTCGCGGGTTCGCATCCAGACGAAGGTCTTCATCTTCGTCATACCTTTCATCCTGAGCATTGCCGCCGTCGGCGTCACGGGCTTCTACACATCCGGCCTGCTGCAAGCCCGCATGGAGATTTCCAACTCCGTTCTCCAGGCCTTGAGCGGCTTTCGCGACCTCTCGGCGGCAATGGCAAGGTTCCTGGAAGCGGCGTCGGAGGAAAGCCGCGACCAGGTCGCGGAGAGGCTGGTGTCCCAGCAATCCCTGTTGCGGGAAGGGCTCCAACAGCTCGATCCGACCGCCGAGGGGCGTGATGATCTTGAACGCGCCGTGACGTCCATCGATGGGATTTCGGCGCGGATGGGGTCGCTTTGGGACTTGCATGTCAAAACAACGGCCCTGGCGAACGATCTCCAGCGAGCCCAGAGCGCGATCGTTTCGGCTCAGTTCGATATTGCTGAGGGAATGAAGGTCGTTCAGCGCACGGCGGACGAGGAGGAGACGGTCGCGCGCAATCTGCTCCGCGATGCGGACCGTGTCACCGAGCTTGCATCTTTCGCGGCGCGCCTGCGCGAAGAGGTGACCAGAGCCACTGATCCTGAAGCCAAATTCGCCGCCGTATCGGCTGGCATGAAGGAATTGATCCGCCATCAGCGCATGCTCGGCATGTCGCTGCCCTCCGACGAAACGACGATCCGACAGGTGGTCGCCGATGTTGCCACGAAGCTGAAATCGATCGTGGAGGCAAACGACATATCGATGGAACGCGCTGCCGGCCTGGAGGATGCTCTGGGATCCCTGGTAGCTGTCAAGGGCGCACTCGAAGCCGCGGCAGACCAGAAAATCAAGCAGGCGACGAAGACGTTCGCAGAGAGCGTCGAGCCGGTCGAAAAGGCGCGAACGGCCCAACGGGATGGACAGAAGCTGATCAACTCCGCCTACGCCATCCAGATCCTGATGGCGCGTTTTACCATGGCGCCGAGCGAGCATAATTTGCAGCGGCTGCTCCAGGAGTTCGCCGGCGTACGCCGCGATCTCGACACCCTGGAGAAAACTGCGGGCGAGTTTCAGCATTTTGGTGGCTTGAAGAACAAAATGCTCCCGGCGCTTGATGCCATCGAGAAGGCTGGCGCCGAGCTCGTCAAGGCGAATGACCAGCGTCTGAACGAGTTCACGGCGTCCGCCGTCGATCTGGATCAGACATGGCAGCAATTGACCGCATATGCAGAGCTTCAGCGGCAGACTGCGGCAGCCGAGCGGCGCGGTGCGAATTCCATCTCCGCGGGGGCGACAAGCCTTGGGATAGCCATCTCGGTCCTCGCCGGCATCGGATTGACCCTGACGTTCAAGGGGCCAATCAGCCAGATCACCGGAGCCATGCGTCGTCTGGCGGAAGGCAAGCTCGAAACCGCGATCGTTGGCGACAACCGCATCGATGAGATCGGTGACATGGCCCGCGCGCTGGGTGTCTTCAAGAACAACGCGCTTGCAAAGGTCGAGATCGAGGAACGAAGCAATGCCGAGAGGGCGAAAGCCGAAGAGGAGCGTCTGCGGAACGATGCCGACAAGCGGGAGGTGGAACGCCAGATCGACGTTGCGGTCAGTGCGCTTGCGGCAGGCCTGGAGCGCCTGGCGCACGGCGATATTTCCCACACGATCGAGACGCCGTTCTTCGGCCGCCTCGAACAGCTGCGTACAGACTTCAATTCGTCGCTACTTCGGCTTCAGGACACCGTGACGCAGATCCGTTCGAACACGCAGATGATCGAAGGCAATGCCGGCGAAATGAGCCTCTCGGCCGTTGATCTCGCAAGGCGGACCGAACAGCAGGCCGTCGCGCTGGAGGAAGTCGCCGCCGCAGTCGAGCAAATCACCGCGACGGTCAGGGCATCCGCGGTGCAGGCGGAGGAAGCCAATCAGATCATCGCGGAAACGAAACGCACGGCAGACGCCTCCTCGGAAGTCGTCGTCAGTGCGATCGACGCGATGGCGAAAATCGAGGAAGCATCGACGCAGATCGTTCAGATCATCGCTGCGATCGATGAAATCGCTTTCCAGACGAATCTGCTCGCGCTGAATGCGGGTATCGAGGCGGCTCGCGCCGGCGAGGCTGGCAAGGGCTTTGCGGTCGTTGCGCAGGAGGTGCGCGAGCTTGCCCAGCGATCCGCGGATGCCGCGCAGGAAATCAAGGAGTTGATTGCGAGATCAAATGCGGAAATCGTCTCCGGAGCGCGCGTCGTCCAGGAAACCAGTTCGGTACTCGGTGCGATCTCGTCAAAAGTCGTGACCGTTTCCCAGCAGATGGCGGTGATTGCCCGAGCCAGCCGGGAGCAATCGACGGCGCTTGACGAGGTGAACGCGTCGATCAACACCATGGATCAGATGACGCAGCAGAACGCGGCCATGGTGGAGGAAACGAACACGGCCACTAGCCACCTTGCCATGCAGACCAAGGCATTGATGTCGTTGGTGGCGCAGTTCAACTTGCCCGAGGCAAGGGATGACGTCACTGTGTCTGCAGCTTGAACGGTCTTGGATCCCGCGCAGCCTGTCGGAGGATTCCGCGTCTCCTCAAGAACCATTGCAGGTTTCGTGTTTTTGCAATACTGCGATTGCCTGTGAAGTTGGACCGCGCTGGTTACGCGCCGCCCTTGCGTAAATCAATCCTGGGAGTTGTGACTGATGCCACGAGTGAAGCAATCGGATCAGCCGCCACCGCGAACAGCGAACTACGAGACGTTCGTGAACATCGTAACGGAGGCCTATCCGGAGCTAAGTGATCGCTTCCAGCAGGTTGCTCGCTATATCACGCAAAATCCCAATGTCGTGGCGATGCAATCGATCAACTTCATTGCGGATGAGTGCGGTGCGCACCCCTCGATCCTTGTGCGATTTGCCCAGCATTTTGGTTTTTCGGGTTTCAAGCAGCTTCAGACGGTTTTCCAGAGCCGGCTGTCGACGGCTGCACCCGGCTACCGGGAGCGGATCAGCGCGCTTGACGTCGACCTGGAAAAGAACAAGCGCAAGGGCAATCTCGGCTTCCTCCACGACCTGGTCGTGCGGGACATTGCGACCTTGCAGGAATTGCTGAACGTAACGACGGAGGAAAGCCTCGCGCAGGCCGCCCGGGCGCTGAAGAACGCCAACACGATCTTCATCGCAGGCCAGTTGCGTTCGGAGCCGATCGCGAAATTCCTGCGCTACGTTCTGTCCATGTTGCAATGTCGGGTCATCCTTCTCGATCCCGCCGGTGGCCTCGCGCCGGAAATGGCGCAGGTCATGGGCAAGAAGGACGTGCTCGTCGCGATCGCATTCAGGCACTACGCCAAGGAAGTGGTGGCGATCGCCGACGTCGCCGCGCAGAACGGGACCCCCATGGTGGCGATCACCGACAGCCAGCTTTCGCCGCTCGCCAAGAATGCCAGCGTGCTTTTCACGATTCCGGAGGATGAGTATTCGTTCTCGCGTTCGCTTGCGGCGCCGATGTGCCTGACACAGGCGATTGCGGTGGCGCTTGCCGCGCTGCTTCAGGACGACAAGAAGGGATCGCCCAAGATCCCGACGGTTACGGGCAACCAGCGCCGCAAACCGTAGGGACGGGCGACCGCCGGGTCAGCCGAGCCGGCGGTCGTGGAGGTCAGGCGCGGATTTCCCGGATGTTCACGAAGCGGCCTTCCGCGAGGGAGAGGTTCGCCGCTTCTGCGAGCGCCAGGGACTTCTCGCCATCCTCGAAGGTCGCGTCCGGCGTCCTGTTCTCCTCGACGCATTTCAGGAAGGATTCGAGCCCGAGGGTGAAAGCCTCCGCGTAGCGTTCGATGAAGAAGTTGAGATAGGGTTCGCCCACGCCGGTCGCGGTGGCGCCGAACCGTTCGAGTTCGTGGGCCTTGCGGTTGCCGGAGATCACCATTCCCTTCGAGCCGAACAGTTCGACACGCTGGTCGTAGCCGTAGACGGCGGCCCGGGAATTGTTGATGTGGCAAAGCTTGCCGCTTTCCGTGCGCATCACCACCATGACGGAGTCGAGGTCGTTGAGTTCGGCAAGCGTCGGGTCGATGAGGGTGCTTCCCGTGGCGAACACCTCCACCGGCTCCTCATCCAGCATGAAGCGGGCAAGGTCGAAGTCGTGGATGGTCATGTCCTTGAAGATACCGCCCGACGCCTTGAGATAGTCGCGGGATGCGAGGCCCGGGTCGCGGGAGGTGATGACGACCTGCTGCAGCTCGCCGATCTCCCCGGCGCGCGCCGCATCGCGCGCCGCCCGGTGTCCCGGGTCGAAGCGGCGGTTGAAGCCGATCTGGATCGGCCCGGAAAAGCCGCCGATGGCTTGGCGGCAGGCAGCCACCCGGGAAAGCGACAGGTCGATCGGCTTTTCACAGAAGATCGCCTTTCCCGCCCTCGCGGAGGCTTCGATGAGATCCGCATGGGTGGGTGTGGACGTCGCGATCAGCACGGCGTCTGCCTGGGCGATGGCCTCCTCGGCACTCGCCGCCACCGCGCAGCCGTAATGGCGCCCGACCTCCTCTGCCGCAGCCCCGATCGGATCATATACGACGGCGAGTTCAGCACTCGGCGCGCGCGCAACGGTGGCGGCATGCATTTTCCCAATTCGCCCGCAGCCGAGCAGTGCGATCTTGATCATCGGGTTCCTCCAAAAGACCGGTTACAGGTTGTGCAAAATTTGTTGCGCTTGTGATAATCCGTCAATAATAATTCTGCAAGAGCGATCTGTCGCAGGATTGAAGGAGGAGACGAACATGACGCAGCACGGGCAGGACGAGCATTTTCTACAGCCGGAAAGAAGGCTGCGCCTCGGCGTCGTCGGGGGCGGGCAGGGCAGTTTCATCGGCAAGGTGCATGCGCGCGGCGCGCGCCTTTCGAACCGCTGGGATGTGGTCGCCGGGGCCTTGTCGTCACGTCCCGATGTGGCCCGCGCCTCCGGGCGTGAATGGTTGCTCGCGGAGGATCGCATCTACTCGGATTATCGCGAGATGGCCGAGCGCGAGGCCGCGCGCGCCGACGGGATCGATGCCGTCGCGATCACGACGCCGAACAATTCGCACCACGCCATCGCTGTCGCCTTCATGGAAAAGGGCATCGATATCATCAGCGACAAGCCGTTGACGACCAACCTGCCGGATGCGCTTGATCTGGTGCGCCGCCAGCAGGAGACGGGGCTCGTCTTCGGCGTCACCTATGCCTATGCCGCTTATGCCATGGTACGGCAGGCGCGCGAGATGGTGCGCAGCGGTGCGCTCGGCGCGCTGCAGCAGGTGCATGTCGAATATTTCCAGGAATGGGCGCTGACGCCGCCAAAGGATGCGGGCGCCGGTGCGCAATGGCGCATCGATCCGGCCGTCGTCGGCCCGGCCTTCACGACCGGGGATATCGGCACCCATTGCCATCATCTCGGCGCCTTCGTTTGCGGACGCCCCGTGACGCGCCTCAGGGCGGAGTTCCATACGCTCGGCCCGGACAAGCCGCTGGAGGACACCGCCTTCATGCATGTTCGCTACGAGGGCGACATCCCCGGCACCATCATGATCTCGCAGGTGGCGGCCGGAACGCATTGCGGTATCCGCCTTCGGGTGTTCGGGGAAAAGGCGAGCCTCGAATGGAACCAGGAAGAGCCGGAACTCCTGCACTTCCGCCCCTTCGCCGAGCCCGCGCGCATCCTGACGCGCGGCGAGGGCAGTGGTATCGGCATTCATGCGGCGCGCTTCATCCATATGCCGCGTGGCCACCCCGAAGCACTGAGCGATGCATGGGGCAATCTCTACGAAGAACTTGCAATTGCCATCGAGGCCCGCCGGGCGGGGCGCGCCATTCCGGAAGGCCTGCTGGAATATCCGACCGTGCTCGACGGCGCCCTGGGCGTGCGGTTCGTCGAGGCGGCCGCAGCGTCCAGCAGGGCGGGCGGGGTGTGGTTGGATTGCACGCTTGCGTGACTCATTTCACAAGCAGTCTTGCAATATTTAAATTCTTGCAATAAAAGTTCCGCAGTTCGATCGGCACCGTTACGCCGGTCAAGGGAGGTTTCTTATGTCCACGATCCGCCTGACCATGGCGCAAGCCCTGGTGCGCTATCTCTGCAACCAGTTCACCGAAATCGACGGCAAGCGCGAGCCGCTTTTCCCGGGCGTCTTCGCCATTTTCGGCCACGGAAACGTCACCTGCCTTTCCGAGGCGCTGGAGGCGGTGAAGGATACGCTTCCGACCTGGCGCGGCCAGAACGAGCAGTCGATGGCGCTGGCCGCCATCGGTTTTGCCAAGGCGACGCGCCGCCGCCAGATCATGGTGGCGACCAGCTCCATCGGCCCCGGCGCGCTGAACATGGTGACGGCGGCCGGCGTGGCGCATACCAACCGCCTGCCGATCCTGCTGCTTGCCGGCGACAGCTTCGTCAACCGCCGGCCCGACCCGGTGATGCAGCAGGTCGAGCATTTCGGCAATCCGACCACGACCGTCAACGATGCCTTCAAGGCCGTGACGCGCTACTGGGACCGCATCACCCATCCCGAGCAGATCATCGCCTCACTGCCGCAGGCCGTCGCCGTCATGCTGGACCCGGCCGATTGCGGCCCGGCTTTCATCGGCCTGCCGCAGGATGTGCAGGAAATCGCCTGGGACTATCCGGAAAGCTTCTTTGCGCCGACCGTCCACAAGATCCCGCGCCCCCGGCCGGATCGCGACAGCCTTGCCGAGGCCGTTCGCGTGCTCAAGGCGGCGAAACGTCCGCTCATCATTTCCGGCGGCGGCGTGCGCTATTCCGGCGCGGAAACGGCGCTGGCCGACTTCGCAGAGAAGCACGGCATCCCGCTCTGCGAGACCATTGCCGGCAAGGGCACCGTCACCCATGACCACCCGGCCCATGTCGGCCCCATCGGCATCGTCGGCTCGACCTCGGCCAATGCGCTGGCCGGCGAGGCCGACGTGGTGCTCGCCGTCGGCACGCGGCTCATGGACTTCACCACCGGCTCCTGGACGGCCTTCTCGCCCGACGCTCGCTTCGTCTCGATCAACGCGGCGCGCTGGGATGCCAACAAGCACCGCGCCGTCGCCGTCGTCGGCGATGCGCTGGAAACGGTGGGTGAACTGGAAGCCGCCATCGGCGACTACAAGGCCGATAGCGCCTGGACGAAGAAGGGCGAACTGGAGTTCGCCAAGTGGAACGAGGCGCTCGACGGCTACCAGAAGCCGACCAATGCGCCGGTGCCGACCTATGCCCAGGTCGTCGGCATCGTCAATGCCAAGGCCAAGGATCGCGATCTCCTCATCACGGCCGCCGGTGGCCTGCCGGGCGAGGTGATGAAGAACTGGCGCGTGAAGGCGCCGCACACCTTCGATTGCGAGTTCGGCTTCTCCTGCATGGGCTACGAGATCGCCGCCGGCTGGGGCGCGGCCATGGCCGATCCCACCCGCACGCCCATCGTCATGATCGGCGACGGCACCTACATGATGATGAACTCGGACATCTATTCGACCGTGCTGTCCGGCCACAAGATGATCCTCATCGTCTGCGACAACGGCGGTTATGCGGTCATCAACCGCCTGCAGAACGCCAAGGGCACGCCGGGCTTCAACAACCTCCTGAAGGATTGCCGCGTCAAGGAGCCGTTCCCCGTCGACTTCATCAAGCATGCCGAGGCGATGGGGGCTCTGACGCGCCGCGTCGAAAGCCTCGCCGATCTCGGCGACGCCGTCGAATGGGCGCAGACCACCGACCGCACCACCGTGCTGACCATCGTCTCCGATGCCTTCACCTGGACGCCGGGCGACGCCTGGTGGGATGTGGGCGTACCGCAGGTAAGTGAGCGGGCGGAAGTCAACGCCGCTGCCGCCGACCAGCAGGCCGGCCGCAAGAAGCAGCGCGTCGGCGTCTGAGGGGGAGCGGGTCCATGACAGCGCAACTTGCAGGAAAAATCGCGGTCATCACCGGAGGCACCCAGGGTCTGGGTGCGGCAACCGCCCGGCTCTT
Source organism: Shinella sp. HZN7 (assembly GCF_001652565.1). Classification (NCBI taxonomy): domain Bacteria; kingdom Pseudomonadati; phylum Pseudomonadota; class Alphaproteobacteria; order Hyphomicrobiales; family Rhizobiaceae; genus Shinella; species Shinella sp. HZN7. The sequence continues at coordinate 3,628,765 of NZ_CP015736.1, read as the reverse complement.
CGCCGAGCGGGGCGCCGAAGGCATCGTCATCTGCGGCCGTTCGGCCGAAAAGGGCGCGGCACAGGTGGCCGCGCTGGAAAAGCTCGGCGCCAAGGCCGTGTTCGTCGCCGCCGATCTCGGCAAGGTCGAGGATTGCCGGGCCGTCATCGCTGCCGCCGACCGGGCGTTCGGCCGGCTCGATATCCTCGTCAATGTCGCCGGCGCCACCAACCGGGGCAACATCCTCGAAACGACGCCCGAACTGTTCGACATGCTGTTTGCGGTCAACACGCGGGCGCCCTTCTTCCTCATGCAGGAGGCGATCCGCCTCTTCCGTCGCGAGGATGTGGCCGGCACGATCGTCAATATCTCCTCCATGTCGTCGATGGGCGGCCAGCCGTTCCTTGCCGCCTATTGCGCCTCCAAGGGCGCGCTCGACACGCTGACGCGCAATACAGCCTATGCGGTGCTGCGCAACCGCATCCGCGTCAACAGCCTCAACATCGGCTGGATGGCCTCGGAAGGCGAGGACAAGACGCAGCGCCTGCTGGACGGCCAGCCGGACGATTGGCTGGAAAAGGCCGCTAGCGCCCAGCCGAACGGCCGTCTCATCGATCCCGACGAGGTCGCCCGCGCCATCGCCTTCCTCGCCTCGGCGGAATCCGGGCTGATGACCGGCGCGATCGTCAATTTCGACCAGGGCATCTGGGGCGCTTACGACGGCGTGCCCCATCCCGCCGCACCGCTTTGAATTTCGATTGGAAACGGACATGAAGACCATCAAGGGACCCGGCGTGTTCCTCGCACAGTTCGCTGCGGACGAAGCGCCCTTCAATACGCTCAAGGGGCTTGCCGGTTGGGCTGCAGATAAAGGCTTCAAGGGCGTCCAGATACCGACCTGGGATACCCGCGTCATCGATCTTGAGCGCGCGGCCGAAAGCCAGGACTATGTCGACGAGTTCAAGGGCGTGCTCGCCGAGCACGGTCTGGTCGTCACCGACCTCGCATCGCATCTCCAGGGCCAGCTCGTCGCCCTTCATCCCTCCTTTGACCTGCCGGCCGATTCCTTCGCGCCGAAGGCCGTTCACCGCAATGCGAAAGCACGCCAGGAATGGGCGGTTCGCCAGCTTCTGGCCGCGGCCAAGGCCTCCCGGCGTTTCGGCCTCGACCGCCACACCACCTTCAGCGGCACGCTGCTCTGGCCCTACCTCTATCCCTATCCGCAATGGCCGGACGGCCTGATCTCCGACGGTTTCGACGAACTGGCGCGCCGCTGGCGGCCGATCCTCGATGCCTTCGACGCCGAAGGTGTCGACGTCTGCTACGAGATCCATCCGACCGAGGACCTGCACGACCGCCTGACCTTCGAGATGTTCCTGGAGCGGGTCGACAACCATTCCCGCTGCAACATCATGTACGATCCGAGCCATCTCGTGCTGCAGTCGATCGACTACCTGACCTATATCGACCACTACCACCAGCGCATCAAGACCTTCCACGTCAAGGACGCCGAGTTCCGCCCGACGGGCAAGACCGGCGCCTATGGCGGCTACCAGCCCTGGGTGAGCCGCGCCGGGCGCTTCCGCTCACCGGGCGACGGGCAGGTGGATTTCGGCGCGATCTTCGCCAAGCTGACCGGCTACGATTTCGACGGCTGGGCCGTGCTCGAATGGGAGTGCTGCCTGAAGAACTCGGAGGACGGCGCCGCCGAAGGCGCGCGCTTCATCGCCGACCACATCATCCGCGTGTCGGATCGCGCCTTCGACGATTTCGTCAAGTCCGGCGCGGACCGTTCCGTCAATCATGAAATCCTGGGTATCTGAGGAAAAAAGGGCATGGCGAACACGAACTTGTCCAATCGCAGGCTGCGCCTCGGCATGGTCGGCGGGGGTAAAGGGGCCTATATCGGCGGCATCCACCGCTTTGCCGCGCGCCTCGACAACCACTACGACCTCGTCGCGGGGGCGTTCGACGTCGATGCGGCGCGCGGCCACGCCTTTGCGGCCGAGAATTTCATCGCGCAGGATCGCTCCTACGGCGACTATGCCGCGATGGTCGAGGGCGAGCGCGATCGGGAAGACCGGATCGACGTCGTCGCGATCTGCACGCCGAACCACACGCACTACCCCATCGCCAAGGCCTTCCTCGAAGCCGGCATCGACGTGATCTGCGAAAAGCCGATGACGACGACGCTGGAGGATGCCGTCGCGCTGCACGAACTGGCGCAGCAGACCGGCCGTTTCCTCGGCGTCACCTATACCTATAGCGGCTATCCGATGGTGCACGAGGCCCGCGCCATGGTGGCGCGCGGCGATATCGGCAGGGTGCGGGTCGTGCAGGTGGAGTACCCGCTGGAATGGATGGCGACCGGAATCGAGCTTCAGGGCAACCAGCAGGCGGCCTGGCGCACCGATCCGAAGAAGAACGGCCGCGGCGGCTCCATCGGCGATATCGGCACCCATGCCTATCATCTCGCCGGTTTCGTCACCGGCCTTAAGGCCGAGGCCATCGCCGCGGACCTTGCGACCTTCGTCGAGGGCCGGGCGCTGGACGACAACGCCCATGTGATGATCCGCTACGAAGGCGGCGCGCGCGGGCTGCTCTGGTCCTCGCAGGTGGCGATCGGCCAGTCGAACGGCCTTCGCCTGCGCGTCTTCGGCGAGACGGGCAGCCTCGCCTGGCATCAGGAACATCCGAACGAACTGGGCTTCACCAAACTCTTCGGCGCGCCCGAGACGATCAAGCGGGGCCGCGACGATCTTTCGGAGGACGCGCGTGCCCGCACGCGCACCCCGCCGGGCCACCCCGAGGGGTACATCGAGGCTTTCACCAACCTCTATTCCGGCTTCGCTGCCATCATTCGCGCCAATGCGGAGGGAAGAGCGGCAGGACCGATGGGGGAGGGCATCCCGGCTTCGTATGATGGTCTCAAGGGTGTGGCTTTCGTCGACGCCGTCGTCGACAGCCATGAAAAGCACAATGGAGGATGGCTTGCACCGCGCTTTGCCTGAGGTAGCGCACGGCTGACATTCGGCACTCCCTGGGAGTGTCATGGAACACGAGAGATGGATCGGGCCGAAAGGCCGTTTGATCCGGGAGACAGCGTCTCCCGGCACTGGCGAAGCTTTGATCTTTAACAAGGGCGACAAGGGGTCGACCTATCCAAGAGGAGGAAATGCAATGAAGAAATATCTTATGGGTGCTGTCGCGGCTCTCGCGCTGATGTCCGGCTCGGCGCGTGCCGAAACCATCGGCGTCGCGATGTCCCTGTTCGACGACAACTGGCTCACCGTTCTCCGGCACGGCATGGAAGACTACGGCAAGACGCTCGACGGCGTGGAAATCCAAATGGAAGACGGGCAGGGCGATATCGCCAAGCAGCAGAGCCAGGTGGAGAACTTCATCGCATCCGGCGTCGATGCCATCATCATCATGCTGGTCGACGCCGACTCCGGCGCTGCGATTTCCAAGACCGCGGCAGCGGCCGGTGTCCCGCTGATCTTCGTGAACAATGCACCGTCCAATGTCGACAGCCTTCCGGACAAGCAGGCGTTCGTCGGCTCGAACGAAGAGCAGGCCGGCACGCTCGAAACCGAAACCGTCTGCAAGAGCCTGGGCGGCAAGGGCAGCGTGGTGATTCTCCAGGGCCAGCTCGGCACGACCGGCCAGCGCGGCCGCACGAAGGCCACGCATGACGTTCTCGCACGGCCCGAATGCAGCGACATCAAGGTTCTCGACGAGCAGACGGCCAACTGGATGCGCACGCCCGCCCTCGACCTGGTCAGCAACTGGCTTTCCGCCGGCCTGGAATTCGATGCCGTGATCGCCAACAACGACGAAATGGCCCTCGGCGCCATCCAGGCGCTGAAGGCCGCCGGCAGGTCGATGGACAGCGTCGTCGTGGCGGGCGTCGATGCGACCCAGGACGCCCTGACCGCCATGCAGGCGGGTGATCTCGACGTCACCGTCTTCCAGAACGCCGTCGGCCAGGGGAGGGGCGCCATCGATGCCGCGCTGAAGATCGCCAGGGGCGAGACGGTCGAAAAGAAGACCTACATTCCCTTCGAACTCGTCACGCCGGAGAACGTCGCCGATTACGCGACGAAGAACTGATCCGATCCTCGGGAGCGCCGTTCACGGCGCTCCCGCTCAAGGTGGCAGGATGGGAGGAGGAAGTGATGATAAGTCCGGGTACAATGGCGGCGGTTCGTGCCAGCGGAGCCGTTCCGAATTCGGAGTTTCTCTTGGAGGCAGAGGGGGTCCGCAAGGCATTCCCGGGGGTCGTGGCGCTCGACGATGTGCAGTTCAAGCTGAAGCGCGGCACCGTGCATGCCCTGATGGGGGAGAACGGCGCCGGCAAATCGACGCTGATGAAGATCCTCGCCGGCATCTATACGCCCGACCACGGTGAAATCCGGCTGCGTGGACACGACATCGAGCTCAAGTCGCCGCTCGATGCCTTGGAGAACGGCATCGCCATGATCCATCAGGAACTCAACCTGATGCCCTTCATGACCGTTGCGGAGAACATCTGGATCCGCCGCGAGCCGAAGAACAGGTTCGGCTTCGTCGATCACGGCAAGATGAGACGGATGACGGCGGAGCTGTTCAAGCGGCTCAAGATCGACATCGACCCGGAAACGGAAGTGCGCCACCTCTCGGTCGCCAGCCGGCAGATGGTTGAGATCGCCAAGGCCGTCTCCTACGAGAGCGACGTGCTCATCATGGACGAGCCGACCTCGGCGCTGACCGAGCGCGAGGTCGAGCACCTCTTCGAGATCATCCGCGATCTGCGCAGTCACGGCATCGGCATCGTCTACATCACCCACAAGATGAACGAACTCTTCGAGATCGCCGATGAGTTCTCGGTGTTCCGCGACGGCAAGTATATCGGCACACATGCTTCTTCAGATGTGACGCGCGACGACATCATCCGCATGATGGTCGGCCGCGAGATCACCCAGATGTTCCCCAAGGAAGAGGTGCCGATCGGCGACGTCGTGCTGTCGGTCAAGAACCTCACCCTCAAGGGCGTCTTCCACGACGTGTCCTTCGACGTGCGCGCCGGCGAAATCCTCGGCCTCGCCGGCCTCGTCGGCTCGGGCCGCTCGAACGTTGCCGAAACGATCTTTGGCGTCACGCCGGCAAGCTCCGGGACGATCGAGATCAACGGCAAGCCGGTCGATATCGACAGCCCGAACACCGCGATCCGCAACCGCATGGCGTTCCTGACGGAAGACCGCAAGGACACCGGCTGCCTGCTGATCCTCGACGTGCTCGAAAACATGCAGATCGCCGTGCTTCAGGACAAGTTCGTGAAATCGGGCTTCGTCCAGGAACGGGAATTGAGCCGGGTCTGCGAGGAAATGAGCCGCAAGCTGCGGGTCAAGACGCCCAATATGTACGAACGCATCGAGAACCTGTCGGGCGGCAACCAGCAGAAGGTCCTGATCGGCCGCTGGCTCCTGACAAATCCGCGCATCCTGATCCTCGACGAGCCGACGCGTGGCATCGACGTCGGCGCCAAGGCGGAAATTCATCGTTTCGTCACCGAGCTCGCCCGCGACGGTGTCGCTGTCATCATGATCTCGTCGGAACTGCCCGAGGTGCTCGGCATGAGCGACAGGATCATGGTCATGCACGAAGGGCGCGCCACCGGCTTCCTCGATCGTGCCGAGGCGACGCAGGTGAAGGTCATGGAACTGGCGGCGCGCTAGGCGCGACACTCGATAAAGGGAGAAGAAGAATGAACACCAATGTGACGGCCGGTGACACGCCAGCAGGGATGAACACGACGCGCCGGCGGTTGCCGCCGGAGCTGAACATCTTTTTCGTCCTGATCGGAATCGCCCTTGTCTTCGAGGTGCTTGGCTGGATTTTCGCCGGCCAGAGCTTTCTGATGAACAAGCAGCGCCTCACGATCATGATTCTTCAGGTCTCGGTCATCGGCATCATTGCCATCGGCGTGACCCAGGTGATCATCACCGGCGGCATCGATCTCTCGTCCGGTTCCGTGGTCGGGATGACCGCGATGATTGCGGCCGGCTTTGCGCAATCATCGACCTGGGGCCGGGTCATCTACCCCTCCCTGACCGACCTGCCGGCAATTGTTCCCATCGGTGTTGGCCTTCTCATCGGCATTCTGGCCGGATTGATCAATGGCGCGTTGATCGCGTACACGCGGATTCCTCCCTTCATCGCGACGCTCGGCATGATGGTCTCGGCGCGCGGCGTTTCCAAATGGTACACGAAGGGACAGCCGGTTTCGGGCCTGACGGACCAGTTCAGCTTCATCGGTTCGGGGATTTGGCCCGTCGTCGTCTTCCTGGTCGTTGCGGCCGTGTTTCACATTGCGCTTCGATACACCCGCTATGGCAAGTTCACCTACGCCATCGGTGCGAATGTGCAGGCGGCGCGCGTGTCGGGCATCAATGTCGAGAGACATCTGGTCAAGGTCTACGTCGTCGCCGGCATGCTTGCAGGGTTGGCGGGTATCGTCACCGCAGCGCGTGCACAAACGGCGCAGGCCGGCATGGGCGTCATGTACGAACTCGATGCGATCGCCGCTGCCGTGATCGGCGGAACGTCGCTGGCGGGCGGCGTCGGCCGGATTACCGGGACAGTCATCGGTACGGTCATTCTCGGCGTCATGACCTCGGGCTTCACGTTTCTGCGTGTCGACGCGTATTATCAGGAGATCATCAAGGGTGCGATCATCGTGGCCGCTGTCGTAACCGACGTCTACAGACAGAAGAAGCGCAAGGTCTAAGGGAGATAGTAAATATCGGCCCACCAAGCCTGATGATGCGCAGCCGTGCAGCGCTGTCGCCGTACTGCTGCGCATCGCTAAAATCCCGAAATCACTCCCGCTGGGATGACCTCGCGTGCCCACCATTCAAAAGCTGAAAGAACAGATTGCCCGTGGAGAGCACTCGTTCGGCGTCGAGCAGCAACGAGCACTTAGCCTTTTGTTCGATCACCCTGACGTAGCCGCGTTCGGACGACTGCCATCCGTGGCGAACCGTTGCGGCGTCTCCCAAACGACTATTGTGCACTTGGCAAAGAAAGCCGGATTTCTCGGGTTCAAGGAAATGCGCGCGGCATTTCAGCGTCACCTTCTTGAGCGGTCATCGTACTGTTCCCCCCAAGGATCGGTTGATTAGTCCCCCTGCTATCGTTTTTTCGCGACCGTGAGGGTCTGGATAAGCCTCGTGTCCTGGGCGCTACCCGACGATGGACGCCTCGGTTGCGGCGCGCAGGTCTGCTTCGCTCACGCCGTCGGCAAGCTCGATGAGCTTCAACCCGCCGGGCACCACGTCGAGCACGCCGAGATTGGTGATGATTCGGTCGACCACGCCCTTTCCGGTCAGCGGCAGGGTGCAGGCCTTCAGCACCTTGGACTCGCCCTGCTTCGAGGTATGATCCATGACGACGACGACGCGGCCGACGCCGGCCACGAGATCCATCGCGCCGCCCATGCCCTTGACCAGCTTGCCCGGGATCATCCAGTTCGCGAGGTCCCCCGTTTCGGAGACTTCCATCGCGCCGAGGATCGCCATGGCGATCTTGCCGCCGCGGATCATGGCGAAGGACTGGGCGGAATCGAAGAAGGCCGTCTGCGGCAATTCGGTGATCGTCTGCTTGCCGGCATTGATGAGGTCGGCATCCTCCTCGCCCTCGAAGGGGAATGGCCCCATGCCGAGCATGCCGTTTTCGGACTGGAGCGTCACCTCCACGCCATCGGGAATATGGTTGGCGACCAGCGTCGGGATGCCGATGCCGAGATTGACGTACCAGCCGTCCTGCAACTCCTGCGCCGCCCGCGCTGCCATCCGGTTTCGATCCCACATCAGACGGTCTCCTTCTTGCGGGTGGTGCGCTGCTCGATGCGTTTTTCGTGCTGTCCCTGTATGAGGCGGTGCACATAGATGCCCGGCAGGTGGATATGGTCGGGATCGAGGCTGCCGAGCGGCACGATTTCCTCGACCTCGGCCACGCAGACCTTGCCGCAGGTGGCGGCCGGCGGGTTGAAGTTGCGCGCGGTCTTGCGGAAGACGAGGTTGCCCGAGGGGTCGGCCTTCCAGGCCTTGACGATCGAGAGGTCGGCGACGATCGACCGTTCGAGGATATGGGTCCTGCCGTCGAAATCCTTGTGTTCCTTGCCCTCGGCGATCACCGTGCCGACGCCGGTGCGGGTGTAGAAGCCGGGAATGCCGGCCCCGCCGGTGCGCATGCGCTCGGCCAGCGTGCCCTGCGGGGTGAATTCCAGCTCCAGTTCGCCGCTCAGATATTGCCGCATGAATTCGGCATTCTCGCCGACATAGGACGAGATCATCCGCTTGACCTGACGGCTTTCCAGAAGAATGCCGAGGCCGAAGCCGTCGACGCCGGCATTGTTGGAGGCGATGGTCAGCCCACGCGTGCCCGCCCTGTGGAGGGCGGCGATCAACAGTTCCGGGATGCCGCACAGGCCGAAGCCTCCCGCGGCGATGGTCATGCCGTCGAACAGCAGGCCGGACAGCGCGCTGTCCGCATCGGGGTGAACTTTCTTCATGGGCAGATCCTGTGGTCGTCTGAAGGGAAGGGATGCGGGTTCGCTTACGGCTTGCGTTCGGTCGGCATGAGCGACCAGCCGAAACGGTTCTCGACCAGCCCCCAGAGCCCCTTTCGGGAGAACAGCATGACGAGGATGGCGAGCGAGCCGAGGACGATCAGGTAGATCGCGCCGAGATCCGCCATCATCTCGCGCAGCAGGAAATAGACGATCGCGCCGATCACCGCGCCTTCCAGCCGGCCGATGCCGCCGATGACCACGGCGAAGATGACCATCACCGTCCAGTCGTTGAGGCTGAAGGCGGCGCTCGGCGAGATGCGCAGCTTCTGAAGGAAAATGACCGCGCCGAGGCCGCCCGACATGGCGGCGATGATCACATAGGTGACGAACCGGGTGCGCCAGATGTCGATGCCGAGCGAGGCGGCCGCCAGCCTGTTGTCGCGCACCGCCATCAGGGCAAGGCCTGCCCGTGAGCGCAAGAGCCCGTAGGCCCCGAGGAGCGTGGCGAGGCTGAGGCCCGCCACGAGCCAGAAGACGATGGTTTCACGCAGTTCCTTGCTGGCCGCGATGGCCTTGACCGATGCGGCCGGCAGCGACATGCCCGCGCCGCCGCCGAGCGCGGGGATCATGGCGAAGACGAGCAGCACGGTTTCGGCCGCGACCCATGTGCCGACCGCGAAATAGGCCCCGTCCAGCCGGAACAGCAGGGGCGCGAACACCGCCGCCAGCGCGCCGGCGGCAACGATCGCCAGCGGGATCGCCAGATAGGGGGAAAGACCCGCATGGGCGCACAGCACGAAGAGCGCATAGCCTCCGAGCCCGACAAAAGCCTGCTGGCCGACGGACAGCAGTCCGGCATAGCCCGCGAGCAGGTTCCACAGGACGGCGAGCGCCAGGAAGCTCAGGAACTCGCTGAACAGCCTGAGTTCCGCGCGGCCCGCCCAGAACGGCGCGGCGGCGACGGTGAGCACGAGAAGCAGTGCGACGAGCGCGCGCGCATCGGGGCGGGCGTATCTCTTCGTGGTTTCGGCAAGTGTTGTCATGGTCGTACCCCGTCAGGCTGTCTTGGGGAAAAGGCCGCGCGGGCGGATGGCGAGGATCAGGAAGAAGACGATGTGGCCGGCGAGAACCTGGAACTGCGGCGAGATCTGTGCTCCGAGCGACTGCGCCACACCGAGAATGAGGCCGCCGGCCAGCGTTCCCCAAAAGCTGCCGAGGCCGCCGATGATCACGGCTTCGAAGCCGAAGAGCAGCCGGGCCGGGCCGGCGAAGGGGTCGAAGTTCGACCGCATGGCGAGGAAGACGCCGGCAATCGCGATGGTTGCAAAGCAGAGCGCCGTCGCCAGCGCGAAGAGATGCGGGGTCTTCACGCCAATCGCGGTCGCAGTCTCCGGATCGTCTGATGTGGCGCGGAAGGCCCGGCCGATGGCCGTCCTGGCGAAGAGCGTTTCCAGCCCGAAGATCAGCGCGACGGCGACCGAAAGCGTCAGGAGCGGCAGGACCCCGATATTGACGCTGCCGAGCGCGAGGCTTGCCGTCTCCATGTTTCCGGACGGCAGGCGCAGCGCATTGCTGGTGAAGGCGGAGAGCAGGCCGTTCTGGATGATGACCGCCACGCCGAAGGTCACGAGCAGCGGCGGCAGGATGTCGTCGCCGAGGGTGCGGGTCAGCACGACCCGTTGCAGGGCGTAGCCCAGTCCCGCCATGACTGGCACCACGATAAGGAGCGTGGCCAGCGGATGCCAGCCCGTCGCCACCAACACGGCATGGGCCATGTAGGCGGCGAGCACGATGAAGTCGCCGTGGGCGATGTTGACCAGCCGCATCACCCCGAAGATCAGCGACAGGCCGATGGCGAACATGGTGTAGAGGCCGCCGAGAAGCAGGCCCTGAAGGATCGGATCGAGCAGGCTTGCCATGTCACTCTCCGAAATAGGCGACGGTGATATCGTGTTTGCCGATGGCGGCCGTGGGCCCCTGCAGGGCTTTGCGGCCCTCGCGCAGGCAGATGAGCGTGTCCGCGGTCTTGCGCACCCGGTCGATATCCTGCTCGACGAGGATGGCGCTGATCCCGGATCCGACGATTTCGGGCATGGCGGCATAGACGTCGTTGATCACGACGGGGGCGAGGCCGAGCGAGATCTCGTCGAACAGGATGAGGCGCGGGTTCGCCACGAGCGCGCGGCCGATGGCGACCATCTGCTGCTGTCCGCCGGAAAGCGACAGCGCGGGCTGGTTGCGTTTTTCCTCAAGGATGGGAAAGAGCCTGTAGAGCTTGCCGAGATCCCAATGGCCCTTGCGTCCATGGTCGGCCGCGAGGCGAAGGTTTTCCTCCACCGAGAGCGAGCGGAACAGGCGGCGGCCCTCCGGCACCAGGGCGAGGCCGAGCCGGGCGAGCGTGTTCGCCGCCGCGCCGCCGATGGGCTTGCCCTGGAAGTGCACCGTGCCCTTCGAGCGCGGCAGAAGCCCCATGATGGCCTTGAACAGGGTGGTCTTTCCCGCGCCGTTCGCACCGATGAGCCCCATGACGTGCCCCTGTTGCAGGTCGAAGGAGATGTCGAACAGGGCCTGGAAGTCGCCGTAGCCGGATGACAAGCGGTCTATCGAAAGCAGCGGATCAGGCATGGGTGTTCTCCCCGTCGAGACCGAGATAGATTGCCGCCACCTCGGGGCTCTGCATGATGTCGCGGGGCTCGCCCTCGGCGATCTTCTGGCCGAAATCGAGCACCATCACGCGGTCCACGATGCTGAGAAGGGCGTGCAGGACGTGTTCGATCCAGATGATCGTGACGCCGCTCTCCTTGATGGAGCGGATAAGCTGGATCAGCTCGACGCATTCCGCGTCCGTCAGCCCGCCGGCGATCTCGTCGAGCAGCAGCAGTTTCGGAGCGGTCGCGATTGCGCGGGCCAGCTCCAGCCGCTTGCGGTCGAGCAGGCCGAGTTCGCCCGCCTTCTTCGCCGCCTTCGGCCACAGGCCGGTGCGGCGCAGCGCATCCTCGGCCTGCGGACGGGCGGCCTGTTCGGAAATGCCTTGCGCGAATGTCGCCGCGACGAGGGCGTTTTCGAAGACGGTCAGTCCGGCAAAGGGCTGCGGCACCTGAAACGAGCGGCTGATGCCCATGCGGCAGCGCGCCCGCGCGTCCGTCGCGCCGATGTCCCTGCCCAAAAAGCGGATCGAGCCCGCATCGGGGCGCACGGCGCCGGTCAGGAGGTTGAAAAGGGTGGTCTTTCCCGCGCCGTTCGGGCCGATAATCCCGAGCGCGCAGCCCGGCTCCAGCGCGAAGCTGACGTCCCGCGTCACGGCCAGCGCACCGTAACTCTTGCTCAGGCCCGTTGCCTCGATCGCGGCGGTCGACTGCATCATTCCGCCTCCTCCCCATCGCTTGAACCCGGTGCGCCTCCCAGCGCCGATGACGATAGTGCTAGGACAAGAATGCACTAATTGCAAGATAATATATTTTCTGTTGCATTATCTATCAAACTTTGGCAGGCTGGGAACAGGATGGAGAAAGGGAGGATGGCCATGGCTGGTCCCGCAAGGAAATTCGATTTCGACGTGATCCAGATCGGCTACGGTCCGGTCAGCAAGGCGTCCGCGCTGTTCCTGCAGCGTCTCGGCTGGAGCGTGGGCGTGTTCGAGCGGTGGGAGGAGGTCTATCCCTTGCCCCGCGCGGTCTGCATCGACCACGAGCTTTACCGGGTGCTGCATGCGGCGGGACTGGGCGATGTCGCCGGCCGTGTCTGCAACGACGCGCCGACCTATCGCTGGTTCAACGCGGAATGGAAGGAGCTGCTGGCGATCGACTGGGCGGCCGGATCGATCTCCGGCGGTTCCGAGGTCAACTTCATCCACCAGCCCAGCTTCGAATGGGCGATGGATGCGCGCATCAAGGCGAGCGACGGCATTGCCCTCAACTTCCATTGCGAAGCGGTTGCCTTCCGTCAGGACGACGACGGTGTCGCGGTGACCATCCGCGACACCAAGACGGGCACGACCAGGGACTATACGGCCCGCTACCTGATCGGCATCGACGGCGCCAACAGCTTCGTGCGCGAAAATCTCGGCATCGGGCGCGCCGATCTCGGTTTCGAGGCGGACTGGCTGGTCATCGACTTCGCCCTGAACGGCGGCCTGACCGCCCGCGACCTCGGCATTCCCGAATGCGGCCAGTATGCCAATCCGGTGCGTCCGACCACCATCGTTCCGGGCGGCGTCGAGGCCGACGGGCGCGTGCTGCGCCGGTGGGAGTTCATGCGGCTGCCGCACGAGACGCGCGAGGAGATGGTCGAAGAGGAGAAGGTCTGGGAACTGCTCAATGCCTGGATCAAGCCCGACCAGGGAGAGCTGATCCGTCACGCGCTCTACACCTTCCGCAGCCTCGTCGCCGATACGTTCCAGAAGGGCCGGGTCTTCCTGGCGGGCGACGCCGCCCATGTGATGCCGCCCTTCATGGGGCAGGGCATGTGTGCAGGCCTGCGCGACGTCTGGAACCTCTCGTGGAAGCTGGACCGCGTGATGCGCGGAAAGGCCGATCCCTCGCTGCTCGACACCTACACGCCCGAGCGTGCGCCGCATGTCACCGACGTCATCAGGATCTCGATGTTCCTCGGCTCGATCATCTGCATGCCGGACCCGGAAGAGGCCCGCAAGCGCGACGAGATGTTCCTTGGCGGCAATGCGCCGAAGCCCGCGCCGTTCCCCATCCTGACCGATGGAATGCTGGAGCGGGACGCGCAAGGCCATGTCGTCGCTCCCGCCGGCGAGCTTTCCTGCGCCGGCGCCGTGCGCTTCGGCGGACGGACCGGACGCTATGACGATTTCGTCGCGCCCGGCGGTTTCACGCTGGTGCTGGAGGAGGGGTTCGCCCTGTCCGCCTCGGCGAAGGAGACGTGCCGGCGTTTCGGCATAACGGTCGTCACCATCGCCGACCGCCGTTCCGCGACCGATAGCCAGATCGGCGACACGCAGGGCCAGTTCGGGCGCTTCATGAAGGCGCACGGCATCGGCGCGATGCTGGTGCGGCCCGATTTCTACCTCTTCGGCGGCGCTGCCGACAGCGCGCGGCTCGACCGGATGCTGGCCGATTTCGCCCGCCAGACACAGGCCTTCGGCATGAATGCAGAGCAACGGCAGGCCGAGCCCGTCTGACGGCGGGCCACGCAATCGACAGGGGAGGAGACCCAATGAACAATCGAGGATATACGAGACGCACCATTCTTCGCACCGGCGTCCTGGCCGGCGGCGCGCTGGCCCTGCCGGGCCTTCTCAGCCGCCGCTCCCATGCGCAGTCGCAGACGATCCGCATCGGCTTCGTCTCGCCGCGGACCGGCCCCGTCGCGGCCTTCGGCGCTTCGGACGACTATGTGCTGAAGCAGGTGCGCGCGGCGATCGGCGCCGGCATCGAGATCGACGGGACCACCTATCCCGTCGAGATCATCGTCAAGGACACCCAGTCCAACCCCAACCGGGCGGCCGAAGTCGCCAACCAGCTGATGCTGGAGGACGAGGTGGACCTGATGCTCGCCTCGTCCACCGCCGACACGACCAACCCGGTGGCCGACCAGTGCGAACTGAACGAGATGCCCTGCATTTCGACGGATACGCCCTGGGACGGCCACTTCTTCGGACGCGGCGGCGATCCGTCGACCGGTTTCGACTGGACCTATCATTTCTTCTGGGGCGCCGGCCAGTTGGTCGACTGCTACACCTCGCTCTGGGACCAGCTTTCGACGAACAAAAAGGTGGGCGTGCTCTGGTCCAACGACAGCGACGGGGTTCCGCTTTCCAGCGCCACGACCGGCCTGCCGCCGCTCTTTGCGAAGAACGGCTACGAGGTCGTCGACGCGGGCTTCCACCAGCCGCTGAGCGACGATTTTTCCGCCCAGATCGCAAAGCTGAAGGCCGCCGGGGTGGATATCGTCTCGGGCGTCTTCCTGCCGCCGGACTTCACGACCTTTTGGACGCAGGCCGCACAGCAGGGCTTTCGCCCGAAGGCCGTCACCGTCGCCAAGGCGCTGCTCTTCCCCTCCGCGGTCGAAACCCTCGGCGGCAATGGCAACGGGGTGTCGTCCGAAGTCTGGTGGTCGCCGAACCATCCCTACACGTCCGGCCTGACGGGCATCAGCTCGGCCGATCTCGCCAGGGGCTACGAGGCGGAGAGCGGGCAGCAATGGATCCAGCCGACCGGCTACAAGCACGCGCTGCTGGAAGTGGCCATCGACGTGCTGAAGCGCTCCGGCAATCCGAAGGACAAGGGCGCGGTCCTCGATGCGATCACCAGGACGGACTACAAGTCCATCGTCGGCCCGATTTCCTGGGCCAACGGGCCGGTGAAGAACGCCTGCCAGACCCCGCTCGTCGGCGGTCAGTGGCTGGCTGGAAGCGGCGGGACGTTCGATCTCTCCATCTGTGAGAACAAATCGGCCCCGGAAATCGCCGTGCAGAAGGCCTTCGCGGCCCTTTAGCCTGACCAGGCGCGGACGGCGGGCGGCAGCCCGCCGTTCGCTCAGCCTTCGTGCGCCTTCACGACATCGGATTCGATGAGAATGCGGGTCGTCTTCTCAAGGTGGGCGCGAATGGCGGCCGTCGCTTTCTCCACGTCGCGGCCCACGGCGGCATCGGCGATGTCGCGATGTTCCGACACGAGGTCGCGCTTGGCCCGGTTGAGCGGCACGGACACGCGCCGGTATCGTTCGGACTGGATGAACAGAAGTTCCCGCAGCCGAAGGAGCCAGGGGCTGTCGCAGGCCGCGACGAGCGCTTCGTGGAAGCGCTGGTGCGCTTCCGCCCATGCCTCGCTGACCCTTGCGGGGTCGGCGGGGTCCTGCAGGCTCAACTTGGACAGCTCGAATTGCGTCGCCACGATGCTTGTTTCCCAGCGCAGGTCGCCATTCTGGATCGCATTCTCCAGGCAGAGGCTTTCGATCGTCGCCCGCACGCGGGTGATGTCGCGCAGTTCAGCCTCGGTGATAGGCGCCACGCGAAACCCCTTGCGCGGCTCGGAGACGACCAGGCCTTCCGAGCTGAGGCGTGCAAGGGCTTCGCGCACGGCCCCGAGGCTGAACTGAAATTCCTCGCAAAGATCTGCGATCACGAGCTTCTGTCCCGGCGCAAGACGGCAGGCGAGGATTTCGGCCCGGATCTGCGCATAGGCTTCCGCCGTGAGGCTGCCGCTTTCGGGTCGCGCCATGATCTCTCATTTCCTATTAAGCCTGAAACTCAGATAATCCATCAAATAATATATTTTCGGCATCAGCGCCAGAGCGAGCATGCCGGCTTCCTCATAAAAAGTATGAAATAAGAAATAATATATTTTATGTTGACGAATGTACGCATGTGAGTCAGGATACAGGAAAGCCAACCAAGGAGATTTCCCATGCGCTTCGCGTCCTATCGGCAGAATGGAAAGCAGGGCCTCGCCGTCGCCGTGGGCGATGCCTGGCATGGACTGACGGAGGCCGATCCGGCCTTTCCCGGTACGCTTCAGACCCTGATCGAAACGGGCGGCGAGGCGCTGGCAAAGGCGGGCAACGCCCTTTCTTCGGCGCCTGCCGTGGATATCGATGCCGTGACGCTGCTTCCGCCGCTGTCCCATCCGGAGAAGATCGTCTGCGTCGGCCTCAACTATGTCGACCATTCCGCCGAAAGCGGCTTCAAGCAGCCCGACTATCCGACGATCTTCGGCCGTTTCAATTCGAGCCTCATCGCCCATGGCGCGCCGATCCTGCGCCCGTCCTTCTCCGAGCAGCTCGACTATGAGGGCGAACTGGTCGCGGTCATCGGCAAGGCCGGCCGGGACATCGCCGAGGCGGACGCCCTGGCCCATGTCAGCGGCTATTCGATCTTCAACGACGCTTCGATCCGCGACTACCAGTTCAAGGCACCGCAATGGACGCCGGGCAAGAACTTCGACGATACGGGCGCCTTCGGTCCGGTCTTCGTGACGGCCGACGAACTGCCGCCGGGCTGCGAGGGCCTGCGCCTCCAGACCCGCCTCAACGGCGCGGTGGTGCAGGAGGCGTCGATCTCCGACATGGTCTTCTCGGTCGCCCGGCTCGTCTCGATCCTGTCCGGCTTCATGACGCTGAAGCCGGGCGACGTGATCGTCACCGGAACGCCTTCGGGCGTCGGCCTTGCCCGCAAGCCGCCGCTCTGGATGCGCGACGGTGACACCGTCGAGGTCGAGATCGAGAAGATCGGCATCCTGTCCAATCCGGTGCGCGACCGGGCGACAGCGAAGGCCGCCCTGGTCGCTTGAGCGGCCAAGGTATTTGGCCAAGGTATTTGGGAGGAGGAGCCAGACATGACTGCGATTACCGGCAAGGTCCAGATCGTCAAGCGCCCCGGCGAGCTCGGGGTGCATTCGATGGACACCTTCAACATGGTCGTTCCGGACCTGCGCGTCGCCGAGGACTTCTACAAGGCCTTCGGCCTCGACGTGCGCGAGGAGGGTAACGGCCTCGGGCTTTACACTTTCGGGTCCGATCATCGCTGGGTCAGCATCGGCGAAGGCGGCCGAAAGAAGCTCAACTTCCTGTCCTTCGGCCTCTTCGAGGAAGACTTCGAGCCGATGAAGCGGCGGATCGAGGCCGAAGGGGTGCGCCTGCTGGACGCGCCGCGCGGCTTCGATTCCAACGGCGTCTGGTTCTACGACCACAACGGCGTGCTCATCGAGATCAAGGTCGCGGAAAAGACCTCGCCGGACGAGAAGATGCCGTTCGACATGGCCTCCTGCCCGCCGGGTGTTGCAGGTTCGCCGCAGCGCTCCAAGGCGCCGAAGGTACACCCCACCCGCCTTGCGCATGTGCTGATCTTCACCGCGGATGTGTCGAAGGCCATCGATTTCTACAGCCGGGTCCTCGGCCTGCGCCTGTCCGACCGCTCCGGCGACGGCATCTGCTTCATGCACGGCATCCACGGCTCGGACCACCACCTGATCGCCTTTGCCAAATCCGACGCGCCGGGCCTGCACCATTGCAGCTGGGATGTCGGCTCGATCAACGAGATCGGCAAGGGCGCCATGCAGATGGCGGAGAAGGGATTCCAGAAGGGCTGGGGCCTGGGCCGGCACGTGCTGGGCTCGAACTACTTCCACTATGTCCGCGATCCCTGGGGCAGCTACGCGGAATATTCCGCCGACATCGACTACATCCCGGCGACCTGTGACTGGGAGGCGGGCGACTACCCGCCGGAGGACTCCCTCTATCTCTGGGGCCCGGAACTGCCCAAGGACTTCGTCGTCAATCACGAAGCCGAAGGGTAAGCTATCTGCCGGCGCGGGCGACGGGGATGGCCGAACGACCGCCCAGCCGACACGCTTTGAACAAGCGCTTTCGCCGGGGATAGCGCAATCGGAAAGCGCTCAATCCAATCTCTCCCGATTGCAGACGGCCTTTGCGAATTGTGAAGGTTCGGCCAAATCCCGGACGAGATATTCCATCCATGAAGTGGATTCCCGTTTCCCAAGCCTCGGGGTGACGCCCTCGGGGCATCGTATCGTCTCCGAGTCTTCGGACGCGGGTGCAACGTGCAATGGAAAATCGACTTGTTGGCGGACGGCAAATCGGCTTAACTGGTTGGCAAGCGGTTGACGGATCGCACGTCACAGAGACAAGAGGGCATATCTTGGCGCTTCGTTTCGGAGATAAATACCGCCATCTCGTCCACGGTCTCGATTGCCCGTGTCACAACCCGCAGGCCCAAAAGCTCTTCGCCCGCATCGATGCCGGCCTTTCGCGCCGTTCCGTGCTGAAGGGCATCGCGGCCAGCCTCGCCGCACCGGCTCTGGGCGCGGCAAGCCCGGCTTTCGCACAGGTTTCCGCAAAACCGCTCCTGCTTCGCAATGCCAGCATATTCGACGGAACCGGTAGCCCGCTGATCCGCGGCCAGGGCGTGCTTGTCGAAGGCAGCCGCATCAAGGCGCTGGTTCCCGCTGCCGATACCGTTTCCGATGCCGAGGTGATCGACTGCGGCGGGCGCACGCTGATGCCCGGCATGATCGATGCCCATTGGCATTCGATCCTTGCCGGCATTTCGCAAGTCGCGGCCATGACCGCCGATATCCCCTATGTGCATCTTGTCGCCGCGCAGGAGGCGGAACGGACCGTGCTTCGCGGCTTCACGACGGTCCGCGATGTCGGCGGCCCGTCCTTCGCCCTCAAGAGGGCTATCGATGAAGGACGCATTGCCGGCCCCCGCATCTACCCCTCCGGCGCCATGATCTCGCAGACGTCCGGGCATGGTGATTTCCGCATGCGCACGGAGTTGCCGCGCGCGGCGCAAACCGACCTCAGCGTCGCCGAGCAGGCGGGTATCTCCGCCATCGCGGATGGCGAAGCCGAGGTCTTGCGCCGTGTGCGCGAGCAACTCATGCTCGGTGCCAGCCAGATCAAGATCATGGGCGGCGGCGGCGTTTCGTCGTCCTTCGATCCGATCGATTCGCTCCAGTATACGGAAGCCGAGATGAAGGCGGCCGTATCTGCGGCGGCAGACTGGGGGACCTATGTCTGCATCCATGCCTATACATCCGCGGCCGTTCGCCGGGCGCTCGATTGTGGCGTGAAATCGATCGAGCACGGCCAACTGATCGACGAGGAGACGGTCAAGCGCCTTGCGGACGCGGATGCCTGGTGGAGCATCCAGCCCTTCCTTGCCGACGAGGATGCCAATGCGAAACCGTCGCCGGAGCAACGTGCCCAGCAGGAGCAGATTGCCGGGGGAACGGTGCGCGCCATCGAGCTGGGGAGAACGCACAGGGTCAAGATGGCGCTGGGCACGGACATTCTGTTCAGCCCGACGGGGACTGCGACCCAGGGCCGCCAGCTTGCGAAGTTTGCCCGATGGTATGACAATGCCGAGGTGCTGCGCATGCTGACCGGCGGCAATGCCGGGCTGATGGGGCTCTCGGGGCCGCGCAATCCCTATCCGGCAAAGCTTGGTCACATCGAAGCGGACGCCTATGCCGATCTGCTGGTTTTCGACGGCGATCCGCTCGAGGACATTTCACTGATCGCCGATCCGGAGCGGACGCTGATGCTGGTGATGAAGGATGGCCGCATTCACAAGAATACGCTGCCGGCGTGAAAGGGAGGGGGCTTCCTTGAAGAGATATTTTGCTGCGGTCATCGTGACGCTGTGCACCGCTCACGCGACCCGTGCCGACGAGAATGCCGTTGAAGGTATTACCGACCCGGCCGCCGCGAGCAGGCATTCGGATTGGGCGCTGCAGGTCACGCCCTATATGTGGGCGACGGGTCTTGACGGGGACATCTCGCCCTTCCGCCGTGCACCGACGCTGCACGTCGAGAAGTCGTTCTCCGATGTGATGGACGACCTCAATTTCGGTGGCTTCCTCAATGTCTGGGGGCGTTACGACCGCTTCGTGCTCTCCGGCGACATCATGTATGTCAACACGACGGACAGCCATGCAACCGGCCCGCTGCCGGCGTTTCAGATCCCCGGCCTCGGCGTGATCCCGCCCGGGGCGAGCGTCGATGCGGATGTCGATACGACTGAATTCATGGCGACCCTGCAAGGCGGCTATCGCGTTGTGGATACACCGGAGTTCACCCTCGATGCGCTCGGCGGCGCGCGGTTCTGGTACATTTCGAACGACGTGTCGGTCACGGCAACCCATCCTCTTGCCGGCACGATCTCCGGCAGCCACGAAGAAAGTTTCAGCTGGGTGGACCCGGTTGTCGGCGCGCGGCTCTTTTTCAGCCTGACGGACAAGCTTTCCGTTCAGGCGCAGGCGGATGTCGGCGGTTTTGGCGTTGGATCCGACATTACGTGGTCGGTGTTGGCGACGGTGAACTACACGTTCACCGACAGCCTGTCCGTTTCGGCCGGGTACAAGGTGCTTGATGTCGACTATGAGAAGGACGGGCATGTCTTCGATACCCGGCTCTCCGGTCCGGTGCTTGGACTGACTTATCGGTTTTGATCTGGAAAGGTACGGTTCGGGTGGGGCGTCGTCCGGCCCTTCCGTCAGCCTCGCGGTCGGCCGACGGTGGCGCGCTCGACAAGATCGACGCCGAGGTTCAACCGGACAGCGCTTCGGGTCGGATTGGCGATGCGGTCGAGCAGCAGTTCCACGCCGGTGCGGCCAAGCTCGGTCCGCTCGATCCGCATCGTCGTGAGCGGCGGGCGGCTATTGCCCGACATGGCGACATCGTCGAGGCCGATAACCGAGAAGTGCTCGGGAATGACAAAACCCAGCGACTGCAGGCCCTGCATAACCCCGAACGCGACCATGTCCGAGCTGCAGAAAAGGGCGGTGACGTTCTCCAGCCGCCCGGCTTCGAAAGCGGAAACGATGGCCGCGCGAGCCTGTGTTTCCGCATATCCCATCTCGCCGAGGTCGAGAATGTGGCGGGCCGGATCGAAGGCGAGGCCGGCCTCGTCGATCGCGACGGAGAAGCCGTCCATGCGGCGCTGCATCGTCAACCGGTGCGGAAGGGTGACGTGCATGATGTTACGGTGGCCGGCGGCCAGAAGATGCTGCGTGGCCAGCCATCCGGCCGACCAGTTGTCGGGAAGCACGCTGTCGAGCCGCATCGACCGGTCCATGACGTTGATCAGCACGGCGGGAACGTTTGCCGCCGCGATGCGGCGGATCATCCCGGCATCGTCGAGGCCGATGGGGATGAGGGCGCCGCGATCCTCGGCCGCGAGAATTTCCTCGATCTCGGCATAGCCGCCTTCGCTCGCCGTCGCGATCAACCTGACCTCCACCGCCAGCGCATTGGCCGCGCATGCGTCCAGTACGCCCTTGATGATGTCTTCGTAGAACTGTGAGTCCGAATAGTAGGCGGCGGGAATGATCATCGTCGCCGTGGCCACACCGGCGCGCTGCATCGCCTTTGCGGTTCGCCCCTGGTAACCGAGCTGGTCGGCGGCGGCGAGCACGCGCTGGCGGCTCTCGTCGCTGACCCCGCCGCGGTTGTTCAGCACCTTGGACGCGGCGGCGACCGAGACCCCGGCGGCCTCGGCGATGTCGCGCAATGTGGTTGTAGGCGTATCAGACATTCTCTTCCCCGGCACGTTTGGCTCGATCTTTGTATCCCTTGGCGGGAGCATTCTCACCAGAAGAATTGCGTGTGTCCCAGCGAACGCATCAAAGCCTCCATGAAATAATAGTCGCCATAGGGGAGCATGTTGTCGGCAAACTGCGAGCCGACATGGGCCGCGCCATGGGCGAGCAGGCCGAGCGCCTTGGGATCGGCCGTCAGGTCGCATGTATCGAGCAGGCCGCCGAGCAGCCGGTCGCCGAAATCCCGCCAGCGGGCCACCTCCATCGGGAGTTGCTCGGCGAGCATATAGGCGCCGGCCGCCATGATGGCCCCGGCGGAGCTGTCGCGATAGGCGCTGGCGCCGCCTGGTGCCATATAGTCCCATGCCGGCACGCTGTCTTCGCCCATCAGGGCCTCGGCCTTTGCCGCAAGGCGGCGTGCGGCATCGAGATAGACGGGATTTCCGGTGACGCGGGCGCTTTGCGCATAGCCGTGGATCAGCCAGGCCTGGCCGCGCGACCAGCAGGAATCGTCGGCATATCCCTGGTGTGTTGCGCCATGCAGAGGCGCGCCGGTCACGGGGTCGAACAGGAAGGTGTGGAAGCTGGTATCGTCGGGCCGTACGAGATGGGCGAGAGCCGTCTGGGCATGGCCATCGGCTGCCACGCGGAAATCGGCCCGCCCCGTTTCGCCATGCGCCCAGTAGAGCAGCGCGAGGTTCTGCAGCGTATCGGCGATGATGCGGCCGCTGGCATGATGGGGATCGACCTGGCCATGCGGGGCGATCGCGTTCCAGGCCTGAAGATACCTGCCTTCGGGGCGAAAGCGCTCCAGCAGCAGCCGCGCCGCCTCCAGGGCCATGTCCCGCGGTTCGCGCGCGCCGGTCATCAGCCAGTCCGAGACGCAGGCGAGCGAAAACTGGAAGCCGAGGTCATGGTCCTGCGCCTGCCGGTGGGCGAGGATCGACCGGAACACCGGCCGGCGTGCCTGGGCCGCGTGCAGGAAGGCGGGGTCTCCCGTCAGTTGCAGGGCAAGCCACAACTGCCCGGCATGGAAGCCCACCACCCAGTCGAAAGGACCGCAATAGACCCATTGGTTGTCGGCCGTTCCGATCTTGGGATTGCGCAGGCCGATCACCGGCATCGTCGCGCGCAACTTTTCCACGCACCGCTCGATCGCGGCCTGATGGCGCGCATGATTGCGGGTTGCGGCGGCAGGCTCGGTGGCCGCGAAGTAACTTCTGGCTTCGACATTCATGGAATTCTCTCCTCAGGCTGAGAGAACTTTCCTTCGAAAAGAAAATTTCGTCAACTACGAAAATTTCGATTGACGAAGAAATTTCTTGTCGGCATGCTCAAGTCACTCCCGGGCAGAGAGGGTTCCGGTGAGAGAGGAGGAGGTGAACGATGCTTGTCGACGACGTACCGCATCGGCGGGTGCATCGCTGGACACATTTGCGCCAGCACTTGGCAGGCTACGGTTTTCTGTCGCCCTGGTTGCTCGGTTTCTTCGTCCTCACGCTCGGCCCGGCGGCCTCGTCTCTTTACCTGTCGCTGACCGACTACGGCCTCATGTCCGCGCCGCGCTGGGTCGGTGCCGATAACTATATGCAGATCGCCACAAGTGATCCGCGCTTCCGCGCCGCCATGAACGTCACCTTCACCTATGTGCTGCTCTCGGTTCCGCTGAAGCTCGTCTTCGCGCTGGCGGTCGCGGTCCTGCTGAACAGAGGACTGCGTGGGCTGAACTGGTTTCGCGCAATCTTCTATCTGCCCTCCCTGATCGGCGGCTCGGTTGCCATTGCCGTGTTGTGGCGGCAGGTCTTTGCCGGCGACGGCATTCTCAACCAGGTCCTGATGGCGCTCTTCAGCTACGAGGGGCCGAGCTGGATTGCCAATCCCTCGACCTCGATCTACACGCTGATCGCGCTTGCCGTCTGGCAGTTCGGTTCCTCCATGATCATCTTCCTTGCCGGGCTGCGGCAGATCCCGCAGGATATGTATGAAGCTGCCAGCATCGACGGCGCCGGCCGTAGCCGCCAGTTCTTCAAGATCACGCTGCCGCTCCTGACGCCGGTCATCTTCTTCAATGCCGTGATCCTGACGATCGACGCCTTCAAGGCCTTTACCCCGGCCTTCGTCATCAGCGACGGCACGGGCGGGCCGATCGATTCGACGCTGTTCTACACGCTCTACCTCTACCAGGAAGCGTTCACCAACTTCCGCTTCGGCTATGCGTCTGCTCTCGCCTGGGTGCTGGTCGCGATCATCGCGGCGTTCACGGCCTTTTCCTTCCTCTCCGCAAAATACTGGGTGCACTACGATGACTGAGACCACCGTGGACGCCACCGGATCTTCGCCCTTGCTGCGCGCCTTCGCCTATGCGGCCGTTCTCGCCGTCAGCTTCGTGATGCTCTATCCGTTGCTGTGGATGGTCTCCAGCTCGTTCAAGCCGGAAAACGAGATCTTTTCCACCACCTCGCTGATCCCGGAAACCTTCACCACCGATGCCTATCGGCGCGGCTGGAACGGGCTGAGCGTCAGCTTCGGCTGGATGTTCCTGAACTCGACCGTCATTGCGCTTCTGGCCGTCGCGGGCAATCTCGTCTCCTGCTCGATGGCGGCCTATGCCTTCACGCGCCTGCAGTTCAAGGGCCGGAGCTTCTGGTTCGCCCTGATGCTGGGCACCATGATGCTGCCCCAGCATGCGGTGCTGATCCCGCAATATCTGATGTTCCTGAACTTCGGCTGGGTGAACACGATCCTGCCGCTGGTCGTGCCGAAATTTCTCGCGATCGATGCCTTCTTCATCTTCCTGATGATCCAGTTCTTTCGCGGCATCCCGCGCGATCTCGACGAGGCGGCGGTGATGGACGGCGCGGGGCCGCTGCGCATCTTCTTCAAGATCATCCTTCCGCTGTCCACGCCGGTCCTGGCCACGGCCGCCGTCTTCTCCTTCATCTGGACCTGGGACGATTTCTTCGCACCGCTGATCTATCTGAACGACATCGAGAAATACACCGCCCAGCTCGGGCTGCGCACCTTCGTCGATGCCACCGCCCAGTCCGACTGGGGCGCCCTGTTGGCGATGTCCACCCTGACCATCCTGCCGATCTTCATTCTCTTCGTCGTGTTCCAGCGCCTTCTCATCGAGGGTATCGCGACGACCGGCATGAAGCGTTGATCGCCCGTTATTCAGAAAGCGAGCATGACATGACCTCCCTGGCTCTCACCGGCATCAAGAAAAGCTACGGCGCCATCGACATCATCCATGGTGTGGACCTTGCCATCGAACCCGGCGAGTTCGTCGTGTTCGTCGGCCCCTCGGGCTGCGGCAAGTCCACGCTCCTGCGCATGATCGCGGGTCTGGAGCCGATCACCGGCGGCGAATTGCGCATCGCCGGCGCGCGCATGAACGAGGTATCGGCCGCACAGCGCGGGATCGCCATGGTGTTCCAGTCCTATGCGCTCTATCCGCATATGAGCGTCTACAAGAACATGTCCTTCGGGCTGGAAACGGCCAGAATGCCCAAGGCCGAGATCGACCAGCGCGTGCGCAAGGCGGCCGAAATCCTGCAGATCACCAAGCTTCTGGATCGCAAGCCCAAGCAGCTTTCGGGCGGCCAGCGCCAGCGCGTCGCCATCGGCCGCGCCATCGTGCGCGATCCGCAGGTCTTTCTTTTCGACGAGCCGTTGTCGAACCTCGATGCGGAGCTTCGGGTGCAGACCCGCGTCGAGATCGCCAAGCTCCATGCCGATATCGGCGCGACGATGATCTACGTCACCCACGATCAGGTCGAGGCGATGACGCTGGCGGACCGGATCGTGGTGCTGAACGGTGGCCGGATCGAGCAGGCGGGAACGCCGCTGGAAATCTACAACACGCCTGCCAACCGGTTTGTCGCGGGCTTCATCGGCTCGCCGAAGATGAACTTCCTCAATGTTAGCGTCGACGGACGCGCTGGCGAGGCCGTGACGCTCGATCTTGCAGGGACGAAGCTGGCCGTTCGCGGCATCGATGCGCGGCCGGAAGGGCTGTGCCTCGGCGTGCGGCCGGAACATCTCGACGTCGGATCGGACCGGGGCACGCCGCTCGGGGCGATGATCGCGACGCATGTCGAACAGCTCGGCGGCCAGACTATCGTCTACGGATCGCTCAAGGACCGGCAGCCGATCGTCGCGACGCTCAATGGCCAGAAATCGGTACGGGCCGGGGAGGAGTTGCGCCTCACCGCCGACCTGGCGCAGTGCCATGTTTTTGACGCTGGCGGCCGCAGGGTCGCAGTCCAATCGGCATAGACCGGACAAGAATTGGTCTGCCAAGCCAACACCATTCTGCGAGCCCGCCGCCTCCATTGCGTGTCTTCCGCCGCGTGCCTCCCGTGTGGAGGTTCGCAAGCCGATCCCTTTCATCGAGAGAACAATCCATGCTGAACCGACGCACCTTCCTTCAGAAAACCCTTGCTTTCGGCGCGGCCGCCGCCGTTTCGCATCTTCCCGCGCGTGCCGCCTGGGCGAACGAGCGCGACATGCGGCTGTTCTGGTTCGGCTCGCCCGGGCGCGCCGAGCGGACGCTTGCCGTCGCCAGGCTGTTCGAGGGCGCCAATCCCGGCGTGCGCATCCTGGGCGAGGTCGGCGGAAACGACTATTGGTCGAAGCTCACGACCATGCTGGCCGGTGGCAATGCGCCCGACATCTTCCAGTTGGAGCCGGGGCGGTTTGCCGACTATGCCGGGCGGGGGACGATGGTCCCGCTCGACGACTATCTCGGCCGCACCATACGGACGGACCGGCTGTTGCCGGGTACGATGAAGCTCGGAACGGTGGCGGGCAAGGTGGCCGGACTGCCGCTTTCAAACAACGCCTTCGCCCTGCTCTACGACACCGAGGCGTTCGAAAAAACGGGCCTGACGCCGCCCGGGCGCGGCACGACCTGGGATGACTTTGCCCGCCTCTGCATCGAGATGACCAAGGCGCTCGGCAAGAAAGGCGTCTGGGCTGTCGGCAATGCGGCGCGCTACAGTTATGCGCTCGAAGCGTTCCTGGTGCAGCGCGGCAAGCGCCTTTATGGCGAGGATGGCCAGATCGGCTTCGATGTGAAGGATGCCACGGACTGGTACGGCTATTGGGAGAGCCTCGCCGCCAATGGTGGATGCGTATCGGCGGAAGTGCAGGCGCTCGACAAGAACCAGATCGATTCCAATCCGATGAGCCGGGGGCATGCCGTCATGGCCATTGCTTTCTCGAACATGCTCGTCGCCTATCAGGCGCTGCAGAAGAACCCGGTCGGAATAACCAATCTGCCGGTGTCCGAGGTCGGCGGGCGGTCGGGCTTGTTCTATCGCGCGGGGCTTCATTTCGGCATTGCCCGAAATGCGCCGGACCCTGAACTCGCCGCGAAGTTTCTCGACTTCTTCATCAACGATGTCGAAGCCGGCAAGATTCTCGGTGTCGAGCGCGGGGTGCCGATCAACCTCGATGTCCGTACCGCCGTGGCGCCGACATTGGACGATGTCCAGAAGCGGTCCTTCGATTATGTCGAATCCATCGCTGATTTCGTGGGCGATTTCCCGGCGCAGGTGCCGGTCGGGGCATCGGAACTGGAGGATCGGGTCTATCGAACGGTCGCAGACCGCCTGGCCTTCGGCCAGATTTCCGCTGCGGAAGCAGGGCAGGAGCTGGTTTCGGCAGCTCAGGCAATCCTGTCCCGCTAGCGGCGCTTCCAGCCGGGCTGAATGGCGACGTTCAGCCCGGCAACGTGGATGTCCTCCTGTCACCAGGGCAAGGAGAACGTCTTGACGTTCGTATAGGACTTCATCGCCTCGATGACGCCTTCCTTGTAGCCGTTGCCGGAATCCTTGATGCCGCCGAAGGGGGACATCTCGATACGATAGCCCGGCACTTCCCATATGTTCACCGTGCCGACTTCGAGGCCTGCTATGTATTTCTGCATGCGGCGGAAGTCATTGGTGCAGACGCCGGAGGAAAGGCCGAAGGCCGTGGAGTTCGAGAGCGCGATCAGGGCATCGTCGTCGTCAGGTGCCCGGATGATCGGAACGATAGGCCCGAAGGTCTCCTCCATGACGAGCTCGCTGGAATGGGGGACGCGGTCGACGACGATCGGCGGCAGCAGCGCACCTTGCCGGCCCGGGTGATAGAGGATCTCGGCGCCCGCTTCGGCGGCCATGTGCACCCGCGTCTCGAAGAGGGCCGCCGCCCGTTCGTGCACCACGGTGCCGAGCTGGGTCGTGCGGTCCATGGGATCGCCGAACTTCAGCTTCTTCGCCCGCTCCAGCACCATCGGCACGAAGCGGTCGGCGATGCGCTCCTGGCACAGGATGCGCTTGACGGCTGTGCAGCGCTGGCCTGAATTCTTCGTCGCACCGGCCACGGCGAGGTCCGCCGCCCGGGCGAGATCGTCGTCCGAGAGGTCGTTGAGGATGATCAGCGGATCGTTGCCGCCGAGTTCCAGAACCTGGCGCCTGTAGCCCGCCTTCGAGGCGATCAGCTTGCCGACCGGAACCCCGCCGGTGAAGGTGATGAGGTCGATATTGGGATTGGTGATCATCTCGTCGCCGATATCGCCCGGCCAGCCGGTGACGACGGAGAGCATTTCCGGGGGCAGGCCCGCTTCGTAGAGGATGTCGGCGAGCACGAGAGCGGTGATCGGCGTCAGTTCCGTCGGCTTGACCACCACGCAATTGTTGGTGGCGATCGCCGGCGCGATCTTGTGCGAGACCATGTTGAGCGGGTGGTTGAAGGGTGTGATCGCCGAAATCGCCTTCAATGGCTCGCGTGTGGTGAAGATCTTGCGCGCCTTGCCATGGGGCGTGAGGTCGCAGGAGAAGATCTCGCCGTCGTCATGGATGCACATCTGCCCCGAGAGCGTGAAGACATCGAAGGCGCGGCCCACTTCGTAAAGCGAGTCCTGCTTGGAAATGCCGAGTTCCAGCGTGACGAGATCTGATATCTCCTCCTTCCGGGCGTTCAGCAGTTCCGCCGTGCGCAGCAGGATGCGCTGCCGCTCGTAGCGCGTCAGCGTCGGCTTGTAGCTGGCCGCGATCTCGAAGGCCTTGCGGGCATGCTCGGCGCCGCCCGCCGGCACGGTGCCGATCACCGTGTCGGTATAGGGATAGCGCACCTCGACGGCGCCTTCTGCATCGACATGCTTGCCGGCGATGCGCATCGGTTCGTGAGGGACCTTTATGGCTGTCTCGGGGCGGGTCACGGCTTGCTCCTGTTCGCGAAAAGGGCGGGTAACATCAGGCTTTCCGGTCGGCCTGCGCCGCAGCCGTGACGGCATAATAGAAGGCGTCGAAGTTGCGCAGCGCGGGCGCGTAGGGCTGGTCGGGCAGCACCCGGTTGGTGATGAAGGGCACGGCCTGCTCCGTCAGGCCGCCATGGGAGCGAAGCGGTTCGTTGAGGGCGGCCAGGTCATGCCGGTGCTCGCTGGTGCCGATCGTCTTGTTCTCCGAGGAAAGCATGACGATATCGCCCATGCGGTCCTCCGGCAGTTCGAAGGTGCGGCAGGCCTCCTCGCGGCCGAGGACGAGGTAGATGCCGTTGACCGCCCGCAGCCGCTTCATGATGGCTTCCCGGTCTGCGCCCTCCGGCAGGTAGGCGGTGGCGAAGGAACCGAGTGCGCCGTGATGCACGACATAGGGATCGGTGATCGGCAGGATGACACGGGCGACATCCTTGCCGAGCCATTCGTCGAACAGGTCCTGGACGTAGACGACATCCGGCGACCCGTCCGCCTTGTGCTTCGGCTTCATGCCGTGGTCGGCCGTCACCACGATCGCCGCGCCGAGCGCGTCGAGCTCGGTCAGGTACTTGTCGAACATCTCGTAGAAGTCGTTCGCCTGCTTCACGCCCGGCGCATATTTGTGCTGCACGTAGTCGGTGGTGGTCAGGTACATGACATCCGGGCGGAACTCCTTGAGGAGCTTGACACCGGCGGCGAAGACGAATTCGGAGAGTTCGGCCGAATAGACCTCCGGTACGGGGCGGCCAAGCCACTCGGACGCATTGTCGAGCCCGTTTGCCGCTTTCGTGGTCGTGTCGGCCTTTTCCGAGGAGAAGCAGATCGCACGGCCTTCGTCATAGGCAAGGCCATGGCCGAGCAGCGCGCGCAGCTTGTCCTTCGCCGTCACCACCGCCACCTTGGCGCCGGCGTCGTAGAAGGCCTTGAAGATGGTGGGTGCACGCAGGAACTTCGGATCGTTCATCATCACCTCCTCGCCTGTTGCCGGGTTATAGAGGTAATTGCCGCAGATGCCGTGCACGGCTGGCGGACGGCCGGTGGCGATCGAGAGGTTGTTGGGATTGGTGAAGCTTGGAATGACGCTGTGGGCGGTGCGCACGGTGCCGGTCTTGTGCATGCGCTCCAGGGTCGGCATCAGGCCGGCCTTGATGGCCTCGTCGAGATAGGCCGGCTCGCAGCCGTCGAGGCAGATGGCGATGGCCGGCACCTTGGGCCAGGGATAGGCGCGGCCATTGGCGGTGACGGTGACGGGCGACATCTGGTTCATGGCGGGCGGTCCTTCCTTGTGATGAGCGGTCGGCGTCCCGCCGGCCTTGCATTGTCTCCCGCTTTTTCTGACGCAAAGTCATCCATTTGAAAAATTGCAATTATGTATTGCGTCGATAGATCCAGGCTATGACTATCCGCTGCGAGGTGGTCGCGGCTTACGGGGTGAGAACCGACTTCATGAAGGCCTCGATCTTCGGCGAATGGCGCCGTTCCAAGAGGCAGGAGAGGCGATATTCGGTCTGCACCACGGCATCGGAAAAGCGGATCGTGCCGAGGCGCGGATGCGCCACGAATTCGAAATCGGCGACGACGCCGATGCCGAGCCCCCGCTCGACCGCCTTCCAGACGCCTTCGCGGCTGCCGATTTCGAGGAAGGGCCTGACCGGGACATTCGCTTTCAGGGCCGCCTGCTCCAAAGCGCGTCGCGTCGTCGATCCCACTTCCCGCAGGATCAGCGGTTGGCCGGCGAGTTCCGTGATGGAGACCTCGTCGCGCCCGTACCAGGGATGCTCGACATTGACGAAGACGACGACGTCGTGGGTGCTGAACGGCACGGATGCGATCCGCGGATCGTCCACGGCATGCGCCAGGATGGCGACGTCGGATTCCAGATCGAGAACCCTCTGCAGGGTCTGGTCGGAGTTGCCGAGCAGCATGCTGACCTTGATCGAGGGATATTTTGCAAGAAACCGCGCGACCATCTCCGTCGCATGGAACGGCCCCACGGCGGCAAGGCGCAACATCCCGGTTTCGAGCTTGCCGCTGCTCAACAGAAGCTCCTCTGCCTCCTCATGCAGCGTCATGATGCGTTTCGTCACGTCGAAGAGCGCCGCCCCCGTCTCGGAGAGTTCGATGCGCCGTCCGCGGCGCACGATCAGCTCGACGCCGTAACGCTCCTCCAACTCCTTTACCTGTGTGGTAACAGTCGGTTGGCTGATGTTGAGGGCGTCTGCGGCCGCGGTGAAGCCGCGGTTTTCAGCCACGGCGTGGAAGGAGCGGAGATGCGTGAATACTATAGCCATAATCTATGATAATCCGCAAAGATTTGTATTAGTCAATGGATGGTGGCTTTGTCACAGTGTGTCTGCCAATCAATTTGCAGAACAGGAAGTCGTCCGTGTGGTCCTATCGAAACCCCGTTGATGTCCGTTTTGGCTCCGGCAGCTTCAACCGTCTTGCCGATGCCATCGCTGGCCGCCCCTATGCCCTGGTCACCTACGGCGATGCCTTCTTCCGAGGGCTTGCCGCACGTCTCGAACAGGCGGCCGGTGCGCCCCTGCTCGTGGTGGACGACATCGCTCCGAACCCGGACATCGCGCTTCTGGAAGTGCAGACCGCCCGCTTCGCCGGGCTTGCCCGGCAGCCGGAAGTCATCGTGGCCCTCGGCGGCGGCTCCGTCATCGACTCGGCGAAGGTTTTTGCCGCCGCCCGCGGCGATTTCGCCGCCATGGACGCCTACCTGAAGAAGCGTGCGGGTGCTGAGACGCTCTCCCCCTGGCCGCTGATCGCCGTGCCGACGACGGCAGGCACGGGCAGCGAAGTCACCTGCTGGGGCACGGTCTGGGACAATGCCGGCGGCGTGAAATACTCGCTCGCCCACCCCGGCCTCTATCCGGAATATTCGATCGTCGATCCCGAGCTCATGGCCGGAAAACCCCGCGACCTGACGATCCAGACCGGGCTCGATGCCCTGTCGCACTCGCTCGAAAGCCTTTGGAACCGCAGCGCCAATCCCGTATCGATGGCGCATGCCATTGCCGCGGCCCGCGGCGTGCTCTCCACCCTGCCGCAGCTCGCCGGCGACCTTGCGAATGTCGAGCTGCGCGCACGCATGGCGCGGGCCGCAACGCTCGCCGGCTTCGCCTTTTCCAACACCAAGACGGCGATCGCCCATTCGCTGTCCTACCCGATCACGTTGCGCCATGGGGTGCCGCACGGCATCGCCTGCTCCTTCTCGCTCCCGATGATCATCCGCAGCGTCGCCGGGGAGGGCGGCATCTGCGCGGAGGGCCTGCAGGCGATCTTCGGGGCGGATGCACACAAGGCCGCCAACCAGCTGGAGGCCTTCCTGAACGGACTTGGCGTTGCGACGGACCATCGCCACTACGGCATGGATGACGCCGAGTGGCGCGACCTGATCACACTCGCCTTCGACGGGGAGCGCGGACAGAATTTCATCGGCAAGCGGGACGTGCTTCTGGCGATCGCCGGTGACGGGGGAAGCAGGCAGATGGCAGTGGCATGACCGATTTCTAATTGCCGCGAGCGGAAGGCTCCGGCCGATCGATTGCATTTATTTTGGGAGGAATGAATGACTACTTTGAAACGTACCGTGGCCGGCCTGGCAACGCTGGGAGCGATGATCGCCTACACGGCTTCCGGGGCCCTTGCGGAGGAGTGCAAGAACCCCGACACGCTGGTCTTCTCCATCATCCCGACGGAGGAGACGACGCAGGAGCTCGACATTTACAAGCCCCTGCTGGACAAGCTGAAGGAGAAGACCGGCAAGTCCGTCGAGTTCTTCATGCCGACCTCCTATGCCTCGGTCATCGAAGGCATGGTCAACGGCTGGGTCCAGATCGGCGTTCACGGGCCGAACTCCTATGTGCTTGCCAAGGAGAAGGACCCGAACCTCGAAGTCTTCGCCACCTATACCAAGACCAAGGGACATTTCCAGGAGGAGGGCCCGGGCTATCGCGCGGTGCTCGTCGTCAAGGCGGATTCGAAGTTCGACAGCATCGAATCCCTCAAGGGCTCGGTCGTCGGCCTTGCCGATCCGGCCAGCACCTCCGGCAACCTCCTGCCGCGCATGGTGTTCGGCGAGACGATCGGCACCGGGCCGGAGCTGGAGAAGTATTTCTCCAAGGTCGTCTATACCGGCGGTCATGACCAGTCGGCGCTCGCCGTCAAGGAGGGCCGTGTCGATGATGCCTTCGTCGCGACGCACCGGCTCGACAACGTCATCGACCGCGGCCTCGCGGCCAAGGAGGATTTCCGGGTGCTCTGGCAGTCCGACATCATTCCGCAGGATCCGATGGTCTACCGGGGCGATCTCTGCGAGCCGCTGAAGGCCTCCATTCGCGAGGCGTTCCTGACGCTGCACGAGGATCCGGCGGCAAAGCCGTTCTTCGACGGCATCGCCTCGACGAAGTTCGTCGCCATGAACGACAGCGACTACGATATCATCCGCAAGCTCGTCGCAGCGGAAAAGGCGGCAAGCCAGTGAGACACGAAAAGAACATCGCCGAGAGCCGCGCGACGCGCGGCTCCACGGCTGACACGGTGGCGTCCATGTCGATCCTGCAAGTGCGCAACCTCAAGGTCAGCTATGCGGCCAGCGGCCCGCAGATCCTCAAGGGCATCGATTTCGCCGTCGACGGCGAGGATTTCTGCGCCGTCATCGGACCGAGCGGCGCGGGCAAGTCGACGCTGATCCGCTGTATCAACCGGCTCGTCGAGCCGACGGAGGGCGATATCGTCCTGTTTGGCCAGTCGGTGCGGCCGTTGCGGGGAAGCGAGTTGCGGCATCTGCGCCGGCGCATCGGCATGATCTTCCAGGAATTCAACCTGGTGAACCGCATGTCGGTCATGGACAATGTGCTCTCGGGCCGCCTCGGCTATACCGGCGCCTTCCGCAGCTTCTTCAAGGCCTTCCCGCGCGAGGATATCGACAGGGCGCTGCACCTGCTCGAACGCGTCGGCCTGCAGGATCACGTAGACAAGCGCGCGGATGCGCTTTCCGGTGGCCAGCGCCAGCGCGTCGGCATCGCCCGCGCATTGATGCAGAAGCCGGAAATCCTGCTGCTCGACGAGCCGACCTCGGCGCTCGACCCGAAGATATCGCGCGACGTGATGCGGTTGATCCGGGAGCTTGCGATGGAGTTCAAGGTTCCGGTCCTGTGCAACATCCACGATGTCCAGTTGGCGCTCGAAAGCTGCAACCGCATCATCGGCATGCAGGACGGCTACAAGAAGTTCGACGGGCCGTCGAAGGGGATGCGCAAGCAGGACCTCGACGAGATCTACGCCATGGAGGTGCTGTGATGAGCCTGGCGGCAACCTCTGTTTCTGAGCACGGCTTCGACGCCTGGCTCGCCCACAAGCGCAGCCGCCGCATCAAGAACTGGCTGATCGTGGCGGCAGGCGCCGCCGTGCTGGCCTGGTGCGTCCGCGATACGATCCTGTTCGACACCGACTGGGCGCGCATGGGCGGTGCGCTCGGCATTGGCGGCACGCTCGAACGCTTCTTCTGGGTCGACTGGTCGCTCGCGCCGAAGCTTCTCGTGCCGGCGCTCGAAACGCTGATGATGGCGACGCTCGGCACCATTCTCGGCTGCATCCTGTCCTTGCCCGTCGCCTGGTTCGGTGCGGCGAATGTCACGCCAAGCCGCTTCATCCTCTATCCGCTGGGCCGCTTCCTGATGGTGCTGTCCCGCTCGATCCACGAGATCATCTGGGCGCTGCTGTTCGTCGGCGCCGTCGGTCTCGGCGCCTTGCCCGGCATTCTGGCCGTCGCGATGCGCTCCATCGGTTTCATCTCGAAGATCACCGCGGAAGCGATCGAGAACATCGATCCGAAGCCCGTCGAGGCGATCAGGGCCGTCGGCGGCAACCAGTTCCAGGTCATGTATTACGGCATCGTGCCGCAGATCCTGCCGGTCATCATCGGCACTATCATCTTCGAGTGGGACATCAACATCCGCCGCTCCGCGATCATGGGCCTGGTCGGCGCCGGTGGCCTCGGCCTCGTCTTCTTCCGCCAGATGGCGATGTTCAACTATGGCGGCGTGACGCTTGTGGTCCTTGCGGTCCTCGCGCTGATCGCGCTCGGCGAGGTGGTATCCCATTTCGCGCGCAAGGCAGTCATCTAGGAGGCGGCAATGGCACTCGCATCTCTACAATCCATCCCCGCCGCGCCGCGCCGCTGGTCGCGCTATCGCCACCCGCAATCGACTATCCGTTTCGCCGTGCTGCTGGCCGTCCTGACGTTCCTCGCCTGGTCCGTCGCCTTCCTCAACGTCGATCTCCTGCGCATCCTCGGTGCCTTCCCGCGGCTGGCGGAGATCCTCGCCACCCGCTATTTCCCGCCGGATCTGAACTATGTTTCCGACGCGGATTTCATCCGATCGGTCATCCGCACGCTGGAAATGTCGCTGCTCGGCGGTTTCTTCGGCGTGGTCTTCTCCATCCCGCTCGCCTGGCTTGCCGCGCGCAACATCACGATCAGCCGGCGCGTCGCCTATCCCTTGGGCCGCTTCGCCATCATGGGCAGCCGCTCGATCCACGAGACGATCTGGACCATCCTCTTCGTCACCGTGCTCGGCTTCGGCATGCTGGCCGGCACGCTCGCGCTCACCGTCTTCTGCATCGGCTTTGCCGGAAAACTCTTCTCCGACGAGCTGGAGGCGATCGACATGGGACCGGTGGATGCGATGCGCTCGGTCGGCGCCAGTCCGCTGCAGGTCTTCCAGTATGCGGTCTTGCCACAGGTGCGTGTCGCCTTCACCGGCATCGCGATCTACACTTGGGACGTTGCCTTCCGCGCGGCGACCGTCGTCGGCTTCTTCGGCGGCGGCGGCATGGGCTGGTACCTGAAACGCACCACTCAGCAGCTCGAGTCTACCCGCGTCGCGGCGATACTGCTGGTGATCATCGCTCTCGTTCTGATCGCGGAAATCGGATCCGGATGGCTGCGGCGACGGATTTCCAGAATGCGCTAACGGGGGTGGCCGTTCGGCGACCAGGACACCGATCCAGCCGAGAACACGCCGTGATCCCGATCGAAAGCAACGACTGGCTGCTCCAGGTATACGGTGGGGATGGCTTGTAATCGGCGGCGCTTGGCCAGGATTTGCCATTCAGCCTTTGCGTGATGCGGGAAGCGACATCCTCCACGAACCCGTCTGCCGCCTGCCTGCCGGCCTTTCAGGCCTCGATCCGCCGGTCTGCGCTGCCTTTGGGCAGGTGCAGGGCTGGAGCGGTGGACCACCGGCCGGGCCGGGGAGCGGACTGGTATGACAATCTGATCGAAATGGACACTGCCCTTGAATCCGGTTCACGATAGGAAGGGTCCCCAAGGCACGGGGAGCCTCGAAGGGCCCGGGGAGTGAATCGGCAGATGGATGAATTCGACTATGTGATCGTCGGTGCGGGCTCGGCGGGCTGCGTGCTGGCGAACCGCCTTTCCGACGGCGGGCGGCATCGCGTGGCGCTGCTGGAGGCCGGCGGCAGCGACCTGAACTTCTGGGTGCGCATGCCGATCGGCTATGGCAAGGCCTTCTATCACGACAGGCTGAACTGGAAGTACCTGACGGAGCCGGTGCCGGGTTTCGACGGCCGCCAGTCCTATTGGCCGCGCGGCAAGGTGATCGGCGGGTCCAGCTCGATCAACGCCATGGTGTTCATCCGCGGGCAG
The DNA here is from genome assembly GCF_001652565.1 of Shinella sp. HZN7. Taxonomy (NCBI): domain Bacteria; kingdom Pseudomonadati; phylum Pseudomonadota; class Alphaproteobacteria; order Hyphomicrobiales; family Rhizobiaceae; genus Shinella; species Shinella sp. HZN7. The sequence goes on along the minus strand of NZ_CP015736.1, from coordinate 3,592,274 downwards.
GCCGAGGATTTCGACGGCTGGCGCGCGCTTGGCAATCCGGGATGGGGTTATGAGGACGTCCTGCCGCTCTTCCGGCGCATGGAGAACAATGTCGCCGGTGCCGATGAATGGCGCGGGAAAGGCGGGCCGCTGACCGTCACCAATATCGAGGGGGTCGTGCATCCGCTCTGCCGGAACTATCTCGCCGGCGGCGCCGAGGCGGGCCTGTCGCGCAATCCGGATTTCAACGGCGCGACGCAGGAGGGCATCGGCATCTACCAGATCACGACGCGCAACGGCTTCCGCTGCTCGACGGCGACCGCCTATCTCGCCCCCGCCCGCAGGCGGGCGAACCTGCGCGTGATCACGGCCGCACATGCGACCCGCGTGCTGTTCGACGGCAAGCGGGCGGTCGGCGTCGAATACAGGCAGGGTGGAGAGGCCCGGCAGGTTCGCGCGCGGTGCGCGGTCATCCTGGCCGCGGGGGCGGTCAACACGCCCCAGTTGCTCCAGCTTTCCGGCGTCGGCGATCCGGCCCTCTTGAAGCGCCACGGCATCGATGTCGTGCATGCCGCGCCGGCTGTCGGGCGAAACCTGCAGGACCATATCGGCTTCGATCATCTCTACAGGAGTCGGCAGCCGACGCTCAACGACGTGCTGCGGCCCTGGTTGGGGCGGCTGCGGGTAGGGCTGCGTTACGTGCTGACGAGGAGCGGCCCGCTCTCGCTCAGCGTGAACCAGGGCGGCGGCTTCTTCCGCACCAGCCCGGAGCGCGCGCGCCCGAACATGCAGCTCTATTTCTCCCCGGTCAGCTATACCCGCGCCCTTCCCGGCCGGCGGGCGCTGATGAGCCCGGATCCCTTTCCCGGCTTCCTGGTCGGCGTGTCCAATTGCCATCCGACGAGCCGCGGGCAGCTCGCCATCCGCTCCGCCGATCCCTTCGCCGCGCCGGAAATCCAGCCCAACTACCTTTCGACGGAAGAGGACGTGCAGGAACTGCTGGAAGCCGCGCATTTCCTGCGGCGCCTTTCGCGCACCGGTCCGATGCGCGAGATCATCGAGGAGGAGATTCGCCCAGGCCCCGCGATTCTTGATGACGAGGACCTGATCGCCGACATCCGCTCGCGCTCCGGCTCGGTGTTCCACCCCTGCGGCACCTGCGCCATGGGGCCGGATGCGACGACATCCGTGGTCGATCCGCGCCTGCGCGTCCACGGCCTGGAGGCGCTGCGCGTCGTCGATGCCTCGGTCTTCCCGCGCATCACCGCGGGAAACCTCAACGCACCGACCATCATGGTGGGCGAAAAGGGGGCCGACCTCATCCTTGCCGATACGCGCTGAGACGCGGGCGCGTTTCAGGCGCTGATGCGACTCCGGCCTTCCGCCTTGCGCATGTCCTTCAGGACCGTGCCGAGCGTTTCCGCCGCGCTTGCGATCATGCGCGGCGGGGCGGAGCTGAAGCCGAGGACGAGGCCGCGCTGGCGCACCGGCGTGATGGCGAAGCGGCCGATCGGCGAGACGAGCACATTCCGCTCGGCCGCGCGACGGGCGACGGCAAGTTCGTCAAGACCCTCGGCGAGGCTGCCGACCGTGTGGAAGCCCGTTTCGGTGGGGGCGACATCCAGCAGGCCGGCCATATGGCGGGAGGCTCCGTCCAGCAGCGCCTGAAGCCGCTCGGCGTAGACGCGCCGCATGCGCCGGATATGACTGGCGAAATGGCCACATTCGATGAAGCTCGCGACGACCGATTGGAGGCTCGCGGGCGAGCCCTGCAGGGTCGCCCCGGCGATGCGGTAGAAGATATCGACCAGGCCAGGCGGCGCGACGACATAGCCGAGGCGCAGCGCCGCGAACAGCGTTTTCGAGAAACTGCCGACATAGATGACGCGGCCGGACGTATCGACGCTTTTCAGCGTCGGTGGCGGGTGGCCGGCATAGTGGAACTCGCCGACATAGTCGTCCTCGATGATCCAGGCGCCGGCCCGTTCGGCGGCGCGCAGCAGCTCGAAGCGGCGCTGCAGGCTCATCGTCACGCCGAGCGGATGCTGGTGGGCGGGCGTCACGAAGGCGAGGCGGAAATCCGGTGCGATCTCCAGCCCCTCGGCGACATTGATGCCCTCCTCGTCGATGCTGAGCGGCACCAGCCGCGCGCCCGAGGAAATAAGGCTGTTGCGCGCGCCGATCGCGCCGGGGTTCTCGATCCAGACCGCATCGCCGGGATCGAGCAGGGTATTGCCGATGCGGTTGAAGGCGTCCTGAGCGCCATTGAAGATGAAGACCTGCTCCGGCTCGCAGATGATGCCCCGGTTGGCGCGCAGATGCATCGCGACGGCGCGGCGCAGCTCCGTCAGGCCCTCGGCCGGCGGATAGCCGAGCAGGAGGTTGCGCGGCTGGCGCCAGTAGCGCGCGACCATGCTCGCCCAAAGCGCCATCGGGAACTCGTCGAAGGCCGGGATACCGGTGATGAAGGGCCGCGGGTTTTCCGGATGGGCGAGGCGGGGAAAATAGTGCTCGGAGGCGTCCGCGCTGAGCTGGGCAAGGCGCGGCGGGCTGCGGATCTCGTCTCCGGCCGGGCTTTCCGGGGTCCTGGCTGGCCGACCGTCGCGCAGGGTGTCCGTGACATAGGCCCCGGCGCCGATGCTGGAGCGGATCAGCCCTTCGGCGGCGAGCTGCTCGTAGACGCTGATGGCCGTGGTGCGCGAGACGCTGTGATCCTTCGCCAGCGTGCGGCTGGAAGGCAGGCGCTCGCCGGGCTGGAGCCTTCCGGAAAGAATCATGTCGCGCAGCGCCGAGCAGAGCTGGGCGCTGATCGGCGTACGGGAACTGCGGTCGAACTGCAGCGTGGGCAGCAGCGCGCCGCCCGGATATTTTACCATCTCGCCCTCCGGCCTGTCGTCCCGCCGCAATAGTGGTCCGCTACGAAAAGCAAAGTGGACCTTCTCGCTCGAAGATTTTCCGATGATTGTCGGACCAGTTCGCGGCGTCAAGGGCTCATTGCTCGCCAGACGCCTTCGCCAGAGGACAGACCGGACCGCCATGAAGATCAAACGCATCGAGACCTTCTGCAATCGCCATGTCGGCTTCGTCCGCATCACCGACGAGACCGGCGCGACCGGCTGGGGCCAGGTCTCGGCCTACCATTCCGACATCACGTCCGAGGTGCTGCACCGCCAGGTCGCGCCCTATTCGCTCGGAACCGAGATCGTCGATCTCGATGACCATCTCGACCGCATCTTCGAGCGCGAGCACAAGTTTCCGGGCTCCTACCTCTACCGAGCGATGTGCGGCCTCGACACGGCGATCTGGGACCTGCGCGGCAAGAAGGCCGGCAAGCCGGTTGCCGCACTGCTCGGCGGCTCGGCGGGTCCGCTGCGCGCCTACGCCTCCTCGATGAAGCGCGACATCACGCCGGCCGACGAGGCCGAGCGGTTCAGGCGGCTGCGCGGCGAATACGGTTTCGATGCCTTCAAGTTCCGCGTCGGCGCGGAATGCGGGCGCAATGAAGACGAATGGCCGGGCCGGACGGAAGAGATCATCCCGACGATCGCCCGGGCCGTCGGGGAGGGGGCCGATCTGCTGGCCGATGCCAATTCCTGCTATTCCCCGGCCCGCGCCATCGAGGTCGGCCGTATCATGCAGGACAACGGCCTCGTGCACTATGAAGAGCCGTGCCCCTATTGGCAGCTCGAACAGACGAAGCAGGTGACCGAGGCGCTCGACATCGACGTCACCGGCGGCGAGCAGGATTGTGATCTCGCCACCTGGCGGCGCATGATCGAGATGCGGGCCGTCGACATCGTGCAGCCCGACATCTGCTATCTCGGCGGCATCAGCCGGACGCTGCGCGTGGTGCGCATGGCCGAGGCCGCCGGCCTGCCGGTGACGCCGCACGCCGCCAATCTCTCCATGGTGACGCTTTTCACCATGCATCTGCTGCGCGCCATCCCGAACGGCGGCAAATACCTCGAATTCTCGATCGAGGGCGAGGATTACTATCCATGGCAGGACGGCCTCTTCCGCAAGTCGCCCTATGCCATCGTCGATGGCAAGGCGACCGTGACCGAGGAACCCGGCTGGGGCGTGGAGATCGATCCGGAATGGCTGGCGCGTTCCAGCTACCAGATGAGCGAGGCGAATTGAGATGAGCACCGAAACCCTCGTCGGCGAATATTTTGCCAGCGGCACGCTTTCCGGCCTGCCGTCGGGACATTTCATCGACGGCACGTTCGTTGCTGCTTCGGGCGGCCGCACGATGGAGACGTTTGACCCCGGCGCCGCCCGCTCCTACCACGCCTTCGCCGCCGGCGATGCCGGCGATGTGGACCGGGCGGTCGCCGCCGCCCGCCAAGCCCAGCGCGCCTGGGGGCGCACCAAGGCGAGCGCCCGCGGCGCGATCCTCCTGCGCGTGGCCGAACTCATCCGGGCGGAGGCGGCGCGGCTTGCCGTGGTGGAAAGCCTCGACAGCGGCAAGGCCCTGCAGGAGGCGGAAGGCGACGTTGCGGGCGCCGCGCGCTGCTTCGAATATTACGCCGGCGCCGCCGACAAGATCCAGGGCGACACCTTTCCGCTTGGTGTCGACTACATCGGCTATTCCATCGAGGAACCGGTCGGCGTCACCGCCCATGTCATTCCCTGGAACTACCCGCTCTCGACGGCCGCCCGCAGCATCGCGCCGGCGCTCGCCGCCGGCTGCACCGTGGTCGCCAAGCCCGCCGAGCAGACGCCGCTGACGGCGTTGATGCTGGCCGATATTCTCGCCCGCGCGGGCCTTCCGGCCGGTGTCTGCAATGTCGTCACCGGCACGGGCGCGGAAGCGGGCGGGCCGCTGGTCGCGCATCCGGATGTCCGCCACGTCACCTTCACCGGCTCCGTGCCGACGGGCATCCGCGTAATGCAGTCGGCCGCTGCGAACGTCACCAGCGTCGTGCTCGAACTCGGCGGCAAGTCGCCGGTCGTCGTCATGGCCGATGCGGACATGGACGCCGCCGTGGAGGGCGTGCTCGGTGCGATCTACGAGAATGCCGGGCAGATCTGCTCCGCCGGTTCGCGCCTCGTCGTCGAGCGCGGGGTGCATGCCGAACTGGTCGAGCGTCTCGCCAAACGTGCGGCCAGCCTCAGGCTCGGCCATGGTCTGCGCCGCCCGCAGGTCGGCGCGCTCTCCTCCGCCGCGCATCTCGACAAGGTGGCCGGCTATGTCGAGGGCGCGCGTGCGCGCGGCGTCACCATCGCCGCCGGCGGCCGAAGGGCGACGGACCCGCAGAGCGGCGCCGGCTGGTTCTTCCAGCCGACGATCCTCGACGCGGTGACGGCGGACGATCCCGTCATCCAGGAGGAGATTTTCGGCCCCGTTCTCTCCGTGCAGGTCGTCGACGGCGAGGAGGAGGCCGTGGCGGTGGCGAACGGCACCGATTTCGGCCTCGTCGCCGGCATCTACACAAGCGATTTCGGCCGTGCCCACCGCATGGCGCGCGATATCGACGCCGGCCAGGTCTACATCAACGAATATTTCGCCGGCGGCATCGAGGTTCCCTTCGGCGGCAACAAGCTGTCCGGCTTCGGCCGCGAGAAGGGCTTTGCGGCGCTGTGCAGCTACACGCGCACGAAAAGCCTGACGGCGAAGATCGGCTGATCGTCATAATGGTCTTACGGCAAGGAGATAATGGACCTTTCGGGGAAGCCAATCTCGTCCTTTGATGCCAGCGGCTAGAAATCGGGAACAGAGCGTCATCGACGGGAGCGAGATGGCCCTCCATGGGAAAGAACGCCGGAAAAACGGCGACTTGCAACAGCCAAACGGAAGAGGAGAACAGCATGAAAACGACATTCGCGCTCGCCGCGACGACGGCGCTTGCCCTGTTCATGGCAGGCAATGCGGCGCAGGCCGAGACCCTGCGCCTGCTCACCTGGGGCGGTTATGCGCCGGACAACGTCATCAAGCTCTTCGAGGAGGCGAATCCCGACATCACCGTCGAGGTGACGCTGTCCAACAACGAGGAGATGGTCGCAAAGCTCCGGGCGACCGGCGGCGCGGGCTACGACCTCGCCCAGCCGAGCCATGACCGCATCTTCGCGGCCCAACAGGAATACAACATCTACAAGCCGCTCGACCTCTCGAAGATCGAGACGGCGAACCTGGCGCCGAACCTGCTCGACGGCGTGAAGGCCAATGCGACCATCGATGGCAACCTCTATGCCGTGCCGCATCAGTGGGGTACGTCCGGCATCGTCGCCGACATTTCCAAGGCGCCGAACGTCAAGGGCTGGGGCGACCTCTGCAATCCGGACTACAAGGGCCGCACCTCGATGCGCCTGCGCCGCACCATCCTGCTCGGCACGGCCTTCTCGCTCGGCAAGGACCCGTTCGCGCTCTATGGCGACAAGGCGGCCTACCAGACGATGCTCGACGAGGTGACGGAAAAGCTGATCGCCTGCAAGGACAACGTCAAGACCTACTGGAACGGCGGCGACGACCTTTCGACGCTGCTGCTCTCCGGTGAGGTGGTCGTCTCGGAGGCCTGGGATTCCACGGCCTTCAAGCTCTATGGCGAGAACAGGAACCTCGTCTATGTGCCGCCGGAAACCGGTGCGCTCGCCTGGATCGACACCTTCGTCATCCCGCGCAAGGGCGAGGCGGACGATGCGGCCTACAAGTGGATCAACTTCGTCATGAAGCCCGAGATCGTCAAGCTGATGTCGGATTCCACCGGCGCCATCGCCGCGGTCAGCAACGGCATCGATCTCCTGCCGGACGACAAGAAGGCCGCCGTCAAGGCCGCCTTCGACGAGCAGGACCTCGCCAACCTCAAGTTCTTCGCCAATATCCCGGCGGGGCTGGAGGACATGGAAGGCAAGGCGCTGGAGCGCATCAAGGCCGCGACGTCCAACTGATCGCCCTCCAGGGCAGTTCCGGCCGGCCGAGGGCGTCCTTGGCCGGCTGCTTTCCAGATGGCCGCAAAAGCGCGCCGCGAGCAATGAGCACTCCATGCACGATCTTCAATGCGAAAGCCTGAGCAAGCGGTTCGGCGCCTATACTGCCGTCGACAGCGTGTCCTTCGATGTCCCGCGCGGATCCTTCTTCTCGATCCTCGGCCCTTCCGGCTGCGGCAAGACCACGCTGATGCGCATGATCGCCGGCTTCGAGACGCCGACGAGCGGCGACATCCGCATCAAGGGCCGGTCCGTGCTTTCGACGCCGCCGAACAAGCGCCCCGTCAAGATGGTGTTCCAGCATCTCGCGCTCTTCCCGATGATGAATGTCGGCGAGAACATCGCCTATGGCCTGCGCTGCCGCGGCGAGAACAGGGCTGACATCGCCCGCAAGGTGGCGACGGTGCTCGACCGCGTCGGCCTGCCCGGCACGGCGGAAAAGCAGGTCTCCCAGCTCTCCGGCGGTCAGAAGCAGCGCATCGCGATCGCCCGCTGCATGGTGCTCGAACCGGACGTGCTGCTGCTCGACGAGCCGCTCGGCGCGCTCGACCTGAAACTGCGCGAGCGCATGAAGATCGAGCTCAAGCAGCTCCAGCATCAGTTCGAGACGACCTTCCTCTACATCACACACGACCAGTCGGAGGCGCTTTTGATGTCCGACAATGTGGCGGTCATGAATGCCGGCGAATTCGAGCAGATCGGCGCGCCGCAGGACCTCTACAACAATCCGAAGACCGGTTTCGTCGCCGGCTTCGTCGGCGACAGCAACCGCTGGCCCGGCCGCGTCCTCTCGGTCTCGGACGGCAAGGTGCGCGTGGCGATCGACGGCGGCGGCGAGGCGATCGCGCTCGCCGGGGACGAGCGCATCGCGGCCGGCGGGCCGGTCGAGCTTTTCGTGCGCCCGGAGGTCATCTCGATCGGCGCCGGCAGCGAGAACACGCTCGGCGGCACCGTCGAAAGCCTGCTGTTCAACGGCGCGAGCAGCCGCATCCTCGTGCGCATGGCGAATGGCCACCTCGTCGAGGTCGGCCAGGCGGTGATGGACGGTTCGGTCAGCATTGCGCCCGGCGAAACGGTCGAGATCGGCTGGAGCCGGAGCCACGGCCGCGCCCTCTCCATTGCGGGGTGAGGGCGATGGCGCGCACCGATATCGGAAAACTTTCGCTCATCCTGCTCTTCGCCCCCTTCGCGCTGTGGATCGCGCTGCTGATCATCCTGCCGCAGCTCGGTATCGGCTATATCTCGCTACGCGAGAAGGTGGGGCCGGGTGAATATACGTTCGGCTTTGCGAACTACATCGCCTTCCTCTCGGAGCCGATCTACTGGAACACGCTGCTGCGCACCGCCTGGATGTCGATCCTGGTGACGGCCATGGCGCTCGCTGTCGGTTTTCCCGTCGCCTATTACATCGCCAAGATCGCCCATCGCCGCTCGCGCGCCGCGCTCTTCCTGATGTGCCTCATCCCGCTCTGGGTGAGCGATCTCGTGCGGGCCTTCGGCTGGATCGTCATCCTGCGCGAAACCGGTCTCGTCTCCAGCTTTCTGCAGAAGATCGGCCTCGTCAGCGGCCCGGTCGAACTGCTCTACAATGACGCCACCGTCGTCATGGGCCTCGTCTACACGGTCGTGCTCTTCATGATCGTGCCGCTCGTCTCCACGCTTGACGGCATGGACAATTCGCTGATCGAGGCGGGCTACAATCTCGGCGGCAGCCGCTTCACCGTCTTCCGCCGCATCGTCGTGCCCTATGCCATGCCGGGCATCGTCGCCGGCTGCATCATCGTCTTCATGCTGACGGCGGGCAGCTACCTCACGCCCATCCTGCTCGGCGGCAAGAACAGCATGTGGTTCACCGAGCAGATCTACGAACAGTTCGTGACGCGCTACAACTGGGAATCGGGTGCGACCTTCGGCGTGCTGCTGCTCGTCTTCACCTCGTTCGTCGTCTGGTTCGGCCTGCGGCTCACCGGCCAGAGCCTCGCCTCCACCGTCGCAAAGGACTGACCATGAACGTCGCGGCCCCGCAATCGCCTTTCCTGCAATGGCTCTATCGCGGCTACATGCTGGCGTTCCTGTTGTATCTCGCCGCCCCGCTCTTTGCCGCCGGCATGTTCGCCTTCAACGATTCCATGTTCCCGGCGCTGCCCTGGAACGGCTTCACGCTCGACTGGTTCTTCAGCAGCACCGAGCCGAAGATCGGCATGTTCCATGATCGGCGCCTGCTGCGCGGCCTGCAGAATTCGCTCTATATCGGCGTCATCGTCTCGGCGCTCGCCGTCGCCGCGGGCACCTGCAACGCCTTCCTCTTCGAGCGCAAGCAGTTCCCGGCGAAGAATTTCTTCTACATCCTGATGATCGTGCCGCTGGTCATTCCCGGCGTCATCCTCGGCATCTCGATCCTCGTCTTCGCCAGCATGATCGCCAACGGCCTCGAAGAAACCTTCGGCATCGAATGGGACTTCCTGCGTCCCGGTCTCTTCCTCGTCATCCTCGGCCAGTTCTCGTTCCTGACGACCATCACCTCGCTGGTCATCGCCGCGCGCCTGCGCAAATTCGACATCTCGCTGGAGGAAGCCGCGCTCAATCTCGGCGCGACGCGGCTGCGCGTGCTGATGACGGTGACGCTGCCCTATCTGATGCCCGCGCTCTTCTCCGCCTTCGTCGTCGCCTTCCTCGTCTCCTTCGAGAACTTCAACACGACGCTGATGCTGGTCGGCTCCGACGCGCCGCTGACCATCACCATGTACGACCGCATGGTGAAGGTCGGCTCGACGCCGGTGCTGAACGCCGTCTCGTTCTTCCTGATGGTGGGCTCCGGAGCGCTGGCACTGCTCAGCGTGGTGGTTCAGCGCGGGAAGGAGTGAGCCGCACCCCGGGCCACCCATTTGCGGCGCAGGGTCGGTTATGCTGCAGCCCTGATTCCTGGTTTGTTTGCAAAGCGCCGTCCTGTCACTCGACGGATTGGCCGGCCTCCAGGAACGGTGCGTTTTCGCGGAGATGGATGACCGTTGGGCCATCCGCGGCGAAGGCGGCCTTTACCGCGGCTTCCAGCTCGGCAAAACTGCCCGGCTGGGCGGTGCGGCAGCCATAGGCTTCGGCGAGCTTGACGAAATCCGGATTGTGCTGGTTGACGCCGATTGTCGGGATGTCGCGGGCGATCATGCCGTCGCGGATCTGGGCGAGGCTGTCGTTGTTCCACAGGATGATGGCGAGCGGCAGCTTGTTCTCCACTGCGGTGCCGAGTTCCTGGAGCGTGAACTGGAACCCGCCGTCGCCGACGATGACGGCGACCGGCGTCTCGGGGCTTGCGATCTTGCCGCCGATCGCCGCCGGGAGCGCATAACCGAGCGTACCGAAGCCGGCCGGGAAATGCCAGGTGCGGGGCAGGGCGCTGCGGTAGAAGGCATAGCCGGTATAGGCGAGCTGCGTCATGTCGGTATAGACCACGCCGTCGTCGGGGATGGCGTTGCGCAGGCTGTCGAGCACGCGGACGTGTTTCTGTTCGAGCGGCGTTAGGGCGCTGCGTTCGGCGGCGCGCAGTTCGGCGATGGCGTTGGAACTCCTGAAGCCTTCGGCCTGGGCGAGCCTTTCGGCGATCGCCGAGAGCGCGAGTCTCGAATCCGCCTCCATGGCGACATCGACGTCGTAGTCGCGCACCAGGGTTGCCGGGTCGATGTCGATGCGGATGATTTTTCCGCGCATCGGCAGCGGGCCGTCGAGCCAGATATCGGGTTCGGCCAGCTCGGTGCCGACGAGCAGCACGGCGTCCGCATCGTGCACGAAGGCCTGGGTGGCGCCGCGGTCGACCGTCACCTCAAGGGCGAGCGGGTGGTCGTCGGGCAGGATGCCCTTGGCCGCGATGGTCGGAATGACGGCCGCGCCGATCGTTTCCGCGAGCGCCTTGACTTCGGCGGCGGCCGGGACCGCGCCGCCGCCGGCAAGGATCACCGGCCGCCTGGCGGCGTTGAGGATCGCGGCGGCGGCCTCGACCTGTGCCACGTCCGGCGCGCGGCGGCGGGCGGTGCTGCGCCGGTTCGCCGGCTTGTCGTCGGGCGCCTTGAAGACGTCGAGCGGGATGGAGAGGTGGACGGGACGCGGGCGGCCGCTTTCGAAGAGGGCGAAGGCGCGGGCGATGTATTCGCGCACCTGGTCGGGGCTGGTGGCCGTCTCGGAGAAGGCGGTGAGGGGACGGGTGACGGCGGACTGGTCGGTGATCTCGTGCAGCATGCCACGGCCCATGCCGAGGTCCTTGTTGGCGGCGACCGATGTGATGACCAGCATCGGCACGCTGTCGGAATAGGCCTGGCCGATGGGCGTTGCGGCATTGGTGACGCCGGGGCCCGATATCAGCACGCAGACGCCCGGCTTGCCGGACATGCGGGCATAGCCGTCTGCCATGAAGCCGGCGCCCTGTTCGTGGCGCACGCCGACATGCCGGATGCCGGCAGCGTCCATGCCGCGATAGGCTTCGAGCGTGTGCACGCCAGGCATGCCGAAGACGGTGTCGACGCCGTAGGCCTTCAAAATCTGCATCAGGCGGCTGCCGCAGGAAATGGTCTCGTTCATGGAAGGATCCGTTCGGAAAAATCGGTGTCAGGGTTTGGCGGCGTCTTCGAGGCCCATCCAGATCGAGCCGTATTCGTCGGCGACGACCATCAGGCTCGCGCCGAGATCTTGCGCGAAGGCCCGCTCGGTGCGCGACCAGGCGGGCATGATCCAGGGTTTGCCGGCTTTCGCGGCGGCCCCGGCGATCTTCTTGAGGTCCGCCTTGTCGGCATCCGTGTTGCGATAGGCGCCGCGGCCGGAATCGAGCGAGAGGTCGCTCGGGCCGACGAAGAGGCCGTCGACGGTCGGCAGCGCGAGGATCGCCTCGACGTCTTTCAGCGCGGCGGCGGATTCGATCATCGGGTAGCAGCGCGTCTTGGCGTTTTCGTTGTCGTAGTAGTCGGGCTTCACGCCGCCGTAGCGGGCAGGGCGCGTGCCGGAGAAACTGCGCGTGCCGAGCGTCGGGTACTTGGCCGAGGCGGTGACGCGGAGGGCGTGCGCGACATCGCCGATATGGGGGATGATGACGCTGTCGGCGCCCATGTCGAGCGCCTGCTGGATCGGGATCGCCTCCGGCCCCAGCACCTTGGCGTGCATGGTCATGCCGAGCGCCTTGCCGAGCGCGATGATGCGATCCAGCGCTTCGAGGTCGAACAGGCCGTGCTCGATATCCAGCACGACATGGCGATAGCCGATGTCATGGGCGATCTCGATCATCGCCTGGTGCGGGGTGGAGAGCCAGACGGCGAGGTTGTTCAGCGTATCAGCCATGGGCGGCTCCATCCTTCTTCTGCCGCTCGGCGATCATGGCGGCGATATCGACGAGATCCTGTAATTTTGCCCCAGTGCGGATGCGCGCCACCCAGCTTCCCTCGTCCTCCTGGTCGGCGAGCGCGATGTCGGAGATGCCCGCCACTTCGGCGGGCGGCAGGACGAGGATGCCGCAATCGTCGGCGAGGATCGCATCGCCCGGATTGACGGTGACGCCGCCGCAGGAGACGGGGATGTTGCAGCCCCCGCCGAGATTGAGCAGCTTCGTGGTGATGGGCGAGACGCCGCGCGCCCAGGTCGGCACGCCCGCCTCGCGGATGGCGGCGGGATCGGTGATCATGCCGTCGACGATGACGCCGGCAAGGCCGCGTTCCCTGGCGACCGCCGCCATGAACCCGCCCCAGGCGGCATGACGCTCGTCGCCGGCCCGGTCGATGACGAGGATGTCGCCCGGCCGCACCCGGTCCATCGCGTGGTAGAGCAGGGTGGAATCGGGGCCGGGGATCGAGACGGTCTGGGCGGTGCCGGCGACGCGCACGCCGTCGATCAGCGGGCGCAGGTCGTTGCGCATGAAACGGTCGTGCAGATAGTGGCCGACGGTCGCCGCCTCGACGCGGGCGAAGCGGGCGAGCAGGTTGGCGTCGAGTTGCGGCGCGGGATCGGCGATCCGGTAGGATTTGATCGACATGATATGGAAATGTCCTATTGCGTGAGAAGTCTGATGGCGGCCGGCTCGCAGGCGAGCGTGCCGGGCTCTCCGGTCTGCGGGGTCGGGCGGCCGTCGCCGTTGCGAAGGCGGGCGTGCAGGCGGGTGCCGTCGGCAAGCGTCAGGCCGTAGACGGTGTCGGTGCCGATATAGACAGCCCCGCTGACCGTGCCGGCAAAGCGGATCGTCCCGCCGGCCTCGCCCTCGACGAAGTGCAGCGCCTCCGGGCGGATGGCGAGCGTGCAGGGATCGCCGGCTTGCACGGGCAGGGTGCAGGGCATCTCGAACCGGCCGCCAGCGGCCTCCACGGTGAGGCGATCGTCGCTGCGGCCGAGAACACGCGCATCGATGAGGTTCATGTCGCCGATGAAGCCGGCGGTGAAACGGTTGGCGGGGCGCTCATAGATATCGGCCGGGCCGCCGACCTGCTGGACGGTGCCGTTGTTCATCACCGCGATGCGGTCCGACATGGTCAACGCCTCCTCCTGGTCATGGGTGACGAAGATGAAGGTGATGCCGAGCTTGCGCTGCATCTCCTTCACCTCCATCTGCATCTCCCGCCGAAGCTTGAGATCGAGCGCACCGAAGGGTTCGTCGAGCAGCAGGACGGAGGGGCGGTTGATCAGCGCGCGGGCGAGCGCCACGCGCTGTTGCTGGCCGCCTGACAGAGCCGAGGGCTTGCGGTCGACGGCGTGGCCCATGTGCACGCTTTCGAGCGCGGCCTGCACGCGCTGGCGGATCTCGTCCTTTGCAACGCCCTTCACCGAAAGGCCGAAGCCGACATTCTCGCTGACGGTAAGATGCGGGAAGAGCGCATAGCTCTGGAACACGGTGTTGACGTTGCGCTGGTGGGCGGGAACGCCGGTCACCTCCTTGCCGTCGAGCAGCAGGCGGCCGGAGGTCGGCTCCTCGAAGCCGGCGATCATGCGCAGCGTCGTCGTCTTGCCGCAGCCGGAGGGGCCGAGGAAGGTGAAGAACTCGCCCGCCTTGATGGTGAGGTTCATCCGGTCGACGGCATAGGTCGTCTCGCCGCCGGCGGCGCCGAAGGCTTTTCGGATATCGATCAGTTCGATGGCGGCACGGCTCGCGCCGGCCGTCCCTGTCGTGGTGTCAGGCGGCATATCGTTCGAAACTCGCGATGGAAAGGAGGGGCGGCCGGAGATCGGCTTCCGGCCGCCGAAAGCGCGTTACTGGGCGGTCTTCACCTTGGTCCAGCCGTCCTGGTAGAGTTTCGTCGCATCCCCCACGTCGAGGATGAAGTCGGCCTTCATCAGCTTGTCCTCCGGCGGATAGATCGCGGCGTTCTCCGCCACCTCCTTCGGCAGCAGCGCCTTGGCCTCGTCGATGACGGTCGCCGATTTCGACAGGTCCGCCGCCTTGGCGGCGACCTCCGGCCGCATGATATAGTCGATGAACTTGTAGGCTTCCTCGACGTTCTTCGCCGATGCCGGAATGGCGAAGCCATCGATCCACATCGAGCCGCCTTCATCCGGAATGACGTATTTGACGTTCGGGTTCGTCGCCATCACCTGGGCGATCGAGCCGTTCCAGCCCTGCACGATGCAGGCTTCGCCCGAGGCGACGAGGTCGCCGAAATTCGTGCTGTTGTAGCCGCCGAGCACCTTCTTCTGCTCGATCAGCGACTGGGTCGCCTTCTCGATCTCTTCCGCGTTGGTGGTGCCGGCCTTGAAGCCGTTGACCTGCAGGCCGGCAATGTAGGCGGCCAGCATGTTGTCGAGCATGTAGATGCGGCCTTCGTACTGCGGGTCCCACAGCGCCTTCCAGCTCGTCGGCGGCGTCTTCACGCAGTCTTCGTTATAGGCAAAGCCGGTTGTGCCCCAGATATAGGGTACGGACCATTTCTGGCCGGGGTCGAAGGAGACCTCCCTGAACGGGGCGCCGAGATTGCCGAGATTGGGGATTTTCGTGTGGTCGAGTTCCTTCAGCAGGCCCTGCTTGGCGAGCACCTGCACGGTGTACTGGCTCGGCTCGATCAGGTCGTAGCCGCTGGCGCCGGCCGAAAGCTTGGCCATCATCGTTTCGTTGGAATCGTAGGTGTCGAAGGTCACGGTGATGCCGGTCTCCTTCGCAAAATCGTCGACGATCTCCTGCGGCACTTCGCCGGACCAGGCATAGATGTTGAGTTCGGCGGCCGAGGCGCCCGATGCGAAGGCGATCAGGCTGACCGAGGTGAAAAGGGTTCTCCAGTTTTTCATTGTCGCATTCCCCATTTTGGTTGGTGGTTATGATGGTTTGCGGACCGTCTTGAGATAGCGTCCCATGACGATCAGGATGACGAGCACGTTGACGGCGATCAGCATCGCGCCGAGCGCGTTGATCTTCGGCGTGAGGCCGGTCTTCAGCATGGCGTAGATCTGGATCGGCAGCGGCGTGGAGCCAACGCCGGAGACGAAGGTCGAGACGACGAAATTGTCGAAGGAAATCACCGCGCAGAGCAGGAAGGCGGAGAGAATGGCGGGTGCCAGCAGCGGTAGCGTCACGCGCAGGAAAACCTGCCGCCCGTTCGCGCCGAGATCGGCGGCCGCCTCGTCGAGGCGCGGATCGAGGCCCGAGGCGGCGGCGCGCACGATGAGGAAGCTGAACGGGATCGACACGAGGACATGCCCGGCGATCAGCGTGCCATAGCCGAGCGGAACGCCGGTCCAGACCGTCGCGACGAGCAGGCCGACAGCAAGCACGATTTCCGGCAGCACGAGCGGGGCGATGACCAGCGTCGAGAACAGGTTCTTGCCTGCGAAGGGACGCTTGACCACGGCGAGCGCCGCGCTGGTGCCGACGGCGGTTGCAAGCGCCGCCGAGGCGAACGCGACGATGACGCTGACCTGCAGGCCGGCGCGAAGGCCGCGGTCCCGGAATGCCTCGGCGAACCAGGCGAGCGAAAACCCCTCCCAGATCACCGTCGAGCGGCCGGCATTGAAGGCGTAGATCACCAGCACCAGCAGCGGGGCAAAGAGGAAGATGTAGCCGACAAGCGCGGCGACGGGCACGTAGAGCGAAAGAACCTTCCTCATGCCCGCGCCTCCTCGACCGAGCGCAATACGCGCATGTAGCAGACGATGATGACCGAGGAGATGGCGAGCAGCACGACGGAGACGGCGGCGCCGAGCGGGATGTTGCGGAAATCGAGGAAGAGCTGGACGATGAGGTTGCCGAGAATGATGCTCTTGCCGCCGCCGAGCAGCACCGGGATGGCATAGACGCCCATGGCCGGCACGAAGACGAAGAGGATCGCCGCCATGACGCCGGGCAGCGAGAGCGGGAAGGTCACCCGCCAGAAGGATTGCAGCGGCGTCGCGCCGAGGTCGTCGGCCGCTTCCAGAAGGCGCCTGTCGAGGCCGTTCAGCGCGGCGTGGATCGGCAGCACCGTCGTCGGCAGGAAGGCGTAGAGCATGCCGACGAGCACGGCCGGATAGGTGCCGATCATGCGGATCGGCTGTTCGATGAAGCCGAGGCCGAGCAGCGCGCTGTTGATCGTGCCGTTGCGGCCGAGCAGCACCATCCAGGCCGACATGCGCACGATGAAGTCGATCCAGAAGGGAATGAGGAGCAGCGCGAGCAGGATACCGGCGTAGCGGCCGGCTCTCAGCGCGATGAAATAGGCGATGGGGTAGCCGACCAGCAGGCAGACGAGCGTGGAGACGGCGGCGAGCTGGAGCGAATTGACGAAGATCGGCAGATAGATCGACTGGAAGAGTTCGCGGTAGCTCGTCAGCGTGAAGCCGAATTTCGCGCTGCCATAGGTGTCCTGCTCGGCGAAGGAGAAGGCGATGACGATCAGGATCGGGATGACCAGGAGAAGGATCGCGCTGAGGAGGGACGGGGCGAGAAGCGCCAGCGTCACGAGGTTGCCCCGGCGCGCGGCGGTCATTTGCGTGTCTCCACGCGCGCGTGGCGCGCTGGCTCCACCGGCCGGATGAGGTTCGTCGCGCTGACGGAAAGGTGCGCCTGCATCGCGGCCTCGGCCTTGTCGGGGTCGCGGCTTGCCAGGGCCTCGTGGATGACGACCATGTCCTTCAGGTCCTCGAAGAGCAGCGCCACCGGCATGCGCGAGACATAGAGGCTGCGCACCGAAAGGGCATAGAGGCGGGTCAGCGCCTGCGCGAGATAGGTGTTGCCGGAGGCCTCGGCGATCAGCTTGTGCATCTCCTCGTCGATGCCGAGATGCCATTCGATCTCCATGCGCTTCGCTTCGACGCCGGCGCGTGCCTCCTCGATCAGCGCGGCGAGGCGGTCGAGCTGGGCGTCGCTGATGCGCGTTGCCGCGAGGCGCGCGGCCCAGACTTCGGCCTGGAGGCGGAATTCCTGGAGCTGGAAGAAATCGGTGGCCGAGGTGGAGGAGACGAAATAGCCGCGCTGGGGCACCGCGAGCAGCAGGTCCTCCTGCGCCAGCCGCTGCAGGGCTTCGCGCAGCGGCGTGCGGCCGACCGAGAGCCGCTCCATGCATTCCTTCTCGTCGATCGGCGAACCCGGCAAGAGTTCCGCCTTGATGATGGCGGTGCGCAGCCCGTGATAGGCGACGTCGCTGAGGCGCATTTTCTTGGCGGAGAAGGGCTGCAAGGCTTGGTACTCCAAAAATATATTTTTAAGATATCGACTAAATATTTTCTGTCAACGGATCTTCACGAAGCGCGTCGACCGTGAAAAAGCGGCAAGCTGGATCGCCCCGGAGAACTCGGGATGGCCGGGATTTCGGGATGGCGTCCATCGGGCATCGGCTGAGGGCCTGGTCCTTCGGCGTCCAGCAGCCGAGGTGTCGTCGCGTAGGCTGGTTTTCGGTGCCGGCGACGACTGGGCTTCCGCGCGATCGAAGAGCCATCGACCGGCTGGCGCCGATTGTCCCGGCTCCTGTTTGACGTCACAATGGGAGTGGAAAGCGCGGCCGGGGCGTCTGGGTCCAGACGGCAGCCCGCTCGTGCTCTCCATGGAGCCCAACACCGCCGGAGCAGAACGTGGCCACTCTCACCAGGATGCGCGAACCCAAGAGCGGCGCAGATCCAAGACCCGGCCCGTTTTCCTCAAGCCCGCCAACCTTCGAGCACATCATCACGGGCATCGACGAGAGCTTTCTCTGGCGGCTCGATGACTATCCCTGGGAACGCAATGTCTGGAATTTTCATCCGGAGTTCGAGATCCACCTGATCCGCAAGGGGGCAGGCATTGCCTTTGTCGGCGACTATATCGGCGCCTTTTCGGCGACCTATCTCACGGTTATCGGCAGCGACCTGCCGCATGACTGGGTGACGATGACGGCGCCGGGCGAGGTGATCGAAGGGCGGGATATCGTGCTCCAGTTCCACCCCGACCGGATTCGCGAGGCGACGCGGCTGATCCCGGAATTCGCCCAACTGGAGGATTTCTTCTCCCGCGCCCAGCGCGGCCTCGTCTTCCATGGCGAGACGCTGGTCAAAGGCGCCGAGCTCGTCGAGCGCATGGGGACGGAGAAAGGCGTCGCGCGTTTTGCCCTCTTCCTTCAACTGCTCGACCTGCTCGGCGCGTCCAGTGAATACGACATTCTCTCCTCACCGGAATATTCGCCGAAGCTCGATGCCGAAACGCTCGACGCCCTCCAGCGCGCCCTCGTCTTCATCTACCGCAACTTCGCAACCGATATCCGGCTTGCGGATGTCGCGGACCTTGCCGGCATGAGCGAGAGCGCCTTTTCCCGTTTCTTCAAGAAGAACACCGGAAATACCTTCACCGATCACGTCAACAAGCTGCGCATCTGGCAGGCCTGCAAGCTTCTGGCGGAAAGCGACATGCCGATCACCGACATCTGCTTCGAGGTCGGCTACATGAACATTTCCAATTTCAACCGCACCTTTCTGCGCCAGCACCGCATGACGCCCTCGGCCTATCGGCGCTTGGCTCCCCATCGCCGGGCCATGCGTGACGATCCTGCTGCAAGCCGATGAAACCTTGCGAAAACCATGCAGAATTTTCGCACTGCAGCATAATATTCCGCATTAAAGTATAGAATCGCTGCATCAGGCGCGCTAGTTCCCCCGTCTCCCTTCGCTAGTATCAGCACCAGCGAAGATATTCGCTGACAGATTGGCGCCGGCACGAGGAGGTCGAGCCGCGCCGACCACCGGATCCTTAGGGGAGGTTCATCCATGAAATCCGTGAAGACGCTCGCTTCGAGCATCGCCTATGCATGCCTTCTTGCCGGCTCGGTCTCGTCGATCGCGCTGGCTGCGGAGTGCTCCGGCACGATCCGCGTTCTCGCCCAGCCGCGCGACGGCCTGACGCTTCTGGAAGGGCACAAGGACGAGTTCAAGAAACTCTCCGGCGGCGCATCCTTCGAGATCGACTATCTCAACGAGAACGACCGGCGCGCCAAGACCAAGGCCGATGCCTCCACCATCGGCAAATACAACGTGTACTATGTCGACGAAGCGAACGTGGCGCTCTTTGCTTCCTCCGGCTGGGTGGCGCCGCTTTCCGACTATTATCCCGCCGAATACGACTATGCCGACTTCGATCCCGGTCGCCAGAAGGTCGCGACCTATGACGGCAAGGCCTGGTTCGCGCCCGTCACGGGCGGCGGCGACCTGATGGTCTACCGCAAGGACCTCCTGGACGCTGCGGGTATCAAGCCCCCGACGACGCTCGATGAACTGAAGGATGCCGTCCAGAAGCTGCACCAGCCGGACAAGGGCGTTTACGGCATTGCGCTGCGCGGCCAGCGCGGTTCGGGCGCCAATGTCTGGCGCTGGATGCCCTACTTCAAGGGCCTTGGCGGGGAATGGTTCGACGGCAATACGCCCGTCTTCAACGGCGAGGCGTCCGTCAAGGCGACGGAGACCTATCTCGATCTCTTCAAATATTCCGCGCCCGGCACGCAGACCGGCAGCTGGGATGAATCGACGGGCGCATTCCTCTCCGGCCAGGTCGCCATCCTGATCGAATCGACGCCGCTCGCTGGCCTCGCGATCGATCCGAAGACCTCGCAGGTCGTCGGCAAGGTCGGTTACCTGCCGCCCCCGACGCCGCTGACGGGCGGCGGCTACGGCCATGGCCTTGCCATCGGCACCAAGGCCAATCCGGACGAGGCATCCAAGGCCTGCGCCGGCCTTTTCATCGCCTGGGCGACGTCGAAGGAGAATGAGCAGCGGCGCCTTGAAGCCAATCAGTTCGGTGAGCTGAACCGCACCAGCATCATGGCGAGCGATGCTTTCGCCAAGCTCTATGGTCCGGACCTCGGTCAGGCGCTTGCCGACACCGGCAAGGTCACGGCGGTCAATTTCTGGCAGAGCGCGCTCTGGCCGGATCTCGGCGACCGCTGGGGCATCATCCTGGAAGAACTGATCACCGGCTCGCGCTCCGACATCAAGGAAGGCCTTGCCGAACTCGAAGGCTTCGCCAAGGACCTCGTCGCCCGCAGCCAGTAAACCTTTGAGCCGCGCGGCCGATTTCGCCTTCCGAGACGGCGGCCGCGCGATCCCGGGGAAACATCCATGAAACCAAGAACCAGCCTGCCGGCCGTCTTCCTGGCGCCGCCGCTCGCCATCCTGGCGGTGCTCGCCTTCGTGCCGACCGCCTATGCCATCTACATTTCCTTCCGCAACCGCGAGCTCAGCCGCCCCGACGGCAGCTTCGTCGGCCTGGCCAACTATATCGACCTCTTCTCCGACCGCCGCTTCATCAATGCGGTGGGCGTGTCGCTGACATGGGAGGTCATAACGGTCACCTTGACGCTCCTCGTTGCGATCGTGCTCGGCATCCTGCTCTTCGAATTCGCCTCGATGCGCCAGCGGGCGGTGCTGACGCTGGTCTTCCTGGTGCCGGTCATCCTGCCGCGCGTGTCGGCCGCCTTCGTCTGGAAATTCGCCTTCCATCCACTCTACGGGATCATCACCTATCCCTACAAGATGATCACCGGCCAGCCGCTCGACGTGCTGTCGAGTCCCGCCACGGCGCTGATGACGGTCGCGCTGGTCGATGTCTGGCAATGGGGCCTGTTCTTCGCGGTCATCGTGCTCAAACTGCTCGAAACCCTGCCGCCACAGCCCTTCGAGGCCGCACGGCTCGACCATGCGCGCCGCTGGGAGATCTACGCCTATGTCGCCCTGCCCATGCTGAAGGCCCCGCTGATCTCGCTCACCTTCATCAAGATGATCGAGTCCCTGCGCGCTTTCGACCTCATCTATGTCATGACCCGCGGGGGGCCGGGCATCGCGACGGAAACGCTCGACATGTACGCCTTCTCTCAGGGCTTCATCGAGTCGGGCCGCATCTCCTACGCTTCCAGCATGGCGGTTCTGATGATGCTGGCGACGACCGTGATCTTCACGGTGATCTGGAAGAGGGTGAAGCCATGACTGTCTCCCGTTTCCTCGGCAAGTCCATTCTCTATCTTGCGGCCTTTTCCGCGGTCTTCCCCATGGTCTGGACGGCGATCAATGCCTTCAAGAACCGGGTGGATATCGTCACCCCCACGCCGCTCTTCCTCTTCACGCCGACGCTCGACAATTTCGCCTATGTGCTGGGACGGGAGAGCGTTGCGGCGGGTCTCGTCAATTCGCTGCTCGCTGCCGGCGGATCGGTGCTGATCGGCGCGCTGCTCGGCCTGCCGGCGGCCTATGCGATCGCGCGCTACCCGAACCGCTGGTCCGCCGACATCCAGTTCTTCGTGCTGTCGCTGCGCTTCCTGCCGCCGGTCGCGGTCGCGATCCCGCTCATGGTGATCTGGCTCGACCTCGGTTTCTACGACACGCGGTTTTCGTTGATCGTCACCTATACCTTGTTGACGCTGGCGACCATCATCTGGCTCGGCGTGCCGGCCTTCGCCCGTGTTCCGAAGGAGGTCGAGGAAGCGGCGCGTGTCGATGGCTACGGCCCCTATGCGGTCTTCCTGCGCGTCGCCCTTCCGATCGCCTCGCGCTCGCTCATCGGCGCCGTCGCCTTTGCCTTCGTGCTGGTCTGGAACGAGTTTCTGATCGCGCTGATGCTGACGACCTCGGACGCCAAGACGTTGCCGATCGTCGCCTCGGAGCTCACCCAGCTCGGCCGTGACGTGCCCTGGGGCATCCTCAATGCCTCGGTCGTGCTGCTCTCCATTCCGCCGCTCCTGCTTATCGGGATCCTCAGCGGCCTCCTCAACAATGCGTTCCGGCGCAAGAGCAATTGATGACAGGACATTCTCCCATGCAAGCCTTGGTTCTCGAAGAGAAGGGCGTGCTTGCCCTTCGCGACATCGATCTCCCGCTTTCCGTCGGGCCTGAGGATGTGAAGATCGCCATCCATACGGTCGGCGTCTGCGGCAGCGACGTGCATTACTATACCCATGGCGCGATCGGTGCCTATGTGGTGCGCGCGCCCATGGTGCTGGGCCATGAGGCTGCGGGCACCATCGTCGCGGTCGGCGAGAATGTCCGCTCCCTCTCGGTCGGCGACCGGGTCTGCATGGAGCCCGGCGTCCCCGACCTTTCCTCCCGCGCGTCCAAGCTCGGCCTCTACAATGTCGATCCGGCCGTGCGCTTCTGGGCGACGCCGCCGGTGCATGGGGTTCTTGCCCCCTATGTCGTACACCCCGCCGCCTTCACCTATCGCCTGCCGGACAATGTCTCCTTCGCGGAAGGCGCGATGGTCGAGCCGTTTGCCATCGGCATGCAGGCGGCCGCCCGCGCCCGCATCGTGCCGGGCGATGTCGCCGCGGTCATCGGCGCCGGCCCCATCGGCATCATGGTGGCGCTTGCAGCGCTCGCCGGCGGGTGCAGCCGGGTCCTCATCTCGGATTTTTCCGCCGAGAAGCTGGCGATCGCGGCCGCCTATCCGGGCATCGAGCCGGTCAATGTCGGCGAGGCCACCTTTGCTGGAGCCATAGCCGCGGCAACAGGGGGATGGGGCGCCGACGTCGTCTTCGAGGCCAGCGGCAGCGCCAGGGCCTTCGAGGGGCTCTTCGATCTCGTGCGGCCGGGCGGCGCCGTCGTGCTGGTCGGCCTGCCGGTCGATGCGGTGCGTTTCGACGTCCCGGGTGCCATCTCCAAGGAGGTGCGCGTCGAAACGGTCTTCCGCTACGCCAATGTCTTCGACCGCGCCCTTGAACTCATAGCGTCCGGCAAGGTCGACCTGAAGCCCTTGATCACGGGCACCTATGCCTTTGGCGAAAGCGTCGCGGCCTTCGAACGGGCGGCCGAAGCGCGGCCGACCGACGTGAAGCTGCAAATCCGCGTGCAGGGGGAGAACTGAGCATGGCAAACATCGTCTGCAGCCGTGTCGACAAGGCCTACGGCGCCGTCAGCGTCATCCGGGACTTCAATCTGGAGATCGAGGACCACGAATTCGTCGTCTTCCTCGGCCCCTCCGGTTGCGGGAAATCGACGCTGCTGCGCATGATCGCGGGGCTGGAGGAAATCTCCGGCGGTGCGGTCTCCATTGCCGGCCGCACCGTCAACGATCTCGAACCGCGCGACCGCGGCGTTGCGATGGTCTTCCAGAACTACGCGCTCTATCCGCACATGACGATCTACGACAACATCGCCTTCGGCCTGAAGCGCATGAAGGTCGACAGGGCCGAGATCGACAGCCGCATAAAGGCCGTCGCCGGCACGCTCGGGCTGGAGCCCTATCTCGGCCGCAAGCCGACGGAGCTCTCCGGCGGCCAGCAGCAGCGCGTGGCGATCGCCCGCGCCATGATCAAGACGCCGCGCGTCTTCCTCTTCGACGAACCGCTCTCCAACCTCGATGCCAAGCTGCGCAACCATATGCGCGTGGAAATCGCCCGGCTGCACCAGAAGCTGAAGACCACGACGATCTATGTCACGCACGACCAGCTCGAAGCGATGACGTTGGCCGACCGTATCGTGCTCATGAAGGGTGGCGCGATCGAGCAGGTCGGCACGCCCGCGGAGATCTACGAGCGTCCCCGCACACTCTTCGTTGCCGGCTTCATCGGCACGCCGAACATGAACTTCCTCGACGTCACGGCGCGTTCCGACGGCCAGGCCTGGCTGCTCGAAGGCGATGGCGTGCGCTTCAGGGCCGACCGCGGGCGCTTCGAGATCAAGGAGGGGCAGGCCCTCACCCTCGGCGTGAGGCCATCGTCGCTTTCGGCCGCTTCTCTCGAAGGCAACAGGGAGAACACCCTCGCCGGCATCGCCGATCTCGTCGAATTCCACGGCGACAGTGCCCTCGTTTCCTTCCGTGTGGGTGGCAAGGAGATCGGCGCCCTCGTTCCCGCAAGCAGCCGGCCGACGACCGGCGCTCCCGTGGCCTTTTCCGTCGGTGGCGAAAGCCTGCACGTCTTCGATCGCGCGACGGGCCTTTCGATGTTACGGGAGGAATCGTAAAGTCCGCTGGCGATTCATCCTGGTGAGAGAGGTTCCTGCATGACCGAGGCGACTGATGCGATCCTGGCGCTGTGCAAGGCACTGTCGCCGACCAGGACAGCGGTTGTCCATCCGGTCAAGCCGAACGTGCTCGAAGCCGTCGACGAGGCGGTGCGCGAAAAGCTCATCGTACCGGTTCTGATCGGGCCGAGGGCGAAAATCGAGGAGGCGGCCGCTGCCGCCTCGGTCGATATTTCCGGCTGGGAGCTGGTGGACGTGGAGCACAGCCATGCCGCTGCGGCGAAGGCCGCGGAGCTGGCGGCCGGCCATCAGGTCGACGCGATCATGAAGGGATCGCTCCATACCGACGAACTACTCGCAGCCGTCGTGCGACAGGATGCGGGGCTGAGGACGGAGCGCAGGATCAGCCATGCCTATCTCATGAGCATCGCGAGCTACCCCAAGCCTTTCATCATCACCGATGCTGCGGTGAACATCCTTCCCGACCTGCCGGCCAAGGCCGACATCGTGCAGAATGCCGCCGATCTCTGGCGCGTGGTCTTCGGGAAAAGGGTGCTTCCCAAAGTGGCTGTCCTTGCCGCCGTCGAGACGGTCAATCCGAAGATGCAGGCGACGCTTGATGCCGCCGCGCTCTGCAAGATGGCGGATCGCGGCCAGATCACGGATTGCGTCATCGACGGGCCGCTGGCCTTCGACAACGCGATCAGCGCGGAGGCGGCCATTGAGAAGGGTATCGTCTCCGAGGTTGCCGGTCAGGCGGATATCCTTGTCGTTCCCGATATCGAGGCCGGCAACATGCTGGCCAAGCAATTGACCTTTCTTGGCGGTGCGGAGGCGGCCGGCATCGTGCTCGGGGCCCGCGTGCCCGTTATCCTGACAAGCCGGGCGGACAACGAGCGGGCGCGGCTGTTGTCCTGCGCGCTCGCGGTGCTTCTTGCCGAGGCGCGCGATAAGGGGCAGATCAAGTGAACCACGTCCTCCGGGAGGCGGGTGTTGCAAGGCCTGCGTTTCTGCCGCCATTCAAGGCCCTGGTGATTCCGGCCGACGAGGAGATGACGATGGCGATCCATGCACGCGCGCTCTTGGAGGAAGGGCGATGAAGGGTCTGATTGTCGGCCTCGCGAATGACCAGTCGCTGGCCTGGGGCTGCGCCGTGGCGCTCAAGGCGCTCGGCGCTGACATTGCCGTCACCTACCAGAACGACAAGGCCAGGCCGCATGTGGAGCCCCTTGCGGACGAACTCGGGGCGCCGATCTTCCTGCCGCTCGACATATGCCGGCCGGAACAGATGGACGATGTTTTCAAGGCCATCGAGGCACGCTGGGACCGGCTCGATTTCCTGCTGCATTCGATAGCCTTCGCGCCAAAGGCGGACCTGCAGGGGCGTGTCGTCGACAGCTCGCCGGAAGGTTTTTCGATCGCCATGGACATTTCCTGCCATTCGCTCATCCGGCTTGCCCGGCGCGCGGAGCCACTGATGCCCGATGGCGGCGCCATCCTCACCATGAGTTTCTACGGGTCCGAGAAGGTGGTTCCCGGCTATGGCATCATGGGGCCGGTCAAGGCGGCCCTCGAATCCACGGTTCGCTATCTGGCGGTGGAGTTGGGCGGCAAGGCCATCCGTGTGAATGCACTCTCCACAGGGCCGGTGAAGACCCGCGCCGCTTCGGGGCTCTCGCATTTCGACGACCTGTTGGTGAGGGCCGCGGACGAAACGCCGCTCAAACAACTGGTGACCATCGAACAGGTCGGCGAGGCGGCATCGTTCCTGCTGTCGGACAAGGCCCGTTTCGTCACCGGGCAGACGATCTATGTCGATGCCGGCTACAATATCCTAGGCTAGAGATGAAACTATCCCTGCCGCTCCGGCAGGTCGACGAGCAGGCCGTCGAGAGTGTCCGTCAGCTTGATCTGACAGGAAAGGCGCGAGCGGGCGGGGTCCGGGTCGTGGGCGAAGTCGAGCATGTCCTGTTCCAGCGCCGAGATGGCCGGCAGCCGGTCCACCCATTCGGGTGCGACATAGACATGGCAGGTGGAACAGGAGCAGGCCCCGCCGCATTCGGCGAGGATGCCGCGCACGTCGTCGTCGCGGGCCGCCTCCATCAGCGTCATGCCGGCAGCGGCCTCCACGACATGGCGGCTTCCGTCATGTTCCACAAAGGTGATCTGCACCATCCTCGTCTTTCCTTTTTCGTGCGCACTTCCGGGGGCAGAACCGCTTGGCGGTCTGCTGGAACTCTTCAGGGCAGGAGCGCCGTCGCCTCGACCTCGACCAGGAATTCCGGCCGGGTGAAGCCGGAAACGATCATGAGGGTGGAGGCGGGCTTGACCGGAAGGTCGGCGACGAGGCGGTCGCGCACGGCCATGTAGTCGGCCATGTGCGCGCGCTCCGTCACGAAGGCGTTGAAGCGCAGGACATGGGAAAAGTCTGCGCCGGCTTCGGCAAGGATGGCGCGGATATTGGCGAAGCATAGTTCCGCCTGGGCGGTGACGCCCTCGGGGATCGTGCCGTCGCCGGCAAGGGCGAGCTGGCCGGAGGTGACGATAAGCTTTTCCGAAGCGACGCCGTGGGAATAGCGGCCGAAGGGCGCGGGCAGGATGGCGGGTTGCAGCGTCTTCATGGCTGTCACGCCTCCTTGCCGGAAAGCCCGCAGCGGCGCAGGAAGAGCTCGGTCGCTTCGGCGATGATGCGGTCCGCGTCGAGCGCCTCGCTTCCCGGCCTGTCCATCAGCACGCGGGCTTGCGCCTCGTATTCGGCATAGTGCTGGGTCACCGCCCAGATGTTCATCTGGAAGAGCAGCGGATCGACGGGGGCGATCTTGCCACTGTCGATCCATTGCTGGATCACGGCGTTCGCCTCCTCGACCGCGGCCTTGAGCGCCGCCCAGTGGGGCGTCATCTCCGGTGCACCACGGGCGATCTCATTGGCGAAGAAGCGCGAGAGATCGGGAAATTCCAGCGTGTGGCGCACCTTGCGCTTGATATACTGGGTGATCGCCAGCGCCGGATCGTCGCGCGAGGCGGAGAGGAAGAAGATGTCCTTGTAGGCCCCGACGATGTCGCTGAGGACCTGCTGGTAGAGTTCCTCCTTGGAGGAGATGTAATAGTGCAACTGGGCCTTGGTGATCCCGGCCGTGAGCGCGATCGCCTGGGTGGAGGTACCCGACAAACCGTTGCGTGCGAACTCCTGGATGGCCGCGTTGCGGATGGCGGCGTGGATTTCCTGCCGCTTTTTCTGAAGTGTGCTCATGGCGATCCTGGCCTTCCTGGCGATGCGTCGGGAGCGGACCGGCACGGTCGGCGCCGGCCCGCGGTTTCGGTTACTTGCCCGTCAGCCTGGTCTTGATGTCGA
The DNA here is from genome assembly GCF_001652565.1 of Shinella sp. HZN7. Taxonomy (NCBI): domain Bacteria; kingdom Pseudomonadati; phylum Pseudomonadota; class Alphaproteobacteria; order Hyphomicrobiales; family Rhizobiaceae; genus Shinella; species Shinella sp. HZN7. Next base: position 3,564,682 of record NZ_CP015736.1, on the reverse strand, counting down.
GACCCTTGCCCTTGTTGACGAAGCGCGTGTCGGCGACCTTCGAGAGATCGACGGCGCCAGCCTCGATGATCTTGCTTTCGACGGCAAGGTCATGGAAGGCCTTGATGCGCTCGGGGCTCATCGCGCCGATGCCCTTCTCCACCGCCTCGCCGGAATCGATGATCTCAAGCTTGTCGAACTGCGCCATCTCGGCGTCGAGCTTTTCGACCGTCATTTCCGGGTTGGCGGCGATGATCGCCGCATAGGCGGCAGCGCGGTCGCCGTAAAGGTAGTTGTTCCAGCCCTCGATCGAGGCGTCGAGGAAGCGCTGCACGAGGTCGGGATTGTTCTCGACCAGCTCGCTGCGGGTCTCGATGATCGAACCGTAGGTGCTCCAGCCCTGGTCGGCGAGCAGGAACACGTCGACCTTGGCGCCTTCCTTCGCCGCGTAGAGCGGCTCGGCGGTGCCATAGGCCTGCTGCACCATCGACTTGTCGCTCAGGAACTGCGCGAGGTTGAAGCCGTAGGGACGCAACTGCTCGTCCTTGAAGCCGAGGCGGGTGACCATCCACTGCCAGAAGCTGAACTGGCCGTCCTTGGAAACGAGGATGGAGGGGGCCTTGGTGAGCGCCGCGAAATCGGCATATTCGCCCTTGTGCGCCATGAAGGCCTGCGGATCCTTCTGGAAGATCGCCGCGACGACGGTGGTGGGAATGCCGTTGCGCACGTTGTCGAAGGCGAGCAGCAGGTTGCCGCCCATCAGGAAGTCGAGCCGGCCGGCCGGCAGCATCGGCCGTGTGTTGACCTGCGGGCCGCCCATCTTGATCTCGACGTCGAGGCCGTATTTGGCATAGGTGCCGTCCACCACGGCCTGGTAGAAGCCGCCATGGCCGCCCTGCGCCAGCCAGTTGGTGCCGAAGACGACCTTGTCGGCCGCCCAGGAGGAGCCGGCGGCGAGCAGCAGGCCCACGGCGGCGAAAAGACTTGTCATGCGTTTCATGCGCGTTTTCCCCTTTGGTTGTCTCAGGTATCGGTGCGGGCCATGCCGTCGGTCCAGCCCCGGGTCTTGCCGGGGTTCATCAGGCCGTACGGATCGGCGCGTTTCTTGAATTCGATCTGCGTCTGGTCGATCTGCTTCATGCCGCCGTCCTCGATGGTCACGACATGAGGGTCGAAGATCGTGCAGCCGTCCGTCTCTTCCAGCTCGGCGATGAGCCGGTACATGGCCTCCTCGCCGCGATAGCGCACCAGCGGCAGGGCGAAGATCTGCACCTCGCCATCCATGCGCGCCATTTCGTGGTGCCAGTAGATCTCCTCGCCGTAGCGGGCCATCTGGCGGAGCACGAGGTCTGGATCGAAGGGCCGCGGATAGGCGACCTGCAGGTAGGTCCAGCTCTTGTCCACCTTGAGGGCCTGCAGCGTTGTGTGGTTCCAGCCGCATTCATAGGCCGGCTGCAGGCCGGCGGCGCGGATCTCCGGCTTGCGCATGGCAAAGGAGATGCGCCCGCCATGCGCCTCGGCCTCGGCGGTGAAGCGCGCCATCTCCCCGGGCGCAACCATGGCGAAGACGGCGTCCCGGTCGGCCGGGAAGAGATCGCCGAGCTTGTTGTAGAAGGGCGCGAAGCGGCGCTCGACGGTGGTCAGCAGATAGCAGTCGAGGCCCTTCTCCTGGGCGGAGGAGGCGAAGCGCAGCGCCGCGTCGTAGCCGTCGAAGAGCGCGGCGGTGTGGATCCAGTCCGTCGCGCGGGTGAGGCCGACGCCGAGCTCCACCACGATGCCGTTGGTGCCGTAGGCGTGCTGCACCTTCTGCACGTCCTCGCCGAAAAGCTCGATGACCTGCGGCTCCGGCTCGACGGTGACGACCTTGGCATAGGTGAGGTTGCCGGGATCGCGCAGCATGCCGTGGCGCAGCGAGCCGATGCCGCCCGAGCCGCCGGCGACGAAGCCGCCGATGGTCGCCATCTGGCGGGTCGAGGGATACATCATCAGTTCCTGCCCGGTCTCGTGCGCGGCGTCGTCGAGCCGCGAGATGCGGGCGCCCGCCTCCACGCGCACATGGCCGTCGGTGATCTCGATCACCTTGTCGAGGCGGGTGAGGTCCATGACGATGCCGCCTTCCAGCGGCACGCACTGGCCGTAATTGCCGGTGCCGCCGCCGCGCAGCGTGAGGGGAACCTTGTGGCGGGCGACGACGGAGGCGACATGCATGACCTCCTCGACGGTCTGCGGCACGACGACCAGCTCGCCGAGCTTGTCCTTGAGCTGCTCGTTGAGGATCGGGCTGTACCAGAAGTAGTCGCGCGAGCGCGCGGCGATGTAGTTCTCGTCGTCATGGGCGCGGATCCCATTCAGCGCCGCCTTGATCGACGTCCAGTCGCGGTGTCCGGTCATGTCTGTTCTCCTTGATGGTCTGTCAGGATGCGGCCATTGCGCCAGACAGTGCGGTCGGCACGCGGTCGGCTCAGGGCATCGATAAGGTCCTCGGCGTCGAGCCGGATGAAATCGGCGGGACCGCCTTCGGCAAGCGCAAGGCTCAGGCCCATCCAGCGGGCGGGCGTCTCGCTCACCGCGTCCAGCCAGTCCTCGGGCTGGAGGTGGCCGAGCAGGGTCGCGCCGCGGAAGGCGTCGAAGAGGTCGTAGTCACCGAAGGGGAAGAAGGCGTCGCGCACGTTGTCGGAGCCGATCATCACCTTCAGCCCGGCGGCGCGTGCCTCGTGCAGGGGCGCAAGGCCGCGCAGGCGCGGCGTGCGGCCAGCCTTCGCATCCTGCAGGTAGGCGTTGCAGCCGGGCAGCACCGTCAGCCCGACGTCCGCTGCGCCCGCCCGGGCGAGAACGTCCGCGACCTCGGCGGGATCACGCACCGAGAGCGCGCAGCCATGCCCGCACAGGACCCGGCCGGCAAGGCCGCGCCGTTCGGTCTCCGCCACGATGGCGTCGATGCCGCGCGCCTCGACCTCCAGCCCCTCGTCGACATGGAAATCGAGGAGGAGGTCGTGCTTTTCCGCGAGGTCGAAGACCTGCGCAAGCCGGGCGTCGAGGGTGTCGTTGCGATAGATGAAGGCCCCGAGCACCCCGCCGGCCGCCTTGACCTCGCGGGCGATGGCCTCGCCAATCTCGGCGAAGAGGTCGAGCGGGGTCAGCGAGGCGAATTCGAGGTGGATGCGGCCCTGCCATTCGTCGGCAAGGTCGCGCAGCACGGTCCAGGCCGCCGGCGGCGACGCGCCGTACCAGTCGACATGGCTGCGCATCAGCGCCGTGCCGTGGCGATAGGCGCGGTCGAGGGCTCGGCTCGCCCGCTGCCGGAGATCGGCATGATCCCAGAGCGCGGCGTCGGCCTGCATCATCTTGATGGCGTGGAACAGCGAGGTGGCGCGGGCCGGCATGCGGGGCGCGGTGAAGGTCTTGTCGAGATGGGTATGGATGTCGGCCATCAGCGGCAGGACGAGGCCGCCGCCCCGGCTGGACGAGGGGGCGATGGCCGCGATGCGGCCGCCGCTGACGGCGATGTCCCAGTGCCCCTCCCGGCCGGCGAGGCTGACGCCCGCAAGGCGCTGGCCGCCGGCGCCGGCATCGGCGGGGCTGGTGGTCTCGGTGGTCCGCATGGGGTTCACGTCTCGCGCTTGATTTCGCTTTCGTGCCAGTGGCCGAGCACGAGATGCGACAGCCAGGACGTGACGAGGAAGATGCCGACGCCCAGCACCGAGACGAGGAACAGCGCGGCGAACATGCGCGGGATCTCGTTGCGGAAGCTCGATTCGAGGATGCGCGAGGCAAGGCCGGTGTTCTGCCCCGCCGTGCCCGCGACGAACTCGGCGACGACCGCGCCGATCAGCGACAGGCCGCCGGCGATCTTCAGCGCTGCCATGAAATAGGGCAGCGCCGAGGGGATCAGGAGATGGCGCAGGCGCTGCCAGGGCGTCGCCTGGTAGAGCCGGAACATGTCGCGCAGGTTATGGTCGGCGCTGCGCAGGCCGATCGCCGTGTTCGACAGGATCGGGAAGAAGGCGACGATCCAGGCGCAGATGAGCAGCGCGAAGAAGGTGTTGCTGACATAGATGAGGATCAGCGGCGCAATGGCGATGATCGGCGTCACCTGCAATATGACGGCGAAGGGGAAGAGGCACATCTCCACCGTGCGCGACAGGGCGAAGAGCATGCCGAGCAGCACGCCGCCGATGATGGCGAGGCCAAGCGAGAGCAGCGTCAGCTTGACCGTGAAGGCTGCGCTTTGCATCAGCGACGACCAGTCCTGCACCAGCGTTTTCGCGATCAGGCTCGGCGCGGGGATGAGGTAATGCGGCACCTCGTTGTACCAGACGAGGAATTCCCACAGGCCCAGCACCGCGAGGATCGAGACGATGGGCATGATGACGCGCAGGCGCCGCTCGCGGCGTTCGAGAAGGGTGCGCGGATCGAGGATTTCGCTTTCGGCAACGGCGGGATCAATGGTTGAGATCGACATGGTCCATGGTCCCTTCGAGTGCGTTGCTGACGAGACGACAGTTATCGGTGTATTCCGACGTCATGCGGTAGGCGCTCGTGCGCGTGTCGGCGCCGGGCAGCGCGATATCGTGCACCACGCGGCCGGGGCGCGCGGCCATGACCACGACGCGGCTGGAGAGATAGACGGATTCGAAGACCGAGTGGGTGACGAAGATCACCGTCAGCCCGTGCGAGCGCCAGAGGCCCAGCACTTCGTCGTTGAGCTTGGAGCGCGTCATCTCGTCGAGTGCCGCGAAGGGCTCGTCCATCAAAAGCAGCTTCGGCTTCGTCACCATGGCGCGGGCGATGGAGGCGCGCATCTTCATGCCGCCCGAAAGCTCGCGCGGATAGGAGCGGGCGAAATTGGCAAGGCCCACCATGGAAAGGGCCTCTTCCACGCGGGCCTTCGCCTCGCCCTTGCCGAGCCCCTGCAATTTCAGCGGCAGGAAGACGTTCTCGAACACCGTCGCCCAGGGCATCAGCGTCGCTTCCTGGAAGACATAGCCGATATCGCTGCCATGGGGGCTTTCGCCGGCCGGATGGCCGTTGACGGTGATCGAACCCGACGAGAAGGACAGAAGGCCCGAGATCATCTTCAGCGCCGTGCTCTTGCCGCAGCCGGAGGGGCCGAGGAAGGAGACGAATTCGCCGTTGCGGATTTGTAGCGACATGCCGCGCAGCGCCACGGTGCCGTTGGCGAAGCGCTTGGAGACGTCCTTCATGTCGATGAGGACGGGGGCGCCGGTGAGGCCGGCGGCCTTGGGGAGGGGGCTTGCCGCGTTCATGCTACCACTCCGGTTTTCTGTCCAGCCAGTCGGCCGGCAGGCTGTCGATTTCCGCCATGGCTTCGACGAGGCGCGCGACGGCGTGGTCGAGGGTCGCCTCGCCCTTTGCGGCGGTGGCGAGATGCGCCTCGCCGCAGGCTCCGGCGGCGCTGAAGTCCTGCGTCTTCCAGCCGGGCTTCGCGCCGCGGCCGAGGCCGAGATGGCGGAAGTTTTCGACAAGATCCTGGCCGCGCGAGCGGAAGTCGCGGGCGGCGGTCATGTCCACATTGTCGGGATCGAGCGCCAGCAGGACGGAGGTTTCCATGTCGCCGGCATGGATGCCGTGGGTGCGCTCGACATCGGAATAGATGCCCTCCGGCATGCCGAAGCCGAACCAGTTGACCGAGAAGGCCAGCATGTCGTGCGCGATGCGCAACTGGCGGGTGACGACGTCCATGATCGGGATGTTGCCGCCATGGCCGTTGAGGAGAACGAACTTGCGCACGCCCGAGCGCGCCACGCTGGCGCCGATCTCGGTGAGCACACGGATCAGCGTTTCGGCCGAAAGGGTGAGCGTGCCGGGATAGTCGATGTGTTCGTCGCTCTTGCAGACGGCCTGCGTGGGCAGGAAGAGCACCGGGCTGTCCTCCGGCAGGGCTTTTGCGAGGCGGCGTGTCACCCCGTCGACCGTACAACTGTCGACGGACATGGGCAGGTGCGGCCCGTGCTGCTCGATGGCCCCGATGGGAAGGACGGCGATGATGCGCCCGCGATCGAGCGCGGTGAAATCGCGGCTGGAATAGTCGGCCCAGAAACGCTTCATCGAAAAGCCTCCGTGCCGTCAGAGACACCCGTTGCTGACAGAAACTCCATCTTGCTTCTCCTCTTCCTCCGGGTTTAGATAAACAAACTCATAGCAAATGGTCAAACTATTTGGTATGTTCTTTCCAAGTGTTACGATAAGCTTTTGATTATCATCATGTTTATTCGTGGTTCCAGCTATCGGGAGGATGGCCGGGACGGCGTCTGGGAGGACTCATGAGACGACCGCGCCTGTTGATCACACGCCCTCTGCCAGCGCCCGTGCATGAGCGTGCGGGCACGCTCTTCGACCTGACGATCCGCAAGGACACGGGCCCCACGACAACGGCGGAACTCTCCGCCGCCCTCCTCGATCATGACGCGATCCTGCCCTCGCTCGGCGACGTCTTTTCCCCGGCGGTGTTTGCGGGCGTGGTATCGCCGCGCTGCCGCATCCTTGCCAATTTCGGGCCGGGGTCAGCCATATCGACCTTGCTGCCGCCGCAGGCGCCGGCATCGCCGTCACCAACACGCCGGGGGCCGTCACCGGCCCGACCGCCGATCTCGCCATGCTGCTTCTGCTGATGAGCGCGCGCCGTGCGGGCGAGGGCGAGCGGCTCGTGCGATCGGGGGAGTGGAAGGGCTGGCACCCGGTGCAGCTTCTCGGCCAGGACGTTTCCGGCAGCACGGTCGGTATCGTCGGCATGGGGCGCATCGGGCAGGAGGTCGCCCGGCGCGCCGCCGCCGGTTTCGGCATGCGGGTGCTGTTCCACAACCGCTCACCGAAGACGGTGCCCGGCGTGGAGGCGATGCAGGTGCCGCTGGATGAATTGCTGCGGCGCGCCGACTTCGTCGTGCTGACCGTGCCGGGCGGCAACGAGACGCGCCACCTGATCGACGAGCGTGCCTTCATGCTGATGCGGCCTGAGGCGCATCTCGTCAATGTCTCGCGCGGTGAAGTGGTGGACGAGGCGGCGCTGATCCGGGCGCTGGACCATCGCCGGATCGCCGGGGCGGCGCTCGATGTCTACGAATTCGAGCCCGCCGTGCCGGCCGCCCTGCGCGAACGCGACGACGTCGTGCTGCTGCCCCATCTCGGCTCGGCGACGCATGCGGCACGCGCGGCGATGGGCATGACGGCGCTCGACAATCTGGAAGCCTTTTTCCGCGGCGATACGCCGGAAAACCGGGTCGCGTGAACACGAGGGAGGGGAGGACGACATGGACCATATTGCGATCCTGGGGGCCGGGCAGGCCGGCTCGTCACTGGCGGCCAAGCTGCGGGGCCTCGGTTTTGGCGGGCGCATCACCCTCATCGGCGAGGAGGGCACGCTGCCCTACCAGCGCCCGCCGCTCTCCAAGAAGTACCTGATGGGGGAAATGACGCTGGAGCAGCTGCACCTGCGGCCCGAACGCTTCTACGCGGACAACGACATTGCCCTGCTGCTCGGTGAAAAGGTCGCCGCCATCGATCGTGCCGCGCGGCAGGTCCGTCTCGGCAACGACGTGGTGGCCTATGACCAACTGGCGCTGACGACGGGAGCGACGCCGCGTGCGTTGCCGGCCGCGCTCGGGGGCGGCCTGCAGGGCGTCTATGTGGTGCGCAACCTGGCCGATGTCGATCGCATGGCCCCGGAATTCCGCGAAGGGCGGCGGGTGCTGGTCGTCGGCGGCGGTTATATCGGGCTGGAGGCGGCGGCGGTGGCGGCCAGGCTCGGCCTGAAGGTAACGCTGATCGAGGCGGCCGAACGCATTCTCCAGCGCGTCGCCGCGCCGCAGACCTCGGACTATTTCCGGAACCTCCATGCCGGCAACGGCGTCGAAATCCTCGAAGGGACGGGCCTTGCCGGGCTGGAGCGCAGGGAGGCGATCTCGGCGGCGCTTTCGGACGGTTCGCGCCGCGAAGTGGATTTCGTCATCGTCGGCATCGGTGTGGCGGCCAATGACGAGCTGGCGGCGGCGGCGGGTCTTGCCTGCGACGGCGGCATTCTCGTCGATGCGCATGGCAGGACCGGCGATCCGGCCATCTGGGCGGCCGGCGATTGCGCGCGCCTGCCCTATCGCGGCGAGATGATCCGGCTGGAAAGCGTGCAGAACGCCATCGACCAGGCCGAGGCGGTCGCCGCCAACATGCTGGGCGCGGCGGCGGATTACGTGCCGAAGCCGTGGTTCTGGTCCGATCAGTATGATGTGAAGCTGCAGATCGCCGGCCTGAACATGGCATTCGACCAGGTGGTGGTGCGGCCGGGGGCGAACGAGAGGGCGCGCTCGCACTGGTATTTCCGCCAAGGCGCGCTGCTCGCCGTCGATGCCATGAACGAGCCGCGCAGCTACATGGTGGGCAAACGTCTGATCGAGGCAGGGCGCTCACCCTTGCCGGGCCAGGTGGCCGACGCGGGTTTCGATCTGAAAAGCCTGATATGACAGGCTCCGAGGCGCGTTTTTCCGCCGGCATCGCGCCTGTGCCCGGCGGAGGTCCATCCGGATGCCTTCCGCGCTTCCGCTGATGTTTTCCTTGAAACCCGGTGGCTCAATCGATATCCGACGCCGGTGATCGGAAACACAGAACCATCGACAGGTTGAGCAGCATGGCCCCCGACTTCCTTGTAACGCATTCCGGCGGCTTCCATGCGGATGAACTGCTGTCCAGCGTGATCCTCACGCGGCTGTTTCCGGCTGCCCGTCTCGTGCGCAGCCGCGCGCCGCAGTGGATTACGCCCGGCAGCGACAGGATCATCTATGATGTCGGCGGCGCCTATGATCCGGCCATGGGGATATTCGACCATCATCAGCGCGGGGCGCCGTTGCGGGAGGATGGCCAGCCGTTCAGCTCCTTCGGGTTGATCTGGCGCCAGTTCGGCCGGGACTACCTGAGGGCCGTCGGCGTTCCCGCTTCCGATATCGATGCCCTGCATGCAGGCTTCGACATGGATTTCGTGCTGCCGGTCGATCTGATGGACAACGGAGCCTTGAGCCCGTCGGTTGCCGGCGCTCTGGCCAAGCTGACGCTGCCTGTCCTGCTGGAAACGCTCAAGCCTGTCTTCGATGACAGGGAGCCGGATGCCGACGGCCGGGCATTCCAGAATGCGCTTGCGATCGCGCGCAGTTTCGTAGAGGCGAGCATAAGGCAGGCCGCCGCGAAGCTGCGCGCGGAGGCGATCGTGCTCCAGGCGATCACGGCGGCTGGCGACGATCCGGTGCTGGAGCTTCCCATCGGGATGCCGTTCCGGCCTGCAATCGTGAAGGCGGGTGCGGATCATCTTCTGTTCGTCGTCCATCCGCGAGAGAACGATTGGTGCCTGACCGGCATCAGGCGGTCGAGCGACGGATTCGAATTGCGGGCCGATCTTCCGGCGAGTTGGGCCGGCCTGTCCGGCGAGGATCTTGCAGCGGTTTGCGGCGTGGCCGACGCAACGTTCTGCCATAACGGCCGCTTCATCGCCGCGGCGAGAACGCGCGATGCCGCGCTCGATATGGCGAGGATCGCGGTCGTGCATGCCGGGCCGGCAGCGGCAACATAGGCGGCCGGCTGACCTCGGGACATCGATGTGATCCGTATGGCGGGCCGGGGGAGGCGATCCGCGCCGACGAGACATGTGCAGGCCGGCCCCGCAAGGGGCCGGCCACGTTGTTCGATGGGGTGCGGTCGATGGTCATCGTGCCGGGTTGGGGCCGATGCGCTTGCCGTGGCGGGTGCGTTCATCGCCCTTGTGGACCATGGTGACGGCATAGTCGATGCCCATGCCGTAGGCGCCGGAATGTTCCTTCACGATGGCGGTGACGGCGTCATAGGTCTTCTTGTGGGCCCAGTCGCGCTGCCATTCGAGGAGGACCTGCTGCCAGGTAACGGGCACGACGCCGGCCTGGACCATGCGGTCCATCGCGTATTTGTGGGCATCCACCGATGTGCCGCCGGATGCATCGGCCACCATGTAGATCTCGTAGTCGGTGTCGTGCAGGCAGGAGAGGGCGAAAGTGGTGTTGCAGACTTCCGTCCACAGACCGGAGACGATGACCTTCTTGCGGCCGTTCGCGGCGTTCCTGGCGAGTGCATCGCGAACGTTCTGGTCGTCCCAGGAGTTCATCGAGGTCCGCTCGAGGATGTCGTTTTCCGGGAAGACGGCGAGAAGTTCCGGATAGGTATGCCCGGAGAAGGAGTCCGTCTCGACGGTCGTGATGGTTGTCGGAATATCGAAGACCCTGGCTGCCTTGGCGAGGCCCACGACATTGTTCTTCAGCGTCTGGCGGTCGATCGACTGGACGCCGAAGGCCATCTGCGGCTGCTGGTCGATGAAGATGATCTGGCTGTTTTCCGGGGTCAGGACTTCGAGTTTGCTGGACATGGTCTATCTCCTCTCTGATGTGGGAAGGAAGGGCCCTTGCCCTGCCTTCGCCGTTTCTGCATTTCGATGGAGACAGATGTAGCGGCGTTGATTACGTTGGAGAATTACAATAATAATGTCCACTGAATTGCGATTACGGAAATAATCGAAGTGAACGACTACAAGGCCCTGCGCATCTTCCTGCTGGCCGCCGAAAAGCGGAACTTCGCCCAGGTGGCGCGGGAGCTCAACATGGCGCCCGCCGCCATCACGCGCACCATTGCCGCGCTGGAGGAGGAACTCGGCCTCCAGCTCTTCGTGCGGACGACGCGGCAGGTGTCGCTGACGACGGACGGCGCCATCTTCGCCGCCCAGATCCAGCCGGCCTTCCAGGCACTCGAAACGGCGCGCAAGGATATCATGGATGCCCACAAGACGGACCAGGGACGGCTTCGCATCAGTGCGCCGACATGGTTCGGCAAGGCCGTTCTGCCGCCGATCCTCACCGGCTTTCGAAAACTCTATCCGAAGATCAATTTCGAGATCTCGCTGGCGGACGGTTTCGTCAACATTCTCGACCAGGATTTCGATCTCGCCATTCGCATCTCCTCGACCCCTTCCGACAAGTTCACCATCTGGCGCAAGGTCTGCGTGATTCCGCGTGTGCTCGTGGCGGCGCCCGGAAGCCGGTTTGCGGCCATGGACCATCCCGGCGAACTGGCGCCGGACGAATGCCTTGCCTATAGCGGGGAAAGCCGCCGCGAGGCGTGGGTGCTTTCGGACGGCAGCGCGACCGTCGAGATCTCCGCCGGCCGCAGCTTCAGCGCCAACAATGGCGACGTCCTCGCCGACATGGCGGCGGAGGGTGCCGGCGTCACGCTGCTGCCGCGCTTCCACGTCGCGGCACATCTGCAGGCCGGCCGGCTGGCGCATGTGCTGCCGCGCTGGTCGCCGCCCGACCTGTGGCTGACCCTTTATTACCCGCCCTACCAGGCGCTGCCGCCCCGCATCGCGGCCTTCTCGAAATATTTCGAGCAGCACGTGCCGGCCTACATGTCCGTACTGCAGTAGATCGGGCCACCGGACGCGCCGATGCCGGCCTTACTCCCCGGTGTGCCGGGAAGCGGAACGCCTGAAGCGGGATTCCTCTGCAACGGGGCCTGATGCTTCAGGCTGCCCCGCGCGCCTCCCCCTTCCGCGCCAGCACGAAGTCGTACTCCACCTCCCAGAACGGCCCGGCGAAGTCGTAGCCCTTCGCCCGCGCGGGATCGTCGACGAGATGGAAATCGGCGAGGAGACTCTGCTTCACGCCGAACACGGCGTCCGAGTTGATATAGGGGTCGTGCGGGTCGAAGATATGGGTGATCAGCGTCTCGAAGCCTTCGGCCTTGAGGATGTAGTGCAGGTGCGCCGGGCGATAGGGATGCCGGCCGAGATGGTTCAGCATCCGGCCGACCGGCCCGTCATGCGGGATCGGATAGTATTTCGGCTTGACGGCACGGAACCAGTAGCGCCCGTCCGTCCCCGTGCGGAAGACGCCGCGCAGGTTGAATTCCGGCTGGATGCCGAGCTGCTGCACGTCGTAGAAGCCCTCGTCGTTGGCCTGCCAGACATCCAGCACCGCGCCGTCGATCGGCCGGCCGGCCGTGTCGAGGATGCGGCCGGAGATCACCATGTCCTCGCCCTTCTGGTCGAGGCAGATGTTCGCGCCCATCGGCAGTTCCGGCGCGTCCTGTACATGGAACGGCCCGAGCACCGTGCTTTCCGAGGCGCCGGAGGGTTTGCGGTTGTTGATGGCGTCGACCAGCATCGAGACGCCGAGCGTATCGGAGAGCAGGATGAATTCCTGCCGCCACTCGTTGCACATCTGGCCGGTGCGGGTGAGGAAGAGGATGGCCTCCATCCACTCCTCCTGCGTCGGCTCGATCTCCTTCACCGCCTCGTGCAGCTTGCGCGTCACGACCTCCATGATCGCCTTCAGCCGCGCGTCCTTCGCGTTCCTGTTGCGGCCGGCGACGACCTCGACGGAGTTTTCCTCGGTGAAGAAACCCTTTTCGTGCTCGTCCATCATCGGTCTTCCTTTCCAAGTACGGCGGCCATCACCCGGCGCAGGTCGCCGGCCGGATCGTCCGTCCCTTCCGCCCGCCGCCAGCAGACGTGGTGGTCGGGCCGCACCAGCACGACGCCGCCGTCGCGCACCTCGCTGAGAGCGGCCCAGTCGCCGGAAAAATCCTGCCATTGCTGGCGCGGGCCGATGATGTGGGCGGCGATCTCGACGCCGCGTTCGCGGCCGACCACCTTCGCCGCCTCGACCCAGCCCTGCCCGCCGATGCCGGTCAGCAGCGTGAAGCGGCCGCGGCCCGTCAGGTCCAGCGTCGAAACCTTCCGGCCGTCCTCGGCAAAGAGCCAGGCATGCGGCAGGCGGGCGCCCGGCCAGGTCGTCTGCTGGAAATGCAGTTCCGGGTCCTTCTCGAAGGCGGGCTCGGCTTCGCCATCGGTCACCACGGCCTGCGAACGGTAGCGCTGATTCATCTCCACGCCGTGGGCGTCGAATTCGTAGACCTTCGCCGCGATCGCCTTGCGGATGGCGGCGCGCTGTTCCTCGGCGGCAGGCGTGTCGTTGCAGCGGGCGTCCATGTTCTGCTGCATCTTCACAGGGTCGATGGAATCGAGCAGGCCGAGCGCCTTGAAGATCGGCCCGAATTCCTCGATCGACCTGTTGGCACGGGTGACGATCTGCTTGGCGATGGGCGCGCGCTCGGCGTCGTAGCTTGCCAGCAGCCCTTCGCCGGCCTGCCCCTTCAGCACAAAGGCGAGCTTCCAGGCGAGGTTGAAGGCGTCCTGGATGGAGGTGTTGGAGCCGAGCCCGTTCGACGGCGGATGGCGGTGGATGGCATCGCCCATGCAGAAGACGCGGCCGTTCGAAAGCGTCGTCGCATACATGTTGTTGACGGTCCAGGTGGAGACCGACTTGATCGTCACGTCGAGATCGGCGACGCCGACGAGGTCGCGCACGACCTTTTTCGCATGCGCCTCGTCCACCTGCGGGGCCGGCTGGTTGATGTCGTAGCCCCAGACGATCAGCCATTCGTGCCAGGGCCGCACCATGCGCACCAGCCCCATGCCGATGCCGCCGACATCGGCGCCGGGCTGCAGGACCCAGTAGAGCACCGAGGGGCGGTGGGCGACATAGCGGGAAAGATCGGCTTCGAAGAGGATGTTCATCGAGCCGGCGACACCCATGCGGCCCTCGAAGGAAAGGCCCGCATGCTCGGCCACCTTCGAATTGCCGCCGTCCGCGCCGACGAGATATTTCGAGCGCACGGTCAGGGTCTTGCCGGTCAGCCGGTCGAGGCAGGTGGTGGTGACGCCGTCGGCGTCCTGCTCATGGCTGACATATTCCGTCGACATGCGCGCCTGCGTGCCGCGCGAACAGGCGGTCTTGAAGAGCAGCGGCTCCATGAAGGTCTGCGGCAGGTCGTTCATCTTGCTCGGCGAGGAGAGCTGATGCTCTGCGCGGGAAGCGGGATGCATGCCCCAGCTCTTCATGCGGCCGATCTCCTCGCCGGCCAGCGCCGTGCAGAAGACGTTCTCGCCCATCAACTCCTGTTCGGCGGCGAACATGTAGGCCTCGTCCTCCACCTCGCGGCCGAGATCGCGCAGCACCTCCATGGTGCGCTGGTTGGTGATGTGGGCGCGCGGCGTGTTGGCCAGCCAGCGGTAGCGGTTGATAACCATGTTCTCGATGCCGTAGCTCGCAAGCAGCGCGGCGGTGGCGGAACCGGCCGGGCCGGTGCCGATGATGAGAACGTCGGTTGTGATGTCAGCCATGAAAACCTCCCTGGTGGATGGATGGGCCGCCCGTGAGCTTGCGGCGGACCGGAAAGAGATGGATGCCGGTGCGGTCGGAAAAGGCCCCCCAGAGACCGCGCGGCGCGAAAAGCATGACGAGGATGCCGGAAAGACCGAGCATCAGGAGATACCAGGAGCCGTAATCGGCCATGAGGTTCTGCAGAAGGAAGAACAGGACGACGCCGAGGATCGGTCCCTCGATGGTGCCGATGCCGCCGATGACGACGATGAAGATGACATAGGCCGTCCAGTCGGTGACGGAGAAGGCGGCGTCCGGCGAGATGCGGGCCTTCTGCACGTAGATCAGCGCGCCGGCAAGGCCGGTGAGGAAGGCGGTGGCGAGGTAGACCAGCGCCTTCATGCGCCGCGCATCGACGCCGACGGCGCGGGCGGCCTGTTCGTTGTCGCGCACGGCGGCAAGGCCGAGCCCCTGCTTGCTGCGCAGGAGGCGATAGATGAAGCCGATGGTGGTGGCGGCAAGGATGAGCGCCAGCCAGTAGGTGATGGCGTCGCTCGCCTCGGCCGGCTTCATGCCGAAGAGATCGCGGAGCAGCGAGACGCCCGCCATGTCGCGCACCGCCTCGCGCGGCAGCGAGGTGCCTGTGCCGCCGCCGAGCGCCTTCCACTGGGCGAAGAGGAGGCGCACGACCTCCGCCACCACCCAGGTGCCGATGGCGAAATAGGGGCCGTAAAGACGGAAGGTGAAGAAAGCGGTGGGGATGGCGAGCAGCATGGACAACACCCCGGCGATGAGGATCGCCGGCAGCGGATCGACGCCGAGGAGGATGACCGCGCCGAACATGGCATAGGCGCCGAAACCGACAAAGACCTGCTGGCCGACGGAGATCAGCCCCGCATAGCCCGCCAGCAGGTTCCAGCTCTGCGCCAGCACCAGCATGGTGAGGATGAAGAACAAATCCTGCACCGTCCCGCGCGAGACGAGGAAGGGCGCGGCGAGGCCGAGCGCCAGCACGGCGAAGGCGACGAGCAGCGCGAGCGAAGAGACTTTCGAGCCGGTCTCGACCTTGAGGGTGGGCATGGCGATGGACATCGAAAACACCTCAGTCGACGGCGCGCGGGAAAAGGCCGCGCGGCTTGATCAGGAGAACGGCGAGGAAGGCGAGATGGCCGGACAGGATCTGCCATTCGGGGTTTATCGACGCGCCGACCGTTTGCGCCACGCCGAGGATGACGCCGCCGGCGAGCGTGCCCCAGAGCGAGCCGAGGCCACCGATGATCACCGCCTCGAAGGCATAGATCAGCCGGGCCGGGCCGGCGGTCGGGTCGAAATTGGCGCGGGTGCCGAGATAAAGCGCGGCGATCGTCACCACCACCATGGCAAGACCGGTCGCCACCGCGAAGATCTTTCGCGGGCGGATGCCCATCAGGCCGGCGGTTACGGTGTCGTCGGAGGTGGCGCGGAAGGCGCGGCCAAGCGCGGTGCGGTAGATCAGGAGGTTGAGCCCGACGACGACGGCGACCGCCGAGAGCAGGGCCATCAGCGGCATGAGGCCGACAGTGATAGGGCCGAGGCCCATCGAGGCCGTCTCCAGCGGGCCGGCGGAGATGCGGCGGCTGTCTGCGGAAAAGCCTTCGAGCAGGCCGTTCTGGATGACGATCGACAGGCCGAAGGTGACGAGCAGCGGCGGCAGCACGTCCTTGCCGAGCGTGCGGTTGAACAGCACCTCCTGCAACCCATAGCCGAGCGCGAACATCACCGGCGCGACGATGAGGGCGGCGAGGAAGGGGTTGAGCCCAAGGGTGCTCACCAGCACCAGCAGCAGGAAGGCGGCGAGCACGATGAGGTCGCCATGGGCGAGGTTGACGAGCCGCATGATGCCGAAGACGAGGCTGAGCCCTGCGGCGAACAGCGCATAGAGCCCGCCGAGCAGCACGCCCTGGACGATGGTATCAAGCATGTTCATGGCTTGGCGCTCCGAAATAGGCGGCGTGGATGTCGTCGCGGCTCAATTCTTCCGGCCGGCCGGAGAGGGTGACGCGCCCCTCCATCATGCAATAGACTCGGTCCGCCACCTTCAGCGCCTGGCCGATATCCTGCTCGACGATGACGATGGCGGCACCGCTCGCGCGAATGCGCGGGAAGGCGGCGTAGATGTCGCGCACGACGACCGGGGCGAGGCCGAGGCTGATCTCGTCGCAGAGCAGCACGTCCGGATTGGCCATCAGCGCCCGGCCGATCGCCACCATCTGTTGCTGCCCGCCGGACAGCGCCGTCGCCGGGGTGTTGCGCCGCTCCTTCAGGATCGGGAAGAGATCGTAGACGCCGCCCAGCGTCCAGGCGCCGCGCCGCTTGCCATAGGCGCCGACGAGCAGGTTCTCCTCGACCGTCAGCGAGGGAAACAGCCGCCGCCCCTCCGGCACCATGGCGATGCCGCGGGCAAGGATGTCGGGTGCGGCAAGCGCGCCGATCGCCTCGCCGCGGCAGACGATGCTTTCGGGATCGCTCCCGAGCACGCCGGAAATGGCGCGCATCAGCGTCGTCTTGCCCGCGCCGTTCGCGCCGATGATGGCGATGGTTTCCCCTTCGGCAATGGTGATGTCGACGCCGAACAGCGCCTGGAAATCGCCGTAGAAGGCGGTCAGGCCCCTGGTTTCGAGGAGGGCAGTCATATCTCGATCCCCAGATAGATGTCCTGCACCGCGCGCGAGGCCATGATCTCGGCCGGCGCGCCGACGCCGATCACCCGGCCGAAATTCAGCACCAGCAGCCGCTCCACCACCGAGGTCAGCGCGTGCAGCACATGCTCGATCCAGATCACGGCGACGCCCCTGGCATGGATGGCGCGGATGGTGGCGACGAGCGAGAGGCATTCGCCCTCCGTCAGCCCTCCGGCGATCTCGTCGAGCAGCAGCAGCCGCGGTTCGGTGGCAAGCGCCCGGGCGAGTTCCAGCCGCTTCCGCTGCAACAGGGTGAGGCCGCCCGCCGGCACGTTGGCCTTGTCGAGAAGGCCGGTTTCCTCAAGGATTCCGGCGCAGCGGCCGTAGGCGTCCGCTTCGCTGCGTCGTGCGCCGAAACTGCCGGCGACCAGCAGGTTTTCGAAGACGGTCAGCTTCTCGAAGGGCTGGGGGATCTGGAACGTGCGCCCCATGCCGGCAAGACAGCGCGCCATCGGCGGCGTGCGGGTGACGTCGGCGCCGGCAAAGCGGATCGTGCCGCTGTCGGGCGAAATCGTGCCGGTGATTAGGTTGAAGAGCGTCGACTTGCCGGCGCCGTTCGGGCCGATGATGCCGAGCGCCTCGCCTTCCGCCACGGAAAGGCCGATCGCATCGGCGACGGTGAGCGCGCCAAACCGTTTGGAAACGCCATCGAGCTGCAACAGGGACATGGTTGATCCTCCGGCCGGCGGGCTTTTCGGGCACCGCCGGCATTCCTCACGTTCAGGCGATCGCTTCCATCGAACCACCGACGGGAATGGCCGGCGCCGTCTTGTTGTCGGTGATGACGAGGTCGTAGCCGCCGCCGTCCTTCAGCCGCCACTGGCCGCCGACGAGTGGCGTCTTGGCCACGTTCTTCGCCGCGAAGGGCGGCAGGCCCGCGCCGTCCCAGGCGATGGTGCCGACCAGCGTGTCGAGCCGTGTCGTGGCGATGGCGGCGGCCACCGCATCGCCGTCCGTCGGGTCCTCGGCGCGATTGATCGCATCGACCGCCAGTTCGAAGAGCGCGTGGGCGAAGCCGATCGGCTGCGTCCACGGCCGGCCGGTCGCCCTGGTGAAGGCGGCGGCGACCTCGGCCGAGCTTTCACCCGTCAGCGAGGATTGGAACGGATGGCTCGGCGACCACCAGACTTCGGAGGAAAGGTTGTGCCCGGCCGCGCCGAGCGCCTCCACCGCCTGCGGGAAGAGCAGCGCCTTGCCGATCGAGGCGACCTTCGGCAGGAAACCCTGCTGCCGCGCCTGGTTCCAGAAGGTGGTGAAGTCCGGCGGGATGACGACGCCGGTGACGATCTCGCATTCGCCGGCCTTGAAGGCGTTGATCTGCGCGGAAAAATCGTCGGTCATGTTCTGGTAGCGGCCGGGGTCGTTGAGGGCATAGCCCATCTTCTCCAGCACGGGCGGGAAGCCGACGGTCTTGTCGCCCCAGGCATTGCCGTCGCCGTCGTTGGGGAAGAGGCCGCCGACCTTGCGGTTGGTCTCCACCTGCGCCCACATGTTGGTGAAGACGGCGATGACGTCCTCCAGCCCCCAGAAGAAGTGATAGGCATAATCGAAGGGCTTCCAGGCGGCCGGATCGCCGGGATTGCCCTGCTGTCCGATGAACCACGGCTGCCAGGGCGCGACGGTGGAGATGCAGGGCATGCCCTCCGCCTCGCAGGTCGTTGCGACGGGATTGGTCGTCTCCGGCGTCGAGGCGACGAGCACCAGGTTGACCTCGTCGTCGACGATGAGCTGCTTGGCGACTTCCGCCGCGCGGTTGGGGTTCGACTGGCTGTCCTTGACGACGATCTCGTAGTTCAGCCCCTTCGATTTCGCGACCGCCAGAAAGCTGTCGATGACGAAGCTGTCGGCCTCGCCGAAGGCGGCGAGCGGGCCGGTCTGCGGGCTCACATAGCCGAGCTTGACCGGCGCGTTCTGCGCCAATGCCGGCATGGCAAGGCCGGATGTCAGGGCGGCGGCGCTGCCTGCGGCCGTCGTCTTCAGGAAATCGCGTCTCGTCAGCATGGGTCCTCCTCCCGTTTCCCCTCCTCCCGAGGGGTGTTGTCAGTCCGGCCGTCTGCCCTCCCAGGCATCCTGCAGCAGAGCGCGGATCGACGGACGGTCGATCGGGCGCGGATTTCGATAGGGGTTTTGCGTGGCGATCTCGGCGGTAAGGTCGAGATCCTTCTCCGAAAGCCCGAGGTCCTTCAACGCCAGCGGCGCGCCCGCCGCCCTTGCGAAATCCCACAGCCCGCCGCCGACCGATCCGCCGAAAATCTCCGCCACCGGGGCAGTAAGGTCCGGCACGGCGACGGCGTTGAAGGCTGCGGTGTGCGGCAGCATGATCGCGTGCGTATCGGCATGCGGCGTGTCGAACGTGCCGCCGAGCGTGTGGCAGATCTTGTGATGCAGCGCCATGCCGACGGTGCCGAGCACTGTGCCGCAGAGCCAGGCGCCGTAAAGCGCCTCCGCCCGCGCTTCGCCGTCCTCGGGCGTCGCCACGATCGCCGGCAGGCTCCTCTTGAAGGCGCGCAGGCCCTCGGCGGCCATCAGAGAGGAGACGGGGTTGCGATCTTCGGCATAGAGCGCCTCGACGGCATGGGCCATGGCGTTGAGCCCGCTCGTCACGCTCATGCCGACCGGCAGGCCGAGGGTCAGCGCCGGATCGTAGATCACCACTTCCGGCAGGATGGCGGCGCTGCGCACCGTCGTCTTGCGCCCGCCTTCCGTCTGGCCGAGGATCGGGGTCACCTCCGAGCCGGCATAGGTGGTGGGAATGACGATCTGCGGCAGGTCGGTGCGGTAGGCGATCGCCTTGCCGAGCCCCGTCGTCGAGCCGCCGCCGAGCGAAACCACGCAATCGGCCCCCGTCTGGCGCACGATCTCCATCGCCCTTTCCGTCACCTCGACGGGCGTGTGCATCACCGCCCCGGCGAAGATGCCGGCCGCGCGGCTCCCGAGTGTTTCCGACAGCTTTTCGGCGTCGGCCCGCTGGTGCGGCGTCGAGAGAACGAGGGCGCGGCGGCAGCCGATGCGGTCGATCCATTCGCCGACCGTTCCGGCCTTGCCAGACCCGAAGACGATATGCGCCGGGCTGGTCGAGTAGACGAAATCGCGGGTCATGTCCTGGCTCCCTGTTTTGCGCGCGCCAGCACGAAGGTGAAATCGAGCCGCCAGCAGGGTTTGTCCCCCATGCGCTCGAAGCGGCAGACGAGTTCCGGCTTGACGGCGAAGAGCGGGTCTTCGCCAAGGTGCGGGTCGCTGCCGTCATAGAGATGGGTGACGAGCGTCTCGAAGCCCGCCGCCGTGACCATGAATTGCAGATGCGCCGGGCGGCGCAGCGGCAGGCCGGCCTTCAGCAGCAGCGCGCCGACCGGTCCGTCCTCCGGCACGCCGTAGCCGGCAGGCCGCACGGTGAGGTAATGGAAACGGCCCTCGTCATCCGTGCGGAAAAGGCCGCGCAGGTTGAATTCCGGCTGCAGGTCGGGCTGTTGATTCTCGTAGAGGCCGGCGGCGTTGGCCTGCCAGGTGATGATTTCGGCGTCCGCTATGGCTTTTCCGTCGAGATCCTGCACGCGGCCGGAGACGGAAAGCCGTTCACCAACGCCGTCGAGCGAGATGTCGCTGCCGAGGGCGCGGGCGGGCACGTCGGCGCGGAAGAAGGGACCGCGCAGCGTGCCCGGCGTCGCCTGTTTCGGGCGGTGGGCGTTGACCTCTTCGACAAGGGCCGTCGCGCCGAGCAGGTCCGACAGCAGCACCCATTCCTGACGCCGGTCGTCCGAGGCGTGGCCGACCTCCGTCAGGAAGGCGATGAGGTTGCGCCACTCGGCCGGCGTCGGCTTCAGTTCGCGGATGAGGGCGTGGAGGTGGGTGACCGCGCCGATCAGCGCCTGCCGCAACGGCCCGTCGCCGGCGGCCGCAAGCCGCCGCGAAAACACCTCCGACGAGGTGAGGGTGTCGACAGGGGATGCCATCGGTCCCGCCATGCTTCGTCCTCCAACATGGGAAGACGGTAGCAAAGCGCCGCAGTGGCATTGATGATTTTATTCCCGAACAATATAACGGATCGTTATGAAGATAGACGAGCGCCACCTGATCCAGCTCGCCGCCGTCGTCAAGACGGGCGGCGTCACCGAGGGCGCGGCGCTGCTGGGCCTTGCCCAGCCCGCCGTCTCGCGCACCCTCTCCATGCTGGAAAAACGGCTCGGTGAACCGCTGTTCGTCAAAGGCCGCCGCCCGCTGCAGCCAACGCCGCTCGGCCGGGCGCTCGCCGATCATGGTCAGGTCATGCTCGCCGCCTCGCGCAAGGCGTCGGATACGATCGAGAGTTTTCGCGTGGGCAAAGGCGGCACGGTGCGCATCGGTGGCACGCCCTTCTTCATGGACGCGCTGATCTCAGGCATGATCGCGACCTTCCAGACCCGGCACCCGGACGTGCGCATCGACCAGATCTACGGCTATTTCCCCGATCTCAGGGCCGCCTTGAAGGCCGACCAGATCGATCTCGCCATCTGCCCGATCGACATCCTCGACGAGGGCTCCGGCCTCGAATTCCAGCAGATCCTTCCCGGCCGCAACGTCATCGCCTGCCGCGTCACGCACCCGCTTCTGCTGAAACGCCGGCTGCAGCCCTCGCATCTCCTGGACTATCCCTGGGTCGCGCCGCCGCCCGGCAGCCCGCTGCTCGCGGACCTGCGCAGCATGCTGCTTTCCTTCGGCGCAACGGAACTGCGCATCCGCTACACGGGGGGCTCGCTGTTCAGCGTCATCAATTACCTCAAGGGCACGGACGCGCTCACCGTGCTGCCGCACGGCGTCGTCTTCGCCCAGCGCAATGAAAAGTCGATCACCGCGCTGCCCGTCAACGTGCCTCACCCCGAACGCGCGCTCGGCCTCCTGAAACGTGCCGATGCGCCGCGCATGCCGGCGGTCGATCATTTCGCCCGCCATGTGCAGGTCGGTTTCGACATGCTCAAGCACCTCATCAAGCGGCACGAGGAAGCGGTCGTCTGGGGCGTTTGAAGGATCCCGCGACACGGGCGGCGAGGCTGCCGGGGCGGGAACGGCCGTGCTGATCAGTGCCTTCCGGCGGCCAGCAGATGCCGGACGCGGGGCGGTTCCTCGCCCCTATGGTGCCGGCGCACGTCCTCCTGGAGATCGGCGTCCGCCTTGGAGATGCGGCGGTGCTGGCGTAGGTGCTCGGCCCAGGATTCGACGAAGAACCATTCGAGGAAGATTTTCGGATCGGCCGCGTCCTCCGTCACGCCCCAGCCATAGGCGCCGTCGCGCCGCCGTTCGGCGGAGAAGCGATGCAGCGCGTCGAGGAAAGCCGCACGGTCGGCATCCTCGATGCGGTATTCCACGGTGATCAGCACGGGGCCGCGGTCATGGTCGACGGGGTCGGCGGTCAGTGGTTCGGGCCAATGGTTGGAGGGCACGAGGTCGGCCTCGCCCTTGGGCAGGCGCAGCCGATGGAAGAGGAGGCCGGCGACGACGAGCCCGATGGCTGCGACGAGCAGGGTCGTGGCGATGCCGAGGGCTTCGGCGATGGTGCCCCAGGCGAGGCTGCCGGCGGTCATCGCCCCGTTGAACACGGTGAGATAGATGGCGAGCGAGCGGCCGCGCACCCAGTTGGGCAGCACGGACTGGGCCGTGCCGTTGAGCGTGGTGAGCGCCGTGATCCAGCCTGCGCCGAGGACGAGCAGCAGCAGGACCGCCACCCATTGCGGCGGGGCGAGGGAGAGCGCGGCCATCACCAGGGCCACGGCGAGAGCCGCCAGCAGCATCAGCCCGTCCACGTCGAGCCGGGTGCGCAGCAGCGGCATCAGGAAGGCCCCGCCGATCGCGCCGGCCCCGACCGCGCCGAGCAGGATGCCGTAGAAGCCCGCCGTGCCGCCGAGAAGGTTGCGCGCCACCAGCGGCAGCAGCGCCCAGACCGTGCTGGAGAAGGCGAAGAACACGGCCGCCCGCACCAGGACGACATGCAGCTCCCGGCTCGACCGGGCATAGCGCAGGCCGGCGCGGAAGGCGCCGAAGAAGCGCTCGGAGAGCGCGTCCTCGTCCGCCGCTTTTCGTCGCCACCACAGGAGGGCGGAAACGACGAAGACATAGCTGATGACGTCGACGCCATAGGTGACGGCCGCACCGAAGGAGGCGAGCAGGGCGCCGCCGAGCGCCGGGCCGATGGCCCGCGAGATGTTGATGCCGAGCGAGTTGAGGGCAATGGCGCCCTTGACGTCGGCCCTGGTCACCAGTTCCGGCACGATCGCCTGCCAGGTGGGGGCCATCAGCGCCGCGCCGATGCCGCCGACGAAGGTGAAGGCGACGAGCGAGGTGACGGTTTGCAGGCCCGTTGCCGACAGGGCCAGCAGGCAGAGGCTCGCCGAGGCGAGAATGAGCTGGATGGCGATCAGGAATTTCCGGCGATCGAGGATATCCGAGAGCACGCCCGCCGGGATCGCCAGCAGGAAGATCGGGAAGGTGGACGCGGCCTGGATGAGCGCCACCGCCGCCGGCGCCGCCGAAAGGTCCGTCACCAGCCAGGAGCTGGCGACATCGCGCACGAAGGTGCCGATATTGCCGATGACCGTCGCCGCCCAGAGGATGGCGAAGACCTTCTGGCGCAGCGGGGCGAAGGCGCCCGCGCGGGCGGTGTCGGCGGCTCCGGCCATCAGCTCCAGTCCTCCTTCGCGCCATTCTTCCAGCGGTAGAGATCATACCAGGCGACGAGCACGAAGGCACCGGCAAGGCCGAGATGCTCGAAGAAGGAATTGGTCGCCATCATGCGCGGCATGCCTGGCGGCATTTCCCAGAAGCGCAACGCGATGAAGGTCGCCATCAGCGTGAAGCCGGCGAGCGCCAGCGCGCCGATCCAGCGCCAGAAGCCGGAGAGCACCATGGCCGAGCAGACGAGCTCGAAGAAGATGACGGCCGCGGCGATGGGGGCGGCGGGGGTGAGGCCGAAATGCTCCATCTCGGCGATGGCGCCGTTGAAGTCGAAGAGCTTCATCACGCTGCCCTGGATATAGGCGGCGCAGAGGCCGAGCAGCGCGATCCAGCGCACCGGATGGTTGATGACGAAGGGGGCGCAGACCCTGGCCGCGCGCTGTTCCATGGTTCCAGGCATGACGTTCATCTCTTTGTTGTTCTGCAATTCCGGACCTCACACCGCCCAGCAGGCGCAGCCGAGCGCGCCGAAGAAGCCCCTGAGATCGCCGACCGGCAGTTTCGCCGCCCAGGCGGCCGCGTGGTCGTGGCCGTGCACGCCGCAGGAACTGGCGCAGCCGCAGGTCGAGATCGCCGCCCGGCGCAGCGAGCGCTTGCCCGCGCCCTCTGGCTCCGCCCAGGCCGCATAGCCGCCAAACGTCCTGGCCGGCGACCAGTCGGGCATGGCGGGCGGCACGGGGTTCTCGTCGAGCGATGCGAAATCGCCCGCACCATGGACGATCTTCCCGCCGACCATCGTGAGGTCGGATGTCAGGAAGGAAATCTCGTCTT
Organism: Shinella sp. HZN7; assembly: GCF_001652565.1. Taxonomy (NCBI): domain Bacteria; kingdom Pseudomonadati; phylum Pseudomonadota; class Alphaproteobacteria; order Hyphomicrobiales; family Rhizobiaceae; genus Shinella; species Shinella sp. HZN7. The sequence continues at coordinate 3,540,330 of NZ_CP015736.1, read as the reverse complement.
CCGCGCAGGCGAAAAAATCCTTGTCGGGGATGATGAGATCGGCGAACTGGCCGGCTTCGATGCGGCCCTTGCTGCCTTCCTCGTTGGAGAACCAGGTGACGTTTTCCGTCCACATCCTGAGCGCCGTTTCGCGGTCGAGGCAGTTGCGGCGCGGATAGAGCGCCGTGCCGCCCACGGTCTTTCCGGTGATCATCCAGGCGAGCGAGACCCAGGGATTGTAGGAGGCGACGCGGGTCGCGTCTGTGCCGGCGGAGACCTTGACGCCCTTTTCCAGCATGCGGGCGATCGGCGGTGTCGCTTCCGCGGCCGCATGGCCGTAGCGCTCGACGAAATATTCGCCCTGATAGGCCATGCGGTGCTGCACGGCGATGCCGCCGCCGAGCGCCGCCACGCGGTCGATCGAGCGTTCCGAAATCGTCTCGGCATGGTCGAAGAACCAGTTGAGGCCCTGGAGCGGAATGTCGCGGTCGACCTTTTCGAACACGTCGAGCGCGCGGGTGATCGTCTCGTCATAGGTGGCGTGCAGGCGCCAGGGCCAGCGGTTCTCCGCCAGGATGCGCACGACCGCCTCGAGGTCGCCTTCCATTTCCGGCGGCATGTCCGGCCGGGGTTCGCGGAAATCCTCGAAATCGGCGGCGGAGAAGACGAGCATTTCGCCCGCGCCGTTGTGGCGGAAATAGTCGTTGCCCTGCTTGTATTTGACCGATTTCGTCCAGTTGAGGAAGTCTTCCTTCTCCTCCTTCGGCTTCTGGGTGAAGAGGTTGTAGGCCAGCCGCACGGTCATCTGGTTCTCGTCGGCGAGCTTCTGGATGACGGCATAGTCGTCCGGATAGTTCTGGAAGCCGCCGCCGGCATCGATGACGGAGGTGATGCCGAGCCGGTTCAATTCGCGCATGAAATGCCGGGTGGAGTTGACCTGGTAGTCGAAGGGCAGCTTCGGCCCCTTGGCGAGCGTCGAGTAGAGGATGCCGGCATTGGGTTTTGCCAGAAGCAGGCCGGTCGGGTTGCCGTTCGCATCGCGGGTGATCTCGCCGCCCGGCGGGTTCGGCGTGTCCCTGGTGTAGCCGACGGCTCTGAGCGCGGCGCCGTTCAGCAGCGCCCGGTCGTAGAGGTGCAGCAGGAAGACGGGCGTATCGGGCGCGGCGGCATTGATCTCGTCGAGCGTCGGCAGGCGCTTTTCGGCGAACTGGTGCTCGGTGAAGCCGCCGACGACGCGCACCCATTGCGGTGGCGGCGTATTCGCCACCTGCCGCTTCAGCATGTCCATCGCATCGGCGAGCGAGCGCACGCCGTCCCAGCGCAGCTCCATGTTGAAGTTCAGGCCTCCGCGCACGACGTGGGTATGGTTGTCGCAAAGGCCTGGCAGCACGCCGCGGCCCTTGAGGTCGATGATCCGTGTCTTGGGCCCGGCGAACGCCATGACCTCCTGCTCCTCGCCGACGGCGCGGAACGTGCCGTCGGCAATCGCGACGGCGCTCGCCTTCGGCTTGCTGCGGTCGAGGGTCGTGAAGCGGCCGTTGCGGAGGATGAGGTCGGCGGTCATCGGGCGGGGCTCCTGTTGGGCATGCGCGGCAACGCCGCTGCCCAGGGTGAGGGCAGCGGCCGTCGCACCCAGAAAGTTGCGGCGTGTCGGCATCATGTCTGTTTCCTGTCCGAGGGTTCGCCGCCCTTCGGCAATTCGCCGAAGACATGCGGCTTGACGTGATGGTGCAGCCAGGAATGACCTGCCGCCTCCCGGTTCCAGAGCGATCTGGCGAGCGGCACGATCTGTTCCCCGGCAAGCATGCCGAAGAGGCCGACCAGCGCCACCACCGGCGGGGCGGGAGAGCGCACGTTGATGAGGCTGTAGATCACGCCGACGAGCAGGCCGGCACCGAGCGAGAGCAGGTAGAGTTTCATCGCGGCTTCCTTCCATAACGGATCGGAGCCCTTGCGCAGATGGGTGCGGAAGGGCGGGGCACGCGGCTCAATGCCCTTCGGAGGCGCCGAACATGGTCTTGGCGTAGGTGATGCCGAGGCCGTAGGCGCCGCCGAATTTTTTCGCGATGCCGGTCGTCATGTCGTAGGTTTCGGCCCGGGCCCAGTCGCGCTGCAGCTCCAGCAGGTATTGCAGCGCGGTCATCGGGCGCACGCCCGCCTGCACCATGCGATCCATGGCGCGGTCATGCGCCTCGGCGGAGATGTCGCCGCAGGCATCGGCAATGACATAGACCTCGAACCCCTGGTCGAGTGCCGAAAGGGCCGGACCGACGATGCAGACCGAGGTCCACAGGCCGCACATGACCAGGCGCGTCTTGCCGATACGGTTGACCTCGGCGATCACCGCGGCGTCCTCCCAGGTGTTCATGGAGGTGCGGTCGAGCAACGGCTGGCCGGCAAAGGCCTCGGTGATCTCGCTGAACATCGGGCCCGAAAAGGTCTTTTCCGCCACCGTCGTCAGGATGGTCGGCACGCCGAATCCCTTCGCGCCATGGGCGACGAGCGCCGCATTGTTGCGCAGGCTCACCGCATCGATCGATTTGGTCGCAAAGGACATCTGCGACTGGAAGTCGATCATGATCAGCGCGTGGTCCGTGGGGGATATCAGAAGGCCGCCGGGGGTGGGCGTGGCGTTCGGGGACATGGGCTCTTCCCTTTCTGGATGCCGGTTGCAGGGTTTCCGGCCCCGGACTATGCCTCCGCGCTTTGCGCCGTTCTTGTCGCCTATGTTTGTCTTTTGAACATTTCGCCAGGTTTCTGGGTTGCATGCATTCGCATCTGCACGCCGGCGCAAAGCCTGCGGCTGTCCGCGGGCCGAGGGGCAATCACTAAAACAGGGATATCAGGGCCGGTTGTCGCGGCGAAACCGCGCCGGTGTCTCGCCGGTCACCGCGGAGAAGGTCTTCGTCAGGTGGCTCTGGTCGGCGAAACCGCAGTTGATGGCGATCTCGGCGATGGGGATATTCGTGCGCAGCAGGTCCTTGGCATGGGCAACGCGGTATTCGGTGAGCCAGCGCGCGGGCGTGCGCCCGAAGCTCGCCTTGAAGGCCTTGATGAAGTAGCTCGGCGACAGCGCGCAGCTTTCCGCCAGCTCCGCAATCGAGAACCGGCCGTCGAGGCGGGTGGCGAGGAATTCCAGGGCGCGTTTTTCCTGCCAGGGCGCCAGCGTGCCCTTGCGTTCGGCGGGGAAATAGATGCCGCCATAGGTCTGCGTCAGATGGGTGAGGATGGCAAGGCTCACCTGGTCGACGAACAGGCGGCTGGCCTCTCGCGGCCGCTCCAGCGCCGGCAGCAGCGCCTGGGCCAGGCCGAGCACGACGGCATCGACCGTGCCCGGCGGGCATTTGAAGCCGGACAGTTCCGGCCGGCCGAGTTCCGCGGCGAAGGCGCGCACATGCCAGAAGGGGATCTGGAAGCGCACATTGTCGAAGGGCGAGAGATGGTGGCAACGCCATTCCTCGCGCAGGTCGGTGATCGCGAGCGCCCCCTTGGGATGGCCGCCCTCGAAGACCAGCGCCTCTCCCCGCCACAGCCTGTGCAGCCGGAAGTCGCGCAATTGCGTGATGACATGGAAGGCTTCCTCGCGCGCATTCGCCGGGCCGGGGGCAGGTTCGTCCCGGTCGCAGCTCAGCCGTGTGATGACGAGGGGCGTCGCATGCAGGACCGACCGGTGCAGGGAGGTCGTGCCGATCGAATCTTCTTCGTTTATCGTGTCCTCCCGTGATTGACTGATGGACGGAACCAGCGTGCGTGTTCCTCCCGCTGAAGCAAAGGGGTCTCCTCAGTGGAGGCGCCGGTGGCGCCCGGCCGGCGCGCCGGCTGCGGCATCGTCATGCGTTTCGCCGTAGTGATGCAGGAGATGGGCGCAGACGGCGACCGCCATATGGCGCAGCAGCGCCGGCGGCGAGGCCTGCCGGCCACCGCCGAGCAGGGCGAGCAGGGCCGTCCCGAGATTGTTCAGCACGCTGTCCGGCCTGCCCCGCCGGCAGGCCAGCCGGCGTATCTTCATTCCCGACGACAACGAGGCCGCCTCGTCGAAGAGTGTCTTCGGCAGCACGAAGGCCAGCACGTCCAGCCGGCTGTGCTGGCGAATGGCGGCGCCCTCGTCGAGATCGACGAGGCAGATCGAGCCGCGCTCGTAGCGGCGGACCGGCGCGCACGTTCCGTCCTGCCGGATGTCGGCATGCTCCACATCGTCCAGATAGAGCATGAGGAAATAGGCGCTGCAGGCGGGAAGGCGGATGTCGCGCGCCTCTCCCGCGTTGAGATCCTTGCAGATGCTCGTGACGGAGAAGGTCGCGGACCTGATGGGGACGGTGGTGAGGCTCGGGGCTTCGGGTGTTCCGAAGCAGAGGCCCACACAGCTGAGTTCTTTACCTGGAAACGTCAACGGCACACTCTCAATCACGCCGGTGGGACGATATCACCGGGGAGAAACCGGATTATTGTGCGACCTTAGTTCAGCCTGCCGCAACACGCAACGCTCGGCCAGAATGGTCGATAATTGCGATATCATCAATAATAAATGCCTGATTATGTCTATTCTGATGGAGCGATGTTGGGCCTATCTCTGTGCAACTAAGACATCCACGAGCGAGGACAACACCATGCTTACCCAGATCAAAGGCTTGCATCACGTCACCTCCATGGCCGCCGATGCCCAGGAAAACAACGACTTCTTCACCAAGACGCTCGGCCTGCGCCGCGTCAAGAAGACCGTCAATTTCGATGCGCCGGACGTCTATCATCTCTATTACGGCGACGAGACCGGCTCGGCCGGCACGGTCATGACCTACTTTCCCTTCCCGCACATCGCCAAGGGTAATCGCGGGGCGGGGGAAGTCTCCGAAACCGTGTTCTCCGTGCCGAAGGGGTCGCTCGGCTACTGGAAGGAACGGTTTGCCGAAAAGGGGCTTGCCGGCCTTGCCGCGGATGAAGCCTTCGGCGAGAAGCGCCTGCGCTTCCTCGGCCCTGATGGTGACGGCTTTGCCCTTGCCGAGGTCGACGGCGACAGGCGCCTGCCCTTTGCCGGCGGGCCGGTGCCGGGCGACGACGGCGTGCACGGGTTCCATGGCGTGACCATGCGGCTGCGCGACGACGGTGCCACGGGCGAACTGCTGAAGTTCATGGGTTATGAGGAAGTCGACCGCCGCGGCGGCCTGACCCGCTATGCCGTCAAGGGGGGCAACGGCGCCGATTTCGTCGATCTCGAAGTGCTGCCCGGCGCGCCGGCGGCGCGGCAGGGGGCCGGATCCGTCCACCATGTCGCCTTCGCGGTCGAGGACCGCGCGGCGCAGGCCGAGGTGCGCAAGGCGCTGATGGATACCGGCTACCATGTCACCCCGGTCATCGACCGCGACTATTTCTTCGCCATCTACTTCCGCACGCCCGGCGGCGTGCTGTTCGAGGTGGCGACGAACGAGCCCGGCTTCAACCGCGACGAGGATACCGCCCATCTCGGCGCGGCGCTGAAGCTTCCGCGCCAGCACGCCCATCTGCGCGAGCGGATCGAGGAGATCCTGCCGCCCATCGTCGACTAAAGGATTCCCGATGAAATCCGGCTCGCCGGGATTGCTCCCGGCCGCCTGCCGCCGGCACTGTCCGGCGGTTTCCTGCTTCGTTCATGCATCTCCGCCTGCCGCCCGAAGCGCTCCTGCGGATTTGCCCTAAAGGAGATTCACATGTCCCGTGACGCCTACCACCACGTCTCCAAAGCGCCGGCACCCGGCGCGCCGCTCGTTTTCGCCTTCCACGGCACGGGCGGCGACGAGCATCAGTTCACCGGCCTTATCGGCCAGATCCTGCCAGCCGCCGGCATCGTCTCGCCCCGCGGCGACGTGTCCGAACATGGAGCGAACCGCTTTTTCCGCCGCAAGGCGGAAGGGGTCTATGATATGGCGGACCTCGCCGTGCGCACGCGCAGGATGACGGATTTCATCCATGCCCACAAGCAGGCCAATCCGGGTGCGCCGATCTACGGCCTCGGCTATTCCAACGGCGCGAACATCCTTGCCTCGGTGCTTTTCGAGGCGCCGGACCTTTTCGACCGCGCGGTGCTGATGCATCCGCTGATCCCCTGGACGCCGGCGTCCAACCCGGCGCTCCAGGGCCGGGAGGTCCTGATCACCGCCGGGCGGCGCGATCCGATCTGCCCGCTGCCGCTCACCGAAGGGCTTGTCGCCTATCTCGAAGCGCAAGGCGCGAAAGTCGACCTCGTGCTGCATGACGGGGGTCACGAGGTGCGGCAGCAGGAGATCGACGCCATCGCGGCCGTCCTGACCCGGACGATATAGGCCGCTCCGCCCGGTGGACCGGCAAAGCGATCCGCGACCTTCCACCGGTCTTCGCGCGAGCACTAAGGATTATTCCCGCCTCCGGGCCGGGCGGGGGCCTGGTCGAACCGGGCCTTCAAGATAGGGGCGGGCCCAGAGCGCTTGCCTGCCGGTCCGGATGTCCCGGTGCGACGTTCAACTGTTCGAGCAGCGTTCCGTGGTACTCCCAGAATCCTGCGATGAAACGCTCCGCAAGCTGGTTGTCCGTTGCATCGCTGCGGCGGATCGCCAGGAAACCGGCATCGACGAAGTCGGAGAAGGGGCGGACCACGACGCCTCTGCCCTGGTAATCCGTGGCGGAGGACGGGTCGATGATCGTGATGCCGACGCCTTCCGACACCAGCGTCAGCGCGGTGTGGGAGAGGCGTGTCTCGATCGTTGAAGCCCTCGGAATGCCCGCCAGCGCGACCTCGACCCGCATTGCAAACAGCGTGCCCGGTTCCAGCGTGATCATGTGCTCGCCTTCCAGATCGGCCGGCCCGATCCGGGATCGGGCGGCGAGCCTGTGGCCCTCCGGCATGGCGACCACGGCCGCGACCGGGCGGGATTCCGTCAGGAAGCCGGGGCGGTCGAGCGGGCCGTCGGCAAAGCCGAGATCGGCCTGGCCGGAGGCGACGGCCTCGATGACCATGGTCGAGGGAATGCCGCTCAGGGAGACGTGGATGTTCGGGCGGTCGCGCAGGAAGCGCGCGAGGTAGCGCGGCATGATGCCGTTGGCGAGCGCGGGCATCACGGCGATGCGCAGCATGCCGGCATTCTGCCGGCCGATCTCCTCGGCAAAGGCCTTGATGCGGTTGAGCCCGACATAGGCGCGCTCCACCTCCCTGAGCAGCGTGGTGGCCTCCGGGGTCGGAACGAGCTGGTTGCCGCGCCGCTCGAACAGCCGAAGCTTCAGGTCGATCTCGAAGTCCCGGATCAGCCGGCTCACCGCCGGCTGGGTAATCGCCATCAGCTCGGCCGCCGCGGTCATCTTGCCGGTGAGCATGACCAGGCGGAACGCTTCGACCTGCCGCAGATTCATGCGGGCCTCCATAATATTTGGTTATTCTCTACCTTGAATTTCGAATTTGACGGTATGGAGTGCCGCCTGCCAAAGTCAAGCCCATAACGCGCCGGCACGTCATCGGCGCAAGGGAACGGACCAGGTGGACGCGTGGGCGCTTACTTCGACTTGATGGGTTTTGCCGATGGTGGCTGGGGCGTCGACATGCTCCGCGCCACGGCCGTCACGCTTGCCGTGGCGCTTGCCGGTTTCGGGCTCGGCTCGCTTTTCGGCATGCTCTCGGCGGCCGCCTCGCTCTCGCAGATCCCGTCGCTGCGCCATCTTGCCGATGGATATACGACCGTGCTGCGCGGCGTGCCTGATCTTCTGGTCATCTACCTGTTCTATTTCGGCGGCAGCGCCGTCATCACGCAGCTTGGCCACCTGTTCGGCGCGCAAGGGTTCGTGAGCGCGCCGGTGTTCCTGACCGGCGCCATGGCGATCGGCGTCGTGTCCGGCGCCTATCAGGCGGAGGTCTTTCGCGGTGCGGTGCTCGCGCTGTCGCGCGGCGAGATCGAGGCGGCCAAGGCCTACGGGATGGGAACGTTTCTCCGCTTCCGGCGCATCATCCTGCCGCAGGCGGCCCGTTTTGCGATCCCCGGGCTTGGCAATGTCTGGCAGCTGGTCCTGAAGGAATCGGCCCTCATTTCCGTCGTCGGGCTTGTCGAGCTGATGCGCCAGGCGCAGATCGGCGCCGGCTCGACCCGCAAGCCGTTCACCTTCTTCCTGACGGCCGGCGTGCTCTACCTGGTGATCAGCCTCGTTTCCGGCGCCGCCTTCCGGGCCGCCGAAGCGCGCGCGATGCGCGGCATCCGGAGGGCGTCATGAACCTCTTCGACATCCCGTTCCTCGTCGACAATTTCCTTGCCCTGTGCCGCGGCATTCCCCTCACGCTGCAGTTGACGGTGCTCTCGGTCACCTCGGGCGCGGTTCTTGCCATGCTGCTTGCGGGCCTTCGCCTCTCCGGCAACCGGGTGCTCGACGGTCTCGCCCGGGGTTATATCTTCGTCTTCCGCGGCACGCCGCTGCTCGTCCAGCTCTACATCATCTATTACGGGCTCAGCCAGTTTCCGGAGCTGCGCAGGAGTTTCGCCTGGCCGTTCCTGCGCGAGCCCTACTGGTGTGCGTCGCTGGCGCTCTGTCTCAACACGGCCGCCTACAGCGCCGAGATCATTCGCGGCGGCGTCATCGCCGTCCCGCTCGGGCAGATCGAGGCGGCGAAGGCCTATGGCATGGGCCGCCTCACGCTCCTGCGCCGGATCATCGCGCCGCAGGCCCTCCGCCTGATGCTGCCTGCCTATTCGAACGAACTGATCCTCGTCGTGAAGTCGACCGCACTCGCCTCCACCATCACGATGATGGAAGTCACCGGAATTGCCGCCAAGCTGATCTCGGCCAGCTACCGGCCCGTCGAGATCTTCATCTGCGCCGGCGCGATCTACCTTCTTCTGAATTTTTCCATCACGCGGTTGCTCCGGTTCTTCGAGCACCGGCTTTCCCGCGACCAGCGCCCCCATGTCGTCGCGACCGGAGAACAGGCATGACAGACCAGATCCGCATCCCGGCCGTGGAAATCGCGCGCCTGGAGAAATGCTACGGCCCGCTCAAGGTCCTTCACGACGTTTCCCTCACGGCGCAGCCCGGGGAGGTGATCTCCATCCTCGGCGCATCCGGATCCGGCAAGTCGACGCTCCTGCGCTGCGTCAACATGCTGGAAGTGCCGAATGCCGGCACGGTCTCGATCTTCGGCGAGGCCTACAGGCTGGATCAGCGCCCCGACCAGCCGGCGCGCGTGGTCGACCGGCGCCAGCTTCAAAGGCTTCGCTCCCAGGCGACGATGGTGTTCCAGTCCTTCAATCTCTGGTCCCACCTGACGATCCTCGAAAACCTCATCGAGGCCCCGGTCCATGTCCAGGGCCGGGACCGCAAGGCATGCATCGCCGAGGCCGAGGCGCTTCTGGAGCGGGTCGGCATCGCCGACAAGCGCCATGCCTATCCGGCGCATCTTTCCGGCGGGCAGCAGCAGCGGGCGGCCATCGCCCGGGCGCTCGCGATGCACCCGAAGATCATGCTGTTCGACGAGCCGACATCGGCACTCGATCCCGAGCTGGTCGCCGAGGTCCTCAAAGTCATGCGGGACCTCGCCGCTGAAGGCCGCACGATGCTCGTCGTCACCCATGAGATGGGCTTTGCCCGCGACGTCTCCAGCCGGGTCGTCTTCCTCCACAAGGGTTACATCGAGGAAGACGGCACGCCAGCGGACGTCTTCTCCCATCCTCGCAGTGAACGTTTCCGGCAGTTCATTTCGACGCATGCCCATTGAGACCGGAGAATAACCAGAGGTGAACCCATGAAATTGACCCTTATCCTGTCGGCGGTGGCACTCGCCGCGTCGCTGCAATCCGCCCATGCGGCGGACAAGATCCGCATCGCGACCGAGGGCGCCTATGCGCCCTGGAACTTCTCCGGCCCCAACGGCACGCTGGAAGGTTTCGAGATCGATCTGGCCAACGACCTGTGCAAGCGGATGAACAGGGAATGCGAGATCGTCGCCCAGAACTGGGACGGGATCATCCCGTCGCTGACGGCGGGCAAGTATGATGCGATCATGGCGGGCATGAGCATCACGCCCAAGCGCGAGGAAGTCATCGCGTTTTCGACGCCCTATGCGGCGGCGATCAATTCCTTCGCCGTGCTCGACGACAGCGATCTCGCCGGGCTGCCGATGGCCGGCAAGCCGCTTTCGGTCGATTCGGAGGCGGCCAGGCCCGTTCTCGAGGAGATCGCCAAGCTGGTTGGCGGCAAGACCGTCGGGGTGCAGGGCTCGACGACCGCCTCCTCCTTCATGGAGCAGTATTTCAAGGATGCGGCGGACGTCCGCGAATACAAGACGACGGAGGAGCACAATTTCGACCTCGTCAGCGGCCGGCTCGATGCCGTCGTCGCCAATGCGACGGTGCTCGCCGCGGCGATGGAGAAGGAAGACATGGCCGGCACGAAGCTCGCCGGCCCGCTGTTCTCCGGCAAGGTGTTCGGCATGATCGGCATCGGCCTGCGCAAGGAAGACACCGCGCTGAAGGCGGATTTCGACGCGGCGATCACGGCCGCCCGTGCGGACGGCACGGTCACGACCCTGTCGGAAAAGTGGTTCAAGCTCGACGTCAGCCCGCAGGACTGACGGCGTCAGAGCAATTCCGGCACATGTGCGACCCGGCTTTGCGTCCGGAATTGCGGTGAAACAGACTCTTGCGCCTATCCGCGTTGCGGGTGGGCGCTTCCCTTCCTTCCAACATCACAGACTGCTGGCATGTGGACCCTACCGGATCAGGAAATTGTCGTCGTCGGAGGCGGCCTTGTCGGCGCGGCCGTCGCATGGGGGCTGGCGCGCAAGGGCCTGGCGCCGCTCGTTCTTGACGGCGAGGACCTGTCGCACCGCGCCTCGCGGGCGAATTTCGCGCTGGTCTGGGTCCAGGGCAAGGGCGTGGGCGCTCCCCACTATGCCCGCTGGACGATCGCCGCCGCCCGCCGGTGGCCGTCCTTCGCGGCCGACCTCCTGGAGACGTCGGGGATCGATGTCGGCCTTCGGCAGAGGGGCGGCTTCACCTTCGCGCTCGCCGGCAGCGAGATGGCGATGTGGACGGAGGAGGTCGGCTGCGTTGCCGAAGCGCTCGGCGAGGATGCGCCCGACCATGCCGTGCTCGACCATGCCGAGACCGCGCGCATGGTGCCCGCGATCGGCAGGGACGTCGTCGGCGCCATCTATTCGCCGCTCGACGGGGACGTGAATTCCCTGCGCCTCTTCCGGGCATTGCATGTCGGCATGCTGAATCTCGGGGCCGCCTACCGGCCGCACAGCGACGTGACCGAGATCGTGCCCAAGGCCGGCGGATTTCTCCTGAAGGGGGCCTGGGGCGAGGTTCTTGCAGGCCGGGTGGTGCTTGCGGCCGGAAACGGCAATACGCGACTTGCGCCGATGGTCGGCCTTTCGGCCCCGACCCTTCAGAGCAAGGGGCAGATCCTCGTGACCGAGAAATGCGCGCCCTTCTTTCCCTATACGTCGACCACCCTGCGGCAGACCGACGAGGGCGGGGTGATGATCGGCGACAGCCAGGAGGCGGATACCAGCTCGATCGCCACCGATCAGGATATCAGCAGCGTGCTTGCCAGCAGGGCGGTCCGGACCTTTCCGCAACTGGCGGCGGTGGATGTCCTGCGCAGTTGGTCCGGCTTCCGGGTCAAGACGCCCGACGGGCTGCCGATCTACGAATGCTCGTCCACCCATCCCGGGGCGTGCCTCGTCATGTGCCATTCCGGCGTGACGCTGGCCCCCAACCACGCCGAGCTTGTTGCCGATGCGATCGTGTCCCGGGACACCACGCTGGCCGGCGGCCTCTTTCCCGGCGGGAGGTTCCATGTTCCGCAAGATTGAAAACCCGAAGGACTTGGTGACCATCGTCGTCGACGGCCGGGAACTTGAGGTCGATGCCACGGCAAGCGTCGCGGCGGCACTGCTTGGCGCGGGCATGACCACGGTGCGGCGCAGCGTCGTCACCGACCAGCCGCGCGGGCCCTATTGCCTGATGGGCATCTGCTTCGAATGCCTGGTGACCATCGACGGCGTGCAGAACCGTCAGGCCTGCATGGTTCCCGTGCGCGATGGAATGACGATCTCCTCGCAACGTGGAGCGCGGACGACACAGGGAGGCGGCCGATGACGCTGACGATTATCCGCAACGCCGACGACCTTTCCGCCCGCTACGACATCGCGATCGTTGGCGCCGGCCCCGCCGGCATGGCGGCCGCGACCGAATGCGCAAGGCTCGGCCTTGCGGTGGTCGTGTTCGACGAGAATGCCGAGGCGGGCGGGCAGATCTACCGTGCTATCGAAAGAAACACGCGCGCCGGGCGCCCCTATCTCGGCAGCGACTACGGACGTGGCGCCGGTCTCTGGGCGGCGTTCTGCGCGACTGCTGCCAGCCATGTTCCCTCCGCCGCGGTCTGGAGCCTGGAGCAACAGGGGGAGGGCGCGGCGGCGCTGGCCGAATTGCGGGTCTCCGTGGCGGGCCGCAGCCGGATTGTCCTCGCACGGCGCGTGATCCTTGCGACGGGCGCGACGGAACGGCCCATGCCGGTGCGGGGATGGACGCTGCCGGGCGTCATGTCCGTCGGGGCCGCGCAGATCGCCCTCAAGGCTTCCGCCCTCCTGCCGGAAGGACCGGTGGTCCTCGCCGGCAGCGGCCCGCTGCTTTATCTCTACGCAGACCAGGTGCTTGCCGCAGGCGGCACGATCGACGCGATCCTCGAAACCACGCCGCGCCGCAACTGGCTTCGCGCCGCCCCGCACGTCTTCTCCTTCCTCGCCTCGCCCTATGCCTGGAAAGGGCTCGGCCTGATGCTCCGGGTCAGGCGGGCGGTCCGGGTGTTTCGCGCTGTCACCGCCCTGGAGATCACCGGCAAGGATCGGGTGGAGGGCGTGACCTTCATGGCCGGCGGCAAGACGGTGTCGCTGCCCGCAAGAAGCGTCTTTCTCCATCAGGGCGTCATTCCCCACGCGAATCTGGCGAATGCCGCGGGCTGCGCGTTGGCCTGGAACGACCGGCAGAAATGTTTCGCGCCGGTCGTCGACGGGGAAGGGCGCAGCACCAGGCCCGCGATTTTCATCGCGGGGGACGGCAACGGTATCGCAGGCGCCGTCGTCGCGGAATTCGACGGCGGGATCGCCGGCATCGCCGCGGGGCTGGAGGTTCTGGGCGCCGGATCGTCCGAGGCGTCGAGACGGTTCGTTCGGCTGCGGAAACGGGCGCTGCGCGGCCGGGCCTTCATCGACCTTGCCTACCAGCCGGCCCTGTCGTTCCGGGCGCCTGCCGCGGGCGATGTCGTCGCCTGCCGGTGCGAGGAGGTTTCCGTCGGCGCCATCCGCGAGGCCGCTGCGCTTGGCGTCGCAGGCCCGAACCAGATGAAGACGATGCTGCGCTGCGGCATGGGACCGTGCCAGGGCCGCATGTGTGCCGCGACCGTCACGGAGCTGCTGGCCGATGCGCAGCAGCGGCATCCGGCCGATGTCGGCACCTATCGCCTTCGCCCGCCGATCAAGCCGGTGCCGCTCTGCGAGATCGCCGCGCTCCCCCATACATCCGAGGCGGTCTACGCCGTGACGGGTGGTCATTCCGGACACTGAACCACGAAAGGTATCGAAAATGGTCCAACGATTTCTGCAAACCCCGATCATGCACCGGGTCGTCGAGCACAACGGCATCGTCCATGTCGGCGGCACGACCTGCGACGACGAGAGCCTGGACATGGCCGGCCAGACCCGCGAAATCCTCGCGAAACTCGACCGCTACCTGGCCGAGGCGGGCACGGACAAGACAAAACTGCTCTCGGCCAGCATCTTCGTCACCGACCTCGGCAAGAAGCCCGAGATGGACGCGGTCTGGAAGGAATGGCTGTCGCCGGAGAGCCTGCCGACGCGCGCAACGGTCGGCGTCGCCGACCTCGGTGGCGACACGATGATCGAAATCGTGGTTTCGGCCTACAGGTAGAAGGCTGCATCTTTCGGTGCGGGCGCAACCGTTCCGCCCCATGCGGCACAGGCATCGGCCGCGGCCCGTTGCCGCCGCATCGGCCGATGCTCGAACTTCGCCCCCGACGGCCGGCCGGCTGGACTGGTTGCCGTTGCGGACCCCATCAAACTCTGAGTCCGGATCTCTCTGTCGCGAGAACGCTCTATCTGTTTGTTCCTGTGCAATTGCGGACGCAAAACCGCTTCGCACTTTGCTGGACCACAGTTTCACGATCTACGAGGTCTTCAAGTCCCCGGAGGCGCTCGACGAGCATCGCAAGACCCCGCACTACCGGGAATGCGTACGCCGGATCGCCCCGATCCTCGCCGGCCCGCGCACCAAGACCTTCTATCATGTCGAGATGGCGGATTTTCTCAGCGCCTGAAGCCGTCTTGGCGGTGCGCCGTTGAGGCCCCTCCGGCAGGCATGCGGAACGGAGGCTGCCACCAATCGTCTGAAGCCGTATCCGGGCCGGCCTGTGCGCCGGGTTATCCGCGGATGCGGGCAAGAACGCGGTCGAGCGCGAGCATTGCCGCCTGGCTGCCGCCATTCGCCTCGAAATCCCGGAAGACCTGCTCGTTCAGGCCGCCTTTGGTGGCGAATTCGTGGCTCATCTTTATGAATGCGACGTCCTTGCCGGCAAGGAGCGCGGTCTCGGAAAGGCTGGCAAAGAGCGGCGCGAGATAGGCGCGGCCCTTTTCTTCCGGCAGGCCGTTCTCCGCGAGCCACTCCGTCGTGCGGTGCATGATGCCGAAATAGGTGGCCATGAGGGCGCTGGCGGCGGCGAGGAGGTCGTATTCCGCCTTCGTCTCGCATTCGACGGCATTGCCGAGCACGTTGAAGAGGGCGGCCGTGCCCGCATCCGGCGGGTAGACGGCCGTGACACCCTTGCGGCGGGCGACGAAGGGCAGGGGGATCGCCTGCGAGAGATGCACATCCGCGCCGATCCAGTCGAGGAGGGCGGGACGGCCGGTCGCGGCAACGACGCTGATCACGTTTTGGCCATCCCGGAATTTCAGGGGGCGGATGACCTCTTCGGCGATCTGCGGGCGGATGGCCAGCACGACCGTGTCGCATCCGTCGACGATCGCCTGATTGTCGCCGGAGACGAGCACGTGCGGGAAATCGGCTGCAAGTTTCGCCGAAATGTCCGCGCTGCGCCGGGAGACCATGACATGCGGCACCGCCGCGGGGTCGGCGAGCAGGCCGCGCACCATCGCGTCGGTGATGGCGCCGGTTCCGATGAAGCCGATTTTGCGGGGCAGGGACATGGTCATTCCGCAGCAGCAAGAGAGCCGAAGGAGACGTCGGTCGTGTAGTTCTCGCGCAGGAAGGCGATGAAATTGTCCTGGAACTGCCTGGTGTGGGCGTGGGCCAGCTCGTCGGCGAGATCGACATTCTTGGCGCGGATCGCCTCCAGCATCAATTCGTGCTCGTCCGTCAGCAGATAACCGTCGCCGGTGCGCTCCAGATATTCGAAATGCAGGTGCAGCATGCGCTGGCCCTGGTTGAGAAGGCGCTCGTAGAAGGAGGCGAGATAGGCGTTCTTGCCGGCATGGGCGACGGCCATGTGGAACTGCTTGTTGGCCTCCGACATCTTCAGGTGCTGGCCGGTCTTCACCGCCGCCTCGAATTCCTTCTGGCGCCTGGCGATGATCTTCAGGTCCGCGTCCGTGCGCAGCGCCGCGGCAAGGCGCGTGTTCATGCGCTGGGCGACATCCAGGGCCTCGACATATTTCGGGAAGCTCGCCACCTCGATCGGCGCGACGATGGTGCTGCGATTGGAGAGCGTCACCACCAGTTCCTCGCCGGCCAGCCGGATCAGCGCCTCGCGGATCGGCGAGCGCGACATGTCGAAGCGCTCGGCCAGCGTCGTCTCGTCGAGCAATTGGCCGGGGGGCAGGGTGAGCGCCAGGATTTCATTGCGCAGTGTGTCGTAGACGCTTTTCGAGCCCATGCCGCGCACGCGTTTCGATTCAATTTCCTCAGACACTTACGTCCCTTTCCGCATTTCAAGGCCATTGGGCCAGAAAAACCGGCAGGCAGCAATCGTAAAATTTTCACTTGATTTTGTCGACATGTAGACGACATAAATTTACAGGTCGACACGGAGCCGGCATAAAAAGGCCATGCGAACCGCCGAAGCCGAAGGGTGGAACCGCGCTTTCAGCGCTCAAAAACGGGAAATGCACATGCTTTCGAATGTGATGACATCAGCTCTGCGGGCGACGGCCGCGCTCGCCCCGGTGGCGGGGCTTTCGACCGCTGCATTGGCGGAAACGACGGAAGGCTAACACGGCCGCCTCATCGAGGCGCTGACCATCGTCGCTCTCATCTGCTTCGTCATCGCCTTCCCGCTGACGCGTTCGCCCCGATCCTCGAATGGAGACCCCCATGAAACTCTCAGGCGTCATGTCCGCCCTCGCCACTCCCTTCGATGCCAATGGCCGCGTCGATTTCAAGGCCTTCGAAACGCTGCCCGCGCATCTGCGCGAGGCCCGGGTGACCGGCTGGGTGCCGAACGGTTCGACCGGCGAATAGTTCAGCCAGTCGACGCAGGAGCGCCGCGACGTTCTCCAGTTCGTCAAGGATTTCGCAAGGCCCGGCGAAGTTCTGATCGCCGGCAGCAATGCGCCGGCCACGCGCGAAGTCATCGAACAGACCGCCATGGCGAAGGACATCGGCTACGACACGGTCCTGCTCGCCGCCCTTCTATACCCGCTCGACCCAGGCCAAGCTCATCCGGCACTACGAGACCGAGGCGGAGGCGATCCGCCTTGTCAATGATTCCCGCTTCGGCCTCGCCGCGGCCGTCATGTCGGCGGACGATGCGCGCTGCGAGCGTGTCGCCAGCGCCTTCCGCGCCGGGATCGTCTGGATCAACTGCTCGCAACCCACCTTCACCGAGGCGCCCTGGGGCGGCTACAAGTCGTCCGGCATAGGCCGGGAGCTCGGCCGCTGGGGCCTCGACAACCATCTGGAGACCAAGCAGATCACCCGCCTCGTCAGCGACGAACCCTGGGCATGGTATCTGAAACGACCTTCGCCAAGGCGCTCGATATATCGCCGATCTCGACAGGCTCGTGCCTTTCGGCCGCATCGGCAGGCCCGAGGAGGCCGCGTTCATGTGCGGCTCGCTCGTCGAAATCACCGGGGCGCAGGCGGTCGCGTGACAGGGACCGGCGCGCCATGCGGGCGGCGCTTGCATGGCGCCGCGCAGGGCGTGGATTCCATGGCGCACCAGGCGGATCAGAGGCTCGGCCGGCTACCGGACATGTTTGTAGACGGTGGTTCTTGAAAGCCCGAGCTGGCGCGCCGTCTGCGAGGTGTTGCCCTTCGTCGCACGGAAGACGGCACGGATTTCGCGGCATTTGGTGCGGCTTAACGGATGGGGGCGGCACAGGGCGCAGCTTTCCTGGTCGTTCTCCGTGGCGGGCTCGATCCCGTTGAAGCACTCCTCGTCTATATATTCCATCCGGCGGCGGACGAGCGCGCGCTGCAGCACGCTCTTCAGTTCCCGTATGTTGCCCGGCCAGGCCCGGCGGGAGAGTTCGGCGATCGCGGCATCGGTGATCGGCGTGCCCGGTGCAAGCTCCTCCATCAGATGGCGCACGACACCGCCGAAATCGCTGCGCGCGCGCAAGGGTGGCAGGCGGATGGTGAAGGCGTTCAGGCGATAGTAGAGATCGGCCCGGAAAGCCCGGCTCGCCACCATTTCCTGCAGGTCGAGATTGGTCGCCGAGACGATCTGGATATCGACCTTGTGCGTCTTGTGGCCGCCGACGGCGCGCAGCTCCATGCTGTCGAGGAAGCGCAGGAGCGAGGTCTGGGCGGCGGGCGGAATGTCGGCGACTTCGTCGAGGAAGAGCGTGCCGCGATCGGCAGCCCGGGCAAGGCCTGGCGCACCCTCGGCGCGGGCATTGGTAAAGGCGCCACGCTCATGGCCGAAGATCTCCGCGATGAAGAGGTTCTCCGGCACCGCGCCGCAGTTGAGGGCGATGAACTCACCCTTGCGTCCGCTCAACTGGTGGACATGGCGGGCCATCAGATCCTTGCCGGTGCCCGTTTCTCCCGTGATATGGACCGGCATGCGCAGCGCCGCGGCATCGCCGATATCGGCGATGGAGCGCCTGACGGCGGCATCATCGCAAACGAATGCCGGCGCGTTCCTGTCCTGCAGCAGCGGCGGCATCTTGCGCGGTCGTTCCGCCTTCACCGCGACCGCCGCTCGCGCACGGCGCAAGCCGATCTGCCGGCAGACCATGAACAGGCTGCTGCCGGCCCGGTCGCGGATGCGGATCACGCCGCCGTTCAGAAGGCCGTCCATCGCCGAGCCAAAACCCGCTTCGAAAAGCTCGTCGAAATGACCGCCGATCTTGGCGGGAAGACCCTCGAGCAGCTTGATGCCGGGCCGGTTCAGCGAGATGATGCCGCCCTCGCGCCCGACCGAGATCAGCCCGGCGGAAATGGTGTCGAGATATTCCATCCGGGGATGGAAGGCGAAGATGAAGCTCCCGGAGCACTCCTGGAAGATCAGCCCGTTTTCGATCTGTGCCGCCGCCATGCGTACCAGGGCGTGGGTGTGCTCCTGCCGCGCCTCATAGGCGCAGGACGCATCCAGGAGCCCCAGCGTTTCTCCTCGCGAATTCAGGATCGGCGCCGCCATGCAGCTCAGATGGCCGTGGCAGCTGAAATAGTGTTCGCGCCCGTAGATGGCGACAGGCTTGTGGTACATCGCCGCAAGGCCGAGCGCATTGGTTCCGCGCTGGCTTTCGTCCCAGATGCTGCCGGGGATGATCGAACGGCCGGGCGCGCTGTCGGCGAAATGCTGGTCGCTGATCGTGTCGAGCACGATGCCGTCCGCATCGCCCAGCGCGATCATGAAGTTGGAACCGGCAATCTGCGAATAGAGAAGCTGCATTTCCGCAAGGGCGAGCCGCCGCAGGGCGGCGTTCTCTTCGCGCCGGTCGTTGACCTGCGAAAATGCCAGGACGTTCTGGCGCGGGGCGCCGCGCGGATCGAGGCCGGCATCACGACAGCGTTGCCAACTGTCCACGACGACCGGCGGCAACGTGGCCGCGGGGAACCTGTCACCACGCTCGAGCGCATTTCGCGCGCGGTCCATGATGGAAAGATGCTGCATGTCTCCTCCTCATGCATCATTTGCGGGCAGGATACCGTTTTGCGCAGGCGCCCCGCAATAGACAGAAACTGGACACTGCGCGGCAGGGGTCGTTCAGGCGATGAACATGGCCGCTTGATGGGAATTGCCGTATCATATTGAATTTACAAATTATTTTTGTCTGGCACGGTGCTTGCGATCTCTTTCGTCGACTGCGGGGCAATTCCCGCCGGGAAGGAGACGACGGAATGAAAGCACAAGTGCTGACCAGATACGACGACAGTCTGACGGCGGACCAATGGGTCTCGCTGCAGGAGGTCGCGGACCCGAACATCGAAAAGTCGACGGATGTGATCGTGCGGATCGGCGGTGCCGGTGTCTGCCGCACCGACCTTCATATCATCGAGGGCATCTGGCGCCCGCACATGGACCCGAACGGCGACAGCCTGCTGCCGCTGATCATGGGCCATGAGAACGCCGGCTGGGTGGAAGCGATCGGCAAGGAGGTCGAGGGCATCAAGGTCGGCGATCCCGTGATCGTCCATCCCAAGATCTCCGGCGGCACCTGCCTTGCCTGCCGGCGCGGTTTCGACATGCACGGGCCGGGCAAGTTCCCCGGCCTCGACTGCAATGGCGGCTATTCGGAATTCCTCTGCACGTCCGAGCGCAACATCGTGCCTTTGCCGAAGACGCTCGCGCCGAAGGACGTGGCGCCCTATTCGGATGCGGGCCTGACGGCCTATCGCGCCGTGAAGAAGGCGACGCGTCATCTGCTGCCGGGCGAAAGCTGCGTCGTGATCGGCGCCGGCGGGCTCGGCCATATCGGCATCCAGTGCCTGAGGGCGATGTGCGCGGCCGACATCATCGTCGTCGACAGGTCCGAGGCCTCGCTGGCGCTGGCCGGCAGGATGGGGGCGGACAAGCTGGTCAAGGCCGACGGCAACGAGGTCGAGGCGGTGCTGGAGCTGACCGGCGGGGCCGGTGCGGAAGCGGTCATCGACTTCGTCGGGGAGAAGGGCACCACCAGCAGGGGCCTGAAGATGACGCGGCCGATGGGCAGCTACTACGTGGTGGGCTACGGCGAGGACATCAGGATCGCGACGGTCGACATGGTCATCACCGAGAAGAACATCATCGGCAACCTCGTCGGCACCTGGGCGGAACTGGTCGAACTGATGGCGCTCGCCGACCGCGGCCTCGTCGACCTGGCCACCGTCGAATACCGGCTCGCCGATGCCAACCAGGCGCTGCGCGACCTCAACGACGGCAAGATCCATGGCCGTGCCGTGCTGATCCCCTGACATCTCGCAATATCAACCATGGGAGGAAACCACTCAATGACGAGACATCAGCTTCTGACGGCATCCCTCTGCACCCTTGCGATCTCGATCGCCCAGGGGGCAGCGGCGGCCGACATCGACTACGGCACGTTCGGCGACTATGCGAAATACGGCACGGCCGCGGATGTCGCCGGTGCCTGCTCCTATGCGGCGATGGACGAGAAGGACTATTCCGGTCGCACGCTGAAGGTGATCAGCCATGCCGTGCCGGTGATCGGCGAGCCGACCGACCTGCACGCCAGGCAGTTCGAGGCCTTGACCGGCGCGAAGGTCGATGTCGTGCATGTTCCCTTCGGCGATCTCTACCAGCGCATCATGATCCCGTTCCAGACGCAGCAGGCGGCCTATGACGTGCTCTTCTATCCCTCGCTCTGGATCGGTGATTTCCATAATTTCCTGGCACCCGTTCCGGCCGCCTACAAGGAGGTCAGCGGCCTGAAGGACGTCACGGCCAACTACAAGGACGTGGCGACCTGGGGCGAGGAGATGGTGCAGTATCCCGTCGATGGCGACCGGCACTACATGAAGTACCGCTCCGACATCTTCGACAACGCCGACATGCAGGCGAAGTTCAAGACGGAGACCGGGAAGGACCTGCGCGTGCCGCAGACCTGGGAAGAGTACAACGCGGTCGCCACGTTCTTCTCCGGCTGGGACTGGGCGGGTGACGGCCAGCCGCATTTCGGCAGCGCCGAGGTCACCAAGCGCGACGACCTGATGTTCTCGGCCTTCATCAGCCGCGTCGCGGCCTATGCGAAGAACCCGAACGTCAAGGGCGGCTTCTTCTTCGATCTGGAAACGATGGAGCCGCAGGTCAACAATCCGGGCTGGGTCAAGGGCCTGGAGATGTTCATCGACGCGCAGAAGGCGTTCCCGCCGGGCGGCGGCAATTTCGGGCTCGGCGACGAGATCTTCTCCTTCGGCGGCGGGCAGACGCTGATGAGCTATTCCTGGGACGATGCCTTCATCCAGGCGCAGGAAGCCGACAGCCCGATCCGCAACAAGGTGGCGGCCGCGCCGCTGCCGGGCGCCAATACCGTCTGGAACCGCACCACCAAAAGCTGGGACACGTTCGAGACGCCGAATGCCCCGCCCTACATCACCTGGGGCTGGACCTCGGCCGTGGCGAAGGCATCGAAGAACCAGGACATGGCCTTCGACTATCTCTGCTTCTTCTCCAACGAGGCGAACACCACGCTCGACCTGCAGATCGGCCGCTTCGGCGTGAACCCCTACCGCAGCACGCATTTCGACCCGGCATTCTGGCAGGACAAGCTCGGCTGGGAGCGGAATGTGGCGGAAACCTACGTCCAGACGCTGAGCGGCATGGATGACAGCACCAACCGCGTCTTCGACCTGCGCGTTCCCGGCGTGAACCAGTTCATGTCGTCGCTGGCGAACGGCGTGGCGGAGGCCATGGCCGGCCAGAAGAGCCCACAGGAAGCGCTCGACGGCGTTGCGGCCCAGTGGACCGAAATCCGCGACAAGATCGGTGCGGACCGGGTGCGCGAGGCCTATGCCAATGTCGTCGCCCTTGAGGATCGCGGCCGCTGAGGCTGCGCAAGGCGGGGCGGCGATGCCGCTCCGCCGGATTTTTCCCCACGATCGAAACGGACGGCCCGTCATGGACCAGACAGGACTTCGGTTCTACAAATCTTCCTTCCTGCTGCCGGGGCTGCTCGTGCTCCTGGCGATCATCCTGTTCCCGCTTGTCTTCACCATCCGCGTGTCGCTGTCAGGCTGGGACGCCATCTCGCCGGGGCTGAACTGGGCGGGCGTCAGGAACTACGTCATCGTCTTCGGCGACCGGCGCTTTTGGGAGGCGATGCTGCGGCTTTCCGGCATGGCCATCGGTACGGTTCTGGTTCAGTACGTGCTCGGCTTCGCGCTCGCCCTGCTGGTCTGGCGGGAGGTTCTGTTCCGTCGTTTCTTCCGGGTCCTGTTCCTGATCCCGATGATGACGACGCCCGTCGTCATGTCGGTGATCTGGCGCACGATCTTTCATGAATCGCTCGGCCCGGCGAACGATTTCCTCGGCCTGTTCGGCCTTGGCCCCTATCCCTGGCTGACCTCGGCGAACTGGGCCGTCGCCGCCGTCATGCTGGTCGAGATCTGGCAATGGACGCCCTTCATGTTCCTGTTGCTCCTGGCCGGCCTTCTCAGCCTGCCGCGCGAACCGTTCCTGGCCGCGGCAATCGATGGTGCCGGTCCGATCCGCACCTTCCTCAACGTCACCTTCCCGATGCTTGCGCCCGTCTCCATCGGCGCGCTGATCATCCGGCTGATCGAGGCGTCGAAGATCATGGAGACCGTCTATGTGCTGACGTCGGGCGGGCCGGGCACGGCCACCGAGACGGCCGGCTACTACATCTACATTCGCGGCTTGCGCGATTTCGAGATCGGCTATGCCGCCGCTCTCTCGATCACCTACCTCGTCGTCATGATCGTGCTGATGACGGTCATCGCCAAGCTCCTCGTCCGCGTCCTCGTTGGAAGGAGCGCCTGATGCCCCTGCTTTCCATCCTCAAATACCTCGCCATCCTCGTGTGGAGCGGCTTCGTCATGGCGCCCCTGACATGGGCGCTGACGACCAGCTTCAAGACGGCGAACGGCGTGACGAGCGGCCCGACCTACCTGCCCTGGATCGGCTACGAGCCATCGCTTGCGGGCTGGCGAAGCCTGTTCGGCGGCGCCGGCGGCATCGATATCGTTCGGCCCTATCTCAACAGCGTGATCGTGACGGGCAGCGCGAGCCTGATTTCGATCGTGCTCGGCACGCTGGCGGCCTATGGCCTGTCGCGCTTCAGCTATCGTACGGGCTTCGTGAAGAATGCCGACATCGTCTTCTTCTTCATCTCCCAGCGCATCATGCCGCCGATCGTGCTTGCCATCCCCTTCTTCCTGATGCTGCAGTTCCTCGGCCTGCTCGATACCAGGCTCGGCCTCGTCCTCGTCTATATCGCCCTGCTGCTGCCGATCGCCGTCTGGATCATGGTCGATTTCTTCGACGGCGTGCCGCGGCAGATCGACGAGATGGCGATGCTCGACGGCTGCACGCCCTTCGAGGCCTTCCGCCGCGTCGTGCTGCCGAACTCGCTCTCCGGCATCCTGGTCGCGGCGATGTTCTGCCTCATCTTCGGCTGGAACGACTTCTTCTTCGCCTTCACCCTGACCTTTACCGACACCCAGCTCCTGCCTGTGGCGATCGTGTCGCTCAATTCGTCGGTTACGCCCTGGTGGAGCCTGTCCGCCTCGGCGCTGATCTCCGTCGCGCCGCTGATCGTGATCGCGATCGTCGTCGAACGGCTTCTTTCGCGCGGCACGCTTGCCGGCGCCATTCGCTAGGAAGGCTTCATGAGTCTGGTTCTCAATTCCGTTTCGCTCTCCCGCGGCGGCGAAATCCATCTCGACGACGTTTCCCTCCGCTTCGATCGCGGCGGCCTGACCACCGTGCTCGGCCGCACGCTTTCGGGCAAGACGACGCTGCTGCGCGCCATCGCCGGCCTGCAGGAAACCGACCGCGGCACGCTGACGCGGGACGGTGAGCCGTTCGGCACTCTCCCCGCCTGGAAACGGGACGTCGCGATGGTCTACCAGCAGTTCATCAACTATCCGCATCTGAGCGTCTTCGAGAACGTCGCCTTTCCCCTGCGCAAGCGCAAGGTGGCCGAGAGTGAAGTCGGTCACCGCGTGAGGAGCGTCCTCGATGTGGTGGGCCTTGCCGCCTTCGGGGAACGAAAACCTTCGCAGCTCTCCGGCGGCCAGCAGCAGCGTGTGGCGCTCGCCCGCGCCCTGGTGCGAAAGGCCGGCGTGCTGCTGCTCGACGAGCCGCTGGTCAATCTCGACTACAAGCTGCGCGAACAGCTCCGCGAGGAGTTCCGCGGGCTGCTTGCAAGCCAGGCCGATGCGACCGTGATCTACAACACGACCGAGCCCGCCGAGGCGATGATGCTGGGCGACCGGCTCGTGGTCATGCACGAGGGCCGCGTGCTGCAGGCGGGCGTGCCGACCGCGGTCTTCGACCGCCCGGCCTCGGCGCTGGTGGCGCGCATCGTCACCGATCCGCCGATGACGATCGTCGCGGGCACGCTCGACGGCGGCCGCGTCCTGTTCGAGGGCGGGCTTGCCCTCGATGCTCCCGGATTGCTCGCGGCGATGCCGCCGGGCCGCTACCGTTTCGGTATCCGGGCCAACGAGATCGAGCCGGTCGACGGGGGCGGCATTGCCGGCCGTGTCACCTTCGGCGAGGTCTCCGGATCGGAAACGTTCCTGCATGTCGAGACGATGCTCGGCGAGGCCGTCGTGCAGCTCGAAGGCGTTCACCGGGTCGAGCCCGGCCGGCAGATCGGCCTCTCGTTTGCACCCGAACGGCTGTTCGTCTTTGCCGCCGAAGGCGAAGGGGCATTGCTGCATGCACCAGGACATGGAGAAGGCTGATGGCGACGATCCATCTCGAACAGGTCGGGCATTCCTACGGCTCGGCGGTCTATGCGCTGGAGAAGACGGATATCCTCTTCGAGGACGGCAGGACCTATGCGCTGCTCGGCCCTTCCGGCTGCGGCAAGACGACGATGCTCAACGTCATATCGGGCCTGCTGTATCCCTCCGACGGCCGCGTGATCGTCGGCGGCAAGGACGTGACGCGCATGCCGACGGCAAAGCGCAACATCGCCCAGGTCTTCCAGTTTCCCGTCATCTACCAGTCGAAGACGGTCTACGAGAACCTGGCCTTCCCCCTGCGGTGCCGGGGATGGGACAAGGCCCGCATCGCCCCGCGGGTGGCCGAGATCGCCGAGCTGCTCGGGCTCACCGCACGCCTCGGCCAGTCGGCGCGCCGGCTGACGGCCGACGAGAAGCAGCTGATCTCGCTCGGACGCGGGCTCGTGCGCAACGACGTCTCGGCGCTTTTGATGGACGAGCCGCTGACGGTCATCGATCCGCACATGAAGTTCGACCTGCGCCGCCGCATCAAGCAGGCGAGCGACAAGACGCGCCATACCGTCGTCTACGTGACGCATGACCAGAACGAGGCAATGACCTTCGCGGACGAGGTGCTCGTGATGAGCGCCGGCCGCGTCGTCCAGCGCGGCACGCCGCAGCAACTGTTCGAAAGCCCCTGCAACCGCTATGTCGGCAATTTCATCGGCTCGCCGGGCATGAACTTCCTGTCCGTCGAGCGCGACGGCGACCGGTTGCTCTGGCAGGGCTTTCCCGTGCTTTCCGACGAGCGCGTCGGGAGGCTCGCGCCGGGCGCCGAGCTGATGGTCGGGATCCGGCCGGAGCATGTCGCCTTCGCCAAGGATGGTGTCACCGGCATTCCCGCCGTCGTGCAGGGCGTCCAGCATCATGGCAATGTCGACGTGATCGACGCCGTCATCGGATCGGAACGGCTGAAGGTCAAGGCCAGGAGCAGCCTTGCCGTTCGGAACGGGCCGCTGCGCATCGTGCTGCCCGTGGAACGAACCCGTCTTTATGCGGACGGAACGTTGCTGTTCTGATTGCGCTTGCCGAGAATCTTCGGAGGGCGGGGCCATCATTGTCCCTCATCGGGTTGTGGCGCGTGCTGCCGCGGCCTGGATATGCCAGCCAGATCGGCAACCTGTTCCTGCCCCCGGTGTCGATCGCCTCTAGGGCGCCGGTGCATCCGGTTGCGGCCAACGCTGCAGCGCTTCCCGTCCCGCGTCGGTCAGGCCATAGATGCCTCTGTCGAGCCGCTCGAACCAGCCGTAGACGTTCGAAAGCAGGATTTTCCCGGCTTCCGGCACGCCGGCGCGCACGGCGCGCACCGGCAGCGGTCCGCAGGCCAGTGCCGCCGCGCAGCCGAGCGCCTGCTGGCGATAGGCCGTCATGACGGGCGCGCGGGTGCTGCCGCCGCGTGCCGGGTCGCCCCGCCGCTTCTGGTGCTCGCGCATCAGCCGTGAACGGCGCTTCGGATTGGTTCGCGGCATGGGGGATACGGAGCCGACGATGATGCTGACGTCGTCGGCATCGGAAACGCCGAGCATGCCGATGCCGAGCCGACGGCAGAGGTCGCGGTAGCGCTTGTCGGATTCCCGGCCCCGACCCCTGGCCGAAACCCTCGCGGCGATCCAGACTTCGTCCGAGACTGCGGCCCGATCGACGGCCTGCAGGATGAGCTCCAGGTTGAAGCTCAGCTTCAGCTCGCAGATCACGACGACCGGCGGATCGTCATCGCTGAGCCCGACAAGGTCACAGCCGCCGACTTCACCCTTGACGATGTAGCCGGCCTTTTCGAGGAAGCCTTTGACGGGCAGATAGAGTGAGGTTTCCATAGGCCTGCGGAGCGAAACGAAGCGGAGAATCGTTCGTCAGGCTACATCGATCCGTCCCGGCGGGACACCCCGTCCGTCGCTGCCCCGTGGCGAACGGCGCAAGATCATGCTCTGGCGACTAGCTGACATGAGCGTGAAGATCTGGGACGGCCGTTAACTGCGGTCGTTGTCGGCCGCCCGGCCCGATGACTGGCCGGTGGTTTCTTTGGGGACAGACAGCTCTCGTATGATGCCGGTCAGCCGCGCGACGACTTCGCGGCTCGCGCGGCTCAGGGGGCGCTGCTGCCCGGTGACGAGGACGACGTGCCGATTGATGTACGGACTGCGGATGACGCTGCTGGCGAACAGACCTCTCGACGTCTCCTCGGAGATCGTATGTGGCGCCTTCACCATATAGCAGCCGCATCGGGCAGCCATGGCTTTCTGGCCCCCGGTGGAATCGATGTCGGCAATGACGTTGAGTGAGACTTTCAGTCGTCGGGCGACGGAATCCACCATGATCCGCAGTCCGTTCGTCGGAGCAGGCAGGACCAGGGCGAAGTCTGCGAGTCGTTCGAAGGCGATCTCCTCGGGCAGGGTCCAGCCTTCTCTCGGGCCGGCAAGCACCAGGCGCGATTCCAAAAGGACCGATCCGTGTTCCCTCTCCCCTTCGCGATATTTGCTGTAGGCGCCGATATCGATCAGTCCTTCCGACAGCCAGCGTTCGACTTGGTCGCTGAAACCCTCGTAGACCTGCAGGCGTATGCCGGGCGCATGGGCGCGCAGTTGATTGACGAGCTCGGGAATGGTCGGTTCGACAAGCGACGTCGGCAGGCCGAGGGATACGATGCCGCTCGGAAGGCGACTGAACGCCTTGAGATCCTCCGCCGCCTGGTCTGCCTCGCGCAGCAGAAAGCGCGCCTTCTTCAGGGCTTCCTCGCCCAGTTCCGAAAGCGCCACGCCCCTGCCGGTCCGGTAGAAGAGGGGACTGCCCCACTCCCTCTCCAGGTCGCCGATCGTACGGCTTACCGAGGGCTGCGCGATGCCCAGGGAAACGGCCGCCTTGCTGAAGCTCCCGAGTTCCGCTGCCCGCATGAAAATCCTGAGGCTACCGAGTTCCATCGTTCCGACCTATACGGCAAATGAATATCCGATATTGCTATCATGTAGTGGACGGATGGCAAGGGGGCGCTATAACCTGCCCAGCATGCACAGAGGAGGCCGGCGATCCATGCGGGTTGTGCATTTGGGAACATTGGGAGGAGACTGGCATGATGGCCCGAACACGTTTGTACCTGTCGATTGGAGGCAGCCTCGTTGCGCTGCTGATGTCCAGCACCGCCTGGGCGCAGCAACAGGTTGTCCGTTTTCTGCATAACGAGACCGACCCGCCGAGCATCGAGTTCTTCAACAACGCGATCAAGGCGTTCGAGGCGGAGAATCCCGACATCCACATCGAGATGGAGGCCGTCAGCACCGACGGCCGGCTTCAGAAGGTTCTCGCCTCGATCAACACCAAGACCATGCCGGAGATTTTCAAGGTGCTGCCGGAGGAGCGCTTTGAATTCGCGCGCAAGGGCTATCTCGTCCCCCTCGACGACATGGTCGACGAGATCGGCCGCGACGACTATGTCGCCGGTTCGCTTGTGCCCGTCGAAGGCAAGATCTACGACGTTCCCTACACGCTCGGCAATTACGGCGTGCTGTGGCAGCGCGAGGATTTTCTGAAGGCGAAGGGCGTTTCGACGCCGAAGACCTGGGATGAGCTGTTGGCCGGCGCGGAGGCGCTGACGGGAGAGGACGGCAATTTCGGCTTCCTGTTTCCGGCCGGCAAGAACCGCATGACGGGGATATTCCTGTCGCAGATGATCTGGGGTGCCGGCGGCACCTATTTCGACAAGGACCTCAACGTCACCTTCGACAATCCCGGCACGGTCAAGGCGCTGGCCTTCCTGCGCGACATCGCGAAATTCTCGCCGCGCGGCATCGGCTCCTATTCCTACGGCGACATGATCAACGTCTACCTGACGGGCAAGATCGGGCTCGACATCTATGCGCCGCGACTCATCGCCAATGCGGCCGCCAACACGCCCGATCTGTTCAAGAACACGATCGCGGACAACATGCCGGTCGGCCCGAGCGGCGTGGCGGTCAAGTTCGTGAACGCGAACAGTTTTGCGCTCAGTTCGGAAACCGTCGGCTCGAAGAATGTCGAGGCCGCCCGCAGGTTCCTGAAGTTCATCGTCACGGGCGAGCGACTGCGGGACTTCTCGCTTACCGTCCATCCACACCTCATTCCGCCGCTCAAGGGCGTCCAGGAAGACGTCATCAAGCTGGGGGCGGCACAAACCCTCGGCGGCCGCGAGGAGATTTCCCGCATCGCCTTCGACACCTCCAACGCGCTCGATTTCGAATCGGAGGCCGGTGCGCAGTTCAAGGACGGTGCGGTCATCCGCTCCGGCGTGGTCAACCCCTATATCGGTTCGATCGTCGCCCGGGATATCCCCGCCCAGGTCGTTCAACGTGTCGTCCTGCAGGGCGAGGATCCGGCGGCGGCTGCTGCCTGGGGCCAGCAGCGCATGCAGGCCATCGTGGACGACCTGAAGAAGAAATAGCGTCCATAGACAAGGTCCGCGTGGAGGACACGCGGACCGCATTTTCAGGAGAAGCATATGTCAGAGGAACAACCGGCGGCGCCGGTCGTCTCGTTGCGCGAACGCGTCAAGTCGCCGCCTGCACCGGCGATGGTGGAATCCTACTTCGGCCCGGCGGTCGCCGCCGGAATCCGCTTCCAGTTCGAGCCCGAAATGCGAATCCATATGGCGCATGCCGTCATGCTCGCCGAATGCGGCATCGTCGGCAAGGTGGACATCGCCCGCATCCTCGCCGTTCTCGCCGACCTTCAGGCGACCGGCGTCAAGGCGCTGACCATCGACTACCAGCAGGAAGACCTCTATTCCTATATCGAACGCCACATCGTCGAGACGCTCGGCCCGGAGACCGGCGGGCGCCTGCACACCGGCCGCAGCCGCAACGATCTGCACACGACCTCCTGGCGGCTGGTGCTGCGCGGCCTTCTGCTCGACCTGCTCGACGTCGTCGGCACCATCCGGCGCACCTTGATCGACATGGCCCAGCAGCATGTGGAAACCGTGATGCCGGGCTATACGCATTCGCAGCATGCCCAGCCGATCTCTTTCGGCTACTACCTGCTTGCCGCCGCCGACTTGATGGAGCGCGACTACGGGCGCCTCTCGCACGCCCTTGCCTGCTGCGACCGCAGCCCGCTCGGCTCGGGCGCGCTGTCGACGACCGGCTTTCCCATCGATCGCGAGATGACGGCCCGCCTGCTGGGCTTTTCGCGGCTGGTCGAGGTCGGTTACGACGGCGTCTCGATCCGCGACGACCTGCAGGAGGCGGCCGGCGCCCTTGCCGTGCTGATGACCGGCATTTCCCGGGTGGCAACCGACATCCAGACCTGGAACACGATGGAGTTCGGCATGCTCGAACTGGACGACGCCTATTCGAGCGTCTCCAGCATCATGCCGCAGAAGAAGAACCCGCAGGCGATGGAGCATGTCAAGGCGGTGGCCGCGATGGCGGTCGGCGCGCTGAACATGGTCCTCGCCGCGGCGAAGAACACGGCCCTCGCCGATGTCAACGATGGGGTCACCGCCGGCAACGTGCCGATGCTGGACGTCCTGGAGCGGGCGTGCCGCGCGCTGACCGTCTTCGAGGGCGCAATCAGGACGCTGACCGTCAAGCCGGACACCATGCGCCATCTCGCCGAGACCGGCTTCGGCACGGCGACGGAGCTTGCGGACATCATCGTGCGGGAGGCCGGAATGTCCTTCCGCATGGCGCACAACATCGTCGGCCGCGTTGTCCGCGAAGCGATCGAGGCGCATCATACGGCGATGGACATCACATCGGCCGACCTCGATGCCGCGTCTCAGGCTCTGTTCGGCCACCCCCTCGGCATTCCGGTGGAGGAGGTGAGGAAGGCGCTGGATCCGGCGGAAAACCTGAAGAGCCGCACCGTTACCGGCGGTCCGGCCCCGGTCCGCATGGCCGAGATGCTCGATCGCCGCAGGGCGATGCTCGACAGCGATCTCGCAGGCATGGCCGATATCCGGCGGCGCATCGCGGAGGCCAATCACACCCTCATGGAGCAGGCGCGCCGGATTATGGATGACGCCGGTCTGCAAACCCCGTCACAGATTGTGAGAGAGAACCATGGCACGAGTTGAAATCAATCAGGTCAGCAAGATATTCGCCGATCACACTGCGGTTTCCGATGTCAACCTGACCGTCAATGACGGTGAGTTCCTCGTGCTGCTCGGCCCCTCCGGCTGCGGCAAGAGCACGCTGCTGCGGATGATCGCCGGCCTGGAACTGCCGACCTACGGCGACATCTTCATCGGCGAGCGGCGTGCCACGCGCTTCCAGCCGAAGGACCGGAACATCGCGATGGTGTTCCAGAACTACGCCCTCTATCCGCATCTGTCGGTCTACGAGAATATCGCCTTCCCGCTCCGGGTGCGCGGAGCGGACAGGAAGCTTGTCGACGACAAGGTGCGCTGGGCCGCCGAACTGGTCGGCCTTACCCGCATGCTCAAGCGCAAGCCGCGGCAGATGTCCGGCGGCGAGCGCCAGCGCACGGCCCTTGCCCGTTCGCTCGTGCGCGATCCGGACGTCTTCCTGCTCGATGAGCCGCTGTCGAACCTCGATGCCAAGCTGCGCCATTCCTCCCGCGAGGAACTGCGCCAGTTTCAGGACCGGGTCGGCGTCACGTCGATCTACGTGACGCATGACCAGGTCGAGGCCATGGGGCTCGGCGACCGCATTGTGGTCATGCAAGGTGGTTCCGTCCGGCAGATCGGGACGCCGGAGGAGATCTATCTCCATCCGGCCGATACGTTCGTGGCCACCTTCATGGGCTCGCCACCGATGAATCTGGTCGTGACCGGCGACGTGACGCTCGGCTTCCGGCCCGAGAACTTTCTGCCCAAGGCGAGCTTTGCCGACAACGGCCCCGTCACGCAGATCACCTTCAACGTTCACCGCGTTGAATATCTTGGCGGCGACCGGCTGCTCTACGGGGTGGTTTCCGGAAACCTGCCGGAAACCCAGGCCATCGCCCGCATCCCCTCGAGCGTTTCCTACAGCCCCGTTCTCAACACCGAGGTCACCTTCGCCGTCGCCAATTCCGAGCTTCGCCGTTTCGATACGGCAAGCGGCAAGGCGATCGCCGCCGAGGCGTCCATGGAAAAGAGGAGGGCGGCCAATGGCTGACAATCGCGCCGCACTGGCAGGCGACCGCCTGCTCGCCTACGCCGCCCTTGCGCCAAGCGCCTTCCTGCTGCTGCTTCTTGCCGGCGTGCCGACGATCACGGTTTTCGTGACCGCCATGCAGGATGTCGGCATGGGGGACACCGATGGCCCGTTTATCGGGTTCGAGAACTTCGCCTGGGTCTTTGCCGAACCTGCCTTCTATACAGCGCTCTGGAACACGTTCGTCTGGGTTTTCGGCAGCGTCGCGCTGGAAATGCTCCTGGGGCTCGGTCTTGCGCTGCTGCTCAACAAGAGCTTCGCCTTCCGCGGCGCCGCCCGCGCCATCGTCCTTGCGCCCTATCTCGTGCCGACGG
Source organism: Shinella sp. HZN7 (assembly GCF_001652565.1). NCBI lineage: Bacteria > Pseudomonadati > Pseudomonadota > Alphaproteobacteria > Hyphomicrobiales > Rhizobiaceae > Shinella > Shinella sp. HZN7. The sequence goes on along the minus strand of NZ_CP015736.1, from coordinate 3,508,032 downwards.
TCGTGGCCGTGCTGACATGGCGTTACATGCTGCACGACATCGTCGGCGTCGTGAACGCCGCCCTCATGAGCATCGGGATCACAGACCAGCCGTTGCTCTGGCTGAACAGCCAGGGGCTTGCGATGACGTCGGTCATCATGGTCGGCGTCTGGAAGTTCTTCCCCTTCGTCGTCATCGCCATTCTCGGCATCCTGCAGTCCATTCCGCAGGAGCAATACGAGGCGGCGAAGATCGACGGGGCTTCGGATTTCCAGCAGTTCTGGCGCATCACGCTGCCCTATGTCATGCCGGTTTTCCTGCTGACGGCGCTGCTGCGCACCATCTGGTCCTTCAACAAGTTCGAGATCATCTACCTGATGACGGGCGGCGGCCCGCTGGATGCGACAACGACGCTGCCGATCCTCGTCTATCTCAAGGCGTTTTCGGACTTCGAGTTCGGCCGCGCTGCGGCGATCGCCATCGTCACGCTGGCCATCCTGTGCGTCCTGCTCGCCATCTACTTCTTCTTCATCAAGAGAGCGGAGGCACGCCAATGACCGCCATCGCCACCAGCACCCCCGCATCGCTGCCGCGCAACCGGGATATCGCCGACATGCATTACCTCGCCTCGCGGGTCATGCTCTACCTTCTTGCCTTCACCGCCGTCAGCGTCATCGGCTTTCCGCTCTTCTGGATGCTGATCTGCTCCTTCAAGCCGGGCGGCGAGCTCTATGCAGTGCCGCCAACCTTCCTGCCGAACGAATGGACGTTGCAGAACTACCGCGATCTCTTCGTCCAGACGAACTTCCTCACCTATTTCGCCAACAGCCTGATCGTCGCCTTCGGCGCGACCTTCCTGTCGCTCGTCATCGGGGGGCTCGGCGCCTACAGCCTCAGCCGCTTCCGCTTTTTCGGCATCGCCGCGTTCTCGAACGCGACGCTCGTCTGCTACATGCTGCCGGAAGTGCTGATCGTGTTGCCGCTCTACATCTACGTGGTCAAGCTCGGCATGGCCGACACGCTGATCTCGCTGATCATCGCCAACACGGCGTTCACGCTTCCCCTGGCTCTGTGGTTCATGCGCTCGTATTTCAACGCGATCCCCATAAGCCTCGAGGAAAGCGCCATGATCGACGGGTGCACCCGGCTCGGCGCGATGATGCGCGTCACGGTGCCGCTGGCGCTGCCGGGCATCATCTCGGTCGGCGTCTTCAGCTTCAACCATGCCTGGAACGAGTTCCTCTTCGCGCTGGTCTTCGTGTCGTCCGAAACGAACAAGACCCTGCCGCTGGGGCTCGCGACCTGGATCGGCCAGGACAACATCTATTCCTGGGGCATGCTGCTTGCGGGCGCCGTGCTGGTGACGGTTCCGGTCATCCTTTTCTACCTGCTCGTCCAGCGCAAGCTTGTCGTCGGCCTCGCCGATGGTGGCGCAAAGGGCGAATAATCTCTCGAACGGAGGAAATCATGAAGATCAAGAACGTGACGGTCATCGCCGTCGAGATCCCGCTTGCGCGCAATTTCGGTGGCAGCCGGTACAATGTCACCAAGCGCTGCACCATCATCACGCGCATGGAGACGGAGAGCGGCCTCGTCAGCGAGATCTACAACGGCGACAACCGCGACCACATGCGCGAGGTCGTCGATATCATCGAGAAGGAACTGGCGCCGATGCTGATCGGCGAGGAGATCTTCGCGATCGAGCGGCTCTGGCAGAAGATGTTCAAGGCAGCCGAATGGAACCGTGACCGCAAGCTCGTCATGGAGGCGATCGCCTGCATGGACAGCGCGCTCTGGGACCTGATCGGCAAGGCCGCGGGCGTCAATGTCTGCCGGCTGCTCGGCGGCTACCGCCAGGAGCTTCCGATCATCTGCATCGGCGGCTACTACGAGGAGGGCAAGACGCTGGCCGATCTCGGCAGGGAAATGGAGCGGCTGCGCGAGGGGGGCCTTGCCGGCTGCAAGGTGAAGGTCGGCGGCCTTTCGGCCGAAGAGGACGCCAAGCGCGTGGAGGCGGCCCGCAAGGGCGGGGGCGACGACTTCTGGATCGCGATCGACGCCAATCGCGGCTGGCCGGTGGCCGAAGCTGTGAAATTCGCCCGCCTGATCGAGAAATACGACATCGCCTGGTTCGAGGAACCCTGCCACTGGTACGACGACGCCCGCATGATGGCGCAGGTCCGCCGTGCGACCTCCATCCCGGTCGATGCCGGCCAGAGCGAGATGAATGCCGCGGGCGTGCGGCGGCTCGTTGCTGCGGATGCCGTCGACATCGTCAATTTCGACGCTTCGGAGGCCGGCGGCATCACCGAATGGCGCCGCGCCGCCGCCCTCTGCGCGCTGCACGATATCCGTGTCGGCCATCACGAGGAAGCGCAGATCGCCATGCACATGATCGCCGCTATCCCCAACGGCCTGTGCGTCGAGTGTTTCGAACCGGCGCGCGATCCGATCTGGGCCGGCCTGATCGCCAACCGGCCCAACCCGAAGAACGGCATCATCCAGGTCCCGCAGGGACCGGGCTTCGGGGTCGAGCTGGACTGGGACATGGTCAAGCGCTACCGCGTGAACTGAGCAATGGCCGCCGTCGATAGCAGGTCGCTCCACGGGGAAGTGCGCCGCCGGAGTGTGCGCCTGGCAAAACAGGTGCGGCTGGCGGCGGCCTTCCTGCTCATGATGGTCTCGGGACTGGTTTGGAATTCCTTCGCCCTCTTCCTCGTGGCGCTGGAGGGGGAATTCCACTGGTCGCGCGCGTCGATTTCGGGCGCCTACGGCGCCTTCGCGCTCGTCAATGCGGTGAGCGCGCCGATCTTCGGCTACCTGCTCGGCCGCTATAACAGCCGCGTCCTGCTGGCGGGCGCGGCAATGCTGCTCGCTCTAGCCTTCCTTCTGACTGCGCAAGTATCGACGATCGGACAGTTCTGGCTTACCTTCGGCCTTATCGGCGGCCTGGGAACGCATTGCACCAGTTCCTATGCGATCTTCGCGGTGCTCGCCGGCCGTTTCCGCAAGCGTCCGGCGACCGCGATGGCCATCGCCGACGCCGGCTCGGGCCTCGCCGCCTTCCTCGGCCTGCCGATCATGAGCTGGATGATCAACGATTTCGGCTGGCGTTTCACCTATTCCTCCCTCGGCCTGGTCCTGATGGGCATCGCCGTTCCCCTGCATCTTCTCGTGATCGACCGGGTGAAGTCCGCGTCCGGCGCGGGAGGCCGATACGGCATGGCAGGGCTCGGCTGGGTCACCATACTGGCGCTTGTCATCAGCTATTTCTGCGGCTCGGCAGCCTATCACGGCCTGATGACCCAGCAGATCGCGCTGTTCGAGGACAATAACGTCGCTGGAGAAACGGCGGTCTGGATCGCGGCTGTCGCCGGCCTGATCATATTCGTCTGGCGCCTGTTGTCCGGCTGGCTCTGCGACCTCTGGGGGGCCGGCCCGGTCATGTCGCTGGCCGCACTCGCGGGCGTCCTGACCTTTGGCATGCTCGCGGCAATCCTCGTCACTGCGAATGTTGCAGCACTCTTCGTCTATCCGCTTGTGCTCGGCATCGCCTTTGGCGGCCAGCAGGTCCTGCTCGCCAATCGGGCACGGGTCGTTGTCACTCTTTCCGCCCTCTCTGCGGTCCTCGGTGTCTGCCGGCTTGCTTCCGGTATCGGAATGGCCGGAGGGCCGGTGATCTTCGGCTTCCTGCACGATTGGAGGGACGGTTACGGTGTCGCCATCGTGGCTATTGCCGGCCTGGCCTTTTTTCACTTCGTCGCATTCTCCGCGATCCGCCCGCGTTCGATTGCAGGATGATCCGCCGGACAGCCGACGAATTGCCTTGGTTCATGCGTTTTGTAGGCTGCATCTTTCCCTTTGCCAGGCAAGCGCCGCTCCGACAGCGGGCTTTCGTTGGGCAGGCAAATGAACTGCGCATCGCCGCCGAGGGCAGCATGCACGACGGCGGGGAGCAGGGAGGTCGTGACGATAAAGGACGGACGCCTATGCCGGAACGGCCTGCGTGTTGGCGGTGATGGCCTGCGCCAGGGTTTCGGCTGCGCGAGAGGGCTTGTTGCGCGGATAGGCGATGTGGAACATGTCCTCGAAGTGCATGCGTTCGGGCGCGAGCACGCGCAGCCGGTTGTTGCGGACCCATTCCTCGGCATAATGGTCGGGCAGGAAACCGATATAGGCGCCTGAAAGCAGGAGAAGCAGCGTGCCTTCCATATGCGGCGTCGCGGCGGCCCAGGTGAAGTTCACGCCGCAGATCGTCTCGTTCAGCATGTAGGTGCGGCCGGCGAAGGATTGGGACGCCAGCACCTCGTCGGTGAGGTCCGCATCGGGGCGAATGAAGAGCGGATGGCCTTCGGCGCAATAGAGTTTCTGCACTTCGGAGAAGACCGGTTGGCTGCGGAAATGCGGCATGACGCTGCCGACGGAAGGCATCAGCACGATCTGGTAGGAGCCGTTGAGCAGGCCCTGATGCAGCACCTGCGGCGCGGCGACGTCGATCTCCAGGTGCACGCGCGGAGCTGCGCGGTGAAAGGCCGCCAGGGCGCCCTGGAGATCGAGGGCATGGTTGGTGATCATGGCATCCACGGTGCCGAAACTGAGGCTGCCCGTCAGTTCTCCCTGCGCCTCCCCGATCCGGCTCTGGAACTTCTCCAGCGAGCCGAAAAGCTCGAGCGCCGCCTCATAGACGAGCCGCCCTTCGTCGGTCATCTGGAAGCCGCTGCGGCCGCGGCTGCACAGGCGGAGCCCGAGCCGTTCCTCCAGATGGCGCATATGGGTGGAGATCGTCGCCTGCGTCATGCCGAGCGCCGATTGCGCGGCGGAAAAGCCGCCGTGCTGCACGACGGAGGCGAAGACGCGCAGCAGCCTGAGTTCGGCATCGCCGAGCGAGAGATTGAGGACGCGGTGCCGGACCTTGTTGATCATTCATTGATTAATGCACAAGTGAACATGTAATCATAGATACTTTTAAATGTTTCTTTCTTTGGCACACTCCCTCGACTTTTGGAGGAGGGGGATGGCCGGCAATTCCTGTGAGACCGGACGCCCGAGCCGACCGGGACGCCATCGATGCCGACATCATGCAAGGACGCAGCAGCGTTGATCAAACAATGCGGGAGGATCGGCACGCCCGGGCGGCCGGCTGAAAAGGAGGAACACATGGACGAAAGCGTTCGCAACTATCTCGATCGCTACGGCGTCAGCGACGCGACGGTCTCATCCCGCTCGGTCTCGTCGTCTTCTATCCCGAGATGTATGACGGCTTCTTCATCTTCCTCGTCTGGACCTCGGCGCTCAATTCCGCGCTCGCGGGCATCGGCATCGTCGATTACTTCTTCCTGCGCGGCCAGAAGCTCGACATGCACAGCCTGCACCGCCCCCAGGAAAACGGTCCCTACCGCTTCTGGGCCGGGTTCAATCCCGTCGGGCTTGTGGCCCTTGCCGTCGGCTTCGTCGTCTACGTGACCATCTTCAATCCGCAGACGCTCGCCAGCCTGCCGGCCTTCAAGTACCTGACCGCCTCGATCCCCGCATGCCTTGCCGCAGGGGCGGTCCACTACGTCCTGACCCGGCTCGTCGCCCGCCGGCGCGGCTGGGGCCTCTACCCGTAAACCTCCGGATGACCGCCATGACCGACACCTAAGACTATATCATCATCGGCGCCGGATCGGCCGGCTGCGTGCTCGCCAATCGCCTTTCGGAGGATCCGGCCACCAGGGTGCTGGTGCTCGAATATGGCGGCAGCGACCGGTCGATCTTCATCCAGATGCCGACGGCGCTGTCCATTCCGATGAACGGCACCAGGTACAACTGGAAATACATGACCCTGCCGGAGCCCGGCCTCGACGGCCGGCGGGTGCACTGCCCGCGCGGCAAGGTGATCGGCGGCTCCTCCTCGATCAACGGGCTCGTCTATATGCGCGGCCATGCCCGCGATTTCGACGAGTGGGAGGAGCTGGGCGCGCGCGGCTGGCGCTACGCCAATTGCCTGCCCTATTTCCAGCGCGCCGAAAGCTGGCAGGACGGGGGCGATGCCTATCGCAGCGATTCCGGCCCGCTTGCCACCAATGCCGGCAACAAGATGCGGAACCCGCTCTACAAGGCCTTCGTCGATGCCGGGCGCGAGGCGGGCTACATCACCACCGAGGACCCGAACGGGCATATGCAGGAGGGGTTCGGGCCGATGCACATGACCGTCAAGGACGGCGTGCGCTGGTCGACGGCCAATGCCTACCTGAAGCCCGCCATGGGCCGGCCGAACCTTGCCGTCGTCACCCATGCCATGACGCGGCGCGTGCTCCTCGAAGGCAAGCGTGCGGTCGGCGTGGAGTATGAGCTCGGCGGCGAGCGCAAGGTGGCGAAGGCGAACCGCGAGGTGCTGGTCTCCTCCGGTCCGATCGGCTCGCCGCATCTCCTGCAACGCTCCGGCATCGGCCCGGCCGCCGTGCTGCAGAAGGCGGGCGTTGCTGTCCTGCATGACCTGCCGGGCGTCGGCGAGAACCTGCAGGATCACTCTGAAGTCTATATCCAGTATGCCTGCAAGGAGCCGATCACGCTGAACGGCAGGATGGGGCTTTTGAGCCGCGCCCTGATCGGTGCGGAATGGCTGCTGTTCAAGAAGGGGCTCTCGGTCTCCAACCATTTCGAGAGCGGTGGCTTCATCCGATCCGATGCCTCCCTGCAATGGCCGGACATCCAGTTCCACTTCCTGCCGGCCGCCATGCGCTATGACGGGAAAAAGCCGCTCGACGGCCATGGCTTCATGGTGCTGACCGGGCCGAACAAGCCGAAGAGCCGCGGCTATGTGCGCCTGCGCTCGCCGGAAGCGCATGAGCAGCCGGATATCCTCTTCAACTATCTCGATCGCGAGGAGGACCGCGAGGGCTTCCGGCGCTGTCTGCGCCTCACCCGCGAGATCATCGCCCAGCCGGCTTTCGACCGGTTCCGCGGCGAGGAGATCGCACCCGGCAAGGATGTGCGCGGGGATGACGAGATCGACGCCTGGGTGCGCGAGACCATGGAGAGCACCTACCATCCCTGCGGCTCGTGCCGCATGGGCGAGGATGCCCTGGCCGTCGTCGACAGCGATCTGAAGGTGCGCGGCCTTGACGGCCTGCGCGTCATCGACAGCTCCGTCTTCCCCGCCGAGCCCAATGCCAACCTCAACGCGCCGACCATCATGCTGGCCGAGCGTGCCGCCGATATCGTGCGCGGCAAGCCGCTGCTCGCCGCTTCCAATGCGGAGGTGGGCGTGGCGCCCGGCGTCGGCGTTACCCAGCGCAGCGGCACGCCGCTCCGTGCCTTCCGGCATTGAGGGGGGCGGAGATGCCGCGGAGTATCGGCTACCTGGTGGCGCGGCGGCATCGCGAGGATCCGGAGGAGCCGCGCGACTGGGCTCTCGTCGCGGAGGCCTTCCTTCGCGGGCTTCTGGCCCGCTTCTCCGCCGGCACGTCATGGCTTTGCGGCGGATCTCTCACAGCCGGAAGAGCGCCTCGGCAAGGCGCCCGACATAGGGGTTCATGCGCTCCACCGGAACGCCGGCATAACCGAGGATGAGCGCACCTTGCCGTGCGGCGCTGATCGTATAGTCGGACAGCGGATAACATTGCAGTCCGGCGGCGAGCACCGCGCGGTGGGCTGTTCGGTCCTCCTGTCCGTTCTCCAGCCAGGCGAGCGCGTTGAGCCCGCTTTCGGAGCAGTCGATGCGGGCAAGCCCTGCGAGGGCTGCCCGGCCGGCCTTCCCGAAGGCCTCGCGTCGCTCGGCATAAAGGCCGCGCATGCGCCGCAGGTGACTGGCGAAATGCCCGCCGCCGATGAATTCGGCAAGGGCGAGCTGGGTCTCCACCGGCACGCTGCGATGGATCAGGCCTGAAAGGTTGCGGAAGGTGCTGCGCATGGTGGCCGGCTTCGAGACGCCGACATCGGGCGCGATCCGCATCGATGGGCGGGACGTGACCGGCCTTCCCGCCAACCGCCGCAAGATCGGCATGGTCTTCCAGGCCTATGCGCTCTTTCCCAACCTGACGGTCGCGGACAATATCGGCTTCGGCCTCAAGGTTGCGGGTGAGGAAAAAGCGGCAATCGCCCGACGCGTCGGGGACATGCTGGAGCTGATCGGCCTGCCGCAGCTCGGCAGCCGCTATCCCTTCCAGCTCTCCGGCGGCCAGCAGCAGCGCGTGGCGCTCGCCCGCGCGCTCGCGCCGCGCCCGCAGGTGCTGCTGCTCGACGAACCGCTCTCGGCGCTCGACGCGAAGATCCGCGTCAGCCTGCGCGAGGAGATCCGCCGCATCCAGCAGGATCTCGGCATCACCACCATCTTCGTCACGCACGATCAGGAAGAGGCGCTCTCCATATCTGATCGCATCGTCGTCATGCACCAGGGCATCGCCGATCAGGTCGGGACGCCCTTCGACATCTACAATCGCCCGGCCACGCGCTTCGTGGCGGAATTCGTCGGCACGCTCAATCTCGTCGATGCCGACGTGGTCGATGCGGCCAGCGGCCGCGTGCGGCTCGGCGATGTGCCCGTCGTGCTGAACCGGCCGCTGCCTGCCCGCGCCGGCGAGCGCATCCGCCTGGCACTTCGGCCCGAAACGGCGGCGCTCGGCCGTGCGGAGGGGCACGACATCGTGCTTCCCGGCCGCATCGCCGAGGTTCATTTCCTCGGCGCCGTGATCCGCGTTCGCGTGATGGTCGGCGGCCAGCTTCTCTCCCTCGATACGTTCAACCGGCCCGGCCGTCCCCCGCCGGCTGTCGGCGCGCCCGTCGAGGTCAGCCTCTCGGACCGCGATCTTCTGGTGCTTGCGGCCTGAGGGCCGGGCATCGCAATCCTTACGGAGGAAACGGACATGCCATGGGGTACTCAACCGCCCCCGGACTGGCGCAAAAGAGTGGCGGCGCTGCCTTTGGCGAAGCGCCTCCGGCTTGCTGCGCGGGCGCGCACCGCGCCGCTTTTTGCCCATGCCTATGCCTTTCATCTCAACATGCGTTTCGGCGGCATGACCCCGCTGCATCTCGCAGACTTCACCGCGGCACAGCGCCTTTCCGGCCTCAAGCTCCATGTCGATGACGGGGAACAGGCCAGTCTCGGCCGGATGGATGGCGATGCGCTCGCCGGTTTCGCCGCGCAGGTGAAGGCCCGCGGCCTGGAGCTGCATGTGGAGACCAGCACCACGGCGCCGCACGGCCTTGCCGATGCCGTGCGCATAGCGCTTGCCACAGGTGCGACCTCTCTCCGCTGCTATCCGCGCTACGAGGGACGGGTGTCGCAGATCATCGCCTGGACGATCGCCGATCTCCGGCGCCTTGCCGATTTCGACCCGCAGGGCAGGCTGCGCTACACGCTGGAACAGCACGAAGACCTCAAATCGGAGGAACTCATCCATATCATCGAGGCCGTCGGCAATCCGCGCCTCAGCCTGCTGTTCGATTTCGGCAACATGATCAACGCCTACGAACGGCCGATGCCGGCTCTCGCGATCCAGGCGCCGCATATCACCGAGGTGCATGTCAAGGATTGTCTCGTGCAACCGGATCGCGGCGGCTGGGCACATCTTGCCTGCCTCTCGGGTGAGGGGCACCTGCCGATCCAGGCGATGTTGCTGGAGCTTCTTCTGCTCGGCGAGGACCGTCCGCAGGTGTTGGCCTTCGGGCTGGAGGAGGAGGAGGGCTACTTCGCTCCGGCCCTGCGACGTCCGTCGGATGGGCCTGACCCGTTCATTCCCGCCCGCACGGCCAGCTTCACCGGCCGCGGCACCGGAGATCTCGGGCCACGCCTGAGCCGGGAAGCCGCTGCCGCCCACCGACAGGTGGAAACGATCCGAACCATGCTCGAAGGCATCGCCCTGGAAGCCGAAAGGACCGAAGGATGACCGCTCAAACGACCTGCCCGCCGGCCTTTCTTGCGCTTGCCCATGCCATGGCGGATGCTGCCGCCGAAACGATCCGTCCCTGGTTCCGCAAACGGATGGCCGTCGACGCCAAGGCCGATGCCAGCCCCGTCACCATCGCCGACCGCGACGCGGAAATGGCCATGCGCCGGATGATCGAGGCTGCGTTTCCCGAACACGGCATAAGGGGCGAGGAATTCGGCGCCTGCCGCACGGAGGCGGACTGGATCTGGGTGCTCGATCCGATCGACGGCACGAAATCCTTCCTCTCCGGTTCCCTCGCTTTCGGCACCCAGATCGCGCTGCTCCACCGGGGTGATCCCGTTCTCGGCCTGATCAACCAGCCGATCACCGGCGAACGCTGGCTCGGCACGGGCACCACGGCGACCCTCAACGGGGCGCCGATCCGCACCAGCGACAGGACCCGGCTTGATGAGGCGATCCTCTACACTTCCGCCCCGGAGCAATTCGACCGCGCGCGCCACGATCGTTTTACAGCCCTGGCCGCAAAGGTCCGCTTCAGCCGTTTCTCGCACGATTGCTACGCCGCGGGCCTCCTGGCCCTCGGCGGCATCGATCTGCTCGTCGAAAGCAACGTCTTCGACTACGACATCCTCCCGCAAATACCCATCCTTGAAGCCGCGGGAGGTATCGTGACCGACTGGGACGGGCAGCCGCTGACGGTGGCACCGCAATACGGCACCGTGCTGATGGCCGCGAACGAGAAGATCCACCAGGCGGCGTTGGAAGCCCTGCGTTGAGCGCAGAAAAACCCCAGCGCGCCGCCGCCGGCGTGTCATGATGTTGAACCCAATCCGGTCTGAGCGGTCCCCCGCCGATCCTCGGCCTTTCTACGCCCTCAGATAGGCCTCTATCCAGGCGCGCACCAACCGCGAATAGGGAGCCTGTGGCAGGGCCATTTCGCGGATGCGGGCCAGCGCCTCCTGTGCATAGCGGCGGATCTTGCCGGCGATCCGCTCATCCATGGCGATGTCTTCGGCAAGGCGGTCCCTTGCCGCACCGTGCAGGGCGGCAAGTTCGGCCGAGCGGACTGCCGCCCGTTCCGTCAGTTCCGCGGCGATCTCCTGCAGGTTCAGGCTCATTGCCAGCAGGAACTCGAGGTCGCGCAGCACGCGCGTGCGCGCCTGCACCAGCCCAAGCCGGTTCAGCCCGTAGACCTGGATCGACACCGCACCCACGGCACTGACCTTCGCCGCGACGGCGGCGCCAGCGATCGCGGCATGGTCGGCCACGGCGTCCGGAAGTCTGGCGGTTTCTGCCGGATCGAGCGGCCTCGGATAGACGAGGCTCACCAGATGCGCGATCGACATGGAAGACGAGATGCTGGTCCGGATCGTCCCGCGTGGGATCGAGCAGCAGGCGTTTCTCGGCCTCCATGTCGTCGCCCGGCCGGGCGGCATGCGCACTGCCTTCCATCAGCGGGAAGGCGCTCTGCTTGCCGGTCAGGATGCTGCGGTAGCGATCGAAATCGCCATCGGCGCGCAACACGACCAGCCGGTCCTCGCCCGGCTTCGGCGTCTTCTGATTGCGGCGGCGGTTGCAGTCGATGCAGCTCGGCAGGAGATTGCTCCACTCCATCGCCAGCCACCAGTAGCCGGGATGGCCTGGAACGCCCTCGACCTCGCCCTTTGGCCGGTAGTGCTCGACGTCCACCGGCTGGAGCCCTGCATAGAAGCTCTCGCAATAGGCGCATTTGCCGTGGAACAGCTTTTCGAGGACGGTCTTGACCGACGCCTCCTTGTAGCGGGCGAAGTCGAACGCCCCCAGTTTCTCGCCCGCCGCGATCCTCTCCATGTGTTCGGTGGCGAGCTGAAGCTCGGATTTGCCGTCCGATGGCCGCGGCTTGCGCAGGATCGACGGTTCAGCCACGGGCGAGCGGTCGACGCGCCTCATTCCAGCAGTCCTTGAAGGAATTTCCTGACTTCGGCCTTCGCGTTCTCACGCGCCGCGCCCGCGCGCTTGCTGTCGGCGGTGCGCCGCAGCGCAAGATAGTCGGCCACCGCCTCCTGCACGACGCGCGTCACCTCGGTGCGGCCATAGGGCAATCCGTCGGCAATGGCGGCATTGAAATCGGCAAGCACGGCACGCTCCCTTTCGTCGAGGGTGCTCCTGTCGCGGGCGAGCAGGTCGGCCACCTCGGCAAAGGCATGGTCCGTCCGGCGGTCGTCGGCCGAGAAGAGCTGGAACATCTCCGAGGTCAGAAGCTGCTCGACGGTCATGGTCTCGATGTGATCGAAATCGGCGACGCGCTCGACCACCTCGGGCATGGAACTCGGACCGTCGCCGGTGTTCTGGTAGCGGTGCAGCATCATCACCTCGCCGTCGCGCATGCCCCTGACGCAGAGCGGATCGTGGGACGTGAAGATGAAGGTGACGCGCGGCAGCGCCTTGCGCAGGCCCGCGACGATCTGCAGTTTCCAGCGCGGGTGCAGGTGCGCCTCGATCTCGTCGACGAGCACGATCGCCTCGCCGTGGCGCGCGTCACGCGGGGAAAGGTGCGGTGCCGCGTCCATCAGCCCTTCCAGCACGTCGCAGACCAGCGCAAGCACCGCCCGGTAGCCGGACGAGACGATGTCGAGCCGCTGCGGCACGATATAGTCGCTGCCGTCCTGTTTCTTCTTGTGCACATTGATGACGCAGCGGCCGGCTTCGTTCTCCTTACCCGGTTTCACCTCGATATCCCGGAACTCGCCGTCGATGCGGATGATGTGTCGCAATGCGCTGACCACCTCGTTCAGCGCCTCGGGCTTTCTCTTCGCCAGTTCGGCAAGCCATGGTTCGGGGTTGGAGATCTGGCGATCGTTGCGAAACAGCGTCTCGATCCGGCGGACATAGCTTTTCTGCCGCGTCTTGCCGAAAAGCCGGTGTGCGCCATAGGCGAAGATCGGCGGCCTCGAGCCCTTCAGCCTCGCGCTGGTCCGCATGCGGCCATCCTTCGCGCCGATCGTGAGGATGGTTCCGCCGCCGTCGCGGAATTCCAGCTCGACGCGGCAGCCGCGCGTGCCGGTCTTTTCGGTTTCGCCCATATATTCCGGATTGAGCGTCATGCTGCGGCCATCCAGGTCGAGTTCGTCGCGCATGTCTTCCAGGATCGCCGCAAGCACGATCGCCTCGAGGATCGAGCTCTTGCCAGTCGAGTTTTCGCCGAGGATGAGCAGGCATGGCGTCGGCGGCAGTTCGTCCGGATCGTGGCCGGCGGCCGGGTTTTGCGGCGGATCCGGCAGGGCGAAGGAGATCGCCTCCAGCGACTTGTAGTTCTTGATGGTTGCAGCACGCAGTTGCGCGCGCGCAGGACGCGGCGGGGAAACGGCCCTCTGGTCGGTGAGCTCTCGCCGCCCCCGCGCCCTGTTCGCATCCTCGCGCCGTAACGTGCGAAGGGTTTCGCGTACCGCCGCGTCAAAATCCTCCCGCAGGGACCAACTGCTGAAGGTTAAGCTGATGCGCTCTGTCGACAGCGGATCGGATGAATAAAAGCGCCGTGCGAGCCTGTCCGCGATCCGGCGGAGCAGCAGGTAGAGCGTGCCGCCGAATTCGATTTCCTTGTAGGAGCTGCCCTTTGGGAGCCATCGTGCAAGATCGAAAAATGCGCGCGGCGACCGGCGCATGTCGCCGATCCATCCTGCCAGGGCTTCCGCGCGGCGACGGAGGAGATCGGGACGGTTGAGGTTGAAATGGACGATCGTCGGCTCGGCGCGGCGGTTCCTGCCGTGCAGGATGCCATCCAGGGTCACATCGAAGGCAAGGGCCGGCTTCGTGATTTCGCCGGGAAAGTAGAGGAGCGGCTTTTCTTCGATCTGCAATCCCACCAGGCCAAAGGGGGCAAGAGAGACGTCGGGTGGTGCGGCACGCGGACCGTCGACGGGGAAATAGGCCTTGTCCCTCGGCAGGCAGCCCTCGCAGATCGGGAAGAGGTTTTCCCACTGGAAGGCAAGCCAGAGATAACATTCCTTGTCTTCCGGCCGCTTCATCGGGGTCGCATAGGCCGGCGGGCGGAAGCGGTATGGCTGCAGCCGCATGCCGGCCTGCTCGCAGAAAGGGCACTTGCCGTAGGAAAGCGCGGTCAGCGCGTCGAGGAGGTCGCGATCCAGCGGGCTTTTCCAGACCGGTGGTACGTCGGTCTGCAGGCGCTCCTTCGGGTCGAGCGCATAGTGTGCGGTGACGTCGCGCCATTCCCTGTCGCGTCCCTGCAAGCTTCTGGGGAACGTTTCGCTTCGGTTATCGTGCCCGAAGAAGAACATGAACGGCTCTCTCCCTTGCTCAGGCCGGGCTTTGCGTCTTGCGCACCGGTGCGCGGTCGGCGCCGGCGACGAGGCGCAGGTTGCTGTCGGCGTTCGGCACCGCACCCTTGCGCACCGAACGGGTTCCCTCCGCGGCATGGGCCTCGGCTGCCTTGTCGCCGATCCCGGCCAAGGCGGCGGCGAACGGTGCCAGCACCTCCTCGCGCCATTTCTGCGCGTTCTTGTAGGCGCGCGGCGCATGCTCGGTCAGCAGCGTCTCGTAGTTCGGCCCGCCGCCGGCGGGGACGGTGCGATAGGCGGTAGCCATGCCCTCCAGTGCCCCCTCCAGCTTGGGCATCAGAGACACTGCCCGCAGCCAGCGGTGTTCATCGAAATCGAAGCGTTCGACCAGTGCCTGTCCTGCCTGCCGGCCATAGTCGCCGAGCTGGCGGATCGTGGCCTCGTCCATGGCAAGGTTCATGCCGCCCTCCCTGCTTTCATCGAGGCGTATCTCGACGATGCGGTCCGCATAGCCGGGCAGCAGCGATTGCAGCGTGTCCTGCCAGTCCTTGGCCGTGTTGAGGATCGAGCTCAGGGCATTGCCGATGCCGGTGATCGCCCGAACCGGAAGATGCGTGCTCTGGCGTGGATGGCTGGGGAGGTCGACGCGCACGTCGCCGTGGCGGACCTCCTCCCAGCGGGAGAGCGTGATGCCGAAGGTCGGGCGGGACGGGAGGAAGGAATCGAAGAAATGGATCGGGAAGTTGCTGGAGATGCCGCCGTCCGAGAACAGGCAGCGCCGCACCTTCGACCGGCCCGGCCCTTCCGGAAGCAGGTCGTCGAACCGGTAGAGCGGCACCGCGCTGATCAGCCCCGGGAAGCTCAGACTCATGCGCGCGACCAGCAGCACCGGAAAGTCCCGGCCGCTGGCGAGCGGATAGAGATCGGCCGGAAGCTGCGGGCCGACATCGGTCAATGGCGCACGGTCCCGCACCAGATAGTCGACCACGCGCTTTGGAAACAGAGCCTCGAATTCGCGCCTGGAGAAATAATGGTGGTCGCTTTTCAGCGGCAACTGGTATGGCCGGCCTGACGACAGATCGGTCGTCATGGTTGCGACCTCTATGCCGTGGTCGGCAAGCTGGCCGACGGTAAGCGGGTCTCCCGGAACGTCGCCGGGGCCGAGATTGCCGGCCACCCGGTCGATGCGGTCCGCAAGCCAGTCGGTAAGCGCGGGCTTATCATGTCCCTCTTGGGTCAGGCCGGGGCAGATGCCGAAATCATGCGCCGGCAGGTCGGTCTTTATCGAACGCCACAGGGCGAGGGCGATGGCGGCCACAAGCAGGACAAGCCCCACGACAATCCCCAGAACAGCGAGGGATGTGTCCGACCGGAGGACGCCGGCCGCCACCATGGCAAGGCCGATGGCCGCCGCGATCAGCGCCCGGCCGCGATAGGCTGCGAGCATCGCCTTCATCATCGCCAGCGGCTTGCTGACGCCGCCGGCGGCCGCCATGGCCATCAGGATGTCGAACAGGGGTTTCAGCCTGGGCGCGGGCTGGAACAGCGAGGCCATGTCGCGGCCGATCTCGTCGGCAATGGAGACGATGCCGTCATAGCCGGCGAAGTCGTCCTTGCCGGGCGAACGCTCGCGCCGGTATTCGGCGGCGGCCGCGACCGCTGCGGCGATGGCGCCGGCCGAGGTGCCGCCGATGCTGCGCAGCCGGTAGGCGCGGGCGATTTCCACGATCGCGTGCGGATAGACCACCCCCGACGTGATCCCGCCCTTCATGACCAGGTCGCATTCGCGCATGATGCCTCCGTTCAATACCAACCCGATTCCGGTGTATTCCGATTGAAAGAGATCAATTCTGGATTGCTAGCCCACTTCCCGCTCATCGTACAGGGCCATCGTTATGTTCGCGTCGACCGGGACGGCAGCATCCGGCATGACGGAATCCCGCTCTCTGCAGCAAGATGGAGCAGGCTTGCCCTGCGCTAGGAGCTGTGGATCAGGCGGTGCCGCCGACGATGGCATAAGCGGCCGCGCCCTTGGCGCATGCGATCACGATATGGCCGTAGGGCGCACGCCACTCGCTGTGGACATGGCTGTTCTCGTCCAGATCGAGGCCGGCGCTCGCCTTCTGGCCTTCCTGGCGGAACGCGACGGGCTCGCCGTTCACCGTCAGCCAGAGCAGCGGGGTCTGGCTTTGCGCTTCTATCGAGAGATGCTGGCGCCCGTGGCCATCGGGCGTGATCGAGACGGTCAGCCGCAGGTCGGCCGTGTCCGGCACGTCCGCGCCGGCGAGGCCGGGCAGGTCCGCAAGCTCGGGCGTTCGCGGTGGCGGTGCACGGTAGTCGCCGGTCTTTTCGAAGGCGCATGCATAGCCGAGCAGCGCCGTGTCGTCGAAGGCCCGGCCGGCGAAGGTCAGCCCCGCGGGCATGCCGATATCGGCCAGTATGCCCATCGGAACGGTCACCGTCGGAATGCCGAGATGGCGGATCGCCAGGTTGCCGTTGGCGACCCAGGTGCCGTTGCGCCAGGCAAGATCGGCCGAAGCGGGGTTCACGTCGGCATCGGCCGGGCCGATATCGGCAACGGCCGGGAAGATCACCGCATCGAGACCCAACCGGTCCATCCAGGCTTCGAGATCGATGCGCCGGGTCTCCTCCAGCCCGCGCAAACCCTCGGCAAGGCCCGGGATATCCTCAAAGGAGGCGATGGGATGTGCGCGCATATGGGCGGGATAGTCGGCGATGCGATCGTCGAAGCCGTGGTAGCGGTCGGGCAGGCTGCCTTGCGGTGCGGGGAAGATGCGCGCGCCGTCGACATCGGCGAGCCGCCGCAGGGCGGGATCGGCATTGGCCGCCAGAAAATCGTCCCAGGCCCAGGCGGAGAGATCGAGGATCTCGTGGCGAAGATAGTCCGGGCTGACGAGGCCGCGCGTCGCGATGGTCGGCGCGCCCGGCCGATCTCCCTCATAATTGCTGACGACCGTGAAGTCGGTGACCACGACCTCGGCGCCCGCCGCCTCGAGCGCGGCGCGCGCTGCTGCGCACAGTGCGATCATCGAGGCGCGGGTTTCGATCCGCTGGCCGGTCGCGCCGCCGATCCCGACCTTATCTCCGGTTCCCGCCTCGGCGTCGGCATTGATATACATTGCTGGCAGGCCGAACCGTTTGCCTGCGAGGCTCGCGGTCCGGGCGATCGCGACATACGAGGGCGGGCGGACATCGGAGGCTTTCGGGATACGCACCCAGGTCTGGCGCCGCCAGAGATCGCCGCGGGTCTCCGGATCGTTGGCGACGATGATGTCGAGCAGTTCCAGCATATCCGCCATCGACCGACAGTGCGGCACCACGACGTCCATGGTCGGCACGAGCGGCCAGTTGCCGCGCACGGAGATGACGCCGCGGCTCGGCGTATAGGCGCAGAGCCCGTTGTTGGCGGCAGGCGCCCGTCCGCTCGACCAGGTTTCCTCGCCGAGCCCGAAGGCTGCGAAGCTCGCGGCGGTCGCGGTGCCGGATCCGTTCGAGGACCCCGAACCGAAGGCGGCCGTCAGCCAATCGGCATTATAGGGGGATTCCGCGCGTCCGTAGACGCCGCGCTGCATGCCGCCATTGGCCATAGGCGGCATGTTGGTCAGTCCGATCAGCACGGCCCCGGCCGCCCGCAGACGGGCGATCGCGAAGGCGTCCTCCGTCGCGACCAGATCGGCGAAGGCGGGCGAGCCGGAAGCGACGCTCAGCCCCTTCACCTTGTAGCTGTCCTTGGCGGTGTAGGGGATGCCGTCGAGCGGGCCGAGGCTTTCGCCGCGCGCCCGCCGGAGGTCCGAAGCCCGCGCCTCGGCGAACATGTCGGGATTGAGCACCGGCACGGCGTTGAGCGCGATGCCGTGCCGGTCGTAATACGCGATGCGGTTGAGATAGGCCGCGACCAGGCCGACGCTTGTCGTCTCACCCGTCCGGAGCGCCTCGCGCAGCTTGTCGATCGACGCTTCGACGACCTTCATCGATGCTCTTCCCCCACGCGTTCTGTTTCCGACTGACGGAATACCCGCCCGGTGTTTCTAGCTTTCGCGTCTCGTCCGGGCAATCTCGATCGCCTGCACTTTCCCCTCATTGCAGCCGGTGCCGGTCGTGCCCCACATCCAAGGCACGTTCAGGGTATTGTCGGCGTCGACACTTGCCCCGGCTGCTGAGCCGTCAGACTTCGAAGACGTCGTCGAAGGATTCCGGAAAGGTCTGGCGGGCCACTTTCTCGTTGATGACGAGCAGGGCCGCATAGGAGAGCGGGTCGAAATCCTTTTCGGCGGGCAGGACCTCGCGGCCGAAGAGAAGGTTGAGGCGCGCGGCGTCGAGATTGCCGCGTTCGAAGGGTTCCGCGCCGAAATGGTGCCAGAGGGCATGGAGGAAGGCGGCGTCGATGCGGTGCTCGGCGGTGCCCGGCCGTGCCCGACGGGGCAGGGCCTTGATCGGCGTCACGCCCCGTGGGTTGGCGCGCCTGATGGTGAACTGGACTCCCGTGCCCGGCATGCCGGAGGGGAAGCCGCGATGTTTCGTCATGTCGGGTGGGTTCGCCATCCGTCTCTCCTTCTTCGCGCCCCTTCTAGCCGATCCGGTCCTATCGCGAAACCTTGGAAACGGGGCGGCCCGCCGTGCTCCCACGGTTGTGGCGCCGTGTATGGAGGCAGGCCGGACCTTGCAGCCTTGCGGCATGGCATGGCCGGATCCACGGTCTTTTCCGATGAAGCTGGTGGAATCGTCTCTCCGGCGCGATCGCCTGTATGTATTCCAGCATCAAGTGCTGCGGTTTTGCGCATTTCAGGCGCCAGGACGAGGATTTTTTCGCGTCTTTCGGATTCACCGTTGCTTTTAGCCCCGGTTATGGCGGGATGCCCCCGGTGTTTGCCGCCAGTCGCCGGAGGACGAGGGTCTTGCAGCAACGGAATAAAGAGACGACCGATGCCTTGCCGCCCATCGCCAACGGGGGCTCCCTCCTGATCGACTGGATCGATGCGGAGGGGCGCGTCTGCCTCGTCAACGACCACGAGGCACGTGAACTGGGGATCGATCGGCGGGACCTGCCGGGCCTGTCGCTCGAACGGATCTATTCGAGCAGTTCGGCGCAACTGCTGCGCGCCATCGCCGCCGGTGAGCATGTTCCCGCCGCGAGCTTCCCGGTCTGGCTCAGCACGCCCCATTATGAAGAAGTGCCGATGGTGGCGAGCGCGGTTCCGGACCTGCCGCGCGGGCTTGCGATCGTCAAGCAGCCGCTGTCCTCCGCCGCGCTCGGCATCGGCGAGGAATTGCTGGAGCGGGTGGAGATCCTCTCGCAGATGATCGGCGCGGCGACGGAGGCCTGCTGGTGCATCGAATTCCTGGAGCCGGTCGACACCGCGCTTGCCGAGGACGAGATCGTCGAGCGGATATTCTCCAACCAGAGCTGCTGGCGGGCGTGCAACGAGGCGATGGCGCGGCTCTACCGGGTGCCGGAAGGCCTGGACTTCAACGTCCAGCCGGTCTCCCGCTACTTCCCCGCCACCGAGATCAACCGGCAGATGGTCCGCGACCTCGTGCGCTCCAACTACCGGCTCGACCATGCGGCCGCGGTCGACCGGCGGCATGACGGCAGCGAGATGCTGGTCGAGAACGATTTTCGCGCGGCGATCAAGGATGGCTTCCTCGTGCGGCTGTGGGGCACGACGCGCGACATCGGCGCGCACAAACGCCGCGAGCAGCAGCTCGCCGACCGGGCCGACACGATGCAGGACATCCTCAGCGCCGCGCCGGACCCGATCCTCGTCATTTCCGAAGACGGGCTGCTGCTGGCGGCCAATCCGGCGGCCGAGGACGTGTGGGGCCGGACAGCCGAGCAGATCCTTGGTAGGCCGATCCAGCATTTCATGGAAACCCGCCAGGCCCTCGGCAAGCTGCGGCAGGCCGCGCTCGAAGGCGAGGATGGCGAGAGCGGATGCGACCTCACCGTGGTTGCGGCCAATGGCAGCCGCGACGTCTGGCGCTTCCGTGCCGCGCGTATCGAAGGCGAGATGCGCCGCTATGTCCTGACGGCGCGGCGCAAGGCGAAACGCAAGGCGCGCAGCCCCGCGCAGGAGGCCCTGGCATGAAGTTCTACGCCAACGACCTCACCGCGCCCGGCCACCGGCGCCTGCGGCCCGCCTTCATCGACGAGCCGCAATTCGGCGCCTTCCTCGATGCCTTTCCCGAGGGTGTCGCGCTGCTGGAGACGGATGGCACCATCAAGCACGTCAACGGCAAGCTCGAACTCATCCTCAACATCGCGCGCGGCGATCTCGTCGGCTCGCAGCTTGCCCGGCATGCCAAGACGGCCGGCCCGCTCATCCAGAAGCTTGCCGGCGCCCTCCAGCAACTGAAGCGCATCGAAGTGTCCGGCACGCTCAATTCGCAGCGCAACGTCACCGGCACGCTCGGCATCCTGCGCACGCCCGATGGCGGCGCCTATGGTGCGCTCCTGACCCTGCGCGAGGCGGGCGGACGCCAGCGCGGCCACGAAAGCTCGGACAATTTCCGCTTCGAGGCCGAGCCGGTGGCCCGGGACCGGGCGAGCCGCGTCCTAACGCCGCGCCTGCAGGCGGCGGTGCACCGGGCCGCGAGCGCGCTCGACCGCGGCAGCGCCGTGCTCATCACCGGGGAGACCGGCACGGGCAAGACCGAGCTCGCCCGCTGGATCGGCAAGGCGGACGCTTCCGACGCGCCGCCCTTCGTCCATGTCAATTGCGGCATGCTCACCGATGCCCAGTTCGATGCGGAAATGTTCGGCATCGAGCCCGGCTCGGCGCTCGACACCTCGACGCGCGGCAAGCTCGGCTTCGTGGAGGCGGCCGATGGTGGCACGCTCTTCCTCGATCAGGTGACGGATCTCTCGCCCGTCGCCCAGATGAAGCTCGTCGCCTTCCTCGAAAACCAGACCTTCAGCCGGCTCGGCTCCGTCCAGCGGCGGCGTGCGCGCATCAGCCTCGTGACGGCGACCAATGCCGATCTCCCGGCGCTCCTGGAAAGCGGCGATTTCCGCAGCGACCTCTATTACCGCATCGCGGTCGTGACGCTCGACCTGCCGGCGCTGCGCGAGCAGCCCGAACTGGTCGCTGCGTTGACGGAGCATTTCCTGCGCCGGCTCAATTCCGGGCGCACGCCCGTGCTGCGCCTTTCGGCCGCCTTCACCGAGCGCCTTTCGGCCCATGCCTATCCCGGCAATATCCGGGAACTGGCGAACATCCTCGAACGCGCGGCGGCGACTGCCGACGATGTCGCCCTCTCCGATCATTTCGACGTGCCGGCGCCGATGGCGCGACCCGCCGCGGGACCCGTCGCCGACAGCGCCGAACGGCCGGAGCGGTTCAAGGACCTGGTGCAGGCGTTCGAACACTGGGTTCTGGAAAAATCCATCGCAGAACATGGGAGCAAAAGAAGCGCCGCCAAGGCGCTCGGCATCGATATCGCCACCCTCGTCCGAAAGACGAAGCGGACAAGATGACCAACGAAGACATGAAGGGGAACAAACATGTCGATCATGCGCAGATCCGCAATTCTCGCCCTTGCCGCCGCAAGCCTCGTGCCGCAGGCGCTGGCCGCCAGGGCCGCTGAACTCAACTACCTCACCTGGGAAGGTTATGCCGTCGATGGCTTCATCTCGAAGTTCGAGGCGGCCTCGGGCTGCAAGGTGACGGCCTCCTATGTCGGCTCGAACGACGATTTCGCCGCCAAGCTCGCCGCCGGCGGCGGTGTCTACGATCTCATCAGCCCCTCACTTGACACCGTGCCGATGCTGCGGCTGGCCGGCTTCGTCGCGCCGATCGATACGGCGAAGATCGAGGGCTTCGACGGCATCTATCCGGAATTCTCCAAGGAAAGCGACGTGGTAGCCGACGGGGAGACCTGGGCGGTGCCGCTGATCTGGGGCTCGGTGTCGCTGATCTACCGCGCCGACAAGTTCGAGACCAAGCCGGATTCGATCACCGTGCTGTTCGACCCGGCCTACAAGGGCAAGGTCTCGCTGTGGGACGACAAGTCCGCGCTCTACTGGACGGCCCGTTACCTCGGCTACGACAATGTCTTCGATCTCACGGACGAGCAGTTGGAGGCCGTGAAGGCCAAGCTGATCGAGCAAAAGCCGCTGATCCGCAAATACTGGGCGTCGGCCGGCGAACTGACCGAATTGATGGCCAACCAGGAGGTCTATGTCTCGAATGCCTGGACGGGCCTGACCAGCAAGGACGTCAACAACCTGAAGAAGGGGTTCGAGGTCGTCGAGTTCACGCCGAAGGAAAAGGCCGAGGGCTGGATGGATTCGATGATGCTGGTGAAGGATTCGCCGAACAAGGACTGCGCCTACAAGTTCATGAGCTTCATGCAGTCGGCCGACGGCCAGTGCGGCCTTGCCGAGGCCACCGGCTATTTCCCGGTCAATCCGAAGGCCGTCCAGGGCTGCATGAACGATGCGCTCAAGAAGGAGCGGCAGGTCGACAATGTCGAGTTCGTCAAGAGCCTCGTCATGTGGCAGCAGCCGGCGCGTCTCGACAAGTATCTCGAGACCTGGAACGCCGTGAAGGCCGCGCCCTGACGCCTGCCGGACGGCGCCGCGACGGGCGGCGCCTTCCGTCATCGCACGAGACAGTTCACACGACGCGGGGACCCGATGACCTCCAGCCCGATTGTGGCGCTTGACGGCGTTGCGAAACGATATGGCGCATTCGTCGCCCTTCACGAGACCGACCTTGCCATAGCCGAGGGCGAGTTCGTCACCCTGCTCGGCCCATCCGGCTGCGGCAAGACGACGACGCTGCGGCTGATCGGCGGTTTCGAACAGGCGAGCGCCGGCCGCATCGCCATTGCCGGGCAGGACGTGACGGAAAGCCCGCCCTATCGCCGGCCGGTCAACACGGTGTTCCAGGATTATGCCCTCTTCCCGCATATGAGCGTGGCGCAGAATATCGGCTACGGCCTTTCCGTCCGGTCGGGCCGGGTGGAGAAGGCGGAATGCCGCCGGCGGGTCGCCGAGGCGCTGGCCCTTGTCGGGCTGGAGGGCATGGCGGATCGTCGGCCCGGCGCGCTATCGGGCGGCCAGCGCCAGCGCGTCGCCATGGCGCGCGCCGTCGTGCGCCGCCCGCGCGTCCTCCTGCTCGACGAGCCGCTCTCGGCCCTCGACGTGAAGCTGCGCGAGGGCATGCAGGTGGAATTGAAGCGGCTGCACCGCGAACTCGGCATCACCTTCCTGATGGTCACGCACGACCAGACCGAGGCGCTCGCCCTTTCCGACCGCATCGTCGTCATGCGGGAGGGCCGCATCGCCCAGATCGGTTCGCCCACCGATCTCTACGACCATCCGGCAACGCCCTATGTCGCCGATTTCATCGGCGCGGCGAACCTGCTGGAGGCCGAGGCGCTCGGCTGCGAGGGCGATCTCTGTGCTTTCCAGCTTGCCAATGGTGCCGTGCTGCGCAGCCGGCGTCCGGGCGCTGCCGCGGTCGCGGCGGGCAACCGCGTGACGCTCGGCGTACGGCCGGAGCGGCTGATGACGGCGCGCCCGCAGACGGGGGAGGCGAACGCCCTCGATTGCCGCGTCCTGGAGCGGCTTTTCCATGGCGACCGCCTGCGCATCGAGCTTGTGCCGGAGGGAGGCGGAAAACCGCTCTTTGCCGAGCTCGCCCGCACCGCGCTTCCGGCATCGATTTCCCCCGGCAGCCGCCTTGCCGTGCATGTCGACCCGGCCGACGTGATGGTCTTTGATGCGGGAGGGGGCAAATGACGTTGACGCGCCGTACCTTCCCCGGCTTTGCCGCCCTGTTCTCCGCCCCGCTCGCCTGGGTGCTGCTGCTGATGGTCGTGCCCTATGCCATCATGGTCTCGGTGGGCTTCTGGACGCGGCAGTTCCCGCTGTTCCATCCGGATTTCCAGTTCGGCAACTACGCCCAGATCTTCGCCGACCCGCAATATACGACCGTCATCCTGCGCACGCTGAAGATCGCCGCCCTGGTCACGGTCTGCGCGCTGCTGCTCGGCTATCCGCTCGCCTATTTCCTCGTCTTCACCGTCCGTTCGCCGCGGCTGCGCAACCTTCTCTACATGTCGGTGATCGTGCCCCTGTGGGTGTCCTACCTGCTGCGCGCCTATACGTGGAAGATCATCCTCGGCACGGATGGCGCGCTGAATTCGCTTCTGGTTTCCACCGGCATCGTCTCGGCGCCGCTCGACGTCTTCCTCTACAACCAGACCGCCATGGTGGTGACGCTCGTCTATATCTTCGTGCCCTTCATGGTGATGCCGCTGTTCACCGTGCTCGACAACATTCCGCGCCGCCTCGTCGAGGCTTCGGAAGACCTCGGCGTCGGCCCGTTCATGACCTTCTGGAAGGTGATCTTCCCGCTGTCGCTCGGTGGCGTGGTGGCCGGCGCGACGATGACCTTCTGCCTGTCCTTCGGCGACTTCGTGGCGCCCGTCCTCGTCGGCGGGCCGGACGGGATCATGGTGGCAAACCTCCTGCAGACGCAGTTCGGTGCCGCGCTCAACTGGCCGCTCGGCTCGGCGCTGGCGACGCTCGTTCTCGCGCTGGTGCTGATCCTCCTGCAATTCTCCAGCCGTCTCGACCGGGCCGGCCGGGTCGACCTTTCGTGAGGAGGCGGGCATGCTGCGCTTGAGATGGTGGCAGAAGGGCATGGTGGGGGTGAGCCTCGGCGTCCTCGCCTTCCTGTATCTGCCGATCGTCATCCTGGTGATGTTCTCCTTCAACGACAGCAAGGTGACCTCCTTCCCGCTCGCGGGCTTCACGCTGCACTGGTACGAGGCTTTCCTCGCCAACGGGCAGATGCTGCGGGCGCTGAGCAACAGCCTGTGGGTCGCCCTTTTTGCAACCGCGCTTGCCGTGCTGATCGGCGTGACGGCGGCGCTGGCGCTCGATCGCTACGAATTCCCCGGAAAGCGCCTCTTCCAGAATGTCATCCTGCTGCCGCTCAGCCTGCCCGGCATCGTCACGGGCATTGCGATGCTGAACTTCTACAAGCAGATCGGCATTCCCCAGAGCCTCACCGCCGTGGTGATCGGCCATGCGACGGCGCTGCTCGGCGTGGTGGTCTCGCAGGTCATGGCGCGGCTCTCCAAGGTCAACCGGCGCCAGTTCGAGGCTTCGGCCGATCTCGGCGCCACGCCCTTCGAGACCTTCCGGCGCGTGACGCTTCCGGCGATCCGCAGCTCGATCGTCGGCTCGGCGCTGCTCTGCTTCACGCTCTCCTTCGACGAGATCCCCGTCACCTATTTCCTGACGGGGCGCGAGGTGACGCTGCCGATCTACATCTATTCGACGCTCCGGCGCGGCATCACGCCGGAGATCAATGCCATCGGCACGGTGATCGTCGCCGTGTCCTTCGTGCTCATCGTCCTCTCGGTCACGCTGTTGCGCGACCGGCATCAATCCTGATCCATGGAAGGGAGAACACGCATGGATGCCTCGACCTATACAATCGATTTCTGGCGCGCCAAGGCTGGATCGCTCGGGTTCCGCACGAAACATTTCATCGACGGGGCCTATGTCGATTCCGCCGACGGACGGACCTTCCCGACGATCAATCCGGCGACCGGCGGGACCATCGCCGAGGTTGCCCGGGGCGGTGCGGCGGAGATCGACCGGGCCGTCGCCGTCGCCCGCAAGGCCTATCGTTCCGGCATCTGGTCGCGCATGGAACCGCGCGCCCGCATGGCGGTGCTGGAAAAGTTCTCCGCGCTGGTGGAGAGCCATGCCGAGGAATTCGCCGTGCTCGACAGCCTCGACATGGGCAAGCCGGTCATGGACATGATGAACATCGACATTCCCGGCTCCGTCACCGCGCTGAAATTCTTCTCCGAGACGATCGACAAGATCGAGGGCGCGGTCACCGCGACGGCCTCGAATGCGCTGCACTATATCCTGCGCCAGCCGCTCGGCGTCGTCGGCCTCATCGTGCCGTGGAACTATCCGCTGATGATGGCCGCCTGGAAGCTCGGGCCGGCGCTGGCGACCGGCAATTCCGTCGTCCTCAAGCCGGCCGAGCAATCGCCGCTCTCCGCGAACCTTCTTGCCGAACTCTTCATCGAGGCGGGCGGCCCGGCGGGTGTCTTCAACGTCGTGCACGGGCTCGGCGAGGAGGCCGGCAAGGCGCTGGCGCTGCATGACGACGTCGACAAGATCGGCTTCACCGGCTCCACCGAGGTCGGCAAGCTCTTGATGATCTATGCCGGCCAGTCGAACATGAAGCGCGTCTCGACGGAATGCGGGGGCAAGACGCCGCAGATCGTGCTCGGCGACTATGACGATCTCGACACCGCCGTCACCTATGCCGTCAACGGCATCTACGGCAACCAGGGCGAGGTCTGCAATGCCGGCTCGCGCATCCTGGTGGAAAAGAGCATCCATGACGATTTCGTCGAGCGTTTCACCGCTCGCACGCGGGAAAACTTCGTGCTGGGCGATCCGCTCGATCCGTCGACGACCATCGGGCCGCTCGTCACCGCGGCGCACCAGAAGCGGGTGCTGAGCTATATCGACATCGGCCGGCAGGAGGGGGCGGCGTTGCGCTTCGGCGGCGGCACGCTTGCAGCCTCACCGGAGGGCGCCTTCGTCGAGCCGACGCTCTTCACCGGCGTCGACAACGGCATGCGCATTGCCCGCGAGGAAATCTTCGGGCCGGTCGCCGCCATCATTCCCGTCGCAGGCCTGGACGATGCCATCGAGATCGCGAACGATTCGATCTACGGCTTGGCCGCCTCGGTCTGGACGCGGGACGTCGGCAAGGCGCATCGCTTCGCCCGCGATGTCGAGGCCGGCGTCGTCTGGGTCAACTGCTTCGACCATGGCGACATGACCTCGATCTGGGGTGGCTTCAAGCAGACCGGCGACGGGCGCGACAAGTGCCTGGAAGCGCTGACGCAATACAGCCAGACCAAGTCGGTCTGGCTCAACCTCGGCTGACCGGCAGGGGCGGCGGCCCGGGGCCGCCGCCCTCATGATTTTCAGAAAAAGTTTACGCCGTTTCGCGTCCATTTGTTGCGGCGCGCCGATGGCCGTGGCGTGACGATGAAACTCGCGCGCCTTTTCCGGCATCGATTTTCACCCCGTTGCGGTGGTTTTCAACGTATCCGGCAGCGGACATCCGGGCCGGCGCCCGCGAATGGTTTGATATTCAAGCGGGATTTGGGAAAGCCGGGATCATCGGCTTTCCCGTTTTCACGATCGCCGTCGTGAAAATTTTCAGATCAAACAACAAAAAGAAAACAGATTACATGACGGCTGGGAATTCTGGGTGAATCCATTGACTTCCGGTGAAATTATCGCATTATCGAGAAAACAAATTACATCGCTCCAGCGATGATCGTTGACGGGAACTTTGCGATCCAACAGCACGGCATCACGCCGTTCGGCCAGGCACCGGCGCGCCACGCGGCGGGCGATGACGGCCGGGCAGCGGCCGGCCTGGACGCCAGCGGAACGGACGCCCATGCGCATCTTCACGGCCTCGCTTGCCACCGAGACCAACACCTTCTCGCCCGTCCCCACGGACATGAACGCCTTCAAGGCCGCCTTCTATGCCGGCCCGGGCGAGCATCCCGACACGCCCACGCTCTGCTCCTCCGTCGTGCCGATCCTGCGCCGGCGCGGCCGGGCGGAAGGCTTTGCCGTCATCGAGGGCACCTCCTGCTGGGCCGAGCCCGCCGGCCTCATCCAGCGCCGGACCTACGAGACCCTGCGCGACCGCATCCTCGGCGAACTGCAGGCCGCCCTGCCGGTCGATGCCGTCGTGCTCGGCCTGCACGGCGCGATGGTGGCGCAGGGTTATGACGATCCGGAGGGCGACCTCTTGGAGCGGGTGCGCGCGATCGTCGGGCCGGACGTGCTGGTTGCCGCCGAGTTCGACCCGCACAGCCACCTCACCGCCCGGCGCGTCGCCCATCTCGACCTGATGGCGACCTTCCTCGAATTCCCGCACACCGATTTCGAGGAGCGCGGCGAGCATGTCGTCGAGCTTGCGCTGCGCACGCTGCGCGGCGAGATCCGCCCCGTCATCTCCACCTTCGACTGCCGCATGATCACCCTCTACCCGACGAGCCGCGAGCCGATGCGCGCCTTTATCGACCGGCTGAAGGCGATGGAGGGCAGGGACGGCATCCTCTCCATCTCCGTCATCCACGGCTTCATGGCCGGCGACGTGCCGGACATGGGCACGCGCATCGTCGTCGTTGCCGACGGCGACAAGGCGAAGGGCGACGCGCTGGCGCAAAGGCTCGGCCACGAGCTCTACGGCCTGCGCCGCAAGACGGCGATGCCGATGTTCGACACGGAGGCCGGGCTCGACCGGGCGCTGGCCGTGCGTGACGAGCGGCCGGACATGCCCGTCGTCATCGCCGACGTCTGGGACAATCCGGGCGGCGGGGTGGCGGGCGATGCGACCTATATCCTGCGCCGCATGATGGCGCGGGGCTTTGACGATGTCGCGGTGGCGACGATCTGGGACCCGATCGCCGTCTCCTTCTGCCATGCGGCGGGGGAAGGGGCGGAGCTTGCGCTGCGCCTCGGCGGCAAGTCGGGGCCGGAGGGCGGCGAGCCGCTCGACCTCAACGTGACGGTCGAAGCCGTGTTCGATGCCGGCTGGCAGAGCTTCCGCAACAGCCGGGTGACGCTGGGCCCTGCCGCCGTGGTGCGTCCGCTCGGCACGACGATCGACATCGTGCTGATCACCAGCCGCACGCAGACCTACGAGCCCGACATCTTTGCCAACCAGGGCATCGACTTCACGGCGAAGGCCTTCCTGCTGGTGAAGTCCACCAACCACTTCCATGCCGGCTTCCAGCCGGTCTCCTCCGAGATCGTCTACGTCGCCGCGCCGACCTCCTACCCGACCGATCCGGCAACAACCGCCTATCGCAAGGCCAGTCTCGAACTCTGGCCACGCGTCGACGATCCGCTCGGGCTGGAGCCGGGCGCCGCTGCCTGATCCCTTTCATGACCCAGGAATTGACCCGATGACCGCCTCCGTCGACCCCAACCATTCCCTGCTCTTCGAAACGCTCTGGACGCCGCCGGCCGGCGAAGAGGCGCCTGTCTATACGATCCGCCTCACCAATCTCGGCGCCACGCCGCTTGCCGGCTTCGTGCTGTGCTTCAGCGGTCCGGCGCGGCTGCAGGCCGGCGCGGCGATCGAGAACGGCCGGCTGGTGCGGCGCTTTTCCAACCACAGCACCATCGCGCCGCCGGACGGCTTCGTGCTGGCGCCCGGCGCGGTCTGGGAGGCGAGCAGCCGCCAGCTTTCCTATCCGCTGCGCCACTGGAGCGACGGCGCGCGCAACGCCTATGTCGTCACCGCCGAGGGAACCATCCTGCCGGCGCGCGTGCTGCCCACCGTCTCCACCGTCGCGGAAAATGCGCCGCGCCGCGGCACCGCCCGCGCGCCGGTTCCGCTGAACGCGCCGCAGCCGCTGTCGATCGTCCCCTGGCCGAAAGAGGTCGCCGGCATTGCCGGCGGGCAGGTGCCGCACGGGCTCGCCCTTGCGGACGGCCCGGCCGCGGCCGCCGAAGCGGCCGATGCCTTCCGCGATATCACCACGCGGCTTTTCCAGGGTGAGGGGCTGGTGCGGGACATCCACCAGGGCGGCCTGCCGGTTCGTTTTGCCGAACGGGCAGGCGAGGTGGAGGCCTATCGCCTCGACTTTGCGGCCGATGGCGTGCTCGTCACGGCGTCTGCGCCTGCGGGTTTCCTCTACGGGCTGATCACGCTGGGCCAGATCTTCCGCGGTGCCCGGCGCCACCCCGCCACCTTCCTCTTTCCTGTGGCTGGCAGCATCGAGGATGCCCCGCGCATGGGCTTCCGCGGCTGCCATCTCGACGTGGCGCGCCAGTTCTATGCCGGCGCCGAGGTCAAGCAGTTCCTCGCGATTCTCGCCTGGAACAAGCTCAACCGTTTCCACTGGCACCTCACCGACGACGAGGCCTGGCGCATCGAGATCACCGCCTATCCGCAACTGACGGAAAAGGCCGCCTGGCGCGGCCATGACCTGCCTGTGCCGCCGCTCTTCGGCTCCGGGCCGTTCCCGACCGGCGGCTACTATACGCAGGACGAGGTGCGCGAGATCGTGGCGCATGCCGGTCGCTACGGCATCGCCGTCATCCCGGAAATCGACGTGCCCGGCCACAGCTTCGCCCTGCTGCAGGCGCTGCCGGAGCTGCGCGATCCGGACGAGACCGGCGAGTATGCCTCCGTGCAGGGCATGCCGAACAATTGCCTCAACCCGGCCCAGCCGAAGGCCATCGCCTTCATGGAGACGGTGATGCAGGAGCTTGCCGGGCTCTTTCCCGCCGGCATCCTGCATGTCGGTGCGGACGAGGTGCCGCTCGGGGCCTGGTCCGGCTCGCCGCTGGCGCTTGCCATGCTCGCCGATCTTGCCGGCGCGGACGCGGCCAAGGCCCATGCGCGGCACAACAATGTCGAGACCAACCACGACGGCGCCGACGACATCGAAGGCGCGCCGACCGCCGTGCTGCAGGCGGCCTTCCTGCGGCAGGTGCATGCGAGCGTCAAGGCGCTCGGCTGCGTCACCGGCGGCTGGCAGGAGGCGGCGCATGGCGGCGTGCTCGACAAGGCATCGTCCTATCTCATCGGCTGGCGCGACGTGCCGGTAAGCGCGCGTCTTGCGCAGGAGGGCTACGACATCGTCGTGGCGCCGGGGCAGGCCTATTATCTCGACATGGGCCAGTCCACCGACTGGAACGAGCCGGGCGCCGGCTGGGCGGGCTCCCCGTCCCCGCGCGACACCTATGATTTCGACCCCGTCGAAGGGTGGACGGGCGAGCAGCTGGCCCATTTCAAGGGCGTCCAGGCCTGCATCTGGAACGAATCCATGGCCGACCGCGCGATCTTCGATCGCCTCGTCTTCCCTCGCCTTTCGGCCATTGCCGAGACGGCCTGGACGCCCTGGGAGCAGAAGGACTGGGACCGCTTCATCGTCAACGCGGCGCTGATGCCCAACCTCTACGGCCACTGGGCCTGACGGAGAACGCAAACGATGCCCGATCTTCTCGTCAATCTCCATTCGCAAAAATTCGCGGCGCTTGCGGCGCGTCCGCCGGTCGAGGGCGTCACGATCCGTCCGGCGCTGGCGCCGGAAATGGCGCTCGTGGTCGACTGGGTGCGCGAGAACTTTTCCGACAACTGGGCGAGCGAGGTGACCGTCGCCTTTTCGCGCCGGCCGGTCGCCTGCCTCGTTGCGGTGTCTGAAGGGCGGCTTCTCGGCTTTGCCTGTCACGACATCGTGGCGCGCGGCTTCTTCGGGCCGACGGGCGTGCATCCTGACGCGCGGGGCAGGGGCGTGGGCGTGGCGCTGCTTGCGGGCGCGCTCCTCGCACTCAAGGCCGACGGGTATGCCTATGCGGTGATCGGCGATGCCGGACCGGTGGATTTTTATGTGGGTGCGGTCGGTGCGATGCCGATCCCCGCGCAGGACAAGGGCGTTTACGAGGGCATGCTGCGCCGCCCGAAACCCGACAGTTCAAGAGAGGAGTGAACGACATGAAGTTCCAGACCCTGACGGCCGTTGCGGCCCTGATGCTGAGCGCCGCGCCCGCGGCTGCCCAGACCGTGCTGACCGTGAACATCGAGCCCGCGACGACGTGGGTGCGCAACTTTAACCCCTTCAACCAGACGTCCGCGCGCCAGAGCACGCTCGACTTCATCTATGAGCCGCTGGTCATCTTCAACCAGTTCGACAGCAACAAGCCGGTCTATCGTCTTGCCGAGAGCTTCACGCTCTCCGACGACCTGAAGAGCATCGATTTCAAGCTGCGTTCCGGCCTGAAATGGTCCGACGGCCAGCCGCTGACCGCCGAGGACGTGAAGTTCAGCTTCGACCTCGTGAAGAGATTCCCGGCGCTCGACTTCGTCAGCATCTGGACGCAGATCGACGGTGTCGAGGTGGCGGATGCCGAGACCGTGCGCTTCACCATGAAGGAGCCGACCTCGCTTGCCGCCGAAACGCTGGTGCAGATCCCTATCGTGCCGCAGCATGCCTGGAAGGACATCGCCGATCCCGTCACCTTCTCCAACGAGACGCCGGTCGGCAGCGGTCCGATGACGGAGATCGCCCGCTTCACCGGGCAGACCTACGACCAGTGCCGCAACCCGAACTACTGGGACGCAGAACAGCTCAAGGTCGACTGCATGCGCTTCCCGCAGCTTGCCGACAACAACCAGATCCTGACCGCGACGGTGGACGGCACGCTCGACTGGGGCGTCTCCTTCATCCCCGATATCGAGAAGGTCTATGTCGCCAAGAACCCGGAGCACTTCCACTACTGGTATTCGCCGAGCAGCATGGTGGCCTTCGTCTTCAACCAGGAAAGCGCCAATGCGGACAATCGCAAGGCCTTTTCCGACCTGAAGTTCCGCCAGGCCGTTTCCATGGCGCTCGACCGGCAGGGCATGGTCGATATCGCCGGCTACGGCTATCCGACGCTGAACGAGGACCCGGGCCTGATGGGCGAGCTCTACAAGGCCTGGGCCGATCCGTCCGTCACCACCGATTTCGGCAAGTTCGCGACCTATGACGAGGCGGCAGCCGCGGCGCTGCTCGACGAGGCCGGTTATGTCGACAAGGACGGCGACGGCATGCGCGACAACCCCGACGGCACGAAGATCGCCTTCTCGATCATCGTTCCGGCGAGCTGGACCGACTGGATCGACACCGTCAACATCGCCATCGACAACATGAAGGCGGTCGGCATCGATGCGAGGATCGAGACGCCGGAAGAGGCCGTCTGGAGCCAGAACCTCATCTCCGGCAAGTTCGACGCCGCCATCAACAGTCTGCCGGCCGCAGCTTCGCCGTACTATCCCTACAAGCGCGCCTTCACCGAGGCCGACAAGGGCAAGACGCGCTTCACCGCGCAGCGCTGGTTCAATGCGGATGTCGAAAAGCTGATCGGGGAGTTCACCCACACGGCCGATCTCGCCAAGCAGAAGGATATCATGAACAGGGCCCAGCGCATCGTTGCGGAGAACCTGCCGCTGATGCCGGTGTTTAACAACCCGAACTGGTATCAGTACAATACGAGCCGCTTCACCGGCTGGTCGACGAAGGAGAATCCCTTCGCCAATCCGTCGATCACCAGGAACAATCGCGCACGTCTTCTGAACCTCCTGGCTCTCCAGCCGGTTCCGTGATCCGTCCATAGAGGAGGCGGGGACCGTGACAGGCCCCGCCGGTTCCACACCATGCCCTTCCTGCTTCGCCGAATCCTGTTCTACCTCGCCGCCTTCATCGCGGCGGCGACGATCAACTTCTTCCTGCCGCGCCTGATGCCGGGCGATCCGGTGGCGCTGATGTTCTCCTCGGCGGGCTCGGAACTGCCGCCGGAAAGCCTGGAGGCGCTGAAGCTCACCTTCGGCTTCGTCGACGGGCCGCTCTGGGAGCAGTACCTCACCTATCTCTCCAGCATCTTCACCGGCGACCTTGGGGTCTCGGTGAAATATTTCCCGCTGCCGGTGACGGACCTGCTCGGGCGGGCGCTCCTGTGGACCGTCGGTCTCGTCGGCACGGCGACGCTGATCTCCTTCGCGCTCGGCAGTTTCCTCGGCATGGTCGCCGCCTGGCGGCGCGGCAGCCGGCTCGACGTGGTGGTGTCGGTCTCCGCGATCTTCGCCACCTCGATTCCGGCGGTCGTCACCTCGCTCGTCGCGCTCTTCGTCTTCGGCTTCACGCTCGGCTGGTTTCCGACGGGCTATGCGCATGACCCGGCGCTCGATCCGTCCTTCAGCCTCGCCTTTTTCGCCAGCGTCGCCCATCATGCCATCCTGCCGCTCGTCACGCTCTGCTTCGTCCTGACCGGCGGCTTCACCGTGACCATGCGCAACAATATGATCAACCTGCTCGGGCAGGACTATGTGGTGATGGCCCGCGCCAAGGGACTTTCCGACCGGCGCGTCATGGTCTGGTATGCGGCGCGCAATGCGCTGCTGCCGACGGTCTCCAGCCTTGCCATCGCGCTCGGCACCGTGCTCGGCGGCTCGCTGGTGACGGAGGTGGTGTTCAACTATCCGGGCCTTGGCAATACGCTCTACCAGGCGATCCTCGCCCGCGACTATCCGGTCATCCAGGGCCAGCTCCTCGTCATGACCGCCGCCATGCTGGTGTCCAATTTCCTCGTCGATGTCAGCTATGTTCTGCTCGACCCGCGTCTGAAGGGGAGTGGCTGACATGGGCCAGCTCTTGATCGGCCTTCGCCGCAACCGCAAGGCGCTCGTCGGCCTTGCCATCGTGCTCCTCATCGTGCTGGTGGCGGTCGCCGCGCCGCTGCTCACGGAATACAATCCCGCCGGCCGCACCGGCCGGCCGCACCAGCCGCCCTCGGCCGAACATATCCTCGGCA
This sequence comes from Shinella sp. HZN7, assembly GCF_001652565.1. Taxonomy (NCBI): domain Bacteria; kingdom Pseudomonadati; phylum Pseudomonadota; class Alphaproteobacteria; order Hyphomicrobiales; family Rhizobiaceae; genus Shinella; species Shinella sp. HZN7. Next base: position 3,473,506 of record NZ_CP015736.1, on the reverse strand, counting down.
CGACCCGCCTCGGGCAGGATGTCTGGGCGCGGCTGATCTATGGCGCGCAGACCTCGCTCGCCGTGGGCTTTGCCGCCGGCCTGCTGATCACCGTCGTCGGCACGACGCTCGGCATCATCGCTGGCTATCGCGGCGGCAAGACGGACGAGGTGATCAGCTTCCTCACCAACATGGTGCTGGTCGTGCCGAACCTGCCGCTGCTGCTCGTCATCGCCTCCTTCGTCGGGCAGGCGGGGCCTATGGTCATCGCGCTCATCCTCGGCCTCACCTCCTGGGCCTGGGGCGCGCGCGTCACGCGGGCCGAGACGCTGTCCGTCAAGCAGCGGGATTTCGTGAAGGCCGCGGAGATGATGGGCGAGCCGCAATGGCGCATCATGGCATTCGAGATCTTCCCGAACGTCTTCTCCATCGTCGGCATCAATTTCATCGGCAGCGTCATCTTCGCCGTCATCACCGAGGCGACACTGGAATTCCTTGGGCTCGGCGATCCCAACGTCATCTCCTGGGGCACCATGCTCTACAACGCGCAGAAGGCCTCGGCGCTCTCGGTCGGCGCCTGGTGGGACATCCTTGCGCCGTGCCTGGCGCTGGCGTTGCTCGGCATCGGACTGTCGCTGGTCAACTTCGCGGTGGATGAGATTGCCAATCCGCGGCTGCGCACCGGCGGGCGCCTTGCCCGCTGGTCGAGCCTCATCAGATCCGGGGAGGGACGCCTGTGAGCGACGCCTTGCTTTCCGTCAGGAACCTCACGATCGACTATATCGGCGCGGAGACGGATTTTCGTGCGGTGGACGACGTCTCCTTCGACGTCGCGCCGGGGGAGGTCTTCGGGCTTGCCGGGGAATCGGGCTGCGGCAAGAGCACTATCGCCTTTGCCGTCAGCCGGCTGCATGGCCCGCCGGCGCTGATCCGCAAGGGCAGCGAGATCCGCCTTGCCGGCCGCGACGTGCTCGGCCTCGACAAACGGGCGCTCGCCGATTTCCGCTGGCGCGAGGTGGCGATGGTGTTCCAGAGCGCGATGAACTCGCTGAACCCGGTGCTGCGCGTCGAGGAGCAGTTCTACGATGTGCTGCGCACCCATACCGGCTGCACGCGCAAGGAGGCGCGCGACCGCACCGCCGAGATGCTGACGCTCGTCGACATCAGGCCGGAGCGCATGCGCGACTATCCGCACCAGTTCTCCGGCGGCATGCGCCAGCGCATCGTCATCGCCATCTGCATGGCGCTCGATCCCAAGCTCGTCGTCATGGACGAGCCGACAACGGCGCTCGACGTGGTGGTGCAGCGCGAAATCCTCCAGCGGATCGACGAACTGCGCCGCCAGCGCGGCTTTTCCGTGCTGTTCATCACCCATGATCTCGGGCTGATGGTGCAGTTCTGCGACCGCATCGGCGTCATGCTGTCGGGCAGGATGGTGGAACAGGGACCGTCGGAGGCGATCTTCCGCACGCCGCGACACGATTATACGAAGAGGCTCTGGGCCTCGTTCCCCTCGCTCAAGGGAGGTGTGCTCGGATGAACGAACCGCTTCTGCGCTTTGACACTGTCAGCAAGACCTTCGGCAGCGAAACGGGCGGCGTGCGGGCCGCGCGCTCGGTCAATTTCGCACTCCACAGCGGGCGGGCGCTCGCCATCGTCGGGGAATCGGGCAGCGGCAAGACGACCTGCGCGCGCATGGCCATGCTGGAATACCTGCCGACGAGCGGCCGCGTGCTGTTCAAGGGCGAGCCGACGGCGGGTCGGCGCGGCCGCGACCTTGCCGCCTACCGGCAGGCCGTGCAGATGATCTTCCAGGATCCGTTCGCCTCGCTCAACCCGGCGCACACCATCGCCTATCACCTGAAGCGGACGCTGCGCCTGCACCGCCCGGATATCCGATCTGCCGACCTCGACGCCGCGGTCTTCGAGCAGCTTGCCGGCGTCAAGCTCGATCCCGCCATCGTCGCCCCGAAATACCCCCACGAACTGTCCGGCGGCCAGCGCCAGCGCGTCAACATCGCCCGCCCGCAGGTCCTCGTCGCGGACGAGCCGACCTCGATGCTGGACGTCTCGGTGCGCCTCGGCGTGTTGAACCTGCTCAACGAGATGAAGGCGGCGCGCAATCTCGGCCTCCTCTACATCACCCACGACATTGCCACCGCCCGCTATGTCGCGGAGGATATCGCGGTCATGTATAGCGGCCAGATCGTCGAATGGGGCGATTGCGGCGCGGTGATCGACAACCCGCAGCATCCCTATACAAAGCTGTTGCTGTCGGCCGTGCCCGATCCGGCGTGCCGCTTCTCCGATGCCGCCTCGCGGATCGACCCCGGCGCGGTGGAGGCCGTCCGCCGCATCGCGGCGAAGGACCAGAGCGAGGTCGTCACGGCAGGCGAAAACCACTTCGTCCTCGCCGTCTGAAAAGAGCCTTCAGCCGTGCCGCGTTGGGCTCGGCGGTGCGGTGCGTGGCTGCCCGCTCTGCTTCGGGCATTGAGTTCTGATTGCAAAGGAAAGACCCGGGAGCGCCTCGTATCGCTCGACCGGGTCCCTGCGCGACCGGCGCGGCTTGGGCATCGCATCCGCTCGCGCAGTGTCTCCCGTCAGCGAGCCGGCGGGAGAGTGCTATTGCGCTCGCGACAACGGGCAAGCGCCTCGTGCAGGATGCGTCGGGCACGATAGGCGTTCAGGGGAACGGGCAGATTGTGTCGGTGGATCCAGTCCAGTCGCCTGTCGATGTCCTTGATGGCACGGGCAAGACGCTGGGCGGGTGTCGGGTCGTTGGTCAGACGATGAACGGTCTGCATGGGCATGAAATGGCACCTCGAATCGGCTCCATCATGGAGCGGGCTCACGTTTACCCAGCCATTCGCGTGGTCCCACCTACTCTTGATTGTATGCGCCGATCGACTCCGCAAAGGGTAAGCAATTGGTTATCAGATGTGCCGAAATGCGTCACCGGTCGATGGGCTTAGCCATGCTGCGCCAGCGGCAATGTCTCCGTCCTGGGCTCGGCAGGGCAATCGATATGAGTTGAAGACCCCTCCCCACCAGGGGGAGGGGCTTAACCTGCGGCACTCTCATAGGGAGAATTGGCGGGAAAAGCAGGCTGCCAGCCCTCTCGCCCTTGTAGGGAGATGCCGACAGGCAGAGACGGGCTTCATAGCCGGTATCGGAAAAGTGTAGCGCTTTCGGCGCGCCGTCTTGACGGTCGGGGTGCCGGGTTCAAGCGGCGCCCGGCCTGTCGCCCAATCGGTGGCCGCTTTGCGGGTCGAAGAGATGCAGGCGCGTGGCGTCCGGCAGGATGTGGACGGTCTCGCCAGGCCGAATGGGCAGGCGGTCGCGGCCGAGATAGGTGAGTTTCTGCCCGGCCATTTCAAGCAGCAGCAGGGTTTCAGAACCGGTCTGCTCGACGACCACGACGGTCGCGGCCGTGCCTGCGGGATCGAGCGTCAGATGCTCCGGGCGGATGCCGAGCACGGCCCGGGCGGTGTCGGCGGTCGGTCCCGTCGCGACCGACAGGCCGCAGCCGGAAATGAACCGTCCCTTCTCGATGTGCCCCTCGATGAAATTCATCGCCGGCGAGCCGATGAAACCGGCGACGAACATGTTGGCGGGATGGTCGTAGAGATCGAGCGGCGAGCCCACCTGCTCGACCACGCCGGCCCGCATGACGACGATCTTGTCCGCCATGGTCATCGCCTCGACCTGGTCATGGGTGACATAGACCGTCGTCGTGCCGAGGCGCTGGTGCAGCGCCTTGATTTCCGCGCGCATCTGCACGCGCAGCTTGGCGTCGAGGTTGGACAGGGGTTCGTCGAACAGGAAGACGCGTGGGTTCCGCACGATGGCGCGGCCCATCGCCACACGCTGGCGCTGCCCGCCCGAGAGCTGGCGCGGCAGGCGGTCGAGCAGGGTGGAGAGGTCAAGAATCTCGGCGGCGGCCGCAACGCGCCTGTCGATCTCGTCCTTCGGCTTGCCGGCGAGCTTCAGCGAGAAGCCCATGTTCTTGGCGACGGTCATGTGCGGATAGAGCGCATAGTTCTGGAAGACCATGGCGACGTCGCGCTGTTTCGGCGGGATATCGTTGACGACGCGCGCGCCGATGCGGATCTCGCCGCCGGAAATGCCCTCCAGCCCGGCGATCATGCGCAAGAGGGTGGACTTGCCGCAGCCGGATGGCCCGACCAGTGCGACGAACTCGCCGTCTCTGACCTCGACATCGACGCCGCGCAGCACTTCCACGGCGCCATAGGATTTGCGGGCGTCCCGGATCTGGACTTCAGCCATGGTCTTCTCCCGAAACGGCATCGAAGGCCAAGCGCGAAAAGGCTTCGGGCGGCGCGCCGTTCGCCTGCATCAGCCGGTTCATCAGTTCTGCAAGGCGTTGTTCCTCACCGGGATCGACGAGCGGCTTTTCCTGCCCGGGATCGTTTTCAAGATCGTAGAGGCGCGTTTCGGATTCGAGCAGCGCGCCGGGGCCGTAGTTGTTGTACATCGGCGAACGCTCGATCACCGGCACCTTTAGGAGGGTCGCGCCCTTGGTGAAATCAAGCGGCGGCGAGAGTTCGACGGAGGCAAGCTCGGCCGGCGTGAACGGCGAGAAGATATGCGTCGGCATCAGCGTGTACTGGTAGAGTTCCTGCTGCGACAGGTCCTCCGGGAAGCGGTGATAGGTGTATCGGCCATCGGCAACGTTCACAGCCCCGCCGAAATAGCCGAACAGAGCGCCCTGGCGCGGCGCTGTGCCGTCGGCCATGGCGCAAAGCGAAAAGCCTTCGTTCTCGGCCGGTGGTGTGGCGCCGAAGAGGTCGAGGAAGGTCGCCGCAAGGTCGATCGACTGGGTGAGGGCCTCAGACCGGCTTCCCGCGCGTGCCGCATGGCGCGGATCGTGCAGGAAGAGCGGGATATGCGCCACTTCCTCGTAGAGGTTCATGCGGTTCTTGGCCCAGAAGTCGTGTTCGCCGAGCAGGAAGCCATGGTCGGTGGTGACGACGAGGGCGGTGTCCTTCCACAGCTCGTGACGGTCGAAATAGTCCAGCAATTCGCCGAGCAGGTGGTCGCACATCGCCACCACCGCATAGTAGTTGGCGCGCAGCTCCTCGCATTCCTCCGGCAGCTCGTCGACGCGGCCATAGCGCGGCCAGTCGCGGATCGGGCCTTGCCAGCCGGTATCGAACTGCGCCTTGAAACGCTCGGGCGCCGTGAAGGGTTCGTGCGGATCGAAGGTCTCGATCTGCAGCATCCAGTTGTCGGCGTCGCGGTTGCGGTCGAGGAAGTCGAAGCCCTCGGCAAAGCAGCGCACGGAGGGGAAGTCCTTCTCTTCCTTGACGAACTCGCGGTTGATGATGTTCTGGCCGAAATAGGATCGCCGCTGGTCGCTGAACTGGCGGGCGTGGTATTTCTCGCGCAGGCGCTCCCAGTGCGGCTGCACCATCGCCTTCCAGCGGTCGCCCTCCTGGCCGCGCACGAATTCATAGGAATCGTAGCGGTTGTGATAGGTCGCCCCGCCGTCCTCCCAATAGTGGAAGTGGTCGGTCACCAGATGGCTGTAGGTGCCACGCTCCCGGTGCAGGATTTCCGGGAAGGCATTGTCGAAGGGCTCCAGCGGCCCCCAGCTGCGATGCAGGAAGGTGAGGCGGCCGGTCAGCATGTCGCGCCTTGCCGGCATGCAGGGCAGGCTGCCGACATAGTGCTTGTCGAAGGTCACGCTGCGGGCGGCGAGCCGGTCGAAATTCGGCGTCGGGATGCGTGTTCCGCCATAGGGCCCGAGCAGGTGCCGGTTGAGGGAATCGAACAGGACAAAAACCGCCTTCATGCTATTTCACCGCTCCTTGCGTGAGCCCCTTGACGATGTAGCGCTGCGCCACGAGCAGCACGAGGATGGCCGGGACCATGGCCAGCGCGGCGCTGGCGGCCATCTGGGTGTACTGGATCTCGAAATCCTGGGCGAACTTGGCGATGGCGACGGGCACGGTGGCCGTCTGCTTCATCGTCAGCGTCAGGGCGACGGCGAATTCGTTCCAGGAGAAGATGAAGGTGAGGATCGAGGTCGCGGCAAGGCCTGGCGTGATCAGCGGCAGGACGACATGCCACAGGATATGCGGCGTATCCGCCCCGTCCATGATCGCCGCCTCCTCCAGCTCCTTCGGCACGTCGCGCACGAAGACAGCCATCAGCCAGATCGCCATCGGCAGGTTGAGCGTCGCATGGGCGAGGATCAGGCCGGTGAAGGTGTTTTCCAGCCCCACCGCCCGCGCCATGGTGAACCAGGCGCTCGCCAGTGCCACCGGCGGGATCATGTGGAAGATCATCGTCCAGGCGAGGAAGAGATGCACGGTCCAGGCGGGCCAGCGCATCCGGTTGAGCGAAAAGGCGGCAAGCGTGGCGACGACGACGCACAGGACGGTGCTGGCGATGCCGACGATGATCGAGTTGCGGTAGTTGAGAAGGAAGTCGGAGGTCTTCGACCAGAGCACCTCGGCGAAGTTGCTGCCGATCGGCGTGAAGAGAACGTCACCCATCAGAAGCGAGATCTGCGTGCGGAAGCCGGCCGCGACGGTCCAGACGATCGGCACGAGGACGAGCGCGGCGCCGATCGCCAATGTGATATGGACCGGAAGGGCGGAATGGGTGCGCCGGCTCATGAGGCGGCTCCCGTGCGGCGGCGCGCCGAAAGGGCGAGGACGAGAAGCAGCGAGACGAGGAAGATGACGGTGACCGACATGGCCGAGCCGTAGCCCGCCTTGTCCTCGGTGAAGAAGCGCTGGTAGAGCGTGAAGCTGATGACCTCGGTCGAGGTGCCGGGGCCGCCGCTGGTGAGGAGATAGACCTCGTCGAAGACCTTGAAGGCGAGCACGAGGCGGAAGGCGAAGGTGACGACGATCGTCGGGATCATCAGCGGCAGCGTGACGTAGATCAGCTCCTGCCAGGCGCCCGCGCCGTCCATCCTGGCGGCCTCGAAGACATCCTGCGGCAGGGATTCGAGCCCCGCCAGGAACAGCAGGAAGCAGAACGGCGTCCAGTGCCAGATGTCGACGACGATGACCGAGAAGAGGGCTGTTTCGGGACTGCCCAGCCAGTCATGCGGCAGGATTCCGACGAGGTTTAGGGCCTTGTTGATGAGGCCGAAGTCGAAATTGAGCATCAGCTTCCAGATGGCGCCGATGACGATGCCCGGGATGAGGATCGGCAGGATGAAGATCGCCCGGTAGAGCACGCGGCCACGTACGATCTTGGTGCAGAGCAGCGCCATGGCGAAGCCGAGGACCATCTGGCCGGCGACGGCGCCGAAGGCGAAGATCAGCGTATTGGAGATACCGGCGCCGAAAAGGCTGTCGGAGAACAACGCCTGGTAATGGGTGAGGCCCACCCAAGTGCGCACCTGCTGCCCGTCCGCCCAGGTGATGTTCTGGAAGCTGGTGAGGAACAGGTTTGCGATGGGCAGGATGCTGAGGGCGAGCATCATGGCGAGGGCCGGCGAGAAGGTCAGCCAGCGCCAGAGACGCTGGCCGCGGTCTTCGAAGACCTGTGTCGGCCGCCGCGGGGACGATTGAATCTGGGCTTGCGCGGCGGCCATGGTCCGGTCCTTACTTCAGCGGATCGAGCTTGCCGGTCTTGTAGGCATGGCCGGCCATGATCTTCTCGATCTCGTCGGACATGCCGTTCAGCGCGTCGACGGTCGTGATCTCGCCGGCGACGGCCCGGTTGAGCCCGAGCTCCAGCACCGAGATGACCTCGCTCGCCTCGGGGAACTGGTAGATGTTCACCGCATGCGGCAGGGCTTCGGCGAGCGGCTTCATCCAGCGGTAGCGGCGCTCGTCGGCGATCGGCTCCTTGTAGACCGCCGCATGGACGGGGATGCCGCCGGCCTTGGCCGTTTCGAGCTGTGCGGCCTTCGTCTGGAACCAGCGCAGGAACTCCACGGCGGCGCGCTTGCGGTCGTCGGGCACGTTCTTGGAAATGCCGGCCAGCCAGTGGCCGAGGCCGGGCGAGGTGGGGAAGCCTTCGACGGAGGGCGTCGGTGCCCATTCGACCTTGTCGACGATGGCGGACTTGTTGGGATCGTCCATCTGCGACCAGGCGGCGATAACCATCATGATATGCGCCGTATGGCCGGTCACCATGGCCTGGATGACCTCCGCCTGGTCGGAGGCCGCCGTCTTGGGATGGCCGGCTTCCTTGGCGAGGCGCACATAGTAGTCGAGCGCTTCGCGGCCCTGGTCGGAATTCAGCGTGACGGAGTAGTCGCCCGTCGACTGGTCCTTGAAGATGCCGCCGCCGAAGCCGTAGAGATAGGGGTAGAAGTCGTATGCGACGGTGTGCGGTCCGCGCGCGCCGCGCTGCACGATGCCGTACATGCCCGGCGGGTTGTGGAACTTCTTGGCGTTGGCTTCCAGTTCGGCGAAGGTCTTCGGTGCCGAAAGGCTGGCCTCCTCGTAGAGGTCGCCGCGATAGTAGAGCATCGGGATCAGCGGTGAGACCGGCATAGACATCAGTTTGCCGGCCTTGGTCATCGTCTTGTCGGCGGCGTCATAGTAGATCGTGTCGCCGAGCGTGTAGACCTCCGGATCGAGCTGGAAGCCGGGGTCGATGTCGGTGATGGCCTCGACGAAGCCGCCGGCATACATCTCGGCGAACCAGCCGGAGTTCATGATCAGGATGTCGTACTGGCCCGCGCTCGCTCGCACGGAATTGCGTTGCTTTTCGAGCGAACCCGCGAAGGGGTTGACGTCGAGCTCGACCTTGTTGCCGGTTTCGGCCTCGTAGACTTCCACCGTCTTGCGGAAGCTTTCGAACCAGGGCGACTGGTTGATCACGATGGTGATCGGCGCGACGCTGGCGGCGTAAAGCGGCCGGAATGCGCCGGGAACGAGACTGGCGGCGGCCGCCATGCCAACGCCCTTGAGGACGTTGCGTCTTGGAATGCGGGTCGTAGAGGTCATCGATGAGTCTCCCATTGCCTCATGAATGTTCAGTGCTTGCTTTCGGCATCGCGGAAAACGGGGCTTCCCCGGTTTCCTATTCGCAGAAGATCGGGCTCGCCCAGTTCCACTGGCCATTGGCCTGGCGCATGCGGGCATAGATCCAGTCGCCCTTGCGCAGCGGCTCGATGGCGAGCCCGCCGCGCCACTGCCATTGATGCGGGCGCGGCAGTGGGTGCAGGCGGAAGGCGGGGCTGTCGATCGGGCCCAGATTGCCCGAAAGCGCGCCTTCGAGCAGGCGCTCGGCGCTCGCCTCGAAGCTCTGGCCGTCGAGCACCAAGCGGACCCTCGCATCCGGCGTGATGCGGATGCGAGCCGCGATGGCCTGCATGGCGGCGGTGGTGTTGTTGGGGTTGGCGATCGAGCGGATCGTGAAGTCGATGCGGTTGCCGGAAAGGCGAATGTCGTTTTCGTCCTTCGCGTCGCCGCCACCCTCCAGCGGCGAGACCACTTCGGAACCGCGCAGGCGCGGCTCGACGGAGAGGATGTCGCCGCCGGAAAGCTCCAGCGAGCCCTGCCAGTCGTGGAATTTTCCGCGTGCGCCCCAGCCGAGTTCCAGCACGAGCAGGGTTTCCATGCTGCCGTCGGCGGTGTCGATCGGGCTTTGTTGCAGGTCCGGTGTCACCCGGCCGACGACGTTGCCGTTGCGGATGAGGTCGATATAGTCGATGGCGCCGCCCGCGACCGCTTCAAGCTCCAGCGCTGCAGGTCCACCGGTGGATATGCTGCCGCCCTGCATGGCCTCGCCGATCGCGAAGAAGAGATGGCTTGCATCGCCGGTCAGCGCATTGGTGCGGCGCCGGTGGATGGCGTCCCACAGGGCCGTGCGGGAATTCTCCGGCGCATAGACGGCCGAGCGGCCGTGGCCGTAGGAGCCGGGATAGCCGCTGTGATGGTCGGTATTGCCGAGGAAGCCGAAGCGGATGCCGCGGTTGAGGCCGTGGCGGGCGGTGGACTGGCCGTCGCTCGGGCCCATGGAATGCAGGAACGGCCGGTCCATGACCGACGTCTCGGAACAACCGTGCATGGAGATGATCTCCATGACAGGCGAGAGGTCCTCGACGACCGTATCCCAGTTCACCCCGCGCGCGCCGAGGCGGTAGCCGATATGGTGCGGGAATGCGAAGACGCCGTCGCCATAGGCGGCGCGCAGCCGGGCGTGCAGTTCTGCCGGCGTATCGGCCTTGATCACCTCCTGGCGGGCGATGTCGCGATAGACGATCGTATAGTCGCCATGGGCGAAGGAATGGATTTCGTAGCCCGGGAAGACGGTGAAGACGCCCGGCTCGTCCGCCGCCGCCAGCGTATCGAAATGGGCGCCCCACAGCTTTTCGAGCCTGGCGAAGCCCTTGACGTGGAAATCGACGATATGGGCGACGCGCGGGTCGTCGACCGGCATGTCGGGCCAGTAGGCATGCCCGGTGACGGAGACGAAATCCAGTTGTCGGCGCGCCCGGCGCAGCGCCTGTTCGAGGCTGCCATGGCCGTAGGAAATGTCGCAGTGATTGTGGATGTCGCCGTAATAGGGCCGGACGCCGAAGCGCGAGGCAAGCGGCTGGAGCCGCTCCGGCAGACGCTCACCCAACATACTGCACCCTCCCCATTGCGAATGGCCAGGACGCGCCATGCTCCGGGCAAACTCGACTGATACAATATGTATTGTACCGTAGCAGATGCATCCCTCGATGCAAGCCTGTTTTTTAGGTGAGGGCGTGCGCCGTCGTCCGGCCGGCGTCTGTGTTTCAGCGGGGCGGCGTGCCGGTGCTGTCGCGGAACTCGGCGAGGCAGTCGAGATAGACGATCTGCGGCGCCTCGCGCGGCGCCGCGATGCGCTTGTGGATGACCTCGATCAGGCTCCTGGCGGCGGCCAGATACGAGCTGCCGGCCATGCTCATGAAGCCGAAATGCTCGGTCGGAACGTCGTGGTGGCCGAGCACGACGAGGCTGAGGTCCCGCGGGCAGGAGATGCCCATTTCGGTAAGGCATTGCCGGATGCCGAGGGAATCGGAAATGCCGAGCGTCGCCATCGCCGTGAAGGGAAGCCGGCCGTGCCGGTCGACCAATGCGCCGAGCGCCGTCTTCAGGGCGTCGCCGACCCGTTGGGTGGGATGCAGCACCCCGCCGAGCGCGATGCTTTCGGTGTGTTCCCATCCGGTCTTGTGGCGGCGGCCGAGCCGGTCGAAGGCGCGTCGTACGGAGAGAATGGGCTGGGCCATGGAATCCAGCGAAACCAGCGCGATGGAGCGGTGTCCCAGCTCCGAAAGATGCTCCAGCGCGAGATCCAGCGCCTCCTCCCAGTCGGTGCCGACCCGGTCGATGTCGACGCCCGCCACGGAATTCCCGTCGACGACGAGGGCGCGCGTCTTGCCCTGGAGGAGATGGAGCAGCCGGATCGGGATGTTCTCGTAGTGGGATTGCAGGATCGCGGCGTCGAAATCCGGAACCGACGTCAGGATGTCCAGCAGGTGACCGGTATTGTGGTAGGAGATCTGCACCACCTTGCTGCCCGTGCGCGACAGGTGCCCGACGATGTGGTTCTGCACCAGCACGCAGCGCTCGTTGAGGCTGGCATTCGACAGGATCAGCAGGCTGTCGAGGTGTCTGGTGGCATCGGCGCCGTCCTGCGCGGCCGCCTCGCCATCCTTGACGACATAGGTTCCGCGGCCGACCTGCGAGGTGAGGAGCCCTTCCTCGCGCAGGCGCGTCAGCGCCTCCTGCACGGTCGCCTGGCTGACCTGGTGGCTGCGCATCAGCTCGCGCACCGTCGGCAGCCGCGCGCCGTCGTCCAGCCGGGCGATCTGGTCCCGCAGGGATGCAAGGACCGCATGTGAAGAGGCTGCGCGCAAAGGTCTGCCCCGATCGTCGATTCGTGTCTGCTTCTTGTTGCTTCCAACCGGATACATTTTGAATCCCGCCCCGGCAATCCCGCCTCTTCGGCTGATGATGCGGGGAGGTGGGCCTCCTGTTCACGCCTGATTGTATTATAGCGGATACAAATTGCACTTTACAATTTGATTTTCACGTATACGCTTTGATCCCGGAATGGCAAAAGCCATCCGTCGCAGCGATCGGAAGGGGAGTCCGTCGTGTCGCAGAGCCCTGTCATGGAACGACGCAGCCCGGATACCGGCGTGGGAGGCCGCGGGCCTGTCGAAGCGGCCTTCATCCGCATCGATGGCGCGCGCAAGGTGTTCACGCAGCGCAGCGGCGGCGCCGTGCCGGTGCTCGACAATGTCGATCTCGCCATCGCCGAGAACGAGTTCGTCTCGTTCATCGGCCGCAGCGGTTGCGGCAAGACGACCCTCCTCAACATGATCGCCGGTCTGGAGGACGTCTCGGCCGGCCGGATCGCCATTGCCGGCAAGGTCGTCACCGGGCCGGGGCAAGGGCAGGGCGTCGTCTTCCAGCAGCATGCGCTCTTTCCCTGGCTGACGGCGGTGGACAATGTCGCCTTCGGCTTCCGCAAGTCGGGCCTTGCCAAGGCCGAGCGCCGCCGGCGCGCCCTGGAACTCCTCTCGCTCGTCGGCTTGGAAGCCGCGGCAGGGCGCTATCCGCGCGAAATGTCCGGCGGCATGCAGCAGCGCGTCTCCATTGCCCGCGCGCTGGCGCTCGATCCGCAGATCCTCCTGATGGACGAACCCTTCGGCGCGCTCGACGAACTGACGCGCATCGAATTGCAGCAGGAGCTGCTGCGCATCTGGGAGGCGCGCCGCAAGACCATCGTCTTCGTCACCCATTCGATCAGCGAGGCCCTGACGCTGTCGGACCGGATCGTGCTGCTGGCGCCCAATCCGGGGCGCATCAAGCGCATCTTCCCGGTCGACCTGCCGGGCCCGCGCCTGCGCACCGATCCGGGTTTCAATGCGCTCTACCAGGCCATCTGGAACGAGCTTTCGACATGACGCGCAAACTCGTTCAGGCGCTTCCGCCGCTCGCCGCCTTCACGGTGCTTCTCCTTCTCTGGGAGGCCGGGGTGCGCTACGGCTTACTCAAGCCCTACCAGTTCCCGCCGGTCAGCCGCATCGCGCGGGGATTCGTCGAACTGTCGACGACGGGCTTTCCGACGGGCGTGTCGATCTGGTCGCATGCGCTGACCACCATCCTGCGCGTGCTTCAGGGCTACGGCGCGGCGCTCGCGCTGGCGATCCCGCTCGGCCTCGTCATCGGTGCCCTGCCTGTCGTGGACAAGCTGACGGCGCCGCTCATCGTGTTCTGCCGCTCGGTCGCCACGCTGAGCCTCCTGCCGCTCGTCATCGTCTGGTTCGGCGCGGGCGAGCTGACCAAGGTCTTCCTCATCGGCTACGGCTGCTTCTGGGTCATGCTGTCCAATGTGATCGCCGGCGTGCGCTATGTCGATCCGACGCTCGTCAGGGCCGCGCGCACCTTCGGCCTGAAGGGGCTGGAGCTTTATCGCAGCGTCGTGCTGCCGGCCGCCCTGCCGCGCATCTTTGCCGGTGCGCGCATGGCGCTCGGCGTCGGCTTCATGGTCATCGTCGGCGCCGAGATGATCGGCACGATCGAGGGGCTGGGCGCGCTGATCATGGAGGCGCGCACCTTCTATCGCAGCGAGATCACCATCATCGGCATGCTGGTCATCGGCCTCATCGGCTTTGCCATCTCCGCCGGCCTGACGGCGCTGGAACGCGCCATGCTGCCCTGGGCGGGCGATCTCGACCGGGTGCGCCGATGAAGCCGCTTTCCCGCCTTTCTGCCGCCAGCGACCTGACCCTCGGCCTCATCGGCGCGTTCCTCGCCGTCGCCGCCTGGGAAATCAGCGCCCGCACCGGGTTGATCGACCCGGCGATCTTCCCGAGCCCGTCGCTCGCCATCCGCGCGGCGGCCGAGCGCCTCACGGCCGAGACCGTCGCCGACAACCTGTTCTGGAGCCTGCTGCGCGTCTTTTCCGGCTTCCTGCTGGGTGCGCTGGCCGGGGCGGCGGTCGGCATCGCGGCGGGCTGGTATCGCGGCTTCGGCGCCCTCGCGCGGCCGCTGATCGAGCTTCTGCGCCCGATCCCGCCGCTCGCCTGGATCCCGCTTGCGATCATCTGGTTCGGTCTCGGCGAGCCGTCGAAATTCTTCATCATCTTCCTCGGCGCCTTCTTTCCCGTCGTCACGGCGGCCTATCAGGGCATGCGCGGCATCGATCCGATGCTGTTGAAGGCGGCGCAGACCTTCGGCCTCAGCGGCGTACCGCTCCTCCTGCGCGTCGCCGTGCCCGCCGCCGCGCCCGATCTTGCGACGGGCGTGCGCATCGGCTGGGGGCTGAGCTTCGGGGTGCTGGTCGCCGCCGAGCTGATCGCCGCCGACCGGGGGCTTGGCTACATGATCATCAACGAGCGCAACACCGGCGGTTCCGTCGGCGTCATCGTCGTCGGCATCCTGCTCATCGGCGCGCTCAACCTCATCACCGACGCGGCGATCGGCGCCGCGATCAAACGCTGGATCGGGCGCTGGCACGGCGCCTGACGTATAACGAGAGGGAGAACCACATGCGCATCGTCTTGAAATCCCTGATATCCGCCGCCATGGCCGGCATGCTCCTGGCGGCTGGCCCGTCCGCCGCCGCGGACGTGGAAACCGACACGCTGTCCATCAGCATCGGCCCGGACCTGCCGTTCCTCGTCCATATCGTCGCCAAGGAGAAGGGCTGGTTCGACGAGGCCGGCTTCAAGAACGTCGAGTTCAAGACCTTCGCCTCCGGCAATCTCGCCGGCGAGGCGCTTCTTGCCGACGAGATCCAGCTCTGGACGCCCGGCAACCTGCCGCCGGTCTCGATGGCGCACAATGGTGTGCCCGTGGTGGTCCTCGGCACCAATGCCGTCAGCCACGGGCTGGAGAAGATCGTGGTGCGCCAGGATGCCGGCGTCGAGAACCCGGAAGACCTCACCAATGTGAAGCTCGGCCTTCTGGTCTCCTCCACGTCAGGCGCCCTGCTTGCCAATGTCGCCAAGCACTACGGCCTCGACGAGACGAAGCTCCAGACGGTGAACCTTGCGCCGCCGGAGGCGATGGCCGCCATGGCCAACAACGAGATCCAGGGCATCGTCTTCTGGGAGCCCTTCCCCTATCGCGCGGTGCAGGAGCAGGGTGCGAAGATCGTGCATACGGGCACGAAGAGCTTCTTCGCCAAGAACAGCGGCGAGGACGTCGCCGTTTCCAACAACCGCACCGTCTGGGTCGCTTCGCAGGACTGGGTGCGCGCCCATCCCGTCGCGACGGAAGCGCTGGTGAAGGTGCTCGCCAAGGCGCAGGCCTATGTGGCCGACCCCGCCAACAAGGACGAGGTCCTGAAGATATTCTCCGATTTTCAGAAGCAGCCGGTGGAGATGAACGCCGCGCTCCTCGGCGACTACACCTTCACGCCGGATGTCGATCCGTCCTATGTCGAGGACATGGCGGCGATCGTCGATTACCTGAAGGCGACGAACCGCATTCCGGGCGAGGCGAAGGACGTGCTCACCTATACCTATACCGCCCCGCTGAAGGCTGTGAATACCGCGGCCGTGTCGGTCGAGGGTCAGTGGACGCCCTGAAGAAACCGGGCGCCTGCCATGGGCCGGCGCCCCCCTGCCATCCAAGCGGATTGATCACCATGTCCCGTTCGGCTGCCGATCGGATCGCCGTCGCCGTCATCGGCGCGGGCTTCATCGCCGATTACCACATCGACGGCCTTCGCGCCGCCGGCGGAGCGGATGTCGCCGCGCTCGTCGGCCGGCGGGCGGAGGCGACGCAGGCGAAGGCCGAAGCGCTCGGCATCGGCCGGGCCGAGACCGACTATCGCCGGGTGCTCGACGACAGCGCCATCGACGCCGTGGTGATCGCGACGCCCGACGACACGCATGAGCGCATCGCCATCGATGCGCTGGAGGCCGGCAAGTTCGTGCTCTTGCAAAAGCCCATGGCGCTCAACAGCGCCCAGTGCCGCGCCATCCTCGCCGCGGACGAACGGGCGGGGCGGCGCCTCACCGTCAGCTTCATGCACCGCCATTTCCCGGAGGTGCGCTGGCTGCGCGGTCAAATCGAGGCCGGCGCGCTTGGCGCGGTCCATTCCGTGCGTCTTCGCAACGCCACACCGGGGGCGGACTGGAACGACTGGTTCTTCAAGCCCGGCAACGTTTCGGGCGGCGTCGTCATGCAACTCGGCGTGCACGGCATCGATCTCGTCCAGCACCTCCTCGGCCCGATTGAAACCGTTGCCGCCGACATGAAGACGGCGAGGCCGGAGCGCCGGCTTGCCGACGGGCGCATCGTGCGGACGGAGCTGGAGGACAATGTGCTCGCCACCTACCGGCTGGCCGGCGGCGCGCGGGTGAGCCACGAGATGAGCTATACCGAGCTTGCCGGATGCGACCGCTTTCGCCTGGAACTTTATGCCGAACGCGGCACGGTCTGGCTGCGCACCGAGCGCGGCGCGGCGGCCATGCACGCGCCGTCCGTCACCGGCGCGGCGGGCTGGGTGACGCCCGACCTGCCGGAGGAACCGCTCGGCGCGGCCCATCATCGCCACTGGCTGTCCGTCGTGCGCGGCGAAGCGCCGGCCGACGATACGGCCGCCGCCGGGCTGCGCTCGGTCGAGGTGGCGGAAACGCTTTATGCAGCAGCGGGGTCCGGCACGCGGATGCCGGTATGCGGGGAAGGGGAGAAGGCCGAATGCGCCTGAAGATCGCGATACTCGGCGTTGCGCACTACCACGCCAATTTCTGGACCCGCGCCTTTCTGGAGCGGCCCGAGGTGCAGGTCGTCGGCGTCTGGGATGCGTCCGAAACGGCGGCCGCGGAGTTTGCCGCCCGCCATGGCCTCGATGTGGCGCAGGACCTTCCCGGCCTCATCCGCCAGAGCCATGCGGTCGCCATCTGCTCGGCGACGAGCGACCACCTGGCACTGGTGGAGGCGGCGGCCGCCGCCGGCCGGCCGGTGCTCTGCGAAAAGCCGCTCGGCATCGACCGCGCCCAGTGCGATGCCATCGCCGACGTGGTGGCGCGCACAGGCATCCGCTTCATGCAGAGTTTCCCGAAGCGTTTCGACCCGGCCAACCACGAGATCGAGCGCCTCCTCAAGGAGAAGGCGCTCGGCCGGGTGACGCTGTGCCGCGTGCGGCATGGCCACAGCCACGGCCTGACGGAGGCCTTTCGCTCCGTCTGGTTCGTCGATCCGGCGCGCTCGGGCGGCGGCACGCTGCTCGACGAGGGCGTGCATGCCGCCGATTTCCTGCGCTGGATGTTCGGCGAGCCGGAGACCGCCTATGCCACGCTTTCCTCCACGCTCGGCCTGCCGGTGGAGGACACGGCGGTCGCCACCTTCCGCTATGCGGACGGCATGATCGCCGAGGTGACGACGAGCTGGTGTTTTGCCGGCGCGGATACCTCGATCGAAATCTACGGGACGGAGGGCTCGATCCTGCTTTCCGGCGTGGACATCGCCTCGCGCCCGACGCGCGAGGCGGATTTCCTGCGCGTCTTCCGGCGCGGCGAGGCGGAGGGATGGTCTGCCCTGCCGGTCGTGCCGTCGTTCAAGACGGGCATATTCCACGAACACGTCGCCTGGGCCTTCGTCGATGCGTTGAAGAACGGCGGCCCGATGCCGGTCACGATAGAGGACGGCCGCAGGGCCTTCGCGATGATCGATGCCGCCTATCGGGCGGCCGCCAGCGGTTCGGCGCAGCCGATTGCGCGATAGGCGGATCTCCATGCTTGCACTTGCCTGCGACATCGGCGGGACCAACACCCGCCTCGGCCTTGTCCGCGACGGCATCCTGTTGCCCGGGAGCGCGGGCAGCTATGCCAATGACCGCTTCGAGGATTTCTATGCCGTCGCCGCGACGTACCTGCGCGGACGCGGGGAGAATCGCGTCGACAGCGTCTGCATTGCGCTCGCGGCCGTGGCGACGGCTGAGGGGGCCACGCTGACGAACCGGGACTGGACCATCAGGCGTGATCGCGTGGCGGAGACTTGCGGTGCCGACCGGGTCGATTTCATCAATGATTTCGAGGCGCTGGGTTATGCGATGGGGCAGGTGGAGAAGCTCGAGACGCAATGCCTGACACCGGGCAGGGCGCCCGGCCAGCCGGGGCCGCGTCTGGTGCTCGGCGCGGGTACGGGCTTCAATGCCTCGGCGTGGTGTCCCTCCCGCTTCGGCGGGGCACCGCATGTCGTGGCGGCGGAATGCGGTCATATGACGCTGCCGCTGGCCGGCGCGGCGGAGTTCTCGCTGCAGGGCGCGCTTTCGGCCGGGCGCGGGCGGGCGTCGGTGGAACGCGCCCTGTCGGGCCGCGGCCTCTTTGAGATCTATCAATGGCAATGTGCTGAGGCCGGCCGTGCGCCCTGCATTGCGACGGCTGCGGAGGTGTCGCGCCTTGCGGTCGCCCGGGCGGACAGGGATTGCGAACAGGCCGGGCATATGTTCATGCGCCTGCTCGGGCGGGTCTGCGGCGATCTTGCGCTCGCCTATCTGCCCTTTTCCGGCGTCTATCTCTCCGGTGGCGTCTCGCGCGCCTTTGCCGGGCCTCTGGTGCAGGACCCGGTGTTCCTCGATGCCTTCCGGGCGAAAGGCCGCCAGACGGACTTCATGGAGAGCTTCCCTGTTCACCTGCTCCTCGACGACCGGACGGCGCTCCAGGGCTGTGCGGAGTGGTTGCGCCTTTCCTCGGGCTAATGCCGTCTGGCGACGGTTCTTCCGTTAGCAAAGTCTTTCATATTGCTTGGCAATTGCCGGTTTTGCCGTGGCTGCGGCACTGCTGCCAATCGATTTACCCTGTATGGCCCCGAAGGGGGATTGTCTTTGTCGTCGATATCGTGATTGAATTTTAAAAATGGCATCGGGTGCACGCGCGTGCATGGAGTGCCGAGGGAAAATCGTGTGAAACGGGGAACTGGAATGAACAGGGAAAACATCACCGTACGCGTTCGTCCGCTGCTGGCCGGCGTGGCCTTTTCGTTGTTGCTTGCTTCGGGCGGCATGGCGCCGGCCTTTGCCGAGACGCCGGCCGACACGCTGGTGCAGGCCTGGGCGATCGACGACACGATCACGCTCGACCCGGCCGAATCCTTCGAGCTGAGCCCCGCCGAATTCCTCGGCAACGGCTACGACATGCTGGTGCGTCTCGATATCGACGACACGACCAAGGTCAAGGGCGGCATCGCCGAGAGCTGGGAAGTGTCCGAGGACGGCCTGACCTATACGTTCAAGCTGAAGCCGGGCATCAAGTTCGCCTCCGGCAATCCGGTCACCGCCGAGGATGTCGCCTGGTCCTTCGAGCGCGTCGTCAAGCTCGACAAGAGCCCGGCCTTCATCCTCACCCAGTTCGGCCTTAACGGCGACAATGTCACCGAAAAGGCCAAGGCCGTGGACGAGGGCACGTTCGTCTTCACCGTCGACAAGGCCTATGCGCCGAGCTTCGTGCTCAACTGCCTCACCGCCACCGTGGGCGCCGTGCTCGACAAGAAGCTCGTCATGGAGCACGCCGAAGCCAGGACGCCGAGCGACGACTACAAGTACGACACGGATTTCGGCTATGCATGGTTGAAGACCAACTATGCCGGCTCCGGCCCGTTCAAGATCCGCGACTGGCGCGCCAACGAAATCCTCGTGATGGAGCGCAACGACAACTATTACGGCGAGAAGCCGGCGCTCACCCGCGTCATCTACCGCCATGTCAAGGAAAGCGCGACCCAGCGCCTGATGCTTGAGGCCGGCGACATCGACGTCGCGCGCAATCTCGAACCGGGTGATCTCGAGGCGGTTTCCAAGAATGCCGACCTTGCCACCACCAGCGCGCCGAAGGGTACGGTCTATTACATCAGCCTCAACCAGAAGAACGAGAACCTTTCCAAGCCGGAAGTGCGCGAGGCGTTCAAGTATCTCGTCGACTACGATGCGATCGGCGCCACGCTGATCAAGGGCATCGGAGAGATCCGCCAGACCTACCAGGCCAAGGGCGTGCTCGGCGCGCTCGATGCGAGCCCCTACACGTTCGACGTCGCCAAGGCGAAGGAGCTTCTTGAAAAGGCGGGCCTGAAGGACGGCTTCTCCGTCACCTTCGACGTGCGCAACACGCAGCCCGTGACCGGGATTGCCGAATCCTTCCAGCAGACCGCCGGCCAGGCCGGCGTCAAGGTCGAGATCATTCCCGGTGATGGTAAGCAGACGCTGACCAAATACCGCGCCCGCAACCACGACATGTATATCGGCCAGTGGGGCATGGACTACTGGGATCCGAACTCGAACGCGGAAGCCTTCACATCGAACCCCGACAATGGCGACGAGGTCTCGGTCAAGACCCTGGCCTGGCGCAACGCCTGGGACATCCCAGAGCTGACGGAAGAGGTGAAAGCGGCGCTTCTGGAGCGTGACAACGACAAGCGCGCCGAGATGTACGAGAAGCTGCAGCAGCAGGCGCTGGACACGAGCCCCTTTGTCATGATCTTCCAGCAGACCGAAGTGGCCGGCATGCGCGGCAACGTCAAGAACTACAAGCTCGGGCCGAACTTCGATACGAACTTCCTCGCGCCCGTGACCAAGGACTAAGTCTGAAGGACCGGTCCCTTGAGCACTGCTGAAAGACGAATGCCGGCAAGGCGCGCCAACAGGCGCGCCTTCGCGACCCTCAAATCGATCGCCGGCTTCGTCGTGGTCGTCGCCACCACCTATCTCGGTCTTCTCGCCGTGACCTTCTTCATCGGCCGCGTCGTGCCGATCGATCCGGTGCTGGCGATCGTCGGCGACCGGGCGCCGTCCCATGTCGTCGAACGCGTGCGGCAGGAAATGGGCTTCAACCTGCCCTATTACCAGCAATTCTTCCTCTATGTGAAAGGCGTGCTGCAGGGGGACTTCGGCACCTCGGTGCTCACCACCAATCCGGTGATGACCGATATCCGCCGCGTCTTCCCGGCGACCATGGAGCTTGCCACCGTCGGCACGGTCATCGGCGCCGCCTTCGGCATCCCGCTCGGCGTGCTCGCGGCCGTCCGGCGCGGCAGCCTTGCCGACCAGATCGTGCGCATCGTCGGCCTCGTCGGCTATTCGGTGCCGATCTTCTGGCTCGGCCTCCTCGCCCTCCTCGTGTTCTATGCCCGTCTCGGCTGGACGTCCGGTCCCGGCCGCATGGACGTGGTGTTCGAATACACCTTCACGCCGATCACCGGCTTCTTCCTGCTCGACGCGATCCTCAATCGTGACTGGGCGGCTTTTCGCGACATCGTCTCGCATATCGTGCTGCCGGGCTCGCTACTCGGCTATTTCTCGCTCGCCTATATCAGCCGCATGACGCGGTCCTTCATGCTGAACGAGCTCAGCCAGGAATATATCGTCGCGGCGCGCGCCAAGGGCCTGTCGGAAACCCGCATCATCTGGGGCCATGCGCTGCGCAATGCGGCCGTGCCGCTCGTCACGGTGATCGCGCTCTCCTATGCCGGCCTGCTGGAGGGCTCGGTGCTGACGGAGACCGTCTTTGCCTGGCCGGGCCTCGGCCTCTACATAACCAATTCGCTGCAGAATGCCGACATGAACGCGGTTCTCGGCGGCACCATCGTCATCGGTTCCGTCTTCATCGCCATCAATCTACTTTCCGACGTGCTCTACCGCATGCTCGACCCGCGGACGAGGACACGATGAACGAGACCGCCATGACCCGCCGCGAATGGCTTCTGACCGACCGGCCGCAATCGCGCCTGCAGGCCCGGCTCGGCCGCGCCTATGTCACCTGGGGGCGGTTTGCCGCCAACCGGCTCGCCGTCATCGGCATGCTGATCATCCTCGGGCTGATCGTGCTCGCGCTCTTCGCGCCGCTGCTGGCGCCGTACTCGCCCTATGTCGGCGATCTCGCCAAATCCCGCCTGCTGCCGCCGGACGCTGCCCATTGGCTCGGCACGGACGACCAGGGCCGCGACATCCTCTCGCGCCTCATCTACGGCTCGCGCCTGACGCTCCAGGTCGTGGTGCTGGTCGCCATCATCGCCGCGCCGCTCGGCCTTCTGGTCGGCACGGTCGCCGGTTATGCCGGCGGCTGGGTGGATGCGGTGCTGATGCGCATCACAGACATCTTCCTCGCCTTTCCCAAGCTGGTGCTGGCGCTCGCCTTCGTCGCGGCGCTCGGGCCCGGCATCGGCAATGCCATCATCGCCATCGCCATCACCTCCTGGCCGCCCTATGCGCGCATTGCCCGCGCCGAGACGCTGACGGTGCGCAATTCCGATTATATCTCGGCCGTGCGGCTGATGGGCGCCTCGCCCTGGCGCATCGTGCTGCGCCATATCATGCCGCTCTGCATCTCCTCGCTCATCGTGCGCGTGACGCTCGACATGGCGGGCATCATCCTCACGGCGGCAGGCCTCGGCTTCCTCGGCCTCGGCGCGCAGCCGCCGCTGCCGGAATGGGGCGCGATGATCGCCTCCGGCCGCCGCTTCATCCTCGACCAGTGGTGGGTGGCCGCCATGCCGGGTTTCGCCATCCTCGTCGTCAGCCTCGGCTTCAACCTGCTGGGCGACGGCCTGCGCGATGCGCTGGACCCGCGCGGGAGCAGCCAATGAATACGCTTCTCGACGTCAAGGACCTGCGCGTCTCCTTCCCCACCCGCACCGGCGTGGTGGAGGCGGTGCGCGGTGTTTCCTTCACGCTCGGCCGCGAGCGGCTGGGCATTGTCGGCGAGAGCGGTTCGGGCAAGTCGCAGACCGGCCGCGCCATCATGGGCCTGACGCCGGAGCATGGCCGCATCTCGGCGGAGAAGCTGGAGTTCAACGGCATCGACCTCACCCGGGCGTCGAAGGCCGAGCGGCGGGCGTTGCGCGGCAAGCGCATCGCCATGATCCTGCAGGACCCGAAATATTCGCTCAACCCGGTCATGAGCATCGGCCGCCAGATCATCGAGACGTTGCGCACGCATGAGCCGGTCGGCAGGGCGGAGGCGCGCAGGCGGGCGCTCGACATGCTGGCCGCCGTGCAGATCCGCGATCCCGAGCGCGTCTTCGACCTCTATCCGCACGAGGTCTCGGGCGGCATGGGCCAGCGCGCCATGATCGCCATGATGCTGGTGGCCGGCCCGGAGCTTCTGATCGCCGACGAGCCGACCTCGGCACTCGACGTGACCGTGCAGCTCGACGTGCTCGGCATCCTTCACAGGCTGGTCGCCGATCGCGGCATGGGGCTGATCTTCATCTCGCACGACCTCCGGCTCGTGTCGTCCTTCTGCGACCGGGTCATCGTCATGTATGCCGGGCGCATCGTCGAGGAACTGCCGGCCTCCCGGCTTTCCGAGGCCGAGCATCCCTATACGCGAGGCCTGCTCAACTGCATGCCGAAGATCGGGGTCGACCGGCATCCCCTGCCCGTCCTCGATCGCAAGCCGGAGTGGGCGCTATGACCGCCGCTCTCGCCATCGATGGCCTCAGCGTCGTCTTCGACGATTTCGTCGCGCTCCAGGATGTCAGCCTCACGGTGGCGCCCGGCGAATCCTTCGGGCTCGTCGGGGAATCCGGCTCCGGCAAGTCGACGCTGCTGCGGGCGGTCGCCGGGCTCGCGCCGGTTTCCGACGGCACGATCACGGTCGACGGCAAGCCGCTCGGCGACAAGCGCGACAAGGCCTTCTATCGACAGGTGCAGATGGTGTTCCAGGATCCCTATGGATCGCTGCACCCGCGCCAGACGGTCGACCGGCTGCTGCTGGAGCCGCTCGCCATCCACGGCTTCGACAATTCGGAAAGCCGTATCGTGCGGGCGCTGGATGAGGTGGGGCTCGGCGCGAGCTTCCGCTTCCGCTATTCGCACCAGCTCTCCGGCGGTCAGCGCCAGCGCGTGGCGATCGCCCGGGCGCTGATCCTCGAACCCTCCATCCTGCTGCTCGACGAGCCGACCTCCGCGCTTGATGCCTCGGTGCAGGCCGAGGTGTTGAACCTGCTCGAACAGGTGCGCGCGGCGCGCAAGCTCACCTTCGTCATGGTCAGCCACGACCTTGCCGTCGTCACCCATATGTGCGACCGGCTGATGGTCATGCAGCACGGCCAGGCGGTGGAACAGCTCGCCTCCGCGGACCTTGCGGCGCACCGGGTGACGCAGGACTATACGCGCAGCCTGCTCACGGCCAGCGAAGGCTTCCGCCGAAACGGTTGACCGGGCTCAGCGCCCGCCTTCCTTGATGGATTCCATGGCGACGGAGGTCGAGGTGCTGGCGACATTCGGCAGGCTGGAGATTTTCTCGCCCAGCACCTCCCGGTAGCGACGGATATCGGCGGTGCGGATCTTGATCAGGTAGTCGAAGCGGCCGGCGATCATGTGGCACTCCTCGACCTCCTTGATCTTGCGCACCGCGCTGTTGAAGGCGTTGAGCGCCGCTTCCTTGGTGTCCGAAAGCTTCACCTCGGCGAAGGCGACATGGTCGAGCCCGAGCTTCTTTGGGTTGAGCACGGCGCGGAAGCCGTCGATATAGCCGTCATTGATCAGGCGCTGCAGGCGCAGCGTGCAGGGCGTCTTCGAAAGCCCGACGATTTCGGACATTTCGGTAATGGAAATCCGAGCATTTTCAACGAGAAGATCGAGGATCTTGCGGTCGATTGAGTCGATTTCGCCAGGAACTGGCTTTATCTTGGACATTTGTCTCACCTAAAGCGCCAATATATGGAGATAGCTCCTGTATATACGCATATAATGGTGAGAAAGTCGCACGGCAATCGACTATGTTCCGCGCCAGCGCCATGAGGCTGGAATGCATCGGCAAGCGGTGTATCCTCTCCTCGCATCCAGTGGCCGAACCCGAGATGGTGATGGAAATGGTCCAGTCTGCAAACGAACAACAAATCTCCGCTTTCGCTGACTTCGCGCCGCCGATCCGGCCGCAGGGCGAGCTGCGCCAGCGCATCACCGCCGCCTACCGCACGCCGGAAGAGGACGCGGTCCGGCCGCTGCTCGAAAAGGCCAGCCTGCCGGCCGATGTCGCCGCGCGCATCCGCGAGACCGCGCGCACGCTGATCGTCGCGCTGCGCGCCAAGCACAAGGGCTCGGGCGTCGAGGGACTGGTGCACGAATATTCGCTCTCCAGCCAGGAGGGCGTCGCGCTGATGTGCCTTGCCGAGGCGCTGCTGCGCATTCCCGACAACGCCACGCGCGACGCGCTGATCCGCGACAAGATCTCGGAAGGCGACTGGAAGTCGCATATGGGGGGCGGCCGCTCGCTCTTCGTCAATGCCGCCACCTGGGGCCTCGTGGTCACGGGCAAGCTGACCTCCACCGTCAACGACCGCGGCCTTTCCGCCGCCCTCACGCGCCTCATCGCCCGTTGCGGCGAGCCGGTCATCCGTCGCGGCGTCGACATGGCCATGCGCATGATGGGCGAGCAGTTCGTCACCGGCGAGACCATCGACGAGGCGCTGCGCAATTCGCGCGCCCTGGAGCGCAAGGGCTTCCGCTATTCCTACGACATGCTCGGCGAGGCGGCGACGACGGCCGCGGATGCGGAGCGCTACTATCGCGATTACGAGAACGCGATCCACGCCATCGGCAAGGCCTCGGCCGGCCGCGGCATCTATGAAGGCCCCGGCATCTCGATCAAGCTCTCGGCGCTGCATCCGCGTTACGTGCGCGCCCAGGCCGAACGGGTGATGGGCGAGCTGCTGCCCAAGGTGAAGGCGCTCGCCGCCATCGCGAAGTCCTACAATATTGGCCTCAACATCGATGCCGAGGAGGCCGACCGGCTGGAACTCTCGCTCGACCTTCTGGAAGAGCTTTGCCACGATCCGGCCCTTGCGGGCTGGGACGGCGTCGGCTTCGTGGTGCAGGCCTATGGCAAGCGCTGCCCCTTCGTGCTCGATTTCATCATCGATCTCGCCCGCCGCGCCAACCGGCGCATCATGGTGCGCCTCGTCAAGGGCGCCTATTGGGACGCCGAGATCAAGCGCGCGCAGCTCGACGGGCTGGAGGAATTCCCCGTCTTCACGCGCAAGATCCACACGGACGTCTCCTACATAGCCTGCGCCCGGAAACTGCTGGCGGCGAAGGATGTGGTCTTCCCGCAGTTCGCCACGCACAACGCCCAGTCGCTCGCCACGATCTACCAGCTTGCCGGTCCGGATTTCCGCGTCGGCGACTACGAGTTCCAGTGCCTGCACGGCATGGGCGAACCGCTCTACGACGAGGTCGTCGGCGAGGAGAAGCTGAACCGCCCGTGCCGCATCTATGCGCCGGTCGGCACGCACGAGACGCTGCTGGCCTATCTCGTCCGCCGCCTGCTGGAAAACGGTGCGAACTCCTCCTTCGTCAACCGCATCGCCGATCCCGCCGTCTCGGTCGACGAGCTCATTGCCGATCCGGCTGCCGTCGTGCGCGCCATGCCGGTGCCGGGCGGCAAGCATGACAAGATCGCGCTTCCCGCGGAACTCTACGGCAAGGGCCGCCTGAACTCCGCCGGTCTCGACCTTTCCAATGAGGCGGTGCTGGCGAAGCTGGCGCAGGACCTTGCGAAGACCGCGGCTGTCGAATGGCAGGCCGCGCCTGTCATCGCCGACGGCTCCAGCGAGGGCGAGCGGCGGCCGGTGCTCAATCCGGCCGATCACAGGGACATGGTCGGCACCGTCGTCGAGACGACGGATGCGGGCGTGGCGAAGGCCGCCAGGCTGGCGCTCGAAGGGGCCCCCGCTTGGGCAGCCGTGCCGCCGCGCGAGCGGGGCGACCGGCTCGATCGTGCCGCCGACCTGATGCAGGCGGAGATTGCGACGCTGATCGGCCTTGCCATCCGCGAGGCGGGCAAATCCGCCGCCAATGCCATTGCCGAGGTGCGCGAGGCGATCGACTTCCTGCGCTATTATGCCGAACAGGCGCGGCGTACGCTCGGTGCCGGCCATGCGCCGCTCGGCCCGATCGTCTGCATCAGCCCGTGGAACTTCCCGCTGGCGATCTTCACGGGCCAGATCGCGGCCGCGCTCGTCGCCGGCAACCCGGTGCTGGCAAAGCCGGCCGAGGAAACGCCGCTGATCGCCGCCGAGGCCGTGCGCATCCTGCATGAGGCCGGCATCCCCTCGGGCGCGCTGCAATTGCTGCCCGGCGACGGCCGCGTCGGCGCCGCCCTTGTCGGCGCCCCGGAAACGGCGGGCGTCATGTTCACCGGCTCGACGGAAGTCGCCCGCCTCATCCAGAAGGAACTCTCCGGCCGCCTCTCGCCCGCCGGCAAGCCGATCCCGCTGATCGCCGAGACCGGTGGGCAGAATGCGATGATCGTCGATTCCTCGGCGCTTGCCGAACAGGTGGTGTTCGATGTCATCGCCTCGGCCTTCGACAGCGCCGGCCAGCGCTGCTCGGCGCTGCGCGTGCTGTGCCTGCAGGAGGACGTCGCCGACCGTACGCTCACCATGCTGAAAGGGGCGCTCGCCGAGCTCACGATCGGCCGCACCGACAAGCTGAGTGTGGATACCGGCCCGGTCATCACCGCGGAGGCCAAGCAGACGATCGAGGCGCATATCGAGAAGATGCGCGCGCGTGGCCGCAAGATCGAGCAGGTGGCGCTGCCCGCGGAAGCCGATCGCGGCACCTTCGTTTCGCCCACCATCATTGAGCTGCAGTCGCTTGCCGATCTGGAGCGTGAAGTGTTCGGCCCGGTCCTGCATGTCATCCGCTACAAGCGCGAGGATGTCGACCGTCTGATCGACGATATCAATGCGACGGGCTATGGCCTGACCTTCGGCCTGCACACGCGCCTCGACGAGACGATCGCCCATGTCACCAGCCGCGTGAAGGCGGGCAATATCTACGTCAACCGCAACATCATCGGCGCCATCGTCGGCGTGCAGCCGTTCGGCGGCCGCGGGCTCTCGGGCACCGGGCCCAAGGCCGGCGGCCCGCTCTATATCGGCCGCCTCGTGCAGGTTCCGCCGGTTCCCCCGCAGCACAGCTCCGTGCATATCCAGCCGGCGGTGCTCGATTTCGCCCAGTGGCTGCGCGGCAAGGGTAAGGCCGAGCTTTCCGATCAGGTCCGCGATCTCGGCAGCAATTCGGCGCTCGGGCTGGACCTCGAGCTTCCCGGCCCCGTCGGCGAGAAGAACCTCTATGCGCTCCATCCGCGCGGCCGGATCCTCCTCGCGCCGGCGACGGAGGAGGGCTTGCTCGCCCAGCTCGGCGCGGTATTCGCCACGGGCAACAGGGCGGTGATCGACGCCGCCTCCGGTCTCCAGCCTGCCCTTGCCGGCCTTCCGGCGAGCCTTGCGGCACTGATCTCCTGGTCATCCGACTGGGCGGCGGATGGTCCCTATGCGGGTGCGCTCATCGAAGGGGACGGGGACAGGGTGGTC
The DNA here is from genome assembly GCF_001652565.1 of Shinella sp. HZN7. Classification (NCBI taxonomy): domain Bacteria; kingdom Pseudomonadati; phylum Pseudomonadota; class Alphaproteobacteria; order Hyphomicrobiales; family Rhizobiaceae; genus Shinella; species Shinella sp. HZN7. The sequence continues at coordinate 3,445,283 of NZ_CP015736.1, read as the reverse complement.
GAGGCCGCCCGCCGCATCGCCGCACTGCCCGGTCCGCTCGTCCTGACGCAGGCCGCCACCACGGCGGAAATCCGGGCGGGTGCGGATGCCTATTGCCTCAACTGGCTGCTCGAAGAGGTCTCGACCTCCATCAACACGGCGGCCGCCGGCGGCAATGCCAGCCTGATGAGCATCGGCTAAGGCATGATAAAAAACCGGGCCGCTCCTTCGAGCGGCCCGGTTTCGTTTTCCGACTATCCGGCACCCTCCCAGGGCTTCGCAAGGGACGGGTGCGGCATTGCCAGGAGATCGATGGCGCGGGCGGCGAGGTGGTCGACGATGTCGGCCACGGATTGCGGGCGATGGTAGAAGGCCGGCACCGGGGGCATGACGATCGCGCCCATCTCTGTGACGGCGCACATGTTGCGCAGATGGCCGAGATGCAGCGGCGTCTCGCGCGCCAGAAGGACGAGCCGGCGCCGCTCCTTCAGCTGCACGTCGGCCGCGCGGCCGATCAGCGTGTCGGTGCGACCGGTGGCGATGGCCGAAAGCGTCTGCATGGAGCAGGGGGCGACAATCATGCCGCGGACGGGGAACGAGCCGCTGGCGATCGATGCGCCGATATCGCCTGTCGGATGATGGCGATGGACGAGCGGCAACAGGCGTTCCAGCGCGTCCGTGCCGCATTCGAGGTCCAGCGTGCGGCGCGCGGCATCGGAGACCACGAGATGGGTTTCGACGCCGCCGAGCGTGGCCAGCCGCTCGACGATACGCACGGCCAGTGCCGCGCCGGAAGCGCCCGTGATGCCGACGATCACCCGTTCGGTCTTCATGCGAACGGCTCCGGAAGGCCTAGGGATGCCCACAGGCCGTCCACCCTGGCGACCACGTCGGGCGTCATGGCGAGGACCCGGCCCCATTCCCGCTCGCTCTCCGTGCCGATCTTCCGCGTCGCATCCAGCCCGAGCTTGCCGCCGAGGCCGGATTTCGGGGACGCGAAGTCGAGATAGTCGATCGGCGTGTTTTCCACGAGCATCAGGTCGCGGCCGGCATCGAAGCGGGTGGAGAGCGCCCAGATCACGTCCGGCCAGCTTTTCACGTCGATGTCGCCGTCGACGGCGATGATCAGCTTGGTGTAGCTGAACTGCGGCAGCATGGACCAGAGACCCATCATCACCCGCCGCGCCTGGCCGGGATAGCGCTTGTCGATGGAAACCACCATGGCGCGGTAGGAGCAGGCCTCGGGCGGCAGCCAGAGGTCCAGGATCTCCGGGAACTGGCGCTTCACCAGCGGCACGAAGAGCTCGTTCATCGCCTCGCCCAGCCTCGACGGCTCGTCCGGCGGCCGGCCGGTATAGGTGGAGAGGTACAGCGGGTCCTTCCGCAGGGTGATCGCCGAGAGCGTCATGACCGGGAAGGGCTCGACGGCATTGTAGTAGCCGGTGTGGTCGCCATAGGGGCCTTCGTCCGCCGTCTCGCTGGCCGAGACCGTGCCTTCCAGCACGATTTCCGCACTGGCGGGGATGGGCAGCGGCACGGTGAGGCCACAGGCCGTCTCCTGTCGCCGGCCGTTCAGCACACCGGCAAAGCCGAGTTCGCTCAAGCCGTCGGGCAGCGGCATGACGGCGGCAAGGATCGTCGTGGGATCGGCACCGATGACGACCGCGACGGGCATGTCGCGCCCGGACGCCTGCCAGAGGCGATGGTGGCGCGCCCCGCCGCGATGGGCGAGCCAGCGCATGATGAGCCGGTTCTTGCCGAGCTTCTGCATGCGGTAGATGCCGACATTGATGTCCGCCGGGTCGTCCGGCGCCTGGGTGATGACGAGCGGCCAGGTGACGAGCGGGGCAGGCTCGCCCGGCCAGCAGGTCTGGATCGGCAGGCGGTCGAGATCGGCCTCCTCACCCTGCCAGACGATCGCCTGGCAAGGGGCGCGGCGGACCGTGCGCGGGTTCATCGACAGGGCGGCCTTCAGGTGGGGCAGCTTCTGCCAGGCATCGCGCAGGGAGCGTGGTGGCTGCGGGTCGCGCAGGTCCGCGAGGAAGGCGGCAAGGTGCGGCAGGCCGCCGGCCTCAAGGCCCAAGCCCCATTCGATGCGCTCGCGCGTGCCGAAGAGATTGGCGAGAAGCGGGATGGGCTGGATGCGGCCCGCGGCATCCACCGGCCGTTCGAAGAGCAGCGCCGGCCCGCCCTCGGCCAGCACGCGGCGATGGATTTCCGTCACCTCGTGGACGAGCGATACCGGCTCGCAAATGCGCGTCAGCCGCGCCCGCCGCTCCAGGAGGGCGACGAAATCCTGAAGGCCGTCGAAACGGCGCGGAACGGGGGCATCGGCTTTCATGACGCTCCCTTGCCGGGGAAAAACGTCACGGTCTTTGTGCTGGCGCAAACTCTTGGCGCCCGAGGCTCCCTAGGGTCCAGACGTTCGTTTCTGGAAAGTCCCGCATGCCATCGCTTCCGCCTCTTCTCGTCAAACCGGTCGATCTTGCGCCTCTCTGGCTAGTGGAACGGGTGGCGCGCCACCTGTTTTCCGGCGTGCTGAAGGCCCATCCCGATCTCTTCGAACGGCTCGGCGCCTATCGTGAGACCCGTTACGGCTTCTCGCCCGTCGATCTGCCGCTGCATTTCACCGTCGTGCCGGCCATGAAGACGCTCGCCGTCTCGCGCGGCGCTCCGCCGCCGGTCGATGCGCGCATCGAGGGACCGCTGGTGCTGCTTCTCGGCCTGCTCGAAGGGCGCTGCGATGCGGATGCGCTGTTCTTCTCGCGCGACCTTTCGGTCACCGGCGACATGGAGGCGATGCTGGCGCTGCGCAACGCGCTCGACGACAGCGCCATCGACCTGCCGCGCGAGCTCGGCGCGCTGGCCGGCCCGCTCTCGCCGCTCGTCGCCGGCATGGCGCGCTATATCCGCGGCAAGGCGCTCGAAGGAAGGGACGCGACATGGAACTGATCTGCCCCGCCGGCACGCCCGCCGCCTTCCGCGAGGCGGTGGAGGCCGGTGCCGATGCCGTCTATTGCGGCTTTCGCGACGAGACCAATGCCCGCAACTTCCCGGGCCTCAACTTCAGCCGCGAGGAGCTGCGCCAGTCGATCGCGCTTGCCCGCCGCAAGAAGGTGCAGACCTTCGTCGCGCTCAACACCTTCATGCGGGCGGGCGACGAGGCGCTCTGGTATTCGGCCGCCGACGATGCGGTGGCGATGGGCGCCGATGCGCTGATCCTCGCCGATTTCGGCCTGATGGCCTATGTCGCGGAAAAGTATCCGGAGCAGCGGCTGCACGTCTCCGTCCAGGCCTCCGCCTCGAACCCGGAGGCGATCCGCTTCCTCGTCGAAGCCTTCGGGGCAAAGCGCGTCGTGCTGCCGCGCGTGCTGACCGTGCAGGACATCGCCCGGCTGACGCGGCAGATCGATTGCGAGGTCGAGGTCTTCGCCTTCGGCGGGCTCTGCGTCATGGCGGAGGGGCGCTGCTCGCTCTCCTCCTATGCGACGGGCAAGTCGCCCAACATGAACGGCGTCTGCTCGCCGGCGAGCCATGTCCGCTACCGGCAGGACGGCGCGGACCTCGTCTCCGAGCTCGGCGCCTACACGATCAACCGCTTCGGCCCCGGTGAGGCCTCCGGCTATCCGACGCTCTGCAAGGGGCGCTTCGAGATCGGCGACGTCGAGGGCTACGCCTTCGAGGACCCCGTCTCGCTCGACGTCATCGACGAGATCGACGCGCTGCGCGCGGCCGGCGTCTCGGCGCTGAAGATCGAGGGGCGCCAGCGCGGCAAGGCCTATGTCGCCGAGGTGGTGTCGTCGCTCAAGAAGGCGCTCGGTGCCTCGCCCGGTGAGCGCGCGGCACTCGTCGCCCGGCTCCGCGCGATGAGCGAGGGCCAGCGCACGACGACGGGCGCCTATGACAAACGCTGGCGATAGGAGACGGTGATGGTGACGACAGGCAAACCGGCGCTGAGCCTCGGCCCGGTCTACTTCCTCTGGGACGGGCCGAAATGGCGGGACTTCTACTTCCGCATCGCCGACGAGGCGGTGGTCGAGCATGTCACGCTCGGGGAAACGGTCTGTTCCAAGCGCCAGCATTTCAGCGAGCCGCATGTCGCCGAGGTCGTCGAGCGGCTGGAGGCGGCGGGCAAGCGCGTGACGCTCTCCACGCTCGCCATGGTCACGCTGCCGCGCGAAAGCCGGCATGTGCGTGACCTGATCGCCGACAGCCTGCATCCGGTGGAGGCGAACGACCTGTCCGCGCTCGGCCTCCTCAAGGGCCGGCCGCATTCGATCGGCCCGCTGGTCAATGTCTACAATGCGGCGACGGCCCGCACGCTTGCCGCCCGCGGGGCGGAGAACATCTGTCTGCCGCCGGAGCTGCCCGCAGGCTCCATCCGGCAGATGCTGGAGGCCATGCCGGATCTCTCCTTCGAGGTCTTCGCCTTCGGCCGCATGCCGCTCGCCATTTCCGCGCGCTGCGCCCATGCGCGCTCCAAGGGGCTGACGAAGGACAATTGCCAGTTCGTCTGCGGCGAGGAGCTCGACGGCCTGCCGCTGCGCACGCTCGACCGCCAGTCCTTCCTCGTGCTGAACGGCGTGCAGACCCTGTCGAACAGCTGCGTCGTGCTCGTCGATGATCTTGCACCGCTCGTCGAAGCGGGTCTTTCGCGCGTGCGGCTCTCGCCGCAGGATTGCGACATGGTGAAGGTGGCAAGGCTCTACCGCGGGGTGCTCGACGGCAGGATCGATGGCGAGGAGGCGATCGCGGACCTGGCGAGGGTCTATCCCGGCGTGCGCTTCTCGAACGGTTTCCTGCACCGGCAGGAGGGCGCGGCCTGGGTGTCGCGCGGGCGGAACGCGGCGATGGGACGGGACTGAGGGCGGTCAGGCGAAGACGTCGCGCGCCTCCGCCTTGGCGGCGATGAGCGTCTCCAGGATCATCTGTTCGGAAAAGACATGGCGGCGCAGGCTTTCCTGGAAGCCGCTTATCATGCGTGACACCGTCTCGGGCGAAAGCCCGCAGTGACCGTCGGCGACGGCCTTCAGCGTCAGCGAGAGCTCCTCGGCGGCGAGCCGGTCGCAACGGTGCTCCGCCTTCAGGCGCTCGATCGCCAGGGCGGCGAAGCAGGAGCCGGCATGCCGGTCGAAATCCGGGAAGAGCAGGCGCTCCTCCAGCTCGTGCACGGCCCTGAGGGCGGGCGGAATGGCGTCGGCGAGCGCACGCAGCTCACCGGCGGTGCCCGGTTCGCCTGCGATCTCTTCGAGATGCAGGCAGAGATCGAGCAGGGCCTGGTGAAGCGTTTCCAGCCGGTCGATATCGGCGGCGTTAAGGCTCGCATCGTCCATCGCCGCCTCCTACTGGCCGAAGAAGAGCACGGCGGCGATGACAACAGAGGCGCTGACGGCGGACAGCGTTCCCGCGCCCTGCAGCACGCCCATGCGGTAGAGCATCAGGGCGAAGCCGGCGATAACCGGAGCGGCGATGAGGAGACCGAACTGTGCATCCGTCATGGGAAGGTCCTTTCCGTTGCCGCCATCATGCCGTGTCCGGCATTGCCGCTCTTTGCGCCGGCGCAAAGAAGCCCGCGGCTTCCTGGGCTAGGGCTGGACCATGGCGACGATGGACGATATGCGCACGGCGGTTGCGAAGGCGGAGAGCGGGGAGGGCGATTGCCTTCTTCTCTGGATCCTGGTGTGGAGCGAACTTGCGGCCTTCGGCGCGCTGCTCGTCGCCTTCATGGTGATGACGCTGGTGGACGTCGCCAATGCATCCTTCCTGCGCGCGCATCTTCATCCCGGCCTTGCCGCGCTCAACACGGTCCTTCTCGTCCTCAGCGGCTGGCAGGCGGCGCTGGCGGTTCGCCGCGGGGCGGATCTTTCGGGCGTTCGCCGCTCCCTCGTCCTTGCGGGCCTTCTCGGCCTTGCCTTCGCGGCGGTGAAACTCGCCGAATATGGGATGGAGGTCCGCTCCGGCATCGGCGGGGCGGGCACGCTTGCCGAACTCTATTTCCTCGTCACCGGCTTCCACCTGCTGCACGTCGTCTTCGGCGCGGCCATCCTCTTCCTTGTCGCCTGGCGCCCGTCGCGGAGCAATGTCGTGATGATCGCGACGCTCTGGCATGCGATCGACCTCGTCTGGCTCGTGATGTTCCCGATCGTCTACCTCACCTGAGACCGCCATGACCCGACAGGCCCGCGAACAGTTCATCGCCACCCTCGCCATGCTGCTGACGCTCGCCGTCGGCGGCGCCCTCGTCGGCGGGCTCAGCGGCGGGCTCCTGGTGCCGATCACCGCGGTGCTGATCATGGCCTATGCGAAGGGCCGTTTCGTCATCCTCGATTTCATGGAGTTGCGCGCGAGCCGCAGCGCGCTGCGGCCGGCCCTGCTTGCCTGGCCGGCGCTGCTTCTGTCGCTGGCGCTCGCCCGCTCGGTCCTCGGCGCGCTCATCGGCTGACGAACCGCCCCGCTCTTTGCCAATGCGCAAAGAAGGCTTTTCCCCTGCCGCTAGAACAAGGACGTCCCGCAATGCCGGCGAGGGGATCGCCGGCAGAAAGTCGGCGGGGGTTTTTCGCCGGAGCCATGGAGTTTCCGGCAAGGGAAAGGACCATGGGATGGCAGAGCGCCTTACCAAGACCGGGGCCCGCAACGTCTTCTATGGCGGGTCCATCTTCTTCTTCACGATCTTCGTCGGGCTGACCGCCCACTCCCATTACTACATGCGCACGACCGCCACCGACGAGACGACGCTGACCGACAGCGTCGCGCGCGGCAAGCATGTCTGGGAGAAGAACGCCTGTATCAACTGCCACACGCTGCTCGGCGAAGGCGCCTATTTCGCGCCCGAGCTCGGCAATGTGTGGAAGCGCTACGGCGGTGCCGATGATCCGGAAGGCGCGCGCGAGGCCTTCAAGGCCTGGATGGCGGCGCAGCCGAGCGGGGCGGAGGGCCGGCGGCAGATGCCGCAGTTCAACCTCACCGAACAGGAACTCAACGATCTCGCCGACTTCCTCGAATGGACGAGCAAGATCAACACCCAGAACTGGCCGCCGAACGATGCCGGCTGAAGCCTTTCCGTTCTTACGCAATTCCGGACGCAAAACCGCGTCGCACTTTTGCTGGAATTGCTCCCGGCGTTCAGGAGACAAGAGATGAAATATCAAACGCAAAAGGTCGCCATGCTGTATTTCTACGGCGCGCTCGGCCTGTTCCTCGCCCAGGTGGCTTTCGGCGTCCTTGCCGGCACGATCTACGTGCTGCCGAACACGCTCTCCGAGCTGCTGCCCTTCAACATCGTGCGCATGATCCACACCAATGCGCTCGTCGTCTGGCTGCTCATGGGCTTCATGGGCGCCACCTACTACATGATCCCGGAGGAGACCGAGACGGAGCTGTACAGCCCGAAGCTCGCCGTCCTGCAGTTCTGGATGTTCTTCGTGGCAGCGGGCCTGACGGTGGTCGGCTACATGTTCCGCATCCATGAGGGCCGCGAATTTTTGGAACAGACCTTCATCGCCAAGGTCGGCATCGTCGTCGTCGTCCTGATGTTCCTCTTCAACATCACCATGACGGCGCTGAAGGGCCGTAAGACCACGGTCATCAACATCCTGCTCTTCGGCCTGTGGGGGCTTGCGCTCTTCTTCCTCTTCGCCTTCTACAACCCGGTCAACCTGGCGCTCGACAAGATGTACTGGTGGTACGTCATCCACCTGTGGGTCGAAGGCGTCTGGGAGCTGATCATGGCTTCCGTGCTCGCCTTCCTGATGATCAAGCTCAACGGCATCGATCGCGAGGTCGTGGAAAAGTGGCTCTATGTCATCGTCGGCCTCGCGCTCTTCTCGGGCATCCTCGGCACCGGCCACCATTATTACTGGATCGGCGCGCCGGGCTACTGGCAGTGGATCGGCTCGCTGTTCTCGACGCTGGAAGTGGCGCCCTTCTTCACCATGGTCATCTTCACCTTCGTCATGACCTGGAAGGCCGGCCGCAACCACCCGAACAAGGCGGCTCTCCTCTGGTCGATCGGCTGCTCGGTCATGGCCTTCTTCGGCGCGGGCGTCTGGGGCTTCCTGCACACGCTGTCGTCGGTCAACTACTACACCCACGGCACGCAGGTCACCGCCGCGCATGGGCACCTCGCCTTCTTCGGCGCCTATGTGATGCTGAACCTTGCCATGATGGCCTATGCGATCCCGGAAATCCGCGGCCGCGCGCCGTTCAACCAGTGGCTCTCCATCGCCAGCTTCTGGATCATGTGCACGGCCATGTCTGTCATGACCTTCGCGCTCACCTTCGCCGGCGTCGTGCAGGTCCACCTGCAGCGCGTGCTCGGCGAGGGCTTCATGGACGTCCAGGACCAGCTCGCGCTGTTCTACTGGGTGCGCCTCGGCTCGGGCGCCGTCGTGCTCGTCTCGGCGCTGATGTTCATCTGGGCGGTGCTCGTGCCCGGCCGGGAGCGTAGCGACAGCCTCACCCGGATGGTCCAGCCGGCCGAGTGAGCGCTGGCCGGCCCCGTCATCCCGCGGGGCCGGCACCTTCTTTCGACAGTTTCTTGGAGATCAGAATGAACGTCCTCCTCAAGGATACGCCCCGTCCCGTTCCGGATATCCCGGCCTACAGCCCCTCCGGCAACGAATGCGCCCTGTTCGAGACGGCCTGGACGCGCCAGCTTCCGCTGCTCCTGAAGGGGCCGACCGGCTGCGGCAAGACCCGTTTCGTCAGCCACATGGCGGCAAGGCTCGGCCTTCCGCTCTCCACCGTCTCCTGCCATGACGATCTTTCGGCCGCCGACCTCACCGGCCGCTACCTCCTGAAGGGCGGTGATACGGTCTGGGTGGACGGGCCCCTGACCCGGGCGGTGCGCCAGGGTGGCGTGTGTTATCTCGACGAGATCGTCGAGGCGCGCAAGGACGTCGCCGTCGTGCTGCATCCGCTCACCGACGACCGGCGCATCCTGCCGCTGGAGCGCACCGGCGAGGTGCTGGAAGCGCCGCCCGGCTTCATGCTCGTCGTCTCCTACAATCCCGGCTACCAGAACCTCCTGAAGGCGCTGAAGCCCTCCACCCGCCAGCGCTTCGTCGCCATCGAGTTCGACTTCCTGCCGAAACCCCAGGAAATCGCCGTTGTCGCGAGTGAAAGCGGGCTGGACGAAGCGCAGGTCGCGCCGCTCGTCGCGCTGGCACATCGGTTGAGGGCGCTCAAGGGGCACGACCTGGAAGAGGGTGTCTCCACCCGCCTCCTCGTCTACTGCGCCTGCCTCATCGACAGCGGCATGACCATGCGCGAGGCGGTGCGGGCGGCGATGATCGAGCCGCTGACCGACGAGCCGGATGTCCGGGCCGCCCTTCTCGAAATCGCCGACGCGATGATCCGCTGAGGAACCGCCATGCTGGATTTCCTGGAGCTTGAGGAAACGGTCGGCCGGGCCTGGCACCGGCTCGTTGGCAATACCGGCACCTGGCCGCGTCATCCGGAGCATGCCGTGCGGCTGGAGGATGTCCGGCCGGTGCTCGCCGTCTGCTTCCGCGGCTTCGGCGGCGAGGGCGCGGTGCAGATCGCGCCCGCCCGCGGGCGCACCTCGGCGCATCGCCTGAGGCTGCGCCAGCGCATGGGGCTCGGCGAGGAGAAGCTGGTGCAGCCCGGCCGCGACCATGCGAGCCTGATGCTGCCCGGCGCGATCGACCTCTTCGCCGATCGTAGCCTCAACCGGGACCTCTACGTCTGGCTCGCGGCGACGATGGCGGTGATGCCGCTCGACCCGGTTGTCGAGAGCGATCCTCTGCAGCGCGACCTTGCCATTCTCCAGCGGGCGGAGGCGACGGTGAAGGCGGTGCTTTCGGCCTTTCCGGGGCTTGCGCGGCGCTACCGGCGGCTTTCGGCCGCCACGCTTTCGGCGCGCCGCAGCCGGCCGCTTCCCTCCGTCGAGCGGCATGTGGAGAACCGTATCCTCAGCCTCCTGAGGAAGGGCGCCGGCCTTGCGGACGATACGCTGCCGGTCATCTTCCCGCACCGGGCGCCGGCCGGATACCTGCCGATGCTGCCTGTGCCGCTATGGCCGGATGCGCTCCTGCGCGAGGAGGGCGAGGGGCGCGGCGAGGAGGACCAGCCGGCAACGGGCGGCACGCCCGAGACCCCGGAGACCGGCCGCCATGTCGCGCTGCGCGAAAAGGCCGAGAACCGCAAGAACGAGCGCAGCCCCTTCATTCTCAACCGCTTCGAGAAGATCCTCGCCATGGCGGAGATGGTCAATGTCGACCGCCCCGGCGATGATAGCGACGACCACGATTCGAGCGCCGCCGACGAACTGGACGACATGACGCTCGGCGAGCGCAAGGGCCGCCCGTCCGCCCGCTTCCATTTCGATCTCGACCTGCCGCCGGAAGCGCTCGACCGCACGCGGCTGACCGGCGAGCACACCTATCCCGAATGGGATTTCCGTACCGGCACCTACCTGCCCGACCATTGCCGGGTGCTTGCTTCTCCCGCACCCGACATGGCTGCCGTGCCCGAGGCCGACGCCGACACGAAGAGCCTGATCGGCCGCGTACGCCGGCAGTTCGAAGTGCTGCGGCCGCGCCATGAAATGCTGCGCGCGCAGCTCGACGGGGCGGAGCTGGACCTCGATGCCGTGGTGCGCGCCCGCAGCGACCTTGCCGCCGGCGGGCAGGGCAGCGACCGCATCCACCTGATGAGCCGGCCGCAGGCGCATGACCTTGCCGTCACCATCCTCGTCGACGTGTCGCTTTCGACGGACGCCTGGTTCGACAACCGCCGGGTGCTCGACGTGGAGAAGGAGGCGCTGCTGGTGCTGGCGCACGGTCTTGCCGCCTGCGGCGACAGCCACTCGATCCTCACCTTCACCTCGCGGCGGCGCTCCTGGGTGCGGGTCGAGACGGTCAAGGATTTCGGCGAGACGATGAACCATGCCGTGGAAGCGCGCATCGCGGCGCTGAAGCCGGGTTTCTACACCCGCATCGGCCCGGCGATCCGCCATGCGGCGGCAAAGCTGCGCGAGCAGCCGAACCGGCGAAAGCTCCTCCTGCTGCTCACCGACGGCAAGCCGAACGACGTCGACCACTATGAGGGCCGCTTCGCGCTGGAGGACAGCCGTCGGGCGGTGAACGAGTCGCGGCGCACCGGCGTCAGCGTGTTCGGGGTGACGGTCGACCGGGAGGCGCAGGCCTATGTGCCGGCCATCTTCGGCCGCAACGGCTATGCCATCGTCAGCAATATCGCTCGGCTGCCTGCGGCGCTGCCGGCGATCTATCGCGGTCTTGTCGGATAGAGGCGCAAGATCTGCGAGGAAGGGCCCGGCATGCCGCACCATGCCGGGCCCTTTTTCGTTTGGGTTTCAGGCCGCCTTGCTGTGCGTGCGGGCCGACCGGTCGATATAGGCGTCGAAGGCGGCGGCGACCGCGCGGATGATGAAGCGGTGGTCCTGCCGCACCGTGACGGTGCCGCCGCGGATGTCGATCGCGCCATCCTCTGCAAGCGCCGCCAGCTTGGCATTGCCGTCGAGAAGCGGGGCCGCATCGAAGCCGTGCCGCGCGGCGATGCCCGTCACGTCGACGCGGAAATCGCACATCAGGCGCTCGATGATCTCGGCGCGCAGCCGGTCCTCCGCCGTCAGCCGGTAGCCCTTGGCGGTGGCGAGGCGGCCGGAGGCGATGCGCTGGGCATAGAGGCCGGGCGGCACCTCGTTCTGCACGTAGCCTTCCGCCGTGCGGCCGATCGACGAGGCGCCGAAGCCGATCAGCGTGGTGCAGGCATCCGTCGTATAGCCCTGGAAGTTGCGGCGCAGCCGGCCGCGCTTGGCGGCGAGGGCGAGGCTGTCTTCCGGCAGGGCATAGTGATCGAGGCCGATGCGCACATAACCGGCGCCGCCAAGCGTTTCGGCGATCGCCTCGGCCTGCGCGCTGCGAAGGGCCGCGTCGGGCAGCGCCCGCTCGTCGATCAGCCGCTGGTGCTTCTTGAAGGACGGGATGTGGGCATAGCCGAAGACGGCGAAACGCTCCGGCCGCATGCGGATCGCCGCCTGCGCGGTCGCGATGCAGGAGGCGACCGTCTGGTGCGGAAGGCCGTAGATGAGGTCGAAATTGATGCCGCTGACCCCGGCCTTGCGCAGCCGCGTGGCGGCCTCGGCCGTCTGCGCCTCGCTCTGGATGCGGTTGATCGCCTTCTGCACGACGGGGTCGAAGCTCTGCACGCCGAGGCTCGCGCGCGTGACGCCTGCCGCGCCGAGCGCCGTCGCCATCTCGGCGGAGAGGGTGCGCGGGTCGATCTCGACGGCGATCTCCGCGCCGCCGGCAAAGGCGAAGCGGGCGCGCAAGAGGCCGATCAGGTCGCGGAACTCCTCCGGCTGCATGATGGTGGGCGTGCCGCCGCCGAAATGCACATGGCGGATGGTCGGCCGGCCGCCGACCGTCCTGGAGACGAGGTCGATCTCTTTTCGGAGCATGTCGATATAGTCGAGGATCGGCTCGTCGCGCTGGGTGATCGTCGTGTGACAGCCGCAGTACCAGCACATGGAGCGGCAGAAGGGGATGTGCAGGTAGAGCGAGGCATCGGTGCCGGGCCGGATGGCGGCAAGCCAGTCGCCATAGGTGCCGGTGCCGACGGTCGGCGAAAAGCCCGGCGCCGTCGGATAGCTCGTATACCGCGGCAGCCGTGCCTCGCCGTATTTTTCGATCAGGGCCTGTTGCATGGCGCATTCCTTTGTCCGGGTGGATGAATGGGAGGAGCCTAGGGGCCGAGCCGGAGTGCTTCTTTGCGAAAAGCCAAGCAGCGGGACGTCGCGGCCGCGCATTTCCGGAATTGTTTGCGCAACGTCAAAGTGGCGGGCAGGTCGCGGGGTTAGCGTCGGCTGGTTCCGGTCGGTCGGGCCGTGCCTTCCGGAACGGGATCGGAGCGGCCGGGACGGAACAGAAAACCATGTCAGACGACCAGGCCAAGCCTTCCATCGATGTCCGCACCATTGCCCCGCGCGAACGTCATCCGCGCATCTTTGGCATGCTCGGCGCGCTGCTTCCCGGTAAATCGATGCTGATCACCAGCGACCACGACCCGCGGCCGCTGCACTATCAGTTGGAGACGAATTTCCCGGGCCAGTTCGGCTGGGACTATCTCGAACAGGGACCGGAGGTCTGGCGCGTCGAAATCGACCGGATCGAGGATCGCGGCTGCGATTGCTGCTGCGGCTCGGACCACTAGGCAGCAGACGGCACACGGCGAAGGGGAAACCTTATGCAGGGCGCGACGCTCTCCCGCTGGACCATGTCCTATTTCGCCCTGGCCTGTCTGATGCTCGTCGCAGGTCAGGGCCTGATGCTGGCGGGCTACGGCTATCCGGCCGTCGCCGTCAGCGCGCCGGAAACCCTGGTGCTCGTCCATATCCTCGCGATCGGCTGGCTGAGCCTCCTGATGGCGGGGGCGCTCCTGCAGTTCGTGCCGGTGCTGATCGCCCGCCCGCTGGTCGGCGGGCAGTTTGCGGCGCCTGCCTTGCTTCTGATCGTTGCCGGGCTCTGCGCGCTGGTCGGCGGCTTCGTGGCGCTGTCCGGCGCCATCGACCTGCCGCTCGCGCTCCTGCCGGTGGGGGGAGGGTTGCTGCTCGCCGGTTTCGTCCTCCTCGCCGCCATCCTTGCCGCCACGCTTCTTGCGGCGCGGCCCCTGCCGCTACCGGCGCGCTTCGTCGCCGTCGGGCTGTCGGCGCTCGTCGGCGCTGCCCTTGCCGGTTTCGCTTTCACGCTTGCCCTTTCCGGCACCAGCGACAGCCTGTTGCTTGTCCGGCTCGTCGCCGACGGCGTGGATTTGCATGCGGCGCTGGGCCTTGGCGGCTGGCTGAGCGTCACCGCGGTCGGCGTCAGCTACCGGCTGCTCGCCATGTTCCTGCTGGCGCCCGAGACGGAGCGGCCGACGAGCCGCATCGTTTGGTGGGCGGCAAGCCTTGCCATCGGGCTTGTCGCCGCCTGCATTCCCGTCATCCTTCTCGCCGCCTCCGGCGTGACGGCGCTGTTTGCCGCCGCCCTCCTTCTGACGCTTGCCGCGGCGCTGCTCTACGGCGGTGACGTCGTGCATCTCTACCGTGCGCGCAAGCGCAAGCAGGCGGAACTGAACATCCGGGCGACCTTCGCCGCCTTTGGCGCACTTGTGCTGTCCGTTGCCCTGCTCAACCTGCCCGGCATCCGGGCGGGCGAGGGGCTTGCGGCGGTCGTCTACCTTTTCGTCTTCGGCTGGCTGACGGGGCTGGGGCTTGCCCAGCTTTACAAGATCGTCGCCTTCCTGACATGGTTGGAGGCCTATGGGCCGGTGCTCGGCCGCGCGCCGGTGCCGCGCGTGCAGGATCTGGTCGATGAAGGGCGTGGTCGCGTCCTGTTCTGGTTCTACTACGGCGCGGTGGCGGCGGCCACGCTCGCGCTTTTCTCGGAGACTTCCGGCGTTTTTCGCGCGGCGGTCCTCGTGCAACTGGCCGCGACGCTGGGGTTGATAGGAGAATTCATCCGCGCGCGCCGGCTTTGCATCGTGCCGAAAGCGCTGCGGGCGCCGGTCGGCACGGTGCGCCCCCATCTCTTCCTGCCTACATTTGTTTCAAGGAGATAACCGATGTCCGACGTCTCAAACGCCATCGCCCCCAAGACCCTCGACGTGCGGCCGATCCTGGAAAGCGGCGGCGAGCCGTTCCAGGCGATCATGGAGGCGGTGCAGTCGCTCGGCCCCGGGCAAGGGCTCCGGCTCTTCGCCACCTTCCGTCCCCAGCCGCTGTTCCGCGTCATGGCGAGCCGCGGCTTCGACCATGAGGCCCATGAGATCGAGGGCGGCGACTGGGAGGTCCTCTTCACGCCGCAGCAGGCGGCCGCGCCGGTCGAGACCTCCGACAATGCGGACCGCCCGGAGACCTGGCCGGATCCCTCGCTTCATCTCGACCTCAGCGACCTCGATCCGCCCGAGCCGATGGTCCGCATCCTTGCGGCGGCCGAGACGCTGGAACCGGGCGAGGTCCTCTTCGCGCTCCTGTCCCGCGAGCCACTGTTCCTGTTCCCCGAATTGACGAAGCGCGGCCACCAGTGGGCCGGCAATTTCGACGAGACGGGTTCGGCCTATCGCATCCTGGTGCGGGCCGGCCGGGCGAAGGCGTGATCCGATGGACGAGGACGAGAAGGCTGCACTGACCGAGGCCATCCGCAATGCCCTGCGCATGATCATCGACCCGGAAATCGGCCGCAACATCGTCGATCTCGGCCTGATCTACCAGATCGCGGTGGAGGAGGGCGGCATCGCGCGCATCGCCATGACGACGACGACGCGGGGCTGCCCGGCGAGCGCTTACCTCAAGGATGCGGTGGCCAATTGTGTCTGGTACGTGCCGGGCGTCGAATATGCCGAGGTGCGGCTGACCTACGAGCCGCCCTGGACGCCGGAGATGATGGCGGCGGAAGGCTAGGCAGAAAACGGCCCGGAACTGCTTCCGGGCCGTTTCGCATTCAGAGCGGTGTGCGGCGCTTGCGTGCGAGGATCGGCGCATATTCGAGGCAGAAGAGCCCGAAGGCCACGATCCAGAGCAGCCCGGAGGCGGCGTAGACGAGGTGGCTCGCCTCGGGAAAGACCTCGCCGAGCGGGCGGATGAGCGCGCAGAGGATCAGCGCGCCATAGGCGGCGACGGTGAGGCGCGAGGCCTGCAATGGGCGGCCGGTATGGCCGAGGCTCGCCCGTGTCATGACGGCCAGCATCATGCAGGCGATGGCGCCGACCGAGAGGAGATGCAGCACGGAGCGTTCCTCCAGAAAACCGAGCGCGCCGAGGGCGATGGACGCGAGGCCGAGCGGCACGAAGGCATAGGCGACATGCAGGACGACGAGCAGCTTTTCCGGCCGCGTCGTCCAGCCCCGCCAGCGGTGGAGGCGGATGCAATGCAGGAGGGCGGCGACCAGGCCGAGGCCGGCGGTGCCGGGGCGGTCGGGCGCGAGCGTCCAGGCGGTGAGCGCGCCGACGCCGGCAAGGATGGCGACCATGTCGAAGCGGTTGTAGGGCACGGGAAAATCCGTGCGCCCGGACTTGTTGAGCCAGTTGCGGGTGAAGCTCGGCAGGATGCGGCCGCCGACGATCATCACCAGCACGACATAGGCGGCGACGGCAAGGCGGATCGCCATGTGGTCATGCTCGCCGTCGATGGCCGCCACATGGAAGATGCCGTTGGCAACCGACAAGGCGAGGAGGCCGCCGAGCACCTTGAGGTCCTTCCACTTGCGCCCCGCCACGACCTCGCGCGTGCAGATGGCAAGCAGCGCCGGCAGGAAGAGCCCGTCGATGACGGCCGCCGCGATCACGCCGATCGTGTCCGGCACGAGCAGCGCGAGGCGTCCGGCACACCACAGTGTAAACAGTGCGAAGAGCGGCCAGCCGGAGACGGGCAGGCGCCCCGTCCAGTTCGGCACCGCCGTCAGCAGGAAACCGGCGAGCACGGCGGAGGCAAAGCCGAACAGCATCTCATGGGCGTGCCAGTTGGGCGCTCCGTAATCGCCCCCAAGCTCGATATGCCCGGTGATCGCTGCGATCCATAAGGCCATGGCGGCAACCGCCCACAGGCCGGCGCCGAGGAAGAACGGCCGGAAGCCATAGGAGAACAGCACCGGGCCGGTGCGGGAAAGGCCGCGGGGAACGGCGCGGCTGACGCGCGCGGTGGTTTGGCTTGCACTCATGTTCGTGTTCCTTTGCATTTGTCAGCTCTTTGTAGGGCAGCCGCGGTGGCGCTTCTTTGCGAGATGGCAAAGAGCAAATCAGCATCTGCCAAAATGCCGCAGCGGCCGGAAAGACCTGTTTGTCCCATCACAAAGAGGCCGGCGCGAATGCTCCTAGAACAGAGAGGACCGGGCGATACACCGCTCCGTCCTTTCAAAAGGAGAGAAACAATGACCGAGCAGTTTCAGATGACACGCCGCACCATCCTGGGCGGAGCCGCCTTTGCCGGCGTCCTGACGCCGATCATTGCGGCGTCGATGGCGCGAGCGGAAGGCGGCGCCATCGAGACGAATGCAGCCGCAACGGCGGCCGACATCGCCAAGCTGGAACGCGTGAAGGTCGAGCTGGTCAAGCCGCCCTTCGTTCACGCCCACACCCAGAAGGCCGAAGGCGGACCGAAAGTCTACGAATTCACCATGACGATCGAGGAAAAGAAGATGATCCTCGACGACAAGGGCACCGAGGTCCATGCGATGACCTTCAACGGCTCGGTCCCCGGCCCGCTGATGGTCGTGCACCAGAACGACTATGTCGAGCTGACGCTGATCAACCCCGACACCAACGAGCTGCAGCACAACATCGACTTCCACTCGGCAACGGGTGCGCTCGGCGGCGGCGCGCTGACCGTGGTCAACCCCGGTGAACGCACGGTGATGCGCTTCAAGGCCACCAAGGCAGGCGTCTTCGTCTACCACTGCGCACCTCCCGGAATGGTGCCCTGGCACGTCACCTCGGGCATGAACGGCGCCATCATGGTGCTGCCGCGCGAAGGCCTGACGGACGGGCACGGCAAGGAGCTGACCTATGACCGGGTCTACTATGTCGGCGAGCAGGATTTCTACGTGCCGCGCGATGCCGAAGGGAACTACAAGAAGTATCCGAGCGTCGGCGAATCGTATGCCGATACGCTCGAAGTCATGCGCACGCTGACCCCGAGCCACATCGTCTTCAACGGCGCCGTCGGGGCGCTGACCGGCGACAATGCCCTGCAGGCCAAGGTGGGCGAGAAGGTGCTGATCGTGCATTCGCAGGCCAACCGCGATACCAGGCCGCACCTGATCGGCGGGCATGGCGACTATGTCTGGGCGACCGGCAAGTTCCGCAACGTGCCTGACGTCGACCAGGAGACCTGGTTCATCCCGGGCGGCACGGCGGGCGCTGCCTTCTACACCTTCGAGCAGCCCGGCATCTACGCCTATGTCAACCACAACCTGATCGAGGCCTTCGAGCTGGGCGCTGCCGCCCACTTCACGGTCACCGGCGAGTGGAACGACGACCTGATGACCTCGGTCACGCCGCCGAGCGGCGCCTGACGCCCCGTGCTGCTGGCACGCCCGTCCGTGAGGGCGGGCGCGCCAATGCGGGCCGCCGCCGGCGGCCCGGTCCGAAAGCGGCGCCCGTCCCGGATGCCGAACGATCGTCCGGGCGATGCGCAAGGAGGCCGTCATGGCTGCACTGACTTCGAAACCCGCCATTACCTGGACATCGCTCGCCCTTCCCGCGCTGCTCCTCGCCGCGCTTGCCGGCGGGATCGCGGTGAAGACGGATCTTATCGGCGCTACGCCCGCCGGCCCCGTGCTGGACGAGCCGATGACGGTGGAGATCGCGCCGCGCCGTTTCGAATACCGCGAGAGCGGCGAATTCTTCCGCAACGGCTTTGTCGTCGACGGGCCGATCAAGACGGTCACCGTGCGGCGCCCGCTCACCATCATGAAATACCAGGTGAGCGCGGCCGACTATCGGCGCTGCGTCGCGGACGGCGCCTGCGCGCCGGCCGAACCCGGCTTCGTGCCGGCGGAAGCGGCCACGGCGCCGGCGACGGGCGTCAGCTATGACGATGCGATGGCCTATGCCGGCTGGCTGAGCGCCCGCACCGGCGAGATCTGGACCCTGCCGCGTGACGAGGATCTTGCCTTCGCCGCCGGCACGCGCTTTCCCGACGATGCGCTCGGCGTCGACATCAACAGCACCAATCCGGCCGAGCGCTGGCTTGCGGACTATCGCCGCGAGGCGGCGCGCAAGGCCTCGCGCGATCCCGTTCCCCAGCCGCTCGGCCGCTTTGGCGAAAACGAGTTCGGCCTTGCTGATTTCGCCGGCAATGTCTGGGAATGGACGGCGACCTGCCATCGGCGCGTCAATCTCGACAAGGCGGGCAGGGTGGTGAACGACGTGTCGTCGTGCGGCATCTACATTGCCAGCGGCAAGCACCGGGCGGCGATGAGCTCGTTCGTGCGCAACCCGAAGGGCGGCGGCTGCGCCGTCGGCGTGCCGCCGGACAATGTCGGCTTCCGCCTCGTCAAGGACACGCGCTGGTATGCGCCCCTGCTCGCCGCCTTGAAGGAGAAGGGGTTTTCTTTCTGACGGGGATGTTCAAACTTTCAGGTGGCGGCATGGCGTGATAGAAGCCGGTAGCTTTCACGCGAGAGGGATTTGGCTGTGAAGATCGACCGGACCGTCGTCCGCTCGCTTGCCCTGTTCGACAGGATGAGCGACGAGGACCTCGACAGGCTGCTGACCCATGCGACGGCGCGCCGCGTGGCGCAGGGCGACGCCGTCTTCGAACAGGGCCAGCAGGCGGCGAGCTTCTTCCTCCTGCTGCACGGCCGGCTGAAGGTGACGCAGGTGACGGAGGACGGCCAGCAGATCATCGTGCGCGTCGTGCATCCCGGCGACCTCTTCGGCTTTGCCAAGGCGCTGCAGCGCACGGACTATCCGGGCACCGCGCGGGCGGCGACCGAAAGCGTCATCCTCGGCTGGCCGACGGATCTCTGGCCGCATTTCGTCGAGCAGAATCCCCGCCTCGCCGTCACGGCCATGCAGACGATCGGCCAGCGGCTGGAAGAGGCCCATACCCGTATCCGCGAGATGTCGACGCAGGAGGTGGAGCGCCGGGTGGCGCATGCCGTGCTTCGTTTGTCCCAGCAGGCCGGGCGGAAGGAAGAGGCCGGTATCCGCATCGACTTCCCGATCTCGCGGCAGGATATCGCCGAGATGACCGGCACGACGCTGCACACGGTCTCGCGCATCCTCAGCGCCTGGGAAGCGCGCGGCCTCGTCGAGGGGGGGCGGCAGAAATTGCTGATCCGCGACATGGCGGGGCTTTCGGCGCTCGCCGAGGGCACGCGCGAATAAAATGCAAAAACGCCGCAGGATCGTTCCTGCGGCGTTTCCCCGATTTTCAGCGGGCGGGCGGGGCGTACATCAGGCCGCCGTCGCTCCACAGCCGGTTGAGGCCGCGGTCGATCTTCAGCGGACTGTCCTTGCCGAGGTGGCGCTCGAAGATCTCGCCATAATTGCCGACAGCCGAGACGGCCTGGTAGGCCCATTTCGGATCGAGGCCCATCGCCTTGCCGGCCTCGCTGTCGATGCCGAGGAAGCGCTTTTGCGCGACGGTGCCGTTTTCGACGAGCTTGGCCGCATTCTCCTTGCCGATGCCCATCTCCTCCGCCTCGATCAGCGCGAACAGCGTCCAGCGCACGATCTTGAACCATTGGTCGTCGCCCTGGCGCACGGCCGGGCCGAGCGGCTCCTTGGAGATGACCTCCGGCAGCACCTCGAAGCGCTCGGGGTCGTTGAGCGTCAGGCGCTGGGCATAGAGCGCCGAGGCGTCGGTCGAATAGACGTCGCAGCGGCCGGTGTTGAAGGCTTGCACCGTCTGGTCGGGCTTTTCGAAGGCGATGACCTGGTATTCGATCTGGTTGGCGCTGAAGTAGTCGGCCATGTTCTGCTCGGTCGTCGTGCCGGTTTCCGTGCAGACGGAGGCGCCGGAGATCTCCTTGACGCTCTTCACGCCGATCTCCTTGCTGACCATGAAGGCCTGGCCGTCATAGTAATTGACGCCGACGAAGCTCATGCCGAGATCGGTGTCGCGCGACAGCGTCCAGGTCGTCTGGCGCGAGAGCAGGTCCACCTCGCCCGATTGCAGTGCCGTGAAACGGTCCTTCGTGGAGAGTGGCACATAGGCCACCTTGTCCGGATCGCCGAGCGTGGCGGCAGCGACGGCGCGGCAGAAATCGACATCGAAGCCGCCCCACACGCCGTTCTTGTCCGGCACGGAAAAGCCGAGCACGCCCTGGCTGACGCCGCAGCGCACCTCGCCGCGCTGCTTGACGATGTCGAGCGTGCCGGCATGGGCGGCCGTGCCGGCGGCGAGCGTGGCGGCTGCCAGGGCCAATGTTGCAATCTTCATGGGTTCTCCTCCTTGTTGCTTTTGGGCATGCGTCATCCCGGCCGGGAAGAAGACGCTTCCCGGTGGCATGGTGTTGCGTAGTGGTGGCGTTCGCCTCAGCCGAGCGTCTTGGTGACGTCGGCGAAGGTTTCCTCGAGCACGGCGATCAGGTGGTCGGCGTCCCGCTTCGAGAAGATCATCGGCGGGCGCATCTTCAGGACGTTGTCATGCGGCCCTTCCGTTCCCATCAGCACGCCGCGGCGGCGGGCACCGTTGGAGACGGCGCGGGCGAACTCGGTGGCGGGGGCCTTCGTCCTGCGGTCGGTGACGAGCTCGATGCCGAGGAAGAGGCCGAGGCCGCGCACGTCGCCGATCACATCGTATCGCGCCTGCATGGCGCGGAAGGCGTCCATCAGGTGGTTGCCGATGGCCAGCGCATTGCCGCGCAGGTCCTGGCCTTCGATGACATCGAGCACGGCAAGGCCGACGGCGCAGGAAACCGGGTTTCCGCCGAAGGTGTTGAAATATTCCATGCCATTGTTGAAGCTGTCGGTCACTGCACGGGTCGTCACCACCGCGGCCATGGGATGGCCGTCGCCGATCGGCTTGCCCATGGTGACGATATCGGGCACGACGCCCTGTGTCTCGAAGGCCCACCAATGGCTGCCGACGCGGCCGAAGCCGACCTGCACCTCGTCGGCGATGCACACGCCGCCCGCCGCGCGCACCAGCCGGTAGACCTCCTTGAGATAGCCTTCCGGCAGGAAGACCTGGCCGGCGACGCTCGGAATGGATTCGGCGATGAAGAAGCCGGGGCCTTCGCCCCTGGCCTGCATGCCGGCGATCAGCTCCGCGACGCTTTCGGCAAAGCGCTTGCCGTGCTCCTCGACCGGCCAGTCGTCGGGTGCGCGGTAGCTGTCTGGAATGGCCGCGACATGGACATGGGGCTTCGGCCCCTTGCCGCCCTTGCGGCGGAACTTGTAGGGACTGATGTCGATCAGCTCCTGCGTCGTGCCGTGATAGGACCAGTCGAGCGTGATGGCGTTCTCGCGGCCGGTATGCGCCCGCATCAGCCTGAGCGCCAGGCTGTTGGCCTCCGATCCGCTGTTGACGAAGCCGGCGACCGTCAGCTCCTTCGGCAGCGTCGCCGTCAGGCGCTCGGCATAGGCGACGATGTTGTCGTGCAGGTAGCGGGTGTTGGTGTTGAGCGTTTCCGCCTGCTTCGCCATCGCCTCCACCACGACCGGATGGGCATGGCCGATGTGGCAGACATTGTTGAAGCAGTCGAGATAGGCCCGGCCGCTGTCGTCGATCAGGAAGACGCCTTCGCCGCGCACGAACTTGATCGGCTTGTCGTAGGAGATGGAAAGGTTCGGCAGGAGCAGCTCGCGCCTGAGCCTGACGATCTCCTCGTGCGAGCGGCCGTGGCGTTCGTAGAACTCCCCGGCGATGCCGGCAAAGGTGCTGGCATCGGGGAAAAGCTCCGCCCAGACGTCGAGATAGCGGGCCTCCCCGACGCCGAGGATCTCGGTGGCGGAGAGATTGGTGTCGGTGGAGAGCTGGAGATGGAGATGCGGCGCCCAGCCGCCGTTTTCCGTGGGTAGGCCCATCTCGCCGACGAGCGCGCCGGCTTCCAGCCGTTCGCCGGCCTGCAGGCGGTCCGTCGCCTCATGGGCGAGATGGCCCCAGAGGCTGACGAAGGGCGGGCAGCCTTCCGGCTCGTGGCGCAGCGCGATCAGGCAGCCGTAGCCGAGCGGGTCCTTCTCGATCTCGACGCTGACGACGGTCGCCGGCAGCGGCGTGAAGACCTTCGTGCCGGCGGCCATGAAGAGGTCGAGGCCGAGATGGCGGGTGCGGCGCGTCTTCTCGATGAAGCGCGAGACGAACATCTCGCCGGCATAGACGGTGCGCTCCTCGCCGAAGGGACCGATGCCGAGTTCGATGCCGTTCTCGCGGCAATGGGCCTCCCAGATCGCCTGCGCCGCGTCCGGTTGCTCGGCGGCGGACGTGACGGTCATCGGGTGGGCCGGGTCACCGTAGGGGACAAGGGCTGCCGGATAGGTCGCGGCCGGGCGCTCCAGCAGGGGGGCGAGCGCCTTGCGGTTCCTCGCGATCCAGCCGGCGACGGTGCGGGCGCCCGGCGCGGCCTCGAAGCCGCAGGCCTTGCGCAGGATGGCGGTGGCGAAACGCGGGTTCATGCGGTCGAGCTTGCGCAGCAGCGTCCAGGCCGGGCGCTCGCTGATGGCGAGATACGGGTTGTCCTGCGTATGGCTGCGGCGCGAGGCGGAGATCGTCACGGACGTGACGAGGCGGATGGCGATGAGGTCGTAGAGGAGATCGACCTCCTCTTCCTGCAGCGGATATTCGGCATGAAAACCGCTGGCAATCGCGGCAGCCGCGCCGATCGGGTCGGCATGGTCGAGGCCGGCATAGGCGGCGGCGATGGCGACTTCGGCGATGATGGGCGCGTGCAGCGCATCGCCGAAATCGATCAGGCCGGAGATCCGGTCGGCATCGCCATTGTCGACGAGCACGTTCCAGTCGTTGGCGTCGTTGTGGATCACCGCGGCGCGCAGCATCGCCAGGCGCGGGGCGATGGCGGCGAAACGCGTAAGGAAGCGTTCGAGCAGTGCCCGGTCCTCGGCGGCGGCGACATGCTGCAGGCGCCCGGCGGAGCGGCCGGCATGGCGGATGTCCCAGTCGAGATCACGTAGCGCACCCGGATGCATGAAGCCCTTCAGCGCCGCATCGAAACGGCCGAGCATGCGGCCGAGGCCGTGGAGCGCGGCATCGCTGCGTTCCGTCTCGGCGAGCGGCCTGCCCTCGACCCAGCTAACCAGCCGGATGCGATGGCGCGCGCCATGCGGCCCGATGGTGGAGGCAAGGCTCGCGCCGGACAGCGCCGGGCGGATATGCGACACCGGCAGGTCGCCGGCATGGGCGCAGAGATGGGCGAGCAGCGCCGTCTGGAAGTCGCTCTCGACCTCCGGCTCCGCGGCGTTGACGATCTTCAGGATGAAGGTTCCCTCCGCCGTCTCCACCTTGAAATTCTGGTCGCGCTCGCTGGCCAGCGGCGAAAGCGTGCCGGAAAGGCCGTAGTGCTCGGCAAGCAGCGCGGCGGCGGCGTCGATGGAAAAATCCGGGGTCGTCTTCAGCATGTCGTTCATGGTCATCCTCGTTCCTGCCGAAGAGTTACATGGACGGCGCGGCGGCGCATCCGGCATTATGCCGGTTGTGCCGGCACTCTGTTTATAATAACCGTCATTTTGTCGGCGCGTTTTCGGGAGGGGCCATGCAGGATACGGACGCCATCGATCGCACGATCCTCAGCATTCTCTCCCGTGAGGCGCGCATTCCCATGAAGTCGCTGGCGGGACGGATCGGCCTTTCACGCAGCGCCACCACCGAGCGTGTCAGCCGGCTGGAAAAGGCCGGCATCATCCGTGGCTACCGGGCGGATATCGGCCAGCTCGACGACGGACAGATCCAGGCCTTCCTGCTCGTGACCCTCAAGCGCACGCCCTCGATCGGCGTGCTCGATCGCCTCGCCGGCTTTTCCGCGGTGCGCAAGGTCTCCTCGGTCAGCGGCCAGCTCGATCTCGTGGTGGAGGTGGAGGTCGGCTCGATCAATGCGCTCAACGAATTGCGCAACGAGGTCTCGACCATGGACAATGTCGAGGATCTGACGACCTCCATCGTGCTCCGGCGGGATATCGAGCGGAGCTGATCGCGGCGTCCTCCTGCCGGAATCGCTCCGGATCACGCCTTGCCGAACAGGGCCATGAGATCGACGCTGTCGGAGGTCTTGGCGCCGGCTTCCAGATGCTCCTGGATGTGGCGAAGATGCAGCGTCATCATCCAGGCCGCCTTTTCCGCATCCCGCGTGTGAAAGGCGCCGACGATGGCGGCATGGTCATCATCACGACAGTTGCTGACGCCGGGTGCGCCGAAAAGGCCGATGATCAGCGAGGTGCGGGTCACCAGCTCCTTCATCGTGCGGATGAGGATGGCATTGCCGGCGATCTGCGCCAGCAAGGTGTGGAACTGGCCGGACAGGCGGATCGCGTCGTGGCGATGGCGCTCCTTGTGCGCCACATATTCCATTTCCAGATGACGGGTCAGCGCCGCGATGTCTTCTTCGCGCGCACGCTGGACGGCAAGGCGGGTGATGTTCGGCTCCAGCGCGAGGCGGGCTTCGAAGACCTCGCGGGCCTGCTCGGGCGTCGGCGAGGCGACGAAGGCGCCGCGATTGGCATGCAGTTCCACGACCTCGCGGCTCGCCAGCAGCAGCAGGCTGCGGCGAATGCGCATGCGCCCGACGCCGAAGGCTTCGCATAGCGCCGATTCGGACAGCTTTGTGCCCGGCGGCAATCTCTGTTCGATGACCGCTTCGAAAATGCGATCGACGATATCGCTCTCGTCGATCTCCTCCGCTTCCACCAGATTTTCCCTGCCTACATCAACCACCGAACTCACCCTGACATGCGCAGTCTGTTGCACAGCCCCTAAATAAGGCTGATTTGGTTGACCAACAAGCACCGATTTCGTCGACATGGGGCAACATGCCTTGTTCACAACCACTTGACAAGATCGTTAACAATGCGCTCAATGCTCTGGCCAAGGCCGATTGGGGCCGCACCTTGCGACCCATGCGCCTATCAAAAACAGATCAATGGCCCAGAGGAAGAACAATCATGCACAAGCGCACATTCCTGAAAGTTTCCGCTCTTGCCGCAGCGACCATGCTGTCGTTGCCGCTGATGGCCCATGCGCAGAACGCCACGCTGAAGATCGGCTTCGTCGGCGTCACTTCCGGCCCGGCGGCGGCCTGGGGCATTTCCAACCAGCGCTCGATGGAGGCGCGCGCGGCCTGGCTGAATGAGCTCGGCGGCGTGACGATCGGCGACAAGACCTACAATATCGAGATCGTGCCCTTCGACGACCAGAAGGATCCCAAGCGCGCCATCGCCGGCATGGAGAAGATGGCGCAGGACGGCGTGCATTACGTCGTCGGCCCGAATGTCGACGACGGCGCGGCGGCGGTCCGCCCGGTCGCCGAGCAGAACGGCATCATGTATTTCCCCTATGCCTTCCCGAAGGAGCTCTACACGCCGCCGGCCTCCAATGCGATCCTCGGCATGGTGGCGAACTACCAGTCGGGTCCGGCCATCTACAAATACCTCATGGAAAACAAGGGCGTGAAGAAGGTTGCCTTCGTCGCGGCCAACGAATCCGACCCGCTCAGCCAGCGTGAATCCGGCATTGCCGCCGCGCAGGCGCTCGGCCTCGAAGTGGTTTCCGGAAACGTGACCTACCAGGTGGATACGACCGATTTCACGCCGGTGCTGCTGCCGGTCATCCAGGCTTCGCCCGATCTGCTCGTCCTCTCGGGCGTCTCGCCGGCCAACGCGCCGCAGCTCATCCGCTCGGCGCGCGAACTCGGCTATACCGGCCTCATCTCCACGGAGACGGCGCAGGATGCGACGGTGCTGCAGGAAGGCGCCGGCGAACTCGCAGAAGGCTTCATCTCGGTCGGTGGCGCATCGACGCCGGAGCTTGCCAGCGATGCGATGAACGAATTCGTCGAGCGCTACACGAAGATGTTCGGTGAATACAACGACGAGTCCAACACCAAGGTCTATGCGCTCGAATACATCATCGAGACGCTGAAGGCGAACCCGGCGGCGATCGACAATGTCGACGAGTACAAGAAGACCATGGACACGTTCGAGGCCGCCAACCCCTTCATGAAGGGCGACGCCAAGCTGAAATATGTCGGCACGACCTCCTTCGGCCAGAAGCGCCAGGTCTCGGTCCCGCTCGTCGTGAACGAGTACAAGGGCGGCAAGTTCGAGACGCTGTTCGTCGGTCAGGTCGACTGATCGGAGCCTAGGCATTTTCCAAACAGGGGATCCGGGCGGTGCCACGTCGTCCGGCCGGGTCTCCCTTGCCTGAACCTTCTTTCCATTGGAGGCTCACGATGGAACAGATAATCGCCAACGGTCTCTACCTTGGTGCGCAATATGCGTTGATCGCCCTCGGGCTGACGCTGATCTTCTCGCTGATGAACGTCTTGAACTTCGCCCACGGGCAGATGTACGTCTTCGGCGGCTTCGTCACCTATACCGTCGTCGTCCAGCTCGGCCTGCCCTTCATCGTCGGCCTCTTCGCGTCGGCGGTGGTCCTTGCGGTCATGGGCGCGGCGATCGAGAAATTCCTCTTCGCGCCGGTCGTTCGCCGCTCCAAGCGCGATGAATCGACCATGCTGCTCGCCGCGGGCGTCGCCTTCTTCCTCGATGCCGTCATCCTCTTGTTCTTCGGGGAAAAGCAGCGCGGCGTGCCGAAGATCGTCAACGGCGTCTTCAACTGGGACATGCGCATCATCATGCCCTATGACCGCATCCTGATCGGCGTGCTCGCCATCCTGCTCATCGTGGTCTTCATCGCCTTCATGAACTACTCCAAGACCGGGCGCGCCATGCGGGCGCTCGCACAGGACAAGATGGCTGCCCAGTTGATGGGCGTGAACGTCGCCCGCTATTCGATGATCGGCTTTGCGCTCGGCGCGATGCTGGCCGGCCTCGTCGGCGGCCTGCTCGTCACCATCACCGGCGTCAATCTCGGCATGGGCGGGCCGACCTCGATCAAGGCCTTCCTGATGATCATGATCGGCGGCGCGGGCGTGATATCAGGGGCGATCGCCGGCGGTTTCATCCTCGGCATGATGGAGAGCGTCGGTCTCACCGTGCTCTCGGCCTATGGCGACATCACCTATCTCGTGATCTTCGCCTCGCTGATGGTGTTCCTGGCCGTCCGCCCGCAGGGGCTGATGGGCAAGCCGTGGGGTTGAGATCATGAACACGAAAAAACTGCTCGGCTTCGCCGTCTTCCTTCTCGCCGTCTTCGTGCTCGTGCCGCTGTTCATCGGCGCCACCGGTCGCGTCGACTTCTTCTACACGCTGACCTCGGTCGCTTTGCTCTCCGTTGGAGCGGCCGGCGTCTGGCTCACCTTCTATATCGGCCGCATCAATATCGGCCAGGGCGCCTATGCGCTGGTCGGCGGCTACGTGTCGGCCATCCTGGTGACGCAAGCCGGCGTTCCCTTCTGGCTGACGCTGCCGCTGGCCGGCCTCTTCTGCGCCGCCATCTCTGTGGTGATCGGCCTGCCGATCCTGCGCCTGCGTGGCGTCTACTTCGCCATGGTGACGCTGGTGCTGACGGAGGTCGCGCGCCTTTCCGCGCTCGCCCTGCCGGTCACCAACGGCGCCAAGGGCATCACCTCGATCCCGCTGCCGGGCGAGCTTTCCCTCTTCGGCCTGACGATCATCCCGGCCTTCGGCTCGCTCTCCAACCCGCGCATCGGCTTCTACATGATGGCCGTCGTGCTGATGGTCGTCACCTATCTGGTGCTGTGGCGCATCGTGAACTCGCGGCTCGGGCATCTGTGCCGCAGCCTCCAGCAGAACGAGGAACTTTCGGCCTCGATCGGCGTCAACACCGCCTATCTCAGGGTGCTCGCCTATGCGATCTCCTCGTTCTTCGGCGGTATTGCGGGCGCCATGTTCGCCTCCATCGCCCAGTCGATCTATCCGTCCTCCTTCGTGGTCGCCGACAGCGTGAACTTCATGCTCTACTGTTTCCTCGGCGGCCTCGGCTATGTCTTCGGCCCGATGCTCGGCACGCTGCTGCTGTATTTCGGCTGGGACCTCCTGTCGATCGCCAAGCAATACCAGCTCCTCATCTACTCCGGCGTCATGATCCTGCTCATGCTCGTCCTGCCGAACGGGGTTCTCAGCCTTCTCGACAAGAAGGAGGGCCGCGCATGAGTACCATCCTGCAGATCAAGAACATCACCAAGCGCTATGGCGGCCTGACGGCGGTCAACGACGTCTCCTTCGACGTCAACAAGGGCGAGATCCTCTCGGTGATCGGCCCGAACGGCGCGGGAAAATCGACGCTGTTCAAGCTGATCTCCTCCTTCGTGCCAGCGACCAGCGGGGAGGTGCTGTTCAACGGGGAGCGCATCTCCAGCCTCGCCCCGCACAAGGTGGCCCGCATGGGCGTCGTGCGCACTTTCCAGGAAACGACGATCTTCCGCTCCATGACGGTGCGCGAGAACATCATCGTCTCCCATCACCTGCGCTCGAAGGCGAGCCTCTTCGGCTTCTTCCTCGGCACGAAACAGGCGAAGGAGGACGAGGCGGCGTTTGCGGCCTCGGCGGACGATATCGTCGACTTCCTCGGCCTCCAGGCCATCCGCAACGAGCTTGCCTCCAACCTGCCGCAGGGGCATCTGCGCGCGCTCGGCATGGCCATCGGCCTTGCCACCGATCCGAAGGTCATCCTGCTCGACGAGCCCTTCGCCGGCATGAACCATGACGAGACGATGAAGATGGTCGGCCTCGTGCGGCGCCTGCGCGACGAACGCGGCGTCACCGTGCTCCTCGTCGAGCACGACATGCCCGCTGTCATGAAGATCAGCGACCGCATCGTGTGCATCAACTTCGGCCAGAAGCTGGCCGAGGGCACCCCCCAGGAAATCCGCGAGAACGAGAAGGTGATCGAAGCCTATCTCGGCTCCGAAGATGCGGCGATCGGGATGTAAGCCATGACGAAGATATTGAGCGTTGAGAATATCGAACTCTACTACGACCACATCTATGCGCTGAAGGGCGTTTCCATCGATGTGGACGAGGGCGAAACCGTCGCGCTGATCGGCGCGAACGGGGCGGGCAAATCCTCGATCCTTCGGGCGATCACGGGGCTCCGGCCAGTGAAATCCGGCCAGATCTTCTACCAGGGCCAGCGCCTCGACGGCACCTCCGCGTCCGATGTGGTGCGCAAGGGCATCTCCATGGTGCCCGAGGGCCGCCGGGCCTTCCCGCTGATGTCGGTGAAGGACAACCTCCTGATGGGGGCTTTCACCCGCACCGACAAGGCGGAGATCGAACAGACGCTGGAGAACGTGCTGACGCGCTTCCCGCGCCTGCGCGAACGCTACCATCAGCAGGCGAACACCATGTCGGGCGGCGAGCAGCAGATGATGGTGATCGGCCGCGCGCTGATGGCCCGCCCGAAACTCCTGCTGCTGGACGAGCCGTCGCTCGGCATCGCGCCGAAGCTGGTGCAGGACATCGCCCGCGCCATCGTCGCCATCAGCCGCGACGAGAAGGTCTCCATCCTCCTCGTCGAGCAGAACAGCCGCATGGCGCTGTCCATCTCCAACCGCGCCTATGCGCTTTCCACCGGGTCGATCGCGCTGTCAGGCAATTCCAGGGACCTGATGAACGACGACCGCATCAAGGCTGCCTACCTCGGAGGCGAACTCTGACATGAAAATCCTCGTCATCAACCCCAATACGACCGCATCGATGACGGAGCATATCGGCAAGGCGGCGCGCAGCGCCGCCTCTGCCGGAACCGAGATCGTCGCCGTCAATCCGGCGAAGGGTCCGGTCTCGATCGAAGGCTATTTCGACGAGGCGATGAGCCTTGCCGGCCTGCTCGGCGTCATCAAGGACAACCCGGATTGCGATGCCGTCGTCATCGCCTGTTTCGACGATACCGGGTTGGACGCGGCGCGCTGCCTCACGGACAAGCCTGTCATCGGCATCGGCGAGGCGGCCTATCACTTCGCCTCGATGATCTCGAACAAGTTCTCGGTGGTCACGACGCTCGCCCGCTCGGTGCCGGCGCTGGAGCACAATCTCTCGCGCTACGGCCTCTCGGCCCGCTGTGCCCGTGTGCGCTCATCGGAGGTGGCGGTGCTGGAACTGGAGCAGCCTGGCTCCAACGCACGACAGAAGATCAGCGCCGAAATCGGCCTCGCTGTCAGCGAGGATCGTGCGGAGGCGATCGTGCTCGGCTGTGCCGGCATGGCGAGCCTGGCGAACGATCTTGCGGGGGAACACGGCCTGCCGGTGCTCGACGGCGTCACCTGCGCCGTCAAGCTCGCCGAGGCCATGGCCGGCCTCAATATGCGCACGTCCCGCCTCGGCGGTTATGCGCCGCCGCCGGCGAACAAGCTTGAAGCCGTTCTCGGTTAGATTTGACTTACAAAAACAGCGGAACGCGGCCGCGCCGCATTCCGCTTTTCTGAACGGGCTTACGTGCCCGCGTTGTACTTGGCGTCGACCTCGTTGATCGCCTGGACATTGCCGGCCGAGCGGCCGTTCTCGTCGAACGTCTGGGCGAGGAAGGCATCGGCGATGGCTTTCGCCAGTTCCGAGCCGATGACGCGCGCGCCCATGGTGATGATCTGGGCGTTGTTGGAGAGCGCGGCGCGCTCGGCCGAATAGGTGTCGTGCGTCAGCGCGGCGCGGATGCCGGGCACCTTGTTGGCCGAGATGCAGACGCCGATGCCGGTGCCGCAGACGAGGATGGCGCGGTCGTATTCGCCGGCGATGACGGCGGAGGCGACGCGATCGGAGAGGTTGGCGTAGAAGGCGTCCGGGCCGACATCGGTGCGCGAGACTTCGTGCACCTCGTGGCGGTCCTTCAGGTGATCGGCGAGAACCCTTGCGAGGCCTTCGCCCGCACTGTCACCGGCAATTGCGAGTTTCATGGGAAATCTCCTTTTCAGATCGTGGCGGCGCAGCGCGCCAGGATGTCGAGATAGCCTTCAACCTTCCAGGCTGAGCGGCCGATGAAGAGCCCGTCGATGTCAGGGCAGGCGATCAGTTCCTCGCAATTCTGCGGGTTGACCGAGCCGCCATAGAGGCAGGGGATGCGGCGGCCGAGGAGCTTTTCCGCGACTTCGGCGATTTCCGCATGACGTGCATTGGCGTAATCCGCGGTCGCCGGAATGCCCTTTTCGCCGATCGCCCAGACGGGTTCGTAGGCGAGCAGGATTTCGGCCTGCTTCTGGGCGGCGTCGAGCCGCGAGAGCGCACCGCGCACCTGCTGCGCCAGCACCTCGGTCGCATGGCCGCCTTCCCGGTCGGCGAGCGTCTCGCCGATACAGATCAGCGGCACGAGGCCGTGGCGCACGGCGGCTTCCGTCTTGAGGCCGACCGTCTCGTCCGTCTCGCCGAAATGCTCGCGGCGCTCGGAGTGGCCGAGTTCGACAATGTCGAGGTTGCAGTCCTTCAGCATGACGGGCGAGATTTCGCCGGTCCACGCGCCTTCGTTTGCCCAGTGCATGTTCTGCGCACCGACCTTGACGGAGGTCTCGGCGAGCAGCGCCTTCACCTCGCGCACGGCGGTGAAGGGCGGGATGACGAAACGCTGGATGCGGGCATCGCGGCCACCGTCGGCGGCCTTCAGGCCCTCGGCGAAAAGCTTCGCCTCTGCCAGCGTCTTGTTCATCTTCCAGCTCGTGCCGACCCAGAATGTGCGGCTCATGATGTCGTCTCCTTTGCGATCCTGACCGTCGTCCGGCCGCCAAGTTCCGCGGCGGTGTCGTGCGGCAGGGGTTTGTCTGAAATGACCGTGTCGAATTCGGCAAGGTCGGCCAGCACGTGCAGCGCCGTGTGGCCGAAGCGGCGGCTGTTGATCATCAGGCATTTCTGGCGGCTTGCTGCCATCATCGCCCGCTTGGTGCGCACCACGGCCTCGTCCATGTGATAGGAGAGGCGCCCCGAAGCGGCCGGGGCCGAGACGAAGGCGATGTCGGCGCGCAGCCGCGACAGCGCCTCTTCCGTCACGATGCCGAAATAGGCGTTGAACTTTGCCGAGTAGACGCCGCCGAGGCCGATCAGCGTCACGCCGGAAATACCCTTCGCGCGCTCCATGATCGCCGCGTTGTTGGTGATGATGGTGATCGGCTTCTTGCCGCAGAGCACGTCGCCGAGCACCGAGGCCATCGAGCCGTCGTTGATCATCACCGTCATGCCCGGTTCGACCAGGTCCGCGGCGGCCTCGGCCAGCGCCCGCTTGACGTCGGCCTCCTGCAGTTCGCGAAACCGGAAATCGCTCTCGAACTGCGTCCCGGCATCGATCGTCGCGCCGCCGCGCACTTTTCTGAGCACGCCAGCCCGTTCGAGGTCGTCGAGGTCGCGGTGGATGGTCATCTTCGAGACGCCGAAGCGCGCCGCGATGTCGTCGAGTTCGACGGCCCGGCTTTCGACGAGAAGATTGATGATCTTCTGCCTGCGCTCTTCCCGTTTCACCACATCCTCCGCCTCGTTGCGGCGAGCTTTATAACATCATTTGCGATAAAAAGTAACATAAAAACTGTGATTTTGAGACTTCATCATGTTGAGTTCTGCAGAAGCCCTCGCGCGGTCCGTTCATCCGTGATCAGGCCATGGAGCTTGTGGCTGTGCAGCACGGCACGGATCGCTTCGGTTTTCGCCGGGCCGCCGGCGATGGCGACGATGCGGTCTCCACCATCCTCCGAAAACGAGGCGGCGAGGGTGCGCGCTGTCACCGACGTCTCGAGAATGCGACCCTTGCTGTCGAAGAAATGGCCCAGCAGCTCGCCGACGCCGCCGAGTGTCGCAATCTCCTCCAGTTCGTCGGGCTGCAACATGCCCGAGGTGACGAGGTGGGCCTGGTTGTCGACGGTGCCAATGCCGACGATCTTGAGGTCGGCGCTTCGGGCGAGATTGAACACTTCGCTGACGCCGCGCTGCGAGAGAAGCACCTCGCGGTCCTCTTCGGTGTTGGCGAAGAAGGGCACGGGCATCACATAGGCCTGCGTACCGGTCTTGGCCGCCAGGCGATGCATGACATCGTAGGGGTTGGCCGCGTAGTTGCGGGTGAGGCCGCCGAGCAGCGAGACGAAGCGCGTGCCGCTGGCGCTGATGCGCGGCAGGTGATGGACAGCCGCGGAAAGCGTGCGGCCATGACCGAAGCCGATGACCGCGGCTTCGCCGCGTTCGATTTCACGCCGAAGGAAATCCGCGCCGATATGGCCGAGCGTCGTCAGCGCCAGCGGATCGTCGTCGACATCGGGCGCGACCTCGCAATAGTCGAGCCCGTAGCGGGTGGAAAGGTCGACCTCGAGCTGCACGCATTCGGCGATCTCGCCGTCGATGCTGACCTTCACCACGCCCTCGGCGACCGCGCGTGCGATCAGCCGGTGTGCCTTTACCGAGGGAACGCCGAGCCGCTTTGCCACGGCGGACTGGGTGAACCCGCCGACATAATGCAGCCAGGCGGCGCGGACGGCGAGGGAGTCTTCATTGTCGGTCATCAGCGATGTCCTGTCCTGCCTTGCAACCGGAAGCGGTCTTCAGCCCCAGTCTTAGCAAGCGGCAATGCGACGGTCAGCCCAGCTTCAGGTCCGACGCACCGGTGTCTATGAACGGCGCCCAGAAGGCGATGCTTTCGGCAATCTGCGGAATGACCTCGCGGTCGTTCGGCTCGCGCTCCTTGAAGGAGAGTTCGAGGCAGATCTCGTTGTCGGCAGCGCCACCCTCGGCGAAGGCTTTCAGCAGCGGCTCCGGCTGGATGCGTCCCTTTGCGTTGAACGCGGCGGTGAAGGGGCGGTGGCCACCCTTGTCCATCAGGCTCTGCTTGATGTGGATGATCGGCGCGACCTTCGGCACGGCACGCGCCCAGGCGTAGGGGTCGAAATCGTCGGGGTTTTCGGAGGTCACGTCGCCGTGGTCGATATCGGCCATCATCCACATGGGGACGGCCATGTTTACCGCGGTGAGCCGGTCCTGTAGCGACAGGCATGCCTCGATCGTCTCGCCGAATTCGCGGCCGATGCTCATCGGTTCCCAGAAGACATAGGAAAGGCCCGCATCCCGGGCGTGCGCGGCGACCTCGGCCCAACAGTCGATGGCGATCCGGATCAGCTCTTCGCGGCGGGCGGGATCGTCATAATCCTTGTAGGTGAAGATGGCGAACTGGGTGCCGACGGAGGTGCCGCCGAGATCGCCGATGATGTCGGCGAAGGTCTTGAACCAGTCGACATAGTAGCGGCGCACATCCGCATCCGGATGGCCGAAATGATTGAGGCGGCCATAGGGACCGGTCATGCCCGAAGTCACGCGCACGCCGGTGCGCTGGAGCGCCCTGTCCATCTGCCGCGTCAGCCGGCGGATCGTCGCGGCGCCCCAGCTCGGATTGATGAATTCGTGCGTAAGCTGGAGGTCACGCAGACGAAGGTCGCGCGCGACGGTCTCGATCAGGTCGTCGGGATCGGCGAAGCGGTTGACCAGCGGATTGGTGTTGAGCGACAGCGTCAGCGGCATGGGTATCCTCAGGCGGCGGCAAGGCGCGCGGAATGGAACCAGTCGGCGAAGGCCGCGCGCTCGGCTTCGGTCAGGTGCAGGTAGTGTTTGGTGCGACGGTAGAGGATGTCTTCCGGCGTCTCGGCCCATTCGCTGGCGACGAGATAGCGGGCCTCCGCCTCATAGAACTGCCCGCCGAAATGCCGTCCGAGGCTTTCCAGATTGCTCGCGCCCGCGACGACATTTTTCGTGCGCGTACCGTAGAGGCGGCCATAGTGATGCACCAGCTTGCGCGGCATCCACGGATAGGCGTCGCGCAGGCTGTTTGCGAAGGTTTCGTAGTCGGCGTTCGGCATGTCGCCGCCGGGCAGCGGTGCCTTTTCCGTCCAGTCGCCGCCCATGTTCGGGAAGATGTGCTTGAGGCGCTGCATGCCGCGTTCGGCGAGCTCGCGGAAGGTGGTGATCTTGCCGCCGAAGACATTGAGCAGCGGCGCGCCGCCGGTCTCGTCGAGATCGAAGACATAATCGCGCGTGACGGCGGAGGGGTTGCCCTTGCCGTCGTCGAAGAGCGGGCGCACGCCGGAGAAGGAGTGCAGCACATCCTGCCGGCGCAGCTTTTCCTTGAAATAGCGGTTCACGGCGGTCAGCAGGTAGTCGATCTCGCCCTCGTCGGCGGAAACGTCTTCGGCGCGGCCGTCATAGGCGATGTCGGTGGTGCCGATCAGGGCCTTGTCGCCCTCATAGGGGTTGATGAAGATGACGCGCTTGTCGTGGTTCTGCACGAGATAGGCGTTCGAACCCGCCCAGAATTTCGGCACGATGATATGGCTGCCCTTGACGAGGCGCACATTGCGCGTCGAGTTGGAGCCGGCGACGCGGTTGATGACGTCGGAGACCCAGGGACCGGCGCAGTTGACGAGGCATTTGGCGCGGAAGGTGCGGTTTTCGCCGGTCACGCTGCTCCTTGTCGTCACGGTCCACGCACCGTATTCGCGGCGGGCGGAGACGGCCGGCGAGCGGGTCAGCACCAGCGCGCCCTTTTCCGCAGCGCCGATCGCGTTGAGCGTCACGAGGCGGGCGTCGTCCACCCAGCAGTCGGAATATTCGAAGCCGCGGGTGTACTGGTCGAGGATCGGCGTGCCCTCGGGATCGCGTTTCAGGTCCAGCGTGCGCGTGCCGGGCAGTTTCTTGCGGCCGCCGAGATGATCGTAGAGGAAGAGGCCGAGGCGCACGAGCCAGGCGGGGCGATCCTCCGGGCTGTGCGGCAGCACGAAGCGCATCGGCCAGATGATGTGCGGGGCGGCGTTGAGCAGCACCTCACGCTCGATCAGCGCCTCGCGCACCAGGCGGAATTCGTAATATTCGAGATAGCGCAGACCGCCGTGCACCAGCTTGCCCGAGCGCGAGGAGGTGCCTTCGGCGAGGTCGTCCTTTTCGCAGAGCACGACCTTCAGCCCGCGGCCCGCCGCATCGCGCGCGATGCCCGCGCCGTTGATGCCGCCGCCGATCACGAAGAGGTCAATGGGTTCGGGCTCGTTCATCTCAATCTCCTTCGACGCCAGCCGTGAGGCGGCGCAATCGTTTCCCTCAGCGCGCGGCCAGGATGTCCCAGGCGGGTGCGATGCCCCGGCGCACGTCCGTATAGGCGGTGAAGAGGCGCGTCATGCGTTCGGTTTCCTCCAGCTTCGGCGGCTCGGCCGCGCCGAGCTCCGGCGTCACCCAGTCGGCGATGCAATCGTCCATCGTGCGGTAGGCGCCGATCGCGACGGCAGCCATCATGGAGGCGCCGGCCGCGCCCGCCTCCTCGCGCGTCGAGACCCGAACCGGTACGCCGAGCGCCGCGCCGAGCGTGCCGCGCAGCGAGGCCGAGCGGGCCGCGCCGCCGCTGACGCGCAGCTCCGAGGGGAGGGCGCCCATGGCGGCGTAACAATCGCGCGTCGCCATGCCGAGCCCCTCGACGACGGCGCGCACGAGGTCCGGATAGCGGTGGCGGCTCGAAAGGCCGGTGAAATTGGCGCGGGCACGGGCGTTGACGAAGGGGCCGCGCTCGCCGGCCTCGGAAATGTAGGGGTGATAGAGGATGTTGCCGGGCCTGCTCGCCGCGAACCATTGGTCGACGCGGCCGATCATGTCGTTGAGGCCGACGGTGATGCCGAATTCGCCGAGGAGATCCGCGCCGAGCTGAAGCAGCCAGTCGAGGTTGATCGTTGCGCCCATGTTGGTCTGCACTTGCGTCACGACGCCGGGGATCGGCAGGGCGATGACATAGCCGGTACGCTCGGCGTTGAGCACGACGTCGGAAACGGATTTCGCGAGTAGGTGCACGCCGGTGGAGCCGATGGCCGAGCAGGCGGCGTTGCGCCCTTCGCTGCGCACGCCCGCGCCAAGCGCCGTCATGCACATGTCGACATAGCCGAGGCAGACCGGCGTGCCGGGTTTCAAGCCGGATGCGGCAGCGGCGTCCGCCGTCAGCGGGTGAACGGTTTCCGTGCCCTCGATCACCTCGGGCAGCAGATTGCGGCGATGGGTGAGGCCGAGGGCGGCGAGCACGTCGCCGTCATAGGCGCGCGTGCGGAAATTGCCGAAGGTGAAGCTCACTTCCGACGGGTCGGTGGCGCGCACGCCCGTCAGGTTCAGGTAGAGCCAGTCCTTGCAGTGCATCGCCGTCTCGGCGTTCGCGAGCAGGTCCGGGAAATAGCGGTCCATATGGGCGAGCTGCGCGCCCTGCTGGCAGGTGTTGAGACCGGTGCCCGTGGCTGCGAAACGCGCCCGGTCGGCGTCGGAGGCGGCGAGGCGCTCGACGGTCGGCGCGGCGCGGGCGTCGAGCCACAGCCAGGCGTCGCCGGCAGGACGGTTGCCCGCGCCGACGAGCCAGGTGCCGTCGCCCTGGCCGGTGACGGCGATGGCGGCGGTGCGATCGGCGAGGTTTTCGACCTTTTCGGCGAGGTCGCGCAGCGCGCGGGTGCAGTCGCGCCAGGTCTGGTCGAGCGACTGGGTGACGGCGCCGTCGTCGGCGGTCGTATAGGTGTTGCGCACGGAAGCGCTGGCGATCTGGCGGCCGGAAAGCGTGAAGGCGACGGCCTTCATGACGGATGTGCCGGCGTCGACGCCGATGATCAGATCCGCTGTCTCAGCCATGATGAGCGCCCATAGCGTCTGCGGCAGCCAGCACCGTTTCGCCCGACCCGATACAGAGCATTCGATCCTCCCGACGGTCTCCCCGGAAATGTGCGTGGATTCTCGGATCGATTTTTTCGACCTGCCTCAGAACCTACCACGAACCTCCCGAACTTCACACAGGAACATAACACAAAGTTATCATGTGTCTCGTAAAATTTTTCGCACGACGAATTTTTTTTCAGCTATGATGGGTGGCAATGCTGAAGTCGGGAGGAGGTCGCCTTTCATCGGGCGGCAGGGCGTTTTTATGTGCCCCTGTTGTCGGGAAGCGGCCGCCGCAGTCTTCGGCTTATGTGTGAATTTTCTGATTTTTTAAATTATATCAGTATTTTGACCTGCATCTTGGCTGATGGGGGCGGTATCGATGATCTATGATGGCTTGAGCGAATGGAGGGTGCCGATACCCTCTTTCCGCTTGCCGATTTGTCGATCAGTATCGTCGGCATACACGATCTTGTTAAAAAAGGCCGATTGACAGCCTGTGTTAATTTAACATATATATTGCGACATATAACACGCATATATCGCAAGTGCGAAAATGTGTGCGCTGCAGCGCAAGGCAGGTGAGGAGACCGGGCCGGCGCCGTTCATGGGGAGGACATCGTGACATGTTCTGTTCGAAAGAGATCGACGCGCGGCCGCAATGCTCAGGGCTTGCCCCCGGTGTCGGCGCTGCATTGGCGTGTCCGCTCGAAGCTTCCCCCGTTCAACCGCAAGGCCAACAGACATGACTGACGCCACGCTCGCAAAATCGCCCCAGTCTGCGAAAAACCACCGCTGGATCGGCATCGCTGCCGCCGTCGTGCTCGTCGGCGCCATGGTCTTCGACACGACGATCGTGCGCATCGGCTCGGAGGCCGACGTCCAGGTCCAGAAGTTTTCGCCGGAAGCCTATGGCGCGGAGCAGTTCCCGCTGATCAAGCAGAGCGTCGAGACGCGCGCCGTCGATGCGGTCGAGCTGTCGCAGGCGATCGCCGCCGACAAGAAGGCGGCCGGCGAGAAATACGGTATCGCCACCTCGGCCGGCCCGGTGATCCCGGTCAAGTTCACGGGCGTCGTCGGCGAGCGCAAGGCGAACTACAACGTCGTCGCCGTCGAAGGGCTGCCGGCCGAGCTGACCGTGCGCGTGCAGACCGGCCCGGCGCTCAACGGCACGGACCTGCGCGACGCCACCGGCCAGATCGAATTCGGCCAGTTCAAGAACCAGATCGAATATCAGGACGCCGGTTCGGCCATCAACAACGAGGTCAAGAAGGTCGTGCTCGGCGGTATCGATCCGGCAGCGCTCGACGGCAAGACTGTTTCGGTGATCGGCGTCATCAAGCTGGTCAACCCGAAGAGCTGGATCGTCACCCCGGTGAGGCTCGACGTCCAATGAGCACGCTTGCGGAAACCGGCGGCAAGGGGGAAGTCGTGCTCGCCGCGCGCAACGTGGCGAAATCCTACGGCAATGTGCACGCGCTCAAGGGCGTCAACTTCGACATTCATCGCGGCCAGGTGACGACGCTGTTCGGCGAGAACGGCGCCGGCAAGTCGACGCTGATGAAAATCCTCTCCGGCGTGGTGCAGCCCACGTCGGGCGAAATCATTCTCGATGGGGAACCTATCGTTTTCGCGTCATCCTCCCAAGCACGTGACCGCGGTATCTCCATCATCCATCAGGAGCTCAGCCTCGCGCCGAACATGAACGTTCGCGACAACATCTTCATGGGCCGCGAGATCATGACGGCGACGGGCGTCGACTTCGCGGAGGAAGAGCGCCAGACGCGGCTCCTGATGGAGGAACTGGAGGAGGACATCGATCCTCTCACCCCGGTCGAGGACCTGCGCCTCGGCCAGCAGCAGATCGTCGAGATCGCGCGCGCCCTATCGGTCAATTCGCGCATCCTGATCATGGACGAGCCGACCTCGGCGCTTTCCGCCTCCGAAGTCGAGGTGCTGTTCAAGGTCATCCGCGACCTGATGAACCGCGGTGTCTCGATCGTCTACATCTCGCACCATCTCGAAGAGGCCCTGCAGATCACCAATCATGCGGTGGTGCTGCGCGATGGCGCGATGACGGCTTACGCCGAGCGCAAGGACATCGATCTCGAATGGATCGTGCGCCACATGGTCGGCGACAATTTCGACCTCGGCTCACCGCCGGTTGGCTACGACAAGGGCGATGTCGCGCTCTCCATCGAGGGGCTGACGGTGCCCGATCCGGGCGGCGCGGGCTATTCCGTCGTCGACGGCATGTCGCTTTCGGTGCGCGCGGGCGAAATCGTTTGCATCTACGGTCTGATGGGTGCGGGGCGCACGGAGCTGCTTGAAACGGTCGCGGGTCGCCTCACGGCCTCGGCCGGCAAGGTCGTGCTGAAGGGCCGCGACGTCACCGGCCAGTCTATTGCGGCCTGCATTCGCGACGGCCTCGTGCTCGTGCCGGAAGACCGGCAGCGCGACGGCCTGGTGCAGACCATGACCGTCGGGCGCAACCTGTCGCTTGCCAGCCTCGGCGCGTTCACGCGCGGCCTCTTCACCTCGACTTCGCGCGAGACAGGCCTCGTCGGCGAGGCGATCCGCAAGGTGCATATCAAGACGGATGGGGGCGATGCGGCGATCGGCTCGCTCTCCGGCGGCAACCAGCAGAAGGTCGTCATCGGCAAGATGCTGGCGACCAATCCGGACGTGATCCTGCTCGATGAACCGAGCCGCGGCATCGACATCGGCGCGAAGGCGGAGGTCTTCAAGCTGCTCGCCGAGCGCGCGAAGCTGGGCCTCGCCGTCATCTACACCACGTCGGAAGTCGGCGAATGCCTCAGCATCGCCCATCGCATCATCGTCATGCGGCGCGGCCGCATCTCCGCGGAATTCGGTCCCGACGCGACCAAGGAACAGATCATGGCCGCCTCGGGCGAAGCCGTGCATGCCCATTAGGAGCGCTGAAGCAATGTCAGTCACACCTGCAATCCAGACGAAGGCGGCGGCAAGCGGCAGCAAGCGCAAGAAGAGCTTCATCGAGCTCCTGTTCGAGGGCCGCGCCTTCTTCGCGCTGATCGCCATCGTCGTCGTCTTCTCCCTGATGTCGCCGAACTATTTCACGGTCAACAACTTCCTGATCATGGCCTCGCATGTCGCGATCTTCGGCCTGCTCGCCATCGGCATGCTGCTCGTCATCCTCAATGGCGGCATCGACCTCTCGGTCGGCTCGACGCTCGGGCTTGCCGGTGTCGTGGCGGGCTTTCTCATGCAGGGCGTGACGCTGCCGCAGTTCGGCGTCATCCTCTATCCTTCGGTCTGGGTCGTGGTGGTTCTGACCTGCCTGCTCGGCGGGATCGTCGGCGCGGTCAACGGCGTGCTGATCGCCTATCTGCGCGTGCCCGCCTTCGTCGCGACGCTCGGCGTGCTCTATGTGGCCCGCGGCATCGCACTTCTGATGACCAACGGCCTCACCTACAACAATCTCGGCGGCCGCCCGGAGCTCGGCAATACCGGTTTCGACTGGCTCGGCTTCAACCGTCTCGCCGGCGTGCCGATCGGCGTCCTCGTCCTTCTCGTCTTCGCCGTCGCCTGCCACATCCTGCTGGCCCGCACGGCCTTCGGCCGCTGGCTCTATTCCTCGGGCGGCAACGAGCGTGCGGCGGAGCTCTCCGGCGTGCCGGTCAAGCGCGTGAAGATCACCGTCTATGTGCTGTCGGGCATCTGCGCCGCCGTCGCCGGCCTGGTGCTCTCCTCGCAGCTCACCTCCGCAGGCCCGACGGCCGGCACGACCTACGAACTGACGGCGATCGCCGCCGTCGTGATCGGCGGGGCAGCCCTGACGGGCGGGCGCGGCACGGTCATCGGCACCATGCTCGGCGCTTTCGTCATCGGCTTCCTGTCCGACGGTCTCGTGATCATCGGCGTCTCGGCCTACTGGCAGACGGTTTTCACCGGCGCCGTGATCGTCACCGCCGTTCTGTTGAACAGCATCAAATACGGTCGCCGCTAGGCAAGCGGCGGCTGAGAGGAACTGACTGCGGCTGGGGGAGGCGGACCATCGAAGCCCCGGCAGTGGAAAGTATTGCCGAAAATCGGCGCAACCGGACTCAACAAGGGAGTGAGACCATGTTTAAAAAAGGAATGCGTGTACTTTTCGCTGCGACCGCCGCGCTGCCGCTGCTGTTCAGCACGGCCTGGGCCGAAGGCCTGATCACCGTCATCGTCAACGATCCGTCGAACCCCTACTGGTTCACGGAAGGCGAGGTCGCCAAGAAGACAGCGGAAAGCCTTGGCTATACGGCCAATGTCGGCGCGCACAAGGGCGACACCAACACCGAAAGCAACCTGATCGACACGGCCATCACCAACAAGTCGGTCGCCATCATCCTCGACCCGGCGAACGCTGACGGCTCCGTCGGCGCGGTCAAGAAGGCCGTTGCGGCCGGCATCCCGGTCATTCTCGTCAATGCCGAGATCAACCAGGAAGGTCTCGCCAAGGCACAGCTCGTTTCGAACAACGCCCAGGGCGCAGCTCTCGGCGCGCAGCAGTGGGTCGAAGCGGTCGGCGACACGGGCAAGTATGTCGAGCTCTTCGGCGCTCCCTCGGACAACAACGCCGCGACGCGTTCGAACGGCTATGAAACCGTGCTGACCCAGTACCCGGACCTGGAGAAGGTCGGCCGTGAAGTGGCCGACTGGGATCGCACCAAGGGCCACGCCAAGATGCAGTCCCTGCTTCAGGCGAACCCGGACATTACCGGCGTGATCAGCGGCAATGACGAAATGGCGCTCGGTGCCATCGCGGCCCTCAAGGAAGCCGGCAAGCTGGAACAGGTCAAGGTCGGCGGCTTCGACGGTTCGCCGGATGCCGTCGCCGCCATCAAGGCGGGCGAGCTGCAGTACACCGTCCTTCAGCCGGTCGCCGTCTTCTCGGAAGCCGCCGTCAAGCAGGCCGACAACGTGATCAAGACCGGTTCGACCGGCGTCGACACCGAAAAGCAGCTCTTCGATTGCCTGCTGATCACCAAGGACAATGTCGACAAGTACACCGCTCCGTTCGTTCTGAGCGAATAATCGAGAAGGGGGAGCGCCTCTTTCGGGGCGCTCCCTTTCGCATTCCGGGCAAGCCCGGGTCCGCTTGGCATTTCCCTCGCCGCCCGATACGAGATATCAAACGCTATCCTCGAAGCATGGCAGGGTCCGCCCCGTGAACAAGAAAGTCGACGTCAGGGATTTGCTTTCGGAAGAGCTGCCGAGCGACAGCCGGCATGCGCGCCAGCTCGTGCGCCGCCAGATGATCGCCGAGACGGTCATCGCCGAAGGCTCCATCCGCATCGAGGATCTGACCGAGCGTTTTGGCATCAGCCTGATGACGGCGCACCGCGACGTCGACGAACTCGTCAGCCGCGGCCTCTTCCGCAAGACGCGCGGCATCGTCTCCGCCGCGCCCACCAGCCTCATCGAATCCTCCGACGTCTACCGTGCGACGAAACAGGCCAAGGAGAAGAAGGCGATCGCCAAGGCGGCGATGCGCTTCGTCGAGCCGGGCCAGGCGATCTTCCTCGACGACGCCACCACCGTGCACGAAATGACCGCCTTCCTGCCGGCCAAGGTGCCGCTGACGATCATCACCAATTCGCTCGTGCTGATCAATGAGTTGAAGGACGTCAACGACGTCAACCTCATCTGTCTCGGCGGCCAGTTCTACAACTGGTGCAACGCCTTCATGGGGCATATCACCACCAACGAGATCCGCCGCCTTCGGGCCGACACCGTCTTCATGTCGCTCTCCGCCATCGTCGGCGATGCGGTCTATCACCAGTCGCCGGAGACGGTGGAGACCAAGCGGGCGATGTTCGAAAGCTCTGCCAAGCGCGTGCTCCTTGCCGACCACACCAAGTTCGAGCGGCGTGCGCTGCATCATTTCGCGACGCTCCAGGAGTTCGACGCCGTTGTTGTCGACGAGGACATCCCGATCTCGCATCTGTCGCGCATGCGCTCGGCGGGCATCAATGTCGTCGTGGCGGATGCCGAGCGCTTCGCCTGAAGCCTTTGCCCTTTTCTCTCCCTGGCCGATGTTGCATCTTTGCGGCGTGATTGCCTGCGGGGAGGACCAGCATGACGAAGATTGTCGATGATCCGGAAACCTTCGCCTCGGCGGCGCTGGCGGGCTTTTCAAGGGTCTATGGACGGTATGTCCGGCTGGTGAAGGGCGGCGTGGTTCGCTCCACGGCGGTGCCGCGCGGAAAGGTTTCCGTCATCGTCGGCGGCGGCTCCGGGCATTATCCGGCCTTTGCCGGTTATGTCGGGCCGGGCATGGCGGATGCGGCGGTGGCCGGCGAAATCTTCGCCTCGCCCTCGACGGCGGCTGTCGCCCGCCTCTGCCGCAATGCGAACCATGGCGGCGGCATTCTCCTCGGCTTCGGCAACTATGCCGGCGACGTCCTGAATTTCGGCGTGGCGGCGGAGCGGTTGAGGGCGGAAGGTATCGATGTTCGTATCGTCACCGTGACGGACGATGTGGCGAGCGCGCCGGCGGACCGGCATCTGCAACGGCGCGGCATCGCCGGCGATTTCGTCGTCTTCAAGGTGGCGGGTGCGGCCGCGGAGGCGGGGCTTTCGATCGATGAGGTCGAGCGCGTGACGCGGCTCGCCAACGCCCGCACCTTCTCCTTCGGCGTCGCCTTTGGCGGCTGCACCCTGCCGGGCGCGACGGAGCCGCTCTTCACCGTGCCCAGGGGCATGATGGCGCTCGGCCTCGGCATTCATGGCGAGCCCGGTA
Organism: Shinella sp. HZN7; assembly: GCF_001652565.1. Taxonomy (NCBI): domain Bacteria; kingdom Pseudomonadati; phylum Pseudomonadota; class Alphaproteobacteria; order Hyphomicrobiales; family Rhizobiaceae; genus Shinella; species Shinella sp. HZN7. Next base: position 3,400,372 of record NZ_CP015736.1, on the reverse strand, counting down.
TTCGCGATACGAAAATCGTGCCGGCGAGCGATCTGGCAACGCTGCTGGTGGAGACGGTGCTCGCCGAGCGCCCGGCCGGCGCGCACCGCGCCGCCGTTCTGCTCAACGGTCTCGGCGCGACCAAATACGAGGAGCTGTTCGTGCTCTGGGGCGCGGTGGAGAGCAAGCTCCGCGCGGAAGGCATCGACCTCGTCGCGCCGGAGGTCGGCGAATATGTCACCAGCCTCGACATGCAGGGATGCTCGCTGACGGTGATGTGGCTCGACGAGGAGCTGGAGCGGTTCTGGCTCGCCCCCTGCGATACGCCGGTTTTCCGTCGCGGCGCGGGATTTAAGACGCAGCCGGCCGTCCTTGCGGAAAACGCCGAGGATGCGGCGCCGACCTTCGGGCCGGCCTCCGGCGCCGCGCGCGAGAGCGCCCGCTGCCTTGCCGGTCTTCTCGACGCCATGGTGTCGGTCTTGGGAGAGGCGGAGGCCGAGCTTGGCCGCATCGACGCCTTTGCCGGCGATGGCGACCATGGCCAGGGCATGCGTCGCGGCGCGACAGCCGCCCGCGATGCCATCCATCAGGCCGTGGCGGGCGGGGCGGGTGCGAAAAGCGCGCTCGCCGCCGCGGGTGATGCCTGGGCGGATCGGGCCGGCGGAACCTCCGGCGCAATCTGGGGCCTGCTGCTGCGCTCGTGGAGTTCCGCCTTTTCCGACGAAGCGGCCTTGCAGGATACCGATATCGTGCGTGGCGCCCGCCTGGCGCTGGAGGATGTGATGCGCCTCGGTGGGGCGAAGCCCGGCGACAAGACCCTTGTCGATGCCTTCGTGCCCTTCGTCGCGGCGCTCGAGACGGCAAACGCCGATGGCCTTTCCCTGAAGGAGGCCTGGCGGAAGGCCAGCGTCACCTGCGAGGCGGCGGCCGCGGCGACCGCGCCGCTCTCGCCGCGGCTCGGCCGGGCGCGCCCGCTCGCCGAGCGCAGCATCGGCCACCCCGACGCTGGCGCCGTCTCGCTGGCCCTGATCGCAAGGACGATCGCGGGTCGGCTGTAACGAGAGGCGGCGCGGAGGGGCGCGTCGATCGCTCCGACGGCCGGTGGCGACGACTGTCTTCGATGATCCGCGCCGGCCGGGAGAGCGGCGCTGCCATGTGCAGGCCGGCGGACGAGAGCCTGCGGTCACCTCACGTCGGGAATTGCCGGTAACATTCCTCCGCGATCTGCTGGAGCCGTTCGCGGGAAATATCGCCGGTCACCGCATAGCCGAGGTCACCGTCGATCCAGTAGAAGGTCTCCACGCCGTTGGCGGCGGCGAAGCGGAAGCTCGTCGTGCGGTTCTCCTCGTTGCGGGCGACGAGGACCGTGACGCGCCGGCCGGTCTCGTCCTCGTACATGAACAGGGCGCCGGGCCTGTCGGTGACGGGCAGGAGGCGCCCGCCCACCAGCTTGAAGCCGATCGTCGTGAGGTCCGGGACCTTCAGGTCGTCGATGGCAAGGCGTTTTCCCAGCCAGCGAGCCAGGTGCGCTTCCTGGTCGGCAAAGACCTCGACGGGATGGCGCACCTCGCTCGCATAGATGAGATAGGCGTTGCGTGCCTCGTGCGGCAGGGCATCCATGGCCGTCACCGTCGGCGGCTTTTCGAAGAGCATCGGGCCGAAATGGCCGGCAAGGCCACCGAGCAGGAAGACGAGCGCTGCCGCGGCCGCCACGGCGAAGCGCGGCATTGCGGGTTTCCCGTTGGCCCGGCGGCCCGCGACGAGCTGGAGATCGGAGGGGCGGGCGGCGGCATAGGGGGCGAAGGCGTCCCTCAGGCCGTCGTTCTGCGCCTGCCAGTCGGCGACCTGGCGGGCGGCCTCGGGGTGGCGGGCAAGATGGGCTTCCACGCGCTCGCGCCCGGCAGCGTCCAGAAAGCCGTCGGCATAGGCATGCAGGTCCGTTTCGGTCACGGGGCGGCTCTCGCTCATCGGGGGCTCCGCAGGTGAATGACGTTCTCCGCTGCCAGTTTCTCGCGCAGCAACTGCCGGGCGCGGGAAAGGCGCGACATGACGGTGCCGATCGGGACATCCAGGATTTCGGCGACTTCCTGATAGGTGTGGCCTTCGACGGCAACCAGCATCAGCACGGCCCGTGCCTCCTTCGGCAGGGTGTTCAGCGCCTGCACCAGCCGGTTCCTCGCCAGCGGGTCGGAAGGCGGGGCGCTTTCGACAAGGTTCTCCGCCTCCTCGATGCCGACGGACGGGCGGCGGGCAATGGCGCGGCGGGCGTTGAGGTGCAGGTTGGTCATGATCCGGTAGGCCCAGGCGCGAATGTTCGCGCCGCGCCATTGCCTCCGGTGGCTCAAGGCCTTTTCGACGCAATCCTGCAACAGGTCCTCGCTTTCCGCATCCGATCGCGTCAGGCTGCGGGAATAGCGCCGGAGTTGCGGCAGGAGGGCAAGGATCTCGGCATCGAAGGAAAGGGGCGGGGAGGGTGTGCCCTCCCGCCCGCTGCCCGCCTCGGTGCCGTGCGGGTCAGGGCTTTGCGACATCCCAGACGCCGTTCACGCCGTCGCCGGACGTATCGCCTTCCTTCTTGTCGTTGATCCAGTAGTAGAGCGGCATGCCGTCCTTGGCCCATTGTTTGGCCCCGTCCTTGCGGGTGACGAGGGAATATGCACCCTCGGCCGCCGCATCGGAAGCGGCGATGGCCGGCGGCCAGTTCGTCGCGCATTTGTCGTAGCAGTTGGAGGTGCCGGGCTCGTCGTTCTTGAAGGTGTAGAGGGTCATGCCGTTCTCGCCGGCAAGCACCTCGCCCTTGTCGGTCGTGACGGTCGTGAACGGTTCGGCGGCAAAGGCCGTACCGGCAAGGGCCGCGACGGCGAATGGCACGAGGACTAGGAACTTCATGGTCGTCTCCCATCGTTACGGCGACTTTTCCGAGCCGCCCCTGCCAAGACACCGGTGCCGGCCGGATTATTCCCTCCCGTTCGAAAAAGAATTGAGAAGAAGAGGGGCCAGCGCGTCGTCGAGGCCGATTGGGTTTTCCGCGCGCGTCAGCCGATCTTCTCGACGATGGGAGGGACCTGCACGACGGTTATGTCCGTCGCGCCGGAATCGATGATGCCGAACACGGCCTCCAGCATTTTCGGCACGTCCTGGCGGACCATCTCGATATGGTCGCCCAGCATGGCGACGAAGGGGTCCCAGTCGAAGCAGCCGAGCTGCGGCACCCGGTCGGCATAGTGGCCGGAGCGGCGGATCCAGCGCATGACGCCTTCCAGCGAGATGGTGGAGTTGACGAACATGCCGCGCGGCAGCGGGCTGAGCCGCTCGGCAAGCTGCTGCATGGCGCTCTCCGCCTTTTCGGGCGCATAGCCGCAGGTCAGCATCAGCGTTTCGTCGACCGTGACGCCGGCCTCGGCATGGGCATCGCGAAAGCCCCGCACGCGCTCCATCGTGTTGTGGTCCGTGCCGCGGCCGCCGACGAAGAGCAGCGGCGTCTTCTCGCCATATTCCTTCTCGCAGTTGGCGAGCACGCGGCGCGTCAGCTCCAGCGCGCCGCCATAGTTGTCGGAGATGACCGAGGGCGCGCGCGCACCGGGCAGGTCAAGATTGATGGTGCGCACGCCGGCGGCGGCGCAAAGATCGACGATGCGGTCCGGGTCGGTCGCGCCCGTCGCGATCAGGCAATCGACCTGGTAGGAGAGCATGGCGCGGGCCGCCTCCACCTCCAGCGCCGGGTCGCGCCGCGTGCAGGTGATGATCGGGAAGAGGCCGCGTTCGCGCGCCAGCGTCTCGAACTGCTCGACGATCGAGCCGAAATAGCGGTTGTCGTATTTCGGCACGATCATGCCGATGATCTTGGAGCGCTCGCGGCGCAGGACGCTCGCCTGCATGTTGAGCGCGTAGCCCTGCTCCTCGGCGAGCTTGGTGATCTTGTCGGCGAGCTTCGCGCTGATGCGCCGCTTCTTCCAGTTGCCGTTCAAAACGGCGCTGACGGCGCTGGCCGAGGTGCCCGCCAGCTCTGCCAGATCGTAGATCGTCGTCCTTTTCGTCTGCGTCGTCCTGTTCACATGTCATCTCCATTTCACGAGCCACCTTGACACCAATGGCGATTGGTGGCAATTCTTGCTTCATCGATTGAGCAAGCATGCTCCATCGATGAAGTTGCCTGAACAGCAAGGCTGACCCCAAGGGAGGAGTCAGACGGAGCATCGACAAACCGGGCGTTGCGGCAAAGCCGCGGCGAACGATGATCTGCGCCCTTTCGAGGCGCGGAGGCTGTCGGCGGCCGTCGGTCCTGTCGCCCTGGGAGGCTTGAGGGAACTGGCGAAAATCAACCGTGGAGGAACCCAATGAAGACGCTTACCCATCTGCTCGCCTCGACCGGCCTCGTCCTGTCGCTCGGCAGCGCCGCCTTTGCCCAGGAAGGGGCGACCGTCGCCTTCCTGATGCCCGATCAGGCCTCGACCCGTTACGAGCAGCATGATTATCCCGGCTTCAAGGCCGAGATGGAGAAACTGTGCCCGAGCTGCACGGTGATCTACCAGAACGCCAATGCCGACGTCGCGCTCCAGCAGCAGCAGTTCAATTCGGTGATCGCCCAGGGCGCCAAGGTCGTCGTGCTCGATCCGGTCGATTCCGCGGCCGCTGCGGCGCTCGTCGAGATCGCCCAGTCGCAGGACGTCAAGGTCATCGCGTATGACCGCCCGATCCCGGACAAGCCGGCCGACTACTACGTCTCCTTCGACAACCAGGGCATCGGCCAGGCCATCGCGCAGTCGCTCGTCGACCACCTGAAGGCCAAGGGCGTTCCGGACGGTGCCGGCGTGCTGCAGATCAACGGCTCGCCGACCGACGCGGCCGCAGGCCTGATCCGCGACGGCATCGATTCCGCGCTCGACGCCTCGCCCTACAAGACGCTCGCCGAGTTCGACACGCCGGACTGGGCGCCGCCGAAGGCGCAGGAATGGGCGGCCGGCCAGATCACCCGCTTCGGCGACGAGATCAAGGGCATCGTCGCGGCGAACGACGGCACGGGCGGCGGCGCGATCGCGGCGCTCAAGGCGGCCGGCGTCAAGGAAATGCCGCCGGTGACCGGCAACGACGCGACCATCGCGGCACTGCAGCTCATCATCTCGGGCGACCAGTACAACACGATCTCCAAGCCGTCCGAGATCGTGGCTGCCGCGGCAGCGAATGTCGCCGTCCAGCTCTTGAAGGGCGAAACGCCGGAAGCCACCCACAAGCTCTACGAAACGCCCTCGCAGCTCTTCGTTCCGGCGGTGGTGACGGCGGAGAACATCAAGGCCGAGATCTTCGACAAGGGCATCAACAAGCCGGAAGAAGTCTGCACCGGCGAATATGTTGAAGGTTGCCGCAAACTGGGCATCATCCAGTAAAAGCCGCCCATCGTGTCCGGCCGCCTTTGCGGCCGGACATTCCGATCCGTCGTAAGTCTGAAGGTTCTGGGGCCATGACAGCCACGCTTCAAAATGCTCCCGCCAAGGGAGAATCGGTGCTGCGTCTTCGCGGCGTATCCAAGAATTTCGGGGCCGTCTCCGCCTTGACGGATATCGAGCTCGACGTGAAGGCCGGCGAGGTCGTCGCCCTGGTCGGCGACAACGGGGCCGGCAAGTCGACGCTGGTCAAGGTGCTCGCCGGCGTGCACCAGCCCTCTTCGGGCACGATCGAATTCTGCGGCCAGCAGGTGACGCTCGACAGCCCCGCCAAGGCGCTGGACCTCGGCATCGCCACCGTTTTCCAGGATCTCGCGCTCTGCGAGAACCTCGATGTCGTCGCCAACCTCTTCCTCGGCCACGAGATGTCGCCCTGGGCGCTGGACGAAGTCGCCATGGAGGTGCGGGCCTGGACGCTGCTGCGCGAGCTTGCCGCGCGCATTCCCTCGGTGCGCGAGCCGATCGCCTCGCTCTCCGGCGGCCAGCGGCAGACGGTCGCCATCGCCCGCTCGCTGCTGCTCAATCCGAGGCTCATCATGCTGGACGAGCCGACGGCCGCCCTCGGTGTCGCGCAGACGGCGGAGGTGCTGAACCTCATCGAACGCGTGCGCGACCGCGGCCTCGGCGTCATCATCATCAGCCACAACATGGAGGACGTGCGGGCCGTCGCCGACCGCATCGTCGTGCTCCGGCTCGGACGCAACAACGGCATCTTCACGCCGGATTCGTCCAACCAGGAACTCGTATCCGCCATCACCGGCGCGACGGACAACTCCGTCTCGCGCCGCGCCGAACGCAAGTCCCATGTCCAGGAAAATCAGGGGGGCACCGTATGAGCCAGAACTCTTCCCAGCCGATGCTCGACCGCAGCGACGAGCGCGTGCGCCACGACGACAGCCTTGCCGCCATGGCGCGCGGCTTCATCGATCGCGTGCGCTCCGGTGACCTCGGCATGCTGCCGGTCGCCGTCGGCCTCGTCGTCATCTCCGTCGTCTTCTCGGCGCTGAACCCGATCTTCCTTGCGCCGAACAACCTCGTGAACCTCCTGTTCGATTGCGCCACCGTCGGCGTCATCTCGCTCGGCATCGTCTGCGTGCTGGTGCTCGGCGAGATCGACCTCTCGGTCGGCTCCATGAGCGGCCTCGCCTCCGCCATGGTCGGCGTGCTCTGGGTGAACCAGGGCTGGCCGATCGTCGGGGCCATCCTTGCCGCCCTCGTGGTCGGTGCGGGCGTTGGCCTCCTCTATGCGACGCTTTATAATCGCCTGGGCATGCCGAGCTTCGTCGCCACGCTCGCCGGGCTTCTCGCGCTGCTCGGCATGCAGCTCTACATTCTCGGCCCGACCGGCTCGATCAATCTGCCCTACGCCTCCTCGCTGGTGCGTTTCGGCCAGATCCTCATCATGCCCGACTGGCTGTCCTATACGCTGGCGCTGGTTCCCGGCCTTGTGATGATCGGCCGCGGGCTTCGCACCCGCACCCAGCGCCTTGCCGCCAACCTCTCGGCCCAGCCGATGCGGGCGCTGATCCTGAAGGCCGTCGTGCTGACGGCCGCGCTGGAAATCGCCGTCTTCTACCTCAATCTCGGCCGCGGCATTCCGTGGATGTTCGCGCTCTTCATCGCGCTCGCCGTCATCCTCAACTATGCGCTGACGCGCACGAAATGGGGCCGCTCCATGTTCGCCGTCGGCGGCAACAAGGAGGCGGCGCGGCGCTCGGGCATCAATGTGCGCCGTATCTATATGAGCGCCTTCATGCTCTGCTCGACGCTGGCGGCGCTCGGCGGCATCCTCTCGGCCTCGCGACTTGCTTCGTCGAGCCAGCAGGCCGGCACGGGCGACGTCAACCTCAACGCGATCGCCGCGGCGGTCATCGGCGGCACCAGCCTGTTCGGCGGACGCGGCAGCGCCTATTCGGCTCTCCTCGGCATCATCGTCATCCAGGCGATCTCGAACGGCCTGACGCTGCTCAACCTCTCGTCGTCGCTGCGCTACATGATCACCGGTGGCGTCCTTGCCATCGCCGTCATCGTCGACTCGCTCGCCCGACGCTCGCGCGTCAGCCACGGCCGTGCTTAACGAATACTGGAATGGAGTTTTAGATCATGGCTGACCTCATGAAGGGCAAGATCGCCGCCATTACCGGTGCCGCTTCCGGCATCGGCCTCGAATGCGCCAGGACGCTGCTTGCCGAAGGCGCCAAGGTGGTGCTCGTCGACCGGCCGCAGGACAAGCTGGAACAGCTCTGCAGGGAGCTGGGCCCGAATGCCCTGCCGCTCGTCGTCGATCTCCTGAACCCGCAGGACGTCTCCGGCATGCTGCCGCGCATCCTCGACATTGCCGGCGGGCTCGACGTCTTCCATGCCAATGCCGGCGCCTATATCGGCGGCCCGGTGGCAGAGGGCGATCCCGATGCCTGGGACCGCATGCTGAATCTCAACATCAACGCGGCCTTCCGCTCGGTCCATGCGGTGCTGCCCTACATGATCGGGAAGAAGACGGGCGACATCCTCTTCACCTCCTCGATCGCCGGTGTCGTGCCCGTCGTCTGGGAGCCGATCTACACGGCCTCGAAATTCGCGGTGCAGGCCTTCGTGCATTCGACGCGCCGGCAGGTGGCGCAGCATGGCGTGCGTGTCGGCGCGGTGCTGCCCGGCCCCGTCGTGACGGCGCTGCTCGACGACTGGCCGAAGGAGAAGATGGACGAGGCACTCGCAAACGGCAGCCTGATGCAGCCGAAGGAGGTGGCCGACGCCGTGCTCTTCATGCTGACCCGGCCGCGCAATGTCACGATCCGCGACCTGGTGATCCTGCCGAACAGCGTCGATCTCTGAAGCAAAGCCCGCGGGCGGCATGAGGCCGCCTGCCCGAAGAAATCCCGATTGCAGGCGGTAGACCCATGAACACTTCTTCCTCCGCACGCCCCGCGGGCGGCGAACGCTACCTTGTCGGCGTCGATGTCGGCACGGGAAGCGCCCGAGCCGGCCTCTTCGACATGGCCGGCCGCATGCTGGCCTCGGGTAAGCGCGACATTTCGCTGTTCCGCGAGCCGGGCGCGATGGTCGAGCAGTCGAGCACGGAGATCTGGGCCGCCGTCTGCGCTTCGGTGCGCGAGGCCGTCGCCAAGGCGGGCATTGCGCCCGAGCAGGTCGCGAGCCTCGGCTTCGACGCGACCTGCTCTCTGGTCGTGCTCGGGGACGGGGGCAAGCCGCTTCCCGTCGGTCCCTCGGAGGATCCGGAACGCGATATCATCGTCTGGATGGATCACCGGGCAGTCGAGCAGGTCGAGCGCATCAATGCGCTGGGCCACGACGTGCTGCGCTATGTCGGCGGCATCATCTCGCCGGAGATGGAGACGCCGAAACTGCTCTGGCTCAAGGAGAACCGCCCGCAGGTCTTCGATGCCGCCTGGCAGTTCTTCGACCTTGCGGACTTCCTGACCTGGCGTGCGACGGACGATCTTGCACGCTCCACCTGTACCGTCACCTGCAAATGGACCTATCTCGCGCATGAGAAGCGCTGGGATCCCGGCTATTTCCGCGGTATCGGCCTCGGTGCGCTTGCGGATGAGGATTTCGCCCGCATCGGCCAGCGTGTCGTCGAGCCGGGCACGCCGCTCGGCAGCGGCCTGACGGCGCGGGCGGCGGCGGAACTCGGCCTTGTCGCCGGCATCCCGGTCGGCGCCGGCATGATCGATGCCCATGCGGGCGGCATCGGCACGGTGGGGGTCGACGGCCCGCCGGAAAACAATCTTGGTTATGTCTTCGGCACCTCTTCCTGCACCATGACCTCGACCCGCGAGCCGGTCTTCGTGCCGGGCGTCTGGGGGCCGTATTATTCCGCCATGGTGCCGGGCATGTGGCTGAACGAAGGCGGGCAATCGGCGGCCGGCGCGGCCATCGAGCAACTTCTCTCCTTCCATCCGGCGGCCGGCGAGGCCGCGGCGCTGGCAAAGGCACGGGGTGTTTCCCTGCCCGTGTTCCTGGCGGGGCTCGCCGAGGAAGGTGCGCCGACGCTTTCGGCCGTGGCAGGGCTGGCGGACGGCCTGCATGTCGTGCCCGAGTTCCTCGGCAACCGCGCTCCCTTCGCCGATCCGCATGCGCGCGCGGCGATCGTCGGCCTCGGCATGGAGCGCGACCTTGCCAATCTCGTCTCGCTCTACGTTGCCGGTCTCTGCGGCATCGGCTATGGCCTGCGCCAGATCATCGATGCGCAGGCGGCCGCCGGCGCGCCGATCGACAGGATCGTGATCAGCGGCGGTGCGGGCCAGCTCGATCTCATCCGCCAGCTCCTGTCCGATGCGACTGGCAAGACCTTGCTCGCGACACGGGCGGAAGAGCCGGTGCTGCTCGGCGCCGCCATTCTCGGCAGCGTCGCCGCCGGCGCCTTTCCGGACGTGCGCGCGGCGATGGCGGCTCTTTCGGCGACCGACCGTACCTACCAGCCGGCCGGCGGCGATATCGCGGCCCTGCATGCGAAGCGCTACGATGCCTTCACGCGGCTGCAGACATTGGCCCGGGAAATCCGGTAGGCGCCTGTTTCTCCGTAAGGCGTTTCGCTTTGCCGGAATGGCTTCAGGCGCTGATGAAGAGGGCGACAGGCTCGCCCGCAAGAGCTTCGGTGAGCGGCATGTCGCCGTCCAGTCGCAATAGACGGCCATCGAGCACCGACCGCACGGCGCGTCCGTGGAAGCGATCGGGGATGGTGATGGAAATGCCGCGCGTGGCATCTTCCGTCAGATGCAGGTTGCCGGGGTGCGTCTTGCCGAAGGTGCGGCGCGGGGCGACGGTAATGGCGAAGGTCTGCGGTACGCCGCGCAGGAAGGCGAGGGCCTGTGCGCCGCCATCCGAAAGGTCGAGCGGAAGGTAAGGCCCGGCGAACGGACCTTCCGGATTCTTCATCCGCGCGGCGAGCACGGTCGCGACCAGCCATTGTTTGTAGGCGGAGAAAGCGGTCCGGGTCGCGGGCGGCTTTTCCGAGAGGATGCCGGAGGGCGGCATGAACACGCGGTGGCCGGCCTGCCGCAGGGAGAAATCGCCGCGTTCGCTGCCCTGCCGTATATCCGGAACGCCCGGCATGGTCAGCTTGATCAGCGTTTGCGCGAGGGCGTTCATCAGGCCGGCATCGATGAAGGGCGGCAGGGTCGCGTCGAGATCGCGGAGGAACGCGTCGTTCCCGAACAGGCCTTCGACGACGCCGGCAAGCGCCTGCCCGGGATTGGTGTCCGGTTCGCGACCTTGCGGGTCGATGCGCCCCTGGCGTCGTATGAAGGCCTTCAGATCGGCGGCAAGGGCGCGGATCGCCGTGTCATCCTGGAGACCCGCGATCGGCCAGATGGCGGCGATGGCATTGTAGAGCAGCCGTTCCGTATCGGGCGCCGGGTTGATCCGGCCGGCAGGGTCGTGCAGCCTGCTTGCGCTGAGGGCGGACCAGCGTCCCGTTGCGCTGTGCCAGATGTCCGGCGCCTCGGCGAGGGCGTGGAGGCGGGCCCTGGTGTCTCCGCCACAGGCCGCGCCGAACGGCGCGATCGCGGACAGGCCATGTGGCATGGCTTCGGCGCGCGCCCGCATGGACGCGTGAAATGCCGCGGGACCGTTCGCCGGCGTGTCAGACAAGCAGGCCGCCATGTCCCGGGAGAGAAGAGGGTCGTCCGGCACCCTTGCCGCAACGCAGCCGCTCAACTGCTGGAAGCGGGCGCGGAACTCGCCGCAGCCGGCGAGCGTGACCGGGACCCTGTCGTCGGCCAGCAGTTCCCAGACGAAATCGATCGCCTCGCGGACTTCCGGCCGGTTGCCCTCCTGCGCGTGCTGCCGGGCCGTTGCGATGATCTCGCGGTCGCGGTCGCTGATATGGGTGGCGGTCGCATAGGTTCGTGCGACGGGCAGGGCGACGATCAAGGCGCGGATCGCCTCGGCAAGGGAGCTGCGGGAAAGGTCGGCATGAGTGCGGTCGGCGAGGGTTTTCGCCAGGAGGGTCAGCTGCCCGGCCTCGCTTTCGAAATCCGTCATGAGGATCTGCCGCTTGCAGGACTCCCTGGCCGTTTCCGTCCGCAGGCCGCCATCGGACGGGCCGCAGGCATGGCCGGTCATCATGCCCGTGAGGGCGGTGATGATTTCCCCGCCCGTCGTGCCGTGGACCGGCCATTCCGCCGCCAGCCGCTCGCTGTCGGCAAGGCGCTTGTCGACGATCAGATAGGCCGGGCCGACGGCAGCGCGCAGCCGCTCCAGATAGGCGCGCGGATCGGCGAAGCCATCGATGTGAAGAATGGCCAGCCCGTCCACCGTGCCTTCGCGGACGAGATCGATGACCAGCCGGTGGGCGTCGTCGAAGACCCTGGCGTCGTCGAGGCGCAGCCCGACAAGGTCGGCGGACCCGGACAGGCGCCGGTAGCCGGGATGCCGGCGCGCCGTCTTTCGTTCCACCAGCCGCCATGGCTGCGCCTCGTGGATGGCCGCGACCCGTTTCGGCTCGCGCGAGATTTCGGCAAGGATGCGGGCCACGACTTCCTGCTCGTCGACAAAGGCGAGCGGGCCGGCACGGGTGGTCGTGCCTTCGAAAGCCGCCGTCGGGGCGGCGATCAGCAATAGTTCCTCATGCGCCGCGAGGGCCTGCCGGCAGGTCTCGGGATGCAGGGGATAGAAGTCGCCGCGGTAGCACAGCGCTAGGACGCCCCGTTCCGGATCGAGTGCGAGGCGGATCTTGCCGTCCGCTGCTTCCGTTGCGAAATCCCCGTCGAGAACGGGCAAGGTCAGCTTGTCCGACCAGTCGATATCGAAATGCCCGGAAAACGGGCTTTCCTTGCCCCAGGTGACGACGCTGTGCCACCAGGGATTGTCAAGGCTCGCGGCCACATGGTTCGGTGCGATGTCGAGGATGAGCCCGAGACCCCGTGCCTTGAGATCGCCGGCAAGCTGGCGCAAGCCGTCGAGACCGCCGAGGGCGGGATCGACCGCGTTGGGATCGATGACATCGCGGCCATGGGACGATCCCTTTACGGCCGCCATCACCGGCGAGGCGTGGAGATGGCTGATGCCGAGACGCTGGAGATAGGACACCAGTTGACGCGCCTTCCCGAAGTCCATGCCGTTGCGGAACTGGAGGCGATAGGTGGAGGAAGGGCGGGTCATGGGGTCCTGGACATATGCGTTTTCTCGACCAGAAAACGCAAATCCTCCCGAATTGTTCCAAGGCATTTTCAGGGCGTTATGCCCGTCCTGCCCTTCAATGCGGGGAAACACAGGCGGTGCGGCGAGTGCGCGAGGCTAGGAGACGGGGTGTCTTTCGCGCGCGAAATGCCGCTTGAGGATGTCAAGCACCTCGCTTGCAAGCTCGCCCACGATGCCGTTCCGCTCCCAGGAATAGAGCGAGGCGACGACCGGCGGTTCCGGTGGAAAATCGGCAAAGCGTTTCACCCGCCACTCCTTCGCCGCGTCGACGGGCAGCAGCGAGAGACCGAGGCCGGCCTCGATGGCCATCAGCACGTTGCGCAGGCTGGCCGAGGTGAAGGCGACATACCAGCGCCGCCGTTCCCGCTCCAGGCGTTCGAACATGGCGTCCCGGTAGAGCCCGCCGGGCGGAAAGGTGACCAGCGGCACGGGATCGGGCAGGTCCGCCGGCGCGTCCAGCGCGATGAACCAGGCGATCGGTTCCTCGAAGCTCGCCCAGCTGTCGGCGCTCGGCGTGTCCTCCTTGAGCACGACGATGTCGAGTTCGCCGGAGCGGTAGCGCCGCGTCAGGTCGGCGCGCAGCCCCGTGGTGACGTCGAGGCGCGCCTCCTTGTGGCACCTGGCGAAGGCGGCGAAGGCGTGGGCCATTTCGGGCGTCGCGATATCGTCGGGCATGCCGATGCGCACCGATGTGGTGCCGGAGGTCTCCGCGACCAGCGTCAGCACCTCGGTCTGCAGCGCGAGGATGCGCCGGGCGTGGCCAAGCAGGCGTTCGCCCGTCACCGTCAGGCGCACGGGCCGCGCGGCGCGGTCGACCAGCTCCCGGCCGATCGCCTCCTCGAGGCGGGCGATCTGCTGGCTCATCGTCGACTGGGTCATGTGCAGGCGGTCGGCCGCGGCGGTGAAGCTGCCGGCATCGGCAATCGCCACGAAGGCCCGGAGCAGGCGCGGATCGAGCACGGGATCTCCATTGGAAATCGGAATGACAGCTATCTAAACATCTAATTTGCGCATGATTCAAGCGGATGGTAGCGATAGGCGAAGGTCGGCGGCTGCGCTCGGCCCGACATGTCTTTTCAGCACGAAAGTCGAACCATGACGGATACGCGCTCCGGCCGCGATTGGGCAATGCTTGCACTGGTGGTGCTGATCGGCCTCAACCTCCGGCCCTTCCTCGCGGCCCCGGCGCCGATCCTGGCGGAGATCGGCGCGGATACCGGCCTCGGTTATGGCGGCATCGCGATGCTGACGCTGCTGCCGATGCTCCTGATGGGCCTCGGCGCCTTCGTGGCGCCGGGTCTTCTGGTGCGGCTCGGCGCGCGGCGCGGCCTGCTGATCGCGCTGGCCGTGCTCTTCGCCGGCTCGGCGTTGCGCCTCGTTGCCTGGGACGGCCTGTCGCTGATCGTGACGGCGGCGCTCTGCGGCATCGGCGTCGCCTTCATCCAGGCGGCCTTTCCCGGCATCATCAAGGCGCGCTTTCCGGCAAGCGTGCCTATCGTGACGGGGCTCTATTCGGCGATGATCATGGCCGGCGGCGCCTTCGGGGCGCGGCTGATGCCGGTGCTCGTGCATGCCGGCTATGGCTGGCGGGCGTCGCTCGCCTGGCTGGCGCTGCCGGTTGCCGTCGCGCTCGCCGCGTCCTGGCGCATCCTGCCGGCCGTGAAGTCGAGCCGCCCCGACGGCGCGCTGACGTGGCGGCTCCTGCGCCGGCCGAGGACCTGGGCGTTGATGGGCGCCTTCGGGCTGGTCAATGCCGGTTATTGCTCGATGATCGCCTGGCTTTCGCCCTATTACCAGGCACAGGGCTGGACGAGCGCCGACAGCAGCGATCTCGTCGCCGTCATGGCGATCTGTCAGGCCGTCGCCGCGCTCGGCCTCCCCATCCTGGCGCGCGGCAATGTCGACCGCCGCCGCTGGCTCTGGCTGACGATTTTCTTTCAGGCCGTCGGTTTCTTCGGCCTTGCTGTCCTTCCCGGTATGGCGCCGGCCGCGTGGGCCGGGCTGTGCGGCGCGGGTCTTGGCGGCAGCTTCGCGCTTGCCATCGTCACCGCGCTCGACCATCTGCCGCGGCCCGAGCAGGCCGGTGCGCTGGCCGCGCTGATGCAGGGCGGCGGCTTCCTCATCGCCGCGCTCGGCCCCTATGCGATGGCGCTGCTGCACGACTGGACGGGCGGCTTTGCGGCGGGCTGGGTGCTGCATCTCGGCTGCGTGCTGGCAACGGCGCTGCTCTATCTGCGCTTCGACCCGCGGCACTATCCGGTGGCGATGCCCTCCACCCCATGAACGAAGAAACCCGCGCCGGGTGCGGCGCGGGTTTCCGGTCGGGTGACGTCTGGCCTAACGACGGCCGCCGAAGGGGCGCAGGTTCATGTGGCGGTTGACGTCCTTGTAGAGCAGGTAGCGGAACGGGCCGGGGCCGCCGGCATAGCAGGCCTGCGGGCAGAAGGCGCGCAGCCACATGAAGTCGCCGGCCTCCACCTCCACCCAGTCCTGGTTCAGGCGATAGACGGCCTTGCCCTGCAGCACGTAGAGCCCGTGCTCCATGACATGGGTTTCTGCGAAGGGAATGACGGCGCCGGGCATCAGAGTGACGATCGTCACATGCATGTCGTGGCGCAGGTCGTTCGGGTCGACGAAACGCGTCGTCGCCCAGCCGCCGTTCGTGCCGGGCATGGCCGCCGGGGTGATGTCCTTCTCGTTGAGGATCAGCGGTTCGGGATGGGCAAGGCCATCGACGGCCTCATAGGCCTTGCGGATCCAGTGGAAGCGGGCATGGACGCCAGAGCGGTTATGCAGCGACCATTTCAGGGCCGGCGGCAGGAAGGCGTAGCCGCCCGGCTGCAGCACGTGCTTGCCGGTCGGCAGCGTCAGTTCCACCTCGCCATCGACGACGAAGAGCACGCCCTCGGCCTCGGGATCCTGCTCCGGCCGGTCGCTGCCGCCGCCCGGCGCCACTTCCATGACATATTGCGAGAAGGTCTCGGCAAAGCCGGAAAGCGGGCGGGCGATGACCCAGCAGCGCGTGTCGTTCCAGAAGGGCAGGAAGCTGGTGACGATGTCCTGCATCACTCCCTTGGGGATCACCGCATAGGCCTCGGTGAAGACGGCGCGGCCGGTCAGGAGGTCGCTCTGCGGAGGATGCCCGCCGAGGGAGGAGTAGTAGCTTCGTTGCATCGTCTCAGGCCCTTTGGTTGCGTGTTTCCGGTGGTCTTCGGCGGGGCGTTCGTCGCCCGCTCATCTCTTCGCGCCGGCCTTTTCCAGCAGCGCGGCGATCTCGCCATAGCCGCGGCCGCGGGCATGCCGGAGCGGGCTGACGCCGTCATTGTCGGCAAGCTCGACATCGGCGCCGGCGGCGATCAGCAGCGCGACGATCTCGACATGGCGTGGCCCGCCGTCACCGAGGATGATCGCCTCCAGGAGCGCCGTCCAGCCAAGGCGGTTGACATGATCGACATCGGCGCCGGCCTTGATCAGCGTGTCGACGGTCTCGACATGGCCGCGCTCGGCGGCCGGAATGATGGCGGTGCCGCCATAGCGGTTGGTGCTCTTGAGGTCGGCGCCGTGGGAAAGCGTCAGCTTCAGGATCTCGAGATGGCCGCGCGCGCCGGCATAGAGATAGGGGCTGTCGCTGATGGCGTCCTTGGCGTTGACGTCGGCGCCGGCCTCCATCAGCGCGCGGGCGGCGTTCACCCTGTTGCCATGCGTGGCGACGAGCAGTGCCGTCGCGCCGCTGGCGTCCCGCGCGTTGATGCTGGCGCCCCTGGCGAGCAGCGTCTTGATGGCGGCGGCGTCATCGGCGGCGGCCGCCTTGTGCAGTTGCATATCCATGGCATTTTCGCCGGCAAGAAGGGGAGGACAGAAAGCCGCAAGGAGAAGCCAGGCCGACAGCAGGGCGAGTTTCAGCATGCGCGTTCCCGTTGGTTCGTGGCGTCAAACTAGCAGGGGCCGATGCCATTAGAAAATTAAATGTGTAAATCAATATCATGCAGAAAATGGAATTTGTGCGGAGCTGCTCCCTACGCGCCTGAAGACAAGCAGGGCCTCCTGCACACCCTCATCGGCGGACAAGGAAAACCCGGAGCGGATCGCTCCGCCCCGGGTTCCGCCCCCGCCCCGAAAGGAGACCGTTACAGGCCGACTGCGGCGATGGCGGCGTCCATGCGCTCACGGGCCTTCTTCGGCAGCTTGCCGGTCTTGACCGCATCGAGATTGGCTGGCGCATCGCCGACGACCACGATGCCCACCATGCCCATGCCGACATGCGGCGTGCACTTGACGCCATAGGCGCCGGGCTTGTCGAAGGTGACCTTGAAGTTCTCGTTGATCTTGCTCTTGAAGGCTTCCGCCCCCTCGGGGATCATGTCCTTGATGGTCTCGACATTGTGCCCCTTGTCAGTCGGGATGAAGGTGACGGTATCGCCGGGGGCGACCTTCACGAAGGCCGGCTCGAACACCATGGCGCCTTCGGCACCCTTGTTCAGCATATGCACTTCGAAATCTGCCGCTGCTGCCGGAAGCGCAAGCGCCAGAATGACTGCTGCCGCGCCGACGATGCTCTTTGCCATGATACGCACTGGAATTCTCCTTGCTGACGAACGTCTCTCGTTCATGAGCAAGGAAGTAGACCCGCCGACGGTCTAGCTCTTTGACTTTAATCAAACAACGCGGCGATGGTGCGTGGCGTCCTGTCGCAGGTCCGTCGATCGTTGTTCTATACTGCCCCGTGCATTGCACAGGCCGGAAAAATCGCGGATAGAGGCAGGATGACGAACGGTGCCCCTCTCGACATGAACACTCCCGACGAAACGAAGGATGCGCTGCCGCGCGAGCGCCGCCGCTCGCTGGCGATCGGCCTCCTGAAGGCGCGCGAGGCGGTGATGAGCCATTTCCGGCCGATCCTTGCCGACCACGACGTGACCGAACAGCAATGGCGGGTGATCCGTGCGCTTTCGGAAGCCGGCACGCTCGATGCGACGGAGGTGGCGGAGAAGGCCTTCATCCTGGCGCCGAGCCTGACGCGCATGCTGCGTTCGCTGGAGGAGCGTGGCCTGATCACCCGGCACAAGGACAAGGAAGACGGACGCCGCGTGCTGCTGCGGCTCGCGCCGGTCGGCCAGGCCGTCATCGACGAGGTCATGCCGGATTCCCGCCGCGTCTATGCGGATATCGACGCCCGTTTCGGCGCCGAGCGCGTCGAGGAACTGCTCGACATGCTGGAAGAACTCGCCGCCCTCAAGCTCGACGGCAAGGCGGGCGGCGAGGAATAGGGCAATTCCGGATCAGTAGACCCTGGCGCCGGCCGGGGCCTTCGCCGGCTCGGCGGCCTTGAAATCGGCGAGCAGCTTCGTCGTGGCATTGGCGAGCAGCGTCACGTCGTTGCCGATGGCGACGAAGGTGGCGCCGAGCTCCAGGTAGCGCTTGGCAAGCCCGAGGTCGCCGATCAGGATGCCCGCCGCCTTGCCGTGTCCCTGGATCTTCTTCAGCGCCTTTTCCACCTCGGCCTGCACTTCGGGCGCGCCCGGCCTGCCGAGGAAACCCATGTCGGCGGCGAGGTCGGCCGGACCGATGAAGACGCCGTCGACACCCTCGGTTCCGGCGATGTCGTCGAGCGCCTCCAGCCCGGCGCGGCTTTCGACCTGCAGCAGCAGGCAGATTTCCGCGTTCGCCGTCTGCAGATAGTCCGCCGTGCGGTTGAACGCGGAGGCTCTGGCGAGCGCCGCGCCGACGCCGCGCACGCCATGCGGCGGATAGCGCACCGCCTTCATCATCGCCTCGGCCATCGCCTTGCTGTCGACCATCGGGATGAGCAGCGTCTGCGCGCCGATATCCAGCAATTGCTTGACGATCCAGGTCTCGCCGACCGGCGGGCGGATGACGGCGTGGCTTGCCGTGCCCTTCATCGCCTGGAGCTGCGAGACGAGCAGCGGCACGTCGTTCGGCGCGTGCTCGGCATCGAGCAGCAGCCAGTCGTAGCCGGCCTCGGCGCAGATCTCGACCGTGTAGGGATTGGCGAGCGCCTGCCAGAGGCCGATCTGCGCGCGACCTTCGCGGAGCGCCTGCTTGAAGCGGTTTTTCGGAGCGGGCATCTTTCCACCTCAGGCGAAGAACAGGCTGACGGTGCCGTAGGGGCCGAAATCGCCGACGATCGTATCGCCGTGGCGGGCTTCCACCGGCCGGATGAACGAACCGGCGAGCACGATCTGGCCGGCCTCGATGCCGTCGCCATACTGCGCCAGCCGGTTGGCGAGCCAGGCGACGCCGCGCGCCGGCTGGTTGAGCACGCCGGCGCCGAGGCCGGTTTCCTCGACCTCCGCATTGCGGCTGACGATGGCGCCCATCCAGCGCATGTCGATCGCATCCGGCCGCACCGCGCGCCCGCCGGTGACGATGCCGGCATTGGCCGCATTGTCGGAGATCGTGTCGAAGATGGTGCGTGCCGTCTTCGTTTCGGGGTCGACGCGCAGGATGCGCGTGTCGAGGATTTCCAGCGCCGGGGTGACGTAGTCCGTGGCGTTCAGCACGTCGAAGACGGTGATGCCCGGCCCTTTCAGCGGCGCCTTCATCACGAAGGCGATCTCCGCCTCGACGCGCGGCTGGATGAAGCGGCCGGCCGGCACGGTCGCGCCGTCCTCGAAGACCATGTCGTCGAAGAGCACGCCGGAATCCGGGATGTCGATGTTCAGCGCATATTGCATGGCCTTGGAGGTGAGGCCGATCTTCCAGCCGATCACCCGGCGGCCGTCGGCGATCTTCTTCTTCACCCAGGCCCCCTGAATCGCATAGGCGTCGTCCATGGTGATGCCGGGGTGCTTCAGCGAGAGAAGGCCGGTCTGGATGCGGGTGCGCTCGGCCTCGTCGAGGCTGGCCGCGGCGGCGTGGATCTCCTCTGGCGTCATCATGGTCAGACCTCGTCGGCGATGGTGTTGCGGAGCGTGCCGATGCCCTCGGCCTCGACCTCGACCACGTCGCCCGGTTTCAGCCAGATCGGCGGATCGAAGCGCGCGCCGGCGCCGGTCGGCGTGCCTGTCACGATGACGTCGCCGGGCACGAGCGTCGTGAAGGTGGAGATATAGGCGATGATCTTGCGGAAGGAGAAGATCATGCGGCTGGTGCGGTCGCTCTGGCGCACATCGCCGTTGACGCGGGTTTCGAGCCGGATATCCGCAAGCTGGCTTTCGTCCGCATAAGGCACGAGCCAGGGGCCGATCGAGCCGCTCCGGTCGAAGTTCTTGCCCTGGGTGACGTTGAACTTGGCATGGCGCACCCAGTCGCGGATGGTGCCCTCGTTGCAGAGCGAGAGTGCCGCGATGTGGCTCAGCGCGTCGGCTTCGGCGATCCGCCGCCCACCCTTGCCGATGACGATGACGATCTCGCCCTCGTAGTCGAGCTGCGGGCTTTCCGGCGGGCGGATCAGCGGCCGGTCGTGGCCGGTGAAGGAGCGCGGGAAGCGGATGAACAGCGAGGGATTGGCGGGGGCGGCCTGGCCGTCCTTGTATTCCGCGTTGCGGTCAGGAAAGTTCACGCCGACGCAGATGATCTTCTCCGGCGCGGGGATCGGGATCTCGTAGGTGATCTCGTCCAGCGCATGATCCGGCTTCTGCCCGGCTGCGGCCTCCAGCAGTTCGCCGAAGGCGCCGGCTTCCACGACCTCCTTCAGCGTCGGGAAGTGGTCGGCAAAGCGGGCGGAAAGGTCGATCACGCCGTCCGCGACGATCAGGCCGTAGCCCTTGCGCGGGCCGATGCTGAAGCTGGCAAATCTGGGATGGTCCATCCTGGTGTTCCCTGGCAGTGCCACCGGGCAGAGGCCTCTGCCGGCGGCGTCCTCGATGCGGTCGGCGCGCCCTTCAGGGCGCGATGATGGGCTGGGCCTTGAGCTGCGGATCCGCGACCTCGGTGCCGGCGAAGAGGCTGCCATGCTCGAACCAGGATTTTGGCGCCGGAGCCCCCCAGAGCGTCTGGCGCTGCGGGTCCTTCAGGTCCCACTTGATCGGCTCGAGGTCGGGGTCGACCGTCTGGTAGTCCGAGCAGTAGATCTCGATGCGGTGCCCGTCGGGATCGAGGATGTAGAGGAAGAAGGCATTGGAAATGCCGTGGCGGCCGGGGCCGCGCTCGATATGGTCGACCCAACCGGTCGTCGCCATCAGGTCGAGCAGGTCGATGATGTTGAGCGGCGTCGGCACCCAGAAAGCGGTGTGGTGCAGGCGGGGTCCACGGCCATTGGTGAAGGCGATGTCGTGCACGCCGCCCTTGCGATGGGTCCAGGCCGCCCAGAGCTTTCCGGTCTCTTCGTCCTCGGTATATTCCGTCACGCGGAAGCCGAGCTCGTTGTAGAAGGCGACGGAGGCGTCGACATCCGGCGAGAAGCAGTTGAAGTGGTCGATGCGCAGCGGCTTGACGCCGCGATAGAGCGCATATTTCTGGTGGATCGGCGGCAGGCGGTCCATCTTCGTGTAGAATTCCAGGGGAATGCCGTGCGGATCGCGCGTGCGGAAGGTGCGGCCCTGGTAGGGGCGCTCGACCCATTCCACCGGCAGGCCCTTGCCCTTGAAGAAGTGCACGGCCTTTTCGAGGTCCTCTTCGTCGAAGACCTTGAAGCCGAGGTCGCGGGCTTCCGGCTTGTCGGATTTCCTCAGCACGATGCAATGGTGGCCGCGCTCCTCCATGGCCCGCAGATAGATCGTGTCGGCGGTCTCGTCCGTCACCTGCAGGCCGAGCGTGTCGACATAGAAGGCACGGGACTTTGCAAGGTCGGTGACGCCGAACTCGACATGGCTGAGGCGCACGATGTTGAAGGGCGGGTAGAGGTTCGGCTGGGGTACGGGCATGGGTTCCTCCTCAAGCCCGCCTCGGCAGGCGAGGACGGGCGCAGTCTGGTCTTCCGGCGGTCAGCCGCCGAGCTTCGGGATGGCATGGGCGCTCGTGGCGAAGGCGATGTTCTTTGTCTCCATGTAGAAGTCGAAGGACCAGTCGCCGCCATCGCGGCCGATGCCGGAATTCTTCACGCCGCCGAAGGGCGTCGGCAGGTGGCGCACATTCTCCGAATTCACCCAGATCATGCCGGCGTCGAGACGATCGGTGAAGCGGAAGGCGCGGGTGACGTCCGATGTCCAGAGATAGCCGGTGAGGCCGTACTGGACGTCGTTGGCGAGCGCGAGCGCCTCGGCCTCGTCCTTGAAGGGGATGGCGGTCAGCACCGGCCCGAAAATCTCCTCCTGGGCGATGCGCATGCCGTTGTTCGCCCCGGTGAACAGCGTCGGCGCGACATAGCAGCCGCCACCCGGCCCGTCGAATTTTTCCCCGCCGGCCGCGACCGTCGCGCCCTCGGACCGGCCGATGGCGATGTATTCGAGAACCTTCTTCTCATGCACCGGGTGGATCAGCGGGCCGATGACGGTTTCCGGATCGAGCGGATGGCCGACCTTGATGCGTTTCGCCTTCTCGGCGACGAGGGCGGTGAAGCGGTCGTAGACGCTCTCTTCCACCAGCAGGCGGGAGGAGGAAGTGCAGCGCTCACCGTTCAGCGAATAGATCATGAAGACGGCGGCGTCCGCCGCACGTTCGAGATCCGCGTCGGCGAAGACGATGACCGGGTTCTTGCCGCCGAGCTCGAAATGCACGCGCTTCAGCGTGTCGGCGCCCTGCTTCATGATCATCGATCCGGTGCGGCTTTCGCCGACGAAGCCGATGGCCTTGATCAGGGGATGCTCGGTCAGCGCCTTGCCGGCATCCTCGCCAAAGCCGTTGACGAGGTTCCACACGCCCTTGGGCAGGCCCGCGTCCTCGGCGATCTCCACGAGCAGGCGCGCCGTCAGCGGCGAGAACTCGGCCGGCTTGTGCACGATGGTGCAGCCGGCGGCGAGTGCCGGGGCGATCTTCCAGGTGGACAGCATGAAGGGCGTGTTCCACGGCGTGATGATGCCGACCGGGCCGATCGGCACGCGGGTCGTCATGTTGACCTGGCCCTCGGCGCGCAGCGTCCTGCCGTCGCGGGCCTCCGGCGCGCGGTCGGCGAAGAAGCGGAAGTTCTCCGCCCCGCGCAGCGCGGCCTTGGCCATGAAGCGCAGCGACTGCCCGGTGTCCATGCATTCGACGAAGGCGATCTCCTCCGCCCGCGCCACGATGGCATCGGCGATCTTGTGCATGAGCTTCTTGCGCGTTCCGCCCGGCATGGCGGCCCAGTCGGCGAAGGCGGCCCTGGCGGCCTTCGCCGCGCGATCGATGTCGGCGGCCGTGCCTTTTGCTACCGTGGCGAGCGGCGCTAGGTCGACGGGCGAGATGGTCTCGAAGGTCACGCCGCCCTCGGCCGGCAGGTCCTCGCCGGCGATGCGGTTGAGGATGCCCTTCTCCTTGAAGCGGGCAAGATAGGCCGCCGCCTTCGCCATGTTTTCCTGGTGTTTCGACATGAGAGTATCCTGGGGATTTCCGTTATTTGGCGCGCAGGCGCGGATGGATGGCGTTCTTCTTCCAGCTCAGCTCCGCGTCGATCTCGCGGATTTCCAGCGAAAGCGCGAAGTGCGGCGTCTCGAAGAGCGGGGCGAGGAGCCGGCTTGCGGTGGCAAACAGCGCCTCGCCGGTGCGCGTCTTCTCCTGCGCGCTGCGGCCCTTGCCGATGCGCAGGTTGAGGTCGACGAAGGCGTTTTCCGGCAGAAGGTCGGCAATCGCATAGTGATCTGCCCTGAGCGCCCGCACGCGCAC
Source organism: Shinella sp. HZN7 (assembly GCF_001652565.1). Lineage (NCBI taxonomy): Bacteria > Pseudomonadati > Pseudomonadota > Alphaproteobacteria > Hyphomicrobiales > Rhizobiaceae > Shinella > Shinella sp. HZN7. The sequence continues at coordinate 3,377,093 of NZ_CP015736.1, read as the reverse complement.
TGCGCCGATCTCGAAAAGGCCGGTTTCCAGCATCGTTTCGAGCAGCGCCGCGCAGAGGGCGCCGAGATCCGCGCGGCCTTCCAGATTGGCCGAATATTCCACTGTCAGATGCGGCATGGTTCCTCCCGCGCACGGCATTTTTATTTAACATGTTAAATAGAAGGCCGCTTGTCAAGGGGCTATCACTGTTCTCAGCCCCCGAAGCTGCCGGCCTGGGTCGGCACATGCACGTAGTTGCGGTCGAAATAGAGCAGCGCATGTCCGTCGCGCCGGCAACGGATGTCCACGACCTCGCCGATGAGGATGTTGTGCGTGCCCACCAGCCGGGCCTCCGTCAGCCGGCAATCGAAGGAGACGATGGCATCGGCCAGCGCCTGGTTGCCGGAGGGAAGGTCGGTCCACGCCGCATCGGCATAGCGCGCCTCCATATCGGCCTCGCGCCCGGCGAAGGAGGCGGCGAGCGCCTTGTGCTCCTGCGTCAGCACGTTGACGCAGAAGCGGCGGTTCTCGATGAAGAGGCCGCTCTGTGCCGAGCGGCTGTTCATGCAGACGAGCAGCGTCGGCGGCTCGTCGGTCACCGAGCACATGGCGGTGGCGGTGAAGCCGCCACGCCCGGCGGCGCCCTTGGTGGTGATCACGTTGACCGGGGCGCAGACCCGGGCCATCGCATTGCGGAACTCGGTTCTGGAAATGCCGGTGTCCATGGCAGCCCCCTCATTCGGCCGCGTCGCGGACGGAATCGCCGCCAAGCGGCGGCAGCCAGGTGTCGCCGGTCCAGCCGCCTTCGTCGTAGTCGGCCATGCACTGGTCGACCAGCGCCTCCATCTCCTTCAGCCGCCCGCCGCGCTCGGCGCCCTTCAGCACCTGCAGGCGCACCTCCTCCGGCGCGCCGGCATAGTTCAATTCGTAGAGCGCATGGCGGCCGCCGAATTCCGTGCCGGTCGCATCCCATAGGAGCTTCATGATCTTGATGCGCTCGACATGTCCCATGTCGTTAGAGCCGCGCACATATTGCGCGAGATAGCGGTTGATCTCCGGGTTGGAGAAGTCCTTTGCCGAGGAGGGCAGGTAGATGAGCCCGGAGGCCACCGTGCGGCGCACGATGTCGATGACCTTCGGATAGGCCTCCGACATGAAGGTGCGGTAGCAGAGCGCCGCTTCCAGGTTCGGCAGCACCGCGCCGCTCGCCCAGGGGATCGGGTTGTAGGCCATGGCGTTGGAGAAGGACCAGAACTGGTGGCGGATGGCGATCACTTCGCCGAGCATCGCCTGGTTGCCGCGGAAGGCATCGCCCCCGGTGGCGCGCAGGGCCTTTGCGAGCAGGCCGGCGAGAAAGTCCATCTTCACCGCAAGACGCGTGCAGCCCTGGAAACAATAGCCGTGCATGAAGCCCGAGGCCGGGTGGAAGGACAGGATCTTGGCCGCGTCGCGCAGCACCAGCACGTCCTCCCAGGGCACGAAGACATTGTCGAGCACCAGGATCGCGTCGTTCTCGTCGAAGCGCGAGGAAAGCGGATAGTCGAAAGGATGGGCAGCAAGCGCCGCCGTCTGCTCATAGGAGGTGCGGCAGAACATCTTCACGCCGGGCGCATTCATCGGCAGGATGAACATGACCGACAGCGACGGGTCCTCGGTCACGGTCGCCGAGCTCTGGGCGAGGAAATTGTAGTGCGTCAGCGCCGAGGAGGTGGCGACGACCTTGGCGCCCGAGACATAAATCCCGGCATCCGTCTCCTTCGTGATGTGCACGAAGACGTCCTTCACCGCGTCGGCCGGCTTGTGGCGGTCGATCGGCGGGTTGACGATGGCGTGGTTCATGAAGAGCACGCTTTCCTGCGCGCGGCTGTGCCAGGAAAGCGCGTTGTCCTTGAACGGGCCGTACCAGTCGGCATTGGCCCCGAGCGTGTTCATCAGCGCCGCCTTGTAATCGGCCGTGCGGCCCATCCAGCCGTAGGACATGCGCGCCCAGTCGGCGATGGCGCCCTGCTGGGCGACGAGATCGGCGGCGGAATGGGCGACGCGGAAATATTTGTGCGTGTAGCCGCCGGAGCCCGTGTCGGTCGGCGATGTCAGGCGTTCCTTGCGCTTCGGGTCGTGCAGCGCATCGTACATGCGGGCGATGGAGCGGGCCGAATTGCGCATGGCCGGATGGCTGGTGACGTCTGCGATGCGTTCGCCGTTGATATAGACCTCGCGCCCGTCGCGCAGGCTTGCGAGATATTCGGCGCCGGTGAACGGCCGGGTCTTGTCGCTGCGATGATCTTCCGCGCGCATGGGGTGCTCCTCCTCAAAAATCCTGACAAACGCTAAGTCGGGGGCGTCCGGAGTGCCATGGACAAACACGGCAATTCGCTGGTACTTTTTCCGGCATGACCCCGCGTAAGGATGTCCCCGCCTTCTTCGTCTATGGCGAGCCGAGCCGCACGCTCGACGTTGGCTTCCTGCATGTCGAGACGGTGATGGAGCGCAAAAGCCTGCATTTCGGGCAGGTCGCGCCGCACAAGCATCCGTTGATGGGACAGATCACCTACTGGTTCAAGGGCGGGGGGCGTTACCGGATCGAGGATCGGACTTGGAATTTTTCCGCTCCGGCGATCAGCTTCGTGCCGAGCAACGTCGTGCACGGCTTCGATGTCGGCGAACAGTCGGACGCCATCGTCGTCTCCATCTCGGATGACCAGTTGAGGGCGATGGCGCCGCAGGTGGACCTGGCGCTCGATGCGCCGGTGCTGCTTTCCGGCGCGGCGGATGCCCCCGGCTGGATGCGGATCGACGCGCTGCTTGCCATGGTGATGGAGGAGTATCGCGGTGGCGCGGGGGCGAGCGAGCGGGTGCTTGCCGGGCTGATCGGCGTCGTCCTCTCGCTGATGGCGCGGCTTGGCGGCGCGGGCGGCTTTGCGGCGGCCTCGCCTGCGGTCGCGCTGGGGCTGGAGCTGCGCCGCGCCATCGACCGGCACTACCGGGAGGACTGGCCGGTCGGGCGCTATGTCGAACGGCTGGCGACGACGCCGCACCTGCTCGACAAGGCGGCGCGAACGGTCTTCGGCCAGACGGTGAAGGACATGGTGCTGGAACGGCGCCTGCTGGAGGCCAAGCGCCTGCTGCGCTTCACCATCCGTCCGGTGGAGGATATCGGCCGGGAGATTGGCTTCGAGGATCCCGCCTATTTCTCGCGTTTCTTCCGCAAGCGGGCCGGCCTTTCCCCGACGGACTGGCGTGCGCGGAATTCCGAGGCGTCCGGTGCCGGCTGAGGCTGCCTGCGCCAAGGTGGTCAATCTGTCGCCGTCTTCCTGTCTCCGGGCATCTTTCCCTCACCGCGTTCGGAGGGTATCGTCATATTTCAAGAAATACAGCGATGGAGCGTTGCATGGTCCGGTTGAATGAGATCCGCGAGAACGAGGTGGCCATCACCCCGCCGGAGACCGCGGACGCGCACATCGTCTTCATCGGCCGGATTTCGACGCCCTGGACCTCGCGCATGGAAACGCCGCGCCAGGGGCGCCCCGACGGGCCGGTCTGCACCATCGAGGTCTTCGAGCCCTGGGTGCAGGCATTGAAGGGGGCCGAGCGTTTCGAGCGGCTGGAGGTGCTCTACTGGCTGCACCAATCGCGCCGCGACCTCGTGCTGCAAAGCCCGGCCTCGAACGGCGAGGTGCACGGCACCTTCTCGCTGCGCTCGCCCGTCCGGCCCAATCCGATCGGCACGTCGATCGTCGTCCTGGAGAAGATCGAGGGCAACCGGCTGTTCGTGCGCGGGCTCGATTGCCTCGACGGCACGCCGCTGATCGACCTGAAGCCGGAGCGCAGCCTGTTCAAGCCGATCGCGCCGCCGCAGAAGGGTGATTTCGCGACCGAGCCGGTGCATATGTGCAAGAAGATCGACGATTGAAGCAATTCCAGTGAAAGTGCGAAGCGGTCTTGCGCCCGGAATTGCGCCGGGACACCCTAATCGTCGATACCCACCATCACGTCCGATGCCTTGATCAGCGCATAGGCCTCCCGGCCGGCGGCAAGGCCGAGTTCGTTCACCGCATCGTTGGTGATGGCGGCGGTGATGATCGATCCGCCGACATCGATGCGGACATGGGCCGTCGTCGCGCCGAGAACGACTTCGACGATCTTGCCCTTGAGGCGGTTGCGTGCGCTGATCTTCATGCGGTTCCTCCTGTTGCTGGAAGGGAAGGTAGGAGGGGCGGGCCGGATTGGTAGCCTCCGCGGTTGCTCACGCTGTTTACCGCCGCGCGGAAGCGGGGCGCCGCGCGGCGGTCAATTCGTATTTGAATGAATAATTCTTCTGTGGCAGTGTTCGCCGTGCTTGGAGGAGGCCCGCATGATCGTCGATACGCACCTGCATCTCATCTACCGGGACCGGCTGTCCTATCCCTGGCTTGCCGGCGTGCCGCCGCTCGATGCCGATTTCACGCAGGAGGCCTATGCGCGGGAAGCGCGTCGCCTCGGCATCGTCGCGGCGCTGCATATGGAAGTGGACGTGGCGGAGGGCGATATTGCGCGCGAGACGGCCGTGGTCGAGGCCCTCGCGGGAGAGACGGGCAGCCTGCTCGTCGGCGCCATCGCCGCCTGCCGGCCGGAATCGCCGGATTTTCCGGCCTATCTCGAGGCGGTCCTCGCCAATCCCTTCGTGCGCGGCTTCCGCCGCGTGCTGCATGTCGTGCCGGACGATGTCTCGGAAGGCGCGCTCTTTCGCGAGAACATCCGGCGGCTGGCGGGCACCGGCCTCAATTTCGATCTCTGCGTCCTGCCGCATCAGATCGGGAAGGCGATCGCGCTGGCGGACCTGGCGCCCGACGTCTCCTTCGTGCTCGACCATTGCGGCGTGCCCGACATCAAGGGTGGCGGCTTCGATGCCTGGAAGGGGCCGGTCGCGGAGATCGCGCGCCGGCCGAACGTCACGGTGAAGCTGTCCGGCATCCCCGCCTATGGCGCGGAAGACTGGACGCTGGAGGACCTGAAACCCTATTTCGCCCATGTGGCGGAGCATTTCGGCTTCGAACGCATGGTCTGGGGCAGCGACTGGCCGGTCTGCACGCTCGGCGGCGGGCTTTCCACCTGGATCGGCGCGACGCAGGCGCTGCTGTCAGGTGTCAGCCTGGAAGACAAGCGCCGCGTGCTCTCGGAAAATGCCGGGCGGCTCTGGAAAATCGCCCCGCAGGCCTGAGGTCAGAGGGCGTCGTCCGGCTGCAGGCTCCGCTCGCGCCAGCGTGCCGTGCGCGCGATCCATTCGCGCGTGCGCGCCTCCGGATCGGCGTTCAGCGTGATGTCGGTCACCACGGCGGCGCTGTCGGCGCCGTTTTCGAAGACGGCCGGCAGGCGATCCGGGTTGAGCCCGCCGATGGCGACGAGGGGAAGCGGTGCGATGCGCCTCTTCCAGTCCCTGAGCCGCTCGACGCCCTGCGGCGCCCATTTCATCGTCTTCAGGATCGTCGGCCAGACCGGGCCGAGCGCGACATAATCGGGCCTTGCCGCAAGGGCGATGTCGAGCTCCGCATCGTCATGGGTGGAAAGGCCGAGCTTCATTCCCGCCGCGCGGATGGCGCCGACATCGGCGGTCGCCAGATCCTCCTGGCCGAGATGCATGTAATCGCAGCCCTCCTCGATGGCGATCTGCCAGTAGTCGTTGACGATGAGCTGGCAGCCATGTTCGGCGCAGGTGGCTTTTGCCCGGCGGATCTCGTCACGCAGGCGATCGTCCGGCATGTTCTTCATGCGCAGTTGCACGAGCTTCACGCCGACCGGCACGAGCCGGTCGATCCAGTCGGCGCTGTCGACGATGAGGTAGAAGGGATCGAGCGTCATGAGAAGACGGCCTTTCCGATGACGGGGGTGGAGGGAACGGCCATGTCGCGCGGCTCCAGCGGCACGGCGGCATGGGCGAGGCGGCCGGCATCGATGGCAAGCGCAAAGGCTTCGGCCATCGCCGCCGGATCGCCGGCGCCGGCGACGGCGGTGTTGAGCAGCACGGCGTCATAGCCGAGTTCCATGACGCCGGCGGCGTGCGAGGGGCGGCCGATGCCGGCATCGACGATCAGCGGCACGTCAGGGAAATGCGCCCGGAAGGCGCGCAGCGCCATCGGGTTCACCGGCCCCATGGCCGAGCCGATCGGCGCGCACCAGGGCATCAGCACGCGGCAGCCGGCCTCGATAAGCTTTTCCGCGACGACGAGGTCGTCCGTCGTATAGGGGAAGACCTGGAAGCCTTCCCCCGTCAGGATGCGCGCCGCCTCGACGAGGCCGAAGACGTCGGGCTGCAGCGTGTCGTGATGGCCGATCACCTCCAGCTTGATCCAGTCCGTGCGGAAGACCTCGCGGGCCATCCTGGCCGTCAGCACGGCCTCCTGCACGCTGTGGCAGCCGGCGGTGTTGGGCAGGACATGCACGCCGAGCGCATGGATCAGCTCGAAGAACGCGCCGCCCGCCTTGCCGCCGGCGGTTTCCCGCCGCAGCGACACGGTGACGATCTCCGCCTTCGCGCGGCGCACGGCCTCGGCGAGGGTCGCGGGGGAGGGATAGCGGGCGGTGCCGAGCAGCAGGCGCGAGCGCACCCCGGTATCGTAGAGCTTCAGCATGTCAGCCTCCCTGCATGGGCGAGAGGATTTCGATGCGGTCGCGCGCGCCGAGCGTGAAACCGGCGCGGTCTTCGCGGTGCACCAGCTCGCCGTTGACCGCCGTCGCCAGCCATTCGCCTTCGTAGTCCAGCGCGGACAGGAGGTCGGCGAGCGTCGTCGCCGCGACCTCCTGTTCCTCGCCGTTGATGATGAAGGTCATGATGCCCTCCTTTCCGGTCGTGCCTGTTCTGCAAGAAGCCGCCGCGCGACCTCCGCCGCCATGGCGGGGGCCAGCAGGAAGCCGTGGCGATAGAGGCCGTTCACATGGAGCGTGCCATCATGCTCGCTGACGCGCGGCAGGTTGTCGGGATAGGCCGGGCGGATGCCGGCACCGGTTTCCGTGAGCCGCGCCTCGCCAAAGGCCGGGTGCAGCGTGTAGGCGGCGTTCAGCAGCTCCATGAGCGAGCGGGCGGTGATGCCGCCGCCGTCGGCGCTTTCGATCATGGTCGCGCCCACCATGAAGCGGTTCCTTCCGCGCGGCACGACATAGATCGGGTGGCGCGGATGCAGCAGGCGGACGGGGCGGGAGAGGCTGATCTCCGGGGTCTCCACATAGAGCATCTCGCCGCGCACGCCCCTAAGATCCGGCAGACTGCCGATCCGGGCCGCGCCGGTGCAGTCGACCACGCGGTCGTAGCGTGCCGCATCCGGCGTGCCGTCCGCGCCGAAGAGGAAGCGCATGCGCGCCTCCTCGAGCCCGGCGGTGAGGGCCGAGAGCGCCCGTTGCGGATCGAGATGGGCTTCCTGCCGGAAGAACAGGGCCTTGGGGAAGCGGCCGGCGAGATCCGGTTCCAGCGCGGCGATGGCGGCATCGTCCAGCCATTCCCAGCCGCTCGTCCGGCGGGCGAAGCGGTCGAGCTCCCCGGCATCGCGGCCGGCGGCGACGACCAGCGTTCCCCGGCGCCTGACATGGCCGGGCACGGCCGCCTCCCACCAGTCGGCCGCCGAGCGGCCGAGCGTGAGCACGGGCTCCTCCGCGCTTTCCCGCTCGCACCAGGGGGCCAGCATGCCGCCGGCAAAGCCGGAAGCCCCGAGGCCCACCTTTTCGGCGCGCTCGGTGATGGTGACGTCGAAACCGTGGCGATAGAGCTGCCAGGCGACCGTGAGGCCGGCAACGCCGGCCCCCTTGACGAGGACGCGCATGGTCATTCTCCGGCCGGGACGCCGGCAAGCGGCATGTAGAGGTCGCCGCCGTCGCGATATTTCGCCGCCATGGCCTCCAGCCCCTCCTTCTGCGCCTCGGCGCGGATGTCGTGCGAGATGCGCATGGAGCAGAATTTCGGGCCGCACATGGAGCAGAAATGCGCCACCTTGTGCGCCTCCTTCGGCAGCGTCTCGTCATGGAAGGCGCGGGCGGTTTCCGGGTCGAGCGAGAGGTTGAACTGGTCCTCCCAGCGGAACTCGAAGCGGGCGCGAGACAGCGCGTCGTCGCGGATCTTCGCTGCCGGATGGCCCTTGGCGAGGTCGGCGGCGTGGGCGGCGATCTTGTAGGTGATGACGCCGACCTTCACGTCGTCGCGGTCGGGCAGGCCGAGATGTTCCTTCGGCGTGACGTAGCAGAGCATGGCCGTGCCGAACCAGCCGATCATCGCCGCGCCGATGCCCGAGGTGATGTGGTCGTAGCCGGGGGCGATGTCGGTCGTCAGCGGCCCGAGCGTGTAGAACGGCGCCTCGCCGCAGGTCTTCAGCTGCTTGTCCATGTTCTCCTTGATCTTGTGCATCGGCACATGGCCGGGGCCTTCGATCATGACCTGGCAGTCCTTTGCCCAGGCGATCTGCGTCAGCTCGCCGAGCGTTTCGAGTTCGGCGAACTGCGCGGCGTCGTTGGCGTCGGCGATCGAGCCGGGGCGCAGCCCGTCGCCCAGCGAGAAGGAGACGTCATAGGCGCGGCAGATGTCGCAGATCTCCTCGAAATGCTCGTAGAGGAAGCTTTCCCGGTGGTGATGGAGACACCACTTGGCCATGATCGAGCCGCCGCGCGAGACGATGCCGGTGACGCGGCCCACGGTGAGCGGGATATAGGCGAGCCGCACGCCGGCATGGATGGTGAAATAGTCGACGCCCTGTTCGGCCTGCTCGATCAGCGTGTCGCGGAAGACCTCCCAGGTGAGGTCCTCGGCAATGCCGTTGACCTTCTCCAGCGCCTGGTAGAGCGGCACGGTGCCGATCGGGACCGGCGCATTGCGGATGATCCATTCGCGGATGTTGTGGATGTTGCGGCCGGTGGAGAGGTCCATGACCGTATCGCCGCCCCAGCGGATCGCCCAGACCATCTTCTCGACCTCTTCCGCCATGGAGGAGGTGACGGCGGAATTGCCGATATTGGCGTTGATCTTCACCAGGAAGTTCCGGCCGATGATCATCGGCTCGGCTTCCGGATGGTTGATGTTGGCCGGGATGATGGCCCGGCCGCTCGCGACTTCCTGGCGAACGAATTCCGGCGTCACGAAATCCGGGATATGGGCGCCGAAGCTCTCGCCGTCGCGGATGAGCGCCTCTTTGGCGGCCTTGCGGCCGAGGTTCTCGCGGATGGCGATGAATTCCATTTCCGGCGTGATGATGCCGGCGCGGGCATAGGCGAGCTGTGTCACCGCCTTGCCGTCCTTCGCTCGGCGCGGCCGGTTGCGCACGGGAAATTCCGGCGTCAGCCGTTCGCCGGTGGCAAAGCCGTTGTCTTCCGGGCGGATGTGGCGGCCTTCATAGTCCTCGGTGTCGCCGCGCGCTGCGACCCAGGCCTCGCGCAGCCGCGGCAGGCCGCTCTCGATCGAGACGACATGGGCGGGGTCGGTATAGGGGCCGGAGGCGTCGTAGACGATGACCGGCGGTTCGCCGGAGGTCGGGTGCAGCGCGATCTCGCGCATCGGCACGCGGATCTCCGGGTGCTGCTCGCCGGCTATGTGGACCTTTCGCGAGGCGGGCAGGGCCCCCGTCGTGACGGTGGGGGTGAGCTTCTGGGCGGCAATGTTCATCGTGAGGCTCCAAGTTTGCGGTTGGAGACCCAGTCCTAGAGCCGGAATGATGGAAGGACGCGTAGGCGGAATCCGGGTTGCGGATTTCGGGTTCTACAGCGCTTGCACCGTCCCTACGCCAGTATGAACTGGATCAGGTTCAACGGGTCACTGCGCTGCGAATGCCAGCAGTATCTCAGCCCCTTGTCGGGACCCCCCTGGTGAATGCCCTAAGCAAAGACGCTGCCGGCCGATTTGTCAACGGGGTAAAATAAGTAAGTGAGTACTTACGAATTGGTGCGCCACTCTGGCCCCTCGTCAGGGGGAGGCCTTGCCTCAAAGAATGCTGCTCGTTTCCTGGCGGCACCCTCTCCTCCGTCATGCTCGGGCTTGACCCGAGCATCCACAGGCTGCGGGTGAGACGTAGCTCCTCGGCTCAAGGCCGAGGATGACGCCGGAGGGTGTGGGGCGGGACAGAGTCAACAGGGAACGGCGGGGCCTTGCCAGCCGTTCCCTTTGAAATCCCTTGCGAGGACTACTCGCGTTCGCCCGTGAAGTTCAGCAGAAGCTGGAAGATGTTGACGAAGTTCAGGTACAGCGAAAGCGCACCGAACACGGCCATCTTCTGCTGCGATTCCTGGTCGATGTTCTCGGCATACTGTTCCTTGATGTTCTGCGTGTCCCAGGCGGTGAGACCGACGAAGACGGCGATGCCGATCACGGAAATGGCGAACTGCAGCGCGGTCGAACCGAGGAAGATGTTGACGATCGAGGCGATGATGACGCCGATCAGGCCCATGATCAGGAACGAGCCGAACTTCGACAGGTCACGCTTCGTCACATAGCCGTAGAGGCTCGTCGTGCCGAACATGGTGGCGGCAATGAAGAAGGTGCGGGCGATGCTCGTGCCGGTGAAGACGAGGAACACCGAGGCGAGCGACAGGCCCATGACGGCGCAGAAGGCCCAGAAGGTCATCTGCGCGGCGCTGGCCGACATCGTCTGGATCTTGAACGAGAAGAAGAAGACGAAGGCGAGCGGCGCCAGCATCACCACCCACTTCAGCGGCGAGGAGAAGATCGGCACGTAGAGGGCCGGTGTCGAGCCGACGATGAAGGCGACGAGGCCGGTGATGACGAGGCCCGCGCCCATGTAGTTGTAGACGCGCAGCATGTGCTGGCGCAGGCCCTCGTCGAAGAGGGCGGCCGACTGCGCCTGCGCGCCGTAGCCAAATCGCTGTTGTACTGGGTCCATCGAATGTCTCCTTCGGTTTGGAAGCGGTTGATCAGTAGAGCGTGCGCGAGAGATCGCGCGCGGTTTCAGCCAGGTCGTCGGCCTTGCGGCTTTCCGACACCAGCGCATAGGCGACGTCGCCGATCTGCCAATAGGCAGCCCGGGCATTGTCGGCGTGGAAGAGCAGGACATGCTGCACGGCGAACGAGCCCGGGCGTACCGCGAACAGCGACAGGCGCTCGTCCTTGCGCGGTTCCAGCACCAGCTCGACGCTCGGGCCGTAGGCGGAGGGGAAGACCTGCGTGTCGATCACGCCCCAGCCCTTCGGCAGGTCCGGCAGCACGATCGCGGTTGCCGAGCGGATCTCGGCCGGATCGAAGGTCTCGGTCTCCGGCTGGGAGGCCATCGTGTCGCGCAGCAGCGTCGTCTTGTGCGCGCGCACGGCCTCTTCCACGAAGGCGGGCGGCGGCGTGGAGGCCACGACCTCGGTGGCGCCGAAGGGGCCGAGCACGGCATGGGCCGTCCAGCCGGCGCCGACGAACAGGGCGATGGCTGCGGCGCGGCGGAAGACGGAGAAGATGCGGCGGCGCGACAGCGAGCGTTCGAGGAGCCGCGCGGCCTCGCGCGTTTCCTGCCGGATCACCGTGCGATGGTCGGCGAGCGCCAGGCGAAGCTCGTCGCGCACGCGCAGGTCCTTCATGACCTGCGCCGCGACCTCCGGCCGTTCCGAAAGATAGGCCTCCACCTCGATGCGCCGGCCGACGGCGAGCTGCTCGTCGACATAGGCGTTGAGGTCGGTTTCGAGAATGGGATCATTGCTTGTCATCGCCAGTGCCTCCGACGAGCCTGAGATGTGTGACGGGAGCGGTCGCGCCGCTCTGTTCGAAGGCGCGCAGCCGCTGGCGGGCGCGGGCGACGCGCGACATCAGCGTGCCGACCGGAATGCCCAGCGTTTCGGCCGCCTCCTGGTAGGAAAGCTCCTCGATCGCGACGAGGTGCAGGGCCTCGCGCTGGTCTTCCGGCAGGGCGAAGAAGGCGTTGCGCAGCTGCGTCAGGCGCACCGAATGGTCCTGGTTCGCCGGGACGGACGCCTCTGCCAGCTCCGCCGCGGCGTCGTGGCGGCGTTCCTGCGAGCGGCGCTGGCGCAGGCGGTCGACATGCGCATTGTGCAGGATCGACATCAGCCAGTTGCGCACGCTGGCGCCGGTGCGGAAGGTCGATTGCCGCTCATATGCCTTGACCAGCGCATCGTGAACGAGGTCCTCGGCCTCGTCCGGATTGCGCACGAGCGAGAGCGCGTAGCGCCTGAGCGCCGCGAGCTGTCCGATCACGTTGAAGCCGGGTGTCTTTCCGTTCATGCCCCAGTATACGAAAGCCGGGCGACGCCCATTCCATTCCTTCCGGAAAAAATTTCAGAGCCAGTGCAGCACGAGGGCGGCGAGCACGATGTAGCGGCCGAACTTGGCAATGGAGACGACGACCAGAAAGCGCAGGAAGGGCTCGCGCATGATGCCGGCCGCCACCGTCAGCGGGTCGCCGATGACCGGCATCCAGCTCAAGAGCAGGCTCCACCAGCCGTATCTGCGATACCATCGCCCCGCCCGATCGAGGTTTCCGTCGCTGACCGGAAACCATCGCGTGCCGCGAAACCGCTCTACACCGCGGCCGAGCAGCCAGTTGACGATCGACCCCAGGACATTGCCGGTGCCGGCGACGAGGATCAGCAGCGCCGGCGAATAGGTTCCGGTGGCCAGCAGGCCGCCGAGAACCGCTTCGGACTGGGCCGGCAGGATGGTGGCGGCGACGAGCGCGGCGAGGAAGAGGCCGCCATAGGCGGCAAGCGTGCTCATCGGGTCAGGACGACAGCAAGGTTCTGGCGAGGGGGTGTTCGGGGTCGGCAAGGCCGTCGACGATGTCGAAATGGTGCCGGTTCGGCTCGACGACGGTCGTCGTCGTGGCGCCGAGGCCGGTCCAGATGTTGGCGAGCAGGGCGTTCTGGCGCAGGAACTCCGCCCGCTCCATGGCGCCCACCCAGCAGGTGAGCCGCGTGCCCTCGACAGGGCGCAGCAGGGCCGGGCTCTCGGCGATGGCCTCCGCCTCGTCGATGTGCAGCCGTTCGTTCATGGCGGTATGCATGAGCGGGCGCAGGTCATGCAGGCCGGAGAGCGAGAGGACATGGCGGATGCGGGCGAGCGTTTCGGCGGAAAGCGGCGAGGGCTGCGACACCATGCGGCTGACGAGCTGGCCGCCCGCCGAATGGCCGATCAGGCGGAGGTCGCCGGCGACCAGTCCCGCCGCCGTTTCGATCGCCGCCGCGATCTCCCGCACGATGCCGCCGATGCGGATGGCCGGGCACAGCGTGTAGGAGGGCATGGCGACGGCGTAGCCATGGGCGAGGGCGCCCGTAGCGAGATGCGACCAGAAGCTTTTGTCGAGCCGCAGCCAGAAGCCGCCGTGCACGTAGACGACGAGGCCGCGTGGCGTGCCCTCGGGCAGGAAGAGGTCGAGGCGGTTGCGCTCGCCCTTGCCATAGGCAAGGTCGAGTCTTGCCCGGCCTTCGGCGGCAAGCGCCGTGCGCATCTGCTGCGCCGGCTCCACCCAAGCGGCCGGCCAGCGCGTACCGCCCGGAATATTGCCGCCGTTCTCGTAGGCGTCGTCCCAGTCGGTGATCCTGTAGCCGAACATGCCGTCCTCCGTTTTCAGACGCCGAGATAGCGGTCCTGCAGGTCGCGGGTAAAGGCCGGCGGCGGGCCGGAAAACACGGTGCGGCCCTTTTCCAGCACGCAGCAGCGATCGGTGAGCGGCAGGAGTTCCGAGAGCGTCTTGTCGACGACGAGGATCGACTGGCCCCCGGCCTTCAGCCGCCGGATCGCCGCCCAGATATCCTGCCGGATCACCGGCGCCAGCCCCTCGGTCGCCTCGTCGAGGATGAGGAGTTTCGGATTGGTCATCAGGGCGCGGCCGATCGCCAGCATCTGCTGCTCGCCGCCGGACAGCGTATCGGCATATTGGCCCAGCCGTTCGCCGAGCCGGGGAAAGAGATCGACGACCTTCGCCAGTGTCCAGGCGCCGCGCCGGGCGGAGGCGAGGAGGTTCTCCTCGACCGTCAGGTTGGCGAAGCAGCGGCGCCCCTCCGGCACCAGGCCGATGCCGAGCCGGGCGATACGGTGCGGCGGGAGCGCGGTCACGGTCTTGCCGCCGAAGGTGATGCGACCGGCGCGGGCGGGCGTCAGGCCGAGGATCGAGCGGATCGTCGTCGTCTTGCCCATGCCGTTGCGGCCCATCAGCGCCACGACCTCGCCCTCGCCCACGGCCAGCGATACGCCGAACAGGGCTTGCGAAGCGCCGTAGAAGGTTTCGATCTCCTCAAGCACGAGCAGGCTCATGCGGGCTCTCCCAGATAGGCCCGGCGCACCTCGGGGTCGTTGCGGATCTCGCTGACGCTGCCGGTCGCGATGATGCGGCCGTAGACCAGCACGGACACGCGGTCGGCCAGCGCGAAGACCGCGTCCATGTCGTGCTCCACCAGCAGGATCGGCGCTTCCTGGCGCAACCCGTCGAGAAAGCCGGTCAGCGCCTTGGAGCCTTCCGGCCCCATGCCGGCCATCGGCTCGTCGAGCAGGAAGGCCTTCGGTTCCATCGCCAGCGCCACGGCGATCTCGAGCTGCCGGCGTTCACCATGCGACAGCGCCGCGGCGGGGATGTTGGCCCGGTCGGCAAGGCCGACGCGCGACAGCATCCGCATCGCCGGTTCGGTGAGCGAGACGTCGCTCGCAACGGGGCGGAAGAAGCGCAGGCTCGTTCCCTGCCGCGCCTGCACGGCGAGCATGACGTTGCGCAGCGCGGAAAACTCCTGGGCGAGCGAGGAGATCTGGAAGGTGCGGGCAAGGCCCATGCGGGCGCGCCGCGCCGTATCGAGCATGGTGATGTCGGTGCCGAGGAAGCGGATGCTGCCGGCATCGGGGGCGAGCGCGCCGGAAATCTGGTTGATCAGCGTGCTCTTGCCCGCGCCGTTCGGGCCGATCAGCGCGTGGATCTCCCCGGGCCTGAGATCGAGGCTCGCCCCGTTCGTCGCCTTCAGCGCGCCGAAGGATTTTTCGAGGTTTTGGACTTCGAGCACCGGTTCAGCCATGGCGTGGCCTCCCGGCAAGAAGGCCGATCAGCCCGCCGCGCGCGAAGAAGACGACGGCGAGCAGGACGAGGCCGAGGAAGAGTTGCCAGCGCTCCGTCAGGCCACCCAGCGCATATTCGAAGAGGACATAGAGAGCCGCGCCGGCCAACGGGCCGAACAGGCGGCTCTTGCCGCCGAGAATGATCAGCACGATCAATTCGCCGGACATGTGCCAGGACAGCATGGAAGGGCTGACGAAGCGGTTGAGATCGGCAAACAGCGCGCCGGCAAGGCCGGTGATCGCCGCCGAGAGCACGAAGGCGACGAGACGGATCGCGAAGGGCGAGATGCCTGTCGCGGCGAGCCTCGTCGGGTTCTGCCGCGCGGCCTCAAGCGCCGCACCGAAGCGGGAGGCCTGCAGGCGGTGGAAGAGGAGAAGGCCCGCGAGCAGCAGCACGAAGACCACGACGAAATAGGGGAAGGGCCTTGCCGTGTTGAGGCCGGGAAAGCCGTTGCGCATGGAGAGCGACAGGCCGTCCTCGCCGCCATAGGCCGGCCAGGAGATCGCGAAATAATAGATCATCTGCGCGAAGGCGAGCGTGATCATGATGAAGTAGACGCCGGACGTGCGCAGGCTGACGAGGCCGATCGGCAGCGCGACGAGGCCGCAAAGGAGGACCGCGACGAGCCAGATGACCGGCATGGCGGTCGTGCCCGGCAGGCCAAAGGCGACGGGCTCCATGTTGAAGGCATGGGTGGCCAGCACGCCGGCCACATAGCCGCCGAGGCCGAAGAAGGCGGCATGGCCGAAGGAGACGAGGCCGCCGAGCCCGAGCGCGATGTTGAGCCCGACCGCCGCCAGCGCCAGGATCGCGATGCGGGTGGCAAGCGTGATGTAGAAGGCCTCGCCGATGAAGAGCGCGGTGAGCGCGACGGCCGGCAGCAGGAGGACGAGGAGGACGTTGACCGTCGTTTCGCGGGCCGCCATGGTCATGTCCTCGCCGAGAAGAGGCCGCTCGGCCGGAAGGCGAGGATCAGCGCCATCACGATATAGATGAGCATGGAGGCGAGCGCGGCGCCGACGGGACCGGCCTGCGTGGCCGGCATCATCAGCGCGAGCGCCTTGGGCAGCAGGAAACGGCCCATCGTATCGACGAGGCCGACGAGGATTGCGCCGATCAGCGCACCCTTGATCGAGCCGATGCCGCCGATCACGATGACGACGAAGGCGAGGATCAGCGCCGGCTCGCCCATGCCGACCTGCACCGATTGCAGCGCACCGACCAGCGCCCCGGCAAGGCCGGCGAGCGCCGCCCCGAAGGCGAAGACGATGGTGTAGAGCGAGCGGATGTCGATGCCGAGCGCGGCGATCATCTCGCGGTCGGATTCGCCGGCGCGGATGCGCATGCCGAGGCGGGTGCGGCCGATCAAAAGGTAAAGGCCGATGGCGACGAGAACGCCGACGCCGATGATGGCGAGGCGGTAGAGCGGATATTGTCCGCCGCCGGGCAGCGCCACGGCACCCTGCAGCAGGGGCGGAATATCGAGATAGAGCGGGAAGGAGCCGAAGAGCCAGCGCGTGCCCTCGGAGAAGATGAGGATCAGCGCGAAGGTGGCGAGCACCTGGTCGAGATGGTCGCGGGCATAGAGCCTGCGGATGATGGCGACCTCCATCAGTGCCCCTGCGGCGGCCGCCGCGGCAAGGCTTGCGACGAGGCCGAGCCAGAAGGAGCCGGTCGCGGCCGCGACCGCCGCGCAGGCGAAGGCGCCGACCATGTAGAGCGAGCCGTGGGCGAGGTTGATCAGCCCCATCACGCCGAAGATCAGCGTCAGGCCGGCGGCAATGAGGAACAGCATGACGCCGAGCTGGAGCCCGTTCAGAAACTGTTCGATCAGGAGGGCGAGGGACAAGATGGCCGGTCCGGAAGGTCATGCGCGGACATCCGCCCGGGGGCGGATGTCCGGTCGCGGATTACATCGAGCACTTGTCGGCGTAGGCGTCGCCGTGATCGGTGAAGGCGGTGGCGATGATCTTGTTTGTCAGGACGTCGCCTTCCTTCACGACCTCGGTCACGTAGATGTCCTGGATCGGATGGTTGTTCGTGTTGAACTTGAATTTTCCGCGCACGGAAGCGAAATCGGCGTCCTTCAGCGCGGCGCGGAAGGCGTCCTTGTCCTTCACGCTGGCCTTGCCGATGGCCGAGAGGATGAGGTTGGCGGTGTCCCAGCTCTGCGCGGCATAGATCGACGGCAGGCGATTGTATTCCTTCTGGAAGGCCTCGACGAAGGCCTTGTTGGCGGGGTTGTCGAGGTCCTTCGCCCAGGTGCCGGAATTCTTGACGCCCAGCGCGGCATCGCCGATCGCCGGCAGCACGTCCTGGCTGAAGGAGAAGCCGGGGCCGGTGACGGGGATGGCGACGCCCGACTGGGCATATTGCTTCATGAAGGCGATGCCCATGCCGCCGGGCAGGAAGAAATAGACGGAATCGGCGCCGGACGCGCGGATCTCCGCGATCTCGGCGGCATAATCCGTCTGGCCGACCTGGGTATAGACCTCGCCGGCGAGCTCACCCTTGTAGTAGCGCTTGAAGCCGGTCAGCGCGTCCTTGCCGGCCGGATAGTTCGGGGCGAGGATGAAGGTCTTCTTGTAGTCCTTGTTGTCGTATTCGCCCATCGCCTCGTGGAAGTTGTCGTTCTGGTAGGCGACGTTGAAATAATTCGGATGGCAGTTCGCGCCTGCAAGCGCCGAGGGACCGGCATTGGGCGAGAGATAGATGACGTCCTGTGCCACGGCGTTCGGCACCACGGCCATGGCGAGGTTCGACCAGATGATGCCCGTCATCAGGTCGACCTTGTCGCTCTGGATCATCTTCTCGGCGATCTGCACGGCAAGTTCCGGCTTCTGCGCGTCGTCTTCCACGACGAGCTCGATCTCGCTGTTGCCGGACTGCTTGATCGCCAGCTGGAAGGCGTCGCGCATGTCGACGCCGAGGCCAGCACCGCCGCCCGACAGCGTCGTGATCACGCCGATCTTCACCGGTTCCGCCTGGGCGATGCCCGCCGTCATGAGCGCGAGAGCGGCCACGCCGCCCGCCAGAAACTTCCGCATGCTGTTCTCCCTCTGTCCGTCGGCCCGTTTTCGGGGCGTTTTTCGAGAAGAGAACCTTTCAGAGTTCCGCGATCAGCGCAACCGTGTGTTTTCGTTTCGCAATCGGAGAATTTTAGGAAGATCGGCGGCGGCCCGCAGGTTCGGGCCGTCCGCACGATCCGCGCCGCGGAGGAGAACGGCGGCTATCCCCCGGCCGGCAAGCCGGCCCATCCATCCGGTCAGCAGAGCGCCGACCGGTTCATCAGCATGATGTCGCTCGACGTCAGCGCCATGCGCGACGGTTCGTCGATCTGCTCCAGCACCGCATGAAGCGCCTTGTCCAGGCAGAATTCGGCAACCTCTGCGTCCAGCGACCTGGCGGATTCCAGTGCGAAGGCCACAAGCCGTGCCAGCGCCATCAATTCCGCGCCCCTGTCTTCCGTTTCCATGGTTTCGATTTTCATGTCCTACGCCCCTCGAGAAACGCTCGTTCTTAGCCCTTGGTGCGAAGTATAGGCGTGACTCCGCGCCAGCGCGCGTGACTTGAGCGTGACACACGCGGAATGGGAAACCGCTCGTTTTTTCAGGCTACGGGTTGATTGGCGACCGCGCGCCAGAGTGATGTCGCCCGGAATGTCCAGTTTCCCCGTTTCGCGGGGGTTTTTGCATCGAAACCGGCAAGGGCGTGCACGAGGGCGAGGGCGTCAGCGCGCTTCTGGTCGACCGTTGCTGCGAGGAGAAGTTGCAGAAGCACCGCGCGGTCCGCGGCCGTTTCGGCCCGTTCGACGATCGTGAGCCAGGTCCGCTCCTTGTAGAAGAGGCCCGCTGCGGCGGAACGAAGCTTTAGTATATCATACTTTTCAATGGCTTCTTCCCTCTCCAACTGGTCGAGCGTCGCGTCGGCATTGACGAGCGGAAGCGAAAGAGCGGGGTAGCCGAGTTCGGCGGGACCATGCAGCAGGGCGACGTCGGCATCGTCCATGCGACGCCCGCTGGCATAGTCCTCGTAGATGCGGCCGATGCCGACCATGCCGAACGTGTCGCATTCGGCGGCGCGCAGTGCTCCCATGCTGGCCGCGCCGAAGACGGCGGTGCCCTGGTCCAGCGCATAGAGGATTTCCTTGTGCCAGACGGGCGCCACATGCTCGAAATTGCCGTCGATGATGCCGATGGCGGTGGCGCCTGCGCGCACGGCGGCCAGCACGTCGCCATGGGCCGCCGGCGGCCGGACGGCGATCGTGTCGCCGCAGAGGGCGGCGGCATCGGGCAGGCTGGGGCCGGTAAAAAGGATCTTCATGGGGTTCCGAACAGCATGCGGGAGAGGGCGCGGGGGCCGACGGCATGGCGGCGCGCGCCTTCCGGGTTTTCCAGCGCCGGCACGATCATCTTGACGACGGAGACGGGCAGTGCCGTATCCCCGAGCGGAACGGCGATGATGGGCGTGATGCCCGATGCGGTGAGCCTTTCCATGCAATGGGCAAGCAGCGCCGCGGCATCGCCGCCGGGGGCGGGATAGGATTTCGCCGCGCCCGGCCAGGCCTCGAAAAGGGCGAGGGTTTCCGGCGGCAGCGGCCGGGTGAAGGTTTCGGCGAAGAGATCGTCGCGCGCACCGCTGATATAGGTGAGGCGTGATTGCGCGACTTCGGTAAGCGCGCGGATGACGGCGCGCGCGGCGACGGGGTGGGTGCCGTAGCCGATGGTTGCATCGTGGAAGAGCGGCCGTTTCCTTGCGGTAAGGCCGGCATCGCCGAGCACGGCGGCATAGGTCGGGATGGCAAGGTCGCTGGTGATGTCGAAGAGGCGCAGATCCAGCCCGGCTGCGCGAAAACGGCCCGTAAGGGTGTCGACGAGGGGATCGGCGATGCCGGCGGGATCGATTGCCGTTGCCAGGCGCTTTTCGCGTGGCAGCAGGCGCCACAGGCGGTCGGCGTCGCGCTCGATACGCTCCAGGAGGCCATGCAGGATCGCCTCGCTCTCCGAATTGCCGGAGGCAAGGCCGTCGGAGGATTGCCAGAAGCGCGGTGCCGTATCGGTCCTGTCGAGGCAGACGGCTTCGCGCGGAACCCAGATGGTCTCGCCCGTCGCGATGTCGCGGCCGGGGAGCCAGTCGAGACGTTCGTCTTCGGCAAGGAAGGCCTGGCCGCTGGCGACGAAGATGTCGAGCGGCAGGCAGGCTTCGCCGGCCGCCGCGAAATCGCGCCGCGTGGCTTGCCGCACCGGCACGAGCGGCTCGCCGGCAACCGACCGCTCCAGCGCTTCCATGGCGGCGGAGACCTTCGCGTCGATATCGGTGATGCCCTTGCCCTGGTTGATGACGATCGAGCGGGCATTGGGGCTGACGGCGTTCCAGACCGGAATGCCGACGCGGTCGAGCCCCGTCAGGCGGGACAGACGCGTGATGCCGAACCGAGGTAGCAGGGCCTCGATCCGGCTCCAGGTCTCATCGGGACTGCAGACGCGGTCCGAATAGGCGGTCACGGTATGAGCCGGCCAGGGCTTACTTGTCCATGAAGCCGCCGGAGGGGTCCATGAAACCGCCGGACGCATCCATGAAGCCGCCGGAGACGGCGTCTGCCGAGGTTGCGAGCGCGGCGAGGTTGACCCCCTTGATCACCGATGCGCCGGCCTTGCGCAGGTCGTCGGCTGCCTTCAGCGCCCCGGTCGTCGGCGCGCCGATCTGTGTCACAGTGCCGGCATCGAGGTCGGCGACCCAGAGGCCATCGTCTCCCTGAATGCCGAGAACAACGAGTCTTGCCATGCCCACTTCCTCTCCTTGTTGTGCCGGACGTTAGAAGCCGGCTTTCTTCAATCCGTCGTAATAATGCCTGCGCTGCCACTCTTCCTTGAAGGGCACGATCGCCATCCAGGAGTCGAGATCGAAATTCGGGTGGATGTCATAGGTGCGGCGGATGAACTGCCGTGCCTTCTTCATGTCGCCGAGCATGCTCCAGCTTGCCGCGGCGAGACGGTCGGCAGGGGTGCGGTCCTTCATGCGGGCGATATAGTCGAGCGCCTGCTGGTAAAGGCCGAGCGAATAGCTGGCGCCGGCGGCGGTCCAGAAATATTCGTCCGGCGGCAGGGGGTTGAGCTCGATCGCGTGCTCGATCTTCTTGAGGCCGACATCCGGCCGCGAGGCCTGCACCAGCGTGTCGGCATAGCTTGCGATGACATTGGCGTAATGCGGGCTGAGCGCCTCGGCGCGGTCGAGATAGGCGGCGCTCTCGTCGAACTGGCGGGCATAGAGCTTGACGACGCCGAGTTCGCGGTAGCCGGAGGGCAGGCGTTCGTCGGCGCGGATGGTTTCCTCCGCGTGGCGCTCGGCCTGGCGCAGCAGGTCCTCGTCGCCGCGCGCCGTCACCAGCCATTCGAGGAAGTAGCTGCGGGCAAGGCCGCCGATCGCCGGGGCGAAGGCGCCGTTGGCCTGCAGGGCCTCGCGAAAGCTCTTGCGGGCGCGACGGATGTCGCGCAGGTCGAGGTTCTTCAGTTGGCTCTGGCCGACGAGGAAGCTGCGATAGGCGTCGGCATCGCGCTCGTAGTCGCCGCGCACCAGCTCGTTGCGCTCGATCTCGGTGGCGATCGCCCCGGAGATCTGGTGGGCGATCATCTGCCGCGAGCGGGCGAGACCTTCGGCGGAGAGCGGAAAACGTTCGGCCCAGATCACCTCGTCGCTGCCGAAGAAGATGAGCTGGGCGAAGAGCGTGTGATGGTCGCCCTCGTCGCGCAGCCGCGTTTCCAGGATGTAGCTGATCTTGTGCCGCTCATAGGTGGCGGCCCTGTCGGCCTGGAGCGAGATCTGCGCGGCGGTGTGCGGGGCGATGATCGAAATGGAGCGAAGCGCGCAGAGCCCGATCGTCACGTCCTCGATCAGCGCTTCGCTGAAGCGGGCGGCGGCGCGGGCGGCCAGCGTTGTGACCGGCGGCAGCAGCACCACGCGCGGCGGGTTCTGCCGGGGGAGGGTGATGTCCGCCTCCTGCGGCGTCAGGACGCGGGCGGGCGGCTGGAAGAGCATGAGGCTGCTGGCGGACGTCGCCGACCGGCCCGTCAGCACGGCGCGCACCTCCTCGTCGTCCGGGTTGCTCTCCAGCAGGCGCAGGGCGACCGCGGCGCGGGCCTGCCGCGTGCCGTCGGCCCGCTGCGCACCGTTCCCGAGCAGCGCGCTGCGCAGGAGGGCCATGTGTGCCGCCCGTTGCAGCGCGATCCAGCTCGAAAACGCGCGGTTGCCGGGCTTCACATGTTTGAGGAAGTCGTCGGTCAGGGTGGCCGCGAGCACGGAAAGGCCCGCGCCGTCACGCACCGCGTCGATATCGCTTTCGATGGCGTCCTGCCCGAGCGCGATCGTGGTGTCCGTGAAGGTGAGGTAGGTCCGGTCCAGCTCCCGCTGGCGCTTCTGGGTCCGCGAAACGGTCTGCCGCAGGTTGGCGAAGGCGGCGGCGCTGTTGGCATCGTCCCAGAAGAGGCTTGCCGCATCCGCCCGCGGCATGTCGCTCATGCCGCGTGTCAGGAGGTAGCAGAGGATCAGGAGCGCCTTTTCGGGAAAGGCGATATCCCTGCCGCCCTCGTCGAGCAGCCGCAGATGGCCGAGCGTCTGCAGCCGTGCAGACATGTGCGGTCAGATCCGCAGTTCCGGTGCGGTGTCTGCGCGTTCACCCGCTTCGGCGGCCGCGCTTGCCTTGGAAAGCGCGGTTGCCAGCGCGATGATCGATTTGCGCACGCCCGCATCCTCGATCTTCAGGAAGGCGCGGTTGAGGTCGAGGCCCTCCTTGGAAGAAACGAAGGTGGAGACGTCGCCCGTCTCGTGCGCCACACCGGCGGTCGGCGCGGCGCTGTCTTCGTCCTGGAAGAAGAAGCTCGGCGGAACGCGGAACACGTCGGAAATCGCCTGGAGGCGGCTGGCGCTGATGCGGTTCGTGCCCTTTTCGTACTTCTGCACCTGCTGGAAGGTGACTCCGAGCCGGTCGGCGAGCGCTTCCTGACTCATGCCCACCATCAGCCGGCGCAGGCGGACGCGGGAACCGACGAAGACGTCGATCGGATTTGGTGTTTTCTTGGTCATGAGGCTTTCTCCCCTGTAAGACATGCCGGGGCATGGCAAGATACGCGTATCCCGTCACTGTGCTTGAATCGCCTGTTTGATGCAACTGCGGCGAACCGGAATTCCTTGCTACCGTAACGTGAGGTGGCGTGCACCTCAGATATCGTAGCTTTGCGGCGCGCTGAGGGAGGCGATGAATTTTTTCGTGCGTTCGCGCTCCGGCGTGGAGAAGAGGGCGCGCGGCGGCCCCTGCTCGACGATGACGCCGCCATCGAGGAAGACGACCGTGTCGGCAACGCGCGAGGCAAGGCGCAGGTCATGCGTCGCCATGACCATGGTCGTGCCTTCGCGGGCAAGCCGGCTCAGCACCTCGACCACCTCCTCGGCAAGCTCGGGATCGAGTGCGGAGGTCGGCTCGTCGCAGAGCAGGACGCGCGGCGAGGGGGCGAGCGCGCGGGCGATGGCGACGCGCTGCTGCTGGCCGCCCGACAGCGTCGCCGGCCAGGCATCGGCCTTGTGCGCCATGCCGACCTTTTCGAGCAGTTCCATCGCGCGGGCGCGCGCCTTCTCCGCGGGCCATTTCAGGACCGTGACGAGGCCTTCCATCACGTTGGCGATGGCGGTCTGGTGCGGGAAGAGCTGGAAGTTCTGGAAGACCATGCCGGTCTGGCGGCGCAGCTTCTGCACGGCATCCCAGCCGACCTTGCGGCCGGGCGCGAAGTCGATCGTCTCGCTGCCGAGCTTGATGGAGCCCGAGGTCGGCGTTTCGAGCAGGTTGATGCAACGCAGCAGCGTGCTCTTGCCCCCGCCCGAGGGGCCGACCAGTGCCGTCACCGTGCCCTCCGGCAGGGCAAGGCTGATGTCGCGCAGCACGTGATTGTCGCCGAAGCGTTTTTCGATATGGCTGAGTTCGATCATGTGCGGGCCTCCAGGAAGCCGCCATAGCGGGCGAAGCGCCTTTCCAGCCGGACCTGCAGGGCCGACAGAACGGAACTGAGCGCGAGATAGATCAGCGCAGCCTCGATATAGAGGATCAGCGGCTCGTAGGTCGTGGCGACGATGCGCTGCGCCGTCTGGAAGAGTTCCGGCACGGTGATGGCGGCGGCAAGCGAGGTGTCCTTCACCAGCGAGATGAAGGTGTTGGACAGCGGCGGCACGGCGACGCGGGTCGCCTGCGGCAGGATGGTGCGGCGCATGGCCTGCGTCCAGCTCATGCCGATCGAATAGGCCGCCTCCCACTGGCCGCGCGGCACGGAGGCGATGACGGCGCGGATGATCTCGGAGCTGTAGGCCCCGACATTCAGCGTGAAGCCGATGAGCGCGGCCGGGAAGGCGTCGAGCAGGATGCCGATGCTCGGCAGGCCGTAGAAGATGACGAAGAGCTGCACCAGCAGCGGCGTGCCGCGAATCACCCAGACATAGAAGCGGGCGACGGCGACGAGCGGGCGCGGCCCGAACAGCCGCGCGATGGCCGTGACGAGGCCGAGCGTCAGCCCGAGCAGGAAGGAGAGCAAGGTGAGCGGAATGGTGAAGACGAGCGCGGCCCACAGCAGGGGGACAAGCGAATCCAGCATCAGTTGAAGCCACGGCGGCACGGGCAAACCTCCGGAAATGCGGCTGGCCGGGGTGATCCCCGGCCAGGTCATGGTTTTATCTATAGTCGAGGACGGGGTCGCCGCGAAGCGGTCCCAAGGCAGGAATTACTTCGAGACGTCCTGGCCGAAATACTTGTCCGAGATCGCCTGGTAGGTGCCGTCGGCCTTGATCTCGGCCAGCGCCTTGTTGATCGCGTCCAGAAGCTCCGGCTCGCCCTTGCGGATGATCACGCCGGAATAGTCGGCATTTTCCTGTTCGGCGGCGATCTTCACATTGGCATCGGGCTTGTGCTTCTTGAAGTCGAGGAAGGACAGGCTGTCGTTGATCGTCGCGTCGGCGCGGCCGGTCAGGACGAGCTGGATCGACTGGTCGAAACCGTCCGTGCCGACGAGTTCGGCGCCGGCGCCTTCAGCGATCTTGCCGAAATTGGAGGTCAGCGACTGGGCGGACTTCTTGCCCTTGAGGTCGGCGAAACCCTTGATGCTGTCGTCGTCGGCGCGCACGATCAGCACGGCCTTGGAAGCGATATAGGGCTCGGAGAAGTCGTATTTCTGCTTGCGTGCCTCGGTGATGCCGACCTGGTTGATCACGGCGTCGTAGCGGTTGGCGTCGAGGCCGGCGATCAGGCCGTCCCACTTGCCTTCCAGGAACTCCGCCTTGACGCCGAGCTTTGCGGCGATGGCCTCGCCGATCTCGACGTCGAAGCCGACCAGCTTGCCGTCGGTGTCATGGTAGGTGAAGGGCGCATAGGTGCCTTCGGTGCCGATCTTCAGCGCGCCGGCGGCCTGCACGGCTGCGAGGTTCTCGCCTGCATGGGCCGGGGCGAGGATGGCGGCCTGGAGTGCCGCGGCGGCGGCGAGGGTCTTCAACCAGTTCATCTTGGAACTCCGTTTCTGGCTCAAGTGTTCGATGGGCGATAGATCGCAGAAATCGGTGCAAAACGATGGGTAGAAAACTGCGAATAAAAACGGCAAATGCAAATATTTTTCTCATTTTTCGCTGTCTTCCAGCGAAGAAGAGCGCATTTCGCTTGAAAAATCGGACCTTCCGAGGGGGCTGCGATCTTTGTGAATTTCGTGTTTTTAGGGGCTTGCCAAGTTCGCAAACAGGGACAATTGATGTCGCACCCAAAATAACAACCGGGGAAGGAAAACAAAATGGCAAACAGACTCGTTGGCTTTCGTGCGGCTCTTCTTGCAGGCGCAATCCTGCTGGGCGCCAGCCCTGTATTGGCGGAAACGGTGCTTCACCGCGGCAATGCGGGCGAACCGCAGACCCTCGACCAGGCGCACACTTCCATCAACATCGAGGAGTTCATCCTCAAGGACCTTTACGAAGGCCTGACCATCTATGACGCCTCGGGCAAGATCGTGCCCGGTGCGGCGGAAAGCTGGACCATCTCCGATGATGGCACGGTCTACACGTTCAAGCTGCGCGGCGACGCGAAATGGTCGGACGGTTCCCCGGTGACGGCGGAGGACTTCGTCTTCTCCTTCACCCGCGTGGAGGACCCGAAGACCGCGGCCGGCTACGCCAACATCCTCTATCCGATCAAGAATGCGGAAAAGGTCAACAAGGGCGAGGCCGGCCTCGATCAGCTCGGCGTCAAGGCGGTCGATGCCACGACGCTGGAAGTGACGCTGGAGCGCCCGACGCCCTTCTTCCTCGAACTGCTCGCGCACCAGACGGCACTGCCGGTCTCCAAGGCCAGCGTCGAGAAGAACGGCGCGGATTTCGTGAAGCCCGGCGTGATGGTCTCCAACGGCGCCTTCAAGCTCGCCAGCCATGTGCCGAACGACAACCTCGTCGTCGAGAAGAACCCGAACTACTGGGATGCCGCCAACGTCAAGCTCGACAAGGTCATCTTCTACCCGATCGACGACCAGGCCGCTTCGGTCCGCCGCTTCGAAGCGAAGGAAATGGACCTCGTCTACAACTTCTCCGCCGACCAGATCGAGCGCCTGAAGGCGAGCTATGGCGAGCAGGTCCACGTCTCGCCGACGCTTGCGACCTACTACTACGCCTTCGACACCCGCCAGGAGCCCTATAGCGACGTTCGCGTGCGCCGGGCACTTTCCATGGCCGTCGACCGCGACTTCCTGGCCAAGGAAATCTACTCGGGCTCGCAGCTCCCGGCCTACTCCATGGTGCCCCCGGGCATGGAAGGCTACGAGCCGGCGACCGCCGATTTCGGCGCGCTCTCCCAGCTCGACCGCGAGGACGAGGCGCTCAAGCTGATGAAGGAAGCCGGCTACGGCGAGGGCGGCAAGCCGCTGAAGATCGAGATCCGCTACAACACCAACCCGAACCACGAGCGCGTGGCGACGGCCGTTGCCGACATGTGGAAGAACACCTTCGGCGCGGACGTCTCGATGGTGAATCTCGACGTCTCCTCGCACTACGCCTACCTGCAGGAAGGCGGCGCGTTCAACGTGGCGCGGGCCGGCTGGGTCGCCGACTATGCGGATGCGGAGAACTTCCTGGCGCTCAGCGTCAGCACCAACAAGACCTTCAACTACGGCAAGTTCGAGAATGCGGAATACGACGCGCTCATGAAGCAGTCCTATGAGGAGCAGGGTCCGGCGGCACGCGCCAAGGTCCTGCACGAGGCGGAAGCCCTCCTCATGAAGGAACAGCCGATCGCGCCGTTTCTGACGCAGGCCGACCTGTGGCTCGTCTCCAGCAAGGTTCAGGGCTGGCATGACAATGCCGCCAACCAGCACCTGAGCCGCTTCCTCAGCGTTTCGGAATGATCCGACGTCAGTGCGCGGCCTGCTGAGGCCGCGCACTTTCGTATCTGGGGAGACCTGGTCATGCTTGCCTTCGTTCTGCGGCGCCTCGCAAGCGCCGTGCCGACGCTATTCATCGTCGTCACCATTTCGTTCTTTCTCATGCGCTTTGCGCCCGGCGGTCCGTTCAACCTCGAACGCCCTCTGCCGCCCGCCACGATGGAAAACCTGATGCGGGCCTACCAGCTCGATCAGCCGCTCTGGCGACAATACCTCACCTATATGGGCAACGCCGTCACCGGCGATTTCGGGCCGAGCTACATCTACAAGGACAATTCCGTCGCCGAGCTGATCGGCAAGGGGCTGCCCTATTCGGTCGAGCTCGGCTTCTATGCGTTGTTGCTCGCGCTCGTCGGCGGCGTCATCGTCGGCACGATCGCGGCGCTGCGCCAGAACAGCGCGCTCGATTTCGCCGTCATGTCGGTGGCGACGATCGGCGTCACGGTGCCGAACTTCGTCGTTGGTCCGGTCTTGACGCTGATCTTCGCCATCGTGCTCGCCTGGCTGCCGGCCGGCGGCTGGGGTGACGGGTCGCTGCGCTTCCTCATCCTGCCGATGATCGCGCTCGCCCTGCCGCAGCTTGCGGTCTTCGCGCGGCTGACCCGCGGCTCGATGATCGAGGCCCTGCGCACCGACCATATCCGCACCGCGCGGGCCTATGGCCTGCCGGCAAAATCGGTGGTCGTCGTGCACGCCATGCGTGGCGCCATGCTGCCGATCGTCTCCTATCTCGCGCCCTGCGCGGCCGCTCTCCTGACCGGCTCCGCCGTGGTCGAGACGATCTTCACCATTCCCGGCGTCGGGCGCTATTTCGTGCTCGGGGCGATCAATCGCGACTATACGCTCGTCATGGGCACCGTCGTGCTGATCGCCATCTTCGTCATCGTCTTCAATCTGCTGGTCGACATTCTCTATGGCCTGCTCGATCCGAGGGTTCGCCATGACTGACGCCGTCGTTTCCCCCATGCCCGAGAACGAGGTGAAGGGCCGCAGCCTCTTCCAGCTCGCCGTCATGCGCTTCCGCCGCAACCGCCCGGCCATGGTCGGCTCCGTGATGCTGGTGCTGATCGCCTGCTTCTCCTTCTTCGGCCCCTTCTTCATCAGCCACAGCTACGATCAGGTCTTCTCTTCCTATGTGACGATCCCGCCGAGCCTCGAGCCACGGCCGGGTGAGGACACGCTGGAGGAGGCGATGGAGGGCGTTGCGACCCGCGCTCGCGTCGAGCTCCAGTCCTTTACCGTCGAAGGTGAGAGCTTCACCGCCATCATCACCGCGAAGGACCCGATCGATCCGCGCACGACGCGCTATTTCGACCGGGCCAACGAGTTCGACAAGACCGCGGTCGTCACGAGCGAGGACGAGGGCCGCAAGCTGACGCTTTCGGGCGTCGTCGACCGGGAATATTTCCTGTTCGGCACGGATACCAACGGGCGCGACCTCATGGCGCGCGTCATGCTCGGCGGGCAGATCTCGATTGCCGTCGGACTTCTCGCCAGCCTCGTCTCGCTCGGCATCGGCGTCGTCTACGGCGCGATCTCGGGCTACATGGGCGGGCGCGTCGACAACGTGATGATGCGCTTCGTCGAGATCCTCTACTCGCTGCCCTTCGTCTTCCTCGTCGTGGTGCTCGTCGTCTTCTTCGGGCGCAGCTTCGTCCTGATCTTCATCGTCATCGGTGCGGTGGAGTGGCTCGACATGGCCCGCATCGTGCGCGGCCAGACGCTGTCGCTGAAGCGCCGCGAATTCATCGGTGCGGCGGAGGCTCTGGGCCTGACGGACTGGCAGATCATCCGCCGGCATGTCATTCCCAACACGATCGGCCCGGTCGTCATCTTCGTCACGGTCATCGTGCCCAAGGTGATCCTGCTCGAAAGCTTCCTCTCCTTCCTCGGCCTTGGCGTCCAGGCGCCGCTGACGAGCTGGGGCTCGCTGATCGCGGAAGGCGCCAACAACATCCAGTCCGCGCCCTGGCTGCTCATCTTCCCCGCCATCTTCTTCGTCGTCACGCTCTTCTCGCTGAACTTCGTCGGCGACGGCCTGCGCGACGCATTCGACCCGAAGGATCGCTGATATGGCAGAGACACGGAAAACCATGGAGCCGATCCTCGCCGTGCGCGACCTGAAGGTGTCCTTCACGACACCGGACGGGGACGTCAACGCCGTCAAGGGCATCAATCTCGACGTCCGCCCCGGCGAGACGCTTGCGGTGGTGGGAGAATCCGGCTCCGGCAAGAGCCAGACCATGATGGGCATCATGGGCCTGCTTGCCGCCAATGGCCGGGTCTCGGGCTCGGCAAAGTATCGCGGGCGGGAGATGGTCGGCCTGCCGCCGAAGGGGCTGAACGAGATCCGCGGTGCGAAGATCACCATGATCTTCCAGGAGCCGATGACCTCGCTCGATCCGCTCTACCCGATCGGCAAGCAGATCGCCGAGGTGATCGTGCATCACCGCGGTGGCACGCGGAAGGAGGCCCGGCCGCGCGTGCTGGAACTCCTGAAGCTCGTCGGCATCCCCGATCCGGAACGCCGCATCGACAGCTATCCGCATGAGATGTCCGGCGGCCAGCGCCAGCGCGTGATGATCGCCATGGCGCTCGCCAACGAGCCGGACATCCTGATCGCCGACGAACCGACGACGGCGCTCGATGTGACCATCCAGGCGCAGATCCTCAAGCTCCTGCGCGACCTGCAGAAGCGTTTCGACATGGCGATCGTGCTCATCACGCACGATCTCGGCATCGTCCGGCATTTCGCCGAACGGGTCGTGGTCATGCGGCGCGGCGAGATCGTCGAGCAGGGCGGTACGACCGACATCTTCGACAATCCGCAGGCCGACTATACGCGCATGCTGATCGAGGCCGAGCCGCATGGCCGCAAGGCCGCGCCGTCGGATGACGCGCCGATCATCCTGGAAGGCCGCAATGTCGTCGTCGACTACAAGATCGACGGCGGCTTCCTGAAGAAGCGCGCCAATACGTTCCGCGCCGTCGACAATGTCAGCATCAGCCTGCGCGAAGGCCAGACGATCGGCGTGGTGGGCGAATCCGGTTCGGGCAAGTCGACGCTGGGACGGGCGCTCCTGCGCCTTATCTCCAGCAAGGGCGCCTACCGCTTCGGCAAGACGGATACTTCCGGTCTCGACCGAACGGGCATGCGGCCGCTCCGGCGCAGCATGCAACTGGTCTTCCAGGATCCCTATGGCTCGCTCTCGCCGCGCCAGACGGTCGGCGAGATCATCACCGAGGGGCTCTACGTGCACGAGCCGCAGCTTTCGCGGGCCGACCGCGACAAGCGGGCGATCGCGGCGCTGAAGGAGGTCGGGCTCGATCCGGCGGCGCGCAACCGCTATCCGCACGAGTTTTCCGGCGGCCAGCGCCAGCGCATCGCGATCGCGCGGGCGATGATCCTGAAACCCCAGGCGGTGATCCTCGACGAGCCGACCTCGGCGCTCGACCGTTCGGTGCAGGGACAGGTAATCGAGCTCCTGCGTGATCTCCAGTCCCGCTACGGCCTTTCCTATGTCTTCATCAGCCACGATCTCTCGGTGGTGCGCGCCATGAGCGACTATGTGATTGTGATGAAGGACGGCAAGATCGTCGAAGAGGGGCCTACGGACGCCATTTTCAGCGCGCCGCGGGAGGATTATACAAAGACCCTCATCGGGGCCGCGTATAATATCGGGCCGTAAGCATCAGGAGATCGGATGGCCGAGGGCCGCTTGCCGCATATCGTGCTCTTTTCGGGCGGCACCGCGTGCCGCACGACCAATCTGGCGCTGCTTTCCAAGCCGGTGCGGCTGACGCGCATCGTGCCGGCCTGGGATAGCGGCGGCAGTTCGAAGATCATCCGCGACACCCTCGGTGTGCTTGCGGTCGGCGACATCCGTCAGGCGCTGATGACCATGGCGCATGGCGAGGGGCGGGCGGGCGATGTCGTCAAGGTCTGCAATGCGCGCATGACCAGCGGCACGGAAGACGACGCCCGCACCGAATTTGCGCTCTATGCCGAAGGCTGCCACCCGCTCCTGGAACGCATGGAGCCGGGCCTGCGCGGCGCGATCCTCAATTACCTGCGCACCTTTCGCGCGGCGATCGGCGCGGATTTCGATTTCCGCAACGGCAGCATCGGCAATTTCATCCTGACGGGCGCGCATCTTGCCCATAACAGCGACATCAACACCGCCATCTTCGTCTTCCGCAAGCTCTGCGACATCACCGGCCATGTCTGGCCGTCCACGGCGGCCGACGGGGTCGATCTGTCCGCCGTGCTGAACGACGGCACCGGTGTCGAAGGGCAGCACAGGGTGACCGCGCTCGACGATGCGGCGAGCGATATCGGCATCCGCGACATCGCGCTGTCCGGCCGGAACGGTGCCGCGGTGCCGGCCAACGAGGCGGTGCTCGAAAGCCTCGAAAGCGCCGATGCCATCGTCTTCGGACCGGGCAGCTTCTTCACCAGCGTCCTGCCGCACTTCCTCGTCGAGGGCATCGTGCCGGCCATTGCGCGCAACGGGCACGCCCGCCGCATCTTCATCGGCAACATGCTGCAATGCCGGGAGACCCGCGGGCTCGATGTGGCACGCATGCTGGAGATCGCCACGACGCTCTGGCGGCGGCAGGAGGGGGCGGATGCGCGACCCTTCACCCATGTCCTGGCGAACCACCAGCCCCTGCCCTTCGAGAAGACCGTCGGGCCCTTCGCCTATCTCGGCAACGGTCCGCTGGAGGAGGTGGGGGCACGGCTCGGCATGGAGCGGGTGATCGGCGAATTCGAGGATCCCTGGCAGCGCGGCCAGCATGACGGCCGGGCCGTCGCTGATATGCTCAACTCGCTCTTGCCGTCGTGAGCCCGGCCTTGTCCGCCGGCTTCCAGCCCCGCGCCTTGGCGAAGGCGAGGAAATCGTCCGCTGCCATCGGCCGGGCGAAGGCATAGCCCTGCAGGACATGACAGCCGAGACCGCGCAGCAGCTCGGCATGGGCCAGCGTTTCGACGCCTTCCGCGACCGTTTCGATGTCGCGCACCTTGCCGATGTCGATGATCGAGCGGACGAGGCTCTGCTGTGCGGTCGATTCAAGCAGCGGCTGCACCAGCCGGCGATCGATCTTCAGCCGCTTCGGCGACAGCTCCAGGAGGCTGACGATGGAGGCGTGGCCGGTGCCGAAATCGTCGATCTCGATATCGATGCCGAGGGACTTGATGTCGTCGATGGCCTGCTTCAGTCCATCGTCGAACGCATCGAAGGAAATCGATTCCAGCAGTTCGAAGGTCAGCGAGCCGGGGCGGATGTTCATCGCGCGCAGCTTTTCGAGGAGGCCGTCGTCACGCAGGCGCTGGCAGGAGACGTTGACGGAGACGCGGGCGATGCCGAGGTTCTGCCCCTCCCAGCGCATGGCCTGGAACAGCGCCTGGTCGAGGATCGCCTCGTCGATCCGGGCGACGACGTTGAGGCTTCCGGCCACCGGCAGGAAGACATCGGGCGTGATGACGCCGCGCGTCGGGTGCAGCCAGCGCGCCAGCGCCTCGACGCCGACGATCTCCAGCGTTTCGGCATCAAATTGCGGCTGGAAGAAGGGGTGGAATTCGCCCTGCTCGAGGCCGCGCAGGATGTCGTCGCCGAGCCGCTTGACCTCAACCGTGTGCAGGCGCAATTCGTCGTTGAATGCTTCCACGCGGTTGCGGCCCCGCCGCTTGGCTTCGTAGAGTGCGATATCGGCATTGACGAGTAGTTGTTCGGCGGATTCTTCCGCATCGTTGCGCGTGGCGATGCCGATGCTCGCGCCGATGCGACAGTCATGGCCCTCGATCGCCATCGGCTCGCTGATCGCCTCGATGAGGCGGGCCGAGAGAGCGTTGAAATCGGCCTTTGCCGGGTCGCGGCGCGACAGGAGCACGAATTCGTCGCCGCCGATGCGGGCGATGAAGTCCTCCGCCGGGATATGAGTGCGCAGCACGCCGGCGGCCTGTTTCAACACCTCGTCGCCGGCCGCATGGCCGAGCGTGTCGTTGATGTCCTTGAAACGGTCGAGGTCGATATGCAGCAGGGTGAGGGGGCGGGTGTCCTCGCCCATGCCGGCCAGCGCGAGCTGCTGGTCGAGGAAGCGCCGGTTGGGGAGCTGGGTGAGGGCATCGTGCAGCGAATTGTGCTCCAGCACCAGGCGGGCGTCTTCCAGCGCCCGGTTCTGCGCCTCGGCCGTCAGCTTGGCCTCCAGCAGTTCGGCCTGCAGGCGAATGTCGTCCGTCACGTCCCAATTGGCGCCGACGATGCGTTTTGCGCCTGATGAGGCGCGATAGGTCATGCCGTGCGCGCGGATATGGCGGATGTCGCCGCCTGTGGTCAGGACGCGGAATTCCGTGAGATAGGGCCTGTCGGCCTCGATGGCGTTGGCGAAGACGCGCTCGGCCTCCTCCAGGTCGTCGGGATGGAGCGCGTCGCGCCAGTCCTCGTAGCGGCAGACAGGCTGGTCGGGCGGCACGTTGTAAAGCACGCGCATGCGCGCGTCCCAGGTGAGGGTCGACGTCTCCGTCTCAAACTCCCACACGCCCACCCGGGAGGCGTCGAGCGCGAGCTGCAGGCGCTGCGAGACGGTTTCGAGCCGGTCCTCCCGGTCCTGGAGCGCCAGGATGTGCCGGTGGCGGTCCTTCATCAGGTAACCGACCCAGAACATGGGGGCGACGATGATGACGGCCAGCAGCGCAAGGCCGGCGCGAAAGAAGGCGAGATCGGCAGAAGGCTGATGCCAGCCGCCGAGCGGCGTGGCCGACATGGTCCAGGCTTCATGGCCGATGTCGATGATCATGATGACAGGATCGGCATCGACGGGCGCGGCCGTGCTGAAGAAGGTCCGCGCCTCGCCGCCGACATGCGGCCGGCTGGAAAGCGAGACGGCGATTTCGAGGTCCTTGCCGAAGCCGCTGTTGGCCAGGAGCTTGTCGAGGTCGATCACGGCGGAGGCGATGCCGATGAAGGCGTTGTTCCGTCCTGCATGGATCGGGTAGCGGGCGATCACGCCGCGGCCGCCCTGCACCAGATCGACCGGGCCGGTGACGATGAGCCGGTCGAGCGCCTTCACCTGCATGGCGGCGGCGCGCTGGCGCTCGTTCTTGCGATAGTCGAGGCCGATGGTGCGCTCGTTTCCCTTGACCGGATAGACGAGCGAGACCACGAAATCGGGCGCAATGGCGAGATTGCGCAGTTGCGTATCCTTGCGGAAGATGCGCCCGGCAAGATCGGCAAAGCGGCCGGGCGACATGTCGGGTTCGGTCGAGAGCGCCGCGACGAGACCCTGCACGAGATTGATGTCGCCCTGGATATTGCCTTCGAGGCGCGAGCGCAAGACGCCGAGCTGTTCCGTGGTGAAGGAGCGCAGATACTCCTCCTCCAGCCGCAGTTTCTGGGAATCGGCGAGGAAAATGGCGATCAGCGCGGCAAACGCGACGACGATGGCAGGGATGTAGTATCCCAGCCCCTGAAGGGGGAGCTGCGCATTCCGGTCGTTCATCGCGTTCCGTCTGTCTCCGCGCGTCCTGGTTGCCCGAGGCAGGATCCTGTCCGGCTTCCGGTGGTCGACGGACGATGGCAGATGCAACTTAATATTTGCTGACGAGAATATGCCTCTATCTGCCGATTGCCGGGCGGGGCTTTCCGCCACGACCCATTCTGCGCTAGTTCTCGGCACGATCGAAGCGGAACGACGTCAGGGGGCTGGTTTGCCGGCGGACAAGGACAGGGCGGAGAGCGTGTTCGGCGCGCTGCTCAGGACCATTATCGAGGAGAGCCCGCTGAAGGCCGCCGGCTTCATCGTCACCATCTATGGCGACGTGGTGGAGCCGCGGGGCGGCGTGGTGTGGACAGGCAACCTCATCGAGACCTGCGCCGCCGTCGGCATCAGCGAGACCCTGGTGCGCACCGCCGTCTCGCGCCTCGTCGCCGCCGGGCAATTGTCCGGCGAGCGGGAGGGGCGGCGCAGCTTCTATCGCCTCGCCGCGCCCGCCCGGACCGAATTCGCCGCGGCCGCCCGCCTGCTTTTCGGCCCGCCGGAAGCGGCGGACTGGCATTTCGTGCAACTGACGGGGGCGGCGCCGGACGAGGCGATGCAGGCACTCGAGCGGGCGGGCCATGCCCGGCTCGGTCCGCGCCTTGCCGTCGGTGCGCGTCCGCTGCCGCTTCTCAAGCAGCCGGCCGTCGTCTTCCGGGGCGAGGTCGTGAGCGGCGAGCGGGACCTCGGTGCCTTTGCGGCCGACCACTGGAACCTCGCACTGCATGCCGAGGCCTATCATGGGTTCCTTCGGCGCTTCGGGCGTCTTGCCGACCGGCTTGCGGGCGGGATGCGGCTCGGTGCGGCGGAAAGCCTCGTTGCCCGGCTGGTGCTCGTGCACCAGTTCCGCCTTGTCGTGCTGCGCGATCCGCGCCTGCCGCAGGCGGCTCTGCCTGCGGACTGGCCGGGGGAGGCGGCCCGGATGCTCTTTGCCGACCTCTATCTCCGCCTCTCGCCCGAGGCGGACCTGCATGTCGCCCGTCACTTCGTCACGGCGGCCGGCGCTCTGCCGGAGGCGAGCGAGGCGACGCTCCGTCGTCTCTCGCTGCTGCGCGAGGCGATCCAGCGTGACTTTTCATAAGAGAAATGCGTGGCTTGTGCTATGATGGGAGCTGCTGGAACGAAACATCACATAATTTGGATAAATCGGCATTGATTTGTGACGTATCGAGTGGTAAATAGATAACCGATCGGTCGGTCAATGTTTCTGGAGGAACGGATCGGCCCGGGATATCAGGGAGGAAACCGCGTGTCCGAAGCCTTTATCTGCGATGCCGTCCGTACGCCGATCGGCCGTTATGGCGGGCTGCTCTCGTCGGTGCGCGCCGACGACCTTGCCGCCATGCCGCTTGCCGGCCTGATGGAGCGCAATCCCGGCGTCGACTGGTCCAAGGTGGACGATCTCATCTACGGCTGTGCCAACCAGGCCGGCGAGGACAACCGCAATGTCGGCCGCATGGCCGTGCTGCTTTCCGGTCTTCCCGTCTCCATTCCCGCCACCACCGTCAACCGCCTCTGTGGTTCCGGCATGGACGCCGTCGGCATGGCGGCGCGTGCCATCCGTGCCGGCGACTGCGATTTCGTCATCGCCGGTGGCGTCGAGAGCATGAGCCGCGCGCCCTTCGTCATGCCGAAGGCCGAAAGCGCTTTTTCCCGGTCGAATGCGGTCTATGACACGACGATCGGCTGGCGCTTCGTCAACCCGAAGATGAAGAAGGCCTTCGGTGTCGACTCCATGCCGCAGACGGCCGACAATGTCGCCGCCGATTTCACCGTCAGCCGCGAGGACCAGGACGCCTTCGCCGCCCGCAGCCAGGCCCGCTGGGCCGCCGCGCACGAGGCCGGTATCTTTGCCGATGAGATCGTGCCCGTCCATGTGCCGCAGAAGAAGGGTGATCCGCTCGTCGTCGATACCGATGAGCATCCGCGTCCCGGTACCACAGCCGAGCAGCTTGCCAAGCTGAAGGGCGTCAACGGTCCCGACCTCTCGGTCACCGCCGGCAATGCCTCCGGCGTCAATGACGGCGCGGCTGCCTTGCTCATCGCCAATGAAGGCACCATCAAGGCTCAGGGCCTGACGCCGAAGGCGCGTGTCGTCGCGATGGCGGCAGCGGGTCTTGAGCCGCGCATCATGGGCTTCGGCCCGGCGCCGGCCACGCGCCGGGTGCTGGAGCGCGCTGGCCTTTCGCTCGGCCAGATGGATGTCATCGAACTCAACGAGGCCTTCGCCTCGCAGGCGCTCGCGGTTCTGCGCGATCTCGGCCTGCCGGACGACGCCCCGCATGTGAACCCGAACGGCGGCGCCATCGCGCTCGGCCATCCGCTCGGCATGAGCGGCGCGCGGCTCGTCACCACTGCGACCTACCAGCTCCACCGCCAGGGCGGACGTTATGCACTCTGTACCATGTGCATCGGCGTCGGCCAGGGCATCGCCATCATTCTCGAACGCGTCTGACGCGTAAAGCAGGAGGAAAGACCATGTATGCCCAGATGGTGAAGACCGATGCCGCCCGTGTCCGCTCCCTCGATGAGATGGACCCCGTGGAACGCGCCTTCCAGGAGCGCATCGACGCCGGCCAGAAGATCGAACCGAAGGAATGGATGCCCGAGGGCTATCGCAAGACGCTGGTGCGCCAGATCAGCCAGCACGCCCATTCGGAAATCGTCGGCCAATTGCCGGAAGGCAACTGGATCACCCGCGCGCCGACCCTGGAGCGCAAGGCGATCCTGCTCGCCAAGGTGCAGGACGAGGCCGGCCACGGCCTCTATCTCTACTGCGCCGCCGAAACGCTCGGCATCAGCCGCGACGAGATGTATGCGCAGCTCCATTCCGGCAAGGCGAAATATTCCTCGATCTTCAACTATCCGACGCTGACCTGGGCCGATATCGGCGCGATCGGCTGGCTGGTCGATGGCGCGGCGATCATGAACCAGGTGCCGCTGCAACGCTGTTCCTACGGCCCCTATGCGCGGGCCATGGTGCGCATCTGCAAGGAAGAGAGCTTTCACCAGCGCCAGGGCTATGACGTGCTGATGAAGATGGTGAAGGGCACGCCGGCCCAGAAGGCCATGGTGCAGGATGCGCTGAACCGCTGGTGGTGGCCGTCGCTGATGATGTTCGGCCCCTCGGACGATGCCTCCGTGCATTCGGCCCAGTCGATGGCCTGGAAGATCAAGCAGAACTCCAACGACGAGCTGCGCCAGAAATTCGTCGACCAGACGGTGCCGCAGGCGAAGTATCTCGGCCTCACTGTGCCGGATCCGGACCTCAAGTGGAACGAGGAGAAGGGCGGCTACGATTTCGGCGAGCCGGACTGGGAAGAATTCTTCAACGTGATCGCCGGCAACGGCCCCTGCAATGCGGAACGCCTCAACGCCCGCAAGAAAGCCTGGGATGACGGCGCCTGGTTCCGAGACGGTCTGACGGCCCATGCCGAAAAGGCCGCCGACCGTCGCACCGCCGCCAAGATCGCCGCCGAATAATTTGGGAGAGAGCACGATGTCCAGCGAATGGCCGCTTTGGGAAGTCTTCATCCGGGGCCAGCACGGCCTCAACCATCGCCATGTCGGCAGCCTGCATGCGCCCGACGCCGAAATGGCGATCAACAATGCCCGCGACGTCTATACGCGCCGTAACGAAGGCGTCAGCATCTGGGTGGTGAAATCCTCCGAGATCACTGCCAGCGCGCCCTCTGAAAAGGGCCCGCTGTTCGATCCTTCGAACTCCAAGGTCTACCGTCACCCGACCTTTTTCGACATTCCGGATGAAGTGGGGCACATGTGATGGCGACCGCGGC
This sequence comes from Shinella sp. HZN7, assembly GCF_001652565.1. NCBI lineage: Bacteria > Pseudomonadati > Pseudomonadota > Alphaproteobacteria > Hyphomicrobiales > Rhizobiaceae > Shinella > Shinella sp. HZN7. The sequence continues at coordinate 3,338,342 of NZ_CP015736.1, read as the reverse complement.
GCTCGATCCGGCGGCCCGTCAGGCCGCGCTTCTCGAATTCCTGCTGCGCATCGGCGACAACACGCTGATCCTCGGCCATCGCGTCTCCGAATGGTGCGGGCACTCGCCCGCGCTGGAGGAGGATATCGCGCTCGCCAACACCGCGCTCGACCTGATCGGCCAGACGCAGCTCTGGCTCGGCCTTGCCGGCGAGGTGGAAGGCAAGGGCCGTTCCGCCGATGATCTCGCCTATCTGCGCGACGGCTACGAATTCCGCAACATCCTGCTCGTCGAGCGACCGAACGGGGATTTCGGCAAGACGCTGATGCGGCAGTTCCTCTTCGACGCCTGGCATTATCTGCTCTTGAAGGCGCTGAAGGGGTCGTCCGACACGCGCATCGCCGAGATCGCGGAAAAGGCCTTCAAGGAAGTCTCCTACCACCTCGACCGCAGCCGCGACCTCGTCATCCGCCTCGGCGACGGCACGGCCGAAAGCCATCGCCGCATGCAGGAGGCGCTGGACGAACTCTGGCCCTTCACCGGCGAGATGTTCATGAGCGACGCGCTCGACGCCGAACTGGTCGAGGCCGGCATCGTCCCGGCGCCCGAAAGCCTCAAGGCGGGCTGGGACGAGATCGTCGCGGAGACGCTCGCCGAGGGCACGCTGAAGAAGCCGGCGGACGGCTACATGCACAAGGGCGGCCGGCGCGGCGTGCACACCGAGCATCTCGGCTTCATCCTGTCGGAGATGCAGTTCCTGCAACGCGCCTATCCGGGCGCGACCTGGTAGGGGGCGGCGATGGACCCGGCGCTTCGTCCCTCGGTCGATGAGGTCTGGCACTGGCTGTCCGAAGTGCCGGACCCGGAAATTCCGGTCATCTCGCTCACCGATCTCGGCATAATCCGCGATGTCGAGTGGCGGGACGACACGCTGGTGGTGACGGTCACACCGACCTATTCGGGCTGTCCCGCCACCACGGTGATCAACCTCGATATCGAGGCTGCGCTCGCCGGAAAGGGCCTTGCCAAGGTGAAGCTCGAACGCCGGCTCTCGCCCGCCTGGACGACGGACTGGATCAGCGCCGAAGGCCGGGAAAAGCTGCGCGATTACGGCATCGCCCCGCCGGTCGACGGCACCGCCGCCGATGGCGTCCTGATGAAACGCATCGACCGGCTCTCGGGCCGTTCGAACCTGACGATCGCCTGTCCGCGCTGCGGCTCGGCGAACACGGAAAAGATCAGCCAGTTCGGCTCGACGCCCTGCAAGGCGAGCTACCGCTGCACCGACTGCCTGGAACCGTTCGACTATTTCAAGTGCATCTGACCCATAGGGAGAGGGCCCGCGCATGGCACGTTTTCATTCCCTGACCGTGACCGACGTTCGCCGCGAGACGCGCGATGCGGTCGTGGTTACGCTCCGGCCGTCCGACGAGGACCGCGCCGTTTTCGACTTCACCCAGGGCCAGTACCTGACCTTCCGCCGCAAGTTCGAGGACGAGGAGTTGCGCCGCTCCTATTCGATCTGCGCCGGCAAGGACGAGGGGGTCCTGAAGGTCGGCATCAAGCGCGTCGACGGCGGCTGCTTCTCCACCTGGGTCAACGAGAACCTGAAGCCCGGCGACACGCTGGAGGCGATGCCCCCGATGGGCGCGTTCTTCACCGCGCTGGAGCCGGAGGTCGCAAAGCATTATCTCGGCTTTGCCGGCGGCAGCGGCATCACGCCCGTGCTCTCGATCATCAAGACGGTGCTGGCGCGCGAGCCGCGCGCCCGTTTCACGCTGGTCTACGCCAACCGGCAGATCAGCTCGATCATGTTCCGCGAGGAGCTGGAGGATCTGAAGAACCTCTATCTCGGCCGGTTCTCCGTGCTGCATGTCCTCGAAAGCGAGGCGCAGGACATCGACCTCTTCACCGGCCGCATCGACGGCGAGAAATGCGCGGCGCTGTTCAAGAGCTGGATCGACATCAAATCCATCGCCACCGCCTTCATTTGCGGCCCGGAGCCGATGATGCTGGCGATTGCCGCAGCGCTCCGCGAACACGGCCTTCGCGACGACCAGATCAAGTTCGAGCTGTTCGCCTCCTCGCAGCCCGGTCGGGCCCGGCGCAAGGTGGAAGCCGTCGCCGGCGCGGACCAGGGCGCGATGTGCGAGGCGACCGTCACGCTCGACGGCGCGACGCGCAGCTTCAAGTTCCCGAAGCAGGGCCAGAGCCTGCTCGACGCCGCGCTCGAAAACGCCATGGACGTGCCCTATGCCTGCAAGGCCGGCGTCTGTTCCACCTGCCGCGCAAAAATCCTGGAGGGCGAGGCCGAGATGGAGGTCAACCACGCGCTCGAGGATTACGAGGTGCGCCAGGGCTATGTGCTGACCTGCCAGTGCTACCCGCTCACCGACCGTATCGTCGTCAGCTACGACCAGTAAGGGGAATTTTCATGTCCGATACGATGCCGATCGAGGATTATCTGGCGCAAGGCGGCGTGCTTTCCTCGCCCGCCAATGTGCCGCCGCGCTATCGCGGCGAGCTCTTGCGCCTGATGGCGAGTTTCGTCGACAGCGAGCTGGCCGGCTCTGCCGGCTTTGCCGATACGATCAACGATGCGCCGGGCATCCAGGAGCGCATCTCCGCCGCCCGCATCGTGCTGGAAAAGGCCGACCATGCCGGCAAGGTCTTGCAGGTCATGGAAACCTTCGGCGCGGATGGCGGACGCTACGCCGTGCACCACCCCTGGGCCGAGCGGCTTTCCCGCGAGGCCGATATCGGCGCGGCGCGGCAGGGCGGCGACATGCGCCTTTCCGTCTTCCACTACCCGCTGCAAGGCTGGGTGGATGCCGTCGTCATGAACGTGCTGATGGGCCGGGCAAGCGTCGTCCAGCTCAAGGAATTGTCGCGTGTCTCCTATCAGCCGCTCGCCGAGGTTTTCCGCGCCATCCTGCCGCGCGAGACGCGCCATGCCGAACTCGGCCTCGCCGGCCTCACCCGCATCGTGGATGACGAAGAGGGGCGCGCGAAGGCGAAGGCTTCCGTCGCCTACTGGTATCCGCGTGTCGCCGCCAGCTTCGGCCATTCCGGCTCGGCCCGCTTCGAGACGCTGTCGCGTTTCGGCCTCAGGCATACGCCCAACGAGACCCTGCTTGCGGATTGGCGGGCGGAGGTCGATGCGCAGCTTTCCGCGCTTGGATTGAACTAGGCTTCCGTCCGGAATTGCGTAAAAATACAGGAAGGACAGTAAGATGAACGTCATGGCAAACCGGCCGCGCCGGCTCGAAAGCTATGTCGGCGGCGCGTGGGTCGCCGGCGCGAAGGAGGGCGTGCCCCTGCTCGACGCCTCGACGGGCGCACCGGTCGCCTTCATCGATTCCTCCGGCATCGATTTCAAGGCGATCCTCGCCCATGGCCGCGAAAAGGGTGGCCCGGCGCTGCGCCGCATGTCCTTCCACGAACGCGCCGCCATGCTGAAAGCGCTCGGCCAGGCGCTGATGGAAGGGAAGGAAGAGTTCTACGCGCTTTCCACCGCCACCGGCGCGACCCGCGCCGATAGCTGGGTCGATATCGAGGGCGGCATCGGCACGCTGCTCTCCTACGCCTCGAAAGGCCGGCGCGAATTGCCGAACACCCGCGTCCTGCTCGATGGCGACGTGGAGCCGCTCTCCAAGGACAACACCTTTGCCGCGCAGCATATCCTGACCCCGTTGCAGGGTGTCGCGGTGCATATCAACGCCTTCAACTTTCCCTGCTGGGGCATGCTGGAAAAGCTCGCCCCGACGCTCATTGCCGGCGTTCCCGCCATCATCAAGCCGGCCAGCCAGACGGCCTATCTCACCGAACTGATGGTCCGCCGCATCATCGAGACGGGCATCCTGCCGGAGGGCGCGCTGCAGCTCGTCTGCGGCTCGGTCGGCGACCTGCTCGACCATGTGGAGGGGCAGGATGCCGTCACGTTCACCGGTTCGGCGGCGACAGGCCAGCGCCTCAAGACGCACAAGGCGATCATCGAGAATTCCGTGCGCTTCACCATGGAGGCCGACAGCCTCAACGCCGCCGTGCTCGGCCTCGACGCCGCGCCCGGCACGGAGGAATTCGATCTCTTCGTCAAGGAAGTCGCCCGCGAGATGACGGTGAAGGCCGGCCAGAAATGCACGGCGATCCGCCGCATCATCGCCCCGCGCGCCTATAGCGAGGCGCTGATCGAAAGCCTCGGCGCGCGCCTCGGCAAGACGTCGATCGGCAACCCCGCCGACGAGGCCGTGCGCATGGGTCCGCTCGCCAGCCTCGACCAGCGCGAGGAAGTGCGCGCCCGTATCCGCGATCTCTCCGCCGATGCCGAAATCGTCGCCGGTGATCCTGATAATCCGAGCGTCCAGTCCGGCGATGCCGTGGCCGGCGCCTTCCTCAATCCGGTGCTGCTCTATTGCGACAGGCCGGGCTCGGCCCGTGCCGTGCACGATGTCGAAGCCTTCGGCCCGGTCAGCACGGTCATGCCCTATGACACGGCGGAAGAGGCGGTCGATCTCGCCCGGCGTGGCAAGGGCAGCCTCGTCGCCTCGGTCTTCACCAACGATCCGGGCTTCGCCGAAGAGGTCGTGCTGGGCCTTGCGCCCTTCCATGGCCGCGTGATGATCGGCAACCGGGTCAGCGCCAAATCCTCCACCGGCCACGGTTCGCCGCTGCCGGGCCTGGTGCACGGCGGTCCCGGCCGCGCGGGCGGCGGCGAGGAACTGGGCGGCATGCGTGGCGTAAAACACTACATGCAGCGCACCGCCATCCAGGGCGCGCCGACCATGCTGTCCGCCGTCACCGGCCGCTGGCTGCCGGGTGCGGAGGCGCGGGCGGGCGGAGAGCATCCGTTCCGCAAGTCGCTGGCGGAACTCAAGATCGGTGACCAGCTCATCACCGCAACGCGCACGGTGACGCTCGACGATATCGAGCATTTCGCCAATTTCACCGGAGACACCTTCTACGCCCATATGGACGAGGAGGCGGCCAAGGCGAACCCGTTCTTCGACGGGCGCGTGGCGCATGGCTATCTCATCGTCTCCTTCGCCGCCGGCCTCTTCGTCGATCCGGCGCCGGGTCCGGTTCTTGCCAATTACGGCGTCGACAACCTGCGCTTCCTGACACCGGTCAATCCGGGTGATACGCTGCAGGTGCAGCTCACCTGCAAGGAGATCAATCCGCGCGCCAATGCCGAGCACGGCGAGGTGCGCTGGGATTGCCAGGTGACGAACCAGCTAGGTGCCACAGTCGCGCAGTACGACGTCCTGACGATGGTGGCCAAAACGAGGGAGTGACCGCAGCATGCCGATCGCGCAGGACCCTTGCCGCCTGGAAATGACCGTTCTGATGACGCCGGACATGGCGAATTTTTCCGGAAAGGTTCATGGGGGCGCACTGCTCAACCTGCTCGATCGCGTGGCCTTCTCCTGCGCCTCGCGCTATTCGCAGCAATATGCGGTGACGCTCTCGGTCGACCAGGTGATGTTCAAGGAGCCGATCCATGTCGGCGAACTCGTCACCTTCCGCGCCTCGATCAACCATACGGGCCGCACCTCCATGGAGGTCGGCATCCGCGTCGAGGCGGAGAACATCCGCTCCGGCCACCGGCGGCATACCAATTCCTGCTATTTCACGATGGTCGCCGTCGACGATGCCGGCCGGCCGGTGCGCGTGCCGGACCTGGAGCCGAGGAATGCGGTCGACATCCGGCGCTACAAGGCGGCCGAGCTTCGCCGGACGCTGCGGCGGGAGTTTGCCGAGCGGCTGGAATCGGTCGCAGCGACGGGCAAGGATATGGAGAGGGATGGGGGATAGCGCGGGTGGCATTGCTCTTGTGGCGCGACGCTGCCTCCCTACCACGTCATCCTCGGGCTTGACCCGAGGATCCATGCCGCGGGTGCCGAGTGGATCCTCGGGTCAAGCCCGAGGATGACGAAAGAGAGGTAGGAGGTTTTTAGGGAGGTGTGATGCGTAAGCCTCAGGTTACGGCCTTGACGCCTTCGAGGATCAACGTCGTCGCGATGTCCGCATATTCGTCGCGCGTGACAGGCCCATTCGGTCGGAACCACATATAGACCCAGTTCATCATGCCGAAGAGCGACATGGTGACGGGCATCAGCAGCGGGCGGTCCTTGTTGAGGTCCGGATTGATGTCGCGGATGACGCCGGAGAAGCGCTTGACGATCTGCCGCTCGATCGCCTGCAATTCGGAAAGCTGTTCCTGCGAGAGCGCGCTGGTGCCGTTGAGCTGCACCTTGTGCTCGTTGTCCCGGCCCTCGTAGTTCGCCAGGACGGCTTTGACCAAGAGGCGCAGCCGCTCCTGCGGGGCGAGGTCGGGGCGGTCGGCGGCCTCTATGGCGCTTTCGAGTTCGGTGAGATGGGTGCGCACGATATCGAAGATCAGCGCGTCCTTGCTCGGATAGTAGTGATAGAGCAGCGCCTTGGAGACATTGCTGTGCGAGGCGATCATCGACATGGAGGCCTTCTCCATGCCCATCTCGGCAAAGACCGCGGCGGCACTCGAGAGAATGCCGCGCTGTTTTTCCTCGAAATCAACTGCGCGCGTGCGTGCCATTTTATCCTGCTTTGCTTTGCCCGGCTGCTTCCGGGAGGGTGGCCGCCCTCCCTATACACAGTCAACCCGGTGCCGGAATAGGGTCCCTTCATCCGTCTTCTAACGGGGAAGATATCCTATCTCTTTGTTTCTACACAACTCCGGACGCAAAACCGTTTCCCGCACTCCTGCTGGAACTGTCCCGTCCGGCGCTTCATTCCTTCGGGCGGTTGTCGACCACCCGCTTCGCCTTGCCTTCCGAACGGGCGACGCCGCCCGGTTCGTGCACTGTGATCTTCGTGGAGACGCCGACCACGCTCTTGATGTGGTGGGCGAGTTCCTTTGCCGATCCCGTGCGGGCCCCCTCGTCGGCCGCCTCCAGCGTGCATTCGACATGAACCGTCATGTTGTCCATGCGGCCCGAGCGCGACAGCTCGATCTGGAAATGCGGCGCGAGCCCGCGACATTTCAGGATCTGTTCCTCGATCTGCGTCGGGAAGACGTTGACGCCGCGCAAGATCATCATGTCGTCGGAGCGGCCCGTGATCTTTTCCATGCGGCGCATGGAGCGGGCGGTGCCGGGCAGGAGCCGTGTCAGGTCGCGCGTGCGGTAGCGGATGATCGGCAGGCCTTCCTTGGTGAGCGTCGTGAAGACCAATTCGCCGATCTCGCCGTCCGGCAGCACCGCACCGGTGATCGGGTCGATGATCTCCGGGTAGAAATGGTCCTCCCAGATGTGCAGGCCGTCCTTGGTCTCGACGCATTCATTGGCAACGCCCGGGCCCATGACCTCCGACAGGCCGTAGATGTCGACGGCGTGCATGTCGAAGGACTGCTCGATCTCCTCGCGCATGGCGTTCGTCCAGGGCTCGGCGCCGAAGATGCCGACGGCGAGCGAGCTTTCCCGCGGGTCGACGCCCTGGCGGCGGAACTCGTCGAGGATGGAGAGCATGTAGGAGGGCGTGACCATGATGATGCGCGGCTTGAAATCCTGCATCAGGGTCACCTGGCGCTCCGTCATGCCGCCGGAGATCGGTACGACGGTGCAGCCGAGCTTTTCGGCGCCATAGTGGGCGCCGAGGCCGCCGGTGAAGAGGCCGTAGCCATAGGCGACATGCACGATGTCGCCGGCCCGGCCGCCCGCGGCGCGGATCGAGCGGGCGACGACGGTCGCCCAGGTGTCGATGTCCTTCTGGGTGTAGCCGACGACGGTGGGTTTGCCGGTCGTGCCCGACGAGGCGTGGATGCGGGTGAGCTTTTCACGCGGCACGGCGAACATGCCGAAGGGATAGGTGTCGCGCAGGTCCTTCTTGGTGGTGAAGGGGAACTTTGCGAGATCGGCGAGCGTCTTGAGGTCGGAGGGGTGAACGCCGGCCGCGTCGAAGCGCTGGCGATAGAAGGGCGAATTCTCGTAGGCGTGGGTCAGCGACCACTTCATGCGCTCAAGCTGCAGCGCGGAAATCTCGTCGCGGGAGGCCGTCTCGATCGATTCGAGATCTCCGGGGCGGGGGGACAGGTCTTCCATGAAAATCTCCTCCGAGAATGCGGGATGATGTGCCCTCTGCCTCACTCCGGCAGATGGGTGCCCTTGACTGTTCGCGAGTGGCCGCGGAACTCCGCGACATGCTCGCCCTCCTGGTTGGTGATGCGGATGTCGTAGATGCCACCGCGGCCGCGGCGCGACACCTCCTGCGCCGTCGCGGTCAGCCGGTCGCCCCGGAAGGCCGGTGCGATGAAGGTCACCGAACAGTGCTGGGCGACGGTGCGCTGGTTGTAGGTGTTGCAGGCGAAGGCGAAGGCCGAATCCGCCAGCGTGAAGATGTAGCCGCCGTGGCAGGTGCCGTGGCCGTTGGTCATGATCTCGGCGATCGTCATGGCGATGACGGCCTTGCCGGGGGCGACGGAGACGAGCTCCATGCCGAGATGGCGGGTGGCGTTGTCGTCGTCCCACATTGCCTTGGCGCAGGCTTCGGCGAGCGCTTGCGGAGAAAGCCCGGCGGCGCTCATTTGCCCGAAAACTCCGGCTTGCGCTTTTCGAGGAAGGCGGAAACGCCCTCGGCGTAATCGGCGCTGCGGCCGGCCTCGCGCTGCAGGTCGCGTTCGAGGTCGAGTTGCTGGTCGAGCGAATTGGTGGCGGCGGCCTGGATGGCGCGTTTCGTCATGCCGAGGCCCCTGGTCGGGCCGGCGGCGAGGCGCGTGGCGAGAGCGGTCGCCTCTTCCATCAGCGTGTCGTCGTCGACGGCGCGCCAGATGAGGCCCCAGTCGGCGGCGGTTTCCGCGCCGAGCGGTTCGGCGGTGAGCGCAAGCGCCTTGGCGCGGGCTTCGCCGATCAGGCGCGGCAGGCTCCAGGTGCCACCGGAATCCGGCACGAGGCCGATCCTGGCGAAGGCCTGGATGAAGCGGGCGGAGCGGGCGGCGAGCGTGATGTCACAGGCAAGGGCGATGTTGGCGCCCGCGCCGGCGGCAACGCCGTTGACGGCGCAGATGACGGGTTTTTCAAGGCTGCGGATGAGGCGCAGCAGGGGGTTGTAGTAGGTCTCGATCGTATGGCCGAGGTCCGGCACGCCCTTCTTCGGATCGCGGTCGCCGAGATCCTGGCCGGCGCAGAAACCGCGGCCGGCGCCGGTCAGCAGCACGGCGCGTACCGCCTCGTCCGCATGGGCGCGCTCGAAGCCGGCGCGCAGCGCAAGATGCATCTCGTCGTTGAAGGCGTTGAGCTTGTCCGGGCGGTTCAGCGTGAGGCTCAGAACGCCATCGGCAAGCGCCGACAGAATAGTGTCGGAAGTGGTCATGGTTCCTCCCTGTCGCCCTTCCCAGCGGCGACCGTAAAAAAACTCTTGCATAAACCGACCGGTCAGTCAATTATAAAAGCACTGACTGGGAGGAGCCAGAGATGACCGGACTTTTCGAGCGCCATCGCCCGACGTTGACCGCCGCGATCGAAGCGGCCGCAAAGCGCGATTTCTGGACCGTCTATCCTGAAGTGCCGAGCGGCAAGATATACGGCGAGACGGCGAAGGACGATTGTCTTGCTGCCTACAGGGCACGGCTCGATGCCGAATTCGAACTTGCCGATCATCCGGCCGAGAGGCGCGTCGGTGCGGAAGTCTCGCCTTACGGACCTGCCCTCGGCATCACCTATCCCGCCGCCTCCGCGGACATGCTGGTCATGGCCTCGCGCGCGGCCGCCCCGCAATGGGCCGCCGCCTCGCCGGACGTGCGCGCCGGCATCTGTCTCGAAATCCTTGCCCGCCTCAATGCCCGCAGCTTCGAGATGGCGAACGCCGTCATGCACACGACGGGCCAGGCCTTCGCCATGGCCTTCCAGGCCGGCGGCCCGCATGCGCAGGATCGCGGCCTCGAGGCCGTCGCCTATGCCTATGCCGAGATGACCCGCATACCGGCGCAGGCGACCTGGACCAAGCCGCAGGGCAAGGGCGCGCCGATCGTCATGGAGAAGCACTGGCGCATCGTGCCGCGCGGCGTCTCCCTCGTCATCGGCTGCAACACCTTCCCGACCTGGAACAGTTATCCCGGCCTCTTCGCCAGCCTCGCCACCGGCAACACCGTCATCGTCAAGCCGCATCCGGCGGCGACCCTGCCGCTTGCCATCACCGTCGAAATCGCGCGCCAGGTGCTGGTGGAGGAAGGATTTGCGGCCGATATCGTGCTGCTCGCCGCCGATGCGCCGGGCGCCGAGATCACGAGGGATCTCGTGCAGCACCCCGCCATCGCCATCGTCGACTATACCGGCTCCAACGCCTTCGGCGCCTGGGTGCGTGAAAATGCCGGCAATGCCGATGTCTACACCGAAGAGGCCGGCGTCAACTCGATCGTCATCGGCGCGACGGACGATTTTGCCGGCATGTGCGGCAACATCGCCTTCTCGCTCTCGCTCTATTCCGGACAGATGTGCACGGCGCCGCAGGATATTTTCGTGCCGCGCGGCGGCATTGAGACCAATGAGGGCCACAAGTCCTTCGACGCGGTCGCGGCCGGCATCGCCGCTGCCGTCGATAGCCTGCTTGCCGATCCCGCGCGTGCGGCCGGCATCTGCGGGGCCATCGCCAATCCGGCGACGCTCGCCCGCATTGCCACATCGCGGCCACTCGGGCGCATCGTGCGCGACTCTGCGCCCGTCGAAGGCCTCGACGGTGCCCGCACCGCGACGCCGCTGATCCTCGCGGTCGATGCGGCGGATACGGACGCATATGCGGAGGAGCGCTTCGGCCCCATCGCCTTCGTCGTCGCGGTCGATGACGAAGCGGACGGCGTCGACCGAGCCGCGGCGCTCGCCGAGCGCAAGGGTGCCATCACGGCTGCCCTCTACGCGACCGACGAGGCGCAGATTCTGGCCGCCGCCGATCGTTTCGCCGTGGCAGGCGTCAATCTTTCTGTCAATCTGACCGGCGGCATCTATGTGAACCAGAGCGCCGCCTTCAGCGATTTCCACGTCACCGGTGCCAATCCGGCGGGCAATGCCAGCCTGACGGATGCGGCCTTCGTCGCGAACCGGTTCCGCGTGGTGATGTGGCGCCGCCCCGCGGCGGCGTGAGGAGTCTACGCTTCAATCTTTTGTCTTTGTTGGGAGGAGAAACCGACATGAAATTTTCGCTCACCACCACCGCGCTTGCCGGTACGCTGGCGCTCGTCCTCGGCTTTGCCGCGCCGGCCCTTGCCGATATCAAGATCGGCGCGACCCTTTCGGAAACCGGCCCCGCCTCCTTCCTCGGCGATCCGGAAGCCAAGACGCTGAAGATGCTGGTCGAGGAGATCAATGCGGCCGGCGGCGTCAATGGCGAGAAGATCGACCTGATCGTCTATGACGATGGCGGCGACCCGAACAAGGCGCGCACCTTCGCCACCCGCCTGGTGGAGGACGACGAAGTCGTCGCCGTGATCGGCGGCACGACGACGGGCACCTCCATGGCCATCATCCCGGTCTTCGAGGATGCGGAAATCCCCTTCATCTCGCTTGCCGGCGCCATCGAGATCATCGATCCCGTCCGCCCCTTCACCTTCAAGACCCCGCACACGGACCGCATGGCCTGCGCGAAGATCTTCGAGGACATGAAGAAGGCCGGCATCGGCAAGATCGGCCTGATTTCCGGTTCCGACGGCTTCGGCGCCTCCATGCGCAAGCAGTGCCTGGAGATCATCGGCGACTACGGCATCGAGGTCCTGGCCGACGAGACCTATGGCCCGACCGATGCCGACATGACGCCGCAGCTCACCAACATCAAGGGCAAGGACGGCGTGCAAGCCGTGCTGAACCCCGGTTTCGGCCAGGGCCCGGCGATCGTCACGCGCAACTATGCCCAGCTCGCCGTCGGCCTGCCACTCTACCAGTCGCACGGCGTCGCCTCGGATGGCTTCATCGAGCTTGCCGGCGCGGAAGCCGCCGAAGGCGTGCGCCTGCCGGGCACGGCGCTGCTCGTCGCGAGCCTCCTGCCGGAAAGCGATCCGCAGCGCGCTGTCGTCGTCACCTACAAGGACGCCTACGAGAAGGCGACCGGCAAGCCGGTCTCGACCTTCGGCGGCTACGCCCATGACGCGCTGCGCATCCTCGTCGACGCGATCACGCGGGCGGGCAGCACCGAGCCGTCGGCGATCCGCGATGCGATCGAAGGCACGTCCGGCCTTGTCGGCACGACCGGCACGGTGACCATGACGGCGGAGGACCATCTCGGCCTCGACCTGTCGGCCTTCCGCATGCTTCAGATCGAAAAGGGCGGCTGGAAGATCGTCGAGTAATCGAGCCCGCCGGCCCGCGCCATCAGGCGGCGGGCCGGCGGAAACCGTCGCGCGCGAAGCGGAGGCATTCATGCCCGAACTCCTGCAATTCCTACTTTCCGGGATCACGGTCGGTGCGGTCTATGCGCTGGTCGCGCTCGGCTTCACGATCATCTACAACGCTTCCGACGTCGTGAACTTCGCCCAGGGCGAGTTCGTCATGCTCGGCGGCATGATCACCTTCTTCGCGCATGCCGCGGGCCTGCCGCTGCCGCTTGCCGCGCTCATCGCCATCATCGCGACGGCGGGTATCGGCGTTGCGCTCAACAAGCTGGCGATCGAGCCGGCGCGGGGCGCCCCCGTCGTCTCGCTGATCATCATCACCATCGGCGCCTCGATCTTCATCCGCGGCGCGACGCAGCTCGTCTTCGACAAGCAGATCCATCGCTTCCCGGCCTTTTCGGGAGACCAGCCGATCCTCATCGGCGGTGCGACCATCCTGCCGCAGAGCCTCTGGGTGATTGCCGGCGCGCTCGCGGTCTTCTTCTGTCTCTGGCTGTTCTTCACGCGCACGCTGATCGGCCGCGCCGTGCTGGCGACGGCGAACAACCGCATCGCGGCCCAACTCGTCGGCATCAACACCAACTACGTGATGACGCTCTCCTTCGCCATGTCCGCCGCCATCGGCGCGCTCGCCGGCGTGCTGGTGACGCCGATCACGCTGACGAGCTACGATGTCGGGCTGGCGCTGGCGCTGAAGGGTTTTGCCGCCGCCATGCTCGGCGGCATGGGCAACCCCAAGGGCGCCCTTGTCGGCGGCCTGCTGCTCGGGATCCTGGAAGCGATGACGGCCGGCTATATCAGCTCGCAATACAAGGACGCGGCCGCCTTCGTCGTCATCCTCGCGGTGCTCTTCGCCATGCCGCAGGGCCTTTTCGGCCGCAAGTCGACGGATCGGGTGTGATCATGCGGCTCTCCGGCAAGGCAACCACGCTCCTCATCCTCGCCGCGGTCATCGCGATCGCGCCGGTCTTCTTCCCGTCCTCCTACTATTTCCGCGTCGGCTCGCTGATCTTCGTCAACGGGCTTGCGGTGACGGGTCTCGTCATCCTCATCGGCTATGCCGGCCAGATCAGCCTCGGCCATGCGGGCTTTGCCGGCATCGGCGCCTATGCCTGTGCGCTGGCGCCGGTCCATCTCGGCCTGCATCCGGCGCTCGCGGCGGTGCTGGGCGCGGCGCTTTCCGCGGCCATCGCCTTCCTCGTCGGCCGGCCGATCCTGCGGCTCAAGGGGTACTACCTCGCCGTCGCCAGCCTCGGCTTCGGCATCCTCGTCTCGATGGTGCTCTCCAACGAGGCGCAGCTCACCGGCGGGCCGGACGGCATGGCGGTACCGGAACTGGGTCTTCGCGCCGTCCTGAAGGCCATCGGCATCGATCTTTCCAACACCGAATTCTGGTACGCCTTCTCTGGTCTCGTCCTGGTCATCGGCGCCTGGCTGGCGCTCAACCTCTACCACAGCCCGACCGGCCGGGCGCTCAGGGCGCTACACGGGTCGGAGGTCGCCGCCCGCACGGTCGGCGTCGATGTGGCCCATTACAAGCTCGTCGCCTTCGTCCTGTCGGCGGTCTATGCCTCGGTGTCGGGTTCGCTGCTGGCGCTGCAGAACAAGTTCATCACGCCGGATGTCGCGGGCTTCATGCATTCGATCGAGATGGTCACCATGGCGGTGCTCGGCGGGGCGGGGTCGGTGCTCGGCGCCATCCTCGGCGCGGCGATCCTCACCACGCTGCCGCAGGTGCTGACGGTCTTCCAGGAATACGAACAGCTCATGCTCGGCCTCGTCATGATGCTGGTCATGATCTTCATGCGCGAGGGCCTCCTGCCCTCCATCGCGCGCCGCATCCGGGGGAGGGCAGAATGAGCCTGCTTCAGATCGAAGGCTTGGGGATCGATTTCGGCGGCGTCCGTGCCGTCAACGATGTCGGCTTCTCCTTGAAACCCGGCGAGATCGTCTCCGTCATAGGCCCGAACGGCGCCGGCAAGACGACGCTGTTCAACATGATCTCGGGCGTCTACGCTCCGGCCCGCGGGCGTGTCGCGCTCGATGGAGAGGACGTCACGCGCATGCCGCCGCATCAGCTCGCCCGGCGCGGCCTGTCGCGGACCTTCCAGAACCTGCAGATCTTCCAGTCGATGAGCGTGCTCGAAAACGCCGTCGCCGGTCATCACCTGCATGAGCGCGGCTCGGTGTTCGCCGATCTCTTTTCGCTGCCCGCCGCGCGCCGCCGCAGCAGGGCGTCCGAAGAGAGCGCGCGTGCGCTGCTCGCCCGCGTCGGCCTCGGCCGGGCCGCCGAGCAGGAGGCGGGCTCGCTCTCCTATGGCGCATTGAAGCGGCTGGAGATCGCCCGCGCGCTGGCGCTGAAGCCGCGCGTGCTGCTGCTCGACGAGCCGGCCGCCGGCTGCAATGCCGTCGAGACGGAGGAGATCGACCACCTGATCGCCAAGGTCGCGGCCGAGGGCGTGTCGATCCTGCTGGTGGAGCACGACATGAAGATGGTCATGCGCATTTCCAACCATATCGTGGTGCTCGACCATGGCGAGAAGATCGCCGAAGGCGAGCCGGCGGCGATCGCGCGCGATCCGCGTGTCATCGAGGCCTATCTGGGTGCCCAGGCGACGGAGGCGCAAAATGCTGACGGTTGAAGGACTGCGTTCGCGCTACGGCCGCATCGAGGTGCTGCACGGCATCGACCTCGACGTCGCCTCCGGCGAGATCGTCACGGTGGTCGGCGCGAACGGCGCCGGCAAGACCACGCTGCTCAAGTGCCTCTCGGGCATCCAGCCGGTCTCGGCCGGGTCCATCGTCTTTCGCGGCGAGGCGCTGACGACGGTGCCGGCCCATGCCCGCGTGCGGCGCGGGCTCGCCCAGTCGCCCGAGGGGCGACAGATCTTCACGAACCTGACGGTGGAAGAGAACCTGCGCCTCGGCGCCTATCTCTTTTCCGACGACAAGGTGGAACGGGACCGGGACGATGCCTTCGCCATGTTCCCGGTCCTCAAGGAGAAGCGCAACCTTGCGGCCGGCGGTCTTTCCGGCGGCCAGCAGCAGATGCTGGCGATCGCCCGCGCGCTGATGGGCCGCCCTTCCTGCCTGCTGCTCGACGAGCCGAGCATGGGCCTTGCCCCCATCCTCGTGGCGCAGATCTTCGACGTGGTGAAGAGCCTGAAGGCGCTCGGCGTCACCGTGCTGCTCGTCGAGCAGAACGCATTCGGTGCGCTTTCGGTCGCCGATCGCGGCTATGTCATGGAGACGGGCCGCATCACCATGTCCGGTCCCGCTGCCGAACTCATCGTCGACGAACGCATCCGCGCCGCTTATCTGGGAATATGAGACCATGACCGTCACCATCGCCCGCGAAAATGCCATCGCCGTCGTCACCGTCGACAACCCGCCCGTCAACGCGCTGTCGCAGGCGCTGCGCCAGGCCCTCGTCGAGGCCGTCGCCACGCTCGATGCGGACGCGGCGGTGAAGGCGGTCGTCCTGATCTGCGCCGGCCGCACCTTCATTGCCGGGGCGGATGTCGGCGAATTCGGCAAGCCGCCGCAGCCGCCGCATCTGCCGGATGTGGTGGCGACCATCGAGGGGGCGAAGACGCCGTGGGTCGCGGCGATCCATGGCAGCGCGCTCGGCGGCGGGCTCGAAGTGGCGCTCGGCTGCGCCTGGCGCGTGGCGGTTCCCAGCGCCGGCCTCGGCCTGCCGGAAGTCAAGCTCGGCATCATCCCCGGCGCGGGCGGCACGGTTCGCCTGCCGCGGCTGATCGGCCCGGCCGCTGCCGTCGACCTTGTGACGAGCGGCAGCCCGGTCGGTGCGAAGAAGGCGGAAGGGCTTGGCCTGATCGACGCCGTTGTCGACGGCGATCTGCGGGCCGGCGCGATTGCCTTTGCGAACGACATTGCCGGCAAGGTCCGGCCGCAGCCGGTCTCCAGCCGCGCCGTGGCCCCCGTCGAGGCGGGTTTCTGGGAGAGTGCCGAAAAGGCCGTGGCGGGCAAGGCGAAGCGGGAAGTCGCACCGCTCCGGGCGCTTGCCTCGGTGTGGAAGGCGAGCGAGACGGATTTCGCCAGCGCCATGGCGTTCGAGCGGGAAACCTTCCTCGAACTGCGCGGCTCTCAGCAGGCAGCGGCGCTGCGCCATGTCTTCTTTGCCGAGCGCGCCGCGCCGCGCCCGCCGGAGCTTGCCGGCGTCACGCCGCGCGCCATCCGTTCGGCCGCCGTCATCGGCGGCGGCACGATGGGCGCGGGCATTGCCGCGGCGCTGCGCGATGCCGGCCTGCCGGTCGTCCTCATCGAGCGCGACGCGGCGGCCGTCGAGCGCGGGTTTGCCAATGTGCGGGGCATCTATGAAGGCTCGGTGAAGCGCGGCCGAATCCCGCAGGCCGTGGCGGACGAGCGCATGGCCGGCATCACCGGCGGCGATGATTACGGCCTGCTGGTCGATACGGACCTCGTCATCGAGGCGGTCTTCGAGGATCTCGTCGTCAAGCGCGCCGTCTTCGAAAGGCTCTCGGCGGTCTGCCGGCCGGATGCGGTTCTGGCCACCAACACGTCCTATCTCGATCCCGACGCGATCAGCGAAGGCGTCAGCCATCCGGAACGCTTCCTCGGCCTGCATTTCTTCAGCCCGGCGCAGATCATGAAGCTCTTGGAGATCGTGCCGACGGAGGCGACCGCGCCGGAGGTGCTGGCGACCGGTTTCGCGCTCGCCCGCCTGCTCGGCAAGATCCCGGTGCGCGCCGGCATCTGCGACGGTTTCATCGGCAACCGCATCCTGAAGGTGACGCGGGCGCAGGCCGAGCGGCTTTTGCTGTCGGGCGCGACGCCCGCGGCGGTCGATGCCGCCATGCGTGCCTTCGGCCTGCCGATGGGGCCTTTCGAGGCACAGGATCTCGGCGGCCTCGACATCGCGGCCTTCCAGCGCAAGGCGGCGCGCGAACGGGGCGAGACGCCCTTCGCACCCGTTGCCGACCGGCTCTGCGCCCTCGGGCGCTACGGCCAGAAGACCGGCGGCGGCTGGTACGACTACCAGCCGGGCGACCGTGCGCCGAAATCCTCGGAAACCGTGGCGGCGATCATCGCCGAGGCGGCGGAGGGCCGGGCGCAGCGGACATGGGACGAGGCAGGTATCGTCGACGCCATTCTCCTGCCCATGGTCAACGAGGCGACGCGCATCCTGGAAGAGCGCGTGGCGCTGCGCGCCGCCGATATCGATCTCGTGAAGATCCATGGCTACGGCTTCCCGCGCTGGCGCGGCGGGCCGATGCACCATGCCGAGGCGCGCGGGCTGTCCGCAGTGGTGGCGGTGCTGGATCGCCTTGCGGCGGATGGCCTTGCCGAACCGACCAGCGATAGCCTGCGCCGGGCGGCGGAGGCTGGCGGCTTTTCGGTGCTTGCCGGGTAAGGCAATTCCGGCAAGGTTGCCCTGCGGAAGGATGAAAAGATTGCGTGTTTCGCAGATGGGAAGGGCTTCCGGCGATAGGCAAGCGTTGCGGACTGTGGTGAGATAGTTTTGGGAGAACAGGCTTTCTGCTAGAGCCGGGGAGGGCACGATGCAGTCGCTGATGACGCCGGGACACAAGCCGGTGCCGGTAGAAATTCTCGAGGCGGAGATCAGGAGGGTCTGCGGCTCCTTTGACCTGGAGCCGATGGGGCGGACAGGCGTCGTCAATGGCGATGTCACGACGCGGCGCGTCGGTCCCTTCGATACGGCGATCGTCGCGCTCGATGCCTCGGAGGTCGCGCGCAACATCCGCTCCATCCGGCAGGATCCCGGCGAATACTTCTTCCTGCTTGTGCAGGATGCCGGCCACTGTCGCGTCGAGCAGGGCGAGCAGGTCGCGGAGCTTTCGCCCGGCGACATGTTCCTCGTCGATTCCGTCAGGCCCTCGACCTTCCTCTATCGCGGCGAGCGTTCGAACCAGGTGTCGCTGCACATCCCGCGCGACGAGATGCTCCACCGCTTCGGCACGCCGTGCACCGGCGGGCTTTCGATCTCGCGCGACGACCCCCTCTGGCTCGCCATGCGCGCGGTCATCGCCAAGATGCTGCTGGAGGAAGGCGCGCAGGCGCAGCTCGGCGAAGCCTTCCTCTGCCTTCTCGGCGCCTACCTGCACTCGACCCGCGTGACGGGCACCGCCGTGCCCGCCGAGACGCTGCTGTCGCGGGCACTCGCGATGATCGATCGCCACCGCGCGGACCCGGGCTTCGGGCCGCGCGAACTGGCCGTCCGCCTCAACGTCTCGGAGCGCATGCTGCAGCGGCATTTCCGGCCGCTCGGCGAAACGCCCGGCCATCGGTTGCTCAACCGCCGGCTGGAGCTTGCCCATGCGCGGCTTTCCGCCCGCAAGGGGGAGCAGGCGGCGGAGGGCGTCACGGCCGTCGCCTTCGATTGCGGCTTCAACGACCTTTCCTATTTCTACCGCGAGTTCCGCAAGAAATACGGCATGACGCCGGGCGCGGTCGCCCGCTGCCATTGACGCTTTTATCCAAAAGGCGGGACGGTGCCGTCCAAGTCCGGCGCGCCATACCCCTCTAATCTCTGCCACCATATGTCCCCGCCGGAGGAGGCGGGCCGTTCATGGAGGAGGCGGACATGATGGAATTCAAGGCTACCATCGGCGGCAAGTCGGCGCCCGTCGGCGCGGACTTCGCCGTTCTCAACCCGGCGACGGGCAAGGAGGTCGGCCGCGCGCCGAACATGGGCGGGGCGGAGCTGGATGCGGCGGTCTCGGTCGCCAAGGCGGCGTTCGCCTCCTGGTCGGCGCAGGACGATGCGGCCCTGCAGGCGGCCTGCGCGGCCGTGACGGCCAAGATCGAGGAACATGCCGGCGAGCTTGCCGAGATCATCACGCTCGAGCAGGGCAAGCCGCTGAACGGCCTCGGCTCGCGCTGGGAGGTCGGCGGCGCCGTTGCCTGGGCGGGCTATACGACCGGGCTCTCGCTGCCGGCGCGGGTGCTGCAGGACAACGAGCAGGGCCGGGTGGAGCTCACCCGCAAGCCGCTCGGCGTCGTCGGTTCCATCACCCCGTGGAATTTCCCGGTCATGATCGCCGTCTGGCATATCCTGCCGGCGCTGCGCACGGGCAACACGGTCGTCGTCAAGCCCTCGCCCCATACGCCGCTTTCCACCCTGCGGCTCGTCGAGATCATGAACGAGGTGCTGCCGCCGGGCGTCGTCAATGTGGTGACCGGTGATGACAGGGCCTTCAATCTCGGCGCCGCCATGTCGGCGCATCCGGATATCAGCAAGATCGTCTTCACCGGCTCCTGCGCCACCGGCCAGAGGGTCATGCGGTCCGCCGCCGACACGATGAAGCGCCTGACGCTGGAACTCGGCGGCAACGACGCCGGCATCGTCCTGCCCGATGCGGATCCGGCGGCGATCGCAGAGGGCCTCTTCTGGGGCGCTTTCATCAACAACGGCCAGACCTGCGCGGCGATGAAGCGGCTCTACGTGCACGACACCATCCACGATGCGGTTTGCGAGGCGCTTGTCGCCTATGCGCGCAATATCAAGGTCGGCGACGGCATGGAGGAGGCGAGCATCCTCGGCCCCATCCAGAACCGCATGCAGTTCGACAAGGTTTCGCGCCTCGTTACGGATGCGAAGGAGCGGGGCAAGGTGCTGCTCGGGGGAGAACCGGGCGAGGGCCTGTTCTTCCCGCCGACCATCATCGCCGGCCTTCGCAACGGCGATGCGCTGGTCGACGAGGAGCAGTTCGGGCCGGCTTTGCCGATCATCCGCTACTCCGACGTCGAAGAGGCGATCCGGCTCGCCAATGACAGCCCGAACGGTCTCGGCGGCTCGGTCTGGTCGTCAGACATCGCGGCCGCGAAAAAGGTGGCGGGGCGTCTCGCCTGCGGCTCCGTCTGGATCAACAAGCACGGCGCCATCCAGCCGAATGCGCCCTTCGGCGGCGTGAAGGCCTCGGGCATCGGCGTCGAGTTCGCCGAAGAGGGGCTCGCCGAATATACCGATATCCAGGTGGTCTTTGCCTGACGGAAGCAAACGAAAAGAGGGAACGATCATGAGACTGACGAAACATCTCGCCACGACGGCACTTGCGTTCGGCCTTGCCGCCGGCGCGGCCGCCGCCCATCCGCTCGACGGGCTGACGGCCGAGGAATACCAGAAGATCAACCAGATCCTGCGCGAGCAGAAGGTGGCGGACGACGACACGCTCTATCCGCTGATCGAGCTGAAGGAACCGGCCAAGGCCGAGGTGCTTGCCTGGAAGGAGGGCGACAGCCTCGACCGCAAGGCGACGGTCTACTTCACCAGCGCCGACGGCTTCAACGAGGCGGTCGTCAACATCTCCAAGGGCACGGTGGAGAGCAACGGCAAGACGGCCGGCCAGCCGATGGTGCTGTTCACCGAGTTCATGAATGCGCTGGAAGGCGCGCTCGGCCATCCGGACATGATCGCGGGGCTTGAAAAGCGGGGCCTGAAGCCGGAGCAGGCCTTCTGCCTGCCGCTGACGGGCGGCAACTTCTTCACCGAGGAATACAGGAACTCCCGCCTGATGAAGGTGCCCTGCTACCAGGTGCCGGAGGGATCCAACTTCTATGCCAAGCCGATCGAGGGGCTCTTCGCCATCTACGATATCGGCAAGAAGGAGGTGCAGCGCGTCATCGATACCGGTGTCGTGGAACAGGCGCCGAAGGACAGCTGGGGCTATACGGAGGAGGAAGTCGCCGCGCGCCTGCCGCTCCGCCCGGAAATGAAGCCCGTCACGCTCGTGCAGGACGGCGGGCCGAACTACAAGATCGACGGCAGCCATGTCGAATGGGATATCTGGCGCTTCAACTTCCGCGTCGACAAGCGGCCGGGCCTCGTCGTCTCCAATCTCGACGTCAACGATGCCGGCACCTGGCGCTCGGTCATCTACCAGGCGCATCTTTCCGAGGTCTTCGTGCCCTATATGGACCCGACGGAGGGCTGGTACTGGCGCACCTACATGGACAGCGGGGAATATGGCTTCGGCCTCTTCCTGAGCCCGCTGCGCGCCGGCATCGACTGCCCCGCGCACGCCACCTTCCTGCCGGCGACGATCGCCGACGACAAGGGCGCGCCGCTCGTCATCCCGGATGCGATCTGCGTCTTCGAGCGCAATATCGGCGATCCGGCCTGGCGCCATTTCGAGGTCTTCGCGCAGACGCCGGAGACCCCGGTGCCGGCGGAAGGCCGCCCGGCGACGGAACTCGTGGTGCGTACGGCCTCGGAGGTCGGCAACTACGACTATCTCATCGACTATCGCCTGCAGCAGAACGGCCAGATCAACATCTATGTCGGCGCGACCGGCCTCGATGCGGTGAAGGGCGTCGCCTCGGCCTCGATGAAGGATGCGACGGCGAAGGCGGACACGGCCTACGGCACGCTGATCGCGCCGAACCTCGTCGCCGCCAACCACGACCACTATTTCAACTTCCGCATCGATTTCGACGTCGACCAGCCGGTGAACCATTTCTCGACCATGGACATCGTGCCGGCCAAGCTCGATCCGTCGAGCCCGCGCAAATCGATGTGGACGGTCGAGCACAACATGCCGCATACGGAAATGGAGGCGCGCTACAGGCTCTCGGCCATGCAGCCGCGCTACTTCCACATCTCCAACCCGTCGCGTGAAGGCTATCTCGGCCACGAGCCCGGCTGGATGATCCATCACGGCAATGTCGCCTACGGTCCCTACGACTATGCCAACGATCCGCCGATGAAGCGCAACGCCTATATCGAATATTCGGTCTGGAACACGGTCTACGATCCGGAACAGCGCTATGCCGGTGGCAAGTTCGCCATGCAGAGCGACGGCTCGGACACGCTCGCCGAATGGGTCAAGAAGGACCAGAGCCTGATGGGCAAGGACATCGTCACCTGGTTCTCCGCCGGCTTCCATCACATTCCGCGCATGGAGGACTGGCCGGTCATGTCGACGGAGTGGAAGACCGTGCACATCATGCCGCACAACTTCTTCGCCCATAACCCGGCGCTGACGCTGCGCAAGAAATAAGGACCGGGTCCGGCAGGCGATGCCCCTCATCCGCCTGCCGGCACCTTCTCCCCGCAAGCGGGGCGAAGGGGGATGTCGCGCCGGTTTCCCGGGGCAGCGGCGTTGTCGGGAAGGAAAGCTTTGCTTCTTGCCCCTTCTCCCCGCTGGCGGGGAGAAGGTCGCGGCAGCGGGATGAGGGGCCGCCCTGGCGCCCTCCGGCCTCGTTCACTCCACCGGCTGCATGTCGCCGAAAACCGTCGGGATCAGCTCCGAAACGGTCGGATGGATGTGCACCGCATGCGTGATGGTCGTATAGGGCCGGCCCGCATACATCACGTCGAGAATGCTCTGCACCGCCTCGTCGCCGCCGGTGCCGAGAATGGAGGCGCCGAGGATTTCCTTCGTCTGCGCATCGGCGATCACCTTCATGAAGCCGAGGGTCTCGCCCTTTTCCTTGGCGCGGCCGACGCGGCTCATCGGTCTTGTGCCGATCAGCAGCTTGCGGCCTGACTTGCGCGCTTCCGTTTCGCTCATGCCGGCGCGGCCGAGCGGCGGGTCGATGTAGAGCGCATAGGTCTGGATGCGGTCGCTCACCTTGCGCGGTTCGTTGTCGAGGAGGTTCGCGGCGACGATCTCGAAATCGTTGTAGGCCGTGTGGGTGAAGGCGCCGCGGCCGTTGCAGTCGCCCATGGCGAAGATGCCGGGCACGCTGGTTTCCAGCCGCTCGTCGACGGTGACGTAGCCGCGTTTGTCCGTCGCCACGCCCGCCTTGTCGAGGCCGAGGTCGTCGGTGTTCGGCCGCCTGCCGGTGGCGAGGAGGATATGGGAGCCCAGGATCTCGGGCGTGCCCGCCGTGCAGTCGACGCCCACCCCGACACCGTCGCCGCTTTTGAAGAAGCGGATACACTCCGCCCCCGTGCGGATGGCAATGCCCTCGCGTTCGAGGATGTCGCGCACGGCGGTGCTGACGTCCTCGTCCTCGCGGGCGATCAGCCGCGGTCCCTTCTCGACGACCGTCACGTCGGAACCGAAGCGGCGGAACATCTGGGCGAATTCCAGCCCGATATAGCTGCCGCCGACGACGATGAGGTGCTTCGGCACCTCGGTCAGCTCCATCATCGAGACATTGTCGAGATGCGGCACGTCCCCGACGCCCGGGAAATCGGGCACGACAGCCCGGCCACCGACATTGAGGAAGATCTGCCCGGCCGACAGCCGTTCCTCGCCGACGCGGATTTCCGTCGGGCTTTCGAAGCGCGCATGGCCGCGGATGAAGGTGAGGCCCTTCATGCCCGCCAGCCAGTCCTCGTTACCCTTGCGGGCATCAAAGCGCACCTTGTCCTTGCGGGCCATCACCTTGTGGAAATCGATGGAGACCTCACCCGTCACCACACCGTAATCGGCGCCGCGGCGGGCGAGATGGGCGGCATAGGCGCTGGCGACCATGGCCTTGGTCGGCATGCAGCCCGTGTTGACGCAGGTGCCGCCCACATGCTTGCGCTCGATGAGCGCGACCGTCTTTCCCGCGGCCGTCAGCCGGCCGGCAAGCGACGGGCCGGCCTGGCCCGCGCCGATGATGATCGCGTCGAACCGCTTCATGGCACGACCGACGAGACGACGAAGAGGCCGAGCAGCACGGCGACGGCGTCTTCCAGCAGCGCAATGGGGAGATCCTTGCCGCCGATGGCTGCGACAAGGCGTTTGCGGGCTTCATAGCCGCCGAGCGTGCCGATGACCGCGCCGATGACGCCGGCGACGAGCCCGCCGATCATCGACCCCCGAGGGTGCCGAGAACTGCGCCGCAGAACCCGCCGCTGACGATGCGCGCGCCGAACTGCTGCGGCACCTTGCGGCTCGGCGTGCCCGGCAGTTGGTCGGTGACGAACTCGACGAGGGCGAGGGCGCTGAAGATATAGGGCGTGAAGCGGTAGGCCAGGAAGGCGGCCCAGGTGCCGGAGACGGGGAGCCAGCCGAGCGCTGCCCCGATGCTGACGGCGGCCGGCGCCGTCATCGCGCGCAGCCCCGCCACGATGCCGATCAGCAATGCGAGAATGTAAATGCTCATTGTCCCTCACAGATATCTGCGCCGGACATCGGCCCGGGATGGTTTCCCGGCAGGGGTGAAATGCAATATCGGAAAATGAGGCGGGCCAAGGCGAGAGTGTCGGATGCGACCGGCAATTGCAACGCGTTTCTGTTGCAAAAGGCTGCTGCTTCGCGCAATCTTGAAAGCGCTTTGAACGCTGCAACAAACAGCATGTCCTGTCGGTGCGGCGCAGTCTATTTTTTGCGATTGACTGCCATATATGAAATGCTTTGCCGGGACTGGCTTTCCCAAACGTGGTGAAAATGCCGTCATGACTTCCCGCACAGAACGAAAGGGTTATCTCATGCGTCCAGTCGTCAAATTCCTCGGAGCAGCTCTGGCCCTCGGGCTTGCGGCCGGTGCTGCCCAGGCCCAGGTCGTCGTCTCCTCGAAGATCGATACCGAAGGCGGCGTGCTCGGCAACATCATCCTCTCGGTGCTGAATGCCAACGGCATCGAGACGACGGACCGCGTGCAGCTCGGCGCGACGCCGGTCGTGCGCCAGGCGATCATCGCCGGCGAGATCGACATCTATCCGGAATATACCGGCAATGCCGCCTTCTTCTTCGAAAAGGCCGAGGATCCCGCCTGGAAGGATGCGGCCAAGGCCTATGAGCTGGCCAAGACGCTCGATTTCGACGCCAACAAGCTCGTCTGGCTGACGCCGTCCCCGGCCAACAACACCTGGGCGATCGCGCTGCGCAAGGACGTCGCCGAGCCGAACAAGCTGGTGACCCTGAGCGATTTCGGCAAATATGTCGCCGATGGTGGCCAGGTGGTGCTTGCGGCTTCCTCCGAATTCGTGAACTCGGCCGCGGCGCTGCCGGCCTTCCAGACGACCTACAGTTTCACCCTGAAGCCGGAACAGCTCATCACGCTTTCCGGCGGCGATACGGCCGCGACGATCGCGGCGGCCGCCAACCAGACGAACGGTGCGAATGCCGCCATGGTCTATGGCACGGACGGCGGCATCGCGCCGTCGGGTCTCGTGGTTCTGGAGGACGACCAGGGCGTGCAGCCGGTCTATCAGCCGGCGCCGATCATCCGCGAAGCGGTGCTGAAGGCCAATCCGCAGATCGAGGAAATCCTGAAGCCCGTCTTCGAAAAGCTCGATCTCGTGACGCTGCAGGATCTCAACGGTCGCGTCCAGGTCGGCGGCGAGCCGGCCAAGGCCGTTGCCGAGGACTTCCTGAAGAAGAACGGCTTCATCCAGTAAGGCGCGTTTGCCCTTCGTCCTGCGGGCGGAGGGCCTCTCCTCGAAAGGCGTTCATGACGTTCCGGATCGACAAGCTCGGCGTGGTGATCGCCGCATTGCTGGCCTATGGCGCCTTTCTGGCGCCTTTCGCCAATTTTCGGGCCAACCGCATCGTGCCCGGCGAGGCGCGAGGCGTCCTGGAGGCGCTTCCCGCCGGGCTCGGCGCGGCGCTGGTCGGCTTTACCGTCATCGCCATCGTTGTCGTCGCGCTGAAGACGCCGACGGTCTTCCGGCTGCTGCTGGGGCTTGCCGCCTTGCTGGCGCTCGCCATCCTCGTCGGCCTTTCCGCCGCTCACCTCACGCCGCCGGAAAACACCTATGCCCGCGTCTCGCCGGCCTCCGGCTTCTGGCTGCTGAGCTTTGCCTTCGCGCTCGTGGCGGCCGATGCGCTGGCGCGTCTCCGGCTTTCGCCGCTTGCCCGGGTCGCGCTGCTTGCCGCCGTCGCCGCGGCTGCCGCGGGGCTTTTGATGTCCGGCGCCTGGGACGGGCTGTCGATCCTCAAGGAATATGGCAGCCGGGCCGACAGCTTCTGGCTGGAGGCGGGCCGCCATGTCGTCCTGGCGCTCGGCTCGCTTGTCGCCGCCACGCTCGTCGGCCTGCCGCTCGGCATCCTTTGCCACCGCGTGGAGGCGCTGCGCGCCGGCGTGCTCAACGTGCTGAACATCATCCAGACGATCCCCTCGATCGCGCTCTTCGGCCTGCTGATCGCGCCGCTCGGCTGGATCGCCGTCCATGTGCCGGGGGCCGCGGCGCTCGGCATTCGCGGCATCGGCGCCGCGCCGGCCTTCATCGCGCTCTTCCTCTATTCGCTGCTGCCGGTCGTCGCCAATACGGTGGTCGGCCTTGCCGGCGTGCCGCGCGAAGCGAACGATGCCGCCCGCGGCATCGGCATGACGGATGGCCAGCGCCTCTTCCGCGTCGAGCTGCCGCTTGCCTTCCCGGTCATCCTTACCGGCATCCGCATCGTGCTGGTGCAGAATATCGGCCTTGCGACCATCGCGGCGCTGATCGGCGGGGGCGGTTTCGGGGTCTTCGTCTTCCAGGGCATCGGCCAGACGGCGATGGATCTCGTGCTGCTCGGCGCGGTGCCGACCGTGGCCCTCGCCTTCGCCGCGGCGATCGTGCTCGATGCCGCAACCGAACTTTCCAACCGCAAATCCGGCAGGGCCGCATGATCGAGATCGACAGCATCACCAAGCGCTATGGCGAGACGGCTGTCGTGGACAGCGTCTCGATGACGATCGCGCCGCACACGATCACCGTCATCGTCGGCACGTCCGGTTCCGGCAAGACGACGCTGATGCGCATGATCAACCGCCTGGTCGAACCGACCTCCGGCACGATCCTGATCGACGGCGCCGACAACCGCTCCATCCCCGGCTACGAGCTGCGCCGCCGCATCGGCTATGCCATCCAGGGCCACGGCCTCTTCCCCCACCGCACCGTCGCGGAGAACATCGCCACCGTGCCGACCCTGCTCGGCTGGGAGAAATCCCGCATCGCCGCCAAGGTGAAGGAGCTGCTGTCGCTGTTCCAGCTCGATCCCGCCGCCTTCGGCCCGCGCTACCCGCATGAACTGTCGGGCGGCCAGCAGCAGCGCGTCGGCGTCGCCCGGGCGCTCGCCGCCGAGCCGAACATCCTCCTGATGGACGAACCCTTCGGCGCGCTCGACCCGGTCATCCGCGCCAAGGCGCAGGACGACCTGCTGGCGATCCAGAAGCATTTCGGCACCACCATCGTGCTCGTCACCCATGACATGGAGGAGGCCTTCCACCTCGCCGACCGCATCGCCGTCATGGACAAGGGCAGGATCGTGCAATATGCGGCGCCGGAGGAGATGCTGGTGAAACCGGCGACGGATTTCGTCGAGACGCTGATCGGCGCCGGCGAGCGGCCCTTCCGGCTCCTGTCGATCGGCGCCGTCGCGGAGGCGGCGGAGGCCGGCGAGGCGGAGGGCGAGCCGATCGCCGCTGCCGCCAGCCAGCGCGATGCACTGTCCGCCCTGCTCTGGTCCGGCCGTGAGGCCCTGCCGGTCGTCGGCGCGGATGGCGCCCGGCTCGGCCGCGTCACGCTTGCCGGCCTTGCCCGGCGCGCCGCGAGGCCGCAATGAAGCGGCTCCTGCCCAATCTCCTGCGGCTGGCGGCGCTCCTCGTCCTCATCGCCTTTCTCGTCCAGCCGGCGCTCTTCGAGCCCTTGCTGAAACCGCTGGTGCAGGCCAATGCGCCGGCCGTCTACAACCAGGGCAGCCTGCTGTCGCTGACGCTCTCGCACCTTGCCACGGTCTTCGCCGCGACGCTCGCCGCGACCATCGTCGCCGTCGGGCTCGCCATCCTCGTCACGAGGCCGATCGGCGCGGAATTCCTGCCGCTGTCGCGCAGCCTGGTGAATATCGGCCAGACTTTCCCCCCGGTCGCGGTGCTGGCGCTCGCCGTGCCCGCCGTGGGCTTCGGCGAGAAGCCGACGCTGATCGCGCTCTTCCTCTACGGCCTGCTGCCGATCTTCGAAAATGCCATGACGGGCCTTTCCACCCTGCCGCCGGCCATCACGGAGGCGGCGCGCGGCACGGGCATGACCGCCTGGCAGCGGCTCACCCGGGTGGAGCTGCCGCTGGCACTGCCGGTCATCCTCGCCGGCATCCGCCTTTCCGTCGTCATCAGCCTCGCCACCGCCACCATCGGCTCCACGGTGGCGGCCAAGACGCTCGGCGAGGTGATCATCGCCGGGTTGCAATCGAACAACCTCGCCTTCGTGCTGCAGGGCGGCCTCGTCGTCGCCGTGCTGGCGGTGCTGATCTACGATGCCTTCTCCGCCCTCGAACGGGTGCTGTCGCGCCGGGCGGGACGGATTTAGCGGTCCCCGGTCTCCAGGTCGTAGACGAGGATGCCCTGGATGCCCCCTTCGGCGGCAGCGACGAGCCGGGCGCCCGTCTGCTTGTGCTCCGGGTCCTCCAGATAGGCATCCCGCGCGAAACTGTCGGCGAAATCGACGATGAAGCCGTCGCTGAACCCCTTATCCATGCCCGCCTCCGGGCTGACATTCACGCCGATGTGCACGGCGAGCATGCCCGGCAGGCGGTCCTTCAGGGCGTCGATCTCGTTGAAGAGTTCGGCCTTGTAGGCGGGGGAAATCGTCGGCTTGAAGTGGATGAAGACGCAGTGGCGGATCATGGTGTTCCCTATCGGATGTTGGCGCGGGCGCGCGGACGCACGTCGTTGCGTTCATATTGAAAAACCTGGGCCGGCAGCGCCGGCAGGCCGCGGATGATGTCGGCGCCCTTCTCGCCCACCATGATCGTCGGCGCATTGGTGTTGCACGAGGGAACGCGCGGCATGACGGAACTGTCGCAGACGCGCAATCCTTCAAGCCCGTGCACCTTCAAATCGAGGCCGACGACCGCATCCGCCCCCGTGCCCATCTTGCAGGTGCCGACGGGGTGGTGGTCCGTCTTGGCATTGGCGCAGCCGTAATTGAAGAGGTCTTCGTCGGTGACGACCTTCGGCCCTGGTAGGCGCTCGGCCATCACGTAGGATTTCAGCGCCGCCTGCTGCATGATCTCGCGGGCGAGCTTCAGCCCCTCGATCGACATTTTGCGGTCATGCGGGTCATCCCAATAGTTCGGGTCGATCAGCGGCGCGGCGGCGGGGTCGGCGGAGGAAAGGCGCACCGTGCCCTTCGAGCGGGGATGCAGGTAGGCGGAGTTCAGCGTCACGCCGGCATTCTTCAGCCTTTCGACGCCCGCCTCGATGCCGGAGCCGAGGCCGAGATGGAACTGGATGTCCGGCGAGCGCGCCTCGGGATCGGCATACCAGAAGCCGCCCGTCTCGAAGAGCGAGGAGGCGACGGGGCCGGAGCGGAAGAGCACATATTGCAGGCCGGCCCAGAGCGTGCGGTGCAGCTTGGCGACGCCGTCATAGGTGTGGTCGCCGGTGCATTCGCAGATGACGAAGAGGTCTAGATGGTCCTGCATGTTCGAGCCGACGCCCGGCAGGTCGTGCTTGACCTGGACACCGACGGATTTCAGGTGATCGGCCGGGCCGATGCCCGATTGCTGCAGCAGTTTCGGCGAGCCGATGGCGCCGGAGGAGACCAGCACCTCGCGCTCCGCGCGGATCGTCTCGACGCCCTTGCTTGTCACCACCTCGACGCCGACGGCGCGAGACCCTTCGAGCACGATGCGGGCGACGCGAGCGCCGGTGCGGATCGTCAGATTCTTGCGATCCTTGATTGGAGAAAGATAGGAGAGGGAGGCGGAGGAGCGGCGGCGGTTCCTCTGCGTCAACTGATAAAAACCGACGCCGGCCTGCTGGCGGCCGTTGAAATCGTGGTTGTAGGGGATGCCGAGTTCCTGGCCGGCGCGGATATAGGCGTC
The DNA here is from genome assembly GCF_001652565.1 of Shinella sp. HZN7. Classification (NCBI taxonomy): domain Bacteria; kingdom Pseudomonadati; phylum Pseudomonadota; class Alphaproteobacteria; order Hyphomicrobiales; family Rhizobiaceae; genus Shinella; species Shinella sp. HZN7. The sequence continues at coordinate 3,308,327 of NZ_CP015736.1, read as the reverse complement.
GCAGATCGGCAGGGCCGAGACCGGCATGGAAACGCCGAGCGGGCCGCCATAGGAATGGTAGTCGTCGGCGAAACGCTGGTTGTCCTCGGCGCGTTTGAAATAGGGCAGGATTTCGCGATAACTCCAGCCCTCGCAGCCGTCCTCGCTGGCCCAGAGGTCGTAATCGGCCGCATTGCCGCGGGTATAGAGCTGGGCGTTGATCGAGGAGCCGCCGCCGATGACCTTGGCCTGCGTATAACGCAGCACGCGGCCCTTCATGTGCTTCTGCGGCACGGTCTCCCAGCCCCAGCTGGCGACGCCCTTCGTCATCTTGGCAAAGCCGGCGGGCATGTGGAACAGCGGATTCCAGTCGCCGCTTCCCGCTTCGAGCAGCAGCACGCGCACGCTGGAATCTTCCGAGAGCCGGTTCGCCAGCACGCAGCCGGCAGGCCCGGCGCCGGTGATGATGTAGTCGTAGGTCATGCCTTGGTCCTCAGAATGGTTCGGTGCCGTGGCCGGGTGAAATTGCCCCTCATCCGCCTGCCGGCACCTTCTCCCCGCCAGCGGGGAGAAGGAAGTTTGCTGTGCCCTCTCGTCTCCCTCGCCCCGCTTGCGGGGAGGGGGCGGGGTGAGGGGCGCCCCATGTTCACAGCCGGCCGATCGAAAGCCCGCCGTCGAGATGGATCACCGAGCCGGTGGCGAAGGCGAATTTGCCCGTCGCCAGCGCTGCCGCGGCGGCGCCGATATCGTCCGGCTCGCCCCAGCGCTTCATCGGCACGAGGCCGCCTTCGATGAGGGCGTCGTATTTCGCCGAGACGCCGGCCGTCATGTCGGAGCGGATGATGCCGGGGCGGATCTCGAAGACGGAGATGCCGGTATCCGCCAGCCTGAGCGCCAGCCCCTGGCTGAAGGCGGCAAGCCCTGCCTTGGTCATGCAGTAATCCAGCCGTTCGGGCGAGGTGAGGCCGGCCGAGACGGAGGTGATGTTGATGATCGTGCGCGGGCCGGCCGCCTGTCTGGAATGCAGCATGGCCTTCAGCACGGCCTGGGTGAAGAAGACGGTGCCGCGCAGGTTGGTGGCGACGATCGTGTCGAAATGGTCCGGTGAAAGATCGAGGAAATCGCCGCGCACGACGGAGGCGATGCCGGCATTGTTGACGAGGCAGCCGATGGCGCCGAGCTGGTCCTCGACGGCTGCGACGGTGGCTGCGTGGCCCGGCAGATCGGCGAGATCGGCCTTGAGGTAGATGGCGCGGGCGCCGAGCGTGGCGAGGTCGGCGAGCATGGCGTCGGTCGCGGCGTCGCCGTCGCCGATGCCCGATATGGCGATGTCGAAACCCTCTGCCGCGAGGGTTTTCGCGATGCCGAGGCCGATGCCGCGGCGGCCGCCGGTGACGATGGCGACGGGGCGTGCTGGTGTCGTCATGCGGCAAGGTCCCTCGATTTGATGTGGGCCGCGACGCGCAGCGCCTGCGCCGCGACCGACAGCGCCGGGTTCACGGCGGCCGAGGTCGGCAGGTACGAGGCGTCGACCACGAAGAGGTTCGGGTGGTCATGGGCGCGGCACCAGATGTCGAGCGGCGCCGCCCTCGGATCGCTGCCGATGCGCACGGTGCCGCATTGGTGCGAGGGCGTGCGCTTGTCGAAGGCGCGCGCGAGCACGACCGGGAAGCCGGCCTTCTTCAACGCGCTCTTGAGCTTGGTGACGAGGTCGAGATGGGCCTGCCAGTTGGTGCGCGTCCACTTCATGACGATCCGGTCGCGATCGACCATGATGCGGCTTTCGGGATGTGGCAGGTCCTCGCTCATCGCGTAGAAATCGATGGCGCGGGCTGCCACTTGGTCCAGCAGCCATTCCGGCACGGAGGGCATGTTGGCCTTCAGGATTTTTCCGGAGACGCGGCCGAGAAGCTGCACATTGCCGAGCGGCGGGCCGCCATTGCCGTCGGAGAGGTAGTAGTCGTTGAAGCCGAAACTCTTCTGGTAGACAGACGTGTTTTTGTAGAAGGGCGAGACGCCGATCACGGCGCTCGAATTGTGGTTCATGAAATTGCGGCCGACCTGGTCGGATGTGTTGGCGAGCCCCTTCGGAAAGGCTTCCGAGGCCGAGCGCAGCAGCAGCACCGCGGATTGCACGGCGCCGGCCGAGAGGATGACCAGCTTCGGCGAGACGCTCTCCGCCTCGCCGCCGCGCTGGTAGTGCACGGTGGCGATGGTGCGGCCGTGCGGGGCGGTGGCAAGCCGCGTCACCCGGCAATTGGTGCGCAGTTCGACATTCGGGTGCCTGAGAGCTTCGGTGAGCGCGGTGCTCTCCGCGTCCATCTTGCCGTCGTTGCTGTTCGGATGCGCATCCCAGGGCGTCTTCGCCTTGGCGAGCCAGCGGTCGATATCGACGCCGAGCGGCAGCGAATAGGGGTGAAGGCCGTTCGCCTTCATTTTTGCGCGCACGCTGGCGATGGCCGGTTCGTCCGGCACCGGCGGGAAGGGGTACGGCGCGGAGTGGTGCGGCTCGGTCGGGTCCTCGCCGAGCGTGCCGCGGACGTTGTAGAGCTTTTCGGCGGCGGAATACCAAGGCTCCAGCTCTTCATAGGGGAAGGGCCAGGCGGGGGAGACGCCGTCGCGGTGGCGCATTTCCTCGAAATCTTCCTTGCGGTAGCGCACCAGCACCGCGCCATAGAATTTCGAGTTGCCGCCGACATTGTAGTAGTTGCCGGGGTTGAAGGCGGTGCCGTCCGCCTCGTGCCACATCTCCTTCGGGCGGAAATGGCCGCGCTGGAAGATGGCGCGCTGGTCGCGGTTTTCCGGGCGGTCGGGCAGGTGGTCGCCCGCTTCGAGGATGACGATCCTGGCGCCCGTGGGGGCGAGGGCGGCGGCCATGGTGGAGCCGCCGATGCCCGATCCGATGATAACGATGTCCGGCTGCGTGGTCATGGGTTTCTCAGGCGATGCGAAGCTGGCTTGCGGGGTCGAAGAACACGGCCTTGTCGAGGTTGAAGGCAAGGCGTGCCGTCTGGCCGGCGGTGATGCGCACGTCGGCGCGCAGGCGGGCGACGATCTCCTTGCCGCCGAGATGGGTGACGGCGAAGGTATCGGCGCCGGCGGGCTCCACCACTTCGATCAGGCAATCGCCTTCGCCGACGGTGCGGGCGTTGCGGTCCGCGCCGTCAGGGTCGGTGAGGGCTTCCGGGCGGATGCCGAAGATGACCTCCTTGCCGCTATAGGCGGACAGGCCGCCCGGCGCGTTCGGCACCGAGAGAACCAGCGGTTCGGCCTGGTGGCGGGCAAGCGAGACGGCGACGCCGGAACCGTTGCCCTCAATCTTCGCCTTCAACAGGTTCATCGCGGGCGAGCCCATGAAGTCGGCGACGAACATGTTGGCCGGGTTGTTGTAGATCTCCGCGGGCGAGCCGAATTGCTGGAGCACGCCGTCCTTCAGCACGGCGATTTTCGTCGCGAGCGTCATCGCCTCGATCTGGTCGTGCGTCACATAGACGATGGTGGTCTTCATGCGCTGGTGCAGGCGCTTGATTTCCGTGCGCATGTCGACGCGCAGCTTCGCGTCGAGGTTGGAGAGCGGCTCGTCGAACAGGAAGAGTTTTGGATCGCGCACCAGCGCCCGGCCCATGGCGACGCGCTGGCGCTGGCCGCCGGAGAGCTGGCCGGGCTTGCGGTCGAGAAGGTGGCCGATCTGCAGCATGTCGGCGACCTGCTTGATGGCCTTGTCGCGCTCCTCCTTCGGCACGCCGCGGATTTTCATGCCGAAGGCGATGTTGCCGCCGACCGTCATGTTCGGATAGAGCGCGTAGGACTGGAACACCATGGCGATGTCGCGCTTGGAGGGGTGCAGGCCGGCGACCGAGCGGCCGTCGATGGCGATGTCGCCCGAGGTGATCGGCTCCAGCCCGGCGATGGTGTTGAGCAGCGTGGACTTGCCGCAGCCGGAGGGGCCGACGAGCACGAGGAAACCGCCCTGTTCGATCTCGATATTGATGTCCTTCAGGATTTCGAGCGCGCCGTAGGATTTGCGCAAGTGGCTGATCTTCAGGAAAGACATGGCATTATCCTTTCACGGCGCCGGACATCAGGCCGCGCACGAAGTAGCGTCCGGAGACGATGTAGACGATGAGGGTGGGCAGCGCCGCGAGGATCGCGCCCGCGAAATGCACGTTGTATTCCTTCACGCCTGTCGAGGAGGAGACGAGGTTGTTGAGCGCCACCGTCATCGGCGTCGTGCCTGCGCCGGAGAAGGAGGCGCCGAACAGGAAGTCGTTCCAGATATTGGTGAACTGCCAGATGACCGAGACGACGATGATCGGCCCCGAGGACGGCAGCAGGATGCGGTAGAAGATCTGGAAGAAGCTCGCCCCGTCGATCTGTGCCGCGCGCACCAGCTCGGTCGGGAAGTTTTCGTAGTAGTTGCGGAAATAGAGCGTCGTGAAGCCGATGCCGTAGACGACGTGCACGAGGATCAGGCCCCAGAGCGAGCCGGCGAGCCCCAGCATGCCGAGGATGCGCGCCATCGGGATCAGCACGATCTGGAACGGGATGAAGCAGGAGAGCAGCAGCAGGCCGAAGAAGACGTTCGAGCCCCTGAACTGCCACTTGGTCAGCACATAGCCGTTCAGCGCGCCGATGATGGTGGAGATCACGACGGCGGGCACGACCATCAGGATCGAGTTGATGAAGAAGGGGCGAAGGCCCGTCGGTTGCACGCCGATCTGCGCCGTCGACCAGGCTTGCAGCCAGGGCTCGATGGTCCAGACCTGCGGCAGGTTCAGCATGCCGCCCTGGCGGATTTCCTCCAGCGGTTTCAGCGAGTTCACCAGCATCACGTAGAGCGGCAGCAGGTAATAGACCGCAAAGAGGATGAGCGCGGTGTAGATCAGGGCGCGCGTCAGCCTGTTGTGCGAGATGACGTTGTCGGGACTGGGAGCGCTCATCGGCCTTTGCCTCCGCGGATTTCGGAATAGAGGTAGGGGATGATGATCGAGAAGATCATGACCAGCATGATGATGGCCGACGAGGCGCCGATGCCCATCTGGTTGCGGGTAAACGTGTAGGAATACATGAAGGTCGCCGGCAGTTCGGTCGCCTGGCCGGGGCCGCCGCCGGTCAAGGCGACGACGAGGTCGTAGGCCTTGATGGCGAGATGGGCGAGCACGACGAAGGCGGAGAGGAACACCGGGCGCATCAGCGGGATGATGATGCGGCGGTAGATGGTGGTGGTCGAGGCGCCGTCGATCTGGGCGGCCTTGATGATCTCGTTGTCGACGCCGCGAAGGCCGGCGAGGAACATCGCCATGACGAAGCCGGAGGACTGCCACACGGCGGCGATCACCACGCAGTAGATGGCGTAGTTGCGGTCCTTGATCCAGTTGAAGGCAAAGCTTTCCCAGCCCCAGAGATGCATGGTGTTCTCAAGGCCGATGCCGGGGTCGAGGAACCACTTCCAGGCAGTGCCCGTCACGATGAAGGAGAGCGCCATCGGGTAGAGGTAGATGGGCCTGAGGATGCCCTCGGCGCGGATCTTCTGGTCGAGCAGGATGGCGAGCGCCAGGCCCAGCACCGAGCAGATGACGATGTAGAGCGAGGCGAAGATCGCGAGATTCGAGATCGCCCGCCACCAGTGCGGCAGCGCCCAGAGCTTGGAATAGTTGCTCAGTCCCACGAAATTGTAGGAGGGCAGCATCCTGCTGTCCGTCAGGGACAAAAAGCCCGTATAGGCGATGAAGCCGTAGACGAAGACGAGCACGATGAGGAAACTGGGGGCCAGCACGAGCTTCGGCAGAAGCTCCTGCAGCCGGCTTCGGCTATCCATGGTCGTTACCACCATTGTTGTGTGTTTGTCGGCGGCGGGGCGAGGCCCCTCATCCGCCTGCCGGCACCTTCTCCCCGCAGGCGGGGAGAAGGACATATGCCGTGGCCCGTCCTTCTCCCTCTCCCCGTTTCCAGGGAGAGGGCCAGGGTGAGGGCTGCGCCCTTGCCTTATTTCGCAGCTTCGACGGCGGACTTCAGTTCCTCGACGGCTTCCTCGGAGGAGAGCTCACCGTTGAACTGGCGGGTCACGACGTCGTAGATGGCGTTCTTGACGGAGGCCGGGTTGGCGTGGCCATGCGCCATGGAGCCGAAGAGCGAGCCGTTGGTGTTCGCCTCCGCGAGGTCCTTGATGGCCTTCTTGCCGCAATCGTCGAAGGCTTCGTCGGAGACGTCCGTGCGGGCCGGGGCGGAGCCCTTGACCACGTTGAAGGCCGACTGGAAGGCCGGGCTCTCGATGGCCGACGCCATGGTCAACTGGGACGGAACCTTGTCCTCGGCGACCTTGAACATCGCGAACTGGTCGGAGTTGAAGGTGACCGAGCCTTGCGTGCCCGGGAAGCGCATGCAGACGAAATCCGTGCCCGGCACCTTGCCGGCCTTGATGAATTCGCCCTTCGCCCAGTCGCCCATGAACTGCACGCCGGCCTTGCCTTCGATGACCATGGCGGAGGCGAGGTTCCAGTCGCGACCCGAGAAATTGTCATCGACGTAGGAACGCAGCTTCGTCATGCGGTCGAAGGCTTCCTTCATCTGGGCGCTGCCCAGCGTTTCCGGATCGAGGTCGATGAAGGCCTTCTTGTAGAAGTCGTTGCCGAAGGAGAGCACGACCGCGTCGAAGATCGTCGCATCCTGCCACGGCTGGCCGCCATGGGCGACCGGCGTGATGCCCTGTTCCTTGAACTTGTCGAGCAGGGCGACCAACTCGTCCCAGTTGGTCGGCTCCGCGCCGCCGGCAGCATCGAGTGCGGCCTTGTTGACCCAGACCCAGTTGGTCGAGTGCACGTTGACGGGCGCGGCGATCCAGTGGCCGTCATACTTGGAGAACTGCTGCAGGGCGGTCGGGATCACGCTGTCCCAGCCTTCCTTGGCGGCGATCTCGTCGAGATTGCCCAGCGCGCCTTCCTTGGCCCAGTCGAGAATGTCGAAGCCGAGCATCTGCACCGCGGTCGGCGCGTTGCCGCCCGTGACGCGGGCGCGCAGCACCGTCATGGCTTCCGTGCCGCCGCCGCCGGCGACCGGCATGTCGGTCCAGGAAATGCCCTTGGATTCGAGATCCTTCTTGAGCACGTCGAGGGCTGCGGCCTCACCGCCGGAGGTCCACCAGTGCAGGACTTCCACGCCTTCCGCGGCCTTGGCGGACAGGCCGCCCATCGTCATCATCACCGCGGCGATCGCGGTGGTCGTCAGAAACTTGCGCATCGTATTCCTCCCGTTTGCAAGTTCGAGGGCGAGAGCCTCCTCCCGCCGATGGTTCATCTGCGGCTTAAAGCGCCGTGCCAATTTAAAACGTTGTAAATTTGCGGAGTCAAGCTCGTGCCACGCCTGCGGAGATATGCTTTTGCAAATGCGGTAAATTCCGGAAATTCGGGTATTTCATGCCGCGCGTAAAGCGTTGTGCAGTGCACTGAAATCGTTTTAAATTCTGTGCGATGCAAGATTGCCGAAGACGGGGCTCGCCGGTATGGTGCCGGATATCGCCTGCCGCCATTCGAAGAACCGCACCCGTGTCCCGCATCGAAAAGCCCGCCGACAGTGACCCCGCCCGCAACGTGCTTCGAACCGGCAAGCCGACGCTGAAGACGATTGCGGAAATGACGGGCCTCGCGGTCACCACGGTTTCCCGTGCGCTCGGCAACGCGCCGCAGATCTCCGAGACGACGCGCCGGCGCGTGCACGAGGTCGCCGCCGAGATCGGCTACCTGCCGGATCGCGCCGCCCAGCGCCTCAAGACGGGTCGCACCAATGTCGTATCCGTCCTGCTCGATCCGCATGAGGAGATCCTGGGCTTCGGCACGTCCATCATGCATGGCCTGGCGCGCGCCCTTCAGGGCACGGCCTACCACCTCATCGTCACGCCGAATTTCCTCGATGGCAGCAATGTCGATGCCGTCAACTACATCATCCGCAACGGCATGGCCGATGGTCTCATCTTTTCCCGGACGGAACCCTTCGATCCGCGCGTGCGGCTGCTGCTGGAAAACGGCTTTCCCTTCGTCACCCACGGCCGCACGGAATTCTCCACCCCGCATGCCTTCGTCGATTACGACAATTTTGCCTTCGCCTATGCGGCCACCAGACGGCTGATCGTCAAGGGCCGGCGCAAGGTGACGATCATCCTGCCGCCCCGGCGCCTTACCTTCTACCAGCACATGCTGCACGGTTTCATGACTGCCGTGCGCGAGGCCGGAGTCGCCTACGAGATTCCCGAGGCGCTCGATCTCGACAGCCCCGCCGACATGATCCGCGACTATGTGCGCCGCCGTAGCGCCGAGCCCGATCCGCCCGACGGTTTCGCCTGTCCCGGCGAGGTGTCGGCGCTCGCCACGATCACCGGCATGAGCGATCGGGGCCTTTTGCTCGGCGGCGAATACGACATCGTCGCCAAGCAGACGTCGCGGCTGCTCAGCCAGATCCAGCCGAAGGTCGAGACGATCTACGAGGACCTGACGGCGGCCGGCGAGGCGATGGGCCGGCTGCTGCTGAAGCGCATCGGCGGCGAGCCTATCGAGGACCTCTCTATCCTGCAGAGCCCGCAATTCAGCTTCCCGACGCCCTGAGTGAGCGGCAGCGCCGGTCCCAGCCATGGTTGTCGGAAAAGCGTGGCTCATCGCGGCATCCACCAGCCGGTGCGCGCACCGATATGCATGTTGAGCGTCTTGGTCTCCGTATAGTCCTCCACCGCATGGCGGCCGAGCTCTCGGCCGAGGCCGGACTGGCGGTAGCCGCCGAAGGGCAGCTCCGAGGCGCCATCCATGAAGGTGTTCATCCAGATCGTGCCGGCGCGCACCTTGCGGCCGATGGTGAGGCAGGTGTCGAAGTCCCGGCTCCAGACGCCGGCCGACAGGCCGTAGTCGATGGCATTGGCGATGCGGATCGCCTCTTCCGTCGTCTCGAAGGTCAGAACCGAAAGCACCGGACCGAACACTTCCTCACGGGCGACGGCCATGTCCGGCTGAACGCCCGAAAGGATGGTCGGGGCCATGAACTGGCCGAGGCCGAGGTCGAGCGCCGCACCGCCGAGCGCCACCGAGGCGCCGGCCTTCGCCGCGCCGTCCACATAGGCGCCGATCTTTGCCAGGTGCTGCGGCGTGATGATCGCGCCGACCTGCGTCGCCGGATCGAGCGGGTCGCCGACCTTCACCTTCTTCGCCAGGTCCGCGATGCGGGCTGTCACGTCGGCGGCGATGGATGTGTGCAGGATCAGCCGCGAGCCGGCATTGCAGCATTCGCCGGCATTGAAATAGGCGCCGAAGACGGCGGCGTCGACGAAGGCGTCGAGATCGGCGTCGGGGAAGACGATCTGCGGGTTCTTGCCGCCGAGTTCGAGCGACACCTTCTTCAACGTCTGCGCCGCATTGGCCATGGTCAGGCGGCCGACGCCGGTCGAGCCGGTGAAGGAGACCATGTCGACATCCGGATGCGTCGTCATCGGCGCGCCGACCTCCGGGCCGGTGCCGGTGACGATGTTGACGACGCCTGCGGGCACGCCTGCCTCTATGAGGATCTCCCCGAGGACGAGCGTCGAGCCCGAGGTGAGCTCGGACGGCTTGACCACCGTCGTGCAGCCGGCGGCGAGCGCGAATGGTAATTTCTGGCTTACGATCAGGAAGGGGAAATTCCACGGCGTGATGATCGACACGACGCCGATCGCCTCGCGCAGCACGACGCCGAGCGTGCCGTCGCCGAGCGTGTTGTAGCTTTCGCCGTGAAGATCGCGGGCAAGCGCCGCGGCATAGCGCCAGATGTCGACGGCGCCGCCGAGTTCACCCTTGGCCTGGCTGATCGGCTTGCCGCTTTCGATGCAGTCGAGGAAGGCGAGCTCATCCGCGCGCGCGGCGATGAGGTCGGCGGCCTTCAGGAGGATGCTGGAGCGCTCGGCGCCGGTCATGGACGGCCATGGTCCGTCGTCGAAGGCCTTGCGCGCGGCGGCGATGGCACGCTCGGCATCGCCCTTGCTGCCGGCCGGATAGCGGCTGACGACGATGCCGTGGCCGGGCGCGATGCGCTCGATCGGCTGGCCGGTGCCCTCCGTCCAGGCGCCGTCGATCAGCATGCGGAAATCGCGTGCCTTGAAGTTTTCCAGCGCCTTGGGTTTCACATGCGCGGTCATCACCATTCTCCCTTGAAATCAGCGGGGCGCTTGCCCGTGAAGGCGGCGACGCCTTCCTTGAGGTCCCCGGTCTTGGCGACGAGGATCGAGCCGAGGGCCTCCACCGCCGCGCCATTGTCCTCGCCGTTCGCCACTGCGATCATCAGCTTGGAAACTTCCGTTGCCGCCGGCCCGCGGGCCGCGATGCGCGCGGCATAGGTCTTGGCCGCTTGCACGGCTGTCCCGGTTTCCACCACCTGATCGACGATGCCGAGCGTTGCGGCTTCCGCCGCCGTCAGCACCTCGCCGCCGAGCAGCATGCGGCGCACCGCCTGGGCGCCGAAACGCTTCACCAGCCGCTGCGTGCCGGACCAGCCGGGCACCATGCCGAGGCCGGCTTCCGGCAGGCCGATCTTCACCTGGGCGTCCGCGATGCGGATATCGGCTGCCGCCGCGAGCTCCAGCCCGCCGCCGAGCGCATGGCCGTTGATAGCGGCGATCAGCGGCATGCGCAGCGTCGCCAGCCGTTCGAAGACGCGGTGGCCGAAGCGCACCCAGGCATGGCCGAATTCGTTCGGCTCCATGCCGGCCCAGGCGCGGATATCGCCGCCGGCGGAGAAGGCCTTGCCTTCGCCGGTGAGGATGGCGACACGCACCGCGGCATTCGCCTCGACCGCGTCGCAGGCCGCCGCAAGCTCCTTCAGCATCTCGATGTCGAAGGCGTTCAGCTTTTCCGGCCGCGCGACGGTGATCGTCGCGAGAGGACCTTCGATATCGATGCGGATGCGCGGCTCAGCCATGGGCGGCTCCCGCCAGCGTGCGCGGCGCCTTTTCGGGCAGCGTGAGGCCGGTCAGTGCATCGGTGAAGAGCTTTGCGTCCATCACCTTGAGGTCGGGCGAAACGATCAGCGCGAATTCCGACTGGTCGAGGATATGCGTCTTGAGATCGACGCCGGGCGCGATCTCGGTGAGCACGATGCCGTCGGGCGTCAGCTTCATGACGCAGCGCTCGGTGACATAGGTGATGTCCTGCCCCTGTGCGACGCCCCGCGGGCCGGAGAAGGTGACATGCTCGACGGCATTGACCAGCTTCTTCAGCTTGCCTTCCTTCTCGATGACGAGCTTTCCATCCGCGACGGCAAGCCTGGCGCCGGCATTGAACATGCCGGAGAAGACGATCTTCTTCGCCCGCGCCGTGATGTCGACGAAGCCGCCGGCCCCCGCCGTCACATGCGGACGGAAGGAGAGTTTCGAGACGTTCACCGAGCCGTCCCTGCCGATTTCCAGGAAGGAGAGCAGCGAGGCATCGAAGCCGGCACCCTGGAAATAGGTGAACTGGTAGGGCGAGGGCATGAAGGCATCGGCGTTCGAGGCGCAGCCGAAGGCGAAGTCGAGCAACGGCACGCCGCCGACGGCGCCCTGCTCGATCACCCAGGTGACGGCGCCGTGCAGGCCTTCTTCCAGCAGGATGCGCGGCACGTTGGCGGAGATGCCGAAGCCGAGATTGACCGCGCTGCCGGCCTCCAGCTCCTCGGCCACGCGGCGGGCGATGACCTTCTGGATGTTGAACTCGGGCACGCGGAAACTGGCGAGCGGACGGAAGATCTCGCCGGAAATGGCGGGGTCGTAGAGGGTCTGCGTCGTCTGCTTCTGGTCCGGATCGACCACGATATAATCGACCAGCACGCCGGGCACGCGCACGTCGTGCGGCTTCAGGGAGCCGTCCTTGGTGATGCGCTTGACCTGCGCGATGACGATGCCGCCATTGTTGCGGGCGGCGAGCGCCTGGTCGAGCCCGCCGAGAGTGGCGCCCTCGTGTTCATAGGTGAGGTTGCCGCGCTCGTCGGCGGTGGTGGCGCGGATGATCGCCACGTGAGGCGCGATCGCCTTGAAGTAGAGCCATTCCTCGCCGGCGAAGGTGATCTTCTCCACCACCGGCTCGTTCGCCGCGGCTTCGTTCATCGCGCAGCCTTCGCGACTTGGGTCGACGAAGGTCTCCAGGCCGACCTTGGTGATGACGCCGGGGCGCTTGGCAGCCGCTTCGCGGTGCATGTCGAAGAGGATGCCGGAGGGGATGTTGTAGGCGGCGACCTCGTTCGAACCGATCATCTGCCAGATGAGCGGCGGTTCGGAGGAGGAGGGGCCGGACGGATAGGAGCCGCCGATGATCGTCTTCAAGAGGCCTTTCCTGGCGATGTAGTCGACACCCTTGATGCCGCTCATGTCGCCGGCGGCGATGGGGTGCAGCGTCGTCAGGTTCTTCGGATGGCCCGTCTCGTCGAAACGTTCACCGATCGCCTTCAGCATCAGGTCCGGGCAGCCGAGGCCGGAGGAGGAGGAGACCGAGACGACGGCGCCATCCGGGATCAGGCCTGCCGCCTCGCGCGGGGTGATATGCTTGCTCATGGGGCTCACAGTCCCGGTTCGATGCGGACCGCACGGCCCGTTTGGGCCGCCTCGACGACGGCAAGGCCCGTCGCCAGCGACCAGATGCCGTCTTCGCCGGTGGCCGAGGGCGTTCCCTTGCCGGCGATGGCGGCATGGAAGGCGGCGAGGGTGGCCTCGTAGAGGTTGCGATGGTCAAGCGGCAGCTCGTGCTCGCCGTCGGCATCCCGGAGCGTCACCGTGCCGGTCGGGCGCTGCGTCATGACATTGCGGCCGATGAGGGAGCCCTCCGTGCCATGGACTTCGAGGCCGGTTTCGGCGAATTTCGTGGTGAAGCCGTCATGGAACTGCGCGATCGTGCCGGAGCCGAAGCGCAGCACGCCCATCACGGCATCCTCCAGCCCCACCTTGCCCATGCCGCCGGCCTGCGAGAAGGCGACGGCCTCCACCGGATCGTCGTCGAGCACGAAACGCAGCGTGTCGGCATCGTGCACGGTGATGTCGAGGATGACGCCGCCGCCGGCCTCCGGCTTGTCGAGCCGCCAGCCCTGCAGGTGTGGCGGCAGGTAGACGGCGTGGAAGACGCGGGCCGACAGCGGCTTGCCGATGCGGCCGGCCTTGATGGCATCGCGCATCGCCCGGTGCGTCGCGGCATTGCGCAGGTGATGGTTCGTCGCCAGTACGACGCCGGCCGCCTCTGCCGCCGCGATCATGGCACGGGCATCGTCGAGCGCAAGGGCGAGCGGCTTTTCGCACAGGATGTGCTTGCCCGCCTTCGCCGCGGCGAGGGCCTGGTCGCGATGCAGCTCGTTCGTCGTCGAGATGTAGACGGCGTCGATCTTAGGGTCGTCGAGCAGATCGGCAAGCGTCGTGACCGACTTTGCGATGCGCTGTTCGTCCGCATAGGCGTGGCCGCGCTCGGCGCTCGTGCTCATCACGGAGACGACCTCGCCGCCCGTCGCGCGGATCGCGCCGATCACCCATTCCTTCGCGATCGTGCTTGCGCCGATCAAACCCCAGTTTGTCATGCGGAAATCCTCCTCGTCCTGTCCGTCTGGCCGGCACCGCAGCTCTGGCGCACGACGAGGCGCACGGAGCTGACGATGGTCTCGGGTTCCACCCGGCCGGCATTGATCTGTTTCAGCAAGAGTTGCGCCGCGCGCCGGCCCATTCCTTGCGGGTCGACGGAGACCGTCGTCAGCGCCGGCACGGCGGTTTCGGCCTCGATCACGTCGTCGAAGCCCACCACGGCGAAGTCGCGGCCCGGCTCCTTGCCGGCGCCGCGCAGGCCGTCGCACACGCCGAAGGCGGCGGCGTCGTTGAAGCAGAGCGCGGCGGTCGGCGCTTCGGGCAGAAGCAACGCGCGCTCGATGGCGGCAACGCCGCCGGCGCGCGAGGCTGCCGTGCCGATGACGAGCCGGTCCGGTGCCGCAAGCCCGGCTTCCGAAAGCGCATCCCGCCAGCCTTCGACGCGCTCGGTGAAGACCGTGGTGTTGGCGATGCCGCCGAGGAAGGCGATGCGGGTATGGCCGAGCGAGACGAGGTGCCGCACGGCATCCTTCGCGCCGGCATAGTTGTCGGAGAACAGCGTCGAGACCTTGGCACCGACGACATTGCGCACCACGGCGACGACCGGGATGCCGCTGGCGGCGAGCGGCTTCAGGTCGGCCGCCTCCGTTCCGCGGGCCGGCGACAGGATGAGGCCGGCAATGCCGTGCTCGCGCATGGAGGCGATGACCTCGCGCTGGCGGTCGACGCTTTCGGCGGAGTTCGACAAAAACTGCACGTAGCCGGCCGACTGCATGACCATGTCCATGCCGACGGCAAGCTCGGCGAAGAAGGAGTTGGTGAGGTCGTTGACGATGATGCCGATGATCCGCGAGGACGCGGACTGGCGCAGGTTCGCCGCGCCGCGATTGTAGACATAGCCGAGTTCGCGGATGACGGCGTTCACCCTGGCGCGGGTCGCCTCGTTCACCAGGGGGCTTGCCTGCAGCACGAGCGAGACGGTCGACTTCGACACGCCGGCGGCGCGCGCAATATCGACGACGGTCACCCGGCTCTTGTTCACGGTCTTCCTCCCTGCACAGGGCGTTCGAGCCCGCTTGTTGACGGCAATTAATTGGATCGTTCCAAATTTGTCAAGAGGGTTTGGATCGCGCTTGATGAAGTTGAATGGCAAAGGCCAGATGCCCTCATATTGTATCGCCATCCTCTCCACTCGTCATGGTCGGGCTTGACCCGACCATTCATGTTACGTCCGCAAGGTCTCGGATTCATGGGTTCTCGGCTCAAAGCCGAGAATGACGACAGAGGGCGGGGCAGGCGCTTTCCTGTCTCTCGACATGGCTGGCGACGCGTCGTTGCCGAACGCAATCCGGCAAAAATCTCCCTTGAAATTTGGAACGATCTAAATTATTGCCCTGAAAAACCCGGGAGGATTTCATGCCGATCAGCCTTACCCTGCCGCAGCCGGATGGCGGCCTTGCCCGCTACGAGCTTGTCGGGACGCCGCTTGAGCGCCCCACCGCCGCGCCCGTCTTCAGCCGCATCGCCTATGCGGCGGCCCATGTGGTTTCCGATCCGCGTCACGACGCGCGGCCCTGGGAGGCGCCGGCCATCGACTGGGAGCGTACGATGGCGTTCCGGCACCATCTCTGGTCGCTCGGCTTCCGCATCGCCGAGGCGATGGACACGGCGCAGCGCGGCATGGGGCTCGACTGGGCCGGCGCGCAGGAGCTGATCCGCCGCTCGCTGGCCGAGGCGAAGACCGTGCCGGGCGCCGATCTCGCCTGCGGCGCGGGCACGGACCATCTCGACCCCGCCGATGCGCGTTCGCTTGACGACGTGATCCGGGCCTATGAGGAGCAGGTCGGTTTCGTCGAGAAGCACGGTGGCCGGGCCATCATGATGGCGAGCCGGGCGCTCGCTCGCCTCGCGGCCTCGCCGGACGACTACCGCAAGGTCTATGGCCGCATCCTCGGCCAGGCGAAGGACAGGGTCGTGCTGCACTGGCTGGGCGACATGTTCGACCCGCAGCTTGCGGGCTACTGGGGCTCCAGGGATTTCGCGCCTGCGCTGGAGACGGTCCTGTCGATCATCGCGGAGAACCGCGGCAAGGTCGAGGGCATCAAGATCTCGCTGCTCGACAATGCCTGCGAGGTGGCGTTGCGCAACCGGCTGCCGGAGGGCGTGCTCTGCTTCACGGGCGACGACTTCAACTATGCCGAGCTGATCGAGGGTGACGGGCAGAGGTACAGCCATGCACTGCTCGGCATCTTCGATGCGGTGGCCCCGCAGGCTTCCAAGGCGTTGGCGGCGCTCGCGACCGGCGATGCCGCCACCTTCCGGGCCGTCATCGAGCCGACGGTGCCGCTCTCGCGCAAGATCTTCGAGGCGCCGACGCAATATTACAAGGCAGGCGTCGTCTTCCTCGCCTGGCTCAACGGCCACCAGGACCATTTCACCATGCCGGCCGGCATGCAGTCGGCCCGCGGCCTCCTGCACTATGCCGACGTCTTCCGCCTTGCCGACCGGGCCAACGTGCTCGACAGGCCGGACCTCGCCGCTGCGCGCATGAAGAACCTGATGACGGTGCTCGGCGTCGGGCAAGATTAGCTGTGGATGACCGGCCTTGCCGCCGGTTCTTGCCGCTGTCAGGCGCTAAACTCTGTCTTCTCGAAGGAAGACACGGGAGCGGGCGATGGCAGCGGGCGAAGTGAAGGTCGGGGAAAGCTGGAAGGCGCCCCTGGCGGCGGAATTCTCCAGCCCCTACATGGCCGACCTCAAGGCCTTCCTCCTGGAGCAGAAGCAGGCGGGACGGCGCATCTTCCCGAAAGGCTCGGAATATTTCCGCGCCCTCGACCTGACGCCTCTGGAGGAGGTGCGTGTCGTCATCCTCGGGCAGGATCCCTATCACGGCGAGGGGCAGGCGCACGGGCTCTGCTTTTCCGTGCAGCCCGGCGTGCGCATCCCGCCGTCGCTGGTCAACATCTACAAGGAAATGCAGGACGATCTCGGCATCCCGCCGGTCCGTCATGGCTTCCTGGAGCACTGGGCCAAGCAGGGCGTCCTGCTTTTGAACAGCGTGCTGACGGTGGAGATGGGCCGCGCCGCCTCGCACCAGGGCCGCGGCTGGGAGCGGTTCACCGACGCGGTCATCCGCGCCGTCAACGAGCAGGAAAAGCCCGTCGTCTTCATCCTCTGGGGCTCCTATGCGCAGAAGAAGGCGGCCTTCGTCGATCGGGACCGCCATCTCGTGCTGCGCTCGGCCCATCCCTCGCCGCTTTCCGCCCATAACGGCTTCTTCGGCTCGCGGCCGTTTTCCAAGGCGAACGCGTTTCTCGAAAAGCACGGCCGCAAGCCGATCGACTGGCAATTGCCGGGCACGCCGGGCTGAGCAGGCTCTTGGGGCGAGGGTTGCCCCTCACCTGCCTGCCGGCATCCTCTCCCCGCAAGCGGGGCGAGGAGCGATGGGCGCGCCGCCTTCCTCCCTCCCGCTGCCTGCGGCAGAGTGATCGCTGATAGGGTACGGCATCGCCACATCCTCCTTCTCCCCGCTTGCGGGGAGAAGGTCCCGGTAGGGGGGAGGGGCAGGCTCCTCAGCGGACGAGCGTCTCGTCGAGCAGCGCCATCACCTTTTCCGCATCGATGCCGATGCAGGCGTGCTGGCTCGGCAGGTCGTCCCAGTTGCCGGGCGGGAATGTGCGGGCGTCCGGCTTCTGGATCGTCTGGCCATCGGCAATGCCGCCGGCGACGACGCGGATCGCGCCGGGGCGGGTGGTGAAGAGTTCGGGGGCGACGAGATAGATGCAGGCGCAGCTATCGTGCACCACCATGCCCTCGTCCTCCACATGCTGGCCGTAGAAGTCGATGTAGAATTGCGAGATGTCGGAAAGCAGCTTCAGGTGCTTGCCGTTCCGCTCGGTGAGTTCGGCGAGGCGCTTGCGGGTCATCACCGTCTTCATCGTCACGTCGAGACCGACGACCACGACCTTCCACGGCGCCGTCATCACCGCGTCGGCGGCTTCCGGGTCGCCGTGGATGTTGGCTTCGGCGGCCGGCGTGATGTTGCCGGACACGTCGAAGGCGCCGCCCATGATGATGACCTGCCTGACGAGGCCGGCGATAGCGGGGTCTTCCTTCAGCGCATAGGCGAGGTTCGACATGCGGCCGACGGCGATCAGCGTCACCTCGCCGGGATTGGCCCGTACGGTCTCGATGATGAAGCGGTGCGCCGGGCGCGGATCGAGCGGCAGGTCGATCGTCTCGGGCACGTCGATATTGCCGAGCCCGTCATGGCCGTGGATCAGCACCGGCCAGTCGACCGGGTTGCGCATCGGATTGTAGGTCTTGCCCTCGCCGCGGGCGACGGGGGCCGCGATGCCCCATTCGCGTTTCAGGAACAGGGCGTTGCGCGTCGTGGTCTCGATGGCGGCATTGCCGAAGACGGTGGTGATGCCGATGAGGTCGATCTCGGGATGATTGTGCAGGAACAGCAGCGCCATCGCGTCGTCGACGCCGGGATCCGTGTCGAAAATAACCTTGTGCATTACGGGTGTCTTTCTTCTTGTCGTTATGGAGATCGCGCGCCTACTGGAAACGGGCGATGGAGAAGGGGGCAAGCGTGCTTTCACCCTCACCGGCCAGAAGCTGGGCGACATGGCGGCCGGTCGTTGCGGAAAGCGTGAGGCCGAGATGGCCGTGGCCGAAGGCAAAGGCGATGCGCGGATCGCCCGGATGCAGGCTGATGACGGGCAGCGAATCCGGGGTGGAGGGGCGCCGCCCCATCCATTCGGTGCCGCCTTCTTCCGGAAGGTCCGGCACGTAGCGGCGCATCTTCCTGCGCATGGCGGCGGCGCGCCTGTAGTTGGCGGGCGCGTCGGGCGAGGCGAGCTCCACCGCGCCGCCGATACGCAGCGCATTCTCGAAGGGCGTCGCCACGAAGCCGTGCTCGGAGAAGAAGACCGGCATTTCGAGCGTCGTCGACGGATTCATGAAGGTGGTGTTGTAGCCGCGCTCGGTTTCAAGCAGCACCTTCAGGCCGAGATCGGCGACGAAGCGGCGCGACCAGACGCCCGCGGTGATCGCAAGGCGATCGAAGGTGAAGGTCCGGCCGCCCTCCGTCGTCACGCTGATCCCGCTCTCCGCCCGGGCGACGCGCGACACGGTGGCGTCGAGCAGTGCCGCGCGGTCGCGCAGCAGCGCCTGCAGGCGGCGCAGGAAGGTCAGCGGATATTCGAAGGTCTTGTAGCCGTCGTTGAAGATGGCGCCGGCAAAAGGTCCCGAGAGGGCCGGCACGCGGCGGCGGGCTTCTTCCACGTCCAGCGCCTCGACGTTGCAGCCGATCAGCCGGGCATTCTCCGCCTCGTGCGCGAACACCTTGTCGCGGGCCGCGGCGCTGTCGAAGACCGTCAGCGCGCCAGTGTCGCGCATATGGCCGGAGAGGCCGGCCATCGCGCCGAGGCGCACATGATCGGCCTCCGCCGTCTTCATGAGGAAAAGCAGGGCTTTGCGGCTTTCTGCGGCCGTGCCGGCGCGGGCCGAAAGGAGGAAGCGGATGAGCCAGGGGGTGAGCGCCGGCAGATCCTGCCAGCGCAGGGTCAGCGGCCCCAGCGGATCGAGCAGCCATTTCGGCACGGAGAGCAGCATGTCCAGCCGGGCGAGCGGATCGATTTCCGGCACGGCCAGGATGCCCGCATTGCCGACCGAGGCCGGCAGGCCGCCGGCGTCCCGCTCCAGGATGGTGACGCTGTGGCCCTGTTCCAGGAGATTGAGCGCTGTGGCGCAGCCCATGAGGCCGCCGCCGACGATACCGATATGCGCCATGCCGTCCCGTTGCGTGTTGTTTTCGTTCGTTGCGCCGTCCCTCGCGAAGCAGGAACGGCAGGTTGCGGCGGACGATAGACGGAAAGCGCGCGGCTGTCGACCGAGCGGCAGCCGTGCCGGATCAGGCCCGCTCGCTGGCCTCCTGCGCCGGTTTGCGGCTCTGCAGCACCTGCCGCAGGAAGGCGAGCACGAAGAGGACGGTCATCAGGAGCACGATGGTCGGGGCGGGGGCGCTGTCGATGAGGAAGCTCAGCCAGATGCCGAAGAAGGTGGCGCCGAGGGCGACCGCGACGGCGACCATGAGCATGCTCGGGAAGCGCCGCGTGAGGAGGGCGGCAATGGCGCCCGGCGCCACCAGCATGGCGATGGCGAGGATGATGCCGACCGCCTTCAGCGCGCCGACCACGACGAGCGACAGCACGGCGAGCAGGCCGTAATGCAGCAGTTTCACCGGCAGGCCGATGGCCGAGGCGTGCTGCCGGTCGAAGGCATGCACCAGGAGGTCCTTGCGGAAGAGGAGGATGAAGGCCGTCGAGGCCGCGGCGATCGCGGCCGTCTCCACGAGATCGGCGGCGGCGATGCCGAGCATGTCGCCGAAGAGGATGTGGTCGAGATGGATATCCGGCTGGATCTTCACGTAGAGAACGAGGCCGAGCGCGAACATGCCGGAAAAGACGATGCCGAGGATCGTATCCTCCTTCACCCGGCTGTTGTCCTTGAGGTAGCCGGCCGAAAGCGCACAGAACAGGCCCGCGACGAAGGCGCCGGCGGCGAAGGGCAGGCCCAGGACATAGGCGATGACGACGCCCGGCAGGACAGCATGGGAGACCGCGTCGCCCATCAGCGACCAGCCCTTCAGCACGAGATAGCAGGAGAGCAGCGCCATCGGCACCGATATCATCAGCGTCACCAGGAAGGCGTTCTGCATGAAGGCGAGCTGGAAGGGCATGATCGCAAGTTCGAGTGTCTCGTTCATGGCAGCTTCGCCTCCAGGGCTTCGAGGGCGAGGCGACCCCTGCGGCGCGCGGCAAGAAGGCCGTGTTTCGGGGCGAAGAGGAAGGCGGTAAGGAAGATCGCCGTCTGCAGAACGACGATGATGCCGCCCGTCGCCCCATCCAGGAAATAGGAGATATAGGCGCCGACGAGGCTGGTGCCGGCGCCGAGCGCGGCGGCGATCGTGATCAGCCGCTGGAAGCGGTCCGTCAGCAGATAGGCGGTAGCACCCGGCGTTACCACCATGGCGATGACGAGGAAGGCGCCGACCGTCTGCATGGCGGCGACCGTGGAGGCGCTGAGCAGCGTGAAGAACAGGATCTTCAGGCCCGTCGGGTTGAGGCCGATCGAGCGGGCGTGGCTCTCATCGAAGAAGGTGACCATCAGGTCCTTCCATTTCAGGAGCAGGATGACGAGCGTGACGACGCCGATGATGGCGAGCTGGATCGTGTCCTCCGGGCTGACGGCGAGGATGTTGCCGAGCACGATGGTCTGGATGTTCACCGGCGTCGGGGCGAGCGAGACCATGAAGAGGCCGAGGCCGAAGAAGGAGGAGAAGATCATGCCGATGATGGCGTCTTCCTTCAATCTGGTCTTCCGGTTGAGGAAGAGCATCGCGGCGGCGGCAAGCCCGCCGGAGAGGAAGGCGCCGGCCGCGAAGGGCAGGCCCAGCATGTAGGCGCCGGCAACGCCGGGCACGATGGAATGGGAGAGCGCATCGCCGATCAGCGACCAGCCCTTCAGCATGAGATAGGCGGACAGGAAGCCGCAGATGCAGCCGACCAGCGCGCTCACCCACATGGCGTTCACCATGTAGCCATAGCCGAAGGGTTCGAGGAGCGTGTCGATCACGGCGTCTTCTCCGCGTCGCGCTCGCCGTAGATGACGAAGGGGCGCTCGTCGTCGGTGATGACCTTGACGGAGCGCTTGTCCTCGTCGTCGTGCAGGTCGTGGCCGCCGAGGATGAAGTGGCGCAGCACGCCGCCGAAGGCGCGCTCCAGATTGGCTTCGGTGAAGGTCTCGGCCGTCGGGCCGGAGGCGATGACGGTGCCCTTCACGAAGACGGTGCGGTCGCAGAAGTCCGGCACGCTGCCGAGATTGTGGGTGGAGACCAGCATGACACGGCCCTCGTCGCGCAGCTTGCCGAGCAGGTCGACGATCTGCTCCTCCGTCCTCACGTCGACGCCGGTGAAGGGTTCGTCGAGCAGGATCACCTGGCCCTCCTGCGCGAGCGCGCGGGCGAGGAAGACGCGCTTCCTCTGCCCGCCCGAGAGCTCGCCGATCTGGCGCTTGCGGAAGTCGCTCATATTCACCCGCGACAGCGCTTGCTCGACCATCTCGTGGTCGTGCTTCGTCGGAATGCGCAGCCAGTTCATGTGGCCGTAGCGGCCCATCATGACGACGTCCTCGACGAGCACGGGGAAGGTCCAGTCGACCTCCTCGGCCTGCGGCACATAGGCGACGAGGTTCTTCTTCAGCGCCTCCTGCACGGAAAGGCCGAGGATGGTCACCTTGCCGGCGGCGACCGGCACGAAGCCCATGATCGCCTTGAAGAGCGTGGACTTGCCGGCGCCGTTGACGCCGACGAGCGCGGTGATCGTGCCCTTCGGCACGGAGAAGCTGGCATGCGTCAGCGCCGTGTGGCCGTTGCGGTAGGTGACGGTCACGTCCTCGGCGAGAATGCCGTCCACCTTCTTCGGCCTGCCGCCCATCATCATTGTGAAAGACCCTTCACGATGGTCTCCGACGTGACGCGCAGGAGGTCGAGATAGGTCGGCACGGGGCCGTCCGCCTCGCTCAGCGAGTCGACATAGAGCACGCCGCCATAGGCCGCGCCGGTCTCCGCGGCCACCTGCCTTGCCGGGTCGTCTGAAACGGTGCTTTCGGAGAAGACGACGTGGATATTGTGTTCGCGCACCGCGTCGATCACGGCCTTCACCTGCTTGGGCGTGCCTTGCTGGTCGGCGTTGATCGGCCAGAGGAAGAGTTCCTTGAGGCCGAAATCGCGGGTGAGGTAGCTGAAGGCGCCCTCGCTGGTGACGAGCCAGCGTTTTTCCTCGGGCAATGCATCGATCTTCGCCTTCATCTCGGCGCCGAGTGCGGTGATCTTCTCGCTGTAGGCCTTGGCGTTCGCGTCATAGTTCGCGGCATTGGCGGGGTCGAGCGCGACCAGCGCCTTGCGGATGTTCTCGACATAGATGAGCGCGTTGGCCGGCGACATCCAGGCATGCGGGTTCGGTTTGCCCTCATAGGGGCCTTGCACGATGCTCATCGGCTCGATGCCCTCGCTGACGGTAACGTTCGGCACGTCGCCGAGATTGGCGAGGAACTTCTCGAACCAGAGTTCGAGGTTCAGCCCGTTCCACAGCACCAGCTTGGCGTCCTGCGCCTTCAGGATATCGCGCGGGGTCGGCTGGTAGTTGTGGATCTCCGCGCCCGGCTTGGTGATGGATTCGACGACCGCGGCATCGCCCGCCACATTCGCCGCGATGTCGGCGATGATGGTGAAGGTCGTGACGACCTTCGGTTTTTCCTGTGCAAGAGCAGGGCCTGCCATCAGAAGCGGCAGGCTGAGAAGAAGGGTATGGAACGAACGTCGGAGCATCGGCTCTCCTGATCTGCTTTTGCGAATGAGTTGCATTAAACTATAGGGCTGTTTTCGCCCCTGTCAACGCAATTGCAAATCATTCGCAAAAACGTCCCGGAATCGGACGCCCGGGTTTAAAACTTCCGAAACGCCCGGCCTGTAGAGTGCGGGCAGTTCGCGTGCTCTCGGCGCGTTCGTGTTCCTGCGTTTCAAGAGAAGTCCACCGCCCGTGAAGTTCCTTCCGACCTCTTTCCGCTTGTCCCGGAAGCTTCTGATCATCGTCACCGGCGTCGTCGTGCTGACGGGGGCGTCGGGGGCGGCCGCGATTTTCGTCGGGCGCGATGCGTTGCTCGGGCCACCGGCGGAACAGGTGTCGGGTGCCGCCTGTACGACGGTGTCCACCGTACGCCTCGATCGCAACGGCCAACAATGGTTGCGCAAATATGTGCGCTCGGACGCCAAGGACGGGGATGTGCGCATCAAGACGGCGCTGCGTGTCGCCGGCGCCGTATCCAACCACGAGGAGGCCGATCTCTACCAGGTCATCCTGCTCGATGCCGCCGGGCCCGTGAACCGGGCCGACATGCGCGGCCGCGCCATCGGCGCCGAGGTGCTTTTCGCACGCAACCCGTCAGCCATCCCCGGAATGGCGGCACCGTTCGTCGCGCGCTACACGACCGGCCAGCCGGCGGGCAACGGCGAATTCTACGGCGAGCGCAAGGAGCTTTCGCTGGACGAGATCAAGACCATCGTGACCGCGATGAAGGAGCGGGCGGATTGTATCGATCCGCATGCGGTCGAGGAAGCGGGTGGCCATCGCGAGGCGAAGGCCGAAGGTGGCCACGGCGAAGCGTCAGCCGAAGACGGGTCGCACGAGGTCGCCGCCAGCGAGCATTGACGGGTAGAGGAGGCAATGCCCCTCATCCCGCTGCCGCGACCTTCTCCCCGTAAACGGGGAGAAGGGGATAGGACGCGCTCGTTTCCTCAACCAATATCCGTTCGTGGGGCATGTCCCCTCTCCCCGCTTGCGGGGAGAGTGTTAGGGTGAGGGGCAAGAGCCAAGAACGAAATCAGACAAGAGGTGGCCGGCATCAGCCGCCTCAGCTCTCAGTCCGCCTTTGCCCGGCGGGCCGGGAAGAGGATGACGTCGCGGATCGACGAGGCGTTGGTGAGCAGCATGATCAGGCGGTCGACACCGATGCCGAGGCCGCCAGCGGGCGGCATGCCCTGGTCGATGGCATCCAGGAATTCGTCGTCGAGCTGCTTGTCCTTCTCGCCGCGGGCATGGGCCTGTTCGAGCTGCTCGACCATGCGGGCGCGCTGTTCTTCCGGATCGTTCAGCTCGGAGAAGGCGTTGCCGAGTTCCCAGGTGTTGCAATAGGTCTCGAAACGCTCGACGAGGCGCGGTTCCCCCGGCACTTCCTTGGCGAAGGGCGAGATGTCCTTCGGGAAGTGCGTGACGTGCGAGGGCTGGATCAGCGTCGGCTCGACCTTCTCCTCGAAGACGAAGGCGAGGCATTCGCCCCAGGTCCAGTCCTTCTCGACTTCGAAGCCGGCGGCCCTGGCAGCGGCGCGCGCTTCCTCGTCCGTCTTGATCGCGAGGAAGTCGATGCCGGTCGCTTCCTTCACGGCGTCGGGCATCGGCACGCGCTTGAACGGGCCCTTGAAGGAGAGTTGCTTGTCGCCGTAGGAAAATTCGGTCGAGCCGTGGATCTTGACCGCGAGCTCCGCGAAGAGGCGTTCCACGAGGTCCATGATGTCCTCGTAGTCGGCATAAGCCCAGTAGCACTCCATCATGGTGAATTCGGGATTGTGCCGGGTGGACACGCCCTCATTGCGGAAGTTGCGGTTGATCTCGAACACCTTGTCGGTCAAGCCCGAAACCAGCGTGCGCTTCAGGAACAGTTCCGGCGCGATGCGCAGGTACATGTCGAGCTTCAGCGTGTTGTGGTGCGTCTTGAAGGGCTCGGCCGTCGCGCCGCCATAGACGGAATGCAGCATGGGCGTCTCCACTTCCATGAAGCCGTCGTTCTCCATGAAGCGGCGGATGCCGGAGACGATCTTCGAGCGCTGCTGGAAGCGGAGCTTGGATTCCTCGTTGGTCATGATGTCGAGGTGGCGCTTGCGGTAGCGGATCTCGATGTCCGCCACGCCATGCCACTTTTCCGGCATCGGCAGCAGGGTCTTCGTCAGCATGACGATCTGCTGTGCGTTGATCGTCAGCTCGCCGCGCTTGGTGCGGCGCACGACGCCCGTCACGCCGATGATGTCGCCGAGATCGATCATCGGCAGCAGCGCGCGGGCTTCTTCGGGCGTCGTGTCCTTGTGCGAAAAGATCTGGATCTTTCCCGAGGCGTCATGGATGTCCATGAACATGCCGGAATTGCGCGAGGAATAGACGCGGCCGGCGACCGTCACCACGTCGCCGCTCTCGGTATCGGGCGCCAGGTCCTCGTATTTTTCCGCAAGTTCGGCATTCGTCATCGTCCGGTGGAAATGCGCCGGGTAGACGTCGCCGATCGTCTGGCGAAGCTGGTCGAGCTTCTGGCGGCGGACTTCCGTCGGGTCGGAGGAAAGGGCGGTTTCTGTCTTCTCGTTCATTCTTCTTGTTCCTTACTTTCCACTGCCGACCATCGAGGCAACCACCTGCGCGGCCACTTTGAGGCGCTGGCGCACGACGGAGCGGCCGAGGATGGCCATCGAATCGAAGAGCGGCAGCGAGCGCGACGAGCCGGAAACGGCGACGAAGAGCGGGGCGACGACGACCTTCAGCTTCTTGCCGAGTTTGTCGGCGCTGGCGCGCAATTCCGCCTCGATGCTCTCCACGGTCCATTCCGGCATCTTTTCGAGATCGGGCTGGACCTGATTGAGGACTTCGAGGATTTCTTCCGGCGTGGATTTCACCTTGGCGAAGGCCTCCGGCGTCAGGCCGAGGTCGGATTTCAGCAGGAAGCCGGCAAGGTCCGGCAGTTCGCCGAGCTTGGAAATGCGCGACTGCGAGAGCTTCAGCCCCTGGCGGACGCGGTCGTTCTCCATCGCCCAGGAAAGCACGCGCTGGACGAATTCCTCTTCTGAAAGCTGCTCGCGCAGCCAGCGGCCGTTCAGCCAGTCGAGCTTCTGGATGTCGAAGATCGCGCCGGCCTTGGACAGGTTCTCCGGATCGAACTTTTCGGCGAGCTGATCCATGGTCAGCAGTTCCTCGCCCTCGGCGATCTGGATGAAGAACAGGCCGAGGAAGTTCATCAGCGCTTCCGGCAGGTAACCGAGCGCGGAATAATAGGAGATCGAGGTCGGGTTCTTGCGTTTCGAGAGCTTCGACTTGTCGTGGTTGCGCATCAGCGACAGGTGCATGAAGACCGGCGGCTCGAGGCCGAGATACTGGTAGATGAGGATGTGCTTCGGCACCGAAGCGAGCCATTCCTCGCCGCGCGCGACATGCGTGATCTTCATCAGGTGGTCATCGACGACGTTCGCCATATGGTAGGTCGGCATGCCGTCGGCCTTGAGCAGGACCTGCATGTCGACGGCATCCCACGGGATTTCGACCGGGCCGTAAACGCCGTCGACGAACTTGCAGGAGCCTTCGGTCGGGATCTTCATGCGCACGACATGCGGCTCGCCCGCCTCGACGCGCGTCTTCACTTCCTCGGCAGAGAGATGGAGACACAGGCCGTCATATTTCGGCGGCTTGCCGGCGGCGCGCTGCGCCTCGCGCATCTCCGCCAGCCGCTCGGGCGTGCAGAAACACTTGAAGCCGTGGCCGTTCTCGACGATCTTGTCGACGAAGGGATGGTAGATGTCCTTGCGATCGGACTGGCGATAGGGGCCGTAGGGGCCGCCGATGTCGGGGCCTTCCGACCATTCGAGGCCGCACCATTTCAGTGCGTCCAGCACCTTCTGCTCGAATTCCGGCGTCGAGCGCGTGGCGTCCGTATCCTCGATGCGCAGGATGAAGGTGCCGTTGTTCTTCTTGGCGAAGAGATAGTTGAACAGCGCGATATAGGCGGTGCCGACATGCGGCTCGCCGGTCGGGGAGGGTGCGATGCGGACGCGAACGCCGGAGGCGGTTGCGGAAGTGCTCATGGTTTGGCCCGTCTTGACATGGTTCTACGCCCCCGGGCCGGCGGTTCCGGCGGCGAAGGCGTCACTTTAGGGAGGGAGAGCCCGGTTTTGCGCCGGACAGGCGGCGGGGAAAGGCTTTCCGTTGGGCTGCGTGAGACCATATTCAGCCCGGCGCGTCAAGAAAAAGTCAGCCGCGCCTATTGCACCGGCCAGACGTAGAGCAAGGCCGGTACGCTGACGAGAACGATGAGGAAGGACAGGGGCAGGCCGACCCGCGGATAATCGGCGAATTTGTAGCCCCCCGGCCCCATGACCAGCGTGTTGCACTGGTGGCCGACGGGGGTGAGGAAATCGCAGCCCGCACCGATCGCCACCGCCATCAGGAAGGCCTCCGGCCGATAGCCGAGCGCGCCGGCGAAACTTGCGGCGATCGGCGCCATGACCAGCACCGTCGCGGCATTGTTGAGGAAGGGCGTGACGGCCATGGCGGTCAAAAGGATGAGGGCGAGGGCGCCGAAGGGCGGCAGGTGCACGGCGACATCGCCCAGCCAGCCGGCGATGAGCTCGCTGGCGCCCGTCGTGCGCAGGCTGTCGGAGACGGGGATGAGGCAGGCGAGCATGATGAGGATCGGCCCGTCGAGCGCGGCATAGGCCTCGCGCAGCGGCACGGCGCGCAAGAGCACCATGGCGACGGCGGCGGCGAAGAAGCCGGTCGCCACCGGCACGAGGCCGATGGCGGTGGAGGCCATGGCGGCGATCAGCACCAGCACGGGGATGATCGCCCGGCGGGGCGCGCCGAGCAGGATCTCGCGCTGGGCGAGGGGAAGCAGGCCAAGTTCCGGCAGGAGCGTCGGCAGGGTGCGATTGTTGCCCTGCAGCACGACCATGTCGCCGGGGCGCAGCCGCACCGCGGAGAGCTTTTCCCGCAGCCGTTCGCCCTGCCGGCTGACGGCGAGCAGGTTGATTCCGTAGGAATGAAACAGTGCGATGCTGCGCGCCGAAATGTCGATGAGCCGGGAATCGTTGCCGACGACGGCCTCGATGGCGCTGATCTCGCCTTCCTCGCCGCGCCCGGCGCGGATCGGCTTGCCGGACAGCATGAGGCCGGCGGCGGAGACGACCTTGTCGAGCGCTCTTGCCGTGCCCTCCATCAGGATCGTGTCGCCCGCGGCAAGGCGCACATCGGGCAGCGGGGAGAGATGGACATGGCCGCGGATGATGGCGGTGGCGATCACCTCGCCGTCGCCGTGCTTCAGCACGTCGTTCAGCAACCTGCCGACGGAGGGTGAGCCTTCCTCCACCGTCGCGTCGGAGGAATAGGCGGCCGCCTCCAGCGATTCCTCGATGCTGGCATTGCTGTTCGTGCGTTCCGGCACGATGCGGTTGAAGAACAGCATGAAGAGGATGCCGCAAACCGCCAGCGTGGCGCCGACGGGCGTGAAGTCGAACATGGTGAAGCTCTCACCGGTGATCTCCTGGCGCAGCCGCGAGACGACGATGTTCGGCGAGGTGCCGATCTGCGTCATCAGGCCGCCGAGCAGCGCGGCGAAGGCCATGGGCATCAGGAATTTCGAGGCGGGCGTGCCGGATTTCCGGGCGAACTGGAAGGCGAGCGGCATCATGATGGCGAGCGCGCCGATGTTCTTGATGAACGCCGAGAGCACCGCGACGGAGACGAGCAGCAGCGCGAGCTGCGCGCGGCCGGAGGTGAGGTTCGGGAAGAAGCGCTTGACCGCGAGATTGACGATGCCGGAGCGGGCGACGGCCGCGCTGACCATCAATGCGCTGCCGACGATGATGACGATGTCGTCGCTGAAACCGGAAAAGGCCCTGTCGAAGGGCACGATGCCGAGCGCGAGCGCCAGGAGCAGCGAGCAACAGGCAACGAGGTCGTAGCGAAACCGTCCCCAGATGAACGCCGCCATCATGAGCGTGATGACGACGAAGGCGAAGGTCTGCTCAAGGGTCATATTCCGGTCCGTGCGGCGGGACGATGCTCGACATGAATTCCGTACGGGCCTTTCCGGTTCCTGCAAGACGCGCAAGCCGGTCACAAACTTTTGCGGAACAATCCATTTGCCGGGCGGTTTGCCAAGAGAAGGCGGACCGTGTCAACCGGACGCGACGGGGATGGAGAACACGGGCGTTTTTCCGGTTTCTTCCCGTGGCCAACGAAACGGCAGTCGAGCTCCCCACCTGTCCGGTCCGTCTTCAGCACCTTTCCAAACGGGAACCGGCGGGATGAAGGTCCCGCCGGTTTCTTCGTGCCAGGAACATTCCCGCTTTTCTTCGAATCGCGAAAACGCTCTGTCTGTTTGTTTTTAAGCAATTCCGGGCGCAAAACCGCTTCGCACTTTTTGTTGGAATTGCTCTAGTGGCCCGAGGCCCTGCTCCTTTGCCGCGCCCGGCGAGAGAACATGTTGAGCACCTCGACAAGGGCCGAGAAGGCCATCGCAGCGTAGACGTAGCCCTTCGGCACATGGAAGCCCATGCCTTCGGCGATCAGTGTCGTGCCGATCATCAGGAGGAAGGCGAGCGCCAGCATGACGATCGTCGGGTTCTTCTCGATGAAATTGGCGAGCGGCGTGGCCGCAAGCAGCATGACCGTGACGGCGACGAGGACGGCGACAACCATGATCGGCAAGTGCGGCGTCATGCCGACGGCGGTGATGATGCTGTCGATGGAGAAGACGAGGTCGAGCAGCAGGATCTGGCCGATCGCCGCCGTGAAGGTCGTCGAGGCCGCGCCGCCCATCATGTCTTCCTTGTGGTCGATGGGGTCGACATTGTGGTGGATTTCCTTCGTCGCCTTCCAGACGAGGAATAGGCCGCCGGCGATCAGGATCATGTCCTTCCAGGAGAAGCCATGGCCGAAGGCCTCGAAGACCGGAGTGGTGAGCTGGACGATCCAGGCAATGGTGCCGAGCAGCGCAAGGCGCATGATGAGCGCGAGGCCGATGCCGATACGGCGGGCCCTTTCGCGATGCTCGGGGGCAGCTTGTTCGTCAGGATCGAGATGAAGATAAGGTTGTCGATGCCGAGAACGACCTCCATCACGACGAGCGTGACGAGGGCTACCCACGCGGCCGGGTCTTGCATGAGCGCAAGAATGCTGTCCATCCGGTCTTCCTCTCCAAGATACGGGTTGAGAATGGACCTTCGTATTTATGCGGAATTTGACTGCTGACAAGCTGACCGCCTGCCGTTCGGGCGGATATCACGATTTCGTCATCTGATGACCGCCGCCCGCGTCTTCAGGGCTTTGCGCCATAAGCTGCGAGAAAGACCCTTATGGCCGAGGCGACGTTCTGTTCGATCACGGCCTTCTGCGGCACCTCTTCCATCGCGCCGAAGATGCGGGGCTTGAAAAGGCCGACCGTGGTGAGTTCGATGAACTGCTTGGCCGTCTGGGTCGTGTCGTCCGAAACGATGGTGCCGGCCGCTACCTGTCGGTCGAGATATTCCTGCAGCACCGAGACCGGGTTGATCGGCGTTGCGGAGAAGAAGCGGCTACAGAGTTTCGGCAGGCGATGGTTGGCGGCGATCACCATGCGCATGGCGCGGATCGTCTGGTCCGCCGTCATGTGCGTGGCGAAGAGCAGGCCGAATTCCATCAGCGTTTCGGCGATCGGCCGCCTGCCGTCGAGCACATGGCGCACCGTTTCGGTGATCCGCCGGCGCTCGCGCTCGATCATCGAGCCGAACAGGTCTTCCTTGTTCTCGAAATAGACGTAGATCGTGCCCTTGGAGACGCCGGCCGCGCGCGTGATGTCGTTCATGCTGGCGGCTTCGAAGCCCTCTTCCATGAACACGCGTTTCGCGCCATCGAGAATCTGCTCGCGCTTGGCAGGGTCCTCGCCGGCAATGCGGCGGCCCGTTTGCGGGGTGCGCGATTTTTCTTCCGTCGTCTGCATCTCCGTTCCCGTGTTCGAGACCTGGCGTCAACCATTTCGAACCGTTCGGTTCGATTTCCACTTGATATGCGCGAGAAAGGAGTCTATGTCAAATCGAACCGAACGGTTCAGTTCGGAAATCTATCCCAGAGATGGTGGCAAATCCATGTCGACTTCCCATGGCGCCGGCACGGCGAAGGTTCGTCCGGTCAACGATGATTTCGAGGCCGAGACCGCCGAGGCGCGGCCGGCGACCACCGCAGAGACGGCACCCGCCGCCGTTGCCCAGCCGGCAGAGCCGAAGAAGGGTGGCCGGCGCCTTGTGCTGCCGATCCTCGCCGTTGCCCTCATCGCCGCAGGCGGGTGGTACGGCCACGAATGGTGGACGAACGGCCGCTTCATGATCTCGACGGACGACGCCTATATCGAGGGCGACATCGCCTCCATCTCCCCCAAGGTTTCCGGCTATGTGGCCATGGTCAACGCCGTCGCCAACCAGACGGTGAAGGCCGGCGATCCGCTCGTCACGCTCGATGACGGCGACTACCGGCTCGCCCGCGAGCAGGCCGAGGCGCAGATCGCGACGCAGAAGCTTTCGCTCGGCCGCATCGATGCGCAGATCGAAGGCGCCAGGGCGAGCCTTGCCCAGGCCGATGCCCAGAAGACGGCCTACCAGGCCGCCCTCAGCGGTGCGGAGGTCGCTGAAAAGCGCGCCAAGGAGCTGAATGCCAAGGCCGTCGGCACCACCGCCTCGCTCGACAGCGCCACCGTGGCGCTGGACCAGGCCAAGGCCAATCTCGTCGGCGCGGATGCCAATATCGTTGCCGCCAGGGCGGCCATCACGGTGCTCGAGGCGCAACGCGCGGAGGCCGAAAGCCAGATCCGCACGCTGGAGCTTGCCCGCGACAAGGCCGAGCGCGACCTCGGCTTCACCGTGCTGAAGGCGCCCTATGACGGCGTCGTCGGCAATATTTCCGTGCAGGTCGGCGACCTCGTCTCGGCCGGCCAGCGTCTTGCCGCCCTCGTTCCGGTGAAGGACCTCTATGTCGAGGCGAACTTCAAGGAAACGCAGATCGCCCATCTGGTGCCGGGCTCGAAGGTGCATCTGCATGTCGATGCCTTCGAGGATGACGACATCGTCGGCATCGTGGATTCGATCGCGCCGGCCTCCGGCTCGGTCTTCTCGCTGCTGCCGGCGGAGAACGCCACCGGCAACTTCACCAAGGTCACGCAGCGCGTGCCGGTCCGCATCGCCATCCCGCGGGACGCGCTGGATACCGGCAAGCTGCGCGCCGGCCTCAGTGTCGTCGTCGATGTCGACAGCCGCACGGCGCCCCAGGGCACGGCGGTGGCTGCCAAGGCCGAGTAGAGACCTTAAGCAAAGGAGCGCGGGCGATGGCCGCGACCGCTCAACCGGCAGCAGGCGCCCTGACGGCGGCGCCCGCGCAGGCCGACAAGGTTCCCGTCCGCCGCGTCGTCGCGTTCTTCGCGATGGTCTTCGGCATGTTCATGTCGATCCTCGACATCCAGATCGTCTCCGCCTCGCTCTCGGAGATCCAGGCCGGCCTTGGCGCGGGCGCCGACGAGATCGCCTGGGTGCAGACCTCCTATCTCATCGCCGAGGTCATCATGATCCCGCTGTCGGGCACGCTGGCGCGCATCGTCTCGACGCGCGTGCTCTTCGCCTTCTCGGCCGCCGGTTTCACCGTGGCGAGTGCGCTTGCCGCGACCGCCACGAACATCGACCAGATGATTGTCTACCGCGCCATCCAGGGCTTCATCGGCGGCGGCATGATCCCCTCGGTCTTCGCGGCCGCCTTCACCATCTTCCCGCCCTCCAAGCGGTCCGTCGTCTCGCCGATGATCGGCCTCGTCGCCACGCTTGCCCCGACCATCGGCCCGACGGTCGGCGGTTATCTCAGCCACGCCTTCTCCTGGCACTGGCTCTTCCTCGTCAACATCATCCCGGGCATCATCGTCACGGTGCTGACCTGGAACCTCATCGACTTCGACAAGCCGGAATTCAGCCTGATGAAGCGCTTCGACTGGTGGGGCCTCATCTCCATGGCGGTGTTCCTCGGCTCGCTCGAATATGTGCTGGAAGAGGGCAACAACAAGGACTGGTTCAGCGACGAGCATATCGTCATGGGATCCGTCGCCGTCGTGGTCGGCGCCGTGGTCTTCTTCTGGCGGGCCTTCAAGGTGCCGTTTCCGGTGGTGGACCTGCGCGCCTTCGCGAACCGCAACTTCGCCTTCGGCTCGATCTTCTCCTTCACCATGGGCATCGGCCTCTACGGCCTCACCTATCTCTACCCGCTCTATCTGGCGCGCATCCGCGGCTACGATTCGCTGATGATCGGCGAGACGCTGTTCATCTCCGGCCTTGCCATGTTCTGCACGGCGCCGATTGCCGGCATGATGTCGTCGCGGCTCGATCCGCGCGTCATGATGATGATGGGCTTCGGCGGTTTTGCGCTCGGCACCTGGTCGATGACGCAGCTTACCGCCGACTGGGATTTCTACGAACTGCTCGTGCCGCAGATCCTGCGCGGCGTCTCGCTGATGATCTGCATGGTGCCGATCAACAACGTGGCGCTCGGCACGCTGTCGCCCGACCGCATCCGCAACGCCTCCGGCCTCTTCAACCTGACGCGCAATCTCGGCGGCGCCGTGGGGCTGGCGGTCATCAACACGATCCTCACCCAGCGCTCGCAGGAACACTACCTGCGCCTTTCCGAGCATGTGCAGTGGGGCAATCCCGAGGCCGTCGAGCGCATGAACAGCATGGCCGCCAATTACAGCGCCCATGGCCTCGACGGGCCTACCATTGCCATCAAGCAGATGGCCGGCATGGTGCAGCAGCAGGCCTATATCCTGTCCTTCATCGATGTCTTCGTGCTGCTCACCGGCCTTTTCGCGACGCTCATCGTCTGCGTGCTGGCGATCCGCAAGCCGCAGGGTGCGGTGCGGGGCGGCGGCGGGCATTGAAGGTCGTCAGACGGTGAGGGTTCCGCTCATCACGGACACGCAGGCACCGGCGACATGCACGGTCCTTTCGTCCTCGACCTCGACGGACAGCAGGCTCGGCCGCCCCATGTCGATGCCCTGCGCCACCTCGAAGCGCCGTGGTGCGGTCTTCTCCAGCGTGGCGAGGAGGGCGCAGGTCGCGGCCGTGGCGCTGCCGGTGGCGGGATCTTCCGGCAGTCCGTCGAAGGGGGCGAACATGCGGGCGGTGAAATCCACCGCGCCGTCATCCGCCTGCAATTCTCGGCAATAGAGGTAGATCGCATCGGCACCATCCGCGGGCAGGATGGTGGAGAAGGCTGCCATGTCCGGCTTGGCGCGCCGCAACGCCGCCCGTGTCGCGACTTCGACGACGAGGAACGGCAGGCCAACCGAGGCGATACAGGGCGGATGAACCCCGCTTGCGATATCCGCCTGCTCAAGCGAAAGACAAGCGGCAACGCTGGCAGGGGCAAACGAACGCCCGATCGAAAGCGCCTGCGGTGCCGTCAGTTGCACCCGATCGACCTTTCCCTCCACCCGCAGGATCCGAACCGGCACGAGCCCGGCCGCTTCCTCGAAGGTGAATTCGCTCACGGCTTCGGCACCCTCGGCCGTCGCCAACGCATAGGCCGTGCCGACATTGGGGTGGCCGGCGAAGGGCACTTCCACAGTAGGCGTGAAGATGCGCACATGCGCGCTATGCCGGTCGCTCCTGGGGCGCAGCACGAAGGTCGTATGGGAATAGTTGAATTCCCGGGCGATCGCCTGCATCTGTTCAGTCGTCAGTGCGTCGGCATCGAGCACCACGGCGAGCGGATTGCCGCCGAAGCGGGTTCGGGTGAACACATCGAGCGTGTGAAAGGGCAGCTTCATCGACCGGCTCCAAAGAGCTTGGTGGTAGCAAGTTCGCCGGAACTGCTCAAGGTGCTGCGGGTTCTGTCGGCCGGGGGGCATGCTGTTCCGCACTACGGGGCGTCCGTCCGTCCGGAGCGTACCTTTCGATGTCCGGCTGGGCGGCTTCGAGCGCTGGAAATATCGGGTGCGATCACCTTAATCCATGCCGTGAACAGGCGCTTTCCGGGCTGAGAAATCGGCTTGGATCGTCCGCGTGAAAATTTCTGATTTACGTACATCAGAAATTCCTCTATGGGTCTCGGCACGGAGGAGAGATGAGACCCACGGTTCACGATATTGCCGACACGGCGGGCGTCAGCCTGGCGACCGTCGACCGCGTGCTGAACGACCGTCCGGGCGTTCGCGGCGTGACGCGCGCTAAGGTCGAGGCGGCGATTGCGGCGCTCGGCTACGTTCGCGACGTGGCGGCGGCGAACCTTGCCAAGAGCCGGGTCTACCCCCTCGTCTTCATCCTGCCGGAGGGCGACAATCCCTTCATGCGCGGGCTTGAGGCCGAGGTGCGCCGCGCCGGCCTGCATTCGGCGAGCGAGCGCACCCGGTTGTCGGTCGTCACCGTTCCCGCCTTCGATGCCGGCGCGCTGGCGCAGGCCATCGACGGCGCCATTGCCGAAAATGTGTCCGGCATCGCCGTCGTCGCGGTGGACGCACCGGAGGTTTCCACGGCTGTCGGCCGGGCGCATGCGGCCGGCATTCCCCTCGTCACGCTGGTTTCCGACCTTGCCGGTTCCGGCCGCGATCATTTCGTCGGCGTCGACAACATTGCCGCAGGCCGCACGGCCGGCAGCCTGATGGGACGGTTCCTCGGCGGCCGGCCCGGCCCCGTCGCGGTGCTCGCCGGCTCGATGCGCGTGCGGGATCATCGCGAACGCCTGGAGGGGTTTTGCGCCGCGATGGCGGAGATGCCCGTTGCCCGCGCGATCCTGCCGGTTCTGGAGGGCCAGGACGATCCCGCGCGTTCCCGCGCGCTGATGTCCGAGTGCCTTGCCGCCGTTCCGGACCTTGCCGGCGTCTACAGCCTCGGCGCCGGCAACCAGGGCCTCGTCGCGGCGCTTGCCGACGGCGAGCGCGACGATATCTGCGTGATCGCCCACGAACTGACGGCCCATACCCGCGCCGCGCTCGAAACCGGCACCATCGATGCCGTGCTCAACCAGGATGCCGGCCACGAGGTGCGCAGCGCCATCCGCGTGCTGCGCGCCAAGGCGGACGGCCTGCCCGTCATCGCGGCGCAGGAGCGCATCCGTCTCGAAATCTTCATCAAGGACAACCTCCCGGCCGGCCCGGACGAGGATGACGGCAACTAGGGAGAACGCCATGTATCTCGGGATCGACCTCGGCACGTCGAGCGTCAAGGCCATGCTGATCGATGCGGAGCAGACGGTCGTCGGCTCGGCCTCCAGCACGGAGGTGAAGACCGCGCGGCCGCAGGCCGGCTGGTCCGAGCAGGACCCGGCGGACTGGATCCGCGCGACGGAGGAGGCGATCGCCGGCCTTCGCGCCGCCCATCCTGCCGCGCTTGCCGCCGTGCGCGGCATCGGCCTTTCCGGCCACATGCACGGCGCGACGCTGCTCGACGCCGAGGACAGGGTGCTGCGCCCCTGCATCATGTGGAACGACACGCGCAGCCATCGTGAGGCGGCGGCGCTCGATGCGGATCCACGCTTTCGCAGGATCACCGGCAACATCGTCTTTCCCGGCTTCACGGCGCCGAAACTCGCCTGGGTGAAGAACAACGAGCCGGATATCTTCGCGAAGGTCCGTTGGGTCCTGCTGCCGAAGGATTTTCTGCGCGTCTGGCTCACCGGCGAGCATATGTCGGAAATGTCGGATTCGGCCGGCACCTCGTGGCTCGATACGGGCGCGCGCAAATGGTCCGGTGAGCTGCTTGCCGCGACGGGGCTTGACGAGCGCCAGATGCCGGCGCTGGTGGAAGGCACGGAGGCCGCCGGCATCCTGCGGCCGGAGCTTGCGGCACGATGGGGCCTTGGCGCCGGTGTCGTCGTTGCCGGCGGGGCGGGGGACAATGCGGCCTCGGCCTGCGGTATGGGCACGGTACGCGAGGGGGCGGCCTTCGTTTCGCTCGGCACGTCGGGTGTGCTCTTTGCGGCCAATGCCAGCTACCTGCCGAACCCGGAAAGCGCCGTGCACGCCTTCTGCCATGCGCTGCCCGCCACCTGGCACCAGATGGGCGTCATCCTCTCGGCCACCGATGCGCTCAACTGGCATTCGCGCGTCACCGGAGCCTCCGCCGCCGATCTCACCGGGGAACTCGGCGATGCGCTGAAGGCGCCGTCCGGCGTCACCTTCCTGCCCTATCTCTCGGGCGAGCGTACGCCGCACAACGATGCGGCGATCCGCGGCGCCTTTCTCGGCCTAGGCCACGAGAGCAGCCGCATAGTGCTGACGCAGGCCGTGCTCGAAGGCGTTTCCTTCGCCATCCGCGACAGCCTGGAAGCGCTGAAATCCGCCGGCACGGCGCTCACCCGCGTCACCGCCATCGGCGGCGGCTCGCGCTCGCGCTACTGGCTGAAATCGATCGCCACCGCACTGAACCTGCCCGTCGACCTGCCGGCGGACGGCGATTTCGGCGCCGCTTTCGGCGCCGCCCGCCTCGGCCTCGTCGCGGCAACCGGCGCGGACCCCGTTGCGGTCTGCAGCGCGCCGGCCACGGCCGAGACGATCGAACCCGAGACGGCGCTGACCGCCGCCTACGAGGACGCCTACCAGCGCTATCGCCGCCTCTACCCGGCGATCCGCGCCGCCTACTGACCAGCAAACACACAAGAGGAGACACCCATGGCCACCGGCTTCTTCGGCGACATCGCCAGGATCAAATATGAAGGCCCCGACAGCACCAACCCGCTCGCCTTCCGCCACTACAATCCCGACGAGATCGTGCTGGGCAAGCGCATGGAGGATCACCTGCGCTTTGCCGTCGCCTATTGGCACACCTTCGTCTGGCCGGGCGGCGACCCCTTCGGCGGGCAGACCTTCGAGCGTCCGTGGTTCGAGGATTCCATGCAGGCGGCGAAGCTGAAGGCCGACGTCGCCTTCGAATTCTTCCAGTTGCTCGGGGTGCCCTTCTACTGCTTCCACGATGCGGACGTGCGGCCGGAAGGCCGGGACTTCGTCGAGAACACGAAGAACCTCAACGAGATCGTCGACTACTTTGAAAAGAAGCAGGCCGAGACGGACGTGAAGCTGCTGTGGGGCACGGCGAACCTCTTCTCCAACCGTCGCTACATGGGGGGCGCGGCAACCAATCCCGATCCGGATGTCTTCGCCTTCGCCGCGGCGACGGTGAAGACCTGCATCGACGCCACGCATCGCCTCGGCGGCGACAACTATGTGTTGTGGGGCGGCCGCGAAGGCTACGAGACCCTGCTCAACACCAATCTCGGCCAGGAGCTCGACCAGCTCGGCCGCTTCGTCAACATGGTCGTCGAATACAAGCACAAGATCGGCTTCAAGGGCGCGATCCTCATCGAGCCGAAGCCGCAGGAACCGACCAAGCACCAGTACGATTACGACGTCGCGACGGTCTACGGCTTCCTGAAGAAGTACGGCCTGGAAAACGAGGTGAAGGTCAATATCGAGCAGGGCCACGCGATCCTCGCCGGCCATTCCTTCGAGCATGAACTGGCGCTCGCCAACGCGCTCGGCATCTTCGGTTCGATCGACATGAACCGCAACGACTACCAGTCCGGCTGGGACACCGACCAGTTCCCCAACAATGTGCCGGAAATGGCGCTTGCCTTCTACCAGGTGCTTTCCGGCGGCGGTTTCACCACCGGCGGCACGAACTTCGACGCCAAGCTGCGTCGCCAGTCGATCGATCCGGCGGACCTCCTGATCGGTCATATCGGCGGCATGGATTGCTGCGCGCGCGGCCTGAAGGCCGCGGCCCGCATGATCGAGGACAAGGCGCTGTCCGGGCCGCTCGCCGAGCGCTATGCCGGCTGGCAGACGCCGGATGCGCAGAAGGTGTTGTCCGGTGGTTCCTCGCTGGAGGCGCTGGAGGCCTACGTTCTTGCCGGCGGCATCAACCCGCAGCCGCGCTCCGGCAAGCAGGAACTGCTGGAAAACGTGGTCAACCGCTACGTCTGAGCCGGTCGACGGGCTCCCGCCGCGGATCGGCGTGGGGGCCTTGCAGACCGCATGGAACCATCTGGAGGCCCCGGTTTGACCGGGGCCTTTGTTGTTTTGCGAGCTTATGCAGGTTTGGTGTCATGTCGGTGGTGCGCCTGCCGTCATCCGCCCGCTGACTCCGAAGGAATGTTTGGCGACGCATCGGTGCTTTCGCATCATGCCGGGGGTGCCCGTTCACGCATGCGATCGAGTGTTTCTTCATCGAGATGCCTTTGGATGCACCTCTGGTTGGGGACGTAAAAGTGCGCTGCCTCACGTAAGGTTAGTTATACTTCACGTTGCGTGAGATTGTATTGTGGTTCCAGCATTTTAATTGCTATACTTCATAATAATAAGTGGAACTTATCACAAAAAGCCATAATTTTCTGGCTTTTCGTCAAATTCT
This sequence comes from Shinella sp. HZN7, assembly GCF_001652565.1. NCBI lineage: Bacteria > Pseudomonadati > Pseudomonadota > Alphaproteobacteria > Hyphomicrobiales > Rhizobiaceae > Shinella > Shinella sp. HZN7. The sequence continues at coordinate 3,269,019 of NZ_CP015736.1, read as the reverse complement.
ATAAAGTATTGCCGCTCTATTCATAGTTGTTTATTTACCATCCCTCGCGGAGAATCGTCGGCGATCGGAAGCTAGGCCCCTGATTCGGAGCTGGGCATCAATCAGCACTCCAACCGCACGAGGATATTTCGGATGTCAGCGCAGGATGCCAAGACCCAGCAATTGAATGAGCGTCTCTCCTTCGTCGAACTCGATGACGGCCAGCGCGAGGCGCTGAAGCGCGCGCTGCCGACGATCTCCGCGTCACTCGATGGCGCCCTCGACATCTTCTACCGCAAGGCTCGCGCCACGCCCGAGACGGCGCGATTCTTCTCCAGCGAGGCCCATATCCAGAGCGCCAAGGGGCGGCAGGTCAAGCATTGGGAGCTGATCGGCTCGGCGCGTTTCGATACGCAATATGTCGATGCCGTCACGATGATCGGCAAGACGCATGCCCGCCTCGGCCTGGAGCCGCGCTGGTATATCGGCGGTTACGCGCTGATCCTCGAGGCGATCGTCGAGAGCGTCATCGCAAAACATCTCGAAGGGTTCATCTACCGCAAGAAGGCGGCCGCGCTCGGCGAGGAGATCTCGGCCATCGTCAAGGCCGCGCTCGTCGACATGGACTACGCCATCTCCGTCTATCTGGAGGCCCTGCAGGAGGAGCGCGAGAAGGCGGAGGCCGAACGGCAGGTGCTGAATGCCGAGCAGGAAGAGGCGCTGGCTGCGCTCGACACCTCGCTCACCCGCCTTGCAGGCGGCGACCTCACGGCCTCGATCAGCAAGCCGCTCGCCCCGCAGTTCGAGCGCTTGCGCTCCAATTTCAACGGGGCGATCGAGAAGCTGGACGACACGCTCGGCGCCATCGTCACGGCGGCGGACGATGCGGCCGGCAATTCCGGCGAACTGGTGAATGCCACGGACGACATGGCCAAGCGCACCGAGCAGCAGGCGGCGTCTCTTGAAGAGACCGCTGCGGCCGTAGAGGAAATCACCACCATTTCCCGCGAGGCCGCGCAGCGTGCGGAAGAGGCCCGCCGCGTCGTCGGCAGCGCCACGGACGAGGCCCGGCGCTCCGGCCAGATCGTCGAACAGGCAGTCTCCGCGATGGGCGCCATCCAGGACTCTTCCGGAAAGATCACGCAGATCATCAGCGTCATCGACCAGATCTCGTTCCAGACCAATCTCCTGGCGCTCAATGCCGGCGTCGAGGCGGCCCGGGCGGGCGAGGCGGGCAAGGGCTTTGCCGTCGTGGCGCAGGAGGTGCGCGAACTCGCGCAGAAATCCGCGGATGCGGCCAGGGAGATCAAGGTTCTGATCGACAAGTCCTTCGAGGACGTGCAGCTCGGCGTATCGCTGGTCAACAAGACGGGCGAGGCGCTGCATCATATCGGCGAGCAGGTCGTGCACATCAACGCGCATATCGATGCCATCGCCAGCTCCGCCCGCGAGCAGTCGGCCGGCATTTCCGAGATCAACACGGCCGTCGGCAGCATGGACCAGATGACCCAGCAGAATGCGGCGATGGTCGAGGAGACCAATGCTGCCACACATAATCTCATGCAGATCAGCACGACGCTGAAGAGTCTCGTCGACCGCTTCACGGTCTCGGCCGAACGCAGCCAGCGGACGGCACGGCCGACCCAGCGCCGCTACGGCTAGGGCTGGCGGCGTGCGTGCCTGGATCGAGGGCTTCTACCGTTTCTGAAACCGTCGCGATGGCGCGGAGACCGAATTGCGCACGATCAGATCCGGCCGGAGCAGGATTTCCGTGTCAGTCGGTTCGCTGTCGGAGAGAAGCTCGAACAGCAGCGCCATGGCGCTCTTGCCGATCGCGGTGCGCGGCTGGCGGATCGTGGTGAGCGCGGGCGTCATGAAGCTCGCCTGCGGCACGTCGTCGAAGCCGGTGACGGAAAAGTCGGTCGGAATGTCATAGCCGCGCGCGCCGAGGCCGATCATCACGCCGATCGCCGTCTGGTCGTTGACGCACATGAAGGCGCTCGGCAGCGTGTCGCGCATGAAGAGCTGCTCGAGCGCGAGGCGCCCGCTCTCGATCGTGCCGTCGCCCTCCAGGATGATGCGCTCGCCGGCCGGCACGCCCGCGGCGTCGAGCCCGGCATCATAGCCCTGGCGGCGCCGGCTATAGGCAAGGCGCGTGCGCGAATCGCCGATGAAGGCGATCTTGCGGTGTCCCTCGGCAATGAGGAGATCGACCGCCTTGCGCGCCCCTTCGATGTCGTCGACGCCGACATAGGGAATGCCGCCGTTGTAGACCGGCTCGAAGACGCCAACGCTGGGCGGCAGGCGGGCCGTCATGGATTGGTGGCCGAAGGGCAGGATGCCGGTGAAGAGGATCAGCCCGGCCGCCTGGTTGGAATTCAGGAACTTCAGATATTCGAGGCCGCGCTGCGGATCGTTCTGCGTATGGCCGATCAGGATGCCGTAACCGTGCGCGCGCGCCTCGTTCTCCAGGCCGACAAGGATGTTGGAGAAGTTCGGGTCGCCGATGTCGGGCGCCACGACGAGGATCATGTTCGACCGGCCGAGGCGCAGGCTGCGCGCCATCGCATTGGTCGTATAGCCGGTGATCGCGATCGCCTGGTTGACCTTCAGCCGCGTCGAATTCGCCACCTTTTCCGGCGTGTGGATCGCCCGCGATACGGTCGCGATCGAGACCTGCGCGATGCGCGCAACATCCTCGATCGTGGCGGGGCTGGACGTCGACAAACTGGCTCTCACTCGGCACGGGCAAGTCCGGCGGGGGTGCGAAGCGCAGCATCCGGAATTGCATTAACAAACGAAGTGCGGGGGACACTACACAGACTGGACTGAGGGTCAAACGGCGCTTGGTGAAAATTCCTGATATCCCATGATGTAAACCTTTACATGGATCGTGTAAAGGTTTACATCACTTCTCAAGCGGTCGAGGAGCCGCAGGGAGGAAATCATGAATCCGGACGCTGCCGACGGGGCTCCCGTCGTTCTCGCTGCACGCCGCATCGCCAAGTCTTTCAATGGCGTGCAGGTGCTGTTCAGCGTCAATTTCGAGCTGCGCGCCGGTGAGATCCATGCCCTGATGGGCGAGAACGGCGCGGGCAAGTCGACGCTCGTGAAGATTCTCTCCGGCTTCGAGCAGCCGACATCGGGGGAGATCCTTCTCGACGGCCAGCCGGTCAAGCTGCCGCCGAACGGCCAGGCCGAGCAGCTCGGCATCGTCATCATCCACCAGGAATTCAACCTCGCCGAACACCTGACCGTCACCGAGAGCCTGTTTCTCGGCCGGGAAGTGACGCGCTACGGCGTGCTCGACCGGAAATTCATGCGCGCCGAAACGCGCCGCGTGCTCGACCAGCTCGGCTCCCATGTCGACGAGAACGCTCTGATCAGCTCGCTCTCCATCGCCGACAAGCAGATGGTGGAGATCGCCAAGGCGATCAGCCGCGATGCGCGCATCATCTTCATGGACGAGCCGACGGCCGTTTTGTCGCGCGAGGAGACCAACTATCTCTTCCGCCAGGTGCGCAAATTGCGCGAGGAGGGCACCTCCTTCGTCTTCGTCTCGCACAAGCTGGACGAGGTGATGGAACTCACCGACCGGGTCACGGTGCTGCGCGACGGGCAATGGGTGAAGACCGCGCCCACCGCCATTCTCGACGGCGAATCGATCGCGCAGTTGATGGTCGGCCGCGAGCTTTCCAGCCTCTACCCGTCCAAGCAGGAGCCGAGCGTCGACGAAGAGGTGACGCTCGCCGTGGCGGGCCTTTCGACCCATTATGTCAAGGACGCGAGCTTCGAGGTGCGCAAGGGCGAGATTCTCGGTTTTTCCGGGCTGATCGGCTCCGGGCGCTCGGAATTGATGGAGGCCGTGGCGGGGCTTCGCTCGCGCCTTTCCGGCGAGGTCTCCGTGCGCGGCGAAAGCGTGCCGGGCGGCGATGTTCATGCCGCCAACCGCGTCGGCATCGCCTATATGACGAAGGACCGCAAGCACAAGGGCCTGCTCCTGAACTCCCGCATGACGGCGAACCTCACGCTGCAATCGCTGGATAAGCACGGTCATTACGGTTACCTCAGCCCGAAGAGCGAGGCGGAGGCGCTGGAGCGTGCGCGCCGGCGCTTCGATATCCGCGTGCGCGACGGCCGCGTCGTCGCCGGCCGCATGTCGGGCGGCAACCAGCAGAAGCTGCTGCTCGCCAAGGTCATGGAGACCGAGCCCGACGTCATCATCATCGACGAGCCGACACGCGGCATCGATGTCGGCACCAAGCAGCAGATCTACCATTTCATCTCGGCGCTCGCCCGCGACGGCAAGTCGATCATCGTCGTCTCTTCCGAGATGCCGGAGATCATCGGCCTGTGCACCCGCGTCGCGGTGATGCGGGAAGGGCGGATCGTCGGCATTCTCGAAGGCGAGGAGATCTCCGAGCAGGAGATCATGCGCTATTCGGCAGGGTTGAAGAAGAAGTCCGCTGCCTGAGCCTTGCGCCGGCGGCATCACACAGAATTCAAGGTTGGGGACGGACATGACGGCAAGCGAAGACGCGGTCGAAACGAAGGGCAAGGGCCGCAGCTGGCGGGATGTCGACCTGAGGGCCGTCGCGCCCTTCGCGGCGCTGGCCCTGCTGCTCATTGTCGGCGCGCTGGTGAACCCCAACTTCATCGGTTTCACCAACCTGGCGAACGTGGCGACGCGCAGCGCCTTCATCGCGATCATCGCGGTCGGCGCCACCTTCGTCATCTCGTCCGGCGACCTCGACCTGTCGGTCGGCGCCATGGTCGCCTTCGTCGCCAGCCTCATGATCCTCTTCATGAATTCCGGCGCTATCGCCGATCCCTCGCTGATGCTGACCGCCGCGATGGTCCTGACGGTCGTCATCGGCGCGGGGTGCGGCCTTCTGAACGGCCTCATCACCACCGTCGGCAAGATCGAGCCCTTCATCGCGACGCTCGGCACGATGGGCATCTATCGCGGCCTGACGACCTGGCTTTCGCAGGGCGGCGCGATCACGCTGCGCGAGCCGGAATTGCAGGCGCTCTATCGCCCGGTCTATTTCGGCTCGATCTTCGGCGTGCCGGTGCCGATCGCCGTCATCCTCGTCGTCACCGCGATTGCCGCCTTCGTGCTTTATCGCATGCGCTATGGCCGGCATGTCGTGGCGGTCGGTTCGAACAGGGATGTCGCGCGCTATTCGGGCATTCCGGTCGATCGCGTGCGCACCATCGCCTTCGTCATCCAGGGCCTGTGCGTCGCCATCGCCGTGCTGCTCTATGTGCCGCGCCTCGGCTCCACCTCGGCGACGACGGGCATCCTGTGGGAATTGCAGGCGATCACCGCGGTCGTCGTCGGCGGCACGGCGCTGAAGGGCGGGGCGGGGCGTGTCTGGGGCACGATCTGCGGCGCCTTCATTCTGGAGCTGGTCGGCAACATCATGCTGCTCTCCAACTTCATCAGCGAATACCTGATCGGGGCCATCCAGGGCGCGATCATCATCATTGCGATGCTCGTCCAGCGCTCGCTGGTGCGCAAATCGTGAGACCAGGCAGTTCCAGCCATGGAATTGCGGGGAAGTAGCCGGGTCTACAGGTCGCCCGGTCTGTGAGGAAGACCTGATTTTGGGAGGAAACTCATGCGCAAGAAACTACTGGGCCTGACGGTTGCGGCATTCGCCGTCTTCACCGGCTTTGCCCACGCACAGGAAGAGAAGAAGGTGACGATCGGCGTCTCGATCCCGGCGGCCAGCCATGGCTGGACGGCCGGCGTGATCTTCCATGCCGAGCGCGTCGCCAAGCTCCTGATGGCGAGCCATCCGGGCCTCAACATCGTCGTCAAGACCTCGCCGGATCCGGCAAGCCAGGCGAATGCCGTGCAGGACCTTGCAACGCAGGGCATCGATGCGCTCGTCATCCTGCCCACGGATCCCGATCCGCTGGTCAACGCCATCAAGGAAATCAAGGACAGCGGCACCTTCGTGGCGCTGGTCGACCGTGCGCCTAGCACGAACGACAATTCCGTGCGTGACCTCTATGTCGCCGGCAACAACTTCGCGCTCGGCCAGACGGCCGGCGAATATATCAAGGCCACGACGCCGGAAGCCGAAGTCGTCGTCATCCGCGGCATGCCGATCCCGATCGACCAGGAGCGTCAGGACGGCTTCGACAAGGGCATCGAAGGCTCGAGCGTGAAGATTCTCGATCGCCAGTACGGCAACTGGAACCGCGACGACGCCTTCAAGGTCATGCAGGACTATCTCACCAAGTACCAGAAGATCGACGTCGTCTGGTGCCAGGACGACGACATGGCCGTCGGCGTCCTGCAGGCCATCGAGCAGGCCGGCCGCACGGACATCCAGTATGTCGTGGCCGGTGCCGGCTCGAAGGACATGATCAAGAAGGTCATGGACGGCGACAAGATGATCCCCGTCGACGTGCTCTATCCGCCGGCGATGGTGGGCACCGCGCTCGAAATGACGGCCGCCAACTTCTACGGTCAGGTCCCGGTCCGCGGCGTCTACACGATCGACGCGACGCTGGTGACGAAGGACAACGCGAAGGACTTCTACTTCCCGGATTCCCCGTTCTGACCTGACGGAAACAAGCCGCCCGGGACATGATGGCCCGGGCGGTTTGACAACGACAGTTCCTCATTCTCTTCCGTCATCCTCGGGCGTGAGCCGAGGATGACGGAAGAGAGGTTTCGGCCTTTGCCGGCAAATCGGCATTGCCCACCCCGCCAAACGCCGATAGCTTTCCACGCGCTGCGGTACGTACCGCAAGAATATCGTCGGCCGCCCGCAAGGCGCGGCCCGGTCCATGGGAGGACGCCACAGATGAAGACGATCAAGGGCCCGGCCCTGTTTCTCGCCCAGTTCGCCGGTGATGCCGCGCCGTTCAATTCCTGGGATTCGATCACCAAATGGGCCGCCGATATCGGCTACAAGGGCGTGCAGGTCCCGAGCTGGGATGCCCGCCTCATCGACCTCAGGAAGGCCGCCGAATCCAAGGCCTATTGCGACGACTTCGCCGGCAGGGCGCGCGAGAACGGCGTCGAGGTCACCGAACTTTCCACCCATCTGCAGGGCCAGCTCGTCGCCGTGCATCCGGCCTATGACGAGGCCTTCGACGGTTTTGCGGCGCCGGAGGTGCGCGGCAACCCGAAGGCGCGGCAGGAATGGGCGGTGGAGCAGGTGAAGATGGCGCTGACGGCCTCGCGGCATCTCGGCCTCGATGCCATGGCCAGCTTTTCCGGCGCGCTCGCCTGGCCCTTCGTCTATCCCTGGCCGCAGCGGCCGGCCGGCCTCGTCGAGACCGCCTTCGACGAACTGGCACGGCGCTGGAAGCCGATCCTCGACCATGCGGAGGAGAACGGCGTCGACGTCTGCTACGAGATTCATCCCGGCGAGGACCTGCATGACGGCATCACCTACGAGATGTTCCTGGAGCGCACCGGCAACCATGCCCGGGCCTGCATGCTCTACGATCCCTCGCATTACGTGCTGCAATGCCTCGACTATCTCGACAATATCGACATCTACAAGGACCGCATCCGCATGTTCCATGTGAAGGATGCCGAGTTCAACCCGACGGGCCGGCAGGGTGTCTATGGCGGCTACCAGGGCTGGGTGAACCGCGCCGGCCGCTTCCGCTCGCTCGGCGACGGCCAGGTCGATTTCGGCGCCGTCTTCTCCAAGATGGCGGCCAACGACTTTGCCGGCTGGGCCGTGGTGGAATGGGAATGCGCGCTGAAGCACCCGGAGGACGGCGCGCGGGAAGGCGCGGAATTCGTCAAGGCGCATATCATCCGCGTCACGGAAAAGGCTTTCGACGATTTTGCGGATGCCGGGACGGATCAGGCGGCCAACCGGCGCATGCTCGGTCTTTGATGGCTACCCCTCACCCTAACCTTCCCCCCGTTTGCGGGGAGAAGGGGGTCGGACGAGGGGCATTTGCCTCGGAGAAATTTTAAGGAGGAAAACCCCATGGCAATCGAAGGAAGCGCCAGCGAGGCGCGGGAGGGCCGCATCCGGCTCGGCATGGTCGGCGGCGGCTCGGGCGCGTTCATCGGCGCGGTGCACCGCATCGCGGCGCGGCTCGACGATCATTACGAACTCGTCGCCGGTGCGCTGTCGTCCTCGCCGGAAAAGGCGGAACAGTCGGCCCGCGAGCTCGGGCTCGATCCCGCGCGCAGCTATGGCAGCTTCAAGGAAATGGCGATCCGCGAGGCGAAGCTGAAGAACGGCATCGAGGCGGTGGCGATCGTCACGCCGAACCATGTGCACTACGAGGCGGCGAAGGAATTCCTGAAGCGCGGCATCCATGTCATCTGCGACAAGCCGCTGACCTCCACGCTCTCGGATGCGCGCAAGCTGAAGAAGCTGGCGGAGGAGAGCGATGCGCTCTTCGTGCTTACGCACAACTATACCGGCTATCCGATGGTCCGCCAGGCGCGGGAGATGGTGGCCAATGGCGATCTCGGCGCGATCCGGCTCGTGCAGATGGAATATCCGCAGGACTGGCTGACGGAGGACATCGAGTCGAGCGGCCAGAAGCAGGCGGCCTGGCGCACCGACCCTTCGAAATCGGGTGCCGGCGGCTCCACCGGCGATATCGGCACGCATGCCTACAATCTCGGCTGCTTTATCTCCGGGCTGGAGCTCGCCGAGCTTGCCGCCGATCTCGACAGTTTCGTGCCGGGCCGCCGTCTCGACGACAATGCCCATGTGATGATGCGCTTCAAGGAAAAGGACGGCGTCGCCGCCAAGGGCATGCTCTGGTGCAGCCAGGTGGCGCCGGGCCACGAGAACGGGCTGAAAGTGCGCGTCTATGGCACCAAGGGCGGTCTGGAATGGGTGCAGGCCGATCCGAACTACCTCTGGTACACGCCTTTCGGCGAACCGAAGCGCCTGATCACCCGAGGCGGTGCAGGCTCCGGTGCGGCCGCCGCCCGCGTCAGCCGCGTGCCCTCCGGCCATCCGGAAGGCTATCTCGAAGGCTTTGCCAACATCTATTCCGAGGCCGCCCGGGCCATCCACGCCAAGCGCAAGGGCGCGCCGGTCGATCCCGCCGTCACCTATCCGACGGTGGATGACGGTCTCAAGGGCATGCTTTTCGTCGATGCCTGCGTGCAGTCGTCGAAGAAGAACGGGGCCTGGGTCAAGGTCTGAGGTTTCCGCCGGATTGCCGGCCGCCGCCCTCTGTGGCGGCCGGACCTTTCAGGTGAAAATGCTGCCGAGGCGGATCACCAGTTTCTTGTCGAACAGGTGGCCCCGGTCGAACATCCAGTTCAGCGCATCGCGCGTGGTCCACGGCCGCTTGTAGGGGCGGGTGCTCGTCAGAGCCTCGAAGACGTCGCAGACCGTGGCAAGACGGATTTCCGGGCTCAGCTTGTCGGCCTTGAGGCCGAGCGGATAGCCGCTGCCGTCCAGGGCTTCGTGATGGTAGCGGCAGATATCGAGCACGAGGTCGGAGACATTGGCCTGCTCCTTCAGCAGGCGGTATCCGAGTTCGGGGTGACCGCGCACCAGGCGCTTCTCGTCGCCGTCCAGCCGGCCGCTCTTGTTGAGAACGGAATTCGGGATCATCAGTTTGCCGACATCGTGCAGCAGACCGGCCACGCCGAGTTCGCGCACCGCGCTTTCATCCTGGCCGAGCAGGCGGGCAAGGCGCATCATGAGTGCGCTCACCGCCAGCGAGTGCACATAGGTCCCCTCGTCCTTTGTCTTCAGGCGCGTGACCTTCAGGAAGACATCGGGGGCGGCGTCGATGCGGTCGGAAATCTCGTCGGCGACCGGCGACAGCGCGTCGATTTCCAACTGGCCGGTTCGTGCGGCGTCGAAACTGTTGCGCAGCGCGCGGGCCGATTGCGCCACCGTTTCCAGCGTGCGCCCGCGCTCTTCGGAGGCCTGCGCGGCGGGCGCCGCGCAGGTGCCGTGGTCGATGTCCACCGTGCTTCTTTGCGGATTGACCAGCGCATAGGCGGCGGAGGTCGCCAGGATGGCCCGCACGGTTTCGTCGGACTGGACGAGGAAACGCCGCCCGGAAAACTCGGCATCCGGGCATTCCAGCGATTCCACGAACATGCCCTTCCGTACGAGATGCTTTGCGATTCGTCGTACCACGCCAGTGCCTCCGTCCCAGCTACAGGCAGTTTAAGGGAGAAGTGTCTAACCTTTGTTTAAGCAGTCCCTGTTTGACGGCAACTTCGCAACCTTTTGCCTGGAGGCGAAAGCCGGGTTTGCGAAAACCATTGATTTTTACAGTCAAGCTGCTTACTGCAACGTTGCAGTGACCGGACGCGCGCAATCTTCCACGCCTGAGAGACGAAAATGAACGATCCCAAAATCCTGGCCGACCGGTTTCCCGGCGACTTCGTGTTCGGTGTGGCGACAGCCGCCTTCCAGATCGAGGGCGCTACAAAGATGGATGGCCGCAAGCCTTCGATCTGGGACGCGTTTTCCAACATGCCGGGCCGCGTCTATGGCCGGCACAATGGTGATGTGGCCTGCGATCACTACAACCGCCTGGAGGAGGATCTCGATCTCATCCAGTCGCTCGGCGTGTCGGCCTACCGGTTCTCCATCGCCTGGCCGCGCATCATTCCCGAAGGCACCGGCCCGGTGAACGAGAAGGGGCTGGATTTCTACGATCGCCTAGTGGATGGCCTCAAGGCACGCGGCATAAAGGCCTTCGCCACGCTCTATCACTGGGACCTGCCGCTGATGCTGGCCGGTGATGGCGGCTGGACGGCGCGGCAGACGGCCTATGCCTACCAGCGCTACGCGAAAACCGTGATCGCCCGGCTCGGCGACCGGCTGGATGCGGTGGCGACCTTCAACGAGCCCTGGTGCTCCGTCTGGCTCAGCCATCTCTACGGCATTCATGCGCCGGGCGAACGCAACATGGATGCGGCGCTGCATGCCCTGCATTTCACCAACCTGGCGCATGGCCTCGGCGTTGCGGCGATCCGTGCGGAGCGCCCGCAGCTTGCCGCCGGCCTCGTCCTGAATGCGCATTCCATCCATGCCGGCAGCGATGGCGAGGCAGACCAGGCGGCCGCCGCGCGCGCCTTCGACTTCCACAATGGCGTCTTCTTCGGCCCGGTCTTCAAGGGTGAATATCCCGAAAGCTTCCTCTCGGCGTTCGGCACCCGCATGCCGGCCATCGAGCCGGGCGACATGGAGACGATCAGCCAGCCGCTCGACTGGTGGGGGCTCAACTACTATACGCCGATGCGGGTTTCGCACGATCCGGCGGAGGGTGCCGAATTCCCCGCGACCGTGCCCGCGCCGCCGGTCGCCGACATCAGGATGGATATCGGCTGGGAGGTGTTTACGCCGGCGCTCGGTGACCTCATCCGCAAGCTCAACGCGGATTATGCGCTGCCCGCCTGCTACATCACGGAAAACGGTGCCTGCTACAATATGGGCGTGGAAAACGGCGCGGTCGACGACCAGCCGCGCCTCGATTACATCGCCGAGCATCTCGGCGTCACCGCGGACCTCATCCGCGAAGGCTATCCGATGCGCGGTTACTTCGCCTGGAGCCTGATGGACAATTTCGAATGGGCCGAGGGCTACCGGATGCGCTTCGGTCTCGTGCATGTCGACTACGAGACCCAGCTCCGCACGATCAAGAAGAGCGGCAGGTGGTATGCCGAGCTCGCCGGTGCATTTCCCAAGGGCAATCATCGGGCAGCCTGACTGCCCGTATTTCCTCGTATTGTCATGCCGGCCGTAAAGGATTCATAACGGTTCTGCCGCATCATTTCTGCCAAGTTGGAGAAAACGATGCTGCGGCTAGCGCGCCACCTTTCTGGCATGATCGGCGCCCGACGGCTGGCGGTCGTTCTGGGCGTGCTCGCTTCCTTTGCCATCGTCGTCAGCCTTGCGACCGTGCTCGTCATGATGGCGCTCGGGTTCCTTGCGAACCGGGCGAACGAACTCGACGCGGAACGCACACGCCAGACCGTATTCGGCGCGCTCTCTTCCATGCGCAGTTCCATTGTCACCACCGTGCGCGACTATGCCGTCTGGGACGACGCGGTCACGGCCGTCTACGGCACACCCGACATGCCGTGGCTGATTGCCAATATGGGGCTTGCCACCGAGGGCGGGCCGCTCTTCGATACGGTCTTCCTGGTCGACGAGACGGGCAAGACGATGCTCGCCTACCGCAACGGTGCGCCCGTCGAGGCCGATGCACGCAGCTATGGCGGTGCCGTCTTCCTGGAGATGCACCGCAAGATCCTGCGCGCCGGGCTGGAGCCGGGCGCGGAACTCGGCGTCTTCCTGCAAACGCCGGATGGACCTGCGGTCGGTGCCGCCTCTGCCATCCGGCCGGTTTCCAGCGCGGTCGAGGCTCCGGCGGAGGCGTTGCGCACGCTCTTCATCATCCGCCACCTGACACCCGCTCGCATTTCCCGCATTGCCGATAATTTCCTGATCTCGGGCCTGCTGCTGGCGGAATCGGCTCCTTCGAACGGTCCTGCCGTGCCCCTTGCCGATCCGGATGGAAAGACCCTCGGCTTCCTTTCCTGGACGCCGGATGCGCCAGGTAACCAGAGCTATGCGCAGGTGCGCCCGCTCGTGCTTCTGGCGCTCGCCGGAGTCGTCTTCTTCTTCGCGCTCCTCGTGCTGACTGGTGCCGCCTTCGCCATACGCCTCAAGGCGGATGAAAACACGGCGCGGATCCAGGCCCTCACCGACAGGCTCAGCGGCCTCAGGAACCGCACCGGCCTCTATCTCGGCCTTGACGAACTGACCGCCCGCGCGAGGACGGAGGAGCGCGACGTCGTGATGCTCTATCTCGATCTCGACGGCTTCAAGGACGTTAACGATTTCTACGGCCATGCGGTCGGCGACCGGCTGATCCGCGGGGTCTCGGCCGGGCTTTCCCGTCTCGTTCCGGCCAAGGCCATGCTGGCCCGCATCGGCGGCGACGAATTCGCCATTGCCTTCATCGACAGGCTGGACGGGCCGGAGGCCGAACACCTCACCCGGTCCATCCTGGATTTCTTCTCCGAACCCTTTTCGATCGGCGAGCGCGTCGCCGTGGTCGGCGCCAGCATCGGCATTGCCGTCTCGCGCAAGGGGCGGTCGGGGGCGAGGAGCTTCTGCGCCGGGCGGATGTCGCCATGTACCGGGCCAAGCATGCCGGCCGCGGCCGCGCGATGTATTATGAAACGCTGATGGACGATGACCGCGACGAACGGCGGGAAATGGAGGAGGCGCTGCGGGCCGCGGTGGCCCGCGGCGAGATCGACGTCGTGTTCCAGCCGATCGTCGGGGCGCGGAGCCGGACGATCTGCGGTGTCGAGGCGCTCGCCCGGTGGTCTCGCGGCGGAACGAAGCCGGTGCCACCGGATGTCTTCATTCCGCTGGCGGAGGCGACCGGCATCATCGATACGCTCGGGCCGCTCGTCCTCAAGCGGGCCTGCGCGGCGGTGCGCAACTGGCCGGACATCGACATTTCGATCAACGTCTCGCCGGCGCAGTTCCGCAATCCCTATTTCCCCGACCAGGCGCTCGGCATCATCGCGGAGGCGGGCATCGCGCCGTCCCGCGTCACGCTGGAGATCACCGAGGGTTATTTCATCCAGAATCCCGGCCGCGCGAAACTCGTCATGGACCGGCTGAAGGCCGGCGGCGTGCGCATCGCGCTCGACGATTTCGGTGCCGGCTTTTCCAGTATCGGCTATCTCATCCGCTTCGGCTTCGACCGCATGAAGATCGACCGCTCGCTCACCCTTGCCGGGGAACAGTCGCCGAAGGGCGGGGCGATGCTGCAGGCGACGGTGGCGCTCGCCGCCTCCTTTGATATGCCGGTAACGGCAGAGGGGGTGGAGACGGCCGAACAGGCCGCGTTCCTGCACCTGTGCGGCTGCGACCAACTGCAGGGTTATTTCTTCGGCAAGCCGATGAGCGAGAGGGCGATCAGCGACCTGCTCGCCCCGCCTGCCGACGTCGAGGCCGCGGCCGGCTGACTATTTGCCGAGGTGGCGTTCGCCGCGCTTCCTTGCAAGATCCATCTGCATCTGCCGCTGGCGGAAGCGCAGGCGATCCTCCTCGCTGCGCGTCGCATGGCAATGCGGGCAGGAGACGCCGGCCTCGTAGAGCGGCGAGGCGATCTCTTCCGCGGTCAACGGATGGCGGCAGGCGCGGCAGAGCTTGTGCTCGCCCTCTTCCAAGCCGTGCAGAACGGAGACGCGCTCGTCGAAGACGAAGCAGGCGCCTTCCCAGAGGCTGTCCTGCGCCGGCACCTCTTCGAGATATTTCAGGATGCCGCCCTTGAGATGGTAGACCTCGTCGAAGCCCTGCTCCTTCATGAAGGCGGTCGCCTTCTCGCAGCGGATGCCGCCGGTGCAGTACATGGCGATCTTCGGCTTGTTGTGCAGGCCGGTATTGCTCCGCACCCAGTCCGGGAACTCGCGGAACGTCTTCGTGTTCGGATCGACCGCGCCCTTGAACATGCCGATCGCCGTCTCGTAGTCGTTGCGCGTGTCGATGACGATCGTCTCGGGATCGGAGATCAGCGCGTTCCAGTCCTCAGGCGCCACATAGGTGCCGACGGAGCGCGTGGGGTCGATGTCCTCGACGCCCATGGTGACGATCTCCTTCTTCAGCCGCACCTTCATGCGCAGGAAGGGCATCTCGCCCGCATGGCTCTCCTTGTGCTCCAGTGCGGCAAATTCCGGCTGGCTGCGCAGGAAGGCGAGCACCCGGCGGATGCCATCGGCCGGGCCGGCAATCGTGCCGTTGATGCCCTCATGGGCGAGCAGCAGCGTGCCGCGCACGCCGTTCTCCTCGCAGAGCGCCTGCAAGGGCGCGCGCAACTCGGCAAAGCGCGGAACCGAGACGAAATGATAGAGCGCGGCGACAAGGAAGCCGTCGGCCGGGACGGGCGAAGAAATCTCTTGGGTCATGGCCGCCACATACAACCTTGCCGCATTTCAGGCAATGCGGCGCAGCGGCTCAGGCAAGCTGGTGCAGCCGCGCGCCTTCACTGATGCCGAGTGCCATGGACTGGTTGGAATACTGGCTTTCGCCCGTCACTTCCCGCCCCACCCAGTTGGGCAGCTCCGGCTCGTCATGGATCGAGGCAAGCTCCACCTCGGCGATCACAAGCCCGCGATGGACGCCTTCATAGACGTCGACTTCCCAGATGTGGCCCTCGTGCGGTACCTTGTAGCGGACTTTCCGGATGACATTGCCGATGGCATGGCGCAGCATGTCCTCGGCCTCGTCGCGGTCGATCTCGAATTCGTATTCATCGCGCACCAGCGCGGTATGGCCGACCTTGAGGGTAATGCGTGCCTGCCCGTTGCCGTAGATGCGGACCCGCAGCGATCGGTCGTCCTGGGCCACAATGTAGGCTTGCCGTATGGCGATTCCTTCGTCTGCGAAGGTGCGCCACCGTTGGCCCGATACCAGAAACTTCCGCTCGATCTCTTTCGCCATAGGCTCGCTTTCGCTGTTGGAGATGGGCTTGGGCGAGGGAAACACTACACGATAAGTCTGTCATGACAAGAGAAGCCTTTATGCTTTAGGCTCGACACGACGTCGCAGACGCGCTATTCGGGTCAAAATTCAATCGTTTTAAAAGGTCGTGCCAATGAGCGAGAAGAACGCCAAGCTCCTTTCCGTCCTGAAGCTGCAGCCGGTCGTGCCGGTGCTGGTCATCGATGACCTTTCGAGCGCCGTTCCGCTGGCGCGCGCGCTGGTGGCAGGCGGCCTCAAGGCCATCGAGATCACGCTGCGCACGCCCGCCGCGCTGGAGGCGATCCGCGCTGTCGCCAACGAGGTCGAGGGCGCCGTCGCCGGTGCCGGCACGATCCTCAACGCGGCGCAGTTCGAGGCGGCCGTCGAGGCCGGCTCGCAGTTCATCGTCAGCCCCGGCACGACGCAGGAGCTGATCGACGCGGCCGCCGACAGCGATATCCCCCTGCTGCCGGGCGCCGCCACCGCCAGCGAGGTCATGGGCCTTCGCGAGGAGGGCTACCAGGTGCTGAAGTTCTTCCCCGCCGAGCAGGCCGGCGGCGCCGCCTATCTGAAGTCGCTGTCCTCGCCGCTCGCCGGCACGCTGTTCTGCCCGACGGGCGGCATTTCGCTTGCCAATGCCCGCGACTATCTCTCGCTCCCCAATGTCGTCTGCGTCGGCGGCTCCTGGGTGGCGCCGAAGGACCTCGTCGCCAAGGGCGACTGGGCGGGCATCACGAAGCTCGCCGCGGAAGCGGCGGCGCTGAAGGGCTGAGGCAGGTTCAGCGGATTTGCAGACGGGCGGCCCTTGGTCGCCCGTTATGCGTTTGTAATTGCGGTCGTGCATTCCTATCTTGCCTTGCTGTCGGCCCTTGCGATGACAAGAGAACAAGCGAAACGGAGACCGCCCATGTTTGACGCCAAGAAGTTGCTTGACCAGTTCCTCGGTTCGCAGGTGCCCGGCGCCGGCGGGTCCGTGCGCGACCGCGCCGGCCAGGTGACGCAGCTCGCCAAGGACAACCCGCTTGCCACCATCGCCATTGCCGGCGTGCTGCTCGGCACGGGCGGCGGGCGCAAGGTCGCCGGTTCCGCGCTGAAGCTCGGCAGCCTCGCCGCCATCGCCGGCCTCGGCTACCAGGCCTACAAGAACTACCAGGCCGGCCAGAACCCTGCCGAGACCGCGCAGGGCACGACACCGGAACTCTTGCCGCCGCCGACCGATTCCGGCTTCCACCCCGAGGCCGTCAGCACCGATTTCGCCCTCATCCTCGTGCGCGCCATGATCGCCGCCTCGCGCGCCGACGGCCATATCGACGAGGCCGAGCGCGCCCGCATCATGGACAAGCTGAAGGTCTCCGGCCTTGGCGCCGACGCGGCGCAGTTCCTTGAGGATGAGCTTGCCAACCCGGTCGATCTCGACGCGATCATCGCCGCGGCCAAGACCGAGGAGCAGCGCGTCGAGCTCTACACCGCCTCGCGCCTCGCCATCGAGCCGAAGTCGCGTGCCGAACGCGGTTACCTCGATCTGCTCGCCGGCCGCCTCGGCCTGCCGGACGCACTGGTCGACCATATCGAGGCGACGGTTTCCGCCGCCACCGTCTGAACCTTTCGGGGGAGCGGCCGAACGCCGCTCCCCGTTTTGCGCATTGCGCGCGCAGGGCGCCTGCTCTATCCCTTCGGCAAGACCGAAGGAGAATTCTCATGCGCGATCTCAAAGACTGGAAAGGGTGCCCGGCCCCGTCGCCCGTCGTCCTCGAAGGGCGTAGCGTGCGTCTGGAGCCCTATGAGCGCGCGAAACATCTCCAGGCGCTCTGGGATGCGTTCGGCGGCATGCAGATCAATCCGCTGCTGCGCTATTTCACGCAGGCCGATTTTGCCGGTATCGAGGATTTCGATGCCTGGTCGGAATCGGTCATCAAGTCCGGCTGGGTGCGCGAGGTCATCATCGACAAGGCGGCCGGCAAGGTCGTCGGCATGGCGCATTACATGCGGCCGGACCCGGCGAACGGCGTGGTCGAGATCGGCGGCATCGCCCATGGCGGCGGCATGTCCCGCTCGCCGCTTTCCACCGAGGCGCAGTACCTGCTCGCCAAGCACGTCTTCGAGGACCTCGGCTATCGCCGCTACGAGTGGAAATGCCACAACGGCAACGCGGCCAGCAAGCGCACCGCCGCCCGCCTCGGCTTCACCTTCGAGGGTGTCTTCCGCCAGCACATGCTGTCCAAGGGCGAGAACCGCGACACCGCCTGGTTCTCGATCATCGACGGCGAATGGCCTGTTCTTGCCAAGGCCTTCGACGCCTGGCTCTCGCCCGACAATTTCGATGCCGGCGGTCAGCAGAAACGTCGCCTCGAAGACATCCGCGCCGAGATCAAGGCGGGCGCGGCATGAGCGGGGAGCGCAAGGGCAAGTCGCCGGCGCTGGCCGCGCTCCTCATCCTGCTCGGAACGGGCGTGGTGTTCTATTTCCTGCCGAGCGTGATGATCGCGCTCGGCGACGTCTCGCCGTGGCTGGCGGGCGTCTTCGGCACGCTGCTCGTGCTCGGTTTCTTCCTGCTCTTCTGGCTCCGGGCGCGCTACCAGCGCAGCCGTGGCAATTAAAGCGGCGTCTCAGCCCTGCAGCGCGGCGCCGAGCAGCAGCAGTCCCAGCACCATGACCAGCGCGGCGCCGCCGATCTCGATGGCGCTGCCGACGCGGGCGGCCGCCGAGCCGTTGCCGGCGAAACGTACGGCCGCGCCCTTGGCCGTGACGGCGAGGGTGGCGAGGATGGAAACGGTGATGGCCGTGCCGATCGACATGGCGACGACGGCGAGCACACCGCCGAGATAGAGACCGTTCAGAAGCGCGAAGCTCAGCACGATCAGCGCGCCCGAGCAGGGCCTGAGGCCCACGGCGACGATGGCCGACCAGGCCTCGCGCAGCGCAAAGCGCTCGCCCTTCAGCAGCGAGGGATCCGGCGCATGGGCATGGCCGCAGGTCGAGCAGATTTCACCGGCATGGTGGTGGTGATGCGCATGGCCATGGTGGTAATGATCGTGCACCTCGACCGCCTGTGCGCCGAGCGCCGAGGCCCGGCGTTCCGCCGGCCGCAGCTTCCTGAAGAGCAGCCAGGCGCCGAAAAGGGCGATGAGGGCATAGCTGCCGATTTCGAGCGCGCGGGTGGCATCGGTCATCGAGACCGTGGTGCCGCGCAGGAAGAGATAGGCCGCGCCGACGAGCAGGATGGCGACGATGCCCTGCAGGATCGAGGAGAGGAAGGAGAGCAAGACGCCGCGCTTCAGCTCGACCTCGTTCGCCAGCATGTAGGAGGAGATGACGGCCTTGCCGTGGCCGGGGCCGGCGGCATGGAAGACGCCGTAGGCGAAGGAGAGGCCGACCAGCGTCGAGGCCGCCCAGGGATTTTCGCGCATCTCCTTCAGCGCGCCGGTCATGGCGCGGTAGAAGCCCTGCTGCTGCGCGTTGATCCAGCCGAACAGGCTGCCGAAGGTGCCCGTCGTGTTGAAGCCGGGTTCGGCCGAGCCGATACCGAGCGGCGACTGGGCGTGGGCAAGGCCGGCGGCCGCGGCGATCGCGAGCGTCAGCGTGAGAAGGGCGAGAGCCCGGCTGCGGGTCAGCATGTCAGCTCCAGACGGGTGGCGAAGAGTTTCGACATGTCGGTGCCGGCCGGGTCGTTGAAGAAGGCTTCCGTCAGGCTGTCCTGGTTCTGGGCGAGCACCTCGTCCGGGTCCGGCCGCACGACGGCCCGCTTGCAGGCGGCGAACTTGTCGCCGACGGCGATGAGGTCGTCATCCGAGGCGAAGTCCATCGCGGCATACATGGTGGGATCGTAGACGCCGAAGGTGAGCGTGCCCTTGAGCGGCATGGTCTCGCCCGGCTTGACGGTGAAGAACATCAGGAGCTGGCCGTCCTTGTAGTCGACGTTGATCGCGTCGGGCTTGGCGACCTTGATGGTTTTGCCATCCTCGGTGATCGTCGTGTAGTAGCTGAACTCTTCCAGCGATTCGAGCACGGTCTGGCCGACTTCCGCCAGTTCGTCCGGGTCGAGTTCGGCATTGCTGTTCTTGTCGAAGTCCATCACGACGCTGGCCGAGAACATCTCGTCGAAACGCCAGACATTGCGCAATTCGCTGACCGTGCCATCCTCGCCGGCCACCACCTCCAGCCGCGCCTCCGCGAAGATATGCGGATGGGCGAGGGCCGCAGCCGGGGCGATGATGGCTGCTCCGGCAACGAGGAGGGGGAGGAAGCGCATGGGGTATGTCCTCTCGCGGCGGCGTTCAGAATCGACCGGTTGAATGTAACGCAAATGGGTCGGAATTGGGACCTCCGCCCGGTCGCCTCAAGCCTCGATGCCGGGATTGCGGCGGAACCAGCCGTGCAGGAAGTCGACGAAGGTGCGCACCTTCGCCGGCAGGTAGCGGCGGTGCGGATAGATCGCATAGATACCGCGGTCCGTCGGCAGGTAATCCTCCAGGATCGAGACGATCTTGCCGTTGTCGAGGCAATGGCGGGCGATGAAGGCCGGCACCTGCGCGACGCCGAGGCCGCTCGCTGCCGCGCGCACCGCCGCCGTCGGGCTGTTCACCTCTATATGGCCGCCGACCGGCACGGAAAAGCCCGTGCCCTTCTCGTCGATGAAGCGCCAGTTGCTGTGCGACTTGCCATTGGTGTCGATGATGCAGGGCAGGCGGGCGAGGTCGCTTGGATGGTTGATCGGGCCGACCCGTTCGAGAAATTCCTCGCTGACGCAGATCTTCAGGTAGAAATCGCCGAGCTTGCGCGCGATGAGGGCGGAATCCTCGAGCCGTGTGATGCGGACGGCGACGTCGAAGCCTTCCTCGACGAGATCGACGAAACGGTCGTCCGAGACGATTTCCAGCGAGAGTTCAGGATGCTCCTTGCCGAAATCGATGAGCGACTGGCCGATATCGGCGTCGACGAAGGTGCGCGGGGCGGAGACTTTCAGCTTGCCGCGCAGGTCCGTGTTCTTCTCGCGCACGAGGTCGGCAAGGTTGTCGATCTCCTTCAGGATGTCGGAGGCGGTGCGATAGTAGGTATGGCCGGCCTCGGTCATCGAGAACTGGCGGGTCGTGCGGTTGAGGAGGAGCGTGCCGAGCTCGTCTTCCAGTTCGCGCACATATTTCGACAGCAGCGCCTTGGAGCGGCCGGTCTTGCGG
This sequence comes from Shinella sp. HZN7, assembly GCF_001652565.1. Taxonomy (NCBI): domain Bacteria; kingdom Pseudomonadati; phylum Pseudomonadota; class Alphaproteobacteria; order Hyphomicrobiales; family Rhizobiaceae; genus Shinella; species Shinella sp. HZN7. The sequence continues at coordinate 3,248,396 of NZ_CP015736.1, read as the reverse complement.
GAGGCGGCGGAAAAGCCTTCGGCGTCGACGACGTCGATGAAGGCGCGAATTCGGGTCAGAGTATCCATGTGTCCCCATTCGGCTGCGGCCGAAACGGTGGCCGGTGCGTTATCAGCATTCTCTAGAAAACCAGTCCGGCGAATGTCGTGGCTGCCGGAATATTTTCAATAGCATTTCGCAAAAAACCTCTTGATTACGACAGCGATTCTTCTTATCTCCCGCCTTGCCCAAAGTCGCACGTGCCTGTGGGTGTCCGCCGACCCTCGAATTGGTGAGGAAATCGGTAAGGTACCTGGAATTAACCCCTCCAGTCGTTTCTCCGGCCAACCGGAAGAGCGAGGACATCTTGAAGCAACGACGGTGCGGGCCTTTCTGGTGTCTGCCGGCTTTCCAACAGCCGGGGTTACTGAAGAGGCACACCTTCATTGCCGGACGTGCGGTCGGGTTCTCCCGCCAATCCATGGCAGACAAAGCCGAATTGAAGCCTAGGCGGGCTTCGGTTCACCGTTCGCGCATGATGCGCATGCTTGGTTCCGGGGTCTCCACCGGCTGGTTCCAGAGCGTGCCTGCATTCTGCCCTTTGTCCTCCGGGGTTTCCCGGAGCAACCTGGATATGGGGAATACCGAGATGACCTCTGCACGTATTATCGACTTCCTGAACACCCGACGTCCCGACGGCCCGTGCCTCGTGGTCGACCTCGATGTCGTGCGGGACAATTTCAAGGCCTTCCGCCACGCGCTGCCCGACAGCGCCATCTACTATGCCGTCAAGGCCAACCCGGCGCCGGAGATCCTGCGCCTGCTCGCCTCCATGGGCTCCAACTTCGATTGCGCGTCCGTCGCCGAGATCGAAATGGCGCTCGATGCCGGCGCGACCGCTTCCCGCATCTCCTTCGGCAACACGATCAAGAAGGAGCGTGATGTCGCCAAGGCGCATGCGCTCGGCGTCTCGCTCTTCGCCGTCGACAGCCATGAGGAAGTGGAGAAGATTTCCCGTGCCGCGCCCGGCGCGCGCGTGTTCTGCCGCGTGCTGACGGATGGCGAAGGCGCCGAATGGCCGCTGTCGCGCAAGTTCGGCTGCGTGCCGCAGATGGCCGTCGACGTGCTCGTCTACGCCCACCAGCTCGGCCTGGTGTCCTACGGCGTGTCGTTCCACGTCGGCTCGCAGATGACGAAGCTCGATGCCTGGGATTCGGCGCTTGCCGATGCCAAGCGCGTCTTCGTGCAGCTTGCCAAGCAGGGCATCGAACTCAAGATGGTCAACATGGGCGGCGGTTTCCCGACGAAGTACCTGCGCGACGTGCCCTCCGCCGAAGCCTATGGCCAGGCGATCTTCGGCGCGTTGAAGAAGCACTTCGGCAACCAGATCCCGGAAACCATCATCGAGCCGGGCCGCGGCATGGTCGGCAATGCGGGCGTCATCAAGGCGGAAGTCGTTCTCGTCTCGAAGAAGTCCGACAATGACAACCACCGCTGGGTCTTCCTCGACATCGGCAAGTTCGGCGGTCTCGCCGAAACCATGGACGAGGCGATCCGCTACCCGATCCGCACCGTGCGCGATCAGGATGCGATGGAGCCCTGCGTGCTCGCCGGCCCGACCTGCGATTCGGCCGACGTGATGTACGAGAAGAACATGTATCCGCTGCCGATCACCCTTTCGATCGGTGACGAGGTCCTGATCGAGGGCACCGGCGCCTATACGACGACCTACTCGGCCGTCGCCTTCAACGGCTTCGAGCCGCTCAAGGCCTACGTCATCTGACCACCTGGCGCTCCCGTCCCTGCGGGAGCGCCAGCCTTCACAATTTGTTCCGGATACCGTTTGAATCGGTTTTGAGTGCGGGAGGCCCAGAGATGGCCACTGTTCTTGATTCTGTCCGCGCGTTCTTCGCGCATGCCGCCTTCGCCATCGACCGGGAAAACGCCGGCGACGTCGTTGCGCGCGAGCGCCTGCTCGACCGCGTCATGGGCGAGGCCCGCTTCCGCAAGTCGTCGGAAAAGATCCGCCGGGGCCGCATGCCGGCCGAAGGCCTCGCGCTTGTCGCCCGCGATGCGGATGGCCACGTCATCGGCACTGTACGGCTGTGGAATGTCGAGGCGGGTGTCGATCCGGACGGCAACGCCGTGCCGGCGCTGCTGCTCGGCCCGCTCGCCGTCGATTGCGAACATGAAGGCAAGGGCATCGGTGGCGCGCTGATGCGGGCGGTGATCACCGAGGCGCGCGATCGTGGCCACGGCGCGGTGCTGCTGGTCGGTGATCCTGAATATTACGAGCGCTTCGGCTTCTTCGCCGACAAGGCACAACATCTCGTCATGCCCGGCCCGTTCGAGCGCCGCCGTTTCCTCGGGCTGGAGCTGAAGGATGGCTGGCTGGCCGATGCCGCCGGCGTGCTCGTCGCTAGCGGTCGCCGCCGGGTGGCGGCGGAGCTGCGCAAGGCGGCCTGAGACGGACCGGCGACCTGCCGGCCCTTTGTCTGATGTTTATCATTGTTTTAATTGGATAATTGTCAAGATTGGCGTGGTATTCGCGCCAATCTTCCCATTCGCCTGCCGCTGATTGATCCATCTCAAGGGAGCCTCGCACCCTGCCGCTCCATAGTCGCGCTCGCAAAGACGAGTCGCGTTTGATGGAGAGACGACATGAAGGGACATTGGATGGGGCGTGCCGCCCTTGCCGCCGGTCTGGGGCTGCTGGCTGGGCAGGCGCTCGCCGCCGATCTTGAGGAGCGCATGGCGCCGTCGGAGGCGACCGTTGATTTCGCGGCGCAGAGCCCCTGGCAGATCCGCGTGCGCGGCCTCGGCGTCATCACGAACGATTCCGGTTCGGTGAACGGTATCCCGGGTTCCGACCTCTCCTATACGGATACGGTCATTCCGGAGCTCGACATTTCCTATTTCTTCACCGACAACATCGCGGCCGAACTCATTCTCGGCACGACCTATGCGAATGTCCATGCGGACGGCGCGATCGAGGGCCTCGGCAAGGTGGGCAAGGCCTGGCTGCTGCCGCCGACGGTGACGCTGCAATATCACTTCACCGATTTCGGCGCCTTCAAGCCCTATGTCGGCGCCGGGGTGAACTACAGCCTTTTCTATGAGCAGTCCGGCTCGGGCAGGTTCTCCAATCTCGACATCGAGAACAAGGTCGGCGCAGCCCTGCAGGTCGGTTTCGACTACATGCTGGACGACCACTGGGGCGTGAACTTCGACGTGAAGAAGATCTTCCTCGAGCCCAAATGGAAGGTCGATTTCGACGGCGCGCCGCTCACCGGCAAGGCGAAGCTCAATCCCTGGCTCGTCGGTGCCGGCGTTACCTACCGCTTCTGACGACGAGATTCCGAAGCGCCCGCCCGGCAGGGTGGGCGCCTTCAACATTGCGTGAAAACCGGCAATCGGCCATGAATTCGCGCCGGCCTGCGCCTATGTGCCATGGCATGAGGATGCACGCTCTTATCGCCGGACTTTCGCTCGCGCTTGCCATCACGCCGCCGCCTGCCGTGCATGCGCAGCAACCGGCCGTCGTGCAGCCGGCACAGACGATCGCCGAGACGCTGGAGGCTGCCGCCGCGCTGTCGCAGCTAAGGGCCGTCGTCGTGGCTCGGGACGGTGAGATCGTCGCCGAGCGGGGCTATGGCGGCCATACGCCGGCCGAAAGCACCAATATCAAGTCCGCTTCCAAATCGATCATCTCCGCCCTCGTCGGCATCGCGATCGACAAGGGCCTGCTGGAAGGCGTCGACCAGCCGATCGCGCCGATCCTTTCCGGCGACCTGCCGGCGGAGCGCGATCCGCGGCTCGACCGCATCACGATCGGCCATCTCCTTTCCATGCAGGCGGGGCTGGATCGCACCTCCGGCGGCAATTACGGACGCTGGATCGCCAGCCGCAACTGGGTGCGTGCTGCGCTCGCCATGCCCTTCGTCGACGAGCCGGGCGGCCGCATGCTCTATTCGACCGGCTCCACGCACCTGCTTTCGGCCATCCTGACGAAGGTCGGGGGCAAATCCACCCTGAAGCTTGCGCGTGACTGGCTGGGGCCGGTCGAGGGCTTTCGCATCGGCGCCTGGGACCGCGACCCGCAGGGCGTCTATCTCGGCGGCAACCAGATGGCGATGAGCACCCGCTCGCTGCTGGCCTTCGGCGAGCTCTACCGCAATGGCGGGCGCACGGCCAGGGGCGAGCAACTCGTGCCGGAAGACTGGATCCGCCGGTCCTGGACGTCGCGCACCAATTCCCGCTTCTCCAACGACGGCTACGGCTATGGCTGGTTCGAACGCGTGATCGGCGGCAAGACGGTCCATTTCGCCTGGGGTTTTGGCGGCCAGATGCTCTATGTCGTGCCCGATCTCGGCCTGACGGTCGCCATGACCTCCGACGAGAGCGGGCCGTCCGCGCGCTCCGGCTATCGCGACGAGCTGCACGACCTCCTGGCGAAGATCATCGGCTCGGCGGAGGGCTGAGGCTGCCCGGGTCGGCGCATGGCGGGACAAGGCAAGGGATCCGGCAAGCGCCAGCAGCGTGCCGCAGATGCGGTCGAGCCGGCGGCGGATTTGACAGGAGGCCGGCAAGGCCTTATGTGCGAGGCAAGGGTGAGAGCCCCTGCCGTCCGCGAGCGCAAGCTTTGGTGAAGTCTCTCCTTCAGAAAATCGGTCTTCCAGCATCAGGCATGCGAACCGGTGGCAATGCGGGCTCCCTCCGAAAAGACGCATGCACCGACTGGAGATCCGACATGCGTTCATCATCGACGCCCCTTCCATCGCTTGACGCCCTGAAAGACCAGGCAAGGCGGCTGCGCGCCCGCTTTTGCGAGGACGGCCAGGCTCTTTCCCATTCCCGTGCCCTCGAACTCGTCGCCGCCCAATACGGCTTTCGCGACTGGAACACGTTGCATGCGGTCGTCGGCAACCGGCCGCCATTCAATCCGTGGATGCTCGGCGCGCGCGTGCGCGGCCACTATCTCGGCCAGCCTTTCGATGCGCAGGTGCTGGGCGTGCAGGCGCTGACCGGTCAGCCCGGCCGTTACCGCATGGTGCTGCATTTCGACGAGCCGGTCGATGTGGTGACCTTCGACAGCTTTTCCGCTTTTCGCCAGCGCGTGCATTGCACCGTCGATGAAACGGGCAGGACCATGGAAAAGACCTCGAACGGCCGGCCGCATCTCGAACTCGAATGGTGAGGCCCTTTGGCTTGCGCAAAGCCGCTGCACACCGTTGCTGCAGCGGCTTCAGAAGGAACCGGCAAACCGCACTGCAAGGCCGTCGACCGTGAAATCGGCGGCCTTGTCGTTTTCGCGGCGCACGAGATGGCTGTATTCCAGCGCCACCGTCGCGCCCCTTGGCAGCCTATAGGTCAGCGTGGCGGCGGCCGATTTCGTGCGCGTGCGGTAGTCGTAGTAGAGCCAGTCGCTATAGGCCTGCTCGTAGGCGAGCGTCAGCGTCAGTTTTTCCGTCACTGCCTTTTCCAGCGAGAGGCCGATGGTGCGCATGTCCTCGGCGAGCGGATCGTCGATATCGGCGAGCTGGAGGTCGCGCGCCAGTTTTGCCTTCAGCACGGCCTTGTGCGGCAATTGCCAGGTCACTTCACCCTTGAGGAAAGGGCGGGCACGCTCGACGGTCTCGCCGAGATGGGGGCTGGTTATGCCGACGACGCCGGCCTCAGCCATCAGGGTGATGCCGTTGCCGTAGACCCGGCCATAGGCGAGCGAGCCACGCAGGGTTTCGGCCGGAAAGCGACCGAACGTCCTGCGCTCGGCACCGGCAATGTGGCTTGCCCGGTATTGCAGCGTCGCGCCCACCTCGCCGCCGAGCAGCGGACGGATATGGCCGCCGGTGACGTCCAGCAGGCTGTATCCGGCTTCGAGCTGGGTCGGCTTCAGGCCGGCGAGCGTGAAATGTGCCTTGCCGCGGTCGAGGTTCGAGAGGGCCGCGGTCAGGTGATTGCGGCCGCCCGAATGGTCGACCGTCAGGCCGGCGCTTGCCGTCGCGAAGACATCGTCCTTGCGGTAGCCGATCAGCGCGCCGGGCAGGGCGAGAAAGAGATCGCCGTTGCGCCGATGTTCAAGGCTGCCCTTCAACGTCAGCTTCACCGCCTTGCCGACATCATAGGCGTAGCCGACTTCGAATCCGGCCGTGCGCTGGTCGGCGAAACGGTATTTCGGCACGCGCCGGGCGCTCGTGCTCAGCGCATAGGCCAACTGGGAGTCCTCCAGCGCCAGGCTGCCGCGCAGCGCGAGTTTCGCCTCGCCGAAAGCGGCCGAAAGTTGGGTCGGATCCTGAAAAATATTTGAGCTCCAGCCCTTGCCGACCTTGTAATCCAAGGTTGAATCGGCTTCTGTCGGGTTGTGCCAGGCCAGTATTGAAGCCGCGCAAAGCAAGCCACCAAGGAAGCGCATCGAATTCTGCCTCTGTCCGTTTCTGGAACAGAATCCTAGAGTTGCATGGTTAAAAATTCCCTCAATAGTTGATTTTCAACTGAAAAGTCTGATTTATACCACCTTTGCTTGTTTTAGGTTGGGAATTGTTAAACTTGTCTACATTATGGTTAACTGTTTTCTATGACTGGGAAATCCGGTTGAGTAAATCAGCGCTTATATTACCTTCGATTGCGTACCAGTGAGGTACACAACCGAAGGAGAGAGAGCATGAACAAGACCCGCATCATCGCCATCGCAACCGTCTTCGCAATCGCCGGCGCCGGCCAGGCATCGGCCGGCAGCCTGCTCGGCGGCCTCGGCATCCTGAACAACAACAAGACGGGCGGTGTCGTGATCGCCCCGAGTGTCGGCGTCGGGGTCGGCGATATCCTCAGTGACAATCGCGGCAACAACGTGCTGAACGGCGTGCTCAACGGCACCTTGTCGGGCATCCTCAACGGCAACACGCTGGGCATTCTCGGCGGCAGCGACTGCGGTTGCAAGAAGCCCAAGCGCTGACCGCATTCATCCCCGCCCGTGCGGTCAGCGGGGCCCGGGAGAGCGCCGCTCTCCCGGGTCTTCCCGTTTTCAGGGGAGGCGGGTGACGGATCAGTCGATCTGCTGGTCCATGGTCACGGCCGGCATCTCGTCCGCCGGGTGGACGCGGACGATCCTGGCGGGAACGCCGGCGACGGTCGTGTGCGGCGGAACGGGCTCCACCACCACGCTTCCCGCGGCGATCTTGCTATGAGCGCCGATCTCGATATTGCCGAGGATCTTGGCACCGGCCCCGATCAGCACGCCGCGGCGCACCTTCGGGTGACGGTCGCCCTTGTCGCGGCCCGTGCCGCCGAGCGTGACCTGCTGCAGCATCGAGACGTCATCCTCCACGACGGCCGTTTCGCCGATGACGATGCCGGAACCATGGTCGAGCATGATGCCGCGGCCCATGCGCGCGGCAGGGTGGATATCCAGGCCGAAGACCAGCGAGGCCTGCGAGGCCAGCCAGCGCGCGCCTTCCATGCGGCCCGCGTGCCAGAGGCGATGGGCGAAGCGGTGGACCTGCAGGGCCTGGAACCCCTTGAGATGGAGGAGGACGGTGAGCGGATCGGGATTGGCCGGGTCGCGCGTGACGATCGCCAGGATATCGGCCTCGGTCTCTTCGAGAAGCGTACCGTCTTCGATGGAGGCAAGGACGTTCGCCGCAAGTGCCCGGTCGCCGGCCGCGTGGGCGAGCCGCGCGGCGAGCGTGCCGATCAGCATCTGCCGGCCCGTCGTGGCCGCTAGGATGGGGCGAAGCAATTCGGCAAGATGCGGCTGGTCGTCGGCGCGATGCTGCGCTGCGGCCCGTATGTCGGTCCAGATCCGTCTTTCCGGATGCCTGGCGACGGGGGAGGCAAACTTGATCACCTGACGCGCCACGGTGCCGCTCCTATCCCGCAAGATCGATGACACCACAATCGCCGGCTTCGCTGGCGAAAGCCAGAAGTTTTCCGTTCCTGCTCCAGGCCATGGAGGTGATGGCGCCCTTGCCGGGGCGGCGCAGCAGCACCTCGCGGCTGTCGGCGAACCGGGCGGCGAGCACCATGCCGTCGGAATAGCCGATGGCGACGACCTCTTCCGCCGGATGGCAGGCGACGGATGTCACCATCACATCGGCACGGGTGCCGAGTTCCAGCGGCGGCTTGCCCATCGGGCCATCCTTGGCAGAAAACGGCCAGACGATGGCTGCCGGCGCGCCCGACGAGGCGAGCCACTTGCCCTTCACCGACCAGGAGAGCGACTTCACCTTGGCCGGATAGCCCGTCATGCGCATGTGGCGGGTGTCGGCACCGGGCTTGGTGTCGAGCTTCCAGCCGTGCAGGGCGTTTTCCTGCATGCTGGTGACGACGAAACGGCCGTCGGGGGAGAAGGTGATGCCGGTGTGGGCGCCCTTCCATTCCAGGTCGACCGGCTGGCCGGCCATCGCCACCCAGTGCAGCGAGACGCCATTGTAGCGCGCGACGCCGATGCGCAGGCCTTTCGGCGCGAAGGCAATGCCCTCGACCGAGCGGCTTTCGGCAAATTCCTTGATCGTGCCGTCGGCAAGGCGGACGCGTGCCGTGCGGCCCTCCGCGAAGCCGACGGCGCCCTGCGGGCCGGCGGCGACGACGGAGATCCATTTGCGCGGCACTTCGGCAAGAAGCGTCGCGCTGCCGTCGGCGGCGATGCGCTGCACCTTGCCGTCCTCGCCGCCCGTGATCAGCGTGTCGTTCGCTTCGTCCCTGATGCAGGCGAGCAGCCCGTCATGCGCTTGCGTGACCTTCTGACCGTGGTCGAGGCGGTGGATGGCGCCGGAGGCGGTGGCGAAGAACGGCACGTCGCCGAGAAAGGCGGCCGCGACGACGTGGTCGTCGAGGTCGAGAGGCGCGACGGTCGGCATCAGGTCTTGTCTTTCATGCGCAGAATGGCATCCGGGCGGCGCATAACATGTCTTGAAATCATGCCTGCTGCGCCTCGCAGGCCTTGAAGGTGCGCTCGATCTTCTCGCGGTCGAGGTCGCGGCCGATGAAGACGAGGCGGCTTTCGCGCTTCTCGCCGTCCTTCCAGGCGCGCTGGTGGTCGCCCTCGACGATCATGTGCACGCCCTGCACGACGTAGCGTTCGTCATCGCCGGCAAAGGCAATGATGCCCTTGAGGCGCAGGATGTTCGGGCCGTCCGTCTGGGTGATCTTCTGGATCCACGGGAAGAAGCGGTCCGGGTTCATCTCGCCGCCGCGCAGCGAGATCGACTGCACCGTCACGTCATGGATCGGTGAGACGCCGTGGTCATGGTGATGGTGGTCATGATCATGATCGTGGTGGTGATGGTCGTGATCATGGTGGTGATGATCGTGGTCGTGACCATGATGGTGATGGTCATGGCCGCAATCGGGACCGCAGACATGGTCCGGATGGTCGTGGTCAAGGAAATGCGGATCGTTTTCCAGTGCCCGTTCCAGGTTGAACGCGCCCTGATCGAGAATCTTGGTGAGATCGATTTCCGAACGGGTGGTGCGATGGATGCGGGCCGACGGGTTGATCACGCGCACGGTCGCCTCGATCCGGGCCAGCTCTTCCGGGCTGACGAGGTCGGTCTTGTTGATCAGCACGACGTCGGCAAAGGCGATCTGGTCTTCGGCCTCCCGGCTGTCCTTCAGGCGCAGCGGCAGGTGCTTTGCATCGACCAGGGCCACGACGGCATCGAGCTCGGTCTTCTGGCGCACGTCGTCGTCCATGAAGAAGGTCTGGGCGACCGGCACCGGATCGGCAAGACCCGTCGTTTCGACGATGATGGCGTCGAAGCGGCCGGGACGGCGCATCAGGCCCTCCACGACGCGGATCAGGTCGCCGCGCACGGTGCAGCAGATGCAGCCGTTGTTCATTTCGTAGATTTCCTCGTCGGATTCGACGATGAGGTCGTTGTCGATGCCGATCTCGCCGAATTCGTTGACGATGACGGCGTATTTCTTGCCGTGGTTGTCGGTCAGGATGCGGTTGAGCAGCGTCGTCTTGCCGGCGCCGAGATAGCCGGTGAGCACGGTGACGGGAATGGGCTTGGGGAGGGCTGTTTCGGTCATGGGAACCTCGAGCGATGGCGGGGACGCATGCAGCGTCCGGTTGGCGTCTGATATAGGAGATCGCACGGGCCAGCGCAAATGCGATCCGGCCTTTGTTGCCTGCAAAACCGCCCGGCGCTTCTTTAGCGCAGCATCTCCACGTCGAAGGCCGCGACGTCCTTGAGAAGCGCGACGAGGCCGCTGAGGGCATGGGCGATCAGGACCTCGCCTTTCTCCGCGGTTGCCGCCGCGGCATTTCCGGCGACGCCCTTTGGGTTGAGATCGGACATCTTCCAGCCGAAGGCATGCGGGCCATAGGCGCGCAGATGGGCAAAGCGCGCGACAAATTCCGCCTGCCGCGAGCCGAAATGTTCCGCCTTGTCCATGCGAACGCGGTCCGGATGCAGGGCGAGCATGACGGAGGTCTCGATATCGCCGCCGTGGATGTCGATCGCCTTGTCCTCCGGCGCGATCCAGCCTTCCGGCTGGCCGAAACGGGTCCAGGCCGTCGCGACGGCAAGCATGTTCCAGCGCACGCGCGCCTCGGTGGCGACGATCGTCATCAGGGGCGAATTGCCGCCATGGGCGTTGAGCAGGACGAGTTTCCGCACGCCCTTTTCATGCAGGGTCTTCGCAATGGCCAGCCATCGCTCCACCGCCTCCGCATAACCCAGCGAGCGCGTGCCCGGCACGTCGAGATGCTCCGGCGAATAGCCGACGGGCTCCGTGGGCAGGATGGTGACGGGCAGGTGCGCCGGCAGCACCGCCATCAACCGCCTGACGATGCCCTCGGCGATCAGCGTATCCGTATCGAGCGGCAGGTGCGGGCCGTGGCCCTCATGGGCGCCGAGCGGCAGAATGGCGATCCAGTCCGCGCGGTCCTTTACCGACAGGGCCGGATCGTTGTCGTTCCACCGCATCTTCGGATGCGTCATCGTCTGCCTCTATCCCGTCTTGCCGCCCGACTGTCACATGAGTCATACAAGGCCATGCCCGCGATGCAAGGGTGATGCAGGGAACGGTGAGGCGGAGGCAATCGATGGGCAAGAAGCATAAGGACGGCAAGAAGGGCAAGAAGAAGAAGGGACACGAGGATGTCTCCGGCGCAGGTCTTGCCGCCGCCGTCGTCAATGCGGCCCGCTCCATGCGCACGGTGCTGTCGCGCAATCTTCTCGCCACCGGCCTCTATGCCGGCCAGGACGGTGTGATCCTGGCGCTGGCGGAAGAGGGGGGCCTGACCGCCGGCGCGCTCGCCGCCCGGCTCGGTGTCAAGGCGCCGACCATGACGCGCACGATCGGGCGTCTGGAGGCGCAGGGTTTCGTGGAGCGGCGGCCGGATGAAACGGACGGCCGGCTCACCGTCGTGCGCCTCACGCCGGCCGGCGAGGCCTCCGTCGAGCACATCACCGAGGCCGGCCGGCTCAGCGAGCAGCAGGCGGCGGACGGGCTGAGCGAGAAGGACGTGCGCCAGTTGCTCAAGCTCCTGCGCGCCGTGGACGAAAACCTGCATGGCGGCCTGCCGGATGCGCCGCGGGACGTTGAAAAGGCAGTTGCCGACGAGATTTAAACTGTTTAAATAAACGGTTTTAAACGCCGCGTTGCTTGGCGTTCGTCGGGGAGGGGTCGTGGCACAGAAAATCAAGCTTTCCACCATCGCGGAAACGCTCGGCGTTTCCACGGCGACGGTATCGCTTGCGCTCAGGGACAGCCCGCTCGTCGCGGCGTCCACCCGCGACAAGATCAAGGAGCAGGCCCGCGCGCTCGGCTATATCTACAACCGTCGTGCCGCCAGCCTGCGCACCTCCCGCTCCGGCATCATCGGCGTCGTCGTGCACGACATCATGAACCCGTTCTATGCGGAAATCCTGAAGGCCATCGAGAGCGAGCTCGACCGCGACCGGCAGACCTTCATTCTCTCCAACCATTACGATTCGGTCGAAAAGCAGCGCAATTTCGTCGAGACGCTGCTGCAGCTCGGCGGCGACGGGGTCATCATGTCGCCGGCCATCGGCACGCCGCCGGAGGATATCCAGCTTGCCGAGGACAATGGCATGCCGGCGATCCTCATCGCCCGCTCGATCGAGGGGCTGGATGTGCCGATCTTCCGCGGCGACGACAGCTACGGTATCTCGCTCGCCACCAACCACCTGATCGGCCTCGGCCACCGCACCATCGCCATGGTGGGCGGCACGGACCAGACGTCGACCGGCCGCGACCGCTACCAGGGTTATGTGAATGCCTTGCGCAAGGCCAATATCGAGGTCGATCCGGGCCTGCGCATTCCCGGTCCGCGCACCAAGCAGGGCGGTTTCGAGGCGGCGGTGCATTTCCTCTCCCTGCCGCAGAAGCCGACCGCGGCCGTCTGCTGGAACGACCTCGTGGCGATCGGCCTGATGAACGGCATCGCGCGCGCCGGTCTCGTGCCCGGCCGCGACGTTTCCGTCACCGGCTATGACGACCTGGAGGAGGCGGCGATCGCCACGCCCGCGCTCACCACCGTCTGGAACGGCCAGTCCGAGGTCGGGCGCAACGCCGCCCGTGCGCTGCTCGACAAGCTCTCGGGCAGCCATGAGCCTGACGGCATCCACCTCATCAAGCCGGAAATGCGCATCCGGCAGTCCACCGGACCGCTCAAGGTCCATTCGGAAGGCTGAGGCATCGGGCAATGGGAGATCTCGCCATGGTGGCCAAGACGCGTCTTCTCGTGCCCGGCACGATCCGCGAACGGGTGCTCGACCGGCTGAAGGACACCTTCGACGTGGTGCGCATCGAGCGGGCGGACCCGGCCCTGCTCGCCCGCTCCGAGGCGGCGACCATTTCCGGCGTCGCGGTCTCCGGCGGCTTCGGTGCGGCGATGATCGAGCATCTGCCGGCGCTGGAAATCATCGCGAGCTTCGGCGTCGGCTATGACGGCGTGGATGTGGCGGCCGCAGCGGCGCGCGGCATAACCGTCACAAACACGCCTGACGTTCTGAACGACGAGGTGGCCGATACGACGATCGGCCTGCTGCTTAACACGGTGCGCCGCTTTCCGCAGGCCGAGACCTGGCTGCGCGAGGGGCGCTGGGTGCGCGAGGGCGCCTTCCCGCTGACGCCCCTCAGCCTGCGCGGACGCAAGGCAGGCATCTACGGGCTCGGGCGTATCGGCATGGCGATCGCCGAGCGGCTCAAGGGGTTCGGCATCGAAATCGCCTATCACACGCGGCGCCCGCGCGAGGGCGTGCCCTTTGCCTATTACCCCTCGCTGGCGGAGCTGGCGGAGGCGGTGGATATCCTGATCGCCATCGTGCCCAAGACGGCCGAGACGCACCGGACGATCGATGCGCATATCCTTCGCGCGCTGGGGCCGGACGGCGTGCTGATCAATGTCGGGCGCGGCTGGACGGTGGACGAGGATGCACTTGCCACGGCGCTCAAGGACGGCGTGATCGCGGCGGCGGGGCTCGACGTGTTCTATGACGAACCGAACGTACCGCAGGCGCTGCTCGACCTGCCGAACGTCTCGCTGCTGCCGCATGTCGCCTCCGCCTCGGTGGCGACACGCGATGCCATGGCCGATCTCGTGGCGGACAATCTCTTCGCCTGGTTCGCGCGTGGCGCGGCCCTGACGCCGGTGCCCGAAACACCCTTTACGCGAAAAACAGGGAACGGTCTGGAAAGCCTTCGTTAACCTTTCGGCAATTTTGCGGGCGCATGCTTTTGCCATCGAGTCGAGCGCGAAGGAGAGCCCCATGAAGACGCTGATGATTGCCGCCGCGGTCGGCGCCTTGGCGCTGGGGCTCTGGAGCGTTGCCGCGGACCGGGCACCGGCCGTGGACCCGGTGACGACGAGTTCCGTTCCCGCCGCGGTGGGAGCGCACAGCTATACCATTTCCAACGTGGTGGCGAACACCGCCTGCCTTGCCGAGCGGGGCGACCGCATTTCGAGCCGCAGCGAGCGCTTCTCCGCCGGCGCCGATTGCGATGCCGTGTGGCCGGGTCTTTCCGCCGCGCGGACCTGGGTCAAGAATGGTGACGGCACGGTGGTCGTCGCCGATGCGCAGGGCGAGGCCATCCTGACCGTCGTCGACGGCGACGGCCCTGCCTACGAGGCCGTCGAGCCTGCCGACGCCATGATCACGATGATTTCTGCCGACTGAGCGATCATTCGGCAGCGGTCCGGTGCGCAGTCGCCTGCTTGGAGGCGGCATAGTCGCGCACGGCCTGGCCGAAGGCGGCGAAAAGCCTGTTCGACGGCTGGTCGGAGCCGACCCAGTATTCCGGATGCCACTGCACGCCGACCGCGAAGGCCTTGGCGCCGATGACGGAGACGGCCTCGATCGTGCCGTCCTCGGCGACGGCCTCGACGGCAAGGCGCGGCGCGATGTCGGATATCGCCTGCCGGTGCAGCGAGTTGACCTGCACCTCGCCGGCGCCGACGACGGCGGCAAGGCAGCTACCCTCCTTGACATGGACCGTCTGGCGGATGCCGTAGGCGACGTCGAGGACGGGCGTATCCGGCTTGCGGTGATCCCACATGCCGGGCTGTTCCTGGATCTCGTTGGCGAGCGTGCCGCCGAGCACGACGTTCAGCTCCTGGATGCCGCGGCAGATGGCCAGCAGCGGAATGCCGCGTTCCAGCGCGCGGCTGATCAGCGGCAGGCTGGTGGCGTCGCGCGCCGTGTCATAGGGGCCTTCCGCCTCGGTCGCTTCCTTGCCGTAGAGCGAGGGATGCACATTGGTGCGCGAGCCGCTGACGAGGAGCCCGTCCACCCGGTCGAGAATGCCGTCGAAATCGTTGTCCGCTTCGAGCGCCGGCACGAGGAACACCGTGACGTCCGCGCCCTTGACGGCGGCGCGCACATACTGGTTCGGGGTGGCCTGCCAGACGTTGCCTTCGATTTCCCTGATATCGGCGGGAATGGCGACGACGGGTTTCGACATGAGGGGCTCCGGAAAAAGAAATACCAATCGACGATTTGCTATCAAATCTTCCATCAGTCAATTCCCCCATTCGGGCGAAATGACGGCCGAAGCCCGGTTTCCAGGCGGTAGGCGGCAGGATATAGTGGTATCGGATTGACGGATCTCAGCCCCGTCCGGCGACGCCTCATTAACCACACGCTTGCAAACAACGATTGCACGGACGACTTTTTTCGCTTTGCTTGCGTGTAATACTGTGTCGCCTTGGAGACAGGATATTGCGCGGATGACTCATGCGAGGTTGAATTCATCGCGTGAAAGACCCTAATTCTGCAATATGGGGTTGAGGGCATCTTCCGTGGGTTGAATGCGCGTGCAATAATGCCGGGCAATACCCTTGTTATTGGGTAATTTCCCGAAATCATTCATTAAATTTTGGTCGGTAACCCTCTCGTGTCATAGGGAGTGCCGAGTCCATGAAGGATAAGGGTCAAAACACACTGCCGGCTGATGTGTATCTGTCGTTTGTCAGCTCGCTGTACGGGAACCGCCAGACCCTTTTCGTGGGCATGATTTCGCATGTCATCACGTTCTCCTTCGTCTACGCCAAGACATCCGACCCCTTTTTCCTGATCTGGAGCGGCCTTGTCGTAGCCATCTGGTCGCTGCGCGCCGTCGGCATGCGCCATTTCGACCGGGTGGACCATGCGGCGCTCGACATGGACGGCATCCGCTACTGGGAGAACTGGTACAATCTCGGTGCCGTCGGCACGACGCTGGCGCTCGGCACCTCCTGCGGCTACAGCCTGCTCTTCAGCCGCGACAGCTTTGCCGAGCTTGCCACGATCGCGGTAACGCTCGCCACCATGGTCTCCGTCGTCGGGCGCAACTGCGGCTCGAAGCGGGCCGTCGACTACATGACCTTCTCCGCCTGCTTCCCCATGGTCGTCGGCTTCCTGGGCCTGCAGGATTTCTACCACGCGGTGCTGGCGGTGCTCATCCTGCCCTTCGTGATGACGACGCGCATGATGGCGAACGGCGTGCGCGAATTCCTCTACAAGAACGTGCTGGCGACGCGTGAGGTCTCCATCATCGCCGACCGTTTCGACACGGCGCTCAACAACATGCCGCACGGCCTGTTCATGCTGGATGCCGATCATCGCATCCTCGTCGCCAACCGCCGGGCCTGCGAGCTGCTGCATCTCGGCAACCAGGAGCGGCTGAAGGATTGCCATCTCGATGTCGTCCTCAGGTTCGGCGTGCGCAACACCTTCCTCAATGCCGAGCAGAGCAGGGTGATCCTGCGCCAGCTCGACGAACTCCTGAAGGGCGAGCGCTCCCGTGCGCTGGTCCAGGTCACGGACGGGCTCTATCTCGAATTCACCGCCTCGCCGCGTGAAAACGGCGGCGCCGTGCTGATTTTCGAGGATGTGACGGGGCGCGTTCGGGCAGAAAAGAAGATCCTGCACATGGTGCGCTACGACAGCCTCACCGGCCTGCCGAACCGTACCTATTTCGCCGATCTCGTGCAGGAGGCGCTGGGCGAGCGTAAGAAGCCCGGTACGGTCGGCTTCATGGTGCTCGATGTCGACGATTTCAAGCATGTCAACGACATGAAGGGGCACGTCACCGGCGACCGGCTGCTCTGCGCCATTGCCGAGCGCCTGCGCCGGCTTGCCGGCGACAAGGTGCTCGCCGGCCATCTGATGGGCGACGAATTCATCCTCTTCTTCCCCAACGAGACGAACCGCCGCGACCTCGAAACGCGCATGCGCCGTTTCCACGAGCAGCTTCGCGGCAACTACGATTTCGATGGCATGACCTTCCTCGTCTCCTTCAGCGCCGGCGCCGTGATGGTGTCGAGCGATGATTTCCGGCTGGAGGAAATGCAGATTCGCGCCGATCTCGCGCTCTTCGAGACGAAATCGCGCGCCAAGGGCAGCGTCACCGTCTTCGAGCAGGAGATGGACGCGCGATACATGGATCGCCAGAAGCTCAAGGACGATTTGCGCGAGGCGCTCGCCAGCAACACGCTCTCCGTCGCCTACCAGCCGATGTTCGTGCCGGACGGGTCGCGCATCGAATGCTGCGAGGCGCTGTCGCGCTGGACGCATGCCGAGCGCGGCCCGGTGCCGCCGAATGTCTTCATCCAGCTCGCCGAGGAGATGGGCATCGTCTCCGAGATCACGCGCTTCATGATCATGCGCGCCTGCGCCGACTGCGCGGGCTGGCCGGCGCATATGGGCGTTTCGGTGAACCTTTCCGTGCAGGACCTGCGCGGCACCGGCATCATCGACCTCGTCGCCGAGGCGCTGGAGGCGGCGGGGCTCGCGCCGCACCGGCTGCATCTGGAAGTCACCGAAAGCTGCCTCATGGAGGAGCCGGTCAAGGTGCAGGCGATCCTGCAGGAGCTGCGCGCCCGCGGCATCACCATCGCCATCGACGATTTCGGCACCGGCTATTCCAGCCTCAGCTATCTCGACCAGCTGCCGCTCGACGTCATCAAGATCGACCGCTCCTTCGTGCGCAACATCGGTGAGGACCCGCGCCGCTTCAAGCTCCTGCGCGGCACGGTCAACCTCTCCCGCGAGCTCGGCCTGCGCATCGTCATCGAGGGCGTGGAGACGCGCGAGCAGCTCGCGCTCATCAACAAGTACCAGTGTGCCGATCTCGTGCAGGGCTATGTCTTCGCGGCGCCCATGTCGCCCGATGCGCTGCGCGATCTCTACGACACGCTCGCCCGCAAATCCGGCGGTTCCTCCTCCGGTCGCCGCGGCCGCCGCGTCGCCTGATCCTTCCTTTTCCCGCAGTATGTGAAGTCGATACGATATATCAGCTTATTCAAAATTAGCGTTAACCATCTATTAAGGTTAATGAATGGTATTTTACACAAATTGTCTTATATCGACGATTGTAAGGACGGCAGCGCGGTGGCTGCCGGTGTTTTTCAATCGAGGATACGGGGACAATGGCCAGCGTGGAGACGGCGACCAACCGCTTTTCGGACAAGCTTCTGGGACTGCTCGACAGGATCGAGTACCGCCGGGTCGAGACGGGCGAGGACATGGAGGATGTCGCCCGCATCCGCTACAAGGCCTACAAGGCCGGTGCCGTCATGCATCTCGATGATCAGGCGGTCCTCATCGACGAGGTCGATTTCGACAGCCATGCCTATGTCTTCGGCATCTATTACGAGGAGCGGCTGATCTCGACGGTGCGCCTGCACCATGTGACGCCCGAGCACCGCGTCACCTCGTCGGGAAAGGTCTTCCCGGATGAGATCAATGCCTTCCTCGACGCGGGCATGTCGCTGATCGACCCGGTTCGCCTTGCGGCCGACCCGGAGATCTGGAGCGAGATGCCGGCCATTCCGTATCTGACGCTGCGCATCGCCACGATGGCGACGGACTATTTCCAGACGGATCGCTGCGTGCAGATGGTCAAGCCCGCGCATTCGGCCTTCTACAAGCGCGTCTTCGATGCCGATTTCGTCGCTTCGCCGAAGAGCAACCAGGGCAAGTTCATCATCGACCTGATGCTGCTGGCGACCAATGTCAAGGAGACGCTGCCCTCGCTCTACCAGCGCTTCCCGTTCTTCAAGTCGGAGCCCTATGAGCGCCGCATGATGTTCGCCCGCGGCGACGACCTGCCGTTCAGCCCGCTGACCGTGCGCCCGACGGCGCGTAGAGCCCATTTCGGCGGCGAGCGGATCCAGCTTTCCGGCAACGCCTATGCCGGGTAGGGCGCCCGCGCCCTGATGTCGCATGCCGGGCCGGTTTCTTCCGAAACCGGCCCGTTCTGTTTCGGAAACGATACAGGTCGAAACGCTCTGCCTGCCTTGCCGTTGCGCTTTGCCAATCCATTGTGTATGGCCAGAAAGACGCGTGTCTTCACGCTTGAGGGAATCTGTTTTTGGCGCTCGTCGGGTCGGGCTTTCTGCTCACGGGTGCGGGTGCTTAGGAGAAGGTAGACTATGGCTGAACATCATTCCGGACCGGTCGAAACGGGCGCTGCGATGGATTACCCGGAGCACGAGAAGACCTACGACCTCTTCATCGCCGGTGCCAAATACGGCACGCTGTTCTGCGTCGCGCTGCTGATCGCCATGGCCGCCGGCTTCTTCACGAGCGCCGGTTTCTTCTCGAGCCTGCTGCTCCTCATCATTCTCAACGTCGTCGGCTACTTCCTGCTGCGTTGACCTGAACAGCCGCATTCGCGGTTTGTCACGCGGCGCCATCCCGGCGCCGTGATCCAACACGGCCAGTCTCGGGGGGAGGACCACGGTTTGAGTCAGTGTGTTTTTGTCGCAAGGGAAAGTGACCCGGCGGAAGGCCGCGTCGCGGGTTCCGTTGAAACCGTCAAGAAAATGAAGGGCCTCGGGCTCGACGTGCTGGTGGAGGCCGGTGCCGGCCTTGCTTCACGCATCCTGGATGCCGACTACGAGGCCGCCGGCGCCCGCATCGTCGGGGCGGACGAGGCGAAAGCGGCCGACGTCGTCCTGAAGGTGCGCCGGCCCACTGCCGCCGAGATCGCCGGCTACAAATCCGGCGCCATCGTCATCGCCACGATGGATCCCTACGGCAACGAAGCGGCCATCGCCGAGATGGGCCGTGCCGGTCTCACCACCTTCGCCATGGAATTGATGCCGCGCATCACGCGCGCCCAGTCGATGGACATCCTGTCCTCGCAGGCGAACCTTGCCGGCTACCAGGCCGTCATCGACGCCGCGCATGAATTCGACCGCGCCATGCCGATGATGATGACTGCCGCCGGCACCGTCCCGGCCGCCAAGGTCTTCGTCATGGGCGCGGGTGTCGCCGGCCTCCAAGCCATCGCCACCGCCCGCCGCCTCGGCGCCGCCGTCTCCGCGACGGACGTGCGTCCGGCCGCCAAGGAACAGGTTGCCTCGCTCGGCGCAAAGTTCATCGCCGTCGAGGACGACGAGTTCAAGGCCGCGGAGACCGCCGGTGGCTATGCCAAGGAAATGTCCGCCGAATATCAGGCGAAGCAAGCGGCGCTTGTCGCCGACCATATCGCCAAGCAGGACATCGTCATCACCACCGCGCTCATCCCCGGCCGTCCCGCGCCGCGTCTCGTGACGCGCCAGATGCTGGCCGCCATGCGCACCGGTTCCGTCGCCGTCGACCTCGCGGTCGAGCGCGGCGGCAATATCGAAGGGTCGGAAGCCGGCAAGGTCGTCGAGGTCGAGGGCGTCAAGGTCATCGGCTATCTCAACGTGCCCGGCCGCATCGCGGCGTCGGCTTCGGCGCTCTATGCCAAGAACCTTCTCACCTTCCTGGAGACCATGGTCGATAAGGAAACGAAATCGGTCTCGGTCAATGTCGAGGACGAGCTGGTCAAGGCGACGATGCTGACCAACGGCGGCGCCGTGGTGCATCCGAACTTCGGCGGCGCCGTTCAGCAAGGGGAGGGCAAGTGATGGCGAACGAACTTCTCGACAAGGCAATCACCGATCTGGAACGTGCCGTGGAGGCTGTGCGCACCGCCTCCGAATATGTGCCGGACGCGGCCGCCGCCGTGGCGCATGGCGTTTCCGGCGGGGCGATCGATCCCTTCGTCTTCCGCCTGGCGATCTTCGTGCTGTCGATCTTCGTCGGCTACTATGTCGTCTGGTCGGTGACGCCGGCGCTGCACACGCCGCTGATGGCCGTCACCAACGCGATCTCCTCGGTCATCGTCGTCGGCGCGCTGCTCGCCGTCGGCATCTCGCTTTCGGGCGTTGCTACGGGTTTTGGTTTCGTGGCGCTGATCCTCGCCTCCGTCAACATCTTCGGCGGCTTCCTCGTCACCCAGCGCATGCTGGCGATGTACAAGAAAAAAGACAAGTGAGGCCGGCCCGATGAACGCAAACTTCGCAGCCTTCCTCTATCTCGTCTCCGGCGTGCTCTTCATCATGGCGCTGCGCGGCCTGTCGCATCCGACGACCAGCCGGCGCGGCAACATGCTCGGCATGATCGGCATGGGCATCGCCATCGGCACGACGCTGCTGCTGGCGACGCCGTCCTTCGGCGGCCTCGTGCTCATCGTGCTCGGCCTTGCCATCGGCGGCGGCGCGGGTGCCTGGATCGCCCGCTCCATTCCGATGACCTCCATGCCGCAGCTCGTCGCCGGCTTCCATTCGCTCGTCGGCCTTGCCGCCGTGCTGGTGGCGGCCGCCGCGCTCTATTCGCCGGTCTCCTTCGGCATCGGCGCGGTGGGCGAAATCCATGGCCAGGCGCTCGTCGAAATGGCGCTCGGCGCCGCCATCGGCGCGATCACCTTCACCGGCTCGATCATCGCCTTCCTCAAGCTCGACGGGCGCATGTCCGGCAAGCCGATCATGCTGCCCTACCGGCATGTCATCAACATCGTGCTGCTCGCCGCGATCGTCTTCTTCATCGTCGGCCTGACGCTGTCGGAAAGCCATATGGACTTCTGGCTGATCGTCGTGCTGGCGCTGGCGCTCGGCGTGCTGCTCATCGTGCCGATCGGCGGGGCGGACATGCCGGTCGTCGTCTCCATGCTCAACTCCTATTCGGGATGGGCGGCGGCGGGCATCGGCTTCACGCTCGGCAACCTCGCGCTGATCATCACCGGCGCGCTGGTCGGCTCCTCGGGCGCGATCCTCTCCTACATCATGTGCAAGGGCATGAACCGCTCGTTCGTCTCCGTCATCCTCGGCGGCTTCGGCGGCGAGACGGCCGCTGCTGCTGACGACGGCGTGCAGCGCACGGTCAAGCAGGGCTCGGCCGACGACGCGGCCTTCCTGATGGCGAACGCCTCGAAGGTCATCATCGTGCCGGGCTACGGCATGGCGGTGGCACAGGCCCAGCACGCGCTGCGCGAGCTTGCCGATACGCTGAAGAAGCAGGGCGTCGAGGTGAAATACGCGATCCATCCGGTCGCCGGCCGCATGCCGGGCCACATGAACGTGCTGCTCGCCGAGGCGAACGTCCCCTATGACGAAGTGTTCGAGCTGGAGGATATCAACTCGGAATTCGCGCAGGCGGACGTCGCCTATGTCATCGGCGCCAACGACGTGACGAACCCGGCGGCGCGCGACGATAAGTCCTCGCCGATCTACGGCATGCCGATCCTCGATGTCGACAAGGCCAAGACCTGCCTCTTCGTCAAGCGCTCGCTCGGCTCCGGCTATGCGGGCATCGACAACACGCTGTTCTACAAGGACGGCACGATGATGCTGCTCGGCGATGCCAAGAAGATGACCGAGGACATCGTCAAGGCGATGAACCACTGACCGGCAAACAGCCCGAAACAAAAAGCCCGCGAGATGATCGCGGGCTTTTTGTTTGTGACCCGCCCGGAGCGTGGATCCTCGGGTCAAGCCCGAGGATGACGGAGGAGAGGGGCGGGGCCTATCAAGCGGTGCGGCATGCCGTGCCCTTTTTATATGTTGCTTACCTCTCTTCTCCCGTCATCCTCGGGCTTGACCCGAGGATCCACAGCCGTGGCATGACGAAGGAGAGGTAGTCGATCTCTTGCGCCGGTCAGGCCGGCTTGGCGGCGCTGGCGGGGCCGCGGGTGCGGGCGAGGCCGTCCTTGGCGGGCTTGTAGTTCGGGTCCAGCCTCAGCGCGTGCGAATAGGATTTCGCCGCGCGGGCCATGTCGCCGCGGCGCTCGTAGATCAGTGCCTGGTTCGCCCAGGATTCGGCGAGCTTGCCGTCGAGGTTGATCGCCGTGTTGAAATCCTGGAACGCGTTGTCGTCGTCGCCCTGCGCGGCGTAGGAAATGCCGCGGCCGTTATAGGGCTCGGCCGAGTTCGGCGAGAGCGAGATGGCCTTCGAGAAATCCTCGATCGCCTTGTCGTGCTGGCGGCGTGCCTGGTAGATCAGGCCGCGATTGTGATAGGCGCGCGGATCGGTCGTGTCGAGCTGGATGGCGCGGTTGAAGTCGCGGAAGGCGTCATCGAGGCGGCCGGCCTGGCGATAGAGGTTGCCGCGGCCGATATAGGCGACGTCATAGTTCGGGTTGAGCTGCAGCGCCATGTTGTAGTCGCTCGCCGCCTGTGCCTGGTTGCCCTGGCTGCGCTCGACGAGCGCGCGGTTGGCATAGGCCTGGTAGAAGCGCGGATTGAGCTCGATGGCGCGGTTGAAGTCGTCGATCGCGCGGCGATGCTGGCCGGCGCGGCCATAGGCGGAACCGCGCACGTTGTAGCCTGCCGGATCCTGCGGATTGGCGGCGATGACGGCCGAGAGCGAGGAGATGTTCTCTTCCGAGCCCTGGGCGCGCTCGACCTTCAGCACATCCGTCGACGTCGCGGTCGACTGGCAGCCGGTGAGCAGAAGCGCGATGGACGTGGCGGCGGCGGCGGCCATCAGGGGGCGGCGCAGGCGGGCAGCCGAGAGGGAGAAGCGGTCGGTCGGGAACCCGGTAGATGCAGCCATGTCCAAGTGCGAATCCTCAAAGTGGGCTTCTGTCGCGCCTCATGCGCGATGAAAACGCTACGCTTGAAAGCAATTCCGGCGAAGGTGCGTAGCGATGGCGCCCGGAATTGCACGGGAAGTCTTTCACTTCCGTGAAAGAACGTCCGGTCACGTCAAAAAAGGCGGCGGCGAAATGTTCGCCCCCGCCCGGTCTTGCATCCGAAAACGTCGAAAAGACGGCCGATCAACGGGCGCCGGGACGACCGCCGATAAGGCCTTCGCGCTGGGCGCGCTTGCGGGCCAGCTTGCGAACGCGACGGACGGCTTCGGCCTTTTCACGCGCACGCTTCTGCGACGGCTTTTCGTAAAAGTCGCGCATCTTCATTTCACGGAAAATGCCTTCGCGCTGCATCTTCTTCTTGAGAGCGCGGAGAGCCTGATCAACGTTGTTATCGCGGACAAGTACCTGCACGAGAATCCCGTTCCTTTGTTCGTTGTTAGCCCGGCGATTCTATCGCTCGTCAGGCAAATAAATGACGTTCGCGCAGCCCGGAAGGCTGACGATTGAGGCGTCGGATATCAGAAGCCTGCGCAGAAGTCCAGCCTGAAGCGCCGGAAGGCTGAGGATATTTGCGAGGAGCCACGGAAATCGCGGTATAGGTGGCCTCTCGTCATGCACGCCTCCCACGGACAGGGGTGCTTCCCATGCGCTGTTGTCGCGCGAAAGGCCGCGGCAAAATTCCCGGCGGTGCTCATGTCGCATGTGGTACAAGGTGCGCCCGAATGCGTCGCAAAGAATACGGCGCGGCGCGCCAGGATTTGCTTTCTATCGGGGCAGGAAACAAGCCGGCCGGGCCGGCGGGAATTTGAGGACACGGGATGCGCAAATATTCGGTTTTCGCCGTCGCCCGCGAGGCGATGCGCGGCCACAAGGGGTGGGAGGCGCAATGGACCTCGCCCGAGCCGCGCAAGGAATATGACGTGATCATCGTCGGCGGCGGCGGCCATGGCCTCGGCGCGGCTTATTACCTCGCCAAGGAGCACGGCATCACCAATGTCGCGGTCATCGAGAAGGGCTGGCTCGGCGGCGGCAACACCGGCCGCAACACGACGATCATCCGCTCGAACTATCTCTATGACGAGAGCATGGACATCTACGAGCACTCGCTGAAGCTCTGGGAAGGTTTGAGCCAGGATCTCAACTACAATGTCATGTACTCGCCGCGCGGCGTGATGATGCTGTCGCACAACGTGCACGACAAGCAGTCCTTCCAGCGCCATGTCCATGCCAACCGGCTCTACGGCATCGACAATGAATGGCTGACGCCGCAGCAGGCGAAGGATTTCGTGCCTGTTCTCGATATCTCCGCCTCCGCCCGTTATCCGATCAACGGCGCGGCCCTGCAGCGCCGCGGCGGCACCGCCCGCCACGATGCCGTCGCCTGGGGTTATGCGCGCGCCGCCTCGGACCGTGGCGTGCATGTCATCCAGAACTGCGAGGTCAAGGGCATCCGCCGCGGGCCGGACGGCGCGGTGACGGGCGTCGAGACCTCCAGGGGCTTCATCGGCGCGAAGAAGGTCGCGGTGTCGGCCTCCGGCCACAACTCGGTCATCATGGCCATGGCCGACGTCAAGCTGCCGCTGCATTCCGTGCCGCTCCAGGCGCTGGTCTCCGAGCCGATGAAACCGATCTTCCCCTGCGTGGTCATGTCCAACTCGGTGCATGCCTATATCTCGCAGTCGGACAAGGGCGAACTCGTCATCGGCGCGGGCACGGACCAGTACAACTCCTATTCCCAGACCGGCGGCCTGCAGATCATCACGCACACGCTTGATGCGATCTGCGAACTCTTCCCGATGTTCCGCCGCGTCAAGATGATGCGCCAGTGGGGCGGCATCACCGACAACACGCCGGACCGCTCGGCGATCCAGGGCGTGACGCCGGTGAAGAACCTCTTCGTCAATTGCGGCTGGGGCACCGGCGGCTTCAAGGCGACGCCGGGTTCGGCGCATCTCTTCGCCCACCTCATCGCCAGGGGCGAGCCGCACAAGCTGGCCGCCGGCCTGACGCTGGACCGCTTCCGCACCGGCCGCCTCATCGACGAGGCGGCGGCGGCGGCCGTGGCCCACTGATGAACGGCGCGCTCGTCGCCGGATTGCTGATGACGGCTGGTGCCGTTCCGGCTGGAGACATCTTCCCCGAGGCGGGGGATTTCCGTTTCCAGAAGATCCATCGGGCGGCGGGCGAGGTGGAATGGCCCTTCTTGGCCAAGGGCGGAATGCTGGGGTGCACGAAGGTGCTGGGCAATCGGGCGGTCTATTTCATTCCCGATGAGACCGACATGAACCGTGCCTTCAACCTCGACATGAACGTCTTTGCGATGAGCATCGTCAATCTGGGAATGAACGACATTCTGGCCCCTTACGACACTGTCGAGCAGCTCGTGCACCGGATTGCTCCCTTCGTCACCATGGGCCAGCGACTTTGCGACCAGGACCCGGGCACGTTCGTGACGGGACCAGAGCTTTAAACAGGTAGGATAAAATGCTGCTGATCTACTGCCCCTACTGCGAGGAAGAGCGCTCCGAGCTCGAATTCCGCCATGGCGGCGACGCGCACATCGCCCGGCCGACCAACATCGCCGACATCACGGACGAGGAGTTCCAGGACTACTTCTTCCTGCGCGACAACCCGAAGGGCCTGATCTTCGAACGCTGGCGCCATATCCATGGCTGCGGCCGCTTCTTCAACGCGGCGCGCGACACGGTGAGCGACAAGTTCGTCATGAGCTACAAGGCGGGCGAGCCGAAGCCGAACCTTTCCGGCGAGCCGACCGCCACCGAAAAGACCGTCGAAACCTATGAAGCCACGGAAGGAACCGCGAAATGAGCGGCGCCAATCGCATTGCCGGTCAGGGCCGCCTGACCCCCGCCAGGACGGCGCGTTTCACCTTCGACGGAAAGACCTTCGACGCGCTGGAAGGCGACACCGTCGCCTCCGCGCTGCTCGCCAACGGCGTGCACCTCGTCGGCCGCTCGTTCAAGTATCATCGCCCGCGCGGCATTCTCTCGGCCGGTCCGGAAGAGCCGAACGCGCTGATCGATGTGTCCCGCGACGCCGCGCGCCGCCAGCCGAACGTGCGCGCGCCGGTGCAGGAAGTCTTCGACGGCATGAAGGTCTCCTCGCAGAACCGCTGGCCGTCGCTCGCCTTCGATGTCGGCGGTGTGAACAACCTGCTCTCGCCCTTCTTCGCCGCCGGCTTCTACTACAAGACCTTCATGTGGCCGAAGGCGGCCTGGGAAAAGGTCTACGAGCCCTTCATCCGCCGTGCCGCCGGCCTCGGCGTCGCGCCGACGGAGGAGGATCCGGATCGCTATGCCAACCGCTACGCCCATTGCGACGTGCTCATCGCGGGCGCCGGTGTGGCTGGTCTCTCGGCAGCGCTTGCGGCCGCTGAGGCCGGTGCCCGCGTCATCCTCTGCGACGAGCAGCCGGAAGTGGGCGGCGCCCTGCATTTCGACACGTCGGTGAAGATCGACGGCCAGAACGGCTACGACTGGGCGCAGGCGACGGCCGCCAGGCTGGAGGCGATGGAGAACGTCACCATTCTCACCCGCACCACGGCCTTCGGCTACTACAACCACAATTTCGTCGGCCTCGTCGAGCGCGTCACCGATCACCTCGCGCGTCCGGACAAGACGCTGCCGCGCGAGCGTCTGTGGCAGGTCCGCGCCAAGCGCGTCATCCTCGCCACCGGCTCGATCGAGCGCCACATGGTGTTCGCCAACAACGACCGGCCGGGCATCATGCTGGCGTCTGCGGCGCGCACCTATCTCAACCATTTCGGCGTCGCCGTCGGCCGCAAGGTCGGTGTCTACACGGCGAACGATTCGGCCTATGAGGCCGCCTTCGACCTGAAGCGCGCCGGCGTCACCATCGCCGCCATCGTCGACAACCGCGAGAAGCCCGGCGAGGCGGTTCTCGCCGAGGCTCGCAAGCTCGGCATCGAAGTGCTGACGGGCCATTCGGTCGTCGACACCAAGGGCAAGCTCCGCGTCTCCTCCATGTCGGTCGTCCGCAACGGTGGCGGCTCGGCCCGCGCCATTCCGGTCGATGCGCTCCTGATGTCCGCCGGCTGGACGCCCTCCGTGCATCTCTTCTCGCAGTCGCGCGGCAAGGTCGCCTATGACGCCGCTTCCGGCCGCTTCCTGCCGGGCACCTATGCGCAGGATTGCCTCTCGGTCGGCTCGTGCAATGGCACGGACGGCCTGCAGGCGACGATCGAGGAATCGCTCGCCGCCGGCGAGCTGATGGCCCGCGCCACCGGCAATGAGGGCGGCGGCAAGGTCGAGCTTCGCGGCGAAAACGCCTTCGAATGGACCGGCGGCATGGCAGGCAGCGGCGAGGGCGCCGGGATCGACACCACCGTCAAGGCCTTCGTCGACTTCCAGAACGACGTCTGCGCCAAGGACATCCGCCTTGCCGTGCGCGAGGGCATGCATTCGATCGAGCACATCAAGCGCTTCACCACCAACGGCATGGCGACGGACCAGGGTAAGCTGTCCAACATCCACGGCCTTGCCATCGCATCGGAAGTGCTGAACCGCGAGATCCCGAAGATCGGCCTCACGACCTTCCGCGCGCCCTACACGCCCGTCACCTTCGGTGCGCTGATCAGCCATTCGCGCGGCGAGCTCTTCGATCCGGCGCGCAAGACGCCGATGCATGCCTGGGAAGAGGCGCATGGCGCGGTCTTCGAGGATGTCGGCAACTGGAAGCGCGCCTGGTACTATCCGCGCTCCGGCGAGACGATGCACGACGCGGTCAACCGCGAGTGCCGCACGGTGCGCAATGTTGCCGGCCTGTTCGACGCCTCGACGCTGGGCAAGATCGAGGTCGTCGGCCCGGATGCCGCCGAGTTCCTCAACCTCATGTACACAAACGCCTGGGATACGCTGAAGCCCGGCCGCTGCCGCTACGGCATCATGCTGCGCGAGGACGGTTTCGTCTATGACGACGGTGTCGTCGGGCGTCTGGCGGAAGATCGCTTCCATGTCACCACCACGACGGGCGGTGCGCCGCGCGTCATGCACCACATGGAAGACTATCTCCAGACGGAATTCCCGCACCTGAAGGTCTGGCTGACCTCCACCACGGAACAGTGGGCGGTCATCGCCGTGCAGGGGCCGAAGGCGCGTGAAATCCTCGAACCGCTCGTCGAGGGCATCGACATCTCCAACGAAGCCTTCCCGCATATGAGCGTGCGCGAGGGCAAGATCTGCGGCGTGCCGACCCGGTTGTTCCGCATGTCCTTCACCGGCGAAGCGGGTTACGAAGTCAACGTCCCCGCCGATTACGGCGAAGCCGTCTGGCAAGCCATCTGGGCGCGCGCCGAACCGCTCGGCGCCTGCGCCTACGGCACGGAGACCATGCACGTCCTGCGCGCCGAGAAGGGCTACATCATCGTCGGCCAGGACACGGACGGCACGGTCACGCCGCATGATGCGAGCCTGAGCTGGGCCGTCTCCAAG
This sequence comes from Shinella sp. HZN7, assembly GCF_001652565.1. Taxonomy (NCBI): domain Bacteria; kingdom Pseudomonadati; phylum Pseudomonadota; class Alphaproteobacteria; order Hyphomicrobiales; family Rhizobiaceae; genus Shinella; species Shinella sp. HZN7. The sequence goes on along the minus strand of NZ_CP015736.1, from coordinate 3,219,588 downwards.
AAGAAGGCGGATTTCGTCGGCATCCGCGGCCTGAAGCGACCGGACCTCGTCAAGGAAGGCCGCAAGCAGCTCGTCGGCCTTCTGACCAAGGACCCGAAGGTGGTTCTGGAGGAGGGCGCGCAGATCGTCGCCGATCCGAACGAGCCGAAGCCGATGAAGATGCTCGGCCACGTGACTTCGTCCTACTGGTCGGAAAACTGCGGCCGCTCCATCGCCATGGCGCTCGTCGCCGGCGGCCAGGCGCGCATGGGCCAGACGCTCTACGTGCCGATGCCCGACCGCACCATCGCGGTCGAGGTCAGCGACATGGTCTTCATCGACAAGGAAGGAGGACGCCTCAATGGCTGATCAAGCTCTTCGCAAGGCGCCGCTTGCTGGCCGCCATGGCGGCTCCGCCGGTGCGCGCGTCACGCCCGCCGCTGCCGCGACCCGTCTCTCGCTGCGCGCCGGCGAGGATGCCATTGGCACGCTCTCGCTGGCCTTCGGCCTCGAACTGCCGCGGCGGCCCAAGACTTCGGCCTCCGTCAGCGGCCGTCACGCGCTCTGGCTCGGCCCGGACGAGTGGCTGCTGATCGACGAGAACGGCACAGACCTGATGGGCATCGCATCCGGTGTTTCCGCGCTGCATTCGGCGACGGATGTCTCCCACCGCAACACGGCGATCCTGGTTTCCGGCCCGGATGCGGCCGGGGCGATCGCCAGCGCCTGCCCGCTCGATCTCGGCAACACGATCTTCCCGGTCGGCGCCGCGGCGCGCACCGTGCTCGGCAAGATCGAGATCGTGCTCTTCCGCTCCGGCGAAGAGGACTACCGTGTGGAATGCTGGCGCTCGTTTTCGCCTTATGCCTTCGGCCTTCTGGCGGAAGGCGCGGAAGACGCCGGGCTCTGATCGCAGTCAGAGGAAGCGATAGAAGAACAGGGCTGTCTCCCGCGTGCCGGGGGACAGCCCTTCATATAGGTGCCGGTCATGGCCGCCGAGCGCAAAACCCTGGCGCAGGTAGAACCGGCAGGCTGCAATATTGTTCGTCTGGGTTTCGAGGCGGATGTCGGGCAGGCCCTTTTCCTTCGTCCAATGGCAGGCGTGCTGCATCAACCGTTGCGCCGCGCCCGTGCCGCGCCATTCCATGTCGACTGCGATATCATCGACGAAGGCGAAATTGTTCCACCCCGCCGAAAGCGCGATGTAACCGACCGGCGCCTCATCTCCGAGGACGACGAAGAGCGCCCTGTCGCCATCGCCCGCGTGGGCGCCGAGTTCATCGGGATCGAAGCCGTAGCTCTTGGCGTAGGGCTCCACCGGCCGGGCATGCGCCAGCCAGTCGCCTTCGAAGGGTGGAACGGCCTCACGGGTGACGAGGAAGGAGAAGTCGCAGGCACCGAGGATCGGAAAGTCCCCCGACGTGGCCGGCCGGATCTTCATGCGTCCTCCGGGCGATCCTTCGGGTCGAACTGGATGATGGTGATCCAGTCGGCCGTCAGCGCCGGCTTGCGCTCGTCCTCGATCTCCACGGTCACGTCATAGCGGATGGTCACCATGCCGGCGCCGCGGAAGCGGGCCTCGGCGAGCATGAAGCGGCCGCGCACGCGGGCGCCGCTCTTCACCGGCGTCATGAAGCGGACTTTTTCAAAGCCGTAGTTGATGCCCATCGTCTGTTCGGCGATGCGCGGCACGCAATCGTAGTTCATCGCCGAGAGCAGCGAGAGCGTCAAAAAGCCATGCGCGATCGTGCCGCCGAACGGCGTTTCCGCGCTGGCGCGCACGGGGTCGGTGTGGATGAACTGATGGTCTTCCGTCGCCTCGGCGAAGCGGTCGATCATCGTCTGGTCGACCGTGAACCAGCGCGACAGGCCGAGTTCGGTGCCGACAAGAGTACTGACGTCCTTCAGGTGAATGGTCTCTGGCATATGGTTTTCCTGCCGCTCGATGCGCGCCTGGATTCGGTGTTCTCGCAAGACAGCGGCGCATTTGCGACATGCTTTAGAGAGACGCTTTGTCCGGACAATGAAGATCAGTGCTTTTCGACAAAAATCTCGACACTGCGGGCATGGAGGAGGCCGGTCGCGGGATGGTTGGCGGAAAGCAGGCTCGTCCAGTCGCGTCCCTCCGGCGGCGGCAGGGCGAGCGCCTGCTCACCATGCGTCCGGTTGATGGCGATCGCGAGGTGGACGATCCGCTGCTGTTGTAGATCAGGTGTCTTGAGAAGGACAAGCAGGGTTCCGGCGAACGGCGCTTCCCAGTCGCCGACCGTCATCGGGGTGCCTGACAGCGTTCGCCATTCGACATCGCCGGCGCCGCTCCAGAAGGTCGTTTCGGTGAGGGCGGGGAAGCGTTTGCGGATCGCCGAGAGCATGGCGGTGTGTTCGATCAGGCCTTCGTCCAGCCTGTCCCAATGCAGCCAGGTAATGGCATTGTCCTGGCAATAGGCATTGTTGTTGCCCTGCTGGCTGCGCCCGCCCTCGTCACCCGCCGTCAGCATGACGGTGCCGCGGGAGAGGAAGAGGCTGGAGAGCAGCGCCTTCACATCCGCCCGGCGGGCGGAGAGGACGGCACCATCCGTCGTCTCGCCCTCGGCGCCGTTGTTCCAGGAATGGTTCTCGTTGTGGCCGTCGCGGTTGTCCTCGCCATTCGCCCCGTTGTGCTTCACCGTGTGCGAGACGAGGTCCATCAGCGTGAAACCGTCATGGGCGGCGAGGAAATTGACCGAGCGGGTGCGATCCCCGCCGTGGCGGGTGAAGATGTCGGAGGAGCCGGCGAAGGCGGTGACGAAGGCGCCGAGCCGGTCGCCGTCGCCGCGCCAGAACATGCGGGTGTCGTCGCGGTAGCGGTCGTTCCATTCAAGGAACGGCGCCGGGAAATTGCCGAGCTGGTAGCCGCCGGGGCCGATGTCCCAGGGTTCGGCGATCAGCACGCGGTCCTTCAGGAGCGGGTCGGCGCAGATTTCGGAGAGCAGCGCGGCATGGGCGGAAAAGCCGTCCGCCTCGCGGCCGAGGATCGTCGCGAGGTCGAAGCGAAAACCATCGACGCCGGCATGGCGCACGAAATGGCGCAGGCTGTCGAGCACGAGCTGGCGCACGACCGGGTGTTCGCCGGCAATGGTGTTGCCGCAGCCGGTGTCGTTGATCAGCTCGCCGGGGCGGCCCTCCACATGGCGGTAATAGGTGAGATTGTCGAGGCCGCGCATGGAGAGCGTCGTGCCGTGGCGGTCGCTCTCGCCGGAATGGTTGAAGACGAGGTCGAGGATGACACCGATGTTTTCGGCGCGGAGCGCCGCGACCGTGTCGGCGAGCTCCCGCATGCCGCCGGGCACGAGGCACGGGTCGAGCGCCATCAGGGCGATCGGGTTGTAGCCCCAGCTGTTGGAAAGGCCGAGCGGCGGCAGGTGGCGCTCGTCGATCCAGGCTGTGATCGGCATCAGCTCGACGGCGTCGACGCCGAGCCGCTTGAGATGGGCGAGCACGGCGGGATGGGCGAGTGCCGCCACCGTGCCGCGCATTCTCTCCGGCACCTCGGGATGCAGCATGGTGAAGCTGCGCACCGCCACCTCGTAGACGAAGCCACCGGGGCGGAAGAGCGGCGGTTTCAGGCTGACCGGCCGGTCGCGCGTGACGATGGCCTTCGGCACGATCTCCGCCGTCTCGACACCGAAGCGGGTGAGCCGGCCGTCATGCACGAAGCGGCGGTCGATCTCCTTCGCATAGGGGTCGACGAGCAGTTTCGCCGGGTCGAACCACAGGCCGTGGTCGGGGGAATAGACGCCGTCGGCGCGAAAGCCGTAGCGCGTGCCGGCGGTCGCGCCTTCGACGAAGACGCGGTGGAAGCCGTTTTCGTCCCGTCCCATGGCGAGGCGGGCAAGTTCCCTGTCGCCGTCCTTGTCGAACAGGCAAAGCTCGACGCGGGCGGCGTCGTGCGAATAGACCGCGAACTCCACCCCGTCCCCGGAGAGCGTGGCGCCCGGCGCGAAGGAGGGGGCGGTCATCGCCATCTCAGGTAATCACGGTCGGCGCATCGCGACCGGTGCGGCTTTTGATGCCGGCGATCGCGTCGGCGACGGCGATGAGATCGGCAAGGGCCTCCTGGGTGTCGATGTCGTGGCGGGCGGGGTCGGGTTCGAAGCGCTCGATATAGACGCGCAGCGTCGCGCCTGATGTTCCGGTGCCGGAGAGGCGGAAGACGACGCGCGAGCCGCCTTCGAAGAGGATGCGCACGCCCTGGTTCTTGCTGACGGACTGGTCGACCGGGTCGTTGTAGGCGAAGTCGTCGGCGGTCTCGACTTTCAGCGCGCCGAAGGTCTTGCCGGGCAGCGTGGCGAGCTCACCGCGCAGGTTGGCCACCAGGCCGTTGGCGGCGTCGGTGTCGACTTCCTCGTAGTCGTGGCGGGAATAGTAGTTGCGGCCGTAGGTCGCCCAGTGCTGCTTCACGATGTCGAGAACGCTCTCCTTGCGTACGGCGAGGATGTTGAGCCAGAGGAGGACCGCCCAGAGGCCGTCCTTCTCGCGCACATGGTTGGAGCCGGTGCCGGCGCTTTCCTCGCCGCAGATCGTCGCAAGGCCGGCGTCGAGCAGGTTGCCGAAGAACTTCCAGCCGGTCGGCGTCTCGTAGATGCCGATGCCGAGCTTTTCCGCGACGCGGTCGGCCGCGCCGGAGGTCGGCATGGAGCGGGCGATGCCGGCGAGGCCCTTGGCATAGCCGGGGGCGAGATGGGCATTGGCAGCGAGCAGCGCGAGGCTGTCGGAGGGGGTGACGAAGATGCCCTTGCCGATGATGAGGTTGCGGTCGCCGTCGCCGTCGGAGGCCGCGCCGAAATCCGGCGCGTCGTCGGCCATCATCGTCTCGTAGAGGGCGCGGGCATGCACGAGATTGGGGTCCGGATGGTGGCCGCCGAAATCGGGCAGCGGCATGAAGTTCAGCACCGAGCCCTTGGTGGCGCCGAGGCGGTTTTCCAGGATCTCCTTGGCATAGGGGCCGGTGACGGCGCTCATCGCGTCGAAGACGATGCGGAAGCCGCCGGACAGCAGGGTGCGTATGGCGGCGAAGTCGAAGAGCTGCTCCATCAGCTCGGCATAGTCGGCGACGGGATCGATGACGGTGATGGTCATGCCCTCGATCTCGTGCGTGCCTTCAAGATCGAGGTTCACGTCCGCGACGTCCGATATCTTGTAGCTGTCGATGGACTTCGTGCGGGCGAAGATCGCATCGGTGATCTTTTCGGGCGCCGGGCCGCCATTGCCGATATTGTACTTGATGCCGAAGTCTTCGGTCGGGCCGCCGGGATTATGGCTGGCCGACAGCACGATGCCGCCGAAGGCCTTGTACTTGCGGATGACATTGGAGGCCGCGGGCGTCGAAAGGATGCCGCCGCGGCCGACGAGCACGCGGCCGAAGCCATTGGCCGCCGCCATCTTGATGGCGAGCTGGATGACCTCGCGGTTGTAGTAGCGGCCGTCACCGCCGATCACCAGCGTCTCGCCGGCAAACCCCTCCAGCGAATCGAAGATCGACTGGATGAAGTTCTCCGCATAGTTCTTCTGCTGGAAGACGGGGACCTTCTTGCGCAGGCCCGAGGTGCCGGGTTTCTGGTCGGAATAGGGCGTGGTCGATACGGTCTTGATGGTCATCGGCTTACACTCGCGAAAGAAGGCTGGAATAGAGGTCGGCATAGCGCGCGGCGCTGTTTTCCCAGGAAACGTCCGACCGCATGCCCTGGTTCTGGATGCGGGCCCAGATTTTCGGCTCGCGCCAGGCCTTGAAGACGCGGCGCAGCGCCTGGCGCAGGCCCTCGGCATTGATCGGCGTGAACTGGAAGCCCGTGGCGACGCGGGCGGAAAGGGCGGCCTCGTTGGCGTCGATGACGGTGTCGGCGAGGCCGCCGGTGCGCGCGACGACGGGGATGCAGCCGTAGCGCAGGCCATAGAGCTGGGTGAGGCCGCAGGGCTCGAAGCGGGAGGGGATGAGGATGGCGTCGGCGCCGGCCTGCATGAGATGCGACAGCGGCTCGTTATAGCCGATGACGATGCCGATGCGGCCGCGATGGCGGGAGGCCGCGGCGAGCAGCGCGCCTTCCAGGCCCTGGTCGCCGGAGCCGAGCACGGCGAGCTTGCCGCCCTGATCGACGATCCAGTCGGCGACCTCGGCGATGAGGTCGATGCCCTTCTGCCAGGTGAGGCGGCTGATGACGCAGAAGACCGGGCCGTCATCCTGTTCGAGATTGAAGCGCTCGGCGAGCGCCCGCCGGTTGACCGCGCGCTGCTTCAGCGAGCCGGCGGCGTAGGGGCGGGCGATGTTCGTGTCGGTCTCGGGGTTCCAGACGGCGGTGTCGATGCCGTTGACGATGCCGACGAGGTCGCCGGCGCGGGCATTGATCAGGCCTTCGAGACCCATGCCGTAGTCCGCCGTCATGATCTCGTGGGCATAGGTCGGGCTGACCGTGGTGATCGACCAGGCGGTGCGCAGCCCGCCCTTGAGGAAGCCGACATCGCCGTAATATTCGAGCCCGTCGACGGTGAAGGCTTCCGGCGGCAGGCCGAGGGCCGGGAAGATGTCGGCGCCGAACTGGCCCTGGAAGGCGAGGTTGTGCACGGTGACGATGGTGGGGATGTGCTGCAGGCCGGTATAGCGCATGTAGACCGCCGTCATCGCCGCCTGCCAGTCATGGGCATGCACGATGTCCGGCCGCCAGTCCGCCAGCAGGCCGCGGGCGATCTCGGCGCCCGCGAAGGAGAGCGCGGCAAAGCGCTGCCAGTTGTCGACGAAATCCTTGCCGGTGGCATCCGTATAGGGCCCGCCCGACCGGTCGAAGAAGCCGGGCGCATCGAGCACGAGGATGTCGATGCCCTCGTGCCGGGTGGCGAGGATGCGTGCGGGTTCGCCGAGAAGGTCGTCGAAGGTGGCGACCACCTCGACGCTTTCCAGCCGCTGCATGACCGCGGGATAACCGGGCATCAGCGTGCGCATGTGCATACCATGCCCGGCGAGTGCGATCGGCAATGCGCCGGCGACGTCGGCGAGGCCTCCCGTCTTGATCAGCGGGAATACTTCGGATGCCACCGAAAGGATGTTCATGAGGACGACTAGAGCTCCAGCTTGTCGATCATGGGTTGGGTGATGAGGCAGATGCCGCCTTCCGACCGGCGGAAGCGCTTGGCGTCGAGCACCGGATCCTCGCCGACGACGAGGCCCTCCGGAATGACGACGCCCCGGTCGATGACGACGTTCCTGAGGTTGGCATGGCGGCCGATCATGACGTTGGGCAGCACGACGGCGCCTTCGAGGCGGGAATAGGAATTGGCGCGCACGCCGGTGAAGAGCAGACTGCGGTGCAGCGTCGAGCCGGAGATGATGCAATCGCCGGAGACGAGCGAGGAGATCGCCGAGCCGCGGCGGTTCTCGTCGTCATGCACGAACTTTGCCGGCGGCTTGATCTCCGCGAAGGTCCAGATCGGCCAGGAGCCGTCGTAGATGTCGAGTTCCGGAGTGATGTCGGTGAGGTCGATGTTCGCCTGCCAGTAGGCATCGACCGTGCCGACGTCGCGCCAGTAGGCCTCGCGCTCGAAATCCGAGCGGACGCAGGAGGCGGTGAAGCGGTGGGCGACGGCTTTGCCGTGTTCGACGATGTAGGGGATGATGTCCTTGCCGAAATCGCGGCTCGACGTCGGGTCGGCGGCATCGCGGCGCAGGAGGTCCATCAGGAACTTGGTGTGGAAGACATAGATGCCCATGGAGGCGAGCGCCATGTCGGGATTGCCGGGAATGCCCGGCGGATCGGCCGGCTTTTCCACGAAGGCGATGATCTGGTCCTTCTCGTCGACGTGCATGACGCCGAAGCCGGTCGCTTCCATGCGCGGCACTTCGAGGCACCCGATGGTGACCTGCGCGCCGGAATCGACGTGCTGCTGGAGCATCAGCTCGTAGTCCATCTTGTAGATATGGTCGCCGGCGAGAATGACCATGTATTCGACGCCGTAATCCTCGATGATGTCGATGTTCTGGTAGACGGCGTCGGCGGTGCCCTCGTACCACTGCGTTTCGGAGACGCGCTGGCTGGCGGGCAGGATGTCGAAGCTCTCGTTGCGCTCGGGCCGGAAGAAGTTCCAGCCGCGCTGCAGGTGGCGGATCAGCGAATGGGCCTTGTACTGGGTGGCGACGCCGATGCGGCGGATGCCGGAATTCAGCGCATTGGAGAGGGCGAAATCGATGATGCGCGCCTTGCCGCCGAAATAGACGGCGGGCTTGGCGCGCCGGTCGGTCAGTTCCTTGAGGCGGCTGCCGCGGCCGCCCGCCAGAACATAGGCCATCGCGTCACGGGCGAGGGGTTGAATCCGCTTTTGCTCCATAGTGTCCTCCCGACAGTCGAAATCTTATGCGTCCAGCTCGAGCATCAGCGTCGCCAGGGGCGGCAGGGTGATCGTGGCTGCTATTCTTCCATTTGCGTTTTTCTTGGCCTGCACGGCGCCGCCATTGCCCTTGCCGCTGCCGCCGTAGATCTCGGCGTCGGTGTTGAGGATTTCCCGCCAGCGGCCCTCCACCGGCAGCGGGACCCCGTAGTTCTCGCGGTAGACGGGAGTGAAGTTGGTGACGACGGCGATCGGCTTCTCGCCCGGCGCCTTGCGCAGCCAGGCGAAGACGGAGTTCTCCCGGTCGTCGGCGATCAGCCATTCGAAGCCGTCGCCCTCGCAGTCGCGCGCATGCAGCGCCGCCTTGCGGCGGTAGGTGCCGTTGAGATCCCGCACCAGCCGGCGCATGCCCTCGTGCAGCGGATATTCGAGCAGGTTCCAATCGAGGGCGCGCGCCTCGCTCCATTCCTGCCATTGCGCGAATTCCTGGCCCATGAAGAGCAGCTTCTTGCCGGGATAGCCCCACATGAAGCCGTAGTAGGCGCGCAGATTCGCGAATTTCTGCCAGTCGTCGCCCGTCATCTTGGCGATCAGCGAGCCCTTGCCGTGCACGACCTCGTCATGGCTGAGCGGCAGCACGAAGTTCTCCGTGAAGGCATAGAGCAGGCCGAAGGTCATGTCGTTGTGGTGGAACTTGCGGTGCACCGGCTCGCGCGACAGGTACTGCAGCGTGTCGTGCATGAAGCCCATGTTCCACTTGAAGCCGAAGCCGAGGCCGCCGTCGTGCACGGGGGCCGAAACCTTCGGCCAGGAGGTCGATTCCTCCGCGATGGTCAGGATGCCGGGATGGGCGGCATAGACATGGCTGTTCATCGACTGCAGGAAGCGCACGGCCTCCAGGTTCTCGTTGCCGCCATATTCGTTCGGCACCCATTCGCCGTGCTTGCGCGAATAGTCGAGATAGAGCATCGAGGCGACCGCATCGACGCGCAGGCCGTCGAGGTGGAATTTTTCCGCCCAGTAGAGCGCGTTGTTGATGAGGTAGGAGAGAACCTCGGCGCGACCGAAATTGTAGATCGCGGTGTTCCAGTCCGGATGAAAGCCCTGCCGCGGGTCCTCGTGCTCATAGAGCGCGGTGCCGTCGAATTGGCGCAGGCCGTGCGCGTCGGTCGGGAAATGCGCCGGCACCCAGTCGAGGATGACGCCGATGCCCACCTTGTGGCAGCCGTTGACGAAGCGGGCAAAACCTTCCGGCTCGCCGAAGCGGGCGGTCGGCGAATAGAGGCCGGTCGTCTGATAGCCCCAGGACGGATCGAAGGGGAATTCGGTGATCGGCAGGAACTCGATATGGGTGAAGCCCATGTCGACGCAATAGGGGATCAGGCGGCTCGCCAACTCGTCCCAGGTAAGGAAGTCGCCGCTATCGTTCTTCTGCCAGGAACCGGCATGCACCTCGTAGATCGAGATCGGCTGGCGGCGGGCGTCGGCAGCGGCCCAGTGCGCAAGGTGCGCCGCGTCTTCCCAGGCCTGGTCGATCGGCCCTGTCGTCATGGAGGCGTTGTTGGGGCGCAGCTCCGAGCGGCGGGCGAAGGGGTCGGCCTTCAGCGGCAGGACCTCGCCGTTGATGCCGACGATCTCGTATTTGTAGGCATGGCCGATGGTGATGCCGGGCAGGAAGATTTCCCAGATGCCGGTGTCGCGGCGCAGCCGCATCGCATTCAGCCGGCCGTCCCAATTGTTGAAATTGCCGACGATGGAGACCCGCTTGGCATTCGGCGCCCAGACGGCGAAGTGGAACCCTTCGATGCCGTCGAGCGTCATCGGATGGGCGCCGAGCTTGTCGAACAGGCGAAGGTGCGAACCCTCGCGGATGTAGTAGTCGTCCATCGGGCCGAGCACCGGGCCGAAGGAATAGGGATCGATCACCACCCATTCGCCGCCGTCATTTCTGGCGCGGTAGCGGATCGGCTGGAGTTTCTTGACGGAGACCTCGCCGGCGAAGATGCCGGCCGGATCGACCTGCGTCAGCTCGCCGATCTCCTTGCCCGAGAGCGTCTCGGCAGTCACCTCAGCCGCGCCGGGCAGGAAGCAGCGGGCGACATAGCCGTTGCCGGCCGCATGCAGGCCGAGCACGGCGAACGGGTCCCAGTGCCGGCTTTCCAAGATCGCGTCGATATCCGCCTTCGCCAGAAGCTCTGACGGCCCACCCGTCGTGCCTGTTTTCGGCGGTGCGATCATCAGGCTCTCCAGATTTCCTTGGCGTATTGGCGGATGGTGCGGTCGGACGAGAACCAGCCCATGCGGGCCGTGTTGCGGATGGTCTTGGAGTACCACGAGGCCCGGTCGGTCCAGATGGCGTCGACATCGCGCTGGGCCTTGTCATAGGCGTCGAAATCGGCGGCCACCATGAACCAGTCGTGATTGTAGAGGCCGTCGACGAGACCGGCGAAGCGGTTGCGGTCATCGGGCGAGAAGACGCCGGAGGAGATCGCGGCGAGCGCCTGCGACAGCTCCCTCGACTGTTCGATGATGGCGCGCGGATTGTGCCCTTCGGCCCTGACCTTCGCCACTTCTTCCGCCGTCATGCCGAAGATCACGATGTTCTCCTCGCCCACATGGTCGCGCATCTCGACATTGGCCCCGTCGAGCGTGCCGATCGTCAGCGCCCCGTTCAACGCGAACTTCATGTTGCCGGTTCCCGACGCTTCCATGCCGGCGGTGGAAATCTGTTCCGAGAGATCGGCGGCCGGCACCATGATCTCGGCGAGCGAGACATTGTAGTTCGGCACGAAGACGACCTTGAGCAGGCCGCGCACGGCCGGATCGTTGTTGATCACCTTCGCCACGTCGTTGGCGAGCTTGATGATCAGCTTGGCATTGTGGTAGCTCGGCGCCGCCTTGCCAGCGAAGAGTTTCACGCGGGGCACCCAGTCGAGTTCGGGATGCGAGCGAATCTGGTCGTAGAGCGCCACGGCCTCGATGATGTTGAGCAACTGGCGCTTGTATTCGTGGATGCGCTTGATCTGGATATCGAACATCGCGGCGGGATCGATGCGGACCCCCATGCGGCTCCCGACGAGGTTGGCGAGGCGGTTCTTGTTCTCCCGCTTGATCGCGGCGAAACGCTCCTGGAAATCCCTGTTGTCGGCGAAGGCGTCGAGCGCCTTCAGCGCCTCGGCATCATCCATGAAGGCATCGCCGATCGCTTCGCGGATCAGGTTGAAGAGGCCCGGATTGCACTGCATCAGCCAGCGGCGCGGAGTGATGCCGTTGGTCTTGTTGTTGATGCGGTCCGGATAGAGATTGTGCAGGTCGGCGAAGACCGTTTCCTTCATCAGCTCGGTGTGCAGCGCCGAAACGCCGTTGATCGAGTGCGAGCCGACGAAGGCGAGGTTGCCCATGCGCACGCGCCGCTCGCCCGATTCCTCGATCAGCGAGATGTTGCGGATGCGCTGGTCCTCGAACCCCTTCTCCTTGCGTGCTTCGACGAGGATCTTGGCATTGATCGCGTAGACGATCTGCATGTGGCGCGGCAGCAGCCGCTCGAGCAGCGGCACGGGCCAGCTTTCCAGCGCTTCCGGCAGCAGCGTGTGGTTGGTGTAGGAGAAGGTGCGGTGGGCGATGTCCCAGGCCGTATCGAAATCGATGCCGTGCACGTCGGTGAGCAGGCGCACCAGTTCGGCAACGGAAATGGCCGGGTGGGTATCGTTGAGCTGGATGGCGACGGCATCCGGCAACGAGGTGAAATCCGGATATTGCTGCAGGTGGCGGCGCAGGATGTCCTGCAGCGAGGCGGAGCAGAAGAAGAACTCCTGCCTGAGGCGCAGCTCCTGGCCGGCGGAGGTGGCGTCGGCCGGGTAGAGGACACGCGTCAGGCTTTCCGCCTTGTTGCTCTCGCGCAGCGCGCCGATATGGTCGCCGGCATTGAAGGCGTCGAGCAGGATCGGGTCGATCGGGTTGGCGGCCCACAGGCGCAGCGTGTTGACGCGCTTGGCCCGCCAGCCGACGGCCGGGGTGTCATAGGCGGTCGCGATGACGCGCTCGGCCGGCTTCCAGACGAAGCGCTGCTTTTCCTCGCCGATATTGATGGTTTCCACGGCTCCGCCGAAGCCGATTTCGTAGGAACTCTCGCGCCGCTCGAATTCCCAGGGGTTGCCGTGGGCAAGCCAGGTCTCCGGCAGTTCCACCTGCCAACCGTCCGCCATCTGCTGGCGGAAGAGGCCGTGCACGTAGCGGATGCCGTAGCCATAGGCCGGCACGTCGACCGTCGCCATGCTTTCCATGAAACAGGCGGCCAGGCGCCCGAGACCGCCATTGCCGAGGGCGGCATCCGGCTCCAGCTCGGCGATGATGTCGAGGTCGACGCCGAGCGAGGCGAGCGCGTGGCGCATCTCGTCCATGATACCGATATTGGTCATGGCGTCGCGCATCAGACGGCCGATGAGGAATTCGAGCGAGAGGTAGTAGACCCGCTTTGCGCCTGTCGCATAGGTCCGGCGGGTGGAGTCCATCCACTTGTCGGTGATGCGGTCGCGCGCAACCAGGATGGCCGCCGTCAGCCAGTCATGCGGCTTGGCCACTTTCGGGTCCTTGCCGATACGGTATTTGAGGCGCTCCAGCAGCTCGGTCGCAAGCTGTTCGCGATCGGATGATCGGGGGCGGGGGCGAGATCGTTGTTGGTAACCCGGTTCATCATCGGTGAACTTTGCCCCCTCGCATTCTGTGCGTCTGTTCTCGCGAAAGTCGCGTTTAAATCAATTTATGCATCTATCCGAAGCGCTTGCAACATGCTTTTCAAGAAAGGCAGCATGCATTTTCGACATGCCTGAAACACGTTGAACATGCTAAAAAACCCGCCGGGCAAGCCCGGCGGGTTTTGCGTTTTCCGATAGCGGGATGCCGCTTATTTGGTCAGGCGGGAGACCACTGCGGAGGTGCGCTCGCCGATCACCTTGAAGGCGGAGACCAGGGCCGCCATGTTCTCGGCCTGGAAGTAGTGCGACGTGCTCGATGCACACTCCTTGAGCAGATTCTGGCCGCGGGTCGGTGCCATGAAGGCGACGGCGTAGACCTCCATGCCGTCTTTCTTCGCGGCGGCGCAGGTCGCCTTCGTGCTCGTGTCGTCGGATGTGTTGTTGTTGTCGCCATCCGTCATGAAGACGATGTACTTGGTCGGGACCTGACCGTTCTTGTCCTTGTGCGCCTTGTTTTCAGACGATTCCTTCAGCCTGTTGTAGGCCGTTTCCATGGCCTTGCCAGAGGCGGTGCCGCCTTCGGCATTGAGCTTGTTGACGTAGTCGAGCGAATTCGTGAAGCCCCAGGCCAGGGCGCTCGGCGTGTAGCTGACCGAATCGTAGGCGATCGAGCCGGTGCGCACGAAGGTGTTGGTCGGGTCCGCTGCCTTGAACTGGGTGAAGAGGCTTGCCACGGCAAGTTTCAACGCGGCCATCTTGGAGACATAGCACGGGCTCGTCGCCTTGGTCTTGGTATTGCCCCAGTTCGATTCCGTCCAGTTGATGCAGGAATAGACCGATGTGTCCTTTTCGTTGGTGATCCAGGCCATCGAGCCGGATTTGTCGAGCACGAGGAACATCGAGAGGGCGTTCTTCGATTCCGTCGCGCTTTCCGCCGAACTTGCGGCGTTCATCGTGGTCTTCGTCTGGCCGAGAAGCCGCGTGAAGGGATTGAACTTCATCTCGTAGCTTGTCGAGACGTTCACCTTGAACGACTTGCCGTTGCCGAGCAGCGCCGTCTCGGTGATGTCGACGACGGTGGAGGCATCGAAATCGTATTCGTTCTTCGGGTCGTCGTTCTCGCCGCCCACCTCGACGTCTTCGACCGCGGTCGAACCGCTCATCTGCGTCTTCAGGAAGCGCATGGCGATGACCTTCGCCTCGGATATGTTCTTGCCGTCATTGGCGAGCGCCGAGGCCGCGGCGAGCGCGGCCGCATCGGCGGCGTCCTGCAACTCGGCCTTCTTCATGACCATGGTGGTCAGGTCGATGGCGACGCCGCCGGCCGCCAGCATGACTGGGAAGATGAGCGCCGTCATCATTCCGAAATTGCCGCCGCGATCCCGCAGGAGGCGGGAGACCCAGGTCTTTCTTTCCGTGTTCTTCGTCATGAGAATTCACCCACCATCTTCATAATGTGGGGGGAACCTAGCAGCGAAGTGTTATTTAACGGTTCGGGCGCGTGGTATAGTTTTCGTAAAATTGCATAGACCCTGAGAAACCGGCCTTTGCGGCTGTTTCCAAACGGGATTTCATGCCGTCTGGCGCACCGGGATGACGTCGACGGCCTGGTTCGTCTTGTGCTGGCCGTAGCCTTTCAGAACGCCGATGACGGGGGCGACGTCCGCATAGTCGCGGCCGTAGGCGACGACGATATGGTCGGTGCCGGCGGGGATGTCGTTGGTCGGGTCGAGCTCCATCCAGCCGTTCACCCGGCCGCACCAGTAGCGCACCCAGGCATGCATGGCGTCCGCCCCTTCCAGGCGTTCCTTGCCCGGCGGGGGGATGGTGCGCAGGAACCCGCTGACATAGCCGGCGGGAATGCCGAGGCTCCTCAGCGCCACGATCATCACATGGGTGAAATCCTGGCAGACGCCGCGCTTCAGCTTGAAGGCCTCGCGCGGCGTCGTGTCGACATTCGTCGCCTTCGGGTCGTAGGTGAAATCCTTGTGGATGCGCGCGCAGACGGCCGTCGCGATGGCGCGGATCGTCATGTCCGGCCTGACGATGGAGCGGGCATATTCGGCGATCTCGGGGCAGTCCTTCAGCCGCGGGCTCGGGCCGGTATAATGGTGCGGCGAGCCGGCATCGAGCGACCAGTAGTTCGCGATATCCTCCGGCAGGTCGGTGACGCGCGGGGAGAAGTCGGCGGCGGGCTCCGGCATGTCGACATGCACGCGCGCCTGCATGCGGATGTCGAGCCGCTCATGCGCGTTGCGGAAGAGGATGGCGCTCATCGGGTTGTCGAAGAAGTCGGTGTGGTCGACCCGTTCGCCGGGGCCGGGGGTCACGCCCACCGTGCCGGCGACGAGCCGCTGGCGCCCGGCGATCGACAGCGGCAGCACGCGTACGATATGCCGGCCGCCGGAAACCGGCGTGTCGTAGAGGTAGCTGATATGGAGGTTGACGTCGTAGAGCATGGTTTCGGCGCCTCCCCCTCGCTCAGCTCAGATAGGTCTGTGCAAGAATGTCGGACAGCTTTTCGAGTTCCGTCTCGAAGCGCTTGTAGACCGCGTCCGTCATCGTTTCCGGCGTCATCACCGCGAGCCCCGCATGCAGCCGCATGGCCTCGCGGTAGAAGGGTGACATCTGGCCGTTGGCATAGGCGTTCGGCAACTGCTCGACCTCGTTCTTGATCTCGTTCAGCTGGTAGAGGATCGAGCGCGGGTTGAGCGGGTCGAGCGCGAGGAGGTCCGTGACCGTCAGGCGCGCGGTCGCGACATTATAGCGGCGGCGGTGGGTCATGACGCTGTCGCCGATCTCCAGCAGCATGTCGAGCGCGCCGTCGGGCGCATCCTCGCCGGACATGTGGCCGAGCAGGCGCGTCATGTGCAGGCCGCGTTCGAGATAGCGGCCGATGGAGAGGAAACGCCAGCCGGTGAAGCGGTACATGTTCTCGTGCACGAGACCGGCGAAGCCCGCGAGCTTGCGGAGCAGCACGGTCATGGCGCGCGTCGCGTCGTCGCCGGCCTCGACGTTGACATGGAAGCGGCGGGCTGTCTTCGACAGGTCGTTCAGCGCCAGCCAGCCATCCGGCGAGAAGCGGTCGCGGATATTGCTGGCGGAGAAGACCGCGCTGTCGATGTTGCGGATGAGGCTTGTCGGCACGGCCTCCGACGTGTCGATGTCGAGCGCTTCCAGGTAGTCGGTGACGTCCTTCAGCAGCGGCTGCCCGGGATTGGCATATTCGGCGTAACGGCCGTGCCAGGCGCGCAGGATGCGCAAGGCGCCTTCCGCCCGCTCGATGTAGCGGCCGAGCCAGAAGAGGTTGTCGGCCGCGCGGCTCGGCAGGCTACCGGGCATGTTGCGGGTGAAGACCTCTTCGGCGGGCAGCAGCGAGGTGCGCTCGACGGGTTTCCGGCTGACGATCCAGACATCGGCGGCCGAGCCGCCCTTCTGCATGGCGATGGCCGCGACATTGTCGCCGGCGCCGATGCGGGCGAAGCCGCCGGGCATGATCTGCCAGCCGTCGCGCGTGCGGGCGGCGAAGACGCGCAGCGACATCGGCCGCGGCACGAGCTTGCCGTCCACGAAGGCGGGCGTCGTGGAGAGGGTGACGGCTTCCTGGCCGACCAGCTTGGCACCGTCGCTCGCCAGCCATTCGGCGATCGATTGCTTGGCGGTGTCGCGCAAGGTGGAGCCGAGAACGGACTGTTCGTTGTCGTCGAAGAAGGGGCGGGTCGAATAGGCGGGGCCGATGACCATGCGCTCGATATGGGCCGCGACATGCTCCCGCTCGCTCTTCTGGCCGCACCACCAGGTGGCCACGGACGGCAGGAGCTGGTCCTCGCCGAGAAGCTGGCGACAGATATTCGGCAGGAAGGCGAGGAAGGCACGGGTCTCGACGATGCCGGCGCCGAGCGCGTTGACGAAGGTGACGGAGCCGGCGCGCAGCGCCTCCACCATGCCGGGCGTGCCGATATGGGAGTTCTGGTTCAGTTCCAGCGGGTCGGCGAAGGCGGCGTCGAGCCGCCGCCAGAGCACGCCGACGGGCTTGAGGCCGGCGACGGTGCGCACCATGACCCGGCCGCCGACGACCGTCAGGTCCTCGCCCTCCAGCAGCATGAAGCCGAGATAGCGGGCGATGTAGGCGTGTTCGAAATAGGTCTCGTTGGCAAGGCCCGGTGTCAGGACGGCGATGCGATCCTCGGCCGACTTGTTGGCCTGCAGCGTGGTGCGGAAGGCGCCGAAGAAACCGGCGAGGCGGTGGACATGGGTTTCCGCATAGACGTCGGAAAAGGCGCGGGTCGTCGCCACGCGGTTCTCCAGCGCGAAGCCGGCGCCGGACGGGGCCTGCGTGCGGTCGGACAGCACCCACCAGTTGCCGTCAGGCCCGCGGCCGATCTCGAAGGAGACGAAATGCAGGAAATGCTGGCCGGCGGGATGCACGCCGACGAGCGGGCGGAGGAACTCGTTGTTGGAGGCGACGAGGGCAGGGGGAGCAAGCCGTTCGCGACGAGCTCGTTCTTGCCGTAGATATCGGCGACGACGGCTTCCAGCAGTTCGGCGCGCTGGATGAGGCCGCGCGAGAGGTTTTCCCACTCCGCTTCGTCGATCAGCACGGGAATGTGGGAGAGCGGCCAGGCACGGTCGCTGACCGCCTCCTTGCCATAGGCGCGGTAGAAGACGCCGGCATCGCGCAGATACCGGTCGGCGCGGGCGAAGCGGCCGGCAAGGTCCGCCTCGTCCATGCGGCCGAGCGCGTTCAGGAAATGCCGCCAGACAGGGCGCACCACGCCCGCGGTGTCGACCATCTCGTCGGCCACATCCGGAAGCGGGGCATAGGCGTGTGCCGCCTCGGCCGCCCTGCGTTCCGCCTCCACACTCGTGGTCTTCAATCCATTCACTCCTAACGGAGGTCAGATGCCGGGCGGCCGGCGCAGATCCAGCGTCAGCGGGAAATCCGCCGACGGTGTTTCCGGCCACAGCGTATAGCCACCCGTCCTGTGCCCCCAGGGCTCGAACCGCGCCAGCCTGCGCGCCTCGGCCTCGTTGCCGTTGACCGGGAAGGTGTCATAGTTGCGTCCACCCGGATGGGCAACGTGGTAAATGCAGCCCCCGATCGCCCGCCGCGACCATGTATCATAAATGTCGAAAGTAAGCGGTGTGTTGACGGGCAGCACCGGATGCAGGCCCGAGGCCGGTTGCCAGGCCTTGTAGCGCACGCCCGCGACGGAAACGCCCTTCGTGCCGGTCTGCTTCAGCGGCAAGGGCCGGCCGTTGCAGGCGACGGTGTAGCGCTCCGGATTGACCGTCTCCAGCTTCACCTGCAGCCGTTCGACGGACGAATCGACATAGCGCACGGTGCCGCCGATCGCGCCCTGTTCGCCCATGACATGCCAGGGTTCCAGCGCCTGGCGCACCTCAAGGTTCGCGCCCTCGTATTCGACCTCCCCGCAGAAGGGGAAGCGGAATTCGAGCTGGGCGGAAAACCATTCGGGCCGGAGGTCGAAGCCGTTCGCCTTGAGGTCGGCGATGACGTCGAGAAAATCCTGCCAGACATAGTGCGGCAGCATGAAGCGGTCGTGCAGCGTGGTGCCCCAGCGCACGAAGCTCCCCTTGGCCGGGTTCAGCCAGAACCGGGCGATGAGCGCGCGGATCAGCAATTGCTGGGCCAGGCTCATGCGGGCGTTCGGCGGCATTTCGAAGCCGCGGAATTCGACGAGGCCGAGCCGGCCTGTCGGCCCGTCCGGCGAAAACAGCTTGTCGATGCAGATTTCCGAACGGTGCGTGTTGCCGGTGACGTCGGTCAGGAGGTTGCGGAACAGCCGGTCGACGAGCCAGGGCAGCGGCGGCGCACCCTCGCCCGGCGCAGGCACCTGGGCGAGCGCGATCTCCATCTCGTAGAGCGAATCGTGCCGGGCCTCGTCGATGCGCGGGGCCTGGCTGGTCGGGCCGATGAAGAGGCCGGAGAAGAGGTAGGAGAGCGAGGGATGGCGCTGCCAGTGCAGGACGAGGCTCTTCAGGAGGTCCGGACGGCGTAGGAACGGGCTGTCGTTCGGGTTCCTGCCGCCGACGACCACATGGTTGCCGCCGCCGGTGCCGGTGTGGCGGCCGTCGATCATGAACTTGTCGGCGCCGAGGCGGGACTGGCGCGCCTCCTCGTAGACGATGCTGGTGATGTCGACGCAATCCTGCCAGCCGGATGCGGGATGGATGTTGACCTCGATGACGCCGGGATCGGGCGCGACGCGGATGACGTTGAGGCGTTCGTCCTGCGGCGGGGCGTAGCCTTCGATATGGACGGGCAGGCCGAGCCGGTCGGCCGCCCGCTCGGCGGCGGTCACGAGGTCGAGATAGTCCTCGACCCGCTCGACGGGCGGCATGAAGATCGAGAGCCGGCCATCGCGCGCCTCGACGCTCATCGCCGTGCGCACCGCGCCGACGATTTCGCTGCGGACCTGCTCGACGCGGTCCTGCCCGGCCTCGCTCGCCTGGAACGAGGCCGCGGCCATCGTGCGGCCGGGTTCGGAATAATCCGGCAGCGGCGGCTTGCTCTCGGAAGGGTCGGCCGGGTTGATGTAGGGGTAGCCGGAGGGCGGAAGATAGGGCAGGGCGCCGAGCGGCAGGCGGTAGCCGACGGGGCTGTCGCCGGGAACCAGGAAGATCTTGCCGCGGCGCGTGCGCCATCTTTCGCTGACCCAGCGCCGCCCGCCGGCGCGTGCGTTCCAGGCCTGGACCGGCAGGATATGGCCGGTCGGCGTGGTGAGGCCGCGTTCGAAGACGCGGGCGATGCGGCTGCGTTCTTCCGGATTTTCGAGCTTCGAGTTCGACGGATCGACATTCTCGGGAAGATTGCCTTCCTTGATGATCCACTCGGCGGGGTCTTCATAGGCCGGCTGCACCATGTCCGGTTCGACGCCGAGTTCCTCGGCGATGCCGGTCAGTACGGCCTTGGCATCGGCCTCCCCGACATCCGCATCACTGCCTTCTTCGGCGATCAGATCCGGATTCTGCCAGATCGGCCGGCCGTCACGGCGCCAGTAGAGCGAGAAGGTCCAGCGCGGCAGGCTCTCGCCGGGATACCATTTGCCCTGGCCGTAATGCAGGAAGCCGCCGGGGGCGAAGCGCTGCCGCAGGCGACGGATCAGCTGGTCGGCCTTCTCTCGTTTGGTCGGGCCGACGGCTGCGGTGTTCCATTCGTCGGATTCGAAATCGTCGATGGAGACGAAGGTCGGTTCGCCGCCCATGGTGAGGCGGACGTCGTTTGCGGCGAGGACCGAATCCACCTCGTGGCCGAGCGCGTTCAGCGCCTCCCAGCTCTCGTCGGAAAAGGGTTTGGTGATGCGCGGATGCTCGGCGACGCGATCCACCGTCATGGCGAAGTCGAACTCGGTATTCGCCTCACCGAAATAACCGCCGGAAATTGGCGCGGCGTTGCGGTAGTGCGGGGTGGCGGCGAGCGGGATGTGGCTTTCGCCGGTCAAAAGGCCCGAGGTCGGGTCGAGGCCGATCCAGCCGGCGCCGGGGATATAGACCTCGCACCAGGCATGCAGGTCCGTGAAATCGACCTCCGTGCCGGAGGGGCCGTCGAGCGCCTTCAGGTCCGGCGTCAACTGGATGAGATAGCCGGAGACGAAGCGGGCGGCAAAGCCGAGATTGCGCAGGATCTGCACGAGCAGCCAGCTCGAATCGCGGCAGGAGCCCCTTGCGGTCGTCAGCGTCTCCTCCGGCGTCTGCACGCCCGGCTCCATGCGGATGACGTAGCCCACCTGCTGCTGGAGACGCGCATTCAGGCCGACGACCATGTCCACCGTGCGCTGGCGCGAGCGGTCGACGCTCGCCATGAAGGCTTCCAGTTCAGGCCCCATCGGCTCGGGGGTGCGGTAGATCTTCAGGTCTTCGCGCAGGTCCTCCGGATAGTCGAAGGGCCAGTGTTCCGCCTCCTCCTCCACGAAGAAGTCGAACGGATTGTAGACCGTCATGTCGGCGACGAGGTCGACCTCGATCTTCAGTTCCGTGACCGGATCGGGGAAGACGTAGCGGGCGAGGTAGTTGCCGTAGGGATCCTGCTGGAGGTTCACGAAGTGGTTTTCCGGCGAGACCTTCAGCGAATGGCTGATGACCTTGGTCTTGGAATGCGCCGCCGGCTTCAGCCGGATGATCTGGGGTCCGAGACGGACCGGGTTGTCGTATTTGTAATGGGTGAGGTGGTAGATACCGGCCTTGATCGACATGCGCTCTCTTTTTCCCCTCGGTGACGGTCTTCTGCCGCCATCGCGAGGAGTTTGTGCAATGCGAAGAGAGATTGCAAGCGGGAATGGCGCACGCTTCCGGCTGCTCAGGCGATGCGTTGGAGCAGCGGCGGTGCCGCCGGCGTCTCGTGCGGGATCTCGAACTGGCCGACCAAGCGGGCGAGTGTCGCCGATTCATCCGTGAGACGGTGGGTGACGGCGCTGCTTTCCTCGACCATCGCGGCGTTCTGCTGCGTGACCGTGTCGAGCTGGCGGATCGTCGTGTTGATCTCGTGGATGCCGGTGGACTGATCGCGGGCGGCGCGGGCGATCTCCTTGATCTCGGCGTCGATCGCATGGACCTTGCCGGCGATGTCGCGCAGCACGCTGCCGGTCTCGCGCACGAGGCCCGCCCCGCGCGCCACCTCGTCGGCGGATTTGGTGATCAGCGCCTTCACTTCGCGGGCGGCGCTCGCAGTGCGCTGGGCAAGCTCCCGTACTTCCTGGGCGACGACGGCAAAGCCCTTGCCGGCTTCGCCGGCACGGGCGGCCTCCACGCCGGCATTCAGTGCCAGGAGGTTCGTCTGGAAAGCGATGTCGTCGATGACGCCGATGATGTTTCCGATTTCGTGCGAGGAGGCCTCGATCTTGCCGATGGCGCCGACGACGTTGTCGACGACCTGCTCGGAGGCGGCCGAACTCTTCTTGGTGTCGGAGGCGAGGCGTTCGGCGACCGTCGTGCGCTCGGCGGCGGATTGCACGGCCTGCGTCATCTCGGCAAGCGCCGTCGCGGCCTCGCCGAGCGAGGCGGCCTGGCGCTCGGTGCGGGTGGAAAGCTGCATCAGCGCTTCCTGCATCTCGCCGGAATCGTCACGGATGCGGTGCGTGTTGACGCGCACCGTGGTCATGGCTTCGGCGAGCCGTTCGATGGAGGCGTTGTAATCCGTGCGGATGCGATCGAGCGCGGCGATGAAGGGCCTGTCGATGCGCCGTGTCAGGTCGCCGCGAGCGAGGTGCTGCAGCGCTTCGGCAAGGTGCTGCACGGCTGCTTCCGTCTCGGCGTCCTCCACCTGTCTGGCGGCGTCGCGCGCGGCGCGTTCGCTTTCGGCGTCCTCGCGCATCGTCGCTGTTTCCCGCTGCAGGCGTTCCTTTTCGATCGCCGCATCGCGGAAGACGACGACGGAGCGCGCCATGTCACCGATCTCGTCGCGGCGGTCCCTGCCGTTGCAGGCGATGGTCGTGTCACCGCCCGCCAGGTGGTTCATGTCGGAAACGAGGGCGGTGATCGGGCGCGAAAGGCGGCTGGCGAAGAGGAAGCCGACGGCCGCCGTGACGGCGAGCACGCCGAACGAGATCAGCAGGGTCCAGTTGATGAGGCGGTTGAGGCCGGCAAAGACCTCGCTGGAGGCCATGACCGCGGCAACCGTCCAGGTACGGCCGAGGAAATCGAAGCGCGCGGCGGCGAGTTTCGCCTCGTGGCCGCGGTGATCGGGCAGGGTCGCACTGGCGATCGCCGCGCCATCGGCGGCCGTCAGAAGATCCGGAGCGATGCGCATGGCGAACACGTCGGCGTCCACGCCATGCGAGGGGCGGGTGAGGAGGTCGCCTTCCGCGTTCAGCAGCATGGCCTCACCGGTTTCGCCAAGGCCGACCGGATTGTTCAGCTTTGCGGTGATGCGCTCGGTCGGCAGCGCGACCACGAGCACGCCGATCTTGCCGGCGACGGAGGAGACCGGGGCGGCGAGGAAGGCGGTGGCGCGACCGGCGGGGGCGTAAGCCTCGAAATCGCCGAAGGAGACGATGGCCGTGTCCGTGCCGGGCGCAGCCTCCGCAAACACCCTGGCAAGGCCGGTATCCTTGAGCGCCGGGTCGTTCACGACATTGCTGCCGAAATCGCCGTGTTTCTTCAGGGAATAGACCACGTCGCCGCTGAGATTGACCAGCAGCATGTCGTCAAAACCAAGTGTCTCGGCATTGCGCTGGAAGAAGCCATGGTAGCGGCCGTGCAACTGGTCGAACGTGTCGACCTCGGCGGATTTGAGATCGGCCTTGCCGCCGTAGCGGCGGTGCAGTTCACCTGTGCGGTCGCCCTCGATGCCGCCGAACGCGCCGGACAGGTCGTCGAGCGCCTTGGCGACCACTTTCTGGCCAGCGAGGTCGCGCGTCTCCTTGACGATCGATTGCAGATATTGCGCCACCTCGTTGCGCCGGCCGTCGGCGAGCGTTTCCAGCTTCGTCACGGCGGCTGCGGCCGACTGGCTGGCGCTTAGCGTAAGGCTTGCGACGCTGGTCGCGGAAATGGCGATGACGGCCAGCAGCAGGGCTGCAAGCGAAAGCTTGAGGGAAAGACGCATAGGATGATTTCTGAAAGAATACGCAGCTACAGATCATGCCGCTATCGGCTGTCAGAAAGCGCATCCTGCGGCCGGAGCCTGTCCGGTTCTGACAGTCCATCCATACCGTCCCGTCGTGACGACTCCATGACGGTTTGATGAAGGCTGTGGAAAGACGGGGCGGCCGGGCCGCCCCGCGTGGCCAAGGCTCAGCGGCTCATCGAAACCAGCGAGAAATAGGCGCCCTGGGGATCGACGCAATTGAGGATCCAGGCGCCGCCGGGCACTTCCATCGGACCCATGACGATCTGGCCGCCGCCGTCCG
Organism: Shinella sp. HZN7; assembly: GCF_001652565.1. NCBI lineage: Bacteria > Pseudomonadati > Pseudomonadota > Alphaproteobacteria > Hyphomicrobiales > Rhizobiaceae > Shinella > Shinella sp. HZN7. The sequence continues at coordinate 3,195,692 of NZ_CP015736.1, read as the reverse complement.
TCACGCGCTTTCCGGCGGCATCGAGGCCTTCGACGACGAAATAGTAGCCCCAGAAGGGCGGCGCGGGCGCGCCGGGCGGGTTGGTCATCATGCCGCCGATCGCGTCGCCGCCGCGCACGGCGAAGGTCTGGTAGGTGCCCATGCCGGCGTCCGACATGTCGACGGCCGTATCCTTCGTCCAGCCGAAGGTTTTCGAATAGAATTCCCAGGCGCTGTCGAGGTCGCCGGCCATCAGCTCGTTCCAGCCGATATGGCCGGGCGTCATCATGCCGGGCTGTTGGGGACCTTCGTCCTCGGTGGAAAAGAGCGAGAAGACGGCGCCGTGCGGATCGCTCGCGACGGCGAAGCGGCCGATGCCGGGAATGTCCTGCGGCTGGCGGCAGATCTTTCCGCCATTGGCCTCGATGTCCCGCAGCGTCTCCTCGATCCGGTCGGTGAAGATGTAGCCCATCCACATCGGCGGCATGCCTTCCGCCTCCGCCGGCAGCGTCATCAGGCCGGCCACCTGGTTCTCGCCGGCATAGGCGAGGGTGTAGTCCATGCCCTCCATGCCGGAATCACGCGTCGACCAGCCGACGACCGACGCATAGAACCGCTCGGCGGCGGGCACGTCGGGCGTCATGAGTTCATACCAGCAGAACGTGCCATAGTCCTTGTGCATGCGGTCGTCCCTTCTTTCGGTTGGCCTTCTCGCGGTCGGCGGGTTCAGTCGCAGCAGGATGATGTCTTCTGCGTCCCTGCATATTCGTCCTTGCGCTTGACGAAGCTGAGCGTGCCGGTCTCGTTGCGGCCCTTCGGTGCGCGGTCGAGGATCATCAGCGTGCCGAGCGCCTCCTCGCCGCCGCGGGCATAGTCGGAATAGGTATGGTAGACGGTGCCGTCCTCGTCCTTGAAGAAGGCGCTGAGGCCGGGAAGCTCGTCATGCGCATCCGCCGCGTCCGTCTCGCGGTAATTGTAGATGACCTTGCCGCTCGCCAGCTCCTCCTTCGTGAAGGAGACATGATAGTCGAAATTGAAATCGCTGCCATAGGCGGACACCCAGGGGAATTTCCAGCCCATGCGCTTCCTGTAGGCCTCAAGCTTCTCCAGCGGGGCGCGGGAGACGGCGATCATCGTGACGTCGTGGTTGTTGAGATGCGGCAGCATGCCGTCGACATGGTCCGCCATGAAGGAGCAGCCGGGGCAGCCGGCATCCCAGTCGGGGCCATACATGAAATGGTAGACGATGAGCTGGCTGCGGCCGTCGAACAGGTCGGCCAACGTCTTCTCGCCATCGGGCGTGTCGAAGGTATAGGTCTTGTCGACCTTGACCCAGGGAAGGGCGAGGCGTTCGGCGCGCACCTTGTCGCGCAGCTTCGTCTCCTCCTTTTCAAGCGCCAGCAGCGCTTTACGGGCAATCAGCCATTCCTTTCTGGATACGACCTCGTGGTTCGGTCTCATGCTCGGAACTCCTCTTTCGCGGGCTTTCGACAAATAAGTTGGTATCAACATTTCTTGCCCATGTCAAAGCGCGCGCCGCCTTCACCGCTCCGGGATGGACTGTTTCTCGACGGCCTGTAACGCGGCGATGACGGTTTCGGTTGCCTGGAGTAGTACCTTTTCGCCGAGCGCCTCGCCGAGTGCATCCGCCCACACCGCCTGGCGTGCCCGGATGGCGGCAAGCACCACCTTGCCGCCATCCGTCAGAACCATCAGCTTGGCGCGCTGGTGGGCAGGATTTTCGGCATAGACGATCAGACCGTCCCTTTCGAGGAGATCGGCGACGCGCTGCACGCCCTGCCGTGTCATGCCGAGCGCCCGCCCGGCATCGGCGACGGACATCGGCGCATGGTCGGCGGCGGCAAGCACCTGCCAGCGGGCGCTCGTCTGGCCGGCCGGTTTGGCCAGCGCATCGCCAGCGGTTTGCAAATGCCCGGCAAGGCGCAGGATCGAGATGGCGAAGGTGGCGAAGGCATCGCCAGCGGGGGTGCGATCAGGACTCATATTGACAACATACTGTCATTCTGCGAGGGTGATTTTGACAGTATATTGTCATTTTGGCGCCAGTAGCGCAAGCGAGGAGAGCATCATGTTGAGGACCTACAAGGGAAGCTGCCACTGCGGGAAAATCCGCTACGAGGCCGATATCGATCTCTCCGCCGGCACGGGTCGGTGTAATTGCTCGATCTGCTCGAAGAAGCGCTATTGGGGCGCCCAGATCAAGCCGGACGCCTTTCGCCTGCAATGCGACGAGGCGGATCTTGGCGACTACCAGTTCGGCACGATGAGCGGGCACCACCGCTTCTGCAGGACCTGCGGCGTCTCGCCCTTCGGGCATGGCTATATCGAGGCGATCGGCGGGGCCTATGTCTCGATAAACGTCGCCTGCCTGGACGACATCGAGCAGGGCGAACTGGCGGAACTGCCGGTCCAGTATTTCGACGGACGGAACAATGCCTGGTGGAACACGCCGGCCGAGACGCGCCACCTGTGAGAATCGGCCGGGCGCCGGATAGGTCCAGCGCCCGGCGAACTTCTTACTCCGGCAGGATGCGCACGGCGCCCTTGTCGGCGCTGGCGGCGAAGGCGGCATAGGCCTTCAGCGCCGTCGTGACGTTGCGCCTGCGCGGGGCGGCCGGCTTCCAGCCGAGCTTGTCCTGCTCGGCGCGGCGGGCGGCGAGTTCCGCTTCCGGAACCGCAAGGTTGATCGTGCGGTTGGGGATGTCGATCTCGATGAGATCGCCCTGGCGCACGAGGCCGATCGCGCCGCCCTGCGCCGCTTCGGGCGAGGCATGGCCGATGGAAAGGCCGGACGTGCCGCCGGAGAAGCGCCCGTCGGTGATCAGCGCGCAGGCCTTGCCGAGGCCCTTCGACTTCAAGTAGCTCGTCGGATAGAGCATTTCCTGCATGCCCGGGCCGCCCTTCGGGCCTTCGTAGCGGATGACGACGACGTCGCCGGCCTTCACCTCGCCGCCGAGAATGCCCTTCACCGCTGCATCCTGGCTTTCGAAGACGACGGCGGGGCCGGAGAACTTGAGGATCGATTCATCGACGCCGGCGGTCTTCACGATGCAGCCGTCGAGCGCGATGTTGCCGGAGAGCACGGCCAGGCCGCCATCCTTCGAGAACGGATGCTCGACGGAGCGGATGACGCCTTTCTCGCCGTCGGTGTCCAGCTCGTCCCAGCGCGCTTCCTGGCTGAAGGCGATCTGGGTCGGGATGCCGCCGGGTGCGGCGCGGAAGAAGGTGCGCACGGTCTCGCTGCTGGTGCGGGTGATGTCCCAGCGGTCGATGGCGTCGCCCAGCGTCTCGGCATGCACGGTCGGCGTGTCGCGGTGGATGAGGCCGCCGCGGTCGAGTTCGCCGAGGATGCGCATGATGCCACCGGCGCGGTGCACGTCCTCCATATGCACGTCCTGCTTGGCGGGCGCGACCTTGGAGAGGCACGGCACCCGGCGCGACAGTTCATCGATGTCGTCGAGATCGAAATCGATGCCGCCTTCATGGGCGGCGGCCAGGATGTGCAGCACCGTGTTGGTCGAGCCGCCCATGGCGATGTCGAGCGACATGGCGTTCTCGAAGGCCTTCTTGTTGGCGACCGAGCGCGGCAGGATGCTGTCGTCGTCCTGCTCGTAGTAGCGGCGGGCGAGGTCGACGATGAGATGGCCGGCCTCGACGAAGAGGCGCTTGCGGTCGGCATGGGTCGCGAGCGTGGAGCCGTTGCCCGGCAACGACAGGCCGAGGGCTTCGGTCAGACAGTTCATCGAATTGGCGGTGAACATGCCGGAGCAGGAGCCGCAGGTCGGGCAGGCGGAACGCTCGATGACCTTGACGTCCTCGTCGGAGATATTGTCGTCGGCCGCCGCGACCATGGCGTCGACGAGGTCGAGCGCGTGGGTCTTGCCATGCAGCACGACCTTGCCGGCCTCCATCGGGCCGCCGGAAACGAAGACGGCGGGAATGTTGAGGCGCATGGCGGCGTTCAGCATGCCGGGGGTGATCTTGTCGCAGTTCGAGATGCAGACCATGGCGTCGGCGCAGTGCGCGTTGACCATGTACTCGACCGAGTCGGCGATGATCTCGCGGCTCGGCAGCGAATAGAGCATGCCGTCATGGCCCATGGCGATGCCGTCGTCGACGGCGATCGTGTTGAATTCCTTGGCAACGCCGCCGGCCTTCTCGATCTCGCGGGCGACGAGCTGGCCGAGGTCTTTGAGGTGCACATGGCCGGGCACGAACTGGGTGAAGGAGTTCACCACCGCGATGATCGGCTTGCCGAAGTCCGTATCCTTCATGCCGGTCGCGCGCCAGAGGCCGCGGGCACCGGCCATGTTGCGGCCGTGGGTGGTGGTTCGGGAGCGATATGCGGGCATGGTCAATTCCTCGAGTGGACGCGGCTGACATATGGGCTTTTTCGGGCCGCATTGCGAGCCTCAGCAGGGTTCCCTAGCGCAAAACACCCCGCGCGTCACGAAAGGAATGGAGATTTTTTGCCGGTGCGACGCAATTTCCTTGCCGCGGCCTGCGGCGGACATGACCGTTGTCGGCACGGTGCATTCATGCGATGGTCCGCGCCATGATCGGCACAGGGCAAGCTTTGGCGGAAACGGGCGCGGAAAGCGCCGAAGGGGCGCTCGACAAGAGCCCGCTCTATCTGCGCATCCGCGAGGTGCTGGCGGAAGCGATTGCCTCCGGACGGCTGCCGAAGGGGGCCCTCCTTCTGGAGGGGCCGGTCGCAACGCTCTTTGCCTCCACCCGCACGCCGGTCCGCCAGGCGTTCGCGCTCCTGGAGGCGGCGGGGCAGATCCGGCGTTTCGACGGGCGCGGTTTCCTGGTGGGGCAGGGGCGCGGCGGGCCGAAGCGGGTGGTGCTGACGGCCGAGATGCTCGGCCTTGACGAAGAGGCGCCGGCCCTGCGCAAGGCGCCGGCCTGGGAGGCGATCTACGAGAACCTGGAGCGGGAGATGGTGCATCTCTCCGTCTTCGGCCGCCACCGGATCAACGAGGTGGAGCTCGCGCGTGCGCGCGGCGTCGGCCGGCAGGTGGCGCGCGACGCGCTGACCCGCCTCGAAGCGCTCGGCATCGTGGAAAAGGACGAGCGCATGCGCTGGACGCTGGTGCCGCTCGACGAACAGCGCATGTACGACCTGCACGACATCCGCATCGCGCTGGAGCCGTTGGCGCTGAGCCGGGCCGCGCCCTTCATCCCGCCGGTCGAGCGTCGTGCCATGACGCAGCGGCTGGAGGAGGCGCTGGCTGCCTATCCGGCTCTCTCCGTCGAGGCGATGGACGGTCTTGAAACCGACCTGCACATCACCTGCCTCGGCTACTGCCCGAACCGCGAACTGCTGATCGCGTTGCGGCGCGCCCGCTTCATGCTGAATGTCAGCAAGCACATTATCGGCGTTTCGCACCGCATGCCCGCCGACGAGCCCTTCATCGCCGAGCACCTGGCGGTATTCCGCGCGCTCGATGTGGACGACCGGACACGCGCGGCCGAAACGCTCCGTCACCACATCACGGTTGCGCTGCCCAAGGTGATCGAGCGCGTCGCGGAGGTGCGCGCGGCACACCGGCCGGACATGCCGGCCTATGCGACGCCCGTCGTGCGGTAAGGAGGATCCATGAAGGTCAAACGCATCGTCGCGAATATCGAAACGGCCGATCCGGCGATTGTCGCCCGCTTCTATCGCGAGGTGCTCGGGCTGGAACTGCTGATGGATCACGGCTGGATCGCCACCTATGGTACGCAGGACCGCATGCCGCTGCAGGTCAGCTTTGCCTCGGAGGGTGGCTCGGGCACGCCGGTGCCGGGTCTTTCGGTCGAGGTCGACGATGTCGAGGCCGCCTATGCGGCGGTCCTCGAAGGCGGTTATGCCGTGGAATACGGGCCGGCGGACGAGCCCTGGGGCGTGCGGCGTTTCTTCGTGCGCGATCCCGCCGGCACGCTCGTCAACATCGTCATGCACACCTGACGATCAGGTGATGGCGCCGACCTGCCAGGGCACGAATTCGTTGTCGCCGTAGTCGAAGGCCTCGCTCGCCGTCTTGCGGCCGGAGGCGGTTTCGATGACGAACTCGAAGATGCGCCGGCCGGCCTCCTCGATCGTCTCGGTGCCGTCGACGATCGTGCCGCAATTGATGTCCATGTCCTCCTTGATGTGCTCGTACATCGTCGTGTTGGTGGCGATCTTGATGCAGGGCGCCGGCTTGTAGCCGGAGACCGAGCCGCGGCCGGTGGTGAAGGCGACGAGATTGCAGCCGCCGGCGATCTGGCCGGTCACGGCGGCGGGGTCGTAGCCGGGCGTATCCATGAAGACGAAGCCCGGTTCCGTCACCTCCTCGGCATATTCGTAGACGGCGTTGAGCGGCATGGAACCGCTCTTGGCGACCGCGCCGAGCGATTTTTCCAGGATGGTCGTGAGCCCCCCGGCCTTGTTGCCGTGCGAGGGGTTGTTGTTGAGTTCGGCATCGTTCTTCGCGGTATAGTCCCGCCACCAGTCGATTCGGGCGAGCAGCTTTTCCGCGACCTCCGGCCGGGCGGCGCGGCGGGTGAGGAGATGTTCGGCGCCGTAGATTTCCGGCGTTTCGGACAGCACCGCCGTCGCGCCCTCCTTCACCAAGAGGTCCGAGGCGACGCCGAGCGCCGGGTTGGCGGAAATGCCGGAATAGCCGTCCGAGCCGCCGCATTCCAGTGCCAGCTTGATGCCCGACAGGGGCCGCGGCGTGCGGCGGATGCGGCCGACATCCGGCAGCATGTCGTCGATCATCGCGCAGGCCGCCTCGATGGTCTTGCGCGTTCCGCCCTGGTTCTGGATCATCATGGTGCGGAAGGTTTTGCCTTCTTCCAGCCCGGCCTCCTCGACGAGCGGGCCGTACTGAAAGGTCTCGCAGCCGAGGCCGATCATCAGGATGCCGCCGAAATTCGGGTTGCGGGCATAGCCCTTGAAGGTGCGGGTGAGGATGCGCCCGCCCTCGGATTTCAGGTTCAGCGCGCAGCCGCCGCCATAGGTGAGCGCCACCACGCCATCGATATTGTCGTGGCCGGTCTCGCGGAACCTGCGGGCATAATGCTCCGCGACATAGCGCGAGACCGTGGCGGAACAGTTCACGGTGGAGAGGATGCCGATATAGTTTCGGGTGCCGATGCGGCCATTGCCGCGGTCATAACCTTCGAAGGTGCGGCGCTCGGCCTCCGGCACCATCACCGGAGGGGCGTTGTCGACGCAGAATTCGTGTTTCAACGCCACGTCGAGAATGGCGAGGTTCTGCAGGTGGACATGCTCGCCGGGGCGGATCGCCCGCGTCGCATAGCCGATGATCTGGCCATATTTTCGCACCGGCTCGTTTTCCGCGATAAGCGCGATCGCCACCTTGTGCCCACGCGGAATGCGCTCCGCGGCGGCGATGCCATTCACCAGCATGCGGCCGGCATCGACATTGGCGGGAACGACCCCGACATTGTCTTTCGGGTTGAGGATGAGCACGGGGGGGAGGTCGGCAAGCATGGCGGCTCCTTCGTTGGGACCGGCGCATTATGCACTTTGTCAGCAAAAGTCAATATTGGGAATTGTCCGTGCCGTGCGAATGGCGATAATGGTTCCCGCTTTCAATTTGTCGTATGATAATATCATAATTGTACGATCAATGACCGAAGTGATGGAGGCAGCGTGGCGGACAAGCCGGCAAGACAGGCGCAGCGGCCGTTATCGCGCCGGCCGCGGGTGCGTCACAATGTGACCGCGGCGATCGGCGGCGATATCTGCGGCGGACGTTTCCCGCCGGGTGCGGTGCTGCCGCGTGAGAGCGATCTGTGCGCAACCTACGGCGTCAGCCGCACCGTCATCCGCGAATCGCTGAAGGTGCTGGAGACCAAAGGCCTCGTGCGCGGCCGGCCCCGGGTCGGCACGCTTGTCTGCGACCGGTCGGAATGGAACGTGCTCGACGCGCAGATCCTCGAATGGATGGGGCCGGATGTGCTGTCCGCCGAGCTTCTCGGCTCCATTCTCGAAGCGCGCCGCACCGTCGAGCCGGCCGCGGCCTTCCTTGCCGCCGCACGCGCGACGGCGCAGGAGATCGCCGATCTGGAGCGGGCCTGCGACGACATGAGCGATGCCGAAGGTGACCTCGAAGCTTTCACCGCCGCCGATGCGCGCTTCCACGAGACGCTGTTGAAGGCCAGCCACAACCAGGTCTTCCATCAGCTTTCCTCGATCATCCACGCGGCCCTTTCCTATGCGCTGCATGCCTCCAACCGGGCGACGGAACGCCACGACGAGGCGCTCGGGGTGCACCGGGCGCTGGTCGATGCGCTGCGCCTGCGGGATGGTGCGCGGGCGGAGGCGTGCTCACGCCACATTCTCGATCTTGCCGCGCGTGACATTTCCGGCCTGATGGACCGCGCCGACGCGCCATGACGAAGGACGAAGGGGGAGAATCCGTGGTCCGTCGGCTGGGGCGAGTCTGTCGTGGAAGGCCGCGTGCCCTGCACGGGCTGTTTCCTTCCCGCGCCGTGGTGGACGCGGGTCTTCGTCGTGCCTATGTCTTACAGGCAGATCGCAAAGGAGAGATTCATGCGCCCCATCACCGGTTTCGTCGTCGCCGCGCTCGCGGTCCTGTCGCTGGCAGGATGCAGCACGACCGCGTCGAACAACACGACCTATGCCCGCCCGCCGGCCTCGAGCGGCCTTCAGATTCCGCTGAACTGATACGCGCGTGCGGTTCCGGCCGAGCGCGGGAACTGCACCGTTCTCCCCGAGGGAAATTCCATCAGGCCCATCTCAGCGGGATCTCGATCGAAGCCCGGTAGCGCCCTTCGGCTGTCGAGCCAGACGAGAAGCGCCAGCGGCTGGCAAAGCGCGCCTGCAACCGGTCGGTGATGTTCCGCAGGCCGACGCCCATGCCCGGCGGCTTGTGCGGGATTGCGTCCGTTTCCGGCAGGTCGTTTTCGACGGTGAGGATCAGGCGATCCGCTTCCTGTCGCGCATCCAGCAGAATGGCCACGGGCTTTCGGGATGCCGAAACGCCATGCTTGACGGCGTTTTCGATCAGCGGCTGGAGGATGAGATTGGGAACCAGCGCGGCCGCAAGCGCGTCCGGCAGCCGGATGTCGAAGCGCATGCGATCGGCAAAGCGCTCTTGTTCGATCGCAAGATAGTCGCGCTGGAGGGCGATCTCCTCGGCCAGCGGCACGTCATGCAGCGGATCGAGCGAGAGCGTCGTCTGCAGGAAGCGCGACAGGGACAGGACCATGCGGTCCGCCCGCCCGGCTGATCCCTCCTCGATGAGACCGGCCACGGAATTCAGCGTGTTGAAGAGGAAATGCGGATTGAGCTCGTAGCGCAGCGCCCGCATTTCCGCGTCCAGCTTGCGCCGCTCGGCATTGAGCAGTGCGAGTGCGGCGGCATAGAAGCCGAAGGTCACGACGTTCCACAGCAGGCTCATGCGAAACTGCAGGACGGCCTCGTCGAACGTATCGGCGATCGCAAAGCCGGGCACGCCGAGGCCGCCGGGCAGCAGATGCGGACCCAGCGTCACGATCGCGGTGACATCGAACGCTGCCTGGCTTGCGGCAACCACCAGCACCGCGAGCACGCCGAGGCCGAGCGCCCTTTCCCGCGGCAGGTTCTGCAATCGCTGAAGCACCAGCGCCAGGAGCAGCGCCAGGAGAATGCTGCTCAGCCAGCCGGGCGCGAGCAGCAGGAAGCCCTCGGAAAGCAGCAGGAAATCGTTGATGGAAAGCGCCGTCCAGAGTGTGACAGCCAAGACGAGCGCTTCGCGCCCATGAATGATGCCGGCCATGCCTGCTCCTGGAACCGGTGTTTTCCGGCAGCGCGCATGCGCCCCCCTCTTTGCTATGCCTTGGAAGCGGGATGGGGAAAATGCCGGTCGGGGCCTTGTGCACGAAAAAAACCGGCCTGCGCTGAGCAGGCCGGGTTCTCATTCGATGAATGGGCTCTCAGTGGCTGTCGGCCATGCGGGCGGCCTCGACGGCATCGGACTGCTCGAAGCGCACGCCGTTGAAGAAGGCGTTCAGCAGGACGGCGACGATGGAGGCGAGCACGATGCCCGATTCGATGATGGGATGGATCGCATGCGGCAGCCACATCAGGTAGTTCGGGGCGAGCAGCGGGATCAGGCCGAAGCCGATGGAGACGGCAACCACGAAGAGGTTGTTGCGCGAGGACTTGAAGTCCACCGTCGTGAGGATGCGCACGCCCGTCGCGGCCACCATGCCGAACATCACGAGGCCGGCGCCGCCGAGGACGAAGGTCGGCACGGCTTCGACGAGGGCGCCCATCTTCGGGATCAGTCCGAGGACGATCATGATGATGCCGCCTGCGACGCAGACATAGCGGCTCTTCACGCCGGTGACGCCGACAAGGCCGACATTCTGCGAGAAGCTCGTATAGGGGAAGGTGTTGAACAGGCCGCCGATCATCGTGCCGATGCCGTCGACACGCAGGCCCGCCGTCAGGTTCTGCTGGGAGACCGGCCGGCCGGTGATTTCCCCGAGCGCCAGGAACATGCCCGTCGATTCGATCATCACGACGATCATGACGAGCGTCATGGTGGCGATCAGCACGGGGTCGAAGATCGGCATGCCGAAGCGCAGCGGCGTGACGACGGCGAACCAGCCGGCATCGGCCACGCGGTCGAAATGCATCATGCCGAGGATCGACGCGGCGACGCAGCCGATGACGACGCCGCTGAGGACGGCGATGTTGCTGATGAGGCCGCGGCCGAAGCGGGCGATGGCGAGGATCGAGACGAGCACAAGCGCCGACAGCGCGATATGGCTCGGCTCGGCATAGATCGGGTTGGACACCGTCGGGGCGATCGCAAAGCCGCTCGGAACCGGCGGGCCGCCGCTTTCGGCGAGCGTCTTCATCTGGGCGAGCCATTCGGCATGCGCCGGGTCGACCAGCTTGGGCGCGGTCGGGCCGAAGGGATTGCCGAAGGTCCAGTTGATGCCGACGCGCATCAGCGAGACGCCGATGACGAGGATGATGGTGCCCGTCACCACGGGCGGAAAGAAGCGCAGCAACCGGCCCATCAGGGGCGCGATCAGGAGGGCGATGAAGCCGGCGCCGATGATGGCGCCGAAGATCATGCGCGCGCCCTCCGTGCCCGGCGTCATGGTCGCCATGGAGACCATCGGGCCGACGGAGGCGAAGGTGACGCCCATCATGACGGGCAGGCGGATGCCGACATGCCGGCCGAAGCCGAGCGACTGGATGATGGTGACGAGGCCGCAGACGAAGAGGTCGGCGGAAATCAGGAACGCGACGTCCTGCGGGCTGAGCTGCAGGGCGCGCCCGACGATAAGCGGCACGGCGACGGCGCCGCCATACATGACGAGTACGTGCTGGATGCCCAGCGTCGCGAGCCTGCCCGTAGGCAGTTTCTCGTCCACCGGGTGTATGCTGGATGCGTCGCTCATGGATACTCCTCCCATTCCATCGACCTTCCGAATTCCCGTCCTCCAACGGGGTGCGCCATCTTTGGTAGAGCGACAGACGGTCGCAAGCATAGCGGGGCGATAAACACTTTACGGTTTTCTGGGGTAATCCTACGAGGAAGCGCGTGCGCCGCATGTGGCCGACTTGCCGGATTCAGGTGCAATCTCACCTGCTTGGCGCCGATCCGGCGTGCAATATGCGACTTGAGCCGACCATCATTTGACCGCAAAACAGCCACCGCCGTCAACTGTTTCCTGCGCGGCATATGTGTATTTCCACGCCGCCAGGCGATGAGCACGAAACAGGCGTGAGGAAGCGTTGGCGTTTTCCAAGCGGAAGGGGATCGGGAGCGGGCCGCTGGAAGCCCGACCCGGCGGTCGTTCACCCTCTTCGGCAGGCCGGACGACCGGAAAAGCAAAAGGCCTTCCGGTTTCCCGCAAGGCCTTTGGAATTCGAATGGTGGGCGTGACAGGGATTGAACCTGTGACCCCTACGATGTCAACGTAGTGCTCTCCCGCTGAGCTACACGCCCATCCGATGAGGCGCATAGACCACAAAACCCCGAGGCGCGTCAATAGCTTTTTGAAGCTTTTTTTACGGGCCGATTTTGCGGTCTTTTCCGGGGGTTAGGCGGCCAGCATCTTGTTGACTTCTTCAACGAGATCGCGCAGGTGGAACGGTTTGGACAGAACCTTGGCGTCCTTCGGGGCCTTGGAATCCGGGTTGAGCGCCACGGCGGCGAAGCCCGTGATGAACATGACCTTCAGGTCCGGGTCGAGTTCCGTCGCGCGGCGGGCGAGTTCGATACCATCCATCTCCGGCATGACGATGTCGGTCAGGAGCAGCGAGAAGGGTTCTTCGCGAAGCCGGTCGTAGGCGCTGGCGCCGTTGTCGTAGGACAGCACCTGGTAGCCCGCCTTTTCGAGCGCCTTCACGAGGAACCGGCGCATATCGTTGTCGTCTTCTGCGAGGAGAATCTTGGGTGTCATGGAATTCGGGAACCGTTGCTAAGGTTGTCTGCCCGCGGACGGGCGGTTCTGTTACAAGAGCGTATTCCGGTAAATATCCGGTGAATGGGTGAGGGCAAGCCCTTATCCCTCGTTTCTCAGTATGGACACGCGAGGTGGCCGCTGGCAACATGGCGGACGCAATGACTTGAAGGCATGGTAAAGGACAACAATGGCGGAGGCTCTCAGCGAAAACAGCCACTTCGAAGTGCTGGAACCGGTTTCGCAGAGCGTGCCCCTCGTCTTCAATTCTCCTCATAGCGGGCGACGTTATCCACAGAGCTTCCTGGCGCAGTCGCGCCTCGATTCGCTCGGCATCCGCCGCTCGGAGGATCACTATGTCGACGAGCTCTTCTCGGTCGCGCCGGCGCTCGGCGCGCCGATGCTGGTCGCACACTTCCCGCGCGCCTGGCTCGACGTCAACCGCGAACCCTACGAGCTCGATCCGCGCATGTTCGAGGGCGTGCTGCCCTCCTATGCGAATATCAATTCGATCCGGGTCGCCGGCGGGCTCGGCACCGTGCCGCGGGTCGTCGCCGAGAACATGGAAATCTACCGCCAGCGTTTTCCCGTGGAGGAGGCGCTGGAGCGGGTGGAGACCGTCTACAAGCCCTATCATGCGTGCCTGCGCCGCCTCGTCGTGCGCACCCATGTCACCTTCGGCTTCTCGGTGCTGATCGACTGCCATTCGATGCCGGGCAATATCCGCGTCTCCGGCACGGGCATGCGGCCCGACTTCATCATCGGCGATCGCTACGGCACCAGCGCGTCGGGCGAGCTTTCGCGCACCGCGATGCGGCTTCTGGAGGACATGGGCTTTTCCGTGGTGCGCAACAAGCCCTATGCGGGGGGCTTCATAACCGAGCATTACGGCCGGCCGGCCAAGGGGCTGCATGCGCTGCAGATCGAGGTGAACCGCGGCCTCTATGTCGACGAGACGACGCTGGCCAAGCGGCCGGACTTCGCGGTGCTGCAGACGGCGATCTCGGCCTTCCTGCAGGATTTTTCCGACCATGTCGAGGAATACGCCGCCGACCGGGCGCTGGCCGCGGAATAGGCTGGCCTCCCGTCAAAAAAAACCGCGCTTGGGGCGCGGTTAAGTCTAGGGAGGAAACACCCAAGGAGGGTATTTACAGCCACGAATGACTGTAAGAAAACAATAATATTGCGCTGCACAAATGTCAAGCGCAACCGCGGGACAAATTTGCGATCCGTTAAGCAATTCCCGTTGCCCCTTCCGTGCAGGCTTCCGCGTCAATCCGGTTCCGTTTTTCGTGGCGATGCAGTAAGGAGAGGCGGTCCGCAGCCCCTCCGAGAGATCCCCCATGTTGCCTGATCGCGCCTTCTTCGACCGTCTTGCCGATGCCGCCGGCAAGGAAACCCTGCCGCGCTTCCGCGCCGGTGCCGATATCGTCAACAAGGAGGCTGCCGGCTTCGATCCCGTGACAGAGGGCGACCGGGCGGCGGAACTGGCGATCCGCGCGCTGATCGAGCAGCATTTTCCGGAGCATGGCATCCTCGGCGAAGAGCATGGTTCGGTCGGTCTCGACCGGGAATATGTCTGGGTCATCGACCCGATCGACGGCACGCGGGCCTTCATTTCCGGCGTGCCGGTCTGGGGCACGCTGATCGGCCTCTACCGCAATGGCGAGGCCGTCATGGGGCTGATCGACCAGCCCTTCACCGGCGAACGCTATTTCGCCGACGGCAAGGTGTCCCACTATGCCGGGCCGGACGGCCGCAAGGCGCTGTCGACGCGGCCGTGCAACGGCCTGTCCGATGCGATCCTTTTCACCACCTCGCCGCATCTCTTCACGGACAGCCGCAAGACGCGGTTCGAGACCGTGCAGGGGAAGGTGCGGCTCTTCCGCTACGGCGTCGATTGCTATGCCTATGCGCTGCTCGCCGCCGGCCATATCGACCTCGTCGTCGAATGCGGGCTGAAGCCCTATGACGTCGGCGGCCTCATCCCGGTCATCGAGCAGGCCGGCGGCATCATCACCGCCTGGGACGGTGGCCCGGCGGAAATGGGCGGCGAGATCATCGCCGCCGGCAGCCGCAAGGTCTATGACGAGGCGATGGCGTTGCTGCGGGCTTAGATATTCTCTTCGCGCACTCCTCGATAGCGCTTGATCCGAGGGTGCCGGTCAGGCGCCGAGCCCGGTCCGCTCGGCGTCGCTTCCTGGAATGAAGGCGTCGATCGCAGCGAGTGCCTGCGCGCGGTAGCGGTCGGCCTCCTGGAACAGTTCGTGGCGTGCGCCGTCGATCTCGATGAGGCGGGCGGCGCGGAAGATGCGCGCGAGATCGCCGATCGCCTTGCGCGGCACGAGGGCGTCCCGTGTCGGGCAAAGCAGCAGGGTGGGAATGCGGATGCGTGTCAGATGGTCCTGGTGCGTCACGCGCGCCATGGTCTTCAGCGTCTCGTTCAGCCAGCGGGCGCTCGGCCAACTGATGGAAAGCTCCGGATGCTCGGCGAAGATTGCCGCATTGCGGGCGAAGCGCCGCGGATCCGACGTCACGATGTTGTGTGCGAAGTCGAGCGGCGGATCGCCCTTGCGGAAGGTGTGCTTGCCGAGACCCAGCAGCGAGGCCAGCCGGGCGATGACGGTGATCTTGCGCTGGCTCATCGACTGGCCGGCGAGCGCGATGAAGGGGGCGGCGAGCACCATGCGCTCGATGCGGTTTTCGAGCAGCGGTGCCTGGGAGAGGGCGACAAGCGCGCCGGTCGAATGGGCGACGATGAAGAAGGGCAGGCGGGCATCCGGCAGCACGATCTTCTCCAGGAAGAGCGAGAGATCGGCCTCGTAGTCGGAAAAGCGCAGGATATGGCCGGTGCGGCTGCCCGGTATCAGCCGGTCGGAGCCGGCCTGGCCGCGCCAGTCGAAGGTGGCGACCCAGAGGCCGCGGGCGGTGAGGTCGTTGATCGTCTCGAAATATTTCTCGATGCATTCGCTGCGGCCCTGCAGCAGCACGACCGTGCCCTTGGCCTCGCGCTCGTTCGAACGGAACACCGCATAGCGGATATTCACGCCGCCGCTGCCCTCCAGGAAGCCGGCGAAATGGTTCTCCGGAACGGGATTGTCGGCGGTGGCGTTGAGGATGGAATCCATGGCGCAGGCGGGTCTCGGCGGGCGTCGATGATCGATGGATAGGCGCTGGCGCCAGTGCCGTCAAAGAAAAAAGCCGGCTGCATGCGGCACGGGGGTGGCTTCACATGCAGTCCGGCGTAATTTGACCGGGAAGGAAGGGACGTTACACCCCGGTCGTCAGAAGTTTTCGCTTCTGATGCTGCCGTTCTAGCAGGGCCAATCTGAACGCTGTCCGAAGCCGCCGTTCATCCGCCGTTCATCTCGAAATTTTTTTGGCCTCGTCTTTTCGGTTGCCCGGGACCCCTTGAACGGTCGAAAATCCATTCCCATCTCAACGTCACGGACGCCAACAGGGTCCGTCGAGGCTTCCGCCGCCAGAATGGGACGGGGCCGGATGAACCGGGCTGCACCTTCGGAAATCAGGGGCAGCCTTCAGAAAGATCGCAACCGTTGCTCTAAAGGAGGACACCATGCGTCACGTCGATTTCTCCCCCCTCTATCGTTCCACCGTCGGCTTCGACCGTCTCTTCACCATGCTCGACAGCCTCGGCCAGCCTGACCAGGCCCAGAGCTACCCGCCCTACAACATCGAGCGTACCGGCGAAAACACCTACCGCATCACCATGGCGGTGGCTGGTTTCGACGAGAGCGAGCTCTCCATCGAGGCGAGCGAACATGCGCTGACGGTCAAGGGCGAGAAGAAGGACGAGGCAGCCGAAGACAGCCAGTTTCTCTACCGCGGCATTGCCAAGCGCGCCTTCGAGCGCCGCTTCCAGCTCGCCGATCATGTGGAAGTGCGCGCCGCCTCGCTGAAGAACGGCCTCCTCCACATCGATCTCCTTCGCGAGATCCCGGAAGCCGCCAAGCCGCGCCGTATCGAGATCACGGCCGTCCAGCGCGACGCCAAGCAGATCGAAGCGCAGACCAACTGATCCTGCGCTTTCCCGGGAATGAAGAAGGGCGGTGCCGCAGGGCACCGCTTTTTTTGTGTCCGGTAATGCCGATCAGAGCGCCGAGAGGAAGTCGTCGACGTCGGCTTCCTTCGTGGCGAAGCTCGTGACGAGCCGGATCAGCGTTTCGTCCGCGCGCATGGTCGCCTTCAGCTCAGGGCCGGCGGGCCAGTCGTAGAAGACGGCTCCCTTCTCCTTCAGGGCCTTCATCGCGTCGTTGCGGATGACGACGAAGAGTTCGTTCGATCCGGTCGGCCAGGCGAGGCGGGCCGTGTCGGAGGTCTCGAAACCGGCCGCAAGGCGCGCGGCCATGGCGTTGGAATGACGGGCGAGGGTGAGCCAGAGGCCGTCCTTGAAATATGCATCGAACTGGGCGGCGATGAAGCGGGACTTGGAGAAGAGCTGGGCCGAGCGCTTGCGCAGGAAATGCATCTGCTGCGCCTTGCCGGGATCGAACAGCACCAGCGCCTCGGCGCACCAGCAGCCGTTCTTCGTGCCGCCGAAGGAGAGGATGTCGACGCCGCGCTTCCAGGTCATCTCGGCCGGCGTCGCGTCAAGATGGACGAGCGCATTGGCGAAACGCGCGCCGTCCATGTGCAGCGGCAGGTTTACTGCCTTCGTGACGTCGGAGAGGGCGGCGATCTCGTCGAGCGTATAGGCGGTGCCGGCTTCGGTGGCCTGGGTGATGGTGACGGCCATCGGCTGGCCGCCATGCACGAAATCCGGCGGGAAGCGGCCGATGGCGGCGGCAAGGGCGTCCGGGGAGAGCTTGCCGGCGGGGCCGTCGATCGGCACCAGCTTGGCACCGGAAGCGAAGAATTCCGGTGCGTTGCATTCGTCGACATTCACATGCGCTTCGCGGTGGCAGAAGACCTGGCCGCCCGGACGGTTGAAGCTGGCGAGCGCCAGGGAATTCGCCGCCGTGCCCGTGCCGACGAAGAAGACGGCGACGTCGCGCTCGAAAATCTCCGAAAAGGCCTTTTCCACACGCTTGTCGAGGTCGCTGGCGCCATAGGCCGGGGCGAAGCCGCCGGCCGCCGTCACGAGGCTCTGTGCGATGTCGGGATGGGCGCCGGCCCAGTTGTCGGAAGCGAAAAACATGCGGTTTCCAATGCGAATGAGACTGCGGAAGGACCATAATGGAGAAATGAAGGCGATCAATCGCCGAAAACGGCGGAAAGTGCCGGCGGGCCCCAGAATGAAAGGAATGGAAACAATGTGGCGGGAGGTCGTAATTTAATTTCAAGCCTACGGCGGAGCGGGCAATTTTTCTTCATGAGGTGGTGATTATTTGGCATGATGGCCTTGCGGCCGGGGGGTGTTTCTGGCATAGAGCCCATGAAATAGGACAGGTTTGCTGTCCTATTTCGGTCAAGAGACCGAGAGGCGCCTTCCCAGACCACGGAAGCCGCCGGGAACGGCGCCGGGCGAGGAGGGCGTATTCCTTCCGAAAGCCGCGCGCCCAGACGGGTCCCGATGATCCTTCCGGTCCGCCGTCGTTTTGCGGTCGCGCCGGATTCATGAAACAGTCGCTCGCGAGGCCCCGTCCAAAGGCAAAGGGGTCACACGGGCGAAAACGAATGCCCGCAGGATGGGCGCACAGGAGGAAGAAAATGATGGTGAAGACCCAAGCACATGATTTGCGGCAGTTCCGGGCGCAGGCGACTGCGACGGGCGCCACGACACGCGCTTCCAATCCGGGCCTGCCGAAAAAACAGGGACTCTATGATCCGCGCAATGAACACGATGCCTGCGGCGTCGGCTTCGTGGCGCATCTGAAAGGCAAGAAATCGCACCAGATCGTCAAGGACGGGCTGTTCATGCTCGAAAACCTGACGCATCGCGGCGCTGTCGGCGCGGATCCGCTGATGGGCGACGGTGCAGGCATTCTCGTCCAGATTCCGGACCGCTTCTTCCGCGAGGAGATGGCAAGGCAGGGCGTCACGCTGCCCAAGGCAGGCGAATATGCCGTCGGCCACATCTTCATGCCGCAGGATGAGAAGCTCGTCGATTATTTCAAGAAGGTCATCGGAGATGTCGTCGCCGAAGAGGGGCAGGTGCTCATCGGCTTCCGCGACGTGCCGGTCGACAATTCCTCGCTCTCCAAGGCCCCGGAGATCGCCGCCACCGAGCCGCGGCATGTCCAGGTCTTCATCGGCGCCGGCCGCGA
Source organism: Shinella sp. HZN7 (assembly GCF_001652565.1). Classification (NCBI taxonomy): domain Bacteria; kingdom Pseudomonadati; phylum Pseudomonadota; class Alphaproteobacteria; order Hyphomicrobiales; family Rhizobiaceae; genus Shinella; species Shinella sp. HZN7. Next base: position 3,177,036 of record NZ_CP015736.1, on the reverse strand, counting down.
GGCCGCGACGAACGACGAGTTCGAGCGCCGGCTCTTCACCCTGCGCAAGGTGATCTCCAACCGCATCTACGACGAATACGAGGGCGAGGAGAGCAATTTCTACCCCGTCTCGCTGTCCTCGACGACCATCGTCTACAAGGGCATGTTCCTCGCCTACCAGGTGGGCGCCTATTACAAGGACCTCGCCGACCCGCGCTTCGAATCGGCCGTCGCGCTCGTGCACCAGCGTTTCTCCACCAACACCTTTCCGTCGTGGAAGCTGGCGCATCCCTACCGCATGGTCGCCCATAACGGCGAGATCAACACGCTGCGCGGCAACGTCAACTGGATGGCGGCCCGCCAGGCCTCCGTCTCCTCGCCGCTCTTCGGAGAGGACATCACCAAGCTCTGGCCGATCTCCTACGAGGGCCAGTCGGACACGGCCTGTTTCGACAACGCGCTCGAGTTCCTCGTGCGCGGCGGTTACTCCATGGCCCATGCGGTCATGATGCTGATCCCCGAGGCCTGGGCCGGCAACCAGTTGATGAGCCAGGAGCGCAAGGCATTCTACGAATACCACGCTGCCCTGATGGAGCCGTGGGACGGCCCGGCCGCCGTCGCCTTCACCGACGGCAAGCAGATCGGCGCCACGCTCGACCGCAACGGCCTGCGTCCGGCGCGCTACCTCGTCACCGACGACGACCGCGTCATCCTCGCCTCCGAGGCCGGCACGCTGCCGGTCAAGGAAGAGAGCATCGTCAAGAAGTGGCGTCTCCAGCCCGGGAAAATGCTGCTCATCGACATGGAGGAAGGCCGCATCATCTCCGACGAGGAGGTGAAGTCCGCGCTTGCCGCCAAGCATCCCTATCGGGAGTGGCTTGATAACACCCAGATCATCCTGGAAGATCTCGGTCCGGTCGAGCCGCGCGCGCTGCGCCGCGACGTATCGCTGCGCGATCGCCAGCAGGCGTTCGGTTATACGCAGGAGGACACCAAGCTGCTGATGTCGCCGATGGCGACGACGGGGCAGGAGGCGATCGGCTCCATGGGCACGGATACGCCGATCTCGGCCATGTCCGACAAGACCAAGCTGCTCTACACCTATTTCAAGCAGAACTTCGCGCAGGTGACGAACCCGCCCATCGACCCGATCCGCGAGGAACTGGTCATGAGCCTCGTCTCCTTCATCGGCCCGCGCCCGAACATCCTCGATCATGGCGGCGCGGCCAAGGCCAAGCGCATGGAAGTGCGTCAGCCGATCCTTACCAATGGCGATCTCGAGAAGATCCGCTCCATCGGCCATGTCGAGGACCGCTTCGACACCAAGACGCTGGACTTCACCTATGACGTCTCGCGTGGCGCCGACGGCATGCCGGAAATGCTCGACCGGCTCTGTGAGCGCGCCGAGCAGGCCGTCAAGTCGGGCTACAACATCATCGTGCTCTCCGATCGCCAGATCGGGCCGGACCGCGTGGCGATCCCGGCGCTGCTTGCCACCGCCGCCGTGCACCACCATCTGATCCGCAAGGGCCTTCGCACCTCGGTCGGCCTTGTCGTGGAGACCGGCGAGCCGCGTGAAGTGCATCACTTCTGCCTTCTCGCCGGCTATGGCGCGGAAGCGATCAACCCCTACCTCGCCTTCGACACGCTTACCGACATGCACAAGCGCGGCGAGTTCCCGAAGGAAGTGGATTCGGAAGAGATCGTCTATCGCTACATCAAGGCGATCGGAAAGGGCATCCTGAAGGTCATGTCCAAGATGGGCATCTCGACCTACCAGTCCTATTGCGGCGCACAGATCTTCGATGCCATCGGCCTTTCCTCCGAACTGGTCGACAAATATTTCTTCGGCACCGCGACGACCATCGAGGGCATCGGCCTCGACGAGATCGCCAAGGAGACCTTCAACCGCCACAAGGCCGCCTTCGGCCGCGACCCGCTGCTCGCCAACACGCTGGATATCGGCGGCGAATATGCCTATCGCATGCGCGGCGAGGAGCATGCCTGGACGCCCGACGTCGTCGCCTCGCTGCAACATGCGGTGCGCGGCAACGCGGCCGACCGCTACAGGGAGTTCGCCGACCTGGTGAACGCCTCGGCGCTGCGCATGAACACGATCCGCGGCCTCTTCTCGATCAAGGACGCGGAAGCGGCCGGCCGCAAGCCGATCTCCATCGACGAGGTGGAGCCGGCGGTCGATATCGTCAAGCGTTTCTCGACCGGGGCCATGTCCTTCGGCTCGATTTCCCGCGAGGCGCACACGACGCTCGCCGTCGCCATGAACCGGATCGGCGGCAAGTCGAACACCGGCGAGGGCGGCGAGGAGGCCGACCGCTACATGCCGCTGCCGGACGGGTCGATGAACCCCGAGCGCTCGGCGATCAAGCAGATCGCCTCGGGCCGCTTCGGTGTGACGACCGAATATCTGGTCAACGCGGACGTGCTGCAGATCAAGGTCGCGCAGGGCGCCAAGCCCGGTGAGGGCGGCCAGTTGCCCGGCCACAAGGTGGATGCGACGGTCGCCAAGACCCGTCACTCGACGCCGGGCGTCGGCCTCATCTCGCCGCCGCCGCACCACGATATCTACTCGATCGAGGATCTGGCGCAGCTCATCTACGACCTGAAGAACGTCAACCCGGAAGCGGATATCTCGGTCAAGCTCGTCTCGGAGGTCGGCGTCGGCACGGTCGCCGCCGGTGTCGCCAAGGCGCGCGCGGACCATATCACCATCGCCGGCTTCGACGGCGGCACGGGCGCTTCGCCGCTCACCTCGCTGAAGCATGCAGGCTCTCCCTGGGAAATCGGCCTCGCCGAGACGCACCAGACGCTGGTGCTCAACAAGCTGCGCTCGCGTATCGCGCTGCAGGTCGATGGCGGCCTCAAGACCGGTCGTGACGTCGTCATCGGCGCGCTGCTGGGGGCCGACGAATTCGGCTTTGCCACCGCGCCGCTGATCGCGGCCGGCTGCATCATGATGCGCAAGTGTCATCTCAACACCTGCCCGGTCGGCGTCGCGACGCAGGATCCGGTCCTGCGCAAGCGCTTCAAGGGCGCGCCGGAGCATGTCATCAACTACTTCTTCTTCGTCGCCGAAGAGGTGCGCGAAATCCTGGCCTCGCTCGGCGTGCGTTCGCTGAACGAGATCATCGGCGCCTCGGAGCTTCTGGAGAAGGAGAAGATGATCTCGCACTGGAAGGCCAACGGCCTCGACTTCTCCCGCATCTTCCACAAGGTCGATGCGCCGAAGGAGGCGACCTACTGGACCGAGCGGCAGAACCACCCGATCCACGATATCCTCGACCGCAAGCTCATCGAAGAGGCCAAGCCCGCCCTGGAATCGAAGACGCCCGTCGCCTTCGAGGTCGATATCAAGAATGTCGACCGCTCGGCCGGTGCGATGCTCTCGGGTGCCGTTGCCAAGCGCTACGGCTTCAAGGGCCTGAAGGACGATACGATCTCCGTGAAGCTGCATGGCACGGCGGGCCAGTCCTTCGGCGCCTTCCTTGCCCGCGGTGTCACCTTCGACCTCATCGGCGCGGGCAACGACTATGTCGGCAAGGGCCTTTCCGGCGGCCGCATCATCGTGCGTCCCCCGGAGGGTAACAAGGCGGTGCCGCATGAATCGATCATCGTCGGCAACACGGTGCTCTACGGCGCGATCGCCGGCGAGTGCTACTTCAACGGCGTTGCCGGCGAGCGGTTCGCGGTGCGCAATTCCGGCGCGGTCGCCGTCGTCGAGGGCGTGGGCGACCATGGCTGCGAGTACATGACGGGCGGCGTTGTCGTCGTCATCGGCCAGACGGGCCGCAACTTCGCGGCCGGCATGTCCGGGGGCGTCGCCTATGTGCTGGACGAAGAGGGCGATTTCGCCCGCCGCTGCAACATGGCGATGGTCGAACTCGAACCGGTGCCGGAAGAGGACGACATGCTGGAGAAGCTGCACCATCATGGCGGCGACCTCATGCACAAGGGCATGGTGGACGTGTCCGACGACATGACGCGCCATGACGAGGAACGGCTCTATCAGCTCGTCTCCAATCACCTGCACTATACGGGCTCGCCGCGGGCCAGGGAGATTCTCGACCGCTGGGCCGAGTATCGTCCGAAATTCCGCAAGGTGATGCCGGTCGAGTACCGCCGCGCGCTCGAAGAGATGGAGCGCATGAGGATGGGGATCGCTGCCGAATAAGGCAGCGGTTTCGACCTTCACCGACCGGTTGCGCGGGCGCGCGGCCGGCATGGATTTCATCTTGGCCGGCATTCCGGCATCGGGGCCCGAGCGGCACCCGTCCTTGAGCAAGGATTATTGAAGTGGGCAAGGTTACTGGTTTCATGGAAATCGACCGGCAGGTGGCGAAGTATCAGCCGGCCTCCGACCGCATCCGCCATTTTCGCGAATTCACCATCCCCATGTCGGACCCGGAGGTCCAGAAGCAGGCCGCGCGCTGCATGGATTGCGGCATTCCCTATTGCCACGGCCCGACCGGGTGTCCGGTACACAACCAGATCCCGGACTGGAACGATCTCGTCTACAACGGCAACTGGGAAGAGGCGATCCGCAACCTGCATTCGACCAACAACTTTCCGGAATTCACCGGCCGTGTCTGCCCCGCGCCGTGCGAGGAAGCCTGCACGCTGAACCTCGAAGACATGCCGGTCTCCATCAAGACCGTCGAGCAGGCGATCGCCGACAAGGCCTATGAGATGGGCTATATCGTGCCGCAGCCGGCAACGGTGAAGACCGGCAAGAAGGTTGCGGTCATCGGCTCGGGCCCGGCTGGCATGGCCGCCGCCCAGCAGCTTGCCCGCGCCGGCCATGAGGTCCACCTCTACGAGCGCGAGTCCAAGGCCGGCGGCCTGCTGCGCTACGGGATTCCGGACTTCAAGATGGAGAAGAACTTCATCGACCGCCGCGTCGACCAGATGCGCGGCGAGGGCGTCACCTTCCACTATGGCGTCAATGTCGGTGTCGACAAGCCGATGGACGAGATGCTCGCCGAACATGATGCCGTGCTCTACTGCGGCGGTTCGGAGACGCCGCGCGATGCCGGCATTCCCGGCGTCGACTTTGCCGGCGTGCACGATGCCATGCCCTATCTCGTGCAGCAGAACCGCCGCGTCGGCCGCGAGAACATCGACAGCGTCGGCTGGCCCTCCGCGCCGATCCTGGCCGGTGGCAAGCATATCGTCGTCGTCGGCGGTGGCGACACGGCGTCGGACTGCGTCGGTACGGCCTTCCGCCAGGGCGCGGTGAAGGTCACGCAGCTCGACATCCGTCCGCAGCCGCCGGAAAAGGAAGACAAGCTCGCCGTCTGGCCGTTCTGGGCGACCAAGATGCGCACCTCCTCCTCGCAGGCCGAGGGCGCCGTGCGCGAATTCCAGGTCGGCACGCTCGAATTCGTCGGAGACGAGGATGGCGTGCTGACGGGCGTGAAGTGCTGCCAGGTGGATGACCGCCGCAAGCCGATCGCCGGCACGGAGTTCATCATCAAGGCGGACCTCGCCTTCATCGCCATCGGCTTCCGCGGACCCTTCACCGACAGTGTGTTGAAGGACCTCGGCGAGCGCCTGACGATCAACACTGACAAGCGCGGCTCCTCGAACGTCGTCGCCAACGACCGCGACTACAAGACCTCGGTGGAAAAGCTCTGGACCGCCGGCGACGTGCGCCGCGGCCAGTCGCTGGTCGTCTGGGCGATCCGCGAAGGCCGCCAGGCCGCCCGCGCCATCGATGAGGCGCTGATGGGGTCTACGACGCTGCCGCGTTGAGTGTGCGGAAACAGAAAGGGCGCGCCAGGAAAACCGGCGCGCCCTTTTCTGTTGGTAAAGTGCCCCTCATCCGCCTGCCGGCACCTTCTCCCCGCAAGCGGGGAGAAGGGATATGCCGCGCCGTTTTCCTCAAGGACAGTGGGCAAGGCATTCACAACAGGTCCCTTCTCCCCGCTTGCGGGGAGAAGGTCGCGGCAGCGGGATGAGGGGCGATATCCGCCTCAGACGAAGAGGAAGTCCGACGCAGAGAGATCGGCGAGCTTGATGTCGTCGAGGCGCAACTCGTGCTTGCCGAAATCGAACACCACGTCCTTGCCGCCATCGGCCGTGCGGGCGATGTCGGCGATGTCGGCGAAGCTCGTGACGCCGAGGCTTTTCGAAATCTCGATCTTGTCGAAATTCGTCTGGAAATCCTCGATCTCGGTCTTGCCGGTCTTGAAGACGAAGGTGTCGCGGCCGGCGCCGCCTTCCAGCTCGTTGTTGCCGGAACCGCCGTCCAGGCGATCGTTGCCGGCGCCGCCTTCGAGGTCGTCATTGCCCGAGCTGCCGAAGAGCTGGTCGTTGCCGGCGCCGCCCTCCAGGTCGTCATGGCCGCTGCCGCCCCAGATCTTGTCGTTGCCGGCATCGCCCGAAAGCTTGTCGTTGCCGCCCTTGCCGGAAATCCGGTCATTGCCGTCGCCGCCGGAGATCGTGTTGGCCTTGCTGTTGCCGTTCAGCACGTCATCGCCGGAACGCGGATCCTTGGGTTCATCCGTGTCGACGGCCTGGAAGGAGAAGTGGCTGGCCTTGAGGCTCGAAAGCTTCGTGTCTTCCAGCGTCAGCGTGTTGCCGTTGCCGAAATCGAAGCGCACGTCCTCACCGTTGTCGACGGTCCTGGCGAGTGCCTTGAGTTCCGCAAAGCTTTTGACGCCGAGCGCGCTGTCGATGACGATCTTGTCGGCGTTTGCGGAAAAATCGTCGATCTCGTCGCGGCCGCTGGAGAAGACGAAGGTGTCGCGGCCGGCGCCGCCGCTCAACTCGTCATTGCCGGAGCCGCCGTGCAGCCAGTCGTTGCCGGCGCCGCCTTCGAGGTCGTCATTGCCGCCGAAGCCGAAGAGCTTGTCGTTGCCGCCCTTGCCATAGATGTCGTCGGCCGTCGACTGGCCCTTGAGCGTGTTGGCGGAGGAGGTGCCGATGATCTTGACCATGAGATAATGTCCTTGTTCGATGGGGTCTTCAGAGGGGAGTTTGGCGGCGGATCAGTCTTCGCGCTCAAGGCGCAGGATCTCGCCGGTGTAGCCGTCGATCTTCGCTTCGCTGACGACGTTCTTCGTGTCGACGATCTTCGCCTCGAAATGGCCGTCGTCCATTTCGATCTCGCGGATCGTATAGCCCTTGGCGGAAAGCTCGTTGGCGACCTGTTCGAGCGTCTTGCGGGTCGGCGCCTTGGTGGTGTCGGCGAGGGCCGGCACGGTGAGGGCGAGGAGGCTGGCGGCGAGAAGGCCGGTCGTGGTGAGGCGCATGGCGAAGTCCTTTCCTGTCGTTGTGAGGAGAGGTTTCGCACAGGCTGCCTGTTGCTTGCCTGACAGGCGCTGTCAGCGATTTGTCAGCTTGATGCGCGTATAGGTAGGCCCATGATCAGGAAGATATTGACCCCCTTTCCGCTGGCGCTCACCTTGTTCGTCGCCCTTTCCGTAGCGCCGCCGATGGGCGCGCAGGCGGATGACGACGACGATGCGCTGGAACATGAGGAAGCCCGCCGTGCCCTCGAACAGGGCCTCGTGCGTCCGCTCGAACAGATCATCGTGGAAGCCCGCAAGCATGTCGAGGGCGACCTCATCGAAGTCGAGCTTGAGCGCGAGGGCGATCGCTATATATATGAGCTGGAATTCATCCAGCCGTCCGGCCAGATCATCGAGCTGCAGCTCGATGCCAAGACGATGGCGATCGTAGAGGACGACGACGACTGATGCGCCTGCTGCTCGTCGAGGACGATGCCCGCATTGCGGCCGATGTCTCCGCCGTGCTGACGGGGGCCGGCTATACCGTCGAGACCGCCTCGGACGGCAAGGACGCCTGGTTCCTCGGCGACACCGAGGACTACGATCTCGTCATCCTCGATCTCGGCCTGCCGAGCATGGACGGCATGTCGCTGCTGAAGCGCTGGCGCGCCAACGGCCGCCACATGCCGGTGCTGGTGCTGACGGCTCGCGGCAGCTGGGCCGAGCGCGTCGAGGGCATCGATGCCGGCGCCGACGACTACCTGCCGAAGCCCTTCCAGTTCGAGGAGCTGCTGGCCCGTGCCCGCGCACTCATCCGCCGGTCCGTCGGCCATGGCGCGGCGACGATTTCCATCGGCGCCGTCACCATCGACACGCGGGCGATGCGCGTCAGCGTCAACGGCGTGCCGCAGTCGCTGACGCCGCTCGAATACCGGCTCGTCAGCTATCTCGGCCATCATCGCGACCGCATTGTACCGCCGACCGAATTGCAGGAGCATCTTTACGGCGACGATTTCTCGCGCGATGCCAATGCGCTGGAGGCGCTCGTCGCGCGGCTGCGCAAGAAACTCGGCGCGGTCGCCATCGGCACGCGGCGGGGCTTCGGCTATTACATGGGCGAGACCGCGCCGTGACGCGCCGCTCGCTGCGCCTTCGCCTGGTGCTTGCGGGCGCCGCCTCCATCATCGCCGCCCTCGTGGCGGCGTTCTTCGTTCTGTCGACGCTGTTCGAGCGGCATGTGGAACGGCGCATCGCCGCCGAGCTGATGCTGCATCTCAACCAGGTGATCGCCGGCCTTGCCGAGCAGCCGGGCGCGACGTTGCATCTTGCCAAGCCGCCGGTCGATCCGCGTTTCGAGCGGCCGCTCTCCGGCCTCTACTGGCAGATCGAGGGCGACGGGAAACGCCTGCGCTCCCGCTCGCTCTGGGATACCGTGCTGGCCCTGCCGGATATTCCGGCCGGCGGCGTGCATACGGCGACCATCACGGGGCCGGGGGATGCGTCGCTGCTTCTGGTCGAGCGCGAGGTGGTGACCAGCGAGCGGGCCGGGGCGCTGCCCTTGCGCGTCGCCGTCGCCATCGACCGCACGGACATTTCGAGCGCCACGGCCGAATTTGAAGGGGATCTTTTGCCCTACATGCAGGCGCTCGCCGTGCTTCTGCTGGCGGCGAGCTTCGTGCAGATCTTCGTCGGCCTGCGCCCGTTGGCAACGCTGACGGAGCGCCTTTCCGCCATTCGCGCCGGCAAGGCGGAACGGCTCGGCACCGATTTCCCGGACGAGGTCCTGCCGCTCACCGGCGAGGTGGATGCCCTGCTGCAATCGCGGGAAAACCAGTTGCGCAAGGCGCGCGCGCGGGCGGCCGACCTTGCCCATGGCTTCAAGACGCCGCTCCAGATCCTCTCCGGCGACGTGCTGCGCCTGCGCGAGCGCGGGGAGGAAAGCGTCGCGCGCGACATCGAGGCGATCATCCTGCGCATGCGCCGCCATGTCGATCACGAGATGGCCCGCGCCCGCCAGGCCGAGCGCGGGCATACGGCGCGCAGCGATCTTGGCCGTGTCGCCGCGCAGGTCGTCAGCGTCGTCTCGCGTACGCCGGCCGGCCGCGATCTCGACTGGCAGCAGGAGATCGAGCCGGGCCTCATGCTGCGCATCGATGCGGAGGATCTCGCCGAAATCCTCGGCAGCCTTGCGGAAAATGCCGCCCGTTACGCCAGGACCACCGTCGGCATCCTTGCCCGGGCGGACGGCGCGACGGCGGTCATCGAAGTCGTCGACGACGGGCCGGGCATTCCGGAGGGGGAGATCGAGTTCGTGCTGAAGCGCGGCGGTCGCCTCGATACGACGAGCGAGGGCGCAGGATTGGGACTGGCCATCGCCGAGAGCTTCGTCGAGGAGGCGAATGGCAGCTTCCTGCTGGAAAACCGCAAGCCCGGCCTTTGCGCCCGCATCACGCTGCCGCGGATCGTGGCCTGAGCAGCGCTCCAGGGGATCGTGCCGGCTCCCGGTCAGGGCGTTGCGGTCTTGTCCAGCCGAAAATCATCGACGCGGCCGAGCGGGGCGTCGGCGATCTCGCCCTTCTCCACCAGTTTTTCGCGCAGGCTCCTGCCGTTGCCCTTGATCGCGGCGCCGCCGAGCAGCGCCGTGCCGCCGTCGAGCGCCGGGTCGGCAAGGCTGATCGGCAGCGTCTTGGTGATTTCGGTGTCTTCTGCCGGCGCGGACACGACGAGATCCTTGAGGTCGCCCTGCAGGCCGGGGCCATCGGCGGCGGCATCGCCTAGCACGCGGCGGATTTCCTTTTCCACATAGAAGGCGAGCTTGCGCTTGCCGGCCTTGGTGAAGTTGATGCCGTCGGAGCCGCGCAGGCGCACCTGCTGGCCGTTGATGTCCGAGCCGGAGATGACGAACTTGCCGTTCTCATCGACGAAACCGTCCCAGATGTCGATGAATTCGCCGCCGGCCTTTTCGACGCCGGCCCGGTAGATGGTGTTGAGCGTCGTCATGTCGGCCGTCATGGCCGATGACTGGAAGGCCGGCATGCCGATCCACATCATCGGCTTGCCGCCCGCGCGGGCGAGCGTCGCGAGGCGTTCGACACGCGCTTCGTATTCCCGGGTCCAGGCCTCGGAGCGGAACTTCTCCTTTTCCCCGCCTACCGACATCTGCTGCCGGTCGTTGGCGCCGATGCTGAGCACGACGAGGGCGGGATCGGTTTCAGCGATCAGACCGGGCAGGGAGGCCGGCCAGTCGTAATAATCCTCGCGCACGATGCCGGAGGAACCGTTGGTGCGGCGCTCGACGACGATGCCCGGCGTTGCCTCGAAGGCGGCGATCAGGCCCTCGCCGAGGCTGCCGGCGATGAAGTCGCCGACCACCAGCACGACCTTGGCGTCCGGCAATTTCTCGATCGCCGTCGGTTCCGGCTTGGTGGCAACGGTCGTCGCCTGCTTCTTCTTGCGATTGACGATGCGCGGCTTCCTGATCTGCGGCTCGGGTGCAACCTCCTCGCGCTTCGGCTTGCCGAAGAGGAATTCCAGGATGGTCTTGCGTTCCTTGCGTTGCTGCGCGCCGGCCGGAAGGGCGGTCACCACGATGCTCGCCCCCGCCACAAGGGCAAGGCCGAAGCGCACAATCCGTAGGGTCGTCGTCGTGCTCATCGCAAGGGCTCCCGTCTTGGCCGCAACCTTGCCGGATCGCGGTGGCGGCATGATGGCAAATGCGCGGGCCAAGCGAAAGCCCGGCAGCAAAAAGGGGCGCCGGAGCGCCCCTGTTCGTCCTGCCGAAGGCGTCAGCGGCGCAGCGCGCGCAGCAACTGCTGGCTCGGCTCGCCATCGGCGGCAAGGCCCATCCGGTTCTGGAAGGCCTGGATGGCGGCCTTGGAGCCGGAGCCGAAATTGCCGTCGACCTCGCCTTCATAATAGCCGAGTTCCTTGAGACGGGTCTGCAGCTCGAATTTTTCGGTGATGTCGAGTGCGCCGTCCGGGCGCGGCCAGCGCTGTTTGACGCCGCTGTAGCCGGCAAGCTGGTCGGCCAGCATGCCGACGCCCATGGCATAGGAGTCCGAAGCGTTGTAGCGCTTGATGACGAAGAAGTTCTTGGTCATCAGGAAGCCCGGGCCGCCATTGGCCGGCAGCTTCAGCTCGGCGCGGTCGGCGCCGTTCTTGAAGCCGCTGCCGTTCGGGCGCGTGAAGCCGAGTTCCGCCCACTGGGCGAGCGTCTTCGTCTGGCCGGAATACTTGCTGCCGCCCTTCGGCACGACGATCTCGTAGCCCCAGGTCTTGCCGGACTGCCAGCCGTTCTTGGCAAGCAGGTTCGCCGCGGTCGCCAGCGCGTCCGGCACCGACTTCCAGATGTCGCGGTGGCCGTTGCCGTCGGCATCGACGGCATAGATCATGTAGCTCGTCGGGATGAACTGCGTGTGGCCCATGGCGCCGGCCCAGGAGCCGGTCATGTTGGCGGCCGCGATGTCGCCGCGCTGGATGATCTTCAGCGCCGCGATCAGTTGCGTGCGCGCATATTTCGCCCGCTTCTTGTCGGCATAGGCGAGCGTCGCCAGCGCCCGCGGCACGTAGTGCAGTCGGTCGTCCTTCTCCAGCACCGCGCCATAGTTCGATTCCATCGACCAGATGGCGAGCAGGATGTTGCGGTCGACGCCGAAATGCCGCTCGATGGCGGCGAGCGTGCGGGCATGCTTTGCGGCCATTTCCCGGCCGACGCGCACCGTATAGGGATTGACGCGCGAATCGAGATAGTCCCAGATCTTGTGCTTGAATTCCGGCTGGTAGGCGGCCTTTTGAAGGACGTCCGGATCGGGTGTCTTGACGCCGGAAAACGCCTTCTGGTAGGTCGCTTTGCTGATGCCGGCCTCGGATGCCGTCGCGTAGAAATCGGCGATCCACTGCTGGAAGCGGGCGTCCGCGCGGGCGGCGGTGGCCTGGGCGAAAAGCCCGGCCGACAGGAGGAGAGTGAGCGCGGATCGGCGCAGAACGGTTTTGAGATTCTGTGTCATCAGCTGTCGTGTCCGTTTCTCAAATTTCGGTACGATGGCGTGGAACCATCGGCTGAACGCAAAACTTATAAAAACGAAGTCAACAAATTCTTTACCATCAAACTTTTGCCCCGTCTTCCTTCGCAAAAAAGTCTTCCTTTGCAAAAAAATAGCAATTGGCTTCTATTTCGGCACATATACGTCCCGGCCATGAGGGCGACGGGCGCAACGAGGTGAATATGTCGCAGGCTCGCAAGGTTCGCAAAGCAGTCTTCCCAGTGGCCGGTCTCGGCACCCGCTTCCTTCCCGCCACCAAGGCCGTCCCGAAGGAGATGCTGACCGTCGTGGACAAGCCCGTCATCCAGTATGTGGTGGACGAGGCGCTGGAAGCCGGCATCGAGCACCTGATCTTCGTCACCGGCCGCTCCAAGGCGGTCATCGAGGACTATTTCGACATCCAGGTCGAGCTGGAGCAGACGCTGCGCCAGCGCAACAAGACCGCCGAGCTGACGCTGCTCGAAAGCATCCTGCCGGTCGCCGGCTCGACGAGCTTCACCCGCCAGCAGGAGCCGCTCGGCCTCGGCCATGCCGTCTGGTGTGCCCGCGAGCTGGTCGGCAACGAACCCTTCGCGCTGCTTCTGCCCGACATGATCATGAAGGCGGAAAAGGGCTGCATGAAGGGCATGGTGGAACTCTTCGAACACAGCGGCGCCAATATCGTCGCCGTCGAGGAATGCGCGCCCGACCAGGCCCACAAATACGGCATCGTCGGCGTCGGCGAGACGATCGGCGAAGGGTTCGCCATCACCAGGATGGTCGAGAAGCCGGCTCCGGGCACCGCGCCCTCCAACTTCTTCATCAACGGCCGTTACATTCTCCAGCCGGAAATCTTCCCGATCCTCTCCACGCAGGAGCGCGGCGCCGGCAACGAGATCCAGCTCACCGACGCCATGGTGAAGCTGGCCGGCAGCCAGAAATTCGCCGCCTACCACTTCCGCGGCGAAACCTATGACTGCGGGGCCAAGGACGGCTTCATCCTCGCCAACATCGCCTTCGCGCTGGCCCGTGCGGATATCCGCCCGACCGTCGAAGGCCCGCTGCGGGAGCTTGTCGCCAAGCTGAAATGAGGCTCAGCGGCGCAGGACGAGGCCGATGCCGGCGCGCGTGATGCCGGTGTCGGTGCCGCGTGCCGGGCGGGTCAATTCGTAGGAGACATCGCCGGTCAATGCGAGCCAGCGGTTGAGGTCCCAGGTGAGACCCGTACCGACGAGATAGACATTCTGGTCGGAGCTGCCGGACGAGGAGAAATCCCGCCAGGTATAGGCGCCGCTCAGCCGCGCGACGAGGTTTTCGCGCAGTTCATGCGTCAGTTCGGCCGTGGTCGCATAGGAGACGTAGCCGCTTTCCCCGGCGGTGGTCGATGGTTCGATCTCCGTGGCGAGGCCGAGCCGGAGTTCCGTGCCGCGCTGCGGCGACCAGGCGAGCGAGCCGTCGAGCGCCAGCGCGGCGATCGATTTCAGGCGGCTGTCGTCGAAGGCGGCGCGCCGGTAGCCCATGCCGAGATCGCCGCGCAGCTTTTCGCCAAGATCGATCTCCACGCCGGCGCGGCCGCCCACCGTCGAGCTGGAGCGCTCGTAGCCGAGCGAATCGCGTTTATCATCGTAGATCGAACGGCCGATCGAGGCTTCCAGATAGGGGATCAGCGCCGGGGACAGTTCGAAGCCGATGCGCCCCGTCAGGGTGCCCTGCGTGAAATTGCGGTCGGAAAGGCTGAGCTTCGTGCCGTTGGCGAGCTTTGCCGAGCCATAGACCTCGCGCTCGATTTCCGCGCTGATCGTGCCGCGGATCGCGCCGAAATCGCGCTGGACGCGCGCACCGGCGGTGAAGTTATGGACGCCTGACTGGGCGCTCGCGCCGTCAATGGCGTTGGGATCGGCGGAATCCTCGCGCTCGAAACCGTAGCCGGCGGTGAGATTGGCGATCGTGTCGTCGCTGAGATCGAGGCGCAGGTCGCTGTTGATGCGTGCCTGCGGTTCCGTTTCTCCGGTGCCGCTGATGTTGCGCTGATAGATGCCCGTGGCGTCGATGGTCAGCTGGTGGCGCGACCAGTCGGAGGTCAACGAGCCGCGAAAGCCGGTCTGGGAATAGGTCCGGCGCGTCGTGCTGCCGGATTTCGTGCGTTCGTGGCCGAGACCCTGGGTGATCGAGGGCCGGAGCAGGAACGTGCCGACGCGAATGCCGGTCGGCTCGTAGGGGTCGCCGAAATTGCTTCTCGCCGCGTCGGTGTTGCCTTCCCGCAGGTTCAGCCGCTCGCCCTCGCGAGCGGTGCGCAGGCTGGCCTCGTTGTCGTTTGCAGCGTCGGAAAGCGCATCGGCCTGGTCGCCGGTGAGGGCGGGCTCGGTCAGGGTCCTTCCGGTCGACGCCGTCGTCTCGGTTCCCGGCAGCGTCGTCGTGTCCATCGCGCCGTCATCGGTATTCTGGGCGAGCGGTTCCTGGAATGTGGGTGTCTCGTTCGCCGGCCGCTGCTGGGCAAAAGCCGGTGCGGCTGCAAGCATGGTGCCGGCAAGCAGAAGGCTGGCGAGACGCCATGACAGGCGGGGCAATGCTGCCTCGTGATCTCTTGCCTTTACCTCTGCCATGATTGCGGCCTGCGCACCTTTCCGATTTCGAAGCGAGCGTGAGGTCCAACGTTGTTTCATACACAAGCGCAGCGCGCATAAGTATTTGAAAAATAGCGTCATTCGCCACGTATTCGCTGATGGTAGCACTCTATTGGCGAAGGGTTAGTTTATGGTTAACAGGTGGTGAAAATCTGCGGGCGTATCTTTTCCGCTGATTCCGTTTGAGCAAGGGCCCTGCGTGTCGGAGCACGCAGGCGCACGTTTTACGACCGGTTCCGATCTCGCTCGCGGGCGGCTCGCGTCCACCCCGCATCCCGCTTCATATCCCAAGGAACTTGAACGGCTCGGCTTCCTTGAACTGGTCGTTGGCCATGCCGGCGTAGATGTTCGTCTGGTTGGGGCCGAGGTCGAGCTTCCTCACCTTGCCGGTCTCTTCCGAAAGGTCCAGCTTCGTCAGGTCGACCCAGAAGACGTTCGGCGTGAGCGCCGATTCGAAGAAGTAGAGCTTGCGCTTGTGGTCCGCCACGGTCCGCCAGCGCGTGGAGGAGATGTTGGGCTGGTCGGGCGTCGTGATGCCGAACGGAACGGAGACGTTGCGGATTACGCTGAAGGTGCTTGCGATGGCTTCGACCGGGTTTTCGGCCTTGGGGATGGCATTCACATAGAAGGACGCGCGTGCAAAGCGGTCGGCAGCGCGGTTCGTGCCGGGCAGCATGACGGTGCCGCCGATCTGCTTCCAGTATTCGTTGAGGGCGAGCTGTTCCTCGAAGATCGGGGAATTGGTCATCACCTGATGCTCACGGCTATGGTGGATGACCTGCTTGCCGTCGATATATTCGATGATCGCGCTGTCGCCGCTGGCGTCCGAGAGCGAGAGATGCAGGGTTGCAAGCCGTTCCTCGCCCGGCACCTTGTCGGTGACGATGGTGAACGGCTCCTTCGCCAGCGTATCGACCGCTTCCCGCACACTGGCAAAATTGTCGAGGGCATATTGCGCCCAGGCCGCCAGCGAGAGGCCCGGCGTCTTGCCGTCGTAGTCGGGATAGGAGGATTCCACGAGCCACAGGACGTTGGCGACAAGTCCCGCCTCGTTCATGCCGTCCGTGGTCGAGATGTCATAGCCCGAGGCGATGACGCTGCCGTATTTCGAGATCCATTCCACCGAGTTCGGTCCCGCTTCGCCGGACCGCTTCATACCGCGCGGGAACACCCAGAGGTTGGTGCCCACATCGAGCTTCCAGTCCATCGACCGGGCTGTGATGACCTGATCGTTCGCGCCGAGATAGACGAAGCGCGTGCAAGCATCGGCAGCGGAGGCCAGCACGCCCGTCGTGATGAGGGCAGCCGTGCAGGCGGCAAAAAAGGAGTTGTTTTTCAAGATCATGACCTGCCTCCATTCTATATTTCGCGGTCGGTTCCAGCGGGATACTATGAGCCTGCCATTGCGAATGGAAGCCATCATGGCGCAACTGATTGATTAAATTTTGTGCATTTGGCATAAGGCAATCAGCGAGCGAGGAGAAGGGCATGCCCTGCTGTGTCGTTTCCGCCTGAGATAGCAATATGCTTTCAGCTTGAAGAGGAAGGTCTCTTGAACAGATACGCCATCATCCTTGTGCTCGCTGGACTGTACGGTGGCGAGGCTGCTCATGCCGCAGACGCCGCGAGCGGCCAATCTGAAGAACCGGCTCCTGTCGTGGATGCGACCTCGACCTGGGCCTTGCAGGTCACACCGTATATGTGGGCAGCGGGTCTCAAGGGGGAGATATCACCGTTCAGGCGGGCTCCGACAATCGGGATCGAGAAATCGTTCTCCGATGTTATGGACGATCTCAATTTCGGCGGCTTCGTGAATGTGTGGGCACGCTATGATCGGTTCGTCTTCTCGGGCGATATGATGTATGTCGACACCACCGACAGCCATGCATTCGGTCCCTTGCCGGCCCTGCCGATAGCGGTGCCGCCCGGCACCGTCATCAACGGGAGCGTCGACAGCAAGCAGTTCATGGCCACGCTGCAAGGCGGCTATCGCGTCGTCGATACGCCGGATTTCACGCTGGATGCTCTCGCCGGCGCGCGCTTCTGGCACATTTCGAACGATGTGACGGTCAGTGCTCTCGGCATGTCGCGCACCTATGGCGAGAGCTTCGGCTGGGTGGACCCGGTGGTCGGCATCCGCGCCTTCCTTCCCCTGACCGACAGGCTGTCCGTGCAGGCGCAAGCGGATGTCGGCGGCTTTGGCGTGGGGGCCGACATCACCTGGTCGGCGCTCGCCACGGTCAACTATACCGTTACCGATCATCTCTCCATCTCCGCAGGCTACAAGGTGCTCGATGTCGACTACGCCCGTGGCGGCCATGTCTACGATACGCGCCTGAGTGGCCCCGTTCTGGGCATGACGCTCCGATTCTGACTGAAGGCCTTATGACTGTGCAGTAAATCGGGGCAGCAACTTCCGGCACTGGGCAGGCGAACCGCCTTGCGCGATCCGGCCCGTCTCCACCATCAGCAGAGCTTGCCAAGGGCTTCGTCCAGATTCAGACCCTGCCGGGCCAGGCCGTTGTGGTTAACGTCTGGTTGCCGCTCACAAAATCACTCGCCGTAACAATCTGCTTTCTTTCGTGCATGGACAGAGGATTGCAAAAGCGCTAACGAGACCCATGATCAAAAGACAGGCAAAAGTTGACAGCGCCGGTGCCATCGCTTCGGCAATCCGCACCGTTGAAACGGAAATGGCCGGCCTTACCGCTCTTTCAGCGGCTCTGCAGGGGCGGCTCTTCGACGCTTTTTGCGAAGCTGTTCGCGTCATCGGCGATATCAGCGGTCGCGTGATCGTGACGGGCATCGGCAAGTCGGGGCATATCGGGGCGAAGATCGCCGCGACGCTCGCTTCCACCGGCACGCCGTCCTTCTTCGTGCATCCCGTCGAGGCCAATCACGGCGATCTCGGCATGATCGGCCGTGACGACGTCATCCTCGCCATGTCCTGGAGCGGCGAGACGGCCGAATTGCAGGGCATCGTCTCCTATTCCCGCCGCTTCTCCATTCCGCTGATCGCCATCACCTCGGGCGAGCGCTCGGCCCTTGCCCGCGAGGCGGATACGCTGCTGCTGCTGCCGAAGGAGCAGGAGGCCTGCCCGCACGGCCTGGCGCCCACCACCTCCACGCTGATGCAACTGTCGCTCGGCGATGCGCTCGCGGTTGCGCTTCTCGAAGCCCGCGGCTTCACCGCGACGGATTTCAAGACCTTCCATCCGGGCGGCAAGCTCGGCGCCAGCCTTTCCCATGTCGGCGACATCATGCACAGCGGCGAGAACATGCCGCTCGTTCCCCTCGGCACCTCGATGCCGGATGCCGTCCTGCTCCTGTCGCAGAAGCGCTACGGCTGCGTCGGCGTCGTCAATGACGAGGGCATCCTCGTCGGCATCGTCACGGACGGCGATATCGCGCGCAATCTCTCGCGCAACCTTGCCGAACTCAGCGTCGACGAGATCATGACGCGAGCGCCGAAGACGGTGAAGCCGACGACGCTGGCGACCGCCGCGCTCGGCCTGCTGAACCAGTACAACATTTCCGCGCTGATCGTCACCGACGAGACCTTCCGTCCGGTCGGCGTCGTGCACTTCCACGACCTGCTGCGCATCGGCGTCGCCTGACCGGCGAATCCACAAGCATAAAGCTCAAGCCCCCGTATTTCCTGAAATGCGGGGGTTTTGTTTGACTATACGGCCTCGACCGTCAGATCGCGGCCGTTGCTGGCCGTGACGCGCACGCGCGCGCCGACCGGAAGGTCCGGCCCCTGTACGCTCCACATCGTATCGTCGAGACGAATGCGACCGCGGCCTTCGGTGATCGGCTGCTCCAGCGTCGCGGTGCGGCCGACAAGGCTCTGGCCGCGCTGGTTGAGATGCGGCTGGTCGGAGGTCTGGCCGCGCGTCTTGACGATGCGCCGGCCGATCAGCACGGCCACCAGCGACAGTGCGGCGAAGACCAGCCATTGGGCATGCCAGGTCCAGAACGCCGCGTCCCACAGGAGCAGCGAGAGGGCACCGGTGACGATCGCCGCGATGCCGATCCAGACGAGGAAGACGCCGGGCATCAGCACTTCGAGGATGAGGAGCACGATGCCGAGCACCCACCAGGCCCAGGGGCCGAGTTCCGTGACGATGCGCTGGATCATGCTCAGCTTCCCTGCGACGTATCGAACGGGTTGCGGAAGGCGGACGTCGAGGCGGTGGTGGTCGGTGTCGACTGGCGCGTGCGCGGCGTGCCCGCGGTCTGCGAGGAGCCGCCGTCGCCAAAGACTTCCCTTGCGATGGCGCCGATGCCGCCCAGCGATCCGACGAGCGAGGAGGCCTCCATCGGCATCAGCACGATCTTCGAGTTCGGCGCCTTGCCGATGGCGGCCATGGCTTCGGTGTATTTCTGGGCGACGAAGTAGTTGATCGCCTGCACGTTGCCGGCGGCGATGGCTTCCGAGACCATTTTCGTCGCCTTGGCTTCGGCTTCCGCAAGGCGCTCGCGGGCTTCGGCGTCGCGGAAGGCGGCCTCGCGCTGACCTTCGGCCTCAAGGATCGCCGACTGCTTGGCGCCTTCGGCGCGCAGGATCTGTGCGTTGCGGGCACCCTCGGCTTCCAGCACCTGCGCGCGCTTTTCGCGCTCCGCCTTCATCTGCCGGCCCATTGAATCGACCAGGTCCTTCGGCGGGGCGATATCCTTGATCTCGACGCGGGTGATCTTGATGCCCCAGGGATTGGCCGCCTCGTCGACGACGCGCAGCAGCTTGTCGTTGATCACGTCGCGGTTGGACAGAAGCTCGTCCAGGTCCATCGAGCCCATGACCGAACGGATATTGGTCATGGTGAGATTGAGGATCGCGTTTTCCAGATGGGCGACCTGGTAGGCGGCCTGCGCCGCATTGAGGATCTGGTAGAAGGCGACGCCGTCTGCCGAAACGCTCGCATTGTCGCGGGTGATGACCTCCTGCGTGGGGATGTCGAGCACCTGTTCCATCACGTTCATCTTCGCGCCGATGCGGTCGATGAAGGGGATGATGAGGTTGAGGCCGGGCTCCAGCGTGCGCGTATAGCGGCCGAAGCGCTCCACCGTGTACTGATAGCCCTGCGGGATCGTCTTGATCCCGGCAAAGAGGATCAGGATGACCAGCACCACGAGGGCGATGACGACGATATCCAATCCGGCCAAATCCATAGTTCTTTTCTCCAACAGACAACGCGGCGCCGCGCCACTGTAAGGAATACGGGCCGCGACGCCAGTCTATTTGGACGAAGGCAAGATTTATCCGGGATCAGACCCAGCCGGAAAGCTCGCGCCGCACGACCTTTTCGAGAACCGCCATGCCTTCGGGCGAATCGTTGAGACAGGGAATGTGTGCGAACTTCTCGCCGCCATTGTGCAGGAAGCTTTCTGCGGCCTGTTCGGCGATCTCCTCCAGCGTCTCCAGGCAGTCGGAGACGAAGCCGGGATTGATGACGGCAATGCGCTTGATGCCCTCCTGCGCCAGCTTTTCCACGGTCTTGTCCGTATAGGGCTGGAGCCATTCCTCCGGTCCGAAGCGGGACTGGAAGGTGACGACAAGCTTTTCCTTCGACCAGCCGAGCCGTTCGCGCAGGAGTCGCGCGGTCTTCTGGCACTGGCAGTAATAGGGATCGCCCTTGTCGAAATAGCTCTTGGGAATGCCGTGGAAGGAGGTGAGCACCCGCTCCGGTTCCCAGTCGAGCGTCGCCAGGTGCTTTTCGATCGAGACGGCGAGCGCGTCGATATAGGCCGGATCATCGTGATAGGGCGGCACGGTGCGCAGGGCCGGCTGCCAGCGCATCTTCAGGAGCGCCTCGAAGGCCTTGTCGTTGACGGTCGCCGTCGTCGCCGCCGCATATTGCGGATAGAGCGGGAAGACGAGGATGCGTTCGCAACCGGCCTTCTGCAGGTATTCCATGCGCGAGGCGATGGAGGGCTGGCCGTAGCGCATCGCCCAGTCGACGACGACCTCGGAATAATCGGAGAGGGCCTTGGCCATCAGTTCGGCCTGGCTGCGCGTATAGGTGCGAAGGAAGCTCTCGTTCCTTTCCTTGTTCCAGATCGTCTCATAGGCCTTGCCGACCTTGCCGGGGCGCGTGTTGAGCACGATGCCGAAAAGGATGGGATACCAGGCGATCCTCGGCCATTCGATGACGCGCTTGTCGGTCAGGAATTCCTTCAGGTAGCGGCGCATCGAGGTGTAGTCGGTACCATCAGGCGTGCCGAGATTGACCAGCAGCACGCCGACCTTGCCGTGCTTGACGGATGGGTGGTCGGCAGGCTTGGCTGTGGTGTCCTGCATGGTGCGGTCCTCGGCGTGCGGGGTGTCGTTCATTGCTCTCGGGCTTTGTCTTCTTGCAAGTGCATATGCAAGACCGCGGCATGCGCGCCGGATTGCTCCTGCACGACGGATGCCCGGTCGGCTCAGAATCGTTCTAAAAAGAAATACCGGCCCGGGAAAGCCCGGGCCGGCAGAAATAGTGGAGACAAATTGTCCTTATTTGGTCGGGATGGACAGCTCCGTGCCGACATGCAGGGCGCGGGGCCGCGGATTGCCGTTGGCTTCCGCGATCCTGCGCCACAGCGTGCCGTCGCCATAGGCCGCCTTGGCGAGATCCCAAAGCGTATCGCCGCGGACGATGACATGCTTGCCGCCGGCCGCCACCGTTGCTGTTTCGGTGGTCGTGGTCGTGGCGGCGGCGCCCGATGCGGCCTCGCCGGAGGTTGCCGTGCCTTCCGCCGACTTGGCGGCCGTGTCCGTCGGGGTTGCCGTTTCGCTCGCGGCTGGCTCTGCCTCGGTGCCTGCCGCGGTCTCCGTGGTATCCGGGGTCTCGACGACCGTGGCATCGGCGACTTCCGTGATGCGGCCATCCGTATAGGGCTGGTAGGGGCGGTGCGCGGCAAGATAGTCGGCGACGACCAGTTCGAGGTTCGGGCCGAAATCGTAGGCGTTCATGCCGGCGGTGGCGAAGATGGAGTAACCGTCACCACCCGTCCGCATGTAGTTGTTCGAGGCGATGCCGTAGGTCCTGGCCGGGTCGAGCGGCACGAAGGCGTCGCCCTCCTTCACCTCGACGGAGACGACGCGGCTGCCGGCCGGCTTCGACTTGTCGAAGGAATATTTCATGCCGGAGACCTGGGGGAAGCGGCCGGCGCCTTCCTCGATCTGGCCGAGGCCGTTTTCGAGGGCGGCGAGGAGGTCCGAACCCTTGAGCTGGAAGGTGGCGACCGTGTTCTGGAAGGGCAGCACCGACAGCACCTCGCCCATGGAGACCGGGCCGCCGTCGATGGAAGCGCGCAGGCCCCCGCCATTGGTGATGGCGATCGTCATGCCCTGGCTCCTGGTGCGGTCGAGGATGGCGTCGGCCACCAGGTTGCCCATGGCGCATTCGGCGGCGCGGCATACCTCGCGCGAGCCGTCGATGGGCGCTGCGCTCTCGGCGACGATCTTGTTCTTCAGCTCCTCGATCGGGCCGCCAAGCTCCTTGATGCGGGCGAGCACGGCCTCGTCCGGCTTGACGGAGGAATCGATCAGGATCGGTTCGCCGGAGGATTCCTTCACGACGCCCGCATCGTCGAAGACGACCTTGAGATTGCCGAGATACTTGGAATAGGCCGCGGCCTGCACGACGGGCACCTTGTAGCCGCCGGGATTGTCGACCAGCGTCGGATAGGGGCCTTCCGCCTTGTCCGAGGTGTTGGAAAGGAAGGTGTTGGTGTGGCCGCCGACCACCACGTCCACGTCGGGGATCCTGGCGATGGCCGCCAGGTCGCGCGGATAGCCGACATGGGTCAGCGCGATGATCTTGTTGACGCCCTGCTTCTTCAGTTCGGCGATCGCCGCCGTGATATCGGCGACGTCGTCGCCGATCAGGACGTTCGGGCCGGGCGAGGAGAGTTCCGCGGTGTCGTTGGCGACGGCGCCGACGATGCCGATCCCCTGGCCGCCCTGGTTCAGCACGATGAAGGGCTTGATGCGGTCACCGATCTTCGAGCTGGCGCTGGCCGCGACATTCGCGGTGACGACCGGGAACGCGACCTTGTCGAGGAAGGTGGCGAGGCCGTCCTCGCTGTCGTCGAATTCATGGTTGCCGACGGTCATGGCGTCGAACTTCATGAGATTGAGAAACTCGGCCTCCACCGCGCCCTTGTAGGTGGTGTAGAAGAGCGAACCCTGGAAATTGTCGCCGGCGTTCAGCAGCAGCACGTTCTTGCCGGTCAGCGCCTCGCGCTGGGCGTCGATGGCGGTCTTCAGGCGCGCCACGCCGCCGAAGCATTCGCCCTTGCCTTCCTCTTCGTCCGAGCAGGTCGAATCGAACTTGTTGATCGCCTCGATGCGCGAATGCAGGTCATTGATATGCAGGATGTTCAGCTCGTAATCGGCGAGCGCCGAGCCGCTGGAGAGCGCGATGAGGGAGGCGGCCAGAAGGCCGGATCGGAAAAACGTCATGGTCCTCTTCTCCTTGTTTGCCCGCGAAGGCGCGGGAGGGGCGATCCGCTTCTCGATAAACCGGAAACATGACAGCCAGCCGGCGGATGTTTTCACCGGTCGCGGACGAGTTCAAGAGAAAAGAGGAGGGGCCACAGGCCACCCATGTTTATGAGCCGAAACGAAAAAAGGGCCTTGCGGCCCTTTCGTGACGATGTCGTTCGCTCAGGCGCGGCGGGCGAGCGAGAACTGCGCGCCTTCGGCCGTCGTGCAGTTGAGCTGGCTCTGGCTGACGAGCGCGCAATTGACCTTGGACTGGGTGTTGCGCACCAGCGAGGTCATGTTGATCTCGACCAGCGTCGGCGACGTGTTGATGTAGGTGCCCGAAGCGAGAAGCTGGTTCGTGTCGGTCGTGCGCGTCGTGAACGTGCCGCCCTGGAAGGTGGAGACGATGCCGTTCGGGTCCACCCAGGCGCCTTCCACTCCCTGCGCCACGGGGCGCTGGGTCACCGGCAGGTCGCGCGGCGCGCGCTCGGACTGGCAAGCGGCGAGTGCGACGGCGGCGGTCAGCAGGCTGAGGACTGTGATCGGCTTCATATGGGTCTCCCAGGGTCACGGCGGCGCGAACCACCCGTCCAATTCGGCAAACCATGCCGCGAAGAAACGTCGAAAGCAAGACGCGCCGCCGGGGCAGCGGGTATTATCCCATTGAAAGCGTTTCAGACACCGCTGGCAAGTCCGCCACACCCCTCCTTCGTCATGCTCGGCCTTGAGCCGAGCATCCGCCCGCTTGCGGACGCGGCTTTGGATCCTCGGCTCAAGGCCGAGGATGACGACAGCGGGTGGAACGAGGGTTGCAACAAAGACGCCCGCGGTCTGGTCGCGGGCGTCCTGTCATGGAATGAAAGCCGGTTCAGCGGACCAGGATGTTCCTGAACTGCCACGGATCCTTCGTGTCGAGATCTTCCGGGAAGAGACCCGGGCGGCCGTCGAGCGGGGTCCAGTCGGTATAGTGGCCTTCGACCGGGCCGAGATAGGGCGTCTGCACTTCCAGGCAGCGCTTGTAGTCGACCTCGTCGGCTTCCACGATGCCGGCCTTGGGGTTTTCCAGCGCCCAGACCATGCCGGCGAGCACGGCCGAGGTCACCTGCAGGCCGGTGGCGTTCTGGTAGGGGGCGAGGCGGCGGGTCTCTTCCAGCGACAGGCGCGAACCGTACCAGTAGGCGTTCTTGTCGTGGCCATAGAGCAGCACGCCGAGTTCGTCGACGCCGTCGACCAGTTCGTTCTCGTCGAGAACATGCAGCACCGGCTGCTGGTTGCCGCCGTTGCCGAACATCTCATGTAGCGAGATCACGGCGTCGTTGGCCGGGTGGTAGGCATAGTGGCAGGTCGGGCGGTAGGTGACGTGGCCGTCCTTGTCGCGCACCGTGAAGAAGTCGGCGATCGAGATCGACTCGTTGTGGGTGACGAGGAAGCCGTATTGCGGGCCGGGCGTCGGGCACCAGGAGCGCACGCGCGTGTTGGCGCCGGGCTGCTCCAGGTAGATCGCGGCCTTGCAGCCCTTCTTGTGCTTCTTGGCGTTCTTCGGCATCCAGTTCTCATGGGTGCCCCAGCCGAGTTCGGCCGGCTGCAGGCCTTCCGAGATGAAGCCTTCCACCGACCAGGTGTTCCAGAAGGTATTGAACGGCTTCGGGTTCCTGGTGCGCTGGGTATCGCGTTCGGCGATGTGCACGCCCTTGACGCCGACCTTCTTCATAAGCTTGGCCCAGCCTTCGCGGTCGTCCTGCGTCGGCTCCTCGAACTTCACGCCAAGGTCCTTGGCCAGGTTCACCAGCGCCTGCTTGACGAACCAGGAGACCATGCCCGGATTGGCGCCGCAGGTGGAGACCGCCGTCGTGCCGCCGGGGTGCTTTTCCTTCTCCTTGCGCAGCGTCTCGCGCAGCGCATAGTTGGTGCGGTCGGCGTTCTTCATGCCCTTGTCGAAGTAGAAGCCGAGCCAGGGTTCGACGACCGTGTCGATATAGAGCACGTCGAGCTTGCGGCAGAGCTTGATCAGGTCGACGGAGCCCGTGTCGACGGAGAGGTTGACGCAGAAACCCTGGCCACCGCCTTCCGTGAGAAGCGGCTTGAGGAGATCCTTGTAGTTCTCCTTGGTGACATGCGCCTTGACGTGGCGCACGCCGTGGCGGGCGTAGATCTCCGCGTCGGCGGCGTCTTCGCGCGGCTCGATGACGATCAGCCGGTTCCGGTCATACTTGAAGTGGCGCTCGATCAGCGGCAGCGTGCCGCGCCCGATGGAGCCGAAACCGATCATCACGATCGGGCCGGTGATCTCGCCATAAACCGGATAGGTGCTGTCTGCCATTTGGTTCTCCTGCGGCCGGCCGCTTTGCTGTAAAATCAGGGTCTCGACGGGCCCCATAGCATAATATGGCAGCGCTAGAGCACAGTTTTCTGTCACAATAAAGGGTGGCTGCGGTTTTCCGTCGTGATATTCTTAACCGGCCGCAACCGCCCGCAATTCCGCCACCAGCGCCGCCCTTTTCGTGGCAAGCCCCTTGTAGGTCGCCTGCGGCAGGTTCAGCGCCTCGAGCTGGTCGGCGAAGACGGTGGCGATCCTCCGCGCCTCGGGCAGCGTGCGCAGCGCGGCGAGCGGGTCGGTGTAGATGCGGATGGTGAAGAGGATGTCGCCGGAGACCGGCAGCTTGCGCAGGGTCTGGCGCTCGACGCGGGCGAAGGTGGTCTCGAGCGACAACGCGTGCCCTTCGGGCAGGGCGCCATGCGCCTTGGATGCCGGATAGTACAGGTCGGCGTCCGGGTTGATCGACCAGTTGAAGCGGAAGACCGGCTGCTCGACCTTGAGATTGTCGAACATGCGGTTGATCAGGAGGGCATTGCGCGTGCCCTCGCCGAAATCAGGCACGGGCGCGTGGATATCCTCCATCCGCCGGCCGAACTTTTCCGGCAGCGACCAGGAGGAGGGGAAGGCGACGTAACCGGCGACGAGCCGCCAGCCGCTGTCGTCGCGGCGCATCAGCACGAGGTCTTCCTGCACCAGCCCGCCGGCGGTGACGAGCGGGGCTTCGTCGGCAGCGAGATCGATGGTGCGGTCTTTGGTGGCGATCGCCGAGCCCGCGCGGCGATAGAGGGACGGATGCTGCGCCGTCACATGCTCGGCGAGGAGGTCGAGAACCTCCTGCTGCGCGGCGCGTGTTCCGGCCTCCTCCACGAAGACGGTGTCGCGATGTCCGGCGATCAGCCGGCCCTTTTCGAGAAGGTAGCGCTCCAGATCGCCGTCCGGCTCGATCCAGCGGGCGGGGTCGAGCGGGCCGAGGCCGATGGTGAAGAGACGGGCGGAGCCGTCGTAGGGCGTATGGACTGGCCGTTTCATGTCAGCGTGCCCCGGATCAGCCCGCGCAGCGAATTGCCGACGAAGATCGTGCCACGGGCAAGATCGTCCGGTCTTAATATCTGTTCGACGGCCTTGCCGCTCTCCAGCAATTCTTCCCGCAGCACGCCGGCCAGCAGGCCGCAGGCGAGTGGCGGCGTTTTCAGCACGCCGGTGCCGTCGTCGAGGAAGAGCGAGGTGATGGTGCCCTCGCAGAGCTCGCCGCGTTCGTTGAGGAGGATCACCTCATCCACCTCCGCTGCCGGGAATTCGGCACGGGCCGCGGCATAGGCGGCACGGCGGGAGGTCTTGTGGCGGAGCAGCGGATCGGCGGAGACGAGACGGGTGATGGCGATCTTCAGGTGCCATGTCGTGTCCGCCGGGAGGGGCGTGAAGGGGGCGGTCTGCACTTCGATCCGGCCGTCTGCGAAAAGTTCGAGGCGGATGCGGAGAGGCGAGGGGTGCCGTGCACCCCCCTCTGCCCTGCCGGGCATCTCCCCCTCAAGGGGGGAGATCGGCGAGGAGCCAGGGTTTCCTGTCCAAGCGGTCGGTGTCGCTGCCGCGCCGTCTGCCTGATGGAGTGGTGAGCGCCCTCCATCGATCTCCCCCCTTGAGGGGGAGATGCCCGGCAGGGCAGAGGGGGGGAGCGCAGCGAACAAAGCCTGCCGTGCCCCCTCGGCCCCCGATAATCCCAGTTCCGCTGCCGAGCGCGCCAGCCGCGCCAGATGCCGCTCCAGCCGCACGAAGCCGGCTTCCCAGCGCAGGGTCTCGATCAGCGAGATATCCATTGATCCCCCACCGCAAAGCGCGCCTTCAGCAGGCATTCCTCATATTCCGCCTCGGCGGTCGAATCGAAGACGATGCCGCCGCCGACATTGAAGACCGCTTCGCCGTCCTCGAAGATCGAGACGGTGCGGATCGCCACGTTGAAGCGCATGGTTCCGTCCGGTGCGATCATCCCGATCGCGCCGCAATAGGCGTCGCGCGGGCCGTCCTCCAGGTCGTGCAGAATCTTCATGGCGCTCATCTTCGGCGCGCCGGTGATCGAGCCGCAGGGGAAGAGGGCGGCGAAGATGTCGCGGATCGAGATCCCCGGCAGGAGTTTGGCCCGCACATGGCTCACCATCTGGTGCACGGTGGGATAGGTCTCGACGGCGAAGAGTTTCGGCACGTGAAGCGTGCCGACCTCGGTGATGCGCGAGATGTCGTTGCGCAGCAGATCGACGATCATGCGGTTTTCCGCCTGCGACTTCGGATCGGCCTGCATGGCGGCGATGATCTCGGCATCTTCCGCTACGCTCGTTCCGCGCGGCGCGGTGCCTTTCATCGGATGCGTCTCGATCCAGCTGTCCTTGTCGACGTCGAAGAAGAGTTCCGGCGAGCGCGAAAGCAGCAACGGCCCGTCGAGCGAGACGAAGGCGCCGTAGCGCACGGGCTGGCGTTCGATCAGCGACCAGAAGGCGGCGAGCGGGTCGCCGGTCCAGCGGGCGCGGATCGGCATGGTGAGGTTGGCCTGGTAGCAGTCGCCCTGCCGCAGATGCTGGTGCAGGCGGTCGAAGCGGCTGCGGTAGGTCTCGAAATCCCAGCCGGCTTTCGGCTCGGTGAGGAAGGGCTCGTTTTCGGTGCGCTGGCGGGGGGTTGCCAGCGGGTGGTCGTCCGCCGGCTTTTCGAAGATGCCGAAACTCATCAGCGGCGTCGGGCGGTTCTCCACCGCGAAGGGGGCCAGCTTTTCCTCGAAGAGATGGCCGGCCTCGTAGCTCATGAAGCCGGCGATCCAGTGGCCCTTGTCATGCGCCGCCTGCAAGGCCGCGAAGGCGGGCTCGAAGTCGGCGCGCTCGCGCACGGTGACGACGGCGAGCGGATCGGCGAAAACCACCGTCCGGTCCTCACGGTCGTCCCTGAGGAGCACAAAGCGTTCGCGGTCGGTCATGCGCGGCTTCTTCTTTCGAGGTCAGGCCCTATCAAGCGCTTCCAGTTCGTCGATCAGCCCCTCGATCATCGACAGTCCCTTGCTCCAGAACGACGGATCGCTCGCATCGAGGCCGAACGGCTTCAGCAGCTCGGTGTGATGCTTGGTGCCGCCGGCCTTGAGCAGGTCGAAATATTTTGCTTGGAAACCCGCTTCCGCCTGCTGGTAGACGGCATAGAGCGAGTTCACCAGGCAATCGCCGAAGGCATAGGCATAGACGTAGAAGGGCGAGTGGATGAAGTGGGGGATATAGGCCCAGTAGGTCTCGTAACCCTCGGAAATCCTGATCGCCGGGCCGAGGCTTTCCTCCTGCACGGAGAGCCAGAGTTCGCCGATCCGGTCGGCGGTCAGTTCGCCTTCCTTGCGGGCGGTGTGCACCTTGCGCTCGAATTCGTAGAAGGCGATCTGGCGCACGACCGTGTTGATCATGTCCTCGACCTTCTGGGCGAGCATGGCCTTGCGCTCGCGCTTGTCCCTGGTCTTGTCGAGGAGGCTCCGGAAGGTCAGCATCTCGCCGAAGACGGAGGCGGTTTCGGCCAGCGTCAGCGGCGTCGAGGCCATCAGCGCGCCCTGGCCGCCGGCGAGAACCTGGTGCACGCCATGGCCGAGTTCATGGGCGAGCGTCATCACGTCGCGCGGCTTGCCCATATAGTTGACGAGCACATAGGGGTGCGCGGAGGGCACCGTCGGATGGGCAAAGGCGCCCGGGGCCTTGCCGGGACGCACCGGCGCGTCGATCCAGCCCTTGTCGAAGAATTTCTGGGCGATATCGGCCATTTCAGGCGCGAAGGCGCTGTAGGCGGAGAGCACGGTGTCGCGTGCCTCGTTCCAGGGGATCACCGCGTCGGGTGTCTCGGGAAGGGGCGCGTTGCGATCCCAATAGTCCATCTGCTCCATTCCGAGCCACTTCGCCTTCATCGCATAGTAGCGGTGTGAGAGGCGTGGATAGGCTTCGCGTACGGCCGCAGCGAGGGCGGCGACGACTTCCGGCTCGACGCGGTTGGCAAGATGCCGGCTGTCGGCGATGTCGGAAAAGCCGCGCCAGCGGTCGGAGATTTCCTTGTCCTTGGCGAGCGTGTTGGTGATCAGCGTGAAGGTGCGGATGTTGTCCTTGAAGGTTTTCGCCAGCGCTTGCGCCGCCTCGCGGCGGTCGTCCGGGTTCGGCGACTGGAGCTGGTTGAGGGCGATTTCCAGCGGCACCTCCTCGCCGTCGATCGTGTAGCGCAGCGAGGCCATGGTCTCGTCGAAGAGCCGGTTCCAGGCCGCCGCACCGGTCATCGATTTTTCGAGGAAGAGCTGTTCCGTCTTGTCGTCGAGCTGGTAGGGCTTGTCCTTGCGCAGGTCCTCGATCCAGGGGCGGTAGTGCGCCGCAAGGGCGTCATTTGCCAGCGCTGCCTCGATGCGCTCGTCCGCTATCCTGTTGAGTTCAAGCGAGAAAAACAAAAGATGAGCGCCGAGATCGGTCAGCTTCGACTGAATGTCACCGTAGAATTTGCCGTTCGCCGGATCGGTCGTGTTGGTGAAATAGGTAAGGCCTGCAAAGGAGATGAGGCGGCCCATCACGTCTTCCAGCGCTTCGAACTCGCTGACGGCCGCGCCGATACCCTCGTCGCCCGTCTTTTCCGTCGCGGCGTCCAGCCTGCCCTTCCATTTCGCCTCGAAGGCGAGCGCATCGGCCTCGGCCTTCTTCATGTCGCCCTCAAATTCCGGGGACGCCTGCGAGGGATAGAGATCGGCAAGGTTCCAGCCGGGAAGATCGCCCAGTTCAGCGGCTGCGGCGGCGTCGGCCGGCGCGAAGGCGATGCGGGGGGATCGGGAAAATCGGGTCATCGTCTGTCTCTCTTCCAGGATGGGCGGATCGGCCCCTTGCTTGCGTCGGCAATGGTTAAAATGCAAGCCTTTCTCAAAACGGCATGTTCAACCCTTTCTGCCATGGTCCGCTGGTGTCTAGTTCCCTTGGGGCGTGCATGACGCACGCCTTTAGGCAAGGAGGTTCCAGTGACGGCCCATATTCTTGTCATCGACGATGATCCTGTCCAGCGCAGGCTGTTGAAGAACATGATCGAGCGCTCCGGCCATGTCGCCCATATGGCGGAAAACGGCCGTGCGGGCCTCGATCTGCTCGATCGCAAGGGCGGTCTCATCAATGTGATCCTGCTCGACCTGATGATGCCGGAAATGAACGGTTCGGCCTTTCTGGAAGCGCTGGCCGAACGGGAGAACACCATTCCGGTCATCGTGCAGACGGGGCAGGGCGGCATCGAGACGGTCGTGATGGCGATGCGCGCCGGCGCCTTCGATTTCGTGGTGAAGCCGGTCTCGCCGGAGCGGCTGAACGTCGCCGTCGGCAATGCGCTGAAGATGGACCAGCGCGAAGGCCGCGGCCGCGGCGGGCGCCGCCACCGCAGCGAGACGGTGCATTTCGACGATATCGTTTCGGCCAGCCCCGAAATGCTGCGCGTCATCGAACTCGGCCGCCGTGCTGCCCAATCGAACATTCCGGTCGTGCTGGAAGGCGAATCGGGCGTCGGCAAGGAAATGGTGGCCCGCGCCATCCAGGCGGCGAGCGACCGGGCGCACAAGCCGTTCGTCACCGTCAATTGCGGCGCGATCCCGCACAATCTCGTCGAAAGCATCCTGTTCGGCCACGAGAAGGGCGCCTTCACCGGCGCGACGGAGCGCCATACCGGAAAGTTCATGGAGGCCGACGGCGGCACGCTGTTCCTCGACGAGATCGGCGACCTGCCGCTCGACGTGCAGGTGAAGCTGCTGCGCGCGGTGCAGCAGGGCGAGATCGAGACGATCGGCGCCCGTTTCCCGCAGAAGGTCAATGTCCGCCTCATCTCGGCGACCAACCGCGACCTCATCAACGAGGTGCGCGAGGGCCGCTTCCGCGAGGACCTCTACTATCGCCTCAACGTCTTCCCGGTGACGATCCCGGCGCTGCGCAAGCGCAAGGAGGACATTCCGGTCCTGGTCCGCGCCTTCGTGCAGCGCTTTGCCGGCGAGCAGAAGCTGGCCCGTCCGCTCGGCGTTTCCGCCGCCGCAATGGCGCTGCTGACGGCCTATGACTGGCCCGGCAATATCCGCCAGCTCGAAAACGCCATCTTCCGTGCCGTCGTGCTCTCGGAGGGCGCGGAGCTCACCGCTGCCGACTTCCCGCAGATCGCCGCACAGGTGCCGGGCTACGGTCTTGCCGAGGACGGTGCCGTCACCTGGGAATCGGCAAGCCAGCGCACGCCCGAGCCGGCCGCCGAAACGCGCCTTCCCAGCGTCTATCCGGACTTCCGCCCGAACGAATCGCCAAGCGCCGAAACCGGCCCGGAAAACGCGATCGCCAGCGTCGATAAGGGCGGCCACGTGCGCAAGCTGGCCGATGTGGAGGAGGAACTGATCCGCTTTGCCCTGAAGTTTTATCATGGCCAGATGAGCCAGGTTGCCCGCAAATTGGGCATCGGCCGCTCGACTCTCTATCGCAAACTGAAGGATTATGGCATCGATCCGGACGATCCGTTGAAAGAAGCTGCGTAAAAACCCTTGGAATCCCGGCCACTTGCGATTTCTCGATTGCCGTTTATTCCCTGTTAGTGGATTGTTCACTATAACGGGTGCGCGACGACGAGTGTGGCGTATTTGCCATGCTCTCACCGCAATTGGCAGTCATCTGGGATAACGGACGTTCGTTGTCCTTCGGACGGGGAAAGAGTTGGCAAATTTGTTCGCATCGATGAAGCGCCCCGGGGCATCCCTGGGCAGCCTCTGCAAGACAGTGTTGCAAAAGCTGCCTAAGGCTTTGTCCACAGCTGTGCTGTCTGCTGCCCTCATCCTGCCCACGGCCATTCCCGCCACGGTCCAGGCCGAAAGCGGCAGCCGGACGCTGAAGCTCTATTTCATCCACACCAAGGAAAAGGCCGAGATCACCTTCAAGCGCAACGGGCGCTATGATGCGCGCGGCCTGAAGCAGATCAACCAGTTCCTGCGCGACTGGCGCCGCAACGAGCCGACCAAGATGGATCCGCGGCTCCTCGACCTCGTCTGGGAAGTCTACCAGAAGGTCGGCGCGACCGGTTACATCAACGTCGTCTCGGCTTATCGCTCGCCGGCGACCAACGGCATGCTGCGCTCGCGCTCCAAGGGTGTCGCCAAGAAGAGCCAGCACATGCTCGGCAAGGCGATGGACTTCTACATTCCGGGCGTCAAGCTCGCGACGCTGCGCGCCACAGCCATGAAATTCCAGGTCGGCGGCGTCGGCTATTATCCGACCTCCGGCTCTCCCTTCGTACATCTCGACGTCGGCAGCGTGCGCGCCTGGCCGCGCATGAGCCGCCAGGAGCTGGTCAGCCTCTTCCCGGACGGCAAGACCATGCACGTTCCGACCGACGGCAAGCCGCTGCCGGGCTACCAGCAGGCGGTTGCCGACTACAAGCGCCGCGTCGGCGCGGACACGATCCAGGTGGCCGGTGGCGGCTCCACCCCGGCGGCGTCCAAGCGCAAGGGCGGCTTCCTCGCTGCCCTCTTCGGTGGCGGCGGCGATGAGGATGAAGAACCCGAAATGATCGCCAGCAGCGCTACCATTGCCGACAACTTCGACGAAGGCGGCGCGGGCGCGAAGAGGAAGGTCGTCGAGGAGAAGAAGCCGGTCGTGACGGAAGTCGAGACGGAGCTTGCCTTCACCGCGCCGGTGCCGGGCAGCCGCCCTGCCTTCAAGGCCGCCGAGACGGCGAACGAGCTTGCCCTTGTCGCCCCGACGACGAGCACCGCCGTTGCGGCCCTCGAAGCGGCGACGACCGAAGAGCAAAAGCCTGAATTCGAGGACCTTGCGGCCTACAAGATCCCGCTTCCGGTCCTGCTCGGTGCGCGCACCGAACCGGGCGATGCCGAGCCGGCCGCGATCATGACCGCGGAAGCGGCCGTCGAGGATGCGGAAGAACTGGCCATGGTGCCGGTGCCGGGCCTGCGTCCCGAGGTTTCGCTCGACCAGTCGCAGACCGCGCTGATGGCCGCCGCGGAAGCCGATGTCGCCCTGCCCATTGCTGCCGATCGCTCCGGCCTTGCCGCGCTTGCCGATCCGACGGCGGATGGCACTGCGGGCGGCCCGGTCGAAATGGCGGCGCTCGTCTCCACCAATGCCCGCGGCACGCGTTCGCTGGCAGGGCTCGATGCCTTCGACGGCAAGCCGGCGGAAGAAACGATGTCCAAGGGCGGCCGCCCGAAGAAGAAGGATGCCGATGCGGCGAGCCGCGGTGCCATCCGCACCGAGCCGAAGCTGACGCAGAAGATCATCTCGCAATGGGCGCTGACCCAGGGCCGCGTCGCGACGTTCTCCAAGCCCGTCAAGGCGCCGCGCTTCGTCAGCCGCACGCTGCGCGCCGCGCCGACAACCGTCTACATGGCCGGCTTCCAGCCGGAGGAGAAATCCATCGACGCCGGCCGTTTCAGCGGAACTGCTGTGAACTTCATGGAAGTGCGCAAGTTCCAGAGCGCCGAGAACTGAGATTTGGGTTCATTCCCAACAAAAGACCCGCCGGAGTGATCCGGCGGGTTTTTTATTGATCGGCCTTGCTCGCCGACTCCCGTCATCCTCTGGCTCGACCCGAGCATGACGGGAAATTCCCAGGATGCTTGACGGCGTATCACGCGTCCGGCGGCAGCTCGACCATGCCGAGGGCCTGGAGATAGGTGTCGAGGATGGCTTCCTGCTCCATGCGCTCGTCCTTGTCCTGCTTGCGGATCTGGATGACCTTGCGCAGGATCTTGGTGTCGAAGCCGACGCCCTTGGCCTCGCCATAGACGTCCTTGATGTCGTCGGCGATGGTTTTCTTTTCTTCCTCGAGGCGCTCGATCCGCTCGATGAACGCGCGAAGCTGGTCGCGGGCGACGCCGTGGGCATCCGACATGGTCTTCTCCTTGGATGGGATAAAATTCGAAGGCCGTGACTTGCCGCGAACTTCCGGCAAGATCAAGGCCTGCTCCCCGATTTTCACGGGGGTAAGGCTCATTCCTTCGGGCGGTTCACCTCGAAGGCGGCCTTCTGCGCCTCGCTCGCCTCGCGCTGGTGGCGCGCACGCCATTCCTCATAGGGCATGCCATAGACGATCTCGCGCGAGGCCTCCTTGTCGAGCGGCACGCCTGCTTCGTTCGCCGCCTCGCGGTACCAGTTCGACAGGCAGTTGCGGCAGAAGCCGGCAAGGTTCATCAGGTCGATGTTCTGCACATCGCTGCGCTCGGCGAGGTGCCTGAGGAGGCGCCGGAAGGCGGCGGCCTCGAATTCGGTCTGCTGTTCCTTGCTCAGGTCGGTCATCGTCTTGGCCTCAATAGGGTCCCGTGCGGGAGGGAAATACGGTATAGGTGTGCAGCGTCTCGTCCGCATTCAACCGGGCGAAGACCGGCGCGAGCCGCTCCACCCAGCGGGCGATACCGGCGGGTTCGGCGATCTCGTCCTGGCGGATTTCGATGAGGGCATGCGGGATGCCGGGCCGCATGCAATGGCGGAACATCGTGTCACCGCGCAGCGCCCCGTCATAGGGTTCGTTGTCGCCCACCACGACGTCGCCTTGCGCCTCGAGCCCGGCCAGCAGCGGCCGGACGGCGCGCGGGTCGCTGTCCCACAGCACGGTCACCTGCCAGGGCCGGGCAACCCCCTTCCAGGCCGGCGTGAAGGAATGCATGGAGAGGACGAGCGGCGCCCTGCCGGTCTTTTCCGCGACGGCCTTTATCGTCCGGGACACGGCATCGTGGTAGGGGCGATGGAAGGTTTCCAGCCGGTATTGCCATTCTTCTGATGTGATTGGGTGATTGCCTGGAATGATCGCGCCGTCGGAAATGCGCATTACCAGCGTCGGATCGTCCTCGCCGCGGTTGGGGTCGATCAGGAGGCGGGAAAAGCGGCTCATGACGACAGGCGCGTTCAGCCGGGCATTCAGGCCGCGCACCACGCCCTCGACGCCGATATCGTAGGCGATGTGGCGCTCGAAGGCGCTGTCCGGCAGGCCGAGGCGACCGTAGCGTTCGGGAAGACGGTTGGTGGCGTGGTCCGCCAGGATGACGAGCCCGAGGCCGAGGTCGCCGTCGATGATTTCGAAGGGGGAGTGATCCTGCATGCCTTTTGCCGAATGTGCATCGCTCATGCCGACTGATCGCATGGGGCAATGGGAGCCGCAAGCGCAGTGCCTCGCCTTTCGGGAAAGAATCCTTCTCTCGTCGTGAAATTGTAATCGATTAGTGTTGCGTTGACATTCATGCCCCGCCGTCGCAAGAAAGCGCGAGATCAAATCAACGGAGTTGCATCGGAAGCCGTGA
This sequence comes from Shinella sp. HZN7, assembly GCF_001652565.1. Classification (NCBI taxonomy): domain Bacteria; kingdom Pseudomonadati; phylum Pseudomonadota; class Alphaproteobacteria; order Hyphomicrobiales; family Rhizobiaceae; genus Shinella; species Shinella sp. HZN7. The sequence goes on along the minus strand of NZ_CP015736.1, from coordinate 3,141,078 downwards.
GAGCCAAGAGCCATCGCCCGTTTTTCCCGAAAGCCCGCGGCCTCTTCCAGGCCGGCCTCTTTGCTTTCGCAGGGTTTGCCGCCCTTTCCGTGCCGGATGCGGCAAGAGCCGATTTCCGCGTCTGCAACGGCACGCAGAACCTTGTCGGTGTCGCCATCGGCTACCGCGCCAAGGAAGGCTGGATCACCGAAGGCTGGTGGCAGGTTCCCGCGACCACCTGCGCCACGCTGATCGAGGGCGAGCTGCAGTCGCGCTACTATTACCTCTATGCCGAAGATGCCGCCCGCGGCGGCCGCTGGACCGGCGACGTCAACATGTGCGTCGCCGAGAACGAGTTCAAGATCACCGGCGTGCAGGACTGCTTCGCACGCGGTTTCCAGCGCATGGGCTTCAAGGAATATGACACGGGCCGACAGGGGAGCTGGATGGTGCAGCTCTCAGATACGCCAGGGACCCAGGAAAGCCAGAACTGATGAGACGGAACAGAAAAGTCAAAATCCTCGCCACGCTCGGACCCGCATCGTCCGACGAGCAGATGATCCAGAAGCTGCATGAGGCCGGGGCCGATCTGTTCCGCATCAATATGAGCCATGCCAGCCATGACGTGATGCGCACGCTGATCAGCCGCATCCGCGCCGTGGAAGCCCGCTGCGGCCGCCCGATCGGCATCCTCGCCGACCTCCAGGGCCCGAAGCTGCGTGTCGGCAAGTTCGCCAACGGATCGGAAGAGCTGAAACCCGGCCAGACCTTCACGCTAGACAACAAGGACGTGCCCGGCGACAACACGCGCGTCTACCTGCCTCATCCGGAAATCCTGGAAGCCGTCAAGCCCGGCCATCGCCTGCTGATCGACGACGGCAAGCTGCACCTGCGCGCCGAAAGCTCGGACGGCAAGTCCATCGTCTGCACCGTCGTCTCCGGCACCAAGATCTCCGACCGCAAGGGCGTCAGCCTGCCCGATACGCTGCTCGGCGTCGGCGCGCTGACCGAGAAGGACCGCGTCGACCTCGATGCGGTCCTGGCGACCGGCAGCGTCGACTGGGTGGCGCTGTCCTTCATCCAGCGCCCGGAAGACCTTGCCGAGGTGCGCAAGGTGGCGCGCGGCCGCGTCGGCCTGATGTCGAAGATCGAGAAGCCGCAGGCGATCGAGCGCATCGATGAGATCATCGAGCTGTCCGACGCCCTCATGGTGGCGCGTGGCGACCTCGGCGTGGAAATGCCGCTGGAAGCCGTTCCGGGCCTGCAGAAGCAGCTCATCCGCGCCTGCCGCCGTGCGGGCAAGCCGGTCGTCGTCGCAACGCAGATGCTGGAATCGATGATCTCGGCCCCGGTGCCGACCCGCGCCGAGGTCTCTGACGTCGCGACCGCCGTCTTCGAAGGCGCGGACGCCGTGATGCTGTCGGCCGAATCCGCCTCCGGCGACTATCCGGTCGAGGCCGTCTCCACCATGGCCTCGATCGCCAGCAAGGTCGAGCGCGACCCGCACTATCCGGGCATCATCTATGCCCAGCGTTCGACGCCGGAAGCCACGGGCGCCGACGCCATCTCGCTCGCCGCCCGCCAGATCGCCGAGACGCTGAAGCTGTCGGCCATCGTCTGTTACACCTCGTCGGGCACGACGGGCCTGCGCGCCGCGCGCGAGCGGCCGGAAGTGCCGGTCCTGGCGCTCTCGCCAGTCATCGAAACGGCCCGCCGCCTCTCGGTCGTCTGGGGCCTGCACTGCGTCGTCACGGGCGATGCGGAAGACCTTGACGACATGGTGAACCGTGCCTGCCGCATCGTCGTCACGGAAGAATTCGGCAAGCCGGGCGACCGCATCATCATCTCGGCCGGCGTGCCGCTGCGCACGCCCGGCGCGACGAACATGCTGCGCATCGCCTATATCGGCGCGGACGGCGTCAGCGGCGTCTGAGCTTGTTCTTATGAACCTTCGCAAGGCGGGCCTCGGCCCGCCTTGCCGATTCCTGCCGGCCTTCTCCAGCGCCCAGATGGCAAGGTCCGTGACGGTGTAGTCCGGTTTGTGGTGAGAGTGCCGATCCAGGCGGGTTCCTCGTCGCAGGCTATGTGCGCTGGCCGGTCAGCTTTTCGGCGAGGTTGCCCATTTCCTTCTGCGCCTGCCGCTCGCTCGGATAGATGTCGAGGAAGCGTTCCCAGGCCCTCAGCGCCAGTTCGTCCCGGCCCGACTGCGCGAGGATCGCCGCCATGCCGGCGAGCGCGCCGAAGTGACGCGGCTCGATGGCCAGCACCCGGTTGATGTCGGACATCGACTTTCGATAGTTACCCATCTTGAAATGCAGCGTCGCGCGCCGGTTCCAGCCCTCGACATAATCGGGCTTCAGGCGAATCGCCTCGTCGAGGAAATCGAGCGCTGCGGCGTTCTTTTCCTCTGAAATGGCCTTGTCGGCCCACCGGATGAGAAGGTTGATGCTGGCGCTGCCCGATTCCTGCCATTCCCGGCGGATCTGGTCGGCAATGCCGCGGGCCGTATCCGCATTGCCCTCGTGTTTCAGCTCGGTGAAGAGCTTGTCGAGGCGCTGCGCCTGGGTCGTGAAGGTGCTGGAGGCGGGATCGACGGATGCCTTGTCCACCGCCTGCGCAAGCGCAGCGGTCGGTGCGGTACCGATCATGGCGAGGGAAAGACAGAGTGCTGAAAGCATAAAAAAGCGCATGGCGGTTATGGTAAACCGCCATGGCCCAACTTCAAATCAATATTTCTCGATCATCACATCCCGCTCGCGGGATGGCGACCACGACGCCAATCAGCCCTGGCGGGCCTTGAAGCGCGGGTTCTGCTTGTTGATGATGTAGATGCGGCCCTTACGGCGAACAAGGCGGTTCTCGCGATGACGAGCCTTGAGCGACTTGAGCGAATTCTTGATCTTCATTTTTCTGATCCGCGTATTGCAGGGCGACTCGAGTTCGCCGGATTTCCTCAATCAAAAACGCGCCGTTTCGGGCGCGCTCTCGGGTTGGCAGGCATGTACCTTGTCGCTTTTGTGCTGTCAACCATTTGTGGCGGGTTTTCCGCGACACAGGCTGGTTTTCCAGCGTCCTTGGCGGGCTTGGGAGGCTTTTACGCACAGTTTTCCAGGAATCGCGTCAGTCCAGAATCTGCGTGACATGCCCCATTTTCCGACCCGGCCGGGCCTCGGTCTTGCCGTAGAGATGGACGAGCACGCCGGGTCTGGTGAGCCAGGCGGGAACGTCCTCGATGTCGTCGCCGACGAGATTCTGCATCACGCAGTCCGAATGGCGGCGGGGATCGCCGAGCGTGTGGCCGGCAACGGCGCGGATATGCTGCTCGAACTGCGAGATGATGCAGGCCGCCTCCGTCCAGTGGCCGGAATTGTGCACGCGCGGTGCGATCTCGTTGGCCACGAGCCCGCCATCCTGCAACACGAAGAATTCCACGCCGATGACGCCGACATAGCCGAGCTGGTCGAGTATGGCGCGCGCAGCCTTGCGGGCCTGGTCGGCGGTCGCCTCGTTGATGCGGGCGGGCAGGGTGGAAGTGTGCAGGATGCCGTTCTGGTGGACGTTTTCCGCCGGGTCGTAGCAGGCGATCGTGCCGTCGCGGTCGCGCGCGGCGATGATGGAGACTTCCCGCTCGAACGGCACCAGGCTTTCGAGGATCAGCGGCACGCCGCCGAGCGCCTCGAAGGCGCCGTCGCGTTCCTCCGCGGGGGAACGGAAAAGCCGCTGGCCCTTGCCGTCATAGCCGAGCCGGCGCGTCTTCAGGACGCCGACGCCGCCGAAACGGTCGAGCGCCTCTTCGAGGTCGACCTGGCTGTCCACGGCGGCAAAATCGGCGGTGCGGATGCCGCAGTCGCGGATGAAGCGCTTTTCGATAAGCCGGTCCTGCGAGACCTCCAGCGCGCGCGGCGGCGGATAGACCGGAACGGCCGCGGCGAGCGCCTCGGCGGCGGAGACGGGCACGTTCTCGAATTCGTAGGTGACGACGTCTGAGACGCGGGCGAGTTCCGCGAGCGCATCCGCATCGTCATAGGCCGCGACGATCTGGGCGTTGGCGACCTGCGCGGCCGGACAATCGGCTTGCGGTTCGAGGATGACGGTCCTGAGGTTCAGCCGGGCAGCCGCCATGGCCAGCATGCGGCCGAGCTGGCCGCCGCCGATGATGCCGATCGTGCGGGTGCTCATAGGGGGCCGTCCACGGGATATTCGGCGACGGCGTTCGACTGGTTGTCCCGCCATTCATCGAGGCGGTGGGCGAGTTCCGGATCGCTCAGCGCCAGAACGGCGGCGGCGAGCAGGGCGGCATTGACGGCGCCGGCCTTGCCGATGGCGAGCGTGCCGACCGGAATGCCGGCGGGCATCTGCACGATGGAGAGCAGGCTGTCCTGGCCGGACAGCGCCCTGGACTGGACCGGCACGCCGAAGACCGGCAGCGGCGTCATCGCCGCGGCCATGCCGGGCAGGTGGGCCGCGCCGCCGGCGCCGGCAACGATGACCTTGAAACCCTCCGCCTTCGCCCCGCGCGCAAAGCTGTAGAGCCGGTCGGGCGTGCGGTGCGCCGAAATGATGCGGGCCTCGTAGTCGACGCCGAGCGCATCGAGCGTATCGGCGGCGTTCTTCATCGTCTCCCAGTCGGACTGGCTTCCCATGATGATGGCGACGGGGGGCGTTTCTGTCGTGTCCAAGGCGTCTTTCCCGCTTTCAGGCGATGATGTCGGGGATGATCTGGTCTTCCAGCTTGGAAATCTTGTCCTTGAGGACCAGTTTCTTCTTCTTCATGCGCTGGATTCTGAGGGCTTCGCAGCCGACCTGGATCATTGCGTTGATAGCGGCATCGTAGTCTTCGTGCTCCTGGCGAAGCCGTGCGGCTGCAAGCCGCAATTCAGCCTGTTCCTGGTCTGCCATGCTATTCTTTCCCCGTCGTCGGCGACGCGGCCGAGCCGCGATCCTCCAGCTTGTATGAAGGCTGCTCCTACCACGAAACCCCTGGTAACGGGAAGTTATCCCTTGCCACGTTTTCGCCTTCGACAAATGAAAAATGACATGGCACACTGGTTCTGTTGCAACCTGGATCACCCGGCATGCAAATGACCGGGTGCAAGCAAAAGGAAGGAACTGTCACATGACGATTGAGGCTCATCTGGCCACGCTCGAAAAGAAGCACTTCGCTCTGGAGGCAGAGCTGCACGCTGCAATGAATCAGCCCTCCTCCGAGGACCAGACGATTGCAGACATCAAGCGTCGCAAGCTGCGCATCAAGGACGAGATCGAGCGCCTTCGCGGCTCGTCTCACTGAAAAGACAGGGATTTTTCCAAAGTTACAGAAGGGGTGAGGGTCGCGGAACAGTTGGTCTGTATGGGAGGACCAGGGTAGGAGCCCAATTCGCGAAACCGCTCCCGGTACACGAAAACCTTAGATGTCGAGACGCCCTGGCCGCCATGATGGCGCGCCGGGGCGTCCTGTTTCAGGATGGGACGTCGGGCGTTACGACCAGAACTGGTCCAGCCAGAGATTGAGCCGGTCGAAACCCTTCGCGTTGATGGCGTAGATGCGCTTCGTGCCTTCGGATTTGACGCTGACGAGATTGCAGTCGAGCAGGGCCTTCAGGTGCTGCGAGACCGCCGGGCGGCTGATCGGCAGGCCTTCGGACAGCTCGTTGACCGTACGCGGCGCGCGGCGCAGCTCCTCCAGCAGGAACCTGCGGTTGGGATCGGCAATCGCCGTGAAGGGGTCCGGGTGCGCCATGGCCGAAAGCTATGGCAAAGCAGCATTTGCGGCAAGCGTTTTGTGCGCTGCGAAGAACCCGGTTTCCCGGCCGTCACAGAAAGGCGAGAACGCCGTCATAGACGAGTTTCAGGCCGGCGACGAGGACCATGGCATACATGAAGGGATAGAAGACATCCGGCTTCATGCGCTTGACGAGGAAGCCGCCGACGGCCGTTGCGGCAATGGCGAGCGGCACCAGCGTGGCCGATATCGTCAGGTTGGTCGTGTCGAGCTGGCCGAGGGCGAAATAGGGGCCGAGCTTGATGGCGTTGAGGATGGCGAAGAAGCGTACGCCCGCGCCGGTATAGTCGCGCGGCGGAAGCTTCAGCGGCAGGCCGTAGACCTGGAAGGGCGCGCCGCCGGCATGGGCGACGAAGCTGCCATAGCCGGACAGCGTGCCGAGGAAGGCGGCGGGCAGCAGCCGGTGCGGCCTGGCCGGGACGATGTAGCCGTACCGTGCCCGCCAGCTATTGTAGAAGTAGCGGGCGACGAAGAGCACGGTGATGAGGCCGATGATGAGGCGCAGCGCATCGCGCGGCACATAGGCCGATGTCGCCCAGCCGATCGCGATGCCGATGAGGGCGCCGGGCAGCAGCATCTTCAGCAGCGTGCGGTCGTTGTGCTGGCGCCAGATCCAGAGCGAGACGCAATCCATCACCACGAGGATGGGCAGCAGGATGGCGGCGGCTTGCACCGGCGGAACGGCCATGGCAAGCAGCGGCACGCCCATCAGGGCCAGTGCCTCGCCCATGCCGCCTTTCGTCAGGCCGACAAGGAGGACTGCGGGGATGGCGGCATAGTAGATGGTGGGGTCGATGGGCATGGAGGGCGGTTGATCCTGTTCGTTCTTCCGTCTATCCGCTTTGATCTGTTATGACGAGCCCGAGTGCCGTATTCTAAGGAAGTCCATCCATGTCCGATGCCCAAACCCGCTGCCGCCTGGTGCTGATCCTCCCGAGGGCGAGGACCTTTCCGCCCGCGCCGCGATGCTGGAAGGCGCGCTGAAGGGCGGCGACGTCGCCTCGGTGATCCTGCCGCAATACGGGCTGGACGACGGCCAGTTCCAGAAGCACGCCGAAACCCTGGTGCCGATCGTCCAGCAGGCGGGCGCCGCGGCGCTCGTTGCCGGCGATACCCGCGTTGCCGGCCGGGCGAAGGCCGACGGCATCCACATTACCGGCGGGATCGAGGAACTGGGCGAGGCCATCGAGAAGTTCACGCCGAAGCTCATCGTCGGCGGCGGCAATGCGACGGACCGGCACAGGGCGCTGGAGATCGGCGAGGTGCAGCCGGACTACATCTTCTTCGGCAAGATCGGCGGCGACATCAAGCCGGAGGCGCATCCGAAGAACCTCGCGCTTGCCGAATGGTGGGCCTCCATGGTGGAGATCCCCTGCATCGTGCTCGGTGGCACGGATCCGCAGTCCGCCCTTGCCGCGGCCGAGACCGGCGCGGAGTTCGTGGCGCTCGACAAGGCGGTTTTCGCCGATCCCGCGCAGGCGCCTCATGTGGTTGCGGCGGTCAACGCGCTTCTTGACGAAAAAGCGCCACGGTTTGAGCAATAGTAGGCGCCCATGATCAGGGCCGTTCTCATCCAAGCTTGCCGCATAGTGCCGGTGGCGCTGCTCGCCACCGGCGTCGTCGTGGCCGCGCCCGCCCTGGCGGAGCCGGCGAAGAAGGGACCGTCCGTGACGGCCGGCAGCGCTGAGACCGCCGTCACGGATCCGGCAAGCGAGGCCGAGCCCGCATCGGTCGACGACCAGCCCGCCGCGACGGCGGAGAAGGACAAGCCGGCCGACGGCCCCTCGACGGGGCTCTCCGTGCTCGACCGCATGGGAGCGGACCTGCCGGACCTGCCGGCGGAAAAACCCTTCACCGGCAAGATCGACGAAGCTTACGGCGCCTTCCAGCGCGGCCGCTACCTGACGGCGATGGAACTGGCCCTGCCACGCGCGCAGCTGGGCGATCCGGCCGCGCAGACGCTGGTGGCCGAGGTCCTCGACCGCGGCCTCGGTGTCAAGCGGAACCGCGAACAGGCGATGTTCTGGTACGAGCAGGCCGCCAATGGCGGCGATCCCACCGGCATGTTCAAATATGCGATCCTGCTGATGGAGCGCTCGCGTTCGAAGGAGGACCGCGCCAGGGCGGACGAGCTGATGAAGAAGTCGGCCGATCTCGGCAATGCCTCCGCGCAGTTCAACTACGCACAGGTGCTGGTGGCCGATTCTCCGGGAGAAAAAGGCCTGCGCGCCGCGCTGCCCTATTACGAGAAGTCCGCCGAGCAGGGCATTGCGGATGCGCAATATGCCGTCTCGCAGATCTATATCAGCCTGAAGGACCTGCCGGAGGAGAAGACCCGGCGCGCCCGTGAATGGCTGCTGCGCGCGGCGCGCGCCGGCTTCGATACGGCCCAGCTCGATCTCGGCATGTGGCTGGTCAACGGCACGGGCGGCGAGCGTGACTACGAGGCCGGCTTCAAATGGCTGAGGCGTGCGGCCGGCGGCGGCAATGTCGTTGCGCAAAGCAAGCTTGCCCAGCTCTACATCCACGCCATCGGCACGAAGGCCGATCCGGTCGAGGCGGCCAAGTGGTTCGTTCTCGCGCGTCGCGCCGGGCTCAACGACCCCTCGCTGGAGGACTTCTATCTCGGCCTCAGCGACGCGCAGCAGAAGGCGGCGGTCGACGCGGCGAACAAGTACCGTTCCGGCTCCTGACGCCACCCCGTTTACCCTTTGCAGCATCGAGGCCCCTGCATTGCAGCCCTTGCAGGGGGCGAAGGCTTGAAACTTCGGGGGATTTGTGGTTTTGAGGCCACATATTCCGGTCCCGGCGCGCTTTCGCGCCGCGGCTCAGCCGTTTCGAAGCGCCGGACATTCCCGAAGGATTTTTTCTACATGGCTCGTTCAGCTCTTCTCAACGTCATGGTTCAGGCCGCCTTCAAGGCCGGCAAGTCGCTCGCGCGCGATTTCGGCGAAGTGCAGAACCTGCAGGTTTCGCTCAAGGGCCCGGGCGACTACGTCTCGCAGGCCGACCGCAAGGCGGAGAAGCTGATCCGCGAGGACCTGATGAAGGCCCGCCCGACCTATGGCTTCCTCGGCGAGGAATCCGACGAGATCATCGGCACCGACGGCGCGCATCGCTGGATCGTCGATCCGCTCGACGGCACGACCAACTTCCTGCACGGCATTCCCGCCTTCGCCATCTCGATCGCGCTGGAGCGGAACGGCGAGATCGTCGCCGCCGTCGTGCTGAACCCGGCGACGGACGAGCTCTTCACCGCCGAGCGCGGCGGCGGTGCCTTCCTCAACGACCGGCGCCTGCGCGTCGCGGCCCGAAAGAACCTGTCGGACGCCGTCATCGGTTGCGGCGTGCCGCATCTCGGCCGCGGCAACCACGGCAAGTTCCTCATCGAGCTGCGCCATGTCATGGGCGAAGTCGCCGGCATGCGCCGCCTCGGCTCGGCCTCGCTCGATCTCGCCTATGTCGCCGCCGGCCGTTTCGACGGTTTCTGGGAGCGTGACCTTGCGCCGTGGGATCTGGCGGCCGGCATTCTCCTGATTCGCGAAGCCGGCGGCTACGCGACCGATCTGACCGGCGGCAGCGCCATGCTCGACACCGGCACGGTCATCGCCGGCAACGAATATATCCACAAGGCGCTCAGCGAAGTCGTGCACCGCCCGGTGCCGACGCGCTAAGACCCGGAAATGGGCGGCGCATTCCGCGCCGCTGTTGCCGCTAAGCCCTTCAATTCGGCGCAATCTTCCTCTAGTCTCCCGGCCGACAAGGAAGTGGAGAGACGACGACATGGCGAAGCTTGGGCTGTCGGGTTGGGGAGGGTCGCCCGAGACCGGGGAGGATTATCCCCACAAACTCTCAAGCCCCATGGCCTTCTTCTGGACGATGGTGATCTTCCTCATCATCGTCGGCTTCGTGGCCGCCATCCTCTTCCGCCAGGCGCAATCGGCCTTCCTCAGCAATCCCGGCCTCAACGGCCTCATCCTCGGCGTGCTGCTGATCGGCATCCTCCTGGTCTTCAACCATGTGCTGGCGCTGAGGCCGGAAGTGCGCTGGTTCAATTCCTTCCGCGCCGCCGGCAGCGCCGAGAAGGTCGGGCGCGATCCCGTGCTGCTGGCGCCGATGCGCGCCCTGATCGGCCGGCGGCATTCCGTGGCGCTCTCCGCCACCGCGCTGCGTTCGATCCTCGATTCCATCGCGACCCGCCTCGACGAATCGCGCGACACGTCCCGCTACCTCATCGGCCTTCTCGTCTTCCTCGGCCTTCTCGGCACCTTCTGGGGCCTTCTCGGCACCATCGGCTCGATCAGCCAGGTCATCCAGTCGCTCGATGCTGGCGGCGGCACCGCGAATGACATCCTCAACGCCCTGAAGGAAGGCCTTTCCGCGCCGCTCGACGGCATGGGCACCGCCTTCTCCACCTCGCTCTTCGGCCTCTCCGGTTCGCTGATCCTCGGCTTCCTCGACCTGCAGGCCGGCCGTGCGCAGAACCGTTTCTATACGGAGCTGGAGAACTGGCTCTCCTCCGTCACCGATGTCGGCTCGGAACTGCAGCCGGTCGTCGACATGGCATCCAGCTCCTCCACCGATGTGCAGGCGCTTGCCCAGCAGATCCTGAAACTGGCGCAGGAGGGTGGCGGCGGCCGCTCGACGGCGGCCATGGCCAGCCTTGCCGAGGGTATCCAGGGCCTCGTCAAGAACATGCGCAGCGAGCAGCAGATGCTGCGCGACTGGATCGAGGCGCAGCAGGAAGAATCGAAGGCGCTGCGCCGCACGCTCGATCGGCTCGCTGCCCGCAGCGGGGAGAAGAACGTCGAGCGCCTGCCGGAGCGTGCGACGGAAAAGGCCCATAAGGCCGGGGGCGAATAGGGATGGCGCTCGCCCGCAACCGGCGCAGCCAGCGCGCGGTCGATTACTGGCCGGGCTTCGTCGATGCGCTGTCGACGCTGCTGCTCGCCATCATGTTCCTGCTCACGGTCTTCGTGCTGGCGCAGTTCTTCCTCAGCCGCGAGATTTCCGGCAAGGACGACGTGCTCAATCGGCTGACGAGCCAGATCAACGAACTGACCCAGCTTCTCGCACTGGAGAAGAGCGGCAAGCAGGATCTGGAGGACGCACTCGCCAATCTCCAGGCTTCGCTTGCCCAGTCGGAAAGCGACCGCACCCGCCTCCAGCAACTGCTCGACAGCGGGGCCGGCGCTTCCGATGCCGCCAATGCCCGCGTCACGACGCTGGAGGGCGAGCTCGATTCGGAAAAGCAGGTGAGCGCGCGGGCCATGAGCCAGATCGAGCTGCTCAACCAGCAGATCGCGGCGCTGCGCAGCCAGATCGCCGCCGTCGAGGAGGCGCTGCAGGCTTCCGAGGCCAAGGACAAGTCCTCGCAGGCGAAGATCGCCGATCTCGGCCGGCGGCTCAACGTCGCGCTGGCGCAGCGCGTGCAGGAACTCAACCGGTACCGTTCCGACTTCTTCGGGCGCCTGCGCGAGATTCTTTCCGACCGGGAGAACATCCGCATCGTCGGCGACCGTTTCGTCTTCCAGTCGGAGGTGCTGTTTCCCTCGGGCGGCAGCGATCTCAACGAGGCGGGGCAGGCGGAGATGGGCAAGCTTGCCACCGCGTTGCTCGACCTTGCCCGCGAGATCCCGTCGGAGATCAACTGGGTGCTGCGCGTCGACGGCCATACGGACAACGTGCCGCTCTCGGGCACGGGCCGCTACCGTGACAACTGGGAGCTTTCCTCCGCCCGCGCGACGTCTGTCGTCAAGTTCCTGATCTCCCGGGGTGTGCCGGCAAACCGGCTGGTCGCGGCGGGCTTCGGCGAGTTCCAGCCGATCACCGAGGGCAGCGACGACGCGGCGCGGGCAACCAACCGCCGCATCGAGCTGAAACTCACCGAAAGATAACTCAGTCCATCTGGATGTTGGCGCCCTCGACCACCGGCTTCCACTTGGCAAGCTCCTCCGTGACGTGCTTGCCGAGTTCTTCCGGCGTCGAGCCGACGATTGTGGCGCTGAACTCCTTCATGCGCTCGGCGACGGCTGGATCCTGCAGCGCCGCATTGGCTGCCTCGTTCAGCTTCGCGACGACGTCATCCGGCGTACCGGCCGGGGCGAAGAGCGCGTTCCAGGTGTAGGTCTCGTAGCCGGGAATGCCCGATTCGGCGACCGTCGGCACATCCGGGAAGGAGGCGGCGCGCTCCTTCGTGGTGACGGCGAGCGCACGCAGCGTGCCGGCCTTGATGTGGCCGGAGGAGGAGGGCAGGTTGTCGAACATGATCGGGATCTGGTTGCCGATGACATCGTTCAGCGCCGGGCCGGAGCCCTTGTAGGGTACATGCTGCATGCTGACGCCGGCCATCGACTTGAACAGTTCGCCGGACAGGTGCAGCGGCGTGCCATTGCCGGAGGAGGCATAGCTGTAGCCTTCCGGATCGGCCTTCAGCAGCGCCAGCAGTTCCTCGACGCTCTTGGCCGGCAGTTCCGGGTTCACCACCAGCACGTTCGGCACGATGACGAGCAGCGAGACCGGCGCGAAGTCCTTCTCCGCATCGTAGGGCTTGGTCTTGAGGATCAGCGGGTTCAGCGCGTGTGTCGCGACGGTCGCCATCAGGATCGTGTAGCCGTCCGGCTCGGCGCGTGCCACGCGGTCGGCGCCCAGACTGCCGCCCGCGCCGCCGACATTTTCCACGACGATCTGCTGGCCGAGGATGTCGCCCATCTTCTGTGCGATGATGCGCGCGACGACATCCGTCGAGCCGCCGGCGGCGAAGGGCACGACGAGCGTGATCGTCCGGTCGGGGAATTGCTGGGCGCTGGCGGGCAGGCCGAGCGCCAGCGATGCGAGCACGGTGGTGCCGAGGACCATGAGGGTCCGGCGGGTGAGCGTCGAAAATGTCACGTTGTTTCCTCCCGAGGTGACGTGAAGTCCGCCCCCTCAGGATAGGGCGCCCGGCCCGTCCGGCAAGAGCCGGCGTTCAGCCGACGGCGCGGTCCTCTCCAAGGAAGGCCTGGCCGCCGTGGTCGAACTGCAGGCGGGCGAGGCGGGCGTAGAGGCCGTCCTGCCGGATGAGCGACTGGTGGGTGCCTTCCTCGACGATGCGGCCCGCCTCCATGACGAGGATGCGGTCGGCCTTCAGCACGGTGGCAAGACGATGGGCGATGACGATCGTCGTGCGCTTGCCCATCTGGCCGTCGAGGGCCTTCTGGACAAGCGTCTCGCTTTCCGCGTCGAGGGCGGAGGTCGCCTCGTCGAGCAGCAGCAGCGGGGCGTCCTTGAGGATGGCGCGGGCGATGGCGATGCGCTGGCGCTGGCCGCCCGACAGCGTGACGCCGCGTTCGCCGACCATGGTGTCATAGCCCTTGTCGAGCCGTTCGATGAACTCTTCCGCCTGCGCCGCCCTTGCCGCGGCCCGCACGGCCTCGTCGCTGACGCCGGACATGCCGAAGGCGATGTTGTCGCGGATGGTCGCGGCGAAGATGGTGACGTCCTGCGGTACGAGCGCGATGCGGCGGCGCAGCTCTTCCGGATCGGCCGTGCGCAGATCGACGCCGTCGAGAAACACCGTGCCCGTGTCGGGATCGTAGAAGCGCAGCACCAGCGAGAGGATCGTGCTCTTGCCGGCGCCGGAGGGGCCGACGATGGCGACGGTCTCGCCTTGCTTCACCGCAAAGGTCAGGCCGTTGATGCTGCGATAGCCGGGACGGGCGGGATAGGAGAAGTGCACGTCGTGGAAGGCGAGTTCGCCGCGCGCGGGCAGTGGCAGGGCCACCGGGTTTGCCGGCGCGGCGATGGCGGGCGGCTCGGCCAGAAGTTCGGTCAGGCGCTCGGCGGCGCCGGCGGCCTGCGAAAGCTCGCCCCAGACTTCGGACAGCGCGCCGAGGCTGCCGGCGGCAAAGACCGCGTAGAGCAGGAACTGGCCGAGCGTGCCGGCCGAAAGCGTGCCCGACAGCACGTCGCGGGCGCCGAACCACAGCACGGCGACGACCGAGCCGAAGATCATGGCGATGGCGAAACCGGTCAGCAACGAGCGGGCGCGGATGGCCGAGCGCGCGGCGCCGTAGGCCTGCTCGACCGCGCCGAAGAAGCGGGCGCGGGCGGCGTCTTCCGCATTGAAGGCCTGCAGCGTGCGCGTGGCGCCGATCGCCTCGCCGGCATAGGCGGAGGCGGCTGCCAGCGTGTCCTGCGCCTCGCGCGAGCGGCGGCGCACCGAGCGGCCGAAGGCGACGAGCGGGAAGACGATGACGGGAATGGCGGCGATCACGAGGCTGGAGAGCTTCGGGCTGGTATAGACCATCATGGCGATGGCGCCGAAACAGAGGATGAGGTTGCGCAGCGCGACGGAGGCGGTGGCGCCGACGGCAGACTTGATCTGCGTCGTGTCGGCGGTCAGCCGGGAGACGATCTCGCCGGACTGGTTGACGTCGAAGAAGGCGGGCGAAAGCTTCGTCACATGGGAAAAGACGTCGCGGCGCAGGTCCGCCACGATGCGCTCGCCGAGCGTGATGACGAAGTAGTAGCGCATGGCGCTCGCCAGCGCGAGCAGGCCGGCCAGTGCGAAGAGCATCGTGAAGTAGGTGTTGATGAAGCCGGCATCGGCGCCGGAAAAGCCATGGTCGATCATGCGGCGCACGGCGAGCGGCAGGGCGAGCGTGGTGACGGCGGCCATGACGAGCGCAGCCAGCGCCCCGGCGACGAGCCCGCGATAACGACTGATGTAGGGAGCAAGCCTGCCCAGCGGACGAATGTTGCGGCGTGCCGATTTTTCCTGCACGCCCTGCTCTTTGTCTGTGGACACCATACCCCCGTTTCCAGCGCCTTCAGGCACGAATTGTCTTTCGGCTCTTGTTATCCGGACGGCCTTCATGTATAGGCTCGCCATCGAATTGGGAAGCCGTAGGTCCGACCGACCGCGGCTTCATTTACGTCTTTGGCCCCGCTGTCGCAATCCATTGCGACAATTGGCCCCCGGAACAGGCAGGAAAGTTGTCATGAAGGCTGATATTCATCCCGCATACCACACCATCAAGGTCGTGATGACCGACGGCACCGAGTACGAAACCCGTTCGACCTGGGGTTCGGAAGGCGCGACGATGAACCTCGAAATCGACCCGAAGTCCCATCCGGCCTGGACCGGCGGTAACCAGCAGCTCATGGACCGCGGCGGCCGCGTCTCCAAGTTCAAGAAGCGCTTCGAAGGCCTCGGCCTCTAATCCGCCTGCTTCGGACGAATTTACAAAACCCGGCTTCGGCCGGGTTTTTTTGTTGCTTATGGCGCAGATGATCGCCCCTCACCTGCCTGCCGGCATCCTCTCCCCGCAAGCGGGGCGAGGAAGGCTGGGCGCGCCGTTTCCCACAATCGCTTACCCGCAGAAGTAGGGAAACCGGCGCGACACCCCCTTCTCCCCGCCTGCGGGGAGAAGGTCCCGGCAGGGGGATGAGGGGTGGTCTCCGCAAAATAAAAAACCCGGCCGAAGCCGGGTTCCATCAGGCGTTGCCGTCTTTGCTCAGTTGCTGCCGAAAGCCGTCTGCAGCAGGTTGATCTGGGCCTGCACGCTGTTCTGGTTGTCCGGCGCGAAGGTCTGGACCTCCTGCGGGCGGTAGATCTCGCGGTCGAGCAGGGCGATGCGGTTCTGCAGGCGCAGCGAGCGTTCGATGAGGTCGCGGAAGGCCTCCGGCAGGTCGTTCCAGCCGGGCGCGGTCTTGTCGACGTTGAAGCTGTCGAGGCGGACCTTGTTCTTCTCCGAAAGCACCTGGTCGCGGCTCATCTCGCCATTGTTGACGGCGCGCTGCAGGAGCAGCCAGGAGGCCATCTGCATCAGGCGGGTGGTGAGGCGCATCGATTCGGCCGCATAGAGCACCGAGGCCATGCGGGGCAGCACCTTGGAAGCCTGGCGGCCGACGCCGTCCAGATAGCTTGCGGTTTCCTCGACCAGACCCATGCCCTCGGCGTACAGGGACTTGAATTGCGCCGACGACGCAACGTGGCCAGCGAAGCTGACGGTATTCAATCCTCTTTCGGACATGGTTTCATCCCTGTTGAACGCATCACATGCAGGTAACGGAAGGTCGGTCCGTGGTGTTCCAATCGGCCGTTTTATGTCGTGAGGATGATCCCATAACCCAATTCGCGCAAGAGTATTCTTAAGAAAGGGTTAATCTCCACAATTCTTTCGGGACAGGTCGCGCGCACGGAGCGGGCAAACAAAAAAAGAGCCGCGGAAAGCGGCTCTCAAGGTAAAACAGGGAGAAAAATCAGACCGAAACCCCGAGGGGAAAAATGTCTGAACCCGGAAGGACCGGATGTTCAAGTAATAACAGGGAAGGCTTAATGGCCGGTTAACTCTATTGCCGGTTTGCTCGTGCCTGTGCCTTTTCGGCAAGGCTGCGACAATCCGGCGCGGGCTCAGCGGAACAGGTTTTCCGCCGCCGAGCGGCTGGCGCCCTTCTTCAGCTTCTCCGCTTCCAGCCGTTCGATTTCCGCGCGCAGCAGGTCGATTCGGGCGGCAAGCTCGTCGACGGAGAGCAGCGAGAGGTCGCTGCCGATCTCGTGGGCGATCTTCTTTACGGGACGGTCGTCTTCGAAAAAGCTCATGTGGGACGGTCCTCCTGTTGCTCGTCGGCGGCCTGCGGCTGGGCGAGGGCGCGCGGCGAAAGCTGAAGGCTTTCCGGAGTGGTGAGCGTGCCGGGATTGATGGTCGTGTAGGAGTCGCGCATCTCGGCCGGCAGGGCAGCGCGGCGGCGGCTGCGGAAGATGGCATAGGCGGTGATGAGGATATGCGCCCAGCAGGTGACCATGAACAGCGCATAGGGACCGACCGCCGACATGATCGGGCCGCCGAGCGTCGGGCCGATGATCGTGCCCACGCCATAGAGCAGCAGCAGCCCGCCGGAAACCTTGACGAAGTCCTCGGGGCTGGCGAAGTCGTTGGCGTGCGAAACGGCGATCGGGTAGAGCGCGTTCGCCATCGCGCCGTAGAGGGCCGTCAGCACCAGGAGCATGGTGACGGAGGCCGGCTGGAAGACGAAGAGCGACAGGCCCGCCGCCGCGGCGATGGCCGAGAGCGCGGCGAGCACGATGCGCCGGTCGACCCGGTCGGACAGGCGGCCGGCGGGCAGCTGCATGACGGCGCCGGCGAAGATGGCGACGCTCATCATGATGGCGATCGTGCTGGAGGAGAGGCCGGCATTGGTGCCGAAGACCGCGCCGAGCGTGCCGAAGGCGCCGTTGGCGATGCCGATCAGCACGATGCCGACGCTGGCGACCGGCGAGGTGCGGTAGAGGGCGGGGATGTCGAGCCTGACCTGCTTCAGTGGCTGCGGCGAGGCGGCGGTGGAAAGCGTCGTCGGCAGCATGGCGAGGCAGTAGAGGATGCCGGCGAACATGAAGAGCAGCGGCGTCGTGACGTCACCCAGCGCCACGGTCATCTGGCCGCCGACGGTGCCGACGAGGGTGATGGCGATGTAGAGCGAGAAGATCAGCCCGCGGCTTTCATTGGTGGCGCGCTCGTTCAACCAGCTTTCGATGATCATCGAAGTGCCAGCGATCGAGAAGCCGGTGACGGCGCGCAGCGCGATCCACCAGAAGGGATCGACCAGCATGCCCGTCAAAAGCGCGATGATGGCGATCAGCGAGGCGAAGCCGGAAAAGGCCCGCACATGGCCGATGCGCTTGACGACGGTGGGCGCCAGAAGGCAGCCGAGAACGAAGCCCGACGCCCAGGACGTGCCGAGCAGGCCGAGCATCGTCGTCTCATAGCCCTCGAAGGCGCCGCGCATGGGCAGGAGCAGGCCATGCAGGCCGTTCCCGAGGAAGAGGAACAGCGTGCCCATGAGAAGCGCGAAGACGGATATGAGGTTTTTACGCATGAGGTTTCGTGAGTTTCGCCAATGGGTAAAGGAATAGCGTACCTGCTACCGATTGCCAGATGCAAAGCGCGCGGGCGAATGATTTTCAGGCCTCACGCTGTTCGCTTGGAAAAGTGTCTGAGGTGTGACAGGAAGGCTGGAGAAAGGCCGCCATGTCGAAAATCCTTCCCGCCCTGCTCCTCGCCGTCATGCTGCTGCATCTCATCCGGCCCCTCGGCCTGCCGGGGCTGAAACGGCGTGCCGATTTCTGGAAGATCGCCGTCGTCGCCATCGCGCTGATGATGCTGACCGTGCTGATCCGGCCTTGAAGCGAGCCGTCCGCCCAGGGCGAGCCCTGAAACGCAAAAGGGCCACCCGAAGGTGGCCCCCATGAGGTTTGGTCCGGTGCGGACCCGGGTCTTTGGACCCGAAGGAAGGCGGGGATCAGAACGAGGGCTGCCTCGTTTCGTTCACCACAATTCCCATGCCCGAAGCCAAGACCGAAATCTCATTAGACATTGGATCACCTTCCTTTCTGTTCGTTGACACTGAATGGAAATGTAGGCGATCTGCGGCCGGGCGCAAGCCCCCCGACGTTATTTCTGCTGGTGCAGCACGTCGACGCCCGGCAGCGGCTTGCCTTCCATCCATTCCAGGAAGGCGCCGCCGGCGGTCGAGACATAGGTGAAATCATCCGCGACGCCGGCATGGTTGAGGGCGGCGACCGTATCGCCGCCGCCGGCGACGGAAACCAGCTTGCCTTCCTTGGTGCGGGCAGCGGCGTGCTTGGCGGCGGAGACCGTCGCGGCGTCGAAGGGCGCGATCTCGAAGGCGCCGAGCGGACCGTTCCACACGAGCGTCGCGGCGCGCGAGATCCAGGCATTGACCGCCTCGACCGTCTTCGGGCCGACATCGAGCATCATGGCATCGGCCGGGATGGCGTTGACGTCGACCACCTCGTTCTCGGCATTGGCCTTGAACTCGCGGGCGATGACGCCGTCTTCCGGCAGCACGATGGCGCAGGTGGCGGTCGCCGCCTCGATCATGATCTGCTTGGCGGTGTCCGCGAGGTCATGCTCGCAGAGCGACTTGCCGACATTGGTGCCGCGGGCGGCGAGGAAGGTGTTCGCCATGCCGCCGCCGATGACCAGCGCGTCGACCTTCTTCACGAGGTTCATCAGGAGGTCGATCTTGGTGGAGACCTTCGCGCCGCCGACGATGGCGACGACCGGGCGGGCCGGGTTTCCGAGGCCTTTTTCGAGGGCTTCCAGCTCGGCCTGCATGGTGCGGCCGGCATAGGCGGGCAGGAGGTGCGCCAGGCCCTCGGTGGAGGCATGGGCGCGGTGGGCGGCGGAGAAGGCGTCGTTGACGTAGATGTCGCCGGTCGCGGCCAGAGCGGCGGTGAAGTCCGGGGTGTTCTTCTCCTCGCCCTTGTGGAAGCGGGTGTTTTCCAGAAGCAGGATATCGCCGTTGCCCATGGCGGCAATGGCGGCGGCGGCCGGCTCGCCGATGCAATCGGCGGCAAAGCCGACCTTCCTGCCGAGGACGTCGTTGACGGCGGGCAGGATCTGCTCCAGCGACATCTCAGTGACGACCTCACCCTTCGGGCGGCCGAAATGGGCGAGCAGGATGACCTTCGCGCCCTTTTCCGAGAGTTCGCGGATGGTCGGGGCGACGCGCTCGATGCGGGTCGCATCGGTGACCTTGCCGTCCTTGACCGGAACGTTGAGATCGACGCGGACGAGCACGCGCTTGCCTGCGATGTCGGTGAGGTTGTCGAGGGTCTTGAAGGTCATGAGGAGTGGGCTCCCGTCAAAGTCTTGCGAATAGGGTGGGGTAGTCGGTCACGAAGCCGTCGGCATCGACCGGAAGCTCCGCGCTGAATGTGCGATCCGCCGCTTCATAGAGGTAACGGCTCGCCGGCGCGAGGCAGGTATAGTGCTGGCCGTCCACGAAGGGCACGAACGTATCGAACGGGACGTAGACCATGGCCAGCGTCGTCTTTCCATGTTCGACGGAAAGACCCAGCCGTCGGATCGGCAACGTGTTGGTGAAGGGCGAGCCGGCGAGATCGATGTCCATGCAGCCATCGAAGGCGGGGAGGGGTTTTCCGTCCTCTCCGCTCCAGCGGCCTTCGCCATCCGATGTCATCGCGATGCGCCGGCCGGCCATGTCTTCGACGAGGAAGGCGCGGACTCGCCAGGTGGTATCGAGATCGATGCGGTAGCGAACGCCGAAGGGCCGGTTGCCGTGGTCGCCGATCACGGTGCTTTCGGCCCGAAGACCGCCCTCGACGGCGCGCACGGTCAGGTGTTCCAGCCCCTCGCCCTCCAACGGACGCCAGCGGACCGTCTTGAGGACAAGGGGCGGGAACATGTTTGGCGTCCCTAGATCAGCTTGCCGAGGGCGACGGCCGTGTCGGACATGCGGTTCGAGAAGCCCCACTCGTTGTCGTACCAGGAAAGGATGCGCACGAGGTTGCCGTCGAGGACCTTGGTCTGGTCGGCGGCGAAGTTCGAGGAGTGGCTGTCGTGGTTGAAGTCGATCGAGACCAGCGGGCCGGTGACGTAGTCGAGGATGCCCTTCAGCTCGCCTTCGGCGGCTTCCTTGATGGCGGCATTGACTTCCTCGGCGGTGACGTTGCGCTTCGGCACGAACTTCAGGTCGACGACCGAGACGTTCGGGGTCGGCACGCGGATGGCCGAACCGTCGAGCTTGCCTTTCAGCTGCGGCAGCACGAGGCCGACGGCCTTGGCGGCGCCGGTGGAGGTCGGGATCATCGACAGGGCCGCCGCGCGGGCGCGGTAGAGGTCCTTGTGCATGGTGTCGAGGGTCGGCTGGTCACCCGTGTAGGAGTGGACCGTCGTCATGTAGCCCTTCTCGATGCCGAAGGCCTTGTCGAGCACGTAGGCGACCGGTGCAAGGCAGTTCGTCGTGCACGAGGCGTTGGAGATGACGAGGTCATCCTTGGTAAGCGTGTTGTGGTTGACGCCGAAGACGATGGTCTTGTCGGCGTTGTCGCACGGGGCCGAAACGATGACGCGCTTGGAGCCGTTGGCGAGGTGCGCGCCGGCCTTTTCCTTCGTCGTGAACAGGCCGGTGCATTCCAGCGCGATGTCGACGTCGCCCCAGGGCAGCTCCTTCGGGTCGCGGATGGCGGTGACGCGGATCGGGCCGCGGCCGACGTCGATCGTGTCGCCGGAAACGGTGACGGTGCCCGGGAACTTGCCGTGCACGGAATCGTAACGAACAAGATGCGCGTTGGTCTCGACCGGGCCGAGGTCGTTGACGGCGACGACTTCGATGTCGGTGCGGCCGGATTCGACGATGGCGCGCAGAACGTTGCGGCCGATGCGGCCAAAACCGTTGATGGCAACTTTCACAGTCATGTGGGGTCTCTCCCTATCAATAAACGTTTGGCGGGGGGAGGGCGCGACAGGCGCGCCCTACGCACTCAGGCGAGCTTGGCTTCCGCGGCGGCGACGACGGCCTCCGGCGTGATGCCGAAGTGCTTGTAGAGGTCCTTGTAGGGACCGGACGCGCCGAAGGAGGACATGCCGATGAAGATGCCGTCCGAGCCGATGAAGTGATCCCAGCCCTGGCGGATGCCGGCTTCGACGGCGATCTTGACCGGCGAATTGCCGATGACCGCCTGCTGGTAGGCTTCCGGCTGCTCGGCGAAGAGCTCGACGCAGGGAACGGAGACGACGCGGGTGGAAATGCCCTTGGCAGAGAGCGTCTGCTGGGCCTTCACCGCGATCTCGATTTCCGAGCCGGAGGCGAAGAGCGTCACCTGGGCATCGCTGGCGGAGACGAGGTCATAGGCGCCGCGGGCGCAAAGATTCTCTTCCTCGTATTCCAGACGCACCGGCATCAGGTTCTGGCGGGTGAGCGCGATGGCCGACGGGCGGTTGTGGCTTTCCAGCGCAAGCTGCCAGCACTCTGCCGTTTCCGTGGCGTCGGCCGGGCGGAAGACGAGCAGGTTCGGGATGGCGCGCAGCGCCGCCATGTGCTCGACCGGCTGGTGCGTCGGGCCGTCCTCGCCAAGGCCGATGGAATCGTGCGTCAGGACATGGATGACGCGGATGCCCATCAGTGCGGCGAGGCGGATCGACGGACGGCAGTAATCGGAAAAGATCAGGAAGCCGCCGGAATAGGGGATGAGACCGCCATGCAGCGCCATGCCGTTCATCGCCGCCGCCATGCCGTGCTCGCGCACGCCGTAGTGGATGTAGCGGCCGGAGAAGTCGGTCGGGGTGATCGACTTGGTCTGGCTGGTCTTGGTGTTGTTCGAGCCGGTAAGGTCGGCCGAGCCGCCGATGGTTTCGAGGAGAACGCCGTTGATGACTTCGAGGGCGTCTTCCGAAGCCTTGCGGGTCGCCGGGTTCGGCCGGGTTTCGGCAAGCTTCTTCTTGTAGGCGGCAATCGCCGGTTCGAGGCCGCTTTCGAGCTCGCCGGCAAAGCGGCGGACGAACTGGGCCTTCTTCTCGGCGTCCGTCTTTTCGAGGCGCGCTTCCCATTCCTTGTGGGTCTTGGCCGAGCGCAGGCCCGCGAGACGCCAGGCGTCGAGCACGTCGGAGGGAACGACGAAGGCTTCCGATTCCCAGTTCAGCGCCTTGCGGGTGGCGGCGATCTCTTCGGCGCCGAGCGGCGAACCGTGCACCTTGTGCGTACCGGCCTTGTTGGGGGCCCCCCAGCCGATCGTCGTCTTGCAGGCGATCATGGTCGGCTTGTCGGACTTCTGGGCTTCCTCGATGGCGGCGGCGATCGCATCCGGGTCATGGCCGTCGACGGCGATGGTGTGCCAGTTCGAGGCGCGGAAACGGGCGTGCTGGTCGGTCGAGTCGGCGATCGAGATCGGGCCGTCGATGGAGATGTTGTTGTCGTCCCAGAACACGATCAGCTTGTTGAGCTTCAGGTGGCCGGCGAGCGAGATTGCTTCCTGGCTGATCCCCTCCATGAGGCAGCCGTCACCCGCGAGAACGTAGGTGTAGTGTTCGATGAGGCCGGAACCGAACTCGTCGCGCAGCTTGCGCTCGGCGAGCGCCATGCCGACGGCGTTGGCGATGCCCTGGCCGAGCGGACCGGTGGTCGTCTCGATGCCGGCGGCGTGGCCGTATTCCGGGTGGCCGGCGGTGCGTGCGCCGAGCTGGCGGAAGTTCTTGATCTCGTCGATCGTGATGTCCTCGTAGCCCGTCAAGTACAGGAGCGAGTAGAGGAGCATCGAGCCGTGGCCGGCCGAGAGCACGAAACGGTCGCGGTTCGGCCAGGACGGGGTCTTCGGATCGAAGGAAAGGAAGCGGGTGAAAAGAACCGTTGCGATGTCTGCTGCGCCCATGGGCAGGCCGGGGTGACCCGAGTTCGCCTTTTCCACGGCATCCATGGAAAGGAAGCGAATTGCGTTCGCCATCCGGTCGTGTTTTTCGCGAGAGATCATGACTGTTCCGTATTCTTCGGGGTGTCAGGGCCGGTGCCGTTTCGGGCATCGGTTAGGAAGCGGGTGACACATAGCAGGTAAGCCGTCGGAGTCAACGAATTCGGCGGTTTTTCCGGCCTTTGCGGGGTGATTCCGGCGGCTTTTTTGCCGCGGCGGCGGGGCTGTGTCGGGCGACCTGCGCAACCCGCCGCGACGCTGATCCACAGCGGGTTTCCCGCCGCAGGGGCCGCGCTGTTGACGCTCAGGCCCGCAGTTGAATACTGTCAACGGGAGAGAACCGGCGCTGGCGGCGGCGATTCGCGTTTTTTGAGAGTGCCGGTGAAGGCTTTATGACGAACGGGGAAACAGTCAGGGCGGCGATCGAGGAGCTTCGCAGGGCGATCAGCACTCTCGACAACGCGCTCGACATGCGCTTCGACCGCGAGCGCGACCATGGCGAGGTCGAAGGCGAGGTGCGGCGGGTCAATGCCGATCGCTCGCGGCTCGCCCAGGAGCTCGACCAGTCCGAATTCCGTGCAAACCGCCTGGAGGAGGTCAACCGCGAGGTCTCCCGCCGGCTCGTCACGGCCATGGAAACCATCCGGGCCGTGCTCGACCGCTAATCCCCGC
This sequence comes from Shinella sp. HZN7, assembly GCF_001652565.1. NCBI lineage: Bacteria > Pseudomonadati > Pseudomonadota > Alphaproteobacteria > Hyphomicrobiales > Rhizobiaceae > Shinella > Shinella sp. HZN7. Next base: position 3,117,433 of record NZ_CP015736.1, on the reverse strand, counting down.
AATCAGGAACGTCCGCATGGCACAGGTAACCGTACAGATCGATGGCAAGGCCTATCGCATGGCCTGCGAAGAGGGCCAGGAAGCGCATCTCGAAGAGCTCGCCTCCGGTTTCGATCAATATGTCGGGCACCTGAAGAGCCAGTTCGGCGAGATCGGCGACCTGCGCCTGACGGTCATGGCCGGCATCATGGTCATGGACGAGCTCAACGACGTCAAGCGCCGGCTGGCCAAGCTGGAGGCGGAGGCCGAGGACCTGCGCAAGGGCCGCGAAGGCGTGATGAGCGAGGTCTCCCGCAACGAGGATGCGATCGCCCAGGCGCTCGGCGAGCTGACCAGCCAGATCCAGGGCATGGCGGCGAAACTGTCCGGCAAGCCGCCGGTCAACTGAGCGGCAGAATTGCCACTGGCGAAGACGCCGGTTTGCGCCTATATATCGGATGCGATCTGCGCTTCCCGACAGGAACCACAATCCCTGGGGCCATACTCGATCCAAAGGGAGCTGTCCCTGACCCGGCCCGTGGGCTTGGTCACACGGTGCCCACCTACGTTTGTAGGCACCCAGGATCGTAACTCTCCATCGGTCGTCGCGGATCGTACTTTCTTGAAATCATTTGCCAAACGAAAAAGCCGCCCTCTGGGCGGCCTTCGTGTTTTCCGTTTGCTCCTTGTCTCCTCCCTCTCTTTGGTCATCCTCGGGCTTGACCCGAGGATCCTGTGTGTTTGCACTGATGTAAGATGGTTGCGGGAAGGAGGCCGAGAGGATCCAGGCCGCCGTTTGTGACGGCAGGCCGCGACGTGGCTTGGTCCCTTCCCGCTTCGCCCATCAACCTGAACAGTTGCACGGGGCTGTCGCCACAGACCCCGCACACAGGAGCAGGCGCCATGACGATACACCATACCTTCATCGGCTGCGACATCGGCAAGGACATGATCGACATCTTCGATCCGCGAACGGCCAGGTTCTGCCGCATCCCCAATGACGAAGCGGCGCTGTCGACCTTCGCGCACCGTCTCGACCCGGCCACCGACCTGGTCGTCTTCGAGGCGACAGGCCATTGCGACCGGCTGTTGCGCCTGTGTCTTTCGCAGGCCGGCATCGCCTTTGCCCGCGTCAACCCGAAGACGGCCCGGCGCTTTGCCGAAGCGCGGGGACGGCTGGCCAAGACCGATCGCATCGATGCCCGCTCGCTTTGCGAGATGGGCAGCATGTTCGGCCTGACGGCCGAGGCGCCGCCTTGCCCGGTCCGCGAGCGGCTGGCGGCCCTTGCCCGCCGCCGGGATCAGCTCGTCGATGCCCGCGCAACCGAGCGCAGGCACCTTTGCGATGCCTTCGATCCCGCCATCCGCGCCGACATCGAGACCATGATCGCCATCCTCGGCGAGAAGATCGCCTCGATCCAGGCCGAGATCGACGACCACATGAAGAGCCAGGCCCTCACCGAACACGCCCATCGCCTCACCTCCGCCCCCGGCGTCGGCAAGGTGACGGCCTTGACCCTGCTGGCCCATATGCCCGAACTCGGCGCCCTCTCGCCCAAGGCGGCGGCAAGCCTTGCGGGCCTTGCTCCCTTCAATGACGATTCCGGCAAGAGATCTGGCCGACGCCGTATCAAGGGCGGCCGGCCACGCGTGCGAAAGGCCCTCTATATGGCGGCCCTCGGCGCCATCAAGGCCTCCGCGCGCCTGCGTGCCTTCCATCAAGCCGTCTCGGCCAGAACAGGATCGGCAAAGGCCGGCATCATCGCCGTCGCAAGGAAGCTCCTCACAATCCTAAATGCAATGCAGCGTGACAAAACTCACTTCGCATGAACACAGTTGCCACGCGGCACCTGCGGCTGTGGATGGTCGGGTCAAGCCCGACCATGACGGAGGAGAGGTATGGCGAGGAGGAGAGGGCAGAGCAGAGAAACAGAGAGCTTCTCCGCGCTTCCCCCGCTGCAAGCCTTACGCCGCCGCCTTCAGTTCCTTGTCGATCATGGCGCGGAGGCTCCCGAGGTCCTTGGCGAAGGCGCGGATGCCTTCGGAGAGCTTTTCGGTGGCCATGGCGTCTTCGTTCAGCATCCAGCGGAAGGCCTTTTCGTCGATCTTGACCGGCGAAACCCTGGCGACCTTTTCCGGCGAGAGCTTGCGCTCCAGCGTGCCTTCGGCGGCATCGAGCTCTTCGAGCAGCGCCGGGCTGATCGTCAGGCGGTCGCAGCCGGCAAGGGCTTCGATCTCGCCGGTGTTGCGGAAGGAGGCGCCCATGACGATCGTGTCGATGCCGTTCGACTTGTAGTAGTCGTAGATGGCGCGAACGGAGAGCACGCCCGGATCCTCTTCTGCGGTGAAGGTCTTGCCGCTGGCCTTGACGTGCCAGTCGAGGATGCGGCCGACGAAGGGCGAGATGAGGAAGACGCCGGCATCGGCGCAGGCGATGGCCTGGGCCTTGTTGAAGAGCAGCGTCAGGTTGCAGTCGATGCCGTCCTTCTGGAGGACTTCCGCAGCGCGGATGCCTTCCCAGGTGGAGGCGAGCTTGATGAGGATGCGGTCGCGGGTGATGCCACGCGCCTCATAGGCCTTGATGATCTCGCGGCCCTTGGCGATGGAGGCTTCGGTGTCGAAGGAGAGGTCGGCGTCGACTTCGGTCGAGACGCGGCCGGGCACGAGTTCGGCAAGCGCGGCGCCGACAGAGATGGCGAGGCGGTCGGCCACGGCCGAGACGACGCCCTCGCGGTTGCCGCCCTGCGACTGGCCCCAGCGGATGGCTTCCGCGACGGTGTCGGAAAACATCGGCGTGCCGAGCGCCTTCAGGACGATCGTGGGGTTGGTGGTGCAATCGACCGGCTTCAGGCGGCGCACGGCTTCGATGTCGCCGGTGTCTGCCACGACGGTCGTCATCGCGCGGAGTTGTTCAAGCTTGGACGTCATATCCGATATCCCGAATGGTTGTTGCTGGGCCGCCGGGCGCTGGAACGCTCGGGCCCTCCTCCATGTTTCTCGTGAAAGCGCGCCCGGCAACTGTGCTTCCTGTTTCAGTCGCCGCGCGGGCTGGCACAACCAATCTGCCGACGAAGTGCCGCCAGCCGATATGAGGCGGACTATCATCGCTTCCGCGGGGAAAAGTCAAGCACTTTTGACCAATCTCTTGGACATATGTCGCATTTTTCGTTTCCTGTGTTATGGTGCGTCGGAACATTGCAGAGAAGAATGGAGGCGACGTGGCAAGGCTCCGGCGCGACACACATACGGCCTATTCGGAATCGGCGGCATTGCGCCTCCGGGCGGCCTGGCTCTACTACAACCAGGGCCTCACCCAGAAGGACGTGGCGGAGAAGATCGGCGTCAGCCGCACCACGGTCATCCGCATGCTGGACGAGGCGCTGAAGCGCTCCGAGGTGCAGATCTGGATCAACGAGGGTGTCGCCGATTGCGTCGAACTCGCCGTGCGGCTGGAGAAGGCCTATGGGCTCGACGAGGCCGTGGTGGTGCCGGCAGCCGACAGCGCCGAGGCGACCGCCAAGGGCGTGGGTCTCGCGCTCGGCCAGTTCCTCACCGAGGCGATCCCGGACGATTGCACGATCGGCGTCGGCTGGGGACGCACGCTCACCGCCTCGCTCGCCAGTTTCCGCCCGGCGCGGCGCGAGCGGGTGAAGGTCGTCTCTCTGCTCGGCGGCGTCGTCGAGGCGCACCATATCAACCCGATCGAGTACACCTGGCGGCTGGCGAGCCAGCTTGGGGCGGAGTGCTACCTGTTCCTGGCGCCGCTGCTCGTCGATTCGCGGGAGACCAAGCGCAGCCTCATCGAGAAATGCGGCCTGAAGACGCTGTTCGAACTGGCGGAGAACATGGATATCGCCGTCGTGAGCTGCGGCGACATCGGCCCGCGTTCCAGCTCGCTCTCGCGCGATTTCATCGCCCGCCACGAGCTGGAGGAGCTGATCGCGGCCGGCTGCGTCTGCGATACGATGTGCAATTTCCTCGATGCCGAGGGCCATACGATCGACCATCCGATCCGCCACCGGGTCATGTCCATCGATCTCGATACGGTGAAGAAAGCGCGCCACATCGTGCTCGTTTCGGGCGGGGCGCACCGAGCGCCGGCGATCCGCGCCACCATCCGGCGCGTCGGCTGCAACACGCTGATCACCGACGAGGGGGCGGCGCTCGCCATGCTGCGGCTGGCGGAGGCTTCCGCCGCCGCATAGGGCCCTAGATCAGCCTGAGGCGGGCCGCGCGGGTGATCGCGCCGGTGATGTTGCGGGCACCGAGCTTTTCGATCGCGCTGCATATGGCGTCCGTCACGCGCGTCATGGCGATGTCGGTTTCGAGCACGATATCGGCCGGCGTCCTGCCGTTGGCGGCAAGTTCAAGGCACCGCTTTTCGATCTCGGTCAGGGCGGGGAGGGGGGAAAGATCATTTTCCGAGGACATGGGCCCCGCTTAAACGCTGCAGCCTGCCGCCGAAAGCACAAGCTGTTTCAATGCTTAACGGGCCGGGGCGGCTTTTCGCCGCGCTGTCCCGATGTGGCACAGGTGGCTTTTCCCGCGGGCCGGCCGGTTTTCTGTGACCTCGCGCCGTCGCAACCAGGATGGGGGTTTGCCTTCCGGCACTGCTAGCTGGTAAGCCACGCGCAGCAAGGCTGGAGACGACAGTGACGCCCAAGGAACAGAAGGCGGCGATCCGCAACGAGCGGCTGGCGCTGCGCGACGCGATGGCGCCCGAGGCGCGCATCGAGGGCAGCCTCGCCATGGTGGAGCTTGCGGGCGACCGCATCGAATTTGCGCCCGGCACGGTGATTTCGGGCTTCTGGCCGATCCGTTCGGAGGCCGATATCCGCCCGCTGATGGCGCATCTTCGCACGCGCGGGGCGCGGCTCTGCCTTCCCGTCGTGCTCGACCGCGAGACGATCATCTTCCGCGAGATGGTCGCCGGTGCGCCGGTGATCAAGACCGGATTCGGCACGACCGGGCCGGGGCCGGAGGCGGCGGTGCTCGATCCCGATATCCTCCTCGTCCCGCTTTCGGCCTTCGACCGGGCAGGGCACCGCATCGGCTACGGCGCCGGCCACTATGACCGGGCGATCGATCGCCTCAAGGCAAAAGGCCGTGTGCCGAGACTGATCGGCATTGCTTTCGATTGCCAGGAAGTGGCATCAGTACCCGCGGAGCCGCACGACGTCGCGCTGGACGCGATCCTCACCGAGAGCGGCCTTCGTTTGTTCCAACAGGTTTCGTAAGGTTCTTCGATGCGTTTTCTCTTTCTCGGCGACATGGTGGGCAAGACCGGGCGGACCGCCGTCTGGCAGCGCCTGCCGGGGCTGATCAGCGATCTCAAGCTGGATTTCGTCGTCGTCAACGGGGAGAACGCGGCCGGCGGCTTCGGCATCACGGAAGACATCTTCCTTGAGACCATCAATGCCGGCGCCGACGTCGTGACGACCGGCAACCACGTCTGGGACCAGAAGGAGGCCGTGACCTTCGCCAGCCGGCACGACCAGTTCCTTCGCCCCGCCAACTATCCCGCCGGCACGCCCGGCCGCGGCGCCAACCTCTTCATCGCGCGGAACGGCGCACGCGTGCTCGTCGCCAACATCATGGGCCGGGTCTTCATGCATCCGGAACTCGACGACCCCTTCACCGCGGGCGAGTCGATCCTCGCCTCCTGCCCGCTCGGCGAGCAGGCCGACGCCGTGATCTTCGATTTCCACGCGGAGGCGACCAGCGAGAAGCAGTGCTTCGGCCATTTCGTCGATGGCCGCGCCAGCGTCGTCGTCGGCACGCACACCCATGTGCCGACCGCCGATTGCCAGATCCTCAACGGCGGCACCGGCTACATGTCGGATGCCGGCATGTGCGGCGACTACGATTCCTCCCTCGGCATGGAGAAGGAGGAGCCGCTCAACCGCTTCATCTCGAAAATGCCGAAGGGCCGCTTCGAGGCGGCCTCCGGGCCGGCGACGATCTGCGGCCTGGCGGTCGAGATCTCCGACCGCACCGGCCTTGCCGAAAAGATCGCGCCGCTTCGCCTCGGCCCGCGCCTTGCCGAAACGCTGCCGGATTTCTGGACCTGACGTCAGATCATGTGGCGCAGGTGATCGGCCGGGCCGTTTGAAAAATTGAGGTGCGCCTTCACGCCGACATCCGGTTCCTCGTCGGGGTTCAAGTTGGCCTTGGCGATCTCCCAGCCGAATTTCAGCTTGCTGCCCGTCGAGGCCCAGACTTCCGCGTCCTCGATTTCCAGCGCCAGCATGGTGAGCTTCGGGTCGTCCTTGCCATGGTCGAACCAGGCTTCGACGATGGAACTCCAGTATTCGTCGATCTTGATCGGGTCCTTGCGCACGGAGATGCGGCCCGCAAGGCAGGCATGGTAATCATGGTCCTTGCCGACCACGCAGAAATGGGCGCGTGCGCCCGGGGAAATGGCCTCGACGATCTCCGCATCGGTCTTGGTGAAGAACCAGATCGTTGCGGTCTGGCGGTCGAGCTGAGGGGCCATCGGCTGCATGTGCATGTGGCTTCCGTCGACGCCGAGCATACCGGCATGGATCCTGTCGATCTCGTCGAAAAGCTGCTCCTTCGGGTTTTCGCGTGCCTGGGTGAGGTTGGACATGGTTGCTCCTCGCAATCGTTGGATTGATGGACGGGGAACGTGAGGCGGCGGGCAAGGTTCCGCTCAACAAGCGCTCAACGGATTGTGATCAGCCCGCCCGCCGCACAATCTCGACCCGTCGGCGCCACGGGCGCATAGTCGCGCCGACCAATGAACGGAGCCGCCCATGCCGCATCTCCTGCTCATGATCCTTGCCGTCCTTGCGGTCTTTGCCGCTCCGCGGGCCTCGCTCGCGCAGGCCGAAACGCTGGTCAGCCAATGCCAGATGATCGCGCGCTCGCTTCCCGCCGTCACCTTCGCCAACGTTTCGGCAAGCGCCGCCTTGCGGGTCCAGGCGAAGGCGAACGAGGAGGTGCGCATCACCTATGTCGGCCACTCGACCTTCTTTATCGAGACGCCGGGCGGCGTGAAGATCGCGACGGACTATAACGGCTGGTACAAGCCGCCGGCGCTGCCGACCGTGGTGACGATGAACAAGGCCCATTCCAGCCACTACACGACGAACCCGGAGCCGGGCATCGAATATGTGCTGCATGGCTGGCAGGAGGGTTCGGAGACGGGCGCGGACCATGATGTCGTGGTGGGCGACACCTATATCCGCAACGTGCCGACCGATATCCGCGGCTGGGGCGGGGCGATGGAGCCGAACGGCAATTCCATCTTCATCTTCGAGGTGGCGGGCCTGTGCATCGGCCATCTCGGCCACCTGCATCATGAATTGACGGAGAAGCAATATGCCGAGATCGGCCGGCTCGACGTGTTGATGGTGCCGGTCGATGGTGGGCTCACCATGGGCGCGGAAAGCATGAGCCGCGTGGTGCAGCGCCTGCGCTCGGCGCTGATCCTGCCGATGCACCGCCGCGGGCCGCCGATCAGCCAGTTCCTCTCCATGTTCGGCAAGGGCTTCGATGCCGTGACCGACGACGATGCGACGGTCACCGTGTCGATCCGCAACTTGCCCAAGCGGCCGACGATTCATATTCTCTCCGGCGTCTGATGCCCCGGAGTTTTTCATGCGTTTCCTTCTTGCCGTGCCCGCCGTCCTGCTCTCCTGCGCCCTTGCCTTCGCAAGCAGCGCGCCGACGCCGGGCGGCCCCGGTGCGGAATCGGGCCAGCCGCGGGAGATCGTGACCCAGCCGGTGGAAAAGCTGCCCGCACGCGCCTTCGGCGTGGCGCAAAGTTTTGTCATGCCGTCCGGCAATATCGGCTGCATCTACATTCCCGAGGGCGGCACGGAGACCTACCAGCCGGCCGATGGCGGCCCGGAACTCTCCTGTGACCGGGTGGAGCCGAAATATGTGCGCGCGACGCTTGGGCGGAGCGGCAAGGCAGTGGTGCGCACCAATGTCGGCGACCAGGGATGCTGCGGCGGCGACAGGACCATCCCCTATGGAGAAACGTGGTCGGCCGGCCCCTTCACCTGCTATTCGGAGCGCACGGGGCTGACCTGCGAGCGCAATGACGGCCATTCCTTTCTTTTGAGCCGTGCCCGCCTGCGCGCCGACTGAACCCGGCCATCGCTTTGTTCGCCGGACTGCTGGACGTGCGGCGGCAATGAAATTATAAGGCGGCATTCCGAAAATCGGGGCGGCAGGGCGACGCTTCACCGCGGCGACACGCCCCGCACTGAGACCGGCGACCGACGAGAAGGGCGCCAAGCAAGATGAGACAGGGGTGCCATGGCTGGCCATTCACAGTTCAAGAATATCATGCACCGCAAGGGTCGGCAGGACGCCGTGCGGTCGAAAATGTTCTCCAAGCTCGCCCGTGAAATCACGGTTGCGGCAAAGACGGGCATGGCCGATCCGGCGATGAACCCGCGTCTGCGCCTGGCGATCCAGAACGCCAAGGCGCAGTCCATGCCGAAGGACAACATCGAACGGGCCATCAAGAAGGCGTCCGGCGGCGATGCGGAGAACTATGAGGAAGTGCGCTACGAGGGCTACGGCCCGGGCGGCGTCGCCGTCATCGTCGAGGCGCTGACCGACAACCGCAACCGCACCGCCTCCTCCGTCCGTTCGACCTTCTCCAAGGCCGGCGGCGCGCTCGGCGAAACCGGTTCGGTCTCCTTCTCCTTCGACCGCGTCGGCGAGATCACCTACAAGCTGTCGGCCGGTGACGCGGACACCGTCATGGAAGCCGCCATCGAGGCCGGCGCCGAGGATGTGACGACCGACGAGGACGGCCACACGATCATCTGCGGCTTCGAGGATATCGGCGAGGTCTCCAAGGCGCTGGAAGACAAGCTCGGCGAAGCCGAGACCGTCAAGGCGATCTGGAAGGCGCAGAACACCGTGCCGGTCGACGAGGAGAAGGCGCAGTCGCTGATGAAGCTCATCGACACGCTGGAAGACGACGACGACGTGCAGAACGTCTATTCAAACTTCGAAGTCTCCGACGAAGTGATGGCCAAGCTTTCGGCTTGATCGGTCCGCCTGTCCTCTCCGTCATCCTCGGGCTTGCCCCGAGGATCCACTGCCGCGGATACGGCATGGATGGTCGGGTCAAGCCCGACCATGACGACGGGGGAGGCTGGAGAGAACGAACACCATTCAGGAAAGCCGAGGCTGGAAGGTCTCGGCTTTTTTCATGCCGCCAGCGCGTCTCGCGCCTCGGCGAAAAGCCGCACCGATTTCAGCCGGGCCTCCATGTCGTAGACCGGCATCGACACGATCAGCTCGTCCGCCCTGGTCAGCGCCAGGAAATCGGCGATGCGGCGTCGGATCTTTTCCGGTCCGCCGACGACGGCATATTGCAGGGTATGCTCGACATTGATGCGCTCGTTCTCGCTCCAGTGAGGATCCATGTCGTCGACCGGCGCCGGGAAGGCGCCGGGCGTGCCGCGGCGCAGGCGCACGAAGGATTGCTGCATCGAGGTGAAGAGATAATTGGCCTCCGCGTCCGTATCGGCGGCCGCGCCCATCACGCCGACCATGACATGCGGCTTGTCGAGGTACTGCGAGGGCTCGAAGCGGTCGCGGTAGATTTCAAGCGCCGTCAGCAGCATGTCCGGCGCGAAATGCGAGGCGAAGGCGAAGGGCAGGCCCAGCATGCCGGCGAGATGCGCCGAATAATGGCTGGAGCCGAGCAGCCAGACCGGCACGTTGCTGCCCGCGCCGGGAATGGCGACGACCTTCTGCTCGGGGCTTGCCGGCCCCATCATCTGCATCAGCTCGACGACGTCCTGCGGGAAGTTGTTGGCGGCGCTGTCGAGATTGCGGCGGAGCGCCTGGGCGGTGCGCATGTCGGTGCCGGGCGCGCGGCCGAGGCCGAGATCGATGCGATTCGGAAAGAGCGCGGCGAGCGTGCCGAACTGCTCGGCGATGACCAGCGGTGAATGGTTCGGCAGCATGATGCCGCCCGAGCCGACGCGGATCCTTTCCGTGCCCGCGGCCACATGCTGGATGACCAGCGAGGTGGCGGCGCTGGCAATGCCGCGCATGCCGTGGTGCTCGGCAAGCCAGAAGCGCTTGTAGCCGTGCGCTTCGGCTTCCTGCGCGAGGCGCCGGGAGTTTTCGAGCGACTGGGCGACGGTGCCGCCTTCGATGATCGGGGAAAGATCGAGGATGGAAAAGGGCACCATGGCCGCGGCCTCTTTGTAAGCGGATTTGATTGTGCTCCCATGTAGGTTCAGCTTCGTGAAATCCAAGCGACGGCCGGAGGGTTTTCATGGCGCCGGATGGAATTGTCGGTCTGTTTTTGTTTCGTTCACATTTCGCTGGCAGGGTCCGCCCCAGGAGATTAGGGTTTCGCCATGCAGGAAACGATTCGCATCATCGGCATCGATCCGGGGCTTCGCCGCACCGGCTGGGGCATCATCGAGACGCTCGGCAATTCACTGCGCTTCGTTGCGTCCGGCACCGTCATCTCCGATGGCGACATGGACCTCGCCTCCCGCCTCTGCCAGCTTCATGACGGCCTTTCCGAGGTCGTGCACAGCCATCAGCCGCATGAGGCTGCCGTGGAGCAGACCTTCGTCAACAAGGATGCGACGGCGACCCTGAAGCTCGGCCAGGCGCGCGGCATCGCCATGCTGGTGCCGGCGCGCGCGGGCCTGCGCGTGGCGGAATATGCGCCGAACGCGGTGAAGAAGGCCGTCATCGGCGTCGGGCATGGCGAAAAGCAGCAGATCCACATGATGCTGAAGGTGCTGATGCCCAAGGCCACCTTCACCGGCAACGACGCCGCCGACGCGCTCGCCATCGCCATCTGCCATGCCCACAACCGCCAGGGCCTCTCCGGCCGCCTCGCCAAGCTCGCGGGCTGATTTGTTCTTGACTTGTTCCGGTCTGGCCGTTAAGTAATACCTTGGAGGTATTACCATGCGCGTGACGGAAAAAGGCCAGGTGACGATCCCCAAACCCATCCGCGACCGGCTCGCCATCGAGCCTGGCTCGGAAGTGGATTTCGTCGTGTCGGATGAAGGTGTGATGCTCGTCAAGGTCGGCGACGGCAAACCCGGCTTTGATGATTTCGAAGCCTGGGCGGCCAGTGTCCAAGGGACGTGGGATTTGGACGGCATGACGCCGGACGAATATTTCGAATGGCTGCGGGGACCGCGTGATGACCTCGACCGTCGTTGATACGAATATCCTCATCGACATGCTCGGCCCGGATCGGCCACAGCGGAACTGGTCCTTCAACGCGCTGAAGCGATGCTTGGAAGAGGGGGAACTGGTCCTCAATCCCATCGCCTGGTCGGAGCTTGCGACCTCGCCGCTCAGCGAACTGGAACTCAACCTTGCCTTCGGCTGGCTGCGCATGCGGCGCGAACCTCTGTCCTACGAAGCCGCCTTCGCCGCCGGCAAGGCGCATTATGCCTATCGCCGGGCTGGCGGGTTGCGCGAGCGCACGCTTCCCGATTTCCTGGTCGGCGCGCAGGCGGAAGCGCGGGGCCACCGCCTGCTCACCCGCGATGCCGCGCGCTATCGCAGCTATTTCCCCGCGCTCGACATCATCTCCCCCGAAACCCATCCCTGACGGATTTTCTCATGATCGGCAAACTCAAGGGCACAATCGACGAGATCGGCGAGGACCATGTGGTCGTCGACGTGCACGGCGTCGGCTACGTCGCCTTCTGCTCGGCGCGCACGCTCGGCAAGCTCGGTTCGAGCGGCGAGGCGGCGGTGCTGTTCATCGAGACCTATGTACGGGAGGACCAGTTCAGGCTGTTCGGCTTCCTGACGGCGCTGGAGCGGGAATGGTTCCGGCTGCTGCAGAGCGTGCAGGGCGTGGGCTCCAAGGTGGCGCTGGCCGTCCTCTCGACCCTGACGCCAGGGGAACTCGCCAACGCCATCGCGCTGCAGGACAAGACGGCGGTGTCGCGCGCGCCGGGCGTCGGGCCGAAGGTGGCGGTGCGCATCATCACGGAACTGCGCAACAAGGCGCCGGCCTTCGCGGGGGAGGCGTCCGCCTCGATCGGGCTCAAGCAGGAGCTCGGCGAGGGCGTCGCCTCCGCGCCGGTTTCCGATGCCGTCTCGGCGCTGACCAATCTCGGCTATTCGCGCGACCAAGCCGCCAATGCGGTCGCGGCGGCGCTGAAGAATGGCGGGGAGGGGGCTGACAGCGCCAAGCTCATCCGCCTCGGCCTCAAGGAATTGTCGCGGTGATGCGGTTGCCTTCCTTGGCCGACAATGGGATTAGGCGCTCATGAGCGACGAGAACAGACTGCTTTCGCCGGAAAAGCGCGGCGAGGACATCGATACCGCCTTGCGGCCGCAGACGCTGGACGATTTCACCGGCCAGGCGGAGGCGCGCGCGAACCTCAAGATCTTCATCGAGGCGGCGAAGAACCGCGGCGAGGCGCTCGACCATGTGCTCTTCGTCGGACCGCCCGGCCTCGGCAAGACGACGCTGGCGCAGATCATGGCGAAGGAACTCGGCGTCAATTTCCGCTCGACCTCCGGTCCCGTCATCGCGAAGGCCGGCGACCTTGCGGCGCTGCTGACCAATCTCGAAGAGCGCGACGTGCTCTTCATCGACGAGATCCATCGCCTCAACCCGGCCGTCGAGGAAATCCTCTATCCGGCCATGGAGGATTTCCAGCTCGACCTCATCATCGGCGAAGGCCCGGCTGCCCGCTCGGTGAAGATCGACCTGTCGAAATTCACCCTCGTCGCCGCCACCACGCGCCTCGGCCTCCTCACCACGCCGCTGCGCGACCGTTTCGGCATTCCGGTGCGGCTCAATTTCTATACCGTGGAGGAGCTGGAACTGATCGTGCGCCGCGGTGCAAGGCTGATGGGGCTCGGCATGACGGACGAGGGCGCACGCGAGATCGCGCGGCGCGCGCGCGGCACGCCGCGCATCGCCGGGCGGTTGCTTCGCCGCGTGCGCGACTTCGCCGAAGTGGCGCGGGCGGAGGCGGTGACGCAAAAGATCGCCGACGAGGCGCTGACGCGGCTGCTCGTCGACAATATGGGCCTCGACCAGCTCGACCGGCGCTATCTTTCGATGATCGCCCACAATTTCGGCGGCGGACCGGTCGGCATCGAGACCATTGCGGCGGGGCTTTCCGAGCCGCGCGATGCGATCGAGGACATCATCGAGCCCTACATGATCCAGCAGGGTTTCATCCAGCGCACGCCGCGCGGCCGTGTCCTGACGGTGAACGCCTGGAAGCACCTCGGGCTGACGCCGCCGAAGGATCTCGAGGCGACCCAGTTCCGGCTTTTTTCCGAAGACGACTGAGCTGTGCCGATGAGCGAAACGAACCATCATCTTTCCGGCGAACTGACCAATGCGGGCCACCGGCTCGTGCAGCGGGTCTATTACGAGGACACGGACTTTTCCGGCGTCGTCTATCACGCCCGCTACCTGCATTTCCTGGAGCGCGGGCGCACGGACTACCTGCGCCTGCTCGGCGTCGAGCAGGGCAGCCTCGTTCTGGAAGAGGATCGCGAAGGGCTGGTCTTCGTCGTGCATCGCATGGAGATCGACTTCAAGTCGCCGGCGCGCATGGACGATGTCCTGACGATCCTCACCGCCACGGAAAAGGCCGGCGGGGCGAAGATGATCCTCAACCAGGAGATCCGCCGCGGCGAGCAACTGCTGATCGCCGCGCGCGTCATCATCGCCGTCATCAATGCGTCCGGTCGCCCGCGGCGGCTGCCGGAGGGTCTTGCGGCGCGGTTCCTTGCCAAAGCGCAGGAAGCGACCGGCTTACATAAGCAGTAACACTCCCTTAACCATAATGATGTCTTACTCGCTTCACGAGGATGATTTTGTGCGCTGCACGTCATCCTTTAACCAAAATTGCCGTCAAGAAGGCAGGTTGTAAGCGTTTGACCGGCATGGCGGCCGGCGGCATCAACCGGACATTCTTGACGGACATGCGGAGCGGGTGCGGAGTAAATCCTTCCGAGCGACGCCTTGTTTGTGAATGCCGATGCGAGATCCACCTCCCAGGAGACCGCGACGGCGTGAATGTTACCCGGTTCGAGCCGCAAAGGCCCGTGCCGGGTGTTTGGATTCGGGGACATAGGTCTATGGAACAAGTGGGTTTGGAAGCGGCGCATAGTGTGACCCTTTGGGGTCTCTTCATGCAGGCCGGGTTCGTCGTGAAGCTGGTCATGCTCGGCCTCATCGCCGCGTCCGTGTGGACCTGGGCCATCGTCGTCGACAAGACGGTGAGCTACGGCAAGGCCCGCCGGCAACTCGACAGTTTCGAGCAGGTCTTCTGGTCGGGCCAGTCGCTGGAGGAGCTCTATCGCACGCTCTCCGATCGCCAGACCTCGGGCATGAGTGCCATCTTCGTGGCGGCGATGCGCGAATGGAAGAAGAGTTTCGAGCGCGGCGCGCGCTCGCCGATCGGCTTGCAGATGCGTATCGACCGGGCGATGGACGTGACGCTGTCGCGCGAATCCGAGACGCTTGAAGCGCGGCTCGGCTCGCTCGCCACCATCGGCTCCTCAGCGCCCTTCGTCGGCCTGTTCGGCACGGTCGTCGGCATCATGACCTCGTTCCAGGCGATCGCCGGCTCCAAGCAGACGAGCCTTGCGGTCGTCGCGCCCGGCATCGCCGAAGCGCTGCTTGCCACGGCCATCGGCCTGCTTGCCGCAATTCCGGCGGTTATTGCCTACAACAAGTTCTCTGCCGATGCCGGCAAGCTGACGGCGCGCATGGAAGGGTTCGCGGACGAGTTCTCCGCCATCCTCTCGCGCCAGATCGACGAGAAGCTGCAGCCGCGCGCCGCGGCGCAGTGACCGGCCGCAAGAAGTAGACGGAGACGACCCAATGGGCATGTCAGTCGGTGCAAAGAATTCGGGCGGTGGCCGCCGCCGCCGGGGCGGGGGCAGGAAGGCCCCGATGAGCGAGATCAACGTGACGCCGTTCGTCGACGTCATGCTCGTGCTGCTCATCATCTTCATGGTGGCCGCGCCCCTGATGACGGTCGGCGTGCCGCTCGACCTGCCGAAGACGCAGGCGAAGGCCCTTAACGCCGACACCCAGCCGATCACCGTTTCCGTCAAGGCGGACGGCCAGGTCTACCTGCAGGAAACGCCGATCCCGATCGACGAGATCGCCGCAAAGCTCCAGGCCGTCGCGACGACGGGGTATACCGAGCGCGTCTTCGTGCGCGGCGACGGCACGGCGCCCTACGGCGTCATCGCCGACGTCATGTCGCGCATCCAGGCGGGCGGGTTCACCAATATCGGCCTCGTCACCGAGCAGAAACCGGACAGGTGATCGCACGCCATGAAGGGCAGCCTCGCCACATCCGCCGTCATCCACTCCCTGGTCCTCACCTGGGCGCTGGTTTCGCTCGGCAGTCCTGAAAGCTTCGACGTCGCCAATGTCGAGGCCTTGCCGGTCGATATCGTGTCGATCGAGGAACTGACGCAGATCCAGCAGGGCGACAAGAAAGCCGAAATGAAGGAAAAGGCGGCGCCTGTTCCGACCAAGAAACAGACGCCGGTCGAGAATGCGGAAAACGCCGGCGAAAACGACGTCGACCTGAAGAACCTGCCGACGCCGGAGGAAAAGCCGCGCGATATCGAGACCGCCGCCGCACCGGAAAAGGCCGAGAAGGTCGTGCAGACGCCGGATACCAAGCCCGTCGAAGAGGTGAAGCAGGAAGAGCCTGCCAGCGAACCCTCGACCGAGGTCGCCGCGCTTCCCGAGACCAGGCAGGAGGTCAAGCCGGACCCGAAGCCCGAGGCGACGCCTTCGGAGGAAAAGCCCGCCGAGGTCGAGGACGCCGAGGCGCTGCCGGACAGGATCCCGCTTCCCGAGATGAAGCCGAAGGTCGAGACGAAGAAGACGGAAACCGCCGAAAAGCCGGCCGAGAAGAAGGTCGAGACGGCGAAGGCCGAGACCGCCAAGACGCCGGACCGCAAGAAGGACCAGAAGAAGAAGCAGGAAAAGGCGAGCTCGCTGAACGACAGCGACTTCAACGCCGACGAGATCTCCGCGCTTCTCAACAAGGAAAAGGCGGCCGGCGGCGGCGCGAAGCGCTCGCAGGAACAGGCCGCGCTCGGCGGCAAGAAGACGA
Organism: Shinella sp. HZN7; assembly: GCF_001652565.1. Classification (NCBI taxonomy): domain Bacteria; kingdom Pseudomonadati; phylum Pseudomonadota; class Alphaproteobacteria; order Hyphomicrobiales; family Rhizobiaceae; genus Shinella; species Shinella sp. HZN7. The sequence goes on along the minus strand of NZ_CP015736.1, from coordinate 3,101,351 downwards.
CGAGCGGCACCAAGCTGTCCTTGAGCGAGATGGACGCGCTGCGCGGCCAGATCCAGAACAACTGGTCGATCATCCCCGGCCTTGCCGATGCCGCCGACGTGCGCATCAAGGTCACGATGCAGCTCGACCAGAACGGCGACATCATCGGCGAGCCGGAAGTGGTGGCGACGGGCGGTTCGGACACCGCGCGCCGTGCGCTTGCCGGCGGTGCCCGCCGCGCCATCATGAAATCGCGGCCCTTCAAGGGCCTGCCGCCGGAAAAATATGACGCCTGGAGCGAAGTCGTCGTGAACTTCGACCCCAGCCAGATGATGTAAGAACTAGGAAGGCCTAGATTTATGTTCAGACGCACTCTCCTCCGTTTGCTGGTCGTGCTGACCGGCCTTGCGGCCTCCCTGCCGCAGGCCTGGGCGCTCGTGGAAATCAACATCAACAAGGGCAATGTCGAGCCGCTGCCGATCGCGGTGACGGATTTCATCGCCGCGGGCGATCTCGGCCAGCGCATCACCGACGTGATTGCGGCGGACCTCAAGCGCTCCGGCCTCTTCGCGCCCATCAACAAGCAGGCCTTCATCGAAAAGATCTCCAACCCCAACCAGGCGCCGCGCTTCGATGACTGGAAGGTCATCAATGCGCAGGCCCTCGTCACGGGCCGCGTGACGCAGGAAGGCGACGGGCGTTTGCGCGCCGAGTTCCGCCTGTGGGACACTTTTGGCGGCAAGCAGATCACCGGCCAGCAGTTCTACACCCAGCCGGAGAACTGGCGCCGCGTCGCGCATATCATCGCCGATGCGATCTATGAGAGCCTGACGGGCGAGAAGGGCTATTTCGACACCCGCATCGTCTATGTCGCCGAAAGCGGCCCGAAGACGGCCCGCAAGCGCCAGCTCGCCATCATGGACCAGGACGGTTTCAACGCGCGTGCGCTCACCAATGCCAACGAGCTGGTCCTGACGCCGCGCTTTTCGCCGAACCGCCAGGAAATCACCTACATGTCCTTCGAGGGCAACCAGCCGCGCGTCTACCTGCTCCAGCTCGAGACGGGGCAGCGCGAGGTGGTCGGCAACTTCCCGGGCATGACCTTCTCGCCGCGCTTCTCGCCGGATGGCCAGAAGGTCATCATGAGCCTGCAGCAGGAAGGCAATTCCAACATCTACACGATGGACCTGCGTTCGCGCACCACGACGCGCCTCACCTCGACGGCGGCGATCGACACCTCGCCGTCCTATTCGCCCGACGGCACGCAGATCGTGTTCGAAAGCGACCGGGGCGGCAGGCCGCAGCTCTACGTGATGGGCGCCGACGGCTCCAACCAGCGCCGCATCTCCTTCGGCGACGGTTCCTACTCCACGCCGGTCTGGTCGCCGCGCGGCGACCTCATCGCCTTCACCAAGCAGTCGGGCGGCAAGTTCTCGATCGGCGTGATGAAGACGGACGGTTCGGGCGAGCGCATCCTCACCTCGGGCTTCCACAATGAAGGCCCGACCTGGGCGCCGAACGGCCGCGTGCTGATGTTCTTCCGCCAGGCGGCCGGGGCCGGTGGTCCGCAGATCTATTCGATCGACCTTTCCGGCTACAACGAGCAGGTCGTCCAGACCAAGGGCTTCGCCTCCGACCCGGCCTGGTCGCCGCTTCTGGAATAGCGACAGATATGAATGAGGCGGGCCTGCCGCGTTCTTGCCGCAAAGTCCTGTAAATCAGGCGCCAGGCGAGACGTGGCAGGCCCGTCTTTGTTTTATGCGAGGGGCCGGGGACGGTCTTACAAGCAATCGTTAACCATAATCGTTGAACGCGGATTAACCGACCGCGGTTACAGTCTGGCAACCCTGATTGAAACCGACGCTTCAACGAACTTGACGCAGAACTGATGCAAGGAGACCGGCTCATGAGCCGCATTCATTCCCCGGCCGCTGGCCGCATGCAGACCATCGCCCGCAACCCGGCAATGATCGCCCTGTTCATGACGCTGGCGCTCGCCGGCTGCGCATCCAAGAAGAACATGCCGAACAATGCCGGCGACCTCGGCCTCAACGGCGGCGCTGGTGCCGCGACGCCGGGCTCGCAGCAGGACTTCACCGTCAATGTCGGCGACCGCATCTTCTTCGACACCGACTCCTCGTCGGTTCGCGCCGATGCCGCCGCGACGCTCGATCGCCAGGCCCAGTGGCTGCAGCGCTACCCGAACTACGCCATCACGATCGAAGGCCATGCCGACGAACGCGGTACGCGTGAATACAACCTGGCGCTCGGCGCACGCCGTGCTGCCGCGACCCGCCAGTACCTCGCTTCGCGCGGCGTTCCGGCGAACCGCATGAAGACGATCTCCTACGGCAAGGAAAAGCCGGTCGCCGTTTGCGACGACATTTCCTGCTGGTCGCAGAACCGCCGCGCCGTCACCGTTCTCGGCGGCGCCGGCATGTAATTCCTTCTCCGGAAGGACCAGGGAAAAGGCGGCCGAGAGGCCGCCTTTCTTTTTTCAACACACTTTGGCCGAACTCCGTTGCTTTTTGAGAGTATTTGGAAAAACTCTTCGGCAGCGCTTCGGCGTACAATGGGACCAACAGGACGAAGATAGATGAAGAAACTTGTCGCGGCAGGCGTTTTCAGTCTCGCAGCGGTAGCAGGCATGGTCGGGCCGATCAGCGCATCGCCGCTTTTCCCGCTTGCGAACGGCTTCCTGCCGGCACAAAGCGAGCGGGTGGAGAAGGGTAACGTGATCCTGGCTCAGGCCATGGATCCGCGCGTCGGGCAGCTCGAAGAGCAGATCCGCAGCCTCAACGGCCGGATCGAGGAAATGAGCTACCAGCTCCTGCAGATGCAGGAGCAGCTTCGCAAGACGCAGGAAGACAACGAGTATCGCTTCCAGGATCTCGAAAGCGGCAAGAGCGGGGGCTCCGGCAAGAGCGGCGCCCTCGACAAGCCGGTGAACGGCGGGACTGCCGACCAGCAGATCGCCTCGAACAGGGTGCCGGCGGGTGATACCGCCGGGACCGACACGCTTGACCAGAGCACCGGCGGCGGTGCCCTGCCGCAGGAACTCGGCTCGATCCGCTTCGACGAGAACGGCAACCCGATCGGCGCCGACGCCAATCCGGATCTCGACAACCGGAGCGCCTCGATCGGCAACGACAATTCGCTGCCGGGCGTCGAGGATGGCCTGCCGCAGGCCTCGCAGTCGTCTTCCGCCTCGCTCGACAATCCCGACGACCTCTACCAGGTGGCCTATGGCCATGTCCTGTCCGGCGACTACCAGCTTGCCGAACGCGAATTCCGCGACTATCTCGACATCTTCCCGAAGGGCGAGAAGGCGGCAGATGCGAATTTCTGGCTGGGCGAGGCACAGTATTCGCAGGGCAATTTCAACGAGGCGGCAAAGACCTTCCTCAATGCCCACCAGACGTTCAGCAAGTCGAAGAAGGCGCCGGAGATGCTGCTGAAGCTCGGCATGTCGCTCGCCGCGCTCGACAACCGCGAAACCGCCTGCGCCACGCTGCGCGAGGTGAACAAGCGTTATCCCGATGCTTCCAAGGCCGTGAAGAGCAAGGTCTCCTCCGAACAGAGCCGCCTGTCCTGCTGATTGCGGACGGAAGAAACGCCGTGGCCCGCGCGGATGATCCCGCCCTTGAGGCAGCCGGCCGATTTCTGAACAGTTTCAAGCACCCGGCGCATCTGCTGGTCGCCATTTCCGGCGGCAGCGATTCGACCGGGCTGCTCGTGGCCCTCGCCACGCTCTGCGCGACCGGGCGTTTTCCCGGTATCACCCTTTCCGCCTGCACGATCGACCATGATCTGCGCCCCGGCTCGGCCGAAGAGGCCGCCTGGGTCGGCGCACTTTGCGCGCGCCACGGCATAGGGCACAGCATCCGGCGCTGGGAAGGGGTGAAGCCGGTTTCCGGCTTGCAGGCCGCCGCCCGCGCCAAGCGTTATGATCTTCTCGCTGCCGCCGCGGTGGAGATGGGCGCCGATGCCGTTCTTGCGGCCCATACGCGCGACGACCAGAACGAGACGGTGGCGATGCGCGCCGCCCGGTCGGCGGACGGCATCGGCCTTTCCGGGATGGCGGATGCCGTTCTCCTGAACGGTGCGGTCTGGCTGCTGCGGCCGTTCCTCGCCATCGACCGGGCGGCCATTCGCGCTTTCCTTGCGGCGCGGGGCGAAGGCTGGCGCGACGATCCGAGCAACGACAATGCCCGCTTCGAGCGCGTCCGCATCCGGGCGCGTGGCGTTTCGCCAGATCCTGCGGGCGAGGACAGGATGCTGCTTTCCCGCCGCGCCGCCGCCTTCCTTGCCGAAAACGTCCGGGTGAAGGGCGCCTCCTTCGCGCTGGAGCCGGCGGCGATCGATACGCTTCTCGCCGATGCTGGCGCCTGGCGCGGCCTGCTGCTGCTGGCGGCGGTCGCGGGGGGCGGGTCCATGCCCTTGAAACGGCATCGGCCGAGCGCCTGCGAAAATTCCTTGCCAGCGGCACACTGTCGCGGCTGACCGCCGGCCGCGTGGTCTTCGATCGCCGGCGTGACGGCCTTTTCGTCTATCGCGAGTGCCGGGGCATTAAGGCCCTTGCCGTGCCGGCGGGGGCGGCGGCCGTCTGGGACGGGCGATACCGTGTGGTCAACCGCACCGGCCGGACGATCACGGTTTCTGCCGCCGGCAGCGGGGGAGGACGGGATGGCGGCGCCGGGCTGGGCGGGCCTGCCTTGCGCGCCAGCCGCGCCGCACCATGCCTGGAATTCGAGGACGGGGCGCGCGTGCCCGCCGATCGTGCCGCCATGGAGCCAGTCATCACGCCTTACGCCCGTTTCCTGCCGCATTTCGACCTTCCGCTTGCCAATGCGCTTGTGGGAATTCTCGGCCGCGCGCCGTTTTCGTCTCCGCCGAACGAATGAAGGCGCGCACGAAGGCGTTGTGCTAGAATAGGGATCATGACGACGCCGGGCGGCCGCAGGACCGTCGGTGCCGTTGACGATGTTGAGAGAAAAGCCCTGCCCCCGTGCGCTTTGCCTTGGCAAGGCCGCATGGCGACCCTATGTTAGGCGACAGAGAAGCGGCCGGGAAATTCCGGCCGGGAAAGTGCCCGGAACGTTCGATGAATCCCAATTTCCGCAACTTCGCCCTGTGGGCGATCATCGCCCTCTTGCTGATCGCGCTGTTCAGCATGTTCCAGACGAGCCCGGCGCAGACCGGCTCGCGGGAAATCCCCTATTCGCAGTTCCTGAAAGAAGTGGACGCGAGCCGGGTGAAGGAAGTCGTCATCACCGGCGAAAAGATCGTCGGCAGCTATGTCGAGACCGGCGCTACCTTCCAGACCTATGCGCCGACCGGCGACAATTCGCTCGTCCAGCGGCTTGAGGCGAAGAACGTCGTCGTCAGCGCGCGGCCGGAGACGGACGGTTCCTCCGGCTTCCTCAGCTATATCGGCACGCTGCTGCCCATGCTTCTGATCCTCGGCGTCTGGCTGTTCTTCATGCGCCAGATGCAGGGCGGCTCGCGCGGCGCGATGGGTTTCGGCAAGTCCAAGGCGAAGCTGCTCACCGAAGCGCATGGCCGTGTCACCTTCGCGGATGTCGCCGGCGTCGACGAAGCCAAGCAGGACCTGGAAGAGATCGTCGAGTTCCTGCGCGATCCGCAGAAGTTCCAGCGCCTTGGCGGACGCATCCCGCGCGGCGTGCTGCTCGTCGGCCCGCCCGGTACCGGTAAGACGCTCCTGGCACGCTCCGTCGCGGGTGAAGCCAACGTGCCCTTCTTCACCATTTCCGGTTCGGACTTCGTCGAAATGTTCGTCGGCGTCGGCGCAAGCCGCGTGCGCGACATGTTCGAGCAGGCCAAGAAGAACGCGCCCTGCATCATCTTCATCGACGAAATCGACGCCGTCGGCCGTCACCGCGGCGCGGGCCTCGGCGGCGGCAATGACGAGCGCGAGCAGACGCTGAACCAGCTTCTCGTCGAGATGGACGGTTTCGAGGCCAATGAAGGCATCATCCTGATCGCCGCGACCAACCGCCCCGACGTTCTCGACCCGGCGCTGCTGCGCCCCGGCCGTTTCGACCGCCAGGTCGTCGTGCCGAACCCGGACATCGTCGGCCGCGAGCGCATCCTCAAGGTGCATGTGCGCAACGTGCCGCTCGCCCCGAATGTCGACCTCAAGATCCTCGCCCGCGGTACGCCCGGCTTTTCCGGCGCCGACCTCATGAACCTCGTCAACGAGGCTGCCCTGATGGCCGCGCGCCGCAACAAGCGCCTCGTCACTATGCAGGAATTCGAGGACGCCAAGGACAAGATCATGATGGGCGCCGAGCGCCGCTCCTCGGCGATGACCGAGGCGGAAAAGAAGCTCACCGCCTATCACGAGGCCGGCCATGCCATCGTCGCGCTCAAGGTGCCGCTTGCCGATCCGCTGCACAAGGCGACGATCATTCCGCGCGGCCGTGCGCTCGGCATGGTCATGCAGCTTCCCGAGGGCGACCGCTACTCGATGAGCTACAAGTGGATGGTCTCGCGCCTCGCCATCATGATGGGCGGCCGCGTTGCCGAAGAGATCACCTTCGGCAAGGACAACATCACGTCCGGCGCCTCCTCCGATATCGAGCAGGCGACCAAGCTCGCCCGTGCGATGGTCACCCAATGGGGCTTCTCCGACCAGCTCGGCCAGGTCGCCTATGGCGAGAACCAGCAGGAGGTCTTCCTCGGCCATTCGGTCGCGCAGCAGAAGAACGTCTCCGAGGCGACCGCGCAGAAGATCGACAACGAGATCCGCCGCCTGATCGACGAGGCCTATGCCGAGGCCAAGCGCATCATCACCGAGCAGCACCACGAATTCGTGGCGCTTGCCGAGGGTCTGCTCGAATACGAGACGCTGACGGGCGACGAGATCAAGGCGCTCATCCGCGGCGAGAAGCCCGCCCGCGATCTCGGTGACGACACGCCGCCGCACCGCGGCTCCGCCGTGCCGAAGGCCGGTCACAAGAAGGGTGGCGAGCCGGAAGGCGGGCTGGAACCGCAGCCGCAATAGGCGACCTTGCCCTGTACCCCACCCGTCATCCTCGGCCTTGAGCCGAGGATCCACAGTCGCAATGCGAGAGGCGGGTGGCATGGGGCGGGTCAAGCCCGACCACGGCAAGAAGAGGTTGGGCGGGCTTTCTCAGTACTTTGGCGGCCGGGAAGTCTATCCCGGCCGTTTTCCTTTGGTAACGGACTGTAATGAATTCTGATAGTCGGGTGGCTGTCCTTTGCCGGCTTTTGTGGCAAAGAAAGATGATAGCTCTACGTCGTTTTAAGGATTGGATTACCGGGCGGATTTATCGTTACCCTCTGCCCTGAGATGGACGCGCGGAGCGGCAGAATGCACGCTGAAGCAGTTCCAGCAAAAGCGCGCAGCGGTTTTGCGTCCGGAATTGCGTAGAGACAGGGAGCCAGAGCAGGGTGCAGCGCAATGCGCCGCCCAGGCCGGCGATTTTCAGGAGTGGACATGAAACGTCGTTATTTCGGCACGGACGGCATCCGGGGACAATCCAACATCTTCCCGATGACGCCGGATCTTGCCATGCGGGTCGGCATCGCCGTCGGCACGATCTTCCGCCGCGGCGCGCACCGCCATCGCGTGGTGATCGGCAAGGACACGCGCCTTTCCGGCTACATGCTGGAAAACGCCATGGTGGCGGGTTTCACCGCCGCAGGCATCGACGCCTTCATCCTCGGCCCGATCCCGACCCCCGCCGTCGCCATGCTGACGCGGTCGCTGCGCGCCGATATCGGCGTGATGATCTCCGCCTCGCACAACCCGTTCTACGACAACGGCATCAAGCTCTTCGGTCCCGACGGCTACAAGCTCTCCGACGAGATCGAGATGGAGATCGAGGAGTTGCTCGACAAGGACATCACGGCGCAGCTCGCCAAATCCGCCGAGATCGGCCGGGCCAAGCGCATCGACGGCGTGCATGACCGCTATATCGAGCATGCCAAGCGCACGCTGCCGCGCGATGTCACGCTGAAGGGCCTGCGCGTCGCCATCGACTGCGCGAACGGCGCCGCCTACCGCGTCGCCCCCGCCGCTCTCTGGGAACTCGGCGCCGACGTGGTGACGATCGGCAACGAGCCTGACGGCCTCAACATCAATCTCGACTGCGGCTCGACCCATCCCGAAACCCTGCAGCGCAAGGTGCACGAGGTGCGCGCCGATATCGGCATCGCGCTTGATGGCGACGCCGACCGCGTGCAGATCGTCGACGAGAATGGCAAGATCATCGACGGCGACCAACTGATGGCCGTCATCGCCGAAAGCTGGGCGGCAGACGGCATGCTGCGCGGCGGCGGCATCGTCGCGACCGTCATGTCCAATCTCGGCCTCGAACGCTTCCTCTCCGACAAGGGGCTCGGCCTGCAGCGCACCAAGGTCGGCGACCGCTATGTCGTCGAACACATGCGCCAGCACGACTACAATGTCGGCGGCGAGCAGTCCGGTCATATCGTGCTGTCCGATTTCGGTACGACGGGCGACGGTCTTGTCGCCGCGCTCCAGGTGCTCGCCTGCGTCAAGCGCAGCGGCAGAACGGTCAGCGAGGTGTGCAACCGCTTCGAGCCGGTGCCGCAGGTGCTGAAGAACGTGCGCATCAAGGCCGGCCAGCCGCTGGAGGACGCCACGGTGCGCCAGGCGATCGCCGATGCCGAAAGCGAGCTCGCCCGCAACGGCCGTCTCCTCATCCGCCCCTCCGGCACCGAGCCGCTGATACGCGTCATGGCGGAAGGCGACGACCGGGCGCAGGTGGAGCGCATCGTCGACGAGCTGGTGGACGTGATCGGCGCGGTGCGCAACGCCGCCTGAACGTCTCTACCCCACATTCATCGAGAGGGCCGAAGCATTGCTTCGGCCTTTTCTTTTGCCATGAAGTCGCAGCGGAGACTCTTGTGAAAATCCCGTGGTTTTTATTTGTCGTTTACCGAATTCGTGAACGGCCGTTAACAAATACGGTAAATGTTTGTAGTTAATCGCCCCTTAACCTTTCCTCGCCATTATCCATGCCTGATCGAGGGACTTGGAATCCGGCGTGCCGGCCAACCCAAGCAAAGCCTATTGGAGCAAGGCCATGAGGAAAGTTTTGAGTGGCGTGGTTGCCGTCCTGCTGACGGGCACGTCGGGTTATGCGGCCGATGTCTACCAGCCGGAGGTCATCGAGGCGCCGGTGCAGGAAACCGTCATCGAGACGGGCGGCTGGTATCTGCGCGGTGACATGGGCTGGTCCTACAACAAGATGCGCGGGGCCAGTTTCTACCAGGGGTCGAACGACACCTATCGCAGCTTCGATTCCACGCGCCTGAAGAGCGGCTTCACCATCGGTGGCGGTGTCGGTTACCAGATCAACGATCACTTCCGCACGGACGTGACGCTCGACTACATGTTCAAGTCCAAGTTCAAGGGCTCGACGACGGGCGGCTGCGGCGTTGCCGTGAACTGCACCTCGACCGACGTCTCCTCGCTGACGGCCCTCAGCCTGCTCGCCAATGCCTATGTCGATATCGGCACCTACGGCATCGTCACGCCCTATGTCGGCGCGGGTATCGGCGGTACCTATGTGAACTGGAAGAGCCTCAAGAACACCTCGTGCGAAACCGGCGATCCGACGAACTGCGACCCGACCTTCGATCACCGCGGCCGGAAGAGCTGGCGCTTCACCTATGCGCTGATGGCCGGCGCCTCCGTCGATGTCACCTGCAACCTGAAGGCCGACCTCGGCTACCGTTTCCGCCATGTCACCAAGGGCGACATGTTCGGCTTCAATGCCGGCGGCGGCCCGGGCTACGACAAGGGCTTCTACAGCCACGAGGCACGCGCCGGTCTGCGATACGCCTTCAACGGCTGCGACCAGCAGGCCTATATCCCGCCGGCCGAAATCCCGATCGAGCAGCCCGTCTACAAATAAGCGGCTTCTCGCCGACCGTCTTGCAAGGCCGCCCTCCGGGCGGCCTTTCGCATTTTCGGACGTGTCGCAATTCCGGTCATTTAACCGTTTCTTCACGCCTTAAGATTTATGGTTAACCAACGGTGTAGGGCAGCGATCTCTTAAGGATATGCAGCCCTGCGCCGGTCACGCAACCGCCGGCCCGTCCGGCCTTGAGGGATCGAGACCATGTTCCGCCGCATTGCACCGCTTGGTATTGCCGTTCTTGCCGGCCTCATCGCGACGAGCGCGACGGCGAGCGATCTCGACATCATCAACGCGCCGGAAATCGACGTGTCCGGCAGCACGGTGGCCGAGGGCTGGTACATCCGCGGCGACCTCGGTTATTCCGGCTGGGTCAAGCACGACAAGCCGAACTACCGGATCGATGCCTTCGGCGCGACCTTCGCGGAAGGCGACTTCGACAATGCCCGCTTCTCCAAGCCCGTCTCCTACGGCGTCGGCATGGGCTATCAGTTCAACAACTTCCTGCGCGCCGACCTGACGACGGATTTCTTCAACGGTTCGCTGAGCGGCAGCACGAGCCTCGATTCGCCCTGCATCGCGGCCCCGGCGGGCACGACCTGCCGCCTCGGCCAGAAGGCGGATTACAGCGCGGCCAATTTCCTCGCGAACGGCTATGTGGATCTCGGAACCTATGCCGGGATCACGCCCTATGTCGGCGCGGGCGCGGGCGTAACCTACATGAAATGGGACAGCTTCCGGACCCAGGCGAACTGCCGGAACGACACGGGATCCTGCGCTGGCGCGACCTTCGACGAGATCCGCGTGAAGGGCGACGACAACTGGCGCTTCACCTATGCGCTGATGGCGGGTGCCGCCATCGACCTCACCGAGCGCGTCAAGCTGGACCTCGGCTACCGCTTCTCCGATATGGCGGGCGGCAAGGCCTTCGGCGGCAGCGCCGAGGTACCCGGTGTCGGTACGGTCAGGGTCAAGGGGCATGACGAGGGGTTCCAGAAGCACGAATTCCGCGCCGGTATCCGCGTTTCCACCTGGTAAAACCTTCATCTTTTGCTTGTGCGGCGGCGCGTCGGGAAACCGGCGCGCCGTTTCCGTTGCGCCGCATTATTTTTCGTTCGCGACATAATCCGCTTGACTTCAAAAAGCCTCTTCCATATTCACGGCGGCGGGACACCCTTCCCCAACGAAGGGCTATCTATCTGGAAGGATAGCGATCATGACGAAGACCGTCACGCCGCCGGACGTACGTCCGAACAATACCCATTTTTCTTCTGGCCCTTGCTCGAAGCGCCCCGATTGGTCGCTCGAAGCGCTTTCCGATGCCGCGCTCGGTCGTTCGCACCGCGCCAAGATCGGCAAGGCCAAGCTCAAGCAGGCCATCGACCTTACCCGAGACGTCCTGGAAGTGCCCGCGGATTACCGCATCGGCATCGTGCCGGCCTCCGATACCGGCGCCGTCGAGATGGCGCTGTGGTCGCTGCTCGGGCCCCGCGGCGTCGACATGGTCGCCTGGGAAAGCTTTGGCTCGGGCTGGGTTTCCGATGTCGTGAAGGAGCTGAAGCTCCCCGACACGCGCAAGATCACGGCCGATTACGGCCTGCTGCCCGACCTTTCCACGATCGATTTCGACCGTGACGTGGTCTTCACCTGGAACGGCACCACCTCGGGCGTCCGCGTCCCGAACGCCGATTTCATCCCGGCCGACCGCCAGGGCCTGACCATCTGCGACGCGACCTCGGCCGCCTTCGCGCAAAACCTCGATTTCGCCAAGCTCGATGTCGTCACCTTCTCCTGGCAGAAGGTTCTGGGCGGCGAGGGCGCGCATGGCGTCATCATCCTGTCGCCGCGCGCCGTCGAACGGCTCGAAAGCTATACGCCGGCCTGGCCGATGCCAAAAATCTTCCGCATGACCAAGGGCGGCAAGATCATCGAGGGCATCTTCCAGGGCGAGACGATCAACACGCCCTCCATGCTCTGCGTCGAGGACTATATCGATGCGCTCAACTGGGCCAAGCAGGTCGGCGGCCTCAAGGGGCTGATGGCGCGCGCCGATGCCAATGCCAAGGTGATCTTTGACTTCGTCGAGGCGAACGACTGGATCGCCAACCTTGCCAAGGACCCGGCGACGCGTTCCAACACCTCCGTCTGCCTGACGATCGCGGACAAGGACGTGCTGGCGCTCGATGCGGATGCTCAGGGAGCCTTTGCCAAGGGCCTCGTCGCGCTCCTCGACAAGCAGGGTGTCGCCTTTGACATCGGCGCCTACCGCGATGCCCCGTCGGGCCTGCGCATCTGGGCCGGTGCCACCATCGACACCGCCGATCTCGAAGCGCTGATGCCCTGGCTGACCTGGGCTTTCGAGACCCAGAAGGCGACGCTTGCCAAGGCTGCGGCCTGATTTTGCGACTGGCTTCGTCCCAAGGGCGAAGCCACCTTGATCTCATCTTCCCGGACCCATTGAAGGAGGCCTCCCATGGCACCTCGCGTACTCGTATCCGACGAACTGTCGGAAACCGCCGTCCAGATCTTTCGCGATCGCGGCGTCGACGTCGATTTCCAGCCGCAGCTCGGCAAGGACAAGGACAAGCTCGCCGAGATCATCGGCAATTATGACGGCCTTGCCATCCGCTCCGCCACCAAGGCGACGGAAAAGCTGATCGCGGCGGCGACCAACCTGAAGGTCATCGGCCGCGCCGGCATCGGCGTCGACAATGTCGATATCCCGGCCGCCTCGCGCCGCGGCATCATCGTCATGAACACGCCGTTCGGCAACTCGATCACCACGGCCGAACACGCCATCGCGCTGATGTTCGCCGTCGCCCGCCAGCTTCCGGCCGCCGATACCTCCACGCAGGCCGGCAAGTGGGAGAAGTCGAAGTTCATGGGCGTCGAGATCACCGGCAAGACGCTCGGCGTCATCGGCGCCGGCAATATCGGCTCGATCGTCTGCTCGCGCGCCATCGGCCTGAAGATGCATGTCGTCGCCTACGATCCGTTCCTCTCTAAGGAGCGCGCCGAGGAGATGGGCGTGAAGAAGGTCGAACTCGACGAACTGTTCGCCGAAGCCGATTTCATCACCATGCATGTGCCGCTGACGGACAAGACCCGCAACATCATCGATGCGGCGGCGATCGCCAAGATGAAGGACGGCGTGCGCATCGTGAACTGCGCCCGCGGCGGCCTCGTCGTCGAGGCCGATCTTGCCGAAGCGCTGAAGTCCGGCAAGGTCGCCGGCGCCGGCTTCGACGTCTTCGAGGTCGAGCCCGCCAAGGAAAGCCCGCTCTTCGGCCTGCCGAACGTCGTCTGCACGCCGCATCTCGGCGCCTCGACCACGGAAGCGCAGGAGAACGTCGCCCTTCAGGTCGCCGAGCAGATGTCGGACTACCTCGTCAAGGGTGCCGTCTCGAACGCCATCAACATGCCGTCGATCACCGCTGAGGAAGCGCCGATCCTGAAGCCGTTCATCCGCCTTGCGGACGTGCTCGGCGCCTTCGTCGGCCAGGTCACGGAAAGCGCGATCAAGGAAATCGAGATCCTTTATGACGGCGTGACCGCGACGATGAACACCAAGGCGCTGACCAGCGCCGCGCTCGCCGGCCTCATCCGCACGCAGGTCGCCGACGTCAACATGGTCTCGGCGCCGATCATGATCAAGGAAAAGGGCATCATCCTCTCCGAGGTCAAGCGCGACAAGTCGGGCGTCTTCGACGGCTATATCCGCCTGACGGTGACGACCGCCAACCAGACCCGCTCGATCGCCGGCACGGTGTTCTCCGACGGCAAGCCGCGCTTCATCCAGATCAAGGGCATCAACCTCGACGCCGATGTCGGCAGCCACATGGTCTACATCACCAATACCGACGTTCCCGGCATGATCGGCTTCATCGGCACGACGCTGGGCGAGGGCGGCGTCAACATCGCCAACTTCCAGCTCGGCCGCGACAAGCAGGGCGGTGACGCCATCGCGCTGCTCTATGTCGATGCCGCCGTGTCGGAAGACGTCTTGAACAAGCTGCGCACCAACCCGGCGATCCGCCAGGTGAAGTCGCTGGTCTTCAACGTCGACTGATCGTCGTCCTCCCAAGACGAACAGAAAGGCCCGCCGGATCGCTCCGGCGGGCCTTTTCGTTGGTGTGTGCCGTTGGGGATCAGGCGGCGCGGCGCATCTCGCCGCGGCCCGAGCCGGTCAACTGGAAGTGGGCGATGCGGCCGGCGAGCTGGCCGCTTTCCTGCGCCAGCGTCTGGCTGGCGGCCGAGGTTTCTTCCACCATGGCGGCGTTCTGCTGGGTCATCTGGTCCATCTGGTTGACGGCCGTGTTGATTTCCCGAAGCCCGACGGCCTGTTCCTGCGCGGCGGTGGCGATGGCGACGATGCGCTCGTTGATATCGTTGACGCGGCGTTCGATATCGCTGAGCGAGCTGCCGGTTTCCTCGACGAGGTTGACGCCGGCCGAAACCTCCGTCGTGGAGGCATTGATCAGTGCCTTGATCTCCTTGGCGGCATTGGCCGAACGCTGGGCGAGCTCACGCACTTCCTGGGCGACGACGGCAAACCCCTTGCCGGCTTCGCCTGCGCGGGCCGCTTCCACGCCGGCGTTGAGGGCCAGGAGGTTCGTCTGGAAGGCGATGTCGTCGATGACGCCGATGATCTCGCCGATCTTGGAGGAGGAGTGCTCGATGCGGCCCATCGCGTCGATCGCGTTGCGCACGACTTCGCTCGACCTGGCGGCGCCGGCGCGGGCTTCGGAAACCATGCGCTTGGCCTCTTCTGCACGCGAGGTAGAGTTCTGTACGGCGGCGGTGATCTCGTCGAGTGCGGCGGCGGTCTCCTCCAGCGAGGCGGCCTGCTGCTCGGTGCGCTGCGAGAGGTCGTTGGCCGCGCGGCTGATCTCGCCGGCGCTGCCGTTGACGACGGCGGTCGATTCCGCGATGGCCGCAATGGTGGACTTCAGGGCATCCACGGCGCCGTTGAAATCGCGGCGGAGCTTTTCATAATCGCGGCCGAGATCCGGCACCTCGACGGTGAGGTCGCCCTGGGCAAGGCGTTCCAGTGCCGAGCCGATGGTTTCGACGACGCGCGACTGGCTGCGGGCAACGGCGGCCTGGCGCTCCCCGTTGGCGCTGCGCTCGCCGTCGAGCAGGCCCTGCTGCTCGCGCTGGCGGATTTCCAGTTCGTTGCGCTCGATGACGGAATTGCGCAGCAGGACGAGCGCATCGGCCATGTTGCCGATCTCATCCTTGCGATCGGTATCCGGCACGGTCGAGTGTGTTTCGTTGCGCGAGACTTCCAGCATCACGTCCTTCAGCCGGTTGATCGGGCGGCTGATCGAGCGGCCGATGGCGAGCGCGGCAAGAAGCGTCGCGATGCCGGCAAGCAGCGTGATGGCGATCGTCGTCGTCAGCGAGGCGTAATACTTGGCGGCAAGGTCGTCGGCATAGACGCCGGTGCCGATGCCCCAGCCCCAGGGTTTGAAGCCCTGGATATAGGAGAACTTCTCGACCGGCTTGCTCTGGCCCGGCTTGTCCCAGTAATAGTCGACGAAGCCGCTGCCGGGGTTCTGGGAGAGCTGGATCAGCTCGATGTTGAAGGCCTTGCCGTGCGTGTCCTTCAGGCCGCGCACATCCGTGCCGATCAGCTTGGCGTTCAGCGGATGGGCGACCATCATGCCGTCGAAGGAATTGATGAAGAAGTAGCCGCCTTCACCGAAGCGCATGGCCATGACGTCGGCGATGGCCCGCGTCTTGGCTTCCTCCTCGGAAAGCGCGCCGTCCCTGGCGAGCTTCTCGTAGGAGGCGATGACGGAGATGGCGGATTCCGTGACGTTGCGCAGCATCTGGCGGCGCTCGTCGTTCACCTCCTCGTTGGCGGCCTGTGTCTTGTAGATCATGGCGGCGGCCATGAAGAACAGCGCCATGGCGGTGAGCAGATAGATGCGGGTGGAAATACGAATGTTTTTCACGATTTGAAACTCGAAAAGACCCATGTTGCCAGTGACTGCAACATCAAAAATCTAAACAAGACTTAAGCGTCCATCCGAGTTTTAGGGGTTAACCTTCTGCAAATACAGGTTCTTGCGGGTGATTTCTTGTGTCTGTCAGGTGTTTTTCTCTTTCGGCCGTCCCCATTCGGCAATCGCGATGCCGCCGAGCACGAGAAGAAGCGCGAAGATGTGGAACACATGCATGGTTTCGCCGACCAGCACCACGGACAGGATGGTGCCGAAGACCGGGATGGCATTGATGAAGAGGCCGGCCCGGTTGGCGCCGATCATCTCAACGCCGCGCACATAGAGCACCTGCGAAAGCAGGGAAGGGAAGATGCCGGCATAAAGCACGACGGCCCAGCCGGTCGTATCCGGAAAGATGGCGGCGCCGCGCGACAGTTCCCAGAAGAACAGGGGGATAGCGCTGAGGAGCGCGCCGAAGGCCGGGGCCGCGATGAAGCTCTGCCAGTGCATTTCCGGCTTCCAGCGCAGCGAGACCGTATAGGCGGCATAGACGATGCAGGCGCCGAGCATCAGCGCGTCGCCGACGTTGAACTCGAGCTCGGCCAATGCCGAGAATTCGCCATGAGCGGCTGTTACAAGAACGCCGATCAGTGTGACGGTGAAGCCGAGAACCTGTGCGGCCGAGGCCTGGATGCGGAACAGCAGGAAGTTGAAGACGAAGATCAGCATGGGGATGCCGGCCTGCTCGATGACGGCGTTGATGGCGCTGGTGTAGCCGAGCGCCGTATAGAGCAGGGCGTTGAAGGCGGTGAAGCCGAAGACGCCGTAGAGCAGCAACTGCAGCCAGTGCCGGCGGATCATCGGCCAGTCGCGCTTCACCTGCGGCAGCATGAGGATCAGGATGATGCTGAGCGCGACGATCCAGCGGAAGGTGGTCAGCACCATCGGGCTGACATGGCCGACGGCAAGTTTGCCGGCCACCGAGTTCGCGCCCCAGAAAAGCGAGGTGACGCACAGGTAGAAATAGGCTCTGCTGTTCAAGGCGGCTGGGTCCGGTGGGTGGAAGGGTGCGCGCGGGGTGCGCCGGCAGGTGGCTCACATAAGGCGAAAAAGCGCGAGATGTCATGCAAAAAGCGGATTGCGGCCGTCATAACAGGGTCGCATTCCCAAAGACAACACAGTATAGATGCGCGGGTTTGTGTCAGGCGCGCGCGCATGTGCGCGTAACAGCAAGGCGCTCGCGCGCGAAAACGGGAAAGATGAAATGACGAACGTCGTGGTGGTCGGATCTCAATGGGGTGACGAAGGCAAGGGCAAGATTGTCGACTGGCTTTCCGAACGCGCGGACGTCATCGTCCGCTATCAGGGCGGCCACAATGCAGGTCATACGCTGGTTATCGATGGCGTCAGCTACAAGCTGGCTCTGCTTCCGTCCGGCCTCGTGCGCGGCAAGCTCAGCGTCATCGGCAACGGTGTCGTCGTCGATCCCCACCATTTCGTTGCCGAAATCGAGAAGCTGCGCGGCCAGGGCGTGAACGTGACGCCGGAGATCCTGCGCATCGCCGACAATGCGCCGCTCATCCTGTCCCTCCACCGTGACCTCGACGGGTTCCGGGAAGATGCCGCCTCCAACAGCGGCACGAAGATCGGCACGACACGGCGCGGCATCGGCCCCGCCTATGAAGACAAGGTCGGCCGTCGCGCCATCCGCGTCATCGACCTTGCCGACAAGGAGGCGCTGCCGGCAAAGATCGACCGGCTGCTGACCCATCACAATGCGCTGCGGCGCGGCCTCGACCTGCCGGAAATCTCGGTGGAATCGGTCGAAAAGGAACTCATGGACGTCGCCGACCGGGTGCTGCCCTATGTCGATCAGGTCTGGCGCATCCTCGACGACCAGCGCAAGGCCGGTGCCCGCATCCTCTTCGAAGGGGCGCAGGGCGCGTTGCTCGACAATGACCACGGCACCTATCCCTTCGTGACGTCGTCGAACACGGTCGCCGGCCAGGCTGCTGCCGGGTCCGGCCTCGGCCCGACGGCGATCGGTTACGTTCTCGGCATCACCAAGGCCTACACGACCCGCGTCGGCGAGGGGCCGTTCCCGTGCGAGCTCGATGACGAGATCGGCAGGCATCTGTCGACCGTCGGCCGCGAAGTCGGCGTCAATACCGGCCGTCCGCGCCGCTGTGGCTGGTTCGATTCGGTTCTGGTCCGCCAGACCGTGAAGACCTCGGGCATCACCGGCATCGCGCTCACCAAGCTGGATGTTCTCGATGGTCTGGATGAGCTGAAGATCTGCGTCGCCTACAAGCTCGACGGCCGGGAAATCGATTATCTCCCGGCCAATCAGGCAGACCAGGCGCGTGTCGAGCCGGTCTACATCACGCTCGAAGGCTGGAAGCAGTCGACGGTCGGCGCGCGTAGCTGGGCGGATCTGCCGGCCCAGGCGATCAAATATGTACGTCAGGTCGAAGAGCTGATCGGCGCCCCGGTCGCCCTGCTTTCGACCAGTCCGGAGCGGGACGACACCATACTTGTGACCGACCCGTTTGAGGACTAATCTCAAGCTCAACACCAGTTCCGTGACGTATTCCAATGAGATAGCGAGCGGACACGACGGAAAGTTCTGATGGCGGATTTTGTAGCAGTCATTCGAAGGGCCGTGGATGGCCTCTCGGACAACAATGCCGAGATGCGGCAGAAGGTTTACGAGAAAGCCCGCGGCGCCGTCCGCCGGCAGCTCGAATCCATGAACCCGCGCCCTTCCGATGACCTTGTGAAGCGCCAGCTCGACAAGCTCGAGGCGGCGATCAACAGCGTCGAGACCGACCATGCCGAGGCGCTGCCCGCCGAGGATATCGCGCCGGAACCCGTCGAAGAGGTGTTGCAGCCGGAGCCGGTGGCGGAGGAACCCGCTGCCGTTTCCGAGCCCGAGGCGGCGGCCGCTGAGCCGGAGGCCGAGCCGGCGCATCATGAGGAGCCGGTCGCCGAGCCCGTGGAAGAGTCCTACGAGGAGGTCCGGCCGGCCGAGGAAGAGCAGCCGGTCGCCGAAACGCCGGTGGAAGAGGCCGAGCCGGCCTATGTCGCCGCCGAGCATCCCGACCCCGTCGCCGAGGCGCCCGTCCAGGAGGACGAGCAGCCGTCCGTCGCCGAGGCACATAACGAGCCCTCCTGGCATGTCGAGGCCGCACCGGCCGACGAATACGTTCCCTCCTGGCAGGAGCCGGCGCGGGAAGCCGAGCCTCAGGCCGAAGCGGAAGAGGCGGTTGCTACAACGGAAGAGGCGGTTGCGGCCGTCGAGCCGCAGGCGCAGACCTATCCGGTGCATGACGAGCAGGCGCCCGAAGCCGAGCCGGTGGCCGATGCCCGCATGCCTTCGGCCGAAGCCCAGTGGAACTGGAACGAGGCAAGCCCTGCCGACGTGATCGCGGAAAACCGCGCCCAGCCGGAAGAGACCGCCGCCGAGCCGCTCGCCTGGGACTGGCCGGAGGAGAAGGCCGCGCAGCCGGCGGTGACGCCGGAGCAGGCGACGTCCTCCTCCCGCGACTGGGGCGATCTCGACGAACTTCTCGGTCACAGCCCGAAGACGGACGCGGCGCCGGCCGGCGCGGCCGCCATGGCGGAAGCGGGACTGGCCGATGCGACGCCGTCTACGCCCGTCGTGGAAACGGCCCGCGCGCCGCAACGCTCCTTCCGCGCCGAGCCGCGCAAGTCGCGCATCAATGTCGCGGCGCTTGCGGCCGTGGTGGCGCTGGTCGCCATCGTCGGCGGCGCGGGCGCCGCCTACTGGCTCAACCGCGAGACGGTGAACGGCTGGGTCAACGAACGCATCGCCGCGTTCACCGCGCCCTCCACCGAAACGCCGGCCGAAACCCGGCAGACGAACGAAACCGCCGAAGGCGGCCGCAATCTGCCGGCGAGCACCACGTCGGGCGAGACCGCCCAGACGCCGGACGCTGCCGGCGGCACGACGGCGAATACCGAGGTTGCGGTGGCGACCCCGAGCGGCAACGGCAAGTTCACGCAGCGGCTCCTGACGGACGGCACCGAAGTGGACGAGGGCCCGGCTGCCGCGCTCGACGGTACAGCGCCGGAGGAGGGCAAGTCGGTCGCCGCCCAGACGCCGGAAACGGCTGGCGGCACGACGGAAGACGGCGCTGCCGGCACGACGACGGGCGAGGCGACCCCGGACGGCACGGCGGGGACCCCCGCCGGCACGGGCGAGGCCACGACGACCGAGGGCGGCACGCCCGCTGCAACCGGCGAGCAGCCGGCGATCGGGGTGACGCAGAAGATGTTCCTCTACGAGGAGCGTCTCGGCCAGACCGCACCGACGGCGATCGAAGGCACGGTGGCCTGGTCGAGCGCGGAAGAATCGCCGGGCGGCGATGCCAAGGACGAGCCGGTGGTGCGCGCGCAGGTCAACGTGCCCTCCAAGGGCCTGACGGCGCTGATCACCTTCCGCCGCAACGGCGACCGCTCGCTGCCGGCAAGCCATCTGGTGGAGCTCGTCTTCTCGCTGCCGGAGAATTTCGAGGGCGGCGGCATCGAAAGCGTGCAGCGCGTGGCCATGAAGCGCACCGAACAGGATCGCGGGGAGGCGCTGATCGCCGTGCCGGCAAAGATCACCGACGACTTCCACATGATCGCCCTCAACGACTTCCCGGAAGCGATCGCCAAGAACACCGACCTCCTGCGCACGCGCAGCTGGATCGACATCCCGATCACCTACCGCAACGGCCGCCGTGCGCTGATCACCCTCGACAAGGGCACCGCCGGCGCGGAAGCCTTCGACACGGTGATGAAGGCCTGGGCAACGCTCGGCACGCCGGGCCAGTAAAAAGCTCCGCAAAACAAAGGCCCGGCATCGCTGCCGGGCCTTTGTTTATCGACAAACCTTTTCCAAACCCTCGACGTCGTCTTCGGCCTTGAGCCGAAGCTCCATCCGGCGTGAATGGAGCTGGCCGTTCTGCCAGCCTCCGTCGCCTGCTATCAGGCGTCTTCGATGACGCGCACCGCGCGGGCCTGTTCGGCCGCGTATTTCTGCACGGCTTCCTGCACCTTCTCGAAGGCGCGGACCTCGATCTGGCGGACGCGCTCGCGGCTGATGTCGAACTCTGCGGAGAGCTCTTCCAGCGTCACCGGGTCTTCCGCGAGGCGACGGGCCTCGAAGATGCGGCGCTCGCGCTCGTTGAGGACGCCCATGGCGCGCGCCAGCATGGCCCGGCGGGTGTCCAGCTCGTCCTGCTCGATCAGCGTCTGTTCCTGGCTGTCGTGGTCGTCGACGAGCCAATCCTGCCACTGGCCGGATTCGCCCTCGCCGGCCTTGATCGGCGCGTTGAGCGAGGCGTCGCCGGTGAGGCGACGGTTCATCGAAACGACTTCCTCTTCCGAGACCTTCAGCTTGGTGGCGATTTCCTTCACCTGGTCGGGCTTCAGGTCACCGTCGTCGATCGCCTGGATCTTGCCCTTCATGCGGCGCAGGTTGAAGAACAGCCGTTTCTGGTTGGCGGTCGTGCCCATCTTTACCAGCGACCACGAGCGCAGGATATATTCCTGGATCGAGGCCTTGATCCACCACATGGCATAGGTGGCAAGGCGGAAGCCGCGTTCCGGGTCGAATTTCTTCACGGCCTGCATGAGGCCGACATTGCCCTCGGAGACGACTTCGCCGATCGGCAGGCCGTAGCCGCGATAGCCCATGGCGATCTTCGCCACGAGACGAAGGTGGCTCGTCACGAGCTGATGGGCGGCGTTGCGGTCGCCGTGCTCCTGGTAACGCTTGGCGAGCATGTATTCCTGCTGCGGCTCAAGCATCGGAAATTTGCGGATTTCATCGAGATAGCGGTTGAGACCACCTTCTCCGGCTGTAATAGACGGCAGCGTATTGCGGGCCATTCAGCACCCCTTTCTGAGACGGCTTCCATTCCGGCAAGCCTTGGTACGGAGCCTGATCCTGGAAACCGGATCCCCGTCAGCAACCATGCTCCCCGTGGGTCATGGCGACCCCACTGATCCTACAGATAGGTGTGGCGAAACAATGTTTCAAGGCTCCGCAAGCTTCACGGCTGCGTGAAGGCGGGACGGGCGGAACGGATTTTGCGACACATCCCCAAAGTGGGGTGTTTCGCCTGAGAATCAAGGGGTAGCGTCTTTCTAGACGGCGCGCAGTGCCGTGAGCAGCCGTTCCAAATCCGCCGGTGGCGGGGCCTCGAAATGCAGGGTCTCGCCCGTGGAGGGATGCTCGAACTGCAGCAGGAAGGCATGCAGCGCCTGGCGGTGGAACCCGTTCACCACGGCGCGCGCCTCGTCCGGCAGGCGGTTGGCCTTGGTCTTGAAGGCGCCGCCATATTCCGGATCGCCGATCAGGGGATGGCCGATATGGGCCATGTGCACGCGGATCTGGTGCGTGCGGCCGGTTTCGAGGTGGCACTCGACCAAGGAGGCAAGGCTGGTACCCTCCTCGGTCTCGCCATAGCGCTCGACCACTTCGTAATGGGTGATCGCCTCGCGGGCGTCGTCGGCGTCCTCGCGCTTCACCGCGCGCTTGGTGCGGTCTGTGCTGCGGCCGAGCGGGGCGTCGATCGTGCCCCTGAGCTGGCGGGGGCGACCCCAGACGACGGCCTGGTAGGCGCGTTCCAGCGGGCCGGTGCGGCCGTGGTCGGCGAACTGGTCGGAGAGGTGGCGGTGCGCGGCGTCGTTCTTGGCGGCGACCATGACGCCGCTCGTCTCCTTGTCGAGCCGGTGCACGATGCCCGGGCGCCGCACGCCGCCGATGCCGGAAAGGCTCGTCCCGCAATGGTGGATGAGCGCATTGACCAGCGTGCCGGTCCAGTTGCCGGCGCCGGGATGGACGACGAGGCCCGCCGGCTTGCAGATGACGATCAGGTCGTCGTCCTCGTAGAGCACGTCGAGCGGGATGTCCTCGGCCTTCGGCTCGGGGTCGCGCGGCTCCGGCAGGGCGATCTCGATGCGGTCGCCGGGGTGGATCTTGCGCTTCGGCTCGCCGATGGCCGCGCCGTTGACGCGCACGGCCCCTTCCTCGATCAGCGCCTTGATGCGGCTGCGCGAGAAATCGCCGGCAAGCGTGGCGGCGAGCCAGGCGTCGATGCGTCCTTCGGCGTCTTCCGGCACCGTCAGGACTTTTCTTGTGGCGTCGGCTTCTTTAAAGGGGTCGGTCATCGTTCACTATACTCATTGCCGGAAGGGCGCCTGCCATGTCCAACATCGAAAACGACGATCAGGAAGACAAGCCGCTCGACCCTGTCATGGAAAATGTTCGTCGCAAGATGATGCGCCTGCAACTGGTCTCGGGCGGCATCATGCTCCTGATGTTCATGGCGGTGCTTGCGGCCATTGTCTATAAGATCAACACGCGCGATGGCAAGCCGGAAGCCGTCGCCTCGTCCGGCGGCGCCCTCGCCGTGCCGAGCGATGCGCCGGTCACGGCGACCGCGACGTTGCCCGATGGCTTTGCCGTCTCGGCGGTCTCCAGTTCCGGCGGCCAGATCCTGTTCTACGGCGTGATGGCCGATGGCGCGCGCAAGGCGTTCCTCTTCGACATTACGGCCGGGCGCATCGTTGCCGAGGTCGCGATTGCGGGCAACTGATCCGGCATGGCGGCGGAACCCGTCCCGATCGACGATCCCGCCGATCCGCGCATCGCGGGCTTCGTCTCGATCCGCGAGCGCGACCTGACGGGCCGCGACGGGCTGTTCATCGCCGAGGGCACGGTGGTGCTGCGCATGCTCGGCGGGGTTTCGGCCCGCAAGAATGGGTTTGCCGCCGAAGCCATCCTGCTGCTCGAAAACCGCCTTGCGGGCATTGCCGATGTGCTGGCTTCCTTCCCGGAGACGGTGCCGGTCTATGTCGCCCCGGCCGCGGTCTTCGATGCGATCGCCGGTTTCAACATGCATCGCGGCGTGCTGGCCCTCGGTCGCAAGCCCCCGCCGGAGCGGGGGGTCGCGCTTCTCGGTCGGCTACCGGAAACGAGCCTCGTGCTTGCCGGGTGCGGCCTTTCCAACCACGACAATGTCGGCGCGATCTTCCGCAATGCCGCCGCCTTCGGCGCGGATGCGGTGTTCCTCGACGAGACCTCCTGCGATCCGCTTTATCGAAAGGCGATCCGCGTCTCCGTCGGCTCCGTGCTGAGCGTTCCGTTTTCCCGCGGTTCCGGCGCCGAGGTCATGCTTGCCGGTCTTGCGGAAGCGGGGTTCGAGATCTGGGGGCTTTCGCCGCGCGGCGCGGTGCCGGTGGCGGAGATCCCGGCCGCGCGGCGCATCGCGCTCGTGCTCGGCACGGAGGGCGAGGGGTTGCCCGAAAGCATTCTCTCGTCCTTTCACACCGCGCGCATTCCGCAGCGGCCGGGGCTCGACAGCCTGAACGTCGCGACAGCGAGCGGCATCGCGCTCTACCAGATCGCGCTCGCCATGGGGCGTGTCGCCTAAAGCCTTTCCGCTTTCTTCGAGTCGTGAAAACGCTCAACGCAATTCTGCTGGAATTGCTCCAGGCGCTTTCGGCCGTCACCGTGTTGCGCAGGGTGGCCCTCAGCAGCGCACGCCGTCCCACAGTTCGTTCGGCCCGCCGGTCTGGTCCTGCCATGTGCCGGTGAAGTTGCTGAAATCCGGCTGGAGGGTGATGGAGAGCTTGCCGCTGCCATACATGTCCTGCCAGTCGAGCGTGCGGGCAAGCCCCTTGCCGGGCGGATCCTCGGTCAGGGTCCCCGGGGTTCTGGTATCGCCGTCGATGAATGTGTAGCTGCCGGTCAGCCGGCCGTCGCCGGCAAGCTTCAGCACCGTGATCGCCTCGACCAGCACGCCGTTGCTCCACAGCCGGCCGCAATAGCGTCCGTCGATGCTGGCAGCCTGCTGGGGCGAGGGGGCTGTCGCGCCGGTGACGCTCATGAGCAAGGCCAGGATCGCTGCCTTCATCTCGCACTCCTCCGGTACGGCGACGTCAGGTCTCGTCGTTGCCGATCCGTTCGCGCACGCGCCGGGCGAGGCTGCGATCGTCGCCGTCGAGGGCGGGATCGATCGTGGCGATGAGGTCATGCACCGGCGAACCGGCGCCTTCGCGCGTGGCGGTCAGCACGATCATCTTGCTGGCGAGATCGGCCATTTCCTCGCGCAGCGCCGCGTCGTTCTCGCCGGTCTTCGCGGCCATCAGCCGTTCGGAAAGGGCCGTGCCCTGATTGCGCACGTCCTCTTCCAGCGCGGCGATGTCGATCGGCGGCGGTGCCACCTTGTCGGTGCGGCGGGGGGAGAGCCGGCTTGTGGCGATGGTGCGGGCAAGCCCGGTGGAACGCACGGCCTTCACCGCTTCCTTGTTTTCCGCTGTCAACGTCTTCACCTTGTCGCGCAGGCGGCTGATTTCCGCGATGCGCCGTTCGATCGCATTGTCCTTGTCGGCGCTGCCGGCAAGCTCGCGCGTCAGCCGCGCCTCGAGCTGGCGCACGCGGCCTTCCTCGCGCGACAGGCGCACTTCCAGCGCCTTGGCGCTCTGGCGCGCCGTCTTGATATCCTCGCGCAGCGTGTCGCGCTCGTCCTTGAGATTGCCGATGCGGCTTTTCAGGTTCTCCATCGTCGTGTCGCGGGTGGCGAGATCGATCTTCATCGTGTCGAGATCGGCTTCGAGATGGTTGATGCGGCTGTGCAGCGTCTCGATGTCGGCAACCTTGCCGCGGATTTCGCGGTCGGCCGCCGCGAGCGCCGATTTCAGCTGTTCGGTCTTCATTTCCTCGCGCCGCAGCGCCGAGCGCATGTCGCCGGCCTCGATGTTCATGTCGGCGATCTGGGCGTGCAGTTCGGCATTTTCCGTGCCGATCGCCGCGGCCTGCGCCAGCAGCTTCTCGTTGCGCACCATTTCCAGCGTGTGTTTTTCCCGTTCGCGGCGCACCCCTTCCGACAGGCGGGCGTTTTCCGCGGCATAGGCGGCGCGGGCCATGTCCTTCTGCGCGCGCACTTCCTGCGGGCTCAGCGGCATGGTGGCGCGCATGCGGTCTTCGGTGAACTTGACGATGCGTTTCTGGATGGCCGGCGCGACGAGAAGGCCGGTCAGCGTGGCGGCGAGAAAGCCGAGCGCGAAGAGGAGGGCATACTCGATCACGGGTCCACTCGTTTCAAAACTGGCCCAAAACGGGTTCGAACGAGCCCACCATAGCGGCTCGTCCGACCTTGCGGGAGGGGCTGTCCTTCAGAAATCAACTCTCGGTTAACCTGACGGACGAGGGCGCTCTTTCATTCTCAGAAGGGATTCCAGGTCGGTTCGCGGGTCAGCTTCAGGTAGCCGGCATTGATGCCGAGGCGGGCGCCGACGCCGGTGCGGATCGGCACGAGCACGACGTCTCGGTTGACATTGACCTGCATGCCGACGCCGGCGATCACATAGGCCGAGCCGGAGACGCCGCCGTAGCGTTCATAGAGCGAGTTGACGTCGGGCAGATTGTAGACGAGCATCATCGTGCGGCTGCCCTGGCCGCCCCAGTCGAGGCCGAGCGACGGGCCCTGCCAGAACACTGGATGCTGACCGGCATTCTTGGTGTTGAGCGTGCCCTCGCCATAGGTCAGACCCGCGACGAAGGCGCCGGAGCCTTCCTGGCCGAGGATGTAGCCGTTCGGCAGGCCGTGCGCCTCGAAGGCGCGCTCGACCACCTTGGCAAGGCCGCCCGAGGTCGAGCCGAAGAAGCCGTGGCCGGCATCGACGATTTCCTGCATGGAATATTGGCCGTTCTGCTGGGCCTGCGCCGGCAGAACCGTGAGCAGCGCCAGGATCGATGCCGTCACGATCCCGAACGCCATCCTGACCAGATTTGAAACACCCATGTCCCGTTCGCCTTTCTTCATGTATCGGCCCCGTTCCATGCTGCAATTTGATCCGATCGTCTTAACAATCGGTTTACCAAATGTGGTGTCATTATGGCTGTCTTCAAATCGGGCACGCCTCGCGCAATTCCGGCGTGCTATGCGTCGCGCAGGATGCCCGCGAATGTGCCCATGCTAAGGCCGTCCGCGTGAAGTGATGCGTGGATCTGGGAGAAATTTATGGCGAAAAATCCGAACCTTACGCTGACCGGTCCCGACCTGGCAGCACTTTTGTGCAGCCGTGTCTGCCACGATGTCATCTCGCCCGTCGGCGCGATCAACAACGGGCTGGAACTGCTCGACGAGGGCGGCGCCGATGCCGATGCGATGGACCTCATCCGCACCAGCGCGCTCAATGCCTCCGTGCGGCTGAAGTTCGCACGGCTCGCCTTCGGCGCCTCCGGTTCGGTCGGCGCGTCGATCGATACGGGCGAGGCGGAAAAGGCCGCGCGTGATTTCGCCGCCGCCGAGAAGAAGACCGAGATCACCTGGACCGGGCCGCGCGCCATCGTCGCGAAGAACCGAGTCAAGCTGCTGCTCAACCTGTTCCTCGTCGCCTACGGCGCCATTCCGCGTGGCGGCTCGATCGACGTGACGCTCGACAATCCGGAATTCGACGCGACCTTCAAGCTCGTCGCCAAGGGCCGCATGCTGCGCGTGCCGCCGAAATTCACCGAAATCCTCTCCGGCACACCGGAAGAGGCGGTCGATGCCCATTCCATCCAGCCCTATTACACGGTGCTGCTCGCCGACGAGGCGGGCATGGAGCTGGATGTCGCCGTGAGCCCGGAAGAGATCGTCTTCTCGGCGCGGGTCGTTCCGGCCTCGGAATAATCGATGGCGGCCATGGTTTGTTAACCATGGCCGCTAACGCTTTGTTTGCCAGTCGCCGGTAGAGTTGCACCCTGTATTGTTCCCGTCTGACGGGCGGGAGACCTAGGAGCAGCGAATGCAGCGGTTGATGATCGCCGATGGTTCCGACGTCGTCCGTAAGGTCGGCAAGCGTATTCTCTCGGGCTTCGATTTCCTCGTGCTGGAAGCGTCGAGCTCGCTGGAGGCCCTGGTGCGTTGCGAGGCGGAACTGCCCAATATCCTCATCGTCGATTCGACGATGGACGGTGCGCTCGAACTCATCGGCAATATCCGCAACCTGCCGCAGGGCAAGTCGGTGCGCATCTATTACTGCGTCGTCGAGGCGGATCTCAAGAAGATGATGATGGGCAAGCGTGCCGGTGCGGACGATTTCCTGCTCAAGCCCTTCGACCGCAAGATCCTGACCCAGGTTTTCGGCAGCCTCTCGGCCGCCGCCTGAAACGACTTCAGCCCGAATGTATGAACGCGGCCGCTCGTGAGGAGCGGGCCGCGTTTTTCGTTTGTAGCCCGAGGACCCACGCGGCACCCGCGGCTGTGTCGATGGTCAGGCCCGACCATGACCATGACGGAGGAGCGGTTGGAGATCCTTTGTCGGAAAAGAAAACCCGCCGGCAAGCGGCGGGTTGAAATCTCAGGCGGTGAGGGAGAGCGTCAGGCGCTTTCGAGATAGTCGCCGTCGGGCTCGCGCAGCACATAGCCGCGGCCCCAGACCGTCTCGATATAGTTCGCACCGCCGGCGGCATTCGCCAGCTTCTTGCGCAGCTTGCAGATGAAGACGTCGATGATCTTCAGTTCCGGTTCGTCCATGCCGCCATAAAGGTGGTTCAGGAACATTTCCTTGGTGAGCGTCGTGCCCTTGCGCAGCGAGAGCAGCTCGAGCATCTGGTATTCCTTGCCCGTCAGGTGGACGCGCTGGCCGCCGACCTCGACCGTCTTGGCGTCGAGATTGACGATGAGCTCGCCGGTCGAGATGACCGACTGGGCGTGACCCTTGGAACGGCGCACGATGGCGTGGATACGGGCGACGAGCTCGTCCTTGTGGAACGGCTTGGTCATGTAGTCGTCGGCGCCGAAGCCGAGGCCGCGCACCTTGTCCTCGATGCCGGCCATGCCGGAGAGGATGAGGATCGGCGTCTTGACCTTGGACAGGCGCAGCGTGCGCAGAACCTCATAACCCGACATGTCGGGCAGGTTCAGATCGAGCAGGATGATGTCGTAATCATACAACTTGCCCAGATCGACACCTTCCTCGCCGAGGTCGGTGGTATACACATTAAAACTTTCGGACTTCAGCATCAATTCGATGCTCTGCGCCGTCGCGCTGTCGTCCTCAATGAGTAGAACCCGCATATCTGTCCCCTTTTCCGCCGCTCAAGGTACCTGGCCCCCTACGCGATACGGATCCAGTCGTTGCCTGATTTGGAGGCTGCCACGAATTGGTTAACAAATCCTGATTCCCTTTGGCAAGGTGTATCGATCTGTTAATTATTTTAGGCAGCTCCCTGATTTCATGGATGAATCAGAAATGTGACTCTTAAACTGTCTCATTAAGAACCACAGCTAACTGACTCTTTCGACTCATCAATGTGGCGAACCTGTTTTTTAGCGAACCGCATTTACTGAGCCTTAAATCATCGCACCTATGATTAACGATGCCCGTAAACGAAAGGTTACCAGCGGTAGGGTTTTATTAATATCGCTGAATTTTTTTTAAGGCCCGGCGCGTTTTTCCGGGTTTCGGGCGAAGTGCCGGTCTCCGGCGTGCGGTCAAACGCCGCGCTTCGGGCACTGATTTGGAATGCCGGGTGAACGACTGTCGCGTTTTGACGGCCGTTCGCTCCAATGCCGGGGTCTCGCTATCCACGGGAGTATTGCGTATGAAGTCGCGTGAGAGCCTAGTTCGCCTGAAGGAATTTCAGGTGAAAGACAAGAGACGGCAGCTGGCCCAGCTTCAGTTGATGATGTCCGAATTCGAACGGATGTCGAAGGAACTGGAAAGCCAGATCGCCATCGAGGAAAAGAAATCCGGGATCAACGATCCCAACCACTTCGCCTATCCCACCTTCGCCAAGGCGGCGCGCCAGCGTTCCGACAACCTCCAGGTCTCCATCCGGGAACTGAAGGTGCAGCAGGATGCGGCCGAACTGGCGCTGGAAGAGGCGGAGGCGGAGTTCGCCAAGGCTTCGGCGCTCGAAGAGCGCGACAACGCGGTCCGGCTGCGCGCCTGACCCGATCCGGGTTCTGAAGAACCCTCGCGAGCGGCCGCAAGACCGCTCACGAGGGCTCTTCGCGTTTTTTGCGGCCCTGTCAGAGATTGACGACGTCGTGCCATTCCTTGTGGCGCATGGCCTGGGCGCGGAAGAAGGGGCAGAGCGGCATGATCTTCCAGCCGCCCTTGCGCGCCTCTTCCACCGCATGGACCGCCAGGGCCTGCCCGACGCCCTTGCCGCGCAGCGCATCCGGCACGCCGGTATGGTCGACGATGACGAGCTGCGGCGAGGCGCGCGAATAGGTCACCTCCGCCTCATGGCCCTCGACGATGGTGGAATAGCGCCCCTTCGAGCCGGTTTCTGCACTTGTGATATCCATGGTGGTCCTCGCTGTCGTTGCTGTGCGCCATCCTTTCCTGTCTGGCGCCGTCCCGCAAGCGCACCGGATGTGAACAGAGCGTGCTGCGTCCGCGTCGCCGCGGTGCTATGCAGGGGCATCGAAACCAGCGCTGGCCTGCCATGATCCTCGTCGTTCCCGCCCTTCTCGTGCTTTCCGCTCTGTTCCTCGCCTTCGGCCTCGTCCTGCCGCTCGTGCGTTTCGAAAAACTCTATTTCTTCGACGAGACGCCCTCGCTGATCGATATCGTCGTCTCGCTCTGGGGGCAGGGGAGCGGAGGCCTTGCGGTGCTCGTCGCGCTCTTCTCCATCGTTTTCCCGGTGATCAAGCTTTTCGCGATCGCGCTGGAGGCGACCGCGCCGACGCCGCCCGCGGGCAAGGCGAACTGGCTTGCCCGGTTGCTGCCGATCCTCGGCAAATGGTCGATGATGGATGTGATGCTGGTGGCGCTCGTCATCGTCGCGGCGAAGACGAGCGGCATGGCCTCGGCCTTCACCCAGCCGGGCCTCTGGTTCTACGCCACCTCGGCGATCATGACCGGTCTTCTGCAGATGAAGCTGCGCCCGCACTGAGGCGCCTCGACCCCTCAAACGAAACTACGGCCGCGCGGGGCGCAGCCGTAGGGTCTTGATCGAAAATGAAACGGTTAGTGGCGGTACTGCTGGATGCGCGTGGTGCGCAGGCCGGCAAGGCCGTGATCGTTGATGGAGGACTGCCAGGACAGGAATTCTTCGACGGTCAGCGTATAACGCTCACAGGCTTCCTCGAGGCTCAAAAGCCCGCCACGCACGGCGGCGACGACTTCTGCCTTCCGGCGAATCACCCAGCGCCGCGTGTTGGCCGGCGGCAGATCGGCGATCGTCAGGGGGCTGCCATCGGGGCCGATGACGTATTTAACGCGGGGTCGTATCAGATCGGTCATTGGACTCTCTACATAAACTCAAGACCATATGCCGGGACTGTAGCCCGCCACATTTAAGATTTGCCTAAACGCATGCTAACAATTTTCTAATCTTTTGAGCGGCTTCGCCCGTCGTGCCCAAGGCTGGAAGCACTGGCTTCCCTTACGTTTGCCAGGTCTGCCCTGCGCGATGTCCGCATGGGAGCCATGCAAATATTTCATTTCCCTTTTATTCAAATGCTGCTAATACGCCCTCAAATTTAAGGGCGGCGTCGATGGATGCCACCGGAAGCCCTGGGCTGCATCATCATGAATTCACTCCGCAAGCTGTTCCCCGTGGGGATATGGCTTCTGCGGCGTTTTTCGTCGCCGCTTTCTAAAGGGGTGCGCCTGAATTTTTCCGGACCGGGAATGCACACGCGCCCGGCCTTCGCGCCGGCTGTTGGAAACGGAAAATGAAAGACCCAGACAACATGCTCCTGCAGCAGGGCTGGTCGCCTGAATTCTTGTCCACGGCCAATCTCGAAGCCGTGCAGACCGAATATGAGGTGCTGCACCTCATGCGCCAGTGCGCCAACCATTTCGGCTTCAGCCACTTCCTGGTGTCGCGCTTTCCCGCCAACGAGCAGCAGCGCTTCGCCGAGCGGCTGCTCGTCAGCAACTGGCCGGCCGATCTCGTGCGCAAATACGATGCGATGAACCTCTTCCATCTGAGCCGGCTGGCGATCGAGACGGGCATGACGAAGCTGCCCGTGCAGGGCGACAGCTCGCTTCTCGCCCCGTCCGACTGGGAGAACGGCCATGTCGGCGAAGCGATCGCGCTCGCCGAAAGCCATGGCCTTGCCGCCTCGACGGCCTTCCTTCTGCATTCCACGACATCCGATCCCTATCTGATGGTCTTTTCCGGCATGCAGGCCCCGCTTGCCCGGCGGGAGCTGACGGACCTGCATTTCGCCGCCCTCCAGCTTTTCGAATGCCTCGAAAAGACCTTCGTGGCGGCGACGGCGAGCCGGGAGAAGCTGTCGAGCCGCGAGGTCGAGTGCCTGCGCTGGGCGGCGGCCGGCAAGAGCAGCGACGAGATCGCCATCATCCTCGGTATCTCGGCCTATACGGTGAGCAGCTATTTCAAGAGCGCGACCCGCAAGCTCAAGGCGGTCAACCGCATGCAGGCGATCGCCATCGCACTGCGCCTGCGCCTCATCTGATTTTCCGCACCGCCCTGCCGGCGGACCGGGAAGGCAGGATGCGGTGCGCGGCCGGAAAGACGAGGTTTCCGGCCTTCTCTTGCCCTCGGTGCGGCAAGTTTCTATATGTCGCCCGAAAGACGCCGCGCCGATTGCGCGGCGCCGTCCTTGCGCCAAGCAAACCCCAGGGAAAGGTGCCCCGCGGCAGGCCTTCAAGCGCCGCAGCACCGGAACGGACCTCGCGTGAACAGTCTCGATTTCGATCGCAAGCCGGAAGATACCCGTGTCGTCGTCGCCATGTCGGGCGGCGTGGACAGTTCCGTCGTGGCCGGCATCCTGAAACGCGAAGGCTACGACGTGCTCGGTATCACGCTGCAGCTCTACGATCACGGTGCCGCCGTGCACCGCGCGGGATCCTGCTGCGCGGGCCAGGATATCGACGATGCACGCCGGGTCTGCGAAACGCTCGGCATCCCGCATTACGTGCTCGATTATGAAAAGCGGTTCCGCGAAACGGTGATCAATCCCTTCGCCGAAAGCTACATTGCCGGCGAAACGCCGATCCCCTGTGTCGCCTGCAACCAGACCGTCAAGTTCGCCGACCTTTTGGCCACCGCCAAGGAACTCGGCGCCGATGCGCTCGCCACCGGCCATTACATCCGCTCCCGGCCGAACCCGACGCCGGAGGCGCCGCAGCGCCGAGCGCTCTATCGGCCGGTCGATGCCGAGCGCGACCAGAGCTATTTCCTCTTCGCCACGACCCAGGAGCAGATCGACTATCTGCGCTTCCCCCTCGGCCATCTTTCGAAGGCCGAAACGCGGGCGCTTGCCGAGGAGATGGGCCTCGTCGTTGCCAAGAAGGCCGACAGCCAGGACATCTGTTTCGTGCCGCAGGGCAAATATTCCGACATCGTCAACAAGCTGAAGCCCAATGCGGCGCTTGCCGGCGACATCGTGCATATCGACGGCCGCGTGCTCGGCCGCCACGACGGCATCCTGCACTATACGATCGGCCAGCGCCGCGGCATCGGCATCGCCACGGGCGAGCCGCTCTATGTCGTCTATCTCGACGCCCGCTCGCGCCGCGTCATCGTCGGCCCCAAGGAAGCGCTGGAAACGCGCCGCCTCTACCTGCGCGACATCAACTGGCTCGGTGACGGTGACCTTGAGGCCGTGGCAGCCGCCGGCTTTGATTGTTATGCCAAGGTGCGCTCGACGCGCCCGCCGCGCCCCGCCCGCCTCATGTCCGGCCCCGGCGGCCTCTATGTCGAACTTGCCGAAGGCGAACCGGGTGTTGCGCCCGGCCAGGCCTGCGCGCTCTATTCCGGCGAAGGCGAGGACGCCCGCATCCACGGCGGCGGCTTCATCCTGCGTTCCGAGCGGGAACCTGCCGCCGAGGACGCCCTCAAGCGCATTCTGTCCACCCCGGCCGCGGCCTGAAAGCCCGCATTCGCCAAGGCCTTCGCGAACAAAGTGATTTTTGTGCGAACGTCGCTTGACACCCGCGGGAACAGCACCTTATAAGCCGCGCACCGGACGGAAACAGACATCGTTCTGTTCCTCTTTTCGGGCGGCGGAGTAGCTCAGTAGGTTAGAGCAGAGGAATCATAATCCTTGTGTCGGGGGTTCGAATCCCTCCTCCGCTACCAGCCGTCCCCCCCATTTTCCCGATGAAGGCTTCTTCGCCGGTCAAGGCGGCGATGTAGGTCACGACATCGACCTCATAGTCTCCGTCTATCGGCCCGTCGCCAACGATGATGTGCGAAACGGCGGCCCTGAAAGCCTCGAAGGTCTCGCGATCGTGGATCGTGCCCTCGTTTTCGATCGATTGCCGGACGCGCTCCAGATTGCGCGAGAAGTGACGCAGGGCGGTGGGGTGAACCTCGATCACCGGCACTTCGACTTTCGCTTCGGCCAGCTCCGCTGAAAGCCTTTCTCTTTCCCCTTGCAGTTCCTTCAAGCGCGCCTCGACCCGATCCATGGGCAGCGTGCCGTCACCATAGAGCTTGATCAGGCGATCTTGCTCGCTCGTCATTTTTATCAACCGGCGCTCGATCTCGCCGGCTCGTCTCGCGGCTCCGTCAATCCGCTGCCGACGCTCGGAGAAGTGGAGATCGAGATAGGCTTGCGTCGCCTCCGGTCTCTGTAAGAGATCGAGCATCCCGCCAACAACACCGACTTCGATCCGATCAAGCCGATAGCTCCTGTTGTTGGTGCATGAGCCGCTTTCAGTGTAGCGCGAGCACCGCACGCGCACTGCACCGCCATGGACACCCTTCGATGCCATCCCGCCGCCGCAGTAGCGGCAACGCAGGAGGCCGGAAAAGATGCGCTTCGGCCGGCGGGTGAATGCCCCCTCCGCTGTGTCGTGGCTGCGCTCGGCCTTCCGCTTCTGAACTGCGTCGAAAAGGTCAGCGGGCACGATCCGCAATTCCGGCACCTCGGAGACCTTCCATTCGCTCTCCGGGTTTTCCCGGCTGACGCGCTTGCCGGTATCGGGATCGCGCACCATCTGCACGCGGTTCCAGATGATTTTCCCCTCGTACATCGCATTTTGCAGGATGCCGTAGTTCCGGCCCTTGTTGCCGTTGATGGTGCTGGCATTCCATTTCGAGCCACGCGGGGGGAGAATGCCCTCATCGTTGAGCTGCTTGGCAATATCGCGCGGCGACATCCCGCCGAGGTACATGCGGAAGATACGGCGCACCACCTCGGCCTGCTCTTCGTTGATCGTGCGCTCGCCGGGCCGGCCGAGGACGAGATCATAGCCGTAGGAGACGCCGCCGGCTGCTCGACCATCGGCAACGACGCCGGCCATGCCCCGCCGCACCTTGTGCTTGAGGTCGGCGAGGAACATCGACCCGAGCAGCCCCCGGATGCCGATTTGCATGGCATCGGCAACGCCTTCGTGCACGGCGACGATCTCGATGCCTCCGAAGGAAAGGCGCTTGAAGATGCCGGCAAGGTCTTCCTGATCTCGGGAGATGCGATCGAGCGCCTCGACGACCACAACGTCAAAATCGCCACTGCGGGCGTCGGCCATGAGCTGCATGATGCCGTCGCGGCCGATGAGCGAGGAGCTGGTTTGCGCGCGGTCGGAATAGACCCTGCCTGGCGTCATTCCGTTCCGGGCGGCGTATTCCCGGCATAATGCCACCTGATCGTCAATCGATCGGTCTTTTTGTAGGTCCGTCGAGTAGCGGGCGTAGAAGACGGCTCGCTTTCCTTTTGGCTGGTGTCGCTGGAGCATGGCAGATCATCATTCTTGGCTTCGGGGGCGTGGTTGCTTCGTTCCTCAGGCATTCTTGCGAGGGCCTTTAGGATGTTAAGCAGAACGGGGCATATGTCGGAACGGCTAGTCGGCATCGGTTCCTCCAAAAAGATCGCCCTGGGGAGGCGAGGTATCGATCGAGGCCGCCTTCTCTCGGGCTTTCGCTGCCCATGCGCGGAGATCGGCAGCGAATGCGGGCGAGCGCGCCTCGCGCGCCGCCGCTTCCCGCTCAAGCACTCCGGCGTAGAGAAGCTGGAAGTCCTTCTCCTCCTGCGGCGTCTCCCATTCGTGCCAAGAGACCGTGCCGTTTGCGCTGATCTTTGCCGGCATCAAAGCTCCTCCCCGTTGACCATGGCGATGAAGGCTTCGACGCGCGCTCTGATCGATGCGGGCACGGCGGCATTGCATGGGCCTTTGATCTGCTGGAGCCGGTAGGCGGCAGTGGTGATCAAATCCACGGTAACTCGATCAGCTCGCCGCCGGACTGGAAGCGGCGATAATCGGGATCGCCGCCGACGCGGCCGGTCAAATGGACACTGTTCATGCCGGGCATCGGCAGTCTCCGAGAATGCTGGTGGTGAGGGAGGGGCGCATCATTGCGCCCCCTGGCGGCCGAGGAGGCGGCAATCGCCGATGCGATCCGCATTCATCTGGCCTCTGGCTTTGCGATCGAGGATTTGCCGGGCGAACGCCGGGTCGAACTTCGCGCATTCGAGGCCGGTGCTTCCGCCGCAGAGGAAAATGCAGCACTCGGCGCCTTGGCCCACCTTGCAGATCGCTCGCTCCATACCGGGCGGGACGACGCCCATGTTGCCCTCCCGCTGAAAGACGACGCCCGGCACGTCCTCGTTCGGTGCGTTGGTAAGCCAGAAGCCGCCGGGCGTGATCGTGGCGATGATCTGCCGCCCATTGAGCGCGAGCAGAGCCCATTCGAGGTAGGCCGCGACGTTGAACATGCCGAAGCCCTCGCGCTTCTGCGCGATGATGCCCTCGCCGGCCTCGATGTAATTGAGGTCGAACTCGGAGGCGTCGTCGGCCTTGAGCATGTAGTTATCGCGGTCGTAGACATGCTTGATGGGCTTCCCGCGACGTTGCTCGGCGAATTGCCAGAATTCGCGCGAGAGGTCGGCGGCATTGCTGCCGCCATCCACCTTCCAGGGCCGTTTCCAGCCAAGATATTCGAGCCTCCCCGAAATGATGGTCATCGTGCACCACCTTCCATTTCCTCGCTGGCCGGGATTTCGCCGATAAGGGCGGAGACCAGCACGCCGAAGAGCTTGGCGAGGCTGACGAGCTGCGCGGCCGAGAGGCTGGAGCGCCCGTTCTCGATGCGCGTGACGCTGTGCTCCTTTGTGCCGATTGCCTCGCCCACTTCCCGCTTGGTGAGGCCCTTCGAGATGCGCATCGCACGCACCCGCAGGCCGATGGTTTCGTTGATCAGGTCGAAGTCGGGCATTCGCTCGGCTCCTCTGCTCGGATCGGGAATTGAAGAAAGGCGCGCTCCACCGTCGCGCGGGAGATGAAGGCTTCGTGGACCTCCATCACGACCGTCACGGCGCCGATGTGCTCTTTTGCGTAGGCCCTCGCGGCGTCATTCGCGGCGGTGATATCCTCGTGGTCGGAGATCGTGCTGCGGGTGTGGCCGTCCACGACGAGCCAGAAGCGGTCGGGGAGCCTATTTTCCATCGCCAGCCTCCCTGTCTGCCGTCATCTCCAGCGTCATGGCGAGGAGCTTTGCCGCCATGTCGAGGAGGAAGCCGGGCCGCTCCTCGCGAGGGAGGCAGTCGGCGAAGGTCAGATAAATCGTCGCCGCAAACCAGCTCGTCGCCGCGATCATCTCGGTCGGCTTCGTGCCGGCGGCCTGCTCCTTCTGGAAAAACTCGCCCCACGCTTCAACGACGTTGGAAGCGGTCAGGCGCCCGATGCAGCGCGTGATGGGGTCGTCGCTCGTCGCCCGCTGCATGGCGATGTCTTCGAGCAATTCCCGCTGTTTGTCGGTGATATTCATACGCGGATACCCCGCTCTTTCAGGACACGGTTGAGGGTGAAGCGGAGATC
Source organism: Shinella sp. HZN7 (assembly GCF_001652565.1). Lineage (NCBI taxonomy): Bacteria > Pseudomonadati > Pseudomonadota > Alphaproteobacteria > Hyphomicrobiales > Rhizobiaceae > Shinella > Shinella sp. HZN7. The sequence goes on along the minus strand of NZ_CP015736.1, from coordinate 3,063,736 downwards.
GCGATCGAGCTTCCGACCGTTCATCCAGCGGAGATATCCTTCGGGGATTTCGTCGATCGGCTTTCCCCGATGCTCCCCGAACGGCATCCGCTTGATGCGGATCGGACCGTCCGTGATGCGCAGAAGCTCCGCGAAGGAATGGCCTTCTCCGATCATGTGGGCGAGCAAATGCGCGGTCACATGGCTGTCAGGGCCGGCGCGGTGCGCCACCTCTGCAATCTGCCGGTCAACCGGCAGGCCGAGGTGATAGCGGAGGAACTGGTTGTTGTGCCGCTCCGCGTCGGGATAGATCGCCCTGGCGGCGCGCAGGGTGCACGCGAAGGGCTTCTCTCCGCCGGTAAAGAACCGGCCGTCGAATTCCTTGTTGTGGCAGGCGAAGGCATCGGCCCCGCTCATGAGAGAGCGGAGCACGAATTCGGGCGAGGGGGCGTCGGCGACATCCTCGCGGGTGATGTGATGGGCTGCCGCAGCGCCGGGCTCGATCTCCAAGCCAGGCGCTGCACGGAAGGGATTGCAGAAATGCGAGGTGGGCTCGCTGATCCGCAAGACCTCCCGGCCATCGGGATCGAGAGCGACATCGGTCCACCCGACTTCGAGGAGGCCGACCGGCTTGCCGTCGTCGTTCGGCATCCCCGTCGTCTCGACATCGAAAACCTTGACGATCATCATGCGACACCTCCCGCCTGGGAGGCGTCGATGCCGATGCTGTCGCCAACAGCCTCGGAGAGGAAAGCCTGCTTTGCATCGGCTGCGATGCCGTCTGCGCGCTTGATGGCGGTAGCCAGCAAGACCCGGTATCCCTCATGCCGGAGCAGTTCGTCGAGGATGTTGGTCGGGATCGCCTCCTCCCCATCCGAGACGACGCGGAGGCGGAATGCGCCGCCGTTCGTCTGGAATTGCCGGAGAGCTTCGGCGCGGGTCTCGGCATTGCGCCACTCGGCGAGCAAGCGCTCGAATTTGCTGCGGTCGGCGCTCATGCTTCACCGCCTTTATCTTCGGCGGCTGCGGTGGCGTAGGCGCCGAGCCAAGCATCAGCGAGAGCGGGCACCCCACGGTATTCCTGCGGGATTGCCTTGCTGCTCATACCGCGATGGTAGGCTTCGCCGCCGCGATCCTTCGCGGCCTCGATCTCGTCATTGCTCGGCGCCGGGGTGTCGCCGGGGAAGTCGTCATCGGCCGACTTGCTCTCCCGCTCCTGCTCGGCTGCTTTATCCGCCTTGCCTTCGGCTTCCTCCTTCGGCTTTTCGCTTTTCGGCTTATCCACCTCCTTCGCTTTGCCGCCGCTGGCTACGTCTTCGAGCTTGCCTCGCAGGTTCTTCCGCTCGCCGCCGCCGGCCGCCGCCGCCCCGCCGAACATCTCCTCGACGGTGGCCTCGCCGCTCTTGAGCGCATTGTGCATGCCGATCAGCACCGGCATCGTTTCGAGCGTGATATCGTCCATGCCGCCGATCGACAGCGCGGCGAAGAGCTGCTCGGGTTTGACGCCGAAAGCGGCGAACGCCTTGATAACGCCGTCGCGGCGCTCCCTCAGCGTCTTCACGTCGCCCTTGAGCGTGGCGAGGGCGGCGTCATATGCCTTGCGCCAGACGGCTTTCGCCTTGCTCTCCGCCTGGGCGGCGCGCAGCGCGATTTCATCGGCCTCGTCGTGCTTGCGCTCGGCGGTCGTCTCCCGCTTCGCCGCTTCGGCCTCGGCGCGCTTCTTCTCCTCGGCCTCGCGCAGCTCTTTCGCCTCGGCCGCGCGCGCCCGGCGCTCGGCCGCGATCTTCTCGCGCTGGTAGGCGGTGGAGATTTCCTCGAAGGTGTCGGCGATCCGGTCGAGGCGGTCGATGAGGGGATTGAAGAAGGCGTCCACCTCGCGGCCCTGATCAAGGTACGCGAAGGACGCGGATCATCTGCGCAGGGGAGGAGAAGGCCGCCCGGCGCTGTTGGCGCCAGGTGATCTTTGCCCCGCCGGCAAGGTGGGCGAGGGAAGCCCCGGCCATCTTGTGTTTGATCTCCGCATCGACAGCGGCGAGTTCTTCGCTCGCCTGCTTGGCTTTTGCTCGCAGCTCATGGCGCTGCGCGATCAGATCGAGGATGCGATTGTCCTTCGATAGATCGATCTCCTCTCCAGCGACATGTCGAGCGCCGCCAACGCTCCGACCGCTCCGTTCCGCCGTCCCTCACCGATGTCGCCCGCCGCGAGGTCTATTTGGTTCATGACGTCCTCGGCGTCCCTCTGCATGGCTTTGATGATCTGGGTGATGGCTGCGTTCTTTTCGGTCATGTGCGTCTCCTTTGTTGGTGGTCGCACATTCGCCATCCCCGGTGCCGAATGATGAAGGGGAGGGGCTATGGCGGGGTCGGCATGGATCGCAGCGATGGCGTGCATGTCGCAACCGCCCTTGGGATCGAGGCAGCGGATCTCGTCCAGGCACCTTCAGCCTCCGGCGCTTCGCCCCGGAGGTTTTTCTTTGCCTGCGGCAGCGTTTTCATTGACCAATAATAACTCCGATTATATGAGAATATGAACCAGCATGCTGGTATCGGTCGATTGGAGGGAAAGATGTCGCGGAAATTGAGGTCGCAGCACTGGTTCGGCGGGCTGGACAAGGATGCGTTCATCCACCGGAGCTGGATGAAGAACAACGGGTTGCCGGACGATGCTTTCGATGGCCGGCCGGTCATCGGCATCTGCAACACCTTCTCCGAATTCACGCCCTGCAACGCGCATTTCCGCGGGCTGATCGAGCATATCAAGGCGGGCGTGCTGGAGGCGGGCGGGTTGCCGCTGGAGTTTCCGGTCTTCTCCTGCGGTGAATCGAACCTGCGTCCGACGGCCATGCTCTTCCGCAACCTCGCCTCGATGGACGTGGAGGAGGCCATCCGCGGCAATCCGATGGATGGGGTCATCCTGATGGCGGGTTGCGACAAGACCACGCCCTCGCTCGTCATGGGCGCGGCCTCCTGCGACCTGCCCTCCATCGTCATTTCCGGCGGGCCGATGCTGAACGGCCGCTTCCGCGGGCAAGCCATCGGCTCGGGCACGGATGTCTGGAAGTTCTCCGAGGACGTGCGTGCCGGCGTGATGTCGCAGAAGGATTTCATGGCGGCCGAAAGCGCCATGTCACGCTCGCCGGGGCACTGTATGACCATGGGCACGGCCTCGACCATGGCGTCGATGGTCGAGGCGCTTGGCATCGCCCTTCCGGGCAATGCCGCCATCCCGGCCGTCGACGCGGCGCGCGCGCGGCTTGCCCGCCTCACCGGCCGCCGGATCGTCGAGATGGTCGCCGAGGACCTTCGCCTCTCGAAAATCCTCACCCGCGAGGCCTTCGCCAACGCCATCCGCGTCAACGGCGCGATCGGTGGTTCCACCAATGCGGTGGTGCACCTGCTTGCCATTGCCGGCCGTATCCGCACGGCGCTGTCGCTCGACGACTGGGACAGGCTCGGTCGCGACGTGCCGACGATCCTCAACCTGATGCCGTCGGGCCGCTACCTGATGGAGGATTTCTATTATGCCGGCGGCCTGCCGGCCGTGATGAAGGAGATCGCCGATCTTCTCCATCTCGATACCCTCACGGTGACGGGGCGCAGCGTCGGTGCGAACGTCGCGGATGCGGAAAACTTCAACGACGACGTCATCCTGCCGCGCGGAAAAGCCCTGACGGCCAGCGGCGGCATCGCCGTGCTGCGCGGCAATCTCGCCCCTGATGGTGCGATCATAAAACCTTCGGCCGCCACGCCCGCGCTGATGCAGCATCGCGGGCGGGCCGTCGTCTTCGAGACGATCGATCACTACAAGGCGCGCATCGACGATCCGGACCTCGATATCGACGAGACCTCGATCATGGTGCTGAAGAATTGCGGTCCGAGGGGCTATCCGGGCATGGCGGAGGTCGGCAACATGGCGTTGCCGCAGAAGCTCCTGAAGAAGGGCGTGCGCGACATGGTGCGCATCTCCGATGCCCGCATGTCCGGCACGGCCTTCGGCACGGTGGTTCTCCATACCGCGCCGGAAGCGGCGGTGGGCGGCCCGCTCGCGCTGGTGCGCGAGGGGGACTGGATCGAGCTCGACGTCGCCGGCCGCCGGCTGCATCTCGATGTCGACGAGGCCGAACTTGCCCGCCGCCGCGCGGACTGGACAGCACCCGTGCCGGACATGACCCGCGGATACCAGGGGCTCTATGTCGAACGCGTCATGCAGGCGGATACGGGGGCGGACCTCGACTTCCTCGTCGGCGGCAGCGGCCATGCGGTTCCCCGCGAGAGCCATTGAGGAGGCGCCGGTGAAGGATTTTCGGATCGACGACCTCCACGGCATCCATGCCATCCTCTACGCCCTCTTCGACGAGCGGGAAAAGCTCGATCGGGCCGCGATGCGCCGGCAGGTGGAGATCTGCCTTGAAAGCGGCGTGCACGGCATGGCGGCGCTCGGCCTTGCCACCGAGGCCTCCAAGCTTGATGAGGCCGAGCGCATGGCGGTGATGGACTGGGTGATCGAGGATACCGCCGGCCGCGTGCCCGTCGCCCTGACGATCTTCGGCGCGTCCGTCGAGGAGCAGGTGCGCCAGGTGCGTCATGCCGCGACCGCCGGCGCCGACTGGCTGATCCTGCAGCCGCCGATGGTCGGCCAGTATTCCGCCGCCGAATATATCCGCTTCTTCGGCCGCGTCGCGGAGAAGACGGACCTGCCGCTGGCCATCCAGAACGCGCCGGCGCTGATGGGACGCGGCCTGACGGCGGCCGACGTCCACGATCTCGTGCGCCAGCATTCGAATATCCGCCTGGTGAAGGGCGAGGGGCCGGTCGTCGATATCGCCCACCTGATCGAGGTCACCGAGGGGCGACTGCCGGTCTTCAACGGCCGGGCGGGGCTGGAACTGCTGGAAAATCTGCGCATCGGCTGCCGCGGCCTCATCCTCGCGCCTGATTCCATCGACTATGCGGTGCGGGCCTACGAATTCTTCTGCGACGGCTGGGATGAACATGCCGAGGAGGAGTATCGCCGCATGCTGCCGGGCGTCGTCTTCACCATGCAGGGTATCGAGACCCTCCTGTGTTACGGCAAGCGTCTCTTCGGCGAACGGGCGGGCATGGCGATCCACGACCGCGGCCCGGCGCTGCGGCCGACCGAAGTCGGCATCGCGATGGTCCGCCGTTATGCCGCCGCCCTGGGTGGCTTTCCCGAATAGGGCGGAGCGTCTATGTACGGGGGAAAGACACAAGGGAGAGGGCGTGCATGAAGGTCATCGCTCGGGAGGATCGCGGCCTGCCGGCCCGTATTGCAGGCGATATCGGCCGGCGCATCACGCTCGGCGAGCTGAAGGCCGGCGAAACGCTGCCGAGGGAAGCCGACATGCTGGCAACGCTCGGCGTCAGCCGCACGACGCTTCGGGAGGCCCTGAAGATCCTGTCGACGAAAGGCTTCATCGAGGCAAAGCCCCGGCTCGGCACGCGCGTGCGGGCGGCCGAGCACTGGAACACGCTCGATCCGGTCGTGCTGTCCTGGCAGGGCGATGCCGAAGACCAGGATGCGCTGGCCGAGGAGCTTTTCGAAATCCGCCTCTCCATCGAGCCGCTGGCCGCGCGCCTTGCCGCCCGGCGCGGTTCGGCGGCCGATCATGCCGCCATCCGGGCTGCCTTCGTCCGCATGTCGCAGGCGCAGGCCGGGCTGGAAGAGGCGATCGAGGCCGACATCGACTTCCATCTCCAGATCCTGCAGGCCGCGCACAACCGCTTCCTGCTGCCGATCTCCTCGGTCGTCCGGGCCGCGCTGTCGATCAGCATTCCCAAGACGATGGCCGCCTCCGGCGGCTTCGGCCCTTCGCTCGCCCAGCACGAGGCCATCCTGACGGCGATCGAACGGCGCGACGGAGAAGCCGCCCTTGCCGCCGCAACCACCCTCATCGCCTCTACCTACAAACGCAATTTCGGCTAGAATCGCTATGAAAACCCACATCCGGCTTGGCGATGTGGTCCACGGCTAGCCGGCATTTGCGGCGATCTCCGCCTCCATCTCCGCGATATCCTGGAAGCGGTCGGCGATGCGGGCATGCGGACGCCCGCCGTCGGCGGCGGCAATGGCCACGATGATCTCGTCCGGATGCGGTGCATCGGCGATCTGGAAATTGGCGGTCAGGAAGTGGGAACGTTTGCCCGTCTCGCTCTTGTGCATCATCGGCAGCGAGAGCAGCGCGCCGGGCGCGTTGCGGGTGTTGGCGAATTCCAGGTAATTCGTGCCGCCGATCGCGTTGCGGAAAGGATTGCCGAAGCGCAGGGTATGGATCATCGCCGAGGCATGTTCGACCTCGCCGTTGATGCCCACGGCCGCTGCCTTGCCGCAGGCCTCGATCCTCTCCGCGGGCATCTGCGCGAGCAGGCGGCGCGTCATCTCCTCGCTCAGCGGCCCGGCGATGCGGATGATCTCCGGCCGCAGGTCCTCGACGAAGCCCCTGCCGGCCCAGGGGTTCTGCAGGATGGCAGCGACGACGACGATGTTGAAGGGCTGCGGCGCGGCCCTGCCGCCTTCGACATGGGTCTCCTCGAGGAAGGTGCAGATCTTTCTGATGCCGAGCGCCATGTCGTTTCCCCCGTCTGTTGAATTCGCCGCCAACCTAGCGTGTGGCCTTGTGCGGTCTTCCTCGTATCCGGAGGAAAATGGCAGCATCGACTCCTTCGAAAACCAGTAGCTTTCGCGCGCGGTGCGCCGCATTATCGTGGCCCTACGACGGGAGTGCGCGGCGCGTTGGGCCAGAAATCACGGATACTTTCGCTGCGCGACGTGGCGAGCCAGATCAACAGCGGCGGGGACCTCGCGACGGTGCTGCAGCACCTTATCGCGGCTGCCTGCCGGCATGCCAACTGGGCGCTCGGCTCGATCATGGGCATCGATGCGGCCCACGGCTATGCGCATGTCATCGTGCGGCACGATCCGGCGCTCATCCACCGCGACCTGCCCGACCGCTGGGAACTGGCCACCAGCCCGTCGCTCATCGCGCTCCAGCGCAACGAGCCTGTCTATATCCGCGATGCGCGGGAAAGCACGGAATTTCCCGGCTACCGCAAGGAGGCCTTCGAGCGCGATTACCGCACCGTGCTCGTCATGCCGATGGATTGTGCGGACGCAGAGGGCCGGCCGATGGTCCTGAGCGTGATCGCCCGTACGGTAACGGAGGTGACGGAGGACGACCTCGCCTTCCTTGGAACGATCATCCATCTCGGTGCCATCGCGGTGGAAAAGCAGCACCGCCTTGCGGCGGAAAAGCGCGCCGCCGAGCGGCTCGACCGGGCGCTGGCGGCCCATACCTCGCTGCTGGAGCATGTGCTCAGCGACGGTTCCGTCGCCTCGCTCGCCGCGATGGTGGGGCGGCTCCTGCCCAATCCGCTCGTCGTCGTCGACTTCACCGTCAACCAGGTGATCGCCGGGCGCTCGCCCTTGCCCGTGGATTTTACGGATGCGGCCTGGCAGGCGGCGGCGCCGACGGTTTTTGCGCGCCTGCTCGTCCGGGCTGCGCGGGAAGCCGTGGAGCGCGGCAACACGCAAACGGCGCCGATCTTCCTTGAGGACGGCGCGCGGCGGCTGCGCGTCTCCGCCCGCGTGGAACCCCTGACGGTAGACCGCCAGCTTGTCGGCGCGCTCGTCATCTTTCCGTCCGCGGCCGATGAGGGCGAACTGGACCAGCTCATGCTCGACAGTGCGAAATTCGCGCTCAGCGTCCAGATGATGCGCAGCTTCCTGCGCTTCCGCTTCGAGACGCGCACGCAGAGCGAACTGTTCTTCGAGATCGTCGAGCGGCGCTGGCGTGACGCTGCCGATGTCGGCCAGCGCGCCGCGCGGCTCGGCCTCGATTTGTCGCTGCCGCAGCAGATGATCGTGGTCGACTTCCCGGAGCGCGCCAAGGCTTTCGGCGGCGGCTCCGTCGACGTCGAGCACACACTGTCCCGCATCATGCAGCAGGCTTCGATCGAGGCCGGGCTCGTGGCCATCGAAGGCGGCGTCGTCTGCCTGATGCCGCATGAGGCGGGACACCGGCAGGAGCGCACGACGAAGCTCATGCGCCGTATCGCCGACGAGCTCGGCCGCTATTTCGACGAGGCGCCGATCGTGGTCGTCGGAAGCCGCTGCGCGGGCCTCGACGACTACGCCACGGCTTGGGAGCAGTGCAGCCGGATGATCCGCATCGGCCGCTCCTTCGGCCTGACGGGTGCGCTTTCCAGGCAGGATTTCGGGCCGCTGCCGATGCTCGTGTCCGCCGCCGATGTCGGCGACGTGCGCAGCTTCGTGCGCGACAGCGTCGGGGCGGTCGCCGAGCACGACCGGGAGAACGGCACGCCCTATCTGGAGACGCTGTCCGCCTATCTGGAGGAGGGGTGCCGCAGCCAGGCCTGCGCGGATCGCCTCGGCCTGCATGTCACGACGCTGCGCTACCGGCTGGCACGCATCCAGGAACTCTTCGGCATCGACGTGGAAACGCCGGAGCGACGCTTTTCCGTGGAACTTGCCCTGCGCCTCTACAGCGTTATCGACAACCGCGCCTTCGGCGAACGCTGACCACGCGGCAGGCCCGGCCTTCCTTCGAACCGCAGCAGAACTCTTTCTCCGCATCCTCCGTTCGGCAGGAAGCCGCCGCCGCTCGTGGCGGATAGCTTCTTCCCAACGAACCGAGGAGGAGGTCGACGGCATGGTGGAGCAGGCGGCAACGAAGGACGCACCGATTGACCCCATCGCGCTGCGCCGCGCCTTCGGCACCTTCGTCACGGGCGTCACGGTCATTACCACGCGCGAAGCCGACGGCACGCCGCGCGGCATGACGGCGAATTCCTTCACCTCCGTCTCGCTCGATCCGCCGCTCCTGCTCGTCTGCGTCGCCAAGTCGGCCTCCAGCTATGCGGCATTCACCGCGGCCAGTTGCTTTGCCGTCAACATCCTGCACGAAGGCCAGGTCGACGTATCGGCGACCTTCGCCTCCAAGGCACCGGACAAGTTCCAGTCGGTCAACCACGACCGGGTGCATACCGGCGCGCCCGTGCTGACGGACAGCCTCACCTGGTTCGATTGCAGCCTGCACGATTCGATCGATGCCGGCGACCACGCGATCCTGATCGGCGAGGTGCGCGCCTTCGGCACCAGTCCGACCGCCCCGCTCGGCTTCTGCCGCGGCCGCTATGCCAGCGTGAAGGATCCGCTGCCGGCAGGCTGGCTCGCCGCGCAGGGCATGATCATCGGTTACCTCGTGGAGGCCGGCGACGGGCTGCTCCTGTGTTCGGACGGCAAGGGCGGCTGGGTGCTGCCCTCCGCCCGCCGTCGCAAGGCCGATAGCCAGCTGGTGCTCGACGGAGGCGACGCACTCCGCCTCGTGCCGGAGGAAACCTTCCTCTATTCCGTCTTCGACGTCGCCGACAGCGATCCCGGCCACCTCGTCTACCGCGCCCGGCTGGCGGGCGAGGGGGCGGCGGTCAGCCTGCCCGAAGGCCTCCGCTTCTTCCCCATCGACGACCTGCCCTATGAAGCGATCGCCACCCATGAACTGCGCGCCATGCTGCGCCGCTACGTGCAGGAACGGCAGGCGGGCCGCTTCGGCATCTACATGGATTCCGACGACGGCGGCCGCGTCGCGATGATCGACGGCCAGGCCCGTGCCTGGCCCCAGGCCGCCCCAGACCAAGGACAATGACATGAAGACGACCGTCAGCACCCTCGAAGGCTCGCGCCAGCACCTGTTCATCGGCGGCGAATTCGTCGCGCCGAAGAACGGCAACTACATCCGCAGTTTCGACCCGACGACCGGCGAGCCCTGGTACGAATTCGCCGAGGCCGATGCGGATGACGTGGAAGCCGCCGTCGCCGCCGCCACCGCCGCCTTCCGCAATCCCGAATGGCGCCGCATGACGCAGACCGACCGCGGCGCGCTGGTGCGCCGCCTTGCCGAACTCGTCCGCGCCAATGCCGATGCGCTCGCCGAGATCGAGACGCGCGACAACGGCAAGCTCCTGAAGGAGACGCGGGCGCAGATGCGCGCCATGCCGGACAGCTACCACTATTTCGCCGGCATGGCCGACAAGCTGCAGGGCGACACGATCCCCATCAACCGGCTCGATACGCTGAACCTCAACCTGCGCGAACCGCTCGGCGTCGTCGGCATGATCACGCCGTGGAACTCGCCGCTGATGCTGCTCACCGGCACGCTCGCGCCGTGCCTTGCCATCGGCAACACCGTCGTCATCAAGCCGTCCGAGCATGCCACGGCCTCCACGCTGGCGCTTGCCGAGCTGGTCCACGAGGCGGGCTTTCCGGCGGGCGTCGTCAACGTCGTCACGGGTACCGGCAAGAGCGCCGGGGAGGCCCTGACCCGTCATCCCGGCGTGGCGAAATACGTCTTCACCGGCAGCACGGCGACCGGCCGCCGCATCGCCGGCAATGCGGCTGAGAACCTCGTTCCCTGCTCGATGGAGCTTGGCGGCAAGTCGCCCCACGTCGTCTTCGGCGACGTCGATATCGAGCATGCAGTGAACGGCGTCGTCTCGGGCGTCTTCGCCGCGGCGGGCCAGACCTGCGTCGCCGGCTCGCGCTGCTTCGTGGAAGCGGGCGTCTACGACAGGTTCCTCGATGCGCTCGTCGCCCGCACGCAGCGCATCCGCGTCGGCCTGCCGACCGTCGATCACACGGATATCGGCCCGCTGGCGCTCGCCGACCAGCTTTCCAAGGTCGAATCCTATGTCGCTTCGGGCGTCAGGGAAGGCGCGAAGGTCGCCGCCGGCGGCGGGCGGCCGCAGAAGGCGGAGCTTGCACCGGGCGGCTGGTATTTCGAGCCGACCGTCATGGTCGACGCCCAGAACGACATGACCTTCATGCGCGACGAACTCTTCGGTCCGGTGGTGGGCGTCATGCCCTTCCGCGACGAGGAGGAGATGATCGCGCTCGCCAACGACACGCGCTACGGCCTCGCCTCCGGCATCTGGACGAAGGACATCGACCGGGCGCTGCGCTTTGCCAGCCGCATCGACGCGGGCACGGTCTGGATCAACACGTACCGCTCCGCCTCCTTCATGTCCGCGAACGGCGGCTTCAAGGAAAGCGGCTATGGCCGGCGCGGCGGTTTCGAGGTCATGCACGAATTCTCGCGGCTGAAGAACGTGATCATCGACTATTCCGGCGCCATGCAGGACCCCTTCGTCATCCGCCTCAAGTAACCAGACCTCGAAAGGCAGAATCCATGAAGTTCGCAGTCTCGCTCACGATGGAACGCTTCTCACCGGACGTGCCGATGGCGACGGTGAAGAACAACCTCCTGACGCTGGCCCGCATGGCGGACGAGGGCGGTTTCGAGATGCTCTGGACGGCGGAGCACCACACGCTCGAATGCACGATCTCGCCGAACCCGTTCCAGACGCTGGTCTGGCTCGCGCAGCATACGCAAAACATCCGGCTCGGAACCTCGACGCTGGTCGCACCCTACTGGAACCCGATCCGGCTCGCCGGCGAATCCGCCCTATGCGACCATCTGACGAACGGGCGTCTGGAATTCGGCATCGCGCGCGGCTCCTACCAGTACGAGTTCGACCGCATGGCGGGCGGCATGCCGCAGCAGGAGGGCGTCGCCTACCTGAAGGAACTCGTGCCGGCGGTGAAGAAGCTGTGGGCCGGCGATTATGCCCATGACGGGCACTATTGGAAATTTCCGGTCACGGCCGCCGTGCCGAAACCGTTGCAGCAGCCGCATCCGCGCATCTGGGTCGCCGCCCGCGATCCCGGCACCTTCGACTGGGCGGTCGCCAACGGCGCCAGCATCCTGTCGACGCCGCTCTCGGCGCCGGCCGCGGAGATCCAGGTCCTCTCCGATAAATTCCACAAGGCGGTGGCCGACCATCCGGAGGTGCCGCGCCCGCGCTTCATGATGCAGCGGCGCACCTGCGTCTACGACCGGCCGGACGGCTGGGAGCGTGCCGTGCGGCACAGCATGGACTACGGCCGCGCCTTCGAGAACCTGATGCAGAACATCGGCACGGTGAAGGACGGCTTCCCCGAGGCTGTGCCCTTCGAGGCGGTGAGGGGCAAGGAGAACTACAATCCGGAAAGCATCCGCAAGAACCTGATGTTCGGCACGCCGGACGAGGTGATCGAGAAGCTCATGGTCTACGAGGCGGCGGGCGTCGACCAGTATTGCCTCGGCCTCATCTTCAACCTGCCCTTCGAACTGCAGAAGCGCACGATCGAGCTTTTCGTCAAGGAGGTCATGCCCGTCTTCGCCGCGCGCGAGAGCGAGCGCAAGCGGGCGATGGCGGGGCGCTGAGCATGGAGGGCATGGCGGAACACACGGTCGGCGAGGTCACGCTCAACTATCGCATCGACGGCGACGGCGGCGAACCGCTCGTCTGCGTCCACGGCGTCGGCTCCTACCTGGAAGCCTGGTCCGGCGTGGTGGCGCGGCTGAAGGACCGCTTCACCATCCTCACCTTCGACCTGAGGGGCCACGGGAAATCGAGCCGCGTCAAGGGCCGCTACGAGATCGACGATTTCGTGGCCGAGACGCTGGCGCTTGCCGACAGGGCCGGTTTTGCGACCTTCAACCTTGCCGGCTTCTCGCTCGGCGGCCTCATCGCCCAGCGCCTTGCGCTGACGCATCTTCCGCGGTTGCGGCGGCTGGTGCTGCTGTCCACCGTGGCAGGGCGCACGCCGGACGAGCGCGAGCGGGTGCTGGCGCGGCTCGCCGCGCTCCAGGCCGGAACCCCGGCCGACCACCACAATGCCTCGCTCTCGCGTTGGCTGACGGAGGATTTCCAGGAGAAGCACCCCGACACCATCGCCTGGCTGAGGGCGCGCGATGCGGAAAACGACCCGGGTTGCTACGCCTCCGCCTATCGGGTGCTCGCCGAAACGGATTTCGGCGGGTTCCTCGACCAGATCCGCTGCCCGACGCTGATCGCCACCGGCGAGGACGACGTGGGCTCCAACCCGCGCATGGCCCGCTATATGCACGAGCGCATTCCCGGATCGCGGCTCGCCATCTTCCCGGGCCTGCGTCATTCCATCCTCATCGAAGCGCCGGATGTCGTGGCCGATGCCATCGGCGATTTCCTGGCCTATACGGAGGCAGCCCATGGATGAGACCTTGCGGAAAAAGGGTGAGGATGTGCGGCGGCGCGTGCTCGGCGACGACTATGTGGACCGCGCCATGGGTGGCGGCGACGCCTTCTCGGCGCCCTTGCAGGACATGCTCAACGAATATTGCTGGGGCATGGCCTGGACGGACGACGGGCTCGACCTGAAACAACGCAGCCTGCTGAACCTCGGTATGCTGGCGGCCAGCAACCGCATGCACGAATTCGGCCTCCATTACCGCGGCGCGGTCCGCAACGGCCTGACGGAAAAAGAGCTGCAGGCCGCGCTCGTGCAGATCGCCGTCTATTGCGGCGTACCGGCCGGCGTCGAGGCCTTCCGCGTGGCCCGCGCGGTGCGGGCGGAGATGGCCGGGGAGGGCACGACTTGATTTCCGTCATTTCGATGGAGCCGGGCGGCGGACGCTGCTTGGGAACGCCGGAAGACGAATGGGGCGGCAGGCCCCAAGATCGCCAGCAACGGCAGGGAGAGGAAACCCGCGCCGTCGACGAAACGACAACAGACAGAGGGAACAAACGCATGATCAGAACCTCGATGGTCGCGGCGCTCGCCGCCTCTCTCGCCCTTTCGCTTGCCGCCATGCCCGCCAGGGCCGGCGCGGTGCTGGACCGGGTACTCGCCGCCAAGACGCTGAAGGTCGCGACCGACGCGAGCTGGGCGCCGCAGTCCTTCATGAACAACCAGAACGAGATGGACGGCTTCGACGTCGATATCGCCAAGGAGATCGGCCGGCATCTCGGCGTCTCCGTGGAATTCATCACGCCCGGCTGGGACATCATCACGGCCGGCAACTGGCAGGGCCGCTGGGACATGCATGTCGGCTCGATGACGCCGACGAAGGCGCGCGCCGAACTCTTCGACTTCCCGGCCGTCTACTATTACACGCCCGCCGCCGTCGCCGTGCACAAGGACAGCAAGGCTGAGGCGCTCGGCGATCTGGACGGCAAGAGGGTCGGCGTGACGGCGACCTCGACCTTCGAGGCCTATGCCAACCAGGATCTGACGCTGGATGCCGCCGGCGCGCCGGCCTTCACCTATGAGTTCAAGCCGGGCGAGGTCAAATCCTACGCCAATTCCACGACCGCCTTCGACGACCTGCGGCTCGGCGACGGCACGCGCCTCGACGCCGTCGTCTCGTCGCTTCCGAGCATTCTCGATGCGGAAAAGGCCGGTTACCCGATCCGGCAGCTCGGCAAGCCGGTCTTCTTCGAGCCGCTGGCCGTGGCCATCGAGCACGGCGACAAGGAGCTCAGCGAAAAGATCGCCGAGGCCGTCAAGGCCATGCAGGCGGACGGCACGCTGAGCAAGCTGTCGCTCAAGTGGTACGGCGTCGACTATACGGTCACCCAGTAAGACGTATCGGTTCGCGCGGCCCGGATGGGCGGGCCGCGCCCAGGCACAGGGAGCGCAGATGCTGTATCCGGATACCGTCGAATCGGAAGTGCTCGTCCACAAGCCATGGTTCGTCATGGCCACGTTTACGGCGATCCTTGCCGTCTTCCTGGCCATCGACCTCACCGGCACGTCGATGGGCGAATTCATGCGCCCCGTCATCGGCGAGCCGGCCGAAAGCGGCCTCTACGGCCGCTTCGCCATCGCCTTCGTCATTGCCGTGCTGTTCTGCATGAATGTCGTGCTGATCGGCTTTGCTACGCTCAGAGTGCAGATCGCCATCGTCTGGCTGGAGCTTCTGCTGCTCTTCCTCGCCTTCTTCAAGACGTTCAATCTCAGCCTGCCGTTCATGGCCGAGAAGCTGCCCTTCCTCATCACGCAGGGGCTTTTCACGACGATCTACGTCTCGGCGATCTCCATCGTCATCGCTTCGGCCATTGCGATCCTGGGCGCGGTGGCGAAGCTCTCGACCAACGGCTTCGCCTATGCGGTGGCGAGCTTCTACACCTCGTTCTTCCGCGGCCTGCCGCTCCTGATGCAGGTCTATCTCATCTATCTCGGCCTGCCGCAGCTCGGCTTCATCATCGATGCGGTGCCGGCCGGCATCCTGGCGCTTTCGCTGTGCTACGGCGCCTACATGACCGAGATCTTCCGCTCGGGCATCCAGAGCATCGACCGCGGCCAGTGGGAGGCCTCCCGCTCGATCGGCTTCGGCTTCGGGCTCACCATGCGCAAGATCATCCTGCCGCAGGCGCTGCCCGTCATCATCCCGCCGACCGGCAACCAGTTCATCTCGATGCTGAAGGACAGTTCGCTCGTCTCGGTCATCGGCGTCTGGGAGCTGATGTTCCTGGCGCGCACGCTCGGCCAGAAGACCTTCCAGCACATGGAAATGCTGATCTCGGCCGCCATGCTCTACTGGGGCCTGTCGATCTGCCTCGAACTCGTCCAGGCTCGTATCGAGCGCCATTACGCCAGGAGCAAGATCCGATGAGCGCGGAAAAGATCATCGACGTGCGCAACGTCTCCAAGTGGTATGGCGCCTTCCGTGTGCTGACCGACGTGAACCTGACGGTGGAGAAGGGCGAGCGCATCGTCATCTGCGGCCCCTCGGGTTCCGGCAAGTCGACGCTGATCCGCTGCTTCAACCGGCTGGAGGCCCACCAGCAGGGCGACATCGTCGTCAACGGCATCACCCTGCACGACAAGATGCGCAACGTCGGCGAGGTGCGGAAGAACGTCGGCATGGTGTTCCAGCACTTCAATCTCTTTCCGCACATGACGGTGCTGATGAACTGCATGGTCGGGCCGATGTGGATCAAGGGCGTGTCGGAGGCGGAAGCCCGCAGGACGGCGCTGCAGTTCCTGGAGCGTGTGCGCATCCCCGAACAGGCGAACAAATATCCCGTGCAGCTCTCGGGGGGCCAGCAGCAGCGCGTGGCGATCGCCCGGTCGCTCTGCATGCAGCCGGCGGTGATGCTGTTTGACGAGCCGACCTCGGCGCTCGATCCGGAAATGGTATCCGAGGTGCTGGAGACCATGACCGGCCTTGCCCGCGAGGGCATGACCATGGTCTGCGTCACGCACGAAATGGCCTTTGCCCGCGCGGTCGCCGACCGGGTTATCTTCATGAATGCAGGGCAGGTCGTCGAGCAGGGCAAGCCGGATGAATTCTTCGGCAATCCGCAACATGAACGCACAAGGCTGTTCCTCAGCCAGATCCTTAAACACTGAGGCGGACCTGACGCTGGACCGCGAGATACTGGCAGACCGGGTGGGCACTCCGCCCAACGGTTTCGCGCGTGCCCACGGCTGACGGCAGGTTTCCTGCCTGCGGATCATTGCGTCTGCCGCCTTGCCGGCAGACGACGTCTCACTCTGATGTCTGACCGGCCGATGGAAGTCGGCACCGACCGGTCGAGCGCATGGCCTATTCGGCGGGCATCGCGTTGAAGTCGGCGCCGCGGTCGGCATCGAGGATGCTGTCGATGGCGATGAGCTCGGGCATCTTCAGGCCGCCCGGCCCGCCGCGCGAGACGAGCAGGTAGCCGAGATAGAGGGCGCCGAGGCCGAACATGACGGCGACATAGGACCAGGGCTTTGCGAAGGAGGCGTCACGGAAGATCGCCAGTTCGAAGGCGAGCCAGGCGATGGCCAGCACGAGCACCGGCACTTCCCAGGCGCCGAGCGTGAAGCCCTGGCTCGGCGGCAGCTGGTGGCGCTTGGCCGCATACATCAGCACGGTCACCGCATAGATGATCGCCGGCAGCAGCGTGGCGGCGGAGAACAGCGAGAACAGCGCATCCGTCTGCTGCGAGAACAGGGCGAGGATGACCTGACCGATGACGGCGACGAAGATCGTCGCGTTGACCGGCGTGTGCAGGGTGGGGCTGATCTTGTGCCAGAGCTGCCATCCCGGGAAGCGCTCGTCGCGCGACATGGCCCAGACGAGGCGCGTGCCGCTGAGAAGGATGACGAGGCCGCAGGAGAAGATGGAGATGACCACCAGGACCAGCAGGAAATTGCCGACGATGGGGCCGAGCACGCGCGAGATGACGTCCGCGATCGGCGTTGCCGAGGCGCCGAGCGCCGTCGGATCGCCGAGAAGGGCGGTCACGGCGATGAGGAACAGCATGCCGATGACGCCGAGGCTGAGAACCGCCTGCCACATGGCCCTCGGCACGACGCGGGCCGGCTCGCGGGTTTCCTCGGCAAGGTTCGCCGCCGATTCGAAGCCGACGATGGTGAAGGCGCCGAGCAGCGTGCCCATGATCCACGGGCCGGCCTTGGTCAGCTCGCCGAAGGCATAATATCCTTCTTCGCCGATCGCGCCGGTGCTCGTCAGGTTGGCGAAGTCCAGCTCGTTGTTGATGGCGCCGACCGCAAAGAGCAGCACCACGAGCCCGATCATGCCGACGAGCTGGATGGTGACGGCGACCGCGTTGAAGCGCTGGGTGAACTTCGTCGAGAAGGCGATCATCACGGCCTGGGCGACGATGACGAGGCTGGTGATCCACCAGGCATTCATGGCCGTACCCTCGTAACCGAACAGGACGGGCAGAACGGTGGAGGCGATGGTGTAATCCACCGCGCAGAGCACGATGGCAAGGAAGGTGAAGCTGATCCAGCCCATGATCCAGCCGAAGACCGGATTGGAGATGCGCGAGGTCCACTGGTAGACATAGCCGGTCACCGGAATGCGCGCGGCAAGCGAGCCGAGGACGAGGGCGACCATCAACTGGCCGACGACGACGACGGGCCAGGTCCAGATGCCCATCGGCCCGGAGGTCGAGAGCATGGCGCCGTAGGCGGTGAAGATGCCGGTCGCGATCGAGACGAAGCCGAAGGCGACGGCGAAGGACTGGAAGGCGGTGACGTCGCGTTTCAGCCGGTCATGCTCGCTGCCATGGTGGGATGACGGCCCGGATGCGGGCCGCGCCTGGATGTTGCTGTTCATGGTTCCCCTCCTGTTTCGGGTTTTTCGAAGTTCAGTTCATGCCGGAAAGTCGCTCTCCACCTCGCTCCACAAGCTCACCCGGCGGCCGCGCTCCTTGAAGAAGTCGATCTCCCGGGCGACGCCGGCGCTTTCCTTCCAGCCGGGTTCGTCGATGACGATCAGTTCCTCCATCGCCGCCATGAAGAAGGCATCGACCGGCGCCCAGAGGCTGCCGATCGCCGCCTTGTCGAGACCGACGAGCTGGCCGTTGATCGGGTGCGACATGGAGACCTGGCTGAAAACGGCCGCGCCGTTTCGCACGATGCGGGCGGCGACCGCGTTCGAGATGTCGAAGCGCCGTTCCACGACGGCTTTGTCCGCATGCCCGTAGGGGCATGCGAGGAAGATCTTTCGCATGTTTGGCTCCGTGGGATTTGAGGATGTGGCCGGCGGCGTCATTGCCGCCAGGCGCGCGCCCTTTCGATGGCTTTGGCGAAGCGGGCATGGTCGGCGGCCGCAACCATGCCGTCCGGTTTGAAGGTCCGGGCAGCGGTGCGTGCGCCGCTGACGTCGAGGCCGGCCAGTTCCGCAAGGCCGAGCGCCGTCAGCTCGTGCATCGGCGCCACGGTGATCGACCGGCCGCTCGCGGACGCAAGGAACTGGGCGAAATAGGCGCTCTGCGAGACGCCGCCGTCAATGGAGATGCTCGGTCCGAGCTCGCCCACCTTGGCTGCCGCCTCGATGAGACCGACCGTCAGCATGGCGATGCCTTCCAGCACCGCGCGGACCATGTCCCGCCGGTCCGTCGCATGGTCCATGCCGATGAAGAGGGGCGCGGCCTGGCGGTCCCAATAGGGCGCGGCAAGGCCTGACAGCGCCGGCACGAAGACGATGCCGCGGCTGAGCGCCGACGGTCCCTCGAAGCTGCCGAGCTCCTCCATCGCCGAGAAGAGGCCGATGCTGCGCGCCCATTCGAGTGCCGAGCCGGCATCGTAGACGCCGCCTTCGATGGCGAAGGTCGCGGTTTCGCCGGCACGCTGCCAGGCGATGGTGGGCAGGAGGTCGGAGGCGGGCGGGCGCCGGTCGCCGGCGATCGCCAGCAGGAAGGCGCCGGTGCCGAAGGTGATCTTGCAATCGCCGGGCTTGCGGCAATCGTGCCCGAAGAGGGCCGCCTGCTGGTCGACGATAGACACTTTTACCGGCGTTCCGCCGATCGCGCCGAAGCCTGCATCGACCGCGCCGATGGTGGGCAGGCACTGGCGCGGCACGCCGTGCAGGGTGCACATTTCCTCGCTCCAGGTGCCGGTCGCAAGGTCAATGAGGCCGGTGCGCGATGCGGTTGCGAGATCGGTGCGGAAGGTGCCGCACAGCCGGTCGAGGAAGAAGGCGTCGGTCGTGCCGAGCCGCAGGCGGCCGGCATGAAGCGCTGAGGATACGGCCGGCGCGTTCTTCACGAGCCAGGCGAGCTTGCTTGCAGAAAAATAGGGATCGAGCGGCAGGCCGCAGACCGCCTTGGAGCGCGCCTCGGCCTCGGGCGGCAGGGCGGCGAGATCGGCCGCGGTGCGCGAATCCTGCCAGACGATGACGGGTGACAGGGGCTTGCCGGTCTCGCTGTCCCAGGCAAGGCAGCTTTCACCCTGGTTGGAGATGGCGATGGCATCCACCGGGCCTGCGCCTTCCAGCACCGCCTCGATATTGCGCAGCAACTCCTCCGGATCGTGCTCCACCCAGCCGGGCGCGGGATGGTGCTGCGCATGGCGGCGCGTGCCGGCGACCGTCCATGCCCCGCCATCCTCGATCACGAGGCAGCGCGTGGATGTCGTACCCTGATCTATCGCGGCGACCCGCATCATGTTTCCTCCCTG
Source organism: Shinella sp. HZN7 (assembly GCF_001652565.1). Lineage (NCBI taxonomy): Bacteria > Pseudomonadati > Pseudomonadota > Alphaproteobacteria > Hyphomicrobiales > Rhizobiaceae > Shinella > Shinella sp. HZN7. Next base: position 3,043,941 of record NZ_CP015736.1, on the reverse strand, counting down.
AAACGAAAATGGACGTGCTGCGCCCGTGGCGCCTCCGCGGGAATGGGAACGAGGATGCGCCGTTCGGGCATCCAGGTGCCGCGAGCGTGCCACATCTCGCGCCCCTCCAGTTCGAGCGACAGGCGGCCCTTCGCGCGGCGCAGGAAGCGGAGCTGGAAGTCCCGGAACGCCGCCGGCGACGATGCGCGGCGCAGGATGTTCGGAACGACGAGCTTGACCGGCGCATCGAAGGTGACGGATACGGGCCTGCCGTCCTCCGCCTCGTGCCGAAGGTCCTCGGCAATGGTCCTTCCGATGGCACGGCCCTCGCGAAAAGCCCAGCCGCCCGTCTCCACCGCGCGCAGGACATTGCCGGCGGCGAAATATCGCGGGTTGAGCGAGCGGCCGTGCTGGTCGACGGCCGGTCCTGCGCTGCCCTGGTCTATGCCCATGGCCGACTGCAGGAACAGTGCGGATTCCGGGGTGAACTGTCCCGTCAGCAGTACGCCGTCGCAGTCGAGCGTTTCGAGTTTTTCGCCGCGGCGGATTGTGACCGCCTCGACGCGATCCCGTCCAATGATGTCGACGATTTGGGCACCACGATGGAACGGCACGCCGGCCAGCGTCGGAAACCAGCTCAGCGGCGCCCGGGCGAGGGCGTGGGGGCGTGGCTCGATCATCGCGACGGGCCTTGCGCCATGGCTGAGGCAGGTCAGCACCGCCGAAAGCGAGACGAGCTCGGAACCGACGATCAGCGGCCGCCGGAAAGGCAGGAGCCCGTGAAAGGCGAGATAGGATTGCAGAGTGCCCGTGGTGACCACGCCGATCGGCCGGTCGCCGGAGATCAGTCGCGCGGAGCGCGGTTTTTCGCGCGCGCCGGTCGTCACGAGGATGCGTTCGGCCGTCAGCCGTTCGACGCCGGGGCCGGCGGTGACGAAGAGCGTGCCGTTTTCGGCAAGCTCAACGACGGAATGGCCGGTGCGGATATCGATGCCGGCCTTTTGCGCTTCCCGCGTCAGCTTGCGGCCGTAGGCGGCGCCGAAATAGACGCGGCCGAATTCCAGCATTCCAAAGGGGGAATGGCTGCAATGGCGCGTCGCGCCGCCAAGCGCCGGCTCGCGGTCGAGCAGGATGACGCGCCGGCCCTGCCGGCGGAGCTCGATGGCCGCCGCCACGCCGGAGGGGCCGCCGCCGACGACCAGCACATCCGCATCCGCCGCGCTCATCGGCCGCCCTCCGTCTCGATGGCGAGCGGGGCGGCGAGCCGGCCCTTGGTCATCTCGGCCAGCCGCGCATTGCAATAAAATCCCTGGCAGCGGCCCATGCCGGCGCGGGTACGGCGGCGAAGTCCGCCGAAATCGCCGGGCGGCACCGGGCTTTCAAACGTCGCTTCGATCTCCCGGCGGGTCACCAGTTCGCAGTGACAGACGATCTCGCCATGGCCGGGGCGCTGCCAGTCGCGTTCGCGGCATTCGGCAAGGTTGGGCATGGCGATGTCAGGCACGTCCGCGGGGGGCGTGAAGGGGCCGGCAAAGCCCGCATGAAGCTTCAGCGCATGCTGGGCGAGGCCGAGGGCGGAGCTGAGGCCTGTCGAGCGGATACCGCCGAGCGTGATGGCGCGCTGGTCCGGTCGTACGAAGACCCTGTAGCCCTTCTCCTCGCTGGCGGGCCTGAGTCCCGCATAAAGCGCGGTGACGGGCATGCCGGCGAGCGCCGGCACGATCTCTGCAGCGCGGGCGAGGAGGGCTTCCAGCGTCTGGGTCTCGACGGTGGCACGCACCCGGTCCTCCTGCTCCTCCGCCGTGGGGCCGACGAGCACGTTGCCGAAGGCCGTCGGGCAGACCACGATGCCCTTCGTCACTTCGGTGGGAACGGGCAGGATGATGCGCGGCACATAGCGTACGGCCGCCTTGTCGAGCACGACGAACTGGCCCTTGCGCGGCCTGATGCGGAAGGCGGCCTCGAAGCCGAGACGGGTATCGACAATGTCGCCGTAAAGCCCGGCCGTATTGATGACGCTGTCGGCTTTGATCTCACCGGCCGTCGTCTCCAGGCGCCAGGCGCCGTCGAACGTGCCCTTGAGGAGTTCCGTCCCGCGCAGGAACCGCGCACCGAGCGCCACGGCTTGGTTGAGATAGGCGAGCGGCGCCGTCCAGGGATCGATGATGTGCTCGCCCGGCACCTCCAGCGCCGCGACGAGGCGATCGGAGAGCGCCGGCATGGACGCGCGCGCCTGTGCGCCGGAGCGCAGCACGACATCCATCGTGCCGTTGTCGCGAGCCTGCTGCTCGATGCCGGCGAGCTTCTCGGCTTCCAGCGCGTTCCAGGCGCAGACATAGGCGCCCGTCGCCACCAGGGGGAGGTCGAGGCTGTCCTTGATCTCCAGATATTCCTGCCGGCCGGCCCGCACCAGTTCCAGTTCCAGGCTGCCGGGCGGGGCGTCGAAGCCGGTATGCAGGATGGCGCTGTTGGCTTTGGAGGCGCCCGACAGGATGTCGGCGCCCTTCTCGATCAGGAGCACCTTCGCGCCGGCCAGCGCGAACCGGCGGGCCACCGCGCAGCCGACGACGCCGGCGCCGATGATGGCGACGTCGAAAGTTTCCGCGATCGGTGGATGGAGCGGCACGGCATTATCTCCCGTTCGGTCATTATGTGACTGAACGGTATAATCTTGATGACCGAATGTAAAGCGTGCTGAAGCGCTGAAAATGCCAGAGCGCCGCGAGCACGATGCTCCTCCACCCGTATCTCCCGGCAAGAAACATTGCGGCGAGATGACTGAACGGTCGTAATTCAGTCGTTGACTTGACCGAATTCAACGATACAACGGGAGAAATGCTGCAAATCGCGTGGATTTCTGCGCGAATCGCCACCTGAAGGAAGCGCCGATGCGGCCTGCCGATCGCCACGAAAAAATTGTGAAGCTCGTGCACAAGGCGGGCGAAATAAGCGTCGACGACCTGGCGCAGACGCTCGGCGCCTCGCGCGAGACGATCCGGCGCGACCTTGCCAATCTCGATGCCATGGGGCGGCTGAAGAAATTCCACGGCGGCGCCCGCGTGCGCTCCAACACCCAGGTGGAGCCGGCGGTGGAGGGGCCTTTTGCCCTGCGCATGGCGGAAAACCTGCCGGCCAAACGCCGGATCGCACATGCGGCGGCAAGCCTTTTGGCACCGGGCGACGCCGTCTTCATCGACACCGGCACGACGACGCTGATCCTCGCCGAAGCCCTGGTCGACCTGCCGATGCTGGTCGTCGTGACGAATTCCTGGCGCATCGCCGCCACGCTTTCCGCCAACCCGGACCACAAGGTCTTCCTGATCGGCGGCGCCTATGGTGCCGATGCCGGGGAATCGCTTGGCCAGTTCGCGGTGGAGCAGATCCGCAGGTTCCGCGCCCGCCATGCCTTCCTGACGGTTGGCTCGGTGGATGAGCACGCGGTGATGGATTTCGATGCCCAGGTGACCGAAGTCGCGCAGAGCATGATCGAGCGCGTCGACATCGTCACCGTGCTCGCCGATGCCTCGAAATTCGGCAAGCGCGGCATTTTCGAAGTGGCGCCCTGGTCGAGCATCGATCGGCTCGTCACCGATGCGCCACCGCCGCCCGCGATCGCCGAGGCGCTGGAGAGGGCGGGCACGAAGACCGTCGTCGCCTAGAGTATTTCCGCTTTTCCTCGAATCGTGGAAGCACTCTAACTCGTTGTTTTAACAAAATTCCGGACGCAAGGCCGCGTCGCACTCTTGCTGGAATTGCTCCAGCCGACTGGCCCGGCACAAGTCAGACCTCGACCCTCTGGGCGTCGTGGTGCTGTGGGCGCACGCATTGCGGAGCGCCAGACGGTGGTTCTGTCGATGCCCGATTTGCGCTCTTCCTTGCCGCCTGGTGCGTGGGTGAGGATGTGGGATCAGGAGAAATGTGACCGAGCAGTCATTTACTATTGACCGATCGAGCATTTCATGTTTCCTTCTGCATACGAATGCAAAAAATGAGGGAAAGTGATGAGCGAGCAGTCGGGAAAGGTCGTCGGCAAGCAGGCCGTGGTCCATGAGGAGATGCCTGCCGGCAGGGGGCGGGCAGAGACGAAACAGGGGCGCTCGCGGTTCCGGCCGCTGTCGCCCGAGCACATGCCCCGCGATTACACGATCTCGCTCGACGCCTATCGGCGTGGCGGCACGGATGCCTTCATCGGCCGCTCGCCGGACCATCTGGTCAAGCAGCGCCTGACCGGCTTCGAGCCGCAATATGTCAATATCATCGACTACATCATCCGCATCACCCACCAGATCTGGGAAGAGAAGGATATCGGCTATATCTACGACACCTATAGCCATGACTGCCTGGTGTGGGACGACCTGGCGCTGCAGGTCGGCCGCGACAAGATCGTCGCCGACACGACCTCGCTGAACAACGCCTTTCCCGATATCCGCATCGTCGCGGAAGACGTGGTCTGGGCCGGCGACGACGCGATCGGCTTCCACACGTCGCACCGTTCGCAGATCATCGGCACCAATACCGGCTTCAGCCGCTACGGCGCGCCGACCGGTCGCCGCGTGCAGTTCCTCTGCATGGCGAACTGTGTCGCCCGCGACAATGAGATCTTCTACGAGCACGTCGTCTATGACACGGCGGAGGTGGTCAGGCAGCTCGGCTTCGATGTTGTCGAGACGGCGAAGCGTGCGGCGTCGTCCGGCGCGACCACGGGGCTGCCGCGCGATTTCCTGGGCGGCGAGCCGAAGCGCACGGTGGGGCAGGGCAAGCCGGAGAAGATGGCGGTGCCGACGGAGATTCGCGACAATCCGGAAGAGTTCGTGCGCGCGGCGCTGCACACGATGTGGAACCGACGCAATCTCGGCGCGCTCGATCAGGTGTATCATCCCGGCATCGTCTCGCAGCAGACCGGTAGCCGCATCTTCCGCGGTACGGGGCAGTTGCGCTCCTTCATGCTCTCGCAGCTCGCCATGTTCCCGGACGTGCTCTATTCGGTGGACGACCTCTACTGGATGGGCAATGCCCAGGAAGGTTTCGTCGTGGCCATCCGCTGGTCGATGACCGGCACGCATCGCGGGCTTGGCCGCTATGGCGAGCCGACCGGCCGCGAGGTCAATATCTGGGGCATCACGCACTGGCTGATCGAAGGCAACCGCGTCACCAAGGAGTGGACGACCTTCAACGAGTTCGGCGTGCTCATCCAGGTTCTGCGCTAGGCGGAGAATATCCAAGGCGCCTGTGGACATCTCGAACGATCCGGCATCAGCGCCCGTCAAGGGTGCCTGACCGAGGAATGCGGCGACCCCGAAAACGGGGCGCCGCCAACAAAGAAGGTGGGAACATGAGAAAATCGACATTCTTCGCATCGACCGCGGCCCTGGTGCTGGCAAGTCTTGCGGCGGCACTGCCCGCCCGGGCGGACTGTGGCATCGAGAAAGGCTCGGTGCGCATCCTTGCCAACGACTTCGACGGGCTGCGTCTCGTCCTGTCGGAAGCCGAAAAATGCGCCTCCGACACGGTCAAGGTCACCACGAACCAGACGACCGAGCACAAGAACCTGCAGGTGCCGGCGCTCAAGATCAGTCCGGCCGAATACACCGTCGCCGTCATCGCCAACAATTCGATCGTGCCGCTGCTGAATGAAGGCCTGCTGCGCCCGCTCGACGACCTCGTCGCCAAATATGGGCAGGACCTTCTGCCGACGCAGTTGATCAAGCTCGACGGCAAGGTCATGGCGGTCGCCTTCATGGGCAATTCGCAGCACCTCTTCCTGCGCAAGGACATTCTGGAGAAGGCCGGCCTGGCGCAGCCGAAATCCTATGAGGATATCCTGGCCGCCGCCAAGGCGATCAGGGAAAAGGGCCTGATGGACTACCCGCTGTCCGCCTCGGACAAGGCCGGCTGGGACCTGGCTGCCGAATTCGTCAATATGTATCTCGGCTATGGCGGCGAACTTTTTGAAGCGGGTTCGGCTGTTCCCGCCATCAGAAACGAAAAGGGCCTGGCCGCGCTCGCCACGATGAAGGCGATGACCGAATACATGAACCCGGACTACATGACCTACAATGCCGACGAGATCATCAAGGTCTATGCGGCCGGCAAGACCGCCATCATCAATGGCTGGGGGTCGCTTGCCAACGGCGCGATCGATCCGGCCAAGGCCGCAGACGGGGTGGGTGACAACACGGTTCTGGCCGGTGCGCCGACCGTCGGTGGCGGCTCGGTCCCCGCGGCAGCCCTGTGGTGGGACGGGTTCTCCATCGCCAGGAACATTTCCGACGAGGATGCGGAAGCCTCCTTCCGTGCGATGGTCTACGGCATCCGTCCGGAGGTCGGCCAGAACAATCCCGACCTCGCGACCTGGCTGACGAAGGATTACAAGCCCGGCCGCGTCGCCGTCGGCGTGCTCGAAACCGCCAATGGCGGTGCGAAACCCTATCCGATGCTGCCCTATATGGGGCTGCTGCACACCGCGCTCGGCGCGGAACTGGCCGAATTCATGCAGGGACGTGAGAGTGCCGAGGAGGCGCTGAAGGATGTCGAGGCGGCCTATACCGCGGCTGCCCGCGAAGGCGGTTTCCTGAAGTGATCCTCGGGCGCGCCGGCCCAGCCGGCGCGTCCCGCAGGCTTCGATCGAGATGTCCTGCCCGAGGCGGGACGAACGCAACATTCAATCCTGAGCAAGGAGAAGGCGCATGCCGCACAGGGCTTTCTTTGCCTTCATCATGCCGTCGCTTGCGGCGATGCTGCTCTTCATCGCCTTGCCGATCGTCTCGGTCGCGGTGCAGTCGCTCTATGTCCAGCACGAGCGGGTCGTGACCGAGGTCGAGACCTGTACGCCCTTTTCCGGTTGCAGCAAGGAAACGCGCGTCGATGCGGAAGCGACCGAAAAGCTGCGCAACGACGAACCGCTCGGCCGTTTCAACGGCTTCGGCACCTATCTCGACCGCAACCATCTGGCCGTCACCGAGATCGGCGCGATCCTCTCCGACAATGCCGGTTTCAAGGATACCGTCGCGCGCATCTACAACCTGCCATTCTACAGGGCGCTTGCCTTTACCCTGACCTATACGTTCGTGGTCACGCCCTTCGCCATGCTGCTCGGCTTCTGCATCGCGCTCGGGGTGAACGCCATTCCGCCCTTCTACAAGGGGCCGGTCATCTTCTTCTCGCTGCTGCCGATGATCGTGACGCCGCTGGTGGGCGCGCTCATCGTCTACTGGATGGCGTCATCGCAGGGCATTCTCGGTGCGACGCTGCAAGTGCTGGTCAACGATCCGACGCTGTCGCTGAAGTCGTCGACCGTGCTCACCTGGATCACGCTCCTCGTCTACGGCATCTGGCACAACGCGCCGTTTTCCTTCGTCGTCTTCTATGCCGGCCTGCAGACCGTGCCGCACGATACGCTGGAATCCGCGATGATCGACGGCGCCAGCCGCTGGGAGCGCATCCGCTTCGTGGTGATCCCGCATCTCATGCCGCTCGCCACCTTCGTCGGGCTGGTGCAACTGATGGACAATTTCCGGGTCTTCGAGCCGATCGTCGGCTTCAGCGCCGAAGCCAATGCCACGTCGCTGTCCTGGTCGATCTTCAACGACCTGCGCGGCCAGGTCGACCAGCTCTTCGGCTCGGCCGCCGCCACGTCGATGCTGACCATCGTCGGCGTGATCATCCTGCTTTCGCCGGTGCTGGTGCGCACCTGGCGAGACTTCAACCGTCGATGAGGGCGCCGTGATGATGGTGACAAAACGCAGACAGCCCCTGCCGCTGGCAGTGCTTTCCACAGGCTTCGTGCTCCTCTGGGTGTTCATGGCCGCCTTCCCCTTCATCTGGACGGTCTGGGGATCGTTCAAGGTCGAGCAGGATTTCTTCTCGCGCGATAGCTGGTGGTTCGCCATCGAGGGCACGCGCACGATCGCCCGGACCGGCTCGGCCTTCACCGGCGACGGCTATTACGGCGCCTGGGTGCTGCGCGACTTCTTCTCCTCGGTGATCAACACGGTGATCGTCACCGTGTCGGTGGTCGTCGTGTCGCTGACCTTCGGTACGCTCGGCGGCTATGCGCTGGCGCGCTCCGGTTATCGCTATACGTTCTGGCTGCTGATGCTGGCGCTCGTCTTCCGTGCCATGCCGCATATCACGCTGGTCTCCGGCTACCTGCTGCCGTTCTTCGAGATGAACATCTGGGGCTACATGCCGACCGCCATCATCGTGCTGGTCGCCATCAACCAGCCGTTCACGCTGTGGATGCTGCATTCGTTCTTCCTGTCGATCCCCAAGGACCTCGACGAGAGCGCGATGGTCGACGGCTGCTCGCGTTTCCAGGCCTTCCGCCTCGTGGTGATCCCGGTCATGTGGCCGGGCGTGATCACCACGGGGCTGTTCTCGTTCCTGCTTGCCTATAACGACTTCGCCGTGACCGCGATGCTACTCTCCCAGCCCAACCAGACCATGGTGCCGAAGATCGCGAGCTTCCTCGGGACGGTCCAGCAGGAGGGCAATGTCATGTTCGCCGTTGCCGCCGTCGTCTCGGCGACCGCGCCGCTCTTCGTGCTGGTCCTGTTCTTCCAACGTCAGATCGTCAGCGGGCTCACCGCCGGCGCCGTGAAGGGATAATCGCAAATGGCTGAAATCCGCCTCAAGAACGTATCGAAGCGTTGGCACAATTTCGTCGGGGTCGACAATTTCAACCTCGATATCGCCGACCAGGAGTTCCTCGTTCTGCTCGGTCCCTCGGGTTGCGGCAAGACGACGACGATGCGCATGATCGCCGGGCTGGAAGACATCAGCGAGGGCGAGATCTGGCTCGGCGACCGCATGGTCAACAGGCTGGAGCCGAAGGACCGCGACATCTCGATGGTGTTCCAGAGCTACGGCCTCTACCCGAACATGACCGTCTACGAGAACATCCGCTTCCCGCTGCGCGTGCGAAAGGTGCCGAAGGCGCTGCATCACGAGAAGGTCATGCAGGCCGCGCGCATGGTGGAGCTTACCGATTTCCTCGAACGCCGGCCGGCAGCGCTATCGGGCGGACAGCGCCAGCGCGTGGCGCTTGGCCGCGCCATCGTGCGCCAGCCCTCGGTGTTCCTGATGGACGAACCGCTCTCCAACCTCGACGCGAAGCTGCGCGTCTCCACCCGCGCCCAGATCAAGAACCTGCAGCACACGCTGAAGGTCACGACGATCTACGTCACCCACGACCAGATCGAGGCGATGACGCTGGCCGACCGTGTGGTGGTGATGAACAAGGGCGTCATCCAGCAGGTCGGCACGCCGACGGAGATCTACGACAACCCGGCCAACACCTTCGTCGCCTCCTTCATCGGCTCGCCGGCGATGAACCTTGTTTCCGGCGATATCGAGAACGGCACGTTCCGCGGCCCGGGCATCACCATCCCCGGTCTGCAGGCCGATGTGAAGGGGCCGGTCACGCTCGGCTTTCGCGCCGAGGATGCTTCGCTCATTTCAGAAGGCGGCGAGCTTGGCGCCGCGATCTATTCGATGGAGCTTCTCGGCGAGGCGACCATGGCGAGCTTCAGGCTCGGCGACCAGCTCGTCTCGATCAAGTCCGGCAAGGAATACCGCGCCGAAATCGGCGATGTCGTGCATGCGGCGATCCCGGCTTCGATCTGTCATCTGTTCGATGCCAGGACCGGCGTGCGGATCGCACGCATACCCGGCGGCTGATATGGTCGGCCGGCGGCCGTCAGGCGCTCTCCCTCGCCATCAGCGTGCCCGGCAGGGTGCGGGTGACGCCGTCGTCGGAAGGCTTGATCGTCGGGTCGTCGATGAGATTGAGGGCTTCCTGCACCATGCGCTCGACCGGCTGCCGGATGGTCGTCAGCCGGTAGGCGTTCCAGCCTGCCATCGGGATGTCGTCGAAGCCGGCGACCGCCAGATCGTCCGGAATTCTCAACCCGCGCTCCCTTGCCGCATCCATGACGGCAAGCGCCATGATGTCGTTGCAGCAGAACAGCGCGTCCGGCGGATCGCCGCCGGACAGCACCGCCATGCCGGCCGCATAGGCATCATGGTAGTTGAAGTCGCCGGCAGCGCGCACATGGATGGACCGGCCTGCCTCCGCCAGGATGTCCTGGAAGCCGCGGGTGCGCTCGGCATGCGTCGAGGTGTTGGCGACACCGCCGATGAAGCCGATCTTGCGGTAGCCCCGCTCCAGAAGCCGGCGGCCGATGTCCCGGCCCCCCTGGTAGTTGTCGCAGGCAACGGCATTGATGCGGGCATCCCGCTGTATCCGGTTGAGCAGCACGACCTTGATCTGATGCTGCCGGCAGGCGCGCGCCATGTTGGAGGTCAGGAAGGTGGACGTCACGATGATGGCGGACGGCCGCGCGGCGAGGATCTGGGGATGATCGCATCGACATCGGCATTGGCCGCCATCGTGTAGACGAGCAGCTGCCGGTCGCTCGCCTGCAGTTGCCTGGCCAGCGTATCCAGCACCGTCGGATAGAACGGGTTGAGAAGATCGCCTGCGACCAGCGTGATGGTTCCGGCTGCGATGGCATTGGCCGTGCGCCTGGCCGGGCTGATGTAACCCAGGGACTCGGCTGCCGCCAGGATGCGTTTCCGCTTGGCCGCATCAAGCGGCGCGCCCGGCGTGAATGCACGCGATACGGCGGCGAGGGAAACGCCTGCGGCGTGGGCGACCTGCTTTGCGGTGGGCTTCATCGGGTGACCGTGTGTGAAAATTTTTCAGTTTTTATATGAAAACTTGCGCTTCCCGCATAGCATCATATCCTTCGGGGCGAAAGGGAGATCTGATCCATGACTGTTACCTATCTCAAGCGCGGCAAGCCCGAGGCCCAGCGGTCGGAAGACGATGCGAAGGTCCGGGCCATCGTTGAAGCGACGCTGAAGGACATCGAGACGCGCGGCGATGCCGCCGTGCGCGATCTTTCGGAAAAGTTCGACAAGTTCTCGCCGCCGTCGTTCAGGTTGAGCCCGTCGGAGATCGAAGCCGCCATCTCCAAGGTCTCGGCCCGCGACATGGCCGATATCGATTTCGCCCAGGCGCAGATCCGCCGTTTCGCGGAAGCCCAGCGCGCCTCGATGACGGATATCGAGGTCGAGACGATGCCGGGTGTGATCCTCGGCCACCGCAACATTCCGGTGCAATCGGTCGGCTGCTACGTGCCGGGAGGCAAGTTCCCGATGGTGGCGTCGGCCCATATGTCGGTGCTGACGGCCTCGGTTGCCGGCGTACCGCGCATCGTCGCCTCCGCCCCGCCGCAGAAGGGCGAGCCGCATCCGGCGATCGTCGCCGCCATGCACAAGGCGGGCGCCCACGAGATCTACGTGCTCGGCGGCATGCAGGCCGTCGGCGCCATGGCGCTCGGCACCGAGACGATCAAGCCGGTCGACATGCTGGTCGGCCCCGGCAATGCCTTTGTCGCGGAAGCCAAGCGCCAGCTCTACGGCCGCGTCGGCATCGACCTCTTCGCCGGCCCGACCGAGACGATGGTGATCGCCGACGAGACGGTGGACGCCGAAATGTGCGCCACCGACCTGATCGGCCAGGCCGAGCACGGTTACAATTCGCCGTCCGTTCTGCTGACCAATTCGGAAAAGCTGGCGCGGCAGACGATGGATGAGATCGACCGCATCCTCTCGATCATCCCGACGACGGAAACGGCCACCGCCTCCTGGCGCGATTATGGCGAGGTCATTGTCTGCGATACCTATGAGGAGATGCTGGAGGTCGCCAACGAGATCGCCTCCGAGCATGTGCAGGTGATGACCGACCGCGACGACTGGTTCCTGGAGAACATGCATTCCTACGGCGCGCTGTTCCTCGGGCCCCGCACCAATGTCGCCAATGGTGACAAGGTGATCGGCACCAACCATACTCTGCCGACGAAGAAGGCCGGCCGCTATACCGGTGGGCTCTGGGTCGGCAAGTTCCTGAAGACCCACTCCTACCAGAAGGTCACGACCGACCAGGCGGCCGCAGAGATCGGCGCCTATTGCTCGCGGCTCTGCATGCTGGAAGGTTTTGTCGGTCACGCGGAACAGGCCAATATCCGCGTTCGCCGCTATGGCGGCCGCAATGTCGGTTATGGAGAGGCTGCGGCGTAAGCCGCAGTCGATCGGATTGGAGGGGGCTTGCTTGGATAGATCGCTTTACATCGTCAGGTGCCTCGAGCCGGATGGCGGTGCCCCTGTTACAGCATGGAGCCATGCATCATGAGCCTGCCGCGCACCCCTTCCTTCCGCCTCGACGGCAAGCGTGCCCTGGTGGCCGGCGCCTCGTCCGGCATCGGCTTCGGCTGCGCCGCGGCGCTCGCGGAGGCCGGCGCCCATGTGGTGCTGTCGGCGCGCTCGGCGGGCAAGCTTGCCGAGGCGGTGGACGCGATCCGCGCCGAAGGGTTTTCGGCCGAGGCACTGGTGCTCGACATCGCCGATGTCGAGGCAACGGAAGCGGCGATCGCCGCGCAGCCGCCGTTCCAGGTTCTGGTCAACAGCGCCGGCGTCGCCCGTCACGGCCCGGCCGTCGAGACGAGCCCGGCCGACTTCGATGCGGTCTTCGCGCTCAATGTAAGGGGCGCCTATTTCCTGACACGCGCCGTCGCCAGAGGGTTGCTTGCGGCCGGCGAGGCGGGGTCGCTCATCAATGTTTCCTCGCAGATGGCCCATGTCGGCGGCATCGACCGCGCCGTCTACAGCGCCACGAAACATGCCGTCGAGGGTTTTACCAAGTCGATGGCGATCGAATGGGGGCCGAAGAACATCCGGGTCAACACGATCTGCCCGACCTTCATCCGCACGCCCCTGACCGAGCAGACCTTTTCCAATCCCGAACGGGTCCGGTGGATAGAGGAAAAGATCAAGCTCGGCCGCATCGGCCGCGTCGAGGATATCATGGCCGCCGTCACCTATCTCGCATCGGATGCGTCGTCGATGGTGACCGGAACCGCACTGATGGTCGATGGCGGCTGGACCGCCGACTGATCCCGCATATCATGGAGAAGCCTACAATGCGCATTGGAGCGCCGAAGGAGCGGTTTGCCGGCGAGGCGCGTGTCGCGCTGACGCCCGAATCCGCCATGCAGTTGCAGAAACTCGGCCACGCATGTCTTGTGGAGGCAGGCGCCGGGGAGGGTTCGGGCATATCGGACGATGCCTACCGTGCGGCCGGGGTGACGGTGGTGGAGGATGCGGCTGCACTGGTCTCGGCATCGGACGTGATCGTCAAGGTCCGCCCGCCGACGACGGCAGAGGTCGGCCTCCTGTCGCCCGGCAAGACGCTGGTCTCGTTCTTCTACCCCGGCCAGAATGCCGAACTGCTGGAGCAGGCCCGTTCGAAGGGCGCGACCGTCATCGCGATGGACATGGTGCCGCGCATCTCGCGCGCCCAGAAGATGGACGCGCTGTCGTCGATGGCCAATATCGCCGGCTACCGGGCGGTGATCGAGGCGGGCAACCATTTCGGCCGCTTCTTCACCGGACAGATCACCGCCGCCGGCAAGGTGCCGCCGGCCAGGGTGCTGGTCATCGGTGCCGGTGTGGCCGGCCTTGCCGCCATCGGCGTCGCCACCTCGCTCGGCGCGCAGACCTATGCCTTCGACGTGCGTCCCGAGGTCGCCGAGCAGATCGAGTCGATGGGCGCGGAGTTCGTCTATCTCGACTTTGCCGATGGTCAGGGGGGCGGCCAGCAGGATGGCGCGGCGACCGGCGGCTATGCCGCCCCGTCCTCGCCCGAGTTCCGCGAGACGCAGCTTGCGAAGTTCCGTGAGCTTGCCCCGCAGATGGACATCGTCATCACCACGGCGCTGATCCCCGGCCGTGACGCGCCAAAACTGTGGCTCGCCGACATGGTGGCGGCGATGAAGCCGGGCTCCGTCGTCGTCGACCTTGCCGCCGAGCGCGGCGGCAATTGCGACCTGACGGTGGCCGACCAGAAGATCGTCTCGGACAACGGCGTCACCATCATCGGCTATACGGACTTCCCGAGCCGCATGGCCGCCCAGTCCTCGGCGCTCTACGCCACCAACATCCGCCACATGCTGACGGACCTGACGCCCGGCAAGGACGGCCGGATCGTGCACAATATGGAGGACGACGTCATCCGTGGGGCGACGGTCACCTTCGAAGGCGCGATCACCTGGCCGCCGCCGCCGCCGAAGATCGCGGCCATCGCCGCACAGAAACCCAAGGAGAAGGTCAAGGAACCGACGCCGGAGGAAAAGCGCGCCGCCGAGGCCGCCGCCTTCAAGGCCGGGACGAAGAACCAGCTGGCGCTGCTGGCCGTCGGCACGGCGGCTCTCCTGATCGTCGGGGCCTTCGCGCCCGCCGCCTTCATGAGCCACTTCATCGTCTTCGTGCTCGCCTGCTTCGTCGGCTTCCAGGTCATCTGGAACGTCTCGCATTCGCTGCACACGCCGCTGATGGCCGTCACCAATGCGGTCTCCGGCATCGTCATCCTCGGCGCGCTGCTGCAGATCGGATCAAGCAACGGGCTGGTGGTGGTGCTGTCGGCGCTCTCGGTGCTGATCGCCACGATCAACATCGTCGGCGGCTTCCTCGTCACCCGGCGCATGCTCGCCATGTTCCAGAAATCCTGATCGGGTAGGGCTCATCAACATGACGATCGGTATCGTTTCGGCCGCCTATATCGCGGCAGCCATCCTCTTCATCCTCTCGCTCGGTGGCCTGTCCGGCCAGGAAAGCGCCAAGCGCGCCGTCTGGTACGGCATGGTGGGCATGGGCCTTGCCGTCATCGCCACGGTCTTCGGGCCCGATGTCGGCAACGGGTTCGTCATCGTGCTGATGATATCGGGCGGCGCGGTGCTCGGGGCTTACGTCGCCTCACGCGTGCAGATGACGGAGATGCCGCAGCTCGTCGCGGCGCTGCACTCCTTCGTCGGCCTTGCCGCCGTCTTCATCGGCTTCAACGCCCATATCGAGGCGGCCCATGTCGCCGGGCTCGACGAGGCCGGCCGCTCCGCGCTGACCGGCTTTGCCGCGCTCCTCGCCCACAAGGAGCCGGTCGAGCTCACGATCCTGAAGGTCGAGGTGTTCCTCGGCGTCTTCATCGGCGCGGTCACCTTCACCGGCTCGGTCGTCGCCTTCGGCAAGCTCGCCGGCAAGGTCGACGGCAAGGCGAGGAAGCTGCCGGGCGGCCATGCCCTCAATGCCGGCGCGGCGCTGCTGTCGCTCGTCCTGCTCATCCTCTACGTCAACGGCGCCGGGGCCTGGACGCTTGTTCTCATGACGCTCGCCGCCTTCTTCATCGGCTATCACCTGATCATGGGCATCGGCGGCGCCGACATGCCGGTCGTCGTGTCGATGCTGAACAGCTATTCCGGCTGGGCGGCAGCGGCCATCGGCTTCACGCTCGGCAACGATCTCCTGATCGTCACCGGCGCGCTGGTCGGCTCCTCGGGTGCGATCCTCTCCTACATCATGTGCAAGGCGATGAACCGCTCCTTCGTCTCGGTCATCCTCGGCGGCTTCGGCGCCGCGGCCGGCCCGCAGATGGAGATCACGGGCGAGCAGATCGCGATCGACGCGGAGGGCGTCGTTGCCGCGCTCAACGAGGCCGACAGCATCGTCATCGTGCCGGGCTACGGCATGGCGGTGGCGCAGGCCCAGCAATCGGTCTCGGAACTCACGCGAAAACTGCGGGCGGCCGGCAAGACCGTACGCTTCGCCATCCACCCCGTCGCCGGCCGCCTGCCGGGCCACATGAACGTGCTGCTTGCCGAAGCCAAGGTCCCCTACGACATCGTCCTGGAAATGGACGAGATCAACGAGGACTTCCCGAACACCGACGTCGTCATCGTCATCGGCTCGAACGACATCGTCAACCCGGCCGCGCAGGAAGACCCGAACTCGCCGATCTCGGGCATGCCCGTCCTCGAAGTGTGGAAGGCCAGGCAGGTGTTCGTCTCCAAGCGCGGCCAGGGCACCGGATATTCCGGCATCGAGAACCCGCTCTTCTACAAGGACAATACACGCATGTTCTATGGAGATGCAAAGAAGAGCATCGATCAGTTGCTCCCGGCACTGGCGTGAATCGGTGAATGGGGCGATGTGGACGGGCGCGGTCTGGCTTCGTTGCTAGCCTCGGTAGGCCGCATCCCGTATCGCACCGGGAAATCGACCGCTGGTGCCTTCGAAGGCGGTGTTGGTCAGCGCGACGACGGTCAGTCGTTCCGTCGGATCCAGGAAGAAGCTGTGGCCGTAGGCCCCGCCCCATTGAACGGTGCCCGGTCGTTGCGGTGTGTCGGCAAGCGGGTCGGAGAGCACTGCCCAGCCGTAACCAAAGCCCCAGCCCGGCCCTTGCGTCCCGACCCCGGGCCCGACATGGTCGCGCATCATCATCCGGATCGTCTCGTCCCGCAGGATCGGTCTTCCACCCGTGCGGATCGCCTCCATGAACCGGAGAATGTCATGGGCCGTGCCGATCATGCCCGCGCCGCCGGAGGGGAAGGCTTTGGCAGAAAAGGCGCGCGAGGGAGAGAAACGGACGACCCCGTCGATCCTTCCCGGATGTCCCATGGCACGAATGGCAGGCCCGCCCAAAACGGCAATCTGCTCTTGCGTGAGGGCAAGCGCGATGCCGTCATGCATGCGGACCGGTTCGGCAGGACCGCCTGCATAGGGCGTGACGAGCCTCTGGCCGGCCGCGGCGGTGAAGCGGGTCTGAAGCATTCCGAGCGGCTGCGTCACCAGTTCGGCGACGATATCGGGCAAGCTGTCGCCCGTTACCCGGCAGAGCACGGCACCAAGGACATCGATGCCCAGCGAGTATCGCCACGATGTGCCGGGCTTGAAGGCAAGCGGCAGTTGCGCCAGCCGGTCGACGTTCTCCGCAAGGGTCAGCTCCAGCCCGTCGAGACCATCCGAAACACCGGCCGTGTGCCAGGGACTGCCCGTCGGCTCCAGATAGGAATGCGACAGGCCGCTCGTATGGGTCAGAAGCTGATGGATGGAGATGTCCGGCCGGCTGCCGTCAGGGCAGGGCGGACGGAATTCCGGCAGCCAGCGGCTTACGGCGTCATGAAGGCCGAGTGCGCCTTTTTCGACGAGGCGCAGGGCCGCCGCCGTGACGATGGACTTGGAGACGGACGCAAGGCGGAAGACGGCATCGTCCCGCATTGGTATGCGGGCCTCGCGGTCGGCGAAACCCGCGGCGCGCGCGTAGACGGGCTGTCCGGCGCGGCTGACGAGAACGACCGCGCCGACGATCCGGCCGGCCGCGAGCGCGCCTTCAAGGGCTCTATCGAGGGCGGTGAGCGATGCCATGGCACTATTCGACAGGGATGCCGGCCCGCTTTCCAGCGAGCCGGACCGTTGGTTTCAGGAAAAGAGCTGGGTCAGGACGCCGAACTCGTTGAAGACGGTCCACTCCTTCTGGATCCTGCCCTTGTCGATCGCCCACTGGCTGATGCCCCAGAGGTTCACCTGCTTGCCGGTCGGCTCGCCATAGGGGCCGAAGCCGCGATGGGTTCCGACGGCGCTCCAGCGGATCGAGACGACATAGCCCTCCCGGGCATTGCCCATCCAGTAGACGTCGTCGACATTCATGGCGAGATCGGGGAACATGGCGACGATCGACAGCAGGAAGGACCGGATCTGGCCCGCGCCGCGATAGACGCGCCCGGTCGAGCCCTGCATGACGACGTTCGGCCCGTAGATATTGTCGATGGCGCCGAAGTTGCGCCGGTTCCAGACCGTGTGGAAGGCGGCCCTGACGAAGCCTTCCAGATCGTCCTCGACCGGGGGAAGCGTCATCTCGGCCGGTTTTCCTTGGCCGGGAAGCCGCTTCGGTTCGCCCGCCAGGAAATTCGACGGCAAAGCGGCGCCTGCCCTTGCGGCGGCAAAGCGCCTGGCGGTCTCGACGACATCGATGCCGAGCTGTTGCAGCAGGCCCGCGGTGTCGTAGATGACATGCTCGTGAAAGATCTCGTTCGCCCGCGCCACGCAATTGGCCATGCACCAGAGCTGTACGCGCCTGCCCGTCGGCGCGCCGAAGCGGCTGTAGCCGGTGTTCGTGCCGAGGATCTTCGTGCGGTGCGAGGTATGGAAACCGACATCCTCGTTGCCCGCCCAGACGACCTCGTCGGCCACGAGGCGGATATCGGGGAAGGCGTTGTTGGTATGCACCGTATCGGCGACGATCTTGTCGCGGCCGTATTGCAGCCCGATGTCGTCCCACACGGTGCAGTCGTGGCTGTAGGTGTCGTAGATGTAGCCGATGTCCTTCTCTTCCCAGATGCGGTGGGTGATCCGCACGATGTAGTCGACGATGTTGACATAGGTGGGATCGAAGCCCCGCATCGGATGGGAAGCGAGCCCCTGCGGGGCCTTGCCGATGAAGTTGTCCGTCCCGCCCCGGCGATAGGCATCGAGCGAGATCGAGAAGTCTTTCGGCATGTGCTCCCTGGCGAGCGCTTCGAACTGGACGCGCGATGATTCCTGCGCGCGGTCCGGTGCGGGATTCGATTTCGGCTTGTTGCCCGCGGTCGCTTCGGCAGGCAGGCGGTCTTGGGTTGTTGCTGTCATGTGAACCTCCATTCGCATACGTATGCTAGCACGAATGCGAATGTTGGCAATGGCGGGGTCGCGAATTCTTTTTCCGCCGTGAGCCCTGGCCTGGAGCTTTTTGCCGGGGCAGGCGGACACGGCCGATCAGATCCGCTTGCCTAAAGGGGACCGTGGGTCCTATGTCTTCCTGCAGGGAAATGCCGCGAAGGGTTGATCGATATGAAGAAAAGGCGTGTGACGTCCACCGATGTGGCCCGGAAGGCGGGTGTGTCGCAGTCGGCCGTCAGTCGCACGTTTTCGCCTTGGCCGACGCAGTCCGGCGTGTCTGCAGAGATCAGGGAAAAAGTTCTGCGGGCCGCAAAGGAGCTTGGCTACCAGCCGAATGCGATTGCGAGGTCGCTTATAACCCAACGATCCAGGATCGTCGGCGTGCTGTTCAGTTATCTCGACAATCCGTTCTACGCGCGGGCCCTGGAGCTGCTGTGCCACGGCCTGCAGGCAAGGGGCTACCACGCTCTCGTCTTCATGATGTCGGACACGCTGCAGGATATCGATTCCACCGTATCCGATATCCTGCAATATCAGGTCGATGGGCTTCTGACCGCTTCCGTCGAGCTTTCTTCCAAGCTGTGCATCGAGTGTACCGAGCGGGGAATCCCCGTCGTGATGTTCAACCGAACCCAGGACGACCCGGGCTTGTCGGCCGTGACCACCGACAATATCGGTGGCGGACGACTGGCTGCGAAGGCTCTTCTCGATGCCGGCTGCGAGCGGCTCGCGGTGCTGGCGGGATGGGAGGGCGCCTCGACAAGCCGCGATCGGGAGTTCGGTTTCCGGGCGGAACTGCACGCGCGGGGTGCGGAGCTTTTCGAGCGGGCAAACGGCAACTTCAATCTTGAAGACACCGCGCAGGCGACGCGAGCCTTTTTCAAGGATCGGGACCCGGCGGAGCGACCCGACGCCCTGTTCGTGATCAACGACTATATGGCGATCCGGGCGATGGACGTGATCCGCAACGAGCTGGGCCTGCGCATTCCCGAGGATGTCAGCGTCGTCGGCTTCGACGACATCTCGACGGCGGCGCAGCCGACCTATGGGTTGACCACCGTGCGCCAGCCGATCAACCGGATGGTCGAGGCCAGCCTGCGCCTGCTTTTCGAGCAGATCGAGGATTCCGCTGCTCAGCCCGAGCATGTGATGCTTGGCGCCCAACTGGTAGAGCGCCATTCGGTTCGCCGCAAATCCTCCCCTTGAATTTTTCTTCGAACGGATATTGCATTCGTATGCAAAAAAGGTATCTTGCATACGAATGCGAGGAGCATTCCAATTCTTCAGAGGGAGTTTGAGCATGATCACGAGAAGGCAGATGCTGCAGGGTGGCGTTGGTGCTGCTGCCGCCATGACATTTGGAATACCTCGCGGAGTGTCCGCACAAATCCTCCCCGGCAAGCCGTTTGCGGGCTCCGTCGTCAATATTCTCCTGCCCCATGCCTCTCAGTTCCGCGCCCATGAAAAGCGCTTTGCCGAATTCGAGGAGCTGACCGGTATCAAGGCCGTCTACAATTATGTTCCTTACGCGCAGGTGCGCGACAAGATCGCCGCGGAAGCCGTGGCCGGCAGCTCCAACTATGATGTCGTCTGTTACCAGGATAGCTGGGGGCCGTCGCTTTCGCTCTATCTGGAGCCGATCGACGCCTGGCTGGCGCGCGACGGCGTCGACATGAACAGCTATCCGCAGGCCTACAAGCTCGGCAGCGAGATCGGCGGCAAGGTCTTCGGCCTGCCGATCCGCGGCCATCCGCAGATGCTTTTCTACCGCAAGGACCTGCTCGCCGAAGCCGGCGTCGAGCCGCCGACGACCTGGGAAGACCTCGTAACGGCCGCTAAGGCGGTTCAGGACAAGTCCGGTGTCTCCGGCCTCGCCATGTACTACGGCAAGGGCAACGGACAGCAGAACCTCTTCCTCTGGCTGAACTATCTCTGGGGCAAGGGCGGCGATCTCTTCACGCCGGATTTCACGGAGACGCGCTTCACCGAGCCGGTCGCGATCGAAGCGACGCAGATGTATCTCGACCTTCTGCTGAAGCACAAGGTCGCGGCGCCCGGCTCGGTGCAGTTCGCCGAGGACGATGCGGTCAATTCCGTCGCCCAGGGCAAGTCCGCGATGGTCATGGTCTGGTGGTGGGTCTATTCGGTGCTCACCAGCGACAAGTCGACGTTGAAGGCCGACCAGATCGGCTTTGCGCCCATGCCGAAATTTGCCGGCGGCAGCCCGGTTTCCTATGCGCTTTCCCTGCCGTTTGCCGTCAGCGCCCTGTCGAAGCAGAAGGATGCGGCCTGGGAGTTCATGAAGTGGGTTTCCCGGCCGGAGCTGGAGCAGGCCTGCGTCATCGACAAGTCCAATCCCGATACGTCGGATATCGTCGTCACGCATACGGCCAGCTTCCTGGATCCGAAGGTCAACGACGCCAATTTCGGCCTGCACCGGGTCGCGGCACAGAGCCTCGAAGGCTCCCGCATCATGCCGCAGCTGAAGGAATGGCCGCAGATCGGCACGACGCTCGAAAACACCATCTCGGATCTGGCGACGGGGGCGAAACCCGTCAAGGACGGGCTCGATGAAGCCGCGCGCGACATCGACCGCATCCTGCGCCGCGCCGGTTACCGCAAGGGCTGAGGCCCGTTGCGCTCTCTTCCTGCGGCGGGCCGGGAACCTGTCGCCGCCGCAGGTCGATAATGTCGCGGAAGGCCCGACTGGAGGCGTCGATTGCTCTGCAACCGGTGGCGACGGGCCGACGATGGAACCGCAAAGAGGAGCTGTTCACTTGGTGGACAAACATCTGAAATATTGGCTTGTGGCGCCCGCCCTGATCATCATGGCGATGACGCTGCTTTACCCGCTCGTTGCCGGGTTCTGGTTCTCGCTGCACAACTGGAACATCGCCCAGGAAGCGACGCTCGGTCCCTTTGTCGGGCTGGACAATTATCGGCTCATTCTCACCGATGACCCCGACTTCTGGGGCAGCGTTCGGGTGACCGGCATCTTCACCGTCTTTTCCGTGGTGATCACCCTGGTGCTGGCGATGGCGCTGGCGCTGCTGCTGGTGGGCAATGACGGTCTTACCGTCAATGTCCGCACACTGCTGGTGCTGCCGTTCTCCATGTCGCCGGCGCTGCTCGGCATATCCTGGCGCTTTCTGCTCAATCCGGAATTCGGCGCCATTTCCGCCGGGCTCGGGGCTATCATCCCTGCGTTGAAAGGTGTTCCCATCCTTGCCGATCCGACCCTGGCGATGGCGGCGCTCATCGCCTCGGACGTCTGGCACTGGTCGCCCTATTTCATGCTGCTGTTCGTGGGCGCTCTTGCCGCCCTGCCGCAGGAGACGATCGAAGCGGCCCAGGTCGATGGCGCCTCGCGGTTCCGCGTGTTCTGGGAAATCATGCTGCCGCAGTTGCGGCCGGTGCTGACGATCGCGATCCTGCTCAAGGCGATCTTCTCGCTCAAGGTGCTCGATCAGGTGGTCACGCTGACGGCGGGTGGCCCCGGCACGGCGACCGAAACGCTTGCGCATCTCGTGTACCTTACGGCTTTCCGGTTCTACGACCTCGGCTATTCCGCCGCGATCGCCTACCTGCTGGCCGCGGTCATGGGGGTCCTGGCCCTTCTCTACACCCGGTTCGTTATGGAGCGCGCGTGATATGAACGTTCGGTCAAAACACAGGCTTGCCAAGGCTGCGCGCTACGTCGCCCTTGCAGTCGTCGTGCTGATTTTCTTCGGGCCGATCGCCTGGATCCTCGCGACGGCGTTCAAGAGTGCGCCGGACGTGTACTCGCTGAAGATCTTCTTCACGCCGACCCTCCAGAACATCCGCGATTCCTTCGCCACCCCGTTCCTCGTCGGCGAAAGAACCTGGAACAGCATCGTCGTGACGTTCTGCACGCTCGTCTTCTCGCTGCCGATCGCGACGGCTGCAGCCTATGCCTTCTCCCGCTTCCGCTTTCCGGGCGGCAGCATCTGGCCGATCGGCGTGCTGGCAACGCAGTTCATCCCGCCGGTCGTCGTCATCATCCCGCTCTTCATCGTCTTCCGGCAGGTCAACCTGCTGGACACCAGGACGGCGCTGGTCATCGCCAACATGTCCTTCGTCGTGCCCTATGCGATCTGGATGATCAAAGGCTTCATCGACAGCATACCGATGGACATGGAGGAAGCCGCCCAGATCGACGGCGCGTCCCGCCTCAGGGCGATCTGGGACGTCGTCGTTCCCGTCGCCCTCCCGGGCATCGCGACGGCGGCGATCTTCTGTTTCGTCGTCTCCTGGAACGAGTTCTTCTATGCGCTCGTGCTGACGCAGCAGGATGCGACCACGATGCAGGTCGGTCTGATGAGCGCACGCACGGAACGCGGCGACGTCTGGGAGATCATGGCTGCGATGGGCCTTGTCATCATCCTGCCGATGCTGGTCCTCTCCCGCTTCGTTCAGAAATATTTCACCAAGGGCCTGATGTCAGGCTCGGTCAGATAGGACGCAACATGCCTACGCCCGTATCACCAAGGATAAGCCAGGTTCGGCACGTCCCCATCGAGAAGCTGCTGAAGCCGGTCGAGCGCGGTTCGTTCCCGATGGACGGTTTCGACGACGACTTCGGCGATATCGTCGACTACATCTTCAAGATCACCCACTGGATCTGGGCCGACCGGGCCGTTGGGCAGATCTATGACTATTATGCCGAGAACTGCACGGTCTATACCGGCTTCGACGTCACCCGTTCCGTGGAGGATGTCGTCACCGGCACGCTCTCCATGCTGCAGTCGTTCCCCGATCGCGAGATGGATTTCATCAACGTCGCATGGAGCGGCGATCCGAAGGAGGGATATTACACCAGCCATCTCGGCTTCTCGCGCATGACCAATCTCGGTCCTTCGTCCTATGGTCCGACGACCGGAAGAGCCTCGCGTTTCTTCACGATCGCGGACTGCGTCTCGCGCGACAACCAGATTTTCCTGGAATGGCTGATCCGCGACAACGGCGCGGTCGCAAAGCAGCTCGGTGTCGATATCCACGAATTGGCAAGAAGGCTTGCGCAGGACGATGCCCGGCAGGGCAGGAAACCCTGGTTTGCCGACACGCTGGAGAGCTTGCCGGCCGTGCGCAGCCCGCGCCAGCCGGCCCCGCTGGACCGTCCGAAAAAGAACCTGGAAGACCGTCTGCGGCACACGTTGCACGATGCCTGGAACCGGCGTCTCCTGAACGTGCTGCATGATTTCTACGATCCTGATGTCGTCGGGCATCTTGCCGGCGGGCGTGAAATCGCCGGCAAGGACGGGCTGATCTACCACTATGTGCAACTGCTCGCCGCCATTCCGGATGCGGAATTCTCGTTCGACCATTACTGCGATGTCGTCGAAACGGATGGCGTGCTTGCGGCGGTCCGCTGGTCGATCACGGGGCATCACAGGGGCGACGGCCTGTTCGGCGCGCCGAGCGGCAAGCCGGTCTATGTGCTGGGAATGTCCCATTTCCGGTTCGAGGGAGAGAACGTGGTCGAGGAGTGGACGCTCTATGACGAGCTTTCGATCCTGCGACAGATTTATGCCGAGCCGGCAACGGCCGACGGGGAGGAATAACCTTTGGCATCTGTAACACTGAAAAACGTGGCCAAGCGCTTTGGTCATTTCACGGCGCTCGAGCAACTGGACCTTTCCATCGGCGATGGCGAGTTCCTCGTCCTGCTTGGCCCCTCCGGCTGCGGCAAGACGACCACGATGCGCATGGTCGCGGGCCTGGAATACCCGTCGAGCGGCGAGATCCGGATCGGGGATCGCCTCGTCAACGAGGTGCAGCCGAAAGAGCGCGACGTCGCGATGGTCTTCCAGAACTACGGCCTCTATCCGCATATGAGTGTCGAGCAGAACATCGCCTATCCGCTGAAGGTCCGGGGCATCGGGAAGACCGATCGCGCGGCAAGGGTAAGGGCGGCGGCCGACAAGGTGGAGCTCGGGCCGTTGCTGGCCCGCAAGCCGCGGGAGCTTTCGGGCGGCCAGCGCCAGCGCGTTGCCCTGGCGCGCGCCATCGTGCGCACGCCGCAGGTGTTCCTGATGGACGAGCCGCTGTCCAACCTCGACGCCAAGCTGCGCGTGACCATGCGGGCCGAGATCAAGCACCTGCAGCATGAGCTGGGCGTGACCACGATCTACGTGACGCACGACCAGATCGAGGCGATGACGCTTGCCGACCGGGTTGCGGTGATGAACGAGGGCCGCATCCAGCAATTGGGCACGCCCGCGGAAATCTACGACACGCCGGCCAATCTTTTCGTTGCCGGCTTCATCGGCTCCCCGCCGATGAACCTGATCCCCGGTGCGGTTTCCGGCGGCACGTTCAAGGCGACGGATGTCTCCGTCACCCATCCGGATTTCGGTGCCGACGGCGCCGGCATTCTGGGGATACGGCCCGAGGATATCGAGGTCGTCGATCCGCAGGTGGCAGGCATCGTCGGCAGCGTCTATGCGGTCGAACTCACCGGCGAAGCCAATCTCGTCACGGTCCTGACCGGCACGAGCCGCGTGATCGCCCGCGCGTCCAGGGCCTGGGACGGCAAGATCGGCGACAAGGTCGGTCTGCGGCCCGATCCGGCACGGATACATCTCTTTGATCAGCAAACCGGCTTGCGTATCGAACCCCGGCGTGTGCCGGGCGCCGGCAATCACTGACAAGGAAACACGGCCATGGCTCTTACCTTTCCCGAACGTGCGAAGACCGGGGCCTGCCGGCTGCCGGAGGCGACATGCGCCAGCCTGATCTTCAGCGTTTCGGGGAAGGTGAAAAAGAAGCTTGGGCATCCGTCACGGGGAGGGGACATTGCGGTTTTCGTCCCCTATCGTGCGCGGGATGTCTTTGTGATCGCGGGGAAATCCCGGCAGATGACGGATGTGAGCGGGGCGGGGAACTGATGGCAAACGAGAAGGTCACGTCGAACGATGTTGCGCGGCTTGCGGGGGTAAGCCAGTCGGCGGTGTCGCGATACTTCACGCCGGGAACCTCGGTCTCGAAGAAAACGGCTGACAAGATCAAGGCGGCGGCCGAAGAGCTCGGTTATCGTCCGAACGTGCTGGCCCGCTCGCTGATCACCGGCCGCAGCCGCATCATCGGCCTCGTCGTCGCCTATCTCGAAAACTATTTCTATCCGGAAGTGGTCGAGCGCCTGTCGAAGGCGCTGCAGGACCAGGGCTATCATGTGCTGGTCTTCATCTCCTCCATCGCCTCGGAAGGGGTCGATCAGATCACGCAGGAGATTCTCGACTATCAGGTCGACGGCATCGTGCTTGCCTCCGCAACCATGTCCTCCGAGCTTGCGGCCCGCTGCCATGCGTCCGGCGTGCCGATCGTGCTCTTTAACCGTCTTCAAGACGATGTCAGGCTTTCGGCCGTCACCTCCGACAATCGTGGCGGGGGCCGGCAGCTCGCCGATCTGCTCGTGTCGCTCGGACACACCCGTTGCGGCTATATTGCCGGCTTCGAGGGCGCCTCGACGCAGCGCGATCGGGAACAGGGTTTTCGTGACGGGCTGGAGGCTGCGGGGCTGCCGCTCTTCGCCCGCGAGGTCGGAAACTTCCGTTATGAAGAAGCCCAGGCGGCGGCACGACGCATGTTCGCCGGCGCGGAACGGCCGGATGCCGTCTTCGTCTGCAACGATCATATGGCTTTTGCCGTGATGGATGTCCTGCGTTTCGAACTCGGCCTGCGCATTCCCGAGGATGTCTCCGTCGTCGGTTTCGACGACGTGCCGCCGGCGCGCTGGCCGGCCTACAACCTGACGACGATCCGCCAGAGCGTCGATGACATGGTCGCCGAGACGGTGGCGATGCTCATGCAAAGCATCAAGCAGGGCGACGGGACTGCGCGCCGCGTCACCCTCGACGGCACTCTCGTGGTGCGCGGTTCGACCCGCACAAAAGCTCCAACAGAAGAGACACGCTAACCAAAACGCCCCGGAGGGGACGGACAAGCCGTGCCTGCAATCCATTTTGCATACGTATGAAAGGATGAGAGAATGCAAATTTCCCAGACGGAAATGGAAAAACGCATCGTTCGCTATGGTGAACTGAGGCCCTGCCGCACCG
The DNA here is from genome assembly GCF_001652565.1 of Shinella sp. HZN7. Classification (NCBI taxonomy): domain Bacteria; kingdom Pseudomonadati; phylum Pseudomonadota; class Alphaproteobacteria; order Hyphomicrobiales; family Rhizobiaceae; genus Shinella; species Shinella sp. HZN7. The sequence continues at coordinate 3,017,338 of NZ_CP015736.1, read as the reverse complement.
CGTTCATCGACGCCCATACGCCGGGTTCGAACCAGAAGGAAAACTTCACGATCATCGGCGGCGGCGTTTCGGAAAGCGCCGACCAGCATGTCCATATCAAGGACACGCCCGGCTTCAACATCGGCGCGGCGGGCCAGCCGCCGAAATGCCGCAACTCACTGCATTCGCACCGCACGGCCGAAGTGTTCTTCGTGCTCAAGGGCCGGTGGCGCTTCTTCTGGGGCCGCTGGGGCAATGCCGGCGAGGTCGTGCTGGAAGAGGGTGACATCTTCAACATCCCGACCGGCATCTTCCGCGGCTTCGAGAACATCGGCACCGACTATGGAATGATCATGGCGATCCTCGGCGGCGACGATGCCGGCGGCGGCGTGATCTGGGCGCCGCAGGTGATCGAGGACGCCAAGGATCACGGCCTCGTGCTCGGCGAGAACGGCAAGCTCTATGACAGCAAGAAGGGGCAGACCCTGCCGGATGGCATCAAGCCGATGCCGCTTCTGACGGAAGAGGAGCTGAAGGCCTTCCCGGAAACGCCGGTGACCGAGGTGGTGCGCGATTACGTCGCCCGCTACTGGGACCTGATGGCGCTGGCGCAGAAGGCTCCGGCCAAGGTGATCGGCGAAAACGCGCTGCTGCGCGACAAGCCGGGCTTCGAGGTCGAGCTTCTGACCCGCGGCTCCATTCCGGAAACGGCTTATGTGAACGCGCGTCACGAGGTGCTGATGGTCATGCGCGGCCATTGGAAGCTTACCTGGGATGGCGGCGAATCCGTCCTCGCCCCCGGCGATACCTGCGCCGTACCGCCGGGCCTGAAGCACGGCTTGACGCCCTCGATGACCGGTGAGGCGAGCCTCTACCGCGTCGTCGCGACCGGCGACAAGGCCGGCTTCACCTGGCGTGGCTGAAGCGTCCAATGCGGCGGCGAACATGCCGCCGCGTTTTCAATCATTCAACAGGCTCCAGCCCTCCGGCGGGAGCCTGACACATCGGAGGACAGGATTTGGACGACGCTCTTCTCACCCTGCTGCGCAAGGTCGACACGCCCACCGTCTGCAACGCGATCGAGGTGGCGCAGGGCAGGCGCGGCTTCAACGCCTTCACCCGCGGCACGGTGATCTCCTCGGCCCCGACGGCGCCATCGGTTGTCGGCTATGCCCGCACGGCGAAGATCGCCGCCGCCGTTCCTTCAAACGAGGACGCGGCTGCCATCAAGACGCGCCGCCGCGATTATTACCGGCACATGGCGGATGGCAGCTCGCCATCGATCGCCGTGATCGAGGATCTGGATTTCCCCCATTGCGTCGGCGCCTTCTGGGGCGAGATCAACGCCACCGTCCATCGCGGCCTCGGCCTTTCGGGTGTCCTGACCAATGGCGTGATGCGTGATCTCGGCGACGTGCCCGATGATTTCCCGATGATTGCCGGCTCGATCGGACCGAGCCATGCCTTCGTGCATGTGGAAGCGATCGGTGTGCCGGTCACGGTTTTCGGCATGACGGTCGCGCCGGGCGATCTCGTCCATGCGGATCGTCACGGCGCCGTCGTGGTCCCGCCCGAGGTCATTCCCGTGCTTGCCGCATCGATCGAGAAACTGCAGGCGACCGAGCGGCTGATCCTGGAACCTGCTCGACAGGAAGGTTTCGATCTCGCAAAGTTCGAGGAGGCCTGGGCAAATTTCGAGGCAGCCCGAACCTGATTCCCTTTGCGCGGCCTGTTTTGGTAATGGAAAAGGCATTCGACACGATGGATGATACCCCGACGACCGGTGACCTGCGGCCGCCGCTCCTGCTGCTGCCGGGCACGGCCTGCGACCGACGGGTCTTCGCGCCCTTGATCGAAAGGCTCGGCGATTATCCGATCCTGATCGGCGACATGGCTGGCGCGCGGACGATGCCGGACCTGGCCGAGATCATTCTTGCGAATGCGCCGCCATATTTCCTGCTCGCCGGCTTCTCGCTGGGCGGAATCTGCGCGCTTGAGATGGTCGCCCGACAACCGCAGCGGATCGGAGGGCTCGCTCTGATTGACACGACGGCGCGCCCCGATCCGCCGGCCAATGCGGCAGTCCGGCGCAAGGCCGTGGCGGATGCGTACGAGAAAGGTATGGACGGCTTCATCCTCGATGCCTGGCCGCGGCTGGTGTCTGCGGCCAATGTCGGGGACGAAGCCTTGCGCGACACGATCGTCGCCATGGCGCGCGATTGCGGCCCCGGCCGGCTCGAAGAGCAGGCGGAAGTCGCAATCCATCGCGCCGACAGCCGCCCGCGGCTCTCCGCCATCACGCAGCCGACACTTGTCGTTGCCGGCATGCATGAGGCGGTGTGCCCGCCCGATATCCAAAAAGAGATGGCGGAGGCCATCGCCGTCGCCGAACTTCATTTCATCGCGGATGCCGGCCACTTCGCCCCGCTCGAGCAGCCCGACGCGATGGCGCTTCATGTGCAGCGCTGGCTGGCGAGCATCGTGTCGCCCAACTGAACTGGGCCGTGTCGAGGCTGCGGTCTTCCCGTCATGCCGGAGAAGGCACGAGCTGGCGCGCAACGTCGAAGAAGGCATTCACGAGCTTGCCGTTGCTGCGCTCGCGCAGGCAGATGAGAGCCTCGTCCATTAGCATTTCCGGGGCGTCGATGCGGATGGGGACGAGGCGGCTGTCCTGGCCGAATTCGGCTGAGGAGACGAAACCGACACCGCCGCCCGCCGCGACGATCTCGCGAACGGCCTCGCGGCCTTCGGCCTCGATGAGCGGCGTCAGCGGCACGCCGCACTGTTCCGACATGGCCTCCAGCTTCTGGCGGGTCTTGGAGCCGCGCTCGCGCATGACGAGGGGGTGGTTTGCCAATTCCCGGAAGGTCACCGTCTCCTGGCCCGCGAGGAGATAGTCGCGGCTTGCAAAGGCGATGATCGGCGTCGAATTCAGCTTGAGAATTTCGAAGTCGCTGGACTGCGGGATCTCGCCCAGCACGCCGATATCGGCCTCGTAGGCATGAAGGCTGGTGATGACCGTCTCCGTGTTGCCCGCGTCGATCGAGACCTGCACCGAGGGATAGGCGCGGCGAAAGGCGGCGAGGATGTGGAGGAGATGGTGGGCGGCGTCGGCGACGATGCGCAGCTTTCCCGCCCGCAGCGCCCGCGATTCCGACAGGAGGTCGAGTGCCTGCTGCTCGACGTCGAACATGCGGCGGGTGATTTCAAGGAGCTGCTGGCCGGCCTGGGTCAGCGTCACCTGCTTCTTGTTGCGGTTGAAGAGCAGGACGTCGTATTCCTCTTCCAGCTTGCGCACCTGGTCCGACACGGCCGGCTGGGTGAGGAACAGGGCCTCGGCGGCGCGCGAAAAGCCGCCATGGATGGCCACGTTGTGAAAGGCGCGGAGTTGCACATAGCGCATGACGGTCGGCCTTCGATAGCTTGAATCTATGCATTTATTAAAACGAACGATTTGATTTATGTAAAGCGGGAAAGGATAGTTCGGGGATTTCCACTCTCTTTGCGGAGCGCGCCTCATGAACCTTCCGGCCGTCGTCCTCGAGCTTGCCGCCGCCACCGTCCTCCTGCTCTACGCCGTCAGCCTGGTGAAGAAGGGCGTCGAATCGGCCTCGGGCGATATGGTGGCGCGCACGGTCGGCGGCGGGGGCGGAAGGCTGCGGGCCGCGCTCTACGGCTGTCTCGTGGCGATCGCCCTGCAGAGTTCGACGGCGGTGGCCATGCTGGCGGCCGGTTTTGCCATCAGCGGCGCGCTGGCGCTCGATGCGGGGCTGGCGGTGCTGCTCGGCGCCGATCTCGGCTCGGCGCTGGTGGTCAAGATCCTTTCCTTCGACCTGCACTGGCTGGCGCCCCTGCTGATCGCCGGCGGCGGCCTGCTCCACCTGAAGGCGCGCTCGCGCAAGGCGGTGGAAGCGGGGCGCGCGGTGCTGGGCATCGGCCTTCTGCTGCTGTCGCTGCAGATGATCGGCCATGCGACGCTGCCGCTGGCGCAGAGCCCGCTTCTGCCTTCCGCCATCGCCTTTCTCGGCAAGGATGCGCTGACGGTGATGATCCTCGCGGGCATCTTTACCTGGGCGCTGCATTCCAGCGTGGCGGCGATCCTGCTCATCGTGACCTTCGCGGCGAAGGGGATCGTGCCGCTCGATGTCGGCATTCCCCTCGTTCTCGGCGTCAATCTCGGCGGGGGACTGATCGCCCTCTGGCTGACCCGCGGCCTGCCGGTCGAGGGACGGCGCCTGCCGCTGGGCAACCTCCTGTTCCGCGCGCTGTTCAGCGCCGCGCTCTTCGCGCTGTTTGCGCTGCATGCGCCGTTCGACTGGCTGCCCGGCGCGACGGTGGCCGCCAAGCTCGTCAACTTGCATGTGCTCTTCAATGCCGCGCTGGTTCTGCTCGGGCTCGTCGGCTGCGGCCTGATGGGACGTCTCGTCCGGCTTCTCACGCCGGAGGCGGCCGGCGAGGGCGACCTGACGGCCCATGTCAGCGCGCTCGACCGGTCGTTGATCGAAAAGCCGGCACAGGCGCTTGCCGCCGCGGCGCGGGAGGTGCTGCACATGGGCAACCTGATTACCCGGATGCTGGAGCCGGTCATGACGGTCATCCAGTCGCCGACACCGGAAACGGTCGCGGCGTTGCGGCGGATAGACGGCGACATCCACAGGGCCCACAGCGAGATCAAGCTCTATATCGCGGCCGTCAATCGCGGGGTGCTTACCGAGGAGCAGTCGCGACGGGGCATCGAGCTCACCGAGGCGGCGATCCACCTCGAATATGCCGGCGACGTCGTCGCGAAGAGCCTGCTGCAGATGGCGCAGGAGCGTCTCGACGGTGCGGGCGCCTTTTCGCAGGAAGGCTGGCGGGAACTGATGCTGCTGCATGGCGCGGTGTTTTCCAATGTCCGGCTCGCGGCCAACCTCCTCGTTTCGCCCGATCCCCTCATCGCCCGTGAGATGGTGCGGCAAAAGGAGCATGTGCGCAGCCTGGTGGAAACGAGCAGCAAGAACCATCTGGAGCGCCTGCGGCAGGGTGTGGCCGCCAGCATCCAGTCCAGCGACATGCATCTGGAGATCGTACGTGCGCTGAAGGAGGTCAATTCGCTGGTCACCACCATGGCCTATCCGCGCCTGCGGGAAACCGGCGACCTGCTGGAAAGCCGTCTCGTGCCCGCCGCGTGAATGCATAAGTTTGATCGATAGATTGATACAAAAGAACGATTTTACAGATATGTCTTTCCGCCGCATTGTCGTTTCCGGATAAGCCAAACGTGAGGACGGACCATGCCAAACACCGCTTCTGCCCCGCTTGAAACGCCAAGGCTCGGCGAGCCCTATCTCCTGACGCCGGGCCCGTTGACGACGGCCTACGAGGTCAAGGAGGCCATGCTGCGGGACTGGGGGTCCTGGGATGGCGACTTCCGCGCCATGACGGCGGAACTGCGCCGTGAGCTCCTCGACATCGCCGGCGACATGGCGGGCGATTTCGACTGCGTGCCCATGCAGGGCAGCGGGTCCTTCTCGGTGGAGGCCATGCTCGGCAGCTTCGTGCCGAAGGACGGCAAGGTGCTGGTGCTGAGCAATGGTGCCTATGGCAAGCGCATCGCCCAGACGCTGTCCTATCTCGGCCGCGACCACGTGGTCATCGACAAGGGCGACTACATGCCGCCGCGCGGGGCCGAAGTCGCCGCCGCGCTCGATGCCGATCCCGATATCAGCCACGTCGTCGTCGTCCATTGCGAGACCAGCTCCGGCATCCTCAACCCGCTGAAGGAAATCTCCGAGACCGTCTATTCGCGCGGCCGCAAGCTGCTGGTCGATTCCATGAGCGCCTTCGGCGCGGTGCCGGCCGGCGTCAACGACTTCCGCTACGAGGCGATCGTCTCCTCGGCCAACAAGTGCATCGAGGGCGTGCCGGGCTTCGGCTTCGTCATCGCCCGCAAGAGCGAGCTGGAGGCCGCCAGGGGCCGCAGCCATTCGCTCAGCCTCGATATCCACGCCCAGTGGGATTACATGAACAAGACCGGCCAGTGGCGCTTCACGCCGCCGACCCATGTTGTCGCCGCCTTCCTGGAGGCCCTGCGCATCCATCGCGAGGAGGGCGGCGTCGCCGCCCGCGGCGCACGCTATGCCCGCAACCGCGACGTCATGGTGGCGGGCATGCGCGAGGCCGGCTTCGAGACGCTGCTGGCCGACCAGTGGCTCTCGCCGATCATCGTCACCTTCTTCAGCCCGGCCCATCCGGCCTTCGCCTTCGACCGTTTCTACGATCTCATGAAGGACAAGGGCTTCATCATCTATCCCGGCAAGCTGACGGTGGTGGACAGTTTCCGCGTCGGCTGCATCGGTCGCATGGACGAGCATGTCATGCGCCGAGTGGTGGACGCCGCCCGCTCCTCCCTTGCCGAAATGGGCGTCGACAGCGCCGCCCCGCCGGCCATCGCCCTTGAAGAACGCAGCCGTCTCGCGGCTTAACGAAGAGAATGGAGCCTTCGATGAACCAGATGTCCAAGATCACCGTCACCGCCAACCGGCGCACCTATCCCTGGCCGAATGTCCCGGCCATCGCCATCTGCCTCGACGGCTGCGAGCCGGCCTATCTCGACGAGGCCATCAAGGCCGGCCTGATGCCGACCCTGGAGCGCATCCGCAGGACCGGCACGGAGCGCACTGCGCTCAGCGTCATCCCGAGCTTCACCAACCCGAACAACCTCTCCATCGCCACCGGCCGCCCGCCGGCGATCCACGGCATCTGCGGCAACTATCTCTACGAGCCCGCGACCGGCAAGGAAGTGATGATGAACGACCCGCGGTTCCTGCGCGCGCCGACCATCTTCAAGGCCTTCTACGATGCCGGCGCCAAGGTCGCCGTGGTGACGGCGAAGGACAAGCTGCGCGCGCTGCTCGGCCACGGCCTGGCATTCGACGATGGCCGCGCGATCTGCTTCTCCTCGGAAAAATCCGACACGTCGACCAAGGCGGAGCACGGCATCGACAATGCCTCGGCCTGGCTCGGCCGGCCCGTGCCGGAAGTCTATTCCGCCGACCTCTCGGAATTCGTCTTCGCCGCCGGCGTGAAGCTGCTCAGGGAATTCCGCCCCGACGTCATGTATCTGACGACGACGGACTACGTGCAGCACAAATATGCGCCGGGCGTGCCGGAGGCCAATTCCTTCTACGAGATGTTCGACAAGTACCTGACGGAACTCGACGCGCTCGGTGCGGCGATCATCGTCACGGCCGACCACGGCATGAAGCCGAAGCACAAGGCTGACGGCACGCCCGACGTCATCTACGTGCAGGACCTGCTCGACGAATGGCTCGGCAAGGACGCCGCCCGCGTCATCCTGCCGATCACCGACCCCTACGTCGTGCACCACGGTGCGCTCGGCTCCTTCGCCACGGCCTACCTGCCGGAAGGGAGCGACAAGGAGGAGATCATCGAGCGGCTGAAGGCGATCGACGGCATCGACGTCGTGCTGTCGCGCCCGGAGGCCTGCGTGCGCTTCGAGCTGCCGGACGACCGCATCGGCGACATCGTGCTCGTGTCCTCGGAAAACAAGACGCTCGGCACCAGCGAGCACCGGCACGACCTTGCCGCGCTGAACGAGCCGCTGCGCTCCCATGGCGGCCTTACCGAGCAGGAGGTGCCCTTCATTGCCAACCGCGTCCTTCCGGAACTCTCTTCGGCCGGCACGCTGCGCAATTTCGACGCCTTCTTCTACGCGCTCGTCGCGGCCGCCCAGCCGGCGCATTAGGAGGGAGCGATGACCAAGGTTGAAACGACATTCGCGATCCGCCACGAGCCCATGCGGATCGCCGGCAAGGCGGTCGATACCGAAGGGCGGATCGAGGTGCACTATCCCTGGAACGATGCCGTCATCGGCACCGTTCCGGCCGGCAATGCCGAGCACGCCCGCAAGGCCTTCGAGATCGCGGCAAGCTACCAGCCGAAGCTGACGCGCTACGAGCGCCAGCGCATCCTCCTCAAGGCGGCCGAGCTGCTGGTCGCCCGCAAGGAGGAGGTCTCCGACCTCATCACGCTGGAACTCGGCATTTCCAAGCAGGACTCGCTCTACGAGGTGGGCCGCGCCTTCGACGTGCTGACGCTTTCGGGCCAGATGTGCATCCATGATGACGGGGAGATCTTCTCCTGCGACCTCACCCCGCACGGCAAGGCGCGCAAGATCTTCACCACCCGCGAGCCGCTGACCGCCATTTCGGCGATCACGCCCTTCAACCACCCGCTCAACATGGTGGCGCACAAGGTCGCCCCGGCGATCGCGACGAACAACTGCGTCGTCTTGAAGCCGACGGAGCTGACGCCGATGACGGCGCTCGTCTTCGCCGACATCCTCTACGAGGCCGGCCTGCCGCCGGAAATGCTCTCTGTCGTCACCGGCTGGCCGGGTGATATCGGCATGGAGATGATCACCAATCCGAACTTCGACCTCATCACCTTCACCGGCTCCGTGCCGGTCGGAAAGCTGATCGCCGCCCATGCCCAGTACAAGCGCCAGGTGCTGGAACTCGGCGGCAACGACCCGCTGATCATCCTCAACGACCTCTCCGACGACGATCTCGCGAGAGCGGCTGATTTGGCGGTTGCCGGCGCGACCAAGAATTCCGGCCAGCGCTGCACGGCGGTCAAGCGCATCCTCTGCCAGGAGCGCGTCGCCGACCGCTTCGTGCCCCTGGTGCTGGAGCGGGCGAAGAAGCTGAAGTTCGGCGATCCCATGGACCGCGCGACGGAACTCGGCACGGTCGTCCATGCCAAGGCGGCGGAAGTCTTCGAGCGCCGCGTGCACAGGGCGGCGGAAGAGGGGGCGGAGGTGCTCTACGATCCCGGCCGCAGGGGCGCCCTCCTGCCGCCGATCGTCGTCGACCGGGTTTCCCATGCAAGCGAACTGGTCATGGAGGAAACCTTCGCGCCGATCATCCCGATCGTGCGCGCGCCCGACGACGACGACGCGCTGATCGCGCTCTCCAACTCCACCGCCTTCGGCCTTTCCTCCGGTGTGTGCACCAACGACTTCCGCCGCATGCAGAAGTATATAGCGGGTCTCAAGGTCGGGACGGTGAACATCTGGGAAGTGCCGGGATACCGAATCGAGATGAGCCCCTTCGGCGGCATCAAGGATTCGGGCAACGGCTACAAGGAAGGCGTCATCGAGGCCATGAAGAGCTTTACCAACGTCAAGACCTTCTCCCTGCCATGGTGATCTGAGCAAACCCCTGCAGGATCGCCTTTCCTGGGAGCCGTTTCGCACGGCTCCCTTTTTTGTCGCCTGCCCTATGGGCAAGTGCCTGCAAATGAAGCAGATTTTCTATCGTTTTTTCTTTCTGAATGATAAGAATAATAAATTTTACTTACTGAAAACCCCTGCCAGAATGCCTCTTGAAGCCGACCATACAAGGGCGACGACGAGATCGCCCACCGTGCTTCCCGGATTTTTCCAGGCCTTCAGAGGAGAATTTCAATCATGAACAAACGCATGCTTTTTTTGCTTGCCGGCGCCATGTCCGCCGTGATCCCCGCCATTGCTTTCGCTGAAACCCAGCTCACGGTCTACACCGCCGTGGAAGCCGTCGACCTCGACCGCTACAAGGCGACCTTCGAGAAGGCGCACCCCGACATCAAGATCAACTGGGTGCGCGATTCCACCGGCGTCATGACCGCAAAACTGCTCGCCGAGAAGGACAACCCGCAGGCCGACGTCGTCTGGGGCCTTGCCGCGACCTCGCTGCTCTTGCTCAAGACCGAGGGCATGCTGGAACCTTACCGGCCGAAGGGCGTCGAGGCGCTCGACACGAAGTTCGTCGACAAGGACAACCCGCCGAGCTGGGTGGGCATGGACGCCTATGTCGCCGCGCTCTGCTACAACACCGTGGAGGGCGAAAAGCTCGGCCTGACGCCGCCCACGAGCTGGGAAGACCTCACCAAGCCGGAATACAAGGGCCATATCGTGATGCCGAACCCGGCCTCGTCGGGCACGGGCTTCCTCGATGTCTCCGGCTGGATGCAGATGTGGGGCGAGGAGAAGGCCTGGGGCTTCATGGACAAGCTCCACGAGAACATCTCGGCCTATACCCATTCCGGCTCGAAGCCCTGCAAGATGGCAGGCGCAGGCGAGGCGGTGATCGGGGTCTCCTTCGAATTCCCCGGCGCCAAGGCCAAGAGCGCCGGCGCGCCGATCGACATCATCTTCCCCTCGGAAGGCTCGGGCTGGGAAGCCGAGGCGACGGCGATCATCGCCGGCACGGCGAACCTGGAGGCAGCCAAGACGCTGGTCGACTGGTCGATCACCAGGGAGGCCAACGAGATGTACAATGCCGGTTATGCCGTGGTCGCGTATCCGGGCGTCGCCAAGCAGGTCGAGCACCTGCCGACGGACATCGCCTCCAAGATGATCGACAACGACTTCGAATGGGCCGCCAACAATCGCACCGCGATCCTGAAGGAATGGCAGAAGCGCTACGACGCCAAGTCGGAGCCGAAGAGCTGATATTGATCGGCCGGGCGGGGTGCCTTTGCGCTCCGCCCATCGCATTCCCCTGAAATCCCTGCCAGCGGAGCTTGCCGATGAGACATGCCCTGTCGATCGAACCGACGCCAACGACCCTTTCCAGGGCTGCCGCACCTGCCGGTGCCGAGCCGGCTCCCTATCTGAAGATCACCGACCTGTGGAAAGCCTACGGAGATTTCGTCGCGCTGCGGGATATCTCGCTGAGCATCGCCAGAGGGGAGTTCATCTGTTTCCTCGGCCCTTCCGGCTGCGGAAAAACGACGCTGCTTCGTGCCATCGCCGGCCTCGACCTCCAGACGCAGGGCACCATCCTGCAGGACGGGCGGAACATTTCCACTCTGCCGGCGTCGAGCCGCGATTACGGCATCGTCTTCCAGTCCTACGCGCTCTTCCCGAACCTCACCATCGAGCAGAACATCGCCTTCGGCCTTGAAAACACCGGCCGCTCGAAAGAGGGCGTGAAGGCGCGCGTCGACGAGCTTCTGGCAATGGTCGGTCTTTCGGCGCACGGGAAGAAGTACCCCGCCCAGCTTTCCGGCGGCCAGCAGCAGCGCATCGCGCTCGCCCGCGCCATCGCCATATCGCCGGGCCTGCTCCTGCTCGACGAGCCGCTTTCCGCGCTCGACGCCAAGGTGCGCGTGCATCTTCGCCACGAGATCAAGGCGCTGCAACGCCAGCTCGGCGTCACCACCATCATGGTGACGCATGACCAGGAGGAAGCGCTCGCCATGGCAGACCGCATCGTGGTGATGAACCACGGCGTCATCGAGCAGGTGGGCTCACCCACGGAAATCTACCGGCATCCCGAAACCCTCTTCGTCGCCGACTTCATCGGCGAGACCAACCAGTTCCCGGCGAAGGTCATCGCCGACGGCGAGGTCGAGATCGGCCATTCCGCCTTCCGCTGCTCGACGGAGGATTTTTCCGCCGGCCATGCCGCCACCGCCGTCGTACGCCCCGTCGATATCATTCCGCACGGTGCCGATGCCCACGCGGTCAACGCCGTCGATCGGCCCGCCACGCCGCAGAACCTGATCGACGCCGAGGTCCGGGAGATGGAATTCCTCGGCATGTTCTGGCGCACGCGGCTGGCTGCGCCGCGTCTCGGCGAGCGCACGCTCGTCGCCGACTTCTCGGTCAATGCCGTGCGTCGCCTCAGCATCCAGACGGGAGGCGTCATCCAGGTCGAGATCCCGCGCGAGCGCCTGCTGCTCTATCCGAGGAGCGCATGACGATGAACATGGTCCTCGAAGCGCCCCATCTTCCCCTTACCGGCAAGCGGCTGCGGCAGGAATCCTCTCGCGACGACCGCATCAAGCTCGGCTTCATGGCCGTCATCGGCCTCTACCTGATTATCGCGCTCGGTGCGCCGCTCTTCGTCATGTTGTCGAAGTCGCTGTCGATCTACCGGTTCGACCTTGCCGCCTTCGAGTTCCAGGTCAGCGACGAGACGGGCGCGAATTGGGGGCCGGTCCTCAGCGCAGAAGCCCTGAACCGGGAACTTCGCGCCGTGATGGACGGGGAGCTGTCGACCAATTCCGACGGGCGGCTTGCGGCGACGAAGTTCTTCCCGGAATTCAGCTTCCGCAGTCCCGTGCACTATCGCATCCGCGGCACGACGGACGACGCGGCCTTCCTCGTCGGCTCGACGCTGGAAAAGGGAACGGAATGGCGCGACTACGATTCCGGCACCTTCCGGCGTGTCGTGCTGCGCCCGGCGCGCAGCCTCGGCGTCGAGAATTTCGCGACCTACTTCTCCACGCCGGCGCTCGCCCAGTCGATCTACAATTCGGTGCTGATGGCGTCGATCAGCACGGTCTTCACCGTCGCCATCGCCTTCGCGCTCGCCTATGGGCTGACGCGCAGTTGCATGCCGCTGAAGGGGCTCTTCCGCGGTATCCTGACGATCCCCATCCTCGTGCCCTCGCTGCTGCCCGGCATCGCGCTCGTCTATCTCTTCGGCAACCAGGGCGTCTTCAAGGACTGGCTGATGGGCTATTCCATCTATGGTCCGATCGGTATCGTCATCGGCTCGATCTTCTTCACCCTGCCGCATGCCTTCCTGATCATCCTGACGGCGCTTTCCGTCGCCGATGCGCGGCACTACGAGGCCGCCGCCTCGCTGAAGGCCAGCAAGTGGCGCACCTTCAAGACCGTCACGGTGCCTGGCGCCCGCTTCGGTCTCGTCTCCGCCGCCTTCGTCGTCTTCACGCTGGTCATCACCGATTTCGGCCTGCCGAAGGTGATCGGCGGGCAATACGGCATGCTCGCCGTCGACATCTACAAGCAGGTGATCGGCCAGCAGAACTTCGAGATGGGCGCGGTCGTTTCCGTCATCCTGCTCGTGCCGGCCATTCTCGCCTTCGTCGTCGACCGGCGCATGCAGAAGCGGCAGGTGGCGCTGCTTTCCGCCCGCGCCGTGCCCTATGCGCCGAAGCCGAACGCCCGCATGGATGCGATCTGCTTTTCCTTCGCCTGCCTCGTCAGCCTATTCATCCTCGGCATGATCGCCATGTGCCAGATCGCGGCCGTGGTGAAGTTCTGGCCCTATGACCTGACGCTGACGACGAAGAACTTCGCCTTCGACCTGATGGACGGCGGCGGCTGGGCGGCCTATGGCAATTCGATCCGGCTGGCCCTCCTGACGGCACTGTTCGGCTCGCTCGTCGTCTTCGCCGGCGCCTACATGGTGGAGAAGGCGGATGGCTTCCGCGTCGGCCGCGGCATCTTCCATTTTCTCGCGATGATGCCCATGGCGGTGCCCGGCATGGTGCTCGGTCTTGCCTATATCTTCTTCTTCAACAACCCGGCCAATCCGCTCAACGCCATCTACGGCACGATGACGATCCTCGTCGTCTCCACGGTGACGCATTTCTACACGGTCGCGCATCTGACGGCGCTGACCGCCCTCAAGCAGATGGATCCGGAATTCGAATCCGTCGCCGCCTCGCTGAAGCAGCCCTTCCACCGGCTGTTCTTCCGGGTCACGGTGCCGGTCTGCCTGCCGGCGATCCTCAACATCGCGATCTATCTCTTCGTCAATGCGATGACGACGGTCTCGGCTGTGGTCTTCCTCTACTCCACCGATACAAAGCTCGCCTCTGTCGCGGTGCTCAACATGGACGATGCGGGCGACATCGCGCCGGCCGCGGCCATGGGCATGATGATCTTCTACACGAATGTCGCCGCCAAGCTCATCCACGCGGCGATCGCCCGCAGCCTGCTCGCGCGGACCCAGGCCTGGCGCTGACGCGCGTTCTCGATAAGGCAGAAAAGGCCCCTTCTCCGCTGCGGAGAAGGGGCCTTTCCCTTGGGAACGAGACGTCTCATGCGACGTGCCGCGCGTCCGTTGCAAGCGGTTCGCCGTCACGGCGGCGCTGGGAAAGGGACCGCCGCTCCGCTTCGGCCAGGCGCGTACGCTGCGGCGTGCAGCCATAGCGCTCGCGGTAGGTGCGGGAAAAGTGCGAGGCGGTCGAGAAGCCGCAGGCCATGGCGATTTCGATGACGGGAAGGGACGAGGTAACGAGCAGCAGGTGCGCCCGCTCCAGCCTCAGGTCGAGATAGTAGCGCGCGGGCGTGCGCCCCATCTCCCGGCGGAACAGGCGCTCCATCTGGCGGCGGGAGAGCCCGCTTGCCGGCGACATGTCGGCGAGCCGGAGCGGTTCGGAGAGATTGGCTTCCATCTGCTGCACGATGCGGATCAGCGTGGCATTGTCGATGCCGAGACGGGCCTGAAGCGGCAGGCGCTGGCGTTCGCCGGCCTCCCGGCGACGCTCGCAGAGCGTGATCTCGCAGATGCGGTTGGCGATATCCCTGCCCAGCTCCCTTTCAACGATATGCAGGATCATGTCGAAGGACGCGTTGCCGCCGGCGCAGGTATGAAGGCCCGCGTCGATCTCGAATGCCGTCTGATTGGCCCTCGCCGCGAAGAAGCGTTCGGAAAAATCCGGGAAATGTTCCCAGTGCACGGCGCAGCGCCTGCCGTCGAGGAGCCCCGCCCGGGCGAGCGGATAGAGGCCGCCGGCAAGGCCGGCCAGGGCGATCCGGCTGCGCTGGCACAGCCGCAGCCAGGCCTCCAGCGCCCGGTCCGGCGCGGGTATGCCGCTTCCGCCGCAGATGGCGACGAAGCGCCGCGTTCCCGACCGGTACAGCCGGTCCCGTTCCTCGGCAAGCGCGTGGTCGGCGGCAAGGCGCATTCCGCACGAGGACCGCGCCGCCCGGCCGTCGCCCGTCACGATGTACCAGTCATAGACCGTGCGGCCGGCAACCTGATTGGCCACGCGCAGGGCTTCGAGCGCCGCGGAGAAGGCGTGCAGCGCGAAGCCGTCGAGCAGATAGAAGGTGAAACGGCTGCCGTCCGTGTACGCCTGTTGCATTGTCTCCTCCTGATCTTGAAAAGCCGTCTTTGGGCAGAATGGAAAAAATAATTACATAATGCAACATTAAAGGACATTGTGAGGCACACTTTGTGGAACTTGATCTTCAAAATCCACGACGTGCCTCGGCGTCAGCCGCGCTGAGTAGCGAATTTCACGCCCAGCTTGTCAAAGCGACAAAAATGATCGCAGATATCGCCATGTCAGACTCTCAGAACGCCCGCGCCCTTGCTCCCCGCCGCCATGCTGAAATCCTGCGCCGCCTCGCTGCGGACGGCACGGTCGGCATTACCGAACTCGCCGATTTTTTCGACGTATCGCGGCAGACGATCCGGCGCGACCTGAAGCTCCTCGCCGAGCGCGGCCAGCTCGATCTCGTGCATGGCGGGGCAACACTCTTCGAACCCATCGAGGCCGCCTTCACCGAGCGGCGCGAAGAAAATGCGGGGGCGAAGGCGGCGATCGGCCGCGCGGCCGCGGGGCTCGTGCGCGACGGCATGGTGGTCTTTCTCGATTCCGGCACCACGACTCTCGCGGTGGCGCAGGCCCTGTCCGAACGGAAAAACCTCACGATTTGCACCACTTCCCTTTCTATTGCGCTTCTCATGTGCCGGCAGCCCCAGGTGCGGGTGCATATGCTGGGCGGTGAGATCGACCCGGATGAAGAGGCGGCCGTCGGCATCGATGCGCTGGAGGCGATCCGTCATTTCCGGGTCGATGTCGCCTTTCTCGGCGGCGGCGGGCTCTCGCCGGACGGGGAGGTGACGGACTTCACGCGCAGCGGCGCGGAACAGCGCTCCCGCATGGCGGGCACGGCCGCGAAGGCCTATTTCGTGCTCGACAGCTCGAAGTTCGGCCGGCTGACGCCCCTTCGCATCCCGCGCTTCGAACAGGCTGCCGGCGTGATCGTCGACCGGCGTCCACCGGAGGCGATCTGCGAGGCGCTGGAACGGAGAGGACCGGTCGTGATCGTCGCGACGTGATGAAATGTAATTTTTTGTAACTTTTTGTCTTGTTCTTTGGTGGCGTTTTGTTACCGTGCGGCCTTCCATGGTTTCGGGAGGTCGTTTCATGGCGCAGGAATTTCCAACACAGGCACAGGTCGTCATCGTCGGCGGCGGCATCATCGGCTGCTCGGTGGCCTATCATCTGACGAAGCTCGGCTGGCAGGACGTGGTCCTCTTGGAGCAGGGGCAGCTCAGCGGCGGAACCACCTGGCATGCCGCCGGTCTCGTCGGCCAGCTTCGCAGCCATGCCAACATGACCAGCCTCATCAAATACTCGACCCAGCTCTACAGTGAGCTGGAGGCCGAGACGGATCTTGCCACCGGTTGGAAGAATTGCGGCTCGCTTTCCGTCGCGCGCACGGCCGAGCGTATGACGGTGCTGAAGCGCACGGCCGCTTCCGCGCGCGCCCAGGGCGTCGCGATCGAGGTGATATCGCCGAAGGAGGCGCAGGACCTCTGGCCGGTCATGGCGATCGACGATCTCGTCGGCGCCGTGTGGCTGCCCGGAGACGGCAAGGCCAACCCCACGGACCTCACGCAGTCGCTCGCCAAGGGCGCACGCAGCCGGGGGCGCGCATCTTCGAACGTGTGCGGGTCACCGGCATTTCCGTCGCCAACGGCCCGGTCACGGGCGTGGAGACGGACCGCGGCGCGATTTCCGCCCAGGTCGTGGTCAATTGCGCCGGGCAATGGGCGCGCAAGGTGGGCCAGATGTGCGGCGTCTCGGTGCCGCTTCACTCGGCCGAGCATATGTATATCGTCACCGGGCGTATCGAGGGTGTGCATCCCGACCTGCCGGTGATGCGCGACCCCGACGGCTACATCTACTTCAAGGAAGAGGTCGGCGGTCTCGTCATGGGCGGTTTCGAGCCGGAGGCCAAGCCATGGGGCATGACGGGCATTCCCGATGATTTCGAGTTCGCCCTTCTGCCCGACGACTGGGACCAGTTCGAGATCCTCATGCAGAGCGCGCTTCAGCGCGTCCCGCAGCTCGCCACCTCGGAGGTCAAGAAGTTCTACAACGGTCCGGAGAGTTTCACGCCGGACAACAACTTCATCCTCGGCGAGGCGCCGGAGCTGAAGAACTTCTATGTCGGCGCCGGCTTCAACTCCATGGGGATTGCGAGTGCCGGTGGTGCCGGGCGGGCGCTTGCGGAATGGATCGTCAACGGCGCGCCGACCATGGACCTCTGGCCCGTCGACATCCGGCGCTTTGCAGGCTTCAACAACAATCCGCGATGGCTGCACGACCGCGTCAAGGAAACGCTCGGCTTGCACTATGCGATGCCCTGGCCGAACCGCGAGCTGGATACGGCGCGGCCTTTCCGTCGGTCTCCGCTTTATGACCGGCTGGCTGCCAAACGCGCCTGCTTCGGTTCGAAAATGGGCTGGGAGCGCGCCAACTGGTTTGCCGCGGAGGGGGAGCGGCCGGTGACCGAGTACGCCTTCGGCCGACAGAACTGGCACGAAGCGGTGAAACGCGAAATGAAGGCGACACGCGAGGCGGCAGGCCTCTTCGACCAGACCTCCTTTGCCAAGCTGCTCGTGCAGGGCCGCGATGCCGCGATGGCGCTGGACCGTATCTGCGCCGCAAGGATCGATGTGGAGGTCGGTCGCTCCATCTATACCGGCATGTTGAACGAGCGCGGCGGTTATGAAAGCGACCTGACGTTGATGCGGCTTGCCACCGATCGTTTCCTCATCATCACCGGCTCGGCGCAGGCCGTCCACGATGCGGACTGGATTCGCAAGAACATCCCTGCCGATGCCCATGTCACGCTGACCGACGTCACGTCTTCCTATGCCGTGCTGGCGCTGATGGGGCCGAGATCGCGTGATATCCTCGGTCGGCTTACCTCTGTCGATCTTTCCAGCGAAAGCTTTCCCTTCGCCACCAACCGCGAGATCGACATCGGTTATGCCACCGCCTATGCCAACCGCATGACCTATGTGGGCGAACTTGGCTGGGAGCTGATCGTGCCGACGGAATTCGCGGTCGGCGTCTATGAGGCGCTGCATGCGGCGGGGGCCGATCTCGGGCTTGTCGATTGCGGCTACTATGCGCTGGAAGCGCTGCGCCTGGAGAAAGGCTATCGGGCCTGGAGCCGCGAGCTGACGCCGGACATAACGCCTTACGAGGCGGGCCTTGCCTTCGCGGTCGCCCTCGACAAGCCCGGCGGCTTCATCGGCCGCGACGCCCTCGTCGCCGCGAAGGCGAAAGGTGTGCTCAACCGGCGCATCGTGCAGTTCACCGTGGAGGATGCCGGGCCCATGCTCTGGGGCGGCGAGCTGATCCTGCGCGATGGACAGCCGGTCGGCGAGATCCGCTCGGCGGCTTATGGCCACACGCTGGGCCGCTCCGTCGCCCTCGCGCTTGTCGAAAGTCCGGCCGGAGTGGACCGCGCCTTTCTGGAAACTGGCCGCTTCGAGGTCGAGCTTGCCGGCGAGCGCTTGCCTGTCGCGGCGCATCTTTCGCCGGCCTACGATCCCGGAAGCCTGAGAGTGAAGGCATGACGCGCGTGAAATTGCCGTCAGGCCGCATCCCTCGATGGAGGAGGGATGCGGCCCTCATCGCCGTGAAGGATGGTGTCGACGATCCTGTCTTCTTCCGCCGCAGGCCTTGGCGATTGCCGTAGGTCATCTTGGTGATGCGTGCCGTTCGTGGCCGCTGAAAATCATCCCGCTCCCGTTCGCTGGGAATGACCGCAGGAGAGCCCTTCTCGTGGATATCTCTTGCGACGATATGGGTGTAGGATGGGGCATGAGTGAAGCTCGGACTTTATTCGAAGTTCTGCGCCAGTCGGTGACGCCTGGGGTTGTCGATGCGTTCGAACGGCTTGTTCGGGATGCACCGGATCGCAAGCTTTGCCGCATAAACGCGCTCGCCTTCGCCGCGGCCGAGGGGCTTGGCGAGGAAGAGGTGATCGCGGGCTTCATGCAGGCCACCCGGCTCGGCATTTTCGACCTGTTCTGGAACGTGCTGTGCCCGGGATGCGGCGGGGTGCTCGATGCCGGCACGTCGCTGAAGAGCGTGCAGAGCACGGAATATACCTGCGCGCTCTGTGCCGCCGGGTATGAGCCGACGCTCGACGAGATGGTCGAGGTGACGTTCACGATCAGCCCGCGCGTGCGCCATATCGCTGCGCACAATCCGCACGAATTGCCGCCGAGCGAATATTTCCGCCAGGTCTATTGGGGTTCCGGCCTCGACCTGCCGGAGGAGGGCTATGACGAGAAGGTCGACGAGTTCGTGCTCGAAGCGCTGGAGCTGCCGCCCGGCGAGAAGGCGGTCATCGCGCTGCAACTGCCTGCGGAATTCGTCATCGTCTTCGAGCCCGTGACGCATGCGGCGCAATTTCTCGACGTGCGCGGGGAGCCGACGAAGGAGCGGCGCAACCTGACCCTGGTCTTCGACCGCACGCATCGCCACAACGAGACGCTGGTGCTGCAACCGGGGCCCTTGCGCATCCAGATGGAAAACCATGTCGATGTGCGCACGCTGCCATCGGTCTGCGTCGCCAACGAGGCGCTGCATGCCTTGCTCGGCCGCCGCCGTCCTTTCCTCACGGCCAAGCGCCTGCTCTCCAACCAGACGTTTCGCGATCTCTACCGTACCGACACGCTCGACATCGACCAGCGGCTGAAGATCACCAGCCTCACCTTCCTGTTCACCGACCTGCGCGGCTCGACGGAACTCTACGAGCGGGTCGGCGATCTCGCGGCCTTCGATCTGGTCAGGACGCATTTCAAGGTTCTCAGCGAGATCGTCGCCGCCGAGGCCGGTGCGGTCGTCAAGACCATCGGCGATGCGGTCATGGCGACCTTTCCCACGCCGGACCGGGCAGTGGCGGCGGCCATGCGCATCCGCGACGCCATGCGCGCCTTGAACGATACGCGCGGCAGCGAGGACCTGTTGCTGAAGATCGGCATTCACGAAGGGCCCTGCATCGCGGTCAATCTCAACGAGCGGCAGGATTATTTCGGCCAGACGGTCAACATCGCCTCTCGTGTCCAGCATCTCGCGACCTCGCTGGAGATCTTCGCCACCGGCTCGGTGCTGCAGGACCCCCGCGCCTCCGACCTGCTGTCGCACCGGGGCGTGAGCCCCGTCGCGCACAATGTCACCCTTCGCGGCATTGCCAGCGAGATCAGCATTTTCGCCATTCCCTGACGCCAACGGATTGCCGCCACTCGTTTTTCTCCGCCTTTCCCGGATCCGGATCGGTGAACGCCGCCCCCATGCCGAAAGGCGTTGGGCGAGGCGATCTGGTAACCATATCTTCAAGAGATCGTCGCACTGTCTCGCGCAGGAGACAGGTGATGGCGAAGACGGCGGGCAGGCGGAAGAAACGGGCAGGATCCAAGCGGGCGGCGCCGGCGCGGCGCGGCGGCATGGCGCACTGGTATGTGCTGGGCGCGGCGGTGGTCGGCGGCATTCTCTATCTGGACAATCGCCTGCCGGGACCTGAAACGCCGGCGACGGCGATCAGGACCGCCTCGATCGAACGCAAGGAGAAGACGGTCGAGCGCGAGGCCGTGCTGGCGCGGCCGAAGCAGCGGCCGGCCGAAAAGGCCGTGGAGCAGGCGCTGCCGATGCCGGAAAAGCTGCCGGCATTTTCGGGCAAATGGTTCATCTGCACGACGCAGACCGACTACTGCGTGCTCGACGGCAGCACCATCCTCTATGCCGGCCGCAAGGTGCGGCTCGCCGATGTCGACACGCCGGCGATCGCGGAGGCGCGCTGCGATGCGGAACGTCTGCGCGGGGGGGATGCGAAGCTCCGGCTGCGCGAGATTCTCAACGAGGGCGACGTCACGCTGGTGGCGAAGGGCGGAGTGTCCGGAAAGGCCGGGGCGGCGCCGCATCTCGTGCTGCGCGGCGGCCAGTCGGTCGGCCAGCAACTGGTCAAGGAAGGGCTTGCGAGGCCCTGGACGGGCAAGCACCAATCCTGGTGCGGTTGACGGATTCGTCCTTGCGCAACCTGTGCCTTTCCGGCACAAGCCAGACGCAAGCCTGCGTTCCTATGCTTTCCGTTAACCGGGATGGTGCCGGCTGGAAAGGGACAATGACATGTCGAACGACCTCGAGCGTTACAGCGATCCGGACAATGCAACGGTCGCGCTCTTCCTCCTTGAAAACGACATGGACGAGCTGACGGATATCCTCGTGGCCGCGCTGGACGAAGCCTTCCGCATTCTCGGCGACGAAGCCCCGCCCGCGACGGTGCACTGATCGCCGACACGAAAGAGGGGCCCTTGAGGCCCCTCTCGCTTTTCAGGCTCTCCGGAAAATGACTTACCCTGCCGCGACGACCTGGCGCTGCACGCCGAGGCCTGCGATGGAGACTTCCATGCGGTCGCCGGGCTTCAGGTAGCGCGGCGGCTTCATGCCCATGCCGACGCCGGGGGGCGTGCCCGTGGTGATGACGTCGCCGGGCTCCAGCGCCATGAACTGCGAGATGTAGTGCACGAGGAAGGGCACCTTGAAGACCATGGTGCTCGACGAACCGTTCTGCACCAGTTCGCCGTTGACGCTGAGCGTCATGGCGAGATCGGCGGTATCCACCTCGTCGGTCGTCACCAGCCAGGGGCCGATCGGGCCGAAGGTCGGGCATCCCTTGCCCTTGGTCCACTGGCCGCCGCGTTCGATCTGGTAGGCGCGTTCGGAAATGTCGTTGCAGACGCAATAGCCGGCGACATAGTTGAGGGCATCGGCCTCCGAGACGTAGGAAGCGCGCTCGCCGATGACGACGGCAAGCTCCACTTCCCAGTCGGTCTTTTCCGAGCCGCGCGGGATGAGGATCGTGTCGTCGGGGCCGACGATGCAGGAGGGGGCCTTGTTGAAGAGCACCGGCTCGCTCGGCACGGCCATGCCGCTTTCGGCCGCATGGTCCGCATAGTTGAGGCCGACGGCGATGAAATTGCCGACGCGGCCGACGCAGGCGCCGAAGCGGCTGCCTTCCGGCGCGAGCGGCAGGCTCTTCGGATCGATGGCGGCAAGGCGCTTCAGGCCCTCGCGGCCGAGAACGTCGCCGGCAATATCCGGCACCACGCCGGAAAGGTCGCGGACCTTGCCGTCCGCGTCGATCAGTCCGGGCTTTTCCGCGCCCGCCGCGCCAAAGCGCACCAGCTTCATGAGAACCTCCGTTGGGTGTCACCGATTTCGGTTGCGCGCACCATTCCCTTGGTTTTACATCAAGTCAACGATTTTCGAAAATCCTCCAATTTTATAAATTCGGCGGGGCGTGATGGAGCAGAAGAAGGCAGGCGGGCGCACCCTGGCGGGCGATGCCTATGAGGCGATCCGGCAGGCGATCCGCACGGGCGCGGTCAAGCCCGGCGACCGGCTGCGCTTTGCCGATCTCCAGGCGCTGTGCGGCATGAGCGTGACGCCGGTGCGCGAGGCGCTGGCCCGGCTGACGGCGGAGGGGTTCACGGTGCTGGACGATCACCGCGGCTACAGCGTCGCAAGCCTCTCGCTTGCGGAGCTGCGCGACATCACGGCAACGCGGCAGCTCTGCGAGGGCGAGGCGCTGCGGCTTTCGGTGTTGCGGGGGGATGCCGACTGGGAGGGAAGGGTGATCGCCGCCCACCACCTGATGGCGCGCATCCCGCAGGCGCGCGAGGACATCCCCTCGGCGATGCGCGAGGACTGGGAGGCCCGCCATGCGGTTTTTCACGCCGCGCTCATCTCGGCCTGCGGCTCGCCGAGCCTCCTGGAGATCTGCGACAAGCTGTTTTCGCGTGCCGACCGGTACAGACGCCTCTCCGTCAGCCTCGTCGGTGCCACGCGGGATGTGACCGGAGAGCATCGGCGACTGATGGAGCTTGCCCTCGCGCGGGACGCCGAGGGCGCCGCCGCGGCGCTGCGCGACCACTATGGCAGGACGGCGGCGGCGCTTGAAGGCTTTTTCACGACCTAGAGCCCATTGCGGCGCCGGCCGGAACGTTCTGCCTTCAAGGCAGCGGAACAAAAAAGGGAGCGGCAGACCTGTGCCTGCCGCTCCCCCGTGTTCTGTTCGATACCGGGTGAGCCACCCGGATGACGCGCTTCCGCTTACTTGCTTGCGACGGTCGCCGAGCCGATTTCCGCGCCGCCGCCGATCGCCACATTGAGGGCGACGAAGTCGCGGGCAAGCTGGCGGATCGCGGAAGCGAGCTGCAGGCGGGCCGTTGCGACGTTGCGTTCGGCATCGAGCACGTCGAGGATGGTGCTGGCGCCGCCGCGATAGCTTTCGCGGGCAAGGTTCAGCGTCTGCTCGTAGGAGTTCACGACCCTGCGCTGGGCGGCGACGGTCTGGCCGTCGCGGATCAGCGCGGCCTGTGCATTCTCGACCTCTTCCACGGCGTTCAGCACGGTGGACTTCCAGGTCAGATACTGCTGCTCGGCTTCCGAGCGGGCGATCTTGACCCGTGCCTTCAGCGCACCGCCGTTGAAGATCGGCAGCGTCAGCGACGGGCCGAAGGACCAGCTTGTCAGGTTGCCGGTGGCGGCGCTGGTGAAGTTGCGCGTCGCGCCGATCGAGCCGCCGAGCTCGATGCTCGGATAGAGATCAGCCTCGGCCACGCCGATCTGCGCCGTCGCCGCCTGCAGGCGGCGCTCGGCCGCGCGGATGTCCGGACGGTTGCGGATGAGGTCCGCCGGGATGCCCGTGCGCGTCGCATACCGCGGCATCGGCTGCGCGGCGCCCTTGGTCAGGCTGGAGGTGATCGTGCTGGCCGGCAGGCCGAGCAGGGTCGCGATGTGGTTCGCCGACTGGTGGAAGCCGGTCTCAAGGCCGGGCAGATCGGCCAGCGTCTGGTTGACGAGACCTTCGGCCTGCAGCACGTCGAGGCTGGAGGCGGCGCCCGCTTCCTTGATCTCGTTGGTCAGCTTCAGTGTCTCGCGGCGCGATTCCAGGTTCTTGCGGCTGAGCGCCAGCGCTTCCTGATAGTAGCGTGCGTTGACATAGCTCGACACGAGGTCGGAGAGATAGGCAAGGCGCGCGACGTTGACGTCGTCATAGGCGGCGTCGAGCGAGGCGTTGGCGGCTTCCTTCGAGCGGCGGTACTGGCCGAAGAAGTCGAGCAGCCAGGAGGCGCTCGCGCCCGCGGTCAGCGACTTCGAGGAGGACGAGTCGCGGCCCGAGGTGCGGCGCAGGTAGTCGCCGTCCTGGCCGCTTGCCGAGGCTTCCGCCGAAGCGCCGATGCTCGGCAGTGCGCCGGCGCCGGCGACGATGACATTCGCCTCGGCCGCCGTGATGCGCTCCAAGGCCTGCAGCACGGTGAGATTTTCGGCCATGCCCTGGTGGACGAGATCGTTGAGGCGCTTGTCGCGGAAGGATTCCCACCACGGATTGAGCGTCACGTTCTCGCCGCTCGTGGCCTTGCTTTCGGAAAACTTCGCGGGAAGGGCGGTCTCGGGCTTCTGGTAGTCGGGGCCGACGACGCAGCCGGACAGGAGAAGCATGCTCAACGGAAAAAGCGTCCTGGTGAAATTCATGGGCCTACCCTGCCAGCGGTCGTGGCGTACTTATTAACAGAACAAAATCGCGATTCACTCTTTATTCATGTTTGGAGGGAAGATCGAGCCTCCCTCCAAAAAAAGAATGGTCCCACAGCGTTTTTTCCCCGCTTCATTCGGAGGGTGTGTCCGCAGGGCAACTGGAGCATTTGCCCACGGCTTCCGGTTTTGCCCGCCATGCGCAAGCGCGCGATTGCGGCTGCGCGATCTGGTTGCGTCATGGCTTTTCCCCGGAATGTTCGTCTTCGCGACATATTTTCCTGAAAAATGCTGCAAGCGCGAACATTATTTTGCGATTCGAATTGTCACACAAATTCGGCAGTAATTTATTCCAAAATTCTGCGGATTCCATTGACAAGAAAAGGAGGGGCGCCTATGTGTTGGAGCATCGCATGAGGGCCGCATGCGTTTTATTCCGGTCCGCCTCTGACGCGTCCATTTCAGAGCGTCAGCGCCAACAAGAGGGAGTGTGTCATGTACGATATCAACTGCATCGCCTCCGTGCGTGTGGCGTGCTCCTGTCGTGAAACGATTACAGGGAAAGCGCATACGGCCCTTTGCCGAATGTGATCTGACTTCCCTCTTCGATTTTAGCGCAAGATTTGAATGAGCTGTGCTTTCGGTGCGGCAGGAGTTGTTATGCAAAAGCAGGTTATCGAAATCGGTGGTGAGGCCGTCGGTGTTGTCGTTCCCGATGAGGATCGGCTGAAATTCGTGGCCGTCAAATATTCCGTGTGGGATCTGGATTCCCAGCGTTTTTCCTCGGCTGACGAGGTACGCGTGGCGATCCGGCGTCTCCTCAACGATCCGTCCGCCTCGACGCGGGCGATGTCGCCGGCCCGTATCGCGGCCGCCTGAACCCAATCCAGACGATCCGGTGTCCCTGGCACCGGGATCCACCGGCCCCGCCCGTCAGCGGGGCCGGTTCCGTTTTGTGGACAGTGCATCTACCGGGCGGTGGCTGGTGCGCGGTGCCGAATGCTGATTGTGTAGCCCGCGAAAGGAGGTGCCCCATGGTCAGCGGCATCCATCACATCACGGCGATCACCCGGAAGATCCAGGCGAACGTCGATTTCTACGTGGGCTTTCTCGGCCTGCGCCTCGTCAAGCGCACGGCGGGTTACGAGGACGCCGACCAGCTTCACCTTCTCTATGGCGATGCGGCGGCCAGCCCCGGCTCGCTGATCACCTTCCTTGCCTGGGAGGATGGGTCGCCCGGCCGCGTCGGTCTCGGCCAGCCCGCGGAGATCGCCCTTGCCATCAAGCCGGAGGCGATCGGCTTCTGGCTGACGCGCGCGCTGACGCAGAACATCGCGACGAGCGGTCCGGCGCAGGAGTTCGGCGAACCCGTGCTCCGGCTGAAGGATCCGGACGGCATCATCGTCAAGCTCGTCGGTGAGGCGGATGTGGACGGCCCGGCACCCCATGTCACCAAGGACATCGCGGCAGCCGACGCCATCCAGCGCATCCGCGGCGCGACGATATTCTCCGAGAAGCCGGCCGAGACGGCGGCCTTCATCGCCGATCATTTCGGCTATCGGACGGTGGCGGCGGCGAACGGCATCACCCGGCTTGCCGGCGAATCGGCCGACGTGCTCGACATCCGCGATGCGAGCGGCTTCTGGACGTCCGCGCCGGGCACCGGCACGATCGACCATATCGCTCTGCGCGCACCGGACCGCTCTGCCGTGGAAGCGCTCGCCGCCCGGCTTTCCACCGAAGGGGCGGGCGAGACCAACATGCACGACCGGAAGTACTTCTATTCGCTCTATGTGCGCGAACCCGGCGGGGCGCTGCTCGAATATGCGACGGACGGTCCCGGCATGACGGTCGACGAACCCTTGGAGGCGCTTGGCGAGAAGCTGTTCGTGCCCAGGCATTTTCGCGCCGACCCGGAAGATGTCCGGGCGCGGCTTCCGCAGTTCTCCCTGCCGGGAGAAGAGCGCATGACCGAACGGGACCTGCCCTTCATCCACCGGGTGCACCGGCCGGAAACCCCTGATGGCACCGCCGTCGTGCTCCTGCACGGCACCGGCGGCAATGAGGCGAGCCTTCTGCCTTTCGGGACGAAGCTCGCGCCCAATGCCGTGCTGCTCAGCCCGCGCGGCCGCAGTCTCGACGAGGGCTATCCGCGCTTCTTCCGCCGGCTGACCGCCGTCACCTTCGACCAGAAGGACATTGCAGGCGAGGCGGAAGCCTTCGCGGCCTTCATGGAAGGGGCGAATGCGGCCTATGGGCTCGATCCGGACAGGACGCTGTTCGTCGGCTATTCGAACGGCGCGAACATTATCGGCGCGATCATGCTGCTGTATCCCGGCATCATCCGCAACGCGGTGCTGCTGCGCGGCATGAACGTGCTGGAAACCGTGCCGGAGGCGGACCTTTCGGGGGCGAACGTGCT
Organism: Shinella sp. HZN7; assembly: GCF_001652565.1. Lineage (NCBI taxonomy): Bacteria > Pseudomonadati > Pseudomonadota > Alphaproteobacteria > Hyphomicrobiales > Rhizobiaceae > Shinella > Shinella sp. HZN7. Next base: position 2,990,556 of record NZ_CP015736.1, on the reverse strand, counting down.
GATGCTTACCGGTCAGTCGGATCCCTACGGGGCCTATGCCGGCGAACTTGAGACGCATCTGAAGGCGGCCGGCGCATCGGTCGAGAACCGGCTGCTTGCCGCCGGTCACGACATCGGCCCGGCGGACCTGGAAGTCGCCAGGGCCTATCGGGAACTCATCCTCGGCTGAGGCCGGGGCAACCGAAAAGGAGCGCGTTGCAGGACGCGCCCCTTCTTTCTATCGCTTGTATTCCGTCACGAAAGCCGAGAAGCCGGCGATGAAATCACTGAGCTTCCTTTCCGTCGCCTCGTCGGCGATCCGGCCGTCCTCGATGACGCTGCCGGCGCGCGAGACCAGAAGCTTGGCGCCGAACCAGGGCACGGTGCCGAGCGTGCGCATGACGGGCAGCCAGGCCTCCTGCGACAGAAGCGTGCCGAAATTGCCGGGCGAGGCGCCGGTGATGGCGAAGGGCTTGCCGCCGAAGACGCGGGCGATGTCGGAGGAGGGACGGCTCATCCAGTCGATGGCGTTCTTGAAGACGCCGGGAATGCCGTTGTTGTATTCCGGCGTGAAGAGAACGACGCCGTCCGCCGCCGCCACGAGGTCCTTCAGGCGTGTGACCGCTTCGGGAAGGCCCGCTTCTGCCTCCACGTCGGCGTCATAAAGGGGAATGCCGTGGATCGAGCCTTCGGTGATCGTCACACCTTCGGGCGCCATGGCGAGGGCGGCGCGCAGCAGCGCCGTGTTGTAGGAACCCTTGCGCAGGCTCCCCGAGATTGCCACCAGTTTCGTCATCCCGACTCTCCTTTCCAAAACATGGGCATAAAAAACCCCGGCGGACGGTTTGTCACGCCGGGGTTTCCTCTGTTTTAGACGAGGGGCTTCAGCCGGGCCTCGATCTGCGCGCGGCGCGGTTCGAGGAAGGGCGGCAGCGACAGGCTCTCGCCCAGCGTTTCAAGCGGCTCGTCCACGGCGAAACCGGGGCCGTCCGTGGCGATCTCGAACAGGATGCCGTTCGGCTCGCGGAAATAGAGCGAGCGGAAGTAGAAGCGCTCGACCTCGCCGCTGGAAGGCAGGCGGAAGCCGCGCAGGCGCTCCGTCCAGGCATGCAGCGCTTCCTCGTCCGGCGCGCGGAAGGCGACGTGGTGCACGGCGCCGGCACCCTGGTGGGCGACCGGAAGGTCCGGTTCGACGGCGACATGCAGTTCGGCCGCCGGGCCGCCTTCGCCCATCGAGAAGACATGCACGTCGCCCGCGCCGTCCGGATTGGGATAGGTCGCGGTCTCCTGCATGTTCATCACCTGGACCAGCACGGCTTCGGTGTTGCGGATATCCGGCACGCTGAGCGTGATGGGGCCGAGGCCCTTGATCTGGTGCTCGGCCGGAACCGGGCTTCTTGCCCAGGGATTGGCAGGCGTGCCGGCATCGTCGGCGACAAGGCGGAAACGCTGCCCCTCGCCATCCTCGAAATCGAGGCTGGCGCGGCCGCCGACATCACGAATCTCGCCGGCCTTGACCTTCAGCTCGCCGAAGCGGGCCTTCCACCATTCGAGCGTCGCAAGGCTGGCGACGCGCAGGCCGGTGCGCGAGACGCTGTGCGTGCCGCGCCGCTCGTGGCCGACCGGCCAGTCGAAGAAGGTGAGGTCCGTGCCGGGCGAGGCGAGACCGTCGGCGTAGAAGAGGTGGTAGGCGCTGGTGTCGTCCTGGTTGACGGTCTTCTTGACGAGGCGAAGGCCAAGGACCTGCGTGTAGAAGCGCAGGTTCTCCGGCGCGTTCGCGGTGATCGCCGTCAGGTGGTGGATGCCTGTGAGCTGCAGGGTCATGATGAAGCTCCTCTCCCCGGACAGTCCGGGATATCTGTGCTGCCCCGTTTCGGGGCCTTGCGTTGAGGTGAATATCGCCCTTCGCAGGTACCGCCGGAAGATCGGCGCGGACGAACGGATCGTTCACTTATCCTGAACGGCAGATCCTTTCGCCGCACCGGCGGCCTCCGGCAGGAAGAATTTTCCGCCCGTTCTGTTCCATGGCGGGATGGCTCAAATTTTATCGTTTCATAAACCAGCATTCGCTTACGCTGCCGGCCTGCGAAATGACTTCGTCTCTGTTTCGCCGCGTCCGCCGGCATGTTCCGCCATTAGTGATGACTGCCGCTGCGGACTTTCCCGCGCGGATGGGAGGAGACGTCATGCTGCCGAAGACTGCGACTGCCCGAAACATGCTCGCCATCGTGGCGGCCGGCGTTGCCACGACCGTTGCGACGGCGGGCGTTCTGCTCTTTCTGTCCTATCGTGCCGTGGAGGAGCGCTCCATTTCCGAAATGGTCAACGCGGCAGAGGCGAGCGCCGGGAAGGTGGAGACCTATTTCGCGCAGGTCAAGGCGTTGAGCTGGAACATGCGCTCGGCGCTCTATGCGATGAAGGCGACGGACGCCCCGAGCCGCGAGACGATGAACGGCATCTTCGACCGTCTGATGGCCGACAATCCCTTCGCGCTCGGCGTCAGCACCGGCTGGGAGCCGGATGCCTTCGACGGCAAGGATGCGCACTATGTGAACCAGCCGGGACACGACGCCACGGGCCGCTACATTCCCTATTTCGTCCGCAACGAGGGCAAGGTCGAGATGGTCGCGCTCGTCGATTACGACAAGCCCGGTCCCGGCGACTACTACCAGGTGCCGAAGGCCACGGGCAAGGACCTGCTGACGGAGCCCTACAGCTATGTCATCGGTGGCAAGAACGTGCTGATGACCTCCTTCATGGTGCCGCTCGCCTTCGACGGTGCGTTCAAGGGCGTCACCGGCGTGGATATCGCGCTCGATGCGCTCGCCACCGACATGGCGAAGCTGAAGCCGCTCGGCGAGGGCTATGTCGCGCTGCTCAGCCAGGGCGGCAGCATCGTCAGCTATCCGGATGCGGCCGTGCTCGGCAAGACGCTCACTGATTCCGGCCTCGACACGGCTGCCTGGCAGGCGCTGATCGCCAATCCGGAAAAGGCCATGGAAATCACCGATGCCAACGGCCTCACCTCCGTGGCGGTCGCGGTGCCCGTGCCGCTCGTGCCGGGCACCACCTGGTACACGGTGGTCGCGGTGCCGAAATCGGTGCTTTTTGCCAATCTGTCGGCGCTTGCCGTCACCTCGATCATCGTGATCGCCATTGCGACGGGCCTGATGATCGCCATCGGCTGGCTGCTCGCCGCCCGCTTCCGCAAGCGCCTCGAAACCGTCATCGTCGCGACGAGCGAGATCGCGCAGGGTCGGACGGATGTGGATCTCAGCGAATCCGAGCGCAAGGATGAGATCGGCGAGATGGCCCGTTCGCTTGCCGTGCTGCGGGATGCGACGCTCGCCAAGGTGCGGCTTGAGAGCGAGGCGGAGCAGAACCGTGCGCTTTCGGAAGACGAGCGCCGCCAGCGTGCCGAAGAGGCCGCCGAGCGCGAGCGCCAGACGCGCATCGCCGTCGAGGCGCTCGCCGAAGGCCTCCAGAAGCTGGCCGACGGCGACATGACGCATCGCATCGAGCATGCCTTTGCCGGCTCGCTCGACCAGGTCCGCCACGATTTCAACGCCTCGGTGGAAAAGCTGCAATCGGCGCTGCGCTCCGTCGGCAGCAACGCCAATGCCATCCAGGCCGGTTCCGCGGAAATCCGCTCGGCCTCCGACGACCTTGCCAAGCGCACCGAGCAGCAGGCGGCTTCCGTCGAGGAAACCGCGGCGGCGCTGGAGGAGATCACGACCTCGCTCAAGGATGCCACGAAACGGGCGGAGGATGCCGGCCAGCTCGTCGAGCGCACCCGCCTCGGCGCCGAAAAATCGGGTGAAGTGGTGCGGCGCGCCGTGAGCGCGATGAGCGGCATCGAGAATTCCTCGCGGGAAATCTCCAACATCATCGGCGTGATCGACGAGATCGCCTTCCAGACGAACCTTCTGGCGCTGAATGCCGGCGTCGAGGCGGCCCGGGCGGGCGAGGCGGGCAAGGGCTTTGCGGTCGTCGCGCAGGAAGTGCGCGAACTGGCGCAGCGCTCGGCCAATGCCGCCAAGGAGATCAAGGCGCTCATCACCAAGTCGGGCGAGCAGGTGCATCTCGGCGTGGCGCTGGTCGGCGAGACGGGCTCGGCGTTGACGGAGATCGTCGATCAGGTGCAGGAGATCGACCAGAACGTCGCGGCGATCGTGCGTTCGGCGCGTGAACAGTCGACGGGCCTCAACGAGATCAGCGCGGCGGTGAATTCCATCGACCAGGGCACGCAGAAGAACGCAGCCATGGTGGAGGAGCAGACGGCGGCAAGCCATGCGCTGGCGACCGAGGCCGCCGCGCTCAACAGCCTGATCGCGCAGTTCCGCCTCGGCACCGGCACGATCGCCCGCCCGGTGGTCGCCTCGGCTGCCGAGCATCGTCCGGCCGCCTCCGGCGCGCGGGCGCTCGGCAACACGCTGGCCCGCGCCTTCGGCGGCGGACAGGCGGCTTCGGCCAATGCGGCGGCGCAGGACTGGCAAGAGTTCTGAGCCTTCCCGATGGACCATCCCGAAAGGCGGCCCGGTGAAATGGGCCGCCTTTTTGCTGGATGAAAAAGGCGCACAACGTTTGTGCGTTGCACACAAATTGGCCAGGTGAAGCGACTGCCCGGTCCAGCTTTTCATTAGACGTGTCTTTAGTAATATGAAATCATTTTTGTATTTAGCGCGCCTTCAATCTGGCACGCTTTCTGCTTCCTCTTCTGCAGGTCCAGAGGGGGCCAGAAGAGAAGCGTCCAACGAATGACGCTCCGATAAAGCCGCCGTGCAGCCCAGTGGGAACCGGAAAGGTTCCGCGGCCGCCGGCGGCTTTCTTGTCCGCGCGGCATGCGGCTGCCGTTAGCGCACTGAAAAATATGACTTATTATATTCCTCTATCGAATGATCTTCCCGGTTGGCTTTTCGGGCGGACTCCGCCACACTCGCCTGCGGCAAGATCGCGCCTCGCACAGGCCGTGGCTTGCCAGTCAGATCTTCGCGATATAATGAGGACCCACATTAAATGGGTTTTCTGCAACGGTGGAGACGGCGATGAGCTCAGCGGGAAACAGGGCGGGCAGGGTGCTGCTGGCGGCGTTGGCGTTTTGCGCCGCCGCCTGGCCGGCATGGGCCGATGGGGCGCCAAGGCCGGTGCACACCGCCGCCGTGCATTTCGAAGAGCGTGAGCAGACCGTCACCGTCACGGGGGAAGTGGTCGCGCGGGTGGAGACGGATCTTTCCTTCCGCGTCGGGGGGCGCATCACCGGCTGGTTCGTCGATGTCGGCGGCGTGGTCAAGGAAGGTCAGGTGCTGGCGCGGCTCGACCCCGAGGAGCAACGGGCCGACGTCGAGGCGGCGGAGGCCGGGGTGCGCGCGGCGGAAGCGCAGCTCAAGCTCGCCCGCGCCAATTTCGACCGCCAGAAATCCCTGCTGAGCGACGGCATCAGCACCCGCCGCGATTTCGACGACGCCGAAACGGCCCTGCGCACGGCGGAAAGCGCCCGCGAAGCGGCGATCGCCCAGCGCGACACGGCGAAGGAGGTGCTGTCCTATACCGAACTGCGCGCGCCCGCCGACGGCATCGTCACCGCGCGCCTTGCCGAGACGGGGCAGGTGGCGCAGGCGGCGCAGACCATGTTCACCATCGCCGATACCGGCCCGCGCGACGCGGTCTTCGATGTCTACGAATCGCTGTTCTTCGCCCAGCCGGCGGAGGACGGCGTGGTCGTCACCCTGCTCAGCGACGACAGGGTGCGCACGACCGGCAATGTGCGCGAGGTCTCGCCGACGATCGATGCGCAGACCGGCACGGTGCGCGTCAAGATCGCCATGGACCGCACGCCGCCGGAAATGACGCTCGGCTCCTCGGTCGTCGGCGTCGGTGCGCTGGCGTCGCGCCGGGTGGCGGTGGTGCCCTGGCAGGCGCTGTCGGCGGGCCTTGATGGCAAGCCGGCGCTGTGGATCGTCGACAAGGCGAACAGCACGGTGGACCTGCGTCCGGTCGAGGTGCTCTCCTTCGAGACGGGCGCCGCGCTGCTTTCGGGCGGCATCGAGGAGGGGGAGACCTACGTCGCCGACGGCACGAAGCTGCTCCGGCCCGGCCAGACCGTCAGCGCGATCGAAGGAACCGCCCGATGAGGAGATCTGTCCTGTTCGCAACGGTCGCCATCGCCACCGCGGCGCTGGCCGGCTGCAAGAAGGAAGAGGAAGCCGCTGCGCCGCCGCGCCCGGTCCTGTCCATGGTGGTTGCCCCGACCGCGCTGCCCGGCACGCGCTTTGCCGGCACGGTTCAGGCGAAGGTGCAGGCCGCGCTCGGTTCGCGCGTTTCCGGCCGCCTCGTCTCGCGCACCGTCCATGTCGGCGATCTCGTGAAGAAGGGCGACGTGCTCGCCGTGCTCGATGCGACGGCCTATGAGCTGGCCGTGCGCTCGGCGCGGGCCGAGCTTTCCAGCGCCGAGGCGACGCTTTCGAGCGCGATCGCCACCGAGGAGCGGCAGAAGACGCTGCTCCAGTCGAACGCCGCGGCCCAGGCCGCCGTCGAGAGCGCCGAACAGTCGCGCGAGGCGGCCGATGCCGGCCTGACGCGGGCGAAGACGGCGCTCGTGAAGGCGGAGGAACAGCTTTCCTATACCCGCATCCTCGCCGAATTCGACGGTGTCGTCGTGGCCACCGGTGCCGAGGTGGGGCAGACCGTCTCGCCCGGCGAGGCGATCGTCACGGTTGCGCGGCCCGACGAGCGCGATGCCGTGGTCGACATTCCGGAGACGGCGGAGGCCATCGCGCTCGGCAGCCGCTTCACCGTGTCCCTGCAGATCAACCCCGACGTCACGGTGAAGGGCGTGGTGCGCGAGGTCGCGCCGTCGGCCGATGCCGTCACGCGCACGCGGCGGGTGAAGATCGCGCTGGAAAACCCGCCGGATACGGTCCGCCTCGGCACGACCATCACCGCCGAGCTCGAGGGGCCGGACCTCACCGCCATCATGATCCCGCAGACCGCCGTGCTTCAGAAGGACGGCAAGCCGCATGTCTGGCTGGTTGACGGGGAGAAGGGCGAGGTGCATCTGGTGCCGATCGAGACCGGTCCCGCTGTCGGGCGCGCCCTTCAGGTCGCGGACGGGCTGAAAGCCGGCGACCGCATCGCCACCGCCGGGGTGAACAGCCTCGAAGAAGGCCAGAAAATCAAGGTTGAAGACGAGGCAGGCCTATGAAGAAGTTCAATCTTTCGGACTGGGCGCTCGATCATGCATCGCTCGTCTGGTACTTCATGATCGTCTTCGCGCTGCTCGGCTTCTTCACCTACCAGAATCTCGGCCGCGAGGAGGATCCCTCCTTCACCATCAAGACGATGACGATCAGTGCCGCCTGGCCGGGGGCTTCCGTGGAGGAGACGACGCTGCAGGTGACCGAGCGCATCGAGCGCAAGCTGGAGGAGCTGGAATCGCTCGATTTCACCCGCAGCATCACGACGCCCGGCCAGACGCTGATCTTCGTCAACTTGAAGCCGACGACCCGCGCGCGCGACGTCGCCCCCACCTGGGTGACCGTGCGCAACATGATCAACGACATCAGGGGCGAATTCCCCTCCGGCGTCGTCGGCCCGGCCTTCAACGACCGTTTCGGCGACGTCTTCGGCAATATCTACGCCTTCACCGCCGATGGCCTCTCGCCGCGTCAGTTGCGCGATTATGTCGAGGATGCCCGCCGGCGCATCCTCACCGTGCCCAATATCGGCAAGGTCGACCTCGTCGGCGCGCAGGACGAGGTGATCTATCTCGAATTCTCGACGCGCCAGCTCGCCGCGCTCGGCATTTCCACCCAAGAGGTGGTGTCCACGCTGCAGGCGCAGAATGCCGTGGCGCCCTCCGGCGTGGTGCAGGCCGGCGGCGAGCGCGTCAGCGTGCGTGTCGGCGGGCAGTTCAGCTCGGAGGCGAGCCTTCGCGACGTCAACCTGCGCGTCAACAACCGCTTCTTCCGCCTCAGCGATATCGCCACGATCACCCGCGGCTACGAGGACCCGCCGTCGGCGCTGTTCCGCTTCAACGGCGAACAGGCCATCGGCCTTGCCATCGGCATGAAGCAGGGCTCGAACCTTCTCGAATTCGGCGCGGCGGTGGAAAGGGAGATCGAGCTGCTTTCCCATGAACTGCCGGTCGGCGTCGACGTGCACCTCGTCTCCGACCAGCCGAAGGTGGTCGAGGAGGCGGTATCGGGCTTCACGCGGGCGCTGTTCGAGGCCGTCGTCATCGTGCTCGCGGTCAGTTTCGTCAGCCTCGGCATCCGCGCCGGCCTCGTCGTGGCGCTGTCGATCCCGCTGACGCTCGCGATCACCTTCGTCTTCATGTACTACGACGGCATATCGCTGCAGCGCATCTCGCTCGGCGCGCTCATCATCGCGCTCGGCCTGCTCGTCGACGATGCGATGATCGCCGTCGAGATGATGGTGGCGCGGCTGGAAATGGGGGATTCGCTCAGGAAAGCGGCGACCTATGTCTATACGTCCACCGCCTTCCCCATGCTCACCGGCACGCTGGTGACGGTGGCGGGTTTCATCCCGATCGGCCTCAACAACAGCGCGGCTGGCGAGTTCACCTTCAGCCTCTTCGTCGTCATCGCCATCTCGCTCGTCGTCTCGTGGGTCGTCGCGGTCATCTTCGCGCCGCTGCTCGGCGTGACGATCCTGCCGAAGACGATGAAGAAGCATCACGAGGAAAAGGGCTGGTTCGCCCGCAGCTTCGCCCGCCTGCTCGATATCTGCATGCACTGGAAATGGACGACCATCGTCGCGACCGTGCTGGTCTTCGGCGTGTCGGTCTTCGCCATGCGCTTCGTGCAGGAACAGTTCTTCCCGTCTTCCGACCGGCCGGAGCTCATCATCGACTGGTCGCTGCCGCAGAATGCCTCGATCGCCGAGACCAATGCGCAGATCGCCAGGCTGGAGGAGGAAAAGCTCAAGGGCAACCCGGATATCGAACGCTGGTCCTCCTATGTCGGGCAGGGCGCGGTGCGCTTCCTCCTGTCCTTCGACGTGCAGCCGCCGTCGCCCGCCTTCGGCCAGACGGTCATCGTCAGCAAGGACCTGGAGGCACGCGACCGCCTCAGGGCCGATCTCCAGGCCTATCTGCGCGAGACCTTCGTCGGCACGGATGCGCTGGTGAAGCTGCTTGACATCGGCCCGCCGGTCGGCCGGCCGATCCAGTACCGCGTCAGCGGTCCGGATATCCAGGAGGTGCGCAAGCAGGCGCTCGCCTTCGGCGAACTCATCGGCAAGGATACCCGGCTCGGGGATGTCGTCTACGACTGGAACGAGCCGGCCCGCGTGGTGAAGGTCGACGTGCTGCAGGACAAGGCCCGCCAGCTCGGCGTCACCTCGCAGGACATCGCCTCCGCCCTGAACGGCGTCGTCGGCGGCACGACCGTCACCCAGATCCGCGACGACGTCTACCTGATCGACGTCATCGGCCGGGCGCGGGCCGCCGAGCGCGAATCCATCGAGACACTGCGCCAGCTCCAGCTGCCGACGGCCAACGGCACCTCCGTGCCGCTCGCCGCGGTGGCGAACTTCCGCTACGAGATGGAGCAGCCGGTCGTCTGGCGCCGCTCGCGCCAGCCGACCATCACCGTCAAGGCCAGCATCACCGGCGGCGTGCAGCCGGCGACGATCGTCTCGCAGATGGAAAAGGACGTTGCCGCCTTCCAGGCGCAGATGCCCTCCGGTTACGAGGTCGCGGTCGGCGGCACGGTGGAGGAAAGCGCCGACAGCCAGGCGCCGATCGTCGCTGTCGTGCCGCTCATGCTGTTTGCCATGGCGACGATCCTGATGCTCCAGCTCCAGAGTTTCTCGCGGCTCTTCCTCGTCTTCGCCGTGGCGCCGCTGGCGCTCATCGGGGTGGTCATCGCGCTGCTCGGCAGCGGGGCGCCGCTCGGCTTCGTCGCCATTCTCGGCGTGCTGGCGCTGATCGGCATCCTCATCCGCAACTCGGTCATCCTCGTCGTGCAGATCGAGGACCTGAGGCGCGAGGGCATGCATGCCTGGAATGCCGTGCGCGAGGCGACGGAACACCGCATGCGGCCGATCATGCTGACGGCGGCGGCCGCCAGCCTCGCGCTCATCCCCATTTCGCGCGAGGTGTTCTGGGGGCCGATGGCCTATGCCATGATGGGCGGCATCATCGTCGGCACGGTGCTGACCCTGCTCTTCCTGCCGGCGCTCTACGTCGCCTGGTTCCGCATCAAGCCGGAGGCGGCGGAGGAGCCGGCGCCCGCGCCCATCGAGGCGGCGTAGGGCGATCCGGTCGGGCCTGCGCGGCGATTGCACCCCGCGCAGGCGTGAAAATCAGGCCCCCATATTTTTGCCCATCTCCCCCGTCACTGCTTTTGGGCGACAGGCCGCTTCCGGAAGGTCAGAGCCGGGCAAGGCATGGATATAAACTGTGAAATCGGGGGCGCGTTCATTGTCGGACGGGCGGAGGAAAAGTTGCGTTCTTTTTGTCGCACCCCCTCTGAAAAAGCTGGTGGAAAAAGTTGATTTCCAACGCCAAAGCGCCAGCCGACTTTTCAGGACGTAACGAATGTGCAAGGGATTTGCTCCATGGTGTCGGCGGGGGCCGCATGGATTTGTGTGGTGGGACTAAGGTTTGGTCATGGGACTTGACGAGACATTGGAACTGCATGTCTATGGCACCCTGTCGTGGCAAGCGGCTGGCTCTTGCCCCGTGCCTTGTGAGGTACGGTCGAAGGGAAATGCTAAGTGATGATCGCAATTGAAGACGTGGGCACGCCGCGCAGGCTTTTGGGCGCATTTGCGCGGATTCTTGCGGCGGGTGCCCTGTTGACGCTGGCCGGATGCGTGGTCCCGAGCGACGGCCCGCTGACCCATGAGGTCCTTTCGGCCGGCGCGGACGGCAAGTCCTACGAGATTCCCCAGACCAAGCTGGTTTTCGACGTCGTGAACGTCGACCAGCGCGTCGCCAACAGCGTCAGCGCGGCCAAGCGCTATGGCCTGTCCAGCGCCTTCGGCTTCGGCGGTGGCGGCGGCACGCCGGTCATCGGCGTCGGCGATCATCTGGAAGTCACGATCTTCGAAGCGGGTCCGGACGGCCTGTTCTCCACCACCGAGCGCAAGTCGACGACGATCCCGGTCATCGTGCAGCCGGATGGCCACGGCCAGATTCCCTATGTCGGTTCCGTGCGTTTCGCCGGCATGACGATCGATTCGGCGCGCGCCACGATCGTCGATGCACTGAAGGCGAAGGCCGTCGAGCCGGATGTCATCGTTTCCATGGCGGGCAATGCCTCGCGTACCGTTTCCATCCAGGGCGACGTCAACAAGTCGGGCATCGTGCCGCTCGGCCTCAGCGGCCAGCATCTCAGCGAAGTGATCGCCATGGCCGGCGGTGCCGCCAAGCCGCCCTACGACACCTATGTCAGCCTCAAGCGCGGCGGCAAGTCGCGCAGCGTGCTGCTCCAGTCGGTCATCGACAATCCGAAGGACGACATCTACGTCAAGCCGGACGACCAGATCTACCTGACCTATGATCCGCAGACCTTCGCGGCGCTCGGCCAGACGAAGAAGCCCGGCAAGATCCGGTTCGATGCGGCCAAGCTCAGCCTCGTCGAGGCGGCGGCGCTCGCCGGCGGCGGCAATGTCGCGACGGCCGATCCGAAGGGCTATTTCGTCTTCCGCTACGAGGATGAGAACGTCTATCGCAGCGTCGTCGGCGACGACCGGTTCCGGGACCTCATCGCGCGCGGCATGGTGGCGGATTCGGAAGGGCGCTATCCGATCGTCTATCGCCTCGATCTCGGCGCGACGCAGAGCTACATCGTCGCGCAGAACTTCCCCGTGCGGAACAAGGACGTCGTCTATCTGGCGCGCCACGTCGCAACGGATCTTGCGAAGTTCCTGACGATCGTTTCCAGCGGTTCGAGCGCGGCCTACAATATCCAGCGCACGGCTGACCTGCTCTGACAGGCGGGCTTCGGCCCGCTGATGCGGCGATGCCTGCGCGGCGGCCGACGGCGCGCAGACGAAAGCGTTTCCGCTTTTGTTTAAGCGCAATTGCGGGCACAAAACGGCCTCGCACTTTGCTGGAATTGCTCCAGCCGGAATGGCTTTCGAGGACTGCATGGCCGGCCAGGCACGCAAAACCTATGCGCTTCTTTCCTTCGGGCTGTGGCAGCAGCGGGCCGATGTCGCGCGCCTGCTCGATGCCGAGATCGTCGCCTGGCCCTTTGCGCTGCCCGGCCGCATCGACGGGTTCATCGGCTGGGGACGCCGGTCGTCCGGCCGCCGGGCCGTGCGACTTGCGGCGCGCACCGGCAAGGAGGTCATCACCCTTGAGGACGGCTTCCTGCGCGGCTTTGCAGCGGGGCGAGGGGAACCGAGCCATTCCTATGTGATCGACCGGGAGGGTATCTATTTCGATGCGCGCCATCCGAGCGGCCTCGACCGGCTGCTGTCGCAGCCGGTAACCGACGCCGCCGCGCTCGCGCGCGCCGGCGGGTTGATGGCGCGGCTGCGCAACGCGCGCCTGTCGAAATACAACAACAGCCCGGTGCTGACGCCGGCGGCCGCCGGCGTGCCGCATGGCCGGCCTTTCGTCCTGCTCGTCGATCAGGTGGCCGGCGATGCCTCCATTGCCGGGGCAGGGGCGAGCGCGGCGAGTTTCCGCACCATGCTGGAGCATGCGGTCGGCCATCATCCGGGAAAGACGCTGGTCGTGCGCACCCATCCCGCGGCGGGCGACCGCAGCCTCCTGCGGCAGGCGGCGAACGCGCTCGGTGTCGAGATCGTCGTGCCCCCGCGCATGAACCCCTGGCCGCTGCTGGAAGAGGCTGACTGCGTCTATACGGTGTCGAGCCAGCTCGGCTTCGAGGCGCTGATGGCTGAGCGGCCCGTCCATTGTTTCGGCACAACCTATTATTCCGGCCGTGGTCTCACGGTCGATCACGATCAACTGTCGCCCGCCCGCCCGCCGGCCTCGCTCGAACAGGTTTTCCACGCGGCCTATATCGACTATTCGCACTATCTCGACCTGCATACGCGCCAGCCCTGCACGCCGGAGCGGGCGGTCGAACAGGCGATCACGGTGCGCGATCAGCGTGCCCGTATTGCGCGCAAGGTCTTCACGGCCGGTTTCTCGCCGTGGAAGCGCAGGGCCATGACGCCTTTCCTGAAGGGCATGGCGGGCGATCCGGTCCATGCCCGTTCGCTCGAAGCGGCGGTCGCTGCGGCGAGAGCGTCCGATGGCGTCGTCGCGCTTTGGGGAAGCGATGCGGCGTTGCCGGCCGACGTGCCGGCCATGCGGCTCGAAGACGGGTTCATCCGGTCCCGCGGGCTTGGCGTAGACCTCGCCATGCCGTCCTCCATCGCACTCGATGGCGAGCACGTCTATTACGATGCGCGGGGCGAAAGCCGGCTGGAGGCGCTGATCGCGCACGGCACGGTCGATGAGGACCTGCGGCGGCGGGCGGGCGATCTCATACGCCTTCTGGTCCAGCGCGGCGTCTCCAAGTACAATCTCGGCACGGCTGCCGACCTGCCGGCGGTTGCCGAAGGGCGTGTGAAAATCCTGGTGCCGGGGCAGGTGGAGAAGGATGCGTCCATCCGCTACGGTTCTCCCATGGTGCGCTCCAATGCCGATCTCGTGCGCGCCGTGCGGGCGCTCTTTCCCGATGCCTTCATCGTCTACAAGGCGCATCCGGACGTGGTTTCCGGCGTGCGCGACGGCGGCGGCGAGCCGCAGGAGGCCGATCTCGTCGTTCGAAGCGGCGATATCCTGCAATGGATCGGCTGGGCGGACCGGATAGAGACGATGACCTCGTTGGCAGGCTTCGAGGCGCTCTTGCGCGGCAAGGCGGTGGGCGTGCATGGCGCGCCGTTCTATGCCGGCTGGGGCCTGACCGACGACCGCCTGCCCATTGCCCGGCGCGTGCGCCGCGTCGATCTTGAGGCCCTGGTGGCCGAAAGCCTCATCCGCTACCCGCTTTATATCCATCCTCTCAGTGGCTTGCCGTGCCATCCGGAGGATTTGGTTGAAGAAATTTCGGGCGCCGCCATGAAAACGCCCGGAGTCGGGCGGAAGCTCCTTTTGTGTGCGGCGCAACAAATCAACCGCGTGGGGGTGTTGCTTCGCGACTCGCGGTTGCGGTAAAAGACGGTCAGAAAAGCGGGAACATATCCGAGTCGCTGTCTTTTGCGCAGCAGGCCCGTTCGTGCCGGGGGATCGGCGACAAAATCGGGGAGTACGGCAGATATGGTTGCTAATACGGCGCCTTTATGCGAATACCATTCCACCCAGCAGCATAATCTGAGTTGAGCCGACCTGTCATGAGCGTACAGCATGATACCGAATTGAAGGCGGGTCGCTCCGACGCCGAAAGCGTCATTGGCGCGCGTGGATCGCGGCTGATCAATCTGGCGTTGCGCCGCAAGCTTTCCAAGCGCTTCCCCTCGAAGAGCGCGCCGCGCGTGCTTTTCCTGCAGGGGCCGGTCGGTCCCTTCTTCCGCAAGGCCCAGGCGCTGCTCAACGACAGCGGTTTCGATGCCTGGCGTATCTGTTTCAACGCCGGCGACCGGCTGTTTGCCCGCGGCGGCAAGATCCTGCATTTTTCCGGCACGGCCGATGTCTGGCGGGACTGGTTCACCGAGATCGTCGGCGAACACGGCTTCGACCATGTCGTGCTCTTCGGTTGCGAACGCGAGATCCACAAGATCGCCATCGAGCAATGTGCCACGCTCAACATTCCCGTTCTCAGCCTTGAGGAAGGGTATATCCGCCCCGGCTTCGTCACGATGGAGACCGGCGGCAACAACTGGCGTTCGCCGATTGCGGGCCTCCTGCCGTCCGACAAGGATGACGAAAAGCCGCGCGAGCGCATGCGCGGGACGAATTTCCCGTCTTCCTTCGGCGCCATGGCGACCTATGCCTTCACCTATTTTTCGGTGCGCGGCATCTTCTCGACGCTGAGCGAACGAAAGCTCTTCCACAAGCACAAGCGGTCTCTGGCCCCCGAAGCCTTCTACTGGATCAAGAACTATTATCGGAAGTTCCGCAATCTCGGCAGCAACTACCGCACCATGGAGCGGCTGCTCGAGCACCATGATAAGAAATATTACATCGTGCCGCTGCAGGTGCACGATGACAGCCAGCTCGGCGCGGCGGCAAGCGGCTGGAACAACCAGAAGCTCATTCTGAAGTCCATCGTCTCCTTTGCGCGAAATGCGCCGCCGACACACCAGCTGGTGTTCAAGATCCATCCGATGGAGCGGGGGCACAGCCAGGACAAGCAGTTCATTCGCCAGGTCGGCGTGCTCAACAATGTGTCCGAGCGCATCCACATCCTCGACAGCGGTTCGCTGGGTCTGATGACGCGACATGCGGCCGGCATGGTGACGATCAACAGCACGTCCGGCCTCTCGGCGCTCCAGCACGGCATTCCGCTTGCCGTGCTCGGCCAGGCCTTCTACCGGCATCCTTCGCTCGCCTTCTGCGTCAACAAGGGCATCGAGCTCGACAGTTTCTGGTCGTCCGGCCATGTGGCGCCGCTGGCGCAGCGGCGCGACTACCTGAACTGGATCGCCCAGGAATGCCTGCATCCCGGCGACTACTATGCCTATGAGGGCATCGAGGTCGCGGCGAATTCGCTGCTTGCAAAGCTGCGGGCCATGGATGCGGCAGGCCGGGTGATGGCGTTGCCGGAGGCGTCCAACGTCATGCCCCTGCTGGCGCAATCGCAGTAAGGGGCGGCACCCCTCTTCCGGCTATCAGCACGGCCAAGGTCCCCGACACGGTTGCGGGGCGCTTTTTGCCTGTTTCGGGATTCAGGCGGAGCGGCGCTGGCTGGCGGAGGTGCGAAGGATCTCTTCATGCACCTCGATCGCTTCCTCGATGTCGTTGTAGAAGGTGAGCTGGCCGTTGTTCATGACGCCGCCGATGTCGCAGAACGAGCGCAGCAGGCCGGAGGAGTGCGAGACGAGCAGCAGGGTGGCGTTCTCGCGCCGCTCGTCGAAGACGTCCTTGCACTTCTGCTTGAAGGTGGAGTCCCCGACGGCGATCACCTCGTCGATCAGGTAATATTCGAAGCCGATCGCCATGCAGATGCCGAAGGAAAGGCGTGCCTTCATGCCCGCCGAATAGGTCTTCACCGGCATGTCGAGATAGGGGCCGAGCTCTGAAAAATCGGCGACGAAATCCAGAACCTTGTTGCGGTTCTTGCCGTAGATGTCGGCGATGAAGCGGGTGTTCTGCGCGCCCGTCAGCTTGCCGTGCACGCCGCCGTTGAAGCCGAGCGGCCAGGAGATCTTGCCTTCGCGCAGGATGCGCCCCGAATCGGGCATGTCGCCGCCGGAGATGAGGTTCATCAGGGTGGACTTGCCGGCGCCGTTGCGACCGAGAATGCCGATATTGGTGCCCGGACGAAAGGCGGCCGTGAACCGGTCGAGGATCACCTTCTTGCCGCCGCCGGGGCGCGGGAACGCCTTGCTGACATTATCGAAGATGATCATGAGCCAATGATCTTTCGGCGGAACGTGCGTTCAAGGACAAGTGCCGATGTCAGCAGCGCAGTGGCGATCCCGAGAACGTATGGCTTGCTGAGCAAGGCATTGTAGTCGAGATAGGTCGAGGTGCGGAACCATTCGACGCAATGCATGAACGGGTTCCACCACAAAACAGCCTGGAAGCTCGGTGGCATCTGGGCAGGCATGAAGAAGATGCCGGACAACAACATGAGCGGCATGCTCATCATGCTCAAGAAGGTATCATAGCGCGGCACGAGCGAGCCGACAGTGGCGTTGAAGGCCGCAAAGGAAAACGCGAAATAGAGGATGGCGAATATGGCTTCCGCGAATTCCGCGGGATAGACGATGATGTCGCGATCCAGCGTGAACGCCAGACCCGTCATGAACAAGGCGCAGATGATCAGCCAGATGGTTGCTTCCAGCAGGAAGGTCGCGATGAGCGTATCCAGCGGACGGACCAGCGGATAGGTCAACATCGGTTGATTGGTGGCGATCGCCTTCTCGGTCTTGCGCGCGATGCCGCGGGTCATGCGGAAACCGAAGACCCCGGCCAGCATGAACAGGAGGGCATTGTCGCCAAAGGGAATCTGGGCCTTTGCCGCGGTATGGATAAGGAGGAAGATGCCGATATAGGCGGCAGGCTCGATCAGGATCCAGACGAAGCCCAGCCGGCTTTCCCCGAAACGCGTCACCGCGCTGCGAACGACGAGCGCCGAGATCACGCGGGCGTTTTCCCCAAGGGCATAACTGAGAGGCCTGTCGGCGAGCAAAGCCATTCCGCTACCCTTTCTTCAACGCGATCAGATCGCGTGATCCTTCACGGACCGGACTGCGAAATAACCAATGAGCCAAAGGCAGCTTGCGGCTGCAAGCACAATGAGCGTGTTGACCATGCCAAGCGGGTAGAGGGCGATTTCCGGCTCCCGCGGGGGAACGTAGACGGCGAAATAGCGCTCCTGCTTCTGCGCTTCCTGCATGGCCGTTTCCAGCGCGGCAAGCGACGTCGTGTAGGCCTTGACGGCAAATTCCTGTTCGACGGTGAGTTCGGTGAAGCGGTCGATCATCTCGGGCAGTGCACGGCCGGCTTCCAGGCCGCTGCGCGTTGTCTTGCCGCCCGTGTCTCCCGTCTTGTCGCCGCTGATGCGGTTCTTCTGTTCGACAAGCTGCTCTTCGAGCGCAAGGATCTGCCGCTCGATGACGCGCGCGGATGGGGCGTCCCTGCTGACGGAATCAACCAGCGCCTTGTAGCGGGTGCGCAGTGTCGCCAGTTCCTGCTCGAGCGAACTGATGATCGCTGCTTCCATGGTCGCGACAGCCGTCGGATCGACCGCTTGTTCGGTGATGCGCAGATCCGTGATCTGGCTGCGGATGTTGCGCAGACGCTCCTCCGAACGCGCGACCTGCTGGTTGGCGACCTCGATGAATTGCCTGCGCGATTTGTCGGAGAGCGTGTTGACCAGGTTTTCCGAGACGGTGAGGACTGCATCGGCGATCTGCTTGGCGTCCGACGGCGAGAAGGCAAAGACGCGCATGGTGACGTTGCCGGTCGTCGAATTGTAGCTGATCTCCACCATGTCCCGCCAATAGTCGCGGAACTCGTCCAGAGGCCGGCTCTCATTCTCGCGATAAAGGAAGTCGATCGACGGACGGGAGTAGACGGTCCGGATGTCGAGACCTGTCTGATCCTTGATGTCGGGCAGGATCTGCGCGGAATGGATGTAGTCCGCGACGATGTAGGAGTCACCCGCCTGGACGGACGAGCCGACAAGCCCGGTCAGGCCGAGCGCGTTGAGAGACGCCTGATTGGCTCCCCGGACGGAAAACTGGGTTTCGACCACATATTGCGGTGTCGCCACGAACAGATAGTAGAGGCTGGCGAAAATCGTCGGAAGGATGGCCGCCAGGGCAAAGGAGATCAGGCCCCAGGGCCGTTCCTTCGTCTGCTTGGGAATGTTGGGCAACGTAAGGACGGTGCTGACGATATCGACGGGCGCCCGCGCCCGTGTTTCCGCCCGCGAGCCGAGATTGTCCTCGTCCTGAACGTTCGGATCGATTCGGCGTCGAACCGTTCCTGCGTTCTGCTTGATCTTCACGACCTTCTGCTCTGCTGCGCGCTGGCGGGCGCGGCGTTTGGCGATTTCGAGCAGGCTGCTCGTGTTGTCGGCGACGTGGGTCGGGGTTTCCGCCACGAGGGGCGCTTTCTCATCTTTCACGTCGGCTCACTCTTTCCAACAACAAACGGGGCGTCGCCTATATGCTTGTCGCCGCAACTTATTCGAAATTGCCTTTACAGACAATAAAAATGCCGCGGTGGCCCGGTACCTGCAAGGGCCGCCCGCAGGACGGATAGGGATGGAAAATCCGCCCTTTCTGGCCGGCGCGCATTCCTCGTCGAGCAATCTGGTTATTTTGTGGTCGCCGCCGAAGCGGTGCTCCAGTCGGCGCTCGCGGCGATGAAGTTCGGATTGGCGAAATCCGCGTCGTCCGCCTGGCGGGTCTTGCCGTAGAGGAGGGGGGCGCCGTCGAGCGTGCGGGTGTCTCCGCCGGCTGCGCGCAGCACCGCGTCGCCCGCGGCCGTGTCCCATTCCATGGTGCGGCCGAAGCGGGGATAGACGTCGGCAAGCCCCTCGGCGACGAGGCAGAATTTCAGCGAGGAACCGATCGCCGTGCAGGCGTCGATGCCGTGGTCGTCGAGAAAGCGGGCCGTTTCGGGCGTGGCATGCGAGCGGCTGGCGACGGCCGTCAGGGCATTGCCACGTCGGCGGCAGCCGATTGTCTGCCGTCTGGCGATGGTGGCCTTACCGGTCACCTCGAAGCGTTCCGCCCGCGCGTCGTCGGCGATGAAGCCCGTCGAGAGCGCGGGGGCATAGACGATGCCCGCGACCGGTGCCCGGTCCCGGATCAGGGCGATGTTGACGGTGAATTCGCTGCGCCCGGCGATGAATTCCTTCGTGCCGTCCAGCGGATCGACCAGGAAGAAGGTGCCGCCGGAAATATCCGGCACGCGGCCAGCGGCGACGGCCTCCTCGGCGACGACGGGAATGTCCGGGAAATGCTGCGCAAGCGCGGCAAGAATCAGCCGCTCGGCTTCCTCGTCCGCGGCGGTGACCGGCGATTGGTCCGCCTTGTAAAGGACATCGGCCCCGGCCTTGTGGATAGCCATGATGGCGCTGCCCGCGGCCAGCGCCGCGCTCTCCAAGACTTGCCTCAGTTCCATCCTGTCTGCCTGCATGTTTCCGGTCCGGCTTTCCTGCTGTTGCCATAACGGCGGGACGGCCTGAAAGCAAATGCCCCGTCTTTCCGGCCCTGATAGCAGCATGTGGAAAGACCCGGACCTGGGATGCGACAAGATGACGCCGGACTTGCCGTTTGTGCTGCATATGCGAATGTGGGGCGACTGATCCGGGATTTCGCATGCGCTACTCCGCCCTTTCGATCTTCAAGCAAGCCCTTGCCGGCAACCTCGGCTGGACGCCCGCCTGGCGGGAACCGCAACCGAAACCGCATTATGACGTGATCATCGTCGGCGGCGGCGGGCATGGCCTTGCGACGGCCTATTATCTCGCCCGGGAATTCGGCATCCGCAACGTCGCCGTGGTGGAGAAGGGCTATCTCGGCTCCGGCAATGTCGGACGCAACACGACCATCGTGCGCTCCAACTACATGCTGCCCGGCAACGAGCCGTTCTACGAGTTCTCGCTGAAGCTGTGGGAAGGGCTGGAGCGGGAGCTGAACTACAATGTCATGCTGTCGCAGCGCGGCATCATCAGCCTCTATCACAATGACGGCCAGCGCGATCACTATGTCCGGCGCGGCAATGCCATGATGATGGAGGGCGTGGCGGCCGAGCAGCTCGACCGCGAGACGCTGAAGAAGATGCTGCCCTTCCTCAATTTCGACCATGCGCGCTTCCCGATCATCGGCGGCCTCCTGCAGCGACGCGCCGGCACGGCGCGGCACGATGCCGTGGCCTGGGGTTTTGCGCGCGGCGCGGACCGGCTCGGCGTCGATCTCATCCAGAACTGCGAGGTCACCGGCATCCGCCGGGAAGACGGCTTGGTGACGGGCGTCGAGACGACGAAGGGTTTCATCGGCTGCAACAGGCTGGCGCTCGCGGCGGCCGGCAACACCTCCCGCGTCGGCGAAATGGCGGGGCTGAAGCTGCCGATCGAGAGCCATGTGCTTCAGGCCTTCGTCACCGAAGGGCTGAAGCCATGCATTGACCACGTCATCACCTATGGCGCGGGGCACTTCTACATCTCGCAGTCCGACAAGGGTGGCCTCGTCTTCGGCGCGGAGATCGACGGCTATTCCTCCTATGCCCAGCGCGGCAACCTTGCGACCGCCGAACATGTCATGGAGGAGGGGGTGACGATGATCCCCGGCCTTTCCCGTGTCAGGGTGCTGCGCGCCTGGGGCGGCGTCATGGACATGTCGATGGACGGCTCGCCGATCATCGACCGCACGCCGATCGACAACCTCTATCTCAACTGCGGCTGGTGCTACGGCGGCTTCAAGGCGACGCCCGCCTCCGGCTTCTGTTTCGCGCATCTCATCGCCAAGGGGGAGAGCCACCATGTGGCGCGCGCGCTCAGGCTCGATCGTTTCGAGCGCGGTTTCCCCATCGACGAGGCGGGTGCCGGCACCCAGCCGAACCTGCATTGAGGATACCATGGCGAGCCTGATTTCCTGTCCCCATTGCGGGGTGCGGCCCAAGGAAGAGTTTTCGATCCGCGGCGATGCGACGCCGGTCCGCCCGGCGCCCATGGCCTCGGACGAGGCGTGGAACGATTATGTCCATGTCCGTGCCAATCCGCGCGGGCGCATCCGCGAGCACTGGCAGCATGTCGCCGGCTGCCGGCGCTGGCTGGTGGTCGAGCGGGACAACTTCACCCATGACGTGTTTTCCGTGACGGATGCCGTCGCGACGCGGGGAGGCGCGCAATGACCGCCTATCGCCTCGCCTCCGGTGGCCTCATCGATCGCAGCAACACCATTGGCTTTACCTTCGACGGGGCGAGCCTTTCCGGCCATGCCGGCGATACGCTCGCCTCGGCCTTGCTGGCCAACGACCGGCTGCTCGTCGGACGCAGCTTCAAGTACCATCGCCCGCGCGGCATTGTGACGGCCGGGCCGGCGGAGCCCAACGCGCTGGTCACCATCGGCACGGGCGCGCGGCGCGATCCGAACACGAAGGCGACCGTCGCCGAGCTCTACGACGGGCTTGCCGCCACCAGCCAGAACCGCTGGCCGAGCCTTGCCTTCGATATCGGCGCGGTGAACGACCGCCTGTCGCGCTTCCTCTCCGCCGGCTTCTACTACAAGACCTTCATGTGGCCCGCCGCCTTCTGGGAAAAGGTCTATGAGCCGCTGATCCGCCGGGCTGCCGGCCTCGGCCGCACGGACCTTCCGCGCGATCCCGACGGCTACGAGAAGAGCTGGGCGCATTGCGACCTTCTCGTCGTCGGCTCCGGCCCGGCGGGCCTCGCCGCGGCGCTGGTCGCCGCCCGCTCGGGCCTGCGCGTCATCCTCGCCGAGCAGGATTTCGTCCTCGGCGGTGCGCTCCTGTCGGAGACAACCAGGCTCGACGGCGAGGCGCCGTTCGTCTTTGCCCGGCACGCGCTTGACGAACTGCACGGCCATCCCGGCGTGACGCTACTGCCGCGCACCACGGTCTTCGGCTGGTACGACGACAATGTCTTCGGTGCCGTGGAGCGGGTGCAGAAGCACAGCGCCACGATCGACGCGGCACGGCCGGTCGAGCGCCTGTGGCGTATCGTGGCGAAACACGCGATCCTCGCCACCGGCGCGGAGGAGCGGCCGCTGGTCTTCGGCGGCAACGACCGTCCCGGCATCATGATGGCGAGCGCCGTCAGCACCTATGCCAACCGCTTCGGTGTCGCCGCCGGCCGGTCGGTGGCGATCTTCACCAACGGCTCGTCCGGCTATCGCACGGCCGAGGACCTTTCCGCGCAGGGCGTGGAGATCGCGGCGCTGATCGACAGCCGCACCGATGCCGCGGACCGTGCGCCCGACGGCGTGCGGGTGGTGCGCGGCGGCGGCATCGTCGACACGAAGGGGCGCCGGCGCGTCCGCGCCGTCATTGCCGATCGCGGCGGCTTCGAGGAGATGATCGCCTGCGATGCCGTGGCCATGTCCGGCGGCTGGAGCCCGGTCATCCACCTTGCCTGCCAGCGCGGCGGCAGGCCGGTCTGGTCGCAGGCGCTGCAGGCGTTCCTGGCACCGGAGGCGGGCGACGGTCTCGTCATGGCCGGTGCCGCGGCGGGGCACTACCGGCTTTCCGAATGTCTCGACGATGGCGCACGCAAGGCGTCGGCCATCGTGGAAGCGCTCGGCCGGCCCGTCGCCGGTTTCGAGCGTCCCGTCGTCGGCGAGGAGGTCGATCCGTCCTTCACGGCGCTCTGGCATGTGCCGGGCGCCAGGTCCAAGGCCTTCGTCGACTTCCAGAACGACGTGCACGGCAAGGATCTCGGCCTTGCCCTTCGCGAGGGCTTCGGCCATGTCGAGCATGCCAAGCGCTACACGACGAGCGGCATGGCGACGGACCAGGGCAAGCTCGGCAACGTCAATGCCATCGGCATCCTCGCCGCGATGCGCGGCGTCAGCCCCGCCGAGGTCGGCACCACCACCTTCCGGCCGTTCTACACGCCCGTCTCCTTCGGCGCGCTCGCCGGCTCCTCGCGCGACGAACACGCCATGCCCGTCCGCCGCTCGCCGCTGCATGGCTGGGCGGCGCGCCACGGCGCGGTCTTCATCGATGCCGGGCTCTGGTATCGCTCCTCCTGGTTCCCGAAGGCGGGCGAGAAGACCTGGCGGGAAAGCGTCGACCGCGAGGTCCGGACCGTGCGCGAGCATGCCGGCCTCTGCGATGTCTCGACCCTCGGCAAGATCGAGGTCTTCGGGCCGGATGCCGCCGAGTTCCTGAACCGGCTCTATTGCAATCCCGTGCTGAAGCTTCCCGTCGGCAAGGCCCGCTATGGGCTGATGCTGCGCGAGGACGGCATGGTCTATGACGACGGCACGGTGAGCCGGTTGGCCGAGGAGCATTTCCTCGTCACGACCACCACGGCCATGGCCGCCGGCGTGCTCTCCCATATGGAGTTTGCCGCGCAGGCGCTCTGGCCGGAGCTTCGCGTGCGCTTCCTGTCGGTCTCCGACCAATGGGCGCAGATGTCGATCGCCGGGCCGAAGGCGCGCACGATCCTGCAGGCCGTCGTCGAGGACGATCTCTCGAATGCGGCCTTCCCGTTCCTTGCCGCCCGCGAGGTGCGGCTGAAGGGCAACCTCAAGGCGCGGCTCTTCCGCATCTCCTTCTCCGGCGAGCTCGCCTATGAGCTGGCGGTGCCGGCGGGTTATGGCGAGGCGGTGGCCGACGCGCTGATGCGGGCGGGCGAACCGCAGGGCCTCTGCGCCTATGGCGTCGAGGCGCTCAACGTGCTGCGCATCGAGAAGGGCCATGTCACCCATGCCGAGCTCGATGGCCGCGTGACGCCCGACGATGCCGGCCTCGGCCGCATGATGGGCACCGGCAAGCCGGATTTCATCGGCAAGCGGCTCTCCACCCGCTTCGGCCTGACGGCCGCCGACCGCGCCCAGCTCGTCGGCCTGAAGGCACTGGAGGCGGACAAGGACATGCGCGCCGGCGCACATCTTCTCAAGGACGGTGCCAAGCCCTCGACGATCAACGACCAGGGCTGGGTCAGCTCCGTCTGCTTCTCGCCGACGCTCGGGACCCATATCGCTCTTGCCTTCCTGAAATCGGGCCGGGAGCGCTATGGCGAGAAGATCGTCGTCTGGGACAAGCTGCGGGGCGTGGAGACGTTCGCCGAAGTCTGCGATCCGGTCTTCGTCGATCCGGAAAACCGCAAGCTGATGGCGTGAGGGGAAGGCTATGGCTTACGACTATCAGGCAGTACACGCGCTGGACGGCACGATCGGGGCGGTCCCCGGCCAGCGGGCCAACCACCTCGCCGTCCACCGCGCCACGGCCATCGCCGTCGTGCTGGCGGCACCCGGCCATGGCGCCGAAGCAGCCGGCATTCTCGTCGCCGACGGCGCGTTCGAGGCCCGCTTCTGCGGCCCGGGCGAATGGCTGGTGCTGTCGGAGGTGCACGCGCCCGAAACGCTCGTCGCCGAGCTTTCCGTCCGGCTCGGCGCCTTCGCCTTCGTGGTCGACCAGAGCCACGGCCGCGTCGCGCTGACGCTGTCCGGGCCTGATGCCGCGCGCATCCTGGCGAACGGCATCGCCGTCGATCTGCATCCCGGGGCCTTTGCCGTCGGGCGTGCGGCAACCATGCTATGCAATCATCTTTCGGTCAATCTCGCCCGCACCGGCGTCGATCGTTTCGATCTCGTGGTGATGCGCAGCTTTGCCGAGGCGTTTGTCGCCGATCTCAAGCTCATGGCGCGCAGCCATGATCTCTCCGTCGATTTCGCCACCCGCTGACAAAAACTTCCGGAGCGACATGGCGCTTCGCACCTCGGGCTTGCCGGGCATCCGGGGAACCCAATAGGCTGCATTCCGCGCCGCATCGAATTCCCTTCAACCCGTCGAAAGCCGGAGTTTCCATGAAGAGCCATGCAAGGGTCGTCGTTATCGGGGGCGGCGTCGTCGGCTGCTCCGTCCTCTATCACCTCACGAAATTCGGCTGGACCGATGTCGTGCTCGTCGAGCGCTCGGAGCTCACCTCCGGCTCGACCTGGCATGCGGCCGGCGGCATGCACACGATCAACGGCGACCCGAACGTCGCCAAGCTGCAGAAATACACGGTCGAACTCTATAAAGAGATTCAGGACTATTCCGGCCAGGACATCGGCCTGCACATGACCTCCGGCATGATGCTGGCATCGACCAAGGATCGCTTCGACTGGATGAAGTCGATCCTCGCCAAGGGGCGCTATATGGGCCTCGATGCGCATCTCCTCACGCCGAAGGAGGCGCATGAGCTGATGCCGCTGCTCGACCCCGACCAGTTCGTCGGCGCGGTGTTCGATCCTGTCGAGGGCCATCTTGACCCCTATGGCACGACGCACGCCTATGCCAAGTCGGCCAAGAAGAACGGCGCGGAGATCTATCTCCACACCAAGGTGGAAGACCTCGTGCAGCGCGAGGACGGCAGTTGGCGCGTCATCACCGACAAGGGCGAGATCGTCGCCGAGCATGTCGTCAATTGCGGCGGGCTCTGGGCGCGCGAGATCGGCCGCATGGTCGGCCTCGAACTGCCCGTCCTTGCCATGGAGCATATGTATCTCATCACCGAGGACATGCCCGAGGTCATCGAGTTCAACCGGACGCATGGCAAGGAGCTGATGCACTGCGTCGACTTCGACGGCGAGATCTATCTGCGCCAGGAGCGCAACGGCATGCTGATGGGCACCTATGAAAAGGCCTGCCGGCCCTGGTCGCCGCTCACCACGCCCTGGGATTTCGGCCATGAACTGCTGGAAGAGGACATTGCGCGAATCACCCCGGAGCTGGAAGTCGGCTTCCGGCACTTCCCCGCCTTCAACACGGCCGGTATCAGGAAGATCATCAACGGCCCCTTCACCTTCTCGCCGGACGGCAACCCGCTCGTCGGGCCCGTGCGCGGCATGACGAACTTCTGGTCCGCCTGCGCCGTCATGGCCGGCTTCAGCCAGGGCGGTGGCGTGGGCCTGGCGCTCGCCAACTGGATGATCAACGGCGATCCCGGCTTCGACGTCTTCGCGATGGATGTCGCGCGCTACGGCGACTATGCGACGCTCGCCTATACCAATGCCAAGGTACGCGAGAACTACTCGCGCCGCTTCTCCATCCGCTATCCCAACGAGGAGCTGCCGGCGGGCCGGCCGCTGCAGACGACGCCGATCTACGACAGGCTGAAGGCGGCCGGTGCCGTCTTCGGGGCATCCTATGGCCTGGAGCAGCCGCTGTGGTTCGCGCCTGAAGGCGTGGAGGACCGGTTCTCCTGGCGCCGCTCGACGGATTTCGAGACCGTCGGCGCGGAAGCCCGCGCGGTGCGCGAGGGCGTCGGCCTGATGGAGACCTCGGGCTTTGCGAAATATGCGGTGAAGGGCAGGGGCGTGGCGGCCTGGCTCGACCGGCTGCTCGCCTGCCGCCTGCCGGAAACGGGGCGCATGACGCTTGCGCCCATGCTGAAGGACGACGGAAAGCTCATCGGCGATTTCACGCTCGCCAAGCTCGGCGAGGGGGACTTCCTGCTGATCGGCTCGGGCATTGCCGAGGACTACCACATGCGCTGGTTCGAGACGCACCTGCCGCGGGACGGTTCCGTGACGCTGGAGGCGCTGAACCTTTCGCTCGTCGGCCTTGCCATCGCGGGACCGAAGGCGCGCGACGTGCTGGCGAAGCTGACGCACCGGGATGTTTCGAGCGAGGCCTTCCCCTTCATGGCGGTGCGCCGGATGGATCTCGGCATGGCGCCGGCCATCGTCGGGCGCGTCAGCTATACGGGCGATCTCGGCTACGAGATCTGGATGAAGCCGCAATACCAGCGCTATCTCTACGACCTCATCCTCGAAGCCGGGGCCGAATTCGGCATCCGCCTGTTCGGTCTCAGGGCGCTCAACGCCCTGCGCCTCGAAAAATCCTACGGCAGCTGGTCGCGCGAATATCGCCCGCTCTACGGCCCTGTCGAGGCGGGGCTGGAGCGATTCGTGGCGACCGGCAAGGCGGCCGACTTCATCGGCAGGGATGCGGCAAGGGCAGAGCGGGAAACGGGCGGTGCGCTCCGCCTGCGCACCTTCGTCGTCGCGGCGAAGGATGCCGATGTCATCGGCGACGAGCCGATCTATCTCGACGGCGCGGTGCGCGGCTGGGTGACCTCGGGCGGCTATGCCCATGCCGCCGGCCTTTCGGTCGCGGTCGGCTATGTGCCGAAGGAGATCGCCGATGTCGAAACCGGCTGGTCGATCGAGCTTCTCGGCGAGATGCTGCCGGCGCGCCTGCAGGCCGAGCCGCTGTTCGATCCCTCCGGTGCGCGCATGCGCGGCTGATTTGCTCCGGCCCGTGCGGCGATGTGCCATGCCGGGACATCGCCGCTTGCGACTTTCGTGCATCTTTTTGGGCAAAAGCGCCGCTTCTCGTGCCGATTTTTTGGTTTTCCCGGCGCCAAATGCGCCATTTAACCGTCCTTGCTAAAGAAATTGTCGATCCAGGCTTTTTGGGCTTCCCTTTTGTATCGAAAGCGGTATGGAATCCGGACTGTCTAACAAGCTCGAAAAAAGAGCGACAAGAACAAGAGATGCGGCCCTCAGGAACCGCATCCGGGGGATAGCAAATGGAATATTTCGTCCAGCAGCTCGTTAATGGGCTGACGCTTGGATCTATTTATGGTTTGATAGCCATCGGCTACACCATGGTTTACGGCATCATCGGCATGATCAATTTCGCCCATGGCGATATCTTCATGCTGGGCGGATTTGCCGCTCTCATCGTCTTCCTCGTCCTCACCAGCGTGTTCGTCGGCCTTCCGGTCGTCCTCCTGCTGCTGGTCATGATCGCCGCGGCCATGCTGACGGCGTCCTTGTGGAACTGGACGATCGAAAAGATGGCCTACCGGCCGCTGCGCGGCTCGTTCCGCCTGGCGCCGCTGATCACCGCAATCGGCATGTCGATCGCGCTGTCGAACTTCATCCAGGTCACGCAAGGTCCGCGCAACAAGCCGATCCCGCCGCTGGTGTCGTCGGTCTACAACGTCTTCGGCATCTCGATCTCGCTGAAGCAGTTGATCATCATGCTCCTGACGGTCATCCTGCTCACGACCTTCTGGTACATCGTCAACAAGACTTCGCTCGGCCGCGCCCAGCGCGCGACGGAGCAGGATCGCAAGATGGCGGCGCTGCTCGGCATCGACGTCGACCGGACGATCTCGGTGACCTTCATCATGGGCGCCTCGCTCGCCGCCGTCGCCGGTACCATGTACCTGATGTATTACGGCGTGACCGTCTTCACCGACGGCTTCATTCCGGGCGTCAAGGCCTTCACGGCTGCGGTTCTCGGCGGTATCGGCTCGCTTCCGGGCGCCGTGCTCGGCGGCTTGCTCATCGGCCTCATCGAGAGCCTCTGGTCCGCCTACTTCACCATCGACTACAAGGACGTCGCGACGTTCTCCATCCTCGCCATCGTCCTGATCTTCAAGCCGTCCGGCATTCTCGGACGACCGGAAGTCGAGAAGGTTTGATCCATGTCCAACATTTCGAACACTCATGAGCGCGCCGGCGGTAACCTGACGGCGCAGGCTCTGCGCGAGGGCCTTTTTGCCGGCCTCGTCGCGCTCGGCCTCTTCGTCCTCTTCGTCGGTCTCGAGACCACGCAGAACATCCGCAACGAGCTTGTGCTGAACCAGCGCTGGGGGCTGCTCGCGATCTTCGTGATCGTCGCCGCCGTCGGCCGTTTCCTCTCCGTCGCCTACCTGCGCCCCTGGGCCGCTGCCCGCAAGGCGGCCGCCGCGGCCAAGCCGGTGGAAGGCGAGGAAAGCTTCTTCAAGCGCAATTTCAGCAAGATCGCCATCGTCGCGCTGATCTTCTATCCGCCGATCATGGTCATGCTCTTCGGCGTGCAGGGCTCGCTGAAATGGGTCGACAATTTCGGCATCCAGATCCTCATCTACGTGATGCTGGCCTGGGGGCTCAACATCGTCGTCGGCCTTGCCGGCCTGCTCGACCTCGGCTACGTCGCGTTCTATGCGGTCGGCGCCTATTCCTATGCGCTGCTTTCGCAGCAGTTCGGCTTCTCCTTCTGGATCCTGTTGCCGCTCGCCGGCATCCTCGCCGCCTTCTGGGGCATGATCCTCGGCTTCCCGGTGCTGCGCCTGAAGGGCGACTATCTCGCCATCGTGACGCTGGCCTTCGGTGAGATCATCCGTCTCGTGCTGATCAACTGGACGGAAGTGACCCGCGGCACCTTCGGCGTCTCCGGCATTCCCAAGGCCTCGGTCTTCGGAATCTGGTCGTTCGACGTCAGCGCGCCGAACAACTTCGCCAAGGCCTTCGACCTGCCGATGTCCTCGGCCTACTACAAGATCTTCCTCTTCTATCTCATCCTGGCGCTGGCGCTGCTCACCGCCTATGTGACGATCCGCCTGCGCCGCATGCCGATCGGCCGCGCCTGGGAAGCGTTGCGCGAGGACGAGATCGCCTGCCGTTCGCTCGGCATCAACACGGTGACGACCAAGCTGACGGCTTTCTCCATCGGCGCGATGTTCGGCGGTTTTGCCGGCTCCTTCTTCGCCGTGCGCCAGGGCTTCGTCTCGCCGGAAAGCTTCGTCTTCCTCGAATCGGCGATCATCCTCGCCATCGTGGTCCTCGGCGGCATGGGTTCGCTCGTCGGCATCGCCGTCGCGGCGGCCGTGATGGTCGGCGGCACCGAGCTCCTGCGCGAGATGACCTTCCTGAAGCAGATCTTCGGGCCCGACTTCACGCCGGAACTCTACCGCATGCTGATCTTCGGCCTCGCCATGGTCACCGTCATGGTCTGGAAGCCGCGCGGCTTCGTCGGAAGCCGTGAGCCGACCGCCTTCCTCAGGGAGCGCAAGGCGGTCTCCGGCAGCTTCACCAAGGAAGGGCACGGCTGATGGCCCTCGGTGCGAACACGGTAGCGACGAACACGATGACGAACGATCCCATCCTCACGGTCGAGCATCTGTCGATGCGCTTCGGCGGCCTCATGGCCATCAACGACCTGTCCTTCGAGGCCCAGCGCGGCGAGATCACGGCCCTCATCGGCCCGAACGGCGCCGGCAAGACCACGGTCTTCAACTGCGTCACCGGCTTCTACAAGCCGACCATGGGCATGATCACCATGCGCCAGAAGGCGGGCAAGGAGTTCCTTCTGGAACGCATGACCGACTTCGAGATCACCCGCGATGCGAAGGTGGCGCGCACCTTCCAGAACATCCGGCTCTTCTCGGGCCTGACGGTTCTGGAGAACCTGCTCGTCGCCCAGCACAACATGCTGATGAAGGCCTCCGGCTACACGATCCTCGGCCTGCTCGGTTTCCCGACCTACAAGAAGGCCTCGGCCGAATCGATCGAGATCGCCAAGCACTGGCTGGAGAAGGCGCATCTCATCGAGCGCGCGGACGATCCGGCCGGCGACCTGCCCTATGGCGCGCAGCGGCGCCTCGAAATCGCTCGCGCCATGTGCACGGGGCCGGAATTCCTGTGCCTCGACGAACCGGCGGCGGGCCTCAACCCGCGCGAGTCGCTCGCGCTCAACGAACTCCTGCGTTCCATCCGCAAGGACAGCGGCACGTCGATCCTGCTCATCGAGCACGACATGTCGGTCGTCATGGAAATCTCCGACCACGTGGTCGTGCTCGAATACGGGCAGAAGATCTCCGACGGCACGCCGGACCATGTGAAGAACGATCCGAAGGTTATCGCGGCCTATCTCGGTGTCGAAGATGATGAGGTCGAAGAGGTGATCGAGGAAATCGAGGTGATCGCGGAGAGCGAAGGCACTGAGGGAGGATCGCACTGATGAGCGATACACTTCTCAGCGTCCAGGGCGTGCAGACCTATTACGGCAATATCCGTGCGCTGGCCGGGGTCGATGTCGAGGTGAAGAAGGGCGAGATCGTCTCGCTGATCGGCGCGAACGGCGCCGGCAAGTCGACCCTGATGATGACGATCTGCGGCAGCCCGCAGGCCCGTACGGGCACCGTCACCTTCGACGGCGAGGACATTACCCGCCTGCCGACGCATCTCATCGCCCGCCGCCGCATCGCGCAGTCGCCGGAAGGACGCCGCATCTTCCCGCGCATGACGGTCTATGAAAATCTCCAGATGGGCGCGAGCCTCGACAATCTGAAGTATTTCAACGAGGACGTGGAAAAGATCTTCACGCTCTTCCCGCGCCTCAAGGAACGCCAGGGCCAGCGCGGCGGCACGCTTTCGGGCGGCGAGCAGCAGATGCTCTCCATCGGCCGTGCGCTGATGGCGCGTCCGAAGCTCCTGCTGCTCGACGAGCCCTCGCTCGGCCTTGCGCCGCTGATCGTCAAGGGCATCTTCGACGCGATCAAGAAGCTCAACCAGAACGAGGGGCTTACCGTGTTCCTCGTCGAGCAGAACGCCTTCGCCGCCCTCAAGCTCTCCGACAGGGCCTATGTAATGGTCAACGGCCAGGTGACGATGAGCGGTTCGGGCAAGGAACTTCTGGCCAATCCGGAAGTGCGCGCCGCCTATCTCGAAGGCGGCCGGCACTGAGGACGGTCCCGCGCAGGACCCGCAAGGATCCTGCGCCGATCCTAGGTTTTACGGCGGCTGGCGCATATCCTGCGGGAGGCCCGGCCCTGTAAGGGGAGTATGTATTATGCAGGGAATTCTCTACGAAGAACCGTCGATCTGGCAGTTCCTGTTCATCACCGTCATCATGGGCGGCTGGACGGCCTGGCGCACGGGAAAGAGCGTCGCCGAGAACTGGCAGAGCTACACGACGCTGGTGATTTACGTGCTTCTGCTCGGCGGGGCGATCCGTTTCATCCACCACGCGCTGTTCCACGGCACCATGCTGACGGTGCAATACTATGTCGTGGACACCGTCGTGCTTTTGTTGTTTGCTACGCTCGGCTACCGCTATTACCGCACGCGGCAGATGACCAACAACTACTACTGGCTCTATGAAAAGGCATCGCCCTTTTCCTGGAAAGCGAAATAACCAGAGGGAAGCCCGCGCCCGGTTTTCGGGCGCGGCATAACGATATCGGCGCAATGATGCGGGTGTTGCGACCGGTTGAAACGAGCCCGCTTTTAAATTTGGGAGTAACAATATGAAGAAGTCTCTCATGTCGGCTGTTGCTTTGGCTGCAATGGTCGCCTTCAGCGGCAGCGCCTGGGCCGACATCCTGATCGGCGTCGGCGGCCCGCTGACCGGCCCGAACGCCGCCTTCGGCGCGCAGCTTCAGAAGGGTGCCGAGCAGGCCGCTGCCGACATCAACGCAGCCGGTGGCATCAACGGCGAGCAGGTCAAGATCGTGCTCGGCGACGACGTTTCCGATCCGAAGCAGGGCGTTTCGGTCGCCAACAAGTTCGTTGCCGACGGTGTGAAGTTCGTGGTCGGCCACTTCAACTCGGGCGTTTCCATCCCGGCATCCGAAATCTACGCTGAAAACGGCGTGCTGCAGGTTTCCCCGGCCTCGACCAACCCGACCTATACCGAGCGCGGCCTGTGGAACACGTTCCGCGTGTGCGGCCGTGACGACCAGCAGGGTGCCGTCGCAGGCGCCTTCATCGCGGCGAACTTCAAGGACGCCAAGGTCGCCGTCCTGCACGACAAGACGCCGTACGGCCAGGGCCTTGCCGACGAAACCAAGAAGGCGACGAACGAAGCCGGCATCACCGAAGCCATCTATGAAGGCGTCAATGTCGGCGACAAGGACTTCTCCGCTCTCATCGCGAAGATGAAGGAAGCCGGCGTAACGGTCGTCTACTGGGGCGGCCTGCACACCGAGTTCGGCCTCATCGAGCGCCAGTCCGCCGACCAGGGCCTGAAGGCCACCTTCATCTCGGGCGACGGTATCGTTTCGAACGAACTGGCCTCCATCGCCGGCGACGCCGTCGACGGCACGCTGATGACCTTCGCTCCCGATCCGCGCAAGAACGAGGCCGCCAAGGATCTCGTCGAGAAGTTCCGCGCTGCCGGCTTCGAGCCGGAAGCCTACACGCTCTATGCGTATGCTGCCGTTCAGGTCATCGCTGAAGGCGCCAAGTCTGCCGGCGGCACCGACCCGCAGGCAATCGCGGAAGCCATCAAGGCCAACGGTCCGTTCCAGACCGCGATCGGCGAGCTCGGCTTCGACGAAAAGGGCGACATCACCCGTCCGGACTACGTCATGTACACCTGGAAGAAGGGTGAAGACGGCAAGTACACCTACGTGGAGAACGAATAATCGTTCCGACGGAACGGGCGGCGCATTGCACGCCGCCCGGCCGCTCGACCTTGAGCCCGGCCTTCGTGCCGGGCTTTTTTGTCGCCGGCCGGACTTTGCGACGGCGATGTGGCGTCGGGCAGGGCTTGCGCGGCAGGGCGCCCTGATGGAACGTGCAACAAGGGATGACTGGGCGCGGCCCATGTCCCAACATCCGGTATCGAATGCCATGAACGTCTATGCGGAACCACCATCTGGTCATGAAGGCAACGCTCTTTCCGGGCGCCTGCAGCGCGCGCGCGGACATGGGCGGCTGGCTGCGAAGGCCTCTGCCGACGGCACGCGGCTTGACGTGCTCTTCCAGGATGGCTGCGCCAAGATACGTCTGCCGAAGACCTTCGACGGTGCGATGGAGGCGGTGCTGATCAACACGGCCGGCGGGCTCACCGGCGGGGACCATATCGCCTGGGACCTGGAGGCCCGGGCCGGAACGCGCCTGACGGCGACGACGCAGGCCTGCGAACGCGCCTACAAGGCGCATGCCGCCACGGCGACGGTCGAAACCCGCATTGCCGTCGGCGCGGGGGCGCGGGTCGACTGGCTGCCGCAGGAGACCATTCTTTTCGATCGGGCGGCGCTCAGCCGCCGGCTGGAGGTGGATCTTGCCGAGGACGCCACGTTCCTCGCGGTCGAGGCCATCCTGCTCGGCCGAAAGGCGATGGGGGAGCGGATGGAGACGGGGCTTTTCCGCGATCGCTGGCGCATCCGCCGCGCCGGCCGGCTGGTCCATGCGGAGGAAACCGCCCTTGCCGGCGAGGTTGCGACGCTGGCGGGCGAGGGGGCGGTGCTGGCCGGCGCCCGTGCCTTCGCGACCGTGCTCTTCTGCGGCCGGGCTGCCGAGGCGCATCTGGCGCCGCTGCGCCGGCTTTTGGCCGATGGGGAGGGCGGCGCCAGCCAGTGGCAGGACAAGCTGGTCCTGCGCCTCGTCGCGCCCGATGGCTTTGCGCTCAGAAAAAAGCTCATCCCGATCATTTCGCACTTGCGTGGTGGCGCTGGCGTGCCGAAAGTCTGGACTCTCTGATCCGCGCGGTTTCGCGCCGGGTTCCTGTTTTGCGTATGTCGTGCGCGCAAAACCCCTGCTTAGTATCGCACGATAGGAATCAAGCGATGGACCGCCCATGAACCTGACCCCCCGCGAAAAGGACAAACTGCTGATCGCCATGGCGGCGATCGTGGCGCGCAAGCGGCTGGAGCGCGGCGTGAAGCTCAACCATCCCGAGGCGATCGCGCTGATCACCGATTTCGTCGTCGAGGGCGCGCGCGACGGCCGGGCCGTCGCCGAGCTGATGGAGGCGGGCGCCCATGTGCTGACGCGCGACCAGGTGATGGAGGGCATTCCCGAGATGATCCACGACATCCAGGTCGAGGCGACCTTTCCCGACGGCACGAAGCTCGTGACCGTGCACGAACCGATCAGGTGAGACCATGCTGGACCTTCGACCGAACTGCGAATGCTGCGACCGCGACCTGCCGCCGGAAAGCCCGCAGGCGATGATCTGCACGTTCGAATGCACCTTCTGCGCCGATTGCGTGACGACCGTTCTGGGCGGTGTCTGCCCGAACTGCGGCGGCGACTTCGTGCGCCGGCCGATCCGGCCCGCGGCACTGCTCGCAAAATATCCGGCATCCACCAGGCGGGTCCTGAAAGCCGAAGGCTGCGGGCCGGCCGCAGCAGCGTGAGGAAAGAGCCATGATTCCCGGTGAAGTCATCGCCGCTTCAGGCGATATCGAACTCAATGCCGGCCTGCCGGTCACCACCCTCGACGTTTCCAATACCGGTGACAGGCCGATCCAGGTCGGCAGCCACTACCATTTCTACGAGACCAATCCGGGCCTCGCCTTCGACCGGGAGAAGACGCGGGGCCTGCGCCTCGACATCCCCGCCGGCACGGCGGTGCGCTTCGAGCCGGGACAGACCCGCACGGTCCATCTCGTCCCCTTTGCCGGCAAGCGCGAGATCTACGGTTTCCGCCAGGGCGTGATGGGGAAGCTCTGACATGGTAACGCGCTTCCGCCTCATGCTCGCCGCGGCGTTTCTTCTGCTCTCCGCCCCGCTGGCCGTCGCCCAGGACGGCGAGCCGGAGGTCGATTGCGAAAACGCCCAGGCGCAGATCGAGATGAACATCTGCGCCGACCGCGACTACCTGGCTGCCGACGGCGAGCTGAATGCCGCCTACAAGGCGGCCATGGCCGCGGCACGCGAGATGGACGAACAGGCCGGGGAGATGGGCGAGCACTATGTCGGCGCCGTCGATGCGCTGAAGCGCGCCCAGCGCGCCTGGATCGGCTACCGGGACGGCCAGTGCGAACTGGCCGGCTTCGAGGCGCGCGGCGGCTCGATGGAGCCGATGCTGGTCTCCGGCTGCCTTGCCGATCTGACACGCAAGCGCACGGCCGAACTGAAGGCCGTCTCCGCGATCTCCGGAAATTGAGGAGGCTGGCGGTGTCGCGCAGGATTGCCATCGTCGGAAACGGCCCCGTGCCCGAAGGGCTCGCCGAGACGATCGATGCCGCCGATGTCGTGATCCGCTTCAACGACTGCCGCTCCATGGGGCGCGGCGGCGAACGGACCGACATCGTCGCCGTCTGCAATACCGGCCGTCCGGCCCTGGCGATGCTGGGCGGCGGACGGTGGAAGACGAGTGCCGCCGTGCGGCAGGCGCGCGAGATCTGGTGCGTGCGGACGGCGGAAATGTTCGCCGCCATGCGCCCGGCCCTTGCCGAGAGCCATCCCGATCTCGACGATTTCTGCGACGATTACACGCTCGGCTTCGAGACGTTCGCGCGCGCCACCGGCCGGCGGCTCGCTGTGATCCCGGCCGCGGTGCACCATGCGCTCGATGCGGCCTTGGCCGCCTTCGACCCGCCGCCCTATGTGGTGCCGAGCTCCGGGCTGATCGTCATCGCCCATGTGCTCGACAGCGTCGCGAAGGCGGGCGAGCGCGTCTCCATCGCCGGCTTCGGCCATGAGGGCTGGCAATGGCACCCCTTTGCCGCGGAACGGCGCTGGGTGGATGCCCAGGTCGCCGCCGGCCGCCTCGATCGACTGGAGCATTCCCGACTCCGGAGCGATGCCGCTCCGGCCGGCAAGGCTCCAGACCATATGAACACGACTCCTGTCTCCCGGGGAAGCTGACCATGTCCTACAGAATGTCCCGCGCCGCCTATGCCAACATGTTCGGCCCAACCATCGGCGACAGGGTGCGCCTTGCCGATACCGAGCTCTTCGCCGAGGTGGAAAAGGACTTCACCACCTATGGCGACGAGGTGAAGTTCGGCGGCGGCAAGGTCATCCGCGACGGCATGGGCCAGAGCCAGGCGACGCGTGTCGAAGGTGCCGTCGATACGGTCATCACCAATGCGCTGGTCATCGACCATACCGGCATCTTCAAGGCCGATGTGGGCCTCAAGGACGGCCGCATCGCCGCCCTCGGCAAGGCGGGCAACCCGGATACGCAACCCGGCGTCACCATCGTCGTCGGTCCCTCGACGGAGGTTATCGCGGGCGAGGGCAAGATCCTCACGGCGGGCGGCATGGATGCCCATATCCACTATATCTGCCCGCAGCAGATCGAGGAGGCGCTGGCGAGCGGCATCACCATGATGCTCGGCGGCGGCACCGGCCCGGCGCATGGTACGCTCGCCACCACCTGCACCGGCGCCTGGCATATCGAGCGCATGATCGAGAGCTTCGATGCCTTTCCGATGAACCTGGCGCTCGCCGGCAAGGGCAATGCCTCGCTGCCGGCGGCCATCGAGGAAATGGTGAAGGCCGGGGCCTCTGCGCTGAAACTGCACGAGGATTGGGGCACGACGCCGGCGGCGATCGACTGCTGCCTTTCCGTCGCGGACGATTACGACGTGCAGGTGATGATCCATACGGACACGCTGAACGAAAGCGGCTTCGTCGAGGACACGATGGCCGCCATCAGGGGCCGCACCATCCATGCCTTCCACACCGAGGGGGCAGGCGGCGGGCATGCGCCGGATATCATCAAGGTCTGCGGCCATGCCAATGTCATCCCGTCCTCGACCAATCCGACGCGGCCCTACACGGTCAACACGATCGCCGAGCATCTCGACATGCTGATGGTCTGCCATCACCTGTCGGCGTCGATCCCGGAAGACATCGCCTTTGCCGAGAGCCGCATCCGCAAGGAGACGATCGCGGCGGAGGACATCCTGCACGATATCGGCGCCTTCTCGATCATCTCGTCCGACAGCCAGGCGATGGGCCGCGTCGGGGAAGTGGCGATCCGCACCTGGCAGACCGCCGACAAGATGAAGCGCCAGCGCGGCCGCCTTGCCGGCGAGACGGGCGAGAACGACAACCTGCGCATCCGCCGCTATATCGCGAAATACACGATCAACCCGGCGATCGCCCATGGCCTCAGCCACGAGATCGGCTCGATCGAGGTCGGCAAGCGGGCGGACCTCGTGCTGTGGAACCCGGCCTTCTTCGGCGTGAAGCCGGACATGGTGCTGCTCGGCGGGGTGATCGCCATGGCGCCGATGGGCGACCCGAACGCCTCGATCCCGACGCCGCAGCCGGTGCACTACCGCCCGATGTTCGGCGCCTTCGGCAAGATGCGCACCAATTCCTCCGTCACCTTCGTCTCGCAGGCGGCGATCGATCTCGGCCTGCGCGAGCGCCTCGGCGTCGCCAAGCAGCTCCTGCCGGTGCGCAACACCCGCGCCATCTCCAAGGCCTCGATGGTGCTGAACGACCTGACGCCGCATATCGAGGTGGACCCGGAGACCTACGAGGTGCGGGCCGACGGCGAATTGCTGACCTGCGAGCCCGCGACCGTGCTGCCCATGGCGCAGCGCTATTTCCTTTTTTAGGCGATCGTGCAGCCGGCCCGGCCTTCCCGCAAAATTCCTTAACGGAAGTTTCAAAACGAGGCAGTTAAACTTCTAGCGAAGGTATTAGCTGAATCTGAAAGAAAGTGCCGTAGGGTCTCCTTGTTCATTGTGGAGAGATTTATGCGTGGCAGGCTGGCCCTTTGGCTGAGGGCCCAGTGGGAGGCGGGTGTCTTCCAGACACGGGCCGATATTTCGATGTTCGTGCTGAACACCGTCCTGGTGGCCATCACGCTCGCCACCGCGGCCTATCTGATGGTCGCGGCAATCCTCGCGAATTTCCATC
Source organism: Shinella sp. HZN7 (assembly GCF_001652565.1). Classification (NCBI taxonomy): domain Bacteria; kingdom Pseudomonadati; phylum Pseudomonadota; class Alphaproteobacteria; order Hyphomicrobiales; family Rhizobiaceae; genus Shinella; species Shinella sp. HZN7. Next base: position 2,951,964 of record NZ_CP015736.1, on the reverse strand, counting down.
TTCTCCCCTATCCCTTTGCCTCTGCCCTCAGTTTCGGCACCCCCACGACGGTGCTGATCGCAGCGAGCGTATCGGCCCTGATCGCCTGGCTTATGGGAATGGCGATCCACGAAATGGCGCTGTCGCGCGCCAAGTTCGAGCGGCTCAGCCGGCTGGATTCGCTGTCGGGCCTGCTGAACCGGCGGGCCTTCATCGAGGATATGGCGGAGAAGAAGCTCAACGGTTTCTTCGTGCTGTTCGATGTCGACCGGTTCAAGCTCGTCAACGACGTGCATGGCCATGCGGTGGGAGATGCCGTCATCGTCGCCGTCGCGGAGGAGCTGGAGCGGGTGTTCGCGTCCCCCCATCTCGTCGGGCGCCTGGGCGGCGAGGAATTCGCCGTCTTTATCGAGAACGACGACCGCGGGGATTGCAGCCTGCTGGTGGAGGAAGCGCGCCGTTCCGTTGCCGCGCGCCGGGTCACGGGCGCCAAGGGTCCGCTCGGCGTCACGCTGTCGGCCGGTATCGCCGACCGGCCCGTCGGCCGGCGGTTCGAGGCGGTCTTCGAGGCCGCGGATCGGGCGCTCTATCTCGCCAAGTCGCTCGGCCGCGACCGGACGATCCACGAGGACGAGGGCGAGGGGCTGCTGGAGCCGAGCCGCCGCGTCGCGGCCGGCGGGCGCCGGCGCTGACGGCGGCCTACGCCAAATGACGTATGCCGTGCTTCGGCGGTTTCCTTGGCAGGGCAAACATGCTTTTGTCGGCGGCACTTGATCCATCAGACCCGAGGCCGCCCCTTGCCCCATCGCTCCACGGAAATCCTGCCGCACGGAACCGGCGGTACCCGCACGCCCATCGATGTCGTCGTGCTCGTGCATGACCAGCGCCATGTGCGCCGCAAGCTCCTGCACATGCGCAGCGACGATGTCGTGATGCTGGATCTCAAGGAGCCGGTGCAGCTTGCCCACGGCGATCTCCTGCTCACCGAAGCAGGCGAGGTGATCGAGGTCATCGCCGCCGCGGAGGAACTCTATGAGGTGACGCCGAAGGATCGGCTGCATCTCGTCGAGCTTGCCTGGCACCTCGGCAACCGGCACCTGCCGGCGCAGATCGAGGACGCCCGCATCCTCATCCTGCGCGACCACGTCATCCGCGACATGCTGACGGGGCTTGGCGCTGCGGTGCGGGACGTCGTCGAACCCTTCCATCCGTTGCGCGGCGCCTATTACGGCACGGGACACGGACACCACCACCACGGCCATGGCTGACACGGCGTCGCCCGCGGCGCTGCTGCGCCTGATGACCTGGCTCTCGCCGGCCTTTCCGGTCGGCGCCTTCTCCTATTCCGGCGGCCTGGAACAGGTGGTGGACGACGGCGATGTCAGGGATGCGGAAACGCTCGGCGCCTGGCTTTCGAGCCTCCTGGCGCATGGCAATCTCTGGAACGATACGGTGCTGTTCGCCGAGGCGCATCGCGGCTGTGGCGAGGCCGGGCGGCTGGCGGCGGTCGCTGAACTCGCGGAGGCGCTGTCCGGTTCGGCGGAGCGGCATCGCGAGACCATGCTGCAGGGCGAGGCCTTCCTCGCCGCCGCGGCGAGCTGGCCGCATCCGGTGCTGGCGGCGCTCGGGGCCGCGGCTGCCTATCCGGTGGCCGTCGGCGCCGTTTCGGGCGGCCATGGCATTGCGGCCGAGGCGGCGCTTACCGCCTATCTGCACGCGGTCGCCTCGAACCTCGTCTCGGTCGCCATCCGCTGCGGCGTCGTCGGCCAGCGGGGCGGCGTGGCGCTGCTGGCCGAGCTGGAGGAACCGATCCTCACGCTTGCATCGGCCGCCGCCCGCTCGACGCTCGACGATCTCGGCTCGGCCACCATCCGGGCGGATATCGCCAGCCTGCGGCACGAGACGCTGGCGACGCGGCTGTTCCGCTCATGACGGCGCTTGCGGCGGCCCGCGGCGCGGCGCAGATTTTCAATGACGGGGTGGCGGCGTTCCCGGCCGGCCATCCCGGATCTTCCGGAGGTTTCCCATGACATCGAAGAACGGTCCCCTGCGCGTCGGCATCGGCGGTCCCGTCGGCTCGGGCAAGACGGCGCTTACCGAAAAGCTCTGCAAGGCGATGCGCGAGCACTATTCCGTCGCCGTCGTCACCAACGACATCTACACGAAGGAGGATGCCGAGGCGCTGGTGCGCATGCAGGCGCTGCCTTCGGACCGCATCGTCGGCGTCGAGACGGGCGGCTGCCCGCATACGGCGATCCGCGAGGACGCCTCGATCAACCTCCAGGCCATTGCCGACCTCAACCGGCGGTTCCCCGATCTCGACGTGGTGTTCATCGAATCGGGCGGCGACAACCTGGCCGCCACCTTCTCGCCGGATCTTGCGGACCTGACGATCTATGTCATCTCGGTCTGCCAGGGGGAGGAAATCCCGCGCAAGGGCGGGCCGGGCATCACGCGCTCGGACCTGCTCGTCATCAACAAGAAGGACCTCGCCCCCCATGTCGGGGCCGATCTCGATATCATGCAGCGCGACGCCGAACGCATGCGCGCCGCCCGGCCCTTCGTCTTTTCCGATATGAAGCGGGGGGAGGGCGTCGGACGAATCGTCGACTTCCTGCGCGTCGAGGGCGGGCTCTGATCCCGCCCCGGCTACGGTATTTCAGATCCGGCGAAGGGCGTCGGGGTCGCCGATATGGACGAGGCGCCCGCGGACATTGACGCCATGGCCCCGCAGCATGGAGAAGGCGCGCGACAGCGCCTCGGGCGCAAGGCCGAGTTTGCCGGCCAGCAGGCTCTTCTGATAGGGCAGGCGGAAGCTGGTGGCCTTGTCTACCGGGCACTGGGCGAGCAGGTAGCGCGCCACGCGCTGCGGCGCTGTGTGCAGGCGGTCGTCGGCAAGGCTGGCAAAGGCCCGCGCCAACTGGCCGGTCAGCGCATTAGCGAGCGCCATCGCCAGATCCGGCCGCCGCCCGGCGATGTCGCGCACGCGCTTCAGATCGAAACGGGCGATGAGGGAGGGCTCGGCGGCCTGGGCGGTTGCCCCGTAGCGGCCGCCGTCGAGCACGACGCTGGCGCCGATCAGGTCGCCGGGACCGTAGAGTTCCACATCCGCTTCCCGGCCGTCCGGGTCGAGCTTGTAGACGCGCACATAGCCGGAGAGAACGGAATGCAGCATGTCCGCCGGCTCACCCTCGCGAAACAGCAACTGACGCGGCGGCAGGTTTCCGATGGCCGCTATCTCCATCATCGCCGCCACGCTCTCCACGCCAAGGGCGGAAAGGAGGCCGGAATTCAGCAGGGTTTCCCGCTCCCGGGCACCGGGTTTCATCAGCCTGTTCATCGATCTCACTCCATGCTCCCGCAGGCATCATCGGTCTTCGATGAAAGAACGATAGTCGAGGAAGGGGAAGTCTTATTTGATTTCGATCAATGAACGCGAAAACGGCCGGTTCGACGCCTGTCGGACCGGCCGTTTGTTTCGCCTGGCGACTATTCCGCGGCGAGCGGCGAGTGATGCACCACGTTGAACGGTTTTCGCCCGCCGTTCTTCTTCTCGAGCGCCTCGATGCGCTTTTCGAGGTCGGCGACATCGCGGCTGGTCTGATCGGCAAGGCGGGTCAGCGCTTCCGGCTCCATGGCCAGCAATTCATCGTCCTTCTTGCCGATGAAGCGGCCGAAGGTCCAGGCGAGCAGGCGGGACAGATCGTCCATGATGAGGAAGAAGGACGGCACGACGACGAGCGAGAGCACCGTCGAGACGATGATGCCGCCGATGACGGCGATCGCCATGGGCGAGCGGAAGGAGCCGCCTTCGCCGACGCCGAGCGCCGAGGGCAGCATGCCCGCCGACATGGCGATGGAGGTCATGACGATGGGACGGGCGCGCTTGCGGCCGGCCTCGATCATCGCGTGCACCCGCTCCATGCCGTGGTGCATCATCTCGATGGCGAAGTCGACGAGCAGGATGGCGTTCTTTGTCACGATGCCCATCAGCATGAGGATGCCGATGAGGACGGGCATGGACAGCGCGTTCTGCGTCAGGATCAGGCCGGCGGCCACGCCGCCGATGGCGAGCGGCAGCGACAGAAGGATCGTGAACGGCTGGATCACGTCCTTGAAAAGCAGGATCAGCACCATCAGCACGAGCAGCAGGCCGAGCAGCATGGCATTGGCGAAGGACTGCTGCATTTCCGCCTGGATCTCGGCATCGCCGCTCTCGGCGAACTGCACGGTCGGCGGCATGTCGATGCTGTTGGCGATCTCCTTGAAGCGGGCGGTGGCCGTGTCGAGCGCCACGCCCTGCTTGAGGTCTGAACCGACCGAGACGACGCGGTTGCGGTTGTGCCGCTTCACCGAGCTCGGGCCTTCTGAATAGTCGATGTCGGCGACGCTCGACAGCGGCACGATCTGACCGCTCGCCGTCTGGATCTTCAGGTTGCGGATGGCCGAGAGGTCGGCACGGAACGTGCGGTCGACCTGAACGCGGATCGGGATCAGGCGATCGTCCAGCGAGACCTTGCTGAGCTGGGAATCGATGTCGCCGATCGTGGCGACGCGCACGATTTCCGAGATCTGCGCCGTGGTGATGCCGAGGCGGGCCATCTGGTCGTCCCGCGGGCGGATCTGCAGTTCCGGCCGCGGCAGCGAGCCTTCGGAGCTGACATTGGCCAGAACCGGATCGGCGCGCAGCTTCGATTCCAGCACGGCGACGGTGTTGTTGAGGTCCGCCTCGTTGTTGGACAGGAGGTTGAAGGCAAGGTCGCGTTCGCCGCGATCGTTGAGCTTGATGATGCGCACGTCCGGAATGTCGCGCAGGTCCGCGAAGATCTCCCGCTCGATGTCCCATTGCGGCCGCAGGCGGCCCTTCGCCTCCACCTTCGGAAGATAAGGACCGATGACCGGGATCCGGCCGGCGACGTCGTTCACCAGCTTGTGGGTGAGGGAATGTTCGAGCTTGTCGAGGATGACGGTCACCGAGGCGCGGCGCAGTTCGAGGTCGCCCTTCGGCGAGGAGCCGCCGAGCACGAAGACGCTTTCCACGCCGTCGATGCCCTTGATCCGTTCATAGATCTGCGTGGTGGTGCGGTCGGTATCGTCAAGCATCGCATCCGGCGGCAGCTCGACGGAGAGAACGATGCGGGAGGCGTCTTCCGGCGGCAGGAAGCTGCCGGGCACGGTGGAAAGCAGCATCACCGAGCCGACGAGGAAAGCGATGGCGGCAAAGAGCGTCGCATAGCGGGCATACCATGTGCCCGTCGTCTTGCCGATCAGCCAGGTATAGAAGCGCATGAAGGCGCCTTCCTTCTCCTCGCCATGGCCGTCGGCATCGCCGGAGCGCATGAGATAGGCGGCCATCACCGGGGTGATGAGGCGTGCCACCGCAAGGGAGAAGAACACCGCCACCGCGACCGTCAGGCCGAACTGGATGAAGTACTGGCCCGGAATGCCCGGCATGAAGGAGACCGGCACGAAGACCGCGATGATGGTGAAGGTCGTCGCGATGACGGCAAGGCCGATCTCGTCGGCAGCCTCGATCGCGGCCCGGTAGGGCGTCTTGCCCATGCGGATATGCCGGGCGATGTTCTCGATCTCCACGATCGCGTCGTCGACGAGGATGCCGGTCGCCAGCGTCAGCGCCAGGAACGAGACGAGGTTCAGCGAGAAGCCGAGCATGTCCATGACGAAGAAGGTGGGGATCGCCGAGAGCGGCAGCGCCACGGCGGAGATCAGTGTCGCCCGCCAGTTGCGCAGGAAGAGCAGCACGACCGCGACGGCGAGGAGGGCCCCTTCCAGCAGCGTGTGCAGCGCCGCTTCATAGTTGCCATAGGTGAAGTAGACGGCGTCGTCGACGAGGTCGATCGAGACATCGGGATATTGCTTGCGCACCGTGTCGAGCGAGGTGGCGACGGATTCGGCGACCGTCACTTCGCTGGCGCCCTTCGAACGGAACACGGCGAAGGTGACGACCGGATTGCCGTTGAAGCGCGAGAAGGAGCGAGGCTCCTCATAGGTGTCGGTGACCATGCCGAGCTCGGAAAGCCGCACGAAGCGGCCGTTCGGTAGGGCGATCATCGTGCTGTTGAGCTTTTCGACGGAGCGGGCGTCGCCGAGCGTGCGGATCGCCTGCTCGGCGCCGGCGACCTGGCCGCGGCCCGAGCCGACATCGGCATTCATGCTGCGGATCTGCCGGTTGACGTCGGCGGCGGAAATGCCGAAGGAATCGAGCTTGCCCGGATTGAGATCGATGCGCACCTCGCGGTCCGCGCCGCCGAAGCGGTCGATCTTGCCGATGCCCGGCCGGCCCTGCAAGGCGCGCTTGACCTTGTCGTCGACGAACCAGGAGAGCTCCTCGAGCGTCATGTTGGGCGAGGAGACGGCAAAGCTCTGGATCGCCTGGCCTTCCACGTCGATCTTGGTGACGACGGGTTCTTCCACGGAGGCCGGCAGGTCGCTGCGGATGCGGTCGATCGCGTCCTTGACGTCCTGTAGCGCCTGGTTGGTCGGCTTTTCGATCTCGAAGAGCACGGAAGTGACCGAACTGCCGTCGGTGACGGTCGACATGATGTCGTCGACCCCCTCGATGCCGGCGACCGCGTCCTCGATCTCCTTGGTGACCTGGACCTCCAGCTCGGCCGGGGCGGCGCCGCTCTGTTCCACGGTGATGGCGATGAGGGGAACGTCGATATTGGGGAAGCGCGTGATCGGCAGGGCATAGAAGGACTGGATGCCGACATACATCAACAGGAAGAATGCGAGCAGCGGCGCAATCGGATTGCGAATGGACCAAGCTGAAAAATTCATGTCCCCAAAGTCCTCGGTAAGAGACCAGACGTTCTTATGTGTGCCTGCAGTTCCGGGCGCAAACCATGGCGCGCCTTGGCCGGACCTGCTCCAGGCATCCGGCCCCTTCCCGGATCACCCGCCATGCGACCGGGCGCCCCAGCCCGGCATTTTCCGCCTTGGGCGGAAGCGGCTCCGCCACAGCGGAGCCTTCATAATTCATTTCGTGGCCGATGCCTGCACGGCATGCACCGGATTGACGCGGTCGCCGTCGCGCACATAGGCGCCGGCCTTGGCAACCACCTCGTCGCCGGCGGCAAGGCCGCTGACGATCTCGATCACCTGGCCGTCCTGGATGCCGGTCTCGACCGGTACCAGCGTGACCACGCCGTTCTCGACCTTGCGGGCGACCGTCTTGCCGCCTGCGGTGGTGACGGCGGAAAGCGGCAGCACGATGCCCTGCTTCTCCTCGACGACGATTTCGGCGCTCGCGAACATGCCGGCGCGTGCCTTGCCGGGCTCGTCGAAGCGGATATAGACGCGGCCGAGGCGGCTTTGCGGGTCGAGCGTCGGCTCGATGAGACGGATCGTGCCGGTGAGCGTGGCGGCTCCGCCGGCGAGCGTGACGGTCGCCTTCTGGCCCGGTGCGAGCTTGAGGATGCCGTCCTCGGAAACGTCGGCCTTCAGCTCGATCTCGCCGTCGCGGATGACGGTGAAGAGCGGTGCGGCGCCGCCGCTGGCGATGGCGCCGACCTTGGCCGTGCGGGCCGAGACGATGCCGGCGACCGGCGACTTCACCGCGGTGCGGGCGAGCTTCAGGTCGATATCGTCGATCTGCGACTGGGCGACCTTGATGTCGGCCTGGGAAACGGCGATGGCCTGTTCGGCGGAATTGACGCGGGCGAGCGCCGCATCCGCGGCGGCAACGGCCTGGTCGACGGCGGCCTGCGACTGCGAGCCGGACCTGACGAGCCGCTGGGCCCGGTCCCGGACGCGCACGGCCTCGTCGGCATTGGCCTTGGCCTCGACGAGCTGGGCCCGGATCTGCGCGAGGGCGGCATTCGCCTTGGCAAGCGAAGCCTCGGTCTGGCTCTTCTGCAGAACCAGCGCATCATCGTTCAGCGTGGCGAGCGTGCCGTCCGCCTCGACCCGGTCGCCGACGTCGGCGGCAAGCGTGCGGATGGAAAGGCCGTCGACGAGCGGCGTGACATAGACATCCTCGACCGCCTGGACGGAGCCGGTGGCAAGCACGCGGTCGACGAGGGTGCGCGTCTCGGCGGCGGTGACGACGATTGCCGGGAGGTTTTGCGTCTGCTGCTTGTCGGCTTCACCTTCGGCCGGATCGGCGGCGAAGGCGAAAAGCGGGGTCACCGCCAAGAATGTCGCGACGGAAAAAGAGAGTATTTTCCTGCGTCCAGAAGCCATAGGCCGAACTTTCCCAAAAGCATGACTTTATGATCTCGGTCCGGGCGTTGTTCTTGAGGTTCTTGCCGGACCCTATTCCCTAGCTATATGGCGGACACGGAACGGCTCCCCAGCTCCTCCACGCTCCCGCTGCGGTCTATGTAATCGGCGCGCCTTGCCCTTACAAGAGGCAACGAAATGGTGCCTCATTATTTTAGGCGTTTGGCATTTCCATGGCAATCGCGACGGGCTGTCGCAGGGAGCCATGGATTTCTACAGCCGCAAAACACAACGTGCGGGGCAAGGCCCCGCACGCTTGGCTTGGCATAAGGCGTCGATTATTTCAGCGCTTCGTCGGTGACCTCGTGCGTCCAGGCGCCTTCCGGCTCCTTGGAGATGACCGGATCGGAGCCGCCGGCCAGCAGCGAGGCGACGGTGCGCTTGTAGTCCGCCTCGTCGAGCGCGCCGTTGGAGCCGGCGGTCAGCTTGGCGATTTCGCCCATCATGCGCTTCTGGTGCGCCTCGGTCTGCGCGCCGGTCGAATCGTTTTCGAGAACGATGTCGGCGGCTTCGTCCGGGTTCTCCTCGGCATATTTCCAGCCCTTCATGGAGGCGCGCACGAACTTCACCATCTTTTCCTTGAAGGCCGGGTCCTTCAGCTTGTCCTCCAGCACGTAGAGACCGTCTTCCAGCGTCGCGACGCCCTGGTCCTCGTATTTGAAGGTGATGAGGTCCTCCGGCTTGATGCCGGCGTCGATGACCTGCCAGTATTCGTTGTAGGTCATGGTGGAGATGCAGGCGGCCTGCTTCTGGATCAGCGGATCGACGTTGAAACCCTGCTTCAGGACCGTCACGCCGTCCGGCCCGCCGGTGGTCGGGATCTTCAGGTGCGCCATCCAGGAGAGGAACGGATATTCGTTGCCGAAGAACCAGACGCCGAGCGTCTTGCCCTTGAAGTCCTCCGGCCCCTTGACGCCGGATTCCTTCAAGCAGGTCAGCATCATGCCCGAGGACTTGAAGGGCTGGGCGATGTTGACCAGCGGCACGCCCTTTTCGCGGGCGGCAAGGGCGGAGGGCATCCAGTCGACGATGACGTCGGCGCCGCCGCCGGCGATCACCTGCGCGGGCGCGCTGTCCGGGCCGCCCGGCTTGATATCGACGTCGAGGCCTTCCTCCTCGTAAAAGCCCTTGTCCTTGGCGACGTAATAGCCGCCGAACTGGGCCTGCGTGACCCATTTGAGCTGGAGCGTCACCTTGTCGGCGGCCTCCGCCTGGAATGCGGCAAGCGAGAAGGCGCTTGCCAGAAGCGTGCATGCGGTCGTCTTTTTCATGTCAGTTCCCTCTTTCTTTCTTCTTTTACGCCTGCCCACCGCGGACAGACGGATGCCAGAACGTGACGGCCCGCTCGATCAGCGCGACCAGCCCGTAGAAGGCGGAGCCAGCCACCGCGGCGACCGCGATTTCGGCCCAGACCATGTCGACATTCATGCGCCCCACTTCCGTGGAAATGCGAAAACCCATGCCGACGATGGGCGTTCCAAAAAATTCGGCGACGATCGCGCCGATCAGCGCGAGCGTGGAATTGATCTTGAGCGCATTGAAGATGAAGGGCCAGGCGGCGGGAAGACGCAGTTTTATCAGCGTCTGGAACCAGTCGGCGGCGTAGGTGCGCATCAGGTCGCGCTCCATGTGGCTGGTCGCGGCAAGGCCGGAGACGGTGTTCACCAGCATGGGGAAGAAGGTCATGATGACGACGACGGCGACCTTCGACGGCCAGTCGAAGCCGAACCACATGACCATGATCGGCGCCACGCCGATGACCGGCAGCGCCGAAACGAAATTGCCGAGCGGCAGCAGCCCCTTCTGCAAAAAGGGCGAGCGGTCGATGAGGATCGCGACCAAAAAACCGAGGCCGCAGCCGAGCGCATAGCCGACGAGCACGGATTTCAGGAAGGTCTGGCGGAAATCGGCCCAGAGCGTCGGAAGGGAGCTGATGAGGCGCGCCCAGATCATGCTCGGTGGCGGCAGCAGGACGGAGGGGATGGCGAAGCCGCGGACCGCGCCTTCCCACAGCACGAGGATGGTGATGCCGAAGACCAGCGGCACGGCGAGGCGGGCGGCGCTGTTCGCGGCCGGGCTCGAAAACTTTTGGCGCACCAGCCATTCGTTGAAGGCCCAGGCGGCGAGCCAGAAGACGATGGTCGCAAGGAGGATGGAAAGGTTCATGCCCGTGCCCCCATGCGCTTGAGGACGAGGCCATGGGCGAAGCCCACCACGATGACCAGCAGCGCCGCCACCGCCGCCGCCATGAAGAGCGCGGCCCAGATCTGCACCGTCTGGCCATAGTAGGAGCCGGCGAGCAGGCGCGCGCCGAGGCCGGCGGCGGCGCCGGTCGGCAATTCGCCGACGATGGCGCCGACCAGCGAGATGGCGACCGCCACCTTCAGCGAGGTGAAGAGATAGGGCATGGAGGCGGGCCAGCGCAGCTTCCAGAAGGTCTGCGCGGACGAGGCATTGTAGGTGTGCATCAGGTCGAGCTGGATCTGTTCCGGGCTGCGCAGCCCCTTCACCATGCCGACGACGATCGGGAAGAAGGAAAGATAGGTCGAGATCAGCGCCTTCGGCATCAGGCCGGAAATGCCGATCGCATTCAGCACCACGATGATCATCGGCGCGATGGCGAGGATGGGGATCGTCTGGCTGGCGATGACCCAGGGCATCAACGAACGGTCCATGGCGCGGTTGTGCACGATGGCGATGGCGAGCAGGATGCCGAGCAGGGCCCCCATGGCAAAGCCGACCAGCGTCGCGGAAAGCGTGATCCAGGCATGGTAGACGAGGCTGCGCCGGGAGGTCACCGCCTTGTTGACGGTCGTGTCCCACAGTTCGGCAAAGACCTGGTGCGGCGCCGGCAGCACCGGCCGCTCCTGCGCCATGGTTTTCGGCAGCAGTTCCGCGAAGCCGATCGTCCCGCCGGCGCGCGCCGCCTGGTCGCGCTCGAAGGGCGCGTTGAGCACGACGACGAAGACGTACCAGAGGGCGACGAGTGCGAGCAGCACGGTGCTTATCGGAAGCAGGCGGTCTCGGAAAAAGCTTGCCTCACCCATGGCTCAGCTCCGCGCCGGGGAGGGCATCAGCATCAGCCCCATGGCGAGAATGCCGAGGCCGACGCCGGCAAGCTGGGTGCTGCTCAGCCGCTCGCCGAAGAACAGGAAGGCGATGACGTTGATCAGCAGCAATTGGGTGATGGCGGAAAGCGAGATGGCGATGCCGAGCCCCCCTTCGCGCATCAGCTTCAGCATCATCAGGTTGCCGACGACATAGAGCGTCAGGGAGAACAGCAGGTAGAGGATGTTCGTCGTGCCGATATAGGCGCGCGAGGCGGTCGCCGCGCTGATGAAGACGGCCGTCGCGCCGAAGAGCCAGAGCACATAGGAGAGCTTCATCAAACGTGCTCCTCATAGCTGTGCCCCGCGCGCAGGCCCTCACGCACCCGATGGGCGATTTCGAGGAATTCCGGGGTTTCGCGGATGCCGAGCGGGCGCTCCTTCGGCAGGGGCGATTCGATCACGTCGGTGACGCGGCCAGGGCGGGGGCTCATGACGACGATCTTCGTCGAGAGATAGACGGCCTCGGGAATGGAGTGGGTGACGAAGCAGATCGTCTTGTTGGTTCGCGCCCAGAGTTTCAGGAGCTGTTCGTTGAGATGGTCGCGCACGATCTCGTCGAGCGCGCCGAATGGTTCGTCCATCAGGAGCAGATCGGCGTCGAAGGCCAGCGCCCGGGCGATCGAGGCGCGCTGCTGCATGCCGCCGGAGAGCTGCCAGGGATATTTCTTGCCGAAGCCCGAAAGGTTGACGAGATCGAGCGTGCGCTCGATGCGGGCCTGCTGGTCGGCCTTCGAATAGCCCATGATCTCCAGCGGCAGGGCGATGTTCTTCTCGATGGTGCGCCAGGGATAGAGCGCGGCGGCCTGGAAGACATAGCCATAGGCGCGGCGCTGGCGCGCCTCTTCCGGCGTCATGCCGTTGACGGTGATCTTTCCGGAGGTCGGCTTCTCCAGATCGGCGATGACGCGCAGGAAGGTCGTCTTTCCGCAACCGGAAGGGCCGATGAAGGAGACGAAATCGCCCTTCCCGACGGCAAGGTCGACTCCGGTCAGCGCCGTCACCGGGCCGTCGGCGGTCTGGAAGGTGAGGCCGAGGTCCTTTGCTGAAACGACGGTGCTGGAAGGCGTGGCGTGGGACATGGCAGTCATCCTTCGGCGCGGGTTGCGGCAGACTGCATGTCCATTCTCAGCATTGCAATCGGCATTGTCTGCGGTATCACTTTGGGCACGGAATTCTCACGCTGGATCCGGGGGAAGAGACGATGGCGGAGGAACGAAAGGCCGAATGCCGGGTGGTTCGCCCGGGCGGCACCTATGACGGAAAACAGGGGTTCAGCTACTTCGAGGGCATTGCTCGCGAGAGCGTGGGCGCCTCCGGCATCTGCATGCATCTCCTGACGATCCCGCCGGGCGGGCGGGCGAAGGCGCACATGCACGAGAGCCACGAGACGGCGATCTACATGCTCTCCGGCGAGGCGCATACCTGGTACGGCGAGCGTCTGGAGAACCATGTCGTCGTCCGGGCGGGCGAGATGTTCTACATCCCCGCCGGCGTGCCGCACCTGCCGGCCAATCTCTCCGACGCGCCGGCCTCGGCCGTCATCGCCCGGACAGATCCCCACGAGCAGGAGAGCGTGGTGCTTCTGCCACATCTCGAGGCGCTGGTTGCGATTTAGGCGGCGGGGGAACGCACCCCGCTCTGTCCTGCCGGACATCTTTCCCTCAAGGGGGGAGATCGGCTGGGAGCGCTGATCATCCCCCAAACCAGAATGCGCGCTTGTCGCGAGCGATGCCTGTATGATCCGGGAAAACGGACCGGCCTTCCGATCTCCCCCCTTGAGGGGGAGATGTCCGGCAGGACAGAGGGGGGTAAATGCTGTTTGCAGGCCCCTCACATCTTGCACCGCATCAGCGGCCCCCAGCGCGTGCCGTCCGGAAAGCTCACGGTGTAGCCGCCATTGTCGGGCGTCAGCGTCAGCTCGAAGGGTGTGGTTTCCTCGTATCCTTCCTCGTGGCATTCGGCGGCGACCTTCGTAGCGCCGCCCACCCGATTGCCTTCGCCCTTGAACTCGCAATAGGCGGCGGCGGTGGTAACGCCCTCCTTGTTCAACAGGAAGAAGAAATCGGCGCCGGAGGCTTCGCCCGTCTCGGCGTAGCGGCAGCCTTCCGCGTCGCCATAGCTGCCATCGACGATGTCGGCCGCCGCCCCCGCCGGACCGGCGAGAACGATGCCGAGGAGAAGGGCGAGGCGGCCGGCGCGGATCATACGCCGCTCGCCGGAATGCCGCTGCGCTCCACCTTGCGCGGCGCGGTGATCTCCTTCCAGGTCGACAGCGCATTGTTGACGGCCGCAAACGGCTCACGCTTGACGAACTGGCCGTGCCCCTCACGGGTCTTGACCGTCGATTCCTCGATGGCGACCACGCCGCGCGTCAGCGTGTAGCGTGGCAGGCCCACCACTTCCTTGCCCTCGAAGACGTTGTAGTCGATCGAGGACTGCTGGTTCTTCGACGAGATGGTTTTCGAGCGCTTGGGATCCCACACGACGATATCCGCATCCGCGCCGACGAGGATCGCGCCCTTCCGCGGATAGACGTTGAGGATCTTGGCGATGTTGGTGGAGGTGACGGCGACGAACTCGTTCATCGTCAGACGGCCGGTGTTGACGCCGTGCGTCCAGAGCATCGGCATGCGGTCTTCCAGGCCCCCGGTGCCGTTCGGGATCTTGCGGAAATCGCCGGCGCCGGTGCGCTTCTGGTCCGTCGTGAAGGCGCAGTGGTCCGTCGCCACCACCTGCAGCGAGCCGCTCGCAAGGCCGGCCCAGAGCGAATCCTGGTGCTGCCTGTTGCGGAAGGGCGGGCTCATGACGCGGCGGGCGGCATGGTCCCAATCCCTGTTGAAATATTCGCTCTCGTCGAGCGTCAGGTGCTGGATCAGCGGCTCGCCATAGACGCGCATGCCGTTCTGCCGGGCGCGGCGGATCGCTTCGTGCGCCTGTTCGCAGGAGGTGTGCACGACATAGAGCGGCGCGCCCGCCATGTCGGCGATGATGATGGCGCGGTTCGTCGCCTCGCCCTCGACGGAGGGCGGGCGCGAATAGGCGTGGCCTTCCGGCCCGTTGTTGCCCTCGTCCATCAGTTTCTGCTGCATGGCGGCGACGACGTCGCCGTTTTCCGCATGAACGAGGGGGAGAGCGCCGAGCGCGGCGCAGCGCTGGAACGAGGCGAACATCTCGTCGTCGTTCACCATCAGCGCGCCCTTGTAGGCCATGAAGTGCTTGAAGGTGTTGATGCCCTTCTCCTCGACCACCGCCTTCATCTCGTCGAAGACCTGCTCGCCCCACCAGGTCACGGACATGTGGAAGGAATAGTCGCAATTGGCGCGGGTCGACTTGTTGTCCCAGCGCTTCAGCGCGTCGAGCAGCGACTGGCCCGGATCGGGCAGACAGAAATCGACCACCATGGTCGTTCCGCCGGCAAGGCCGGCGCGCGTGCCGCTCTCGAAATCATCGGCCGAATAGGTGCCCATGAAGGGCATTTCGAGATGCACATGCGGATCGATTCCACCCGGCATGACATAACAGCCCGCCGCATCCAGCACCTCGTCGCCGGAAAGGTCCGGGCCGATCTCGACGATCCTCCCGCCCTCGATCCTGACGTCCGCCTTGTAGGTGAGGTCCGCGGTAACGACGGTTCCGCCCTTGATGACTGTGCTCATTGCGCTGTCCTCTACTGCTTGGTGGAAATGGTGACAGTGCGTGTGTCGACATCCCATTCGTATTCAGTTTCTCCGACACCCTGCTGAAGCAGGCGCGCTTCGATCTCCTCATCGAGGCCACCATCGAGATATTGTACCCACAATGCTTCTGCGGCTTCCTCAGCTTTGGGGCCGGTGAAGACAAAGGTAACGGACTTGCCTGCCATGCTGCTTCTCCCGATGACGTCAGGCTGACCCGAAGAGGGGGCCCGGTTCTCTTAAATCGCGTCGATTGGCTGGGTTCGCAGGTCTTGCCCGCGAGCCCGGCTCACTCCGCAATCCCCGCCGTCTCGATCACCGCATGGAGCAGCACGTCGGCGCCGGCGGCGGCCCATTCCTTGGAAATGTCCTCCGCCTCGTTGTGCGAGAGGCCGTCCACGCAGGGGCACATGATCATCGTGGCCGGCGCCACCCGGGCGGCCCAGCAGGCGTCGTGGCCGGCGCCGGAGATGATGTCCCTATGGCTGTAGCCAAGGTCCTCGGCCGCCTTGCGGACGGTGGCGACCAGCGTCGGGTCGAAGGTGACGGGGTCGAAATGGCCGACCGGCTCGACGGAGCAGCCGACGCCGAGCGCCTCGCAGATCTTCGGCGCCTCCGCCTCGATGCGGGCACGCATGCCGTCGAGTTTCGCCTGGTCCGGCGAGCGGATGTCGACGGTGAAGACGACCTTGCCGGGCAGCACGTTGCGCGAGTTCGGCGAGAAGAACACCTGGCCGACGCCGCCGACGGCGCCCGGCTGGTTCTCCATCGCGACCGTCTGCACCATTTCGAGGATGCGGGCCATGGCGAGGCCGGCATTGACGCGCATGGTCATCGGCGTCGAGCCGGTATGCGCCTCGCGGCCGGTCAGCGTGAATTCCAGCCACCACAGGCCCTGACAGTGGGTGACGACGCCGATATCCTTGCCTTCCGCTTCGAGGATCGGGCCCTGCTCGATGTGATATTCGAAATAGGCGTGCATTTTTCGCGCGCCGACCTCTTCGTCGCCGACCCAGCCGATGCGCTGCAATTCCTCGCCGAAGGTTTTTCCCTCCGGGTCCTTGCGGCCATAGGCGTAGTCCTGCGTATGCACGCCGGCGAAGACGCCGGAGGCGAGCATGGCGGGGGCGAAGCGCGCGCCTTCCTCGTTCGTCCAGTTGGTGACGACGATCGGGTGCTTCGTGCGGATGCCGAGGTCGTTCAGCGAGCGCACGACCTCCAGGCCCGCCAGCACGCCGAGCACGCCGTCATATTTGCCGCCCGTCGGCTGCGTATCGAGATGCGAGCCGACATAGACGGGCAGGGCGTCGGGGTCCGTGCCTTCGCGCGTCATGAACATGTTGCCCATCGTGTCGACGCCCATGGTGAGGCCCGCGCCGTCGCACCAGGCCTGGAACAGGCGGCGGCCCTCGGCGTCCGAATCGGTCAGCGTCTGGCGATTGTTGCCGCCGGCAATGCCGGGGCCGATCTTCGCCATGTCCATAAGGGAATCCCACAGGCGGTCCGCGTTGACACGCATGTTCTCGCCGGGTGCGGCCATGTCTATGCTCCCATGTCATCGGGCTTTTGCAGCCCCATTTTCGTTCCCACCGGCTGGCGGCGCCCTTGTTGTTTTGCGCCTTCCGATCAGCAGTTGCCTTTGTGCGATAACTGTCTGATAATTTGACCGGTTGGTAAACATTACAGCTTCCGTTGCGGCACTCAAGCCGAAAAACCAAAAACTTGGGCTGCATCCAAGAAAATGGCGGCTGGTTAAACTGGTGAATTTGGCGGCACTTTTCCCGGCGACGGGATGGCCGAGGGGGCACGATGGCATTACCAAGGGCGGCGAGGACACAGCGGCGCACGCGCATCCAGGAGGCGAAGGAGGAGCAGATCCTCGAAGCGGCACTGGAGGTCTTCTCCCTGCACGGCTTTCGCGGTGCCACCGTCGACCAGATCGCCGAGGTCGCCGGCATGTCCAAGCCGAACCTGCTCTACTATTTCCGCACCAAGGAGGCGATGCACCGGGCGCTGATCACCCGGGTGCTCGATACCTGGCTCGATCCCTTGCGCGAATTCGATGCGGAGGGCAATCCGGTGTCGGAGATCCGCAGCTATATCCGCCGCAAGCTGGAAATGGCACGGGATTTTCCGCGCGAGAGCCGGCTGTTCGCCAATGAAATCCTGCAGGGCGCGCCGAACATCGAGGACGAGCTGAAGGGGCCGCTGAAATCGCTCGTCGACGAGAAGGCGGAGGTCATCCGCACCTGGGCGAAGGCGGGCAAGATCGCCAAATGCGACCCGTACCACCTCATTTTCTCCATCTGGTCGACGACCCAGCACTATGCCGACTTCGACGTGCAGGTGCGGGCCGTGCTGGGGCAGAACCAGGCCGGCGAGGGGCGGTTCGAGGATGCGGCGCGCTTCCTCGAGCAGCTTTTCCTAACCGGCCTCAATGTCAGCGAGCAGCCGGCGTAGATTTCGATTTGGCCGGCTCCGCCTTGGGCTGGCCGAAGAGGCTTGCGGCGATCTGCTCGCGTTCGCGCCACAGGGCGGGCAGGGCGAGAAGCGCAATGCAGACGACGGCGATCGACGTCTTGGTGAGCTGCGAGAGTTCCGGCGTGCGCCCGTCCGCATAATAGACCGCGTAGACGATGGCGACATGCCAGACATAGACCTGCAGCGAATGGCGGCCGAGCAGGCGCAGGAAGCGCAGGGTAAACACGCCGGTGACGATGCCCGCGAGCTTGCGGACCCAAAGGTTGTGGTGCTTCGGCCCGGCGATCAGCAGCCAGGCGAGACCGGTGGCGACGGCCGCGAAGTTCAGGAGGTAGACCGGGCCGAAATCGGCGCGGATCTCCATGGTCGCGAACTTGTCGAGCACGGACTGCGGCAGCAGGTCCCAGGCCGTGACGATGCGCAGCGGCAGGAAGAACAGGCAGATGGCGAGCGCGACCTTCGGCAGCCGCGTCTTTTCCGGGGAGAAGATGCGGTTCCAGTCGATCCTGTCCTGCGCGGTCAGCGCACCGATGACCAGGGCCGAGAAGAACACGATCTGCCAGCCCAGCATGTTGAAGCTTGCGCGGATGCCCTGGCCGTCGGAGCCGGTGAACAGGGTGTTCAGGGGATCGGTGAGGAAGCGTTGCAGGCCGAGCTGCGCGGCCATCCAGACGATCAGCGAACCGGCCAGCACCTGCGCCCATTTTCCCTTCAGGCAGAGCCAGACGAGCGGCGGGGCGAACAGCATGTAGACGATGTATTGCGGCAGGATGTCCATGAACGTCGGCTGGAACAGGAAGGTGGCGATCGCCGCCAGCCGCAGCGGTTCGTCGAAATTCGTATAGCCGAGCCAGTTGTACCAGAGCCGATAGGCGTCGGGCAGGAACATCTGCACGACAAGCACCGCCATGACCGTGCCCATGGCGTAGCGGTAGAGCTCGAAGGCGCGGTTGCGGATGAGTTGGCGGCCGGTGTCATAACCGTATTTCAGCATCTTGCGGGCATAGACCATGCCGATGAGCAGACCCGAGAGGAACACGAAGCCCTGGGCGTCCTCCACGAAGGCGAACTGGCGGTGGTTCACTTCCATCATCCAGTAACCGCCGACAAAGACGAGGTGATTGATCAGCATGAAGACGAGGAAGTAGCCCCGCATGCCGTCGATGATCTCAAACCGCTTCAAATTATGCGCTCCGCCAATACTCAAGGTGCGCCCCAACGGGTCCGCAACGCATGAGGCGGCGAATCGTTCCAGAAAAAATCAATCCGGCAGAAGCGCCATCAGCGCCAGGCCACCGGCGGTGACGAGGGCGCCGGCCAGCACCGGCAGGCTCGCCCAGCCATGGCCCAGAATGCCTTCGAGCAGGATGATGAAGCTCGGCGTCAGGTAGCCATAGCCGAGTACCTTGGAGGCGGGCAGGCGCATCGAAGCATATTGCAGCAGCAGGAAGGTGCCGGCCGTGGTGACCACCGCAAGATAGGTGACGGCGGCATAGACGGCGAAGGGCAGGGCGGAAAAATCCGTCTCGACGAGGCCGCGAATGCCCGGCGGCACCAGCCAGAGCGCGGCGCCGACCGTTACCCAGAAGCCGAAGGCGACGGCGGGTTCTCCCCGGTCGAAGCGGCGGATCAGCGGCACGTAGAGCGCGTGGCAGATGACGCCGACGAAGAAGATCATCTCGCCGGCGCCGACATCGAAGGCGAGGATGGCCTGGATGTTGCCGCGGAAGATCACCCAGACGGCGCCGGCGGCGGCGATGAGCAGGCCGGCGAGCACGCCGGGCCGGGTCCGTTGCCCGAGCACGGGCAGCGCGAAGCCGGCGCTCAGGAGCGGCATCAGCGTAAAGACGGCGCCGGTGGCGACGGGGCTGGTGAATTCCAGCGCCAAGAACATGGTGAGCATGTAGACGGCGATCAGCCCGCCGAGCAGCAGGAAGCGCCAGGCCTGCTTCGGCAGGGCCACCGGAACCCGGAAGGCGCCGAAGGCGAGCGCCGCCATGACGACGACGGTCAGGATGTAGCGCCAGAGCATCAGCGGCTCGGCCTCCATGTAGCGCGCCGCAAGCCCCCCGAAGGAGAAGGAGCCGGCGATCAGCACCGCAAAGAGCAGCATGGCGAGGTGGCCCTTCAGCTTTTCGTGGCCTTTGGCATGAATGGAAAGGCCTGCCGGGGCCGGCATACGCTTCGTCAAGAAAATCATCCTATTGTCTGCGGCGCGGCATGCTCATAGAGCAATTCCGGCAAGTGTGCGCGGCGGTCTTGCGTCCGCAAGTGCGAAAAATCGGGGTGCGCCGCTCCCACAGGAAAGCCGCAATCGCCGCCCATAGGCCGGCGGCACGCGAGAGGACATTGCATGACGACGGCCATCGGCTTCAAGGACACGGACCGCAAGACGAGCGAACTGCTCGAAGACATCATCCAGTCGATCAAGGGTGAGCACATCACGCTGCGCGACCTGCTCGCGATGATGGGCGAAAGCGGCCTGCTGCTGCTCTGCGCCTTCCTGTCTCTGCCGTTCCTGTTCCCCGTCTCGATCCCCGGCGTCTCCACCGTCTTCGGCGCCGGCATCGTGCTGATCAGCGCGGCGATCACGCTCAACCGGCTGCCCTGGCTGCCCGGCAAGGTCGCCGACCGGCGGCTCGAAAGCGGCAAGCTCCGGCCCGTGCTGGAGCGTGGCGTGACGTTCCTGCGCAAGATCGACCGGTTCTTCAAGCCGCGCATGACGGCGCTCACCACGGGCGCGCTGATGAACCGCGTCAACGGCCTGGTGCTGATGGGGGCGGGACTGCTGCTCATGGCGCCGCTCGGGCTCATTCCCTTCTCCAACACGCTTCCCGGCGTCGCCATCCTCCTGCTCGCCGCCGGCATTTCGCAGCGCGACGGGCTGGTGGTGCTTGCGGGCTATGTGATGGTGGCGCTGACGATCGTCTATTTCGCCGCGCTGGCGTTTCTGGCCTATAGCGCGGGGCAGAGTTTTCATTTCTTCGGGTGAGATTGGGCTCGGGCGCCGCGCTTTTCTCCGATAATCCGCCGCCCTTTCCTCTTCCGTCATCCTCGGGCTTGACCCGAGGATCCACGCGTCACGGCACCGTGTTGCATTGTGGCATTGGATCCTCGGGTCAAGCCCGAGGATGACGGAGAGTGTGGGGCGACCAGAGAGGATGGTCGTCCGGAACGGTCGCGCCAGGAGCAGACGCCGGGTATAGAGGCCGGCGCTTCGGGGCTGTTGCCAAGCGCCGGCCATGGCTCAAACCTTCCCTTACTCCGCCGCCTGCCGCGCCATCGGATTGTTCGGATGCGTCGTCCAGTTGGCGTAGTTCGGGTCGACCGGCTTGCCGGTGCGCTGGTCCAGGACGCCGGGCTCCAGGCCCACCATGGTGATGCAATTCTCCACCGGGCAGACGTTGACGCAGAGGTTGCAGCCGACGCACTCGTCCTCCATCACCTCGAAATGCCGGATGCCGTCGACGAACTGCGTGATCGCCTGGTGCGAGGTGTCCTCGCAGGCGATGTGGCAGCGGCCGCACTTTATGCAGGCATCCTGGTCGATGCGGGCTTTGGCGATGTAGTTGAGGTTGAGGTACTGCCAGTCCGTGACGTTGGGCACCGCGCGGGCGATGATGTCGTCGAGGCTGCGGTGGCCCTTGGCGTCCATCCAGCTGGAGAGCCCGGTGATCATCTCCTGCACGATCTTGAAGCCGTAGGTCATCGCCGCCGTGCAGACCTGCACGTTGCCGGCGCCGAGCGCCAGGAACTCCGCCGCGTCGCGCCAGGTGGTGATGCCGCCGATGCCCGAGATCGGCAGGCCGTAGGTTTCCGGATCGCGGGCGATCTCGGCGACCATGTTGAGGGCGATGGGTTTCACCGCCGGGCCGCAATAGCCGCCATGGGTGCCCTTGCCGCCGACCGTCGGGTTCGGCGCGAAATTGTCGAGGTCGACGGAGACGATCGAGTTGATCGTGTTGATCAGCGACACGGCGTCGGTGCCACCGGCCTTTGCGGCGCGGGCCGGCTTGCGGATGTCGGTGATGTTGGGCGTCAGCTTGGTGATGACGGGCATGCGGGTGTACTGCTTGCACCAGCGCACGACCATCTCGATATATTCCGGCACCTGGCCGACCGCCGCGCCCATGCCGCGCTCGGACATGCCGTGCGGACAGCCGAAATTGAGCTCGATGCCGTCCGCGCCGGTCTCTTCCACCAACGGCAGGATCGCCTTCCAGCTCTCCTCCTCGCAGGGCACCATGATGGAGGCGATCAGCGCCCGGTCCGGCCAGTTCATCTTGACCTGCTTCATCTCGCGCAGGTTGGTGTAGAGGTCGCGGTCGGTGATCAGCTCGATATTGTTGAGGCCGAGCAGCCGGCGGTCGGCGCCCCAGATCGCGCCGTAGCGCGGGCCGTTGACGTTGACGACCGGCGGGCCTTCCTCGCCGAGCGTCTTCCAGACCACGCCGCCCCAGCCCGCCTTGAAGGCGCGCTCGACATTGTAGGCCTTGTCGGTCGGCGGCGCGGAGGCCAGCCAGAAGGGGTTGGGCGACTTGATGCCGACGAAATTGTTGCGAAGATCAGCCATGTTTCATCCTCCCCTTCAAGCGACGGCAACGGCGGGCTGCGCACCGGCGGCCAGCATGCGGTTGATGGAATCGGCCGCATCGCGGCCCTGTGCAACCGAGGTAACCGTCAGGTCCTCGCCGGCCTTCACGCAGTCGCCTCCCGCCCAGACATTGGCGATGGACGTGCGGCCTTCCGCGTCGATGGCGATGCGGTTGCCGGCCATGGCGAGCGAACCGAGGCCGCCAGCCTCGAAGGTCTGGCCGATGGCCTTGAAGATCTGGTCGGCGGCCAGCACCCCGGTCTCGCCGGTGCCTGTCAGCTTGCCGTCCCGCATCTCGGTATATTCCACCTCGATGCCGGCGACATGGCCATCTCTTGCGATGACGCGCTTCGGCTGCAGCCAGTGGCGGATCATCACGCCCTTGGAGGTCGCAAGGTCCTGCTCGAATTCCGAGGCGTTCATATGCTCCTTGCCGCGGCGGTAGCAGATCGTCACCTCTTCCGCGCCGAGCAGCTTCGCCTGCACGGCGGCGTCGATCGCCGTCATGCCGCCGCCGATGACGACGACGCGCCGACCGACCGGGATGGTCGCCTTGTCCGTCGCCTGGCGCAGCTCGGCGATGAAATCGACCGCATCGACCACGCCGGGCAGGTTCTCACCCTCCGCGCCGAGCGCGTTGACGCCGGCAAGGCCCATGCCGAGGAAGACGGCGTCGAAATTGGCGGTGAGGTCGGCAAGCGTGAAGTCGCGGCCGAGCTTCAGGCCGTTCTTCACCTCGATGCCGCCGATGGAAAGCACGTAGTCGACTTCCGCTTGCGCGAAATCATCGACCGCCTTGTAGGTGGCGATGCCGTATTCGTTGAGGCCGCCGGCCTTTTCGCGCGCCTCGAAGATGACGACGTCGTGGCCGTTCATGGCGAGGCGGTGGGCGCAGGCGAGCCCCGCCGGGCCGGCTCCGACGACCGCCACGGCCTTGCCCGTGCGGGCGGCGCGCTCGTAGAAATGCTTGTTCTCCGTCATCGCGACATCGGTCGCGTAGCGCTGCAGGCGGCCGATCTCCACCGGGCGGTGCTCGGCGGTGTTGCGCACGCAGGCCTGCTCGCAGAGCGTCTCGGTGGGACAGACGCGGGCGCACATGCCGCCCAGGATGTTCTGGTCGAAGATGGTCTTGGCCGAGCCGATCGGGTTGCCCGTCGAGATCTGGCGGATGAACAGCGGAATGTCGATGGAGGTGGGACAGGCCGTCATGCACGGCGCGTCGTGACAGAAGTAACAGCGGTCGGCGGCGACCAGGGCCTCGTGATCGTCGAGGCGCGGATGAAGGTCGGAAAAGTTCGTCTCGTATTCGGTCGGCGCAAGACGCCCCCGATGGATCCCAGATTGCGTCGTTCCCATGATTATCTCCCATTCGCGTGGGCTTTTTGAATGAGAGAACGGTAACCCAGCTTTATTTTTTTATCAAACGGTAAAAGTTCAAAAGAAAGGCTGGTTTTTCAGGGCTTCCAGCAAAAATAAACATGAGAATTATGGTTATGTTTTCCTGCCGCCCTGCGGGGAGCTGTTCCGGCTGCGCCATCAGATGGCGTTTGACAGGTCGCCGGAAAAGATGCAGCAAATCGTCTGGAACAGCAGGGGAAAACGATGGCGAAGCGGGCGGAAACAACCGGGCGGCTGGACGATGCGGCAAGGGCCGGCTGGCTCTATTATGTCGCGGGCCGCACGCAGGACGAGATCGCCGCCGCCATGGGCATCTCCCGCCAGTCGGCGCAGCGCCTCGTCTCGCTCGCCGTCGCCGAGCGGCTGATCAAGGTGCGGCTCGACCATCCGATCGCCGAATGCCTGGAGCTTGGCGAGGAGCTGAAGAAGAAGTTCGGCCTCGTGCATGTCGATATCGTGCCGAGCGACCCTGGCTCCACTTCCACGACGATCGGCATCGCCGAGGCGGGCGCGGCGGAGATCGAACGCTGGTTGAAGAAATCCGAGCCGATCGTGCTCGCCGTCGGCACGGGGCGCACGCTGAAGGCGGCGATCGACCAGCTTCCGGCGATGGAATGTCCGCAGCACCGCATCATGTCGCTGACCGGCAATATCGGGCCGGACGGTTCGGCGGCCTACTACAACGTCATCTTCTCCATGGCCGATGCGGTGAAGGCCCGGCACTATCCGATGCCGCTGCCGGTTCTCGTCTCCTCCACGGAGGAGCGCGACCTTCTGCACAAGCAGAGCCTCGTGCAATCGACCCTCCAGCTCGGCCGCGAGGCGGACGTTGCCTTCGTCGGCATCGGCGAGCTCGGCGCGGATGCGCCGCTCTGCCTCGACGGGTTCCTCGATCCGGAGGAGATGGCCCGTCTGATGGAGGAGGGGGCCGCCGGCGAGATCTGCGGCTGGATGTTCGATCGTGACGGCAAGCTGCTCGAAGGCAGCATCAACGAGCGTGTCGCCTCCGTGCCGCTGCCGCCGCGCGAGACCACCACCGTCATCGGCCTTGCCAAGGGCAAGCGCAAATATGCGGCGCTTCTGGCGGCGCTGCGCGGGCGCATGATCAACGGCGTCATCACCGACGAGGCCACCGCCCGCCACCTGCTTTCGGCCTGATCCGGACCGTCTTCCCGGTAAAAATTCTCCATGAGATTCAACGGTCGCTGTCTCGCTTTGTGCGGTGCAGCAACGATTGGCCGTTGACTTGTCGCGACAATATGCGAGTAATTGCCCATGAGCAAAGCAAATGCTCAATACCTTTCTGGGAGGAAGATGATGAATTTGAAGACCCTTTTGCTGGGCACCTGCTCGGCTGCGCTCCTGTGCGGTTTCGCCAATGCCGAAACGCTGACCATCGCCACCGTCAACAATGGCGACATGATCCGCATGCAGGGGCTGACGGACGATTTTACGGCCAAGAACCCCGATATCGAGCTGAACTGGGTGACGCTTGAGGAGAACGTGTTGCGCGAGCGCGTCACGACCGACATCGCGACGAAGGGCGGCCAGTACGACATCATGACGATCGGCACCTATGAGGTTCCGATCTGGGCCAAGCAGGGCTGGCTCGTGGCGCTCGACAATCTCGGCGCCGACTACGATGCCGACGACCTCCTGCCGGCCATCCGCTCGGGCCTGACGGGCGAGGACGGCAAGCTCTATGCTGCGCCGTTCTACGGCGAATCCTCCTTCGTCATGTACCGCAAGGACCTGATGGAGAAGGCCGGGCTCACCATGCCCGACGCGCCGACCTGGGAGTTCATCGGTGAGGCCGCCCGCAAGATGACCGACCGCACGGCCGGCATCAACGGCATCTGCCTGCGCGGCAAGGCCGGCTGGGGCGAGAACATGGCCTTCCTGACCGCCACCGCCAACGCCTTCGGCGCCCGCTGGTTCGACGAGAACTGGGCGCCGCAGTTCGACCAGCCGGAATGGAAGAACACGCTCGATTTCTACGTCAAGCTGATGAACGATGCCGGCCCGCAGGGCGCATCCTCCAACGGTTTCAACGAGAACCTGGCGCTCTTCCAGCAGGGCAATTGCGGCATGTGGATCGACGCCACGGTCGCCGCCTCCTTCGTCTCGAACCCGAAGGAATCGACGGTCGCCGACAAGGTCGGCTATGCGCTGGCGCCCGACACGGGCCTCGGCAAGCGCGGCAACTGGCTCTGGGCCTGGAACCTCGCCATCCCCGCAGGCACGCAGAAGGCCGAGGCGGCGGAGAAGTTCATCGCCTGGGCGACCAGCAAGGACTACACCAAGCTCGTCGCCGAGAAGGAAGGCTGGGCGAACGTTCCTCCGGGCACGCGCTCCTCGCTCTATGCGAATGCGGATTATGAAGCGGCCGCGCCCTTCGCCAAGATGACGCTCGACTCGATCAATGCCGCCGACCCGAAGAACCCGGCCGTCAAGCCGGTGCCCTATGTCGGCGTGCAGTTTGTCGCGATCCCCGAGTTCCAGGGTCTCGGCACGACGGTCGGTCAGCTCTTCTCGGCAGCCCTCGCCGGCCAGATGTCGGTCGACGACGCGCTCGCCCAGGCCCAGCAGGTCACGACACGCGAGATGACCCGCGCCGGCTACATCAAGTAATTGCCTCCTCCCCAAGGACAGGCTGCCCGGACGCGCTCCGGGCAGCCGATAGATGGGGTGTCGTTTCCGGCGTTTGCCTCTCACCGGCCTGCCGGCATCCTCTCTCCGTACGCGGGGAGAGGAGCGATGGGCTCTCCGTTCTGCCCCTTCTCCCCGCTTGAGGGGAGAAGGTCCCGGCAGGGGGATGAGGGGCGGCTCGCCCTGTAATGATGTCGTGACTGCATTGGCCGGCCATACCGGCTTCGGGAGGAAGATCATGGCGACGGAGAACACGCGTGGTTTGGCGCGTTTGATGTTGGCGCCCTCTGTTGGGTTGCTTCTGGTCTGGATGATCGTGCCGCTGGCGATGACGTTGTGGTTCTCGTTCCAGAACTATAACCTTTTGAACCCGGCCAATGTCAGCTGGGCCGGGCTGTTCAACTATCAGTATTTCTACACCGACCCGGCCTTTTTCCAGTCGATCTGGAACACGCTGCTGATCGTCGGCGGGGTGCTCTTGATCACCGTGGTCGGCGGCATCGCGATTGCGCTGCTGCTCGACCAGCCGATGTGGGGGCAGGGCATCGTGCGCATCATGATCATCTCGCCCTTCTTCGTCATGCCGCCGGTGGCCGCGCTGGTGTGGAAGAACATGATCATGCATCCGGGCTACGGCGTGCTGGCGGACATCAACCGGGCGCTCGGGCTGCAGCCGGTCGACTGGTTCGCGCAGTATCCGCTGTTCTCGATCATCATCATCGTCGCCTGGCAATGGCTGCCGTTTGCCACCCTCATCCTCTTGACCGCGCTGCAATCGCTCGACGGCGAGCAGAAGGAGGCGGCGGAGATGGACGGGGCCGGCTTCGTCTCGCGCTTCGTCTACCTGACGCTGCCGCATCTTGCCCGCTCGATCACCGTCGTCATCCTGATCCAGACGATCTTCCTGCTCGGCGTCTATGCGGAGATCCTCGTCACCACCAATGGCGGGCCGGGCTATGCCTCGACCAACCTGCCGTTCCTGATCTACCGCACCGCGCTTCTCGGCTACGACGTCGGCGGCGCCTCGGCCGGCGGCATCATCGCCGTCATCCTCGCCAACATCGTCGCCTTCTTCCTGATGCGCGCCGTCGGCAAGAACCTGGACAAATAGCTGCCGCCGTTCCGGACGCACAACCGCTCCGCACGTTCCTGGAACAGCTCACATCAAGGGGATACGACCATGGCTAGAGCCGTCTCGACCAGACGAACCGTCGTCTTCACCATCGCCGCCTGGATCATCGCGCTGATCCTCTTCTTCCCGATCCTCTACACGATCATCACCTCGTTCAAGTCCGAGACCGAGGCGATCCAGGGCTTCGGCATCGTCCCGTCCGGCACGGTGGAGAGCTATGCGGCCGTGCAGGCGCAGAGCAACTACTTCAAGTTCTTCCTGAACTCGGTGATCATCTCGGTCGGCTCGACGCTGCTGGCGCTGCTGGTCGCCGTGCCGGCCGCCTGGTCGATGGCCTTCTCGCCGACGAGAAGGACCAAGGACATCCTGATGTGGATGCTGTCGACCAAGATGATGCCGGCCGTCGCCGTGCTGGTGCCGATCTACCTGATCTTCCGCGACACGGGCCTGCTCGACAGCCGCGTCGGGCTGACCGTCATGCTGACGCTGATCAACCTGCCGATCGTCATCTGGATGCTCTACACCTATTTCCGCGAGATCCCCGGCGAGATCCTGGAGGCCGCGCGCATGGACGGGGCCTCGCTCTGGGGCGAGATCGTCTACGTGCTGACCCCGATGGCGGTGCCGGGCATTGCGTCCACCATGCTGCTCAACATCATCCTCGCCTGGAACGAGGCGTTCTGGACGATCCGCCTGACGACGACGAACGCCGCGCCGCTGACCGCCTTCATCGCCTCCTTCTCCAGCCCGCAGGGCCTGTTCTGGGCCAAGCTCTCGGCGGCCTCGACGCTCGCCATCGCCCCGATCCTGATCATGGGCTGGTTCAGCCAGAAACAGCTTGTCCGCGGCCTCACCTTCGGCGCCGTGAAGTAACGAAACAGACGGGAGGGACCATCATGGGCAAGATCATCCTTAAAAAGGTCAACAAGAGTTTTGGCGCCACGCAGGTCATTCCGGGCATCGACCTGACCATCGAGGACGGCGAGTTCGTCGTCTTCGTCGGCCCGTCGGGCTGCGGCAAGTCCACGCTGCTGCGCCTCATCGCGGGCCTGGAGGACACGACGAGCGGCACGATCGAGATCGACGGGCGGGACGTCACCGGGGAGGCCCCGGCCCGGCGCGGGCTCGCCATGGTGTTCCAGTCCTATGCGCTCTATCCGCACATGACGGTGAAGAACAACATCGCCTTCCCCTTGAAGATGGCCAGGACCGATCCGGCCGTCATCGAGAAGAAGGTGGCGGAGGCCGCGCGCGTCCTGAACCTCGCCAACTATCTCGAACGCCGCCCCGGCCAGTTGTCCGGCGGCCAGCGCCAGCGCGTGGCGATCGGCCGGGCGATCGTGCGCGAACCCTCGGCCTTCCTGTTCGACGAGCCGCTCTCCAACCTCGACGCGGCGCTGCGCGGCACGATGCGCCTGGAGATCTCCGAGCTGCACCACCAGCTGAAGACGACGATGATCTACGTCACCCACGACCAGGTCGAGGCCATGACCATGGCCGACAAGATCGTCGTGCTCAACGCCGGCAATATCGAGCAGGTCGGCTCGCCGCTCGATCTCTACAACAAGCCCGACAACCTCTTCGTCGCCGGCTTCATCGGCTCGCCGCGCATGAACTTCGTCAAGGGCGAGGCGGCCAGGCCCTGGAACGCCCCGACCGTCGGCATAAGGCCGGAACATATCCGCCTCTCCAAGGAGGGCGGCACCTGGAAGGGCGTCGTCGGCGTCGCCGAGCATCTCGGCTCCGACACGTTCCTGCATGTCAATGCCGAGGGCATCGGCATGGTGACCGTGCGCGCCGGCGGCGACTTCCCCGTCACCCACGGCGACACCGTCTTCCTCACCCCCGACGAGGCCCGCATCCACCGCTTCGACGATGCCGGGAAGGCGATCCGATGAAACGGCTGGAGGGCAGGAGCGCGCTGATCACCGGATCGGCGCGCGGCATCGGCCGCAGCTTCGCGGAGGCCTATGTGCGCGAGGGCGCGCGCGTCGCCGTCGCCGACATCGACATCGGGCGGGCGCGGGCGACGGCAGGCGAGATCGGGCCGGCCGCCTATGCGGTCGAGATGGACGTGACGCGGCAGGCGTCGATCGATGCGGCCGTCGCGGCCTGCGTGAAGGAGGCCGGCGGCATCGACATCCTCGTCAACAATGCCGCCCTCTTCGATCTCGCCCCGATCGTCGAGATCACGCGGGAAAGCTACGACAGGCTGTTCTCGATCAACGTCGCCGGCACGCTCTTCACGCTGCAGGCGGCGGCCAGGCAGATGATCGCGCAGGGCCGCGGCGGCAAGATCATCAACATGGCGAGCCAGGCCGGCCGGCGCGGCGAGGCGCTGGTCGCCGTCTACTGCGCGACGAAGGCGGCGGTCATCAGCCTCACCCAGTCGGCGGGGCTGGACCTCATCAAACACGGCATCAACGTCAACGCCATCGCGCCCGGCGTGGTCGACGGCGAGCACTGGGACGGCGTCGACGCGCTCTTCGCCAGATACGAGAACCGGCCGCTCGGCGAGAAGAAGCGCCTGGTCGGCGAAGAGGTGCCCTTCGGCCGCATGGGCACGGCGGACGACCTCACCGGCATGGCGATCTTCCTCGCCTCCAAGGAGAGCAACTACGTCGTCGCGCAGACCTACAATGTCGACGGCGGCAACTGGATGAGCTGAGGCCCGCATGGGCGGACCGGCAACGAGACGAGACCGGACAACCGGAAGGAATGGACCATGACCACGAAACTGTCGCTCGCCACCCTCGATACGGTCGAAAGGACCGCGGGCGTTCCGGCCTACGGGCGCGGCAGCCTCAAGGCCGGCATCGTGCATTTCGGGGTCGGCAATTTCCACCGGGCGCACCAGGCCGTCTATCTCGACGACCTGTTCAACCTTGGCCGCGATCACGACTGGGCGATCATCGGCGCCGGCGTGCTGCCCTCCGACGCGGCGATGCGCGACAAGCTGGCCGGCCAGGATTTCCTGACCACCGTCGTCGAGCAGGACAACAACCGCTCCGGCGCGCGCGTCACCGGCGCGATGATCGGCTACCTCGCGCCCGGCAATGCGGCGGCCACCATCGCCCAGCTCTGCGACCCCGCCATCCGCATCGTCTCGCTGACCATCACCGAGGGCGGCTACTTCATCAACCCGGCCTCCGGCCTCTTCGACCCGGCCCATCCCGCCATCGCCGCCGATGCTGCCAACCCGGACGACCCGAAGACCGTCTTCGGCCTCATCCTCGCCGGCCTCAGGGCGCGCAGGGACAAGGCCATTGCGCCCTATACCGTCATGTCCTGCGACAACATCCCCGGCAATGGCGAGGTCACGCACGCCGCCGTCTCCGGCCTTGCCCGCCTCTCCGATCCCGACCTTGCCGACTGGATCGACGCCAATGTCGCCTTCCCGAACGGCATGGTCGACCGCATCACGCCGGCCACCGGCCCGCGCGAGATCGGCATCGTGGCGGACGAATACGGCATCGACGACGCCTGGCCGGTCTTCTGCGAGGAGTTCAGGCAATGGGTGCTGGAGGATCGTTTCCCTGAGGGCCGCCCGGCGCTGGAGACGGTCGGCGTGCAGTTCGTGCCCGACGTCGCGCCCTACGAGCACATGAAGATCCGCATCCTCAACGGCGGCCATGCCGCCATCGCCTATCCGGCCGCCCTGCTCGACATCCACTTCGTGCACGAGGCGATGGAGGACCCCGACATCCGCGCCTTCCTCGCCAAGCTCGAGCGCGAGGAGATCATCCCCGTCATCCCGCCCGTGCCCGACACCGACCTCGACGACTATTTCGCGCTGATCGAACGCCGCTTCTCCAATCCCAAGATCGCCGACACGATCCCGCGCCTTGCCCAGGACGGCTCCAACCGCCAGCCGAAGTTCATCCTGCCCTCCACCGCCGACCGGCTGGCGCGCGGCGAGGACGTCGTCGGCCTCGCGCTCGTCTCCGCGCTCTGGTGCCACTACCTCGCCGGCACCACGGACAGCGGCAGGCCCATCACCTTCAACGACCCCAACATCGAGCGCATCCGCGCCGCCGCAAGCGCCGCAACGACCAACCCAGGCGCCTTCCTCGAACTCAAGGACATCTTCGGTACCGTCGCAACATCAAACCGCTTCGCCAGACGCTTCACAACCGCCCTCAAATCCCTCCAGCAGAAGGGCACCCGGGCAACGCTGAAGGCATATCTGGACGACAGGCTGGTGAATTGAGGAAATCCCCACAAATGCGGGGCTTTCCAACAAGGAGAGCAGACAGTACCACGGGGGCCTGACAATGGAACGGGACGTCATGGCCGCCAAACAGACAGAACTGGTGATCTTCGATTGCGATGGGGTGCTCGTCGACAGCGAGCCGATCTCGATCGCGGTACTGGTCGAGGCGCTGGCGGCGGCGGGCGTCACGATGAGCGCCGAGGAGGCCCACGAGCGTTTCCTCGGCCGCAGCCTGAAGAGCATGTCGGAAATCCTGCATGCCGACTACGGGCTGGCGATCGATACGGCCTTCCTGGAGGCGATGCGCAAGGTGCTCTACGAGCGGTTCCGCACCGAGCTGCAGCCCATCGAGGGCATTGCCGAGACGGTGGACGGGCTCGGCATCGCCCATTGCGTGGCCTCCTCCAGCCAGCTCGAGCGCATCCGCCTGTCGCTTTCCGTCACCGGCCTCATCGACAGGTTCGAGCCGAACATCTTCAGCGCCAGCATGGTCGCGCGCGGCAAGCCGGCGCCCGATCTCTTCCTGCATGCCAGCGCGGTCATGGGCGTTGCGCCCGGCCATTGCGTGGTGGTGGAGGACAGCCCGGCCGGCATCACGGCGGCGAAATCCGCCGGCATGCGGGTGGTCGCCTTCACCGGCGGCTCCCATGCGCGCACGCCGCGCCATCGCGACGCGCTGCTCAGCCTCAATCCCGACGCCCTGTTTGACGACATGCGGGAATTGTTACAGTTTGTCCGCAAGGAAGAGGCCGGCGGGAAAGAGCATTGATGCGCGATCTGATCGTTGCGGTGGACATCGGCACGGGCAGTGCCCGCGCCGGCGTGTTCGACCGGAGCGGCGCTCTGCTGGGACGCTCCGAACACCCGATCGCCCTGCGCCGGCCCAGCGTGAACCACGCCGAGCATGATTCGGAGGACATCTGGCAGGCGGCCTGTGCCGCGATCAAGGCGGCCCGCGCGCTTGCGGGCGTCGAGGCGGGCCGCATCGCGGCGCTCGGCATCGACGCGACCTGCTCGCTGGTCGTCAGGGACACGGTGGGACGGCCGCTGGCCGTTTCCGGCGGCGAGGAGGCCCGCTGGGACACGATCGCCTGGTTCGATCACCGCGCGCTGGAAGAGGCCGATCTCTGCACGGCGACGGACCATCCGGTGCTGGCCCATTCCGGGCGTGTCATGTCGCCGGAAATGGAAATGCCCAAGCTGATGTGGCTGAAGCGCCACCGGCCGGCGCAATGGGCGAAGACGGGCCATGTCTTCGATCTCGCCGATTTCATGACCTGGCGGGCGACGGGGTCGAATGCCCGCTCGCGCTGCACGATGACGGCGAAATGGAACTATCTCTCCCATGAAAAGCAGCCGTGGAACGACGGTTTCCTGGCGGCGATCGGCCTTGAGGACCTGCACGAACGCGGTGCGCTGCCGCAGGAGACGCTGGCGGTCGGCGCGGCTGTCGGGCGCCTGACGCCGGAAGCGGCCGCAGAACTCGGCCTCGATGCGGGCTGCGTGGTCGCGACGGGCCTGATCGATGCCTATGCCGGCACGCTCGGCGTGCTCGGGGC
Organism: Shinella sp. HZN7; assembly: GCF_001652565.1. Taxonomy (NCBI): domain Bacteria; kingdom Pseudomonadati; phylum Pseudomonadota; class Alphaproteobacteria; order Hyphomicrobiales; family Rhizobiaceae; genus Shinella; species Shinella sp. HZN7. The sequence continues at coordinate 2,918,931 of NZ_CP015736.1, read as the reverse complement.
CTTTGCCGGCGCACCGGAGGTGCTGGAGCGGCAGCTTGCCCTCATCGGCGGCACGTCGAGCTGCATCGTCGCCTTCTCGCGCGAGAAGCGGTTCGGTTTCGGCATGTGGGGGCCTTATTACGAGGCGGTGCTGCCGGGCTGGTGGCTGGTCGAGGGCGGCCAGTCCGCGACGGGTGCGCTGCTCGACCATGTCGTGCGCACGCACAGCGCGGGCGGCGACCCCTCGGCGGCGAACCATGCCCGCATCGTCGCGCGCATCCGCGAGATGCAGGCGCAGGAGGGCGAGGCTTTCGCCGCGCGGCTGCATGTGCTGCCGGATTTTCACGGCAACCGCTCGCCGCTGGCCGATCCGCACGCGCTCGGCGTGATCAGCGGCCTTTCGCTCGATGCCTCCTTCGACGGGCTTTGCCGCCTCTACTGGCGGACCTCGGTCGCCATCGCGCTCGGCATCCGTCATATCCTCGAAAAGCTCGGCGCGGGCGGCTACCCGCTCGATACGCTGCATGTCACCGGCGGCCATGTGCGCAATCCGCTGCTGATGGAGCTCTACCGGGATGTCACCGGCTGCCGCGTCGTCGTGCCGCAGACCGGCGATGCGGTGCTGCTCGGGACGGCCATGGTGGCGGCGGTTGCCGGCGGAGTGCACGCCGACCTGCCGGCTGCAGGCCGGCAGATGTCTCCGGGAAGCAGCACCTTCCTTCCCGATCCCGCCCGCAAGGCCGGCTACGACCGGGACTATCGCCGTTTCCTGGCGCTCCAACGGCATCGCGCCGAACTGGAAGCGATCGACTGAAAATGTCCCGAAAAAATTTTCGATCGGCCGGAACCAAGTCCCCCGCTGAGAGTTTCCTTCCCGTCACCGGTCAGCGCATGTCCCCCAAATGCGAGGCCCTCGACCGGTGATCGACCACGATACCGTGTCCCCCTCCGGTCCGTGGATACTCAAGCAGCCAGTGTCTCCCAGACGCTGGCTGTTTTCTTTTGTGGCATGGCGAGAAAATGAAAAGCGGCTGTGCACATGCCTGCCGTCGCCCGGATGGCAGGCAAGAAAAGGCGGCGGTGGGCGTGCCTCCCACCGCCGCCGGCCGCGCCGCCGCTGCGGCCGTCCGGGAGCGAGATCAGGCCGCGGCGCGCGCTTGCGGGGTGAAGAGAAGAGCCTGGTTGATGAGCACCTTCACCTGCTCCGGATTGAACGGTTTGGAAACGAGGAAGGCCGGCTCCGGGCGCTCGCCGGTGAGAAGCCGCTCGGGATAGGCGGTGATGAAGATCACGGGAATGCCTGTGCGGGTGAGGATGGAATTCACCGCATCGATGCCGGAGCTTCCGTCGGCGAGCTTCACGTCGGCAAGGATGAGGCCGGGTCGGCTGTCGCTCCACAATATTTCGGCTTCGCTCTGCGTGCGGGCGATGCCGGTGACGCGGTGGCCCATGCCGTTGACCATGTGGGCAAGGTCGAGGGCGATCAGCGGCTCGTCCTCGATGATCATGATGCCGGTCTCGGCCTGCGCGGCGATTTCCGCGAAGGCGGCGTCGAGCAGGGTGCGGATGGTGGTCGGCTCGGCATCGAGGATGGCCGCGGTCTTTTCGACGGTAAAGCCCTCGACCGTCGCCAGCAGCAGCGCCTGCCGGGCGAGCGGGGGAACGCCGGACAGGTCGAACGGGGCCTCCGTGCCGGGCGAGATGGTGCCGGCGCCCCGGCTTACCGAAACGGGGAGGGAGGAAATGATGCGGCTGAGAAGACCGAAGAGCGTCGCCTTGTCGTCCTCGCCCTCCGGCATCACGGAGGGATCGACAAGAATGGTTTCGAGGGTCGCGGCCACATAGGCATCGCCGGAGGGCTGTGTTCCGGTCAGGGCGCGGGCATAGCGGCGAAGCGCCGGAAGGTGCGGTCCGATGCGGTCGGAAATCGGCATGGTGGTCCCCTGTTCTGAATTTGTTTGAGTGGCAGTTGACGGTTTGAACGCGGAAGCCAAATTAAGGTTCCGGGGACGGGAACTTTTTTTGAAGCCAGGCATTTTCACGCCGAATTCGTCACAAGGCGCGAATGAAAAATGAGAGTGGCACAGTGAATAGCGTGGACAAGAAGAAAAGAGGCGGGAAACGATCTCCCGCGAGCGACGATCCCAATGCACAGATTGCGATGAAGCTTCGCGCCTTCTACCATCAGGTACAGGATGAGGCGCTTCCCCAAAGGTTCCTTGATCTTCTCGAAAAACTGGATGCTGTGGAAAGCCGCGTCCAACGGGTCGAGTGAGGGTACGATGGATCAGGAACAGACGACGTTCAAGCGGGAGCTGCTGGCGGTTCTGCCAAGCCTGCGCGCCTTCGCCATTTCGCTGATCGGCCGGCACGACCAGGCCGACGATCTCGTGCAGGACACGATCATGAAGGCCTGGGCCAAGCAGGAACAGTTCGAGATGGGCACGAACATGAAGGCCTGGCTCTTCACGATCCTGCGCAACGAGCTTTACAGCAAGATGCGCAAGCGCGGCCGCGAGGTGCAGGATTCCGATGGTCTCTTCACGGAGAACATGGCGCAGCACCCCTCGCAATATGGTTCGCTCGACATGCAGGACTTCAAGAAGGCGCTGGAAAAGCTGCCGGACGAGCAGCGCGAGGCGATTATCCTCGTCGGCGCGTCGGGCTTTTCCTACGAAGAGGCGGCGGAAATCTGCGGCTGCGCGCTCGGCACGATCAAGAGCCGCGTCAACCGCGCCCGCCAGCGCCTGCAGGAGCTCTTGCAGGTGAGCGGCGAAAGCGACTATGGCCCGGATGCGGTCTCGGCGCCGATCACCTCGCGCGCCTTTGCATCATAGGGTACGGAAACACGCGCCGCCTGCGACCACGCGGGCGACGATAGCTGAGGGGGAAAGGGGCGAAGCGCGTCGCAGGCGAAAGCCGAGGGTGAAACCGGACGCGGAATCGCATACCTGAGACGTATGAAGGACAATGTTCTGACAGTATCGTCCGATGTCATAGCGGTTCTGGAGGCGCCAGACCGTCTGGCGGCGCTCGACGCCGCGATGCCGGTCTTCCTCGGCCCGGATTCCGATTTCGACGATATTGCCGGTCTTGCGGCGGGGGTCTTCTCCACGCCGATTTCCCTCGTCACCATTCTCGGACGCACCGACCAGTGGTTCCTTGCGCGCGAGGGTACGCCGGATATCCGCGCGCCGTCGGATGCCTCCTTCTGCGCGCGCATGATCGCCGAAAGCGCGGACGAGCCGCTCATCGTCGCCGATGCCCGTGAGGATGAACGTTTTGCCTGCCTGCCGAGCGTTACCGGCGCACCGCACCTGCGCTTTTATGCAGGCGCGCCGATCATCGTGGAGGGCCAGCCGATCGGCACGGTCTGCGTCTTCGATGTCGAGCCGCACGCGCGTGTCGCCCTGGACCTTCTGCCGCGGCTGAGACAGCTTGCCTCGCTTGCCGCCTCGCTCATCAAGCTGAAGGACGAGGCCCGGCGGCGCCTGTTGGCCGCCGAGGCGCTTTCGCGTGACGAGAAGCGCCATGCCCTCGCGCTCGATGCGGCCAATGTCGCAAGCTGGCTGTGGGACCTGTCGACGGGTATGGTCTCCGGCAACGAGACCTTCTATCGCATGCTCGGCGTCAAGCCGGCCAGGCCCATGCGGGCGCGCAGGTTCTTCGCCGCGGTGCATCCGGCCGACCGCAAGGCCACCATCGGCCGCCTGCGCGATGCGCTCGCTTCCGGCAAGGAATATGACGGCCTTTTCCGGGCCGCGAAATCCGGCCGCTGGCTGCTCGGGCGCGGGCGCGTGCACGAATGGGATGCGGACGGGAGGCCGACGATCTTCCTCGGCATCAATGTCGACGTCACGGACGGGCAGCTTGCCTCCGAACGCACTCGGCTTCTGCTGCGCGAGCTCAACCACCGGGTCAAGAACACGCTGGCCATGCTGCAGTCGCTCGCCCGCCAGACCCTTCGCCAGACCAGCGATCCGGTCGAGTTCATGGATGCCTTCGCCGGCCGGCTGCAATCGCTCTCCGAGGCGCATAGCCTGCTCAGTGATCACGAATGGGGCGTCATCCACCTGAAGATGCTGCTGCAGAAGCAGATCATGCCCTATGCGATCGACTTCGACAGCCAGATCGAGATCCACAAGGACGAGGTGGAGCTGGGGCCGGACCAGGCGGTCGGCCTCGGCCTCGTCCTGCACGAGCTGGCCACCAATGCCCGCAAATATGGCGCGCTGTCGGTGCGCTCGGGCAAGGTGGTGATCGCCGCCCGCGTGGTGAAGGAAGACGAGCAGCGCGTGCTCAACATGACCTGGCACGAGGTCGGCGGACCGCCGGTCAGGCAGGACGGCCGGCGCGGTTTCGGCTCGGTGCTGATCGAGCGCAGCCTCGACAAGGTCCTCGGCAGCAACGTGCATGTCGAATACCTGCCCAAGGGCGTGACGGCGGTCATCCGCATGCCGCTCTGAGCGGCATGCCTTTTCGCGAAGATCGGGAAGATCAGTCGTCGCCGCGGCGGGATTTCGGCGCGAGCAGGAAGCCGAGCGCGAGCGCGACGGCGGTCGCGGCGAAGGGCTTCTTCATGGCGACGGTGGCGGCCGCCGCCATCAGGTCGCGGCGTGCGGCCAGTTGCTGGCGGCGGATGCGGCGCAGTTCGCGCTCCCGCTTGTTGCGCATGGCGACGACGGCCAGCACGATGAGGGCAAGCAGCAGGAAACCGCCGGCAAGGCCGAAGAGCGCCGGCACGGTGCCGTAGTGCTGCGACAGCAGCACGGCGGTGGCGACGACGCCAAGGCCGTAGGCGGTGACCAGCAGGAGGCCGATCGCAGCGCCGGCGATCGCATTGCGCTTGGCGACGTCCATGGTCTCGTCCACCCGGTCGGTGACGCGGGTGACGAGGTTTTGCAGGAGAATGGCCCCCAGTGAAAGCATGCCTTTAACGCTCCGCATAGGAAGGGACGCCGGCCGGCGTCCCGGGATGGGGAAGGAAGGGATCAGCGCCGCAGGAGGGCGGCGAGCAGGAAGCCTGCGGCAGCCGCTACGCCGAGCGTTGCGAGCGGATGCTCCTTCACCGCCTTGCGGGCGCGGCGGCCGGAATGGCGATAGCGCTCCTGGAACTCGGCAAGGATGTCCTCGCCGGCAGCGATCATGTCGCGGATGTCGCCTTCCGCGCGGTCCTTCAGGCCGTGTGCGGCCTCGCTCGCCTGCGCCTTTGCGGCGCGGGCCTTCTTGCGGATGCCGCTGGCCCCGCTCGATGCGTCGTCGGCGAGCAGCTTGGCGAGGGAGGCGATCTCCGCGCGCAGGTCCGCGATCTGCTCCTCGACCGCCTGGGCTTCCTCTTGAAGCCCGCTGCGAAGGCTCTTGCTGCGCGATGAAAACAGTCCGTTGGCCATGCCGTTTCTCCTTTTGCGGTCGCCCGCAGATGTGCGGGCCGAACAGCGCTCCACCCCCTTGGCGGAACGGTCTTCCGGGGCAAACAACGGCGATGGGGGCAAAAGGTTCCGTAAGGCGCTGGAAAATCAGGCCGAAGCGGTGTGCGGCAGCACGAAGGGCACGCCGGTGGCGGGCACGCCGTTGATGCGCATGCGGCAGCCGAACACCGCCTCCATCGCATCGTCGGTCATCACCTTGGCGGGCGGGCCGGCGTGCTCGATGCGGCCGCTCTTCATCATCACCATGTGGTCGGCGAACATGGCGGTGAGGTTGAGGTCGTGCATGACCGCGATCACGCCGCCGCCGCCGGCGCAATAGCGCCGGGCGAGGGTCATGATCGTCAACTGGTGGCGGATGTCGAGGGCGGAGACCGGCTCGTCGAGCATCAGGAAGCAGGGCTCGCCGTCGAGCACCGGTTCCCAGATCTGCGAGAGCACGCGGGCGAGCTGCACGCGCTGCTGCTCGCCGCCGGAAAGCTCCTGGTAGAAGCGGCCGGCAAAGCCCGCGAGATCGACGGCGGCGAGCGCCTCCGCGGTGATCGCGTCGATGCGCTCGGCATGGCGGTTCGGGCCGACGGTGAGGCCGAGGCGGACGATCTCGCGCACGGTGAAGGGGAAGGCGATGGTGGCGGCCTGCGGCAGCACCGCGCGCTTGACGGCGAGCTGCCAGGGTTCCAGCGCGGCGAGCGCGTGGCCGTTGATGGCGATCTCGCCCTTGCTCGGCAGTTCACCGGCGATCGCCTTCATCATGGTCGTCTTGCCGGAGCCGTTCGGGCCGACGATGGCGGTCAGCTCGCCGGCCCTGGCCTCCAGCGACACACCGTGCACGATGGTCTTGCCCGACAGGCTGACTGTGAGGTTTCTTGCGGTGATCATGGGTCTCTCACCAGCCGTTGCGCGTGCGGTCGCGCAGCAGCACCCAGAGGAAGAACGGGGCGCCGGCCAGCGCCGTGATGATGCCGATCGGCAGCTCGGCGGGCGCGACGATGGTGCGGGCCAGCATGTCCGCGCCGAGCATCAGCACGCCGCCGAAGAGGGCGGAGGCCGGCAGCAGGTAGCGGTGGTCCGGCCCGATGACGATGCGCAGGAGATGCGGCACGACGATGCCGACGAAACCGATGCCGCCGCTGACGGCGACCGAGGCGCCGACCGCGCCGGCGACGGAGACGACGGCGATGTATTTCAGCCGCTGCACCTTGACGCCCATGTGGAACGCCGCCGCCTCGCCGAGGGTGATCGCATTGAGCCCGCGCGACAGGAACGGCACGACGAGAAGCGCGAGCAGGATGATCGGCCCGGCGGCAAGGAGCTTCGCCCAGGTCATGCCGGAAAGCGAGCCGAGGCTCCAGAAGGTGATGTCGCGCAACTGCTTGTCGTCGGCCATGTAGATGAGGATGCCGGTGATGGCGGCGGCGAGCGCGGAGATCGCGATGCCGGCGAGCAGCATGGTGGCGACGGAGGTCTGCCCGCCGCGCGTGGCGATGCGGTAGAGCAGCAGCGTGGTCAGCAGACCGCCGGCGAAGGCGGCGAGCGGCAGGGCGAAGGCGCCGAGCGCGATCATCACGCCCGCCGGCAGGCTGGCGCCGAGCACGATCATCAGCACCGCGCCGAGCGCCGAGCCGGAGGAGATGCCGACGAGGGCGGGATCGGCGAGCGGGTTGCGGAAGAGGCCCTGCATGACCGCGCCGGACATGGCGAGCGCCGCGCCGATGAGGAAGCCGAGCAGGGCGCGGGGCATGCGGATGTCGAAGACGATGATGCGGTCGCGCATGCTGAGCGCCGTGTCCTCGGCGCCGCTGAAGAGCGCGCCGATGACGTTGAGGGCGGAGGCATCCGAGGCGCCGGTGGCGATCGACAGGGCGAGCGCGACGGCCGAGACGACGACGAGGGCGGCGAGCGTCAGGCGCGCGATCGCCGTCCGGTCGCCGGCCGCCCGGGCGCGGACGGAGCGCATCAGGAAGGAACCGCGTGCACCGTCGCCGCGCACGGCATCATTGAGAGACATTGCCATAGAGTTCTTTGTTGAGGTCGCGGATGGCCGAGGCGGTGCGCGGGCCGAAGCCGAGCAGGTGCAGGCTGTTCATGCGGAGGACCGCCTTGCTGGCGGCGGCCGGCGTCACCGAGATCGCCGGATGGGCGAGGATTTCCTCGTCGCTGCTGCCGGCGCCGGGACGCGTCATGACCATGACGACATCGGGCCTGGCCTTGATGATCGCTTCGTCGGTGAGCGGCTTGTAGCCCTCGAAAGTGCCTTCCGTCGCGTTGATCGCGCCGGCAAGGCCGATGATGCCGTCGGCTGCCGTGTGGCTGCCGGCCGCCATGACCCTGCCGTTCTGGAAGCTGAGGATGAACAGCACGCGCTTGCGCTCGCTTTCCGGCCGCTTGGCGGCATCGGCAATGGCCGCGTCGAGGTCGGCGGCGACCGTCGTCTCCAGTTCCTTCGCCTTGTCCGTCACGCCGAGGAACTTTCCGACGACGTCGATCTTCTTGAGGATTGCCGCGCGGTCATAGCCTTCCGGCACGATCTCGAAGGGAATGCCGGCGCTCTTCAGCACGGCGAGCGCATCCGGCGGGCCGCTGCCTTCGACGGCGAGGATCGCCGTCGGGTTGACGGCGATGACGCCTTCCGGCGAGAGCTGGCGCATATAGCCGACATCGGGAAGCTTCAGCGCGTCCTCGGGGAAGGTGCTGGTCGAGTCGCGGGCGACGAGGCGGTCGCCTTCGCCGAGCGCGTAGACGATCTCCGTCACCGCACCGCCGATCGCCACCAGCTTGGAGCTGTCGACCTGCTGCATCTCCTGGGCGACGGCCTTGCGGATGAAGCCGCTCTGGCCCGGCGCCGCGAACGGCAGGAGCAGGGGGGCGGAGAGGGCGAATACGGTGAGGGCCACTTCCCACGGACGGGCGCGGCGGAAATCGAAGCTCTTGCTCATGATCGTGGTCCTTCGCGGATAACCGGCGCCTTCCCAATGCGGAAACGCGCCATTCGTCTGTCTCTGCGGCGGCCTCAGGCCGCGGCGCTGTCGGGGCGCGGCAGGCCGTCGAGGATCTCGCGCCAGTCGGCGCGCTCCGTCATGCCTTCCTTGCGCTTGCCGAAGAACTGGATGATCATCTCGCCGCTGGCGTCATAGGCTTCCAGCGAGGTGACATGGCCGTCGACGGTCGGCTTGCGCACCACCCAGCACTCGGCAATGTGGTCCATGCGCAGGTGCATGTGGAAGGTCGGGTCCATGACGTTGAGCCAGGGTCCCATCGGCTGGATGTTCTTGACCGGGCCGGTGTGGATCTGGATCGTGCCATGGTTGCCGACGAAGCACATGATGTCGGCGTCGCGCTCGGCGGCCGCGTGCATCAGGTGGCCGACGGCATCGGCGGCGACCTGCCGGGCGAAATCCTCGCCGACGCTGCGCACGGCGTCCTGGCGGCCGATCTTCAGCTTCTTCAGCATGCCGAAGAACTGGTGGGTATCGGTCATCGCCGCCCAGTTCTCGCGCAGCGCCGCGACGTCCACCGGACCGGTTTCCTCGACCTTCTCCGACACGACCTCGACGAAGTCCTGCGACTGGTCTTCCAGGCGGAAGTCGGCGACGATGGCCTCGTAGGCTTCGAGATTGGAGGCGGGGCGCAGGTGCACCTTGTGCACGGCGACACCGGCCTTGTCGAAGAACTGCAGGCTGCGGCGCACCTGCTCTCCGTCCGTCTTGGTCACGGCAAAGCCGTGGGCCCAGGTGCCGGGGAAGATGCGCAGGTCGATGTTCTCGCCGAGCACGATCGAGGCATGCTTGCCGGTATTGATCTTCTCGAAGACGCCGATCTTCTCGTGCACCACGCTCTCGTTGCGGGTCAGCGCCATGACCTCGCCGAGCGCTTCCGAACGCTCGAGGAAGCGGTTGGCGTCGCCGTCGATGCGCACCGCCGTCAGCCCCACCTCGGCCGCGACGAGCGCGGCTTCCGAAATGCCGAGCTGCGCGGCGATGTCGCGCTCGCGCATCTTCGGGTTCTCGGCGCGGAAGGCGCGGATTTCGGCGGGGGTCGGGCGGGTCGTGTTGGTCATGGGCTCGGCCTTGATCGAGTTTCCGGTCGTCCGGTCCCGTCCCGGTAAATTTTGTTGGCGGAACAGGGGTTTGACGCGGATTTTGCGTTTACTATCTTGACTTCATTACTCATATTTATCTATGCACGCAATACCGGTGCGGTAAAGTCATGTTAATTCTGGCGCTCACCGGCTAGACTGACCGCGGCCGTCGCTCGGCCGCAGCGAACCGACATCGAGACAGGCGAGCCCATGACCGTACGCACCCTTCTTCTTTCCGTGATGCTTTCTGCTGCCGCCCTGACCGGTGCCGCAGCCCAAGAGGCCGCAGCGCCCAAGGGGCTGGACGTGGAGCTGAATGCGCTTGCCGGCTCGCAGAAGGGCTGCCTCTTCACCTTCGTCGCCGCCAACGGTTTTGCGCAGGACGTCTCGAAGGTCTCCTTCGAATTCGTCATCTTCAACGACAAGGGCACGGTCGAACGCCTGGCCCTGCTCGATTTCCGCGACCTGCCGGCGGGCAAGTCCAAGGTGCGCCAGTTCGACGTGCCGGGCATCAAGTGCGAGACGGTGAAGAACCTTCTGATCAACGATGCGCCGGTCTGCGAAGGCGAGCGCATCGAGAAGGGCCGCTGCATGGACGGCATCGTGACGCGCAGCAAGGCAACGGCGGGCCTGGAAGGCTGAGCATCGGATACGCGGCACATGAGGCGCCGCGATGCATGAAACGGAATGACGGGTGATATCATGTCTGGAAGCAAGTGGCTCTGGCTCGGCGCGGGCACCCTTTCCCTGCTGGCGCATGCCACCGCGGCCGCGATCCTCACCATGGCGCCGGCGCCGGAGGAGGAGCAGGCGCTGATCGCCGGCGGCGTCGTCGCGGAAGTGGCGATGCTCGGCAACGGCGCCTTCGAGGCTGTGGAATCCGGCAATCCCGAAGACACGATCACGCCCGAGACGATCCAGCCCGATGTCACCGAGCCGGTGCCGCAGGACGTGGCGGAAATCCAGCCGACCGAAATCGAGCCCGAAGTGACAGAGGTGATGACGCCGACGGACCCGATCGTCTCCGAACCGGTCGCAGAACTCGTCGTGCCTTCCGCGGAGGTGGAGATCGCCGCGATTCCGGTGCCCGAAATCAAGCCGGAAATCCAGCCGGATGAAGAGATCAAGCCGGTTCCGGAGGTGAAGAAGGAAGAGCCGGTCAAGAAGGTCGAGCGCAAGAAGCCGCAGGAAAAGCCGATCCGCAAGGCTGGCGAGAAGGGCAAGGCCAAGCAGAACGCGACACGCGGCGAGGTCGACGGCTCGGCGGACGTGAAGACCGCGGCGGTCGGCGGCCAGAAGAAGGGCAATTCGTCGGCAGCCGGCAATGCTGCCGTCACCAACTATCCGGGCAAGGTGCGCAACAAGATCAACCGCGCCAAGCGGCGCGTCTCGGGCGGCGACCGCGGCAGCGTGGTGGTGAGCTTCACCGTCAGCGCCAGCGGGGCGGCGAGCGGCATTCGCGTCGCACGCAGTTCGGGCGTCGCCGCGCTCGACAAGGCGGCGGTCGATTCGGTGCAGCGCGCCGCGCCCTTCGCCAAGATCCCGGAGGCCGCCGGCAAATCGTCCTGGGCCTTCAACGTGCCGATCGTCTTCAACTGAGACGCGTTTTCCCGCCGCGCATCGCCCGGCGGGAATTTTTTGCGGAAAAATATGACTTTCCTAGTCATGTTTATACTTTACTCTGAAACTCATGTTTTGTAGGTTGCCTCCGAACTGAGGCTCCGCCCATGCGGAGTGCCAAAGGGGAAGCGTGCATGAACTACGTGACTGCAGGCCGCGCGGAAGCGGTCTTGAAATCGATGATCGCCGAACGCGACCGGCGTATTGCGGACCTGGAGCGCCAGGTCGCCGCACTCAGGAGGCAGATCGCGGCACCGCAGGAGACGGTCACGGCAGCAGCCGTGCCGCCGGCGGCCCCGCGGGTCGAGGTACGGGCGCCGCAGGCGCCCCGCAGCGTGGAAGTCACCAAGGTCAAGCGCCGGACGGGCGAAGCGGAGAGGAAGGCGATGCGCGAGAAGCACAGGCAGCAGCAGCAGGCCCGCCAGCAGACGGACGCGGCCGACAAGGCGGATGGCAAGGCGGGGCTCGAAGGGCGCAGCTTCCTCTATGTCGGCGGCCGGGATTGCCAGGTGGCGCATTTGCGCCAGATCGCCAGCTCCTACGGCGCCAACCTCATCCATCACGATGGCGGCCTGCGCGAGGCGGTCTCGCGCATCGACAACGTCCTGCCCTCGGTCGACTGCGTCTTCTGCCCCATCGACTGTATCAGCCATGATGCCTGCATCCGCGTGAAGACGGGCTGCAAGAAGTGGGAAAAGGCCTTCGTGCCGCTGCGCAACGGCAGCAAGTCCTCCTTCGAGCGGGCCCTGCAGAGCATGAGCCAGGGAGACACCACCCAGTGAATGACGAAAGACCCGAAGCCTTCATGATGATCGGCCTGCACAAGCTGGCCGCCCAGAACGGCGACGGCCTCGTGCCGGAACTCTATGCCCTGCTGACGCGCCGTGCGGACATGCTGGAAAGCGAGAATGTCACGGAATTCCCGTTGGCAAGCGCCCGCCCGCCGGCGCGCGCTGCAAGCTTCGAGGGCGCGCCTGCCCTTGAAGCGCGCAACGACAATGTCGTAGCCTTCCCGCAGCCGCGTCGCCTGCGGCGGGATTCGCTCTGACAGGATAGGTCTTCCATGTTCTTCGCCATGAACCGCTTCAAGATCGCCATCGGCCACGAAGAGGCCTTCGAGGCCATCTGGAAGGGGCGGGATTCCAGCCTCAACGAGATGCCGGGCTTCCAGTCCTTCCATCTCCTCAGGGGCGACACCAATGCGGAGGAGGGCTTCACCCTGTTCGCCTCCCATTCGATCTGGGCGAGCAGGGACGATTTCATCGCCTGGACCAAGTCGGAGAACTTCCGGCAGGCGCACAAGAACGCCGCCGCCGACAAGGGCATCTATCTCGGCCCGCCGAAATTCGAGGGCTTCAGCGTCGTCGAAGGCGCATGAGCGCGGCTGACGACCCCGACCGCATCGAGGTGCTGCCGGTCCTGCCGTCGCTCGATATCGACGAGACGCAGGATTTCTACACGACGCTGCTGGGCTTCGGCGAGGTCGTGTACCGGGCGGATGATTACCTCATCATCCGCCGCTGCCCCGGCATGGAACTGCATTTCCGGCGGACCGACGACCGGACGCTCTGCGAGCGCACCTCCGTCTATCTGCGTGGCGGCGGCATCGGTGACCTCCACCGCGAGTTCAGCGACCGGGGCGTGCCGACACTGTCGCCGATGGAAGTGCAGCCATGGGACATGGAAGAGTTCTATGTCCACGATCCGCACGGCAATCTTCTCCGCTTCGGCCGCATTCCGAAGCGCTGACCTCAGCGTTCCCTGCGCGGCAGGAAGGCGCCGAGCGCCACCGCCAGCCACCCCGCCATCATGGTGACGCCGCCCGTCGGGGCCGACATCGGGAAGAGCCCGTGCCCGGCGAAATGGCGCAGCACGAGATCGCCGGCAAAGAGCGCGGTGCCGAGGGCAAGCAGCAGGGATGCGAGCCCCGCCGTGCGCAGGCCCGGCCAGGCGGCATGAAGCGCCACCAGCGCAGGCGCATGGGCAAGGCACATGGCGGAGGCGCCGGCCATCAGGCGCGGATCGCTGCCATGCGAGGCCGCGGCGGCGGTGACGACACCCGTCAGCCCCATCAGGCCGGCAACGAGAAGGCTCGCGGAGCGAAGCGAAAACGACATCGGACTATTCCTGGTTCTGCATGTGGTGGGCGAGCCGCGTGACGGGCTCCAGGATGACGGTGCGCAGCCCCTCGCTCGGCACGGTCTCCTCCAGCGCGCGGATGAAACAGAGCAGCCATTCGTCGCGCTCGGCCGGGCCGATCGGCGCGACGAAATGGCGGCGGCGCAGCATGGGGTGGCCGCGCTTTTCCGTATAGAGCGGCGGCCCGCCGAGCCAGCCCGTCAGGTACTCGTAGAGCTTTTCCTCGCTGCCGGAAAGATCCGGCGGATGGATCGCGCGGCAGCGCGCGGCTTCCGGCAATGTGTCCATCAGCACGTAGAAGCGGTGCGTCAGCGCCCTGACGGCCGCATCGCCGCCGATCGCCTCGTAGAGGGTGATCGTCTCGCCTTGGCGTTCCCTGTTGTCGGTCGTGTCCGTCATCGGTTCTTCCCGTTTTTCCGGTCTTAGCGCCCGCATCCGCGGCAGGCAATGCCGGCCCCTTGCCTGCGACGAAGCGCGCGGTCTTTGGGGATTCTCGGCCCGATTGACAAGAAACCGTCCAGACGGTATGTTTTGCTATGAGCAAGGCGCACCACCGCAAGAAACACCCGGAAGCCGTCCGCCAGCAATTGCTGGAGGTCGCGGCGAAGCTGTCGCTGGAGAAGGGTCCCGCGAGCGTGACGCTCGACGCGGTCTCGCAGGCGGCGGGTGTCAGCAAGGGGGGGCTCCTGCACCATTTTCCGAACAAGCTGTCGCTGCTCGACGGCCTGTTCGCCGACCTGACGGAGAAGCTCGACCGGGCAATCGGCGACAGGATGTGCGACGACCCCGAGCCGAAGGGGCGCTTCACCCGTGCCTATATCTCGGTCTTCTTCCTGCCGGAGGGGATTGCCGACGGCGAGAAGTGGAAGGTGCTGACCATCGCCCTCATTTCGGAGCCGCATCTGCGCGAGCGCTGGCGACAATGGGTGGAGCGATACCTTGCGGAAAATGTCGGCACGGATTCCGCGCTCGATGCCATGCTGGTGCGCTATGCCGTCGATGGACTCTGGCTTGCCGATCTTCTCGGCTCGCCCACCATGGATGCCGAGGCCCGCGCCGCCATGCTGGACCGGCTGCTGGCGCTGACGCGCTCCTGATCCCCGCTACACATTGCGCCCGGGGGCGCCAGAGAAACGCCATGAACCTCACCGCCGTCTACGCCGTCCTCGTCGTCGCCATCGTCTTCGAAGTGCTGGGCACCTCGGCCATGCAGGCTGCGCAGCATTTCACGCGGGCCGTGCCGACGGCCATGATGGTGGTCTGCTATGCCATCGCCTTCTTCTTCCTGTCCTGGAGCCTGCGTTATGTGCCTGTTGGCATCGCCTATGCCATCTGGAGCGGACTCGGCATCGTGCTGATCTCGGCCGTCGGCTATTTCGTCTTCGGCCAGAAGCTCGATCTCGCCGCCATTGTCGGCCTCGGTCTCATCATTGCCGGCGTGCTTGTGTTGAACCTTTTCTCCAAATCGACATTCCACTGAAAGGCGATCGGAATCGTGAAGGCCCCCGCTTGCCAAGAATCGGGTCTGTCTCTATCGATTCCGGCGAATTGAAAGCGGTTTCAATTCTCGGCTTCAGAGGAACGGCACATGGCAATACGCACCATCGTATGGGGTGAGAACATCCACGAGCAGACGAACGAGATCGTGCGCTCGATCTATCCGGACGGCATGCACACCACGATTGCCGAGGCGCTGAACCGCGACCCGTCGATCAGCGCCGCCACCGCGACGCTGCAGGAGCCCGAGCACGGCCTCACCGCGGCGCGGCTTGCCGAGACGGACGTGCTCGTCTGGTGGGGTCACAAGGACCACGGTGCCGTCAGCGACGAGGTGGTCGAGCGCGTGGCGAAGCGGGTCTGGGAAGGCATGGGCCTGCTCGTCCTCCATTCCGGCCATTTCTCGAAGATCTTCAAGCGGCTGATGGGCACGCCCTGCGCCCTGAAATGGCGCGAGGCCGGCGAGCGCGAGCGCCTCTGGGTCATCAATCCGCGCCACCCGATCGCCGAGGGCCTCGGCGAGAACTTCGTGCTGGAAAACGAGGAGATGTACGGCGAGCAGTTCTCCGTGCCGGAACCGCTGGAGACGGTGTTCATCTCCTGGTTCGCCGGCGGCGAGGTTTTCCGGTCCGGCATGACCTGGCGCCGCGGCGCCGGCAACATCTTCTATTTCCGCCCGGGTCACGAGACCTATCCGACCTATCACGATGCCACCGTGCAGAAGGTGCTCGCCAATGGCGTGAAATGGGCCTTCAACCCGCAGGGCACCTACACGGCGATCCATGACGCACCGAACGTGCCGGTCGAAGCGGCGCTGGAGCCGATCGTCGAGCGCGGCCCGAAACTGCACGAAGCCGGCGAAGCCGGATATCGCTGAGGAAACCATGCGCCTGCTCGTTCTTGGAACCGGTGGCATGGCCAACACCCATGCCCAGCACTTTGCCGCGATCGACGGCGTCGACCTGGTCGGCGCAGTCGACGTGGACCCTTCGCGCGCCAAGGCCTTTGCCGACACGCACGGCATTCCCAACGTCTTCACCTCGCTGGAGGACGCCATTGCCTGGAACGGCTTCGACGCCGCCACCAACGTGACGCCCGACCGCGCCCATCATCCCACCACCCTGGCGCTGCTGGCGGCGGGCAAGCATGTCATGTGCGAGAAGCCGCTGGCGGAAAACTACGCCAAGGCGGATGAGATGGCGCGCGCCGCCGAGGCCTCCGGCCTTGTCACCATGGTGAATCTCACCTACCGCAACGTGGCGCCCCTGCAGAAGGCGCGCGCGATGGTGCTGGCCGGCGAACTCGGCCATGTGCGCCATGTCGAGGCCTCCTACCTGCAAAGCTGGCTCGTCTCCAAGGCCTGGGGCAACTGGGCGACGGAAAGCCAGTGGCTCTGGCGGCTTTCCACCCGGCACGGCTCGAACGGCGTGCTCGGCGATGTCGGCATCCACATCCTCGACTTTGCCAGTTATGGCGCGGCGAGCGGGGTGGAGCATGTCTTCGCGCGGCTGCGGGCCTTCGACAAGGCGCCGGACAACCGCATCGGCGAATACGACCTCGACGCCAATGACAGTTTCACCATGACCGTCGATTTTTCCAACGGCGCGCTCGGCGTCATCCATGCGAGCCGCTGGGCGACCGGCCATCTCAATGAGCTGCGCCTGCGCATGCATGGCGACAGGGGCGCCCTGGAGGTCATCCATACGCCCGAAGGATCCCGTCTGCGCGGCTGCCTCGGCGAGGATGTCGAGCAGGCGGTCTGGCGGGAACTCGATCCCGGCACGGTGCCGACGAACTACGAGCGCTTCGCCGCCGCCGTGGCGAGGGGCGAACGGGTCGAGCCCGGCTTCCGCCATGCGGCCGAGCTGCAGAAGGTTCTCGACCTTGCGATCGAGACCGAGAAGGAACGCCGCGAGCTGGCGGTCTGATCTCAGGCCGGGGCAGGACCGGTCGATCCGCGAATGCGGAAGTCGACGGGCCAGATCTCCTGCAAGGCCTCGGGCGCCTCGCCCTGCAACAGCCGCAGGACCATGTCGCCGATCCGCTCGCCCGCCGCGCGGATCGGCGATTGCGTCGTGGTGACCGACGGCACGAGGTTGTCGGGGCTGAGATAGGGGAAGACGTCGTCATGCGCGATAAGCGAGACGTCCTCGCCCAAGGAAAGCCCCGCGATGCGGATCGCCCGCATGGCGCCGAGCGCCGACATCATCGAACCGGCGATGACCGCCGTCGGCGGGGCGGGGAGGGCGAGGAAGGCCTGCATCAGCCGGAAGCCGGTCTCGTCGGTAAATTCGCCGTGGCCGATGAGGGCCGGGTCGACGGCCAGTCCGCGGGCCTCCAGCGTCGTGCGGTAGCCGCTGTTGCGGTCCGAGGCGTAGGTGCTGACCGTGTCGCCATTGATGAGCGCGATGCGCCGGTGGCCGAGATCGGCAAGATAGCCGGTCGCCGTCTCGATCGCCCCGAAATTGTCGATGTCGAGAAAGGCGAAGGGCCTTTCCGCCGTGCTACGTCCGTGCACGATGAAGGGCAGCTCCAGCGCCTGCAGGAGCGCGATGCGGGCATCCGTGCAGGCCGGTGTGTGCACGATCACCGCGTCCACCCGCTTGCTGGCGGCAAGCCGGCGATAGGCGGCCGCCTCGTCCGCTTCCGTCTCGACAGTCGAGACGAGAATGTCGATGCCGTCCTCCTGCAATCGGGTGGAGAGCCCGCCCATGAACTCGCTGGAATGCGGCCCGAAGCGCCCGCCGCCCTGGAAGACGATGCCGATCGCGCCGGCCCGCCCGGTCGCCAGCCGCTGCGCGCTGATGTTCGGCCGGTAGCCGAGCTTTTCCGCCGCTTCCAGCACGCGCCGCCGCGTTTCGGGCCGCACCTCCGGATAGCCGCTCATCGCCCGGCTGACGGTGGTCTGCGAAAGGCCGATGCGGGCCGCAAATTCCTTGAGGTTCATCCTGCGTCCCTGGCGCGGCCGGTTTGTTGCGGGGGCATTTATGAACCGTCCGGCCCAGGGCGGCAAGCCAACCGGCAGGTCGCGCTTGCGAAAGAAGCCACGCGCCCGGCAGTCCGCTCCGGTTGTAAAATCAGCTTGAATTCCTGAAATAGCACGCTATAGTGAAAAAATTAACGATAAGGTTGTGCCGGCGCACGGTTGCGTCCGGAGAATTGGTCTTTGTGAAGTTGCGGTCAGGTGATGAGCCTGACCTTATTGCATTTTCCTCCCGGGCGGGGGCAGCCCGGACAGCATCTGGTGATGGTTTTCGGGGGAATGTCATGCAGGCGGGCTTGGACTTGCCGGCTGCAACGGGTTCGTCTGCGCGACTGGATCTGCAGCCTCACAATCGTGGCACACCGGCGCGGGGATGGCTCTGGCGGACGCGGCGGCAGCGGGTTGCTGGACGGGCGGGCGCGCCGTTTGTCTATTCCAGGGGAGAGGCCGGCCGGCGGCCGTGTTATCTGCGCGTCCTGGAGCGCCTGTTCGGTGCGCGCCGGGCAGGTTTGCGCGATGTGCTCTTTTCCCGCGCCCCCGTCCTGTTCCTGATGGTGGAGGAGGCCTTCCTGCTCTATGTCGCAGCCGCTCTGCTGCGGGCGCTGACCGGGCGGCGGACGGTGGGCCTGCTGCTGCGGCCGATGCCGCTATCGGTCTCGTCCCGCCGCGCCTGTCGCTGGAAACGGGCGGTCCTCGGCTGGCTGAAGCGTTTTCGCGCCATCCACACCTTGACCATCCTTCCCTTCAGCGTGTTCCCGGCCTTTTCCGCGATCGCGAAGGGCTGGATCTACGATTTCCAGCTCTGGGACCTGACGGATGAGGAGCGCGAGGCGGTGGAACTGCTGCGCAGCGAGCGGCATCCGGGCGAGCGGCTGGTTCTGACGGCGATCGGTACGCAGAACCGCCGCAAGGGTTTTGACCTCTTTACGGACAGCTATGTGCGCGTCGCCGCCCTCAGGACACGTTTCCAGTTCATTTCCTGCGGCAGGATAGAGCCGATGGTCGACGCCTATGCGGCGGCTTTCCGCGAGGCGGGCGGCGTTGCGGTGAACCGCAGCGTGTCGGATGCCGAACTGCTCGGCGCCTATGCCGCGAGCGATGCGATCTGGTGCTTCTACCCGCCTTTTGGCGATCACGCCTCAGGGGTGCTCGGACGGGCGGCGCAGCTCGGCATCCCGGCCGTCGTGCGCTACGGTTCCGTTGCCCATCGCCTGTGCATCGTCGAGAACATCCCGCATGTGTCGGCGACAGCGGACGGTATCGCCGAGCGCCTGGCCGGTCCGCTGCCACCGCGCGACGAAGCCCGCGGCCGCCTTGCCGCCAATCGTTTCGCCCGGCAGAGCGAGGCGACGCTGCGAAGCGCCCTCGGCCTTGCGAGCCCGAGCCCGCCTGCATAGCCGTAAGACCCGCGGGCGCGACATTGGCGACGATGGTTCCTGGTTGCCAGCCCGGCTTTCAGGTGCCGGTGCCCTGCGTCGGAGCCAATGTCGACAATGCTTCGCGAAGCGTCCCTGCCCAGGGGATCTGGTTGTCCGGTCTGGTTCTACGGATCGACGGGGCTTGAAGGAGCAATCGCGCAGGAAACCGCGCTGGCCGGATAACGACCTCCGGCTCGCAGACCATGCCGGCGGAACAGCCCTGCGGGCGAGCGGATCAGCTACCCGGCCCGATCTCGGTCCGGTCGTGCGGCGTGAAAAGCTCGACCGGCTCGGCCACGCCGCGCAAGACATGAAACCCGAGGCTCTCGGGCGGATCGTCCAGCGCCCGGGCCACGGCGGCGGTCATGAGGATCGGGCGTCCGAGCGGCTTGGTCAGCCCCTCCACCCGGCTGGCCGCATTGACGGCCTTGCCGATCACCGTGAAGTCCAGCCGCTCCGGCGCGCCCATATTGCCGAAGAACACCTCGCCGATATGAAGCCCGATGCCCGAGCGGAGCGGACGCCAGCCCGCGACGCTCTCCAGCTCCGGCGGCGGCGCCCGATCGATCCCGGCGACCGCCGCACCGGCCGCCTGCGCGGCGGCAACGGCAGCTTGCGCCGCGCTGCCTTCCGGATAGGCACGGTCCAGCGGAAAGACGGCGAGCAGCCCGTCGCCGATGAACTTCAGCACCTCGCCGCCATGGTCGACGACGGTCCCGGCCATGGCCGAGAAATAGGCGTTCAGGACCGACAGCATGTCCTTCGCGTCCAGCCGGTCGGAAAGATCGGTGAAGCCGCGCAGGTCCGACATCCAGATCACCGCCTCGATCCGTCGTCCTTCGCCGCGCCGGATGGTTCCCTCGAACACCTGCCGTCCTGCCTCGGCGCCGAGATAGGTGTCGAGGACATTGGCGGCGATGCACAGCGCGATGTGGCGCTCCACATGCAGGGCCAGAAGGCGCAGCAACCGTTGCAGCAGACGATAAGCGTCGGGCGAGAAGCCGCCCTCCGTCCGCGTGGCGATGGTGGCCACGTTGTGATAGCCGCTGCCGCCGAGCGGCAATGCGAGATAGTCCGTGATGCCGAGCGCGCGCAGGTCGTCGACGAGGGTGAAGCGCTCCGCCGTCGCCGGATCGGCCGGGTCGAGCCGAAGCGGTCCGCCGGTGCGGAAGACCTCCGCCAGCGGGCTGCGCAGGAAGGCCTCGTCGCGCAACACGTCCTCGCCGACCTGGATCTCGTCGCAAAGCCCGTCGGCAATGTTCCAGTTCCAGGCAAAACCATAAAGCTGTGGGTGCAGCGTGCCCACATGCAGGCTGGCGCGGTCGAGCGGCAGGCCTGCGGCCACCAGTTGCCAGACGAACGCCTCGAACAGCGCCATCAGGCTGTCGATGCGCCCCGCGTCCTCCAGAAGCCAGGTCTCGACCCCGGCGGCATCCTGCATCGCCGGTGCGCAAGCGCGCCCGCGTGCCGAGCGCGCCTTAAGGCGAACCGATGCGGGGTATTTCCGCGGGGCCGGGTCAATGGTGCGGGAGAGGGGCGCCATGGAAACTCCTTTGCCGGGCCGGCGGACCCGCGGCGGGCGATCCTCAGTCCGGGCGCAGCGCCGCCAGTGCGCTGCGCGCCTCGATCATGTCGGCGGTGGTCGCGCCGAGCCGCCGCGCCAGTTCCCGGATGATCTCGATCGCGATGGTCGGATTGTCGAGCAATAGCTGCACCAGCGTGCCGCGTCCGATCCGCAGCACCTCCAGCGGCTCGGCGGCACGCACCGTCGCGGTGCGGATCCCCTCGCCGAAGGCCGCCAGTTCGCCCACCAAGGCGCTGACGCCCAGATCGGCGACCTTGATCTCGCCGGCCGCGCTGGCGACGAGGACTTCGGCCCGCCCGCTCAGCACGACATAGGCGCTGTCGCCCTCGTCGCCCTTGTGGAAGAGCGCCTCGCCCGCGCCGTAGCGTATCCGCTCGCTGCTGAAGGCCAGCTGGCGCAGCTTGGCAGGCTCCACCCGGGCGAACAGGGCGACGTCGCGCAGCGCCCGAACCTCGTCATTCAGCGACATGGGCAAGCCTCCTTCGGGATGGCGGGGCAGATGGCGACGGGCATGGTCATTGCCCGGCCTCCTGCAGCATCGGATATTTCGCGGAGAGTGCTGCGAACGGTGCGTCGTCGGCAAGCTTTCCATCCCCGAACACCACCACGCGTCTAAACAGTGCGGCCAGGCCTGGGCTGGACAGCGCCCAGACGATGCTGCGGCGCTCGGCGCCATCGCGCAGCAGGTCCAGCACGTTGGCGATGATGGCGGCCTGGCCGCGCCGGTCGACCCCGGACAATGGCCGGTTGAACACGTAGAGATCCGACCGGCGCAGCAGACCGCGGGCCAGATTGAATTTCTGGCGCTGCTGGAAGGACAGCCGCCGCCCGCCTGTCCCCGCATCGTAGTCGAGCCCGAGCGCGATGATCTCGCGGATCAGCCCGTGCTCTTCGAGCAGCGCCGTCACGGTCGCGCGAATCTGGGCCTGGGCGTCGTGGCTGCTTCGGCCGATCTTGCCGAAGACGATGTTGTCGAGAAGGCTGGCCGAGCCGGTGTAGCGCAGGGGATCGTAGGGTTCGACCCCCAGTTCCGGCACCGAGGGCAGCTCCTCGCGCAGCCGGTGGCGGGTCTCGACGATCTGCGCCATGATCGCGGGCGTCAGAAGCTCGAAGCGGTAGCGCGGCTCGACATAGTGGAAGCTCAGCTGGATCAGCTCGCGCTGGTGCTCGAATGCGCTTTCGGCAAAGCCGGCCTCGCCGACCCGCGCCAGCGTGGTGCGCAAGCGCGCCACGTCCTCGGCGGTGAAGGGCATGTCGTTGAACAGCGCGTGATCGGCCGGCAGGTCGCCGAAAATCTCGGTGATGTTGCGCGCCGCTTCGCGCCCCAGATCGAAGAGGATGGCGGCGGTGCCGCTGTCGTCGACGATGCCGCGCAGCGTCGCGGTATCGGCGATCAGGCGGCGCGCGTCCGCATCGCTGGCGATCACGCCGAAGAGCAGGTTCTCGAGGATCGTCGCCTCGCTGTTGTAGGCATCGGGGTCGAAGGGCAGGACCAGCCCGCTCTTGCCCTCTTCGGCAAGGCGTGCGCGCAGGGCCGCGCGAAGCTCCACCAGCCGGGCGGCGAGCTCCGGTTTCCGGGCGGGGTCGAGCGGCGACTGCAGCGCGAACTGGATCACGTCGCCGCGCAGCTGCACTGCCGTCAGCACCTCGATGACCGGGTCCATCAGATCGCCGCCGCCCCGGTTGACCAGGCCATAGTCCACCCAGTCGGCATGGATGTCGTAGTCGACATTGCCCGCTGCGCGGGCCTCCTTGACCTGCCAGGCCCGGTCTTCCGTCGCGTCGCCTTCGCCCGGGGCGTGTTTCAGCCCGTAGAGCAGGTTGTCGCGCAGCGTGCCCTGAAAGAAATAGCTTTCCTCGGCGATATAGGTGATGGCCCGGCCGCTCACCGCATCCGGCAGGTCGAGAAGGTTCTGTCCGCCGGCGATGATCCGGCCGCCATCGGGCCAGAACATCCGTCCGATCGCCGCGGTTACCGTTTCGGCATCGACGCCGTTCTCGTTGACCAGCGCGATGGTCTCGCCATCGCCGACGTGCAGCGTCGCATGCGCCAGCAGCGCCGTTCCCGCATCGTCGTTGATGGTCAGATCACGGATCTCCAGCGGCAGCACCGGCCGGTCGGCGCTGCGCGTCAGCGCCTGGGCCTCGGGGGAGAGCAGGGCGTCGGAGCGGAACTGGTCGACGACCTGTTCGTATTTCACCTGCACGTCCTGGCGGGCCTGGTCCCAGTCGATCAGTTCCTTCAGCGGTCCCGGCAGGTCGCGATAGGCGGCGATGACCGCGACCAGCTGGCCGACGTCGAGTGAGCCGCGGATCGCCAGCCAGCCGCCGATCAGATAGAAGAAGAAGGGCGTGAGCTGTGCGAGGAAGTTGTTGATGAATTTCACCATGAACTTCCACTGGTAGAGGTCGTACCGGATCTGGAAAATCCGGCCCAGCCGGTGGGAGACGTCGGCCCGTTCGTAGTTCGAGGTGTCGAAGGCCCGGATGGCGCCGACCCCTTCGGCAAGCTCGCTGACCCGGCCGGAGAGCTGGCGCGCGGTCAGCTGGCGCTGCCGGCCGAGCGTGATGAGGCGCTGGCGCATCCGGGGGATGATGCCGATCTGGATCGTCGCCATCACCGCGGCGATCATGCCCAGCCAGACATTCTGCACCAGGATGAAGATCAGTGCCGCCAGCGCCTGCGCGCCGAGCAGCGCCGGCTGCACGAAGGCATCGCCCGAGAAACCGCCGAGCGGCTCGACCTCGTCCTTCACCATCGACGCGATCTCGGCCGGCTTCATCCGCCGGAGGTTCGCCGGCGGGAAGCGCAGCAACCGGTCGACCAGCTCGTAGCGGATCCGGCGCAGGAGCCTCTCGCCCAGGCGTCCCTTGTAGGTGCTTATGTAGAGCTTGAAGAGCCCATTGACGATCACCAGCCCGAGGAAGATGAGGCTCAGTCCCAACAGCATGGAACTGCGGCCGACGTCGATGCCGGGGAAGAGCACCGTGGAACCGAGGAAGGGAAGCGTCACGACGATGCGCATGAAGGGCTGCGTCGCGCCCTCCACCTCGAAACCGCCGCCCTGGATCGGGCCGTTGATGATCTGGCGCGGCAGGTCGAAGGCCAGGAAATACGGAACCATCGAGACCAACACCACCGCCAGAAGCCAGAACTGCTGCGGCCGCGTATGCGTCCAGATGTAGCGTAGCAGTCGTTGGTCCATGCTCGGCACCATCGTCATGATCGCCGCAGCGTTCCGGAGGGAGCCGGGACCGGGATCGGGAAGATTGCGGACACACCTTATCGAACGCAAACCCGTCCGAAAAGTCGGCCAGTCTGACATCACTCGTCAGAAATCCCGTCCAATCAATCGCGCGAGCGCCAGACGGAGGAGCGGCTGGCGAAACATGTCCCGCCGTGCGCGAAGATGCAGAAGAGATCGACGGATTAGGACCGGTTCAGCTCATTGTTCTTCAGCCCTGACAAATGGTGTCAGGAAGATGCTCTTTGTCGGCAAATCCAGACCGCAGATCGAGCAACGGCGGAGAGATGCCGCTCAAGCGAAGTTTGATAAATAAACTATTCCAATAATTATATGGCGCACCGAAGAGGACAGAACTGCGAACCCGCATAAGTACTGGAATTTGCTCTTAAATTGCGACCGCAGGCTCCGCTCCAAGAGCATCCAAAGTGGCCCCTGAGGCTCCAGGACTCGGTGATCGGGCTTATGAAGCCTAGTGAACGCTCCATTGGGAGCGGATACTGGACCATGAGCGCGGCGTTCGATTGGCCAGATCCAACGCAAAAGAGTTGACAAGGACGCGATTCTGACAAATTATCCCATTAGTGATCATTCTGATGCTGAATAAGGACTGTATGCTCACGAAATACGTAGTATTGATTTTTCGGAAGAGGCGAAGCAGATGGACCTGTTGAGGTTTGGAGAGAGTGACTTCAACTCATCGTACCTAGCCATCCTGAGGCATGGCCGGCGTGCCCATGGGCTTTCAGAGGACTTGTTCACGATCTGCGAAAATGAACGCCTTCCCAGCATCGAGTCGCTCGTGGCTCCGCTGGTTGAAAACTGGTTCATCGCGGAGCGATCCGTGCCGATGCTGGTAGGAGAGATCAAGCAGCCAAGGGGTCTCTTCTTTCAGCACGATTCCTTCGGTGCACTTGAGTGCACGACACCACTGCATTTGCTCTCTGTGCGTGGGACATTGGCGCGATCCGCAAACCATTGGTATCTGCTCGGACGACCGGCTGCGGACGCAATCAAGTCCTTGAACCAATGGGACGTTCACGCCGACACTTCGGCGACCGCGCGACGTCAAACGAGGTCGCGGGGATGAAAGGCCAAACACACGCCGATCGTGGTTAGCCATCGGTTTAACACGACGATCCTTAACTCACGTAAGTGATGGGTAGCTGGTTAGCGCCAGCCGTTCGCCTCGCTGCTCGAATCCTTCGCCAAAAATGCAACCACAACGATCGTGGAGCTATTTCTCGCGCCTCGCATCCATGACCATTTCTGATCAGGATACAGCTTATGCCACCCACATTCGTCGACGCCAACACAGTCGCGCGGCTCGCCCACGATATCCGACAAGCCAGCTTAGAGAGTTCCTTCTGCGATGCTGGAAAACGCACGGCTCCTTGATGAATTCGCTCCGGTACCCCCTGCAGGCCACGGATCGCCAGAAGAGGTTTATTCCCATGAAGTTCGCCTACTTGAGCGCAGAAGATGCGCTGAGACTGTCCGCCGATTTGCGCTCGGTTGAGGCCGGGATAACCCGGTCACTGTCACTCCACACCGCTCCCATCCTCGAAGCCCATCAGATGTATTCGCGCAGGACGGCCTGCCTCTCAGGATACGTCTTTGGACATCCATCTCTGGGCGACGGTCGTCAAATCATGACCAGTCAGCTCATGTACATGGACACGGAGGTCGGCATCGCGCGTACGCTCAACCGTTGGTACCGTCTCGGGCATCCGGCCCGAATTGGAAGCGCATGAAGCGCGACAATCGACAGTCCTCTCTTGCGGTAGGTTTCGCCACCGGCGACGCGTCTTCGGAGGCGAGCGCCGTTCTCGCGATCGGACATCCCACCGAACGACATATCCATGCGCCGCTGCGGCTGCTCCGCAGCGGTGCTCGACCAAGGGGAAAGGGGGTGTCCTGTGACAGATAAACCGCCATCACTAGACCGCCACTTTCAACGCCGCCAGAAGGCGGCAACCGCCGGGCTGCATTTGCCAACCGCTGAGGAACTGCTCCGGGGGATGACGTTCTTCCGCGAAGACCTAGCTGAAGACATCCGCGAGTATTCCAGCCGACTGTCCGGTCGCGTCAAAAAGCGCAAACGGACTGGACTCGAACTCCTCGCTACCAGCCTGGATGAGCTAACCGTGGAGCCGAGTGAGGACGGCGTGCTTGCGGTGGAGGCTGCCCTCGACCAGATCGATGATGCCCAGGGATTACCGGTCGACGAGTGCCGCTTGCGGTGCCGCTTCTATCGGGCCTTCTTTGGGAACGGCCAAGCGACGGCCCTGATCGCCGGTGAAATCGCGCATCTCGCCTCTGGGGATATAAGTTCAGGGAGGGGCCGCGACCTGCTTTCGCGTTCGCTCAGTTGGGCGATGCAATCCCGTGAACTAGACCGGCGCCAGCGAGCAGGCGTATCTGTTCAGAGGTATGCGGATTGGTTCGAGCCGGAAGTCCGAGCGTACGGAGTTCACTTCAGAAATGCGATCACGTCATCGATGGTCGACGAGCCGGAACCCCAGGATTCATCGTCTGCTGATCCGGCAGTCGCAACCTGGGAAGAGAAGCCATGGGAACACAAACCGCCACCGACCGACGGAGTGGTCGTTATCAGTGGCATCGGGAATGACACGACGGCCGATGGGAAGCGAGTAGCGAAGGAGTTCGCGAAGTTCAAACAGCGTCCGTTACCGCTTTCCGGCATGCCTGAGCTGACCGGAGTTCGTTCGCGGCTGATCGCGGAATTTCCCCATGCGGTGGCGGTTGTTGACGATGCGCTCGAAGGCCTCAGCGGCCGGCCGAATGTCCACCTGAGGCCGATCATGCTGCTCGGGGCACCCGGAAGTGGCAAGACGCGGTTCGCCAGGCGATTGACGGAGGAACTCGGCACTCCCTATGAGCT
The DNA here is from genome assembly GCF_001652565.1 of Shinella sp. HZN7. Lineage (NCBI taxonomy): Bacteria > Pseudomonadati > Pseudomonadota > Alphaproteobacteria > Hyphomicrobiales > Rhizobiaceae > Shinella > Shinella sp. HZN7. Next base: position 2,892,056 of record NZ_CP015736.1, on the reverse strand, counting down.
CATCTCTTGTGGAGGCTTGAGTGACAGCGCCATCGCCGGAACCGCCCGGAGGTGGTCATCGGGCGAACCTAGCCTTGCAATCATGGTAGTGCGCCGACACGAATGCGCGGGACCGGTGGTCATTCTCGATGAGATCGAGAAGATCGGCACCAGCCGCCACAACGGCAACGTGCACGACGTGTTGATCGGACTGTTTGAACCCGAGACATCGAGTCGCTGGCATGATCCCTACCTTCAGGCCCATTGCGATCTGTCGCACGTGTCCTGGCTGATGACGGCGAACTCGCTGGGGCCGATTCCGGCGGCATTGCGGGACAGGTGCCGAATCCTAAGTTTTCCCGATCCGGGAGCCGATCAGTTACCCCTCTTCGCCACGCGCATCCTGGAGCGGCTTTACATTGAGGCGGGTCACGATCCGCGCTGGGCGACGCCGCTTGAAGGATTCGAGCTGGATGTCTTGGCGAGCGTTTGGACGGGTGGTTCGATCCGGAGGCTGGAACGTTTCGTCGAGGGATTGCGGGAGGCGCGCGAGCGTGCAAGGCGGCAACAATGAACCTCCCCAAGGCCGCCTGAGATTACACGACCTCTTGTTCGAGGCGACCGTATGCTCGTTGCGGCCGATGTGCACCCCAAGCCGCTCGGCGGCCCGCCGCTCCGCCAGTTCTAGCTGCGGCCTACGCCGTGATGGAAATGCTATAGCTGGACGAGACCCCACTCGTTAGCGACCGTTTGAAAGGGAGTCTGACATGCCACGCAGTGGTAAGGACGAGACGCCCAAATCCGTCGACGTTGGGAGCCTGAGAAATACGGCCGACGACCACGAAACGTTTGGCGAGGCACTGTCAAAGGAGGGTTTCGAACCGGCTCAAGTCGGGCGCAGGGTCGTGTCCCAGGGGAAGCGCCGCGAGACGCTGAAGAAGCGGGCTTCCAAGGACGCGGACAAGTAGAGCTTTGGAGCGAGCATTCGGCTCAGGTTACTGCCCCTGCGGCGACGCAGCAAAGGCTCGGATCCTCAGGATCTGGACACTTGCTCCGACAGAAGACGTAAAACTTCGCGCGCCTCGTTGAAGTGCAACACATTTCGCTCCGCTTCAACAACGAAAGAAATGGTGCTCTCCGGGAAGCATTCCGAGTGCTCCCCAGGGGGCAAGCTAAGCAATTTGGAGTTGATTTTCACGCCAGCTTCACCAAAGGTTCTCCCGCGCCGCGTTTAGTCGTGTGGAGGATACAGTGTCTATTTTCAGACCAGGCTTGGAGCAGGTTCAGGAGGCCGACGTCCAGCAACTCGTCGCTGACGGACAGACGGAAGGGATGCATGTCGAATTCAAACGCGACATGTACGGCAACTCCGACGCCGACAAGAAGGAGTTCTTGAAGGACCTATCCTCCTTCGCCAACTCGGCGGGCGGCCAGTTAGTCGTTGGAATCGATGAAGCCCAAGGCGTAGCTTCCGGTGTGTTTCCCATCGCAGGCGACCCGGACGCCACGCTTCAGCGTCTCGAGCAGATCGTCCGAGCCGCGATCGAGCCGCGGATAGTAGGCGTGCAAATGCGGGCGGTTGCAATCGCGGCAGGTGGCTTCGTCTACATCGTTCGCGTGCCGAAAAGTTGGAACCCGCCACACCGAGTGAGCTATCAGGGCACAAATTGTTGGTTTCCACGCAGAACTGAGCCGGTTTTTCCACCGAGAAGTGAGCCACCTCTGAGTATGGTTTTCTGATCAGGGTTTGGTCAAGGGATTGGCCTTTTCTCCTCTCTTCTGTGCTGCTGCGGCCGAGCTGGCCTTGAAGCGGAAGCTGTCGTTACCGGTTTCCAGGATGTGGCAACGGTGGGTCAGGCGATCGAGCAAAGCTGTCGTCATCTTGGCGTCGCCGAAGACGGTTGCCCATTCGCTGAAGCTGAGGTTGGTGGTGATGACGACGCTGGTGCGCTCATAGAGCTTGCTCAACAGGTGGAAGAGCAGCGCTCCGCCGGAAGCACTGAACGGAAGGTATCCTAGTTCATCGAGGATCAGCAGATCGAGACGGACCAGCGTCTCGGCGATCTGACCTGCCTTGCCCTTTGCCTTCTCCTGCTCGAGCGCATTGACCAATTCGATGGTCGAGAAGAAGCGGACCTTCCGGCGGTGATGCTCGATCGCCTGGACCCCAAGGGCAGTCGCGACATGTGTTTTTCCTGTGCCCGGCCCACCGACGAGCACGATATTCTGCGCCCCGTCCATGAACTCGCATCGGTGCAGTTGGCGCACCGTCGCTTCGTTGATTTCGCTGGCGGCGAAGTCGAACCCGGAGATGTCCTTATAGGCTGGGAAGCGAGCAGCCTTCATGTGATAGGCAATCGAGCGAACCTCACGTTCGGCCATCTCGGCTTTCAGCAACTGGGACAGGATCGGCACGGCCGCATCAAAAGCTGGAGCCCCTTGCTCAATCAGGTCTGTGACGGCTTGGGCCATGCCATACATCTTCAGGCTCCGCAGCATGATGACGACGGCGGCACTTGCGGGATCATGACGCATGGCGACCTCCCACGATCCGGACACGCAAGCCATCGTAGCGTTCGACGTTGGCCTTGGGTTCACGCAACAAGGTCAGCGCCTGTGGCGTGTCGATGTCGGGGCCGTCAGTCGTCTTCCCATCGATCAGACGATGCAGCAGGTTCAGCACATGCGTCTTGGTCGCGACGCCTTGATCCAGAGCCAGCTCCACAGCCCTGACGACGACCTGTTCGTCGTGATGAAGCACCAGAGCAAGGATATCGGCCATCTCACGATCGCCGCCCAGGCGACGCAGCATCTGGTCCTGCAACTGTCGAAAGGCCAGCGGCAATTCCAGGAAAGGCGCACCATTGCGCAAGGCACCGGGCTTGCGCTGAATGACGGCAAGGTAGTGTCGCCAGTCGTAAATCGTCCGCGGCGGTTTGTCGTGGCTGCGCTCAATCACCCTCGGATGTTCGCATAGGACATTACCCTCGGCCGCAACGACCAGTCGCTCGGGATAGATTCGCAAGCTGACAGGCCGGTTCGCAAACGATGCAGGCACGCTATAGCGGTTCCGCTCGAAGGTGATCAGGCATGTCGGAGAGACACGTTTGCCCTGCTCGACGAAGCCGTCAAACGCAGCGGGGAGCGCCATCAATGCTGGCTGTTCCGCGGACCAGACGTCCGCGATCGTGCCGGGCAAGGTGCCGTGTGCTGTGTCGCGCCACAGGTCCTGGCAATGCTGTTCCAGCCAGGCATTCAATGCCGCCAGATCAGGAAAGTCCGGCATCTGTTGCCACAGTCGCGGCCGGGCATCCTGGACATTCTTCTCGACCTGGCCCTTCTCCCAGCCCGCGGCAGGATTGCAAAACTCAGGCGCAAAGACGTAGTGGTTCGTCATCGCGAGGAAACGGATATTGACCTGTCGCTCCTTGCCACGACCGACGCGATCGACCGCGGTTTTCATGTTATCGTAAATGCCGCGAGCAGGGACGCCGCCGAACACACGGAAGCCGTGCCAATGGGCGTCAAACAGCATCTCGTGCGTCTGCAGCAGATACGCCCTGACCAAAAACGCGCGACTGTGCGATAGCTTGATATGCGCGACCTGCAGCTTTGTGCGCTCGCCGCCAATGACGGCATAGTCCTCACTCCAATCGAATTGGAATGCTTCGCCTGGGCGGAAAGACAGCGGAACAAATATGCCGCGGCCCGTCGTCTGCTGCTCACGTTGTCGTTCCGCTCGCCAATCACGGGCGAAGGCGGCAACCCGACCATAGGAGCCGGTAAAGCCGAGAGCCACCAGGTCGGCATGAACCTGCTTCAGTGTTCGTCGCTGTTTGCGCGACTTCCCGGCCTCGGTCTTCAGCCAGGCCGCCAGCTTGTCGGCAAACGGATCAAGCTTGCTCGGTCGTTCCGGTACGGTGAATGTTGGTTCGATTGTACCAGCGTTCAGATACTTCGCGATCGTGTTCCGCGACAGCCCTGTTCGCCGGCTGATCTCGCGGATCGACTGCTTCTCACGCAGCGCCATCCGACGAATGATATTTAAAAGTCCCATGTGGATCACTCCGTTGCCCCCGTCGCTCTCCGCGTTGGGGGAAGGTTCACATGGCTCAATTCTCAATGGAAATTATGCGCCTAACCGGCTCAGTTCTGCGTGGAAACCAACAGTCCACTCTCCACCAGCCAGCGGCGCGCGCGAACGCGCACGAACTGTCCAACTGATGGCGCCATAATCCCCCCCAGAGGCAGCAGGTTAGCTGCTCGCCACAATTTGCATGGTTACCCCGACTCTTAGTAACGGCGTAATGTTAAATAGCCAACGAAAATTCAATCGAGAGTCGTAGCTACGCAAATATCGATTACCCCAGAAACCTTCAGAAATTGAGTCCACGTTCTTCGTCCGTCCGTCAAAGGTTCGTGGTAGCCCAGCTTCGTCGACAGCGTCGCAACGGCCGGCTTTCCGTCAGTATTGTAGCGAACGCCGCTGACCCCTTTTTGCCTAAACTTAAACTGGTCCTTCAGCCACGAGGGCGAGCCTCGGTGGTTCGGCCATAACTCTGACCGGGGGCCTCGATCTCGATCCATTGGAGCTTGTATCGATCGCCCCGAAGCTTGACCAAGTGCCGAGCATGTCTGACTGATAATACAATCTATGATTTTATAGAATTGGGAACGCAATGTATTTCTATGTCGACGAGAGCGGAAACACGGGACTTGAGCTATTCGACCCCAACCAGCCAACGCTCTACTACGGGGTGCTGCGCTCTCATAAGAACCTCGATGTTGTCGCCGCCCCATTTCTAGCTGAACTTCGCCGCGAGCTAGGCGTAGATCGCATTCATGCCAACGAACTCGGGTGGTCTGCCGCCTGAAAAGTGGTCCTCCCTGAAGTAGGCTATTTGCCGTTGGAGAGGACTTTGGAATGCCCCAGAAGAAGCACAAGCCCGAAGAGATCGTCGCGAAGCTACGCCAGGTCGATGTTCTGCTTTCGCAAGGAAAATCGGTTGGCGAGGCGGTTCGCACGATCGACGTGACGCAGTTCACGTATTATCGCTGGCGCAAGGAGTTCGGCGGCCTGAAGGGCGGTCAGGTGAAGCGCCTGAAAGAGCTCGAGAAAGAGAATGACCGGCTGCGCAAGGCTGTGTCGGACCTGACGCTCGAGAAGCTGATCCTCAAAGAGGCTGCCTCAGGAAACTTCTGAGCCCCGCCCGTCGTCGGCGCTGTGTCGATCATGTCATGGCGAAGTTCTCCGTCTCGGAGCGCTTTGCCTGCAGGGTTCTCGGCCAGCACCGTTCGACCCAGCGCAAGAAGCCGCACGGCCGGCCCGATGAAGAGGCATTGACCGCCGACATCATCCGGCTCGCTTTCCGGTATGGCCGCTATGGCTATCGCAGGATCACGGCGATGCTGCGGTCGGAGGGATGGACGGTCAACGCCAAACGCGTCGAGCGCATCTGGCGGCGGGAGGGGCTGAAGGTTCCCCAGAAGCAACCGAAGAAAGGCCGGCTCTGGCTGAATGACGGATCGTGCATCCGGCTTCGGCCGGAGCATCCCAACCATGTCTGGTCCTATGATTTCGTCGAGGGCCGGACCCACGATGGCAGAAAGTTCCGTATGCTCAACATCATCGACGAGTTCACCCGGGAGTGCCTGGCGATCCGGATCGGTCGCAAGCTCAATTCGACCGACGTCATCGACGTTCTGTCGGACCTGTTCATCCTGCGCGGTGTGCCGGGCCATGTTCGTTCCGACAATGGCCCGGAGTTCATCGCCAAGGTCGTGCGGGAATGGATCGTGGCCGTCGGCGCAAAGACCGCCTTCATCGAGCCGGGCAGCCCTTGGGAGAACGGCTATTGCGAGAGCTTCAACTCGAAGCTTCGCGACGAACTGCTCAACGGCGAGATCTTCTACAGCCTCGCCGAGGCCAAGGTCATCATCGAGGCATGGCGCCGCTACTACAACACCGAGCGTCCGCACTCATCGCTCGGCTACAAGCCGCCAGCGCCGGAGGCCATCATCTGGCCTGCGCCAGCACGAGGGTCAGCACCACCATCTGCCCAGGCGATGGCCCTAAAGCCGCTCATGCATTAAGACTGAAACCGGACCACCCTATGGGGTCAGGCCAGTCTACCGGATTACCGTCGATCGCCAGAACGAATTCAACGGTGCACAGGGCGAGTTGGCTTCTTGGTATGAGAAACTGCGCGGCCACAAAGCTGATATGGGACCGGGAATGCCTTCCTTCGACTATTCCTGGATGCCGGAAGTGCCTCCCCCCTTTACCCCAGGAGACGCGAGCGGCGGCCTCGAAATTGTCGATGTGACTCTCTGGATCGCCAAGCGTCTGCAGGAAGACAAGCCCTTGTCACCCGAACTAGAAAATCTGTTCTGGGCGCAAGCGCGACTTGGCTGGACCGATCAGGTTTCTCTTGCCGGCATCGACGAGCGCTGGCGCCATCTGGCACACCTTCCAGAGCCTGAAGGACCGCTCTCAGCGGAACTTCAGGCTCATTTCGACAAACTGGAAAGGGAGCGCCAGAGTGTCGTCGCGGCGCTTTAATGTTGAATTCGGTAAGTTCAATCAAGGCGGCTGAGTATGAGCGGCGTAGTCTTCATGCCGATGCTGGCAATCGCCAGAGTATTCACGGATACCTCGATTCTCACTTCGAGAGCGCTACACCAGGCCCGCGCTCAGCAGTCGAAGGAATGAATATCACCGCCTTCCGCTCAAGAGCCGCTCGAACCTTTTCAACGGCGTCGACCGTGACGGTTTCGTCGGCTGCTTCAATCCTCACTATGATTTGTCTGCTAACGCCCGCTTCTTGGGCTAATTCGTCCTGGCTCGCGCCCGTAAGCGTGCGAGCAGCTCTCATCAATTTCATGAGGGAAAGAATCGTGTCCATAACAGGAGCAAGCCCGAATCCTTCGACCGTTGTCAACAATGCCACAGGAAAGCAGGACTCATAGACCAGTTCCAATTCTACCATGCGGTGTACAAGCAGGGTTATTTGCCCATATTATGAGCATTGCGATCAGTATGCGATCTTTCTGCGCACAAAACCACTCCTGATTGATAACCAGCCGAAAATGCGCAATCTGCAATCCGGGAGGCGACGAACCGTTCACTGTTCACGTTAAGGTGAAGACTCTGGTAGGCGGCACCGACCTTCTATTCGAAAGCTTAAACAAAGGAATCAGGAACCGCATGGAGACGAATTATCAACCAGATTCGGTCATTTTTGATAGACTCAATCCTGTGCTGCAATAATATCCTGAAGAACTCGATCTAGAATCCTATTAATACTTTGAATTGTCAACTTTTATACTATTATAGGATTCGCATTTTGCGGCACCAGTGCGAGCTGTACTTGATTTTTCTCTAATAATATATAAGATTGGCACCTCTCGAATGGTTGGAAAGTGGAGGTTGGCCGTGATGGACGGAACCGACAACAATCACTCCGTGGCTGCTTCAGATCGAGAGGGTGTCCGGGGAACGCGAGTCACCATCTATTGTAGCACCGCTCGGAAGTCAGAATCGGCTATCCGTCACCAGATAACCCAGTGCCAAAGGTTTGTTCAGGCGAGAGGGTGGGTTGTCACCGATACTTTCATCGACAACGAGCAGACCGGAAGGCCAGGGCTGAGCGCCTTGCTGAGCGCAGCCGAGCACACCCCCCCAGCGTTTCAGAAAATTGTGATAGCTGACAAAGTCAGGCTTCACCGAAACGTAAAGAGGCATCTCGCCCTTGTGGCGTCGCTCTCTGCGCAGGGTATCGAGCTGGAGATCGTTCTGAAACCCCCTCGTCGCGAGGACTGGTTCATCACGGCATTTATGCAGATATTCGACGAATACCGCCGTCGACGCTCACGTCAACGGTAGCGCGCCTGCACGTCGCACCAATCGGGGGCTAAACAGGAGTGGATGACATGACTGTTACCGACGATGGGGACACCTTGCCCAAAGAAGGCGGAGCAGAGACGGTCTCCAATGCCATCGAGACGACGCCTGTCTCAGCGCGTCGCGGATGTCGGAGAAAGATCGTAGGCGCTCCAGCGATTAAGCCTTTCCGTCGAGATCAAATCAGAAGGCGTGCGCGCGTAGTTCACGCCGATTTGTCTGAAGTGCCGATCACCGACATGGAGGTGATGGCACTCCTTCTCGTTCTAAAAAGCCAATGCGTGGCCATCCTCAAAACGAAGTGACGACGCGAACTCGTTGGAAAGCCGGCGGGAGCGACGCGTGCCACCAACCCGATAGACTTCTAGCAAAGGAGAACGAACGATGCCGCGAGATCAAAATACCGATCTGAAGGGCGGCTTAGTAAGTGCCCGCCCATCCTGGTCATGAAGGCTGTCGCGACCGACGCGAGAAGTCGCGGCGACAACGGGAGGCGGACCACCGATTGCATCCAAGGAGAACAATCATGCCCAGGAAACGAAACGCCAGTCCAATGGATGAGTTCGATAACGGCAGCTCTACCTTCCCGAGAAAGTCCGGCGCTGAGCCGAAGGAAATCACCACCCAGCATTTCGCCCGGGCAGCGCTCTTCATCGAGGAGTATCTGTTGCCGATGGCGATGCGGACATATGCCAGCGTCGACAAGTCCGAAAAGGTGATGACGGCCCGCAAGCTGGTATCGCTCATCAAGGAAAAGCAGTGGCGACAATTCACCGCCCGGGACGTGATGCGTGCCGGACGTATCGGCCTTGCAACATCCGAGCAGATCGACCCCGGCCTGAAGGAATTGGAAGAGGCGGACATCCTTCGCGCGATCAGTGTTCCGACAGGGCCGCGCGGAGGACGCCCCAAGCGGGTTTACGCGGTCAATCCTCAGACGCATGGAGAACGGACATGAGCTTCTGGAGGAATGTACTCAAGGGGGAATACGAGGATGTATCTCTCTATACCCCTGACAAAACCGATAAAACTGACAAAACCTCCCAAGTGTCTGAAATTAAAGAGGTAATCGCAACTTCTCCTTTTCGACAAAACCTGACAGAACCTGACAAAACCCCCGACATCGTACGGATTTCGTCCGATGTGAGGCCCGCGCCGGCCCCGCGCCACCCCAACCCGGTTCGCACCATCATGGAGCGCCTGGAGGGGGACATGGAGCGATATGCTGATGCGCTCCGCACCTATGGACCGATGAGCTACGGCCAGGCGATGAACGTCCTGGGGTGGGGTGCCACGCGCGCCGGGTGCGCTGAAAGCGACCTTCGCGCCGCCGGCCGCATCGCGTTCAATCAGATCGGACGGGCCTATCTCTTCGACGAGGAGGCGGGCCATGACGAATGACTTCGCCCCTACCGTAGCCGAGGCCGCCGCATGGCTCGCGTCTCAGCCCAAGCCGATCCCGCACGTCATTCCCGCGCTGAAAGAGCGCTTCGGCCTCACCGGTCTTCAAGCCTGCCAGGCCATCGCCCTCGCCCGGCAGGCGCCCACCCCGAAGACTGTCGGTGCACCATGACGCTCGGCGCGTATCTCTTCACCTGCCTCACCGTTTTCGCTGTCTGCATCCTCCCGGCCTATGGCCTGGTCATCTGGAGGCTGAACCGATGAATGTGCATGCGTCCAATTTGGACATTGAGAAATTCCGCAAGATCCACGCCCATGTCGTTCGCGGCGCCAGCGATGGCGAGCGCGACAACGCTAGGCGTATGGCCGAGGCAATGGCGGCGAAGGCCGGAATGACTTACGCAGCCGCCGTGTCCAGTTTGGACGCCAAGCCCGCTTCCAAGCCGGCCAGCTTTTTCGACGGGTTCGAAGACTGGATGGAGGAGAAGGAACCGGGATACAAGGCTAGGAAGGCGCACGAGAATGCGGAGCGGCAGGACCGCTATGCGGCACGCCGCGCAGAGCTTCTGAAGCAATTCGGCACCATCAAGGCCATCTTCGATCCGACCGGCCGCGAAAGCCTCCTGCTCCAGGCAGGAAAGCCGTTCGTGACAAAGCGGAGATCCTATGTCGATGTCTGCGGCACGCGAAGGTATTTTGCGGATGAGTTTGCCGGAGTGCACGGCACCTATTTCCGGCTGACGGATGTTGATCCGGCCGCTGTAACGGCCATCAAGGGGGCGTTCCCGTTCCCTCAGACGGTCGCAGAAGCCTTCGAGGAATTGCGCTCCTGGGACAAGCTCGAAAAGGATCGGGCCAACTTCTACGACCATCACGAATATTATTTTGATCTGCCGATCGAGCTGCGCGTCGAGCTGCTGCGCGATGTGATGCGCAATCAGCCCGTCGCCTCATGGGAGGATCTGGACGCGCGGTTCCATTACAAATCCTATTCGTGGCAGCAGCAGTGGATCGATGAGAGGGAATTCGAGGACGCGGAATGGTCCCGGCTTTTCGCTGACGTTCAAATCCTCCGCGCGCAGTCGGCGACTACCCCGACGAAATCGGGTCAGTCAGGCACCCCGGTCCACCAAGAGCCGGGTTACCGTGACCCGGGCGCTCAATCTGGACACCGCACCACCAGCCAGAAGCGCGCTGACGTGCTGTCCATGTTGGACACACATCCCGATCTGTCGAGCCGAGAGATTGCGCGCCGCGTTGGGGTTAGCCCGCAAACGGTAGCAACGTTGCGGAGAAAGGCCAGCCATGGATGAGCCGATAGTCGCTCCTGTTTTCATCCGTCCGGCGGAGCGTATCGGGATACGCGATGCATGTGATTTCGCGGGGAAGTCGGACCGCACCATCAGGACATGGTGCAGGCGCTTCGGCATTGGCCGGGTGGCGATGGCGGGAGGGCCGCTCGTCATCTCGTTACCGGCCTTGAACATGATCCTGCAAGACGACCCCGAAGCGCTGGAGCTGCTGCGCGCCGGCGACCGGGAAAGCCCTCTCGTTCGACGGCACTTTGTCGAGACCGGCACGAAAATCTGAGCCGGCCGGTGCCTGCAAAGTTTCCGTGGGTTTCCGCGCGTTGCCGAAGGGGTGCCGCGCCGAATCCATTCGTGCGATTCTCCGCGTGAAAGGAGACCACACTATGAGCGAACACCAAACGACCAAGACGGCGAAGCGCGAAGGCCGTGCCCCTGTCATGCTTCGCGGTGCAAGCGTCATGACGAGTTATCGTGACGCCCTTTTCGACGCCGCCAACCGCGCCGGCATGACGCCGAACGAATTTGTGCTCCAGGCGGCGGCCGAGAAGCTGGCTGCGACGGGCCGCCCCTTCACCGGCATCTTTTATCCCGGCGACTTCACCAAGGCGGGATATGACCGGCAGGTGAGAGCATGAACGGCCTCCCTCCACTCCCGCCGCTCGGCGCATTCACATGGGGCGGTAACGGCGAACGGATGACGCCCGAGCAGATTGCGAGCCGCCGCAGGATGGCGGACGCGATGATTTCCCAGGGTGTCGATTTCTCCCCGGTCGGGTCCTGGACCCAGGGTGTCGTCCGCGTGGCGAACGCGGCGGCCGGAAACTTCGCGGCAAATCGGCTGGAGGATGAGCAGCGTCTCGCCGCCGGCTTCCCGGTACGGCCCGGCGGCCTGTTTGGCTTGCTTCGACCCGCGCCCGAGCAAAACCCGATCAAGGGCCTCTACTGAGTGCCCATCGATTTCAAGGACAGGTGAACAACCATGGCGACGTTCCAGATTACGGCTCCAGACGGCAGAAAATACCGGGTGACTGGTGAAACGGCGGACGGCGCGCTTTCTGCGCTCCGCCAACATCTTGGCGATCAATCGAGGGTCATGTCGGTGCCGGAAATGGGCGGAGAGGGCGTCAACGCCAAAGGGGGGCGTGTCGGCTCGGGTCAGGGCATGTTCGATGACCTGATCCCCGGCCACTCACCATCCGGTGGCGTCTCTTTCGACGACCTCATTCCGAAGGGGAGCGACCAGCGAGAAGAAGCCCGCCGCGAACTTGCTCGGCGTGAACTGGAGCGCCGCCGACAGGCTCGTTCCGGCCAGCACTTCACCTATGAGCAGGGCCTCGCTCTGATGGCGGCAGAGGAGCGCTTGAAGCAGGCGGAGGCTGGCGGACAGCGTGGCCGGCGCAAGATTATGATCGATGGCCGCAAGGTGGAGGTCGATGATGGTTTCTTCGACCTCTCGCCAGAGGAGCAGGACGCGACCGTTGACGAGATTGCGGCCCAGATGGACGCTGGAGCCACCAGTTCCGACTCTGGCGATTATCCTGCGGGGGCAACGCTGGAGCAGAAGCGGGCAATCGCCATGGCCCGCGCTCGCCGCCGTCGTTTCGAGCAGGATCAGCTTGCAGGAGACCAGCGGGAACGCATGCAGGGCGCCAGCGGGACCGTTGGCGCGGCACTGGCGAGCACCATCGACGGTATCCCCGTCGCTGGCCCGTACATCAAGGCCGGCACCGAGCGGGCCGCTGCCGGTCTCTCCTCGCTCATCAATGGCCGGTCCTACGAGGATAACCTGAGCCAGGCTCAGGATCTGACGAGGATGGCCCAGGAAGAGCATCCGTATGTGACGACGGCCGGGAACATCGCCGGGGCCATTGGCGGCACCCTGCCGGCCGTAGCGGCGTTCCCTGCGGCTTTCGGGGGTGGCTCTGCCGGTTTCGGCGTAAGGACACTTCTCAGCGGCGTCTCGGGCGCTGGTCTTTCGGCGGCCGATAGTGGTGTACGCACCGACTGGGATGGCGATGCGATGAAGTGGGCCGCGCTCTGGGGTGGGGGTGCGGGTGCCGCAGGGCCTTTTGTGGGCGACATGCTCGGCAAGGGCGTCCAGTCCGTCGCAGACGCCCTTCGCAGGCGCGCGGCGGCGAAGGCAGCAGGGACGACGCCCTATGCGCTCGAAATGCTTCAGCAGGCCGCTACGCGCGACGGGATCGATCCGGCGGCGATGCGATCCATGCTGGATGATCTGGGGCCGGATGCCATGATCGGCGACCTTGGCCCGAACCTTCAGGGCAGAATGGCCGCTCTGGCTAACCTTCCGGGCGAGGGGAACGCCACCGTCCGCCGCGCGCTCGACGCTCGTCACGCCGGGGCAAACAGCCGCCTGGCCTCCACGATTGACGACACGCTCGGCAGGGCCGTAGCCCCGTCTTCCATCGACGACGCCATTGTGCAGGGGCAGAGGGTCATTGGTGAGCGTTACCGTGACGCTTTCCGTGGTGCCCGTGCTGTCGACACCCGCCGCATCGCGGATGGCTTGGAGAGCCACGCTGTCAATCTTCGCGGCGATGCGCAGACGGCCATGAAGAAGGTCCGGTCGATGCTCAACATCACCGGGACCGACGCGCTCGATCCGAACCCTGGGACGCTCTTCCAGACGCGGCAGGCCATCGACGGCATGATGGAGACGGAAACGAACTCCAAGGCGATTGCAGCTCTGTCCGAAGTCCGCAAGCAGGTCGATGACCTGTTGGCCGACGCGGTGCCAGGGATCAAGGAAATCGACGGAGCGTACCGAGAGCTTGCCAGGCAGCGCGAAGCTTTGCAGCGCGGTCAAACTGTCCTCGATACCGGCAGGACCGCACCTTGGCCGTCGCAGGTGGCCGATGAGGTGGCGGAGGGTGTCATCCCCCAGGGAACGTTTATCGGGCCGTCTGGCGGCACGGCACGGATGCGGCAAGGCACCCGAGCCGATATTGCCCGCATCCTCGGCAACAATTCCAACAATGTTGCCAAGCTCAATCAGCTTCTCAAAGGCGAAGGCAGTTGGAACCGCGAGAGGCTGGCCACCATGTTCGGGGAGGATAAGGCTGATCAGCTTTTCCGGGTTCTGGACGGCGAACTGAAATATGCGCAGACACGCGAATTCGCCACCGGCAACAGCTTCACCGCTGGACGAACGGAAAGCATGCGAGAGCTTGGCGGCGGCGGCGATCCGTCATTCGGGATCCGAGAGGCCTGGCAGTCGGGCGGCACGCTCGGCGGTATTCGCGGTGCGGCCCTGAAAGGCATCGACAAGGTGTTCGGGAAAGCGGCCGAGACGCGTAGGGCGGTGAAGAACGCTGACCTTGCCGATATCCTCGCCAGCAACCGACAGGCCGTCGTCCAGGCCCTTATCGATCGGCAGGCCGGGCCGCGGTTCTCGCCGGGCGTGGAGCAGGTGGCGCGCGCGCTCCTCCTCAGCGGAGCAACATCAATCGGGCGGTGAAGGCCGATCACCGATTTATTCCACATCATACGCGCGAGCGGGCCAGCTTTGAAAACAATCAAAGGAAATCTATCGGCCCGCTTCCGCATCGAACGAAAGGCACCGCCCATGTCGGCACAGACCGAAGCAAACCACCTCTCCGCCGCCGCCGTTATCGAGCGGATATTCATTGCCGCCGACGACGAGCACAGGGACGAGGAGACCGCCGAGAGGATCAAGGCATTCTTCAATATTCTCGACGGGAAGGACTGCCGAAGCCCGGTCGACGCCTACGCCTACATTGCCCTGGCGCGGCGTCTTTGGCATTCGGCGCTTGCTGATGTCGTCAACGGCGAAGCCCCGAGCGTCGAGGTCTTAGCCCAGGGCGTGATCTACCTCAGCAAGGGAACGGATTTCATCGGGAAGCTGCTGGAAGGCCCAGCGGAGGGCGCTGCACCCGGTCGGCTGAACTGATTCCCCCTCAAACCAGCCAGCGCTTGCGATACAACCTTGTGTAAGTGGAAAATTTACCCGGGAGCGTCATGCTGGTGTTTGCACGGGCTCCGGGGGGATGATGCCGTTACCGCCTTTTAATTCGAACGGCATGTTGCCGCCGCTTGCAAGCGAAAATGGGGCCGATGCGGATCGCTCGCCCTACACCATTACCATGATGGAACTTGTTCAAAGGTTCGGCACGACGCCGCATAGAAGGCGGCTCCTGAATAATCTCATTGCCTATCGAGGTGTGATATCGGCTGGCGGTTACACCGCTGGGCTTCAGTTTCTGGACGGCAGCTTTGTGGAAAATGTGGAAGCGCACAGCCGGCGAGAACCGCGGGATATCGATGTGTTCTCGCTTCTCGATATCCCGACACGATATCTGCAGGACCCCGCTTCTTGGCGAAACGGAGGAATTCAGTTCTGGGCAGAGGAAATCCAGAACACGCCTCGAAATAAAGAGCGCTTCCAACTGGATACCTACGCAACGTTGGTGCAGGAGGTCCCGCTCCTCGATCTCCTAAAAGGCGTGATGTACTGGTATAGTTTGTTTTCCCATCAGCGCGACACATTTGCATGGAAGGGGTTTGTCGCTGTTGTGCTAGACCCCGCGCAAGATGCCGAAGCTCTCGCCTGGTTAGGGGCGCAATGATGCCGAACCTTTTGTCCATAGAGGCGCTTGAGGCCGACAGAATGTACACGCAGCGACAACTCGACACGCTGCCTGACAACCCGTGGGGAACGGCAAGGCTCATGTGGGAGCAGCGCCTTGCGGAAATCACTCGCCAGATTGAAGATTTGCGGGTGAGCGCCGCGACGAGCGCGAGCGTAGCGCTGATATTCGACGGTCTGCCCGTTGTTGGCCAGGGTGACATTCGGCTGGATTTCTCCACCGATGCTCTGGCCACCTATCAGAAAATCATTGCCGCCTCTATGGCGGCCCTCGGTGAGCACCACATCGCGGCCAAGGGGAAAATAAAGGGTGCAGAGCGCTCGAAGCTGTATATTCGGGATATCGTTCGCGGCTCCATGGGATTCATCCTTGAAGAGCTGTCACCGCCCCAGAACGACATGTTCAACACACCGCTCAAAGTCGCCGTCGAGCGGGCCACTGAATTTCTGGCCAGCCTGAACACCGCGTCTGACGACGACTTCAATTCGGCAATCGATGCGGCGGAGCCTCGCCTCGTCAGCGCCGTTCAGAAGTTTGCCAAGGTTCTGAAGGATGCCGGCGCGACGGCAAAAATCGTTGGGTCGGAGCAAAGGCTTGCGCTCGGGCTGGAAGAGGTCAATCGCCTCTCCGACCGCTTTACGGCGGTGGAGGTCCAAGAGGATAACGTCGTCCGGGATGGCGTTTTGCTCGGCGTGCTTCCAGACTCGCATGATTTTGAGCTTGAGGTTGATGGAGAGGGCGTCCTCAAGGGAGCCGCAACCGACGACCTTGTGACCAAATACGTGGCGGATCAGGCATTCAAGGAGCAATTGCTTTTGAAGCCGGTGAAGGCGTTTCTGCGCTACACGCGGACATTGCGCAACGGCAAGCTCTTGCGGGAGCAGGTCTTGCTTGAAAACCTTGAGCCCCGCGCGACGGAAGCAGATCCCCTGTAACCACATTGCCGGAAGCTATCTGGCCATCCGGGAGAGATACGCGCCCGCGCGCGAGGCGGATGCAGTGGACAAGTCGTTCGTCGCATCCTTGCCGCGGGCCGAAAACCCCGACGCCAAACGTCGAGCTTCCGCCCTACCGTCAAGTGCTGTCCAGGCATTCAAGGTTTCTTCCGCCCTCGTCCGAATGCGTGTAGGCTTCTGGAATGGCCAGTTACCACTACTACACCGCCGCCTTGCTTGCCGCCCTGATCACATTCGCGGGCGTCTGGGCCGGATATCGGGCAACTCAGCGAGACAAGCGCCTCGGGATTGATGGCGGGTGGCCGCTTTGTATCCTGATCCTGTCCACGAGCGGCGCCATGTTCGCACTTTACTATCTAGACGACTGGCTTCGCGAGGCGCTTCCGTCAGTCTGGCTGATAGGGCAGATCCTCTTTGGTAACTTCATGGCAGTTTGTTTGGTGGGGGTTTTACATGCGCTTAGGTCGGGCCAGTTGCCCGGGCGGGCGCCGCGCATCTATTTCGGCGTCCTGCTAATCGCGGCGCCCGCGTATGCCATTTACGCCCTTGCGTCGTGATGCCCGCCGTCTCGCGCACATTCACTCCGGAGCAGTGAAGGACAGGCAATGACCTACACCGACGAGATTGCGAACACGATTTGCGAGCGCATTGCCGATGGGGAAAGCCTACGGTCGATTTGCGATGACAAGGGTATGCCCTCCAGGTCCGCGGTGTTTCGCTGGCTCAGCGGAAACGAGGATTTCCGCGACCAGTATGCCCGAGCCCGGGAAGTCCAGGCCGACGCGATATTCGATGACATCCTGACCATCGCCGACGATGGGACGAACGACTGGATGGAGAAGAAGAACGCCGAGGGCGAAACCATCGGCTGGATGGAGAACGGCGAAGCAATCCGCCGGTCGCAGCTTCGCATCGATGCTCGCAAGTGGATGGCCGCGAAGCTCCGGCCGAAGAAGTACGGCGACAAGATCGACCTGACGCATGCCGGGCCGGATGGCGCGCCTGTCGTCTTTCAGAATATCTTCGAGGCCAAGCCGGAAGGGCGATAGAACCGGGTCCGGTCGGCCCCCGCCTGTTGGTAAATGTTGGTGTAGCAGCAGCCATTCAGTCGGCGATGGAGTTGCGGGCGAAGCGCCCCTAAGGCCTCGTTATGGATAGAATGGTCTCGAAGAAGTCCGTTAATGTTGCATCCTCAATCGAAAGTGTCGAATGGCTAGCGTTGGTTTCCGATGTTGCCGTTGGGAAAAGGTCAGGGCGCTTTCTGAATAGCGCGCGGCAGGATTTCCCAGGGCCATGCTTGGCGCAGTTCGCCGCAAGTTGCAGGTACTCTACATCATCGCAGGATGAGCCATGCCCGTCGCGCTGAAGGACGGAATTCACGTCCGTCGTCACGTACGTCATGGTCTTCATTGTCGTGTTACAGTGACGTTCCCACGCATGAAACAGAGCAATCAAGAACGCCGTCCTTACCATCGGCGCACCGCGCTTTGCTTGGGCGTCAAGCTCTCCCGCGCGTTCGTAGACACTCCCAACCGGATCTTCAGGATCCGCGTCGTCTCCGTGCGGCCATTCGTCATCCGGCCCTAGGCCGAGTTCGTCTCGTACCCTTGCCTCGATTTCCGCTTCGCTATGCTTCAGCCCTGCAAGAGACGCCCGGTAGGCGCTTTGTAGATCCTCCACGTCCATCTCGAGGCGATACTTTTGGATTCTGCGGATCAAGGCTGGAGGTAATGGCGCCATGTGGTTAAGCCCCCTACATCGAAGAGGTGATTGTTGGGATACCGCTTCCGTCCTCGGCAGCTATGGCGCGGGCCCTTTCAAGGATAGACGCGCGGTGCCCGGCGTCCTTTCCGCGGATCGTCGCCATGGCTGTGCCAGTAATCCGATAGCGGCCGCATCGGTCGCAAATAATCTCAGGCGTATCGTCCATTCTAGGCACCGCTTCCCGTGCGGCGTCATCGCAAATCGGGCAGTTGTCATTCGACCAATTCATGCTGTCCTCCCCCGGGCTTCGGAATACCAGCTTGCATTGCTTGGACGGAAGAGTCGAGACCAATGCGCGATTGCATTCTGCCAATTCGGAGTTGCGTCTCGGCTATTTTGGGGGGTGTCGGTGCCTCTCCTGGGGCTTTTACGTTTTTTCGCTCGCACCATCACTCCGCACCAAGCGCACGCCGGGGTTCCCGTGATTGAGGAATTCGATCCCGAGCCCTTCCATTGCCCTCTGCACGCTCTGCACATTTGAGGATCGTCCGGCGATAGGACCGCTCCCGGCGCTCTCCATATTCCTGATCGTGTTGACATTGACGCCGACCAACTCGGCCAAATCCTTCTGTTCAATGCTAGCTAAGGCGCGGGCCGCCTTAAGCTGATTTCCCGTTGTAAGCATAGCGTTTCTCCGTTCTGTCGATACCTAACTAGGTAGCGTACCTAGATCGCTATTGACAAGCCTAGTTTTCATAACTAGGTTAGCGAACATAGTTAACTAGTGCTCAACGCTAGGAAGCCAAGGACGGAACGATGTTTAACCTCTCGCAGATCATGAAAGCCGCCTGGGCGCATTATCGCCGCGCCGTGGCCTACGTCGCCAGCAATCCCTACCTGCGCGGCACGCTCGTCCGCTTCGGTGATTGCCTCAAGGCGGAATGGAAGCATGCCAAGGCCCAGGTCGCCAAGGCGAAGCTGGATGCCGCCGTGGTTGCCCGCATCGACGCCCTGAAGGCCGAAATCCTCACCCTCGACTGCAAGCCCTTCGGCATGCGCATCGGTGCCGAGCGCGCCGCCTTGTCGGCGGAACTCGCAAAACTGGAGGTAGCGTAATGGAAAAGCCCACGTCGATTTATCTCCTGCTCGCCACCTATTGGCAGCGCATGGACGAACTCACCGAGGCCATGACGCGCACAGATGCGACCGAGCGCGAGACGGCGGAACACGCCGCCGCGTTCGCGGCCCAGATCGAAGCTGGGGAGCGTGTTCGCGATGCGGAGGTGGCGATTGCCGCGTTTGTGCCGAAATGGAGGTACGAAGCGAAAACCAAGGCCAGCTTCCTTGCCGCTCTCGCAGACGAGAACCACGGCACCCTCGACGCCGAGGTAACGGCCGGCCTCTTGTCGTCTCTTGCCGATGTTGTTCGGTGGCAGGACACGGCAGGAAGGGCATCCGCATGACGGAAGCACTCGCACGCCTCGGCGCCACCTTCGCCGCCCTCATGGTCGACTATCGCGCCGCGCAGTCTCAGCTTGCTGCGCTCCAGCATGAGGCCGACCGCACCGCGGCCGATGCCGGCTTGGTCTACGGCTCTTCGGCCTGGTCCGCGCATCGGTTCGCCGTCACCGGCCGCACCGTCCACCACGTCAATGCGCTTTACGAGAAGCTGGAGGATCTGGCGCAGGCCATCGCGCCGATGCGCCCCACCTGTTTCGCCGACCTGCTCATCAAGGCCCGCGCTCACCAGTTCAGCGGCAACCCTGCCGCCATCATCCCCGAAATCGAAGCCCTGGCGCTCGCCAGCAATCAGGAGGCCGCATAGATGACCACGACCCGTCGCACCTTCCTTGGCGGTATTGCTGCAGTATCCATTCCGCCGGCCGCCATGGCGGTAGCTGCCGCAGAACCGGAAACTCCTTCCGTTGACCAGTTCCTCGCCGTCGCCACGGCGGCAGAGCGGGCCCGATATCATGCGGACGCGCTCAAGGAGGCTATGGCCGAAATTCACCCCGATCGGTCTTGGCGTAGCGTGATCGACGACAAGCACCAGTTCGTGCTCACCATCGGCGATCCGCGCCCGGACGCATAAGCGCCAACCTCATCAGAAAATCGGAGAAACCACCATGCCGAACGAAACCGTTCCGGTTGCCGGCGAAGCTATGCCCGCAAACCCTTCCCGCCGCTTCTTCCTGTCCCGCGTCGGCGGCGCCGCTGCGGCGTCCGCTCTTGCCGCCGCACCTGCTGTCGCGGCAAACGGTCCCGAGGAGAACCCGGACGTCCTGGCGCTTGGGAAACAGTTCGATGCCGCGCACGCCGATTTCGCGGAAGCCGCTGAGCGCGTTTCTGAACTGCAGGCGGTATTCCGAGCCATCGCACCGGTCTTGCCGCCTGAAATCAGCCAGACGCAATATGACCGGCTGGCCGGCCCGAGGTACGGCGAAATCTACCGTGATCCAGCCTCGCCGCGATACGAGGACATGAGGGCACCGGATGGCGGCCGGTATCTCGTCATCACGTCCTATGAGCTGGAGCGCAATTTCAGAGACGGGAAGATGCCCGCACATATCAAAAGCCTGCACCGGATCGCCAAGGGCTTTGAGGCCGCGACGGAGACTGCGCTTCAATCAAGCGGGTTAGCGGCAGCGCTGTCTAGTTACCATGCCTCGGAATGGACGTTGCGGCGGATTGCCCGCAGCCTCTCGGAGACGCGCGCAAGAACCCCGGCCGGTCTCGCCATAAAGGTCAGGGTCACTGGCGCATATGCTGCTCTCGGCAATGAAGAGCGCCTAGACGCCAGCCTATGGCTCGCAAAATCCATGTGGAGCGACCTTGAGGGCGGGGAGGACTCGGTATGACGACCCTTAGCCCCATCGAACCGGACACAGGGTTTCACGACCTGGAGGGTTTGATCTGCGATGCCGTTAGCATGACTGACGTGTTGACGAATTCCATCCGTCACCATTTCGAGAACGTGGCGCCGAGCGACGGCTTTGTCATCAATGCGGAAGATGCCGATCGCCTCTTCTTCCTCGCCAGCATGGTCACGTCGATGAGCGACAAGGTGCGTGAGGCCTTTTACGTTGCCTTGCGCAACGAGCGGGAAGCCAAGGAAATGCGGAGATCGAGCCAATGAGAAGTCTCGCCATCGAACATTTCCGCCGCGCAGAGCTGGAGCGCCACATCGAGGAGATGATTGGTCTTCTCGACTTGATGGACGGTGATTGCGACCTTGAGGAAAACGGCGATGCCGACTGGTCCGGCTACGAGGAGGAGTTGCCAACGCGCCAATGGTCGGGCGACGGCGTGGCAAAGGCGCTGCGCCTGATTGAAGCCTCGCCGGCAGCATCGAGGCGGGCCGACGAATACGCCGACACACCGCGGCCGCCGCTGATATACGATTTTCGGGGAGGTGCAGGCCGATGAAGCTCGCTGCCCTCCTCATTGCAATCGGCCTCCTGAAAGCCGCCAAAGTCATTGCCGGGGCTGGCGAGCTTGTGGCCGACGCCGGATTATGGATCGTCGACCAGATCGACCCGAAGACCCGGAGGCGCACATGAGTGCGGTCCATGCTATGCCGGCCGCCCCGGTGCCGCGCCGCCTGGCCGATCTGGAGCGCCACGCCTGCCGATGGCCGGTGAACGATGCCAACCCTTCCGAGCTGCATCTGTTCTGCGGAGAGAGGACGGCGACGGCCAAGCCGTACTGCACCAGGCATTGCCGGCTCGCCTACCGCGTTCGGCCGGCTTCCCCCACCTGAATCCACTTCGGGTTTTTGCTACGATTATGACGGTGCATCCGCTGGAAACCACGGGGTTTGGCGCCTGAATCCGAAGTGGAGCCCGATGTTGAGAAATGTTGAGGCTCAGGCATTTTTTCTCGACGGGCTGGACTTCAGAAAGCTTCAGTTGCGGACGGGTTTCCGCGCCCCACCTTTTGGGGACTCGCACAGGCTGCCCTAAATATGGCCCACAGCCACATTTCGAGGGATGCCAATGCCCGACCAGCCGAAGACACCCCACCAGAATTGCAAGCAAGCCGTCCTGGCCGAACTGATCGCCGTAGGCTGCGCCCCAGACAATCCGGTCGACCTTTACCTCGTCGGCCCGCCCCTGGTGGCGGCCGGCTTCACCGAACAGCAGATTGTCAACGCGCTCGACAGCCTCATCTATGACAGGCACGTGGAGTATACGGGCGGCAACCGCGTCAGGCTCACCCGCTGACACTTCCGCCAATGGCTGAGGTAGTTTTGCGACCAGTACGCGCGCACGCGCGAGGGAGCGCCAGCCCGATTTTCTGCCAGTCACATGCGGGCGCGAAAACACCCCGGACCGATTTTCTGTACATCGTCACGCGGGCGCGGGAGGTGCAGGGGCTGGCACCGCTTCGATGTCCGATGTTCCTCGGAGAGGTACGCGCACGCGCGAGGCGTCCAATTTTCCGTACATCACCACGCGCGCGGGATTTCCCCTAATTGGAATGCGCCGCTGCCGGGCGGGACAGCCTGCCTGCGGGGAAACTGCCGATATCCCGGTAGATAGGCGCACCGATTTAGGTGAGGTCACTACGCGAGAGGAAGAGGGTTTTCGGACCAGTACGCGCGTGCGCGTGCGCGCGAGGCGGGAAGTTTCGGCTCAGTTTGAGGCAAAACCTCAAGGCGCGGACCCGCTACGGCAGGCCGAAAGGGGGTTTTGTCAGGTTTCGTCAGGGTTTTGTCAAGAACGGAAAATCCTGATTATGAAAGCAATATCAATGGCTTGAATAGTTTTGTCGGTTATGTCGGTTTTGTCAGGGGGTATAGATATCTGGAGGGGGATATGAGTTTCGGGACCAGTACGCGCGTGCGCGCGAGGGGGCGTTGTCGACATCAGCCCCAGGAGGGGGTTCTCGGAAGCCGTGTAGGGGGGTACTACCTTCTGGACATCAGGGGCGACCGGTTAGAGTGCAGGTAAGATACCGTAATTAAAGGGGAAAGCGCCTCTTGAGGTTCCGGCGGGCGGCTGGACAGCCTGCACAAGACCCCTGGAAATCGGGGCGAAACGCTGCATTCCATATGCAGAACGGTGCGTTATTCCAGCAAAACCTATCCATATCGCTGCAGAAGGACATGAACGCGCTGGAAAGCCTCATATATGTGGGGTTTGCGGGTGGAGGACCGAAATTGCTGAGGCGCGGGAACGGCGTCACTCGACTGATTTTGCTGGTATCGTCCGCTATATCAGTGATCGACCAGAAAACGTATGATGGCTGAAGTGGGAAATCGTTGCCCACTTCAGCCAATCTGTTCTCACTTGATTGAATGCCCTTGTTCTCGGGGCTTCTGGCTCGGCGTAGGCTACGAGACATCAAACCTGAAGTGGGAAGGGATTGGTGGAGGTTCAACGTTAGAAACCTGCTGGAAAGCACTCGATCCAACGCTGAAAGCTCGCGCGTCACTTTCGATTTATGTCCTCCGTGACCACGTCCCCTCTGCAACCCGCGTTGTCGCCGTCGATCACGAGGATGGTCTGGGTGGCAAAGCCGCTGTCTGTGATGATTGCCTTCGTGCCGGCCTCAACTGCGCAAGAGAGCAACTCGATAACCATCATAGGGTTGGACTTATGCACGCCAGCCTGGATCAACTTAAAGCCTTCGCTCATTGCGTCGCCATCGCGCCAAACGAAGACCGTGTCGCCCCCTTTGCCAAGCGTAACTTCCAGGGCGTGAGCTGTGCCGGAACCGGCGGTGATCAACACCGTGCAGAAGCCGCAAACCTTAAATACCTTGTGTAACTTTTCCATAGGTCCCTCAAGCGTTTACCATGCGAGGTTACCTTAACCGCAAATATAGCTGAGCGCTACATTGCACGCCATGGGTGATGACCGTAATGCGCAAATGAATGGCAGGATCAGACCCCTGACTACCCAAATCAGGCGCGTTTGCTCGTCGTGTTCGCCGGATCTGCCTTGAGTTTGGCGAGGCGTTTGACCAGCCGGCCCTCCAGCCAGGGCAATAGCTGCCCGACTTCCTCGGCATCGGCGATATCGTCGGCCTTTTCCGTCAGCTCATTGTAGAGGCTCGCCGCTTCAACCGCGATATCCTCGTGGCGCAGGATCAGTTGCGCCTGCTGATGGGCGCGGATGGCGATCTGCGCCAGCGTGCGCATCAGCATCTCGTCGAGCGGCTTAGTTTCCATCTGTGGAGCTTTTGACAGGTCGGCGAAAATGTCACCCTCACCGGTGATCAACCAGTTCATGTTTACACCGAATCTGTCTCGGTAGCTTGCTAGAACATTGGCATCCGGCGTCCGCTCTCCGCGCTCATAATAAGCCAGCGTGTTCTTACTGATTCGTAGGGTGCCTGCGAATTCCTCCCGATCAGGGTCGCCGAACTGCCGCCTCACCAATCTCAGCCGCGCACCAAGCGCCGTTTTGGGCTCATTTTCAGGCTTTCCCAAGCGAACACTCGATAGACCACATTCGCGTATTGCTTAATACGCGAATGTGGTCTATCCCTATTTGTGCGGCCCGCTTCGGCGAACCGCAAATGTTGCAAATCCCTGAGCAAAAAGCGGGTGCGCTACCACCCGCTTCCTGTAGGAGTTAGTCATATGGCAAAGGCCAAGCCCAAGTGGGACCGCCACTCGATCCTCGCCGAGTTTCGCCGCCGAGGCGTCAAATTCAGCGACTTCGCCGTTGAGAACGGCCGTAACCCCAACACCTTTCGCGGCATCTGGACCCGTTGGAACCGTCAGAACGAACTGCTGATCGCTGACTTCCTGGGTGATGCTGTCGAAGTCGTCTGGCCCGACCGTTACCCCATACAACCTAACCGCATCTTCCATACCGCAAAATCCGAGGCGTTAGAAAGTCAAAAATCGGGTGCCCCGTCTGACATGCGGGTGGCGGCATGACGTCCGCGCTGTCCGAAAAACTCCGATCGCTTGACATCCGCGCCACCTACAAGCGGCCCGGCCGATCCGTCGCGCACTGGTTAGATGGGGCCACCGACGCGGACATTCGCAATCTCGTCGAGGGATATCGCACGGAGGCCGAGGTGATCGCCGAGGCGGAGCGCTCGTTTGATGCATGGTGGGGCAAGGTCGACGAGGTGTCTCGCCTCGGCCTGGATGGCTTCTCGCTCTGGCGGGCTTACAAGGCGGGCTATCTGTCGATGGCCCGCGAGACCGGGCAGTTGCCTTCGGCCGGTGCGACATGACCGCGCTTGCCGCCGTCTATCGCGCCCTCGTCGCCTTCTCCATCCGCGATTTCTTCGCCTTCTGGGCCATCACGGCCTTCGTGCTCGGCGTCATCTATTTCGCCGGCACCGCCACCGTCCTCATTCTCATCTGGAGAGCCGCGCAATGACCATGACGCATCGCGAGAATATCCCGTTCTTCTCCACGCTCCCGCCGAAGGCGGTCAAGGCTGCGACCCGACTTTGGGATGCATCCCACGATCCTGCCTATAATGGCGTGCAGGCTTACAGTGACTTCGTGCAGGACCTGACTTTTGCGGGCATTTCCGCGCCCCCTCGCGCGGTGGTGAAGCGCTGGCTTGCCGGTGTTCAGGCCGGCTTGATCGAACGCCCGGAGCCGCTGGATACGGCAGCGCCAGCCGATGATCCTCAGGCGGAAGTCGCCCCGGTCAAGCCGAGACGGGGCCGGGCGCCGCGCCAGCCAGCCGACGAAGAAGTTTCCCGTCCAGTGTCGGAAGATGCGCGACCGTCACCCATCGCGGAGACTGCGTTTGAAAAGCTGACGCCCGCAACCTTCGGCGGCACTGTCTTCTCCAGCCTTATAGAGGCTGGCATCGCGCCGCCGGAGCCTGACGACGAACGGCCCGACCCGGCTCTTGCGCTGGTGACGCGCCAGATGGTCGAGGAGGAGGTTGCGCGGATCAACGTGAACGTGCGCGCCCAGGCGACCGCGAATGTGGCGGCGCGGCTCCGGCAGATGGCGGCGTCCCTCGATCCTTCCAACGCCGCCTGAACGCGGTTCCCCCTTGCCGCGTCGATCCGGTCTTGCGTCCGTCGCGGTCTCGCGGAGCCGCCGTCTCAATGCCCCCGACGCGGCGGCTCCGCAGCAGTCCAGCAGACACATACGCACAGGACACCATGTTCAATCCCGAATTTTCTAACGCTCCCGATCTCCGCACCAATGGTGTGCGCGATATCCCGCTCGCGGAGATCGACATTCCCGACGATCGAGCCCGTTCCTATGATGAGGATGAGGCTAGGGCGCTCGCCTCTATCATCGCCGCCACCGGCCTTCAGCACCCGATCCGTGTTCGCGTCGTCGGCAACCGTTTCCGCCTGATCGCCGGCCGCAAGCGCCTTGAAGCCTTCCGCATGCTGCAATGGGAGGCCATCCCATCGACCATTTCGACGGCCTCGACCGATGATGGGGCGAGACTGGAAGAGGTTATGGAGAACCTCGGCCGTGTCGAGTTGAACAAACTTGATCGTTGCCAGCACCTCTATGAACTGAAGCAGGTTCATGAGCGCCTCTATCCTGAGGCTCGGAATGGCGGCGACCGCAAGTCGGAGAAAATCAGAATCCCAAATTGGGATTCTGATCCGGGCGCATCCGAGGTCTTCGGCTTCGTGGAAGTGGCCGCGCAGAAGATTGGCCTGTCGCGCACGAGAATCGCAGATGCCGTTAAAATCTGGATGGACCTAACGCCCGAGAGCCGCGAACGCGCTTCCGGAACCCGGCTTGCCAATCATCAGTCCGGCCTGAAAGAGCTGTCCGAGCAGTCGCCCGCCGATCAGGTGAAGGTGCTGGATATGGTGCTGGCCGAGCCGCCGGTTGCATCGACGGTGGCCGATGCCGTGGAGATGCTGAAGACCGGCATCGCGAAAACGGCGGTTGAACGGAAGGCCGAGGTCGCCCGGAAGGCGCTGGAAGCTCTGCCCCAGCCCGTCGCGTCGTCGATCGCCAGCGCGCAGTCCGACGCCGCCCGGCTTGCCGAGCTTCAGAAGGGTATTGCCACGCTCTCCAAGTTCTTCGGCGATCTGAAGGACGATGAACTGGATACCGTCATTCAGCAGCATGAAGAGCGCGTCATCGCCTCCCTCAAGCGTCGGGGACGTATCTGACCATGTCCCGCCGCCGCGATCCCCTCACGAAAGACCTGTTCAGCTGGGAGCCCCCGAAGGTGGCGATCGGCTACAGCGCCGACGTGATCGGGCGTGGGCGGTTGGATAGCAAGATTGCGCGGCTCATTTCCCATGCCCTGCGGGATGCCCGCGAGGACAAGGGTCTCAGCCGCGAGGACGTGGCGCAACAGATCAGTGATTTCCTTGGTCGCAAGGTCGAGGCGACAACGCTCTACAAGTGGACCTCCGAAGGATCGGAGGGGCACCGTATCCCGCTCGATGCATTCATCGCCCTTGTCCATGCGACGGGTGCGAAAGACCTGCTTGGCTTTGTGCCGGGTGAGTTCGGCCTGACGGTCATCGAAGACGAATATGCCGAGCTGATCGAAGAGCGCCTCCTGGAAGATCACATCGAAGAAATGCAGGCGCGCAAGCAGGTGCTTGCCGCGCGCAGGAAGGCAAAACGATGATTTCTAACGAGTGGTTCAGCGCCCGAGAGCTCGCCGCCATCGCACAGGATCGCGGCGTTAAAGGATTTCCCTCAAGCAAGCGTGGGGTCAATGCTCTCGCTTCAGAAAAGGGGTGGGCGTCACTACCCGGCAATCTTTGCCGGGAGCGCTCGGCCGTCGGCGGAGGGAAAGAATTTCACGTATCTCTTCTTCCTGATGTCATGCAGGACGTCATCCATGGGCGGCAGACGAAGGCCTTGCAGCTCGTCGCGCAGGAGATGCGCGAAGAAGTCGAGCGGAAGAAGGTGGCGTCCCTGCCGGTGACCTCGCTTCGTTTCCGCCAGCGCCAGGCCATGGAAGCGCGCGGGGAAATTCTGATCGCGATCGAGCGTTATGGCATGGAGCGCGGCTTCGTCGGCTTGCGCCGCGCCATCCTCGAATTTGTCCAGGCGCAGGCAACCCACGCCGAGCGTGTCGCCGCACTCGCGAAGGCAGAGGCCGGTGAAGGCCTGACGCATAGGGAACGTATGCTTCTAGAGCAGCCGTCGCCGTTGCAGGGGACGCAGGGCTTCGGGCTGCTCGTCGATACCTTGCGGCTGGCCAATGACCGTTGCGGTGACAGGTTTCGCATTGCGCGGTCCACCGTCTACGAATGGTTCAGCCTTCGCGATGCCGGCGGCATGACGGCGCTTGCGCCAGCGCTCACCAAGGAAGAGGAGCCGATCTCCGAGGAATTCAAGGCGTTTCTGACCTTCTACTGCAAGCCTTCGAAACGGGCCGCAACCGAGGTGCTGAAGGACTACAAGGAAAAAAATCCGACCAGCACGCTCACGATCGAGCAGGTGCGTTATACGCTCCGCCACAAGCTCAATGACATCGAGCGCAATGTGGGCCGCGAAGGGCTGCTGACGCTTCGCTCCCGCATGGCCTATATCCAGCGCTCGACGGAAAACCTCTTCCCGACCACCATCTACACGGCGGACGGCAAGACCTTCGACGCCGAGATCGAGCATCCGCTTTCGAAAAAGCCCTTCAAGCCCGAAATCACCTCCATCCTCGACGTTGCGACCCGCAAGTGCGTCGGCGTTTCCATCGCGCTGAAGGAAAACGTCATCGCCGTGACCGAGGCTTTGCGGAAATCCTGCGTCGAGCATGGCATCCCGGCCATCTTCTACGTGGACCGTGGCCCCGGCTACAAGAACAAGACTTTCGATAGCGATGCAGGCGGCTTGATGGGCCGGCTGTCCATCACGAAGATGCATGCCCTGCCTTACAATTCGCAGGCCAAGGGCATCATCGAGCGGTTCAACGGCACGGTCTGGAACCCTCTGGCTGAGAAACTGCCGACATATCTCGGCGCGAAGATGGACAAGGAAGCGGCGAAGGCCGCTCACAAGGCCACGCGGTCGGATATCAAGCTCTTCGGGGTCTCGCACCTTCTCCCCACCTGGGAGGAGTTTCGGGAAATGTGCCTGAAAGCCATCACCGACTATAACAGCAAGCCGCACGATGGCCTGCCGCGTTACCGAGATCAGAGGGGCGTCTATCGCCACTACTCCCCCGACGAATTCTGGGCGCTGCATGTTGCCGATGGTTTCGAGCCCGTGCCCGTCGATGCCGAGGAGGTCGATGATCTCTTCCGTCCATACGAAGTCCGCCGTAGCCGTCGCGGCCTCGTCGAGTGGAACAACAACCAGTACTATCACAAGGCGCTGGAAGCCTATCACGGTGAGCAGCTCGTCGTTGGATACGATTTCGATCAGGCCCGTTATGTCTGGGTGCGCGAGATCGATCGTGACAGCGGCCAGCCCGGCCGGTTCGTCTGCGTTGCCGACTATACCGGCAACAAGGTCGATTACGTGCCGCGCACATACCAGCAGACAGCGGAAGAGAAGCGTCGCCAGGGCCGTGTCAAACGGCTTGAGGATAAGCTGCGGGATGCCCAGGACGAGTTTTCCAGCCCGATCCTTATCGAGCAGGCGGACCATCAGCCCATGCCGTTCATCGATCTCGGCCGCGAGCCGATCACGGTCGGGCCGGTGCTTGTCATCGACAACGAAATCAAGGGTGCCGACACGGTTGCCGGAACCGTCGAGGAGACGCGTCGGCGCACCTTCGCAAGCGATGAAGAGCTTGCGTTATGGGCGCTCGAAAATCCGGAAAAGCTAACGAGTAATCAGGTTCGCGTACTGCGCGACTGCCTCAACCGGCAGTCGTCGGCTGAACTATTCAGAATGTCAGGCATCGATCTGGAAGCCCTTCGCAACGTCCTCCGGAACGTTGCCTGACACCCCGAACCGCAAAGGAAAATAGCATGCGCAATACGATTGTCGATACCACCAACGTTAAGAAGTTCATGGGGGCGCTGACTTCGCTCAACGATCGCGGCGCGGTGGAAGCCTGCATGGTTGTCGTCGATGGCGAGCCCGGCCTCGGCAAGACCACGACGCTTTCCCGGTGGGTGGCGCAGACTGGCAGCGTCTATGTCCGCGCTCAGGTGGGGTGGGACTACGGCTGGTTCATCAACACGCTTCTGCGGGAAATGAGCATCCACCCGCCGCGCTCGAAGGAGGAGCGTTACGAGCGGCTGCTGAAGGAACTGGCGGAACGCGCCGCGCGGGCGGATTTCGAGGGGAAGACGTTCGGCCTGGTCATCGACGAGTGCGATCTGGTATCGACCCGACCGGCCATCATGGAAGCCATCCGGGGCATTTCGGATATCCAGTTCCTCCCGACGATCCTCGTCGGCATGGGGCGGCTGCGCGAAAATCTTCGCCGTTTCCCCCAGATCGAGAGCCGCGCACCGCGCAAAGTCCGCTTCGAGGCGGCGACACTTGACGACACGCGGGCGATCATCGCCGCGCGGTGCGAGGTTCCAGTTGCGCCCGATCTGGTGGAGTTCGTCTGGAAGGTCTCTCGCGGCTACAACCGCGAAATCCTTGAAGCTATCGCCCATATCGAGCGGTTCGGCTTTCGCATGGAGCCCGGCCCGGAAGGCGTCACCATGTCGGACATGGCGGGGCAGATGATCATGAACGATCGCAGCTCCGGCAAGCCGATCATGCTCCCGAGGGCGGCATGATGGCGAGGCTGAACCCCGGCGCGTTGCCGACCACCATATTGCATCATCTCGGCGATGGTGCTTGCCGCACGATCGACGAACTGGAGGCGGCGTTAGGATTGACGAAGCGGCAGGTTTCCGATGGAGCGGCAAAGCTCGCCTATCGCAAATATCTCTGCCGGATGGCGGTGGGCTGCTACCAGCTGACTGACCTCGGCCTTGAAGCCGCGGCGAGTGGGGAGGTCATCACGTCCGGGCCGATTGGTCCGGATAGCAAAACCGTGCGTTCGAAGGTACGCAATACCTTCCGGGACCGCGTATGGCGATCCATGCGTATGCGCCGGCAGTTCACGGTCGGCGATCTCGTCGCGGATGCCGCGACGGAAGCGGACGCAGATCCCGACAACAACGTCTCGCGATACCTGCGATGGCTTCGGCTGGCGGGCTATGTCACCGAGATGCGGGCGCGCCAGCCCGGCACGAAGGTCACCAGCAACGGTTTCAAACGCTATTCCCTCGCGAAGGATACCGGGCCGGTCGCGCCCGCCTATCGGCCGAAGACAGGCACCCTCCACGACTACAATCTCGGGGAGGACGTATCATGCCGAAAGAAGTAACGCTCTTCGATCTGCCCGATCCGGAGTGGATCGAGCTTCTGCGCAAGGAGGTCGGCAAGGGTCGGACCATCACGGCGGTCGCATCCAGCGTCGGCATGAAGCGGTGCTCTCTATCGCTGCTTCTCTCGGGTGGATATCCGGCCCGTCTCGACAAGGTGTCTGCGAAATACGCGGCCCGCGTGGTGGCCCTCTACAAGGACCAGGTGCTTTGCCCGCACCTGAGAGCTGGGATTTCCCGCGAAGAGTGCCAAGCGTTTGCCGCCGCTCCCATGTCGATCAGCGATCCCCACAAGCTTCGCCACCATCGCGCCTGCGCGCGATGCCCGCTCAATCCGCTCATGCTGACTAATCAGAACGAGGTGCAAGATGCTGTCTGATGCAATTCGCCAGATGCGTGACCGTGTCCAGTCCGGCGTTAGGAACGACGACCCGACCGGCCTTCTGCTAACGCTGCGGGCCTTCGAGATGGAGGCGCGGAACATGGAGGACCGCATCCTCTATCTGACCGGCCGTCCGCATGTCGCGCTCGACGGCAGGCTGATCTCTTCGCCGGCTCCCGTCTTCGAGATCGGAGCCACGGCATGATCCGGACGTCCGACATGATCGCCCTCGTGAAGGCGTTTAGCCACCTTCACAGCATAGCCGGGATTCCCATGCATCCGGGCTATGCCGGGACTGTAACGACCTTGCTCGATCTTTGCGAACGCGAGGTTCTCAAGCTTGAGCAGTTGCAGCCCTCCGCCACGGTCGCGCCCGCCAACGCGGCCGAAGGCAACGTCATCCACGTCAAATTTAACCGTCCGACCCCGCCGAATGGCGGCGCGGCCTGATCTATTCGAGGATTTTCATCATGGAAGCCTGCATCATCGCAGAACCGAACACCACCCGCCCGAGCTTCGAGGTCAACGGCAGAATCTACATTGAGGACATTCGCGGACGTCTGATCCCCGCCGATCAGTATGAAGAGCTTTCCCCTCCCAGCAGCTTCATCGAAATCAATGGCCGCAACCATGTCCAGGACGCCGAGGGCCGCTGGATGGACTGGGCGCTGGTCAAGCCGAAGGATCAGCTTCAGGATGAGGTCGTTAGAAAGATCATTGCCTATGCGCTTGACCTCTCGGCGCAGGTAACCCGCTTCCGTCGCCATACCGAACAGGACATGGCGTCCATCATCGCGCTCCTCGAACAAGAATATTCCGTTACCATCGGCGGGCCGGGCGGCAACTATACGCTTCGGACCTTCGACGATCTGATGCGCGTCGAAATGAAGGTCGGGAAGTTCATGGAGTTCGGCCCCGAAATCCATATCGCCAAGTCCCTGATCGACGAATACCTCCGCGAACTCACCTCCGACGCCACGGCGGAGCTGAAGACCCTCGTCCTAGGGGCTTTCGAGGTCGACAAAAAGGGCAAGCTCGATCGCCAGAAAATTCTGGACCTGAGGAAATACGACATCAAGGACGAGCGATGGGTCCGCGCCATGCAGGCGATTTCGGATGCTGAACGCACTGTCATGGTGCGCGAGTACCTGCACTTCAAAGTGCGGAAATCCCATCATGACGAGTTTCGCGCCGTCACCATCAATCTGGCGAAGGCATAAAGCGCTCATGTCCCACGCCACCTACAACGATGCCCTGTTAGAAGAAGAAGCCCGTGTTGTTGCGATCTATCCACTTGGAATGATCGGAGATACGGAAAACCCGCCTGAGTGGCTCACCGAACTGTGGGAGGATGCCGACGATCCAGCCGACCCTCTCTTCCAGACGCTCCCCGAACTCAGCGCCGTCATGTCGGATGATGTTGGCGAATGGGCGCGCGCCCTGGTCGTGCGTTCCCGCTCCGGCTTCATTGTGCGGTTCGAAGTATGCGTACGGCACTATTTCCCGCCGCCGATCACCAGTTACCGGAGCAGCTGGAACTGGTTTCAAGAGGGGACCCTCTACGCTGAGACGATCGACGAAGTCGGCCCGGCCGTCCTGAAGCTCGCCCGCGAACAGCACGATGCGGAACGGCAGAAGGCTGGCTCCGCCCCATCATCGAAGGGAATTTCCGAATGAGGCTCCCCATCACGAAGGAATGGTTCGAAAAGCGCGCCGCCGTCGAAGGCGATCTAGAAATCAGCGCCGGCCGGCGTCTCACCAAGACGATCAACCTCACGGCTGAGGAACTGGCTGAGTTGGAGACCATGCTGTTCGATGCGTTGCCGAAGTCGGTTCAGCAAGAGCTGACGGAACTGCGAGAACAGCTTGCCCGCTTCCGCTCTGAGCGGGCTTACGTCGTCGGCCACAATGACGGCTGGCGTGCAGCGATCGAGGCGGCCGCTCTAATCGTTGAGCGAAACCAGATCGTCGAAACGCCGACTGGGTCGGCCGTCGAACCACGCTGGGACGGCAACCGGGCTGGCCTCTCCTATGCCGCCGCGATCCGGGCCGCCATAGGAACGAGTGGCACCGACGAAGCCTGCCCCGGCGAGCACCAAGAGGTGCTGGACGCCATCCAAACCCACAATTCCGGAGAAGAAGAATGAGCCGCATCTATCTCGCGTCCTCTTGGCGTAACCCGTACCAGCCCGACGCCGTCGCCATGCTTCGTTCCGCCGGCCATGAGGTCTACGATTTCCGCAACCCACCGAACGGCGTGAAAGGTTTCGCCTGGTCAGAGATCGATCCGGACTGGCTGGGCTGGAAGGCCGAGCAGTACCGCGACCTGCTCACCACGCACCCGATCGCCTCGCGCGGCTACCTCAACGACTTCCGCGGCATGGAGTGGGCCGATACATGCGTCCTGCTGCTGCCGTGCGGCCGGTCGGCGCACCTTGAAGCCGGTTGGTTCGCCGGCCGTGGCAAACGCCTGATCATCTGGACCCGCGACGGCGAAGAGCCCGAGCTTATGGCTCTGATGGCGCACGCGATCTGCATCAATGAGCAGGAGGTGCTGCGCGCACTCGACGGCCAGCCGATTGCCGGAGCAGCGGCATGACGATTCATCGCAGCCTAGATCATTGCCCGAACTGCAAGCGCCAGTTCTACGCACACACCGAGGGCGCTTATTGCCCCGAATGCTGGTCGGCATGGTGCCGGAACGACGGCACTTTTGAGCGGCGCACCGTCCGCTGGGCCGATCTCACCGAATGCCCGACCTGCACAGGCAGCGGGAAGGAAGCTCGCCACCAACTCTGCCGCGATTGCGATGAGGTGCCCACCACAGGAACGGGCGGAGCCGGCCATGAGTGATCGTCTCGCATCCGTCCGTATCCACCCGACCCGCCCGATCGCGGACGGCATCCTGTTCGATGATCTGCACGGTGCGCCGGTCGAAGTTATCAATTTGCTTGCGGCACGTCGGCTCGTCTTCGTCACAGACCTGCGCCTGAACCGCCGCCTTTACGGTGGCCTGATCGTTGCACGTTCCGGAGCCGAGGCCGAGCGGGTCGCATTCGGACGGGGCCTTGGCGAAGAAGTCGTCGGTACGCTTGTGCGCACAGGTTCTTGCGAGGGACATTCCCGATGAACACCATCGCGGTTATCAACGTTGCCCGTACCCAGCTCGGCATGGATGAGCAGGAGATGCGGGCTCTCTATGTTCGCGTGACCGGCATCAATTCGTTGCGGGCGATGACCGAACGCCAGCGGATTTCCATCGTTGACGAACTGAAACGATGCGGCTTCGTCGTGCGTCCCGGCAAGAAAATGGCTGCGAAGCTGGACAAAATCCGGCCCGCCGCCAACCGTCCACATTGCCGGTACATCCATGCGCTCTGGAAGAGCTGCGCTCGCTACGGCGTTATAGATGACAGTTCGGTCAAGGCTCTGAACCGCTTCTGCAAGAAGTTCGTCGCGCCTCATGACGACAAGATCGCGGTGGACGTCGATTTCCTGTCGAAGGAGCAGGCCGACCCGGTCATCTCAGCACTGAAGGCGATGGAAAATCGCGGGAAGGCCGCTGCACGATGACGGCCCACCCTCTTGATGGCGTTCCCGCATCGCTGATCGACGTCGCCGAGACGCTTGGTCTGCGCGTGGCGTTGAAGCTGCTTCAGGAGTATGCCGGCATTGAGGTGCCGGTGCCAAAGCACCCGGACGAAACCCATCCGTTCATTCGCGCTCTTGGCAGAGAGGATGGGTATGCGCTATGCAGGATGCTCGGCGGCAACGCGATCTATGTGCCGAACCGCAAGAAGGGCGCAAAGTCAGATGTGCTTGCGCTCCAGGCCGTAGGCAAGAACCGTGAGGAAATCGCCCGTATCCTCGGGATTTCCCAGCGCCACGTCCGACGCGTTGCCAATCAGGACAAACCTCGCCAAGGCGATCTATTCGGGACGTGACCGGACATATGTCCGGGCGATGCATTTCCCCGGCTGTTCTACGGTCCTCGCATATTTTTGTTGCGAGGTCTCATGTCCACCACCGGCATTTATGTTTTCAGCAAACCGCGCCGCCCCGTAACGCGGGTTTTCCTGCATTGTTCCGCATCCGATCGCCCGGAACACGACAATGTCGCCACGATGGACCAGTGGCACAAGCAGCGCGGCTGGGCCGGCGTCGGATACCACCTTTTCATCCGCAAGTCCGGCCTGATCGAAAAGGGCCGTGATCTCGAAAAGGTGCCGGCCGCCCAGGAAGGCCACAATACCGGCACGATCGCCATCTGCCTTCACGGCCTTGCCGTCGACAAGTTCACCGAAGCGCAGTTCCGCTCGCTCCTCACGCTCTGCCATCAGATCAACGAGGCTTATGACGGCCGGGTGACCTTCCACGGTCACCGTGAAGTCGCCAACAAGGCCTGCCCGGTCTTCGACTACAAGGCGGTTCTTTCGCTCGATCGTGCCGGTAAACTGGCGCGCTCGAAGGTGCTTGCCGGCTTCAAGACGCTGGAGGCGCCCGTGCTTCCCGCCGACACGCCGCTGGAAGTGCTTACGCCTTCCGTCGTCTCGACGCTCCGCTACGGAAACCACAACAGCGCCGTCATGGACCTTCAGCGCCGTCTGACGGACCTCGGCTATTTCCCCGGAGCGGTGGACGGCCACTTCGGCGAGCGGACCCGTTCGGCCGTGCTGGCATTCCAGGCCGACAATCATCTCGAAACGGACGGCGTCTTCGGGCCGGCCTCGCGCGAGGCGTTGAAGGACGCCAAGCCGCGCCCGGTCTCCGAGAAGCGCGCCGCCGCCACCGTCTCCAGTCTTGCCAGCAGCGGAAGCCGCATCGCGCAGGCTTCCCTCAACAACGGCGCGGTCGGCGGGCTCTTTGCGGCCGGGGGCGCACTGTCCGTCGTCGAGCAGGCGTCCGGCGTCGTATCGCAGATGACCGGTTATGCCGGGGTCTTCGGTGACGCGGTGACCCGGCTTGGCCCGTGGATCGGCGGAGCGATCCTGATCGGCGGCGCAATCATCGTCTGGCAGGCCATCCGGGCCGGAAAGGCGCGCGCCGAGGATCACCGCACCGGGAAGACGGCATGAAAAAGTGGCTGCTGTCGCTGCTGGGCGTCGATCTCCTGCCGATCGTCGGCCTGCTCGTCGTATTCGCCGGTGCGGTGATCCTCGGCGCGTACATGACCGGGCGGAAGGATGCGACGGCGTTGTGCAATGCCGCCGCGCTGGCGGGCGAAAACGCACAGTTGCGCAAGGACATCGACGCCATGCGCAAGGTTTCCGCCGCAGCCGTCGAACGCGCCACCACCGATGCCGCCGCCATCTCCATCCTTCGCGAACAGGTCGATGATCTCGAAAATGCGTTCTCTACTGCTGACAATTCTTGCCGTCTTACTCCCGACGATGCTCGCAGGCTGCGCGCTATCCGGTAGCAAGGTTCCCGTTCCCGCCATCCGCCCCGTGCCGCCGTTGTCTGCCGAAGACAAGGCGGCTTGCGTCGATCCCGGCGTTAAAGACAACGCCGTCGCGCAGGCCGAGATCGGCCGGCAACGGTTGGCTCTTGCCGAATGCACCCGCAAGCACGGCCGCGTCGTCAACCAGTACCAGGACATCGAAAGGCTCTCTGCGCAGTGACCGATCCCGCCACCCATCTGCATGCCCGCATCGAGAAGGCGCACGACAGGCTCGATGAAATGGACAATCGCGTCACGGTGCTCGAACGCAACGAAGCGGTCTCAGGGGAACGCATGTCCGTCATCCAGTCATCGCTCATCAAGATCGACAACAATATCAGCCGCATCGTTTGGATATTCGTCACGGCCGTTATCGGCGCGTTCGCGGCCTTTGTCTTGAAGGGAGGCTTGAATGGCCTCTGATGGTGATCAGCGCCGGAAGGCGCGGGCGGATTATGTCTACCGCCGCATGTCGCTCAGCACGATCGCGCTGACGCTCAATGTGGCGCAGACGACGATCGGCCGGTGGAAGAAGGCCGCGAAGGAAGACGGCGACGACTGGGACATGGCGCGCTCGGCTGCCGTGATCGCGGGTGAAGGTCTCGACACGGTGGTTTCCTCCGTCGTCGAGGATTTCGTCATCATGGCGCAGGCCCTGCTGGACGAGGTCAAGAACAACAAAGACCTGTCGATCGATCAGAAGATCAAGCACATGGTCGCCCTCGGCGATGCCATGGTGAAGGTCACGGCCTCGGCCGGCAAGCTCGCGCCGAAGATTTCCGAGCTGGGCGTGGCGCAGTCCGTCGTCAATCATCTGATCGAGTTCGTCCAGGAGCAGTTCCCGCAGCACATTTCCGTCGTGCAGGAAATCCTTGTCCCGTTCGGCGACCGGATCGCGAGCGCCTTCACGTCATGAAGCGGCCGAGCCTGAAAGCCAAGGTCAGCGAAAAGGACTTCCTCGAATGGATTTCGGGGAAGGCCGACGAACTGGCGCGATGGGTGGACCTGTCCGTCACTGCCTTTCCGGCCGATGCGAAGGCGAAGGCCGAACGCCTCGCAACCGTTCGCGGCCCCGGCGGCTTTCAGTTCTTTCTGGAAACCTACCTTCCGCACTATGTGAAGGGCGAGCACAGCCTTTTCCATCGCGAGATTTTCGGCCGCGTGCCGGACATCCTTGCCAGTAAGAAGGGCGTGCGGGATTTGTTCGTCGCGCCGCGCGGCTCATCAAAGTCCACCCACCTTTCCCTCGGCTTTGCGCTCTACTGCATCTGCCTCGACCATAAGCGCTATATTCTGGAGGTCTGCGACGTCTATGCGCAGGCCGCGCTCCTGATCGAGGCGATCAAGGCCGAGCTGACGGAAAACCCTCGGCTTTCTAACGATTTCCCCCACGCGA
The DNA here is from genome assembly GCF_001652565.1 of Shinella sp. HZN7. Taxonomy (NCBI): domain Bacteria; kingdom Pseudomonadati; phylum Pseudomonadota; class Alphaproteobacteria; order Hyphomicrobiales; family Rhizobiaceae; genus Shinella; species Shinella sp. HZN7. Next base: position 2,853,754 of record NZ_CP015736.1, on the reverse strand, counting down.
CTGGTCAGGGTCGTGTCTGGCGCGAAAGCGAGATCGTCACGGCGAACAACATCCGCGTCGAGGGTCTAGGCGCTGGTCAGAAGCTGCGCGGCCGTCGCCATGGCCCCTATCGTCCTGACCTCATGTTCTTCGACGACTTGGAAAACGACGAACAGGTGCGTTCGCCCGATCAGCGTAAAAAGCTGGAGACGTGGATCAAGCGTGCCGCCCTGAAGGTCGGCCCGCCCGACGGGACCATGGACGTGATCTGGGTTGGGACGGTCCTGCATTATGACGCCGTCCTGGTCCGCGCATCGAAATCCCCGGTCTGGCGCGTTGCCGAGTTCCAGGCGATCATCCGCTTTCCCGATCGCATGGACCTCTGGGACAAATTCGAGGAGGTCTACAACAATGACGGCGAAGACGCTGCCCGCGCGTTCTACAATGCGCACAAGGCGGAGATGGACGAAGGCGCAGTGGTCAATTGGCCGGCGATGCAGCCGCTCATCTGGCTCATGTTCGAACGCGCCGCCGACCATGACAGCTTCGCAACCGAGTACCAGAACAAGCCCATCAATGCCGGAAGCCCCTTCAGCAAATTGACCTTCTGGACCTTCCGGGATCCCGGCCTGATTTACTTCGGGGCGGTCGACCCGTCGTTGGGGAAAAAGGGCAAGGGCCGCGACCCGTCCGCCATCCTGATCGGTGGCTTCAACCGGCTGACCGGCAATATGGATGTGGTCGAGGCGTCGATCCGCCGCCGCCTGCCGGATGTCATCATCTCCGATATCATCGCCTTCCAGCGTCAGTATCGTTGCCTCCTCTGGTTCGTTGAATCGGTCCAGTTTCAGGAATTCCTGCGCACGACGCTCATGACCGAAGCGGCGAAGCTCGGCGTTGGCATTTCCGCCGTGCCGATCATTCCGAACGCCGACAAGGATTTGCGCATCGAGCGCCTTCAGCCGCCTGTCGCCGCCGGCCTCATCCGCCTCAACACCACCCAGCAAACCTTGATCGACCAACTGCAGCAATGGCCCGATGCCGATCATGACGACGGACCGGATGCACTCGACATGCTCTGGCAGAACACACTGATCTATGCCGGTGGCCGGGCCGGTTCGCCCGGCGCTGGCTCGGGCGTCATGACCGCCTCCGCTTCGGGTGGCGAGAGACTTGGAGACTATCGCCTGTGAGCCGAAGGAAACAGAAGAAGGCAGCACGCTTCGCAGCCACGCCCGACAGGAAGAACCTTCCGACCGAAGCCCGTATGCTTGTCGCGAACGTCCAGAACGATATCACCATCCCGTTCTTCTCGGGCGCGCTCCAGCATGCCGACGACACGCTCTTGCAGCGAGGCGGCGGCAAGGGTCTTAAAATCTATGACGAGATCAAGCGTGACACCCATGCGTCGGCCTGCCTCGCCAAGCGAAACAAACAGCTGATCGCCCGCGACTGGGAGGTGAATGGCGCCTCCGAAGCGCCCCGCGACATCGAGGCTGCGGACTTCGTGCGCGACGTTGTCAACGGCCTTCCGTTCGATCGCCTTTGCGAGGAGCTGTCTGGCGGTGCCTTGCTGAAAGGCTTTGCCGTCTCGGAAGTGGTGTGGAGCCGCAAGGGTGACCGGATCGTGCCCGAGCGTATCGTCAGCCACGACCAGCGCCGCTTCGCCTTCGGTCAGGACAGCAAACCACGTCTGCGCACCTGGACGAACATCAACGACGGTGTCGAGCTTCCCGATCGGAAGTTCATCGTTCATCGCCATGGTGTCATCGGCAACAATCCCTATGGTCTGGGCCTTGGCCACCAGCTGTTCTGGGCGGTGCTGTTCAAACGGGAAGGCGTTGCCTTCTGGCTGCACTTTCTCGACAAGTATGCCGGCCCGACGGCCATCGCGCAGACGCCCTACGGCATGATTTCGGAAGAGCAACAGAAACTGCTCAACGACCTTGCCGCCATCCGAACCTCATCGGCGATTACCGTGCCGATCGGCACGGACGTCAAGTTCCTCGAAGCGGCCCGTTCCGGCAATGTGTCCTATCAGGACTGGCTTACTTATTGGGACAAGCAGATTTCCATCTGCATTCTCGGTGAGACGCTGACGACGGATATCGGTTCGAGCGGTTCGCGATCCGCCGCCGAAACCCATGCGGATATGCTGAGCATGCTGGTCGATAGCGATGCCGATCACCTGTCGGACACGCTGTATGAGCAGCTCGTGGCATGGCTGGTCGATTATAACTTTCCCGGTGCAGGTGTTCCCCGTATCTGGCGTGTCCGTCCAAAGAACGAAAAGGCCAAGGCTGAAACGCGGAAATCGCGGGCCGAAGCAGCGACATCGGAACATTCCGCGCTTGTCGAAATCGTCTCGACGGCTGCAAAGTTCGATGACGACGACGTGGCGCGGGAGTTCATCGTATCCTTCGAGCTTACGCATGCGCTGTCCGATACGGCGATCGACCGCCTGGTTGAGGCCCGCTTCGCCTTCATGGAGGGCGGAAAGCGGGACCGTGACCTCCGCCAGCTCGCAAAGGAAAACCCGACCTTTGCAGCGCTCTTCGGGCCGGTCGGCGTAAAAAAAAACTTCAGTGACGGCGTAACGTTTGCGGTGGAACCCGATCCGGTCGAGGAATTGACCGACCGGGTGGAGGAACTGGCGGCGGGACATTTCACCCGCCGCCTGGACGCGATCAAAGCCGCCCTGGATGCTGCTGCTGACTTCCCGGCCGCCACCCGCGCCATCCTCCAGCTCGGCGCGAAATGGTCGCCTATCGCGTTAGGAAATCTCCTCGGCGATGCCCTGGAGCTTGCCGCCCTTCGCGGCCGGGAAGCTGTCTTCCTTGACGGCGAGGACGAGACGGACTTCGCTGATGCTGAGGTCTTCAATCAGCCCTTCAAAGAGCAGATCGAATTTTTCCGCCAGAAACGCGGGAAACCGACCAAGGTGTGGACCGACGCTCTGCGCGGCACTCACGACCGCGCCTTCGTCATTGCGGGCGCGACTGATCTTGCGATGCTCTCGGAGTTCCAGACCGCCATTGCCGATGCGATGGAGAAAGGCACTACGCTGGAAGCGTTCCGTGGCGATTTCGACCGCATCGTCGCGAAACACGGCTGGGCATACAAGGGCGAACGCGGCTGGCGGACCCGTGTCATCTTCGAGACGAACATGCGCACGAGCCACATGGCGGGCCGGCTGAAGCAGATGCGGGACCCGGATGTCCTGAAGCTGCGCCCGATCTGGGAATATCGCCATGGCGAAACCCGCCGCCCGAAGTTTCCACGCCGTCAGCACGAGGCATGGCATCGCATGTGCCTCGCGCACGATGATCCCTTCTGGCTAACGCATTTCCCGCCGAACGACTGGCTTTGCTCCTGTGGTGTGCGGTCTCGCTCGTGGCGGGATTTGAAGCGCATGGGGAAGGAACTGGATGAATCGCCGGCCGCGCTGATGGAGCCCGTCATTGACCCCGTCTCCGGCAAGCTGATCGAACAGCCGCAGGGCGTCGGGATCGGCTGGGACTACATGCCGGGCGATCTATGGGAGCGCGGCCTCGTCCCGTCATCTCTTATGGATGAGGGTCGGGAACTCCTCGACAATCCCCGCATGGTCGTGGCGATCGACGAGCCGGAACCCGTTGCCGATCTTCTCAAATCGGCCAAGCCGTTCAAGGCCCAGCTCCTGGAAGACGGCCTCCAACCAGAAGATTATGTCCGCACGTTCCTCAAGCCCTTCGGAGCGGACATCGACCAGGGCGTCTTGTTCGAGGACAAGGCCGGTGCGCATATCCCGGTTTCCGACCAACTCTTCCGAAACCGTGAGGGCCAGTTCAAGGCCCTGAAGCGGAACCGCCACCGCGTGCTTGCCATGATGGCGGAAGCCTTGCTCGATCCCGACGAGATCTGGATGGGTGTTGCGCGCAAGGTCGAAAGCGGAGACCTGGTCGTGGACCGTCGCTACATCCGCGTCGATCCCAAGACCGCGATCCAGATCGTTTTCGAGATCGGAGAAAAGACCTGGGAGGCGATCACCAGCTTCGATTTCACGGACAAGAAGGGCGCGGCCGATTTCGCCGCCCTGGAGAAGCGCCGCGTCGGCAAGCTCGTCTACAAGCGCCCCAAAAAGTAAAAGGCCGGGGCGATCCGGCCTTCATGCCAGCGAACTGGCGTGACCATCGCCGGTCTCGCTCACTGACAAGACCAATATAGGTTTCACACGAGGGAAAGTCCAATGTCGGGCATCAGCTACAAGGTCACGGTCGACGATGCCGATATGCGCGCCAAGCTCGCCGAGCTGATCGACCGAATGGCGAACGCCGAGGGCTTCTACAAGAATGTCGGCGAGCACCTGCTCAATTCGGTCGGCGACAACTTCGACAATGAGCAGGGGCCAGATGGAGAGAAGTGGAAGGGCTTGTCTGCCGTGACGATCGCCCGCCGTGAAGCGGCCGGCCATGGTCCGACGCCCATCCTTCGTGTGTCCGGCGCGTTGCGTGGCTCTATCAACATGCAGGCCAGCGCCACCGAGGTCCGGATCGGGACGGCGCTCGTCTATGCGGCCATCCAGCACTTTGGCGGTGAATCGAAGGGATACATGAAAGGTGCCGTCATCGAACCGCGTCCGTATCTCGGGGTTTCGGCTGAAGATGAAGAGGAAATTCTCGCTCTCGCGGAGGAGTGGCTGGCTGTCGAATGACCTTCGCAGAAATCCGGCTGCTGACGCGCGCGGACGCTTGGGACGTCCGCACATACCGATTTTGGGTTCGTGCCCCGTTAGACCCCCGTTAGAAATCGAATGAGAGGCCATCGCGCCGCCGTCGCCGCCCTGCGGAACGCGATCTGCCCTTGAAACCATTTCCGACCTGACGCATTGTGCGGCCGAACCCACTAACTTGATCGCCCGGACATGTGTCCGGGTGTTTTGTTTTTTAGCGCACCGCATGGTCGCCCCAGATTGTTTCTGGAGCCGCCATGCCCGCCAAGCCGACCGCCCGCATCGAAGTTTTCCGCCCCGGCACGTTTACGCCGATGCAGGGCGGTTCGCTGACCTATACCGCCGCCGATCTGCGGGCGAGCGCCGACGCCTACAATTACGACCAGGCCCCCGCGCCGATCGTCGTCGGTCATCCCGATACCGATGCGCCGGCATTCGGCTGGGCGCAGTCTTTCGACTACGACGCATCCACCGGTCGGCTCTATGCCACGGTCGGCGAAATCAATCCCGCCTTCGCTGAAGCTGTACGCAACGGCACCTATAAAAAGGTGTCGCTGTCCTTCCATCGTCCGGACGCCGCTGCAAATCCCGTACCCGGCACATGGTATCCGAAGCATATCGGCTTCCTCGGTGGCGCGGCCCCGGCCGTGACCGGCCTTCAGAACGTCCAGTTCGCCGACCCGGCGTCGATCGTCACCTTTGCCGCCGCCTTCGGTGAGCGCGGTTTCGAGGATGCGGCCAGCCTCTTCCGCAGCATCCGTGAATTTTTCATCGAACGCTTCGGGATGGAGGACGCCGACAAGGCGCTGCCGGCCTACCGCCTCGAATGGCTCGCCGAAACCGAGATCGAGAAGACGCCCGAGGTCCGCCCGGCCTTCTCCACGCCCCCCGCACCCGTCCCTGACAAGAAGGAGCCTGCTGTGATCCAGCTCGATCCGGCCTTCGCCGCGCGCGATGCCGACCTGACCGCCCGCGAGGCGGCGCTGATGAAGCGCGAAACCGAAATCGCGCACGACGCCAACGTTTCCTTCGCGGAAAAGCTGGTGACGGAAGGTCGGCTCCTGCCGGCTTCCAAGGACAAGCTCGTCACCATTCTCGACGGTGTTCCGGCCGAAGCGGCCGTGTCCTTCGCGGCCGGCGAAACGGCGGTTCCCGTCGCCCAGGCGCTGCGCGATCTGCTTGCCGCGCAGCCGATCGTCGTGAACTTCGGCGCGCTCGATCTCCCCGACGATCCCGGCGAGGGCTCGCGGACGGCGTCCTTCGCCGCCGATGGCCGTGCGGTCGATCCTTCCGGCATGGAATTGCACGCCAAGGCGGTCGCCTATCAGAAATCCCATCCCGGTACGGCGTGGCTCGATGCCGTCGCCGCCGTTTCCTGAGGAGGCTTTCCGCCATGCAGTACTTTCACGCCATCCTTTCGCTGACCGCCACCGCGACTTCCGTCTTTGCCGCGCATGATCTTGTCGATTTCAACGACGCGAAGATCACGACGGAGGACGCCGCCGTGAAGGGCGTTGCGCAGGCTCCCGCAACCATCGGTCTCGACGTAGCGGTGACCGCGATCGGTTTCCACCGCGTCCGGGCCAGCGGTGTCATCACCAAGGGCGCGAAACTCGTCTCCGCCGCTGGTGGCGGCGTCAAGGTTGCCGGTGCCACCCCGGCCAATGTCTTCGCTACCGCCCTGACCGCCGCCGCAGACGGCGAGTTCGTCGAAATCCTCATTCGTTAGGAAACAGCACAATGGCTCCTTTGAACCAGCGTACCGCCGCCGTCATCGATCCGATCCTCTCGACGCATGCGCGCGGCTATCGCAATTCGACCTTCATCGCCTCCGCGCTCTTCCCGCGCGTGTCGATCCCGAACCGCTCCATGCTGACCATCAAGTTCGGCAAGGAAGCCTTCCGCAAGCTCAACACCCGTCGCGCGCCGGGCTCCGTCACGAAGCGCGTGCAGTACGGCTACGCCGCCGATCCGGTCGCCCTGGTGCAGGATTCGCTGGAAGGTATCGTGCCGACCGAGCACCAGCAGGAAGCGGAGAAGGTGCCGGGCATCGACCTCGGCGCGGGCGCGGTCAACATGGTGCTCGACGTTCTCGATCTCAATCTGGAGATCGACAGCGCCAATCTCGCGCGCAACCCGGCCAGCTATGCCGCGAACCACAAGCTGGCGCTGGCCGGCGCTGATCGCTGGGCGAGCGCCACTTCCGACCCCAAGGGTGATTTCGATGCGGCGAAGGAAGTGATCCGCCGCTCGATCGGTCGCTATCCGAACACGCTGGCGCTTGGTCCGAACGCCGCGAACGCTCTGAAAAACCATCCGAAGATCAAGGAGCAGTTCAAGTACACGTCGAAGGACAGCATCTCGACGGAAATGCTCGCCGCCTATTTCGACATCAAGAAGGTGGTTGTCGGCTCGGCCGTCTATCTGCCGGAAACGGCGTCGGATGCCGACCTCGCCAACGACGTTTGGGGCGATGATGCCGTGCTCGCCTACGTTCCGGAGGCCGGCGACAATTTCCAGGTGCCGAGCTACGCCTACACCTATGAGCTGATCGGCTATCCGATGGTCGAGCAGCCCTACTACGAGCGCTCCATCAAGTCGTGGGTCTATCCGACCACGGTCGAGCGCCGGCCTCTCCTCGTCGGAGCCGAAGGCGGCTTCCTCTTCCAGAACGCCGGCTCTTCGCCGGCCTGATCGGGAGAACAACATGGACGAGACCTTCTACGTCACGCTGACCGGCCCGGCAAAGGTGAACGGCGTTCGGGAGCCGGCCGGAAAATCGGTTCCCGTTACCTTGACGGTGGCCCTCCAGCTCGCCGCTTCCGGCGTCATCAACGCGGACGAGGTGACGGCGTCGGCAACACCTGTTGTCGATGTTGCGACCATCATCGCCGAACGCGACGCCCACTGGTCCACGGCCCTGGATCACTACCAGACCATGGCCGAAGACCAGCAGGCTGACGCCATCGCCACACTGAAGGCCGATCATCTCGCCGAAGTCCAGGCGCTCGAAAAGCGCGCGGCCGATGCCGAGGTGGAAGCCGGCACGCTCCGCAACCGTATCGCCGAGCTGGAAGCCGCCACCGCGAATACTCCGGGCGCCAAGGGCGCAGCGAAGAAAGCCTGATCTCCCAAGCCAGGCTTTCCACCAGCGGCGCGGCTGCTTCTCCTCAGCCGCGCCGCACCTTCCCAAAATGGACGATGACGCGATGCGGTTTCTAACGATCGAAGAATTCAGGGATACCATCGGCCTCGACGAGCTGTCGCAGGTCGCCGGCATCGGCAACCTGAACGACGCGGCCGGGCGTACGCTCGATCTGCCGAAGATCGAGACCGCCATCGCCTATGCCGAAGACCTGCTGATCGGCTACGCCCGCGCGCGCTATGCCGTCATCGAAACCCTGACCCCGGAAGCAACGCCCGACCTTGTCAAGGGCCTCATCACGGATGTTGCCCGTTATCGCTTGCGTTCGCGTTCCGGCGGTCAGGGGCAGGTCGACAAGATCGTGCAGGATCGCCACGACGCCGCCATGGCCAACATCAAGGCGGTCGCCACCGGGAAATTCGAACTGCCGATCGCGGGCGAGCCCGTGAACGGCGAGGCCGGTTCCGCCCGCGTCGAGGCGATCATCCCGCCTTCGCCCGTGCCTTCCATCCTGGACGGGTGGCGGCAATGACCGATGTCGTTAGAAACGTGCGCAGCCCCGGCGTCATCGAGCAGATTGAGGACGCACTGCTGGAGCACCTGAAGGAAAGCGTATCCGGACAGTGCAAGGTCGAAGCGTTCCCGAACGATCCCGGCCAGTACGACTTTTCGAACCTGCCGGCCGCGCTGCTCATCCACTATTCCGCTTCCCGCTATGCCGACCCGTCCGGCCCGGCCAATGCCGTCCAGGCGCGCGGCATGCAGTTCTCCCTGGTACTGCTCTGCCGATCGTTGCGCGGACAGGGCGGCGCGTACCGGCATCTTGAGGACATCCGCCTTGCCATCCAGGGCAAGCCCTTCGCCGGCTCCGGTCCCGCCCGCATCGTCCGTGATGCGCTCGAGGAAGAGAAGGGCGGCATCTGGCGCTGGCAGATCGTCATTGCGCTCCCGCTTCAGGCGGTTCCCCGCCAGCACCCCGTCACGCCGCTTCAGACCTTGATGCGGCCGGCAATCCCCGTTCAGCCCTGAAAGGTAACGCCATGGCAAAGCAGCCGACCGTCAAGAACGCCTATCGCTACACCGGCCCGGTGACCTCCTTCGACGAAACACGCACCCACACCCGGACCTTGTTTCCCGGTCGCGCCTATACCGACCTGCCGCTGGATCACCCCATCATCATGAACCTCATCGAGCGCCAGCTCCTCACCACCGAAACCGGTGAGACCGCCGCGCCCGCCGAAACGCCCGCAGGAGCCTGATCCATGGCAGCTACTTTCCATCACGGTCCCGAGGTAATCGAGTACAAGACCGGCTCTCAGGTCATCCGCGACGTCAAGTCGGCTGTGACCTATCTCAACGGCACAGCGCCGATCCACGAGCTGCACGATACGCCCACGAAGCGAGCGGCGTTCATCAACAAGCGTATCGTCATCCGCACCCGCGACGAAGCTGCCGCCGCCTTCGGTGAGCACGAGGCAGGTTTCACGATCCCGGCCGCCCTGGACGCGATCTTCGATCAGGGTGCGGGCGGCACCATCATCGTCAACAACGTGTTCGACCCGGACTTCCACAAGGAAGAGACGACGCCCGACGTGTCGAAGGTCACGCCGCAGGAGATCAACGGGACGATCTCGCCGGCCGGCCTCGCCACGGGCGCGAAGGGCGCTTACGAGTGCTACAACCGGTTCGGCTACTTCCCGAAGCTGTTCCTGACCCCAGGCTATTCGCCCACGGCGATCGTAAGGGCTGAGATGGACGTGGTGGCAAGCCGCCTCAACGGCATCGCCATCGCCGATCTGCCCCTCGGTCTCACCAAACAGCAGGCCGTGGAAGCGCGCGGCGCGGAGGGCACGGCAAACACGTCAAGCGCCCGCACGGTGCTTTGCTATCCGCATGTCGAGATCGAGGACACGACGGGCGCGGCGGAAACCCGCTTCGATCCCCTGTCGTCGCGCCTTGCCGGCGTCATCATCGCCAACGACCTGGAGCGCGGCTGGCACCATTCGCCGTCGAACCGGGAGATCAAGGGTGTTGTCGGCCTCGAAACGCCGATCAACTTCTATCCGTCCGACTACCAGAACGACACCAACTTCCTCAACGAAGCCGGTATCGTCACGGCGATGCGATCTTTCGCGACGGGCTTCCGCACCTTCGGCAACCGCTCGGCGGCTTTCCCGACCAGCAACCACGTCGAGAACTTCATCCATGCGCGCCGTATCCTCGATATGGCGCATGAGACGATCATCTTCTACGTCATGAACTATATCGATCAGCTCGGCTCGCGCCACATGATCGAAGCGTGCGAGGATGGGGTCAACGGCTGGCTGCGCGAGAAGTCGGGCGGGACCGATCCGGCCTTCTATGGCGGGACGTTCCGCTTCGATCTGGAGAAAAACACCTCGGCGCAGGTCGCTGACGGCAAGTTCCACTACATCCTCAAGACCCATCCGGTTTCGGTCATGGAGCGCCTCACCACGCACTCCTACGTCGACACCTCGTTCATCCGCGACGCCCTGTCGCTCGCGGCGTAAGGAGTGCTGTTCCCATGAACCTTGGACAGATCACGGCCGGCGACGTCTACCTCAACGAGACGAACCTCGTCGGCCATATTTCCGAAATCGACCTCGGCGAGCTGGAGCACCAGGAAGTCGAGCACAGCGCCCTCGGCATGGTCAGCATCATGAAGCTGCCCGGGCGGCCTTTGCAGTCCGTCGCCGGCAAGTTCACCTTCTCCTATCTGGCGGCGAGCGTCAGCCGGACGATCCTCAACCCGACCATCGCCCACCGTTTCCAGCTTCACTCCTATGTGGACATGATGGGACCGGACGGTCTGGACCGGGAGGCGTCCCATACGGTCATCACCCATATCCGCTTCCAGACCATGAAATCCGGTGGCCGTACCGCAAAGCTCGGCGAGCCCCTCGGGGGCGAGATCGACGTGTCCATCACCTACTGGATGCAGAAGGTCTACGGCGACCAGACCCCCATCGTCGAATATGATGGCTTCAACAACATCTACAACATCGACGGTGAACCCGTCTGGCCGCGCTGATCGCGCGTCCGGGCAATTCGTAACGCGTATCGAGGAACCTATGAAGCGATACCATCTCTTCCCTCTCTTTACCGGGCTCGCCGCCGTCGCGCTGCTGGCCGTTTCTCTGCTGATGTCGCCGGCTTCGGCGCATGATCGTGCCTTTTCGGCGGGCTTCGAAATCGGCGCTGCCGACTTCGAAAAGTACGGCTCGCCCCATGTCATGCTCGCGACGGTGACCGTCCGCCAGGACGTCGACACCGCCTTCTGGCGAAGTTCGGGCAACGGCGCACCGGTGCTGCACCCGGACTATGCCGAGAGCCTGAAGACCGATGCCCTGAACTTCGTCGAAACGCGCCTGCGCTGCTGACGATCCTGAAGGGCATTTCTGCCGGCCGCGTTAGGCGCGGCCGGTTTCTCTTCATTTTTAACGACGATCCGAGGATTTGACATGGCCGAGAAGGCAGAGCGCGCAATCATCAGGAAGCTGAAGGCGAACAAGGAGGCGAAGAGCGGCAGCTACGAATTCCTCCTTGCCGAAAGCGGTGTCACCGCCACCATCCCGAAGTTCATCAACCATGGTCGCTGGATGGCCGCGCAGCGGGTCGCCAAGGGCGATAACGCGAAGGCGCAGGCCGCTTTCATGTGTGAGGTCGTGCTGTTCGACGGTGAACAGATCACCATCACCGACCTTTCCGAACTGGTGCCGGCCGCTGACACGATTGAGCTGCTCGGCGAAATCTTCGGCGATGACGATGCCGAGGGAAACGGGAAGGACGCGGCCTGACGCTTTCAGCGCCGGCCCAGCACGTCTTCATGATCGGGCTGGGCTGGACGGACGGCGATCTGAATGCCATGAATGAAGCCGAATTCGGTTTCTGGTATGACGAGGCCGTGAAGCTTGAAGAGGCGAAGGCGGATGCGATCCGCAAGGCCTCCGGCAAGAACTGACCGGACACATGTCCGGGTGCTTCTCTCCTATATAATGTGCGAACTCCATTCGGGACACCGGATGGAGTTTTTGCCATGCGCTTCGCGATGGTTTTCGAGGGCATCGACCGCGCGACAAGGGTTATGTCCAAGATCGCGGCGGCGGAGAAGAAGACCGCCAAGGCAATGCAGGCAGGGGCCAAGACTGGCGCTGCCGCTTCCAATGGTGCCGCGAAGGCAACGGAAAAACACGCATCCGCTCTTTCCCGCATCGGCGGTGTTGCCCGCTCCGCCTATAATGCCGTCGTTGCAGGAGCCAACGCTGCTGCGCGCGCTACCGTAGCGCTTCACAAAAAGACCGTAGCATTGGGAAAGGCAGGCTTCGGTCAGGTCCAATCCGGAGCAAAGAAGGTCTTTCGAGGGCTGACTGTTGCGGCAGGGGCGGTGACCGCTTGGTATGGCACGGCTGCATTAGCCGCTGGCGGGCTTCTTGAAACAGCCACAGCCTTCGAAAGCTACAATATCCAGCTGGAAACCCTCGAAGGTTCTGCCGCCAAGGGGCGGGAGGCGATGGCATGGATAACAAAATTCGCCGTCGATACGCCGCTGGAACTGGATCAGGTCGTTGAAAGCTACCGAAACCTAAAGACGTTCGGCCTCGATCCTACCAATGGCACCTTACAGGCATTGACTGACACGATGGCGGCTTCGGGCAAAGGGGTCGAGCAGCTTGACGGTTTGACGCTGGCGCTCGGTCAGGCCTGGACGAAGCAGAAGCTGCAGGGGGAGGAAGCGCTCCAACTTCTGGAGCGCGGCGTGCCTGTCTGGGAAATCCTTTCGGAAAAATACGGGAAGACAGCCGCGCAGCTTCAGGACATGGCCTCGAAGGGCAAGCTCGGTAGGAAGGCCATTCAGGCAATCATTGACGAAATGGGGCGTCGAAATGCCGGCGCATCCGGCAAGATGGCACGCACATGGGACGGCTTGATTAGCAAGCTCTCTGACACGTGGCTCCAGTTTAAGCTGTCGATCATGAATGCCGGGCTCTTCGATTGGATGAAGGGCAAGCTGGAGTTGCTGAACAGCACCATTGATCGGATGGCCTCCGATGGCACGTTAGATCAGTGGGCGACAGATATCAGCAACAGGATCATTCAGGTTCTGGAAAATGGCTGGACGTTTGCCATACGCGTTTACGAAATCTTCGAAAGGCTGGCGGTCTATCTGAAGATGGCGGCGGACTATGTCGGTGGCTGGGAAAACCTCGCCATGGTGCTGGCGAGCATTGCTTTCGGATCCACGCTGATTTCCACCGCCGCCGGCCTTGTCCAGATCGCCATGGGCCTTTCCATGCTCGGCGCCGCCTTGATGGCGAACCCGATCATGCTCGCCGTCGCCGCGATCGTGGCGGGTGCCGCCGCGATCTATCTGAACTGGGAGCCGATCAAGGCTTTCTTCGTCGATCTGTGGGGCACGATCACGGCCGGCGCGCAGAAGGTCGTTGACGCCATAGCTCGCTTCACCGGTATCGATCCGATGGCGGCAATGTCGGCATTTGTCGAGTTGCACGCGACGGCGGGGAAGATGGCGCTGGATGCCCTTTCCAGTATCAGTACGCAACTCAGCGCGGCATGGGATAATCTGCCTTCGCTCGAATGGGGTGACGTGCTGACAGCGCTGAGCTGGGCGTCTTACATTTTCCCCATCCGGTGGCTCGAATTCATTCCCCGTTTCGAGTGGGGCGACCTTCTTCCTGATTTCTCGTGGCCTTCGCTGCCTGAATTCGAATGGCCGAAGCTGCCGGCGCTGACCTTGCCCGAATTGCCCGATATCGTCGGATACCTTTCCGACTTCAGCGAAAGGGCAATCAACGCCATCGGCGTTGTGTCAGAACGGCTTGGCACGGCCTGGGCGAAGGTGAAATCGGCATTTTCCTTTGGGGAGAACGCGCTTTCGATCGACACAGCCGATCCGGCGACTATCCAGGCGACGGCGCAGGCCGTGGCCGGGCTCCGCACCGACCTTCACGCCGTGGCGGCGATCGATACCGGGCAGGCGATGGCGCGTGTTTCGGCGCTGGATGCCGCCGCCAGCAAGATTTCCGTCTCTGTCACGGCGGCGATCCGGCAGGCGGAGGCGACACTCGCCGCCGTGAATTTCTATCCGCAGGGCGTGGCGATGATGGATACGCTGGCGGCAGGTATCCGTGCACGTGCCGCCGTCGTCGTCGAGGAAATCCGCAAGGTCACACAGATGGTCCGCGATCATCTGCCGTCCTCTCCGGCCAAGGTCGGGCCGTTGTCCGACATTCACCGGCTCAAATTCGGCGAGACCATCGCGTCAAGCATCAGGTCGGAGCCCATGGTGAAAGCGATGCGCGCGGCCGCGCTGGCGACGATGGGAGCGGCAAGCATGGCAGCGCCATCGATGGCGGAAACGAGCTTGCCTGTTACCGGAGCCGATGCTGCACGGGCGGAGGTCGCTCGCGTCTCGGCGCAGTCGGGAGGCGGGGCGCAGGCAGGGCAGCAGTCCGCAGGCGCTTCGATCGTCTATTCGCCGACGATCCACCTTTCCGGTGATCTGGCTTCGGCCCAGCAGAGTTTCGCCGAGCAGCTCCGCCAGCACTCGCGGGAAATCGCCCGGCTGCTGGAGGAGGAAAAGCGTCGTGAGGGGAGAACGTCCACATGATCTACCTTCTCGGCGATATCCCGTTAGGGGTTGCCCCGGTCACCGGGCCGATCAGTCACGACTTCAGTTTCACCAACACCTTCGTCCAGCATGCCGTCACGCGTGGCAAACCCGTCGTCCAGGACGTCGGTTCCGAGCTGGACGTGCGGAACTTCGAATTCTTCCTGTCGGAGGAATTCTGCGACGTAGAACAGGAATTCGCCAAGCTTCAGATGGCGTTTCTCACCAAGACGCCGAATTCCCTGTCGCTCGGCTCCGGTGGCTATGACGGCAAGCGCTGGCTTGTCGAGGCGCTCAGCGGGCGCATTGCCAAGACCAGCAGCCGGGGTGTCCCGGTGCGGATCGAGGCGACGATCAGCTTGCTTGAGGACCCGGTTGCCGGTGGCCTCTATGCGCTGATCAATTCCATCGCGAAGTCGCGTGCGGCGGCGACCTCGGCGACAGCCGGCGACAATCCGGAGGTCCGCAGATGACGGACAGGTTCACCGGCGAGTATTTCGAGCACAAGACGATTGCCGGTGATCGGTGGGACCTGCTCGCCTATCGCTACTATGGCGATCCGGACAAGCAGACGGTGCTGCTCGAAGCCAATCGCCGCCTCTGGCTTGATGACCTGTCGATCCCGCCGCTGATCCTGCCGCGCGGCTTGGTCCTGAAGGTGCCCGTCATCGTCGAGGAAGCCACCAACCTGGATGCGCTGCCGCCATGGAAGCGCGCGAACCCCTCTTATGGAGCATGACATGGATGACGATTCTGCGAAGTTGCTCACCCTGGTTGCTGTCCTGTCCGGCGTTGTTGTCAGCGCGTTCGTGTCGGCATTGGTGCTCCTGCTGATCTCTCTTTTTCACGAGATCGGCCTTGCCTCTGGCCTCGTCGTTCAGTTGTTCTGCGCGATCGTGGGCGGTGCTCGCATGTTCTGGAAAATGTCCTGATGGCATTGAAGCCTTCTTTCGCGCTCATCTACCAGGGCACGGACATCTCTTCTGAGTTGGACCCTCTGACCACGTCGATCACCTATACCGACAACCATCACGGCAAGGTCGATGAGATCGACGTAACCGTCCAGGACAAGGATGGCCGCTGGAAGGGTAGCTGGAAACCCGAAGCCGGCGACACGATGGAGTTGACCATCCATGATGGTGCCGGCGGTATCCTGCCTTGCGGCATCTTCGAGATGGATGAACCGGATGCCTCCGGCAGTCGCAGCGGCGACACCATGACCATTCGGGGCCTCGCTGCGCCGATCACCAAACCCCTTCGCACAGAAAAGACCCGCGCATTCGAAAAGCAGACGCTTCGTCAGATCGTCCAGAAGGTGGCGGGCGAGACGGGCTTATCCATTGAGGGTGATATCGAGGACCTGCGTTTCGAACGGGTGACCCAGCGGCGTGAACGGGATCTCGAATTCCTAACGCGGCTCGCGCAAGACACCGGGCACTATTTCTCGGCGCGGGGCAATCGCGCGGTTTTCACCTCCTTCCGCTCGATCGACGGGCAGGCAGCGGCACTGGCGATCAGCCACAATCAGCTTGGCAAGACGCTGCTCGATTACCGCATCCGTGATCAAGCGGCCGATACCTATAGCAAGGCGAAGGTGACCGCGCTCGATGAGGAGGAAAAGGAAAAGATCGAGGCCGAGGAAGAGGACAGCGAGGTCAAGACGGGCGACACGTTGCGCATTGCCGGCGAGCGGGTGGAGAACATGGCGCAGGCCAAGGCGCTTGCGAAATCCCGCCTGCACTTCAAGAACCGAAAGAAGCGCTCCGGCTCCATATCTGTCGTCGGCAATGTACGGCTTCTGGCGGGCGTTATCGTCGATCTCGTTGATTTCGGGAAATATAGCGGGCCGCTCCTGGTCGACCGCTCCAGCCACGCAATGACGCGCGGCGGCTACACATCCAGCGCGGAGTTGCTCAGTGCGAAACGGTGACGAATATCGGCAAAACCAGCAAATCCGGCGCGGGATCGTCATTGACCGCGATCCGAAGAAGATGAAGGTCAAGGTCCGGTTCGAGGATGAAGACGACGTGGTCACGCAATGGATCGACGTCACGTCCAAATCATCGACCGGCTTCCGATCCTTCATGATGCCCGGCAAGGATGATGAAGTCTGGGTCGGTATGGATGCGAAGGGAGAAGCGGGGTGCCTGCTGGGATCGCGCTATAATCGGAAGGACCCGACGCCGTATGACGGCAACGACGATGTTGGCGGCGTCTTTCCGGGCGGTTCGATGCATCTCGATCAGGCCTCCGGGAACCTAACCTTGAACTTCAATGGGACGGTGCGCATCACGGCGGCGCAAATCATCCTGGATGGCGAGGTCGATCTCGGCGGCGAAGGCGGCCAGCTCCTCCACCGCAAGGGCGATATGGACAGCGACGGCGATGCCGCCGTTGGCTCCGCCAGCCGGGTGCGCGCCGTCTGACTTGTCACCTCGGCGGTTTGCCGCTACCGTAGTTCATGCAGCGAACTGACCGGACATATGTCCGGTCGTTTTTGTTTCTGCCGCGCGCCATTGTCGCCGGCATGATCGACAAGGACACCATCACCCACCGCCATTGGTCTCTCAGGGTCGGCCGCGCCGATCCCGAGACGCGCGTTGCGCCGAAGACCTATGGCGAGATCGAGGTTTCCCTCAACGATCTGTCGCAGTCGATCACCAATCTCGTGCTGACGCCCAAGGGCAGCGTCCCGACAGAGCCGGAAAAGGGCGTCGATATCCTCGGCGCGATCGACAAGCATCCGGACATCGGTATTCCCTACCTCGCGCGGGAAATCTGGGATGCAATCACCATTTGGGAACCGCGCGTCATCGTCGAGAAAGTGACGATCAGCGAAATCTCCTTCGCTCATTTCAAGGCGGAAATCCTCTGGCGCCCGGCCGAGGGCGTGGTTTCCGAATTGCAGGTTACGGAGGTCACCTTCAATGGCTGATCCCGTCATGCGCACGATCGCCGAGCTTCGCGCGGCCGGTGCGCCGAAGTTCTTCGAACGCGATCCGGAGGCCTGGAAGGCGAAGCTGAAAGCCACCTTCGAAGCTGAATCGGGCCGCACCCTCTATCCGGCGCAAACAGAGATGTTTCTGATCGAGACGGCGGCGTATGCGCTCTCGATCCTCGGCGAGGCCTGCCAGACCGGGGTTGAACAGAACACCGTCGTCTTCGCCGAGGGCGTCCACCTGGAGAACCGCGCCGCCAACGTTTCCACCTTCCGCCTTCTGGCGCAGCAGGCGACCACGACGCTGGAATTCCGCCTGTCCGAACCGCGCCTTCTCGATACCGCGATCCCGAAAGGCACGCGTGTCGCGGCCGGCACGGCGATCACCTTCGCGACGGACGCCGATCTGATCATCCCGGCCGGCATGGAAGCGGCGGCGATACCGGCCACGGCCGAGGCGGCGGGCGGGCGCTGGAACGGCCTCGGCCTCGGCAAGGTGACGGAAATCCTCGATCCGATCGCCTATGTCGTCAGCGCCGGCAACATCACCGATATCAGCGGCGGCGCTGACATCGAGGAGCAGGAGCGGTTTCGCGGCCGCGCCGCCAATGCGCTCTACAAAATCTCCAAGGCCGGCCCCGGCAGTGGCTACCGCGAGTATGTCAAGGAGGTTCATCCCGACATCGTCGATGTGGCCGTGATCAAGCCGGAGCCGGGCTATATCGAGATCTACCCGCTGATGAAGGGCGGGGTTCTTCCGTCGGCCGAGCTGAAGGCGGAAATCCTCGAATATCTCGATCCGGACACCCGCCGCCCGATGGGCGATTATGTGTCGATCCACGATCCGGAGGCGGTCGTTTTCAATCCGACGCTGAATATCGTCGTTTCCGAGGCGTCGTTCGGCCTGGACGATCGCGCCAAGGCAAAGACGGCCGAGGTATTCGAGACATGGCGCGACCAGCTCGGGCCGCAGATCGCGCGGGCAGACATCACGGTCGCCGTTAAGAAGCTGCCGACCGTCATTGAGGTCGAGCCCAGCGGCTACGCCTACACCAACCTCCTGCCTCACCAGTTCGCCCGCCTCGGCACGGTCACCGTCAACATCGTGGTGGACGCGGATGACTGAGCCGTTGATTTCGCCCCTCCTGATCGCGCCCGGCGTCAACGATGAGCGCAACCGCGCTTTCATCGCCGCTTTCTCCACCAGCCTGTCCGAATTCAGGCCGGCCCGTCTTGTTTTGCACGATGCCTGGACAGCTCCTTCCGACATGCTGCCGATCATGGTCATTGAGGCGAGCTTGACGGATTTCGTGTCGCCCGATCTTCGCGAAGACCTTGTTCGCGCGCTGATCGACGCCGCGCCCGATATCCATGCCCTCACAGGTCTGGTCGCCGGCACGATCCGTGCGCTCTCCGCCATGGGCATTGAAGTCGAATGGCAGCAATGGTGGCAGCAGGAGCCGCGCGGGCACCACAACACCCATATCGTCACCGCGTGGATGGAAGACGGCGTCCTTGCGGCCGAGCATCCCTTGCTCTCGACGGCGTCGCGCCGCGCGATCGGCAAGGTGGTTGAGGCGACGAAGCGGAAAAGTCAGGGCATCGACTTTCGCATTGGTTTTCGTGCCGGCTTTGAGGAGCCGTTCGAACCTGACGACGAGGTGGCGATTGCCGCCGTTGTCGAACCCGTCGATCGCTGGCCGAATGGCCTGCGCCATGACGGCACCACCAGCCGCAACCACGCGGCCTATGTCCGGCACGACGGCGATCACGATCACGACGGCGTTGCCGAGTATCGCGGGCGGCGTCGGCGTGTCGCGGCCGAGGCGGTTGGCCGGCTCATGCGTCTGCCCCATTGCGGCATGATCCGCCGCGACGGCTCTTACACCCATAGCGGCTGGCAGCCCGATCGCTGGGAAGGCGATGGCGCGCTGCACGACAACGAGGAAATCCAGTTCTCGGCCGAGCTCGCGCACGAGGCGGAAGACACGGCCGGCATCGTCCTTTTCCACGACGGGACCGCCCGCCGCGATGGCGCTTACACCCATGGCGGCCGTCAGCCCTCCGTCGCCGATATCGACATGCAGATCATCGTCTGGCGGCACATTCGCCATGACGGGACCTATCTCCATGCCGGTGACCTTCGCGACGGTTCGCTGCTTCACGACGGCGCGGCTACCCACTTCACCGGCATTTTCCACGCGGGCGCGCTCCCGCTGATCCTTTCCGCATGAGGAGCATGATGCAGATTTCCGACACCATCACCCTGCGCGGTGCCCTTGAAATGAACGTTAGACGCGGCGGCGTCCTGGTTGAGCATTGGGCCGACAACAACATGATCATGACGGCCGCGCGCAATGCGCTGGCCCGCCTCGTTGCCGGCGATGGTGCCGACAAGGTCGTGACGAAGATCGGCGTCGGCACGGGTGCCAATCCGCCGACGCCCGCCGATCTCGCCCTGACGGACGCCTTCGTCAAGCCGCTCCTCAGCCATGACTATCCGGAGACCGGTCGCGTCCGCTTCAAATGGAGCATCGGCGTCGGCGAGGCCAACGGCATGGCCATCCGCGAATTCGGCCTCCTCACCGTGGACGACACCCTGTTCGCCCGCAAGGCGCGCGCGGCGATCGAGAAGGCTGCTGACATCTCCATCGACGGCATCTGGACCATCATTTTTTAAGGAGCATCCGCGTGGCAAATCTTCCCGAAAGTCCCGTCTTCGAAGAGGGCATCTATCAGATCGAGGTCAATGACCCCGTCGTCGGTGGCCCGGACGGCATTGACAACATCCAGGCCAAGCAGCTCGCCAACCGTACGAAGTTCCTGAAGCTCTTCGCTGACGAGGTGACGACGGCGCGCGGCAGCGCACCGTCGCTTGCCGCGAAGCTCGCCAGCCTCGGCTTCGGCGGCGATCCGAACGACCCGTCCAGCGAAGGAGCACTCACCCGCGCCGTCAAGCTCGACTGGCTCTATTCGTCCTATCGGATCGCGATCGAGCTTTTCCTCGAAGGCTGGACGCTGCTCGACACCAATCAGGTGGGCGTCGTGGCGACGGTTGCCGGTGACGAAAGCGTGGACGCCGAAAACACCGAGACCCTTCGCGAGGGCGAAGAATACGTCATCTTCGACAGCGCGCACGCCGAGACCTTCGTCATCGACGATATCTTAACGGCCAACCGCTTCCGGGCGAAGGACGTGCTGGCGCACACCTACGGCGCCAGCGCCGTCATCGCCCGAACCAACTGGCAGATCGAGCACGGCAAGGCCATTGCCGGCGACAACGGCGTCTACTTCTCGCAGCCGATCAATCTCGGCGTCGGGTCCGGGCCGCGTGCGGTGATCCTGCGGCGCGAGGCCAATGACGCGGAAATCCGGGTCTATTTCCGTGACGACGCCCATCCGGACTGGACGGAAGCTCTGTGGACCTTCCGCCGCGATATCGGGCCGGACATCGTCGACATCGAATATCATGTGCCGGCGACGGGCGATCACAACCTGAAGATCACCAGCCATCATGGCGAAAGCGAAACCGACGTGACGATCTGGAACCTCGTCGGCATTTCCGAACCGACCATGCTCGGCGGCGTGCACAACGGCCCGGCCCAGCCCGTTAATGCCCTGCCGGCTGCCGGCGCTGTCGGCCTGTCGGAGCGTCCGACGCTCTCGATCGCCAGCTACAGTTCCCCCGCCAACAGCCCGCAGGCAGCGGTTCGCTTCCAGCTCATCACCGCAGCCGGCAACTTCAATGCGCCGCTTGCCGAAAGCGATCTCCTGCCGCCCGGTCTCGCCTGGAGCGTTCCGGCCGGTATTCTGGACGAGGGTGCCGCCTACCTTTGGCGCGCCCAGGTGCAGGATGCCGAAGGCGCGTGGTCGCCCTGGTCGGTCGCTACGGGGTTCACGACGGCGGCCGACTTCATCTATGTCCAGACGCCGGCCAACACCAGTCCGGCGAATGCGGCGACCGAGATCGCGGCACAGCCGACGCTCTACACCTCGGATTTCGCCGTCAACGGCGGAGCCGACACGCACGCGGCAACGCAATGGCAGATCAGGCGCGCAACCGGCACCTACGCCGCGCCGGTCTGGGACAGTGGCGAGGATGCCGTCAACAAGCTTCAGGTTCAGGTGCCGGCAGGTCTCCTGCTGGAGGGGCAGACCGTCTATTACTGGCGGGCGCGTCACAAGGGCACCGAGAAGGGCTTTTCCGAATGGTCGGTTGAAACGCGGTTCTCGACGAAGGAACTGTTCGCCCTCGTCGTTGGCCTCGCTCTCGTCAACTCCGGCGGTGGCGCTGGTGTCTGGGCGCGGGTTGATGACGACGGCAACAACCGTGCGGCCGATGCCAGCTACTTCAACAATCACCCGGTCTATGCGGGCATTACCGATGTCACCATCGACGGGCAGGCGATGGTGAAGATCCCGGCCTTCTACTACAAGGTGGCTGACGCGCCGATCAATTCCGACCGCGCCGGTCGGCGCTGCTGGTGGATTTCCGATCAGCCCTTGCCGGGATATGTGCTTCACCCGGCGTTTTACGACGCCAATGAGCCTATTCCGCATTTCTACGTCGGAAAGTATGCGGCCACGACCGATGGCAGCAAGCTTGGGTCAGCCGCCGGCACTCCTCGCGGGTCTACCCACTTCACACCCTTGAAGGCAATGGCCACGGCGCGCAACGTCGGCGGCGTCGAGGGCTTCATGCTCTGGAGTGTCTACCAGCTTGCGGCCATCCAGATGCTGGCGTTGATCGAAATGGGCGGCTCGGACAGCCAGGCGCTCATCGGGCAGGGGAACACCACATCGGTCGCGGCAAACACGAACGCCGCGAGCGTGGCGACCGCGACGTGGCGCGGCATCGTCGGCCTCTGGACGAACACCCGGCAAATTGTCGACGGCCTGCGGCAGGCGGCCGATGGGACCCTCGAAATCTGGGACCGCACCGGGTTCGGAAGCTTCGTCCAGGTGGGGATCACGCCGCCCTCCACCGGCTGGATTGTCAGCCTGAATGACGCAGTCGCACCGGGGCTCTGGGACATGCGTGACATCTTTCTCCCCAAGACGATCGACGCAAATCAGGCGAACGGCACTTTCGGCGATTATCACTCGCGGTCCGGAGGCGTCATGATCGCTGCATTCGGGGGCGTCTTCGACGGGTCCGCAGCCGCTCGTATGGGCTTGTTCTGCCTCGATCTCACCTGGAACGGCACCTCTTCCTACAGCGATCTGGGTAGCCGCCTCGCCAAGGTCTAGGCGGTCTTTGCAATCAAGCCCTGCCGGCCACACGGCAGGGCGACCACTTCAAACCTCTGACGGAGATCGATCATGGCTCAATTCGGACTTGAAACCACATGGGACGCCATCCCGGTGCTTGGGCTGGACGCCTTCGCGCATGAATTCGAGGAGAGCGGTGCCTATCGCTCGATCAAGGTCTATTCGGTTCCGGAGACCGTTAGACCCGAACGGTACTTCATCGTTGAGACGATCAGCGGTGAAGTCGAGGAAGTCCCGCCGAGCCTCGTGCGCGACACGCTCCTGCTGGCGCATTTCAGCCTCCCGCCCGAGGGCGATGCCGTCCTCTTCTATGCCCATCCCGAGGTGCTGGCGGCCTGACCGCCGCCCCGTTCCGCCCGCTTGAAACCATAGGAGCCGCCCTTGAAAGGCGAATTCAAACTCGACAAATCGTTTATCGGCCACATTATCGAAGGCCAGCTCATCGCCCTGATCGTTGTCCTCATCCTCGTCAACTGGCTTCGCCTGGACGCGTGGACGGCCTACTTCTGGGGCGGCGCGTTCGGCATCGCCTTCTACTGGGGCCGCGAGAAGAGGGACTGCGAGACGGGCCTCAAGCTGCCGGCCGGCTCGCCCCGAGCGTGGTATCTCATGTGGACCCGGTGGAGCAACGTCACCGACATGGCCGGCAACATGATTGTCTACGCGCTCGTTTGGGCCGTGTATCTCACGCGAGGGTGACGGCCATGATGATCCGTGCTCTTGTCATCGGCATCGTGGTGTTTCTGGTCGCCGGATGCCAGACTGCTACCGACCGGCAGTTCCGCGATCTTCAGACCATCCTTGAATACGAGGCCCGGCGATGAGGCGGGTGGAAGTCTACAAGTCCGATAACGGCAATCTGGAGGAAGCGCTGGATCGGGCTAAGGCGCACGATCTGCATGCGGCGCTGGCGAAATCCCCGGCCAATCCTAACGCAAAGGTGCTGGATTGGTTTGACTGCCTCCGGATCATGGAGAATGCCGATATCGTTATGCTGCACCTGAGCGAGTTCACCACCTTGCGCGATGCTGCAAAGTCCAAGGGAAGGCTGTAAGCCAGCGATTGCGCCTCCATCCCTTGCGTGTAATTATCCGCCCATTGCAAGTAAGAGGGGGAATTATGAAGACGCTGGTTTTGGTGATGGCCACGCTGTTCGCTTTCATTACAAACGCTGAAGCCCATGGTGGCGGGTGCCGGAAAAGCTCCCCGCCGGGGGAGTGCTGCCACATGGATAAGAAAGCCGGTGAAGTTCATTGCCATTGAGATTTTTGGCCTGCACCTTCTTCGGAATGTCAATGATCATGGCGGTCCCAGCTTCTGTGGAGGAACCCATCATAGGCCGAGCCTCCGTTATCGACGGTGACACGATCGAGATCGCTGGGGAACGTATCCGTTTGAACGGTATCGACGCGCCGGAAAGCTGGCAGAGATGCCAAGACGAAAATGCCGCCGAATACCGTTGTGGCAAGGAAGCAGCCTTTGCCTTGGATCAATGGCTCGCGGAATCCCGGCCGACACGATGTGTCTTTGTAGAGCGGGATCGCTATCGTCGTTTTGTCGGAACGTGCTTTCGGTCGGACGGGTACGAGGTCAACCGCTGGCTCGTGGAAACCGGTAATTCCCTGGACTGGCCCCGCTACAGCGATGGCCTTTATGCTGACGCTCAGGCTCGCGCCAAAGCCAATCGCCTTGGAATTTGGCGCGGCACCTTTACCGAGCCCTGCATCGCCCGTGGTGAGAGGGCGAAGCGCAAGCCGAGCTGCTGATGTAAACCGCCCGGCATCGACCGGGCGGTTGCTCTTTGAAATCGTGACCCTTCGTCAAATCTCGGTATCGTACGCGTACTGGCTCAGGCGATCAGCGACGATGCGCCCTGCGTTTTTCCTCGGGTGGACATAGACGCCAAGGAACACGGCGGAGCTTCTCCACCGTCCCGCATGCATCACTGTCTTGATATCGAGGCCGAGATCGAGCGCATTGGTGGCGAAGGAATGACGCCCGCAGGCATGGCTGGACTTGTAGCTGATGCCTGCACGCTGGCAAACCGCTCGGATGCGCGTGTTGACGCTCTGGCGGCAGGCATAACGGAAGACGCGTTCTTCCGCCTTTTTGCCGGGCTGAAGTTGCGAGAGCCGGTTTATCATCTCATCGGTCAGGGTTCTCGGCGAATTCCGCTCGGTTTTTGTCTTCAGCAGGAGCGCAGTCCGTTGCGCGAAATCGACTTCGCTCCAGCGAAGGTTGATCGCCTCCGACACCCTCGCGCCTGTCGTCGCCATGAAGAGGACGAGGCAAGCAAGGTTGTCCAGGCCGTCGTGGTGGCATTGCCTCGCGAAGGCGTGCAGCCATGCTTGGGATGCCGGCTTCTTGCGCCGTGGAGCCTCCTCCTTGAACCGGCGGAGGCGAAGTAGACCGCACCATCCTCGTTCATAGGCGTGGATCATCACCGCACGGGCGGGCGCAATGGCCTGCCGGTTGCGTGTTGCGCCAGAGTGGTCGGGATAGAGCGATAAGGCCATCTGACGAATGTCGAAGGGGAAGATGGTCGCGAGGGTACGATCACCGAAATAGGCGACGACGCGCTTCAGGTAGCGGCCTTCGCCGCCATGGTGGACGTAGCTCTGCGCCGCCTCGGCGAAGGTTCTGCCGGCGGGCAGGATATGGTGGTTGCTCTGCGCGATAGTTTGAGCATTGCCGGCGCTGAGCGCGGGCAATAGAATGCCATCAGCCATCTTGGCCTCCCTATAGGTTCGGCTGGTTAGAGCGTGTCATCCGGGGTCCATCCGGGCGGCACGCTCGACGAGCCTAACCGGGATGTCGGATAGCTCAACCGAAGGCTGGCATTAACGTTAAGCCAGCAGGGCCGATCCGGCCGCTTTCACCTATTCAGGAAAATTTTCTGTCCAGAAGCTAAAGCCGCTGTGTCCAGAAGGCAGCGCCGCGCCACAAGCCGTAAAAGGTCGAGAGCCGATCAATCCTGCATCAGTGGCGGATCAATAGGCGGAACCAATTCAGGATTGCAGCGCACCAATTCAGGGTGGATGAGAACCCCACAAAACCTGACATGGAGCCCATTTTTCCGCCTGCTTAAAGGTCATGGTAAAATCCCTGAAAGGCGGATGGAGCATGCCGGCGGCAATCGCGTCAGGCTTACCCGCCGATGACCAACTTAGACTCCAGACTTTGGTAACAAAGCCGTGAACAGTTCAACGGCGTCCAGAGAGATTTATGGCCTTCCTGTGCGAATTGGGGGAGGGAATGGGGGAAGATCGATTGCCGAGATTAAAAATGCGTAGTTAATTCAATATGATGGCAATCAGATATGGCGCACCCGACAGGATTCGAACCTGTGACCTTTGGAATCGGAATCCAACACTCTATCCAGCTGAGCTACGGGTGCTCCCAAGGCGATGACTCGCCTGTCCGATGAGAGGGTTCTTAACCCAGGTGGGGGCGGGCTTCAATCGGGAAAATGCAGAAAGGGCAATCTGTTCTGAGGGGACGCGCGCTTTGGAGCCACCCTTGCGGAAAAGCCGCCGGGGGTATCCGGCGGCTTTTGGTGATTTGGGTCAGGCGGTCTGCATGGCGCCGGGGCCGGGGATGGCTTTTTCGGGGACCTTGCCGAGGATGATCATGCCCAGAACCTCGTCCTTGGTGACATCCTCGGTGCGGGCGTGGCCGACGACCTGGCCGTTCTTCATGACGGAAACGCGGTCGGCGAGATCGAAGACGTCGTGGATGTCGTGGCTGATCAGGAAGATGCCGATGCCTTCCTTCTTGAGCTGCTTGATCAGTTCGCCGACCTGCGCCGTCTCCTGCGGTCCAAGCGCGGCGGTCGGTTCGTCCATGATCAGGATGCGGGCGTTGAAGAGGATGGCCCTCGCGATCGCCACGGACTGGCGCTGGCCGCCGGAGAGGGCCTTGACCGGCTCCTTGAAGCGCTGGAAATTGGGGTTGAGGCGGCCCATTACCTCGCGGGTCTTCGCTTCCATCGCGACGTCGTCGAGGGTGCCCCAGGGGGTCCTGAGTTCGCGGCCGAGATAGAGGTTGGCGGCGGCGTCGACATTGTCGGCGACGGCCAGCGTCTGGTAGATCGTCTCGATGCCGTATTTCTTGGCGTCGCGCGGGTTGTTGATGTCGGCGGGTTCGCCGTTGATCAGGATCTCGCCGCTGTCGCGCTTGTAGGCGCCGGAGAGGATCTTGATCAGCGTCGACTTGCCGGCGCCGTTGTGACCGAGCAGGGCGACGACCTCGCCGGGATAGAGATCGACCGAGGCATTGTCGACGGCGTGGATGCCGCCGAAGGAGATGGAGACGTTCTTCATCTCCACGAGGGGCGTACGGGTGTCCGTCATTGGATGGGCTCCTCTTACTTGGCGCGGGCGCGGTAGACCGTGTCGAGCCAGACGGCGACGACGAGGACCATACCGACCACGATGCGCTGGAACGGGGTGTCGATGCCGACCAGCACCATGCCCGATTGCAGCGATTGCATGACGAGGGCGCCGAGCATGGCGCCTGCGATTGTGCCCATGCCGCCGGCAAGCGAGGTGCCGCCGATGACGGCCGCGGCGATGGTGTAGAGTTCGTCGAGTTCACCCTGCGCGTTGGTCGCGGCGTTGAGGCGGGCGGTGGAGATCGCCGCGGCGATGGCGCAGAGCATGCCCATCAGCGCGAAGATCTTGACCGTCACCCAGCGGGTCTTGATGCCGGCAAGCTCCGCCGCCTCCGGGTTGCCGCCGAGCGCGAAGACGTAGCGGCCGAAGCGCAGGCGCGTCGAGATGAAGGTCATGACGATGCCGACCACGATGGCGATCAGCACGGGAATGGCGATGCCGTGCGGGATGAAGAGGCCACCCTCCGGCCAGGCGATGCCGTTGGCATCGGCATAGCGGCGGGCGATGGCGACCGGCCAGGGATAGCTGTTGACCACGGCGATGGCGCCGAGCACCAGCGCGCAGCCGACGGCGGTCAGGAAATATTCGGCCCACATGGGGCGCAGCGGAAAGCCGAAGCGCTGGCGCTGCTTGCGCGAATTGACGATGGTCGCGATGATGGCGATGCAGGCGACGACGCCGACGATCCAGCTGGCGGTGGCGCCGATCGAGCCTTCCGTGCCGCCGCCCATAAGGCGGAAGGTCGCGTCCATCGGGGCGACCGTGCGTCCGCTCGTCACGAACCAGGTGGCGCCGCGCCAGACGAGCAGGCCGCCGAGCGTGACGATGAAGGAGGGCACGTTGAGGAAGGCGATGATCGCGCCGTGCAGGGCGCCGATGCCCGCGCCGAGCAGGAGGCCGGCGAGCAGCGTGACGATCCAGGTGGCGGGGTGGTTGAAGCCAAGCAGTTGCGGCAGCAGTTCTGCCTGCAGCACGCCCATGATCATGCCGACGAAGCCGAGGATCGAGCCGACGGAGAGGTCGATGTTGCGCGTGACGATGACGAGCACCATGCCGGTTGCCATCACGGCGACGGAGGCGGTCTGGACCGAGAGGTTCCACAGGTTGCGCGGCGTCAGGAACAGGCCGCCGGACAGGATGTTGAAGCCGATCCAGATGATCAGCATGGCGCCGACCATGCCGAGCAGGCGCGTGTCGATCTCGGTGGCGCGGAAGAAGCGCTTCACCGGGTTCTCGCTTGCCGATCGTGCGCGATTGGCATGCGTGGTATTCGTGATGTCGGCCATGGCTTTGCCGTCCCCCCCACTTTTGTTGAACGTGTCGTTCGGGCGCTCGGTTGATATCCCGCCTCGAGGATGTATCGCCGCCTCATCCTCCGCCCGCTGCCCATCTTGCGCAAGCGCCGCAACGGTTGCCGTTGCGGCGCCTGGCGATGGTCAGGTCAGTACCGGATTCGCGGCGGCTCAGTCGCAGGCCGCGACCGAACCGGCGGCGACGCCCTGGCAGGCCGTTTCCTTCGGGATCCAGCCGGCCTCGATGACGACGTTCAGGTTGTCCTTGGTGATCGGCACCGGCGCGAGGAAGACCGACTTCATCTCGACGCCCTTCGGGCCGCCGTTGAAGGTGGTGACGCCCTCGATCTCGTCCATGGTCTTGCCGGAGGCGAGTTCAGCCGCGATTTCCGCGGCGCGCTTGCCGAGGTCGCGCGAGTCCTTCCAGACCGAGACGGTCTGCGTGCCGAGCGCGACGCGGTTGAGCGCGGCGTGGTCGGCATCCTGGCCGGAGACCGGGACGGAGCCGGCAAGGCCCTGGGCCGTCAGCGCGGCGATCGCGCCGCCGGCCGTGCCGTCGTTCGAGGCGACGACCGCATCGACCTTGTTGTCGTTCGCCGTCAGGAACTGTTCCATGTTCTTCTGGGCGTTCTCCGGCTTCCAGCCGTCGGTATAGGCTTCGCCGACGGTCTTGATCTTGCCGGCGTCGATGGCTTCCTTCAGCACTTCCTGCTGGCCAGCGAAGAGGAAGTCGGCGTTCGGGTCGGACGAGGAGCCCTTGATGAACACGTAGTTGCCTTCCGGCTTCACCTTGAACACTTCGCGGGCCTGCATGCGGCCGACTTCCTTGTTGTCGAAGGTGATGTAGAAGGCGGCCGGGTTCTCGATCAGGCGGTCGTAGCCGACGACCGGGATGCCTTCCGCGGCGGCCTTTTCGATGGCCGGGCCGATGGCTTCACTATCCTGGGCGAGAACGATGATGGCGTTTGCGCCCTGGGCGATCAGCGATTCGACGTCGGTCAGCTGCTTGGCGGCGGACGACTGGGCGTCAGCCGAAATGTACTTGTCGCCGGAGGCTTCGAGTGCTGCCTTGATGGCGGCTTCGTCGGTTTTCCAGCGCTCTTCCTGGAAGTTCGACCAGGAAACGCCGACCACGAGGTCCTTGGCGTGCGCGACGGAATGCAGGGAAACGATGACGGCAGCCCCTGCCATCAGCTTCAGAACGAACTTCATGATATCCTCCCAAGTGAACACCGGCCGCCTGGACGAACCTCCCGCCCAATCAACGACCGGCCACGATAACACTGTCTCGATGCCCCTCCCGACGGTGCCGGGACTTTTTTCTCGACAGTCGAGAAAATAAATGGCAGAAGTTTCGGAGGCTGTCAACACGGCTTGAAAGGCCTTGAACGACGGCGTGACAGATGCTTTGGGAGGGGCATGTGTTGCATCCTGTGAAAGCGAGCGGAAACCGACGATGCTGACCAAGTCGAGCACGGAGCTTGTGCGTCAGCAGAACAGCGCGCTGGTGCTCGCCTCGCTGCGCCGGCACGGGCCGCTCGCCCATACCGACATCTCCCATCATACGGGGCTCGCCTCGGCGACCGTCTCGGTGATCACGGCGGAGCTGGAGAAGGCCGAAGTGCTGGAGCGGCGCGAGCAGCAGGCGTCGGCCTCGCGCGGGCGGCCGCGCGTCATCTTCGGCCAGCGGCGCGATGCCGGCTATCTCGTCACCGTGCGCATCTCCTCCGACATGGTGCAATATTCGCTCGCCGATTACGGCGGCACGCTGCTCGACCGTTTCGAGGAGCCGCGCAACCATGCCGACACCGCGACACGGCCCTTCACGGAGGCCTTCGTCGCCGCGCTCGACAGGCTGGCGGATCGGTCGCGGATCGACCGCGGGCAGGTGCTGGTCGTTTCGATCAGCAGCAAGGGCCTTGTCGATCCCCTGACGGCGCGGCTCGTCTGGTCGCCGGTCTTCGGCGCGCAGCAGGTGGATTTTGCCGCGCTGCTCCAGCCGCCCTGGCGGGCGAAGATCCTCATCAGCAACGAGACGCTGCTCGTCGCCCATGCCATGGCGCTGCGCATGGAGAAGGCGGGGGCGCGCGACCTGCAGGCGGTCGCCGCGCTCTCGCTCGGCCACAGCATCGGTCTTGGCATTGCGCGGTTCGACCGGTCGGGGGAGCTCTCGGTCACGGCGCCGAATTTCGGGCACATGCTGAATTCGTCGGATGGCAAACTGTGTCGCTGCGGCGCGCAGGGCTGCATCGAGGCCTCCGCCGGCTTCTACGGCATCCTGCGCACGGCCTTCGAAGTGCCGCCGGACACGATCCCGGCGAAATTCGTGCCGCTCGTGGAGATGGACAAGATCGCGCTGCGCGCCCGCCAGGGCCACCGCATGTCGGAATATGCCTTCCGCCAGGCCGGGCTGGCGCTGGGGCAGGGGCTTTCGCGGGTGGTGAGCCTCTACGAGAACATGCCGATCGCCATCACCGGCCCCGGAACGCGCTATTTCGATCTCATCCAGCGGGGCCTGGAGGAAGGCCTTGCGCAATCCCAGCAGGTCCGCCTCTTCGGCGCGCCGCCGATCTCCGTCGTGCCGGAGGAGGCGACACTGGTGCTGGAGGGGCATCTTGCGCGGGCGTTGGGCGAGATGGACCACGATATCATAGCGGCCAAGAGCGATGGGGATTGAGGGCGCGGGGACCGCGGGATTTCGGAACTGAACTTCGGCTTCAATGATCGGAGGCACCCACCTCTCCTCCGTCATCCTCGGGCTTGACCCGAGGATCCACGCATCACCGCTCACCTGGAGTTTGTGGCCTGGATCCTCGGGTCAAGCCCGAGGATGACGTGGAGGGTGGGGTAGGCGTTCCAAACAAAAAGACCGGGCGAGAAAATCGCCCGGCCAGTTGCTTGGGAGGTGGTTTCCGTCAGGCGACGGAAATCTGGCGCTTTTCTTCGACCGACTTCACGGCCGCATCGGCAAGCGCAAGGGCCGCGAGGCCGTCGGCGCCCGAGGGCGAGATGGTCGCGCCCTTTTCGATGGCCGCGATGAAGGCCGCGATCTCGTTGGCGTAGGCTTCCGTGTAGCGGGTCATGAAGAAATCGTGCAGCGGCGGGCGGGTGTAGCCGTCGCCGTTTGCGACCTCGATGGAGACCGGGCGCTGGTTCTCGGCAGACACCATGCCCTTCGAGCCGTGCACCTCGATGCGCTGGTCGTAGCCGTAGGTGGCGCGGCGGGAGTTCGAGATGACGGCCTGCTTGCCGGATTTCGTCTGGAGGATGACGGAGACGCTGTCATAGTCGCCGGCCTTGCCGATATCGGGATCGACCAGCACGGCGGCGGTGGCAAAGACCGAGACGACCTCTTCGCCGAGCAGGAAGCGGGCCATGTCGAAGTCGTGGATCGTCATGTCGCGGAAGATGCCGCCGGAGCGCTTGATATAGTCGACCGGCGGGGCACCGGGGTCGCGGGACGTGATCGTCACCATCTCGACATCGCCGATGCGGCCGTCGTCGATCGCCTGCCTGACGGCCATGAAGTGCGGGTCGAAGCGGCGGTTGAAGCCGACCATCAGCTTGCCCTTGGTCTCGTCGACCACCTTCATGCAGGCCTTCACACGATCGACATCGAGGTCGATCGGCTTTTCGCAGAAGATCGCCTTGCCGGCGCGGGAGAAGCGCTCGATGAGGTCGGCATGGGTGTCGGTCGGCGTGCAGATCACGACGGCGTCGATGTCCTTCGCCGCTTCGATCGCCTCGATGGTGCGGACCTCGCAGCCATATTGCCTGGCGATCGCGTCGGCGGCGGCCGGGAAGGCATCCGCGACGGCGACGAGCACGGCGTCCGGGTTGCCGGTCACGGCCTTGGCGTGGACCTTGCCGATGCGGCCTGCGCCGAGAAGACCAAATCTTACAGTCATGTTGTCCTCGTTATGTGGGGCGAATAGCAAATAGGGAGGAGCGAATAGGGGGTAGGCAATAGGCAAGAGCAAGCGGTCTGCGCCGGTAACTATTCGCTATTCGCCATTCCCTATTCGCTCTTTAAAACTACGTCTTGCGCTTCTTCTGCCGGTAGACGTCGACGACGACGGCGGCGACGATGATGATGCCCTTGACGATCTCCTGGTAGAAAGCATCGACGCGCAGGAAGGTAAAGCCCGATGTCATGACGCCGAGGATGACGGTGCCGATGACCGTGCCGGTGATGCGCCCGACGCCGCCGGCAAGCGAGGTGCCACCGATGACGGTCGCGGCGATCGCATCGAGTTCGTACATCACGCCCATGCCGGCCTGGGCGGTCTGGGCGCGGGCGGCGGTGACGACGCCGGCAAGACCGGCGAGCGCCCCGGCAATGGCGTAGACCTTGACCAGATGGGATTCGACATTGATGCCGGACACGCGGGCGGCCTGCACGTTGGCGCCGATCGCGTAGGTGAACTTGCCGTAGCGGGTGTAGCGCAGCGCGATGTGGAAGATCACGGCGACGACGAGGAAGATCACGACGGGCCAGATGCCGGTGCCGATGAAGTTGAACTGTTCCGTCAGGCCCGAGACCGGCTGGCCCTTCGTGTACCACTTGGAGATGCCGCGGGCGGAGACCATCATGCCGAGCGTGGCGATGAAGGGCGGAATCTTCGTCTTGGCGATGAGCTGGCCGTTGATGAAGCCGGCGAGCAGGCCGACGCCGATGCCGAGCGCGACGGGCACGATGACCGGCATGTCGGTGAGCGAGGGATAGAGCGCGCGCGGCCAGGTGGAGGCCTGCGCCAGCGAGGCGGTGAACATCGCCGTCATGCCGACGACCGAGCCGGAGGAGAGATCGATGCCCCCGGTGATGATGACCTGCGTGACGCCGACGGCGATGATGCCGATGACCGAGACCTGCAGGATGATGATCGTCAGGCGCTGCGGGTTCATCAGGAAGCTCTGGCCGACGAAGATCCAGCCGAGGATTTCATAGACCAGCGCAATGCCGATCAGGACGAGAAAGATGTTGAGTTCCGGCGGGAGCCGGCGGGCAGATTTCTGCGCAGCGGCCTGGGCCTGCGCGGCGGAATTCGTGCTCATGATTACCTCCCTTGCGGCCGCTCGGCGGCCCTGAATATCCCTTGGGCTGATTTCACTGGGCAGCCAGTTCCATGACCTTGACCTGCGTCGCCTCCGCCCGGTCGAGGATGCCGGTGACGCGGCCCTCGTGCATGACCATGACGCGGTCGCTCATGCCGAGCACTTCCGGCATTTCCGACGAGATCATGATGACGGCGACGCCGTCGCGGGCGAGCTCGGTGACGAAGCGGTGGATCTCCGCCTTCGCCCCGACATCGATGCCGCGGGTCGGCTCGTCGAGGATGAGGATGCGCGGATGGGTGAGCAGCCAGCGGCCGATCAGCACCTTCTGCTGGTTGCCGCCCGACAGGTTCTCGATGCGCTCGTGAAGGTTCGGCGTCTTGACCCGCAGCTTCCGGCTCATCTCCTCGCAGACCCTGGTCAGTTCGCGCTCGGCAACGAAGCCGTTCTTGACGAACTTGTCCTGGAGGACGGCGATCTGCATGTTTTCCAGGATGTCGAGGATCAGCAGGCAGCCGGTGTCCTTGCGGTCTTCCGTCAGGAAGGCCATGCGATGCCGGATCGCCGTGTTCGGGCTGTCGATATCGACCGGCTTGCCGTTGATCTCGATCGTCCCGGAGCTTGCCGGCGTGACGCCAAAGATCGTTTCGGCAACGTTCGAGCGGCCGGAGCCGACGAGGCCGGCAAGGCCGAGGATCTCGCCGGCGCGTACGTCGAAGGAGACGTCGTGGAAGACGCCCTTGAGGGTAAGGTTCTTCACCGACAGGACGACATCGCCGATCGGCACCTCCTCCTTCGGGAACATCTGGGTGATCTCGCGGCCGACCATCATGCGGATGATGTCGTCGCGCGTCACGTCGGTGGAGGCATGCGTGCCGATATACTTGCCGTCGCGGAACACCGAGAACTCGTCGGCGATCTCGAACAGCTCGTTCATCTTGTGGGTGATGTAGACGATGCCGATGCCCTGCGCGCGCAGGTCGCGGATGATGGTGAAGAGATGCTCCACCTCGCGTTCGGTCAGCGCCGAGGTCGGCTCGTCCATGATGAGCACGTCGCTCTCGTAGGAGACGGCCTTGGCGATCTCGACCATCTGGCGGTTGGCCACCGAGAGGTCGCGCACCTGGGTTTCCGGGTCCATCACGATGTTGAGGCGCTTGAAGAGCGCGGCCGTCTTGCGGTGCATCTCGCCGTGGTCGACGAAGCCGAAGCGGTTCTTCGGCTCGCGGCGGATCCAGATGTTCTCGGCGACCGTCATGAAGGGCATCAGGTTGAGTTCCTGATGGATCATGGCGATGCCGTTCTCCAGCGCGTCGAGCGGCGATTGCAGGCGGATCTTCTGGCCCTTGAGCAGCACCTCGCCCTGGTCGGGCGTGTAGATGCCGGCGAGGATCTTCATCAGCGTGGATTTGCCTGCGCCGTTTTCACCCATCAGGGCATGAACGGTGCCGCGCTTCAGCTTGAACTCGACGTCGTCGAGCGCGACGACGCCCGGAAATTCCTTGCGGACACCTTCCGCAGACAGCAGATATTCAGCATTCGGAATGGCGCCGCTTGCACGAACCGCGGCCATGGTGGTCGGACTGACCATCGTCCCCTCCCTCCCGGAGCAACCTGAAACGGGTCGGACGCGCGCACGCCGGCGTGCGCGCGTCCTTCACAGACTGGTCGTTTTCAAGCGACCGGTGAGCCGGTCAGTTCTTGGCCTGGAAGTCGGCGATATTGGCCGGGGTCACGAGCTGGAAGGGGATATACACCTTGGTGTCGACCTGCTCGCCCCTGGCCAGCTTCAGCGCGGCGTCGACCGAGCCCTTGCCCTGGCCGGCGGCGTCCTGGAACACCGTCACGTCGAGATCGCCGGCCGCCATGGCGGCAAGCGCGTCCTGCGTGGCGTCGATGCCGGCGACGACGACGCTGTCCATCGAGCGGCCGGCGGCCTTCAGCGCCTGGATGGCGCCGATCGCCATTTCGTCATTGTTGGAGATGACGGCGTCGAATTCCAGGCCTGCGGAGAGCCAGTTGGTCATTAGGTCGGAGCCCTGCGTGCGCGACCAGTTGGCGGTCTGCTCCTCGACGATTTCGAGGCCCTTGCACTCGTCGGTGGCGATGACGTCCTTGATGTCCTGGGTGCGCACGCGTGCGGCCTGGTTGGAAAGCTCGCCCATCATGACGACGACCTTGCCCTTGCCGTTCAGCAGGCGGCAGACTTCCTTGGTTTCCAGCGTGCCGGATTCCTTTTCGTCCGAGGCGACGAAGGCCTGCTTTTCCGGCAGCTCGTTGACGTTGACCGGCTCGCGGTTGACATAGACCAGCGGAATGCCCGCATCGGCGGCGGCCTTGGAGAGCGCGGCGGTCGCGTCGGTGTCGACCGGGTTCACGATGATGGCGCTGACGCCCGAGGCGATGAAGTTCTGCACCTGGCTCTGCTGCTTGGCGACGTCGTTCTGGGCGTCCTCGATCTGCAGATCGACGCCGTCGAGGGTCTTGGCGTAGTCGGACATGCCGTTGCGCAGGACGGTCAGGAAGTTGTCGTCGAACAGCGCCATGGACACGCCGATCGTCTCGGCATGGGCGGCGGTGGACATCATCACGGCAAGCGCCGAGCTCAGAATGAATTTTTTCATGTCGTTCTCCTCCTCAACGTGGCGTCCGGCAGCGCCACTCGATTGTCCGGACGGCTGACCCTTGCGGGCAGCCGGCCCCTTGCTCCTCCCGGGAGGCAAGAGGCCAAAACAGAATAAACAAACCGCGAATTCCGTATTGCGGAATGTTTATTCCATTTTCTGTTCGGGACGTCAAGCCCGTTCCATTTTTCAGGACCGGGAATCCCGCAAGGCCTGGGGAAAAGTGCCGGCGGACAGGCCGCCGGCCCCGCCGGGCCTAGATGTTTTCGCGGATGAAGGCGAGGCTCTGCGCCACGGCCGCCCTGGGGTCGGCGACGTCGTGCACGGACGGCGAGAAGGGCTCGAAGGAGAGCGGTCCGGCATAGCCGGCGGCAGCCAGGGCCTTGATCTGGCTGATGTTTCCGAGCCGGTCCTGCGGGCCGACCAGCATGCGGTGGCCGTCGCGCATGGCGGGAACGGTGACATCGGCATCCTCGACGCCGGAAATATGGACAAGGCCGGTGAGCGCCGCGAAGAGGTCTGGCTCGCCGGCGAGGTGATGGTGGAACGTGTCGTGCACAAGGCGGAATGTCTGTTCCCCGCCCACGGCCTCGATCGCCTCGGCAGCCTCGCGCTTGGAGCGCAGCGAGCAGATCTCGAAGCCGAGCGGCTCGACGAGGCCGATGATTCCGGCCGCGGCCAGCATCGGCTTCAGGGCGGCCAGCGCCTCGGCGAGGTTGGCCTGGCGCTCGCCGTCGGCCTGGCCGGTGCCGTCGTTCTTCGGCACGAGCACGAGCGCGCGGGCGCACGCCGCCGCCGCGTAGTCGATGAGGTCCTTGGCCTCGGCGGCGCGGGCGGGTGTCCATTCGTTGAAGCGCTGGAGCGCATTGATCGAGATGATCGTGACGCCGTGGCGGGCGGCGAGCGTCTTCACCTCGGCTGGCGTGGTGCCGTCCAGGATGGCGTTGCCGGTAAGGTCGTTGCGAATCTCGACCTTCGTGATGCCGAGCGAAGCGGCGAGGGCGAAGAAGGCGTCGAGGTTCAGCGCGGGCGCCGTCATGTGGTTGAGGGCGAAATCAAGGGGCGGCATGGAATGGGGGTCCTCCGGTCTTCGGGGCCGCCGACAGGACGGCCTCGCATGCACGCATGAGGATCGGGAAGCGCTTGACGGGCGTCAAAGCCGAAGGCGCCGACCACGCCCTCATTGCTGACAGATTCATCGGGCGGATGATGGAAAACCATCATTCAGCCCGTCAGATATTCTCCGGAAGGAAGATGTCGAAGGGCAGGAATGTCTGCCCGGGCACGGCCGCCTCGCCCTTCTCGATGGCCGTCACCATCAGCGAGACGAGTTCGCGGCAGAGGGCGGGAAGGGGCGTGCTGATCGCCATGGTGACGACGTCATCGGCAAGGCCGGCCTTCGATTCGGGGGTGAGTTCGTTGACGATGAGCTGGATCTTCCCGCCGTAACCCTCTTCGCGGATGGCGGAAATCGCGCCTTCCATGCCGCCGCCGGCGACATAGAGACCGACGAGATCGGGGTGCTGGGCGAGCAGGTTGGCGGTCGCCTCGTGGGTGATCTCGCTGGTGTCGAGATTGACGAGCGTGTCCAGCACCTCGAAATCCTGGCCCTTCTCGCGGAAGAAGGAGCGGAAGCCCATCTCGCGCAGTTCGTGGCCGTGGAAACGGTGGCTGCCGACGAAGATCGCCACCTTGCCGGGCCGGCGGGCGCTGCGGGCGATCATCCAGGCCGCCGTGCGGCCAACCTTCATGTTGTTGAGGCCGATATAGCCCTGGCGCACGTCCATGGCGAAGTCGGAGAGCAGGCAGAAGAGGGGAATGCCACGGTTCCTCAGGTCCTCCACCATGGTGGTGGTTGCCGGATAGTCGGGGGCGACGACGGCGAGGGCCTGGTTGCGGGCGGAGAGCTGCCGCAGCATGTCCGTCATCGCGGCCGGCGTCTGCGCGTTGATGAAATCGACCTGCGGCACGATGCGCGCCGTGGTGCAGGCATTGCAGGCGATCTCGATCTCGCGCGCGAAGTTCTGGTAGAAGGCCTGGCCCGGGCGCTGGAAGCTGAAGCCCAGCCGGTATTGCGGCAGGTCCTCGAAGACCCGCTGCCGGATGAGCCCGATCGCGTGATAGCCGATCGTATTGGCGGCATCGTAGACCCGTCGCGCCGTTTCCTCGCGCACCTTGTGGCGCCCGTTCAGCACGCGATCGACTGTCGCCACGCTGACGCCGGCGGCTTTCGCCAGATCCGTAATGGTGGGTCGCGATGCCATGATCCCCTCCCTGAAATCTTTCCATCAAAGCGGAATGATAGAGAATGATGGAATTTGATGCATTCTATCATGGCAGGATTGAGAGATGCAAGCAGGGGCGGTATCGTTTGTACATCAGACGAGGCGGGTGCCTGCAAGCGCCGCCGCAGGGAGGAGACGAGGGATGAAGCCGACGAAGCGGGACTACAGCCTTCTTGGCCGCGATGCCGAGGCCGCCGTGGCCAATGGCCTGGCCGCGGCCGAATGGTATCACACCGAAATCGCCCGCAAGGACATGAAGGCGCTGATGCAGCGCAGCGACGCGCCGGCGATCCGCGACACCGCGATCTGGCTCGGCACCATGCTGGTCACCGGGGCTGCCGGCATCTGGCTGTGGGGCAGCTGGTGGGCGGTGCCGTTCTTCCTCGTCTATGGCGTGCTCTACGGTTCGGCCTCCGACAGCCGCTGGCACGAATGCGGCCACGGCACGGCCTTCAAGACGATGTGGATGAACGACGCCGTCTACCAGATCGCCTGCTTCATGATCATGCGCAATCCGGTGACCTGGCGCTGGAGCCACACGCGCCACCACACCGATACGGTCATCGTCGGCCGCGATCCCGAGATCGCCGTGATGCGCCCGCCGGATCTCGCGCGCCTCGTGCTCAACGTCTTCGGCCTGCTCGATGCCTGGCACGCCGTCATCGACATGCTGCGCAATGCGGCGGGCGTGATGAGCGCGGCGGAAAAGACCTTCATTCCCGCCTCCGAGCAGCCGAAGGCGATCCGTATCGCCCGCATCTGGTTCGCCATCTACGTTGCGACCATCGCCCTCTGTTTCGCGCTCGGCTCGATCCTGCCGGCCATGCTCATCGGCCTGCCGCGCCTTTATGGCGCCTGGCATCACGTTTTGACGGGGCTGCTCCAGCATGGCGGCCTTGCCGACAATGTCATCGACCACCGGCTGAACAGCCGCACCGTCTACATGAACCCGGTCAGCCGCTTCATCTACTGGAACATGAACTACCATGTGGAGCACCACATGTTCCCGATGGTGCCCTACCATGCGCTGCCGCGGCTGCATGCGATGATCAAGCACGACCTGCCGGCGCCGAACCCGTCCATGTGGCACGGCTACCGGGAGATGATCCCCGCCTTCCTGCGCCAGCTTCGCAACGAGGACTATTTCCTCAAGCGCGACCTGCCCGCGACGGCGCGGCCCTACAAGGAAGAATTCCACAGCGAGCCGGCCGTCGCGGCTGCCGAATAAACCAGCACGTCATCGGAGGAGAGACCATGAGCGACACCTGGATCGAGGTCTGCGCAGCGGACGAGATCGACGAGGAGGATGTCATCCGCTTCGACCATGCGGGCCGTACCTTCGCGATCTATCGCAGCCCGGATGACACCTACCACGCGACGGACGGGCTCTGCACCCACGAGAAGATCCACCTCGCCGACGGGCTGGTGATGGATCACATTATCGAATGTCCCAAGCATAACGGCCGCTTCGACTACAAGACCGGCGAGGCCAAGGGCGCACCGGTCTGCATCGACCTCAGGACCTATCCGGTCAAGGTCGAGGGCGGCACGGTCTTCATCGGGCTCTAGCTTTCTTGTTTTCGCGGTTCCGGCTGCCGGAACCGTCCGGGAGGATCATGCCATGGCGGATTTCGTCATCGTCGGCGCCGGCGAATGCGGCGCA
The DNA here is from genome assembly GCF_001652565.1 of Shinella sp. HZN7. Classification (NCBI taxonomy): domain Bacteria; kingdom Pseudomonadati; phylum Pseudomonadota; class Alphaproteobacteria; order Hyphomicrobiales; family Rhizobiaceae; genus Shinella; species Shinella sp. HZN7. Next base: position 2,813,748 of record NZ_CP015736.1, on the reverse strand, counting down.
CGCGCAGCCTTCGCGCTGAGAGAAAAGGGTTTCGACGGCACGATCACCCTGATCGGCAGCGAAACGCATCTGCCCTATGAGCGTCCGCCGCTCTCCAAGGAGGTGCTGGTCGCCGGCGCCGGCCCGAAACTCGTCGCGGACGCGGAGCGTTATGCCGCCGCCGGTATCGCGGTGCTTTCCGGCCGCACGGTCCTTGAGATCGACCGGGCCGGCCGGCGGGTGCGGCTCGGCGATGGCACGGCGCTTCCCTATGACAAATTGCTGCTGGCGACCGGTGCGCGCCCGCGCACCCTGCCGGGCATGGCCTGCGGCGGGCGCATCGCCGCCCTTCGCAGCCATGACGATGCGACGCGCATTCGCGCCCATCTCGTGGAAGGAAGCCACGTCGCCATTCTCGGCGGCGGCTTCATCGGCCTGGAGCTGGCGGCGAGCGCCCGCAAGCTCGGTGCGAGCGTGACGCTCATCGAGGGCCTGCCGCGCATCCTCAGCCGCGGCGTGCCGGCGGAGATCGCCGCGATTATCGCCAGCCGCCATGCGGCCGAAGGCGTCGAGGTGCTGTGCGGCGCGAAGGTTGCCGGCATCGCGGAGCGGCCGGGCGAGGTTCGCCTCACGCTGGAGGACGGCCGCGTCATCGCGGCCAGCCTGCTGGTCGTCGGCATCGGCGCCGTGCCGAACACGGAGCTGGCGGAGGCGGCGGGGCTCGCCGTGGACAACGGCATCGCCGTCGACGGCCTGCTGCGCACCTCAGATCCCGATATCCTCGCGGCCGGCGACTGCACGTCCTATCCGCTGCCGCTCTACGGCGGCCGGCGCGTCCGGCTCGAATCCTGGCGCAATGCGCAGGAGCAGGGCCAGCTTGCGGCGGCCAACATGCTCGGCGGCGGCAAGGCGCATTGTGCCGTGCCGTGGTTCTGGTCGGACCAGTACGACATGACGCTGCAGATCGCGGGGCTTGCCGACGGTGCGGCGGCGACCGTGCGGCGCGATCTCGGCGAGGGCGCCTTCCTCCTCTTCCATCTCGATGCCGAGGGCCGGCTGATCGCGGCGAGCGGCATCGGCAAGGGCAATGCGGTCGCCCGCGACATCCGCCTTGCGGAAATGCTGATCGCCGCCCGGCGGCATCCCGATCCGGCCGCGCTTGCCGCGCCGGAAACCAGACTGAAGACATTGCTTGCCGCCTGAAGGGCGGCCCGGAGGACAGGATGAAGACCAGGAGACCAACCGTTGCCGACCTCAAGGCGATGAAGGGCAAGCGACAGCTCACCATGCTGCGCGTCGTGACGCTGGAGGAGGCGGAGGCTGCCGAGAAGGCGGGCATCGACCTCGTCTCGGTGCCGCCGGCGCTGCTGGGGCCGGCCTTCCGCGAGGCCGCGCCCACGGTCTTTGCCTTTCCGGGGCTGGAATACGGCGATTTCGTCACGGCGGACGATTACCTGCGCGGCGCCTTCCAGGCGATGAAGGCGGGGGGCGATGCCGTCTATTGCGCCGCCGGGCTTTCCACCGTCCGGCGCCTGCGCGAGGAGGGCATCCCGGTCTGCGGCCATGTCGGGCTCATCCCCTCCAAGGCCACCTGGACCGGCGGCTTCCGCGCCGTCGGCAAGACGGCGGAGAGCGCGCTGGAGATCTTCCGGCAGGTCAAGGCGCTGGAGGAGGCAGGCGCCTTCGCGGCTGAGATCGAGGTGGTGCCCGGCGAGATCGCCGCGGCGATCAGCGCGAGGACGGGGCTCGTCATGCTCTCCATGGGCGCGGGCACGGGCTGCGATGCGCAATATCTCTTCGCCGAGGACGTGCTCGGCCAGAACCGCGGGCACACTCCGCGCCATGCGAAGGTCTACCGCAACTTCGCCGCCGAATACGACCGGCTGCAGCAGGAGCGCATCGCCGCCTTCCGCGAATATGCCGACGACGTGCGCTCGGGCGCCTATCCCGAAAAGGGCCATCTCGTCGGCATCGCGCCGGCCGAGCTTGCAGCGTTCCTGGAACGGGTCGATGCCTGAAAGCCGGTTCCCTCGCGCGGGAAAACCGCCTATGTAGGCGCTGAAGCGTGAGGAGACGTTCATGAAGTTCATCGATCCCGATCATCCGTTCTACCGTCCGCTCTGGCGGCGGCTGCTTCTGGTCGGGGCCTGTGCGGCGTGGACGGCGGTGGAATTCTACAATGGCGAGCAGACCTGGGGCACGATCTTCCTCGTCGTCTCGGCCTATGCCTTCGCGCAGCTCATCCTCTTCTTCAAGCCCTCCGATCCGGCCGCAAAGCCGCCGGAGCAGGAGCCGAAGGGCTAGAGCAATTCCAGCAAAAGTGCGGAGCGGCCTTGCGTTCGGAATTGCGTAAAAACAAAGAGTCAGAGCGTTTTCGCGATTCGAGGAAAAGCGGAAACGCTTTCAGGCGCATCGCCATCAGCGCGACAGGCCGAGGCTCCTTTCGACATTGATCCGCCGGATCGTCTCGTCGATCAGCATGTTGGCGATCTTCATGCGCAGCGTCGCATTGGCACGCAGCTCCTCCGGTGCGCGATCGGGATGGTTTTCCCGGGCAAAACCGCGCCGGCGGGCGAGCAGCTCGTCCACGCTTTCCCTGCCGTCAAGGCCAAGGTCGCTGGCCACCTCCTCCGGCGCGATGCGCAGGAGATGCGGCGGGGGCGGAGGCGGTTCGGCGGGCGCCGGTTGCTCCGGCTCGGCCGGAGCGGGTTCCTCGTAGAGATCGAGATAGGCGGCGGCCGCCTGCGAGCCGGAGACGAAGGCGCCGCCCGTGCCGAGGCCGGCAAAACCGGAGGGCAGGCCGCGCACCTCGGCCGGGCCGTCGTCCTCGCGCGCTTCGTCCTCCGCGGCATCCTCGGCCGCCTGGCGCGCCTCGGCCTTCAGCCGCTCCAGCACGGATTCGAAAACGGTCATGCCGAACATGAAAGACCTCCTCAGTCCGGCGAAAGCATCCGGCTGCGTTGCAGGATCAGATCATAAAGCAGTTTGGCGCTCGGCGGCAGCGCCCTGCCTTTTATGGAGATAAGGCTGTAAGGCTTGATGTCGATCTCGAAATCGGTGTTGAGGATGCTGATTTCGCCGGCCTGCGCGCCGACATCGGCGATGAAGACGGCCATGTCGCGGGCGACGGGGGCGATCGCGTTCGAACCGCACACGATCGCGGTCGTCAGCAGGATGGACGAGGTGTTGACTACGGTGGAGGGCAGCGGCACGCCGGCGGCGAGGAACAGGTCCTCGATGCGCCGGCGAAGCAGCGTGCCGGCCGGCTGGAAGACCCAGTCGTAATGCGGCAGGTCGGCAAGGCTGGCGGCGGGTTTTTCGAGCAGCGGATGGCCCTTGCGCACGATGAGGCAGGCCTTTTCGATGCCGATCTCGGTGACGTTGAAGAGCCGCGGGTTGAGATCGTCGGGCACGCGGGCGATGATGAAGTCCTGCCGCGCCGCCAGCAGCTCGCGCGCGAGCACGTTGCTCGTCTCCAAGCGCACGTTCACCTCGATGCCGGGATAGGCGGCGCTCACCTGCTGGATCGCCGGCACGGCAAGGCTGATCGCCGGCGCCGTCACCGAGCCGAGGAAGACCGAGCCGCCGGTGCCCGATTTCAGGGCGGACAGCTCGCGGTCGACTTCGCGCAGCTCGAGCAGGATGGTGCGCGCCCGGCGCGCGAAGGCCCGGCCGAAGGCCGTGAGCGCCACGCCGCGCGAGACGCGCTCGCACAGTTGCGCCTTGAGGATGGTCTCCATTTCCGTCAGCATGCGGGAGGCGGCGGGCTGCGAGATGTTCAGCGCATCGGCTGCCGCGCTGACCTGCCTGTGCTCCTCGATGGCGACGATCATGCGCAGGTGATTGAGCTTCAGGCCGCTGCGTAGGAGGCCGACGTCCTGGAGGTCGCCGCCGCTCTCGCCGGGAAAGAGCTGCTCGTCGATGTCATCGTCCGGACGCATTGGTCACCTCGATCAATAAAATAGTATATATCCGACATTATATACCAGATTTGATATCAATTTAGAAGTTCATTGCATTTGACAGTTATGGCAATTCGTAAGAGGTTGCGCCAATGTGCGCTGGGGTCCTTGGGAGTGGGGACCGGCGGGCTTTCTGCCCTCCAGTCCAGGCCGTCGTCTGAATGCGACCCCGCCCGTGCACAGAACAATGCCTGGCCGCAATTTCGGCCAGTGCGCACCAGGGAGAGACCTTTCAATGAAAATGATCACTTCGCTTCTCGCCGCCGCTGCCGTCAGCGTCGCGTCGTTCGTGGCGCCATCCTTCGCCCAGGACAAGGGCATGGTCGGCATTTCCATGCCCACCAAGACCTCGACCCGCTGGATTTCCGACGGCGAGACGATGGAAAAGCTTTTCAAGGAAGCCGGCTACACGCCGGACCTGCAGTTCGCTGACGACGATATCCCGAACCAGCTCGCCCAGATCGAGAACATGGTCACCAAGGGCGCGAAGGTCCTCGTCATCGGCGCCATCGACGGCACGACGCTTTCCGACATCCTCCAGAAGTCGGCCGATGCCGGCGTGAAGGTCATCGCCTATGACCGCCTGATCCGCGATTCGGGCAATGTCGACTACTACGCCACCTTCGACAACTTCCAGGTCGGCGTTCTCCAGGCCACCAGCCTCGTCGACGGCCTGAAGGCGAAGTTCCCGGACACCAAGCCGTGGAACGTCGAACTCTTCGGCGGTTCGCCGGACGACAACAACGCCTTCTTCTTCTATGATGGCGCGATGTCGGTCATCCAGCCGCTGATCGACAGCGGCGACATCGTCATCAAGTCGGGCCAGACCGGCATGGAAACGGTCGGCACGCTGCGTTGGGACGGCGCCGTCGCGCAGGCCCGCATGGAGAACCTGCTCTCCTCGACCTACACGGACGGCCGCGTCGATGGCGTGCTCTCGCCCTATGACGGCCTGTCCATCGGCATCCTGTCGGCCCTGAAGGGCGTCGGCTACGGCTCGGGCGACCAGCCGATGGCCGTCGTCACCGGCCAGGACGCCGAGCTGCCTTCCGTCAAGTCGATCCTCGCCGACGAGCAGTATTCGACGGTCTTCAAGGACACGCGCGAACTCGCCAGGGTCACGGTCGGCATGGTCAATGCCATCCTCGACGGCAAGGAGCCGGAAGTGAACGACACCAAGACCTATGACAACGGCGTCAAGGTCGTTCCGTCCTACCTCTTGAAGCCCGTCGCCGTCGACAAGTCCAACGCGGAGCAGATCCTCGTCACGGACTCGGCCTATTACACGGCCGACCAGCTGAAGAACTGATCGTTTCTTCCCTCTTCGGGGTTCGCGCCTGGCTGCGCGAACCCTCTTTTCTCCGGATCGCAGAGCGAATAGGCTCGGTTTCCCCATCGATGGGTGATGGCCGGCCGCTGGAAACTGGTACATGAGCAAGACCCTTCTCGAAATGCGCGGCATCACGAAGACGTTTCCGGGCGTGAAGGCCCTCGACAACGTCAACCTGAAGGTCCGCGAAGGCGAGATCCACGCCCTCGTCGGCGAGAACGGCGCCGGCAAATCCACCCTCATGAAGGTGCTGAGCGGCGTCTATCCGGCCGGCTCCTACGAGGGCGAAATCCATTTCGACGGCGAGGTCCGCCGCTTCTCCACGATCTCCGACAGCGAGCACCTGGGCATCATCATCATCCACCAGGAGCTGGCGCTGGTGCCGCTGCTGTCGATCGCGGAAAACATCTTCCTCGGCAACGAGGTGGCGACGAACGGCGTGATCGACTGGAAGCTTGCCTTCCGCCGCACGCAGGAGCTGCTCGACAAGGTCGGCCTCAAGGAGCCGCCGGGCACGCTGATCACCGATATCGGCGTCGGCAAGCAGCAGCTCGTCGAGATCGCCAAGGCGCTCTCCAAGAAGGTTCGCCTGCTCATCCTCGACGAGCCGACCGCTTCGCTCAACGAGAAGGACTCCGACGCGCTCCTGAAGCTGCTCATGGAGTTCCGAACGCAGGGCATGACCTCGATCATCATCTCGCACAAGCTGAACGAGATCAAAAAAGTCGCCGACCAGATCACCATCCTGCGCGATGGCGGCACCGTCGAGACGCTGGACTGTCATCACGAGGACATTTCCGAGGACCGCATCATTAAGGGCATGGTCGGCCGCGAGATGGAGGACCGCTACCCGGCGCGCGAGCCTGATATCGGCGAGACGCTGCTGGAGGTGAAGAACTGGAACGTCTTCCACCAGCACCACCGCGACCGGCAGTTCCTGCACGATATCAGCTTCAACGTGCGCGCCGGCGAGGTCGTCGGCATTGCCGGCCTGATGGGCGCGGGCCGCACCGAAACGGCGATGAGCCTCTTCGGCAGGAGCTGGGGGCACAAGATCACCGGCGACGTCTCCATGCGCGGCAAGCCGGTGGATGTCAGCACGATCCCGAAGGCGATCGAGGCCGGCCTTGCCTATGTGACCGAGGACCGCAAGCAGCTCGGCCTCGTGCTGATCGACAACATCATGCACAACACGACGCTCGCCAATCTCGGCGGCGTTTCGAAGGCGACGGTCATCGACAACCGGCAGGAGGCCAAGGTCGCCTCCGGCTATCGCCAGAAGCTGCGCATCCGCTCGCACTCGATCTATCAGGAGGCGGTCAATCTTTCGGGCGGCAACCAGCAGAAGGTCGTGCTGTCCAAGTGGCTCTTCACCAATCCCGAGGTTCTGATCCTCGATGAACCCACGCGCGGCATCGATGTCGGCGCCAAGTTCGAAATCTATACCATCATCAACCAGCTTGCCGCCGAGGGCAAGGGCATCCTGATGATCTCGTCGGAGATGCCGGAACTGCTCGGGACCTGCGATCGCATCTATGTCATGAACGAAGGACGCATCGTGGCCGAGCTTTCCAAGGCGGAAGCAAGCCAGGAATCCATCATGCGCGCCATCATGCGCTCCGGGGAGAAACACTGATGTCCACCGATACCGCGACCAAGACGACCCAGCCTTCGGTGGGAGACTACCTGCGCAGGAACATCCGCGAATACGGCCTGCTCGTCGCGCTCGTCGTGATCATGATCTTCTTCCAGGTCATCACCAACGGCGTGCTCTTCCGCCCGGTCAACATCACCAACCTCGTCTTGCAGAACTCGTTCATCGTCATCATGGCGCTGGGCATGCTGCTGATCATCGTGGCGGGGCATATCGACCTGTCGGTCGGCTCCATCGTCGCCTTCATCGGCGCGATCTCGGCGATCATGCTGGTGAAGTGGGGGCTTCCGGCGATCGTCGTCGTGCCGCTCTGCATCCTCGTCGGCGCGATCATGGGGGCGGCGCAGGGCTATTGGGTGGCCTACCAGAAGATCCCGTCCTTCATCGTCACGCTCGCCGGCATGCTCGTCTTCCGCGGCATGACCTATGTCGTGCTCGGTGGCCGTCCGGTCGGCCCGTTCCCGAAGGATTTCCAGATCCTCTCCACCGGTTTCGTGCCGGATTTCCTGTCGCTCACGGACCCTGCGACGAGCCTCATCAAGAACTATTTCGCGCTCCTCGTCGTCATCCTGCTGGTCGGCTATGCCATCTATGCCGGGCTTCGCGAGCGGCGCATGAACACGCTGCACGAGACGGAGAACGAGCCCTTCGCCTTCTTCGCCGTGCAGATGGCGGTCATCAGCGCGGTGGCGATCTTCCTCGGCTTCCAGCTTTCCACCTATCGCGGCCTGCCGAACGTTCTCGTCGTCATGGGCCTGCTCATCGCGCTCTATACCTTCGTGACGACGCGCACGACGATCGGCCGGCGCATCTACGCCATGGGCGGCAACGAGAAGGCGGCGAAGCTCTCGGGCATCAATACCGAGCGGCTGACCTTCTACACCTTCGTCAACATGGGGGCGCTTGCCGCGCTCGCCGGCATGATCATCGCCGCCCGCCTCAATTCGGCGACGCCGAAGGCCGGCGTCGGCTTCGAGCTCGACGTCATCGCGGCCTGCTTCATCGGCGGCGCCTCGGCCTCGGGCGGCGTCGGCAAGATCACCGGCGCGGTCATCGGCGCCTTCATCATGGGCGTCATGAACAACGGCATGTCGATCATGGGCATCGGCATCGACTACCAGCAGCTCATCAAGGGCCTGGTGCTGCTCGCCGCCGTGTTCTTCGACGTCTACAACAAGAACAAGGGCTGACCGGGGAACACCGGTCCGCCCAAGGATTGCAAACGTGTTTGACCGGCTGCGGATGCGGCCAGTGCGGTGACGTCTGTCCGCCGCAGGTGCGGAGCTTTGGCCGGGCCCAGGCTTCAGGAAGGAAACGGAAATGCTGATGTCACAGGTCGCAAATGCCGACGGCTCGATCACGGTGGTCGTGCGCGATGAGGGTGGCGAGGGCCGCGCGGTGAAGGGGGCGGACAGCGTCTATGCGCTCGCCATGGAAGCCGCCAACAGCGGGCAGTCCCTGAAGACCGTCATCGACGCGAAGGGCCTCGGCGCGGCCATCGATCTGGAGGCGGCCTATGCCGCGGGCCGGCTGCTCTCGCCGATCACCCATCCGGACGCCGCCCATCTCCACCTGACCGGCACGGGCCTCACCCATCTCGGCTCTGCGGCCACGCGCGATTCCATGCACAAGAAGACGACGGAGGCGGCCGAGGAGAGCCTGACCGATTCCATGAAGATGTTCCGCATGGGCCTTGAAGGCGGCAAGCCGAAGCCCGGCGAAAAGGGCGTGCAGCCGGAATGGTTCTACAAGGGCAACGGCACGCAGGCGGTGGCGCCGGGCAGCCCGCTCACCTCGCCCTCCTTCGCGCTCGATGGCGGCGAGGAGCCGGAAATGGGCGGCATCTATGTCATCGCCGCCGACGGTTCGCCCTTCCGTATCGGCTTTGCCGTCTCGAACGAATTCTCCGACCATGTGACGGAGCGCATCAACTATCTCTACCTCGCCCATTCGAAGCTTCGCCAGGCGAGCTTCGGACCGGAGATCCGCGTCGGCGCCGCACCTGACGATATCCGCGGTTTCTCGCGCATCGTCCGCGGCGGCAAGGTCCTGTGGGAAAAGCCCTTCGTCTCCGGCGAGGCGAACATGTCCCACACCTTCGCCAACCTCGAATACCACCATTTCAAATACGGCCTGTTCCGTGCCCCGGGCGATGTCCATGTCCATATGTTCGGCACGGCGACGCTCTCCTTCGGCGACGGCATCCGCACCGAGGCGGGGGACGTGTTCGAGATCGGGGCCGACGGTTTCGGCCTGCCGCTGCGCAATCCCTTGGCGATTGCCAGGGAAGAAGAGATCGAAATCCGCCAATTGTAGGGGATGTGCCGCCTTCGTGCGGCACGGGACAGACAGGAGGCCTTGCCCATGACGATCCACCAGAACCTGATTGCCGGCGAATGGGTCGGCTCGGATGCGATCCGGAACATCAATCCGTCGAACACGAACGACGTGGTGGGCGAATATGCCCGCGCCTCCGCCGAGGATACCGGGGCGGCGATCGCGGCGGCGAAGGCCGCGTTTCCGGCCTGGTCGCGCTCCGGCATCCTGGAGCGCCATGCGATCCTCAGGAAGACCGCCGACGAGATTTTGGCCCGCAAGGACGAGCTCGGCCGGCTGCTCTCGCGCGAGGAGGGCAAGACGCTGGCCGAAGGCATCGGCGAGACGGTGCGCGCCGGACAGATCTTCGATTTCTTCGCCGGTGAATGCCTGCGCCTTGCCGGCGAGGTGCTGCCTTCGGTGCGCCCGAATATCGGCGTCGAGATCACCCGCGAGCCGGTCGGCGTCGTCGGCATCATCACGCCGTGGAACTTCCCGATCGCCATCCCGGCCTGGAAGATCGCGCCGGCGCTCGCTTACGGCAACACGGTCGTCTTCAAGCCCGCCGAGCTGGTGCCCGGCTGTTCCTGGGCCATCGTCGACATCCTCGTGCGCGCCGGCCTGCCGAAGGGCGTCCTCAACCTCGTCATGGGCAAGGGCTCCGTCGTCGGCCAGACCATGCTCGACAGTCCCGATGTCAACGCCATCACCTTCACGGGGTCCACCGGCACCGGAAAACGCGTGGCGCTCGCCTCCGTCGAGCATAACCGCAAGTACCAGCTCGAAATGGGCGGCAAGAACCCGTTCGTCGTGCTCGACGACGCGGACCTTTCCGTCGCCGTGGAAGCCGCCGTCAACTCGGCCTTCTTCTCCACCGGCCAGCGCTGCACGGCCTCCTCGCGCGTCATCGTGACGGAAGGCATCCACGACAGATTCGTCGCCGCCGTCGGCGAGCGGCTGAAGAGCGTCGTCGTCGATGATGCCCTGAAGGCCGGCACGCATATCGGCCCGGTCGTCGACGAGAGCCAGCTCAAGCAGGACACGGACTATATCGAGATCGGCCAAAAGGAAGGCGCGAAGCTTGCCTTCGGCGGCGAGCGCCTGAAGCGCGACACACCCGGCTTCTACCTTGCGCCAGCGCTCTTTACCGAGGCGACGAACGACATGCGCATTTCGCGCGAGGAAATCTTCGGTCCGGTCGCCGCGGTCATCCGCGTCAAGGACTATGAGGAAGCGCTCGCCGTCGCCAACGACACGCCCTTCGGCCTCTCCTCCGGCATCGCCACGACCAGCCTCAAGCACGCGACGCATTTCAAGCGCAATGCGGAGGCCGGCATGGTCATGGTCAACCTGCCGACGGCGGGCGTCGATTTCCACGTGCCCTTCGGCGGGCGCAAGGGCTCTTCGCACGGCCCGCGCGAGCAGGGCCGCTATGCCAGCGAATTCTACACAACCGTCAAGACCGCCTACACCCTGGCGTGAGACAAAGGCCGGCCGGTGCCCTGCGCCGGACGGCCCCTTCAAGGACTGGAAAGATGAAGAAGAAAGCCGAATGGCCGCGCAGGCTGAGATCGCAGGAATGGTACGGCGGCACCAGCCGCGACGTGATCTACCATCGCGGCTGGATGAAGAACCAGGGCTATCCGCACGACCTGTTCGACGGCCGCCCCGTCATCGGCATCCTCAACACCTGGTCGGACATGACGCCGTGCAACGGCCACCTGCGCGAGCTTGCCGAGAAGGTGAAGGCCGGCGTCTGGGAGGCGGGCGGCTTCCCGCTCGAAGTGCCGGTGTTCTCGGCCTCGGAAAACACCTTCCGCCCCACGGCGATGATGTACCGCAACCTCGCCGCGCTCGCGGTGGAGGAGGCGATCCGCGGCCAGCCGATGGATGGCTGCGTGCTGATGGTCGGCTGCGACAAGACCACGCCGTCTCTCCTGATGGGCGCGGCCTCGGTCGATCTGCCGTCGATCGTCGTCACCGGCGGCCCCATGCTGAACGGTTATTTCCGCGGCGAGCGCGTCGGCTCGGGCACGCATCTGTGGAAATTCTCCGAGATGGTGAAGGCCGGCGAGATGACGCAGGCCGAGTTCCTCGAGGCCGAGGCCTCGATGAGCCGCTCGTCGGGCACCTGCAACACGATGGGCACGGCCTCCACCATGGCCTCGATGGCCGAGGCGCTGGGCATGGCGCTGTCCGGCAATGCCGCCATCCCGGCGGTCGATTCCCGCCGCAGGGTGATGGCGCAGCTTACCGGCCGGCGCATCGTCCAGATGGTCAAGGACGACCTGACGCCGTCGGACATCCTGACAAAGGACGCCTTCGAGAACGCCATCCGCACCAATGCGGCCATCGGCGGCTCGACCAATGCGGTGATCCACCTGCTCGCCATCGCCGGCCGGGTCGGCGTCGACCTGACGCTGGACGACTGGGACCGCTGCGGCCGCGACGTGCCGACCGTCGTCAACCTGATGCCCTCCGGCAAGTACCTGATGGAGGAGTTCTTCTATGCCGGCGGCCTGCCGGTGGTGCTGAAGCGCCTCGGCGAGGCCGGTCTTCTGCACAAGGACGCGCTGACGGTATCGGGCGAGACGATGTGGGACGAGGTCAAGGACGTCGTCAACTGGAACGAGGACGTGATCCTGCCGGCGGAAAAGGCGCTGACGCAGTCGGGCGGCATCGTCGTGCTGCGCGGCAATCTCGCGCCGAAGGGGGCGGTGCTGAAGCCGTCGGCCGCCTCGCCGCATCTCCTGACGCACCGGGGCAGGGCGGTCGTGTTCGAGGACATCGACGACTACAAGGCCAAGATCAACGACGACGCTCTCGATATCGACGAGACCTGCGTCATGGTCATGAAGAACTGTGGGCCGAAGGGTTATCCGGGCATGGCCGAGGTGGGCAATATGGGCCTGCCGCCGAAGGTGCTGAAGAAGGGCATCACCGACATGGTGCGCATCTCCGATGCGCGCATGTCGGGCACGGCTTATGGCACCGTCGTCCTGCACACCTCGCCGGAAGCGGCCGTCGGGGGGCCGCTCGCAGTCGTCAGGAACGGCGACATGATCGAGCTCGACGTGCCGAACCGCCGCCTGCATCTCGACATTTCCGAGGAGGAACTGGCGCGCCGGCTCGCTGCGTGGACGCCGAACCACGACCTGCCGGCCTCCGGCTATGCCTGGCTGCACCAGCAGCATGTCCAGGGCGCCGATACCGGCGCCGACCTCGACTTCCTCAAGGGCTGCCGCGGCAACGCGGTCGGCAAGGACAGCCACTGAGTTTTTCGGGCGCGGTCTTCGGATCGCGCCCGTTTCCGTTTCATTTCGGCACGGTCGGGCCTGTCTTCCCGTCTGTCGCAACGCTTCCTTTCCCTTTGCGCCGCGCCGGTTGCATCCGTGCGGAACTGTCCGCGGCCATCCGACCTTCGTTTCGCAAGGCCGGTCCACTTCCGGGCCGGTCGCGGAAAGGGAGGTTCCCATGTCTGGAACGTCAAATCGCAAATCGTTTCTTTGCCTCTCGGCCGGTGTGCTGGTCGCGGCGGTCCTTGCCCTGCCGGTACAGGCGGCCGACCGCGGCAAGCGGGACGGCCTCGGGCTCGGTGTCGGTGTCAGCGTCGGCGGCATAAAGGCCGGTGTCGATGCCCGGGTCGGAGGCAGCAGAGGGCTCGTCGACGCGGATGTCCGGGCGCGGGCCGGCGGCCGGAACGGCCTCAAGGCCGATGCCAAGGCGAATGTCGGCGGCAGCCGGGGGCTTGCGGATGCGGATGTGAAGGCGGGCCTTGGCGGGCGGGACGGCGTGAACGCGCGTGCCAAAGCCAATGTCGGCGGCTCGGACAGCCTTGCCGATGCGGATATCCGGGCAACGGTCGGCGGGCGTGATGGTCTTGCGGCCGGGGTCGGCGCGACGGTGGGCGGGCGTGGTCTTGTCGATGCGGATGTCGATGTCAGCCTCGGCGACGACGACGTGCTCACCCGGCCGGACCGCCGCGACCCGCGCACGCCCGGCGACGACGACCGGTGGCGCCCTGATCCGGATGACCGCACCGTCGTGCGCGAATTCTCGCGGCTTTCTGGCGGCGAGCGCATGCAGCTCATCAAACGCTGCCGCGGCGTCACCAGCGATGGTTATGATGTGGCGCTGGTGAAACTCTGCCGCCTGCTCGAAACGGCAGCGCGTTAAAGCGTTTTCACAAGCCCTTAAAGCGAATTCGCTTTAAGGGCTTGTGAGTCGATTCAGGGGCTTATGGCGCGCTTTGCGCATCCTGATTCAAGTCCGGCCCGCGTCAGCTCTGGCTCTGCGACTGGCTCTGGCCGGCAGGCGCCACCGTGATGGCGACGCTCATCGTTTCGGCCGCCGTGCCGACCACCATGCCGGAAACGGGGGCGGCGTCCTTGTAGTCGAGGCCGCTCGACAGGCGTACATAGCGCGCGTCCGGGCAGATCTTGTTGGCCGCGTCGAAGCCGACCCAGCCGAGGCCCTGCAGGTGCACCTCCGCCCAGGCGTGGCTTGCCGTCTGCTCGGGCGTTTCCATCAGCAGGTAGCCCGAGACATAGCGGGCCGGCAGGCCGAGATGGCGTGCGGCGGAGATGAAGATATGGGCATGGTCCTGGCAGACGCCCTGCTTCCTCTCCAGCGCCTGCTCGGCCGTCGTGTCGGAGGCGGTTTCGCCCGGCTTGTAGGCGATGGTCTCGTGGATGGCGGCCATCAGCGCATGCATGCGCGCAAGCTCGTTCTCGCCGCTGGCAGATTTGGCGAGGTCGCGGACCAGCTTGCCGGGCCTGGTCAGCGGCGTTTCGCGCAGATAGAGCCAGAGCGGCACGAAACCCTGGTGCGGGCCGAAGACGCCGGCGCGGTCTTCCGTCTCCACCTCGCCCTCGGCGACGATGCGGATCGCCACCTGCTCGGCATTGGTGCTGACGAGATCGACATGGTTGCCGAAGTGATCGGTATAGCCGGCCTCCAGCCGTGCGCCGTGCACGGTGGTCTTCCAGTCGCGCACGATCTGGCCCGGCTGGGTCTTCGGCGTCAGGCGAAGCCGTTGCAGGGAATACTGCACCGGGTCGTCATAGTGATATTCGGTCGTGTGGCTGATCTTCAGTCGCATCGCTCGCCAGCCCTATCGATAGAAACGGTAGCCTTCGGAGATTTCCTCTCCGAGGCGGTTGTTGTGCACGATGAACTCCTCGATGAACTCGTGGAGCCCCTGTTCCATGATGTCGTCGATGGTGCGGCTTCTCAGCAGCATCAGCGTGGCGGAGGCCGTCTCGTGCGCCGCGTGGTTGTCGCCGTAGAGCTTTGCGAGATAGCCGAGATTGCTGACGATCTTGTCGTAGCTGTAGGCGAGCGAGCGCGGCATGCGGTCGTTGAGGATGAGGAAGTCGGAAATGTTGGTCGAGGAATAGTCGCCGTCATAGACCCAGCTGTAGGAGCGGTGTGCGGAGACCGAGCGCAGGATCGATTCCCACTGCATGTTGTCGAGCGAGGAGCCGACCTTGGCGATCGCTGGCAGCAGCACGTAATACTTGACGTCGAGGATGCGGGCCGTGTTGTCAGCCCGCTCGATGAAGGTGCCAATGCGCGAGAAGTTGTAGATGTCGTCGCGCAGCATCGTGCCGTGGAAGGCGCCGCGAATGAGGCCGGTACAGCGCTTGATGCCGTCGATCACCTCGGGCATTTCCGCCGGGCGGACGCGCTTGGCCAGCATGTCCTTGAAATTGATCCAGCACTCGTTGGTCGCTTCCCAGGTCTCCCGGGTCAGCGCCGTGCGCACCATGCGCGCATTGTTGCGCGCCGATTCGATGCAGGACATCACGCTCGACGGGTTGGAGCGGTCGCGCAGCAGGTAGTCGATCGCGTCGGCGCTGGTGAGCTTGCCGTGCACCGCGTCGAAATCCTCGCGCACGCCGGCGCTTTGCAGCACGCCGTCCCAGTCCTCGTCGGAGGAGCCGGAGCGCGTCAGCGCCATGCGCAGGCCCGCATCGATGAGGCGGGCGATGTTTTCGCCCCGCTCGATGTAGCGGAACATCCAGTAGAGGCCGTTTGCAGTTCGTCCCAGCATCGGCTCAGTCCTCCAGTACCCAGGTGTCCTTCGTGCCGCCGCCCTGGCTGGAATTGACCACCAGCGAGCCTTCCTTCAGCGCCACGCGGGTGAGCCCGCCGGGAATGATCTGCACCTTGTCGGAAACGAGCACATAGGGCCGGAGGTCGACGTGCCGGGGCGCGATGCCCTTGTTGACGAGGATCGGGACCGTGGAGAGCGACAGCGTCGGCTGCGCGATGTAGTTCGCCGGCCGGGCCTTCAGCTTTTCGGCGAAGGCCGCGCATTCCTTCTTCGAGGCGGTGGGGCCGACGAGCATGCCGTAGCCGCCCGAGCCGTGCACCTCCTTCACCACCAGCTCTTCGAGATGTTCGAGCACGTATTTCAGGCTGTCCTCTTCCGAGCAGCGCCAGGTCGGCACGTTTTCGAGCATCGCCTTGCGGCCGGTATAGAACTCGACGATCTCGGGCATGTAGGAATAGATCGCCTTGTCGTCGGAAATGCCGGTGCCGGGGGCGTTGGCGATCGTGATGTTGCCGGCCCTGTAGACATCCATGATGCCGGGAATGCCGAGCGCCGAATCCGGCCGGAAGGTGAGGGGGTCGAGGAAATCGTCGTCGACGCGGCGGTAGAGCACGTCGATCGCCTCGTAGCCGCGGGTGGTGCGCATCTTCACCTTGCCGTCGACGACGCGCAGGTCTGAGCCCTCGACCAGTTCCACGCCCATCATGTCGGCGAGGAAGGCGTGTTCGTAATAGGCGGAATTGAAGATGCCGGGGGTCAGCACCGCGACACGCGGCTTGCCCGAACAGCCGGGCGGGGCGAGCGAGGCGAGGCTCTGGCGCAGGAGCTTCGGATAGTCCTCGACCGGCCGCACCTTGTTGATGTGGAACAGCTCCGGGAACATCTGCATCATGGTTTCCCGGTTTTCCAGCATGTAGCTGACGCCGGACGGCGTGCGGGCATTGTCCTCCAGCACGTAGAACTGGTCTTCGCCGGTGCGCACGATGTCGGTGCCGACGATGTGGGTATAGACGCCGCCCGGCGGCTTGAAGCCGATCATCTGCGGCAGGAAGGCTTCGTTGCGCTCGATCAGCTCGCGGGGAATGCGGCCCGCCTTGATGATTTCCTGCTTGTGGTAGATGTCGTCGAGGAAGGCGTTGAGGGCGATGACCCGCTGTTCGATGCCTTGGGCGAGCCTGCGCCACTCTCGGCCGGAAATGATGCGGGGAATGATGTCGAAGGGGATGAGCTTTTCGGAACTGTCCTCGTGTCCGTAGACTGCGAAGGTGATGCCGGTTTTTCGAAAGAGGTTCTCGGCGTCCCTTGATTTGGCGATCAGGCGAGCCCGATCCTGTCCTTCGTACCAGTCATGGTAGTTTTCGTATGGCTGCCGCGGGCCTTGGTCCGCATTCATCATTTCATCAAATGCCAAAGGCGTGTTCCCCATTTTTCGCCATTTGAGTACAACATCAGAGGCAATGCAAGAACCATGCTCAATTAGCAGGAAAGAATTCTCACACCGCTTTGGGAACGGTCAAACCGGCCGGCAGGACGGTTTTCCGGCGAAAGAATCGTGCGGGAGTTCCGTCCACGCCGGTCTGCGGGAAGCAGGCGGGACCGGGTCTGCCGAAAACATGGGCAGATGCCGAAAAAGCGGTTTGGCCCGGTCTTTCGTTGAACCTAATCATCAAGGAAATTCCTTTGACCATCGTGGAGGCGGCGCCTATCGCTCGCGCACCGATTGTCCTATGCCGGAAGTCCCATGTCCCTCGATCGCCTGGCTCCGGCCATCTTCGTCCTGCTCTGGTCGACCGGCTGGGTCGTCGCGAAATTCGGCGCCATCGTCTCCGAGCCGCTGACGTTTCTGAGCATCCGCTATGCCGCTGCCGCCATTCTGTTCGCCGGCCTGTGCCTTGCCTCCGGCGTCGCCTGGCCGCGAGACCGGCGCACGATCGCGCATGCCGTCGTCTCCGGCGCCTTCCTGCACGGCCTTTATCTCGGGGCGGTCTGGTGGGCGATCGGCGAGGGCGTGCCGGCGGCGCTCTCCTCCATCATCGCGGCGCTCCAGCCGCTGATGACGGCGCTGGCCGCGCCCTTCTTCATCGGCGAGCGGCTGAGCCCGACGCAGAAGGCCGGCCTCTGTCTCGGCTTCCTCGGCGTGCTGCTGGCGGTGCTGCCGAAATTCTTCGGCCAGGGGGCTGCGGCAATCCCGGCCTTCGCCATCATCGTCAACATGCTCGGCATGGCCGCCGTCACCTATGGCACGATCTACCAGAAGCAGCATCTCCAGGCCGGCGATATCAGGGCCATCGCGACCCTGCAATATGTCGGGGCGCTCCTCGTCAGCGTGCCCTTCGCGCTCTTCCTGGAAAGCCTGCACGTCGAATTCGGCTGGGCTTTCGTCGCGCTGCTCGCCTGGTCGGTGCTCGGCATCTCCATGGGCGCGGTCCTGCTGCTCCTCTACCTTCTTCGCCGCGGGCAGGTCTCCCGCGCGGCCTCCCTCATCTACCTCGTGCCGCCGATCGCGGCCCTGCAGGCGGCCGCCGTCTTCGGCGAGGAACTGACGATGCCGATGATCCTCGGCACGGCGATCGTCGTGGTCGGGGTCTATCTCACCAACCGCAAGGATGTCGCTCCGGCGGAGTAGGTGGCGGTCGGTGGGTGTCGCGTGGATCCTCGGCTCGGAGGCCGAGGATGACGAAAGAAGAGAGGTTTGCAGGCTCAAGGCAACGATGCCGCATGCCGCACGGTTTGACGGGTGGGCAGCCTCACCTCCCCTCCGTCATCCTCGGCCTCCGAGCCGAGGATCCACGCGACACCCGCGACGCCGGTGGTTGGCCCAAACGAAAACGGCGGGCCGAAGCCCGCCGTTTGCTCATCTTCTGATCAACCTGCTTACGCCTGCTCGCGGCGCTGGCCTTCCGAGCGGCGCGGCTTGCCGTGCTGGCTCGGGCGGCCCTGGCCGTTGCCGGCGCCGTGGTTGCGGTTCTGGCGCTCGCCCTGCTTCTGCTGCGGGCGGCCGCCATGGGCGCGCTTGCCGGCGGCCGGAGCGGCGCCCTCGGAGGCGGCCTGTGCACCATCGCCGAAGGGCTTGCGCTGCGGGCGCTGGGCGGCGCGGCCGTTGCCGGAACGCTGGCCGCCGCCATTGTTGCGGCCCTTGCGCGACTTGCCGCCGGGGCCGGCCGTCACGATGGCCGGGGCCTCGCCGCTGGCGACCGTGATCTTGATGCCCATCAGCTTCTCGATGTCGCGCAGCAGATGCGCTTCGTCCGGCGCGCAGAACGCGATGGCGATGCCGTCGCGGCCGTTGCGGGCCGTGCGGCCGATGCGGTGGACATAGGCGTCCGGCACTTCCGGCAGGTCGTAGTTGTAGACGTGGGTGACGCCCGGAATGTCGATGCCGCGGGCGGCGACGTCGGTGGCGACCAGCACGCGGATCTCACCGTCACGGAAGGCCTTGAGGGCGCGCTCGCGCTGGCCCTGGCTCTTGTTGCCGTGGATGGAGGCGGCCTTGAAGCCGATATGGTCGAGATGTTTCATCAGCTTTTCCGCGCCGTGCTTGGTGCGCGAGAAGACGAGCGACAGGCCATCCGGATTGGCGGTGAGCGTCTGCTTGAGGATCTGCGTCTTCTGGTCCTTGCCGGGCACGAAGTGCACGTACTGCTCCACCTTGTCGGCAGCCTTGCCGGGCGGGGTGACCTCGACCTTCTTCGGGTTGACGAGGTATTCCCCGGCAAGCTCGGCGATCAGCTTCGGCATGGTGGCCGAGAAGAGCAGCGTCTGGCGGTTCTTCGGCACGAGCTTGGAGATCTTGCGCAGGTCGTGGATGAAGCCAAGGTCGAGCATCTGGTCGGCTTCGTCGAGCACGAGGTAGCGGGCCTGCGTCAGCGTCACGGCCTTGCGGGCGACGAGGTCGAGCAGGCGGCCGGGGGTGGCGACGAGGATGTCGGTGCCGCGCGAGAGCATTTCCGACTGCTTGTTGATGGAGGCGCCGCCGACGACGGTGACGACGCGCAGCGGCGTCTTCTTCACGAAGTCGCGCAGGTTGTCGGCGATCTGGTTCACCAGTTCGCGGGTCGGGGCGAGGATGAGGGCGCGGATGTTGCGCGGATCGGGGCGGCGGGCTTCTGCAAGGAGCTTTTCGATCATCGGCAGGCCGAAGGCGGCCGTCTTGCCGGTGCCGGTCTGGGCAAGGCCGATCAGGTCGCTGCCTTCGAGGACGAGCGGGATGGCCTTTTCCTGGATCGGCGTTGCCTTTTCAAAGCCGAGGGCGGAGAGCGTGGCGACGATGGTCTTCGAGAGGCCGAGGTCGTGGAACGTGGTCAAGTCTAATACCTTTCGGGGCGCCAGGCGACTGTCCCGACCGCAGTTCCGGACGCAAGACAGCGTCACGCTTTTGCTCGAACTGCATCAGGCCGGAACCGCACCATGCGCTTCCGGTTTCGTCTGGCGTCAAGAACCCCGCGTGAATTGGGAACTTGTGGGTTGGTTGGCAATCGTCTGCGCAGTCATCCGCAATGGGAGGCGGACCGTTCTCTTGCGCTTGTCCTTCTTAGCATCCCGTTGCGGGGAAATCTCAGGCTCGCTCACGCGGCGGCCGAAGGGCGACGCTGCGGCTCATGTCGTTGTTTTGCGGCGAAAAGTCAAGTCCTAGTTTTCGCAGATGCGAAAAGACGGCCCTCACGCCATGCGCAGATCGAAGTCGGCGGCGGCGCAGACCGCCCCGTTGATCAGGATCTCGATGCGGTGCCTGCCGGGATAGTAGCGCCGCGTGGTGATCGCACGGATCGCGTGATCCCGTGCGATCGCTTGGCTGGCGCCGGCCGGCAGGTCGAGTTGCTTCCACTTGAAGACCTTCGGCGCCAGCGTGCCGTTCGCCTTCACATGGTGGATCGCATAGTCGATCATCAGCCGCTGCGGCGCCGCATCCGCATTCGTCACGACGATGGAAAAGCTGAGCTTGTCGCCGAAGACCACGGCGGGCGCTGCGAGGGCGAGGGTCGCCTCGATGCCCCTGGCCACCGCAAAGCCGAAATTGGCAAGCGCTTTCGCATCGCCCTTCTTCAGCAGCGTGCGCGAGGCATGGCGCAGCAATTGCCGGCGCTCGGCGGAGGCGCCCTCGATATGCCGCTCGACGAAATCGGCGACGAGGGCCGGATGGTCCTTGGCGATGTCGTTGAGGCTGTTGGCGACGGAGCGGCGCACATAGTCTTCCGGATCGTCGAGGAGGGCGACAAGGATGGGCAGGATCGGCGCCGGGTCCCTGACCAGTGCCGGCAGGCGCATCGCCCAGGGCAGGCGCGGGCGGGTGCCCTCGCTGGCAAGCCGGCGGACGTGATGGTCGCCATCGGTCGTCCAGCCCGAGATTTCCGCAAGCGCCCGGTCCTGCTCGGCATGGATGAAGCGGCGGATGCCGAACTCCGCGGTGAAATGCGGCGTCAGTGCCTTGAGGAGGGCAAGCGACAGGTCCAAATGCGAAAGGCCCTGCTGCGCGACGAACTGGTTGACCGGCAGCAGCGCCCAGCCGGAAAGCCCCGGTCCCTCGGCATGCGGCAGCGCCTTTCGAAGGATCGCCGCGGCTGCGGCATAGTCGGCGGGCAGCGTCTGCACCAGCGCGTCCTTGATCCGCTCGGCGCGCTGCATGAGTTCCAGCGCCTCCATGCCGTCGCTTGCAAGCCGCGTGAAGCGGTCCGCGTCGAAATCCGGCGCGGCGCGGGAGACATGCTCCGCCATCTCCCTCACCAGTCCGGGATGCAGCAGGTTCTTGAGCGGTTCGGCCACGGCGTTCTCCTGTCTTTCGCGGGCACCCTAGCGAGCGACGGCGGCACGCGGATAGGGGGCACACGGCTTTCCAACAGCTTCGCGATGCACGCCACCCGGAACATGCGCCCATCCCTTGCGTTGGATCAACGCGCATCCTGCCACAATCCTGTTGGATGCTTTGCAGGGCGGATTCATCCGCCTGTCCATGAACCTCGCTACGGGAGTGAAACATGACCGCTACGACTTGGATTCTCGCCGCTGACGGCAATCAGGCACGCCTTCTCAAGGGGGTGAACCTGTTGAAGGATGGCCAGCAGAGCCCGGAGCAGGAGGTCTTTCGCTGGGAGCCGAAGAAGGCGCAGGACATCATGGCCGACAAGCCCGGCCGCAGCCATTCCTCCGTCGGCCACGGCCGTTCCGCGATGGAATATTCGAGCGATCCGGTGCGCGAGGAGCAGCAGAAGTTCACCGCTGAGGTCGCCGGCCGCATCGACGACTATGCCGCCGAGGGTGCCTTCGACCGGCTCGTCGTCTGCGCCGCGCCGCAGACGCTCGGCGACCTGCGCAACAAGCTCTCCGACAAGTCGCGCACGCTGACCATGGCGGAGATCGACAAGAACTTCTCCAACCTGCCGACGGAGAAGCTGATCTCCTCCGTTCGCTCCATCATGTTCAATGCCTGACCCTTTTTAGAAGTCGGTCGGAACGCCGCCCTCTTCCTTGCGCCTGGCGACGAACGCTTCCAGTTCGTCCGCGATCGCCGGGTCGAGTGGCGGCTTTTCGTAGGCGTTGAGCTTTTCCTTGAAGACCCGGTTGGCATGGTCGTAGGTGGTCGGCCGGCCGGCTTCCGTCCAGGTCTCGAAATTGCGCCAGTCCGACAGGATCGGCGAGTAGAACGCCGTCTCGTAGCGGGCGAGCGTGTGCGGCGTGCCGAAGAAATGGCCGCCCGGGCCGACGTCCCGCACGGCCTCGATGCCCAGCGCGTCGGGGCTGACATCGAGCGGCGCCAGATATTCGGCCACCATCTGCAGCATGTCCACGTCGAGGATGAATTTCTCGAAGGAGGCCGTCAGGCCGCCCTCGCTCCAGCCGGCGGAATGCATGATGAAATTGCCGCCACCCTGCGTCAGCGCCCAGAGGGAAAAGGCGGATTCATAGGCGGCCTGCGCATCCAGCGTGTTGGAGGCATTGGTGTTCGAGGTGCGGTAGGGGATGTTGTACTTGCGGGCGAGCTGGCCGCCGGCGATCACCGCCTTCATGTATTCCGGCGTACCGAAGGCGGGCGCGCCCGTCTTCATGTCGACATTGGAGGTGAAACCGCCATACATGACCGGCGCGCCGCGCCGCACCATCTGCGTGAAGGCGATGCCGGCCAGCGCCTCGGCATTCTGCTGCACGACGGCGCCTGCGATCGTCACCGGCGCCATGGCACCAGCCAGGGTGAAGGGCGTCACCACCACGACCTGGCCCCGTGACGACATCTCGATGATGCCCTGCAGCATCGGCCCGTCGAGCCGCAGCGGCGAGGAGGTGTTGATGATGGTGAAGAGCGAGGGCTCGCGCTCCATCTGCTCCATCGGGATGCCGCGCCCGATGCGGGCGATCTCGATGCCGTCGAGATTGCGCTGCCGGCCGAGCGAATAGACGTGGAACACCTTGTCGGTCAGCATCACCAGGTCCGACAGGCAGTCGAGATGGCGGATGGAGGCATGGATGTCGACCGGCTCGACCGGGTAGCCGCCCGTCGTGTGGATGACGTCGTAGGACTGGGCGAGCTTCACCAGCTTGCGGAAATCCTCCTGGTTGCCGGCGCGCCGGCCGCCGTCGCGGTCGGCGACGAAGGGGGCGGAGGCGACCTGCGCGAAGACGAGGTTGTTGCCGCCGATCTCGACATTGCGCAGGGGATTGCGCGCATGCATCGTGAAGGCGGGCGGGACGGAGGCCATCATGTCCAGGATGAGCCCGCGGTCGAAGCGCACGCGGTCCGTGCCGGGCGTCACCTCGGCGCCCGCCGCCTTCATGCACTCGCGCGCCTCCGGCAGGATGATGTCCATGCCGATCTCTTCGAGGATGGCGAGCGAGGCCTGGTGCACGGCCTCCAGCGCGTCCTCGGAAAACACCGCGGAGGGGGCCGTCGTGTTGACGAGATGGAGGTACTTGGAAGTGGCCGGCGGCCGGCGGATGCGCTCTGCGCTGCGCCCGCCGCTGCGGCGCCGGCGTTCGACGGGCGTCTCGGACGCCTCCGGTTGTTCGAGGTGATTTTCGAGTTTGATCACGTCGCCCATGTGCAGCGCAGCCCCGGTCTGGTTTGCCTCCTGGCCTTGTTGCACATCTTGCAACGGCCTGCCCCGCCATTTGCGACAGCGAAATGCCCTGGTGGATAAGCGGCGCCGGCGCCGTGCTCTTTCGGGGCGACCCTGCCCGGATGCGTGACTTCCGGCAACGAAGGGTTAACCATCCGTTCAAGGATTGCTGATACTCCCCGAGGGGTACAAATCTCTCCCTCCGTCCCGCTTTGGGGAGCACTTGGCGTGGCTGAATCTCAAGACGAATTGCTGGTGGCGGCCTGTGCGCGCGTTCGCGAACACCCGCATCCGGCATACGTCAAAAGCAGCGAACTGCGCTATCTGGCGGTGAACGAGGCCTATGCCCGCCTGTTCGGCCACGGCGCCGCGGAGATGATCGGCCTGACCAGCGAGGAAATCGGCGAAACGCCGGGCCATGGCGACCGGGACGATCCCGAACGCCGCTGCCTGATCTTCGGGAATCCCGAGCGGGCCCGCTATCTGCATCCCTTCGGCGGCGGCAGTTTCGAGATCGCGATGAAGCGCGAGCGGATCTCCGCCACCCTTTCGGTGCTCGTCGGCCTCTTCACGCCCTCGGTCGAGACGCTGGCCGCCACGGTCGCTGCTGCCGCCAATGCGAATGGCGATGGGGGGGCGCCGGCGGACATCGCCGCATCGGATCGGGAGGAGGCCGCGTCTGCCGACCATGTGGAGCATGCGCTCGACGCGCTCGGCGCGGGGGTCGGCGTCTTCGGCGCCGACAACCGTCTGCGCTATGCCAATCGCAGCATGCGAGAGTTCTACCGGGTGCTCGTCGGCGAGTTTGCGGACGGTCCCGTCAGCCTTGCCGCGCTCACGCGCGCGCTGCACGACATCGAAGTGGGGCGCACCTGCGAGGCCGACCGCGAGCGCTGGGTCGCCGCGCAGCTTTCAAGCTATGACCTGCCGCTGCACGAATGCGTCGTCCGCCTTGCCGGCGGCTGGTCGCGTCTCGTCACGCAGCGCAGGCCCGATGGCACCTTGGTGGCTTTGCGCATCGACGTGACGGCGCTGAAGGAGAACGAAGGGCGGCTCAAGCAGCATTCGCAGGAGATCAGCCTCTACCGGGCGCTGCTCGACGAATTGCCGGTCGCAAGCTTCATGCGCGACGAGAACCAGCGCATGATCTTCGCCAACCGCGCCTATGTCGCGCTGACGGGCCGGCAGCCGGAAGAGCTGCTCGGCCTCACCACGCTCGACATGTATCCGGAGCAGGGTGAGGAATTCCACGCCCAGAACCAGCAGGTGCTCGATACCGGCGAACTGCTCGAGACCGAGATCGAATATATCCGGCCGGACGGCTCGGTGCTGCCGACGATCTCGCGGCTCTACCGGGTCACCACGCTCGACGAGAAGCGCTATCTCATCGGCTCGATCACCGACACCACGGTGCTGAAGAAGCGCGAAGGCCAGTTGATCGAGGCCCAGCGCCAGGCGGAGGCTGCCAGGGCGGACATCGAAAGCATCGTCGAATCGCTGCCCGTCGGCATCGTCGTTGTCGATGAAACCGGCAATATCGAACTGGTGAACGGTGCCTTCGAGGAATTGTGGGATGGCGCGCTGCCGCCGATGAAGGGCAAGCCGCTGGATGACCTCCTGCGCTTCCAGCAGGCGCAGGGCGGCATCAGCGGGGAGGACGGTCCGCATGCCGAGGGGTATGCGGCCTGTCTTTCGGGCATCCGCGCCGGTAAGACACCGGTGCGCGAGGTCGCCTATGCCAACGGCCGGGCGGTGATCGAGGCCGGCTGCGCGATTTCCGGCGGCCGCTGCCTCCTGACCTATATCGACATCACCGAGCGGCGCGCGCGCGAGCGCGAAGTGCTCGAGACCCGTGGTGCCCTCGAGGAGGTCGGCAGCCTCGTCAAGGATGCGGTCTCCTCGATGAGCCAGGGCCTGCTGATCATCGAGGACGGCGTGGTGGTGCTCTCCAACGAGGCGCTCTCCACCATGATCGCCATGCCGCGGGAACTCCTGCAGCCGGGCACGCTCATCAAGGACGTGCTGCAGAGCTGCATCGACCGCAAGATCGGCGGTTTCCTCGGTGAGCAACCCGTCGATGCCAGCCAGTTCGCAAACATCCTCTTCACCGGCAAGCCGGCCTCGCTGACCATCTTCAGCGGCTACCAGCGCTGGCTGCGCCTCGACGTGACGCCGACGAGCCGCGGCCGCGACGTCATGGTCTTTTCCGACATCACCGACCTCAAGAGCCGCGAGGACGAGCTGCGCCGCCTCGTCACCCGCGCCGAGATGGCCGACAAGGCGAAGTCGGAATTCCTCGCCAATATGAGCCACGAAATCCGCACGCCGATGAACGGCGTGCTCGGCATGGCGGAACTGCTCGCCAAGTCGAACCTCGATACGCGGCAGAAGACCTTCATCGACATCATGGTGAAGTCCGGCAACGCGCTGCTCACCATCATCAACGACATCCTCGATTTCTCCAAGATCGACGCCGGCCAGATGACGCTGCGCGCCGTCACGTTCAACCCGGTGGAGGCGATCGAGGACGTCGCGACGCTGCTGTCGGCGAAGGCGGCGGAGAAGGATATCGAACTCGTCGTGCGCGGCGCGGCCAACATGCCGGCAATGGTGATGGGGGATGCGGGCCGCTTCCGCCAGATCGTCACCAACCTCGTCGGCAATGCCGTCAAGTTCACGGATCGCGGGCATGTTCTCATCGACCTCTCCTCGCAGATGAACGGGGATGGCGGTGTGGAGATCGTCATCCGTGTCGAGGATACGGGAGCGGGTATTCCGGCCGAGAAGATGGAATCGATCTTCGAGAAATTCTCGCAGGTCGACGCTTCCTCCACCCGCCGCCACGAGGGCACCGGCCTCGGCCTTGCCATCACCGACGGGCTGACGCGCCTCTTCGGCGGCACGCTCACGGCGACCAGCGAGGTCGGCAACGGCTCGGCCTTCACCGTGCGCCTGCCGATGGCGCTCGCGGTCGCCGCCCTGCCGGCGCGCATCGTGCCCGCCAGGGCGCCGGGCGCGCGCATCCTCGTCGTCGACGGGCACGATCTTTCCCGCAAGGCCTCATACGACATGCTGCTCGACTGGGGTTTCGACGCGACAGCGGTCGCCTCCGAGACGGAGGCGCTTGCCGTGCTCGCCGCGGCGAGCGACATGGGCGTGTCGGTCGATGCGATCCTGCTCGACTACCGGCCGGATCGTGCCCCCGATTTCGTGCGGATGCTGCGCGAGGGTGCCCAGACTGCCGGCATCGCGGTGATCGTGCTCACCTCCATGAGCCTTCCGGCCGAGGACACGCTGCTCGCCTCGCCGGATATCCAGGCCCATCTCATGAAGCCGGTGCGGGCCGACCTCCTGCGCGAGACGGTTTCCGAGGTGCTGCGGGCGATGCGCGGGCCGAAGGCACCGGCCCAGGGCGGGGGCGAGGGCAAGATCCTGCCGCTGCGCCCGCATGTGGCCGCTCCCGAGGTCGCTGCCGCCGAAGGCGAGATCCTGGATGTGCTGGTGGCCGAGGACAACGAGGTCAACCAGATCCTCTTCACCCAGATGCTGATGGCTTCCGGCCTGCGCTTCCGGCTCGTCGAAAACGGCAAGGAAGCGGTCGAGGTCTTCCGTGCCTCCCGCCCGGGCATGATCCTGATGGACATATCCATGCCTGTCATGAACGGCCTGCAGGCGAGCCGTGCGATCCGGGAGATCGAGAGCGGCTCGGGCCGCCGGGTGCCGATCGTCGCCGTCACCGCCCATGTGCTCGACGGCGACCGCGAGGAATGCCTGGCCGCCGGCATGGACGACTACCTGACCAAGCCGATCAGCATCGAGAAGCTGGAGGAAAAGCTCGATCGCTGGCTGAAGCGCAGCGGCAAGGAAGCCGTGGCCGGCACGCTGTCCTGAGCGCTCAGGCCGCCGGCCGTTCTCCGCACAGCATCTCGCGTTTTCCGGCAAAACCCGGCCAACGCTCCACCGTGAAACCGGCCGCCGCAAGGTTGCGCCGCACGAAGCCGGCCGCCGCATAGGTGCCGAAACGCCCGCCGGGAACGGTCAGGCGGAAGACCGCCGCCATCAGCTCGGCCGACCACATGTCGGGATTGCGCGCGGGCGCGAAGCCGTCGAGGAACCAGGCGTCGAAGGGCTCCGTCTCGCTCCCGAGGCTTTCCAGCGCCGCGCCGCAGACCACGGTGAGGCGGACACCGGGCGCAAGGTCGATCTCGACGTGTCCGGCCGGTGCATCCGGCCATTTCTCGGTAAGGATCGTGCGTTCGTGCTCGATCTCCGGCCAATGCGCGAGCGCCCGGGCGATATCGGCGCGCGCCATGGGAAAACGCTCGAAGGAGGTGAAGTGGAGGCCTGCGCCTTCCGGCGCGGTCCCGCGCCATTGCCGCCAGGTCTCGCAGAGGTTGAGGCCGGTGCCGAAGCCGAGCTCGGCGATGCGGAAAGGCGCTTTCCGCTGCCAGCGGGCCGGCAGCTCGTTGCCGGCGAGGAAGACGTGGCCGCATTCCAGCCGGCCGTCGCTGCGGCAATAAAAGTGGTCGTCAAAGGCCCGGGAATAGGGCATATCGCCGTCATGCCAGTCGAGGACGGCTTCGGTCTGCGGCGCATTTTCAGGATTGTGGTCAGCCATGGCGAATGCCGATAATCGCGGGAAGGCCGCCGGTCAACCGGCCGTGGACCTCATCGTCGCCGGTGGCGGTGTGATGGGCCTGTGGACCGCGCTTCTTGCCGCCCGGCAGGGCCTGTCCGTGCATCTTGCCGAGCGGCGGGCGATCGGGGCCGGCGCCAGCGGCGGCGTGCTCGGCGCGCTGATGCCGCATCTGCCGGACCGCTGGAACGCCAAGAAGGCCTTCCAGTTCGCCGCGCTGGTCTCGCTCGAAGCGGAGATCGCGGCGCTGGAGGCCGAAACCGGGCTTTCCGCCGGCTATCGCCGCTCCGGCCGCCTCATTCCCCTGCCGAAGCCCCACAACCGCGCCATCGCGCTCGGTCATGCGCAGGATGCGCTCTCCGTCTGGACGACGCCCGGCCGGACCTTCGCCTTTAAGGTGCTGGATGCGTCCCCTGTCGCCGGATGGCCGGCCGAGGCGGCGATGGCCTCCGGGCTCGTGCATGACCATCTCGCCGCCCGCCTCGCGCCGCGGGCGCTGCTCGCCGCGCTGCGTGCCGCGCTTGCGCGCCTGCCGAATGTCACCATCCGCGAGGGGGTGGAGTTTCGGTCGCTGGACCCCGCCACGGCCGTCGCCCGGTTCGACGATGGCACCAGCCTGGCGTTCGGCCATTGCGTGCTGGCGGCCGGCGTCGAGACCTTCGCCTTGCTCGCGCCGCTGACTCCCCCGCTGGCAAGACCGGTGGGCAGCGCGGTGAAGGGGCAGGCGGCGCTTCTTCGGGCGCCTGTCGATCCGGCATTGCCGGTGATCTTTGCCGACGGGCTCTACATCGTGCCGCATGAGGACGGCCTCGTCGCCATCGGCAGCACCAGCGAGAACAGCTTTGCCGATCCCTTTGGCACCGACGGCCTTCTCGACGCGTTGATCGCCAAGGCGCGGCAGATGGCCCCGGTCCTGGCGGAAGCGCCGGTCGTGGAGCGCTGGGCAGGGCTGCGGCCCAAGGCGATCGGCCGCGAGCCGATGGTCGGCCGCCATCCCGATCACCCGACCGTCAGCCTGATGACCGGCGGCTTCAAGGTGAGCTTCGGCCTGGCGCATGAACTGGCGCGCGCGGTGCTGGACGAAATCAAGGGCGGCACGCTTGGCGTACCGCCCTCCTTCACCGTCGCGGCCCACTTCGAGGAAGCCGGACGGGTTTGACCCGTGCTTACATCCAGTAGGGCGGCACGCCGTAATAGTCGTGGATCACCTTGCCGTTGCGGCGGTTCCAGTCGTATTCGGCATCGCTTTCATAGTGCGGCGCGCGCTCGACCTGCTCCTTCGTCACGTCGACGCGATAGCCGCCGAGGCCTTCGTCATAGCTCAGCTTCGCCCAGGGCAGGGGATAGTGGTCCTGGCCGAGGCCGAGGAAGCCGCCGAAGCTGAGCACGGCGTAGGAAACGTGACCGCTGCGCTTGTCGAGGATCAGGCGTTCGACCGAACCGATATGCTTGCCGTCCGCGCCGTAAACGCTCGTGCCCTCCACCTTGTCGCTGGCGATCAGATCCTGGGTTTCACGAATGTTTGCATCCTGCATGGCCATAGGTGTTTCTCCTTGCTTGTGATGGACAGGAAACGGGGCAAGACGGTAATGGTTCCTTTCATGAGGGTATGCATCGGATTCAATTCGGCTTCCGGCCGTCCGATGCAGGGGCTCCGCCCATTGTCGAGGTGATCGAATGACTGAGAAGACCTATCCGCGCGACTTGATCGGCTACGGCCGCACGCCCCCCAAGGTTCGCTGGCCGGGCGATGCCAACATCGCCGTGCAGTTCGTCATCAACTATGAAGAGGGCGGCGAAAGCTGCATCCTCGACGGTGACGGGGCGTCGGAGTGCCTGCTCTCGGAAATCGTCGGCGCGCAGCCCTGGCCGGGCCAGCGCAACCTCAACATGGAATCGATCTACGAATACGGCTCGCGCGCCGGCTTCTGGCGCCTGCACCGCCTGTTCACCAGCCGCAACGTCACGACCACCGTCTACGGCGTGACGCTCGCCATGGCGCGCAACCCGGAAGCCGTCGCCGCCATGAAGGAGGCCGGCTGGGAAATCGCCAGCCACGGCTACCGCTGGCTGGAATACAAGGACTTCTCGGAAGAAAAGGAGCGCGAGCACATCCGCGAGGCCGTGCGCCTGCACAAGGAGCTGACGGGCTCCCATCCGCTCGGCATGTACCAGGGCAAGCCCTCCGGCAACACGCTGCGCCTGGTCATGGAGGAGGGCGGCTTCGTCTATTCCTCCGATTCCTATGCGGACGACCTGCCTTACTGGGTGCCTGGCCTCGACGGCGAGCCCTTCCTCATCATTCCCTATACGCTCGAAACCAACGACATGCGCTTTGCGACGCCGCAGGGCTTCAACACCGGCGACCAGTTCTTCACCTACCTGAAGGACGCCTTCGACGTGCTCTACCAGGAGGGCGCCGAAGGCAGCCCGAAGATGCTGAACATCGGCCTGCACTGCCGTCTCGTCGGCCGGCCCGGCCGCGCCGCCGCGCTCGCCCGCTTCGTCGATTACGTGCTCGGCCATGAAAAGGTCTGGATCCCGCGGCGTATCGACATCGCGCACCACTGGATCGAGAACCACCACCCGTCGAAGGGGAAGGGCGCATGATCGACCGGGCCGATTTCCTCGCCCGTTTCGGCGGCGTCTTCGAGCATTCGCCCTTCATCGCCGAGCGGGCGCTCGATGCCGGCGCGGTCGTCCTGCCGCTGACGGCAGCCGGCGTGCATGCCGCGCTCGTTGCGGTTTTCCGCAAGGCGAGCGAGGCCGAGCAGCTCGGCGTGCTGCGCGCCCACCCGGACCTTGCCGGCAGGCTCGCGATCGCCGGCGAGCTGACGGAGGACAGCCGCAACGAGCAGGCCGGCGCCGGCCTCGACCGGCTCTCCCCGGCCGAGCACGCCCGCTTCACCGAGCTCAACACCGCCTATACGGAAAAGTTCGGCTTCCCCTTCATCATCGCGGTGAAAGGGCTTACCAAGGACGACATCCTCGCCGCCTTCGAGGCCCGCATCGGCAACACGGCAGCGGCGGAGTTCGAAACCGCGAAAACCCAGGTGGAGCGCATCGCGCTCCTCAGATTGACCGCTGCTCTGCCCGGAGAATGAACATGCCCGACCACCAACGACCGCCCTTCCTCTCCCCGGGAGGGCTGTCCGATGGCTGAGAAACTGACGATCCGGCCGCTGACCCAGAATGCCTTCGCGCCCTTCGGCACGGTGATCGAGGCCGATCCCGCCACGATGCGCCATATCAACGGCGGCAATACGGAGCGCTACCACGCGCTCGCCGAGGCCGAGGCTGTCGGCGAGGACGCGAAGGTCATCATCAACCTCTTCCGCGGCAGCCCGCGGGCCTTCCCCTATGCCGTCGACATGATGGAGCGCCATCCCTTCGGCAGCCAGAGCTTCTCGCCGATCGACGACCGGCCCTGGCTGGTCGTGGTGGCGGAGGACGAGGGCGGCAGGCCCGGCCGGCCGCAGGTCTTCCGCGCCGGGGGACGGCAGGGCGTCAACTATCGCCGCAACGTCTGGCACCATCCGCTGATGACCCTCGACACGGTGAGCGATTTCCTCGTGGTCGACCGCCTCGGCGGCGGCGTCAACCTGGAAGAGTTCTTCTTCGACGAGCCCTTCATCATCGAAGCGCCGTAGGACGGTTCAAAGCGCCGCCTTCATCGGCCGGCCGGCCACGTAGGTCTCGCGCACCGCCCGGTCGTCGCCGAGCGTCTGGAGCAGGAAGAGCTCGTCGGTCAGCGAGCGCACCACTTCCATCTTCAGCGCCATGGCGGGCGTCGCGGCGGCATCCAGAACCACGAAGTCGGCGTCCGTGCCGGCCTCCAGCGTGCCGATGCGGTCCTCGAGCGACAGCGCCTCGGCATTGCCGAGCGTCATGTGGTAGAAGCTCTCGAACGGGTTCAGCCGCTCGCCGAGCAGTTGCTGGATCTTGTAGGCCTCGTCCATCGTCTTCAGCATCGAATAGCTCGTGCCGCCGCCGACATCCGTCGCGACGCCGATGCGCACCGGCCTCTCCCGGCGCGACAGCGCCTTGAGGGGGAAGAGGCCGGAGCCGAGGAAGAGGTTGGAGGTGGGGCAGTGCACCGCGACGGCACCCGCCTCGCTCATCGCGTCCGCTTCCCGCTCGGAGAGGTGGATGCAATGGCCGAACAGGCTTTTCGGGCCGAGCAGGCCGTATTTCGCATAGACGTCCGTATAGTCGATCGCATCGGGATAGAGCTCGCTGGTGAAGCGGATCTCGTCGTGGTTTTCGGAAAGATGCGTCTGGATGTGGAGGTCCGGGAATTCGCGGGCGAGCGCGGCTGCCATCTCCATCTGCGCCGGCGTCGAGGTGATGGCGAAGCGCGGGGTGATGGCGACATGGTTGCGGCCCTTGCCGTGCCATTCGGCGATCACGGCGCGCGTCTCGTCATAGCCCGTTTCGGGCGTGTCCAGCAGGCCCTGCGGCGCGTTGCGGTCCATCATCACCTTGCCGCCTACCATGCACATGCCGCGCTTCAGCGCCTCTGCGAAATAGGCGTCGGCGGAGGTCTTGTGCACGGAGCAATAGGCGACCGCGGTCGTCGTGCCGTGGCGGATCATCTCGTCGTAGAAGTGGCGGGCGATGCGGGCGGCATGCTCGCTCTCCACGAAGCGGCATTCCTCCGGGAAGGTATAGGTGTTCAGCCATTCCAAGAGGTTGGCGGCATAGGAGCCGATCACCTGCATCTGCGGGAAATGCAGGTGCGTGTCGATGAGGCCGGGCAGGATGAGATGCGGGCGATGGTCGATCTCCTCCACCTCGGCGGGCGCAGCCGCGCGCATGTCCGCATACGGGCCGACGGCGGCGATCTTCCCGTCCTCGACCAGCAGGCCGCCGTCCTCCTCGTAGCGATAGCTTGCCGTATCGTCGATCGCGACCGGGCGACGGAGGAAAGAGAGCAGGCGTCCGCGGATGAGGGTTGTCGTCATGGCGGTCAGCGTCCTTCTGCTGCTGTTTCGAACCAGGCGGTGATCAGGGCGCGCTCTTGCCCCGTCATGCCGGTGACATTGCCCGGCGGCATGGCATGGCTGCGCCCGGCCTGCAGATAGATCTCGCGGGCATGGAGGGCAATCGCCGTTTCGCTTTCGAGCACCACGTTCTTCGGCGCCGCGCGAAGCCCTTCCCAGACGGGTTCGGCGGCATGGCACATCGAACAGCGGGTGGAGACGAGATC
Source organism: Shinella sp. HZN7 (assembly GCF_001652565.1). NCBI lineage: Bacteria > Pseudomonadati > Pseudomonadota > Alphaproteobacteria > Hyphomicrobiales > Rhizobiaceae > Shinella > Shinella sp. HZN7. The sequence goes on along the minus strand of NZ_CP015736.1, from coordinate 2,780,559 downwards.
GCGCACCGCCGGGAAATGGCCGTTCGATGCGAACCGCTCGGCGGAGGAGGGAAGGCCGGCATTCGCGCTTTCGCCGGTCAGCACCTTCGGCACGGTGGAAAGCCACATGATGAGGAGGAAGAGGAGCGCGGTGACGAGCCAGGTCCAGGTGGGCTTGCCCTTGCGGGCATGGGTCGTGTTGAACCAGTGCCGGATCGTCACGCCCATCAGGAAGACCAGCGCGGCGATGATCCAGTTGAAGGCCGTCGCGAAGGCGAGCGGATAGTGGTTCGACAGCATGAAGAAGATGACGGGCAGCGTCAGGTAGTTGTTGTGCGTGGAACGCTGCTTGGCGATGACGCCGTATTTCGGATCGGGCGTGCGGCCGGCGATGAGGTCGGCGACGACGACGCGCTGGTTCGGCATGATGATGAAGAAGACGTTCGCCGACATGATCGTCGCCGTGAAGGCGCCGAGATGGAGGAACGCGGCCCGGCCGGTGAAGACCTGCGTGTAGCCCCAGGCCATGGCGACGAGGATGCAATAGAGGACGAGCATCAGTCCCCAGGTGTTCCTGCCGAGCGGCGACTTGCAGATGAGGTCGTAGAGGATCCAGCCGAGCGTCAGCGAGGCGAGCGAGATGAGGATGGCGACGGGTGTCGAGACGTCGAGCACCGAGCGGTCGATGAGGAAGAGGTCGGCGCCGCCGTAATAGACGAGACAGAGCAGCGCGAAGCCGGAAAGCCAGGTCATGTAGCTTTCCCATTTGAACCAGGTCAGGTGCTCGGGCATCGAGGCCGGCGCCACCAGGTATTTCTGGATGTGGTAGAAGCCGCCGCCGTGCACCTGCCATTCCTCGCCATAGGCGCCGGCCGGCAGATGCGGCCGCTTCACGAGGCCGAGGTCGAGCGCGATGAAATAGAAGGACGAGCCGATCCAGGCGATGGCGGTGATGACATGCAGCCAGCGGACCGCGAAGGTCAGCCATTCCCAGGCGATGGCATATTCATACATCGGCGCGTCCCCTCATGCTCTTTCCGCACCGCGCACATTGCGCAATAATCGGCGGCGAGGGAAGGGCGGGCCGGCCGGCTATCCCTCTGATTTCGATGGCGGTGCGCCCGAAAATTCGCCCCGGGCGGAACCGCCGCCCGGCCAAGGGTGTTTTGCGCCATGACCTACGAACTCTACTATTGGACCGGCATCCAGGGGCGCGGGGAATATATCCGCCTCGCGCTGGAGGCGGCCGGTGCGCCCTATCGCGACGTCGCGCGCAAGGAGGGCGACGGCATTCTGTCGAAGGTGAGCCGGGAGGTGGCCACGCCCTCCTTCGCGCCGCCCTTCCTGAGGGACGGCGACGTGGTCGTCGGGCAGGTGGCGGCCATCCTGCTCTATCTCGGCGACAAGCTCGACCTTGCGCCCCGCGAGCCGCGGCTGCGGCTCTGGACGCATCAGATCCAGCTGACCATCGCCGACTTCGTCCTGGAGGGCCATGACGTCCACCACCCGATCGGGGCAGGGGAATACTACGAGAACCAGAAGCCCGAATCGCTGCGGCGGGCGGCGGAATTCCGCGCGCAGCGCGTTCCGAAATTCCTCGGCTGGTTCGAGGGCATCCTATCGCGAAACCCGGAGGGTCAAACGCATCTCGTCGGCGACAGGCTCAGCTATGCGGATCTCTCGCTGTTCCAGGTCATGGACGGCCTGGCCTACGCCTTCCCTGTGCTGATGGGCGAGCTCTATCCGCGCTATCCGAAGATCAGGGCGCTCTGCGCCGCGGTCGCCGGGCATTCGCGGATCAGGGCCTATCTCGCCAGCGAGCGCCGGCTTCCCGGCAACGAAAGTGACCTCTTCCGCCACTATCCCGAACTGGACGCCAAGGCGTAGTGGTCACACCGCTGCCGGCATCGTCGCGAGGATCCAGTCGCGAAAGGCCCGGATCTTCAGGATGTTGCGGCGGTTTTCCGGATAGGCGAGCCAATAGTCGCGGCCATCGTTGCAGGTCAATTCGAAGGGCTGGTAAAGCTGGCCGGCGGCGACTTCCGCCCGGAAATGGCCGGGATTGAGGATCGCGACGCCCTGGCCGGCCATCGCCACCTGGGCGTCGATCGTCTGCACGCCGAGTTCGTTCGGGGGAAACCGTTCGAGGCCCGGATCGTCGATGCCCGCGGCGGAAAACCAGGTGCGCCACCAGATGTCCAGCGGGCTGATGATCGGCAGTTTCAGGAGATCGGCCGGCTCCCTTATGCCGCCGATCGTCTCGGCCAGCGCCGGGCTCAGCATGGGGGCGAAGTCCATGCGCATGACGCGATGGCAGGTAAGGCCCGGCCAGTCGCCCTTGCCCCAGCGGATCGAGACATCCGCCTCTTCCCGGGTAAAATCGATCAGCTCCTGCGAGGTGGAAAGCCGGACGGCGATGGTCGGGTGCTTGAGCTGGAAGTCGCCGAGCGTGCGGCTCAGCCATTGCGTGGCGAAGGTGGGCGTCGAATGGATGTGCAGCTTCTGCTCGGCCACCCCGCGCAGGTCCGCCACCGCTTCTGCCAGTTTCGTCAGCCCCTCGGCAACCTTGGGCGCCAGCCGCTCGCCGGCCTCGCTCAGCATCACCTGCCGCGGCTGGCGCAGGAACAGCGTCTCGCCGAGCGTCTCCTCCAGGAGCTTGATCTGGTAGCTGACGGCGGTCTGCGTCATGCCGAGCTCGTCGCCAGCGCGGGTGAAGCTGGCATGCCGCGCGGCCGCCTCGAAGACGCGAAGCGCGTTGAGCGGAAAGTTGCGCGACATCTTCAAGGCCAAGTTCTCTTTATGGATACAGACGAAGCTTCGATTGGAATTCCATCATCTTTCGGCGCATCCTGCAAGCCAATGGATGGAATTTACGAGGTTTTACCATGTCATGTATCGTCGATCAGGCCCCGGTGGCCCGCCTGCCGTTTCGCAAGGAAGGCCTTTGGCATAAGCTCTCCCGTGTCTTTCGGGGGCGGCAGCGCAAGCGCGTCCCCCGTCTCGATCCGCGCGAGCTTTCCGACTACATGAAGCGCGATCTCGGCTTTCTCGACGGCCGCGGCTAGCCTGCCGCCGTGGGGGCGCCCCCCTTGTGCCGCCAGGCGGCGAAAGCGAGCAGCACTTCCGAGGCGGTCATCGCGGCGATGACCGCCGGGCGCTTGTCGTTCACCGCCGTGCCGCCGATCGGCAGGACCAGCCGGTCGGCCGCGCCGCGGTCGATGCCCTGCCGTTCCAGATGGTGCAGGAAGGAGGCGCGTTTCGACGTCGAGCCGACCATGCCGACATAGGCAAGGTCGGTGCGGGCAAGCGCTTCCTGCCCGATCAGGAAATCCAGCGCATGGTCATGGGTGACGATGACGACGGCCGAGCCCGGCGGAATGTCGGCGACCAGCGCCTCCGGCAGGGCGGCCAGGCGATGGTGCACTTCGGAGGTGAGCTGGTCGAGCTCGCTCTGGCGCGCCTCCACCACGAAGATGTTGAGCGGCAGCATGGTCAGCGCATCCGCCAGCGCCCGGCCGACATGGCCGGCGCCGAAGACCCAGACCTGCGGCTTGCGCCGTTCCTCTTCGGCAAGGCGTGCCTCGAGCGCCTCGCGGGCCTGCGCGTCGGCAAAGGTGAAGGTGAGCTCGACGCGTCCGCCGCAACACTGGCCGATCTCGGGGCCGAGCGGAATGTCGAGCCTGGCCTCGCCGCCGGCATCCGCCAGCATCTTTCGCGCATTCTCGATGGCGTCGTATTCGAGCTGGCCGCCGCCGACGGTGCCGTGGATTTCCGTCGGCGCCACCAGCATGAACGTGCCTTCGTCGCGCGGGGTCGACCCCTTGGCGGCGGTGACCTCGACGATGACGACGCGGTGTTCCCGGGCGAGAAAGCCCTCCAGACTGTCCTGCAGAAAGTTCATGTCATCCTTCTTTGACGGCCCTCAGCCGTCCGATGGCCGGCACGCGCCTGGGCGTGGGGCGGTTTGGCCGCCGCCGGGAAGGGGCGGCCTGTGGCGGAGCACGGTGCCCAGCCATCGGGAACACGCGGATGCACAGGGTGCCCGCGCGTCCGTTTCTACTGGGCGGTCCAGCCGCCATCCACCGATATATGGGTGCCGTTGATCGACTTTGCCGCATCGGAGGCGAGGAAGAGCGCGATGGCCGCGACCTCGTCGACCCCGACGAATTCCTTGGTCGGCTGGAACTTCAGCATGACGTCGGACTTCACCTCAGCCTCGCTGATGCCGCGGGCCCTGGCCGTGTCGGGAATCTGCTTTTCGACGAGCGGCGTCAGCACGTAGCCGGGGCAGATGGCGTTGACGGTGATGCCGTTCTCGGCGACTTCCAGCGCGACGGTCTTCGTCAGGCCCATGATGCCGTGTTTCGCGGCCACATAGGCAGACTTGAACGGCGAGGCGACGAGGCCGTGCGCCGAGGCGACGTTGATGACGCGGCCCCAGCCCTTGCGCTTCATGTGCGGAATGGCGGCGCGGATCGTGTGGAAGGAGCTGGAGAGGTTGATCGCGATGATCTGGTCCCACTTCTCCACCGGGAAATCCTCGATCTTCTCGACATGCTGGATGCCGGCATTGTTGACGAGGATGTCGACGCCGTCGAATGCCTCCACCGCCGTTTCGACGAGGTCGGAAATCTCATGCGGCTTCGTCATGTCGGCGGAGTGATAGAGCACGCGTCCCTTGCCGAGGCCGTCGAGCCGTGCGCGGATCGCCTCGATCTCGTCCGCCGCGCCGAACCCGTTGATGACGACATTGGCGCCGCTTTCGGCGAAGGCGGTGGCGATGGCAAGGCCGATGCCACTGGTGGAGCCCGTTACGACGACGCTTTTCATGCTTGCTGTCTCCCGATCATGCTGCGTTGCGGTAGCCTACGCCCAAAACTCGCGCGATGACAATTGCGTTTTCCGCGCGGTACAGTCCCGCTGAGGGCAGAACGCGACTTGCGTTTTATTTTCCTTTGACATTCGTTTTAGTATCGTATTGAAGATTCCGAAGGGTCTGGGAGCGACCCGCAGCTGGGAGGAAGAGATGGGCGGATATGTTCTCGCGATCGATCAGGGCACGACATCGAGCCGGGCGATCGTCTTCGACGGCAAGCAGAAGGTCGTCGGTTCCGGCCAGAAGGAATTCACGCAGCATTTTCCGCAGTCCGGCTGGGTCGAGCACGATCCGGAGGAAATCTGGGACAGCGTCGTCTGGTCCGTCAAGGCCGCGCTGAAGAAGGCGGGTCTTGCCGCCTCCGACATTTCCGCCATCGGCATCACCAACCAGCGCGAGACGGTCGTCGTCTGGGAGCGCGAGAACGGCAGGCCGATCCACAATGCCATCGTCTGGCAGGACCGCCGCACCGCCTCCTATTGCGAGAAGCTGAAGAAGCAGGATCTCGAAAAGACCTTCACCCGGAAGACGGGCCTGCTGCTCGATCCCTATTTCTCGGGCACCAAGCTCTCCTGGATGCTCTCCAACGTGAAGGGCGCCCGCGCGCGGGCTGCCCACGGGCACCTCTGCTTCGGCACGATCGACACGTTCCTGATCTGGCGGCTGACGGGCGGCAAGTCCCATGTCACCGATGCCACCAATGCCAGCCGCACGCTGATGTACAACATCGCCTCCAACGCCTGGGACGACGAGCTGCTCGACATCCTGCGCGTGCCGAAGGCGATGCTGCCCGACGTGCTCGACTGCGCCGCCGATTTCGGCGTGACGGAAAAGGGCCTGTTCGGCGCGGAAATCCCGATCCTCGGCGTTGCCGGCGACCAGCAGGCGGCGACCATCGGCCAGGCCTGCTTCGAACCCGGCATGATGAAGTCCACCTACGGCACCGGCTGCTTCGCGCTGCTCAACACCGGCACCGACATGGTGCGCTCGAAGAACCGGCTGCTCACCACCATCGCCTACCGGCTCGACGGCGAGACGACCTATGCGCTGGAAGGCTCCATCTTCATCGCCGGGGCGGCCGTGCAATGGCTGCGCGACGGGCTGAAGGTCATCAAGGCCGCGCCTGACACCGGCGACCTTGCCGCCAGGGCCGACCCGACGCAGAACGTCTACCTCGTGCCCGCCTTCACCGGCCTCGGCGCGCCGCACTGGGACCCTGACGCCCGCGCCGCCATCTACGGCATGACGCGCAATACGGGGCCGGCGGAATTCGCCCGCGCCGCGCTGGAGGCCGTCTGCTACCAGACGCGCGACCTGCTCGACGCCATGCACAAGGACTGGAAGGCGAACGGCAAGGAAACGGTGCTGCGCGTCGACGGCGGCATGGTCGCCTCCGACTGGACCATGCAGCGCCTTTCCGACATCCTCGACGCCCCCGTCGACCGCCCGACCATCCTGGAAACGACCGCTCTCGGCGCCGCATGGCTCGCCGGCCAGCGCGCGGGCGTCTGGCCGGACCGCAAGGGGTTCGCCAAGTCCTGGGCGCGGGATACGCGCTTCGAGCCCAAGATGGACGAGAAGACCCGCGCGGTGAAGATCAAGGGCTGGAAGGATGCCGTGCGGCGGACGCTGAGCGCGGGGTAGGTCCAGGCGGTTCTTCGCGGTTCTTCCTGCCGGTGCGTCGCTCTCTTCCGTCATCCTCGGGCTTGACCCGGGGATCCATGCCCCAAACTCCGCGCGTGCCGTTTCGGTGGATCCTCGGGTCGAGCCCGAGGATGACGGAGGAGAGGGCGGAGGATGAACAACGGAGGGAGGCGCGCCTGAACGGGGCGCCTGATGGACGGCGCCTGAAAGGCAGAGGGGCGTCTGGCGTGCCCGAACGGGGACGCCTGAAGGAGCCGCGCCCGGTCATATTGTCCCGGCCGCCGTTTCACGCGGCTCATCCCATCGATCAAAAATATTCCGGTGCGCCCTGTCGGCTGAGACGCTACTCCTACGTCTTTCAACCAACGGGAGTTCACCATGCTGTATGCCGTTCTTTGTTACGACGCCGAAAGTGAAGTCAACGCCTGGAGCAAGGAGCTCGACGCGAAGGTCATGGCCGATCTCGGGGCGGTCAACCAGCGTTATGCCGAGGCGGGCAAGCTCGGTCCGGTCGCGCGGCTGATGCCGACGACGGCGGCGGTCACCGTGCGCAAGGGCGTGACGGACGATATCGTCATGGATGGTCCCTTCGCCGAAACCAAGGAACAGTTCCTCGGCTTCTTCGTGCTCGACGTGGAGACGCTGGAGGAGGCGATCACCTTCGCCCGCGAGCTTTCCGCGGTCAATCCGGCCAACGGTACCTATGAGGTCCGGCCGCTGCAGTATTTCAATCCGGGAGTACCCATCACATGACAGAGCTTGCCTGGATCGATCTGGCGCTGACCTCGGCGCGGCCGCAGGCCATGGGCGCGCTCCTGCGCTACTTCCGTGACCTCGACATGGCGGAGGAGGCCTATCAGGAGGCGTGCCTCCGTGCGCTGAAGACCTGGCCCGACAAGGGCCCGCCGCGCGATCCGGCAGCCTGGCTCATCTTCGTCGGCCGCAACAGCGGCATCGACCAGGTGCGCAAGCGCGCCAGGCACCAGCCGCTGCCGCCCGAGGAGGTGCTGTCCGACCTGGAGGACACGGAACGCGACCTTGCGGACCGGCTGGACGGCGCGCACTACCGGGACGACATTCTCCGCCTGCTCTTCGTCTGCTGCCACAAGGACCTGCCGGCGACACAGCAGATCGCGCTGGCGCTGCGCATCGTCTCGGGCCTGTCGGTCCGGCAGATCGCCCGCGCCTTCCTCGTCTCGGAGGCGGCGATGGAGCAGCGCATCACCCGGGCGAAAGCGAAGGTGGGCGCGGCCGGCATTCCCTTCGAGACGCCGGATGCGGTGGCGCGGGCAGAACGGCTCGGCCTCGTCGCGGCGATGATCTATCTCGTCTTCAACGAGGGTTACTCGGCGGGCGTGCCGGACAAGGCGGATACGCCCTTCTGCGCGGAGGCCATCCGGCTGGCGCGGCTGCTCCTGAAGCTCTTTCCGGCCGAGCCGGAGATCATGGGCCTGACGGCGCTTCTCCTTCTCCAGCATTCGCGGCTTGCGGCCCGCTTCGACAAGGACGGGCAGATCGTGCTCCTGGAGGACCAGGACCGTTCGCTGTGGGACCGCAGCCTGATCGATGAGGCGCTGGTGCTGATCGACAAGGCGATCCGCCACCGCGCGCCCGGTGCCTTCCAGATCCAGGCGGCGATCGCCGCGCTGCATGCCCGCGCGAAAACGGCCGATGAGACGGACTGGTTCGAGATCGACCTGCTTTACCAGACGCTGGAGCGCCTGCAGCCCTCGCCGGTGGTGCGGCTCAACCGCGCCGTCGCCGTCTCGAAGCGCGAAGGGCCGGAGGCGGCGCTGGCGCTGATCGAGCCGCTTGCCGACAAGCTGAACGGCTATTTCTATTTCCACGGGCTGCGCGGCGGCCTGCTCAAGCAACTCGGCCGCTATGGCGAGGCGCACGAAGCCTTCGACCGCGCCATTGCGCTCGCCACCAGTTCGGCAGAGGCGGCCCATATCCGCCAGCATCTCGACAGCATGCAGCGCGAACGGGCCGCAGCCGAAAAATAACCCCTTTTCGATGTCGGATTGGCCGTTCGCCGGCCGTCCTTGAGGCGAACCACCGAACATATCCAACGAGGAGACAGACATGACCGACGCCGAGATCAAGCCCGCCAACAACCGCGAACTGGTGCTGACCCGCGTGCTGAACGCCACGCCCGCCCAGCTCTTCAAGGCCTGGACGACGCCGGAGCTGATGAAGGAATGGTTCGCACCGAAACCCTACGAGACGCCGGTCATCGAGATCGAGCCGCGCGACGGCGGCAAGTTCCGCACGGTCATGACCGGTCCGGACGGTTTCCACATGGACAACACCGGCATCTTCCTGAAGGTGGAAAAGGACAGGCGCATCATCACGACCGATGCCTTCGGCCCCGACTGGAAGCCCACCGAAAAGGCCTTCTTCAGCGCCGAGATTCTCTTCGACGACCTCGGTGACGGCAAGACCCGCTACACCGCCATCGCCCGCCACTGGTCCGTCGAGGACTGCGAGATGCACGAGAAGATGGGTTTCCACGAGGGCTGGGGCCAGGTGGCGACGCAGTTGGAAGCCGTGGCCTCGCGGCTCTGATGGAGGGATGGAGGACGGGCGCCCTGCGTCCGTCCTTTTATCTTCGTGAACACACTGTTTCCCGAACGGCCCTTTCAACCTGCGTGTGCGGGCCATATCTCTGGGCAAATCCCTCTTGCCTGGAACATCCCATGGAACTTGGCCTCTATACATTTGCCGACGTCGATCCCAATGCTGCCGACAAGGGGCGGGAAGGGGGGCGGCGGCTGAAGGACCTCCTGGAGGAGATCGCGCTTGCCGATCAGGTCGGCCTCGACGTCTTCGGGCTCGGCGAGCATCACCGGGCGGATTATGCCGCCTCGGCGCCGGCCGTCGTGCTGGCCGCCGCCGCCGCGCAGACCAGGACCATCCGGCTGACGAGCGCGGTGACGGTGCTCTCCTCGGACGATCCGGTGCGCGTCTTCCAGCAGTTCTCGACGGTCGACCTTCTTTCCGGCGGCCGGGCGGAGATCATGGCCGGGCGCGGCTCCTTCATCGAATCCTTCCCGCTCTTCGGCTATGCGCTCGATGACTATGACCGGCTCTTCGAGGAGAAGCTGGACCTGCTGCTGGCGCTCAACGAGCGAGAGACCGTGTCGTGGAACGGCACGATGCGCCCGCCGCTGCCGGGGCTCGGCGTCTACCCGCGCCCGGCGCATGGCCGCCTTCCGATCTGGATCGCCGTCGGCGGCACGCCGCAATCGGTGGCGCGGGCGGGGGCCTACGGGCTGCCGCTGGCGCTTGCCATCATCGGCGGCACGCCGTCCCGCTATGCGCCGCTCTTCGATCTCTACCGCGAGGCCGCGCGCCGCGCGGGGCAGGATGCGGGCGGGCTGAAGACCAGCATCAACGTGCATGGCTTCATCGCCGACACCACCGCGGCTGCGGCCGACACCTTCTACGGCCCGCAGGCCGAGGTGATGAACCGCATCGGCCGCGAGCGCGGCTGGGGGCCGACGAGCCGGGCGCAGTTCGACCAGTCGACCGGGCCGACCGGCCATCTCTTCCTCGGTGATCCCGAAACGGTGGCGAAGAAGATCGTCGATCACCACCGGATCTTCCGCAATGACCGCTTCATGCTGCAGATGGCGATCGGCCCGATGCCGCACGAGGCGGTGCTGCGCGGCATCGAGCTCTACGGCATAAAGGTCGCCCCGCTGGTGCGCGAGATGCTGGCGGACGACGCGAAGGGCGACGTGGCCGCTTCCGCCTGACAACGGCGCACGGGCATGGTAAGAGGCCCGCGAAAGAGAGACGCGATGACCCTGGAAAACGACGAAGACCTCAACGGCCTGAAGGCCATCGGCCGGATTTGCGCCAATGTGCTGCAGCACATGTCGACCGCCATCCGGCCGGGCATGACGACCGCCGAGCTCGACCTGATCGGCCGGCGCATGCTGGAGGCGGCGGGCGCGCGCTCGGCGCCGGAAAGCTGTTATGCCTTTCCGGGCGCGACCTGCATCAGCGTCAACGAAGAGGTGGCGCACGGCATTCCGGGCGAGCGGGTGATCCGCGACGGTGACCTCGTCAACATCGATGTCTCCGCCGAGCTCGACGGCTATTTCGCCGATACGGGTGCCTCCTTCACGGTCGGGCGGTCGACGCCGGCCGTCGAGCGCCTGTGCCGCGACGGCAAGCGTGCGCTCTGGGTCGGGCTGAAATCGGTGCGGGCCGGCAGGCCGCTTGCCGAGGTCGGCAATGCCATCGGCGAATTCGCCCGCAAGAACCGCTATACGCTGATCGCCAACCTGGCCAGCCACGGCGTCGGCCGTTCGCTGCACGAGGAGCCGACGGAAATCGCCACCTGGCCGGACCCGCAGGAAAAGCGCCGCATGACAGAAGGCCTCGTCTTCACCGTCGAGCCGTTCCTCTCGCTCGGCGCCAACTGGGCGGAAGGCGGCAGCAACGACGAGTGGACGCTCTACAGCGAGCCGAGCGCGCCGACGGTGCAGTTCGAGCACACGGTCGTCGCCACCCGCAACGGGCCGCTCGTGGTGACGCTGCCGGGCTGAACCGGTCCGGCAGGCCGCTGGCGCGGGCAGGGCGAGCCTTCACCGCCGCTGATCCGTCGATCAATAAATGTCGTTTGTCGCCTTTATGTTGCGGTGCGATGGTCTCGCCATGATGCACCGCACTCCCGCCCCGTCGCATGAGCCTGTCCGGGCGGCGATCGCCGGCGCGCTCGCCATGGCCGTCGCCATGGGGCTCGGCCGCTTCTTCTATACGCCCGTGCTGCCCGGCATGATGGCCGGGCTCGGCCTGAACGCCGCCGATGCCGGCATCATCGCGGCGGCGAATTTCGCGGGTTACCTGCTCGGCGCCGTATTGGCCGCCTATGGCTGGGCGGCCGGTTTCGAACGGCGCCTTGCACTCGGCGCGCTGGTTTCCACGGTGCTGCTGCTGCTTGCCATGGGGCTGCTCTCCGGCGTCGCCGCGCTCTCCGTCGTGCGCTTCCTCGCCGGCCTTGCCAGCGCCTTCGCCATGATCTTCACCTCCGGCATCGTGCTCTCCATCGGCCTCGTGCACCGGGACCCGCGCGTGCAGATGGCGCATTTTTCCGGTGTGGGCGGCGGCATCGCGGTCTCTGCCGTGCTCGTCTATCTCCTGTCGCTGGTCGAGTTTTCCGCCATGCCCACCTGGCGCGTCGACTGGTTTGCCGGTGCGCTGCTCGGCGCGGCGGGCCTTGTCGCCGTCGCGATCCTGCTGCCGCGTCCGGAGGGCGGCGCGTCTGCATTGCGCGAGCCGCCGATCGCCTGGACCCGGCCGCTTGTCGCCCTGACGGCAAGCTACGGCCTCTTCGGCATCGGCTATGTCGTTACGGCCACCTTCATCGTCGCCATCGCTCGGGAGGGAGCGGAAAGCCCGCTGCTCGAATGCCTCACCTGGCTCGTGACGGGGGCTGCCGCCGCGCTCTCGCTCCTCGCCTGGAAACCGCTGGAGCGGTGGTTCGGCGTGGCGATGGCCTATCTGCTCGCGATCCTCGTGGAGACGGTGGGCGTCGCGGCGACGGTGACGCTGCCCTTTCCCTGGTCGGCGCTTGTCGGCGGGGCGCTGCTCGGCATCACCTTCATCGTCGTCACGGCCTATGGGCTGCAGCTCGGCCGGGTTCTCGCCAGCCAAAGCCCGCGGCGCGTGCTGGCCCTGATGACGGCCGCTTTCGGCGTCGGGCAGATCCTCGGCCCGCTCGGCGCCGGCTTTCTGGCGGCGCGCACGGGGAGCTATTTCCTGCCCAGCCTTGCGGCTGCGGCCATCCTGCTTCTTGCCGCCGGCATCACCGTTCTTGGCGGGGCGCTTTCCATTAAATCTCGGTAATCCGGGCGCTCGACGATTGTTGCTATGCGCAAACTCCTCTAGGTTCTGCGCGAACCGGCGGCGCTGCCGCCCCTTGCAAACGAGAGTTTCGCACCTTGTTCCATTCCTTCTTCCCGCAGCCGAAGCTGTTCTTTTCCTCCCTTGTCGCCTGGACGCTGCTTTCGATCGCGGTCTGGTACTCGGTCGGTGCCAATTTCGGTGCGCTGATCGGCCTGCCGCCGCTGCCGGCCGACACGGCGCCCCCGGTGGGCCTCGGCTATTTCGTGACGCCGGACAATATCTGGTTCTATCTCTATTTCGTGATCTGCACCGGCCTCTTCGGCCTGTTCTGGCAGATCCGGGCGAAGGACCATCCCTGGACCAACTGGTCGATCTGGGGCTCGGCCTTCATCATCTTCTCGACCTATTTCAGCGTGCAGGTGTCGCTGGCTATCAACAACTGGCGCCGGCCGTTCGGTGATACCTTGCAGAACGCGCTCCAGGGCACGGGCGGCGTCACCACACAGAACTTCTTCGACCTGATGCTGATCTTCTGCCAGATCGCCTTCATCAGCGTCTTCGTCTACGTGATGACGCGCTTCTTCGTCAGCCATTATGTCTTCCGCTGGCGCACGGCGATGAACAACTACTACATGTCGCTCTGGCCGCGCGTGCGCCATATCGAAGGCGCCTCGCAGCGCGTGCAGGAAGACACGATGCGCTTCGCGACGATCACCGAAGGCCTCGGCGTCAGCCTGATCGACGCGGTGATGACGCTGATCGCGTTCCTGCCGGTGCTCTTCGCCCTCTCCGTGCATATCGGCCCGCTGCCGGTCATCGGCGAAGTGCCGCATGCGCTGTTCTGGGCGGCGATCCTCTGGTCGGCCTTCGGCACCTTCCTGCTCGCCTTCGTCGGGATCAAGCTGCCGGGCCTGGAGTTCCGCAACCAGCGTGTCGAGGCCGCCTACCGCAAGGAACTGGTCTATGGCGAAGACGACGAGACCAAGGCCCAGCCGCCGACGGTGCGCGAGCTCTTCGACAATGTCCGGATGAACTATTTCCGGCTCTATTTCCACTATCTCTATTTCAACGTCGCCCGCATGTTCTATCTGCAGGCCGACAACCTCTTCGTCTATTTCATCCTCGTGCCGACCATCGTCACCGGCAAGATCACCTACGGCATCCTGCAGCAGATCCTGACGGCCTTCGGCCAGGTGTCCAGCTCGTTCCAGTATCTCGTGAACTCGTGGTCGACGATCATCGAGCTGCAGTCGATCCACAAGCGCCTTCGCGCCTTCGAAGCGGCGATCGAGGGACAGGAACTGCCGAGCATCGACCAGCAGTTCATCGCGGCCGGCGGCAACGAGGAACTGGCGCGGTAGGCTTGACGATCAGAGGGCGGCTCCGGCCGCCTTCTTCTCTTTCGCGAGAATATCCATCGCCTGGGCATAGCTGACGCAGGCGACGTCCTGTTTGCCGCAGGTCTCCGTCAGGAAGCGGTCGAGCGCGCGCCAGTAGGCGCCGGCATTCATCTCGACGAAATGGAAGCCGAGCTGGAGGGGGATGCGCTCGCCGCCATATTGCTTCGTGAAGGCGTCGCGATAGGCTTGAAGGGTGCTTTCCTCGAAGGCGGCGCTCTTTTCCGGGGCCTCCTTGCCCTTGGAATGGCGGACATAGAGGTTGTAGTCCATGGCGATGACCGGGCGCCGGGCGGCGCCCTCCGGCACGAGGGGCAGGGCGAAACGGGCGATCTCGCCGCTTGCGACCGGCAGGGCCGGGCCCTTCGAGACGAGGCTGGCATCATAGGTGAAGCCGTGCGCCTCCAGCGCCTTGATCAGTCCGCTGCCGGCGGAAAGATAGGGCGCGCGAAAGCCCTTGATGTCCTCCTTAACGAAGCGCTGCCAGTCCGCCGGTTCCCGCTCGCCGACGCCGGCATTCTGCCAGGCGTTCTTCAGCGCCTCGTGGAAGAAGGTGAACTCGCTCTTCCAGTCCTCCGCGCTCCATTTGCCGCCGTCGAAATGGCCGCAGGCATGGCTGCCGATATCGTGGCCCTCCAGCTTCGCCAGCCAGATCTCGCCGAGGCGCAGGATCGTGTCCTCCCGGTCCGGCGAGAAGCCGACATTGGAGCGGCCGCGCTTTTCGTGCGGCGCCTGGTATTTGGCGCGCTCGTCCTTCGGGAAGAGGAAGGTGCAGGAGAGGAAATAGGTGAAATGCGCGCCGGTGCGTTTCGCCATGGCGCGGCTCTTCTCCCACAGGAGGTTGTCGTGTGCTCCGTCGAAGGAGACGATGACGAGCTGCTTGCGCTTTGCGGCCTCGACCGCATCGTCCTTGGCAAGGGCCGGGCCGGCGGCAAGCGCGACGGCGAGGGGAAGGAGGACTATACGGGACGAGACTGAAGACGACATGGCTACCCGCGACAATTTGCAAAGGGGTTTTCATGGGTCGCGAATGCGGCAATCCTTTGATCGGGCTGGAATTGTCGCCGTGCGAGGGCTATTCCAGAGGAAACGGCCGCGGGCCGTGTTTTCTTCAAGGGGCATTTTCATGACGTTGCTCATCGCCGGTCTTGTTCTTTTCATCGTCACCCATCTTCTGCGCCCCTTCGCGCCGGGCCTGCGCAATGCGGGCATTGCCGCCATCGGCAAGCCGGGCTGGATGGCGCTGCATGGCGTCGTCTCGCTGCTCAGCCTCGTGCTCATCGCCTACGGCTTCGTCGATGCGCGCGAGAACGGCGGCCAGATGCTCTATTTCCCGCCGACCTTCCTGTCGCATATCGCGCTGACGCTGATGTTGATCGCCTCGATCTGTCTCGTCGCCGGCTTCCTGCCGGCCGGGCACATCCGCACGAAGCTGAAGTTCCCGATCCTCGTCGCCATCAAGATCTGGGCGCTGGCCCATCTCCTGGCGAATGGCGAAAGCTATTCCGTGCTGCTCTTCGTGACGATCCTCGCCTGGGCGGTCATCCTGCGCATCACGCTGAAGAAGCGCATCGCGGCCGGCGAGACGACGCTGCCGGTTTTCGTCTCGGCGAAATACGACCTGATTTCCATCGTCGTCGGTCTTGCGCTCTATGCCGTGATCGTCTTCAAGCTTCACGAATGGGTGATCGGCGTTCCGCCGCTGCCGTGATCCCTTCGTCCATCCCGCGCTTTTCGCGCCTGCCCCCTTACAACGCCGCCAAAATGGGGTAGAAGGCGCAAACTCCAATCGTCAGCAAGAGCCGGGCAGGGAATGGTAAATCAGGACGACAGCTTTATCCGCGAGGTGAACGAGGAGCTGCGCTCCGACCAGATGCGCCTGATCTGGAAGCGTTTCGGCCGCATCTTCATCGGCGCCGCCGTTCTGGTCGTCCTCGGCACGATCGGCAAGGTGAGCTACGATTACTGGCGCGACAGCGAGGCCTCGGCCGCCGGCGACAGCTTCCTGGCCGCCCTGACGCTCGCCCGCGAGGGCAAGAACGAGGAGGCGCTCGCCGCGCTGACCGCGCTGGAGAAGGACGGCTTCGGCTCCTATCCGGTGCTGGCGCGCATGCGCTCCGCCTCGCTGCTGGCGACGACGGACGCGCAGGGCGCCGTCAATGCCTTCACGGCGATCGCCAAGGATGGTTCCGTGCCGCAGGCGCTGCGCGATGCCGCGCGCCTGCGCGCCGCCTATCTGCTCGTCGATACTGGCACCTACGACCAGGTTTCCGCCGAAGCCGAGCAGCTTGCCACGCCCCAGAGCGCGCTGCGCCACTCCGCGCGCGAGGTTCTCGGCCTCTCCGCCTACAAGCACGAGGATTATGCGCGCGCCAAGGAATGGTTCGACGCGATCCTTGCCGACAACGAGAGCCCGCGCAACGTCGCCAACCGGGCGCAGATGCTGCTTGACCTGATCGCCGCAAGCGGCAAGCTGTCTTCCTGATCTCGTATCTTTTTTACGCAGTTCCGGATGAAAGACCGCTTCGCCCTTTTACCGGAACTGCTTTAGCCGGCCACCGAAACGGAACACATCCATGAGCTTCACCGTCGCCATTGTCGGACGCCCGAATGTCGGCAAGTCCACCCTGTTCAACAGGCTCGTGGGCAGGAAGCTCGCGCTTGTCGACGACACGCCGGGCGTCACCCGCGACCGCCGCCCCGGCGATGCGCGGCTCGTCGACCTGAAATTCCGCATCATCGACACGGCCGGCCTCGAGGAGGCCGCGCCCGAAACCCTGCAGGGCCGCATGCGCGCCCAGACGGAGGCGGCGATCGACGAGGCGGACCTCTCGCTCTTCGTCGTCGATGCCAAGATGGGCCTGACGCCGGTCGACCAGGCGCTTGCCGACATGCTGCGCCGCAAGGGCAAGCCGGTGGTGCTCGTCGCCAACAAGTCGGAGGCCCGTGGCTCCGACGGCGGCTTCTACGATGCCTTCACGCTCGGCCTTGGCGAGCCGACGCCGATTTCCGCCGAGCACGGCCAGGGCATGCTGGACCTGCGCGATGCCATCGTCGCGGCGATCGGTGAGGAGCGGGCCTTCCCCGAGGAGGACGAGGCCGTCACCGATGTCGACGTGCGCGCCGCGGCGGCTGCCGAGGGCGCCGGAGAGGACGAGGATTTCGAGCCGGAATATGACGAGACGAAGCCGCTGCGCGTCGCCATCGTCGGCCGCCCGAATGCCGGCAAGTCCACGCTGATCAACCGCTTCCTCGGCGAGGACCGGCTGCTGACCGGCCCGGAGGCCGGCATCACGCGTGATTCGATCTCCGTCGAATGGGACTGGAAGGGCCGTACGATCAAGATGTTCGACACGGCCGGCATGCGGCGCAAGGCGAAGGTGCAGGAGAAGCTGGAAAAGCTTTCCGTCGCCGATGGCCTGCGCGCCATCCGCTTTGCCGAGACGGTCGTCATCGTCTTCGATTCGACCATTCCCTTCGAGAAGCAGGATCTCCAGATCGTCGACCTCGTGCTGCGCGAGGGCCGCGCCGCCGTGCTCGCCTTCAACAAGTGGGACCTGATCGACGACCCGCAGGCCGTGCTCGCGGAGCTGCGCGAAAAGACCGATCGCCTCCTGCCGCAGGCGCGCGGCATCCGCGCCGTGCCGGTTTCCGGCCAGACGGGCCGCGGCCTCGACAAGCTGATGCAGGCCGTCATCGACACGGACCGCACCTGGAACCGCCGCATCTCCACCGCCAAGCTTAACCGCTGGCTGGATGCGCAGCAGACGCAGCATCCGCCGCCGGCCGTTTCCGGCCGCCGCCTCAAGCTGAAATACATGACGCAGGTGAAGGCCCGCCCGCCGGGCTTCATGATCTCCTGCACGCGCCCCGATGCGCTGCCGGAATCCTATATCCGCTACCTGACGAACGGCCTGCGCAACGACTTCAACCTGCCGGGCGTGCCGATCCGCATCCACTTCCGCGCATCGGACAACCCGTTCGCGAACAAGGCGAAGAAGAAGCGCTGAGCGCTCCGTTGCCCTCGGCGGATATGGCTTTGCCCCTCACCCTAACCCTCTCCCCGCAAGCGGGGAGAGGGGACCTGCCCCACTTGCGGGCATTTGTTGGGGAAACCGGCGCGGCATATCCCCTTCGCCCCGTTTACGGGGAGAAGGTGGCCGGCAGGCCGGATGAGGGGCCGGAGTCGTTGCCCTTGTGGCCTCAACCCTCCGGCAGCTTGTCCTTCGCCACCAGCGCGCCGTGATGCTGGATGACCGCGGCCGCGACATCCGCGGCGAAGCGGGCAGCCTCTTCCGGCGCGGCGCCTGTCGCAAGGCGGGCGAGGAAGGCGCCGTTGAAGCTGTCGCCGGCGCTGGTCGTGTCGACGATCTTCTCCACCTTCGCGGACGGCGCATGGCTGCGCTTCTCGCCGAAGACGAGGGTCGCGCCTTCGGCGCCGTCCTTCACGACAAGCCCGTCGACGCCGAGCGCGCGGTAGCGGGCAATGGTGTCCTCCAGCCCGGCATCGCCGAAATGCGTCGTCTCGTCGTCGAGGCTCGGCATGACCAGCGTCGCGGCGCGCGCGCCCGCGGTGATCGTCGCGCGCATGCGCTCGGTATCGTCCCACAGGCGCGGGCGGATGTTCGGGTCGAAGGCGACGCATTTTCCCGCGGCCTTGGCGCGACGCAGCTCGGCGAGCAGCGTCTCGACATCCTCGGGCGGCAGGATCGCCAGCGTGATGCCGGAGAAGACCACGATGTCGCAGGCGTCGATGGCCGCGCGCAGCCGGTCGCCGTCACGCGCCAGCAGCTTTGCCGCGGAGGCGGAGCGCCAGTAGGAGAAGCTGCGCTCGCCGTCCTTCAGGTGGATCATGTAGAGGCCGGGCGAGCGGCCCTCGATGCGCGCGACATGCCCGGTTCCGATGCCGTGGCCATCCATGAAGGCAAGCATCTCGTCGGAGATCATGTCGGTGCCGACGGCCGAGACATAGTCGACGCTCCAGTCGGCCGGCAGGTACTGGCGGGCATAATAGGCGGTGTTGAACGTGTCGCCGGCAAAGCTCTTGCGCAGGAGGCCGCCCTCGGCCTGCATCAGTTCCACCATGCATTCGCCGATCGTCAGCAGGCGTGCCGCCATGTCCCAAGGTCCTCCCGACCCGTGCATTTCCTGCCGAGGCGAGATCGCTTCGGCGCCGGAGAATGCGGTCAAAACAAAACGCTCTAGTTGCGCCGGAAAGAGGAAATACTGTCAAAGAGTTGGCGGGGCAAGACGATACCGGCGCTTTCCGCCTGCCGCTGCCGTTCCACGCGGTCGAGGCCGGGGATATGGACGCCGTAGACGCCTGAAAGCCGCTCCACCTGCTCGGCGAAGCGGGTGGAGAAACCGTCGGCGAGAAGCTGCGGGGCGAGCGCCAGGAGGAACAGGCCGACCCCGGGAGAGGCATCGCCCGCCTGGAAGTCCGGGGCATCGAGCGACCAGTTCGCGCCGGTGAGGCCGGCGGCGAGCACCTCCACCATGAGCGCGACATTGGCACCGCGCGTTCCGCCGAAGGCGAGCAGGGCTCCCTTCATCGCGGCGAAGGGGTCGGTGGTCGGCTCCCCCTCCTGGTCGAGCGCCCAACCCGCGGGAATGGCCTCGCCCCGGGCGGCCGCCTCGCGGATCTTCACATAGGCCGTGGCGCTGGAGGCCTGGTCGACCAGCAGGAAGCGCCCGTCGGCAAGCGGGGCGGCGAAGGCCAGCGGGTTGGTGCAGTAGACGGGCAGGCGGCTGCCCGCGCCGGCCAGCAGCGCCGGCCCGTTCGTCGCCGCGATGGCGACCAGGCCTTCCTGGGCAAGCTGGGCGGCATACCAGCCGAGCTCGCCGGTGGTGTAGCTGTTCTGGACGGTGAAGACGGCGATGCCGAGCGCCTTCGCCTTCGTCACCAGTTCCTCAAGGGCGATCGCAAAGCCATGCTGGGCCACGCCGCCCATGGCGTCGCATTTCACGATGGCGGGGACCGGCGAGGTGATGAGCGGTTCCGCCCGCCCGTCGATCCGCCCGTCGACGAGGCTGCGCAGGTAATCCGTCAGATGCGTGAAGCCGATCGCGTTCTTGCCCGCCATTTCGGCATCCACCGTGGCGCCGGCAAGCGCCGTGGCCGCGGTCTCCACCATGCCGACACGCATCAGCGCCGTGCGGGCAAGGTCGCGTGCTTCCTGCGGGGAAAGGGTGACGGCATCGGTCATGGGGTCAACCTTCTCTATGGAATTTGCCGGCATCATCCCGATCGACCCGGCTCGCGTCAACCTTCGAAAAATCGGGGTACCTGCCGTTTACGCCCCGCCGGGGCCGCGTTACATCTTGCCGAAAGCAACAGGAAACCGGAGCGAAAAGGCATGGCGAAGCCCCGCAAGAAGGCTGATGACTGGTGGCGCGGGGCGGTGATCTATCAGGTCTATCCCCGCTCGTTCCAGGACACGACCGGCGACGGCATGGGGGACCTGCGAGGCATCACGAAGCGGCTCGGGCATGTTGCCTCGCTCGGTGTCGATGCCATCTGGCTTTCGCCCTTCTTCAAGTCGCCGATGGCCGACATGGGCTATGACGTCTCGGACTATTGCGACGTCGACCCGATGTTCGGCACGCTCGCCGATTTCGATGCCATGCTGGCGGAGGCCCATCGCCTCGGCCTCAAGGTCATCATCGACCAGGTCATCTCGCACACCTCCGACCAGCATCCCTGGTTCGTCGAGAGCCGATCCAGCCGGAGCAATCCCAAGGCGGACTGGTATGTCTGGGCCGATCCCAAGCCCGACGGCACGGCGCCCAACAACTGGCTGTCGATCTTCGGCGGGCCTGGCTGGGAATGGGACGGCGTGCGCAAGCAATATTACATGCACAACTTCCTGATCTCGCAGCCCGACCTCAATTTCCACAACCCGGATGTGCAGGAGGCGCTCTTGAAGACCGTGCGCTTCTGGCTCGATCGCGGCGTGGACGGTTTCCGCCTCGACACGGTGAACTTCTACTTCCACGACAGGAAGCTGCGCGACAACCCGCCCCACGAGCCCGATCCCGAAGCGGTCGGCCTCGATGCGCCGGACGTCAATCCCTATGGCATGCAGACCCATCGCTACGACAAGACGCAGCCGGAGAACGTCGCTTTCCTCAAGCGGTTCCGCGCGCTGCTCGACGAATACGAGGGACGTGCGACGGTGGGGGAGGTGGGCGACGGCGCCCGCTCGCTGAAGACCGTCGCCGACTATACGAGCGGCGGCGACAAGCTGCACATGTGCTACACGTTCGATCTTCTCGGGCCGGATTTCACCGCCGACCATGTGCGCAAATGCGTGCAGAGCTTCCAGCGGGCAGTGACGGACGGCTGGGTCTGCTGGGCCTTTTCCAACCACGACGTCAACCGCCATGTCAGCCGCTTCATCCGCGCGCCTGAGGAGCGCGAGCGCATTGCCAAGCTCGCCATCACCCTGCTGTCGACCCTGCGCGGCTCGATCTGCCTCTACCAGGGCGAGGAACTTGGCCTCACCGAAGCCGACCTCGCCTTCGAGGACCTGCGCGATCCCTACGGCATCCGCTTCTGGCCGGCCTTCAAGGGGCGCGACGGATGCCGCACGCCGATGCCCTGGCAGCATGGCGAGGCCCATGCCGGCTTCAGCACCGGCAAGCCCTGGCTGCCGGTGCCGCAGGACCACGCCCGGCTTGCCGTCGACGTGCAGGAGAAGATCGCCGGCTCGGTGCTCAACCATTACCGGGCCACGCTCGCCTTCCGCAGGGAACACGAGACCCTGCATGACGGCGACATGGCCTTCCTGCACTCCAACCACGACATCCTCGCCTTCACCCGCGAGAAGGGCGGCGAGAAACTGCTCTTCGTCTTCAACCTGACGCATGAAAAGGCCGAATTCGTGCCGGCCAAATCGCTGAAACTCGGCGCGCCCCTGTCGGTGCCCGGCTTCGGGGCGAAGCTGAAGGACGGGACGATCGAGCTGGACGGGCTGGATATGGCCTGCGTGCGGTTGTAGCGGGTTCCGGCAATTCCTGACCGTGCGCAAGCACGGTCAGCCAATATTCCCTTCCGGGAGCGTTCTACCGTTTTCGTCCGACGAGCCGGTCGTAATCGGCGTGTGAGCCGATCCAGAACCAGACGAGAGTGTCCGTCTGCGCATCTCTGACGGCGAGGGCGCGCCAGGAAAGACCCACCCGGGCCGACCAGAAGCGGCCGACGGGTTTGAGCTGCAGGGATGGGTGCGCGGGGTTGGCTTTCAGGAGGGTGAAATTCCTGTCGGCCTGTTCGCGTATATGAGAAGGCAGTGCCGCGTAACACGTCCAGAACGTGTCCGTGGCGTGATGCTTCAAAGCGGGCGTGTCCGATTGTTGCGGAATTCAGCCAAAGCGAGTTCGGCGAGCTCGTCCAGAGTGCCGTTTGCGGCGTCTTCGGCAAGGTCCCGATCCCACCGCTCCGCCTGAAGCGCTTCGAACCATGCGGAAAACCGGTCGAACTCTTCTGGGCTGAGTTCAGACACGCTTTTCTCAATCTGCTCCAGTTTCGTCATGTCGCGCTCCCTTCATGTCTATTCTATGCGAAGGAGCCGAACGCGGAAAGGTAAACCTCACCCCATCAGCATGAACCGGTCCACGTCCACCATCCCCCGGTCGGAGATCTTCAGGTGCGGGATCACCGGCAGCGGCAGGAAGGCGAGCTGGAGGAAGGGTTCCTCCAGCGTGGCGCCCAGCGCGAAGGCGGCCTGGCGCAGGTGGTGCAGCGTGTCGCGGACGGTCTCGTAGGGTTCGAGGCTCATCAGGCCGGCGACGGGGAGCGCGATCTCGCCCGTCACCCTGCCGCCCTCCACCACGACGAAGCCGCCCTTGATCTCGCCGAGGCGGTTGGCGGCGAGCGCCATGTCGTCCTCGTCGACGCCGACGACGCAGATATTGTGGCTGTCATGGCCGACCGTCGAGGCGATGGCACCCTTCTTCAGCCCGAAGCCCTGCACGAAGCCGTTGGCATGGTTGCCGTTCCTGCCGTGACGCTCGATGACGGCGACCTTGATGATGTCCTGCGCGAGATCGACGGTCGTCTGGTTGCCCCTGGCGGGCAGCCGGTAGCGGCGGTGCTCGGTGATGATCTTGCCCGGCAGGACGCCGATTACCGGCGTTTCGCCATCGGTGACGGGCACGGCGAAATGGGCGGCGTTGACCGGGCGGGCCTTGACGCTGTCGAGACCGACCGGGGCTACGGGCCGGCGCGTCGCAAAGAGCGCATCGTCCACCCTGCGGCCGGCGGAGAAGACCATCTCGGCCTTGCAGGTCTCCAGCGTGTCGACGACGACGAGGTCGGCGCGCCAGCCGGGCGCGACGAGGCCGCGGTCGCGCAGCCCGAAGGCCCTGGCCGCCGAGATCGAGGCGGCGCGGTAGACGGCGAGCGGCGCGCGGCCATGGCCGATGGCGGTGCGGATCATGTAGTCGAGATGGCCCTGCTCGGCGATGTCGAGTGGATTGCGGTCGTCCGTGCACAGCGCGATGAAGGGCGAGAGGCGTTCGGTGATGATCGGCAGCAGCGCCAGCAGGTCCTTGGAGACCGAGCCCTCGCGCACGAGGATGTGCATGCCCTTGCGGATCTTCTCCAGCGCCTCCTCGGCGGTGGTGCATTCGTGCTCGGTGCGGATGCCGGCGGCAAGGTAGCCGTTGAGGTCCTTGCCCAAGAGCAGCGGCGCATGGCCGTCGATATGGCCGCCCTGGAAGGCCTTCAGCTTGGCGAGGCAGACGGGGTCCTTGTGGATGACGCCCGGGAAATTCATGAATTCCGCAAGGCCGATCACCTTGGGATGGTCGCGGAAGGGCAGCAGGCGCTCGATCGGCAGATCCGCGCCCGACGTTTCGAGATGCGTCGCCGGCACGCAGCTCGACAACTGCACGCGGATGTCCATGATCGTCTCGAGCGCGCTGTCGAGGAAGAATTCGATACCCTCCGTGCCGAGCACGTTGGCGATCTCGTGCGGGTCGCAGATCGCCGTCGTCACGCCGTAGGGCAGCACGCAGCGGTCGAATTCGTGCGGGGTGACGAGCGAGGATTCGATGTGCAGGTGCGTGTCGATGAAACCGGGCACGACGATGCGGCCGGAAATGTCGATTTCCGCGCGGCCCTGGTAGTCGCCGCAGGTGCCGACGATGCGATCGCCCGAGATGGCGATGTCGGAGGCGACGAGGTCGCCCGTCACGAGATCGAAGAACTGCCCGCCCTTCAGCACGATGTCGGCGGGCTCCCGGCCGGTTCCCTGATCGATGAAGCGTTCCAAGTCGGCCATGGCGAAGTCTCCCGATTCCATTGCGGAAGACTCTAGCGGCGCGGCGGCAAGAGGGAAGGGCCGGTGCGTCGAATTGCGTTCTCAGACCGGAAAGGTGACGGTGAAGGCGAAGCGGGCGCGTGCTCCCGCCGCAAGCACCGTCGTATAGGGCCTGTCCTTCAGTTCGCCCGATCCGCCATATTCCGCCGCCGTGCCACGCCAGGGCTCGACGCAAAGGAACGGCGCGCCGGGCTTGGTCCAGAGCGCGAGGTTCGGCAGGTTCTCGAAGCGGAAGGCCAGCGCGGGACCGCCCTCGGCCTGGAAGGTCAGGCCGCTGCCCGCGCCTTCCGGGAAAACCAGGGCGTCGTCTACAAAGAGATCGGGGGAGAGGACGAGCCGGCCCGCCGCAAAGGGCGAAGGGGTGCGGTCTTGCGACAGCAGGCCCTTTTCCAGTGGCTGGCGCTGCGGCTCCCCGGCATTGTCGAGCATCACGACATGCCGCTTTCCCGCCGCGCCGGGCAGGGGCCAGGCGAAAGCGGGGTGGAAACCGAAGCCGAAGGGCATGGCGGTCCTGCCGCGGTTTTCGATCTCGGCGGCGACGGTGAGCGTCGGTCCATCAAGGCTGTGCTCGACGGAGAGCAGGAAGTCGAACGGATAGACGGCGCGGGTTTCGTCCGAGGCTTGAAGGCTGTAGCGGCACAGCGTATCGCTTGCGGCGGCCAGCGAGAACTCCCGGCGCCTGGCGAAACCGTGCTGCGCCATCGCATGGGGCTTGCCGTCGATGAGGAGCGTGTCATCGGGCGCCTTGCCGACGATCGGGAAGAGCACCGGCGAGCGCCCCGTCCAGAACGCGGCGTCGCCGTTCCACAGCCATTGCGCCCCGTCCCGGGTGGTGATCGCCTGCATTTCGGCGCCGAGCGAGGAGATATCGATCGACAGAAGGTCGTTCTCTATACGGGTGATGGTCGGCATGGGCTCGCCCTTAAGGTTTCCGGCGCGCACAATAGCCCTCAAAGCGGCCGGACTTGCAAGGCCCATCCGGCCGCGGCTAAAGCAGGTCATGCAAATGGGCGCAGCGGTTTGGCGAAGAGACATGCGCAAACCGGGGACCCGAAGTGCAAGGCGCAAATCTGCAAGATCGCTGCGCACTTTGGCGACGCCCGTGTTTCATTCAGGGAGAAGCGGATGCAGCCGGCATGGACCACAAGGACGCCCGGACCCTCGGAAATCGAGGCGCTGGCGCAGCTCTGGTTTGACGGATGGCAGGATGCGCATGCGGCGGTACTTCCAGCCGCGCTTGCCCGCCTGCGCACGCGGCAGAGTTTTGCCGATCGCCTGTCGGCCATGCTGGCGGATGTGCGCGTCATCGGCGAGCCCGGCGCACCGCTCGGCTTTTGCGCCATCCGGCATGACGAGCTCGACCAGCTTTTTGTGGCGCCGGCAGGGCGCGGCAGGGGCGTTGCCGCCGCGCTCGTGGCGGATGCCGAAGGACGCCTGGCCGCCGATGGCGTGGCGACCGCCTGGCTCGCCTGCGCGATCGGCAATCACCGCGCCGCCCGTTTCTACGAGAAATGCGGCTGGCACCTTGCCGCGACCGTCGTCCAACGGCTGGACACGATCGAGGGGCCTTTCGACCTGGAGGTCTGGCGCTATGAAAAGCGGCTTTCTCCGGCGGTCGCGGATTGATGGCGCATCGCCGCCATCCTATGTTGAGGACATGACCCGGAACGACGCGGCAGGCCCGATCATCGTCTTCGATGCGGAGTGCATCCTCTGCTCGGCCAATGCGCAATTCGTGCTCCGGCACGATCACGCCCGGCGCTTCCGTCTTGCCTCCATGCAGAATGCGGTCGGCGCGGCGCTCTATCGCCGCTTCGGCATCGATCCGGCCGATCCCGAATCGATGATCGTCGTGGACGGCGACCGGCTGCTGAAGGACAGCGATGCGGTGCTGGCGATCTATGCCGGGCTCGGCTGGCCATGGAAGGCGCTGTCCGCGCTGCGTCTCATCCCGCGCTTCCTGCGCGATCCCGCCTATCGCTGGCTGGCGCGCAACCGCTACCGGTTGTTCGGACGGCGCGCCGCCTGCTGGATACCCTCGCCGCAGGATGCGGACCGGGTGTTGTGAGGCGGGTCATCGTTCTCGGCGGTGATTGCGTCCGGAAATGGCGGCCGAAGCCGCCATTCCCCCTGCCGGATCAGATGTTGTTCTGCAGCACCTCGCGCAGCTTGCCGAACAGTTCGTCGATCTCCCGCTTCTCGATGATCAGCGGCGGGGAGAGCGCGATGATGTCGCCCGTCGTGCGGATGAGCAGGCCCTTCTCATAGGCCTTGAGGAAGGCATTGAAGGCCCGCTTGGTCGGCTCGCCGGCAATGGAGGCGAGTTCGACGGCGCCGATCAGGCCGACATTCCGGATGTCGATGACGTTCGGGCAGTCCTTCAGCGAATGCAGGCCTTCCTCCCAGTAGGCGGCGAGTTCCGCGGCGCGGGTCAGGAGACCCTCTTCCTTGTAGGTGTCGAGCGTGCCGAGCGCGGCGGCGCAGGCGATCGGGTTGCCGGAATAGGTATAGCCGTGGAAGAACTCGATCATGTGCTCCGGGCCGTTCATGAAGGCGTCATGGATCTCGGAGGTCACGAAGACGGCGCCCATCGGGATCACGCCGTTGGTGAGGCCTTTGGCGGTGGTGATGATATCGGGCTTCACGTCGAAATACTGCGCGGCGAAGGGCGCGCCGAGGCGGCCGAAGCCGGTGATGACCTCGTCGAAGATCAGCAGGATGCCGTGCTGCGTGCAGATCTCGCGCAGCTTCTGCAGGTAGCCCTTCGGCGGGATGAGCACGCCGGTGGAGCCGGCGACCGGCTCGACGATGACGGCGGCGATGGTGGAGGCGTCATGCAGGGTAATGATGCGCTGCAACTCGCTGGCGATGTCGCCGCCATGTTCCGGCTCGCCGCGCGAGAAGGCGTTCCTGTCGGGGAAGTGGGTGTGCGGCATGTGGTCGACGCCCGTCAGCAGGGTGCCGAACATCTTGCGGTTGGCGACGATGCCGCCGACGGAGATGCCGCCGAAGTTGACGCCGTGATAGCCGCGCTCGCGGCCGATCAGGCGGAAGCGCGCGCCGTCGCCCTTGGCGCGGTGGTAGGCGAGGGCCACCTTCAGCGCGGTCTCGACCGATTCGGAGCCGGAATTGGTGTAGAGGACGTGGTTCATGCCCTCGGGGGCGATGTCGACGAGGCGGTTGGCAAGCTCGAAGGCCTTCGGATGGCCGAGCTGGAAGGCGGGCGCATAGTCGAGCTCGCCGGCCTGTTCGCGGATCGCCTCGGTGATCTTCGGGCGACAGTGGCCGGCATTGACGCACCACAGGCCCGCCGTGCCGTCGAGCACCTGGCGGCCGTCATGGGTGGTGTAGTACATGTCCTTGGCGCCGACGAAGAGGCGCGGCTCCTTCTTGAACTGCCGGTTTGCCGTGAATGGCATCCAGAAGGCACGCAGATCGTTGGGTGTGTTGAGGCGGTTGGACATGCGGTCTCTCCGTGATCCTTGAAATGCTGGGGCCTTTGAAAGCGGTGGCCGTCCCGGCGGGTGGGATTTTTACCCGCTGGTCAAATTATCAAGGCGCCCGGGGCCGTCAAGCGGATGGTTCCATGCAAAACGCCCCGGATTTGGCCGGGGCGTTGCAATCGGGGTCTATCGGGGTCGTTCAGGCGATGCGCAGCTTCTTTTCCGTCGCGCCATTGCCGGAGGCCCGGTAGATGCGCTCGAGCGCGTCGAGGATCGTCAGCACGGCATCCGACTTGCTGGAATAGTAGATCGTCTGGGCATCGCGGCGGGTGGTGACGAGATTCTGCGCGCGCAGCTTCGACAGGTGCTGCGACAGGGCCGACTGGCTGAGTCCCACCTGGTTTGCAAGGGCGCCCACGGCGATTTCGCCCTCGACCAGGACCTTCAGGATGAGCAGGCGTTTCGGGTTTGCCATGGCGGACAGAAAGTCGGATGCAACCTCGGCCTGCGCATGTTCTGCGTCTGAAATCTTGTCCATCTGAAACTCCTTTGGGCGTTTCCGCTTCAAATTATGTGATTTTATTTGAATCCGCTTGTTAGCATATAAACAAAATACCCCTCATCAAGAGCCAGAAATGGGGGTATGCTGCACGCATAGCGATAGGCACCTCTTCCAATCGGAGAACGGTGCCGAAAGCGGATTTCGCGCAAATGCAGGCGGTTCAGCCCGCCGCCCTTGCTTCCTGAAGCAAACGCGCAAGCTCGCCACGAAGTTCCACGGCCTGATCAAGTTCCCGTGAAAATTCCAGGCGCTTCAGTTTGTCGCCGCTGGCAAGGTCGATGCCGGCGGCGTCGATCCCCACGATGATCCAGTCGCCGTCCTTCGCGCCGCAATAGTGGCGGGCATAGATGTCGGCCGCTTCCGCATGGTCGCTGTTCATGTGCGCGACGGCGCCGGTTTCCATCTCGGCAAGCGCGCCGCGGGCCGGGGAGCGAATCATGAGGTCGTCCGCCGTTAGCACGAAGGCCTTGCCGAAGCCGCCGTTGAGATGGGCGCGCAACGGCACGAGGCGGAAGAAGGCGAAGTCGGGGAAATCGACATAGAGCTTCGCCTTGGGATGGCGGCGGACGAAGCGTTCGCGCAGCCCGGCATGGGCGGCGCTGTCGCGGGCAACTTCCTCTGCCTCGCAGAGCACCGTCAGGCGGGGATGGGCGAGGGGATCGCCCTTGCCGGGCTCGCCTGCCAGCAGCGAGGCGCGCGGATCGCGCCGGAGCGCCTGGGTGTGGACGGAAAGCGCCGAGACGAGGATGACCGGCGTGCCATCCGTATCGGTGCCCGTCAGCGTGCGGCTGGCGAAGGGCGCGCCGCTTTCCGGCTCGATGACGGCAAGCGCGCAGCTCCGGGCGGAGCGCAGCAGCGTGCGGGCAAGGCGCCGGGCGTCGTCGTCGGTTTCGCGCAGGACGCTCGGCTTGTCCTTCTCTGTCATGGTCTTGCTCCCGTCCTTCCATGAAAAAGCAGCGCCCGTTCCGGGGCGCTGCTCTATCTAATCCGTTCGGGGCGCTCTGTCAGCCGCGCCGGCGGTGCCGCGTCAATCCGTTCACGATGTCCTGCGCGTTGATCGTGCCGACGACCGTGCCGTTGTCGACGACGCCAACATTGCCCGGCGTGCGGGCCATGGCGTCGAGGATGTCGACGAGCGGGGTCTGCGGTGCCGCGGTCGCCGTCACGCCGCCGTCGGCGGAGGGGCCGTGCTGCATCACGTCCCCGGCCGTCAGCATGTTGATCGGGTTCATGTTCTGCACGAAGTCCGCGACATACTGGTTGGCCGGGTTCTTGACGATCTCCTGCGGCGTGCCGCACTGGATGATGCGCCCGCCTTCCATGATGGCGATGCGGTTGCCGATGCGGAAGGCCTCGTCGAGGTCGTGGCTGACGAAAAGGATGGTCTTCTTCAGCCGGCGCTGGAATTCCAGCAGCTCGTCCTGCAGGCGCGTGCGGATCAGCGGGTCGAGCGCGGAGAACGGCTCGTCCATGAGCAGGATCGGCGCGCCGGTGGCAAAAGCGCGGGCAAGCCCGACACGCTGCTGCATGCCGCCCGACAGCTCGTTCACCTTGCGGTCCGCCCATTTGGCGAGATTGACGAGTTCGAGCTGTTCGGCGACGCGCGCCTTGCGCTCGCGATCCGGCACGCCGGCAAGCTCCAGGCCGAAGCCGACATTGTCGGCGACGGTCCGCCAGGGCAGCAGCGCGAACTGCTGGAACACCATCGAGACGGTGTGCATGCGGAAGTCTCGCAGCGCCTTCGGCGTTGCCGTATAGGGGTTCACCGAACCGCTTGCGGCCTTCACCTGCACATCGCCGCGCACCACGGGGGCGAGCCCGTTGACCGCGCGCAGCAGTGTCGACTTGCCGGAGCCGGAAAGGCCCATCAGCACGAGGATCTCGCCCTCGGTGATCGACAGCGTGGCATCCGCCACGCCGAGCACGAGGCCGGTCTCCGCGCCGATCTCGTCGCGGGTCTTGCCCGCATCGACCATGGCGAGGGCCTTCTGCGGGCTGTCGCCGAAGATGATGGAAACGTTCTTGAAGACGACGGCTTCGGTCATTTGGCGTCTCCATCATCGGCGGCGCGGAAGAGACGGTCGAGGATGATCGCGAGGATCACGATGCACAGGCCCGCCTCGAAGCCCATGGAGATGTTCACGGTGTTGAGCGCGCGCACCACGGGAACGCCGAGCCCCTTGGCGCCGACGAGCGCGGCGATGACCACCATCGACAGCGAGAGCATGATGGTCTGGGTGAGGCCGGCCATGATCTGCGGCGTGGCGAAGGGCAGTTCCACCTTGCGCAGCACCTGGCCGGGCGTCGCGCCGAAGGCCTGGGCCGCTTCCACCAGCGAGGGCGGCGTCGAGATGATGCCGAGCCGGGTGAGGCGGATCGGTGCGGGGATGGCGAAGATGACCGTGGCGATGAGGCCGGGCACCATGCCGAGGCCGAAGAGGATAAGGGCCGGGATGAGATAGACGAAGGTGGGGATCGTCTGCATGAGATCGAGGATCGGCCGGAGGATCGAATAGAACCACGGCCGGCGCGCGGCGGCGATGCCGAGCGGCACGCCGACGACCATGCTGACGCCGGTCGCCGCCAGCACGAGCGCCAACGTCTCCGTCGTCTCCTTCCAGTAGCCCTGGTTCACGATGAGCAGGAGGCCGAGGAAGGTGAAGGCGGCGACGCCGATCGAGCGGCGGAACCACCAGCTCAGACCCGTCACGAGCAGGATGAGGAACAGCGCATAGCCGAACCTGCCGCCGGCGCTGGAAAACGGTCCCTGCAGCAGGAAGAGCACGGCATCGATGCCGGCCTGCAGGAAGACCTTCAGGAAGTCGAACAATCCCTTGCCGTTCGTCGTCAGCCAACTGACGGCGTCCTTGGCGATCGGGCCGATCGGAATTTTGGAAACGGTAAGCCAATCCACGGCAGTAAGCCTTCGTCTGGAGGTTGACGATGCGCAGCCGGAACACCTGCGCGGTCCGCAACGCAAGACCGCTCGCGCACTCTTGCGGCAATCGCAGTATCCGGAGGCAAGAAGGGCGGGAAAGTTTCCTTCCCGCCCCGTTCTGGTCCGTTAGAGACCGAGTGCCGTTTTTGCGGCCGGCAGGGCCTCGCCGCTGCCGTCCTTGGTCGTCACGCCGGCAAGCCACGGCTCGATGGCGGCCGGGTTGGCCTTCAGCCAGTCGGTCGCGGCCGCTTCCGGATCCTGGCCGTCGTTCAGGATCTTGCCCATGATCTGGTTTTCCATTTCCAGCGTGAACTTGAGGTTCTGCAGGAGCTTGCCGACATTCGGGCATTCGCCGACATAGCCCTGGCGCACGTTGGTATAGACCGTCGCGCCGCCGAAGTCCGGGCCGAAGACGTCGTCGCCGCCGGTGAGATAAGTCAGCTTGAAGTTGGCGTTCATCGGGTGCGGCTCCCAGCCGAGGAAGACGACCGGGGTGCCTTCCTGCTCGGCGCGGGCGACTTCGGCCAGCATGCCCTGCTCGGAGGATTCGACCACTTCGAAGCCCGACAGATCGAACTTGTTGTTCGAGACCATGTCGATGATCAGGCGGTTGCCGTCATTGCCCGGCTCGATGCCGTAGATCTTGGCGCCGAGCGCATCCTTCTGCTTGGCGATGTCGGCGAAATCCTTGATGCCGAGTTCGGCGCCCTTGGCATTGGTCGCCAGCGTGTATTTCGCGCCCTCCAGGTTCTCGCGCACGGTCTCGACCGAGCCGTCCTCGCGGAAGGGCGCGATGTCGGCTTCCATGGTCGGCATCCAGTTGCCGAGGAAGACGTCAATGTCCTTGTTCTTCAGCGAGGTATAGGTGACCGGAACGGACAGGACCGTCACTTCCGTCTCGTAGCCGAGGCTCTTCAGCAGAACGGTCGCGGTGGCGGTCGTGGCGGTGATGTCCGTCCAGCCCACGTCCGAGAAGCGAACCTTGCCACAGCTTTCGGCTTCGGCGGCCGAGACATTGGCGGCGCCAAGCGCGAGGACGGACACGGCCGCGGCAAGAAGGGTCTTGAATGGCGATGCAGACTTCATTTTATTGCTCCCCTTATAACTGATGGTTTAGCCAATCATCAAAACGACATGCTTTCAAGCACCTTGGCGTAGCTGGAAGCCCCTGAAAGGTCCAATAAATTTCGGACCTGTTCGCAATTTTGCACATGGATGTCGCAGAAGGCGGGCCGCGCGGTTTTCTGTGGTTTTCCGGCCTTTTCGACTGGAAAATCGCGCCTTGCCGGGCCATGAGGCGGGGACGGAGAAAACCATGGCCAAGCTCTATTTCAGTTACGCGACGATGAACGCGGGCAAGTCGACGCTGCTCCTGCAGGCGTCCTACAACTACCGCGAACGCGGCATGCGCACGGCGATCCTGATCGCCTCCTTCGACGACCGCGCCGGCCAGGGCCGCATCTCCTCGCGTATCGGCCTGACCTCGGAAGCCATCGCCTTCGACCATGCCGACGACCTCTACAAGCATGTCGAGGAACTGAATGGCGACGGCAGCGGCGAGATCGCCTGCGTCTTCGTCGATGAGGCGCAGTTCCTCTCCGAGGAGCAGGTCTGGCAGCTCGCCCGCGTCGCCGACCGGCTGCACATCCCCGTCATGGCCTACGGCCTGCGCACCGATTTCCAGGGCAAGCTCTTTCCCGGCTCGAAAGCGCTGCTCGCCATCGCCGACGAGCTGCGCGAGGTGCGCACCATCTGCCATTGCGGCCGCAAGGCGACGATGGTCGTCCGGCTCGGGGCGGACGGCAAGGTGGCGCGGGAAGGCGCGCAGGTGGAAATCGGCGGCAATGACAAGTACGTTTCCTATTGCCGCCGCCATTGGGACGACATCATGAACGCCGATTGACGGCGGAAGGGGCGGCGAGGGGACACACGATGAAACAGCTTTCTCTCGTCACGGCCGCCTTCCTCTGTCTTGCCGCCCCCGCCCTTGCGGAGGGCGATGCGATCGCGGGAAAGACGGTCTTCAAGAAATGCGCGCCCTGCCATTCCGTCGAGCCGGTCAACCGCGTCGGGCCGACGCTCGCCGGCATTGTCGGCCGGCCGGTCGCCTCCGTCGCGGACTACAGATATTCCGCGAGGATGCAGGCTTTCGCCGAGGGCGGCAGGGTGTGGAACGAAGCCCTGATCGCCGAATACCTGATGTCGCCCAAGGCCATGGTGCCGGGCACCGCCATGGCCTTTGCGGGACTGAAGAAGATCGAGGATATCGCCAACCTCATCGCCTATCTGAAGGCGCCGGCAGGCTACTAGCCGTGTGCCGGAAATTTTCGGCGCCGGTCTTGCGGGCGGTCCGTGCCGTCCCACATCTTGTTCGGTAAAGGCGGCGGGCAGGTTCCTATCTGCCTGAAATCGTATAGTGTTGCCGCGATGGAATAAATCGGGCGGCGCAGACGTCTGCCGTGGAGAGTTTCAAGGGGACAAGCATGGCCACACTTCAGAACTTCGACGCGGAAATCGAGAAGACCCGCAGTGTCGTCAACCAGATGCGCAGCAAGCTGGAGCAGTCGAGCACCGTGCTCGACCAGTTCGCCAAGGCGGACACCAAGCTCGGCGACGTCAATTTCGACATCGAGAACGCCCGCATCCAGGACGTCATCGCCCAGCAGCGCGTGATGGAAGGCAATATTGCCGACCTCATCATCGGGCTGGAGGACGCGACGAACATCTTCGGCACCGAATTCGAGAGCATGAAGAGCTATACGGGCTATGAGAAGTTCATCGGCATCTTCTCCAAGCAGAAGATGCAGCGCATGCGCACCGACCGCGTGCGCAACATGTCGCTCGCCGGCAACCTCCAGGAACTGCTCTCCAAGTCCGACACGATCGTCGGCATCCTCAAGGAACAGAAGTCGATTCTCGACCAGCGCTACAAGACCTCCGAGGCGAGCCTCGTGCAGGTGATCGAGCGGCGCAAGGGCACGATGGTCAACCTCGAAGCAACGCAGAAGCGCATCGAGGAACTGAATCCGCTGCTGATGGACCTCGAGAACCGCATCGCCGCCTCCACCGACCAGAAGACCCGCACGGACCTTGAAGGCGAGCGCTCCGCGCTGGCGACGGAATACAACCTGATGCAGGCGAAGGAGCAGGAGCTGCTCGCCGAAAGCCAGACGCTGGAACGCTACACCTCGATGTTCCAGACCTTCGTCGATTCGCTCAACAACCAGATCGCCGCGCAGAACACGCTGATCAACAAGCTGACCATCGATACCGAGCAGCGCATCGTGCTCTACAAGGCGCTCGAGGATTCGTTGAAGACGGCCGCCCAGCAGGACGTGGCGCACAAGATCAACACGCTCGGCTCGCAGGTCGACACGGCCGCGGAAGAGACCATGGCCGGCATCGGCTCGGCCGCCCAGCGCCATATCGGCGATCTCCTCGAAATGCACGAGAAGAACATGCTGGCGACGCAGGACATCCAGCGCCGCAAGAAACTTGCCGACGACGCCTTCGCCCGGCGCTTCCAGGCCGTGATGGACAAGCACAACACCGCGAACTACGTGAAGCCGTGATGGTTGCAGGCATGCCATTGCCCCTCACCCTAACCCTCTCCCGCAAGCGGGGAGAGGGGACGTGCCCCGCGAACCGGTATTGTTTGGGGAAACCCGATCGGCATATCCCCTTCGCCCCGTTTACGGGGAGAAGGTGGCCGGCAGGCCGGATGAGGGGCAGTCTCGGGCTGACCGCCAGGATACTGCGCCATGAACGCCCCCGCCGACAGCGCCGTCGCGCAATATTTCTCCACCATCCGCGCCGCCCTCGGCGGCCTTGAGATCTTCCTTGCCGACCGCAACTCGCCGCTCTACCGCAACAGCGTGGTGGGCGAGATCGTCGTGCCCTATCTTGCCCGGCTGAAGGCCTCCTTCGCCTGCTGGGAGAACCGCATCGGTTTCGTCCAGCAGTTCCGCGTCTCGCGCGCCGAGAGCGGCTTTCCGGTGTTCCAGAACGTGCTGGAACTGGAGAACGACCGGCAGAGTGCGGAAAAGCGGCTCGCGGCGATTCCGAATGCCGACCAGTTGCGCGGCGAGATGGCGGATTTCATCCTGCGTCACAAGGCGTTTCCGGGCGATCTCCAGGCGCGCATGGCCGAGCGGCTCTATCTGGAGCAGATCGGCAAGGGCGACATCTTCTCGCCTTTCGTGCTGCCGGAGACGATCCGCGTCGCCGTCAATCCGAAGACCATGCGGCCCTATTACGTCGTCTGCTGGGGCGCCTTCGACGGCACGGCGACGCTGCCGATGGTCTACATGGCGACGATCGAGGATTCGAGCGAGAACGTCATCAAGATGCTCGTGACCAAGGACGGCAAGCTCAATCCTGACGTGGACATCCCGCTGCCGGTCGGCGGCCTGCTCAATCCCGAGCTTGCCAGCCGCTTCGACGATTTCGCGCTGAAGAACAGCGCCTATTCGCTCACCCCCGCGACGATCGCCACCAATCTCGACCGGGATTTTCCGACGCTCCATCCCAAGCAACTGCGCCGCATCGTGCTGGGGCCGTTCTATTCGGCTGGCATCACCGAGAACAACGAGCGGGTCAACGAGATCCTTTCCAAGGTTCGGAAGCCGGAAAACGCCTGGCTGCTGACCTGGACGGTGCAGGAGGTCTTCTCCAAGGCCGAGCGCCCGGCGAAGAAGGGTTTCTGGAGCTCGACCCCGGCGCAGGAGGAGTTCCATATCGAGACCGACGATCTCGAAGCGGCCCGCATGGGCGTCAGCGCCTATGAGAAACACGCGCTGGTGCCGCACGATGCCTATCAGGCGCTCTATGCCGCGGGCGAGACCGCCGGCATTTTCGGCGCCTACAAGGTGCATGTGATCTCGGGAAACCAGGTGATCAGCGAAGGGTAGGGCTATTCTGGAACGATCGGCGGGCCGGCCTGCCGGCTCGCCTTCACCTTCGCCGTGTCGCGCGTCTTGCCGATCTCCCGGGAGATTGGCTGCAAACCGCTCCTTGGGGAGCCAGAAATCCCTCGGCGCCTGTTCACCGCCGAACTTTCAGAAGGACTGAGACCGATGAGCCTCAATGCCGGACTGACGACGATCCACGAAGACGATATTGCCAAGCACCAGGCGACGGCGCAGAGCCTCGTCACCAAACTCGTCATCCTCGAAAGCGACGACGGCAGACAGGGCACCGCGCTTGCCGGCACCGGCCGGCGTTTCGTGTCGACGGTCTCGACCGCCGGCGCGCGGCGCACGCGCGAGGTGGAGCTGGCAAGGACCATCCAGTCCGTGCGCGCCGCCGACCCGCTGCTCTCGCCGCAACAGCATGCCGTGCTCTTCCGCTCCCGCCGTGGTCTTCAGGTCGCCCTGGCGGTGACGGATGCCTTTTCCCGCCAGACCAATCTCGAAGGCCTGCAATCGCGCAATCTCGCCTCGCCCCTGACGGGCGACGAGGCGAACCAGTTCAAGGCGCTGCTTGCCGGCTCCGCCTACATCGCCGCCTTCACCTTCGCCGCCTATCTCGGCGCGACGCTGCCGGGCGAGGGCGAACCGGTGGAGGACGGCGGCGAGCCGGACTATCTCTTCGACACGCCGCAGGACGCGCTGAAGAGCATGGTCGCCGGCCTCGACCGGACGATTGCCGGTGCGCCGGACGATGCGGCGCTCGTTTCCCGCGCCCGCGCCTTCGCTCGCGTCGCCATCGAGGGGTTGATCAGCCGCCGCGCGCGCTTTACCGGCCTTGCCGGCTTCGAGAATGCCCATATCCGCATCGAGCAGGACGATTTCACCCTCTCCGGCTTCGACGTTGCGCCCGGCCAGAAGCGCAAGCCGCTCACGATGACCTTCAAGAAGCCGGAGGAGATCATCGGCAACCACATCGCCAAATACCAGGCGATGAAGCTCGCCAAGATGCTCGTCGCCTATGATTTCGAGCGCCAGCTCAACCCCTTCGTCGAACTCGGCGGTTTCCTCTTCACCTTCATCGGCGACGGCATGCCCGGCACCGGCAAGACGATCCTCATCCAGATGCTCGCCGGCCTCGTCAACGATTACTGCCAGACCGCCGGCTACGCCTTCCATTACGAGAATTTCGGCGTCGACCAGATTTCCTCCTACCAGGGCAAATCCGGCCAGAACTGCAAGGAATTCGTCAACAACGTCATCAACCCCAAGGCGATCGGCTTCGGCACGATCGACGACGTCGACCAGGTCGCCGCGAAACGTTCGGACGACCGGGCCTCGGCCGGCCAGCACGAGGTGACCGCGGTGCTGATGGAGAGTTTTGCCGGCGCCTCGACCGTGGTGCGCGGCAACTGCACCTTCGGCATGTTCTCCAACTATCCGGAAAATGTCGACGATGCGCTGCGCCAGCGCGCCGGCGCCCGCTGGCTGGTCGACGGGCCGCAGACCGAGGACGACTATATCGACATCTTCGCCATGCTGGTCGGCAGGAACCACTCGATCCCGCTCGGCGCGCACACGCTCTTCGAGGGCCAGGAGATCAAGCGTGCCGTCTCCACCTCCTACGAACAACATGCAAAACCAAAGGAAGAGGGCCTTCTGGCCGTGTGGGAGATGCACGAGAAGGAGCATGGCGCCATCAAGTCGCTCGCCGATGTCGGCGCCTATCTCCATCGCATCAAGATCGCCGAGCCCCGCTTCACCGGCCGCGCCATCAAGAACATCACCGACGCGATCAAGATGCGCGCCATGGACGTGGACCTGCCGGACGACTGGTTCGCCACAGCCGGCGCCTTCATGCACAAGGGCTACGACGAGAAGAAGGCGATGATCGAGGAACTGCGCGGCCCGATCACCATGGAAATGGTCCTCCAGGAGATCAACCGCTACGCCGACAGCGAATTCCGCTATACGGACAAATCCGACGACGCGGCGGTTTCCGACATCATCCGCCGCGAACGCCAGCGCGAGAAGGCGATCCGCGAGATCGAGACGATGAAGGCGGAGGGTCGGTGGTAGTGAGTGCGGCATTTGCCCCTCATCCGGCCTGCCGGCCACCTTCTCCCCGTAAACGGGGCGAAGGGGATATGTCGGGCCGGTTTCCCCAGCCAATATCCGTTCGTGAGGCAAGTCCCCTCTCCCCGCTTGCGGGGAGAGGGTTAGGGTGAGGGGCAAATGCGCGGCGCGGACGGTAAAAAGACCGAAAGAGCACGGCAATTGCGCCAAGTCGACAATGATGCGGAAACATTGCTTTGGTCGGACCTGCGCGGGCGGCGCCTGAACGGTTTCAAGTTCGTGCGGCAGCTTGCGATCGGCCCCTATTTCGCAGATTTCGCCTGTCGGGAGAAAATGCTGGTGGTCGAGGTTGACGGAAGCCAGCATGCGGGTAGTGAATATGACCGGAAGCGAAATGAATTCATGGGCATGAATGGCTGGTCCGTTGCCCGTTTCTGGAACATGGACGTGATAACGGAGCGCGAGGCTGTGTTGGAGACGATCGTGGCGATATGCGAGGGCCGGCTGGCGGAGCGCACGTCTGGGACAGACTTTACGTTCCTGCCCGCGCCGGAGAGCGCATGAAACGCCTCCTCGAAGCCGAATTGATCTATGGACGGCTGCTGCCGATCGATGAGCCGCATCTGGTCGAGCGCTACAACAAGGCGCTCGACGGGTTCGGCATGCGCCGCACGGAGCTCACCAGTTTCCGCATCGACATGACCGGTTTTTCGCCCGAAATCGCCGACGAGCTCGGCGATCGGGACTATCTCGATCCGAACCGCGTCAACCGTCGCTTCATCATCATGACGCCGGAGCAGGTAAACCTGCCGGTCGTGCATACGAGCTTTTCCAACACCGCGGCGCTGATGCACGAGTTCTTCTCGGCCAACGCCCGGGCGATCAACGCCATCACCATCCGCGACGCGCTCTATGGCGAGATCGAGGACTCCGTCTCCGTCGTCAACGACATCGACGACCTGCTCTCGATCAACGAGGTGCGCTTCAAGGTGCTGTCGGCGGAGGACATGCTCGGCAAGGCGGGGGAGCTGCGCGGCCTCGTCGACCGGCTGAAGACCGTGCCGAATGCCTGGGCG
The DNA here is from genome assembly GCF_001652565.1 of Shinella sp. HZN7. Taxonomy (NCBI): domain Bacteria; kingdom Pseudomonadati; phylum Pseudomonadota; class Alphaproteobacteria; order Hyphomicrobiales; family Rhizobiaceae; genus Shinella; species Shinella sp. HZN7. The sequence goes on along the minus strand of NZ_CP015736.1, from coordinate 2,741,480 downwards.
GACGACGCCATGCTCAACCGCATGGTGGAACTGGCGAAACAGACCGGCGACATCCGCCAGAACGCGCTGGTGCCCGACCAGCTCGTCTTCCGCCACGAGGCCTATTGGGCGAACCATTTCGGCGGCGTCTACGTCTTCCTCGACGACAAGACGACGACGGTCATCTGCGATCCGACCGTGCCGGGCTTCCGTCGCTCCCGGCCCTGGCAGGTGAGCTATATCGCGCTCGACGACCACAAGCGCATCTTCGATTTCCTCGCCTCCACCAGGCGACTGGAGCTGCCGCGCGCCTCCTGGGTGGAGCCGTCGGGCCTCTTCCAGCACCGGGCGGAGATGACGGTGGTCGGCCTCGTCAACCGGGGTGATCCGACCGCCGATCTCGAAAAGGCAGACCGCATCTGGCTGCAGACCTGGATGCATCGCAATGCCGAGCTCATGGCGCGCGACGGCACCTATCCCTTCCTGCAGGAGGCGATCCGAACGCTTGCGTCGACGGGGGAGATCAAGATCGCCGACGTGCCGCCGGAGCGGCGCTTCATGCTGGTGCGCGCAGCGCCCGAGCATCCGGACCAGTGGCTGGTCAACCGCCTGATTTCACAGATGGTTCCCTATGATTTCGTCTCGCGCTTCGTCTTCGACAAGCAGGGGTTCTACGCCGCCTACGAGCACTACAGCGAAAAGTTCCGCGAATACGTTGTCGCCACGTTGACGCGAACCTATCTGCAGGACAAGGCTGCCTTCCGCAGGAAACTTTTCGGTATCAGAGAGGACGACGCCCATGCTTGACCCGATCGTCGCGTTCTTCCAGCGCATCTTCGCGGCCATCGGCCGGGGCATCGGCCTCGTGATCGCCTGGGTTCTCTGGCCGTTCCTCACGGTGGCGAACTGGTATCGGGCCCGCGGCTGGATCATCAAGGGGCCGATCGGCATCGGCCTTGTGCTGCTCGTCGGCTTCTATGCCTATTTCATCTGGCAGACCCAGATGTGGAGCGGCTTCAGCCCGGATTACGTGAACAGCTACAATCTCGCCCAGCGCAAGCAGGATGCCGGCAGCGCATCGAGCGGGCAGGCGACCACGCCGGCAGCGGGCGAGGTCGCCGAGCCGGAGCCGAAGACCTGCGTGCGCTCGGCCATCGTCGATGTGACGGCCGATCTCATCGACTACAACGTCAACCAGAATGCGTGGATTTCGTCCATGCTGCTCTACAAGCTCGGCCTCTTCGGGCTCGACTGGGACCGCACGCCCTGGTTCGACAACAAGGCCTCGTTCCAGCGCGGCATCAACCAGGCGGTCCGCCGCACGGCGGTCGAGCTCGTCGATTCGCTCGGCCGCGTGCGTGGCACCTCGGGCATCAATGCCGATCTCCAGCGGGCCCGCGGCAATATCCAGTTCGATGAGGAGACCTGGTATTTCGGCTCGGATTCGCTTCTGCCGAAGACGCCGACGCCGACCTATTACCGCACGGCGATGGCGGATCTGCGCAAGTTCAACGCTGCGCTGGAAGCCTGCGAGGCGATCTTCGACGGCCGTTCGGACAACCTGATCGAATTCCTCGACCGCATCGCCAACGACATCGGCTCGACCTCCGCCATCATTCGCGAACGGTCGGAGTTCCACAATGGCGGCTGGTTCGACACGCGTGCGGACGACCGCTACTGGTTCGCCTACGGCCAGCTCTACGGCTATTACGGCATCCTTTCGGCTGCCGGCGCCGATTTCGATGCGGTCATCAAGCTGCGCGGCATCGAGCCGATCTGGACGGAAAGCATCAAGCAGTTGCGGTCCGCCCTCAACATCCAGCCGGCGATCATCTCCAACGGCCGCGAGGACGGCTGGATCATGCCGACGCATCTCGCCACGATGGGCTTCTATGTCCTGCGCGTGCGGTCCAATCTCGTCGAGATGCGCGACGTGCTGGCGCGGTAGTGAGCGAATAGGGCGTTGCGAATAGCGAATAGGGGCAAGATCTCTTTCGCTATTCGCTATTCGCTATTCGCTATTCGCCGCAAATTTATCTCCCCATGTCGTTTCTGGTCTAGCGGGCGGCAAAACCCGGTGTGGCATTGCCCCCGGCTTCACGATGAAATGGCGCGGCAAATAAAGAAGGAAGCACCGCCGTCAGGGGAGGAGACCCGGTTGCGGTAGCTGTGCCGAGAGGGAGCGACACCGCATGGCCGACGTGAAATCCGATATCGAAATTGCCCGCGCCGCGAAGAAGAGGCCGATCCTGGAGATCGGCGAAAAGCTCGGCATTCCGCCGGAGCACCTGCTGCCCTACGGCCATGACAAGGCGAAGATCAGCGCCGAATTCATCGCCGCGCAGAGGGGCAGGAAGAACGGCAGGCTGATCCTCGTCACCGCGATCAATCCGACGCCGGCGGGCGAAGGCAAGACGACGACGACGGTCGGCCTCGGCGACGGCCTCAATCGCATCGGCAAGAAGGCGATCACCTGTATCCGCGAGGCCTCGCTCGGCCCCTGCTTCGGCGTGAAGGGCGGGGCGGCCGGCGGCGGTTATGCGCAGGTCGTGCCGATGGAGGACATGAACCTCCATTTCACCGGCGATTTCCACGCCATCACCTCGGCGCACAACCTGCTTTCCGCCCTTATCGACAACCACATCTACTGGGGCAACGAGCAGAACATCGATATTCGCCGCATCGCCTGGCGGCGCGTCATGGACATGAACGACCGGGCGCTGCGCCACATCGTCGCCTCGCTCGGCGGCGTCGCCAACGGCTATCCGCGCGAAACGGGTTTCGACATCACGGTGGCCTCGGAGGTCATGGCGATCCTCTGCCTTGCGACCGACCTGAAGGACCTCGAAAAGCGGCTCGGTAGCATCATCGTCGGCTATCGCCGCGACAAGTCGCCGGTCTTTGCCCGCGACATCAAGGCGGATGGCGCGATGACGGTGCTCCTGAAGGACGCCATGCAGCCGAACCTCGTGCAGACGCTGGAGAACAATCCGGCCTTCGTGCATGGCGGTCCCTTCGCCAACATCGCCCATGGCTGCAACTCGGTCGTCGCCACCACGACGGCGCTGAAGCTTGCGGACTATGTGGTGACGGAAGCCGGCTTCGGCGCCGATCTCGGGGCGGAGAAATTCTTCGACATCAAGTGCCGCAAGGCCGGGCTGAAGCCGGATGCGGCGGTCATCGTCGCCACCGTGCGCGCCATGAAGATGAACGGCGGGGTGAAGAAGGACGACCTCGGCCGGGAGAACATCGACGCGGTGAAGAAGGGCTGCGCGAATCTCGGCCGCCATGTGCAGAACGTCAAGAAGTTCGGCGTGCCCGTCGTGGTCGCCATCAACCACTTCATCTCGGATACGGATGCGGAAATCCAGGCGGTGAAGGACTATGTCGCGACGCTCGGGGCCGAGGCGATCCTCTGCCGGCACTGGGCGCTCGGCTCGGCGGGCATCGAGGACCTGGCGCACAAGGTGGTGGAGCTTGCCGAATCCGGACTGTCGCAGTTCTCGCCGCTCTATCCGGACGAGATGCCGCTGTTCCAGAAGATCGAGACCATCGCCAAGGACATCTACCACGCCGGCGAGGTGATCGCCGACAAGTCGGTGCGCGACCAGTTGCGCATCTGGGAGGAGCAGGGCTACGGCAACCTGCCGGTCTGCATGGCCAAGACGCAATATTCCTTCTCGACCGATCCGAACCTGCGCGGCGCGCCCTCGGGCCACACCGTACCGGTGCGCGAGGTGCGCCTTTCGGCCGGCGCCGGCTTCGTCGTCGTCATCACCGGCGAGATCATGACCATGCCGGGCCTGCCGAAGGTGCCGTCGTCGGAGAAGATCTTCCTCAACGAGGAGGGGTATATCGAGGGGTTGTTCTGAGGCGGGGAGGCGGGCGTGTCGGCGCTCTCGCAAACCTTCCCTCCGTCATGGCCGGGCTTGACCCGACCATCCACGCCACACCCGCCGCATGGATCCTCGGGTCAAGCCCGAGGATGACGGAGGGGAGGGAGGAGGATGACGGAGAGAGAGAGAGAGAGAGAGAGAGAGCCGGATCGTTCAAGACGATCTGGCAGGTGGTCTTACGTCCTCCCGAGATAGTCCAGCTTGCCGACGGGAACGCCGTTGTGGCGCAGGATCGCGTAGGCGGTGGTCAGGTGGAAGTAGAAATTCGGCAGGGCGAAGGTGAGGAGATAGTCCTTGCCGGTATAGCTCGTCTCGCCGCCCCGCGTCTTCAGCACGACGGTGCGTTCCGCCGCGCCCTCGAAGGCGGTTTCCGGCACGGTGGCGAGATAGGACACCGTGTTCGCGATGCGCACGCGCAGATCGGCCAGCGTGGTTTCGTCATCGGGAAAGCTCGGGGCGTCGGAGCTGGTCAGGCGGGCGGCGGCGCCCTTGGCCGTGTCGCTCATGCGCTGGATCTGGCCGGCGAGCGAAAGCATGTCCGGCGCAAGGCGGGCGTTGACCAGGACCTCCGGCTTGATCTTCCTTTCCTCCGCAAAGGCCTCGGCCTTGTCGAGCAGCTTGGTGAGCACGGTAAATCCGCGCTGGAAGGCCGGGATGGCGAGGTCGTAGGGGGGAATAGACATGGACGGGAACCTTGTTGGGCGGAAATGTCGGAAGGCCGCGGGGCCATGCCTGACATAGGGGCTGCCGCCGGTCTTTTCAGGAGCAGGGCGAAATATAATCCGCCCTACCAGCAATAGCGGTAGCCGCCACGCCGCGCCTTCACGTCGAGATGCAGGTGGTTCTGGTGCGCCGCGTCGCTGCCGGGGTCGAGCACCGTGGTGAAGTAGAGGCAGGCGGCTTCCGTGATCGCGCGCTGGAACGCGCCGTCGAGGGTCGGTTCCTTGTCGGCTGGGCGGATCGTGACGGTCTTGCCGCTTTTCAGCGCAAAGCCGGCAATGTCGACGGCATTGCCAAAGGCATGCTCTGAGATCCTGCCTTCCTCGGCGCCGTTGCGGTTGCGGCATATATAGGCCGAGGCCTGGGAGAGCACCGTGATGGTCTCGCCGGGCATGGCGGCCTCGAGCGAGGGTTTCACCGATCCCTCCATCCAGCGGGCAAGCTGCAGTGCGGTCTCGCAGCGGATGGTCGCGGCGGGTTCGACCTTGATGTCGCCAGGCAGGCTGTCGAGCAGGACGGGCCTGTCTATGCCGCAGGCCTTGCCGTCGTTGACGGCGGGCGCCTCTTCGAAACGGGCGCCGATGGCCTTCAGCGCCGTCCGGCAGGCGGCATCCTGCTTGTCGTCCTCCTGCGGTCGCTCCCTGGCCTTCTCCGCGTCGTCCTTTGCCTTGCGTTCGGCTTCGGTGGTTTCGGCCGGCGCCTTTCCGGTTTCCTCTTCGGTCTTCCGTTCCGGCCTTGCAACCGGCAGGGGGCCTTCCTTCGGCAGGTCGGCGGCGCCGGCCAGAACGAGGAGGGCGGCAAGAAGGGCTGGTCGATGGAGCGTGACGATGGTTTCGTCTCCCGGCTGACACGATCAGCGGGGAAACGCCGGAAAACGGATTTGGTTGCCGGTGGTGCGGTCAGATGCCCGCGCCGTGGGTGATTTCCATCGCCGGGCGGCACTGGCCGATGAAGTCGTCCACGATCGCGCGCACGCGCTGGATGAGGTGGACACTGTCGCCACCGTCATTGTCTTCGATGATGTCGAGGAAGAGGCCGATCAGGGTGCGGGCCTCGTCGGCGTCGCACGGTTCGTGCCGATAGAGGGTGTCGAAGGCACGGGCGATCCTGCCGTCCAGCTTCTTGAACTCCGGCGTTTCGTAATCTGCGATCGTTTCCGCGAGCAGGATCTGCATCTTGCGGAACTGTTCCACCATGATGGAGACCATGGATTCTTGCCTTGATGTCGATGTTTTGCCGTGCGCAATTAGCATATGCTCACGGAAGCGGCAAACTTCCGGGCATGGCGAATTTTCGCCATATTGACGGATTGTTTCACGGTTCCGGCTCCGGGCGCAGCAAGTGCAATGGCGGGTGATGCGGGCGCGCAACATCCCGAAAGCCGTGTTGCGCGGGCTGCAAACGGCCTTGCGCGCGCCCGCACTTCACGCTAACACTCCGCTCATGGAAAAGATGATCATCATCGCTGGCTGGTGGTGGGCTCGCTGAGGCGGCCTTGACCAGTCATGCGTGATTGAGACGACAAGCCGCCCGGAACCTTCGAGGCGGCTTTTTCTTTTGGGCCGTCGTCACGGGACCGGGCCTGAAACGGAGTTGGGGAATGGCCACGAAAATTCTGGAAGACGGCGCCGAAGCCTACGAGACGAAGGGCGGGGTGACCGTCACGCGCCGCCGCCGCGCCGCCGACTATGCGCACGCGATTTCCGCCTATGTCGACAAGCTGGACGAACGGCGCGGCGCGGTCTTCTCGTCGAACTATGAATATCCCGGCCGCTATACCCGCTGGGATACCGCCGTCGTCGATCCACCGCTCGGCATCTCCTCCTTCGGCCGCGCCGTCTGGATCGAGGCCTACAACGGCCGCGGCGCGGTGCTGCTCTCCCTCATCGCCGACCGTCTGGCGGAGGTGCCGGAACTGGCGCTCGGCGCCCGCACGGAAAGCCGCCTCGATCTCGAGGTGAAGCTTCCCGATCGGGTCTTCACCGAGGAAGAGCGCTCCAAGATGCCGACGGTCTTCACGGTGCTGCGCGCCGTCACCGACCTCTTCCATTCCGCGGAGGATGCCAGCCTCGGCCTCTACGGCGCCTTCGGCTACGACCTCGCCTTCCAGTTCGATGCGATCGACCTGAAGCTCAAGCGGCCGGACGACCAGCGCGACATGGTGCTGTTCCTGCCGGACGAGATCCTTGTCGTGGACCACTACGCCGCCAAGGCCTGGATCGACCGCTACGACTTCGCCAAGGGGGGGCTTTCGACGGAGGGCAAGGGCGAGGCGATCGCGCCAGAGCCGTTCCAGACCGTCGACGTGATCCCGCCGCATGGAGACCATCGTCCCGGCGAATATGCCGAGCTGGTGGTCAAGGCCAAGGAGAGTTTTCGCCGCGGCGACCTTTTCGAGGTGGTGCCCGGCCAGAAGTTCTTCGAGCGCTGCGAGAGCAAGCCGTCGGAAATCTCCCACCGTCTCAAGGCGATCAACCCGTCGCCCTATTCCTTCTTCATCAATCTCGGCAACCAGGAATATCTCGTCGGCGCCTCGCCGGAAATGTTCGTGCGCGTTTCCGGCCGGCGCATCGAGACCTGCCCGATCTCCGGTACGATCAAGCGCGGCGACGACCCGATCGCCGATTCGGAACAGATCCTGAAGCTGCTCAACTCCAAGAAGGACGAATCCGAGCTCACCATGTGCTCGGACGTCGACCGCAACGACAAGAGCCGCGTCTGCGAGCCGGGCTCGGTCAAGGTCATCGGCCGCCGGCAGATCGAGATGTATTCGCGCCTCATCCACACGGTCGACCATATCGAGGGGCGCCTGCGCGACGACATGGACGCCTTCGACGGCTTCCTCTCGCATGCCTGGGCCGTCACCGTCACCGGCGCGCCGAAACTCTGGGCGATGCGCTTCATCGAGGCGCATGAGAAGAGCCCGCGCGCATGGTATGGTGGGGCGATCGGCATGGTCGGCTTCAACGGCGACATGAATACGGGCCTCACGCTGCGCACCATCCGCATCAAGGACGGCATTGCTGAGGTGCGCGCCGGGGCGACGCTGCTCTACGATTCCAACCCGCAGGAAGAAGAAGCCGAAACCGAACTGAAGGCCTCCGCCATGATCGCAGCCATCCGCGACGCCAAGTCCGGCAATTCCGCCAAGGTGCAGCGCGACGTCGCCGCCGTGGGCGCCGGGGTGAACATCCTGCTCGTAGACCACGAGGACAGTTTCGTCCACACGCTTGCCAACTATTTCCGCCAGACGGGCGCGACGGTCACCACCGTGCGCACGCCGGTTCCCGAAGAGGTGTTCGACCGCATCAAGCCGGATCTCGTCGTGCTCTCGCCCGGCCCGGGCAATCCGAAGGATTTCGACTGCAAGGCGACGATCAAGAAGGCGCGGGCGCGCAACCTGCCGATCTTCGGCGTCTGCCTCGGCCTGCAGGCGCTCGCCGAGGCCTATGGCGGGGAGCTGCGCCAGCTCGCCATCCCCATGCACGGCAAGCCCTCGCGCATCCGCGTGCTGGAGCCGGGCATCGTCTTTTCCGGCCTCGGCCGCGAGGTGACGGTCGGCCGCTACCATTCGATCTTCGCCGACCCCGCCACGCTGCCGCGCGATTTTATCATCACGGCGGAGAGCGAGGACGGTACGATCATGGGCATCGAGCATGCCAGCGAGCCGGTCGCGGCCGTGCAGTTCCACCCCGAATCGATCATGACGCTCGGCCAGGATGCCGGCATGCGCATGATCGAGAACGTGGTGGCGCATCTTTCGAAAAAAGCGAAGGTAAAAGCCGCCTGAGGCTTTGACAAAACGGCCGAACTGGCCGATATCGACCCCAAGAGAAAACCGCGTGCACGTCCCCGTGCGCGCGGTTTTGCGTTGATGGGCCAGGCTTTTTGCAACTCGGTTGCATGCGCATGGAGAGTGGCATGGAAAATTCCGACAGGGTCAAGCGGCTGGCGCTCTGGGGCATCCCGCTGGCGTTTTTCGTGATGGGGCTGAAGCTGGTCGCCTGGTGGGTGACGGGGTCCGTGGCGCTGCTGTCGGACGGGCTGGAATCGAGCGTCAACGTGGTCGCCGCCATCGTCGCCTTCGCGGCGATCACCTATGCGGCCAAGCCCGCGGACAAGACGCATCCTTTCGGCCACCACAAGGCGGAGTACCTGTCGGCGGTCCTGGAGGGCGTGCTGATCGTCGTGGCGGCGCTGCTCATCGTCGCCGAGGCGCTGCCGGCGGTGCTGGCGCCCGCGCCCATGGAGGCGCCGGCGCTGGGTCTTGCCATCAACTTCCTTGCGGGCGTCATCAACGCGGCCTGGGCCTATACGCTCATCCGGGCGGGAAAACGCTATCGTTCGCCGGCGCTTTCGGCGGATGGGCAGCATATCCTGTCGGACGTCGTGACCTCGGTCGGCGTGCTCGTCGGCCTCGTTCTCGCCATCGCCACCGGTTATGCGGTGCTCGATCCGCTGCTTGCGGTGCTCGTCGCGCTCAACATCCTTTATCAGGGCTGGAAGGTCATCGCCCATTCGGTCGACGGCCTGATGGACCATGCGGTGGAACCGGAGGAGGCGGAGGCTATCCAGGCGGCGATCGCCGCCAGCGGCGCGGGCTCCCTCGGCGTGCACGACCTGAAGACGCGCAGGGCAGGGGCCGCGACATTCGTCGACTTTCATCTCGTCGTGCCGGCGCGGATGCCTGTCGGCGAGGCGCATGACATCTGCGACCGGCTGGAAGATGCCATCCGCGCCGTGCAGCCCGGCGCGCAGATCGCCATCCATGTCGAGCCGGAGACGGAAAAGGCCCATGGAATCAGGGTGAAGATCGAAGAGGTTCACAATGAGCAAGACTGACGTATCGGGACTGTCGCAACTCGGCCAGGCGGTCGACCTGCCGGCGGGCCCGGAGACCGCCGTTCTGGAAAAGGTGCCGAGCAATCACGCCGGCACGGATTTCGTCGTGCGCTTCACGGCGCCGGAATTCACCTCGCTCTGCCCGATGACCGGCCAGCCGGATTTCGCGCATATCGTCATCGACTACATCCCGGACGGCTGGCTGGTCGAATCGAAATCGCTGAAGCTCTACCTGCATTCCTTCCGCAACCACGGCGCCTTCCACGAGGATTGCACCATCGACATCGCCAAGCGCCTCGTCGGGCTGCTGGAGCCGAAATGGTTGCGCATCGGCGCCTACTGGTATCCGCGCGGCGGCATTCCGATCGATGTGTTCTGGCAGACGGGCGATGCGCCGAAGGGCGTGTGGATCCCGGACCAGGGGGTGCAGCCCTATCGCGGACGCGGGTGAAGGCGGCGGGTTTTCCCGCCGCCGCAAGGCATCAGCCGAAGGCGAGCACGAGGCCGGCGAGCGCCGTGATGGCCCCGAGGAGGCGGGCCGCGATGGCGCCGCCCGAAAGGCGCGCGATGCTAAGGCCGAGCCCGATGCCGGCAACGTGCAGCAGCGCCGTCGCGACGACGAAGCCGATGCCGAATTCTAGGGCGCCGGCGCTGCCGAGTTCGCCGCCATGGGCATGGCCGTGGAAGAGCGCGAAGACGGCGACGATCGCGGCCGAGGCCGCCGTGTCGAGTTTCACCGCCATCGCCACGAGCAGGCCGAGGGCGACGACCGAGGCGAGGATCGCCGGCTCGACGAAGGGCAGGTCGACCCCCGCAAGCGCAAGGCCGAAGCCGATCGCCATCGTGGCGACGAAGGCGGCCGGCACGCCCCAGAGCGCCTTGCCGCCGATCTGCGCCGCCCAGAGACCGACGGCGACCATGACGAGGATATGGTCGAGGCCGAAGAGCGGATGCGAGACCCCGGCCATGAAGGAGCCGTGTTCTTCCGGGTCGAGGTGGGCGAAGGCCGGTGCGGCCGTGATGGCGAGCGCGGCCAGCGCCAGCGGAATGCGTCTGATCATGGTGTCCCCTGTTCCGCCGGCCTGGGGACGGCCGGCGCCTTTGATCGGTAAGGACGGCATCGTAGGGGCGATGCCGGCGCCAAGTCCATACGCAAAGTGCGCAGGCGACCCGCCGGGGCCGCATCGGACCTGTCGCATTTACCCTGTTTTCCGGTGGCGCGGCGAGGCTCTATCGCCGCCTATCGGTTTTGTTGCATTGTCTTGGCCGGTGAGTCGCATTATCTGACAGCGACAGGACTATTGACGAGCAATCCGGAGACTTTGGATGAGCGACGAAGACGACAAGAAGACGGAACTGCCCCTGGGCAAGGAAACGGAGGCGAACCTTTTCAAGTCGCGTTCGATCTTCATCTATGGGCCGATCAACCAGGAACTGGCGCAGAAGGTCTGCTCGCAGCTCGTGGCGCTCGCCGCCGCCAGCGACGAGGACATCCGCATCTACGTGAATTCGCCGGGCGGCCATGTCGAATCGGGCGATTCGATCCATGACATGATCAAGTTCATCAAGCCGAAGGTCTGGATGATCGGCACCGGCTGGGTCGCCTCCGCCGGCGCGCTGATCTATGTCGCCGCGCCGAAGGAGCAGCGCCTCTGCCTGCCGAACACGCGCTTCCTCCTGCACCAACCGTCGGGCGGCACCCGCGGCATGGCGTCGGACATCGAGATCCAGGCCCGCGAGATCATCAAGATGAACGAGCGCCTGAACAAGATCTTCGCCGACGCCACCGGCCAGCCGATCGAGAAGATCGCCAGGGACACGGACCGCGACTACTGGCTCTCGGCCGAAGAGGCCAAGGGCTACGGCCTCGTCTCGCGCATCGTGACCTCGCAGGCGGATATCTGAGGCTTTCCGGTCCCTTGCTCCACCCTCTCCGTCATCCTCGGGTCAGGCCCGAGCATGGCGAAGGAGGGGTTTGCGGACCTCGTGAACACACGAAGCCCTCCCATCGCGGAGGGCTTTTTCCATGGGGTGGGTTGCGCTTTCGCCCGGCCGCGGCTATAGACGCCTCATGTTGAAGACCAGCGCACAGATCATCGAACGAGTTTCCCGCGGCAGCGCTGCTGTTCGCGAGCGTTCGCGCGGCTTCTCCTCGCTTCTTCTTCTCGGCCTTACGCGCGGTTGCCGGGTTCGCTGAGGAGCGCCCGGCGGCCGAAAAGCCCGTCCGGCAATAGCTCCTCGCTTCACCCCATGCATGAATTCCGGTGCATTCGCCCTCGTTAGGCGCTATGACGCTTTCGCGAATGCCGGGACGACGAAGAGACGAAGACGATGATTTTGAAGACCCATTCCCCCAAGCAGGGCATGCCCGAGGCGCCCGTCAAGTACCAGGCCTATCCGACGATCAACATTGCGGACCGGACCTGGCCCAGCAAGACCATCACCGAGGCGCCGATCTGGTGTTCGGTGGACCTGCGCGACGGCAACCAGTCGCTGATCAACCCGATGGGCCACGACCGCAAGGCCCGCATGTTCCAGCTGCTGCTCGACATGGGCTTCAAGGAAATCGAGATCGGTTTCCCCTCCGCCTCGCAGACCGATTTCGACTTCGCCCGCTGGTGCGTCGAAGAGGGCAATGTGCCGCAGGATGTGTCCCTGCAGGTGCTGGTGCAGTGCCGGCCGGAGCTGATCACCCGCACCTTCGAAGCCCTGGAAGGTGCGCACAAGCCGATCATCCACTTCTATAACTCCACCAGCGAATTGCAGCGCCGCGTGGTGTTCGGCAAGGACGTCGCCGGCATCAAGCAGATCGCCACCGATGCCGCCAAGATGATCACCGACATGGCCGCCAAGGCCGGCGGCGGCTATCGCTTCGAATATTCGCCGGAGAGCTTCACCGGCACCGAGCTGGAAGTGGCGCTGGAGATCTGCAACGCGGTCGTCGAGATCGTCAGGCCGACGGCGGACAACAAGCTGATCCTCAACCTGCCGTCCACCGTCGAGATGGCGACGCCGAACATCTATGCCGACCAGATCGAATGGATGTGCCGCAACATCGACAACCGCGAGAACGTCCTCATCTCGCTGCACCCGCACAACGACCGCGGCACCGGCATCGCCGCGACGGAACTGGCGCTGATGGCCGGCGCGGACCGCGTCGAAGGCACGCTGTTCGGCAATGGCGAGCGCACGGGCAATGTCGACGTCGTCACGCTGGCGCTCAACATGTACACGCAGGGCATCGATCCCAAGCTCGACTGCTCCGATATCGAGCGCATCAAGGCCGTCTACGAATATTCCAACGAGATGACCATTCCCGAGCGCCATCCCTATGTCGGCGAACTGGTCTACACCGCCTTCTCCGGCTCGCACCAGGACGCGATCAACAAGGGCATGAAGGCCATCAAGAAGGCCAACAAGCCGATCTGGGAAGTGCCATACCTGCCGATCGATCCGCAGGACGTCGGCCGCTCCTACGAGGCGATCATCCGCATCAACTCGCAGTCCGGCAAGGGCGGCATCGCCTATATCCTGCAGGAAGACTACGGCATCAACCTGCCGCGGAGCCTCCAGGTGGAGTTCCGCGAGGAGATCCAGCGCATCACCGACGAAGAGGGCGTGGAACTGCCGTCGAAGCGCATCCATGAAAGCTTCATGCAGCGCTACGTCACGCAGCCCGGCACGCGCCTACGCTTCGTCGACCACCACACCTATCCCGACGACGCCGGCCAGAAGGGCACGCGCATCGTTGCCGCGGAGATTACCGATGGCGGCGAGACGAAGCGTATCGAAGGCAAGGGCACCGGCCCGATCGACGGCTTCATCAATGCGCTGTCGATCTATCTCGGCATCCCCATGTCGGTGGCGGACTATTCCGAGCATTCGCTCCAGCACGGCTCCAACGCGGCGGCCATCGCCTATGTGGAAGTCGAGCATCCGGGCGGAAAACTGTTCGGCGTCGGCATCAACACGAACATCGTGACGGCCTCGCTCGAAGCCATCGTCTCGGCCGCCAACCGCGTGCTCGCCGTCCGCGGCTGAGCGGCGAGGATGCTGAATATTATAAAAGCCCGGCAGCGATGCTGCCGGGCTTTTTGCTGTCCGAAATCCGCGACGGGACGCTTTGCACGGAGGCTCAGATCGTCGAGGACACCGTCTCGGCGATGCGTTCCAGCGATGGATCGGCTGAGGGGCCGACCACGACATAGGACGCGCTGCCCTTCTGCCAGGAGACGAGGCCGATATCGTTGCGCATGCTTTCGGACAGGGCCGTAACGGTTTCGATCGGATCGCTCTGGACGAAACAGATGGCGAAGACCTCGTTCTGGGCATTGCGATAGAGGAGCTGGGCGGCCGGCTTGCCGCCGGCGACCAGCAGGCGTGCGCCCTCGAAGGTCAGGTTCTGGTCGGAAAGGTCGGGCAGCTTGAAGGGCACGCCGGTGCTGGCCGAGAGCCATTCGACGATATGTTCCTTGTCGCTCGCCGGCACTTCCACGAGATGGCGCGTCTGGCGGGCATAGATGCGATGATAGTCGGCAATATCGTCGAGCCAGGTGCGGGCCGGGGCGAACCGGGTGGAGGCAAGCTGGGACGCGCCGTCCTGACGCTCGCCGACGAGATAGCCGGCGGCGCCGCCGGCAAGGAACAGCACGAGGGACGCGGCGAGCGCCTTCGGCCATAAGGCAGAGGGGCGGCGCGGCGCGGCAGCGGAAACCGGAATGGCGGCAAAGTCCGCCTTCGGCGGTTCGTCGTCCTTCTTGCCGGCTTCCTTGATGTTGCGCACCAGATCGAGCGGAATGGGCTCCTGCAACAGTTTTTCGAAGGCGCGGGCGCCGAATTCGCTGCCGAGCTTCAGCTTCTCGAAGACCATGCGCGCATCGTCGTCCTCGGCGAGGATCGCGTTGATCTCGTGCATTTCCGCTTCCGGCAGCTGGCCATCGAGATAGGCCGACAAGCGTACTTCGAGCGGAAGACCCTGTGTGCTCTCCACCATCAGGCCCTCCTTTCCATCTGTTCCGAGATCATGGCCGCAAGCCGGATGCGGGCCGCCGAAAGCCGGCTCATCACGGTCCCGATCGGTATGCCCAGAATATCCGCCGCCTCCCGATAGCTGTGACCTTCGACATTGACGAGGAGAAAGACACTCGAGAGACCTTCCGGCATGGTCATGATCAACTTGTGCAACTGCTTGGCATAGACCGCCTTGTCGGCCGACGCTTCGATATGCAGGCTATCCTGCTCGGCAACATCTACCGTACCGGACCCTGTGCGGACCTTTCGCTTGCGGATCTCGTCCACCCAGAGATTGCGCGTCATGGCATAAACCCAGCTTTCCAGCCGGCCTTCCCCGTTCCATAGATGGCTCCGCGTGATGGCTCTCTCGCAGGCCTCCTGCACGAGGTCGTCGGCATCGCTGCCATTGCGCGTCAGCGTCATCGCAAAACGGCGCAACTTCGGCAACAAATTGACCAATTCTCGCCGGAACTCATTCGATTCTGCCGTCGGACGCATTGCTTTTCCAAGGAAACGTTCGGGATCAAAACTCTATTCGCTGCCGGGCGGGCGACGAGCGTCTGATATGAAACATTCTTCCTAAGGTCTGCAAGCATGAACGGCAACCCGGAGCGCAGTTTCCCGCGTTCCCTCAACGATTGATCTTTGTGGCGGCCGGCGCCGTGCCGTTTCCGGACGGCGCCGCCGGCGCTATGTCAGTAAGTGGTGCGCTCGCCGCCGAGCGACTGGAGCAGCGCGCGATAGGCCCAGGTGTTCTCGCCGCCGCGATCGCGGATTTCGACGAGCTGGACGCGGGCGCCCTCGATGTCGCCCTGCTCGATCAGCGCCTGGCCCATATAGGAGCGGGCGAGGATATAGTTCTCGTCCTTCTGCAGCGCCCGCCTGTAGTAGCTCATGCCCAGCGCCATGTCGCCGAGCTTGCGGGTGTTGTAGCCCATATAGTTGAGGATGCGCGGATCCTCCTGGTCATAGGCCGCGCGCAGCGCCCGCAGCGCGTTCTCGTGCTGGCCGGCATAGGCGAATTCGCGGGCTGCCTCGTAGAGCTTGTCGTCGATGGTGCGCTCGGTCTTCTTCTGCTCTTCCTCCGTCGCCTCGTCCTCGGCGGGCGTGCCTTCGGCCGGCTTCAGATCTTCCGGCGCGACGCATTCCTTCTTGTCCTCGTCCCAGATCTTGCCGTCGGTGCAGGTCGTCGTCGTTTCGGTCGCGACCGGCGGCGTGGTGGTGTCGGAATCGGCGGCGCGCGCGGCCGACAGCGCCGTCAGCGAAACGGCGGCGCAGAATGATAGCAGCATGGTGTGGCGGAGCATGGTCATGGGTTCCCTCTCGATCGTTCGCCTGTCGGGCACTGGCCGTCCGGGAGCGGCCCGGCCCTTTTTTGGTGTCTCCAGGGCGGATCGCTCTGAAGAGATGGTACGGCTGAGGGACGGGTTTTATTCGCACGGGAGCGCCGGCATGCCGCGCGAAAATGTGCAGCGGTTTCGAGGACGACACCTGGCATCCGAAGCGCAAGGCGCGACCTGGAGGATCGCGACGCGCCCTTAGAAACGCGTGGTTTCCGCCAGCACCAGCGCAAGGCCGTCCGTCGTCAGCGCGTAGCGCTCGCGCATGACGATCCAGTTCCCCGGAGCGCCGGAAATGGAGAACAGGTTGTAGCCGGCCGGCGGCTTGTGGCCGCCCGGGCCCTGCGAGGCGGAAGCGATGCCGACGACCGGGATCTGCTTCATATGCCCTGGAAGCCAATGCACGGTGTTGAGGTGGGTGTGGCCGTGCAGCACGAGATCGGCCCCGCCGGTCGAGACGGTCGCGGCGAAGCGGCGGATGCCGATCATGCGCTTGTGGAACGAGGTCGCGCCGCGGATCGGCGGATGATGGATCAGCACGATGCGGAAGAGGCCGGCGTCCTCGGCCGCGCGCAGGAGGTTGACGGTCTCGCGCGCCTGGCGGCTGCCGAAATAGCCCGAGGCGGCGAAGGGCGGCGTGGCGACCGCCGTCGAGCAGCCGATGATCGCCACCTGGCCGCGAATGCGCATATAGGGAAAGACGTGGAAATCCTCGTTCCACTCGGTCGGCCCGCTGTCGCCGCGCATATAGGGATACCAGGCCCTGGTCGATTTTTCGTAGGCGCCCGGCACATAGGCGTCGTGGTTGCCCGGCACGACCGAGACGTTTTCCGGCACGCCCGCCTCCGCCAGCCAGTTTTTGACGGCGGTGATTTCCAGCGAGGAGGCAAGGTTCACGAGGTCGCCGGTGATCGCCAGATGATCGGGGTCGCGCCGCTCGATATCGTCGAGCACGATGTCCAGCGTGTTGGCGAAGAGGTGTCGACGGCGGTTGCGGTGCCAGTTGACGAAGCCGGTGATACGCTTGGAAAAAAGCTCCAGGAAGGTGAGGGCGGGGAGCGGGCCGAGGTGGACGTCCGATATATGGGCAAGTCTGAACATATCCTTCCTTAGAGCATAAGATGCGGAAGGGAAACGCAAGGCGTGGATATTCCCTGGCCTTTGACGCGGTGAGACTTGATTTGGCCAAAAGCTTCCGACCAAGTGCCGCCATGGACCAGGACAAGCCCGCCGCCCCGCCGCCCCGCCGCCGCCTCACGCGGCTCGCGACGCGCGTGCTGCACGGCTATTTCGCGTTTTCCCGCGGCATGACGATGGGCGTGCGCGCCGCCTGTTTCGACGAGGCGGGCCGTCTCTTCCTGGTGCGCCACAGCTATGTGCCCGGCTGGCACCTGCCGGGCGGCGGCATCGAGCGCGGCGAGACGGCGCTGGAGGCGCTTGCCAAGGAGATGCGGGAGGAGGGCAACCTCGTTTTGGGTACGCCGCCACGGCTCGTGCACGTCTATTTCAACCGGCAGACCAGCAAGCGCGATCACGTCCTGCTCTATCGCTGCGAAGGCGTCACCCAGTCCGCGCCGCGCCTGAAGGACCGGGAGATCGTCGAGGCCGGCTTCTTCGCGCTCGATGCGTTGCCGGCTGCCACGACCGCTGCCACCCGACGGCGGCTGGAGGAACTCGCCGGCCGGGTGCCTTTTGCGGATGTCTGGTAGGTTCAGGCCGCTTTGAGCCGATCCCGGCCATGCGGCACGGTCAGGTCGAGGTCCGGGCCGACCGGCACGATGCCCGTCGGGTTGATCGTCGTGTGGCTGCGGTAATAATGCTCCTTGATGTGGCGCATGTTCACGGTGCCGGCGACGCCCGGCACCTGGTACAGGTCGCGCAGATATCCCGAAAGGTTCGGATAATCCGCGATGCGGCGGATATTGCACTTGAAGTGGCCGACATAGACCGGATCGAAGCGCACCAGCGTGGTGAAGAGGCGCCAGTCGGCCTCCGTCAGCCGGTCGCCGGTGAGATAGCGCTTCGTCGAAAGCCGGTCGTCGAGGCTGTCCAGCATCTCGAAGAGCTTTTGCACGGCGCCCTCGTAGGCTTCCTGCGTCGTCGCGAAGCCGGCCTTGTAGACGCCGTTGTTGACGCTGTCGTAGATCGTCTCGTTGAGCGCGTCGATCTCGGCGCGCAGCGGTTCGGGATAATAGTCGTCGCGCGAACCGGTGAGGCCGTCGAAGGCGGAATTGAACATGCGGATGATCTCGGCCGATTCGTTCGAGACCAGGCGGTTCTGCTTCTTGTCCCACAGCACGGGCACGGTGACGCGGCCGGAATAGTGCGGATCGGCCTTCTGGTAGATTTCATAGAGCGCGGCGGCGCCGAACAGCGGATCGAGCGTGCCGCCGTTCTCGCCCTTGAACTCCCAGCCCTTCGACAGCATCAACGGGTCGACGACGGAGACGGTGATCAGGTCCTCCAGTTTCTTCAGCCTGCGGAAGATCAGCGTGCGATGCGCCCAGGGGCAGGCATAGGAGACATAGAGGTGGTAGCGCCCGGCCTCCGCCGCAAAACCGCCCTCGCCGGTCGGGCCAGGGGCGCCGTCCGGCGTGACCCAGTTGCGGAACTGCGAGGCGGCGCGCTTGAAATGGCCCTTCGTCGATTTCGTGTCATACCAGACGTCCTGCCAGACGCCGTCCACGAGCATGCCCATGATGGTCTCCTTCCGCCGCCCTTGCGGCCAAAACGTGCCACCATAGTGAGCGCATGGGCGGGGCGTGGATAGGTGCATTTTGATGAACAGTGCGTTTTGCTCTTTGACAGACACGAAATTTCTGCTATCCGCGCAGACCAGCACCGGCGCTCACGCCGGCAAGGAAGACGAAACGCGCATGTTCTACACCGGAACCCCACGACGACGCTGATGCTCCTGCTGCGCCCCCTGACGGCGGCGCGATCACCCGCATCCCTCGTTTCGTCTCCGGTTCCCTGATCCATGAACATGCTCAAGCACGACCTCGTCTACCTGACGGAAGATGCCTCCCACGACGCGGCCATCGAACACATCAACGAAGAAGCCTTCGGCCCCGGCCGGCATGTCCGCGCGGCTGCGCGCATCCGCGAGCAGGGGCCGCACGACCTGTCGCTATCCTTCATCTGCACCGATGACGGCGAGACCATCGCCTCCGTGCGCATGACGCCGGTCCTGGCGGGCGGCGTGAAGGGGCATCTGCTCGGCCCGCTCGCCGTGCGGCCCTCGCACAAGAACCGCGGCATCGGCCGGGAACTCCTGCGCATCGCCTGCGCCGCCGCAAAGCGCAAGGGCTCGGAAGCCGTCGTGCTCGTCGGTGATCCGCCCTATTACGGCCCGCTCGGCTTCGAGAAGGTCGCCTGGAACGCGCTGACTTTCCCCGGCCCCGTCGATCCCGCCCGCGTGCTGGTCATGCCCTTTGCGGCGGATACGCATGAGCGGCTGAAGGGGGTGATTGCGTGGCGGAATGACGAGGGGGCCAATTCCGGCGTTTGAGGGGCGATCTCAGTCCTTCAACTCCATGAAGCGGATGTGGTTGTTGAAGGGATCGGTGACCGTCACCTCCAGCCGCGTGCCCTCATCTTCCAGCCCTGGCTTCATGTAGCGATAGTCCTTGCCGATCAGCTCCTTCTGGAAGGCGCGGATGCCCTTCATGTAGACGACCATGTTGCCGCCGGGCGTGGCGTCGCCGGCATGTTCGGAAAGGTGCAGCCGCAGCCCGGCGCGCGAGACCTGCGTATAGAGCGGAAAATTCTCGCCGTAGCGGTGCTCCCAGTCGACGGAAAAGCCGAGGAAGCCGAGGTAGAATTCGTGCGCCTTGGGCACGTCGAAGATGCGCACGATCGGCACCGCCTGCTCGAAGGCGATACCATTTTCCGGCTTCGCCTCGATCCGTGCGGAGAGAATGTTCCACGTCTCCACGCCGAACTGGCGGGCGACGGTTTCGAGGGCTTCGCTGTGGGTGATGTCGATATTGCGGGTGGCAAGCACCTCCCGCAGGGTCTTGGCCATGGCTTTGGCGTCGCGAAAATCGCGCATGTCCGTTCCTCGTCTCAGGCGAAGTCTTCGTCAGTGCCCGCATTGCCGACGCCTTCGCCACGATGAACGGTGGAGAAAGGTTTTTTTGGGAGGCGTTCGCCATGTCTTCGGAAAAGACGCGGGTCTGCCGGCCGCCTCCGGCCGTGCCGAGACACTAGCCGAATGGCGGGCACGACGCCAGAGGACCTATCGCCCTTCGCGATACCACATGGCCGAGAAGGCGAGCAGCAAGAGGCCGACGCCGGCAAAGCCGGCGAAGAGCGGCAGCGAATTGATGCCCTTCAGCACCGTCTCGTCCGTCATGCGCAGCGACAGGCGGTTTTCGTCGACGGTGCGTACCTGCCCCGAAACCGGCAGCAGCGGCGGCAGCGAAATGGCCTCGCCTTCGGCATCCACCAGCCGGCGCACCGTGCCCTTCGTGGCGTCGGCGAGCGGCTTCAGGCTTTCCGCCGTCGAGATCGTCGCCTTGAATTCCGGCGCATCCACGGCGCCGACATGGACGAGCGCACTCAGGTCGTCGTTGGTGATCTCGTAAAGGCCGGTTTCCGTCGTCTGGACTTCCGCGCGGTAGAGGCCGGGCTCGGCCTCGCTCAACGCCACCTTCAGCATTTCGCCGGAAGGCAGCTTCACCGTCGCTTCGCCCGGTGCATCGCCGATCGTCTGGCGGTTGATCTGGAGCGTGCGGCCGAAGGTGCGGGCGGTCAGCGCTTCCTCCTCCAGCGCCGGCTCCTGCATCAGCCAGTGGGCGGTGCGCCGGTAGAGCGAGACATGCGGGCCGCCGCCCTCGAAGCCGCGCGCCCAGAGCCAGCCCTGGTCGGAAAGCAACATGGCGACGCGGCCCTTGCCGGCGCGGTTCAGCACCAGCAGCGGCTTGCCGTCATTGGCCTCCATCACGACATTGCCGTCCGGGCGCTGCACGTCGACGGTGCGGAACCACCGGCCCCAATGGGGCGGCTCCTGGTCCGCACCTTCGAGCCCGCGCGTGACGGGATGCTTCTTGCCCTGTTCCGAAAGGCGGGGATAGAAGGAGGCCTCGTTCATCGCGCCGGTCGGGTTTGCCGGCAGCACGACGGAGAGCGGCGTGCCGGCGATGGAATCGTTGCCCGCATGTTCCGGCCCCGCGGCGATCAGCAGCGCGCCGCCGTTTTCGACATATTGCGCGATGTTGTCGTAGTAGAGGATCGGCAGCACGCCGCGGTGCTGGTAGCGGTCGAAGATGATGAGGTCGAACTCGTTGATCTTGTCGACGAACAGTTCGCGCGTCGGGAAGGCGATCAGCGACAGTTCGTTGATCGGCGTGCCGTCCTGCTTTTCCGGCGGGCGCAGGATGGTGAAGTGCACGAGGTCAATGGCGGTGTCGGACTTCAAAAGGTTGCGCCAGGCGCGTTCGCCGGCATGCGGCTCGCCGGAGACCAGCAGCACGCGCAGGTTCTCGCGAATGCCCTCGATGACATGGACGGCGCGGTTGTTCGCCGTGGTGATCTCGCCCTCGACGGGCTCCACCTCGAACTCCAGAATATTGTTGCCGCCGCGCGGCACGGTGAAGCCGAGCGGCTGTTCGGTGCCCGGCTGGGTGATCTCCGAGGCGATCTCGTTGCCGTTGAGGCGCACTTTTACGCGGGCGGCATCGCCCGGGCCTGCGCCGTCGTCCACCACGCGGAATTTCAGCTCCTGCGGCTCGCCGACGATGCCGAAGCGCGGCGCGCTGACGATCTCGATGCGGCGGTCGAACTCATCCGGCCGGCCGGTGACGAGCGCGTGCACCGGCGCCTCGAAGCCGGAGAAGGCGGAGGCTTCCGGAATGTCATGCACCTGGCCGTCGGTGATGAGAATCGCCCCGCCGACGCGCGAGCGCGGCACATCGGCGATCGCCGCGTTGAGCGCGTCGAAGAGGCGGGTGGAAGGCGTGTCCGACGTGCCGTCGTCGCCGGTTTCCACGATGCGCGGCTCGATGCGGGGATAGCGGGCGAAACGCTCCTTCAGGCCTTCCAGCGCGGCGTCGGTCTGGGCGGTGCGCTGCTCGTTGCCCTGGCTCTGGCTGCGGTCGACGATGACGGGCACGACGGTCGACAGCGCCTCGCGGTCCTCCTGCAGGAAGACCGGGTTGGCGAGGGCGAGGACCAGCAGGGCGAGGGCCACCGCACGGATGAACGACCCGCGCAGGCCGCGCCAGAAACCGAGCGCGGCGAGCGCGAGACCGGCAAGGCCGATCACGGCGATGGCGATCCAGGGCAGGAAGGGGGAGAACTGGATGGTCATGTCATTGCCCCAGCCGTTCGAGGAGGGCGGGGACGTGCACCTGGTCCGCCTTGTAGTTGCCTGTCAGCATGTACATCATGATGTTGACGCCGGCGCGGAAGGCGTGGTCGCGCTGCACCTCGTCCGGCGGCACGGTCGGCAAGAGCGCCATGCCGTTGGCATCCACCGCCCAGGCGCCGGCGAAATCGTTGCCGGTGATCATGATCGGCGAGACGCCGTCGCCCGCCCGGGCCGGGCGGCTCGGGTCCTCGGCGCGGTCCAGTTCCGCCTCGATCCACAGCGGGCTTCCGGCATAGCGGCCAGGGAAATTGGCGAGCAGGTAGAAGGCCTTGGTCAGGACGTGATCGGCCGGCACCGGTTCCAGCGGCGGAATGTCGAGATTGGCGAGGATCGCCTGGAGGCGTTCGGTGTTCGGGCTCGTCGCATTGCCGTCCAGCGAGACGAACTGGTCGCGGGTATCGAACAGCACCGTGCCGCCGTTGCGCATATAGGCATCGATGCGGCTGATCGCGGCGCTGGTGGGCATTTCGGCGCTGGCGCTCACCGGCCAGTAGATGATCGGGTAGAGCGACAGCTCGTCCCTGGAGATGTCGATGCCGACCGGCTCGCCGGGCTCCAGCGTGGTGCGGTAGGTGAGGAATTCCGTAAGCCCCGCAAGGCCACGCTCGGAAATGCGGTCCACCTCGCCCTCGCCGGTGACGACATAGGCGAGATGCGTCGTGTCGAGCCGCGAGAGGATGTTTTCGTCACCCGGTTTTGCGTCATCCGCGCGGCTTTCGGACGGCAGCGCCGCCAGCGCGCCGGCCATGAGGGCCAGCAGCAGGGCGGCGGTCGCGCCGCGCCGGGGCGCGCGGCGGACGGCGGCGGCGAAGGCCCCGCCCATGAAGAGCACGATGGCGCAGTCGGCGAGCAGCAACAGGGCGGCAAGGGTGAAGAGATGCGGTTTCAGCGACCAGGTCTCCTTGCCGGCGAGCGGCTCGCGGACGGCCGCGCCTTCGGCGACGGCGAGCGGACGGATCTCGTGGCCCGGTGGAAAGAGGTTGTGGGCGACATAGCCGTCCTCCGTGCCGTAGAGGCCGGGCGGGTTGTCGAAGCTGGCGATGGCCCTGGTCGCGTTGGCGGCGGCGAGCGGCTTGGCTTCGCCGGTGGCGGCGGCGAGCGTGCCGTTCGCCGTCATCAGCCGGTAGGGCGGCAGGCCCTGCGTCTCGACCCCATTGCCCGTCGAAACGCCGCCGCCGCGCGAAAGCTGCACGGTGCGGCGGAGCATTTCGACGAAATCGCCTGACAGCGGCAGGTTGGACCAGCCGGTTTCCGCGCTGACGTGGAAGAGCACGATGCGGCCGGAGCCGAGCGGGCCGGTCGTCACCAGCGGCGTGCCGTCGGCAAGGCTTGCCCAGGTGCGCTCGGCAAGGTCCGGCGTCGGTTCGGCGAGCACCTGGCGCTTGATCAGGATGTCTTCCGGCGCGCGCATGCCGAAGAACGGGCTGTTTGCGGGATAGGCGGAGAGCGGCTGCGGCTCGGACCAGGACAGCGCGCCGCCGAGCGCCCGTTCGCCCTTGCGCAGCAGGACGGGCACGAGCGGGTCATCGGCCGGGGCGGCGGCGAGGCGCGGGCCGGCGAAGCGGATCAGCATGCCGCCGGCCTCGATCCAGCGGCGCACCGCACCCTGCACATCCTCCGGCAGGCGGCCGATATCGGCCATGATCAGCACGGAGGGGTTCTGCTCCAGAAGCTCGGGGATGGCGACCGAGAGGTCGGCGACGCTCGGCTCGACCAGGTCGGCATAGGGGGCGAGCGCGCGGTTGATATAGTGCAGCGGCGAGAGCAGCGGCTGGCTGGCATCCACCACCTCGCCGGAGAGGAAGGCGACGCGGCGGCGGCGGAAGCCGTCGTCGAGCAGATACGTGCCGCCGGCATTGGCGAGGCCGTCCACGGCGATGCGGGCGAAGTCGTTTCGCAGCTCGAAGGGCGCGGTGATGGTGCCTGATGTCGTGGTGCTGCCTGCGGCGAAATCGGCGGTGCCTGTCGCGATCGGCCGCCCGCGCGAATCGTGCGCCGTCAGCGGCAGGCTGCGCGCCGGGCCGCCGTCGAGGCGGGTGAGGGTGACGGAAAGCGCGTCCGCGCCATTGGTGGCCGCGGTGATGGCGACGGCGGATGCTCCGTCGCTTGCGATCAGGCGGAAATCGGCGGGGACAAGGGATTGCAATGCGGTGACCGTTTCGTCCGTCTCGCCGCTTGCCATGCCGTCGCTGATGAAGGCGAGGGTGCCCGGCGCGGTTCCGTCGAGCGCGGTGCGCAGCGAGGCGACGGCGGCGGCGCGGTCTGCCGGCAGCGGCCGGGCTTCGGCGGCGGCGAGGCGGTTGCGGGCCGTCGCGGCATCGACCGGCACGGCGTCGTGCTGGCGGTCGGCGGTCAGCACCAGCGCGATCGGCACGTCGCGGCTTTCCGCGTCGTCGATCAGCGTCGAGGCGGTATCGATACGCTGCTGCCAGTCGGTGGCGGAGGCCCAGCTGTTGTCGATCACGAGCACGAGGGGGCCGCTGCTGGCGAGCGTGTTGGTGCGCGGGTTGAAGACCGGATCGGCGATGGCGAAGATGATCGCGGCCGCCATCAGCATGCGCAGCAGCGTCAGCCACCAGGGGCTTTGCGCCGGGGTTTCCTCGCGCTTCATGATCGCGGCGAGGATGGCGAAGGGCGGGAAGACCTCGGTCAGCGGCTTCGGCGGCGTCAGGCGCAAGAGCCACCAGATGACCGGCAGCAGCACCAGCGTCGTCAGCACGGCGGGGAACGCGAAGGCGAAGGCACTCATCGGCGGCCCTCCGCCTTCATGGCCGGCATGCCGGAGAGATACATGTGCACGGCGACCAGCGCCTCGGAGGCGAGGCGGTCGGTGCGGTGGGGCACGAAGCTCCAGCCGAGATGGCGCAGGTTGTCGGCCAGCGCCTCGCGCCGCGCGACATAGGCGCGGGCATAGTCGTCCTTCAGCGTCTCGGCGCGGCCCGCGGTGAGTTTCTGGCCGCTTTCCGGGTCGGTGAATTCGGTGCGGCCGACATAGGGGAAAATCTCCTCCGCCGGGTCGGCGATTTCCACCACATGGCCGGTGAGGCCCCGGCGGGCGAGGGGGGCGAGGCGGTCCATGACATCCTCGACGGGGTCGAGGAAATCGCCAATCAGCACGATGTCGCTGTTGCCGCGGATCATGCCGGTGTCCGGCAGGCCGCCCGTCGCGCCGTTGTGCATGAGGGCGGCGGCGAGGCGTTCGGCGGCGTTGCGCGCGGCGATCGGCTCCATGATGCCGGGGCAGCCGATGCGCTCGCCGGAACGGGCGAGGATTTCGGCGAGCGCCAGCATGAGCACGAGCGCGCGGCTTTCCTTCGAGACGGCGCCGAAGGTGGATTTGTACATCATCGAGGGGGAGAGGTCGGCCCAGACCCAGACGGTGTGGGCGGCCTCCCATTCGCGGTCGCGCACATAGGTGTGGTCGTCGCGGGCCGAGCGCCGCCAGTCGATGCGCGACAGGCTTTCGCCGTCGACATAGGGACGGAACTGCCAGAAATTCTCGCCGATGCCGCGCTTGCGGCGGCCGTGCCAGCCGGCGATGACGGTGTTGGCGAGGCGCCGGGCCTCCACCATGCAATCGGGAATGAGGGCGGCGCGGGCCTGCGCCCGCGAGAGCACCTCGCGGGTCGGGGTCGGTTGGACGATCTGGCCGACGGGCGCCATGCGATCAGCCCCGCTCAGCCGCCGGCCTGGCGGACGAGGCCCGCGATGACGTCGCGCACCGACATGCCTTCCGCGCGTGCACCGAAGGTGAGCGCCATGCGGTGTTGCAGCACGGGTTCGGCAAGGGCGAGCACGTCGTCGACCGAGGGGGCGAGGCGGCCTTCATAGAGCGCGCGGGCCCTGGCGCAGAGCATCATGGCCTGGCCGGCGCGCGGGCCGGGGCCCCAGGCGACATGCTTGTCGGTGGAGGCGACGCCGTTGCCGGGGCGGGCGGAGCGCACCAGCGAGAGGATGGCGTCGAGCACCTTTTCGCTGACCGGCATCTGGCGGATGAGGGTCTGGATCTCCATCAGCCGCGCGGCGGAGATGGCGGCGCTCGCCTCGGCCTCGTGCACGCCGGTGGTTTCCAGCAGGATCTGGCGCTCGGCGGCAAGCTCCGGATAGTCGACGTCGACCTGGAGCAGGAAACGGTCGAGCTGGGCTTCCGGCAGCGGATAGGTGCCTTCCTGCTCCAGCGGGTTCTGCGTCGCCAGCACGTGGAAGGGTTTCGGCAGGTCGTTGGGCCGGCCGGCGACCGTGACATGGTATTCCTGCATGGCCTGCAGCAGGGCGGACTGGGTGCGCGGCGAGGCGCGGTTGATCTCGTCGGCCATCAGGAGCTGGGTGAAGATGGGGCCGGGCACGAAGCGGAAGGAGCGCTTGCCGTTCTCGTCCTGGTCCATCACCTCCGAGCCGAGGATATCGGAAGGCATCAGGTCCGGCGTGAACTGGATGCGGCTGGAGGAAAGGCCGAGCACGGTGCCGAGGGTGACGACCAGCTTGGTCTTGGCAAGGCCCGGCACGCCGACGAGCAGCGCATGGCCGCCGGAGAGCACTGCGAGCATCGTCTGCTCGACCACGCTTTCCTGGCCGAAGATCACCTTGGCGACCTCCTTGCGGATCAGCGCGATGTCGGAGAGCGCCCGTTCGGCGGCAGCGACCACCGCCTTTTCGTCCAGGCCTGCCTCGGAGGAATTCTGAACGCCCATGGGTCTCTCCACTACCGATCCTAAAATGTTTGGCGAATCGTGGTCTTGCCGCGTCCGCTGCATAGATAGAAAGCTTATTAGCTCACCCGTGGCTGACAAGCGGCCACGAAATGACTATCTCGTGAGTGTATCCACCCTTTCCTCTTCGTGAAGAAGGGCCTCTCGCGGAGATAGGGTTCAACCGGGACGGAACAATGGCAACGGGCGAAATTCGCGAAAGCAGCGATGCGGCGGGACTGGCCGCACTGATCGCACGGGCCGGTGCGGAAACCGGCGGGCGCGGCCTGCCGCCGGTGGAGCGCTGGAACCCGCCGTTCTGCGGCGACATCGACATGGAGATCCGCGCCGACGGCACCTGGTTCTATCTGGGAACGCCGATCGGCCGCGCGCCGCTGGTGCGGCTCTTCTCCACAGTGCTGCGCAAGGACGAGGACGGCAGGACCTATCTGGTGACGCCCGTCGAGAAGGTCGGCATCCGCGTCGTCGATGCGCCGTTCCTCGCCGTCGAGATGAATGCGTCGGGCGAGGGGGAGGTGCAAAAGCTCACCTTCCGCACCAATGTCGGCGATGTGGTTGAGGCGGGGCCGGAGCATCCGCTGCGCTTCGTCATCGCGGGCGGAAACAGCGAGCTGAAACCCTATCTCCTCGTGCGCGGACGGCTGGAGGCCCTGGTCTCGCGGGCGATGATGTACGAGTTGGTCGGTCTTGGCGAGACGATCGAGATCGGAGGCGTAGACATGTTCGCGGTGCGCTCCGGCGGTGTGATCTTCCCGGTCATGCCGGCCGCCGAACTGGATGCGCTCTCCCGATGAGTTTTCCGCCCTACAGCGCCGCCGAGTTCCGTCGCCGGGCATTGGAACAGATGCTGACGCTCGGCGAGGAGACCTGGCGCGAGCATGGCGACAGCCTGCTCAATCCGACCGTCATTCCGCATCTCGAAGGCATGAAGCTGCGCGATGCGGCGGTGCTGATCCCCGTCGTCGACGATGGCGACGAGGCGCGGGTCATCTTCACCCAGCGCACCGCCACCATGCGGAAACATTCCGGCCAGATCGCCTTTCCGGGCGGCGCGGTCGATGACGAGGACGAAGACGTCGAGGCGGCGGCGATGCGTGAAGCCGAGGAAGAGATCAGCCTCGACCGCCGCTTCGTCGAGCCGGTCGGGCGGCTGCCGCAGTACAAGGCGCTGTCAGGCTTTGCCATCACGCCCGTCCTGGCCGTGGTGCAGCCGGGGTTCGAGCTGATGCCCAATCCGGTGGAGGTTGAAAAGGTCTTCGACGTCCCGCTGTCGTTCCTGATGGATCCGCGCAACCACGAGCAGGGCAGCGGCATCTGGCTCGGCGGTGAACGGCATTATTATCGCATGCCCTATGAGGGGCATAATATCTGGGGCATCACCGCCGGCATCGTGCGGGTGATCTATGAAAGGCTTTATGCATGACGTCTGTTTCGGGCGAGGCGTGGTTTGCCGATCCGGCGCTCGTTCGCGTGCTGGCGCTGCTCAACAGCGACGGCGGGGAGGCGCGCATCGCCGGCGGGGCCGTGCGCAACAGCCTGATGGGCCTGCCGGTCGCCGATATCGACATCGCGACGACGTTGCGGCCGGAAGCGGTTGTCGAGCGGGCGAAGGGTGCCGGCATCAAGGCGGTGCCGACGGGCATCGAGCACGGCACGGTGACGCTGGTCCTCGACGGCAAGCCCTTCGAGGTGACGACGCTGCGCCGCGACGTCGCCACCGACGGCCGCCGCGCGGATGTCGCCTTCGGCACGGACTGGCGGGCGGATGCCGAGCGGCGCGACCTGACGATCAATGCGCTCTATGCCGATGCGGAGGGGACGGTGATCGATCTGGTCGATGGCCTGCCGGATATCGAGAGCCGCACGGTGCGCTTCATCGGCGACGCGGCGACGCGCATTGCGGAAGACCACCTGCGCATCCTGCGTTTCTTCCGCTTCTTCGCGCTCTATGGCAGCGGGCGGCCGGATGCGGAGGGGCTGAAGGCCTGCGCGCGCGCGAAGGACAAGCTCGGCAGGCTTTCGGCGGAGCGGGTCTGGTCCGAGACGAAGAAACTGCTCGCCGCGCCCGATCCCGGCCGGGCGCTGCTCTGGATGCGGCAGGCCGGCGTGCTCACCGCAATCCTGCCGGAGACGGAAAAATGGGGCATCGACGCGATCCCCGGCCTGATCGACGCGGAAAAGGCGTTCGGCTGGCAGCAGGAGGCCATGCTGCGCCTTGCCGCCATGGTGCCGCCGGATCGCGAGCGGTTGAAGGCCCTTGCCGGGCGCCTGCGCCTGTCGAAGGCGGAGGCGGCCGGCCTCGACCATTGGGCGGCCGCGCCGGACATTGCCCCGAAACTTGCCGAAACGGCCTTCGACCGGCTGCTCTACCGCAACGGGCCGCAAGGGTTGATTGCGCGGCTGAAGCTCGCCCTTGCCGGCGCGCGGGCGCGCGGGCTTGGCGATGGCGAGGCGCTTGCCTTCGCCGGCCTCTGCCAGCGGCTCCTGGCCCGGGCGGAAAAGTGGCAACGGCCGTCCTTTCCGCTGACGGGAGCGGATGTGCTCGCCGCAGGCATTCCGGCCGGGCCGAAGGTGGGCGCGGTGCTGGGGGCGATCGAGGAGGAATGGGTGAAGGGGAACTTCAATGAAGGGCGGACGGCGCTGCTTGCCCGGCTGACGGCCGAAGCCGGAGAACGCTGAGGCCGCGGCGCGTGGTTGCTGCAGCTTTAGGCCCTGCCGATACCTCCTTCTCAAGGGGAATGTCGACACAGGGGCCCTGCCGGCGGAAACCATGCCGGCAGGACGGGACCGGTTTTCCGGGGAATGACAGGCCGTCAGGCGGCGTCGGCCGCCTTCTCGTCGACGATGCGTTCCTTGATGTGGTCGACCATGCTTTCCCGGATGATCGCCTCGCCATGGGCGGTGCGCATGTGCTCGACCGCGCGGCGGACGACTTCGGCGTCGTCATTGGCCCGCGTATGCCAGTCGCATCCGGGGACGAGTGAACCGCATTCAAAAAGTCTCATGACCTATCTCCTGTCGTTTCAAGGGAACCAGTGTAGCAGATGGGGCCCGATCGGCCAAATCGAGGCCGGGCGCGGGGTTTCCGGGCGCCGTCTCGGAAAACGACGAAGGCCGCCCGGAGTTCCATCTCCGGTGCGCGGCTTCATCGATGTTCCGCAGGCGCTTTTTCAGGCCGCGTCGTCCTTTGCCCAGGCGTCGAAGCAGCAGGACGACTGGAACTGCGCCGGTGTCGTGTGGTGGTCGACGAGGTGGTGCACCACGCCGCTGGCAAGCCGCAGCCGGGCTTCCTCGACGAAATAGGCATGCGGCAGATCCAGGCCGCTCTCGGCACGGATGGTTTCGGCGAAATGATCGAGAAATTCAGGGGATTTCGGGTCACGACCCGTCTGCATTGCCTCTTGTACCGCAATCTTCATGACTGCCTCCTCCATGGACTCATGCAGGCGGCATCATACCACGGAAGGCGTAGATCTGTAATCACAAGGCGGGGAGGCGGCCTCTTAGGGCCAGCGCACCACGGGGGGCAGTGAGGAGAGGATCGATTCGACATTGCCGCCGGTCTTGAGGCCGAAGATGGTGCCGCGGTCGTAGAGCAGGTTGAACTCGACATAGCGGCCGCGCCGCACGAGCTGTTCGTCGCGATCCTCCTCGGTCCAGCCCTTGTTAAAGTTCGAACGCACGATGCGCGGATAGACCATGGCGAAGGCGCGGCCGACATCCTGCGTGAAGGCGAAGTCGGCGTCCCAGCCGCCGAGCTCTTCCGGCGAATGCAGCCAGTCGTAGAAGATGCCGCCGGTTCCGCGCGGTTCGCCCCGGTGCTTCAGGAAGAAGTAGTCGTCGCACCATTCCTTGAATTTCCGGTGGTCGGCGACGGGATGGCGGTTGCAGGCGATCTCCATCGCCTTGTGGAAGAGCGTGGTGTCCGGGTCGTCCATCACGCGGCGGCGGTCGAGCACCGGCGTCAGGTCCGCTCCGCCGCCGAACCAGCGGCTGGTGGTCACGACCATGCGCGTGTTCATGTGCACGGCCGGCACGTTCGGGTTCACCGGGTGGGCGATGAGCGAGATGCCGGAGGCCCAGAAGCGCGGGTCCTCGCTGGCGCCCGGGATCTGGCCGCGGAATTCGGGCGAGAATTCGCCGTAGACGGTGGATGTGTGCACGCCGACCTTCTCGAAGACGCGGCCTTCCATCATCGACATGCGTCCGCCGCCGCCTTCGCCGCCGTCGCGCAGCCAGTCCTTGCCGACGAAGCGGCCGGGCTGCATGTCGGAGAGCGGGCCCTGCAGGTCGTCCTCGATCGCCTCGAAGCTGGCGCAGATCGCGTCGCGCAACTGCTCGAACCAGGCGCGAGCGGCGTTCTTCTTCTCTTCGATGTCCTCGGGCAGGCCTTGCGGCAGGTCTGGTCGTTCCATGGTGCTTCCCGCTGACGGGCCGTCCCGCCGAATCACATTTTGGCCACAGTCCAAAACTTTGCGCCGTTTGGCAACCGCGCGCAGGCCATCGGCTGGGGATGGCGGGACTCGCAAAACGCGCGGGAGCGGCTTATGTTTCTTCCGTTGAATGTGCTGCCAGGAGGAAATCTGCATGGCGCGTGTTCCCGGTCCACCCCCTCTCGAAGGGCTCCGGCGCCATATCGAGCGTCGCCGTCGCGAAAAACCCGCCGGCGAGGGCCATTTCGTCCGTGAGACCTTCTGCCTCGAGCGGCAGGCGGCGCGGGAGAAGGCGCGCGAATGGTTCGACCTCTGGCCGAAGGCCGCCTACTGGACCGAGGTCGAGAGCTGGCGCGCCATGGAGGGCGACCGCATCGAGTTCACCATGCGCCGCCTGCCGAGCGCCGACTGACGCGCTTCATGCCGCAACGGCAACGCGCCGGCTTTCCTGCGTTTGGCCGCCATAGCCCCAGCTATCCATCGCGATGTCGCGGATGACCACATAGGTCACCGGATCGAGATGCGCGCCCAGCGTTTCCTCCAGAAGGGCATAGGCGGCGGTGATGAAGCGGGCCTTCTCCTCCGCCGTGTTCGTGCCCTCGCTGATCAGGATCTCGAAATGGCCGGCCACCTTCTGCCGGCGCGCGCCGATGGTCCAGTCGGCGATCGGCGTTCCCTCGACGAGGACGGCGGTCGCTTCGGCACGCTTGCCGAGCAGCGTGACGGCAAGGCGGGTCGCCTCGTCCTGGAGGTGCAGGCGCTCGCCGTCGGTCAGGGTCCTGCCGGCAAGGCGGATGTGGAGGAAGGGCATGGTCGTCTCCTGTCTTTCGTTGACGGGATGAGCCTATTGCGCGACTATCGTTTTTAAAATTGAGAAGCATTGCAGAAACAGTTTTGGAAAACTGAATGGTTTCGCCCCGCAACTTCGACATGGACGTGCTGCGCACCTTCGTCACGGGGGTGCGGCTCGGCAGCTTTGCGAAGGCCGCGGAGGCGCTGGGGCGAACGCCGCCGGCCGTCAGCCTGCAACTGAAGAAGCTTGCCGATCTCAGCGGCCAGACGCTTTTCATCAAGCAGGGCCGGGGCCTTGCGCTCACCGATGCCGGCGAGGCGCTGCACGACTATGCGGTGCGCATTCTCGAACTGAACGATGAGGCGATGATGATGCTCGGCTCCAGCCGGGCGCTTGACGGCTGGCTGCGGCTCGGCATCCCGCAGGATTTCGCCGAGACGTCGCTGCCGCCGGTGCTCGGCCGCTTTTCGCGGGCGCATCCGAAGCTGCGCGTCGAGGCGCGGGTCGATCGCGGCGCCAAGCTGGTGGCGGCGGTGGAGCGCGGCGACCTCGACATGGCCGTCACCTGGGGCGGGCAGAAGAGCGCGCATTGCCAGCACATCGCCACCCATCCCATCGTCTGGATCGCGGCCAGCGAGGATGCGGTTCCGGCCGGCGAACCGGTGCCGCTCATCGCCTTCGATCCGCCCTGCTCGTTCCGGGCGGCCGCCGTCGACGCGCTTTCGGCGGCGGGGCGGGAATGGCGGCAGGTCTTTGCCAGCCCCGGCCTTGCCGGGCTCTGGGCGGCGGTGACGGCCGGGCTCGGCGTGACGATCCGCACCACGACCGGCATGCCGGCGCATCTGCGCGTGCTCGATCCGCAACGGGCCGGATTGCCGGCGCTCGGCAGCGTCGACCTGATGCTGCACACGGCCGAAGCGACACCCTCCGCACCGGTCGCGCGCCTGCGCGACATCCTCCTCGACATGCTCGTGAGCCCCACCTGACACGACCGTGATCGGCAAGTTCGATTGACGGCGGCCCGCCGCGCCCCTATCTTGCGGCCATCGTCATCAACAGAAAGGCGCCGTTGCGGTTCAGAAGCACGGCTCACAGTCCTTGTTCGAACTCGCGATTGCTGTCTTCCTTATCCTCTTCAACGGGGTCTTTGCCCTTTCCGAACTTTCCATCGTCTCCGCCCGCAAACCGCGCCTGAAGACCATGGCCGCGCAGGGCTCGCGCGGCGCCGCCGCGGCGCTGAAGCTGGCGGAACACCCCGGAAAATTCCTCTCCACCGTCCAGATCGGCATCACACTCATCGGCATTCTCGCCGGTGCCTTTTCCGGCGCCGCGCTCGGTGGGCGCCTGCGGGACATCCTCTATGCCGAGGGCGTGCCGGACTGGCTGGCCGATCCGCTCGGCTACGGCATCGTCATCTTCATCATCACCTATCTGTCGGTGGTGGTCGGCGAACTGGTGCCCAAGCAGATCGCGCTGAAGAACCCGGAGCGTTTCGCCGCGCTCGTCGCGCCCTCCATGTCGCTGCTGTCCAGGATCGGCGCCCCGGCGGTCTGGATCCTCGATGCCTCGACGCGGCTGATCTTCCGCCTCACCGGCCAGCACGAGGTCCCAGAAAGCGTCGTCACCGACGAGGAAATCAAGACGATCGTCGCCGAAGCGGAAGCTGCCGGCGTCATCGAGGGCGGCGAAAAGCTGATGATCGCCGGCGTCATGCGCTTTTCCGACCGCGAGGCGCGCGGTCTCATGACGCCGCGCAACGATGTCGACTGGATCGACCTCGGCGACACGATGGAGGAAATCCACCAGACCCTCAACGAGAGCCAGCATTCCCGTCTGCCGGTCGCCGACGGCGGGCCGGAGACGATCGTCGGCATCGTGCAGAAGCGCGAGCTGCTCTCGGCCGTGCTGGCCGGCCAGCCGCTCGACATCCGTGCCTTCATCCGCCCCGCGCCGATCGTGCCGGACACGATGGATGCGATGCGCGTGCTCGACAAGCTGCGCACTTCCGAAGTGCCGATGATGCTGGTCCACGACGAATACGGCCACTTCGAGGGCGTCATCACGCCCGCCGACGTGCTGGAGGCGATTGCCGGCGTGTTCCGCGCCGATATCGAGGACGGTGACGACGACTATGCCGTGCAGCGCGAGGACGGCTCCTGGCTGATCGCCGGCGCCATGCCGATCGACGAGATGGCCGACCGCCTCGGCTTGCAACTGCCGGCCCGCCGCAGCTACCAGACCGCCGCCGGCCTCGTCATCGAATCGCTGCAGAAGCTGCCGAAGACCGGCGAGGCCACGGAAACCCAGGGCTGGCGCTTCGAGGTCGTCGACATGGACGGCCGCCGCGTCGACAAGCTGCTCGCCACGCGGCTGGACTGAGCCAATCCCGTCAGATGCGGTTGTGCGCTCCTGAAGGTCAGGGTTCGAGCAGTCTCGGGCCTGGTCCTTCGGCGGCCAGTTCGTCCAGCGGGTTGCGCAAGGGGCACTCCTGCATCGACAGGCAGCCGCAGCCGATGCAGCCGTCGAGCTGGTTGCGCAGCTTGGTGAGGCGGGCGATGCGCTCGTCGAGCTGGCCGCGCCAGGTTTCCGAGAGCCTGCGCCAGTCCAGGGCCGTCAGCGGCCGGTCGTGCGGCAGCACCGCGAGGGCGTCGGCGATCTCCGAAAGCGGAATGCCGGTGCGTTGCGCCACCTTGATCACCGCCACGCGGCGCAGGATGCTGCGCGGATAGCGCCGCTGGTTGCCGCGGTTGCGCTGGCTGCGGATCAGCCCTTTCGTCTCGTAGAAATGCAAGGTGGAGACCGCGATGCCGCTGCGCTCGGCGACCTCGCCGACGCTGAGTTCCCGGGGCACGCCGGTCCTCGGACATTTTTCCGTCATGGCTGTTGACCTCAACTTAAGTTGAGGTTTTATACCAGCGGCTCCTTGCATTTCCAAGACGGAGCCGACGCATGACTGACAGACTGACCATCGCCCTCATCTATGGCAGCGGCCGCGAAGGGCGCTTTGCCGATACGATCGCGGGATGGCTGGAGCCTGAACTCGCCGGCTTCGGCCAGTTCAACATCGTGCGCATCGACCCGATGGAGCTGGCCTTCACGCCCGGCGGCCTCGACGAGGCCTCGGCAGAGCTGGTCGAAAGCCGGATCTCGCAGGCGGACGCCTTCCTGATCGTCACGCCGGAATACAACCATGCCTATCCGGCCGCGCTGAAGGCGATCATCGATTGCTGCTTCCGCCCCTGGCATGCCAAGCCGATCGCCTTCATCGCCTATGGCGGCGTTTCCGGCGGCCTGCGCGCCGTCGAGCAATTGCGGTTGGTCTTTGCAGAGCTGCATGCGGTGGCGATCCGCGAAACGGTGAGCCTTGCCCATGCCTGGACGCAGTTCGACCCGGTCGGCAACCCTTTCCGTCCCGGCCAGCTCAACGGCCAGCTTGCCGTCCTGATGAAGCGGCTGACCTGGTGGGCCAACGCGCTGAAGGCGGCGCGCATCGCGACCCGCTATGACGAGGCCGCAGCATGAGGCCGGAACACTATGCGACAGCGGAGATCGCCCGCTCCCCGGCGGAGACCCGGCGCAATGCGACGCTGCTCTTCATCAGCACGCTCACCATCATGTCCGGCGCTACGATTTCCGCCTCGCTGCCGGGCATTGCGGCGCGGTTTGCCGATGTCGAGAATGTCGCGCTGCTCAGCCGGCTGGTGCTGACGCTGCCTGCGGTGTTCATCGCCCTCTTTTCGCCTGCGGCGGGGTTTCTCGTCGATCGGTTCGGCCGCAAGCCGCTGCTCGTCGCCTCGCTCGGACTGTTCGCCATCGCGGGTGCTTCCGGCCTCGTCCTCGATACGCTGCCCGGCCTTCTGGTCGGGCGCGCCGCGCTCGGCATCGCCGTCGGCGGCATCATGACGGCGACGACGGCGCTGGTCGGCGATTTCTTCCAGGGCGCGGCGCGCGATCGCTACATGGGCCTGCAGCAGGCCTTCGTCGGGGTCGGCGGCACGCTTTTCCTCACCGGCGGCGGCTTCCTTGCGGAGGTCCACTGGCGCGGACCGTTCCTCATCTACACGGTGGCGGTCCTGCTGGTGCCGGCGGCGCTCGCCTTCCTGCCCGAGCCGCGCCGCGCGCGGCCGGCCGGTCCCGCCACGGGGGAGGGCAGGCTCGGCGGGCGCGCCGCCGCGCTGCTTGCCCTGCTGTTCCTCGCGGCCGCGGTCAACATGATCGCCTTCTACATGATCCCGACGCAGCTTCCCTTCTACCTCGAAACGCTCGGCTTTGCCGCCCCGAGCCTTGCCGGCACGGCGATCGGCGCGGGCCAGCTCGTCGGCGTGGTGAGCGCGCTTGCCTTCGCGCCGTTCCGGCGCCTTGCCGGCATCATGGGCGTCTTCGGCCTCGGCTTCGTCTCGGCCGGCCTGTCGTTCCTGCTGCTCTCGGGTGCGGAAAGCTATGCCGGCGTGCTCGCCGCCATGGCCGTCTCCGGTGTCTGCATGGGCACGATCATGCCGAATTTCGCGGCCGCCGCGATGCTGCTCGCGCCGCCGGCCCGGCGCGGCCGCGTTTCGGGCCTCCTGGTGTCCAGCATCTTCGCCGGCCAGTTCCTCTCGCCCATCGTCTCGCAGCCGCTGATCGCCGCGTCGGGCTATGATGGTGCCTACGCCCTTGTCGGTGCCGTCGTGCTGGTCTTCGGCATCGTGGCCTTCGCCCTGCGCTGGTTGTGGCCGGGTGATGGCTAGGGCGATTCCCGTAGCCGAGCGAAGCCAGAAGCGCGGAGCGCTTTTGCGATTCGGGACGGAGCGGAAATGCGTGCGGTCAGGCAAAACCCGTCTGGCGCAGGGCCTCGCCGCAGATCATCGCGGCGGCGAGCGCGACATTGATGGAGCGCTGTCCCTCGACCATGGGAATGAGCACCCGGCCGTCCGCCCTGTCATGCACATGGTCCGGCACACCGGCGCTTTCGCGGCCGAAGAGCAGGATGTCGGTCGGCCGGTAGGCGAAATCCGTGTAGCGTTCGGCGGCCTTGGTCGAGGCGAGCACGAGGCGGCGGCCGCTCGTCCTGCGCCATTCCTCGTATCGCTCCCAGTTGACATGTCGCGTCAGCGTCACGGCGGCGAGGTAATCCATGCCGGCCCGCTTGAGGCTGCGGTCGGAAATATCGAAGCCGGCCGGTTCGATGATGTCGACGAAAAGGCCGAGGCAGGCGGCGAAACGCAGGATCGTGCCGGTATTGCCGGCAATGTCTGGCTGGTAGAGGGCGATGCGAAGTGCGGACATGCGGCCTCGCCTACAGCAATTCCGGCCAAGGTGCGAAGCGGTTTTGTCTTAAAAATTGCGGAAAGACAAAAAGATGGTGTCGCCCCGCCTTTCGGCGAAAAGCGGCAAGGTGCCATCGCGGATGTGGCGGGAGGGCAACAGAATTGGCCGGAAAGACGAAATTGCGACAAAGCGGCTGGCAAATTGCGTCGTTCCGGGTTAACCAAGGTGCATCTTCAACACGAGAAAAGGGAGGATCATTATGGATACCATGTATCGACCACGCCTCCCGGCTGGATTGACGCCTCTTCTCGCGTAGGCGTTTCGCCACCAAATTCCCATCGTCTCTTCATTTTACTTCGTCGTGTGACGCTTTTCGTCGCCCCACGGCAATCCTACCGGAACCCCGTTCCCGACCGCGCCCGTTTTGCGCCGTCCGTGCCGGTTCCGTCTTTCTATTACGGAGAAAGCCATGTTCGGCTGGTTCGAAAGACGTTTGAATCCTTATCCTCCCGAGGCGCCCTCGCTGCCTCCGAAGGGCCTTTTCGCCTTCCTGTGGCATTATACGCGCCCGGCCGCGCCTTGGCTGGCGCTGCTCGGCTTCTGCTCCATGCTGCTCGGGATTGCGGAAGTCGTGCTGTTCCAGTTCCTCGGCAACATCATCGACTGGCTGTCCAACAGCGATCCGAACACGTTCCTTGCCCGCGAGGGCGGCACGCTGATCTGGATGGCGGTGCTGCTGCTTATCGTCATTCCGGGTTTCGGCGCGCTGCACACGCTGACCATGCACCAGGCGCTCGCGGGCAATTTCCCGATGATCGCCCGCTGGCAGATGCATCGCTACCTGATCCGCCAGAGCATGACCTTCTTCTCCAATGAGTTCGCCGGCCGCGTCTCGACGAAGGTCATGCAGACCTCGCTTGCCGTGCGCGAGACGGTGATGAAGATCATCGACGTCTTCATCTATGTGGTGAGCTACTTCATCTCGATGATCGCGGTCATCGCCTCGGCGGACCTGCGCCTCGTCGTGCCGCTGCTCGTATGGTTCGTCATCTATGTCTGCATCCTGCGCCACTTCGTGCCGAAGCTCATGGTGATCTCCCGCGAGCAGGCCGATGCGCGCTCGATGATGACGGGCCGGATCGTCGACAGCTACACCAACATCGCGACGGT
This sequence comes from Shinella sp. HZN7, assembly GCF_001652565.1. Lineage (NCBI taxonomy): Bacteria > Pseudomonadati > Pseudomonadota > Alphaproteobacteria > Hyphomicrobiales > Rhizobiaceae > Shinella > Shinella sp. HZN7. Next base: position 2,702,965 of record NZ_CP015736.1, on the reverse strand, counting down.
AAAACTGTTCTCGCATGCCGGCCGGGAGGAGACCTATGCCCGCGAAGGCATGGACGAGTTCCTGGTCACCGTGCACAAGCAGATGCGGCTGATCACGCTGTTCAACATCACGATCGACATCAACAACGTCGTCACGATGTTCTTCACGGCGGCCATCGGCATCTATTTCTGGATGACGGGCGATGTCTCGGTCGGCGCCGTTGCGGTGGCCATCGGCCTTGCCATGCGCATCAACGGCATGTCGCAGTGGGTGATGTGGGAAGTGACCGCGCTCTTCGAGAATATCGGCACGGTTTATGACGGCATGGGCATGATGACGCGCCCGCACGACATCAAGGATGCGCCGCAGGCGCCGGCCCTGCCGGCCGCCAGGGGGGCGATCGACTTCGATCATGTCCGCTTCCACTACGGCAAGAACAAGGGCGTGATCGAGGACCTGTCGCTCAGGATCGGGGCAGGGGAGAAGGTCGGCCTCGTCGGCCGCTCCGGCGCCGGCAAGACGACGCTGATGAACGTGCTGCTGCGCTTCTACGACCTCGAATCCGGCAAGATCACCATCGACGGCAAGGACATCGCGACGGTGACGCAGGACAGCCTGCGCTCGCAGATCGGCGTCGTCACGCAGGATACCTCCCTGCTGCACCGTTCGATCCGCGAGAACATCGCCTACGGCAAGCCGGAGGCGAGCGATGCGGAGATCATCGAGGCGGCGAAGCGCGCCAATGCCTGGGAGTTCATCGAGGGTCTCGCCGACCAGCACGGCCGCACGGGCCTCGATGCCCAGGTCGGCGAGCGCGGCGTCAAGCTCTCCGGCGGCCAGCGCCAGCGCATCGCGATCGCCCGCGTCTTCCTCAAGGACGCGCCGATCCTGGTGCTGGACGAGGCGACCTCGGCGCTCGATTCGGAGGTCGAGGCGGCGATCCAGGAAAACCTCTTCGCCCTGATGCAGGGCAAGACGGTGATCGCGATCGCCCACCGCCTGTCGACGCTGACCGAGATGGACCGACTCGTCGTTCTCGACAAGGGCCGCCTGCACGAGACCGGCACCCACGCCGAACTCGTCGCGAAGGGCGGCATTTATGCCGACCTGTGGACCCGCCAGTCCGGCGGCTTCATCGCCGATGATGCCGAGGCGGAAGTGGCGGCGGAGTAGGCAAAGCGCATCCCCGCCTGATGGGCGGGGATGCTTCTATCAAGTGCCGGCGCGCTTTGACGTCAGCTCAAGTCCGAGGGCGCGCATGACCGTCAGCATGGACTTGAGGGTCGGATTGCCGTCGCTGGCAAGCGAGCGGTAGAGCGCTTCCCGGGCGAGGCCGGTTTCTTCCGCGACCTTGCTCATGCCCCTGGCCCGCGCGACGACGCCGAGGGCATGCGCGATATAACCCGCATCGCCCGTCTCGAACGCATCCTTCATGAAGACATCGACGGCTTCGTCGGAGGTCAAAGCCTCTGCCGGATCATAGGTGTGCAATGTTTTGTTCATCTCAGCTGTCCAGTTGGGCTGCCAGGGTCTTGGCGGCGGCGATATCCCGTTTCTGGGAACCCTTGTCGCCGCCGCAGAGCAGCACGATGATTTCTTCGCCCCTTCGCGTGAAATAGATGCGATATCCGGGTCCATGGTGGATGCGGATTTCGCTGACGCCGTCACCGACGGATTTGACGTCGCCGATAAGGCCGTAGGCGATCCGGTTCAGCCGGGCGGCGATCAGCGCGCGTGCTTTGCGATCACCGAGCGCCCGCTCCCATTTGCGAAATGTATCCGTCTGCTTGATCAGGAGCGTCATTGAGATAGTAACTTTAATATTACAATCGCCGAATATCAAGGGTGCTTCAATATGCTCCCACCTTTCCAATCTTTAATTTGTCCCCCGTCAAAAACCGCCTATATCGGAGGCATGATCTTCCGCCCGCTCTTCTCCTGGTTCGAGAACTGGATTCAGCCCTTCGCGCGGCGGGATGACCTTCGCCCGCCGCAGGGTCTTCTCGCCTTCATCTGGTTCTATGTCGGGCAGGCGAAGGCGCCGTTTGCGGCGATGCTGGTGCTCGGCGGCGTCACGGCGGGCATCGAGGCGGCGACCTTCTGGTTCGTCGGGCGGCTGGTCGATATCCTGGCGACGGTGAAGCCCGCGGACGGGTGGAGTGGGCTCATGGCCGCCCACGGGCCGGAGCTTTTGATGATGCTCGGGCTGATCGGCCTCGTGCGCTTCCTCGTCACGTTCCTCACGGCGCTCGTCGACCAGCAGGTCATCACGCCCGGCTTCTACAACCTGGTGCGCTGGCAGTCCTATGTGCATGTCGCGCGCCAGTCGCTCTCCTTCTTCCAGAACGATTTCTCCGGCCGCATCGTCACGAAGGTCTGGTCGGCGGGGCAGGCGACCGGCGACGTCATCACCTCCTTCATGGAAAGCGTCTGGTTCGTGACGATCTACACGGCCTCGACGCTGGTATTGCTCGGCGGGCTCGACTGGCGGCTTGCCGCCGTGCTCGGCGTGTGGCTCGTGGTCTTCTCCGTGCTGGCGCGCTACTTCGTGCCGCGCATCCGCGAACATTCGCGCCAGACCGCCGAAGCCGCGTCCATGCTCAGCGGCCGCATGGTCGATGCCTATTCCAACATCCAGACGCTAAAACTGTTCGGGCGCGACGAGGCGAACGACCGCTACATGCGCAGCGGCTTCGACATCTTCCAGAAGACCACGCTCGATTTCACCCGCTTCCTGACGGGCGTGCGCGCCTCGATGGCCTTCGTCTCGGGCCTGATGATCGTCGCCATGGCGGTGCTCTCCATCCATCTGTGGCTCGGCGGCATCGCCAGTTCCGGCGCCGTCGCCTTCACCATGGCGCTGGTGCTCAGGCTGAATTTCCTGCTCAACCGTCTGATGACGCAGCTCAACAGCATCATGCGCAACATCGGCACGATCCAGAATTCCGCCGACCTCATCTCCCAGCCGATCGGCCTTGTCGACAGGCCGGATGCGGTCGAGATGAAGGTCGCCCGCCCCGAAATCCGCTTCGAAGCCGTCCGCTTCCACTACGGCCGTCCGTCCGGCGTCATCGACGACCTGACGCTGTCGATCCGCCCCGGCGAGAAGGTCGGCATCGTCGGCCGCTCCGGCGCCGGCAAGTCGACGCTGGTCAACCTGCTGTTGCGTTTCTACGACCTCGAAGGCGGGCGCATCCTGGTCGGCGGCGAGGATATTGCCGCGGTCACGCAGGAGAGCCTGCGCGCCAATATCGGCATGGTCAGCCAGGACACCGCGCTGCTGCACCGCTCGATCCGCGACAACATCCTCTTCGGCAATCCGGACGCCAGCGAGGCCGAGATGATCGAGGCGGCGCGGAAGGCCGAGGCGCACGACTTCATCCTCGCCCTGGAAGACCAGCGCGGCCGCAAGGGCTACGACGCCCATGTCGGCGAGCGCGGCGTCAAGCTGTCGGGCGGCCAGCGCCAGCGCATCGCCATTGCCCGCGTCATGCTGAAGGACGCGCCGATCCTCGTGCTCGACGAGGCGACGTCCGCGCTCGATTCGGAGGTCGAGGCGGCGATCCAGTCCAATCTCGAACGCCTCATGCGCGGCAAGACCGTGCTCGCCATCGCCCATCGCCTGTCCACCATCGCCGCGCTCGACCGGCTGATCGTCATGGATCGCGGCCATATCGTGGAGGAGGGGACCCATGCGGAACTCGTCGCGCGCGGCGGGCTCTATGCGGATCTCTGGTCGCGCCAGTCGGGCGGGTTCCTCGGCCATGAGGAAGCGGCGCAATAGGGCCGCAAAGCGTCGTTTCTCACACGCTTTTTGAGCCGGGAAGCGCTGGAGGTTCAAGGCGATGCCTGCGCCTTGTCAAGATGCCCCGTTTTTCCCGCGACAATGTGCCCACCTCCCCTTGCCAAGGCTGGACATAATTTGCGATCAAGCATAGAACGCGCCGGATTGACGGGGAATCTATGGCCGTATTGTGTCCGGATCTTGCCGGTTTCCAAAGGGGCGTTGCGGTTTTCCGCAGACTTTGCGTGAGAGGATGGTTTAGCCGTGAGCGAACACGAGACAACAAGCGAATCCCTGGGCGAGCCCACTCGCCGCGATTTTCTTTACCTGACCACCGGTATGGCGGGCGTCGTGGGCGGCGTTGCGGTTGCCTGGCCGTTCATCGACCAGATGCGTCCGGACGCGTCCACGCTGGCGCTCGCCTCCATCGAGGTCGATGTCTCCAGCCTGACGCCCGGCATGTCGCTGACGGCCAAGTGGCGCGGCAAGCCGGTCTTCATCCGCAACCGCACGGACAAGGAAGTCGAAGAGGCGAAAGCCGTTCAGCTTTCCGACCTCAAGGATCCGGTCGCGCGTAACGCCAATATCGCATCCGATGCCCAGGCGACGGACCTCGACCGCTCCGCCGGCGAGGGCAAGGAGAACTGGATCGTCATGATCGGCTCCTGCACCCATCTCGGCTGTGTTCCGCTCGGCCAGGCCGGCGATTTCGGCGGATGGTTCTGTCCCTGCCATGGTTCTCACTACGATACCGCCGGTCGCATTCGTAAGGGTCCGGCCCCCGAGAACCTGCCCGTGCCGACCTTCTCGTTCGTATCCGACACAGTCATCAAGATCGGTTGAGGGGACACCTGATAATGAGTGCTGAACATTCCACCTACCAGCCGACGACTGGCATCGAAAAATGGGTCGATTCGCGCCTGCCTCTGCCGCGCATGATCCATGACAGCTTCGTGTCCTACCCGGTCCCGCGCAACCTGAACTATGCCTACACCTTCGGCGCCATGCTGTCGGTGATGCTGATCGTGCAGATCCTGACCGGGATCGTGCTGGCCATGCACTACGCCGCCGAAACCACCGTCGCGTTCAACTCGGTCGAGAAGATCATGCGCGACGTGAACCACGGCTGGCTGCTGCGCTACATGCACGCCAACGGCGCGTCCTTCTTCTTCATCGCGGTCTATCTCCACATCGCCCGCGGCCTCTACTACGGCTCCTACAAGGCGCCGCGTGAAATCCTCTGGATCCTCGGCGTGGTCATCTACCTCCTGATGATGGCGACGGGCTTCATGGGCTACGTTCTGCCCTGGGGCCAGATGTCCTTCTGGGGCGCGACGGTGATCACCGGCTTCTTCTCGGCCTTCCCGTGGGTCGGCGAGTGGATCCAGCAGTTCCTGCTCGGCGGCTTCGCGGTCGACAACCCGACGCTGAACCGCTTCTTCGCGCTGCACTACCTGCTGCCGTTCATGATCGCCGGCGTCGTCGTCCTGCACATCTGGGCGCTGCATGTCACCGGCCAGACGAACCCGACCGGCGTCGAGGTGAAGTCCAAGACCGACACGGTCGCCTTCACGCCCTATGCGACGCTGAAGGACGCCCTCGGCGTCTCGGTCTTCCTGATCGTCTTCGCCTGGTTCATCTTCTACATGCCGAACTACCTCGGCCACCCGGACAACTATATCCCGGCCGACCCGCTGAAGACCCCCGCCCACATCGTTCCGGAATGGTACTACCTGCCGTTCTACGCGATGCTGCGCGCCATCACCTTCAACATCGGCCCGATCGATTCCAAGCTGGGCGGCGTCCTGGTGATGTTCGGCTCGATCATCATCCTCTTCTTCCTGCCGTGGCTCGACACCTCCAAGGTTCGCTCTGCCGTCTACCGTCCGTGGTACAAGCTGTTCTTCTGGCTGTTCGTGGCCAATGCCATCATGCTCGGCTGGCTCGGCGCCATGCCCGCCGAAGGCATCTACGTCATCCTCTCGCAGCTTGGCACGGTCTACTACTTTGGCTTCTTCATCGTCCTCATGCCGGTTCTCGGCCTGATCGAAACCCCGAAGCGCATTCCGAATTCAATCACGGAAGCGGTTCTGGAAAAGAAGAACGCCAAGGCGGCCAAGGCCTGATAGCGAGCGACGAAAGGAACCATGACAATGAAAAAGCTTGTTGCAGGCATTCTGTCGCTCGCGCTCGTCGCCGGTCTCGGCATCTCCTTCGCCACGGCGCAGGAAGACCATGCCGCTGCCGGCGGTGCGGAGGCGGAGCACGCCACGCCGCACTACCCGATCCACAAGCCCAAGGAGCAGGACTGGAGCTTCGCAGGCCCGTTCGGCAAGTATGACAAGGGCCAGCTCCAGCGCGGCCTGAAGGTCTATACCGAAGTCTGTTCTGCCTGCCACTCGATGAGCCTCGTCTCCTTCCGCACGCTGGAAGGCCTCGGCTACTCGGAAGCCCAGGTGAAGGCATTCGCGGCGAACTACGAGGTCGAGGACGGCCCGAACAGCGACGGTGAGATGTTCACCCGCAAGGCCGTTCCGTCCGACTACTTCCCGTCGCCCTACGCCAACCACGAGGCGGCTGCCGCTTCGAACAATGGCGCAGCCCCGCCGGACTTCTCGCTGATCGCCAAGGCGCGCGGCATCACCCGCGGCTTCCCGCAGTTCGTCTTCGACATCTTCACCCAGTACCAGGAAGGCGGCCCGGACTACATCTACTCGCTGCTGACCGGCTACGACGAAGAGCCGCCGGCGCATGTCGAGGTCGCCGAAGGCACGCACTACAACCCGTACTTCGCCAATGCCGCGGCGCTCGCCATGGCCAAGCCGATCTCCGACGACCAGGTCACCTATGACGACGGTTCGCCGCAGACGGTCGACCAGTATGCGCATGACGTTTCCGCCTTCCTGATGTGGGCCGCCGAGCCGCACCTGGAGGACCGCAAGCGTACCGGCTTCATGGTCATGGTCTTCCTGGTGATCTTCACCGGCCTGATCTACCTGACGAAGAAGTCCGTCTACGCGAACAAGGAACACTGAGCGGTCTCACCGCTCTGTCGAAAGGCGGCCTTCGGGCCGCCTTTTTTGTTGTGGGGCGGTGGCGCACCTGCAATAACCGGAAAAAGCCCTCCGCAGTCGGAATTCCCATGTCCACACTCGAAAACGAACTCGTCGCCGCGATCCGCAACATCCCGGACTATCCCAAGCCCGGCGTCATGTTCCGCGACATCACCACGCTGCTCGGCAATCCGCGGGCCTTCCGCCGCGCGGTGGACGAGCTGGTGCATCCCTATGCGGGCATCGGCATCTCCAAGGTCGCCGGCATCGAGGCGCGCGGCTTCATCCTCGGCGGCGCCATGGCGCACCAGCTCTCGACCGGTTTCGTGCCGATCCGCAAGAAGGGCAAGCTGCCGCACGAGACCGTGCGCATCGCCTATAGCCTGGAATACGGCGTGGACGAGATGGAGATGCACAAGGACGCCATCAAGCCGGGCGAGAAGGTCATCCTCGTCGACGACCTGATCGCCACCGGCGGCACGGCGGAGGCGGCGGTGAAGCTGCTGCGCCAGATCGGGGCGGATATCGTCGCGGCCTGTTTCGTCATCGACCTGCCGGAGCTCGGCGGGCGGAAGAAGCTGGAGGCGTTGGGCGTGGAAGTTCGGACGCTGGTGGCGTTCGACGGGCATTGAGGGCGGTCGCCCGCGATCTATCATCTGTGGTGGCGGTCTCGCCCCTCATCCGGCCTGCCGGTCCCCTTCTCCCCGCAAGCGGGGCGAAGGGATATGCCGCGCCGCTTTCCCCAACCAATACCGTTCGTTTGGCACGTCCCCTCTCCCCGCTTGCGGGGAGAGGGTTAGGGTGAGGGGCAGACCGAATAGGTAACGGAACCGTGCGGTTCAGACGAATTCCAGAACCGTGCTCTCGAACCGGATGACCGGTTCGCCATTCTGGTTCTTTCCCGCGCAGAGTATCGTATTGACCAGCCGGCCCGGCCGCGAGGCAAGCTCGCGCGAGGCGGTCAGCGTCACCGAATAGGTAATCGTGTCGCCGGCGAAGACCGGCTTCAGCCAGCGCAGGTTCGTGAAGCCCGGGGAGGGGCCGAGTTGCGGGGGCGTGTGGCCCTCGGCGGCGAGCCGTTTGCATTCACCGAGCCAGAAGGGCACGAAGCATTTCATCCATCCGGCAGAGGAATGCCAGCCGGAGGCGCAGAGGCCGCCGAACAGCGCGTGCCTGGCCAGTTCCGCGTCGAGATGGAAGGGCTGCGGGTCGAAATCCCTGGCGAAGCGGATGATGTCCTCGGCCGTGAAGGTGAGGCTGCCGATCTCGATGGCCTCGCCGAAGGCGTAGAGCTCAGCCATGCGCATGGTCGGCTCCCTTTTCGGCAAGGCGCATCATGTTGCTATATTCGCAGAGCGCGACGGTTTCCCCGCGCTGGTTCGTCACCGTGGCGCGCATGCGCACGATGCCGATCTCCGGCCGCGAGCGCGAGGCGCGCGCATCCAGCACCTCGCAATGGCCGCCGAGCGTGTCCCCCGCAAGCACCGGGCGCTTCCATTCCATCCGGTCAACGCCGGGCGAGCCTTCCGAGGTCGAGCCGCGGATATAGGCCTCGTAGAGCATGCGCATCATGACGGCGCTGGTGTGCCAGCCGGACGCGGCGAGCCCGCCGAGGATGCTGGCGCGGCCGGCTTCCTCGTCGAGATGCATGGGCTGGGGATCGAATTCCCGCGCGAAGGCGACGATCTCGTCCGCCGTCAGCGTCCGCTCCGCGAGGTCGAAGCGGCGGCTGGGCGTGAAATCCTCGAAGGTCAGTCGCGCGTCCGTCATGGTCGCTTACGTGTTGAAGCGGAAGTGGATGACGTCGCCGTCCTCAACCACGTATTCCTTGCCTTCGTCGCGGCCCTTGCCGGCTTCCTTGGCGCCGACTTCGCCCTTGTAGGCGATGTAGTCGTCATAGGAGATGGTGAAGGCGCGGATGAAGCCGCGTTCGAAATCCGTATGGATGACGCCGGCGGCCTGCGGGGCCTTGGTGCCGCGCACGATGGTCCAGGCGCGGGTCTCCTTCGGGCCGACGGTGAAATAGGTGATGAGGTCGAGCAGGTGGTAGCCGGCGCGGATGAGCCGGTCGAGGCCCGCTTCCTCGAGGCCGAGCGCGGAGAGGAATTCGGCCGCTTCCTCCTCGGGAAGCTGCGCCACCTCGGATTCGATCGCCGCCGAGATGATGACGCATTCGGCGCCCTGTTCCTTCGCCATGGCGGCGACGGCCTCGGTGTGCTTGTTGCCGGTCGAGGCGTCGGCCTCCGCGACGTTGCAGACATAGAGGACCGGGTGCGAGGTGAGGAGGTTGAGGCCCTTCAGGACCTCGATCTCCTCGGGCGCCAGCGTCTTCAGGAGAAGGCGGGCCGGCTTGCCTTCGTTGAGCAGCTTGACCACGGCTTCCATGATCGGCAACTGCGCGAGCGAATCCTTGTCCTTGCCGGTGGCGCGCTTGCGCGTCTGCTCAAGCCGGCGCTCCAGGCTTTCGAGGTCGGCGAGCATCAGCTCGGTCTCGATCGTGTCGGCGTCGCCCACCGGGTTGATGCGGCCCTCGACATGGGTGATGTCATCGTCCTCGAAGCAGCGCAGCACATGCACGACCGCGTCGACCTCGCGGATGTTGGCGAGGAACTTGTTGCCGAGGCCTTCGCCCTTGGACGCGCCGCGCACGAGGCCGGCAATGTCGACGAAGGAGATGCGGGTCGGGATGATCTCCTTGGAACCGGCGATGGCAGCGAGCGCCTTCATGCGCGGATCGGGAACCGCCACTTCGCCGGTGTTCGGCTCGATGGTGCAGAAGGGATAGTTGGCCGCTTGCGCCGCCGCCGTCTTGGTCAGCGCGTTGAAGAGGGTCGACTTGCCGACATTCGGCAGACCGACGATACCGCATTTGAAGCCCATGGAAGGTGGTCCATTCGTCTTAAGAAAATCGTTGCCATCGCTATGGGGGATGGCGGGGGCAGGGTCAAGGGCTTCGGCCGCGCGGGGCCTTGAAGTCACCCCTCCTGCCGTGCACAATGGGCCCCACACCGCTCGAAGCCGGAGTACGAGGAGCTTCCCATGAGCAATGGTGACACGACCCTGACCCCAAAAACCGTGACGGAGCCGAAGCTGGAGCGGCCGAAGCTCTACAAGGTCATTCTCGTCAACGACGACTATACGCCGCGGGAATTCGTGACGCTGGTGCTGAAGGCCGTCTTCCGCATGGCGGAGGAGACGAGCTATCGCGTCATGATGACCGCACACAAGTTGGGCACGGCCGTGGTCGTCGTCTGCGCCCGCGACATTGCCGAGACCAAGGCGAAGGAAGCGACGGACCTTGCCAAGGAGGCGGGCTTCCCGCTGCTCTTCCAGACCGAGCCGGAGGAATAGGCTTCATCGGATATTAGCGGTTTCTGTTTATGGTGCCGCCATGATCGAAGAAGCCGCCACCTGGCACTATGCCGTCGCCTTCGTGTTCTTCCTTCTTGTGGGGGCGATCGGGCACGTCTGCCGCGCGGTCTTCAATGTCTTTCCCGACCGGCTTTCCGACCGGCCGATGCTCGATCTCGCCATCAGCGACGGCTATGGCTGGAACGACCGGATCTTCGGCACCGAATATGACGATGCCGGCTACTACCGGCTCGATTCGTGGCGGAATTTCCGGAACGCGACGGTCGGTTGCGGCCTTGCCGGCCTCGCCGTCATGCTGTTTTCCGACGGTGCCTCGGGCCTCGTCGCGCAGGGCATCGAGACGGCGCTCGCCTGGCTGTGGGACCTTTTCCTCTACCGGCTCGAAACGATCCGCTGGCTGTAGGCCTACTCGCCCTTGTTGCCGAGCAGCTTCTTCAGCATCTCCGCCATCGGCCCCGTCGTCGGCAGGATCTTCGGCTGGGCGTGGTTGCGCGCCTGGCGGATATGGGATTGACCGGCCGGCTTCTGCGCGGGCGCCTTTTCCGCGTCCGGCTTGCTGCCGGTGGCGAGCGCCAGCTTGTTCATCAGTTGCGAATCCTCTCCCCGCACCAGCATGTCGGCATTGAGGGCGAGTTCGTCGAGCAGCGGGTCGAGCCAGGCGTGATCGGCCTTGGCGAAATCGCCGAGCACATGGTTGGTGACGAGCTCCTTCACGCCCGGATGGCCGATGCCGAGGCGCAGGCGCCGGTAGTCCTTGCCGCAATGGGCGTCGATCGACTTGATGCCGTTGTGCCCGCCATGGCCGCCGCCGACCTTGATGCGCGCCTTGCCGGGGGCGAGGTCCAGTTCGTCGTAGATCGCGACGATGTCCTTCGGGGCGAGCTTGTAGAAGCGCATCGCCTCGCCGACGGATTCGCCCGAAAGGTTCATGAAGGTCTGCGGCTTGACGAGCAGCACCTTCTCGCCGGCAAGCTCGCCCTCCGAGATTTCCGCCTTGAACTTCTTCGACCAGGGCGAGAACGGGTTCTTGCGGTGGATCGCGTCCAGCGCCATGAAGCCGATATTGTGGCGGTTGCCCGCATATTTTGCGCCCGGATTGCCGAGCCCCGCGATGATCTGCATGGAATGGTCCGTCAAAAGGATCTGTCCGGCCTTCACCACCGCGAAAGCGGCCGGAAGTCAACCGTCCGCGTTCATTTCTTCGCGCCGCCATCGGCCGTGCGCGTGTTCGGCGGCAGGCCGTAGGCGGTGAAGATGCGATCCTGCTCGCCGCTGACGATGAGCTGGTCGAGCGCCGCCTGCAGCCGCTCGATGAGGTCGGGCGGCGTGTCCTTGTGGCAGGCGAGGCCGTAGATCTGGCCGGCCATCAGCATGGCTTTTTCGACTGGCTGGCCCTGGTTGACCAGGTTCTCATAGGTCTTGATCGAGGTCGGCATCAGGTCGATGCGGCCGGAGAGCAGCTTGCGTACGGAGATGTCGATGTCGGTGGCAAGGTCGATGTCCTTGAAGCCGAGCTCTTCGAGCGCTTCCACGGCGAAGTCGCCGCGCTGCGAACCGACCTTCATGGCGAGCGCCTCGCGCGTGCTTGCCGGCCCCTTGCTGCCGTCCTTGCGTTTCAGGAGCACCATCTCGTCCTTCAGGAGCGGATTGACCCAGGCGAAGCGGTCGGCGCGGTCGCGGTTGTAGCCGGTCGTGAAGACGCAGTTCATCGGCTGGTTTTCCGCCATGGCGAAGGCGCGGGCCCAGGGCATGATCTCGATCGTGTAGTCGATGCCGACCGCCTTGGCGATCGCCTCGACCTGCTCGACGGCGATGCCGGTGATCCTGCCGTCCTTGGAATAGTTGAAGGGCGCGTATTCCTCCGTCACGAAATGCAGGGTTTCGGCAAGCGGTGCGGAAAGGGGAGCGAGCGACAGGCAAAGCGTCAAGAGCAGCGTCTTCATCGTCTCGTCCCTCTGTCCTTCGTCAGGAGGCGGCGGCCCGGCGTTCCGGCTTTTCCGCCATCGTGAATTCGTCCAGCTTTTCCAGGAGTGCGTCAAGCGGGAGAGGACGGCTCAGGAGATAGCCCTGGCCGAATTCCACCTGCATCGCCTGGAGGATGTCCCACTGTTCCGTCGTCTCGATGCCCTCCGCCACGACGGCGCAGCCCATCTGGTGCGAGATGGTGCGGATGCCCTCCACCAGCATGCGGCTCTTGCGGCGCACATCCGGCTGGTCGGAGGAGAGCGAACGGGTGAAGGACTGGTCGACCTTGACGATATCGACGGGGAAGCGGTTGAGATAGGACAGCGAGGAATAGCCGGTGCCGAAATCGTCGAGCGCGATGCGGCAGCCGAGGTCGGAGAGCGCGTCGAGCACCTCGCGCACGACGGGATTGTCGAGCATCAGCACGGCCTCGGTGATTTCCACCACGATGCGCGACGGCGTGATGCCGTGCTCCAGCAGCAGGGCGGCAAGGCGGGTGGGCAGGGCGGGCTCGAACTGCAGGGGCGAGAAGTTCACCGCGAGATAGCTGTCGGCGAGCCCCTCCAGCCGGGAGATGATGGCGAGGCTTGCGATCGACTTCGACAGGATGCAATCGCCGATGCGGCCGATCGAGCCGTTCTCCTCGGCAATGCCGATGATCTCGGCCGGCGGCAGCAGGCCGCGTTCGGGATGGTTGAGGCGCATCAGCGCCTCGAAGCCGGCCACGCGCCCGTCGGCAAGCGAGACGATCGGCTGGAGATGGGCGGTGAACCAGTCGTCACGCAGGCCCTGGTCGATGAACTGTTCGGTTTCCAGCCGCTTGCGGGCAATGTCCACCATGTTGTTGTCGAAGAGCTGTACGCCGTTCTTGCCGCTGCGCTTGCGCGCAAACATGGCCATGTCCGACTTCTGCAGCAGGCAGGCCGCCGTCTCGGCGTGGTCGGGATAGACGGCAACGCCGATGCTGGCGCTGACATTGAGCTCGGCGCCATTGACGGTGAGCGGCGAGCGCAGGCTTGCGACCAGCCGCTCGCTGACATCCATGGCGAGCTGGCGGGCATCGGGCGCGGCGAGCAGGATGGCGAATTCGTCGCCGCCGAGACGGGCGATGCGGTCGCCCGCGCGAAGCTGCCGGCGCAGGCGCGCAGCCACCTGGCAGAGCACCTCGTCGCCGGCGGCATGGCCGAGATTGTCATTGATCCACTTGAAGCGGTCGAGGTCGACGAAGAGGCAGGCGAGCTGCTGGCCGAGCTTGTCGACATCGCCGATCAGCTCGTCGAGCACCGATTCGAAACCCTGCCGGTTGAGCAGGCCCGTCAGGTGATCGGTGATCGCCTGGCGGTGGTTGCGGTTCTCCGCCTCCTTGAGGTCGGTGACATCGGTCATGACGGACAGCGACAGCGCCTGGCGGCTGCTGCTGGCCGCAACGCCGGTTTCCAGGATCAGCACGTCGATCATGCTGTCGTCGGCGCAGCGGAAGCGCACCGTCGCCTCGCAGATGCCGCCGTCCGCGCTGTTCTCGTCGTGGCGCCTGCGATAGGTCTCGCGCCAGTCCTCGGCGACGAAATCGGTGAACTCCTGGCCGATCACCGCGGCGCGGCGATAGCCGGTCGCCGTCAGCCAGTAGTCGCTAACGGCGGTGATGCGGTTGTCCGCGTCGATGGAGAAGAGCATGGCCGGCGTGAGGTTGTAGATGTCGGTGGCGCGGGCATGGGCGAGCTTCAGCTCCTTCTCCTCGCGCTCCAGCTTGCTCTGCATCTCGTTGAAATTATGGGCGAGCGCGCCCATCTCGTCGTTCGACGTCCAGTCGACATGGTGGCGCGAGCCGAGCCGGCGCGTCGCCTCGATGGCCGCCGTCAGCCGCATCAGGGGGCGGATGATGGTGATGCGGTTGCCGATGATGGCGGCGGTGAAGAGCGTCGCCACGGCGAAGAAGAAGATGGCGAAGATGCTCATCTCGTCCTTCGAAAAGCGCGAGAGCAGGCCCTCCTTGCGGATCCAGATCTCCGCCGTGCCGACCTTCTTGATGCCGTCATTCGCCTTGTAGAGGATGTCGGCCTTGACGATCGAGCGGGCGTCATCCGGGTCGGGACGGGCGGCAGGCTTTTGGATGTCGATGACATCGGACGTGTCGCGCACATGCACGAAGGCGATGTCGGCATCGGCCTGCAGCGCGCCGACGATCTGGTCGACGCTTTCCTTGTCGAAATCCCACAACGGCTTGCCTAGCGCCTGGACATTGGCCGCAAGCAGCACTTCGGTGTTCTGCAGGCGCTCGCGCGCGACGCGGTCGGACGAAAGGATCAGGAAGAGGGCGAAAAGCGGGGCGACGAAGATGAGCAGGGCGCCGATGACGATGGCGATGAAGCGGCTCTCCACCGAATGCATTTTCATGCCGGTTGCCCCCCTGCCATGATGCCAAGCCCGCCCATAACGCCCCTCTTTGGCTTTCGTCAGCTTGAGGCCTAGACTTTCATCAAAGTCTTAAATGTTGCTGAAATCGCAATTCGGAAAAGTGCTGATAATTCAGGCTTCCCGCAACGGAAGCGGCGGGAGGCGGGCAAAGAAAAACCCCGCATCCGGTGGGATGCGGGGTTTTTGACGTCTTCAGAACGGAACCGATTACTCGGAGGCTTCCGTTACTTCTTCTTCCTTCACGCCGGCAGCCGGGACAGCGATCGTGGCGATCGTGAAGTCGCGGTCGGCGATGACCGGGCTCGTGCCCTTCGGCAGCTTGACGTTCGAGATGTGGATGCCGTCGCCGACCTTCAGGCCAGCGAGATCAGCCGTGATGAATTCCGGAATGTTGCCGGCCAGGACGTGCAGTTCGACAGCGTGGCGAACAATGTTCAGGACGCCGCCGGCCTTGATGCCCGGGGACTTCTCTTCGTTGACGAAGTGAACCGGAACTTCGACCACGACGTGGGTGTCGCCCGAAACGCGGAGGAAGTCGACATGCATCGTGAAGTCGCGGACCGGATCCAGCTGGTAGTCCTTCGGCAGGACCTTGATCTTCTCGCCGTTGACGTCGATCGTCGCGACGGTCGTCTTGAAGCCGCCGGCGTGGATGCGCTGGGTGACGTCCTTGGTCGAGACGGCGATGGAGAGCGGGGCCTGCTTGTCGCCGTAAATGACTGCGGGAATAAGGCCGTTGCGGCGAAGTTCACGGGAGGACCCCTTACCAACCCGTTCGCGCGTCTCGGCCTTGAGCTCGTAAGTGTCGTGGCTCATGGCTTTACCTTTCATGTGTTACTGGAGAGCCCTTCGCAGGCAGGGATCGCCCTGCTGCCGCAAAAAGCTTGAGGATTTCGTGAAAGCCTCATCCACGTTGCCTCCAAGGGTGTCTACGCGGACGGGGGCTCGATAAACGAGAACGCCCGGAAATGCAAGGCCCCGCGACCGGATCGCGCGGCCGGATTGACACAACGTCGCCGCGATTGGATGTTCGCATGGATCCGGTTCGGCGAAGGAGGCCACGATGAGACGACAGATCCTGATGGCCTCGGCCGCGTTCGCGCTGGCATCCGCAAGCCCGGTCTTCGCCCAGGCGGTTTCGCCGGCCGAGGCCGACAGCATCCAGCAGAAGCTCACGCGCTACCTGCCGCAGGACATGATCGAGGCCGGTCTCGTCACCGTCAAGGCGGCGACCTCGTTTTACGAGCTGCGCTTCAACCCGGCGGTGCTCCTGGAAAAGAACACGTCCAGGGCGGTGACGGTCGAAGGGCTCAAGCCGATGACGGCCTATCTGCGGCCCATGCCCGAAGGCACCTACCGCGTCGAGGCAAGCGACAGTTTCGACATCAAGGGGTCCGTCGATGTCGCGCCGGGCAAGAATTCCTTCTCCTATATCATCGCCTCGATGAAGCTCGACGGCATCTACGACCCCGACATCCTCTATTTCACCTCCGCCGACTGGACGGCCGAGAAGATCGCCTTCACCAGCACCTCGCCGCAGGAGAGCATCACGGCGAGCTTCGGCGGGATGGCGATGCGCCTTGCCGCCGAGAAGAAGGGCGAGGGCATCCTCGACATATCCAGCACCGGCGTGATGAAGGCCTTTGCCGAGACGATCACCGGCGGGGCGAACGGCCGGATCGATATCGGCGCCGATACGGTCGACATCGATGTCAGCATGGACGGCGCGCGCAACAGGGTGGTGCAGGACCTCGTCTTCTTCGTGCTCGACAACATGCACAAGGACAGGCTGGAGGCGGCGGATGCGGCGCGGCTGAAGGACCTGCTGCGGGGTGCTCTGCCGGTCTTCGACAATCTCACCGAGACGATCAAGGCCTCCAATGTCACTGTTGGCACGGAGCAGGGCACGTTCGGCGCCGAGAGCGTCAGCTATGTCATCGACATGAACGGCATTGCCCATTCCACCCGCGTCGGCTTCGGGTTCGGCGTGGAGAAACCCAGGCCGCCCGCCGGCATCCTGCCCGCGGCCTTCGCGGAGGCGGTGCCGGAGCGCGCGACCTTCAAGGCGGCAGTTGCCAATCTCGATCTTGCCGGCGCGGTCAACTACCTCATCGATCATGCGGACTTCACCAGGTCCGAGCCGCTGACGGAAGAGCAGAACAAGGAAATCGGCCGAATCATCCTGCCGGGTGGCGCGATGACCGTGCAATTCGAGGAGGTTTCCGCCGTCTCGCCGATCTACGACGTGCACCTTGCCGGCAACATGCTGGTCTATCCCGAGCAGAAGGACCGGCACAGCGCCGAGGTGACGCTGACCATGCGCAACTTCGACAAGACGGTCGCCTATCTCCAGAAGAACGCCGCCACCGTGCCGCAGTTCGGCCAGGCGGCCTTCGGCCTGCTGATGATGAAGGGCCTTGCGCGCGATGCCGGCGGCGGCGCGCAGGCCTGGGACGTCAAGGTCGGCGAGGACGGCAAGGTGCTGATCAACGGCCAGCCGCTGCCGTTCCAGCAGTAGGGATCAGGGTCTTGCGCGGCGCCTTGCGGTGAGGCGGGCGAGCGCCAGCATCAGCCCGCCGGCGATCAGCCCCCAGAAGGCGCCGGAAATGCCGGCGAAGGAGACGCCCGAGGCGGTGACGAGGAAGGTCACCGCCGCCGCCTCGCGCCCTTCCACGGCGTGGAAGGCGTTGAGCGCCGAGCCGGCGAAGGCGCTGATCAGCGCAAGGCCGGCGACGGCCTGGATGAGGATCGGCGGGGCGAGGCTGACGAAGGCCGTGACGGCGCCCGCGGCAAGCCCGAAGATCACGTAGAAGACGCCGGCATTGATCGCCGACCAGTAGCGCCTGGCGGGGTCGGGATGTGCGTCGCTGCCGGCACACATGGCGGCGGTGATGGCGGCCAGGTTGACCGCATGGCCGCCGAAGGGGGCCGACAGCAGCGAGAAGACGCCGGTGACGGCAAAGAGCGGGCCGGGGCTGGGCTCGTAGTGGTTGACCTTCAGCACGGCGATGCCCGGAATGTTCTGGGAGGCCATGGTGACGATGAAGAGCGGCAGTGCGATGCCGACGAGCCCGGCGACGTTGAAGGTGGGCGCGACGATCTCCGGCCGCGGCAGCAGGGCGTCGGCAAGGCCGGAAAGGGCACCTTCGGGAATGTCGATGCCGAAGGCGAGCACCATGACGAAGGCGGCAAGCGCCGCGGGCACGGCATAAAGCCGGTTGATGCTGCCGACGACCACCCAGGCAAGAACGATCGGCAGGCCGAGCAGCGGATCGAAGGCGATGGCCTTCACCGGGGCGAAGCAGAGGCCGATGAGGACGCCCGACAGCATCGCATTGGCGAGCGTTGCCGGGATTGCCGCGACCATGCGGCCGAGCGGCTTCCAGAGACCTGCGATGACGATCAGCACCGCGCAGACGAGAAAGCCGCCGACCGCCGTCGCAAAGCCGCCTTCCACCGCGCCGGAGCTGGCCAGCAGCGCCGCGCCCGGCGTCGACCAGGCGATGGAGATGGGAAGCCGCGTTGCGGCGCTGAGAACGATGGCGCACAGGCCCATCGACACGGAGAGCGCCATCAGGCCGGAGGCCGCCTGCGCTTCCGTTGCGCCGACGCCCGTCAGCCCGTGCAGCACGACGGCGAAGGAACTGGCGAAACCGACGAAGGCGGTGAGCAGGCCCATGAACAGGGCTTGGGCGGAAAAATCACGAAACATGGCAAGATCGATACTGGAAAGGAATGGGCACTGGTAACAGGCGCCGGGCGGCTTGGGAACAGGGTTTCGACGCGGGCAGGGCCGGTACGTCGGGGGAGTTTTCTGCTCCAGCGCAGTCGAGCTGCCGCGTCTTGGACCTTTGTCCTGCTGGACCCGCAGGCGCAAACGTGAGTATAGTCATTGAGCGTTGTATTCTGGCGCGACGAACGGTCGAAGCTTTCGGGGAGGAGAGCGGATGCCCATGCGTTTCGATCACGCAGATCATGTGCAGACCGTGGTGGCCCATGCGTCGGCTGCGGCAAGTTCGCCTGTGGCCGCCTCCTGGCGCCGCTGCCTCATGCTGCACGGCCTTTCCCCGAGGAGGTGCGCACGCCCTGGCGGCTGAGCGAACCGGAATTCCGGCAGGCGCGAGCGCGCTCCAGCGTGCTGATTGAGGAGGCGCGGGGCGAGATCGACCGGCTGTTCGCCACGGTCGGCAAGGCGGGCTGCTGCCTGCTTCTGACGGACGAGAACGGCATCGCGCTCGAGCGGCGCGGGGCGGCAGGCGACGATCGGGACTTCCGCGGTGTCGGGCTCTGGTCCGGCACGGTGTGGAGCGAGGCGAGTGTCGGCACCAACGGCATCGGCACGGCGCTCGCCGACGAGCGGCCGGTGCTCATCCTGCGCGACCAGCATTTCCTCTCGCAGAACACGGGCCTGTCCTGCACCACCGCGCCGATTCGTGACCATACCGGGCGCATTGCCGCCGCCATCGACATCTCCACCTGCCGCGACGATGCGGGCGAGATGACCATGTCGATCCTCTCGCAGGCCGTCCGCGATGCCGCCGCGCGCATAGAGGCGGGCCTCTTCCGTCGCGCCTTCGCGGCCGCCCGCATCCTGCTCGTGCCCGTCGAGGGCCGCACCGCGCCGGCGCTGCTCGCCGTCGACCGCGACGACCTTGTGCTGGGCGCAACACGCGCCGCGCGCCAGGTGCTCGGCCTCGACGACCGGCGCATCGCCATGGGCGTTGCCGCCTCCGATCTCCTGCACGAGGACCGGGCGGAGGACGGGCGCGATCTCGACGATGCGGAGCGCGCGGCGCTGCGCCGCGTGCTGACGCGCGCCGGGGGCAATGTCAGCCAGGCCGCCGACCTGCTCGGCATCAGCCGGGCGACGCTGTACCGAAAGATGAAGAAGCTCTCGATCAACTGATATTGCAGCGCAGCACAGGCTGTCGCACCGGCCTGTCTCAATTCTGAAACAGTCGCCGCTGCCATCGTCCTTCACCCTCTACCGCAATCAGCCGAAGCGCAGCACCATCCTCTCCGACGGCCCATCCGGGGCCTATATGGGAGGAATGACATGTTGCACCAGAAGATCGTCGAAAATCCGTACAAGGCAAAGTACGGCAACTTCATCGGCGGCGAGTGGAAGGAGCCGGTCGCGGGCCGCTACTTCGACAACATCACGCCGATCACCGGCGGCAAGCTCTGCGAGATCGCCCGTTCCGACGCCGCCGACATCGAGCTCGCCCTCGACGCCGCCCACGCCGCCAAGGACAAGTGGGGCCGCACATCCACCACCGAGCGTTCCAACATCCTGATGAAGATCGCCCAGCGCATGGAGGACAATCTCGAACTCCTCGCCAAGGCCGAGACCTGGGACAACGGCAAGCCGCTGCGCGAGACCATGGCGGCCGACATTCCGCTCGCCATCGACCATTTCCGCTACTTCGCCTCGTGCGTCCGGGCCCAGGAAGGCACGATCGGCGAGGTCGACCATGACACGATCGCCTATCACTTCCACGAGCCGCTCGGCGTCGTCGGCCAGATCATCCCGTGGAACTTCCCGATCCTGATGGCCGCCTGGAAGCTCGCTCCGGCGCTCGCTGCCGGCAACTGCGTGGTGCTGAAGCCGGCCGAACAGACGCCGTCCTCGATCCTCGTCTGGGCGGAACTCATCGGCGACCTCCTGCCCGCCGGCGTGCTCAACATCGTCAACGGTTTCGGCCTCGAAGCCGGCAAGCCGCTCGCCTCCAACCCGCGCATTGCCAAGATCGCCTTCACCGGCGAGACGACCACCGGCCGCCTGATCATGCAATATGCCAGCCAGAACCTCATTCCGGTGACGCTGGAGCTGGGCGGCAAGTCGCCGAACATCTTCTTCGCCGACGTGATGAACGAGGATGACGACTATCTCGACAAGGCGCTCGAAGGTTTTGCGATGTTCGCGCTGAACCAGGGCGAGGTCTGCACCTGCCCGAGCCGCGCGCTGGTGCACGAGAAGATCTACGACCGCTTCATGGAGAAGGCCGTCAAGCGTGTCGAGAAGATCGTGCAGGGCAACCCGCTCGACACGGCGACGATGATTGGCGCGCAGGCGTCCTCCGAGCAACTGGAGAAGATCCTCTCCTATATCGACATCGGCAAGCAGGAAGGCGCGGAAGTGCTGACCGGCGGCGGGCGCAACGATCTGGGCGGCGATCTGTCGGGCGGCTACTACGTCAAGCCGACCGTCTTCCGCGGCCACAACAAGATGCGCATCTTCCAGGAGGAGATCTTCGGGCCGGTCGTCTCGGTCACGACCTTCAAGGACGATGCGGAGGCGCTTTCCATCGCCAACGACACGCTCTACGGCCTCGGCGCGGGCGTGTGGAGCCGCGATGCGAACCGCTGCTACCATTTCGGCCGCGACATCCAGGCCGGCCGCGTCTGGACCAATTGCTACCACGCCTACCCGGCCCATGCGGCCTTCGGCGGCTACAAGCAGTCGGGCATCGGCCGCGAGACGCACAAGATGATGCTCGACCACTACCAGCAGACCAAGAACATGCTGGTCAGCTACTCTCCCAAGGCGCTCGGTTTCTTCTGAGCGACCGCCTCCTTCTCCACCCCCCGGAGAAGGCGTGCAACGGGCGCGGGAGCCCTGTCCGCCGTCGCTCCCCGCTCCATCCCTCTCCCCGTTCGGGGGAGGGAAAATCGTTTGGAGGAGAGCCGTCATGTCCGAAGTCACGACCCAGCCGCGCGTGGTGGCGACCGATGCCGCGCTCGCGCTCATCCGGGAGATCCAGGCGGATCATCCGGAAATCCTGTTCCATCAGTCCGGCGGTTGCTGCGACGGGTCCTCGCCCATGTGCTATCCGGCGGACGACTACATCGTCGGCGACCGGGACGTGAAGCTCGGCGAGATCGGCGGCGTGCCGGTCTATATCAGCGAGAGCCAGTTCGACGTGTGGAAGCACACGCAGTTGATCATCGACGTGGTGCCCGGCCGCGGCGGCATGTTCTCGCTCGACAATGGCCGGGAGAAACGCTTCCTCACCCGCTCGCGCCTCTTTTCCGGCGGCGAGGCCTGCCCGCTGCCGGGGCGCTGACCGAGGCCCACGGCACGTGGCCCGGCATTTTCCGGGAACCACCCGGCTGCCCATGACGTCATCCTCGGCCTTGGGCCGAGGATCCCTATTTCTCAAGGGCTTGTGGGTGGCCGGGTCAAGCCCGATCCCGACGAGGGAGAAGTCGGGCGGATTTTCTGCGTGTCAGGACGGGCTCAGCGCACCGGGCACTGGCCCGCGCGGTAGACACTGAAACCGGCTGCCTGCGCCGAGCAGGCATTGCCGAATTCCTTGAAGTCGGTGCCGCGGCGCCCGCAGACCGGGTTGTACTCCATCGTGCAGGCGCGCTGGTCGCGCGGGCGCTCGCGGTCTCCACGATCGCCCCGGTCATCGCGGTCGCGATCCCGGCGGTCCCTGTCGTTGCGATTGCGGTCCCTGTCCGGGCGATTGCGGCCGTCATTGCTCCAGCCGTCGCGGCCCTGGTCCTGCCAGCCGACCTGGTCGCGATCCGGGCGGCGGAACTGGCATTCGCCGCGGCCGATGATGCCGTAGCCGCTGGAGCGCGCTTCGCAGGCATTGGCGAAGGTCTGGCGGTCGCGGCCGCGCTCGCCGCAGACCGGCGCATATTCACGGGTGCATAGTTGCGGCGGGCGCGGATTGTAGCCGCCGGGGCGCTCGTCAACCTCGACCGAGCAGGCCGTCAGGGTGCCGACTGTAAGAAGGAGGACGATAGGCCCTGCGAGCCGGGACAGAAATGGCATCGAGATCATGGATTTCCCCTGTCGAATCTGAGGGGAACTTAGCGCAGAAATCGCGGGGCCGATATCGGCCCCGGCAAAAATCCGTCAGTCGAACAGGCTCGACACCGATTCCTCGGCGCTGGTGCGGTTGATCGCCTCGCCGAGCAGGTTGGCCGTCGAGATGACGCGGATGTTGTGCGCCGACTGGACGGCCGTGGTCGGCTGGATCGTGTCGGTGATGACAAGCTCCTTGAGCTTGGAGGAGGTGACGCGCGCGACGGCGCCGCCCGACAGGACGCCGTGCGTGATATAGGCGGTGACGCTGGTCGCGCCGTTCTTCAGCAGCGCTTCGGCCGCGTTGCAGAGCGTGCCGCCCGAATCCACGATATCGTCGATCAGCAGGCAGTCCTTGCCGGAGACGTCGCCGATGACGTTCATCACCTCGGACTCGCCCGGCCGGTCGCGACGCTTGTCGACGATGGCGAGCAGACAGTCGAGGCGCTTGGCCAGCGCGCGGGCGCGCACCACGCCGCCGACGTCGGGCGAGACGACCATGACGTTTTCGAGATTGTAGTTTTCCTTCACGTCGCGCGCCAGGATCGGCACGGCGTAGAGGTTGTCGGTCGGGATGTCGAAGAAGCCCTGGATCTGGCCGGCATGCAGGTCCAGCGTCAGCACGCGGTCGGCGCCGGCCTCGGTGATGAGGTTGGCGACGAGCTTTGCCGAGATCGGCGTGCGCGGGCCGGGCTTGCGGTCCTGGCGGGCATAGCCGAAATAGGGGATCACGGCCGTGATGCGGCGTGCCGAGGAGCGGCGCATCGCATCGATCATGATGAGCATTTCCATCAGGTGGTCGTTGGTCGGGAACGAGGTCGACTGGACGACGAAGACGTCCTCGCCGCGCACGTTCTCCTGGATTTCAACGAAGATTTCCTGGTCTGCGAAGCGTCTGACCGTGGCCCGGCCGAGCGGAACATTCAGATAATTGCAGATCGCTTCGGCCAGGAGCCGGTTCGAATTGCCCGCGAAAACCTTCATCTATGGTCCGCCTGTGGATTATGCTGATGGGGGGGCTTTAAGCGGCAAAATCCGTGAATGCAAGGGCTTTGCGATGTCCGAAAAGCGTTTCTTCGCATTTCGCTGTGATTAACCCTGCGGCGTGCTTAACCGTGTGTGGCGCCGCGCCAGTCGAGATACTGGCGGATGGTCTTCTGGGCGATGCCTTCCATCGTGCGCGCCGGCACGGCGGCCCAGGGGTCGGAGGCCGTGCCCGGGACGCTTTCCTGGCCCTGGATGCGGTGCAGCCGTGCGCCGCCGCCGTCGAGCACGTCCCAGACATAGACGACGGTGGTCTTGCCGTTGTCGTTCATGGCGGAGAAGTAGCCCTTCAGGATGTACTTGCTCGACGTGTCCGACGCGCTGCGGATCGTCAGCCCGTTGGAGCGCGCCTCCGCGCCGAGCCGCCTGGAGAGCGGCGTCACGGCCTCGACCGGCGCGCCGATGATCGGCAGGAAGCGCACGGTCTCGCCGGCTGCGGCGGCCGGCGAAACGGCGGCGACCTCTTCCGCCCCGCTCGACGTTTCCGCCGCGAGCGAGCGCTGGGCGTTGGTGCGGGCAAGCTCGGTATCCGTCGTCCGGCGCCCCGTGTTGCGGGTGAGCGCGTCGGCCTGGCCCTGCAGCGTGCCGGCGGTGTCGGCACCGGTCGTCGTGCCGGATGACGGCGTGAAGGCCGTTTCCTGGGTCGTGCGCGTGACGGGCGTCGTCTGGGCGCTCATCTGGTCGAGGTCGTTCTGGGTGACGGGCGGCGAGTTGAAGGTGCCGCCGCCCACATCGACCTGCGGCGTCAGCGCGTCGGTGCTGTTGCAGCCGGCAAGGGTGGCAATGAGGCCGATCAGTGCCAGCCGCTTCATCAGCTCTTGCATCGTCGTCGTCCGTGTCCTGCGGAAGGCTTTCGCCTCCTCCGTTCCCCGCAACGATTTATGGGTGGCGCCCGAAGGCGTGTCAATCGCGGGATATTGGGGCCTGCGGTCGATCCCGTCAGACCTCGATGAAATCGAGCCCGTAGCGCGACAGTGCCTTCGGCGTGTCGGTCGTCGTCAGGTAGGTCTGGCCGAGCGTCATGGCCGTGCCGCTTTCGGAATCGAGCACGATCGTGTGAACGAAGAGCGACATGTTCGGCTGGATCTCCTGCGGATTGCCCATCAGGAACATCTGCTGGTCCATCCAGGATGGGGCAAAGCGCGCGCCGACGGAATAGCCGCAGGTGTTCAGCCTGTGGCGGGCAAGGCCGCGCTCGTCGATGATGCGGGCGAAGGTCTCGAAGACGGTGCCGAAGGTGTTGCCGGGGCGCAGCACCATCTCCATCGCCTGCATCGCCTCGCGGCAGGCGCTGTAGAGTTCGCGGTGGCGGTTGGTCGGCTCGCCGATGATCGCGGTGCGCATCATCGGCGCATGGTAGCGCGCGCTGACGCCCGACCATTCGAGGGTGAGCTGGTCCTCGGCATCCAGCTTGCGCCGGCCGGACTTGGAGCGGCAGAGCAGGGCGTCGGCGCCCGAGCCGATGACGAATTCGTTGGCGGCATAGTCGCCGCCGGCGGCCAGCACCGCGTTCTGCAGCGCCGCGAGGATCGCCGCCTCGTCGCCGCCCGGCACGATGAGCGGCAGCGCGGCGGCCAGCGCATCGTCGGAGAGGGCGGCGGCGCGCTCGACATAGGCGATCTCGGCCGGGCTCTTGATGAGGCGCAGGCGGCTGACGAGGTTCGACGCATCGACGATCTGGCCGAAACTCTGGAGCTGGTTGTCGAGAAGGCGCGCATTGCGACCGGTGAGGCCATGCGTGTCGTATTCGATGCCGATGCGGCAGCCGAGCAGGTCGAGATCGGACAAGAGGTTCTTCAGGTCCATCGTCGGATCGGCGTTGACGCGGTCGATCCAGATCTCGATCTTCTCGATGTTGGAGGTGTGGCGCGCCTGGCGCAGGTCCGCCGAGCGGGTGAGCAGCACCATCTCGCCGGTCGCCTTCACGATAAGCGTCTGGAAGAAGCAGTAGCCGAAGGTGTCGTAGCCGGTCAGCCAGTACATGCTCTCCTGCGCGAAGAGCAGCATGGCGTCGATCTTCTCCTCCCGCATGCGGGCGGTGAGGCGCTGGAGCCGGTTGGCGTATTCCTCGCTGTCGAAGTGAAGTGCCATGGCGGTGTCTCCCTCGTCCTGTGTCGTTGGGGGCCTCAGCCCCGTAGCATGATCGCCGAAATCTGGCGGCCGTAGTCGGGCTCCTGGCGGTGCGTGGTGCGCCGGTAGGAGAAGAAGCGGTCTTCGTCCGGATAGGTGCAGATGTCGAGGTTTTCCGCCGTCACCCCGGCGTCGGCCAGCCGCTGCGTCGTGAGGCCCGGCAGGTCGAACAGGGCATGGCCCGGTTTTTCCGATGGCGTGAAATAGCGCTCGTATGCCCTGTCGACACCGAGGAAGCGTTCCACGAATTCGGGCCCGACCTCGTAGTTCCGCCGGCTGATCGAGGGGCCGAGGCTGGCGACGATGTTCCGCCTGTTGGCGCCGAGCCGTTCCATTGCCGCGACGGTGCTTTCGAGCACGCCGTAGAGCGCACCCTTCCAGCCGGCATGGGCGGCACCGACGACGCGGGCTTCGGGGTCGCAGAAGAGGATCGGGCCGCAATCGGCGGCGAGAACGCCGAGCACCATGCCGGGCGTCGCGCTGACCAGCGCGTCGGCCTGCGGCCGCGCGCCGTCATAGTCGCCGTCGACCAAGACGACATCGGGCGAATGGACCTGGTGCACGGTGGCAAGCCGGTCGGGCGTGGCGGAGAACCAGCGCGCGACGCGGGCGCGATTCTCGTCGACCTTCTCGCGCTCGTCCTTCGAGCCGAGGCCGACATTGAGGCCGCGATAGATGCCGTCGGAAACCCCGCCGGCACGCGTGAAGAAGCCGTGCTGCGCGGTCTTTCCGGCACGCTCCGTCAGAAGCGGGCTTTCGATCGGGGAGGGGAGCGCGTCGTCCTTCATCGGTCTCTCGGCTGGGCTTTGGGCGGCCCGTCGGGCCAAGGATTTCGGCCGGGGCATGCGGGGTGCAAATCGGGCCGGATGTTGTCCGGCCTGACGCCCGGTGTCAATCCGGCTGGCGGAAGGGAAAGAGCGCAAGCGGCGTGCTGCCAACGGCCAAGACCTTGAAAAGATCACCCATTTTGCCGACGCCTGCGCCGGCGAGCCGGTCGACATCGGCAAGAATCGATTGCTGCGTCGCTGCGTCGCGGTTTCGGCCGAGGGCGGAGGCCCGCTCGCCGATGCCGAGGCCGACGAGGAAATCGCCCTGGTGCAGCATGCCGTGCACATGCAGGCCCACGCTTGCCGCCGCACCGGCCAGGCGCTCGAAATCCACATGGCTCGTCAGGTCCGCCTCGCCGGGATGGGCGAGCGGCGGGTCGAAGTCGTGCTTCAGCACCGCCTGCAGCGTATCGCCGAAGCCGGTGACGAAATGGCCGTAGTCGATGATGAGCGCGGTGCCGCCGAAGCGGGCGATGCGCTCGCCGATCGTCGCCATGACGGCTTCGCGGGCCGGCGCGATCTCGAAGATCGTGCCGTTCGGCACCGCCTTGTGGTTTTCCGGCAAGAGCGCGGGATCGAGCCCCGCGACGCCGGCGGCAAAGGTCAGTGCGTCATGCGCATCGAGGCCGACGAGGCGCTCGCGGAAGCCGGACGCGGTCTTGATGAACTGGCGGATCGGGATGGCGTCGAAGAGCTCGTTGGCGGCGAGCAGCACGAAGCCGTCCGGCAGCTCCTCGAAACTATCGTGCCAGGTGACGCGCGCGGCATGGGTGCCGAGCGTCTCGTGCTGGACGGCGCGCAGCTTCGGGCTGGTCTCGATCAGGTGGATCGTCGCGTTCTCGTAGAGCTGCGGGGCGATCCTTGCCACGACGCGCAGCATGTCGGCCATCATCGTGCCGCGGCCGGGGCCGATCTCGGCGATGCGCACGTCCGCCGGACCGCCGTGCTTCTGCCAGGCATGGACGAGGAAGATGCCGAGCATCTCGCCGAAGAGCTGGCTGACCTCCGGCGCGGTGACGAAGTCGCCGGCGGCGCCGAAGGGGTCGCGGGTGCGGTAGTAGCCATGCTCGGGATCGGCCAGGCACAGGGCGAAATAGTCGGTGACGCTGATCGGGCCGTTGGTGCGGATCAGCGCCTTGATCTTGCGGGCGAGGGGTGTCGGCATGGGCGCGTTCGCTCAGGCACTGGCCGCTGCGGCCGGCCGGGCGCGGAAGATCGCCCAGAGGCCGAGGGCGAGCATCGGCAGCGAGAGCAGCATGCCCATGGTGAGCCAGCCGCCGAGGAGATAGCCGAGCTGGGGGTCCG
This sequence comes from Shinella sp. HZN7, assembly GCF_001652565.1. Taxonomy (NCBI): domain Bacteria; kingdom Pseudomonadati; phylum Pseudomonadota; class Alphaproteobacteria; order Hyphomicrobiales; family Rhizobiaceae; genus Shinella; species Shinella sp. HZN7. Next base: position 2,675,271 of record NZ_CP015736.1, on the reverse strand, counting down.
GCTCGCGGAAGAACTCGACCGTGATGCGCGACAATGCGTAACCCGCCACGAAAAGGCCGCTGACGAGGCCGGGCCGTTTCAGCGCGGCGAAGCGATAGATGGCGAGGGCGAGCACGACGAGCAGCACGATGCCTTCGAGGCCAGCCTCATAGAGCTGGCTCGGATGGCGGGCGAAGGGGCCGGCCTCCGGGAAGATCACGGCCCAGGGCGCATCGGAGAGGCGGCCCCAGAGCTCGCCGTTGACGAAATTGGCGATGCGGCCGAAGAACAGGCCGATCGGCACGACGGCGGCGACGATGTCGAAGAGGCTCCAGACCGGGACGGCGTTGCGCCGGGCGAAGAGGATCATGGCGAGCGTCGTGCCGGCAAGGCCCCCGTGGAAGGACATGCCGCCGTTCCACACCTGCAGGGCGCGCAGCGGATCGGCGGCGACGTTCGGGAAATCGTAGAACAGGATATAGCCGATGCGGCCGCCGAGAATGATGCCGACGGCGGCCCAGACGAGGAAGTCGTCGAGCTGGGTGCGGCTCATCGGCGCCGCGCCCGCCCACAGGCGCGGCGTCTCGATCAGCCGGCGCGCATAGACCCAGCCCAGCAGGATGCCCACGACATAGGCGATGCCGTACCAGTGCACGGCGACCGGGCCGACGGAGAAGGCGATCGGGTCGATCTCCGGATAGGGCATGATGGCGAGGAGTTGGGCAAGGTTGGTCAAGATGAAGCTCTTCTGCGTTTTCGGGCGGAAGATGGCGGCGCCTTGGGGCAGGGTCAAGGCGATAAATCGTGATCGGGGGCGGCGTGACGGCGTGAACCGGCGGCGATCCACCGGAATCCGCTTGCAAGCGGCGGCCTCAGACCCTACCTCAGTCCCAAGACGCGGGCGCTGGCGCCCGAAAGGACCATCGACACCTCAGGGAGGGCAGACCATGACCACCGGTGCGAACCGCATTCTCGACGATTTCGCCAAGCTGATGACCGATGCCGCCGGCGCCGCGCAGGGCGTGCGCAAGGAGGCCGAGACGATGTTCCGCGCCCAGGCCGAGCGCTTCATCAACGGCATGGACCTCGTCAAGCGCGAGGAATTCGAGGCGGTGCGCGAGATGGCGATCAAGGCGCGGGACGAAAACGACGCGCTCTTGAAGCGCATCGAGGCGCTGGAAGCCCGCCTCAGCGCGGGCGGCTGAGCCGTTCCGGCACGGGTTTTGACCGACAGGACTCGGTTGGCGTGATTCACCCCGCGCCAACCGTTTTTTTTAATAAAATTTTTACCCCTGTGGACACTTGCGAAAAGCCCTTTTCGAAGAGTCTCTTAAGCCTTTGACCTGAATCTTTTTCACAACCTCTGTCCACAACCGGACGGAGAAAATGGCGAGCCAGGGGCTGGCGTCGTGACTCCGGCGTTATACACTGATTTTAAATGATGATTCGAGACGGGCAGCGCAAGCTTCGGGCAGGGTAAGTCGTCCAGATTGCGCAGAGTGCCGAGCAATCATTCAGTGTTGTATCCGGAGTACGGTTTGCCGCGTCGTGTGTGTGAGCGCGATGTCGCATGCCTTCCGGCCTTGAAGGTGATGCATGAGCCTTATGGAATTGGATATCGGGCGTCAGTCCAACCCGGTCGACATGATCGAGTTCGTCGCAGCCAACAATGACTGGACGTTCGAGCGATCCGGCGAAGACGAGATCGCGATGACGGTCGAAGGCAAGTGGACGGATTACCACGTCTCCTTCTCGTGGATGGAGGAGTTCGAGGCGCTGCACCTTGCCTGCGCCTTCGACATCAAGGTTCCCGAAAGCCGCGTCAACGAGGTGCATTGCCTGCTCTCGCATGTGAACGGCCAGGTGCTGATGGGCCATTTCGACCTGTGGCGCCGCGAGGATGTGGTGATCTTCCGCCAGTCGCTGCTGCTCGCCGGCGGGGCGGAGCCCACCAACAGGCAGGTCGAGGTGCTGCTGTCCAGCGCGCTCGAAGCCTGCGAGGCCTATTTCCAGGCCTTCCAGTTCGTCGTCTGGTCCGGCATGGACGCCCAGTCGGCCGTCGATGCCGTCCTGTTCGAGACGGTCGGGGAAGCGTAGGGATGGCGGTTGCAGGTTCGGGCCCCATCGTTCTCATCGGTGCCGGAAACATGGGCGGCGCCATGCTGGCCGGCTGGCTGAAGAGCGGCATTGCCGGTTCCTCCGTCATCGTCATCGATCCCGGCCCGCAGCCCGCCATGGCCAAGCTGATCGCCGATAACGGCGTGCGCCACGAGACGGCGGCGCCCGAGGGTGTCAAGGCCGGCGTGCTCTTCGTCGCGGTCAAGCCGCAGGTCATCGACCAGGTGCTGCCGCCGCTGAAGGGGCTCGTCGGGCCGGAGACGGTCATCGTTTCGGTCGCCGCCGGCAAGACCATCGCCAATCTCGAAAGCCATCTCGGCGCGGCCGCCACGGTGCGCGCCATGCCGAACACGCCGGCCATGATCGGCCGCGGCGTGACGGGCGCCTATGCCAATGCCCGCGTTTCCGCGGGACAGCGCGATTTCGTGCATGCCCTTCTCAAGGTGAGCGGTCCCGTCGAATGGGTCGCAGCCGAGGGAGATATCGACGCCGTCACGGCGGTCTCGGGCAGCGGCCCGGCCTATGTCTTCTATCTCGTCGAGTGCATGGCGGAGGCAGGACGCAAAGCGGGCCTGCCGGCGGACCTCGCCATGCGACTCGCACGGGAAACCGTCGCGGGGGCTGGTGAACTGCTTCACCAGTCCCCCGACGACGCCGCGCGCCTGCGCCAGAACGTCACCTCGCCCGGCGGCACAACCGCCGCGGCGCTCGCCGTCCTCATGGCCGAGGACGGCATGCAGCCGCTCTTCGACAAGGCGATCGCCGCCGCCCGCAAGCGCGCCGAGGAACTGGCGGGCTGATCTTTTCGAGCGCCTGCTTTCGAGTTTGCCCCTCACCCTAACCTTCTCCCTGCAAGCGGGGAGAGGGGACTCGCCTCATCCGATATTATTGGTTGGGGAAACCGGTCCCGCATGTTCCCTTCGCCCCGCTTGCGGGGAGAAGGTGACTGCAGGCCGGATGAGGGGCCGGGACAAGACAAGGGAATTTCCATGACCGAGACCATTACCTACGCCGATTTCGAACGGGTCGACATCCGCGCCGGCACCATCATCGAGGCGCTGCCGTTCCCGGAGGCGCGCAAGCCCGCCTACAAGCTGTCGATCGACTTCGGCCCCGAGATCGGCATCAAGAAGTCCTCGGCGCAGATCACCGTGCATTATACGCTGGAAGACCTCGTCGGTCGCCAGGTGCTGGCCGTCGTCAACTTCCCGCCGCGCCAGATCGGCCCGGTGCGCTCGGAAGTGCTGACGCTCGGCTTCGAGGACGAGACCGGCGCCATCGTCCTTGCCGGCGTCGAACGGCCGGTGCCGAACGGCAAGAAGATGTGCTGATCCGTTCTCGTAGTCAAACCTCTCCCCACACCCGCAGGATCCTCGGCCTTGAGCCGAGGATCCTGCGGGTGTGGCGTGGATGCTCGGGTCAGGCCCGAGCTTTGACCGAGACTGACAAATGGGTTGAAGTTGTGTCGCCTGCGGGCTTGTAGCCGGGTTTTCCGGTTCGGTCGATCCAGTCGAGGATTGTGCCAAGCTCGCCTTGCAGGGTGACGGAAAGGTCGCGGCGTGTTGCACCGGGGGTGGTGACCACACGGTCGATAATCTCGCGGATGGCCTCGGCCGCCTCCGCCGCGTCGTCGGGATGGTCGAGCGCGGCGGTCAGACGCTCGATCCTGCGCCGGTAGGTTTCGGCGATGCCGGGATGAATGTCGGGAACGACCTGCGGCACGTCCGACAGGCGGGCGGTAAGGCTGTCTTGTTTCGCCTCCAACTCGGTGAGCCGGTCGGACAGCGCTCGATGCCATCCGCCTTGCTCGATGACGCGCACGATTTCGGCAATGGCCTTAATCGTGTCTGCCAGATCGCGGCGGTTCGCGTCCTCTGTCTGGCGGCGTTCGCGGTTGAGGCGGTTGGTTTCTTCCGCATAGGCGCATGGCTTCTGCCGCCATGTCCGGGGCCATCATACGCTCGCGTAGGCCGGTTAGCACACGAGCTTCCAGCGCCTCGCGAGCGATGGTGCGGGCATTGTCACAGCCGTTTCCGAGCACATGGTTGGTGCAGGCATAGCGATCCTGCCCGCGTCGTGCGTATGAGCCTCCGCAGCAGCCGCAAAACAACAGGCCGGACAGCAGCGTGCGTGGGCGATGGGTGGCATTGAGCGCGCCATTCTTGGCAAGGCTGCGCTTCATGCCCTCGCGCGACGCCTCGATCTGCTTCTTGTAGATCGCAGTCAGCTCGTCCTGCCGCACCTTGGCCGCATCCCATAGCTCCTGCGGCACAATGCGAAGCTCGGGAGCCTCCGCGCGTATCCATTCGCTCTTAGGGTTGAGCCGATAGGCGAAGTGGCCGGCTTCTGGCGGTTCCAGCGGATGACGCCGACATAGAGTTCGCAATTCAGGATGCCGGAACTGATGATCCGGTTGCCCCGAATGGTGGTGTCGTTCCAGCGCTTGCCGGTCGGGCTGGGGATGCCATCGCGGTTCAAGTCTGCCGCGATGCGCTGCGGTCCCTTGCCGGCGACATATTCGCGGAAGATGCGGCGGACCACCTCGGCTTGTTCCTCGATGATCTCGCGTTCGCCCCGGATCGGCTCACCGCGCGCGTCGAGCTGGTGGACAACGCGATAGCCATAGGCGTTGCCGCCGCCGATCTTGCCGGCCTCCACACGGCCCCGAATATCGCGATGGGTCTTGATGGCGAGGTCTTTCAGGAACAGGGCGTTCATCGTGCCTTTCAGGCCGACATGAAGTTCGTTGATCTCGCCTTCGGACAGGGTGACGATGGTGACGCCCGCGAAGCGCAGGCGTTTGAACACGCCCGCCACGTCCTCCTGATCGCGGCTGATGCGGTCCAGCGCCTCGGACAGCACCATATCGAAGCGGCCCGCCTGCGCATCGGCAAGCAAGGACTGGATGCCGGCGCGGATGAGCGATGCGCCGGAAATAGCGCGGTCGGAATAGCTCTCCACGATGGTCCAACCCTCGCGGGCGGCGCGTTCGCGGCACTGGCGCAACTGGTCCTCGATGGAGGCGTCACGCTGATTGTCGGAGGAATAACGGGCGTAGAGGGCGACGCGGGGTTTCGGACGGGCAACACTCATGGGGCGATCCTTTCAATCGGTATCGGCCCCGTCCTCCGTGTTGCCGGCTTCCAAGGGCCTGTTGTCGTTTGCGGCGGTCAGCCGCTCGAAATCTTCACGCGCCATGCGGCGGCCAATGATGCGGGCCAGCGTTAGGGCTACGTGGTCGATCCTGCGCCACGTCTTGGCGTCCGGCTCGCCCTGAGGGCCGGTATTGTCGTTGGCCGGTCTGAACCGCTCCGGCCTCGGCTCGGTGTCGTCTTCCATGCAACCGCCTGTTTGCAATTGAAGTCAAACAGGCATGAAGCAGCTCGCAGAGAAGAACCGAAGACGAAATCGAACGCCGTGCGGCTATAGGCGGCCATCGGCGGCAAATAGGACAGGTTACGATTTATCCTCGCCTCCGCTTTTGCTGTAGGAAGGGGAGCGCCAGCGTTCACCCCTCGCCTTATCTGCTTCCCAAGCCCCTGCCGGGGCGGCGGCATCCGGTCAAGGCTGGCGCGTAGCGCCACCGCGCAGCGGCTTGGCCTTGACTGGATGACGGCCCTCCGGCCTCCTCTTAGAAGCAATAAGGCTTTCCCGCAGATCATTGGCCCAACTTACGCCTCATCCGCTCTGCGAGGTCGAGCAAGTTCCGAAGCGTCTGACTGCGGTTGTAGGGCGACCATACGGCATGAAACTCCGCTCGTTCCGGCTCGTCAGCGATGGAGCGGAAGACGAGTCCGGAAACGGGAACGGATGCCGTCGACTCCGTGGTGATCGTCACGCCCCAGCCTTTGGCGACCATGTGAAACAATGTCTCACGACCCACATCCCAACGCAGAATCCGGGGATGATGACCCAACTCCGCAATCCGCCGCGTCACATGGTCATGCGCCTGTGGTCCGGTTCCGCCATACCGGACAAGAAAGGTTTCGGCGGCGAGGTCTGCCCATTTGAGCACCGGACGATCCGCGAGGGGATGGTCAACCGGGATGACGGCGATCAACGACTCCGACCATAGCAAGCGAGAGTGGCAGTCCTCGGCCTTCAGTGCGCCGATGACGAAGGCGATGTCGAGTTGACCTTGCCGGACCAATTGCAAGATGTCAGCGGATCGGCCTTCGGTCACGTCGATGCCGATGCGTGGATGTTGTTCGCGATGGCGGGCAAGCATATCGGCGAGGAATCCAGCCAAGGGCGGCACATGCAGTCCGATCCGCAAACATCCTTCCTCGCCGCGCGCCAGTGCGCCGGCCGTCTTCACGGCGTGGTCAAGTTGGTCGATGCCGGCGGATACGCTCGCGACAAATTGGCGTCCGGCCTCCGTAAGCCGGACGCCTCGCGCGTGACGCTCAAATAGGAGAACGCCAAGATCCCCCTCCAATGTCTTCACGCGGGCGCTGACGCTGGACAGGCTGACACCCAGCGCTTTGGCGGCATGACGGAAGTTTAGATGTTCGGCGACAGCGCATGTCTGTATCAGAGCGGCCATTGGAACGCGGCCGCCCAACAGCTTGGATGATTGGTCGTGATCCAAGAATCTACCCTGCCGCCGTCTCATGTCGCCACACGATCCCGCTGCAACGCGCCAAGCATCGCGGCGATAAACAGCAGCACCACGGACGTCCACAGACCGCTTTCGAGGTTCTGCATCACATCGTTGACGAAGCCGATAGCGACCGGCCCGAGCATCTGGCCGATCCCGAAGACGACGGTGAGAATGCCGATGGCAGACGCCCATTCCGCTTGCAGGAAGTTGCGTCTCACGAAGGCGGTCGTTGCAGCCACCACCGCGAAAAATGCGCTGCCGAACAATGCCGCCGATGCGAGCAGCATGGGCACTGTATTCGATATGAGCGGTAGCATGGCCCCGATGGCGGTGATGCCGGTCAGGACTGCAAAGGCGTGCCCGTGCAGGAACCGCTTGAGGATCACCGTCCACAGCCACGGCGAGGCCATCGTCGCCAGTCCGATAATCGCCCAAAATACAGCCTGGAAACCGACCCTGCCGCCGCTGCCTTGAACCCAGGCGATCATGAAAGTCATGTAGGCGATATAGCCCGCGCCGAAGAACAGATAGCCGCAGAGAAGCCAGCGCATATCCGCATAACGCGGACTCGTCTGCGCAGATGGCGGCGCGGCGGTGTTCTCGCCTCGCGCCAGATGCAAACCCACAGCCAGCGGCAGCGAAAGGACCGCAAGCGCAGCCCATGCCGTGCCCCACGATCCCGCGCCGAACCATTCGAGGGTGAACGGAACCGCGACGCCTGACAGCAGAATGCCAAGGCCCGGTCCCGCATAGAACAGGCCGAGCAGGAAAGCCGCCCGTTCCGGGTTGCGCTGCGCCACGCCGGCAGCCAACACGCCGCCCGACACGAAGGCGAAGCCGCCGCCAAGTCCGGCCAGCACCCTGGCGGCGTTGAGCGGTATGGCGTGACGGAACAGGGCGCAGAGCATAAGCGCCACGACGCAGGCCCATGCGCCGGCCACCATGACACGATATGCGCCTACCGACGCGATTGCCCGCGCGGCGACCAAAGCGCCGAGCAAATAGCCGGCGGCATTGGTGGTGTTCATCCAGCCCGCATCCGCATAGGACCAGCCAAGATCGGCGCGCATGTCGGGCAGGACCAGCGCATAGGCGAAGCGGGCAACGCCGAGGCCGATTGCAGGCGCGAGCGCCAGTGCCGCAACAACCGCAATATCGCGGCGGGCGTGCTCCGGTTCAGGGCTGGTCAGTCTGTCGGTGCGGTCGCGTCGGGGCTGGGGCAAAAGGTTCCAGAGGGAGTGAACGGCGCAGGCAAATGCGAGGCGCATCGCTACGTTTCGGCTCCGGTGCGCACGACGGCGATGATGGTCGATCAGCTCGGGCGTAATGGTCGGATGCGTCATTGCAATCTGAGTCCATTTTTCATACTCAGACTATCCGCTCTGGGTATGAAAATCAAACTCTGTTATGCTGATCACATGACCGACCACGCCTCCAAGATCGTTTCCGCCTGCCATGCCCCGGTGCCGCTTGCAGAATGCGCGCTCGCGCGGGCCATCCGCGCCATCGGCGACGGCTGGACGCTGCTGATTCTTCGCGAGGCGTTGTGCGGGGTAGAGCGGTTCGACGCGATGCACGACGATCTCGGCATTCCGCGCTCGGTGCTCGCAGAACGGCTGTCAAAGCTGGTCGTGGAAGGCATCCTCGAACAGCGACCCTACCGGGAGCCGGGCCGGCGGCAACGCAACGGCTATGGGCTGACGGAGAAAGGCCGCGCGCTCACGCCGGCGCTGGTCGCCTTGCGCGAATGGTCGGAAGCCCATCTGCCCGGTGGCCCCTCGCGATTGCGCCTGCAAACCCAGGACGGCCAAGAGGTCGCCACCCGCCTCATGCGTGCCGATGGTTCAGTGCTGGCTGACCCCACCGAGATCGTCGCAGTAGCCACGCCGGAATAGCTGCGCGATTTACCAATTGATGCGGAGGAAGATCTCCCCGCGCCGCTTAATGACAGGCGCTGGCGTCTCCCTGATCCACAGCAAGCATCTGCCGCGCTGGTTCATCGCCTCGCGCATCTGCCGGCCAAAGTCGGTCGGTGCAATATCGTCCGTCTTGCCGGAGGGTTAACTGCCGGTCGAACTACATCGCCATTCCCGTATCGAGCAGGAAAAATTAGGCTCTGGCTAGAAGCAATTTTGCCGCTGCCGCTCATGGTCGCGTCTCGGCCGAAGCTGCCGAAAATCGCACGTTCGGCGGCCATGGTGCCGGCCGAAAACCAGCAACGCCAAGGCTTTACGCGAAATCGCGGCACTAAGAGGGTAAAAAATGGGGTACCGCTCGCGCACCACCTAAACAGTGTGCAGACAAAGATAATTTCCAGAACATGGGCGGCATAGTGCCATGTTCTTTTATCTTGCCCTCCGAAAAACTCGCCCCCTTTCGCCCAAAACGCCAATTCCCGGTTTTGCACTGAACGCGCCGATCTCCTGTATGAACGCTGCAAAGAAATCCGCCACCGAACGCCCACAACGACGACCGCCGGCCTGCAAGATAGCTGCTGGAATGCGCCCTTGGAATGATGGCCTGGTGGCATTCGACACATCGAAATTGGCGATGCGACATACGGTCAACGATGGTGGAAATCACGTCAACGTGCCGTTGAGATGCAACGGACATGCAGTCGGCTGACCGCCAAGCTGCTACGGAGACAGTGCTTGGTTGGTGTCAGATTTTAAAGCAACGAAGGGAGGGGGTGAATTAGCCCCCGAAAGGCCCGGACATGCTCCCCCACTTAGCTAAGTGGGTAGGAGTAATGTTGGTAATATGACTGGTAGCAATTTTAAGATGGAAGTTCTCTCCGGGCCGGAACGTCGGCGGCGCTGGAGCACGGCAGAGAAGCTGGCGATCATTCAAGAGACCTACGAGGCGGACGCAACGGTGAGCATCGTCGCGCGTCGGCACGGCATCCAGCCGAACCAGTTGTTCGCCTGGCGCAAGCTGGCATCCCAGGGAGCACTGACGGCGACGGCCGCCGAAGAGGAGGTCGTTCCGGCATCCGAATACCGGGCGCTTCAGGCCCAGGTTAAGGAGTTGCAACGCCTGCTGGGCAAGAAGACGATGGAGAGCGAAATCCTCAAGGAAGCCCTCGAAATCGCCGGTGGCCCAAAAAAACGGATGTTGCGCTCGATCTCTCTGCCGAGAGGGATTTTGGAATGAAGACCATCTGCGAAACCTTGGGTGTCGCCCGCTCGAATATCGCTGCGCGTGCCACGGGTTCCCCTTCCAGAGCCAGAGGACGGCCGCCACTCCCGGATCGGGAGCTGGTGGAAGAAATCAGGGCCGTCATTGCCGACATGCCCACCTACGGCTATCGGCGGGTCCATGCCATCCTGCGCCGGAATGCCCGGAAAGACGGGCGTTCGTGGCCCAACGCCAAGCGCGTCTATCGGGTCATGAAGCTGCACAACCTGCTTCTGGTGCGCCACACCGGAGCGGTCGATGATCGCCGCCACGATGGTCAGGTCGCTGTCGAACGCTCCAACATCCGATGGTGCTCGGACGGCTTCGAGATCGGCTGCGACAACAAGGAGAAGGTCCGTGTCGCCTTCGCCCTCGACTGCTGCGACCGTGAGGCAATCGCCCATGTCGCCACCACGGAGGGCATCAAGAGCCAGGACGTGCAGGACCTCGTGATCACCGCCGTCGAGAACCGCTTCGGTCGCATCAACATGTTGTCCGAGCCCATCGAATGGCTCACCGACAACGGTTCGTGCTTCGTCGCCAGGGATACCGCATCCTTGCTCCGCGACATCGGCATGGAGCCGTGCACGACGCCCGTGCGCAGCCCGCAATCGAACGGCATGGCCGAGGCCTTCGTCAAAACCTTCAAGCGCGACTACGTCGCGGTGAACCCCACCCCGGATGCCGAAACCGTCATCGCGCAACTGCCGCTCTGGTTCGAGCACTACAACAATCTTCACCCGCACAGTGCTTTAGGATATCAATCACCGCGCGAGTTCATCAGCTCGCAATCTCAAACCTGAGCATGTCCGGTCTTTTGGGGGCAACTCCAGGGGGAACGCTCGGCAGTTGTTCAATATGCGATAGGAAATGCGATGTGAACGCATATCTGTGCCGAAGAAAAGTTTGAACCGAGGATTCTTATGCCGGTCGATGAAACAGCCATTCGTCAATGGGCAGATCGCCACGAGTGCAGAAGGAATTTGCCGCTCCTTGTCCGTCGGCTGATACGCGAGACTACGCCATCTCTGTCATCGCTGCGCTTTCCAGGCAACGAAGCCATCGATCTACCAGGTCTTGATGGTCAGTGCGAAGCCGAACATGCGACAGCTTGGGTCCCGCAGGGACGAAGCGTTTGGGAAATGGGATGCAACCAAGAGCCGCGCGGTAAGGCAGACGGCGATTATAAGAAACGAACTGCGGAAACTTCTCAGGATGAGCTAGAGGAAAGCAGTTTTGTTTTTGTTACCCCCAGACGCTGGAACACGAAAGATGAATGGCTAGAGGAACGCCGCCGGGAAGGTTTTTGGTCGGCAGTTCATGCCTACGATGCTATCGATCTCGAAACTTGGCTCGAAGAAGCACCTGCAACATCTCGCTGGCTGGGTGAACTCCTTGGAATAGCCAGCCCAGGCTTGTTGACGCCTCAAGAGTGGTGGCGAAAGTGGTCAACGGCCTCCGTACCACCGATATCTATGCGCCTAGTCGCCACTCGGAGGTATAACGAAACCAACACGCTCCTAAAAAAGCTCAGAGACGGCGACCACGTCGTACCAGTCCAAGCCGACGATCGAAGTGAAGCGATCGCATTTGTTGTCGCAGCTCTAATCGAAGCAGATGCGCTTGATCTGCTCGACCGTACATTGGTCGTGACCTCCGGCGGAGTAAAAATCCCGACAGCTGGTGCTTCCCGTTTGATCGCAATAGCAGATGTTCCGGAAGGGCAGGAATCCGATTTCGGGGACAGGCGTAATGTCACAATTGTTAGGGCATATTCTAGAGGTCGCGTGGACGTTCAGGACTCCGTGCAGCTTTCTCATGTGCCGTCCCAAACCTTTCGTTCTGAGCTTGAGGCTATGGGGCTGGCGGAAGATGAGGCAGAGATTCTTGCCCGCAAGACGGGACATTCCGTTCCTGTGCTGAGGCGCCAACTCTCCCCTGATCCCGAAGTGCGGCGCCCAGTGTGGGCCCGCGATAGGGTATCAGCCAAACAGCTTCTCCCTTTCGCTCCGGCAGGGTCTTGGGTTGAACGGGAGCACTTCCATGACGACACAGTCCTCCAGCTTCTCGGTGAGTTCGCCGATGGCGAAACAGAACGCGTTCGAGATGCCTTGCTAACGCTCGACGACGCGCCGATCGCGAAATATGGCAACGTCAATGTTGTTGTTTCTCAACTTGATGCTCTCTTCGCTATAGGGCCTTATATCGAGCGAACCGATTTGGATCGTTTCTTTCAGCTCGTGCCCGAATTGCTCGGCGAACGGGATCCGGCCTTGGATCTACCCCAAGATCAATGGTGGATGGCAAATGTTCTGGGTAAAGGACGCAGCTATTCCGGGGCGCTTCTATCAGGGCTTGGCGATACTCTGTGTATTTTAGCGATCCATGGGGCGGAAATTTGCGGGAATAGGCTGCAAATAGATTTAGCGTACCGCGCCAGTCAGGTCGTGCGTGCCCTTATGCAGAATGCCAATGAGGAGCGCTGGCTTTCAATTCGGGGGCATTTGCGAACGCTTGCGGAAGCTTCGCCAAATACGTTTCTTGATTGCTTGGAAGAAGAACTTCGACGGCCTGAACCGGCTATCCACGCAATCATGGGAACGACAGGAGGACAAAGCAGCGGAGAGTGCCTTCGCACCAATCTGCTTTGGGCCCTTGAACTGCTAGCTTGGCATCCGATGTAGATAGCGTCCGTCAAGATGGTGTAATTTCGGGTGTGGCCCCGGGCTGTCATGATCAGGCGGCTCTGGGTGTAATCTGAAGTGTGGTTTCCTCCTCGATTGTTGGTGGATTTATCTCGGCCATCGCCTCGACCTGCATGTATCGGCTGAGGAGTTGCCATTCGTCGTTGGCTTCGAGCAGGACCGCGCCGATGAGGCGGACGATGCTGTCCTCGTTGGGGAAGATGCCGACGACATCGGCGCGACGCTTCACTTCCTTGTTCAGCCGCTCCAGCGGGTTGGTGGAATGCAATTTGGTACGGTGCTGCGCCGGGAAGGCCATGTAGGCCAACACATCGGCCTCGGCATTGTCCATGAAGGTGCCGAGCTTGGGCCATCTGGCGCGGAGTTGGTCGGCGACATGCCGCCATGTCTGCACGGCGCTGTCGTGGTCGGGCTGGATGAAAGCCTGCCGGATCGCGGCGGCGACCATGGTGTGCTGGCCCTTGGGAACGTAGGCAAGCGCGTTGCGCATCGCATGAACGCGGCACCTCTGCCATGTCGCGCTGAGGATGCGGGTGATGGCGGCCTTCAGCCCCTCATGAGCGTCGGAGATGACCAGCTTGACGCCGGTGAGACCCCGGCGCACCAGATCGCGCAGGAAGCTCGTCCAGAACGGCTCGGCTTCGGAAGGGCCGATGTGCAGGCCGACGATCTCCCTCTTTCCGTCCGTATTGACGGCCACCGCGATTATCGCCGCCACCGAGACGATGCGCCCGCCCTCGCGCACCTTCAGATAGGTCGCGTCGAGCCAGAGATAAGGCCAGTCGCCCGAAAGCGGGCGCTTGAGGAAGGCGTTCACCCGCTCATCGATGTCCTTGCAGAGCTTGGAAACGGAGGATTTGGAAATCCCCGTCATGCCCATCGCCTGCACCAGCTCATCGACCTTGCGCGTCGAAACGCCGTTGATCCATGCCTCCTGGATCACGGCCACCAGTGCCTTCTCCACCATCTTCCTCGGCTCCAGAAAGCCGGGGAAATAGGCCCCTTGCCGCATCTTCGGTATCTTCAGGTTCAGCGTGCCGAGCCGGGTGTCGAGCGAGCGGTCGCGGTAGCCGTTGCGCCAGGTCTGGCGGCCATCGCCCCGCTCATAGCGGCCAGCGCCGATCAGGCCGTCCACGTCGGCCTCCATGATCAGTTGCAGCACGCTTTCGGCAATGGCCCGCAGAAAATCGCTGTCGCCACTCTTCGCGGCAAGCTCGGCAAGGGGTAATCTATCGTCGGTCATCGGAGTTCCTTTCGGCAGGTTGAAGTCGAACAACTCCACCTTATCCGACAGGCCCGGTGACCACCCGGCGCTCGGCAAAAGCGGCAGCGCATTCTCCACCGCAATTTCCACTCAATGCGCCCCCGAAATTACACCACGAACGTGGACGCTACCTCCGATGTATTTCTCGCGCGCTGCTGGAATTGTGTTTGACCTTCAGCGGTTTGACATAAAGGATAATTGGTCGAATTCCCCTATATCCACCGCGCGCTCACTGTTTCGCGCCTGGCTCCCGGCAACTTCACTAAGCGTTCCGGAGCGAATGCGTGTGTTGCGGAACTTGGCTAAACAGTTCCGAAGCGCGGCAATTAATGTCTGCATCTCGCTGCTTCCGGACGAAGGCCAAGGCTTCGCCATAAAGCCCGCAAGACCTCAGTGGCGCGCGCTGGAGCAGGAAGTGCCTGTCCCGACGAACATTGACGTGCGGGATGCCGCGATTGAAGCCAGTCGCCTTTTGCTAGATTTGGCTCCCTTCAACAAGGCCGAACTGGAAAAACTGCTGGAAATCGCGCCTCGCTTGCACCCGGACGATTTGAGCCGCTTGGTTGGGGAGATTGAGCGGTGGGTAGTGGATGCTGAGGAGGAAGAGAAGGCAGAACTCCGCCACGATTTCCGTCGTCGTGAGGTAATGCGTGCCTACCAAGACGGTAAAGACGGAGACGAGTTGGTCGTTTCCCTTCGTAGGATAGAAACTGCACTGGAGCCGGTAACTGCGACCGCCCGCCATCGCTGGCTGTTCGAAAGCGCATACGTCGAATGGCGATCGCTTGTTGAAGATGAGGGAGAAGGCCGCCTATCGTGGCAGGAGCGGGAAGCTCGTGTGCGACAGAAGCGTGAAGAGGCCATCACGGAAATTCGAGAGGAGTTGGGAGAGGACCAAGTCTTCGAGTTTAGCCTTAACGTCAAGCAGCCCGATCTCGTTGCCCAGATGTTGGTGCCGCCAGACGCTTCTCCTGAGATTGGAGCCAAATGGATTGCTCGCGCTCTTGAACATCAACCAACCGAAGCGGCCAACACTTTCCTTCGACAGGTACTTTGGACAGCGGGATGGAACGACCTTCGGGCCGTCCTTTCTATTCTTCGCAAGAATGGCACTTTGAAGAATGCCGCCATTCAGCATCGGCTCGCTGAGCATCTTCCTGGCCGCACCCCAGGTTGGACAACTGCTGAAGAGCTAGGGAATGACATCGCTGCCACCTATTGGAGCACCGTGTCGATCAGAATATGGGACGACACACCATTGGAAGAAATCGAATATGCCATAGGAACGCTGCTTGATGCGCAGCGTCCGCGTTCAGCCTTTGCTGCCACCGGCCTATGGCCAAATAGACTATCTCCGGGGCAATGGGAGCGGATTCTTCAAGCCATTGCATACGGTCAAGAGCCCGATGGAGTGCTGCCATCTGCGTATCAATTGGACGAAGTTCTCAAGCTCCTAGATGAAGCTGACAGCATCTCCGATGAGCGAATTGCAACGCTAGGTCCTGTTGACAAAGTGGATTCCCAAATCAGCAGAAGCGTGATTCAAGACTGCTTTTTAGGAGGCAGTTTTGGCTCGCGGCGACCTGACAGATATGGAATGGCGGATCATCGAGGGGTTGTTGCCCACCGAACGCGGCAGGAAGTCCCGACCGTCGCACGATAATCGGCAATATCTGAACGGTATGCTGCATGTCCTTCGGGTCGGATGCCCGTGGCGCGACATGCATGAGCGATACGGAAAGTGGAATTCGGTCTATGTGCGCTTCCGCCGTTGGGCCGAACAAGGCGTTTGGGACGCCCTGCTTGAGACCCTCGTCGAACTGGGGCTGACGGATGACTGGCAGCACATGATCGACAGCACCACTGTTCGCGGCCATTCGCAGGCGGCGGGCGCAAAAGGGGGACTTATCAGGAGGCTTTTGGTCGATCACGCGGCGGCTTTACGACGAAAATCCACGCCCGAGCAGACGGTCAGGGCCGCCCTCTTGGCTTCGTCCTGACAGGCGGCGAGGCTTCGGACTACAACGCCGTTCCTGACTTGCTGGCGATACCGGTCGGCAAGCCGAGGTTGTTCCTCGCCGACAAAGGCTACGACGGTGACTTCCTGCGTGAAGAACTCCTGATCCACGGTATCAGGCCGGTCATTCCGCCAAAAACCAACCGAAAGAACCCGCCTGCCTGCGACTTTCGGGTTTACAAAGATCGAAACCGCATCGAGCGGATGTTCAACCGTCTCAAGCAGTTCCGGCGCGTCGCGACCCGATACGACAAGACACGAAAATCCTTCTCGGCATTCCTCGCCCTGGCAGCCGCAAAGATATGGCTGCCATACTTTGTCAACAGGACCTAGAACTCCCCTTCGTTCCGCTTCTTTGCAGCTATGGGCATCGCCACCATAAAAGAACCCTTGCGATGCATAGGGAACTGGCCCGCGATCCATCTCTGTTTGTCCAACTGCTTTGTTGGCACTACCGTCGTAGAGACGGAAGAGACGATCCAGGGCAGCAGGAGGTGCCGCCAGAGCGCCAGAAGTTCCTAGCCGAACTTGCATATCATGCGCTTGCGGCGTGGAACAAACTTCCCGGACTGAGCAAAGATGGGGATGTTATTGAGAAGGATTTCATAGCGTGGGCTGAAGAGGCCATGCGACAAGCAACTGCAGCAGATCGCAAAGAAGTGGCCGAAACACATTTCGGCGCTCTCTTAGCACGCTTTGCGCGCCGTCGTCCTTGGGAGGACTGGCTGCCGCTAACGATACTGGATTTCTTGGATCGCGCTGAAAACGGCGGGCTTCGCGAGAAGTTTGATCTGGGCGTTCGGAATGCGCGTGGTGTTACGACTCGCGGGCCATATGACGGCGGAGAGCAGGAGCGAAAACTAGCGGGGCGATATCGCGAACTTGCTGCACGATACGGGAACTCTCATCCGCGTGTTTCAGTACAGCTCATCTCGATTGCCAAAGGCTACGAATGGGACGCTCGCCGCGAGGACGAGCGGGCGGCGGTAGGAGAGCGTTGGCATCCATAAATGAGGCTTCAAATCTCCACCTCCAACAAATGTCTATCTCGGTCAAAACCTGCCCGAGCATGACGGAGGAGAGGCTGGAGGCCTTTGGTCTAGCGGGCGGTTCGGAGACTTGGCCCAGGACAGGCCGGAACCCTAAGCGGCAGCCTCCGACCTAGTGGATGTCCCGCGACAGGGGCGGGCCCAGCCGGAATTCCGTGAATTCCGCCTCGAAGCCCTCGCGCTGCGGCGAGCAGGCCATCAGGCCGACCGAAAGGTCCGAAAGCTCCGGCGGGAAATAGGCAAGGCGCGCCATGCGCCATTCGGTCATGGCATCCGTCTTGTACTGAATGAAAAGTGCGTCGGCGTTGCGCGTCACGCGCACGGACATCGCCTTGAAGTCGTGATCGATGCGGAAGGCGGACCAGTCGGAATGGCCGCGCGTCACCACCACGCTGAAATGTTTCGCGCCATCGGTAAACTCGATGCCGCATTTCATCCAGGTCGTCTCGTCGTGGCGGATCATCAGGCCGGCCTGGTCGTAGAGCGTCTCGTAGCGGCCGGAAAAGGCCGTCTCCAGCGTGAAGTCGCCGGTCCAGGGGCGGTGCAGGAAATGGCCGCTGTCCGGCTGGAAGCCGTAGTAGGTGCGCTGCCAGAAATCGCTCTCAAGACCGGTGCGGACGTGGAGGCGGCCGTCGCGGATCGCGCTTTCGGCCGGCGGGTTGAGCCAGGTCAGGCCGTCGAAAGTGGATATGCTCATAGGCTTGGCTCTTCTCGGTTCCTGTTCTTACCGCATTGTTCGGCGCTGAAGCGGCGTCACCTCCGCTGGAAATGCCCTATGCGGGAATGCGGATCGTCGCGCGAAGGCCGCCCATCGGGCTGTCCGACAGCGTGACATTGCCGCCGTGGCTGCGGGCGATGTCGCGGGCGATGGCAAGGCCGAGGCCGGTGCCCGATGCATCGAGATTGCGCGCCTCGTCGAGCCGGAAGAAGGGCTTGAAGACATCGTCGCGCGAGCGTTCGGGAATGCCGGGGCCGTCGTCGTCGACGGTGATGGTCAGCCATTTGGAGCGGTGGCGCGCCTCGACATGCACGGTCTTGGCATAGCGCATGGAATTGGAGACGAGGTTTCCGACGAGGCGGCTGAAGGCGTTCGGCCGCACCATGACCTCGTCCTCGCCGTCGATCTCGCTGGAGAAGGCGCGTTCGTGCAACTCCGCTTCCATGGCGAACTTGTCGAAGAGGTCGGTGAGCCGCAGCCGGCCGACGTCCTCCTCCACGTCGCCGCGCGCGAAGGAGAGGTATCCTTCGAGCATGGTCTGCATGTCCGCAACATCCTTGTTGAGGCCCTGCAGGTCGGGATTGTCGCCGGCAAGCGCGAGCTGCAGCTTGAAGCGGGTGAGGATGGTACGCAGGTCGTGGCTGACGCCGGTCAGCATGGCCGTGCGCTGCTCCATCTGCCGCTCGATGCGCTCGCGCATGAGGATGAAGGCAAGGCCGGCGCGGCGCACCTCGTCCGCTCCGCGCGGCGCGAAGTCCTCGGGCATCTTCTGGCCCTTGCCGAAGCTCTCCGCCGCCTGCGCCAGCGCCAGGATCGGCCGGATCTGGCCGCGCAGGAAGAGGATCGAGATGGTGATCAGCACCAGCGAGGTGCCGACCATCCAGAGCAGGAAGATATGCGTGTTCGAGGCATAGGCCTGGTTGCGCCGCGCATAGACGCGCAGGATCTTGTTGTCGAGCAGGATGCGGATTTCGACGAGGTTGCTTTCGCCGACCGTATCGATCCAGAACGGACGGCGGATCTGCCGCACGATTTCCTCGCTCAGGATCTCGTCGAGGATGTTGAAGAAGGGCTTGCTGCGCGGGGCGGGCAGTTCCGTGCCCGGCTCGATGGCGATGTTGAGCTCCAGCCGCTCGCGCGCGATGCGCGTGATCTCGGAATAGTTGGCATCCTGCGGATAGGTGTCGATGAGATCGATGATGGCGGCGATGTCGCGGGTGACGGCCGTCGAAAGGCGCTGGGTGACGAGCTGCCAGTGGCGCTCCATGAAGACGAAGGCGACGACCGACTGGAGCAGCACCATCGGGATGATGATGATGAGCAGCGAGCGGGCATAGAGACCCGTCGGCATCTGCCGGCGCAGCCAGCGGGCAAGGCGCTTCCAGCCGGCCACCGGCGCGCGCTCGATATCCCGCTTGAAGGTCTCGAACGTGGTCATGGGAGCGGATTTTCCGCGAAGGTGCAGCCGCGATTGTGCGAGTCGCGCCAAGACCTTGCCGCAAGACCTTCATGCGGATGCGCACGGAAACCCGTGTTGAACCTCTGCTTGAATTGCACCTGGCAGCGCACGGTCAGCCTTGCTCCACGCTCAATCGATAGCCGATGCCGCGTACGGTCTGCAGCCACACCGGGTTGGACGGGTCGTCCTCGATCTTACGCCTCAAGCGATTGATCTGCACGTCGATTGTGCGTTCCCCCACTTCTGTTTCTTCGCCGATCAGCTCGTGGCGCGGAATGGTCTCGCCGGCGCGCAGCGAGAAGAGCAGCATGATCTCCTGCTCGCGGTCGGTGAGGCGGATGGCGTCGCTGCCGCGCTTCAGTTCCTTGCGCACGATGGAGAAGGTGTAGGGCCCGAACATGACCTGTTCGATCTTCGGCGTCACCGGCGCGGCGTTGCGCTTCAGGATGTTGTTGATGCGCAGCACCAGTTCGCGCGGCTCGAAGGGCTTGGAGAGATAGTCGTCGGCGCCGGCCTCCAGGCCCTCGATGCGGGCCTTCGATTCGGCGAGCGCCGTCAGCATCAGGATCGGCACGGGGCGGATTTCGCGCAGGCTCTTCGTCAGCGACAGGCCGCTCTCGCCCGGCATCATCACGTCCATGATGATGAGGTCGAAGTCGAGCCCGCGCAGCTTGCGCCGCGCCTCGTCCGCATCGCCGGCCACGGTGACGCGAAAACCCTCGCCCATCAGGTAGCGGTTGAGGAGATCGCGGATGCGGGTGTCGTCGTCGACGACGAGGAGATGGGATGCGTCGTCGGAGGGCGTGCCGGCAGCGGTCATCGTCTGTCCTGCCTTTTCTGCTTGTCAGTCGTTCATTCGCTCTTGGTGTTCTGCATGCCGGTGAGGAACTGGATCACCACCTGGCGCTCGTCCGCGCTCATCGCCTCAAATGCACGGGCGATGCGGCGGGATTGCGGCTCGGCGAGCGCCAGTGCCAGCTCCCGTCCGGCCCGCGTCGGATAGAGCTTGCGCTGGCGGCGGTCCTCGGGGCCGGCCACCTGCTGGATATAGCCGGAATCGATGAGCTGCTTCAAGACGCGCGCCAGGCTCTGCTTGGTGATCTTCAACGTGTCGAGCAGGTCGGCGACCGTCATGCCGGGCTCGCGGTTGACGAAGTGCACGACCCGGTGATGGGCGCGGCCGAAGCCGCTCTTTTCCAGGATCGCGTCGGGATCGGAAATGAAGTCGCGATAGGCGAAGAAGAAGCCCTCGATGATCTCGAAATCGATGCGGCCGTCGCCCGTCATGGCGTCGTGGTGCAGCTCGCTCACGCCGTTCCTGTCCGGCATCTGTCGCGCCACGTTGTCATTTCCTTTCATGCCTTGCCGTCCCCGCGTAATTTATAGCAAGATATGTCAGCTTTGTTGACATATTTTTCCACCCTTGTTAGGGTCCCGCGCAATGTGCGGTTCCCGGGCGCCGAAGAAATCCGGTGTTTTTCCGATCCCCAATCCGGATTACGATCGTGGTTGGATACTCCAGGCCCGTTTCTGGTTAGACCGTAACAGGCGAAACAATCAACTTGAAAGAATGGCGCGGACGCGCCGGAGGATGAGACGATGGCAGTTCCTTTCGATCAACTGGATGGGCAAATCTGGTTCAACGGCGAATTCGTCGACTGGAAGGACGCGAAGATCCACGTGCTGACGCACGGCCTGCACTATGCGAGCGCCGTGTTCGAAGGCGAGCGTGCCTATGGCGGGCGCATCTTCAAGCTGACCGAGCATAACCAGCGCCTGCACACGTCCGCCGAGATTCTCGGCTTCAAGATCCCCTATTCCGTGGAAGAGCTGGACGCGGCGAGCATCGAGCTCCTGAAGCGCCAGGGCTTTTCCGAAGCCTATGTGCGGCCGATCGCCTGGCGCGGCTCGGAGATGATGGGCGTTTCGGCGCAGAACAACCGCATCAACGTTGCCATCGCCATCTGGCAATGGGGCAGCTATTTCAACCCGGCCGAGAAGCTGAAGGGCATCCGCCTCGACATCGCCGAGTACCGCCGTCCCGACCCGAAGACCGCGCCCTCGAAGTCGAAGGCTGCCGGCCTCTACATGATCTGCACGATCTCCAAGCACGCCGCCGAAGCCAAGGGCTATGCGGATGCGATGATGCTCGACTATCGCGGCCGGGTGGCGGAAGCCACGGGCGCCAACATCTTCTTCGTCAAGGACGGCGTCATCCATACGCCGGTGCCGGACTGCTTCCTCGACGGCATCACGCGCCGCACGGTCATCGAGCTTGCCAAGCGCCGCGGTTATGAGGTGGTCGAGCGGGCGATCCTGCCCGAAGAGCTGTCGGACTTCTCCGAATGCTTCCTGACGGGCTCGGCGGCGGAAGTGACGCCGGTCTCGGAAATCGGCCCCTACCGCTTCACGCCGGGCACGATCTGCGAAACGCTGATGAACGACTACATGAAGGAAGTTTACCCCGTCGCCGCCGCTGCGGAGTGAGCGGCAAATCCGGGTGATGAACCGGGCGGCCCTTTCGGGCCGCCTTTCGTTTGCTCAGGCGGGCTTCTTGCCCAGCACCGCGCCGACGATCGCCGTCAGCACGCCGCCGCCGACGAGGCCGCCGATGCCGTCGGCAACAAGGCCCGAGAGGCCGGCTTCCCCGCCCAGCATCTGCAGGAGAAAGCCGCCGCCGACACCGCCGATGGCGCCGACGATGGTGCGGACGACCGCGCTCACGGCCGCCTGTTTCAGGGCGGCGCCGGCCACGTTGCCGCCGATGGCACCGGCGATGAGCTGCGTGATGATGGGCATCAATGCTTCCATGACTTCCCCTCCGAAAGGTCCGCCCGGAATGGAGAGTGATCCGAGCCGGACACTTGCCTCGCTACCGGGGCGCGGCTTGAAGCCCGCGCGCCCGTTGCCGAAAGACTCGGCATCCGCAACGTGCGGACAAAATTGGGATAAGTCAATTTGCCCGTGTGCGTCCTGCACCGGAGTTTTGGAACGTAAAGAGGCGGCCGCAATGCGACCGCCTCTTCCTTCCCCGCAGTGGCTTGGTTGCCGCGGTTGTTATTCTGCTGCGATGACGCCCCGGCGGATCTGGTCTTCCTCGATCGATTCGAAGAGCGCCCGGAAATTGCCCTCGCCAAAGCCTTCGTCGCCTTTGCGCTGGATGAATTCGAAGAAGATCGGGCCGATCACGGTCTTCGAGAAGATCTGGAGCAGGATCTTCGTCATGCCGCCGTCGACGACGCCCTCGCCGTCGATCAGGATGCCGTGCTTCTTCATGCGCTCGACCGGCTCTTCATGGCCGACGACGCGCACATAGGAGCGGTCGTAGTAATTGTCCGGCGGGCCGGGCATGAACTTGACGCCGTTGTCGGCCAGCCTGTCGGTGGCGTCGTAGATCGCGTCCGTGCCGACGGCGATGTGCTGGATGCCTTCGCCCTTGTACTTCTTCAGGTATTCGACGATCTGGCTCGTCTCGTCCTTCGATTCGTTGAGCGGAATGCGGATCTTGCCGCAGGGCGAGGTTATGGCGCGCGAGACGAGGCCGGTGATGCGGCCGTCAATGTCGAAGAAATGGATCTGCTTGAAGCCGAACAGCTCGCGGTAGAAGTCCCACCACTTGTCCATGTTGCCGCGATAGACATTGTGGGTGAGGTGATCGAGATAATAGAAGCCGACGCCAACCGGTTTCGGGTCGCGTTCGCCCGTCCAGTCGAATTCCGCGTCATAGGCGGAGCCCTTGGCGCCGTATTTCTCGACGAAGTAGAGCAGCGAGCCGCCGATGCCGACGATGGCGGGCACGTCGAGCGCCTTGTCATTGCCTTCATAGGGCGTCGCGCCCTTGGAGACGGCATGGGCGAAGGCATGGTTCGCATCGACCACGCGCCAGGCCATGGAGGCGGCGCACGGGCCGTGCAGGCCGGCGAATGTCATGGCGTGCGAGCCGGGCTCGGCATTGACGACATAGTTGATGTCGCCCTGGCGCCAGACGGAGATCGCCTTCGTGCGGTGGGTCGCGACCTTGCTGTAGCCCATGCGGGCGAACAGCTCTTCCAGCTTTTCCGGCTCGGGATGGGCGAATTCGACGAACTCGAACCCGTCGGTCCCGGCCGGGTTGTCGGCGGTGATCAGCGCCGGCGGTGCGTCATGCGGGAAAGGGCCCATCCTTCGTCCTCCTCGATGGTGATGGCGGGAAGTATGACGCGTCTTCCATGCAATGTGCGTGCATAGTGCTTGCGCTTTGGTAATTTCATGCGATGTTCGTGCATCATGTTGGGATTTGGAGGCTAATCCGTGCAACTGGACGACTTCGACCGTAAACTGCTCGCGCATTTGCAGGAGGATGCGCGCCTGACCAACAACGAACTGTCCGAGCGCATCCATCTTTCGCCCTCGCAATGCTCGCGCCGGCGCATCCGGCTGGAGGAGGAGGGTATCATCCGCGCCTACCGGGCGGAACTCGACCGGGAAAAGCTCGATCTCGGCATCGTCATCGTTGTCACGGTGACGCTCTCGACGCACAACCGCGACAATGCGGTGCGCTTCGCGCGGCTGATCTCCAACCTGCCGGAAGTGCTGGAAGCGTTCTCGCTGACGGGGGAGATGGACTACATCATCAAGGTCGTCGTCCCGAACCTCAAGGCGCTCTCGGCCTTCGTCAACGACGTGCTGTTGCCGCACGAATCCGTTTCGCATGTGAAGACCGCCATCGTGCTCGATACGCTGAAGGAGACGATGGCGCTGCCGCTCTGAGCACTGTTGCCGGCGCGCAACAGTCATCCCCGTTGCCCTGTTCCCGCAGGAACACGCCCGACTCTGCCGCCGTTGTAGAAAGCGATCACAACGGATGAGACAGCGCCGAACGCGGCCGACAGTCAGGAAACAGGATCATGCAGACGAACAGCCCGAAACAGGATAACCCGGTCGCCAACCGCCTTCGTCCGGTCGTCTACCTCTATGCCGCGGTCAACATCGCCGTCGTGGCGCTGCTTTTTTCCACCGTCTCGCCGACACTGGCGACCGGTCCCGCACAGGAGATCGCCAGCCTGCGCTGAGCCGGCATCCGGTCTTCGCGTGGTTCGTCGCAGAAATCCCGGAGTCGGTTGAAGGGCTTATACGGAAGAGCTGATGTCCTGCAGCATGCTTTGCGCGCGGCGCTGGAATGGCTATATCAGGCGCAACGCGGCATTTCGAGCGAGGACCCCCATGGGCATGCTTCAGGCGGGCATCATCCCCGTCACCCCCTTCCAGCAGAACTGCACCATTCTCTTCGACAGCGAGACGAAGGAGGGCGTGGTCGTCGATCCCGGCGGCGATGTCGAGGCGATCCTCAACACGCTCCAGGAGAACGGCATCACGGTGAAGGCGATCTGGCTGACGCATGGCCATATCGATCATGCCGGCGGCGCCAGGGAACTGAAGGAGGCGCTCGGCGTCGACATCATCGGGCCGCACAAGGACGACTTGTCGCTGCTGCAGCGGCTGGAGGCGCAGGCCTCGATGTTCGGCGTGCCGATGAAGGTGAGCAATGTCGTGCCGGACCGCTGGCTGGAGGACGGCGACACGGTGTCTTTCGGCGACCATACGTTCGAGGTCTATCACACGCCCGGCCACGCGCCCGGCCACGTCATCTATTTCCACCGCGGCCAGGGCTTCGCCCATCTCGGCGACGTGCTCTTCCAGGGCTCGATCGGCCGCACGGACCTGCCGGGCGGCAACCACCAGCAGCTTCTCGACTCCATCCGCGACAAGGTGTTCCCGCTCGGCGACGAGGTCGGCTTCCTCTGCGGTCACGGTCCGGGCGGCAAGATCGGCGAGGAGCGGCGTACCAATCCGTTCCTGCGCGGTCTGTAAACGCAAGAGAGGCGGGCGCCGCGTGACGCCCGCCTCTCGATGTCGGTCCGGATAGCTCTCAGCCTGCGGTGCAGAAGTGCTCGCGGCCGTCATAGCCGATGAAGGTGCCGCTGTTCGGGTTGAACGAGCGGTAGCGCCGCGCGCAGTAATCGTACCAGGACTGGGTCCAGGGCTCGTAGCTCGGCACGACGATGGGCTGGCGGTAGATCACGCGCGGCTCGGGTTCCGGATAGTAGTCCGGCTCGACATAGACGCGGCGTTCCTCATAGCGCGGCTGGCTGGCGATGGCGCCGCCGATGATCAGGCCGGTGGCAAGGCCGAGCGCTCCGCCGACGACGGCGTCGCGGCCATGGTCGCGGTCGCGGTGATGGCGGCGCGGCTTGCGGTACTCGTAGGTATCGCCTTCGCGCCAGTAGCCATCGCGGTTGCGATCACGCGCTTCAACGACGCCGGCCGTGGCGGTGAGGGTCGTCGCAGCGACGGCGGCAGACAAGACAAGGGTTTTCAGGACTTTGTTCATGGCGTCTTTCCCAGGTTCCGGTCCAATACCGGCTGATGGCGAGGAAACTAGACAAACGCGGCTGAACGGTGGCTGAACGAAAAAACCCGGCATCTCTGCCGGGCTCCAACTGAAAATCCTGTAAGGCGCCGGATCAGCCGGCGATCTGCAGGTTAACCGCCTTCGGGCCTTTGCCGCGGCGATCGGGTTCCGTGTCGAAGCTTACCTTCTGGTTCTCGGAAAGGCCGTTCAGGCCGGAAGCCTGCACAGCGGAAATGTGTACGAAGATATCCGCACCACCGTTGTCGGGCTTGATGAAGCCAAAGCCCTTCTCGGTGTTGAAGAATTTTACGGTGCCAGTTTCGGCCATACGTCAGGTCCTTTTCTCTCTGCCCGTATATTTGGCGGCGGGCAGCATATCAGTTTTGCCCCGAGGGGCGTTAGGCAGGCAGTTCTCGAGGTTGAGGAAAGGGTCCTGTTTTCACCGCAGCCAGCCAGCCAGATAGTCCCGTGGACTGTCCGGATCTTGGCTGCCCGGAATTGTTTCGCGTCTCCGGCGCGCTTTTATTCAAGGTCTTCCCGTGTTCGCAAATTGCCCGAACGGCGCAAGAGTGATGTGTTTGCGTTAAATTGGCAAGCAAAAGTTTTGGCGCGGGTTTGATGCGCCTCACTTTGGTCAAATTCCGGGCGATTGCCGAAAAAACCCGCAGGCTTTGCGGGGCTTTGCAGTTTTCGTATGATTTATATTGCGCTGCCGAAGGAAGCGCGGTGCGCGCGGGAGGCCGTCATACTTCGGCGGCCGCGGCCGCGTGGCGTCAGTCCATCGTGGTCGAGCGCGAGACGCGCAGCAGCGCGCCGTTCGTATCGTCCGTCAGCAGCAACAGCGCGCCATCGGGCGCCACGATCACGTCCCGGATGCGGCCGAATTCGCCATCGAACATCCGCTCTTCCGAAACGATAGCGCCGCTCTCATCGCGCTCCAGCCGGGTGATGAGCTGGTACTTGAGCGCGGCGACGATCAGGTTGCCCTCCCATTCCGGGAACATGTCGCCGTGATAGACGGCGATGGCGCCCGGCGCGATGGAGGGGTCCCAATAATAGAGTGGCTGTTCGTACCCTTTCGCCGCCGAACCGAGGTCGAACTCCGCACCCGAATAATGGCGGCCGAAGGAGACGAGCGGCCAGCCGTAGTTGCGGCCGGGCTGCGGGACGTTGATCTCGTCGCCGCCGCGCGCGCCATGCTCGACGGTGAGCAGCGTGCCGTCCTTCGGGTCGATGGCGAGGCCCTGCGGATTGCGGTGGCCCTTCGACCAGATCTCCGCCAGTCCCTCGCTGCTGCCGAGGAAGGGGTTGTCGGCATGCGGGCTGCCGTCCGGGTTGATGTGCAGGATGGCGCCGGCATGGTCGCGCGGATCCTGCGCGCGCGGGCCGTCGCCGCGGTCGCCGATGCCGAAGAACAGGCTGCCGTCCCTGGCGATGGCGATGCGCGAACCGAAATGCTGGCCGCGCGAGGTGAGGCGGTTCATGAGGAAGATGCGCGTCGTTTCTTCCAGGGCCGTGCCGTCCGCCGAAAGCCTCGCTTTGGCCACTGCCGTACCGGAGCCGCCATTGCCGCGGGCGCTGTAGGTCAGGTAGAGCGTGCGGCTGGTGGCGAAATCCGGGGCGAGTGCGATGTCGAGCAGGCCGCCCTGGCCGGTGGTGGAGACTTCCGGCACGCCGCGAAGAGGGGCGGATACCTTGCCGTCGCGTATCAGGCGGAGCGTGCCGCCCTTTTCGGAAACGAGATGGGCGCCGTCGGGCAGGACCTCGACGGACCATGGCTGCTTCAGGCCCGTCGCCAGCGTCTCGACGACGAGCGCGGCCTTCTTGCTGGGGATTTCGCGGGTTTCGGCGGCGGATGCGGGGGAGGCCGGCAGCGTCGCGGCCAGGAGGAGCGTCGCGGCAGCGCCCGCCAGAATGTCTTTCAAGGGCCGATTGTCCTGTCGCATCGCCGTCTCCTGTCTTCTGCCGTTAACTGGCCCACAGGCGAGCGGCTTTCAAGGGCGGCGCCCGGGACGGCGGCTCACTTTTGCGTGGGCCCGATGTGAGAGGTCGTCTTTTCGATGCCGGAGGTCTTGATCGTGTCGAGCGCGACGGCGGGCGGCGACATCAGGCTGATCACCATGGCGACGCAGGCGGCGAGCGCCGTCATCGCGATCAGGAACATCGCACGGGACTCGCGTGCCTTGGGCTTCCTGCCGATCTTGTCCTCATCCAGAAACATCGTTTTCCCTCCGGTCCCTCGCTTGCCTTGGCAACGAAAAAGCCCGCCGAAATCGGCGCGAGAAGGACCGAATTGCGGCAAGGCCCGGCATTTATTGTGGCAAAAAGATGGCAAGGTAAAAAAGCTGGATTTCCAGTGCATTCGGCCGAATAGACCGCACGGTTCCGCCGTCCTAGATCCCTCTGCGGCCGAACTGGCGGACGGGGCGTGCGGCGCGGCTTTCCGCGGGCACGGAACCCGCCGTTGCGGCCGTGGCGGCAGGCGTCTGTGCCGGCGCGTCGTCGCCTTCGGGGAAAGTGACGTTGAAGCTCGTCGGGGCCGGTTCCGGCCGGGCGAGCAGGTAGCCCTGCATCAATGGTCCACCCATGTCGCGGCACAGCGCGATCATCTCCGGTTCCTCGATGCCGCCGACGATGGCGCGGATGCCCTTTGCCGCGAACTGGCCGATGACGACGCGCAGGAGGGCGAGGCCGGCGGAATTTTCGACGAAACTGCGCAGCCAGGCGGTATCGAAGGTCACGAATTGCGGTTTCAGGCGCTCCAGCCGCTCGAGGTCGCGGTCTTCGCCGGTATAGTTGTCGATGGCGATGGCAAAGCCGCTGTCATGCAGGCGCGCGGCGAAGGGCACGAGCGTATCGAGGTCGTCCCGCGGGTGCTCCCGGATCTCGCAGGCGATGCGTGCCGGCGGCAGGCCTGCCTCGTGTGCGGCAAGCCGCAGCCATTCCACCTCCTGGCGGATCGCCTGGGGCGTCGTGTAGAGGCCGGCGTGGAAATTGATGACGAGCGCGGCCTCGCGCCGGCCGAGCGCGCCGGTATTGAGGATGTGCAGGCTGCGGCAAAGGCCGTCCACCGCCATGCGCTCTTCTTCCGGCACGCGCTCGAAGAATTCCGCCGGGGAGCAGGGCATGTTTCCCGCGCTGGCCCGGATCAGCCCCTTGAAGGCGGCGATCTGCAAGCGGCCGTCCGCGCCTTCGCGAAAGATCGGCTGGAGGGCGGTTTGCAGGAAAAAGGAGCCATAGACTGCGCCGAAGGCGCCGTCCGGCTGCCGGACGAGATTGGAGAAGATGCTTCTTTCGCTCATGCAGCGTACCATCCGCTGGAACGTCCCGATCC
Organism: Shinella sp. HZN7; assembly: GCF_001652565.1. Classification (NCBI taxonomy): domain Bacteria; kingdom Pseudomonadati; phylum Pseudomonadota; class Alphaproteobacteria; order Hyphomicrobiales; family Rhizobiaceae; genus Shinella; species Shinella sp. HZN7. The sequence continues at coordinate 2,646,457 of NZ_CP015736.1, read as the reverse complement.
GCGTTACTATAGACGACACCTGTTAATGTTGGCTTAATCCTTCGCGTAAAAATCTTCGGTGTTTCCCTTCGATTCAACCATTTAGTGTATTTTCTTCCGGGCGGGCTTTCAATCCATTCCCTCCGCTGATGGGGTTCATGATTTTTTGCGCCGAAGCCTGGTTTTCCCGCTTTTTTCCGCCTTCGCGCTTGCAAGACCCGCCCACATTCGACATAGACCTAACCGCTATGGAGCCCGGCGCTCCGGGTCCATGGCGCCAAGCCGTCTTTGAACCCGATGAGGACATCTCCATCATGGCCTTTCTTGCCGACGCCCTTTCCCGTGTGAAGCCTTCCGCCACCATCGCCGTTTCCCAGAAAGCGCGTGAACTGAAAGCCAAAGGCCGTGACGTCATCGGGCTTGGCGCTGGCGAGCCGGATTTCGATACGCCGGACAATATCAAGAAGGCCGCCATCGACGCGATCAACCGCGGCGAGACGAAGTACACGCCGGTCTCCGGCATTCCCGAACTGCGCGAAGCGATCGTGAAAAAATTCAAGCGCGAGAACGGTCTCGACTACACGGCCGCGCAGACGATCGTCGGCACGGGCGGAAAGCAGATTCTTTTCAACGCCTTCATGGCGACGATGAATCCGGGCGATGAAGTCGTCATCCCGACGCCCTACTGGGTGTCCTATCCGGAAATGGTGTCGCTGTGCGGCGGCACGCCGGTCTTCGTCGCCACGACGCAGGAAAACAAGTTCAAGCTGAAGGCCGAGGACCTGGAAAAGGCGATCACGCCGAAGACCAAGTGGTTCATCTTCAACTCGCCGTCCAATCCGTCGGGCGCCGCCTATAGCCATGACGAGCTGAAGGCGCTGACCGACGTCCTGATGCGCCACCCGCATGTCTGGGTGCTGACGGACGACATGTACGAGCACCTGACCTATGGCGATTTCAAGTTCGCGACCCCGGTCGAGGTCGAGCCCGGCCTTTACGACCGCACGCTGACGATGAACGGCGTCTCCAAGGCCTATGCGATGACCGGCTGGCGTATCGGCTATGCGGCCGGCCCGCTCGCCCTCATCAAGGCGATGGACATGATCCAGGGCCAGCAGACCTCCGGCGCCTGCTCGATCGCCCAGTGGGCGGCCGTCGAGGCGCTGAACGGCACGCAGGATTTCATCCCGGAAAACAAGAAGATCTTCGAAGGCCGCCGCGACCTCGTCGTCTCCATGCTCAACCAGGCCACGGGCATCGAGTGCCCCTCGCCGGAAGGCGCCTTCTATGTCTATCCGTCCTGCAAGGGGCTGATCGGCAAGACCGCCCCCTCGGGCAAGGTCATCGAGACGGACGAGGATTTCGTTTCGGAGCTTCTGGAAGCCGAAGGCGTCGCCGTCGTGCATGGCTCGGCCTTCGGCCTCGGCCCGAACTTCCGCATTTCCTATGCGACGTCGGAAGCCCAGCTCGAGGAAGCCTGCAAGCGCATCCAGCGCTTCTGCGCGGCCTGCAAGTAAGCGGCGGGCAAAGCCCGCCGGCGAGGGGGAGGCAGGGACGACAAACCTTGCCCCCACCCGCCGCCGCCATCCTCGGCCTAGAGCCGAGGACCCGGTGCCGCATCCGGGGCATGGATGGCCGGCTCAGGTCCGGCGAGGCCAACGTTCAGCAATCCGGCCCGCCGGCGACGGCGGGTTTTTTATTGCCGCCCCCCGTGAAATTTCCGCTTTCGTTGCCGATATTGGGGGGAAAGCCAATCCTGGAGCAGGACCATGAAAAGGAAGTCACTTGCCGTCGCCGTCCTGGCGATCCTTGTCGTTGCTGGGCCCGCCCTTGCTGCGGACGGTTACAAGAACGGCGACGAGCGGGCGCCGCGCGGCAGCATCGTCGTCAGCGAGCGGGCGCAGTACATGTCGTTCTACGACTATTTCTTCAACAATCCGGGCAAGTCCCGCACCCTGCGCTATGATCCCGGCGAGTATTACAAGGGCCTGACCCGCGAATACGACCGCCCCTGAAACCCGGTCATCAGGGGCGGAAGGCCATGCAAAAGGAAAACGCCCGCGGGGAGGAAGCCGCGGGCGTTTCTGTCCTCCCTCGGGGAGGCGGCGCCGGGGTGCTGGATTGCGCAGCGCCCCGGTGCGAATGTCAGGCGACGTTTTCGAGGATCGGATAGTCCGTGTAGCCCTTGGCGCCGCCGCCGTAGAACGTGTCCTTGTCCGGCGCGTTCAGCACGGTGTCGTTCTTCAGCCGCTCGACGAGGTCCGGGTTGGCGATGAACAGCTTGCCGAAGGCGACGAGGTCGGCCTTGCCGCTTTCCACGGCGTCGATGGCGAGCGCCCGGTCGTAGCCGTTGTTGACCATCCAGGCCGCCTTGCCGCCGGCGGCGTGATAGGCCGCGCGTAGCGCCGCATAGTCGAAGGGCTTGTCGCCCTGCTGGTGGTCCCGCGCCCCGCCCGTCGCGCCTTCGATGATGTGGATATAGGCAAGGTCATGCTTGGCCAGACCTTCGACCACATGGGTGAAGAGCGGCTGCGGGTTCGGGTCGAAGGCATCGTTGGCGGGTGTCACCGGCGAGATGCGGATCGCGGTGCGGCCCGCGCCGATCTCCCCGGTGATGGCATCGACGACCTCGAAGAGCAGGCGGGCGCGGTTCTCGATCGAGCCGCCATATTCGTCCGTGCGGACGTTGCTGCCCGAGCGCAGGAACTGGTCGAGCAGGTAGCCGTTGGCGGCGTGGATCTCGACGCCGTCGAAACCGGCATCGATGGCGGCGCGGGCGGCGCGGCGATAGTCTTCCACGATGCCCGGAAGCTCGGCCTTCTCCAGCGCGCGCGGCTCGGAGGTCTCGGCGAAGCTGCCGCTGCCGTCGGCATTGACGAGATAGGTCTTCGACTTGGCGCGGATCGCCGAGGGGGCGACCGGCTTGCCGCCGCCCGGCTGCAGCGTGTCATGGGAGATGCGGCCGACATGCCACATCTGCACGACGATCTTGCCGCCGGCCTTGTGCACGGCATCGGTGACTTCCTTCCAGCCTTCCAGCGCTTCCGGCTTGTAGAGGCCCGGCACGTCGGCATAGCCCTGGCCCTGGTGGCTGATGGCGGTCGCTTCGGTGATGAGCAGGCCGGCGCTGGCGCGCTGCTCGTAATAGGCGGCGTTCAGCGTGTTCGGCACGGCGCCCGGCGAACGGTTGCGCGTCAGCGGCGCCATGACGATGCGGTTGGCAAGCTGGATGTCGCCGATCTTGAGAGGGTCGAAGAGCGAGGTCATGGATAGTCCTTCTTCTGGCTTGGGAAGCGCTCTTTGTCTTTCGCAATTCCGGACGGAAAACCGTTTCACGCTTTTCCTGGAATTGCTCAGAGAGCGCCGTTGATGTGGTGGAGAAAGGCCGCGATCTTGTCTTCGTCGCGTTTGAAGAACACCCACTGGCCGACCTTGCGCGTCGTCACGAGGCCGGCGCGCTGCAGGGTGGCAAGATGGGCGGAGACGGTGGACTGCGAGAGGTCGCAGCGCTTTTCGATCTGACCGGCGCAGACGCCGAAGTCCAGCGGGTGCTCCTGGCCGGGAAAATGGCTCTGCGGCTCCTTCAGCCAGGCGAGAATCTCCAGCCGCTTGGGATGGGCGAGGGCCTTGAGGATTTCGTCGGTGTCGAGCGGGCTCATGTCTATCGTGGTCCGGCGATGGATATATCGGTTATTTCCGATATTGGTTTCGCCATTGTCCGATGCAAGAGGTCCCGACAAAAAAAGAGGGCCACAAGCGAAGCTCGGGCCCTGCAGGTGTGAAGGTATGAAACCTCCAGAGGGGAACAGCCAACGCGCGGCACTGGGAGGAGAAAGACCGCAGGTGCGCTGGCTGAATCGAATATGGGAGAGGCGGCGCACTTCTTCAAGAGAAACGCGTGCCAAGTTTTGCAGAAACGCTGAAAAATCTGTTTTGGTTAATGGAAGGCAAAAAAAGAGGGCCACAAGATCAACTTGGGCCCTTTATAGTTTTGAAGGTAATAAAACCTCCAGAGGGGAACAGCTGGTGCGGTGGCACTGGGAGGAAAAAGCCACCAAAGTGCATCAGCTGCGTGCGATATGATGGTTTTGTGGGCACACATCAATCATTTAATGTGCATGCCAGCCATGCATGAGGCGCAGGCCTTGCGAATCCGCCTCCTCAGAAGTTCCAGTTGCGCGCCTTGGCGACGATGAAATCCCGGAAAACCTTGAGCTTCGCGGAGTTCTTCATCTCGCTCGGATAGCAGAAATAGGTATCGAAGGACGGGATGTCGGCGCTGACAGGCAACTGGATGAGGCCCGGATCGCGCCCGACAATATAGTCCGGCAACATCGCGACCCCGATGCCGAGCAGGCAGGCGCGCTTGATCGAGGTCTGGCTGTTGATCTGCAGGATGGACGGGCGGGGATTGTCCGAATCGCGTCCGGCGATCTCCAGCCAGTTGACGTCAAGCAGGTAGCTCGGCGCGGGCTCGCCGAAGGTGATGATCTTGTGGTTGTCGAGATCGTCGATCGACTGCGGCTCGCCGTAGCGGTTGATGTAGGAGGGCGCGGCGTAGATGTGCATATGCACGGTGAAGAGCCGACGCTGGATGAGGTCCGACTGCTGCGGTTCGCGCAGGCGGATGGCGCAGTCGGCATGGCGCATGTTCACGTCCAGCTCCTCGTTGTCGAGGATGAGCTGCACCTGCATGTCCGGGTAAAGGGCGAGGAATTCCTGCACCTTGTCGGTCAGCCAGCCCTGGCCGAGGCCGACCGTGGTGGTGATGCGCAGCTTGCCGCTCGGCTTTTCGGTGTTTTCCGTGAGCTGGACGCGCACGCTTTCGAGCTTCATCAGCACGTCGTGCGCGGTGCGGTAGAGGATCTCGCCCTGTTCGGTGAGGATGAGGCCGCGGGCATGGCGGTGGAAGAGCTTTATGCCGACATCCTGCTCCAGCGCGCTCACCTGGCGGCTGATGGCCGATTGAGACAGGTGCAGCTTGTCCGCCGCATGCGTGAACGAGCCGGCCTCGGCCGCGGCATGAAAGATCCGCAGCTTATCCCAATCCAGCGGCATTCTAACCCCCATATGTCTTTATGGCGGGGAGCGCGTGCTTCCCGCCCGGTCGCTGATTCAACTGTTCCCACGCGGGCGGTCGGGCTGTCCCGCCGCCCTTTGTTGGCGGCTTCTACTCGGCCGCAATTGCGACAGGCATATGACCTGCAAGGTATTTTTCGGTTTCGAGGGCCGCCATGCAGCCCATGCCGGCGGCCGTCACCGCCTGGCGATAGATGTCGTCGGTGACGTCGCCTGCGGCAAAAACGCCCGGCACGTCCGTCGCTGTCGAATCGGGCGCCGTCCACAGATAGCCGTTCGGCTTCTGGCGCAGCTTGCCCTTGAAGAGGTCGACCGCCGGTGCGTGGCCGATCGCCACGAACACGCCGTCCGTCACCATGTCGCGCGTCTCGCCGGCCTTGACGTTGCGCAGCTTGACGCCGTTGACGGAAGCGGGCATCGGCGGCTTGGGATCGGCCCCGAGATATTCGACGACCTCATGGTCCCAGACGATCTTGACGTTCTCCTTGGCGAACAGCCGCTCCTGCAGGATCTTTTCCGCACGGAACGAGTCGCGGCGGTGCACGACCGTCACGGTCCTGGCGAGGTTGGAGAGGTAGAGCGCCTCTTCCACGGCCGAGTTGCCGCCGCCGACCACGATCACGTCCTTGCCACGATAGAAGAAGCCGTCGCAGGTCGCGCAGGCCGAGACGCCGAAGCCCATGAACTTGTGCTCGGTGTCGATGCCGAGCCACTTGGCCTTGGCGCCCGTCGCGATGATCAGCGCGTCGGCGGTCCATTCGGTGCCGCTGTCGGTGGAGATGCGGAAGGGGCGCACGTCGAGGTCGACATTGGTCACGAGGTCGTTGACGATCTCGGCGCCGACATGGCTTGCCTGCTTGAGCATCTGCTCCATCATCCACGGACCCTGCACCGGATCGGCATAACCGGGATAGTTCTCCACATCCGTCGTGATCATCAACTGGCCGCCCTGTTCCATGCCGGCGATCAGCACCGGCTCCAGCATGGCGCGGGCGGTATAGATGGCGGCGGTGTAGCCGGCGGGGCCGGAGCCGATGATCAGCACCTTGACGTGACGGGCGGACATGGTCGTTTCCTTCCGGGGCTTCTGCCCCAATGGGCCAATTCCCGCGCGGCCGCGCGCAGGGGATCGGCCAGCGTGTCGTTGTTCAGCCATCATTTATGAAGGGAGCGCCGTGAGTTTCAAGTGCGCGCGGGGCTTTGCCAACAGACAAGCGATGGCGCGTGACATATTTGTGCCTCTTACGGTAACAATGTTGCGCTGATGCGGCGATTCGGGTCACTTCCGGTCGCGTCCCTGAAAGGTTTCAATAATTCCCATGTTTCGTGCCGAACTCGACGCCATCGACATCCGTATCCTGAAGGAGCTTCAGGCCGATGGCCGGATGACCAATGTGGAGCTTGCCGCCCGTGCCGGCATCTCCGCGCCGCCCTGTCTGCGCCGGGTGCGCAAGCTGGAGGAGGCGGGCATCATCGAGGGCTATACCGCGATGCTGAACGCCCCGGCGCTCGGCTATGATCTCGTCGCCTTCTGCATGGTCGGGCTCAAGCACCAGTCGGAGGCGAACCTCAAGGCCTTTGCGGCTGCCACCGGCGAATGGCCGATGGTGCGCCAGGCCTGGATGGTCTCGGGCGACAGCGATTTCCTCTTGCACTGTGTCGCCGAAAATCTCACGCGGTTCCAGGATTTCGTCATCGAGGAACTGACCGCCAATGCACAGGTCGATACCGTGCGCACCATGCTGACGATCCGTCAGGTCAAGAAGGTCGGGCTGGTCGAGCTTTAGAGCCGTATCCGCAAAGGTTTCTGCGTCCGGAATTGCGCCGGAACTCTAGCTGGCCCGCCAGCGCTTCAGGATCTCCTCCGCCAGCCCGGGCGTCGAATTGACCGGGCTGCCGCGGCCGTGCACGGGCGCCTCCGGAAACCGGCCGATGGCGGCCTCCCGCGACAGGGCCGAAATGAGGCTGTCGATCTTCGGATGGCCGCCGGAGGGATGGAAGAGCTGTACGGGCACGCCGAGTGCGGCCGCTTCGCCCACCATGTTGGTCGAATCGGCAGTGACGACGATCTCGTCCGCCCAGGACAGATAGGCAAGGAGCGGGTTTTCCCCCGTGCCGTCCCAGACATGCACTCCCTGGCGATTGCCGAGCCCGGCCAAGGCCTTGGCGAGCGAGGCGGGCGTGCGACGCGACGAGGTTATCATCAGCCCGCAGCCCTGCTCCCGCTTTGCTTCAAGGCCGCGCAGGAACCGGTCGCTATCGGCGTCGGTGAAACGATGGTGCCGGCCGTTGCCGCCGACGAGCACGGCGATCCGCGGCCGGGGCAGGGGGGCGAGGACCTCCGCAAAGGCGGCATGCGCCTCCGCCAGCCGCTCCGGCAGGAGCCGGTTGGGGGCGGTGGTGACGACAAGGACAGCCCTGCCGCGCGGCGCGTCGTGCTGCTGCACGATGAGGAGGTCCGCGCCGTGCCGCCGTGTCCGGGGATCCTTGAAGAACACGCAGAAGGTCGCGGGGGCGAGCGCCTTCAGCCGGCGCAGATAGGGCACCGCCCGCCGGCCCGTGGCAAGGCAGATGTCGGGGAAGGGCGGGGCGAGCGGCGAGCCGGCCTTCGCGGATGCGTCCTTCGGATCGATCGGCCCCCAGGGCATCAGCCAGGTGAAGGCGCGGCGCGGCGCCACCCGTCGCAGGACCGGCACCACGCCCATGGCTTCCGCAAGGCCGATCAGCGGCTGTTCGTCGCCGGCCTTGCCATCCGTCAGGACCCAGACGACGGGAGCGGCGCCCTTCGCCATCTCAGCGCCGCGGCTCCGCCATCAGCCGTTCATAGGCGGAAAACTCCTTCTCCAGCATCTGTCGGGTGGTGAAGTTTGCCAGCACATGCTCCCGGCCGTTCGCGCCCAGGGCCTTCAGGCGGCCCGGATCGGAAAGGGCTTCTTCCAGCGCGGCGGCGAGGGCCGCGGCGTCGCCGGGCGGCACGAGCCAGCCGGTCCTGCCGGGCAGGACCGTCTCCCGGCTGCCGCCGTGATCGGTGGCGATGACGGGCGTGCCCATCGCCTGCGCCTCGATCGCGGCGCGGCCGAAGGCCTCGGGATCCGTCGAGGCCGAAATCGCAAGGTCGGCGGCGGCGAGAACGGCGGGAATATCGCGCCGGCTGCCGGTGAAGGTGACGCGGCCGTCAAGGCCGAGGCGCGCAATGTCGCGCTGGAGTTCGGCGACCAGCGCGTCCGAGCCGCCGCCGACGAAGGCGAGGCGAAGATCGGGACGATCGAGCCGGGCGGCGGCCTCCAGCAGCACGGCATGGCCCTTCCACCGCGTGACGCGGCCGACCATCACCACCAGCGGGCCCATTTCCGTGGCGCCGAGTTCGCTGCGCAGGGCTGACCGTGTTTCGGCCGGGACGCGGGCGGGATCGAAGAGATCGGGTTCGACGCCGCGCGGGGCGACGACGACGCGCGCCTGCGGAAAGCCGTAGACGGCGACGATGTGGTCACGAATGAACCCGGAATTCGCGATGACCAGCGGCACGCGCAGCATGGCGCTGTTGTAGAAGCGTTTCAGGGCGTTGCCGTGGCTGTAGACGCCATGGAAGGTCGTGACGAAATGCACCGGCCGCCGCGCCAGGCGGCGGGCGAGAAGACCGACCCAGGCCGGCACGCGGCTGCGGGCATGGATGATGTCGATGCCCTCGGAATCGACCAGCCGAGCGACGGCCCGCGCAGCCGAGATGGCGGAAAACGGCGATTTCTTTCCGACCGGCAGCGTGACGTGCCTGGCGCCCGCGGCCTCCGCGGCGGCGACGAGCGGGCCGCCTGCGCTGGCGATCCAGTTCGGCAGGCCGAGCGCGCCGAGATGGCCGGCCATCTCCACGGCACTGCGCTCCACGCCGCCGTCGCCGAGCGCGGGAAGGAGCTGAAGGACGCGTGGTCCGGCGGTCGTCTTACCCTCCGGTGGGGGCATCAGGAAATCCTCGATCTTGTGCTGCCAGGTCTGCTGGCGGGCATGGCGGGCGGCATTCTCGCCGAGCCGGAGCCGGAAGTCACGGTCGCCGAGCAGCCTGTCCAGCGCCGCCGTCACCGAGGCCGGGTCGGCGCCGTCGCACAGAAGCCCCGTCTCGCCGTCGTGCACGGCATCCGCCGCGCCGCCCTCGCGGCCCGCAAGGCTTGGCACACCGTACCAGGCCGCCTCCAGATAGACGAGACCGAAGCCTTCGACGGAGTTGCCTTCGCGCCGTGCGGGCATGGCGAAGACGTCCGCGAATTCCAGAAGAGCTGCCTTTTCCGCATCCGGCACGCGGCCATGGAAGATGACGGCGCCGGCAATGCCGGCATCCCTGGCAAGGGCTTCGAGCCGGGCGCGGTCCGCGCCGTCGCCGGCGACGTGCAGGGTCAGGCCGGGATAGGCCGGATGCAGCGCCGCCACGGCCTCGATGAGCCGGTCCACGCCCTTGCGTGGCTCCAGCCGGCAGAGCGTGACGACCTGCAGCCCCTCGCCATGGCTTGCCCGCAGCGCCGCCAGTCGGTCGGGATCGGCCGCCGCCTGCGCGGGTACGGTGGGGGTGACGGTGCGCAGCCGGCCCGCCGCCACATAGGGCGCGGCAAGGCTGGCGGTGAAGCTGGAATTGGCGACGACATCCTTCGCCTTGGCCATGGCCGCCAGGATGCGCTGCGCCTTGCGCGGCGAGGGGGCTGTGGGAAACTCCATGCCGTGGGCGAGCACGGTGACGGGAACGGTGTCTATGCCAAGGTTTTCGACGCTCTTCCAGGTGTCGGCGATGATGCGGTCATAGGCGCCGGTGCGCACGAGGCGGGCAGCCTCGTGTGCCTTGCACCAGCGCCGCACCGGTTTCCAGGCAGAGAAACGCTCGATGCGGTAGGGGCGGCTTTTTTCGGCGGGGTCTGGCGTACCGTCCGCCAGCACGGTGACGGTGTGGCCGCCCTCCTGCAGGGCAAGCGCCATCGAGCCCATCATGTTCTCGATCCCGCCGACGACCGGCGGGAAGCATTGCGTGAGTATGAGGATGTTCATGGGATAGTGAGGCTCGAAAATGCGGCGTGGTCGCGGAACTCCTACCACCGGCAGGCGATATGGTCTATGGAGGCGCCGGCGCTCAATCGGCGCGGTCCAGAGGAGATGATGCGGATGCAGACGATCGTATGCATGAAATGGGGCACGCGCTATCCGGCGGATTACGTCAACCGTTTGTGGTCCATGATCAAGCGCAACACCGTCCGTCCGACGCGGCTCGTCTGCTTCACGGAAGATGCCGACGGCATCGATCCCGCGGTCTCCGTCTTCCCGCTGCCGCCGATTACCATTCCCGAGCGTGTCGCCTGGAAGCCGTGGCGCAAGATCTCGCTATGGCAGGCGCCGCTCGCTGATCTGGAAGGCGATGTGCTGTTCGTCGATCTCGACGTGGTCATCACCGGGCCGCTCGACGATTTCTTCGATTACGCGCCCGGCCGGTTCTGCATCGCCGAGAACTGGACGCAGCTCGGCCAGGGCATCGGTAACACCTCGGTCTATCGCTGGACGGTCGGCACCAACACGCATATCTACGACGACTTCGTCCGCGACCCGGACGCCAAGATCGACACGCACACGATCTCGCAGCGTTACGTTTCCGCCGCGGCCGACGACATGACCTACTGGCCGGCGGAATGGTGCGTCAGCTTCAAGCACACGCTCCTGCCGCGCTGGCCGCTGAACTTCTTCAAGGACGTGCCGCTGCCCGCGGGCACCCGCATCGTCGCCTTTACCGGCAAGCCCGACCCCGACGAGGCCGTGATCGGTCAATGGCCGGTGAAGGCCTGGTGGAAGAAGGCCTACAAGCACGTCCGGCCGACGCGCTGGATCGACGAGAACTGGCGCTGAGGCCGCGACGGCGCGCCTGCCTCTATTATCCGAGGGTGTCGAGATACCAGCGATAGGCGCGCGCAATGCCCTCGCGGAGCGTCGTGGCCGGTTTCCAGCCCATCGCCGCCAGCTTGGCATTCGACATCAGCTTGCGCGGCGTGCCGTCCGGCTTGGAGGGATCGGTCTCGATCCGCCCTTCGAAGCCGACCACCTCGGCGACGAGTGTCATGAGGTCGAGAATGGCGATGTCCTCGCCCGAGCCGACATTGACGTGCTCGTAGTCCTCGTAATGCTTGAGGAGGAAGACCAGCGCATCGGCGCAATCCTCGCTGAACAGGAATTCGCGGCGCGGCGAGCCGGTGCCCCAGATCGTCACATGGTCGAGGCCCGCCAGCTTCGCCTCATGCGCCTTGCGGATCAGCGCGGGCAGTACATGGCTGGTCGCAAGGTCGAAATTGTCGTTCGGGCCGTAGAGATTGGTCGGCATGGCCGAGATGAAGCGGGCGCCGTGCTGCTTCATATAGGCCTGGCAGAGCTTGATGCCGGCGATCTTGGCGATGGCGTACCATTCGTTGGTCGGCTCCAGCGCGCCGGTAAGGAGCGCGCTCTCGGTGATCGGCTGGTCCGCGAATTTCGGATAGATGCAGCTCGAACCGAGGAAGAGCAGCTTCTCGACGCCGGCCTCGTGCGCCGCCTTGATGACGTTCATCTCCATGGCGAGATTGCGCTGGAGGAACTCCACCGGTTCGCGGTCATTGGCGAGGATGCCGCCGACCTTCGCCGCCGCCATCACCACCGCCTGCGGCCGCTCCGCCGTAAAGAAGCGCTCGACATCCGCCTGGTGCTCCAGGTCCACCGCATCACGCGGTGCGGTCAGCACCGTACCGTTCTCCGCCGCCAGCCGTCTGGCGACGGCGCTGCCCACCATGCCGCGATGACCGGCGACGAAGACGCGTTTTCCTGCAAGATCGTACATTCAGAGACGGTCCTTTTCCGCAAAGTCCTTCCGCATCATTTCGCGGGCAAGCTCGTGCGGATCCTCATAGATGTGCTCGATGCGACCCGTGTTGAAGCAGCAACCGTGCAGGATGGGCGCTGTAGGTCTTAGCGCCTTAGCAGCCCGGCGATGCGATTCTTCAGGTGAAGCGCCTCGCGGAAGACGAAATCGCCGGCCGTCAGCAGCGGATGGCCCTGCCGCGCCGCGCGCTGGCTTTTCAGCACGGCCTTGCCGTCACCTTTCGGCCTGGTGCCATTCTTCTCCACCACATCGGCGATCAGTGCGACGAGATTGTGGTCCTCCAGCACGCGCCGGCGCGCCTCGCGGATGGCGGGCAGGCGCCTTTCATATTCGTTGTTGTCGATCGCTTCGCGCATGATGCGCCAGGCCTCGTCCGGCTTGCGGATGTCGATGGGGATGAAGCTGTCGGCCGGAAAATAGTCGGCGGCGTTCGGCGCGCCGAAATAGAAGGGCAGCGACAGGCCGAGGAAGGGGTCGGCCAGCTTCTCCGTGAAATGGTGCGGGGCGAGGTGGTTCTCGATGGCGAGATGGTACTTGTAGGGGTCGATCGATTCCGCCTTGTCGTCGACCGGCCGGTGGCCGCGGCCGAAGACGTCGAGATCAGGCATGCGGGCGGCCATGGCCTGCGTGAAATCATACCGCAGGCGATGCAGCGTGTGGCCCTGCCGCTTCGTCGAGCAGACCGTGCCCAGCACGTTCGTCTTTTCCGGAAAATGGCCGGCGATCTCGTCGGCGGTCATCAGGCGGCGGCTGCCTTCGCCATAGAACCAGCGCAGGCCCGCCTGGCTCCAGATGCGGCCGGGATGGCGCAGCGCAAAGGGTTCCTGGCTCGTCACCACATGACCGAACTGCCGCGTGAAGGCGCGGCCGTAGATCTTGATGCCCGATGGCTCGGTGGTGAAGAGGATGGTGTTTTCAGGGGCGCAGGCGAGTTCTTCCACCCGCATCGAGCGGCGCTCGCCGCCGGCCGACGGCAGGTTCTCGTAGACCACCAGCCAATCGTAGTCGCGCGCCTCGGGATCGAAGGTGAAGACGAGGCCGCGCGCTGCGGAGAAGCCGGCCGGCACCTGCCGGGCGAGGGGGCTTATGCCATGGGTCCGGCTGACCCGGTCCATGACCTTGACCACCGTCGCTGCGGTGCCGTTCTTCTTCGTGGAAAGCATGGGGCTCCCCGCGTCCGTCACCCCCAGGTGACGGCGAGGATCTCGTAGGCCTTGGAGCCGCCCGGCGCGTTCACTTCGATCGAATCGCCGACTTCCTTGCCGATCAGCGCGCGGGCGATCGGCGAGGAGATGGAGATGCGGCCCTGCTTCACATCGGCTTCCTGGTCGCCGACGATCTGGTAGACCTTCTCTTCCTCGGTGTCCTCGTCGACGAGCTTCACCTTGGCGCCGAACTTGACCTTGGAGCCGGACATCTTGGAAAGGTCGATCACCTCGGCGCGCGCGACGAAGTCTTCCAGCTCCGTGATGCGGCCTTCGTTGTGGCTCTGGGCTTCCTTGGCGGCGTGGTACTCGGCGTTTTCCGACAGGTCGCCATGGGCGCGTGCCTCGGCGATCGCTTCGATGATTCGCGGACGCTCTTCCTGCTGACGCCAGCGCAGTTCTTCCTGCAGCTTGACGAAACCGCCCTGAGTCATCGGTACCTTTTCAACCATTTTATCCCGTCCTTCAGCCCGCGCCGCCCAGGCTCCCGCCTGCGCGAACGCAAAAGAAAACGGTCTCCGGAGAGGAATCCCCGGAACCGTCGAAAGCATTTGAACGCCCCTTATAGCAGATTGCATCGTCCGAAAGCCAGTTTTTTCGCCGCAGGCTGCTCTGCGCCCACAAGGACGGGAACAATCGGCCCGCGTTCCGGTTAGTCCGATATCGCGGGAGGCGTGCATGGCCATTCAAGATTCGATTCATCTGGAAGGCAGGATCAACGCGCATCGGCGCCTGCTTGTGGAGCTGATCTCGGTGGTGGCGGCCATTCCCGCGGCGCGCGAGGCGCTTCTTGCCATGGCGCGCGACAACGAGACGGTTTTTGACCACGAGGAGGATCCAGGCATCGAGCCCGATGCCGCCTTCGCCGCCCAGCAGATCGCCGACGACGAGATACGGGCGATCCTGGAGGCTGCGATGGCCCGCCTCGAAACCAGGACGTGAGGACCAATCCATGAACATGTTGCAGAAGATTTCCGGCTATTTCAAACAGTTGGCCGGCGAAGTGTCGGGCGACCAGAAGCTGCACGACGAGGGCCGCAGGCAGGCGTCGGGCGACTACCAGGAAAAGGACGATCAGGTCGTGCCGGTTTCCCGCAGCACCGTGGCCGGCGCCGATGGCGTCGTCTCGGCCGAGACGGGTCGCAAGACGATCATCGAGGCCGACGCGGTGCCGCAGTTCGCCGTCTCGCAGGCCGGTCGCGACAATGACGGCGTGTCGAGCGCCAAGCCGCGCGTCATCACCGGCAGCGACGATGCCACGGTGCACCGCACGCCGCCGGGCACGGAGGCGCCGGCCAGCGACTGGTCGGCCGGCTTCGACGAGACCGCGCCGCGGCAGGACTTGCCGGACCCTGTCGCCGACTATTCCGATCCCGAGCAACTGAAGCTCTACCGCCTCGTGCCGCTTGCCGGTGCCTCGGACACGAACTGGGACCTTGCGCCGAATCAGGGCGAGGTGGTGGTGCGCGCCCGTTCCAGCGGCGATGCGCGTGTCGTGGCCGCGGCGGCCGAGCTCGATTATCTGGAGATCGACGCGTTGCCGGCCGACGGCAATTCCACCACCTCGTCGAGCGCCTTCCGCAACGAGAAGCTCTACACCGTCGTCGACGAGACCGATCCGTCCTATCCGGTCGAAGGTCCGCGCGAAGTCGTCGCCGGCACCGTGCGTGTCGACAATATCCGCCCAACCGAATTGTGAGGAGGCCGACGATGAGTCCCAGCCAATCCGCCCGCACGGCGGCAAAACAGCGTGACATCCAGGACGAGGTGGCCAAGGCCGACCGCAAGGGCGCACAGAAGGCACCGAAGGCCATGCAGGCCGGCGCGCGCACCTATCCCGTGCCGCCCTTTCCCAAGCAGCACCAGCCGAAACCCGGCCAGGAGGCCAAACTCGATCCGGCGCCGATGTACGACGCGCCGTTCTACAAGGGATCGGAAAAGCTGAAGGGCAAGGTGGCGCTGATCACCGGCGGGGATTCCGGCATCGGCCGGGCGGTCGCCGTGCTCTTCGCGCGTGAAGGGGCGGACATCGCGATCTGCCATCTCGCCGAAGGGGTGGATGCGAAGGAGACGATCGCCGCCGTCGAGGCGGAGGGCCGGCGCTGCATCGCGCTTTCCGGCGACGTCAAGGACAAGGCCTTTTGCGCGCAGGCGGTGAAATGCACCGTGAAGGACCTCGGCCGGCTCGATGTCCTCGTCAACAACGCCGCCTTCCAGGTGCACACGGAGGATATCCTCGACCTCTCGGAAAAACATTTCGACGAGACGCTGAAGACCAATCTCTACGGCTATTTCTTCATGGCCCAGGCGGCGGTGCCGCATCTGGAGCCGGGCTCGGCGATCATCAATACCGGCTCCGTCACCGGCCTTGAAGGTTCCAAGGCGCTGCTCGACTATTCGATGACCAAGGGCGGCATCCACGCCTTCACCCGCTCGCTGGCAAGCCAGTTGGTCGATCGCGGCATCCGCGTCAACGCCGTCGCGCCGGGGCCGGTCTGGACGCCGCTCAACCCGTCCGACAAGCAGGCCGAGGACGTCGCGAAGTTCGGCGCGAACACGCCGATGAAACGCCCCGCCCAGCCGGAGGAACTGGCGCCCGCCTATGTCTTCCTCGCGTCCCCGCAATGCTCCAGCTACATCACGGGGGAGGTGCTGCCGATCATCGGTGGTTATTGAGCATGAAAAAGCCTCCGCCTTCTCCTGCATCATGTCGGGCTAGGCCCGCGGGTGCCGCGTGGCAACTGTGTTCATGCGAAGTGAGTTTTGTCACGCTGCATTGCATTTAGGATTGTGAGGAGCTTCCTTGCGACGGCGATGATGCCGGCCTTTGCCGATCCTGTTCTGGCCGAGACGGCTTGATGGAAGGCACGCAGGCGCGCGGAGGCCTTGATGGCGCCGAGGGCCGCCATATAGAGGGCCTTTCGCACGCGTGGCCGGCCGCCCTTGATACGGCGTCGGCCAGATCTCTTGCCGGAATCGTCATTGAAGGGAGCAAGGCCCGCAAGGCTTGCCGCCGCCTTGGGCGAGAGGGCGCCGAGTTCGGGCATATGGGCCAGCAGGGTCAAGGCCGTCACCTTGCCGACGCCGGGGGCGGAGGTGAGGCGATGGGCGTGTTCGGTGAGGGCCTGGCTCTTCATGTGGTCGTCGATCTCGGCCTGGATCGAGGCGATCTTCTCGCCGAGGATGGCGATCATGGTCTCGATGTCGGCGCGGATGGCGGGATCGAAGGCATCGCAAAGGTGCCTGCGCTCGGTTGCGCGGGCATCGACGAGCTGATCCCGGCGGCGGGCAAGGGCCGCCAGCCGCTCGCGGACCGGGCAAGGCGGCGCCTCGGCCGTCAGGCCGAACATGCTGCCCATCTCGCAAAGCGAGCGGGCATCGATGCGATCGGTCTTGGCCAGCCGTCCCCGCGCTTCGGCAAAGCGCCGGGCCGTCTTCGGGTTGACGCGGGCAAAGGCGATGCCGGCCTGCGAAAGACACAGGCGCAACAGCCGGTCGCAATGGCCTGTCGCCTCGAAGACGACCAGGTCGGTGGCCGGGTCGAGACGGTGCGCGAAGGTCGACAGCGCCGCTTCGTCATTGGGGATGCGGCAGAACCTGGCCGTTCGCGGATCGAAGATGTCGATCATGTCCTTGCCGATGTCGCAGCCGATGAAGGTATGGTGTATCGTCATGGCGCCTGCTCCTGTGTGCGGGGTCTGTGGCGACAGCCCCGTGCAACTGTTCAGGTTGATGGGCGAAGCGGGAAGGGACCAAGCCACGTCGCGGCCTGCCGTCACAAACGGCGGCCTGGATCCTCTCGGCCTCCTTCCCGCAACCATCTTACATCAGTGCAAACACACAGGATCCTCGGGTCAAGCCCGAGGATGACGTCGGTGGGTGGGGGGAAGGTTCCCATCAATCGGGCCGGACGGTGATGCCTCCGGTTCCGTTTGACAACGGTCTCGCCCCCTTAACGTCATCCTCGGGCTTGACCCGAGGATCCACGCGGCACCCGCAGTCGTAAATGCCCGGTGGCCGAGCATGGCGGGAGGAGGCGAAGGGCCTCAGAAATAGGCCTGCAGCGGCCGCACTTCCAACTGGCCCTGCTTGAGCGCCTTGATCGCCTGGGCGGCGGCTTCGGCGCCGGCCATGGTGGTGTAGTAGGGCACCTTCTGCATCAGCGCGGCGCGGCGCAGCGACTTCGAATCCGAGATCGCCTTGTTGCTGTCCGTCGTGTTGATGACGAGGCTGACCTGGCGGTTGCGGATGGCGTCCTCGACATGCGGGCGGCCTTCCTGCACCTTGTTGACCTTGGTCGCCTCGATGCCCTTTTCGGCGAGGAAGCGGGCGGTGCCCGAGGTTGCCATGACCTTGAAGCCGATCTCTGTCAGGAGTCGCACGGCGGTCAGGACGCGCTCCTTGTCCTCGTCGCGCACCGAGACGAAGACCGTGCCTTCGCGCGGCAGGTCGACGCCGGCGCCGAGCTGGGACTTGGCGAAGGCGAGCGCGAAATCGGTATCGAGGCCGATGACCTCGCCGGTCGAGCGCATTTCGGGCCCAAGCAGCGTGTCGACGCCCGGGAAGCGGGCGAAGGGGAACACGGCTTCCTTGACGGCGATGTGCTTCAGGTTGCGCGGGTCCGGCTTCTTGCCATAGGCGGCAATCGCGGCATCGAGCGTTTCACCGGCCATGACGCGGGCGGCGATCTTGGCGATCGGCGCGCCGATGGTTTTCGCCACGAAGGGCACCGTGCGCGAGGCGCGCGGGTTCACTTCGAGCACATAGATCGTGCCGTCCTTGATGGCGTACTGGACGTTCATCAGGCCGCCGACATTCAGCGCCTTGGCCAGCGCCTTCGTCTGGCGTTCCAGTTCGTCGACGATCTCGTTGGAGAGCGTGTGGACCGGCAGCGAGCAGGCCGAGTCGCCCGAATGGATGCCGGCCTCCTCGATATGCTCCATGATGCCGGAGACGAAGACGTCCTTGCCGTCGCACAGCGCATCGACGTCGACCTCGACCGCGTTCGACAGGTAGCTGTCGAAGAGCAGCGGGTTCTTGCCGAGCAGGGTGTTGATCTGGCCGGTCTTGTCGTTCGGGTAGCGCTGCTTGATGTCTTCCGGCACCAGTTCCGGCACCGTGTCGAGCAGGTAGGTCTGGAGCTGGCCTTCCGAATGGATGATCTGCATGGCGCGCCCGCCAAGCACGTAGGACGGGCGCACGACCAGCGGGAAGCCGATCTCGCCGGCGACGAGGCGTGCCTGTTCGACCGAATAGGCAATGCCGTTGTTCGGCTGGGTAAGGTCGAGCTTCTGGAGGAGCTTCTGGAAGCGGTCGCGGTCTTCGGCAAGGTCGATCATGTCGGGCGCGGTGCCGAGGATCGGGATGCCGTTCTTCTCCAGCGCTTCGGCGAGCTTCAGCGGCGTCTGGCCGCCGAACTGCACGATGACGCCGACGACTTCGCCGTTGGTCTGCTCGGCCTTGAGGATCTCGATGACGTCCTCGGCCGTCAGCGGCTCGAAATAGAGGCGGTCGGAAGTGTCGTAGTCGGTCGAGACGGTCTCCGGGTTGCAGTTGACCATGATCGCCTCATAGCCGGCATCCTTCAGCGCGAAGGCGGCGTGGCAGCAGCAATAGTCGAACTCGATGCCCTGGCCGATGCGGTTCGGCCCGCCGCCGAGGATGACGACCTTCCTGCGATCCGAAATGCCGGCTTCCGAGCGCGTGGCGCCGGCGAACGGCGTCTCGTAGGTCGAATACATATAAGCGGTCGGCGAGGCGAATTCGGCGGCGCAGGTGTCGATGCGCTTGAAGACCGGGCGCACGTCGAGGCCGTTGCGCAGTTCCGCGACTTCCTTCGGGCGCTTGCCGGAGAGAGTCGCAAGGCGGGCGTCGGAGAAGCCCATGGCCTTCAGCATGCGCAGGTTCTCGGCATCCTGCGGCAGGCCGTGCTCGCGGATGCGGGCCTCCATGTCGACGATGGCCTTGAACTGTTCGAGGAACCACGGGTCGATCTTCGAGCCCTCGTGTACCTCTTCCAGCGTGAGGCCGAGGCGAAGCGCCTGGGCGACCATGCGCAGGCGGTCCGGCGTCGGCGTGGAGATGGCGGCGCGGATGGCGTTCTTGTCGTTACCGTCGCCAAGGCCCGGGATTTCGATCTCGTCGAGACCGGTGAGGCCGGTTTCAAGGCCGCGCAGCGCCTTCTGCAGCGATTCGGCGAAGGTGCGGCCGATGGCCATGACCTCGCCGACCGACTTCATGGCGGTCGTCAGCGTCGGCTCGGCGCCGGGGAATTTCTCGAAGGCGAAGCGCGGGATCTTCGTCACGACGTAATCGATCGAGGGTTCGAACGAGGCCGGGGTCGCGCCGCCGGTGATGTCGTTTTCGAGTTCGTCCAGCGTGTAGCCGATGGCAAGCTTCGCGGCGATCTTGGCGATGGGAAAGCCGGTCGCCTTGGAAGCGAGCGCCGAGGAGCGCGAGACGCGCGGGTTCATCTCGATGACGACGAGGCGGCCATTGGCAGGGTTGACGGCGAACTGCACGTTCGAGCCGCCGGTCTCCACCCCGATCTCGCGCAGCACCGCGATCGAGGCGTTGCGCATGATCTGGTATTCCTTGTCCGTGAGCGTCAGGGCCGGGGCGACGGTGATGCTGTCGCCCGTATGCACGCCCATCGGGTCGATGTTCTCGATCGAGCAGATGATGATGCAGTTGTCCGCCTTGTCGCGGACGACCTCCATCTCGTATTCCTTCCAGCCGAGCACCGATTCCTCGATCAGCACTTCCGTCGTCGGCGAGGCGTCGAGGCCGGAATTGACGATCTCGAAGAATTCCGAGCGGTTGTAGGCGATGCCGCCGCCGGTCCCGCCCAGCGTGAAGGACGGGCGGATGATCGCGGGCAGGCCGATCACGTCGAGCGCCTGCGCGCCGACTGCCATGGCGTGGCTCATATAGCGCTGCTTGCGGTCGGTCTCGCCGAGGTTCCACTGGTTTTCCAGCTCGTCCAGCGCCTTGTCGAGCGCATCGCCGGACAGTTCGGCCTTGAGCTTGGCGCGCTGGGCCTCGTGGATCTTGCGGTCCTGTTCCTTGATCTCGGTGGCATTGGCGAGCATCGACTTCGGCGTTTCGAGGCCGATCTTCGCCATGGCCTCGCGGAAGAGCGCGCGGTCCTCGGCCTTGTCGATGGCTTCCGGCTTGGCGCCGATCATCTCGACATTGTAGCGGTCGAGCACGCCCATGCGCTTCAGGGAGAGGGCGGTGTTGAGTGCCGTCTGGCCGCCCATGGTGGGCAGCAGGGCGTCCGGGCGCTCCTTGGCGATGATCTTGGCGACGACCTCGGGGGTGATCGGCTCGACATAGGTCGCGTCGGCAAGGCCCGGATCGGTCATGATCGTCGCGGGGTTGGAGTTGACGAGGATGACGCGGTAGCCTTCCTCCTTCAGCGCCTTGCAGGCCTGGGTGCCGGAATAGTCGAATTCGCAGGCCTGCCCGATGACGATCGGCCCCGCGCCGATGATGAGGATGGATTTCAAATCTTGGCGCTTGGGCATCTCTCTATCCGATCTATCCGCGTGCGCGAAAAACCGGCCATGGTGATGGGTTCACCGGCCGGGCGCGCAAAAAAGGTCTTTCAAGGCTAGAAGCGGCTTATAGGCAAATGCGGGGGCGAGCGGAACCCCGAAAATGGACCAATCGACAGGAAATATGTTGGCCCACAACGTGGGCTGCCTCAGGGCCGTGCGCCGTCGATATAGGCCTGGATCGAGCGGCCCACCTCCGCGACGATGCGCTCGCGCGGCAGCGCCACGACCGGCGGCAGCCTGAGCACGTAGCGGGTGAAGGCAAGGCCGAGGATCTGCGTCGCCACGAGGCCGGCGACGGCGGGCGCATCCGGCCCGGCAAGCCGCGCGATGGCGGGGGCGACCTGGGTCGCGAAAATCTCGCGCAGCCGCGCGGCGGCAAGCTCGTTCGAGGCGGCCGAGCGCAGGGCGATCGGCAGGCCGACGGTGCCGCCGTCGCCTTCCCAGACCGTGAGGAAGTGCTGCACCAGCGCCTCGCCCACCGCGTGGCGGGGAAGGGTGGTGAGGTCGGGCAGCCGCAGATCGAGATCCGCCGCGCGGGCAAACAGCGCGTCCTTGCCGCCGAAGTAGCGGATCACCATGGCCGGATCGATCGCGGCGGCGGCGGCGATGTCGCGCACCGTCGTGCCGTCATAACCCCTTTGCGCAAAGAGCAGCCGCGCGGCTTCGAGAATGGCCTCGCGGGTACGGTCGGACTTGGTTTTCTTCGCGGGGGAATCGGTCATGGCGTAAAAATGCCAACACGTGTTGACAAATTCAAGTGGCCGGCATAAAAGTCAACGAATGTTGATTTTTGGAGTGCGAACCATGCTGCCGCAGGAAACCGATGTGCTGATTGTCGGGGCAGGGCCGACCGGCCTTGCGCTGGCCGTCACCCTGCAACAGGCGGGCGTGCGGCCCGTCATCATCGACCGCCTTGCGGCCGGCCAGAACACCTCGCGCGCCGCGGTCATTCATGCCCACACGCTGGAGGTTCTGGAACGGCTCGGCGTCACGGACGACCTTGAGCGCCTTGGGCTGCCGCTCACCCGCTTCGCCCTGCGCGATCACGACAAGGCGCTGCTGGAACTCGACTTCTCCACATTGCCGTCGCGCTATGCCCAGATCCTGATGATCCCGCAGGACGAGACCGAGGCGATCCTTGCCGACCGGCTGGCGAGCCTCGGCGGCTCCGTCGCGCGCGGCGTCACGGCGACGCGGATCGAGCGCGATGCGGCGGGGGCGGTGGTCCATGTCGAGACGCCGGAGGGGCCGCAGGCCATCCGCGCCCGCCATGTTGTCGGCGGCGACGGCATGCACAGCGTCGTGCGCGAGGCCGCGGGCATCGCCTTCGACGGCGAGAGCCATGCCGGTTCCTTCGTGCTTGCCGATGTCCATATGGACTGGGCCCTGAGCACGGAGGTGACGCTGTTCTTCTCGCCGGAAGGCATGGGCGTCGTCGCGCCGCTGCCGGCAAATCGCTACCGCATCGTGGCACCCGTCGAGGATGCGCCCGAAGCGCCGGATGCAGCCTTCGTGCAGGCGCTGCTCGATGCCCGCGGCCCGCGCAAGTCCCCGGGTCGCGTGCGCGAGGTCCTCTGGAGTTCGCGCTTCCGCGTGCATCACCGCGTCGCCGCGCGTTATCGGTCGGGCCCGTTCTTCGTCATGGGCGATGCCGCCCATGTGCACAGCCCGGCCGGCGGGCAGGGCATGAATACGGGGCTTGTCGATGCCGTCGTGCTGGGACAGTTGCTGGCGGACGTCATCGCCGGCAGGGCGCCGGACACGACGCTCGACCTCTATGAGGAGAAACGCCGCCCCGCCGCGGTCGAGGTCCTGGACCTCGCCGGCCGCCTGACGCGGATCGCGACCATGCGCAGCCTTGTCGGCCGTATCCTGCGCAACCTCGTCCTTCGCCTTCTCGGCGCATCGCCGGTCTTTCGCCGCAAGCTGGCGCTCAACCTTTCCGGCCTCGCCCGCAAGGGGCTCGGGATGGTTCCCCGACGCTGAACTGCGTGCATGCCCCTCATCCCCCTGCCGGGACCTTCTCCCCGCAAGCGGGGAGAAGGGGGAAACGGCGAGTCCATCGCTCTTCTCCCCGCTTGCGGGGAGAGGATGCCGGCAGGCAGGTGAGGGGCCGTGCCCTGCCGCGCCTGCCCATTCACTCTGTCGCCAGAAGCCCCGGCAGCTCCTTCAGGATGCTGTCCCGCGCGCGCAGGCTCGTGCGCGGTTCCTGCCTCTTCTCGTCCTGGATGAGCCGGGCGAAGACGACGGTGCGGTCGTCGCGGCGGGCCCAGCCGACATACCAGCCCCACGGCCGGGCATAGTCGAAATTGCCGTCGGTCTTGCGGGGATAGGCCATGCCGGTCTTGCCCTGCGCGCCCCAGCCGTCGGCAAGGTCGCGCCGTTCGAGGATTTCCATCGCCCGGTCCATCGCGTCGGCGGAGACCGGCAGTTCGTGGTTCACCAGTTTCTTCAGGAAGGCCACCTGCTCGCGCGGCGAGATCTTCAGCGAGGAGGCGATCCAGGCGCGCTCCAGCCCGTTGTCCTTGCCCGAATCGCCCGCCATGTCGGCATTGCCGTAGCCGAAGGCATCGGCATAGTCGCGTAGCTGCTCGTAGCCGAGAAACGCGGTGATGCGCTGCGAATACCAGACGATGGAAAACTCCATCCAGCGCTTCGGCGTCGCCGGCTGGCGCCAGGCATCGCCGCCCCAGTCCGGATCGCCCTTCATGAAGGGCAGGACCGGTTCGCCCGCGTCTTCCAGGAAGCCGGAATCGTAGCCCATCACGGCGAGCGGCACCTTGAAGGTGGAGGCCGGCGTCACGCGGCTTTCGCAGTCTCCCTTTTCCAGGATGACCTCATCACTCGCCGCATCGGCGACGATCGTACAAATAATGCGGGCCTCGGCCGGCGCGCTGAAGCCTGCGGCCAGCAGGATGCCGGCCGCGAAAAGACGCATGTCCATCACGTTTTCCTCGAAATTTGAATGGCTTGTGCATTCTGGATAGCAGTGCTTTGATGCGCTGGCAAAAGATCAATACTGGTCTCAGCCATTAGGAAAATTGGGGCTTTGCCATGGTTCGGCCATATCTGCCGCTGAACGCCTTCCGCGCCTTCGAGGCCTCCGCCCGCCATCTCAGCTTCACGCGGGCGGCGATCGAGCTGAATGTCACGCAGGCTGCCGTCAGCCACCAGGTCAAGAGCCTGGAGGAGCAACTGAACGTCGTGCTCTTCAAGCGCCTGCCGCGCGGGCTGATGATCACGGCGGAGGGGGAGAGCCTGCTGCCCGTGTTGCGCGACAGTTTCGACCGCATGGCCGATGCGGTGGAGCGCTTTCGCGGCGGCCATGTGCGGGAGATCCTGACGGTCGGCGCCGTCGGCACCTTCGCCGTCGGCTGGCTGCTGCCGCGGCTCGCCGCGTTCCGCGAGCGCCATCCCTTCGTGGAGGTGCGGCTGTCCACCAACAACAACCGCGTCGACCTTGCCGCCGAGGGGCTCGACTTCGCCATCCGCTTCGGCGCCGGCGCCTGGCACGGCACGGATGCGGTGCGCCTCTTCGATGCGCCGCTCTCCGTGCTCGCCATCCCCGCTGTCGCGCGCGATCTCCGGGAGCCGGCGGACCTGCTCGGCCTGACGCTGCTGCGCTCCTACCGCCGCGACGAGTGGACCCGCTGGTTCGAGGCTGCCGGCCTGCCGCGCACGCCGCCGCCGCAGAATGCCATCGTCTTCGACACCTCGCTCGCCATGATGGAGGCCGTGCTTCAGGGCGCCGGCGTCGGCCTTGCCCCACCGCTGATGTTTTCACGCCTTCTGGCGGCCGGTGCGGTCGTCCAGCCGTTCGAGACGAGCCTTGCGCTCGGAAGCTACTGGCTGACCCGCCTGCAATCACGCAGCCTCACCCCCGCCATGGCCGCCTTTTCGGCCTGGCTGGCCGAGGCGGTGGCGCAGGAGGGGCTGGGCTAGGTTTTCACGCCCGGCATGACCAGCACCTTCACCTCGCCCGGCCGCGGCGGGTTGGCGACGGCGTCCGGCAGGTCGTCGAGGCCGATACGGCGGGAGATAAGGCGGTCGACCTTGATCGTGCCGGAGGAAATCAGCGCCGCGGCGCGGCCATGGGTGAAGGGGTTGAGGAAGGAGGTGAGGATTCTCACCTCGCGGAAGAGCAGGTCGAAGGGCTCGAATTCCACCGTCTCGCCCTGCGGCAGCACACCGAGGACGACGACCGTGCCGCCGTTGCGGGCAAGCTTCGGCGCCTCGGCCACGGTCTCGGCAACGCCCGCGCATTCGATGACGACATCGGCGCCGCCGGGCAGCAGGCCGTCCTTGCCCGCTATGCCCTCGATGGTGGTGCCACTGCCCGGATCGAAGGAATGGGTGGCGCCGATCGCCTCGGCGAGTTTCCGGCGCACGGCCTGACGGGTGACGAGGATGACGGTGGTCGCGCCGGCAAGGCGGGCGAGCTGCACGACCAGCATGCCGATCACCCCGCCGCCCAGCACCACGACGGTGCTGCCGGGTTCGATGCCGGCCATGTCGGTGCCGTGCAGGCAGCAGGCGAGCGGTTCGCAGAAGGCGCCGTGTTCCGGCGGCAGCGAGAGCGGCAGTTGATAGGCCTGCTTCTGCGGCACCAGCACATAGTCGGCAAAGCCGCCGTCGCGGTGGATGCCGATCGCCTGCAGGTTCTCGCACAGATTGATGCGGCCGCGCCGGCATTGCGCGCAGCGGCCGCAATGGATGTTCGGATCGCCGGTGATGCGCATGCCGGGGTGGACATCGATGACGGCCTTGCCGACGGCCTCGACGATGCCGGAGAATTCATGGCCGAGCGTCACCGGCGGCCGGCAGGGAAAATCGCCGTGGAAGAGGTGGCGGTCCGTGCCGCAGATGCCGGCCGCCTCGATCCGGACCAGAAGATCGTCCGGGCCGGGCTCCGGCTTTTCCACCGTGCGTACGAAGAATTCGCCGATCGCCTCCAGCCGCGCCGCTTTCATGCCGTCCTCCCGTTCTCCTCCGGGAGATAGGAGCCGCAACGGCGCGGCCGGTCAAGGCCAGCCCGTCTTCACGTCGGGTTGCTAGAGTTTAACCCCAGCGGGTGCGCACGGCTTCGGCGCGGCTGCGGCTGACCGGCACTTCCTGCCCGTCCTTCAGGAGGATCGCCAGCCGGCCCTCCGCGCGCAGCAGCCTGTCGACATGGGCGTCGGCCACGAAATGCGAGCGATGCACCCTGAGGCCCGGCGTGTCGCCGCATTCGGCCAGCGCATCGGAAAAGCGCAGCAGGATCAGCTCGTGGCCGCGGCTCGTCGTCACCTGCGTATAGTGGTCGGCGACCGTCATGTGCAGGATGGGGCCGCGGTTCTCCGGCCTGAGGCGACGCAGCAGGGGGATTTCGGCCCGGTCTTCCGGAGCCCTGGTCGGCGGCGCTGCGGTGGACAACGCCTCGGCCTGCCTGCTGCCCATCGTCATGAAGGTGAGCGCGCAGAACAGCGCCGAGAGGAGAAGCCCCGTGGCGATGCTTTCGGCGATCCTTGTCGGGGTGGGCGTGCCGCCGAAGGTCATCAGGCTGATGGCCTCGGTCGCGAGCCCCACCGGCACGCCGGCCACCAGCGTGCCGAGTGCCATGCGGGCGAGGAGGCCCGGCACCCTCTGCCGGAAGAGCGTATTGACGGTGACGATGGCGAGGACGGCGATGCCCCAGGCGACGGCGTGCAGCACGAGCCAGAAGCCGAGCCGCGGCACGCTCGCCAGCCGCTCGGCCGTGCCATAGGGGCCGGTCACCCAGAAGATCAGCACGACCGCACCGAAGGTCGCCCAGAAGCGCGGGGCGCTGAGGAAGACCTGCAGTTCACGAAGCGCCGATTGCAGGAGGGGGCGTTCCACGAAGTTTTCCGTCCGTTCGGGCCAAAGCGTTTGAGGCGGCCCGATCAATGGCCGAAGACGATGGCGAATTCAACCGTCCCGGAGCCCCCCCCATGACCCTTGAGCCGCTTCTCTCCGCCCCCTTTGCCGTAAAGTTCCATGTCGCCACCGTCCTGCCGGCGGCGGTGCTGGGGGCCGTCCTGCTCGCCCGCCCCAAGGGCACGCCCGCCCATCGCCGCCTCGGCAAGGTCTGGCTGCTCCTGATGGTGCTGACGAGTTTTTCGACCTTCTTCATCCACGACCTGAAGACGGTCGGCGATTTCAGCCCGATCCATCTGCTCTCTATTTATGTCATCATCGGCAGCGCCCTTGCGATCCGCGCCGCGCGCCGCCGCGATATCCGCGCGCACCGCGCCCATGTCGCGGGCATGTATTTCGGCGGCATCGTCGTTGCCGGGCTTTTCACGCTGCTGCCGAACCGGGTGATGGGCGCGATGATCTTCGACGGTGCCTCGGACCTTGCGAGTGTGCTCGCGGCGGCCGTCGTCAGCGCGCTCTTCGTTGCGGCCGGGGCCCTTGCGGCGCGCCAGGCGGGCTGGACGGCTCGTTTCGAGGCGGTTTTCCGGCGGCGCTGAGGCCCCGCTTTTCGTTTTGCATGGCGGCGCGGCAGGCCCTATAAGTCTTTGCTGAGGAACGAATTCATGCGGTGAGCGTTCGTCGGCAATCAATTCGGGGAAATGCGCCATGGAATGGAAGGGTCGTCGCCAGTCGGGCAATATCGAGGACCAGCGCGGAGCCGGTCCTTCGGCGGGCGGGCGCAATCCGTTCGGCCGCGGCAATGGCGGTTTTCGCATTCCGATGGGCAGCGGGCGCCGCGCCGGCGGCGGCATGAGCATCGGCACCATCATCTTCCTCGTCGTCATCTATTTCGTCTTCAAGGCGATGGGCATCGACCTGTTGCAGGTCATGGGCGAGGGCGGCGGGCAGGTCAGCATGCCGGGCTTCGAGCAGACCGAAAGCGCAAGCCGCCGCGCCTCCCCGCAGGAGGAGGAGACCAAGGCCTTCATGGCGACCGTTCTTGCCGAGACGGAGGATACCTGGAACGGCATCTTCCAGGCGGCCGGCGAGCGCTACGAGGAGCCGAAGATGGTGCTCTTCTCGGGCTCCGTGCAGTCGGCCTGCGGCTTCGCATCGGCGGCCTCCGGTCCGTTCTACTGCCCGGGCGACCGCAAGGTCTATCTCGACATGAGCTTCTTCGACGAGCTGGCAGGCAAGTTCGACGCGTCCGGCGATTTCGCGCAGGCCTATGTCGTCGCCCATGAGGTCGGCCACCATGTGCAGAACCTCACCGGCGTCCTGCCGCGCTTCAACCAGCAGCGCCAGCGCATGAGCGAGGTGGAGGCCAACCAGATGTCGATCCGCGTCGAGCTTCAGGCCGACTGCTATGCCGGCATCTGGGGCAAGTATACCGAGCAGAAGGGCCTCCTGGAGCGCGGCGACCTGGAGGAGGCGCTGAACGCCGCCACCCAGATCGGCGACGACACGCTGCAGAAGCGCATGCAGGGCTATGTCGTGCCGGAAAGCTTCAACCACGGCACGTCCGAGCAGCGCCGCCGCTGGTTCAAGCGCGGCTTCGACACCGGCCGGGTCGATGCCTGCGACACGTTCAGGGGCGATGTCTGACGGAAGCGCCGGCGGCATTGCCGCTGTCGGCGATCTTCAGGTCTTCCTCGACGATCAGGGCATATTTGGTCGCGTGCGTCAGGGCTATGGCGAGCGCGACGGCGAGCATCGGCACGGCGATTGCCAGATTGCCGCACAGCTGCCAGAAGAACGGCCGGTGCACCACCTTCACCCAGAAGAGAAGCGCGACCGGCAGGCCGCCGAAGACCAGCATGTGAACGGCAAGGGAGAGCGGCTGGAAGGACGTTCCTGCTCGGAAGACGCCGTCCTCGTCCATGAACCAGGCCGCCGCCGCCGCGAGAAGCAGGAGCGCCGCGAAGAGCGGCTTCATCACCCGTTTCCAGGAGACCGCGACGCAGGCCGCGATGAAGAGGCAGAGGAACCCGCCCGTCACCAGCGCGAGCGTGCCGGGGCGGGCGCCGAGCAGGGCCCAGCTCTCCATCCAGAAATCGCGGCTGGTGATGAGGAAGAGATAGAGGCCGGTCGCAAGGCTGACTGTCAGGCTGCCGAAGGCGGGCCTTGCGGCGGGAAAGCGGGCCTGAACTGAGCGGGCCTGAGCTGAGCGGCCCTGAACTGAGCGGAATGACATTGCCGGTCCTCGAACGCTGACATGCGGAGGACATATCTTGCCCCGCGCCGTTACCGGCGAATGACAAGCAGCCCCCATCCGCGCGTTTCTCTCACGGGGAAGCTGACAGGTCGCTGACGGCCCCTGCCGCCGCGTTCGAACCGGAAGGATTGGTGCGGGAACGGGGGCCGCTGCCGCGGCAGCAGCCCGCTCCCATGGCCTCAGGCCCGCTTTTCGCTGTCCATATGCGCCAGCGCGGCGGCCGGATAGCGCTCGCCCGCGGCGGCATCCTTCGGCACGGCGGCTTCGATCGCGGCAAG
Source organism: Shinella sp. HZN7 (assembly GCF_001652565.1). Classification (NCBI taxonomy): domain Bacteria; kingdom Pseudomonadati; phylum Pseudomonadota; class Alphaproteobacteria; order Hyphomicrobiales; family Rhizobiaceae; genus Shinella; species Shinella sp. HZN7. The sequence continues at coordinate 2,617,355 of NZ_CP015736.1, read as the reverse complement.
ATCGGCTTCCGTGAGCACGACCTGCTGTGCGCCCAGCGCCTCGGCGAGGCGATCGCGCCGGCGGGCGCCGACGAGGGGCAGGATATCGGCGCCCTGCGCGGCGACCCAGGCGATGGCGAGCTGGGCGACGGTGGCGCCCTTCTCCTCCGCGACGCGGCGCAGCGCCTCGACGAGCGCGAGGTTGCGGTCGACATTGCCGTCCTGGAAGCGCGGGCTCAGCGTGCGGAAATCGCCGCCCGTCGTTGCCCCCTTCTGCCAATGCCCGCTGATCAGGCCGCGCGACAGCACGCCATAGGCGGTGATCGCGATGCCGAGCGCCCGGCAGGTCGGCAGGATGTCGTCCTCGATGCCGCGTGAGATCAGCGAATACTCGATCTGTAGATCGACGATCGGATGGACGGCCGCCGCCCGGCGGATCGTTTCCGAGCCCACCTCGGACAGTCCGATATGGCGGATGTAGCCGGCCTTCACGAGGTCGGCGAGCGCGCCGATCGTCTCCTCGATCGGCACCGCCGGATCGAGGCGGGAGGGGCGGTAGATGTCGATATGGTCGGTGCCGAGCCTTTGCAGGGAGTAGGCGAGGAAGTTGCGGATCGCCGCGGGGCGGCAATCGTAGCCGCTCCAGATGCCGTCCGGCCCGCGCAGCGCGCCGAACTTCACGCTGAGCAGCACGTCCTCGCGGCGGCGCTCCTTCAGCGCTTCGGCGATCAGCATCTCGTTGTGGCCCATGCCGTAGAAATCGCCGGTATCGAGAAGGGTGATGCCGGCGTCGAGCGCGGCGTGGAGGGTGGCGATGCTTTCCGCCCGGTCGGCCGGGCCATACATGCCGGACATGCCCATGCAGCCGAGCCCGATGGTGGAAACGACGGGGCCGGTCTTGCCGAGGGTGATGGTCTTCATGGTGTTTCTCCTGTGCGCTGTCTTTCGGTCCATGCTCTTTTACCGCCATCGCCGTTGTGCGATAATCCGATCTCTCTTGAACAAGTCGTGCGGTTTTCCGAACAATGAGCCAGATCCCCCTTGCCGATCTCGATGCCTTCGTCACCATCGCCCGGGTGAAGAGCTTCCGCGCCGCCGCCAAGCTGCGCGGCGTCTCCGCCTCGGCGCTGTCGGAGGCGATGCGGCGGCTGGAGGGGCGGCTCGATCTTCGCCTCTTCAACCGCACGACGCGCAGCGTGACGCTGACGGATGCCGGCGCGCGCCTCCTGGAGCGGCTGGCGCCGGCGCTGGCCGAGGTCGAGGCGGCGATCGACGGGGTGAACAGCCTGCGCGACCGGCCGGTCGGCCGCCTCCGGCTGAACGTGCCGGGCATCGTCGCGCGCTTCGTGCTGCCGCCGATCGCCACGCCCTTTCTCAAGGCCTATCCCGGCATCACGCTGGAGGTCGCGTCCAACGATGCGCTGGTGGATGTGCTGGCGGAGGGTTTCGACGCCGGCATCCGCTATGAGGAGGCACTGCACCAGGACATGATCGCCGTGCCGATCGGTCCGCGCCGGCAGCGTTTCGTCGTGGCCGCCGCGCCCGCCTATATCGAAGAGCACGGGGCGCCGGAACATCCGCGCGACCTGATGGGGCACCGCTGCATCCTGCACCGTTTCGCCAGCGGCCATGTGCTGCCCTGGGTCTTCGAGCGGGGCGAGGAGAAGGTTTCGCTGACGCCGCCCGCCTGCCTGATCTCCGAATCGAACGAGGTGGAGCAGCACGCCGCCCTGGCCGGCCTCGGCATCGTCTTCACCTTCGAGGAATTCCTGGCGCCGGCCCTTTCCTCCGGCGCGCTGCAGGTCGTCATGCCCGGCTGGATCCAGACCTTCTCCGGCCCCTTCCTCTACTATCCGAGCCGCACCCTGATGCCCGCGCCGTTGCGCGCCTTCGTCGATTTCGTGAAGGCGCATCCCTCACCGGAATGAGGCCTTTCATCAGCAAATCGCGATCAAACCATCAAAAATATTGCGATGTTCACGGATTGTTTCGCGGCAGGAAGTGAAATAGAAGTCTTCGCCTGACATTTTTGCCCGCGCATGCCGGGCGTTATCCTTCCAGGGGTGAAGCCATGATCGATGCCAGGTCCACCCGGCGCGGGCTCTTTCTCGTCTTCATGATCATGTTCCTCGACGTGATCGGCATCGCCATCATCATGCCGGTGCTGCCGACCTATCTGCGCGAGCTGACGGGTGACGATATCAGCCAGGCGGCGATCGACGGCGGCTGGCTGCTGCTCGTCTATGCCGGCATGCAGTTCCTCTTCGCACCCTTCATCGGCAATCTCTCCGATCGCTTCGGCCGGCGGCCGGTGCTGCTCGCCTGCATCCTCACCTTTGCCATCGACAATCTCATCTGCGCGCTGGCGACCAGCTACTGGATGCTGTTCGTCGGCCGGGTGCTGGCGGGCATCAGCGGCGCCAGCTTCGGCACGGCCGCCGCCTATATCGCCGATGTCTCCACGGACGAGACGCGGGCGAAGAATTTCGGGCTGATGGGCATCGCCTTCGGCACCGGCTTCGCGCTCGGGCCCGTCATCGGCGGGCTGCTCGGCGAGTTCGGCCCGCGCATCCCGTTCTACGGGGCGGCGGTGCTCGCCTTCCTCAATTTCGTCGCGGCCTGTTTCCTCCTGCCGGAAAGCCTGGAGGCGGCCCATCGCCGCCGCTTCGAGCTTGTCCGCGCCAACCCGCTCGGCGCGCTTCTCCAGATGCGCAACTATCCGGGCGTGCTGTGGGTCGGCCTCGTCTTCTTCTGTTACTGGCTGGCGCATGCCGTCTATCCCTCCGTCTGGTCCTTCGTCTCGGCGCTGCGTTATGGCTGGAGCGAGGGGCAGATCGGCCTGTCGCTCGGCGTTTTCGGGGTCGGCGGGGCGATCGTCATGGCCTTCGTGCTGCCGCGCGTCGTGCCGAGGCTCGGCGAGTTCCGCACGGCCGTCGTCGGCCTCGCCTTCGCCGTGCTCGGCCTTGCCGGCTACGCCGCCTCCGTTCACGGCTGGATGATCTATGCGGTGATCGTGCTGACGGCGCTCGAAAGCCTCGCCGATCCGCCGCTGCGCTCCATCGCCTCGGCCCGCGTGCCGCCCTCCGCGCAGGGCGAGTTGCAGGGGGCGCTGACCAGCGTTTCCAGCATCACGACGATCATCGGGCCGCTGATCTTCACCCAGGTGTTCAGCCACTTCACGGGACCGTCCGCGCCGGTCGTCTTTGCCGGGGCGCCCTTTGCGCTTGCAGCCGTGATGCTCCTGGTGGGCCTCGTGATCTTCGTCGTGAGGCTGCGCGGCGCCGGGGCCGGGCCGAACGGGAATCTCGCGCCGGAACGCGCCTGAAGCGCTTTCAAACGTGACATTTCGACGAAATTTCCGCGCGAAACCGCCTGCGCGGCGCCGCATTCGAGCATTTTTGATGAAATCATCAAATCAATTCGATTGATCGCGGCTGGAAGTTGTGATCCGAAGCGAGGCGAAAGTGAGAACTATTATGCACATGGCACCGCATCGCGGGAACAATGGCTGGGGCGCGCATTTTCGCGCGACCTTTGCCCTCGGCGTACCGTTGATCGGCGCGCAGCTCGCCCAGCTCGGCATTCACACGACCGACGTGGTTATTCTCGGCCGCCTCGGCGCCGCGCATCTGGCGGCGATCGTGCTGTCGAGCGCGTTCTTCTTCACCATCTTCATCCTCGGTTCGGGTTTTGCCAATGCCGTCATGCCCATGGTGGCGCAGGCCTATGGCCGCGGCGACCCGGTGTCCGTGCGGCGCTCCGTGCGCATGGGCATGTGGGTGGTGCTGCTCTATTCCGTGCTGATGATCCCGCTCTTCTACAATGCGGAGAGCATCCTGCTCCTTGCCGGCCAGAAGCCGGATGTGGCGGCGCTGGCCGGCACCTACCTGAAGATCGCCCAGTGGGGCATGGCGCCCGGGCTGCTCTTCATGACGCTGCGCGGCCTCGTCAGCGCGCATGGCCGGGCCGGAATCGTGCTCTATGTCACGATCATCATCCTGTCGGTCAACGCCTTCTTCGCCTATGCGCTGGTGCTCGGCCGTTTCGGCTTCCCGGCGATGGGCATGAAGGGGGCGGCCATCGTCTCGTTCGGCGTCAATCTGCTGAGCTTCGTGCTGCTGACGGCCTATATCCAGTCGCGCCCCGACATGCGCCGCTACGAGCTCTTCGTGCGCTTCTGGCGGCCGGACTGGCTGGCCTTCCACGAGGTCGTCCATCTCGGCCTGCCGATCGGCCTCACCATGCTGGCGGAGGTCAGCCTCTTCAGCGGCGCTTCGCTGCTGATGGGCAATATCGGCACGCTGGAACTGGCGGCCCACGGCATCGCGCTCCAGCTCGCCTCCATCGCCTTCATGGTCCCGCTCGGCCTCGCGCAGGCCGGCACGGTGCGCGTCGGCGTGGCGCATGGTCAGGGCGATCACCTCGGCGTCGTGCGCGCCTCCTGGGCGGTGCTGGCGATCGCGACGGTGATCGCGGTCGGCGGCGGCGTGCTCTTCGCGCTCATTCCCACGACGCTTGCCTCGATCTTCCTCGACAAGGCGGGCGCGGATTCGGCCGCGGTGCTGGCCATCGCCGGCCCCTTCGTGGTGATCGCCGGCATCTTCCAGCTCGTCGACGGCCTGCAGGCGATCGCCGCCGGCCTGCTGCGCGGGCTGAAGGACACGCGCATCCCGATGATCCTCGCGCTGATCTCCTACTGGCCGATCGGCTTCCTTGCCGCCTGGTTCTTCGCCTTCCCGGCCGGCTTCGGCGGCATCGGCGTCTGGTTCGGTTTCCTCTGCGGCCTTTCGGCAGCGTCCATCCTGCTCAACTGGCGCTTCTACCGCCTGGTGACGCGGGGCATGCCAGCCGCCCGGCCGATATGAGGGGGCCGGCGATGACTGGCCCTGGCGTCAGCCTGGAGGAAATCCAGGCGCTCGAAGAAGCACTGCACCGCCCGGAGGTGCGCGGCTCGCGGCCGGCCGTCGAGGCGCTGCTTGCCGAGGGATTCGTAGAGTTCGGCAGTTCGGGCACGGTCTATCGCCGGGCGGAGATGCTCGGTCTCCTGTCTCGGGAGGCGGACGATCCGGCGGACGGAGCGTTGCAGGCCTACGACTACGCCCTGACGTCGATTGCCGAAAGCGCCGTTCTGCTCACCTATCGCACGTGCCGGCGGACGACGGATGGATCGGAACGCCATGTCCTGCGCTCCTCGATCTGGAAACGGGTGGGAGGGCACTGGCAGATGGCCTTTCACCAGGGAACGGTGGTGCCGGGTTCGCCCTGAGTGCCGGAACGAAAAAAGCCCCGGACATCGTCCGGGGCTTTTGTCTGTCGGGGTGGCTCAGGCCCGTTCGGGGATGGCCGCCTCGCCCTTCTTCTCGCGCACCAGGTTGATGAAGCGGCGGAAGAGGTAGTGGCTGTCCTGCGGGCCCGGCGAGGCCTCCGGGTGGTGCTGGACGGAGAAGACCGGCTTGCCGGCAAGGCGCAGGCCGCAATTCGTGCCGTCGAACAGCGAGATGTGGGTCTCTTCCACGCCGTCGGGCAGGGAGGCGGAGGCGACGGCGAAGCCGTGGTTCATCGAGACGATCTCCACCTTGCCGGTCGTGTGGTCCTTCACCGGGTGGTTGGCGCCGTGATGGCCCTGGTGCATCTTCTCGGTCGTGGCGCCGACGGCAAGGCCCAGCATCTGGTGGCCGAGGCAGATGCCGAAGATCGGGATGCCCGTGTCGATCAGCGTCCTGATGACCGGCACGGCATATTCGCCGGTCGCCGCGGGGTCGCCCGGGCCGTTGGAGAGGAAGATGCCGTCCGGCTTCAGCGCCAGCACGTCGTCGGCGCTGGAGGTCGCCGGCATGACGGTGACCTTGCAGCCGAGGCCGGTAAAGAGGCGCAGGATGTTGCGCTTGACGCCATAGTCGAGCGCGACGATGTGGTATTTCACGTCGCCCTCGGCGAGGTCTTCGTAGCCTTCATTCCACACCCAGGGCTTCTCGCTCCAGCGCGAGGACTGGCCGGAGGAGGCGACCTTGGCGAGATCGAGACCGACGAGGCCGCTCCAGGCCTTCGCCTCCGCCTTCAGCGTCTCGATGTCGAAGACGCCGTTCGGGTCGTGGGCGATCACCGCGTTCGGCGCGCCGTTCTCGCGGATCCAGGCGGTCAGCGCGCGCGTGTCGATGCCGGAAAGGCCGATGATGCCGCGGGCCTTCAGCCAGCCGTCGAGATGCTTGGCGGCGCGGTAGTTGGAGGGCTCGGTGATGTCGGCCTTGAAGATCGTGCCGACGGCGCCGTGGCGGGCGGCGGGCGTCAGGTCCTCGATGTCCTCGTCATTGGCGCCGATATTGCCGATATGCGGGAAGGTGAAGGTGATGATCTGGCCGAGATAGGACGGGTCGGTGAGGATTTCCTGGTAGCCGGTCAGCGCCGTGTTGAAGCAGACTTCTGCGGTCACCTTGCCGGTGGCGCCGATGCCCTTGCCTTCGATGACGGTGCCGTCGGCAAGAACGAGCAGGGCGGTCGGCTTTTCGGTGGTCCATGCGGGGGTCGAGGTCATGAGTATCCCGTTTCCGGCGCCGGGCGCCGGCTTGAAAGCCAGGGCGCCGAGCACCATTTAAGAGCGCAGGCAAAGGCGCGCGAAAAACCCGCGTTGGTTCGCCCTGATTGCCAATTTTCGTGCAGGTGCCGGAAAATAGACAAAGCGGATGACGGGGTCAACCGTTGCCTGTGGATTGCGCCGAATTATAAAGCGTTGAAATTCAATTGCTTGCGCAATCCGTTTGCCGGCAGGCCCTTTGCCGGTCTATGAGCATGCACAATCGAACGATGATCGAAGCCCAAGCCGCGCATCCGGCGCCGGCGGCTTCCAATGGAGAAAATGATGCGCGATACGATCGCAAATGCCCTCAAGGATGCACTCAAGGCCAAGGATGCCTGCCGTGTCTCCACGCTGCGCCTGATCCAGGCCAAGCTGAAGGACTGCGACATCGCCAACCGCGGTGTCGGCAAGGGGCCGGTCGAGAACGACGAACTGCTGCAGATTCTCGCCAAGATGATCAAGCAGCGCGAGGAATCGGCCAAGATCTTTTCCGAGAACGGCCGGCCGGAGCTCGCCGCGCAGGAGCGCGAGGAAATCAAGATCATCGAGAGCTTCCTGCCCGAGCAGATCTCCGAGGACAAGATGAAGGACCTCATCGCCGCGGCCATCGCCGAAATCGGCGCGCAGGGCCTGCGCGACATGGGCAAGGTCATGGCCGTGCTCAAGGAGCGCTATCCCGGCCAGATGGATTTCGCCAAGGCCTCCGGCATCGTGAAGGATCTCCTGAAATAGGCCCCCGGCAGCGAGAATTGGTAAGAGGGCGGCTTCGGCCGCCCTTTCTGTTTGGCGGGTGGTTTTTGCGGCGGCACGCATTCCGTGCAATCTGCGGGAACCAAAAGCGCCGAGCGCTGTTATTGTCCAGCAGGAGCCCGACGATGCGGCGAGGACCGCCCATCGGCTCGCCCCGGCGAAGTGCATGAGAATGCCGCCGGATATGGTCTTGCGTTGATGCCCGGCGGCCGCCCAAGGGAGGCCGAGCCGATGCGCCTGATGTTCCTTCTTCCTTTTGCGCCGCTTCTTCTCGCGGGGCCGGCCCTTGCGCATGACGCGGCGAGCGGCTGGCAGTACGAAGCCTTCTGCTGCAACGGCAACAGCCATAACGGCGACTGCCAGATGATTCCGGCGACGACCGTGCGCATCATCGCAGGCGGCTACCGGGTGACCCTGGCGCCCGGCGACCATCGCCTCGCCACCCGCAGCCACATCTTCCTCATGCCGCAGGACATGACGCGCCGCTCGCAGGACGGCGAGTACCATCTCTGTCTCTATCCGACCGAGGACACGCCGCGCTGCTTCTATGCGCCGGACATGGGGTTCTGACGCGCCCTGTGAATTGCTGTGGGCGGGCGACTATCGCTGGCGGTGGGCGCCGCGCATGGTTATATGGACCCCGACCGAGGGACCCATGCGCTTTTCCAATGCCTTCCTAGACGAGATCCGCGACCGCGTCTCCATTTCGGAGGTGATCGGCAAACGCGTGACCTGGGATCGACGCAAGACCAATGTGTCGCGCGGCGACTACTGGGCCTGCTGCCCGTTCCATGGCGAAAAGTCGCCGAGCTTTCACTGCGAGGACCGCAAGGGCCGCTACCATTGTTTCGGCTGCGGCGTCTCCGGCGACCATTTCCGCTTCCTCACCGATCTCGACGGCCTGTCCTTCCCGGAGGCCGTGCAGCAGATCGCCGACATGGCGGGCGTCGCCATGCCCCAGCCCGACCGCGAGGCCGAGCAGCGCGAGAAGGAGCGCACCGGCCTCATCGAGGTCATGGAGATGGCCACCCGCTTCTTCGAGGACCAGCTCCAGACGCCGGCCGGCGCGAAGGCGCGCGCCTACCTGCGCGACCGCGGCCTGACGGGGCGCACCATCGAGACCTTCCGGCTCGGCTATGCGCCGGAAAGCCGCAATGCGCTGAAGGAGTTCCTCGCCGGCAAGGGCGTGCCGAAGGAGGCGATCGAGGCCTGCGGCCTCGTCGTGCACGGGCCGGACATCCCGGTCTCCTACGACCGCTTCCGCGACCGCATCATGTTCCCGATCCTCTCGGTGCGCGAGAAGGTCATCGCCTTCGGCGGGCGCGCCATGTCGCCGGATGCGCCGGCGAAATACCTCAATTCCAACGAGACCGAGCTCTTCCACAAGGGCAACGTGCTCTACAACCATGCCCGCGCCCGCAAGGCCGCGCAGGGGGCGAGCCGCGCCGGGCAGGACGAGAAGACCGCCGGCACTGTCATTGCCGTCGAAGGCTATATGGACGTGATCGCGCTCCACCAGGCCGGCATCGAGAATGCCGTGGCGCCGCTCGGCACGGCGCTCACGGAAAACCAGCTCGACCTGTTGTGGAAGATGACGCCGGAGCCGGTGCTGTGCTTCGATGGCGACGGGGCGGGCATTCGCGCGGCCAACCGCGCCGCCGACCTGGCGCTGCCCTTCATCAAGCCGGAGCGCACCGTGCGCTTCGCGCTGCTGCCCGACGGCAAGGACCCGGACGATCTCGTGCGCCACGAGGGCCGCGCGCCCTTCGACAAGGTGATGGCAGGCGCCCGGCCGCTCGCCGAGATGATCTGGAACCGCGAGGTGCAGGGTGTGAGTTTCGAGACGCCGGAAAGCCGGGCGGCGCTCGAGGCGCGCCTGCGCCAGGTTACCGGCGTGATCGCCGACGAGGATGTGCGCCGCCACTACCAGCAGAACATGCGCGACCGGCTGAACGCCTTCTTCCGCCCCGCGCAGCGGCAGGGCGGCGGCGGCTTTTCCGGCAATCGCCAGGGAAGGGGCGGCGGGCGCGGCGCGCCGCAGGGCACGCCCGTCTCTTCGGGCATTTCCGACCGGCTGGCGCGCTCGGCGCTCGTGCGCGGCGCGCAGGAGCTGCCGGCCCTGCGCGAAAGCGTGCTGGCGCTCACCGTCGTCAACCATCCCGGCCTGCTCTTCAGCGATTATGACGAGATCGCCATCATCGAATACGAGAACCGCGACCTGCAGCGGCTCTGGTCGGCGCTGCTCGGCATCGCCGGCTCCGTCGGCGCCCGGCTGGAGCGCGACCGGCTGGTCGAGGAACTGGAGGCGGCCGGCTTCGACACGCTGTTGCGCGGGCTCGACCAGCAGATCCGCAACTCGCGCCTGTGGACCGCGACGGCGGAGGCCGCGCCCGAGGATGCCCGCGAGGGCTTCCTCCAGGCACTCGCCCTGCACAAGCGCACCCGCGCCCTGCTCTGGCAGCGCCGCGAACTGGAGCGCGAGCTTGCCGTGGCGACCGAGGAAGGCGACGGCGAACGGGTTCCCCAGATCCTGCGCGCGCTGCAGGAGGTGCAGATGGAGACCGTGCGCCTGGAGAACCAGGAGGCCATCATCGAGGGCTTCGGCGTGCTCTCCGGCCGCGTGAAGGGGCCGGCAGGCAAGTAGCCGCCCCCCCGGTCTTCATTCGTCGAAGACGATGGCGAGCTTGTTGCCGACCGGGTCGCGGACATAGGCGGAATACCAGTTGGGGCCGTAGTGCGGGCGCGGGCCGGGGGCGCCTTCGTCCGCTCCGCCATGGGCGAGGGCGGCCGCATGGAAGGCCTCCACCTCGTCATGCGAAGCGGCGGGAAAGCCGATCATGGTGCCGTTGCCGGGGCTTGCCGGCGCGCCGTCGAAGGGCGTGCACAGCCAGAGAATGAAGCCGTCGGGACCGCCGCCTCTGGTGTAGCCGCGCAATCCCGGATAATCCGCCCGCACGGCCCAGCCGATCGTCGCGAGGACGGCGTCGTAAAAGGGCGTGGTGGCCGCGGCGTCCGATGTGCCGAGGGTTGCATAGACATCCATCCCTGCTTCTACCATGTCGATTTTTTGCAACCCTATCTTGAAATCGGAACAAATCAAGAACATTATTGAGCGGTGGACGTCGGCGCGCGGGCGGTTGCCGAACCTTGCCCGCTTGGTCAGAATGGGGGGAACGAAAGTGCACATGATGATCGAAGCCCGACCTTCCACTCCCCTTGCCGCCCTTTTCGATGCGCCGACGGACGATCCGCTCGATGTGCTCAAGCGCGTCTACGGCTATGACGCCTTCCGCGGCAAGCAGCAGGCGGTGGTCGAGCATGTGGTCGGCGGCGGCGATGCCGTCGTGCTGTTCCCGACCGGTGCCGGCAAGTCGCTCTGCTTCCAGATCCCGGCGCTCTGCCGCGCGGGCGTCGGCATCGTCATCTCGCCGCTGATCGCGCTGATGCGCGACCAGGTGGAGGCGCTGAAGCAGCTCGGCGTCAGGGCTGCCGCGCTGAATTCCTCCCTGACGCGCGACGAATTCTTCGCCGTGCGCGATGCCATGCGCGCGGGCGAGCTCGATCTCCTCTACGTCACGCCCGAGCGCATCGTCACGGAGGGCTTTGCCGAGCTCGTCGCCGATGCGCGCATCGCGCTCTTCGCCATCGACGAGGCGCATTGCGTCTCGCAATGGGGCCATGATTTCCGGCCGGAATACCGGACGCTCGGCGTTCTCGGCGAGCGCTATCCCGGCGTGCCGCGCATCGCGCTGACGGCGACCGCCGATCCGCATACCCGCGGCGACATCATCGAGCGGCTCGGCCTCCAGGATGCGGCGGTCTTCACCACCAGCTTCGACCGGCCGAACATTTCCTACGAGATCGCCGAGCGCGACCAGGCGCGCCAGCAATTGCTGCGCTTCCTCTCGCGCCACCAGGGCGAGAGCGGCATCGTCTACTGCCTGTCGCGCGCCAAGGTGGAGGACACGGCCGACTGGCTGAACGCGCAGGGCGTCCGCGCGCTGCCCTATCATGCCGGCTTCGACCGCGCGGTGCGCGATGCCAACCAGGATGCCTTCCTGAAGGAGGAGAACCTCTGCCTCGTCGCGACGGTCGCCTTCGGCATGGGCATCGACAAGCCGGATGTGCGCTATGTCGCCCATCTCGACCTGCCGGGCTCGGTGGAGGCCTATTACCAGGAGACGGGGCGCGCCGGGCGCGACGGCCTGCCCTCCGAGGCCTGGATGGCCTATGGCATGGCCGACGTCGTGCAGCGCCGCAAGATGATCGACGAGGGCGGGGCGGCCGAGGAGATCAAGCGCATCGAGCGCGCCAAGCTGACGGCGCTGCTCGCCATCTGCGAGACGGCCGGCTGCCGGCGCAAGGCGATCCTGGCGCATTTCGGCGAAGGCCATTTCGGTCATTGCGGCAATTGCGATACCTGCCGCAACCCGGTCGAGACCTGGGACGGCACGGAAGCGGCGATCAAGGCGCTCGCCGCCGTCTACCGTACCGGCGAGCGTTTCGGTGCGGCCCATGTCATCGACGTGCTGGTGGGCGCGGTCAACGAGAAGACCGAGCGCTTCGGCCACACCTCCATGCCGGTCTTCGGCGTGGGCAAGGACATTGCCGGGCGCGTCTGGCAGTCGATCTTCCGGCAGCTCCTGGCGGCCGGCCTCATCAGCGTCGACCACGCCGCCTATGGCGCGCTGAAGCTGGAGCCCGAGGCACGCGCCGTCTTCCGCCACGAGCGGCAGGTGCTGCTCCGCAAGGACCGCCCGCCGACGGGGCGCAAGGGCAAGGCCGGCGGCTCGCCCGCCGCTCGCGAACGCTCGAACCTTGCCGGTTCCGACCGCGAGCTTTTCGAATTGCTGCGCGCCGAGCGGCTGTCCATCGCCAAGGATCTCGACGTGCCGCCCTATGTCGTCTTCCCGGACACGACGCTGATCGCGCTCGCCAAGGAGCGCCCGCGCGACCGGGAGGAGCTGCTCGATATCCCCGGTATCGGCGTTTCCAAGCGCGACCGGTTCGGCGATGCCTTCCTTGCCGTCATCGACGAATTCAGCGGCTGATTTTTTGACGCCGCCGCCGGAACGTTCCGGCCCCCTTCGTCCTTGTGTGCGTTCAGGCAAGGAGGACGCTTCGATGAAGGTTACGCAGCATCTCTGGTTCGAGAAGGACATGGAGGCCGCGATCGGCTTCTACACGTCGCTCATTCCCGGTTCCTCGGTCCACTGGGTCTCGTCGCTTCCGGCCGAAACGCCGAGCGGCCCGCCGGGCAGCGTGAAGATCGCCAGCTTCACGCTCGGCGACCAGCGCTACATGGCGATCGAGGCCGGTCCGCTCGATCCGTTCAACCACAGCTTCTCCATCATGGTCGAATGCGAGACGCAGGGCGACCTCGACCGGCTGTGGGACGCGCTGCGCGCCGGCGGCTCGGTGGAGCAGTGCGGCTGGCTGAGGGACCGCTGGGGCCTCTCCTGGCAGATCGCGCCGACGCGGCTCGGCGAACTGATGAGCGATCCGGACCAGGCGAAGGTCAAGCGCGTCACCGAGGCAATGCTCCAGATGGTCAAGCTCGACATCGCGCCGCTGGAGGCGGCCGCGGCGCGGCAAGCCGGATGAGGCGCAGGTCCAGCCGCTACATGCGGACGGTCATGCCACCGTCGACCACCAGCACATGGCCGTTGACGAAGGACGCCGCGTCGCTGGCGAGGAACAGGGCGGCGCCGGCGATCTCGTCGGCGCGGGCCCAGCGCTGGACGGGGATGCGCTGGCGCACGAAGGGCATCAGGCCCTCGTCGGCGGCGAGCGCCGCGTTGGTTTCCGTCGCGAACCAGCCGGGGGCGATGGCGTTGCTGGTGATGCCGTGCGGGGCGTATTCGACGGCCATGCTGCGCATGAGGCCGGTGAGGCCGTGCTTGGCGGCGGGGTAGATGCCGTCGTTCGGCATGGCCACATGGCCGCCGATCGAGGTGATGGCGATCAGCCGCCCGTGGCCGTTGCGCTTCATCAGCGCGGCGGCGTCCCGCGAGAGGCTCGCGGCGGCGGAAAGGTCGGTGCGGATCAGCTCGTCGATGGCCGCGTCGTCCATCTCCGACAGCGGCCGGCGGTCCCGGGCGCCGACATTGTTGACGAGCACGTCGAGCCGGCCGTGGGCGTCCTCGATCCCGGCGAGCACGGCGCGCTGGGCGGCCCGGTCGGCGATGTCGAAGGCGGCGGCGGACGCGCTGCCGCCGGCCGCCGCGATCCTCTCGACCGCCCCGTCGAGCGTCGCGGCCGTGCGGCCCGTCACCACCACATGGGCGCCGGCCTCGGCCAGCGCCTTGGCGATCTCGAAGCCGAGGCCGCGGCCGCCGCCGGTGACGAGCGCCACGCGGCCCTTCTGGGAGAATCTTTCCAGTATCGTCATGGCCACATCCTTTCGCGCCGCCACCGGACAGGGCAAGCGCTGTCCTGTCAACCCTGCGGCCGCCCGGGCTGCGGCAATGCACGACTTTGTCCTTTCGCAAAAAGACGCTATCTCCGGCGCGAAAGGAATTTGCCATGGCCCAGAACATCTACGACCAGCCCGCCTTCTTCGAGGGCTATTCGAGTCTTCCCCGTTCGGTGCATGGCCTTGCGGGCGCGGCGGAGTGGGAGGCGGTGCGCGCGCTGCTGCCGGAGCTTGCGGGCAAGCGCATCGTCGATCTCGGCTGCGGTTTCGGCTGGTTCGCGCGCCATGCGGCGGAGGCGGGGGCGGAAAGCGTGCTCGGCCTCGACCTGTCGGAAAACATGATCGCCCGCGCCCGGGCGGAGACCGCGTCTCCCGCCGTCCGCTACGAGATCGCCGATCTCGACCGGCTGGACCTGCCGGCCGGGGCCTTCGATTTCGCCTACAGCTCGCTCGCCTTCCACTATATCGCGGATTTCGACCGGCTGGTGCGCACCGTCCATGCCGCGCTGGTGCCGGGCGCCTCCTTCGTCTTCACCATCGAGCATCCGCTCTACATGGCGCCGTCCCGGCCGGATTGGGCGGAGGTCGACGGCCGGACGGTCTGGCCGGTCGACGGTTACCTCGCCGAAGGCCCGCGCACGACGGACTGGCTCGCCAAGGGCGTCGTCAAGCACCACCGCACGCTCGGCACGACCCTCAATGCCTTGATCGCCGCCGGCTTTTCCATCCGCCATGTCGAGGAATGGCGGCCGAGCGAGGCGCAGCTTGCGGCGCATCCGGAATGGCAGGTGGAGCTCAACCGGCCGATGTTCCTGCTGATCGCCTGCGAACGATCCTGAAACGGCGAAAAGAGCAGTCAAAACCCTTTACGTTGCTTGCCGCTGCGCTAGAACTATCGCAGTGGAGCAATTCGCCGGCACCATGATCAAAACGACAAGCCGGCGTTTACCGGAAGGGGAGCCGTGCCCATGAAAAGACTGAACCTGCCGGTCGACGGCGCCTGCCGCTGCGGGCGCGTGAAAATCCGCATCAGCGCGCCGCCGATGCTGACCATGGCCTGCCATTGCACCGGCTGCCAGCGCATGTCGGGCAGTGCCTATTCGCTGAGCGCGGCGATTCCGGCCGAAGGGTTTGCTGTCGTCGAAGGCACGCCCGTCGTCGCCGGGGCGACTGCCGAGGCCGGCCATCATTTCTGCCCGGATTGCATGACCTGGATGTTCACCCGGCCCGCCGGGTTCGATTTCTTCGTCAATGTGCGGCCGACCATGCTGGACGAGACCGGCTGGTACAGCCCGTTCATCGAGACCTATACGAGCGAAAAGCTCGCCTGGGCGCAGACGCCGGCCGTGCACAGCTATGAAAAGTTCCCACCGATGGAGGACTACGAGAAACTGATCGGCGCCTATGCGGCGAGCGCGGCCTGAGCCGTCGCCGCCTAAACCTTTCCGTCATTTTCGTGAGTGCGTGCCCATGACCTCCGCCTTCATCGCCCATCTCCAGTCCGAAATCGACGGTCTCAAATCCGCGGGCCTCTACAAGTCGGAGCGCGTGATCACCTCCAAGCAGGCCGGCGAGATCGCCGTCGCCTCGGGCGAGCGCGTGCTGAACTTCTGCGCCAACAACTATCTCGGTCTCGCCGACAGCGAGGAGCTGGCCGAGGCCGGCAAGAAGGCGCTCGACCGCTACGGCTACGGTATGGCCTCGGTGCGCTTCATCTGCGGCACGCAGGAGGAGCACAAGGAATTGGAAGCGCGCATCTCGTCCTTCCTCGGGCTGGAGGACACCATCCTCTATTCCTCCTGCTTCGACGCCAATGGCGGCCTCTTCGAGACCCTGCTTTCCGAGGAGGACGCGATCATCTCCGATGCGCTGAACCACGCCTCGATCATCGACGGCGTGCGGCTCTCCAAGGCGAAGCGCTTCCGTTATGCCAACAACGACATGGCGAGCCTGGAGGAGGAGCTGAAGAAGGCGGAAGGCGCGCGCTTCAAGATGATCGTCACGGACGGTGTCTTCTCGATGGACGGCATCATCGCCAACCTCCGGGGCGTCTGCGACCTTGCGGAAAAATACGGCGCGATGGTCATGGTGGACGATAGCCACGCCGTCGGCTTCGTGGGAAAACATGGCCGCGGCTCGGCCGAGCATTGCGGCGTCGAGGGGCGGGTGGACATCATCACCGGCACGCTCGGCAAGGCGCTGGGCGGTGCTTCCGGCGGCTATACGTCCGGCCGGCGGGAGGTGGTGGAGTGGCTGCGCCAGCGCTCGCGGCCCTATCTCTTCTCCAACACGCTGGCGCCGGTCATCGCGGCCGCCTCGCTCAAGGTGTTCGATCTTATCGACAATGGCGATGCGCTGCGCAAGCGCCTCTATGCCAATGCCGATCTCTTCCGCGCCGAGATGACGACGCTCGGTTTCACGCTTGCGGGCGAGGGGCATCCGATCATCCCGGTCATGCTGGGCGATGCGAGCCTTGCGCAGGAGATGGCCTCGCGCATGCTGGCGAAGGGCGTCTACGTCATCGGCTTTTCCTTCCCCGTCGTGCCGCGCGGCCAGGCGCGCATCCGCACCCAGATGTCGGCCGCCCATAGCGAGGCGGATGTTTGCAAGGCGATTCAGGTTTTCGCCGAGGTCGGGCGCGAACTGGGCGTCATTTGAACTGCCATCTGAATCCCTTGCGGAGATTTCGTCATGTCGAACATGATGCGTGCGCTGGTTAAAGCAAAACCTGAAGTCGGCCTCTGGATGGAGACCGTGCCGGTGCCGGAGGTCGGCCCGAACGACGTGCTGATCCGGGTGAAGAAGTCGGCGATCTGCGGCACGGACGTGCATATCTGGAACTGGGACCATTGGGCCCAGAAGACGATCCCCGTGCCGATGGTCGTCGGCCACGAATTCGTCGGCGAGATCGCCGAGGTGGGGTCCGCCGTCACCAAGTACCGTGTCGGCGAGCGGGTCTCGGGCGAGGGGCACATCGTCTGCGGCAAGTGCCGCAACTGCCGCGCCGGCCGCGGGCATCTCTGCCACTATACCAAGGGCGTCGGCGTCAACCGGCCGGGCTCCTTCGGCGAGTTCGTCGCAATTCCCGAATACAATGTCGTGCCGATCCCCGACGACGTGCCGGACGAGGTGGCGGCGATCTTCGACCCGTTCGGCAATGCCGTGCATACGGCGCTGTCCTTCGATCTCGTCGGCGAGGACGTGCTCGTCACGGGCGCCGGGCCGATCGGCATCATGGGGGCGATGGTGGCCAAGCGCTCCGGCGCTCGGAAGGTCGTCATCACCGACATCAACCCCGTCCGCCTCGATCTCGCCCGCAAGGTCGGCATCGACTACGTCGTCGACGCCTCGAAGGAGGACCTTTCCGAAGTCATGACCGCGATCGGCATGACCGAGGGTTTCGACGTCGGCCTTGAAATGTCCGGCGCGCCGCCGGCCTTCCGCTCGATGATCGACACGATGAACAATGGCGGCAAGATCGCCATCCTCGGCATTGCGCCCGATGGTTTCGGCATCGACTGGAACAAGGTGATCTTCAAGATGTTGACGCTGAAGGGCATCTACGGCCGGGAGATGTTCGAGACCTGGTACAAGATGATCGCCTTCGTGCAGGGCGGGCTGGATCTGTCGCCGATCATCACCCACCGGATCGGGATCGACGATTTCCGCGACGGCTTCGAGGCGATGCGTTCGGGCAATTCCGGCAAGGTCGTCATGGACTGGCACTGAGCCAGGGCGCGCAGGGGCGCGTCGGAACAGGAAGAGGAGGCCTGTCGATGAAATACGAGGGAAGCTGTCATTGCGGCAATGTCGCCTTCGAGGTGGAGGGCGAATTCGATACGGGGCTCGACTGCAACTGTTCGATGTGCCGCCGTCGCGGTGCGCTGCTCGCCTTCGTGCCGCGCGAAAAATTCGTGCTGACGATGCCGCAGGAGAACGTTTCGACCTATATGTTCAACCGCCACGTCATCGAGCATCATTTCTGTGCCAAATGCGGCATTGCGCCCTATGGCGAGGGAACCGATCCGAAAGGGAACAGGATGGCGGCGGTCAACCTGCGCTGCATTCCGGCCATCGATCTGGAGGCGCTGACCATCACCAAGGTCGACGGCCGTTCGTTCTGATCGTACCGCCTGCGAATCGGTTCGGGCAAGGCGCTGGTTTTCGAGGGATCGGGGGCCTTGTCTTTTAGGGAAAGGCTCCTACATGTGGGCTCTATCGCCCGGATCCGCCGACTTTCCTGTCCGCGAACCCGAATCGGAACCTTTTACGGCTTTTTTGCCGGAAAAGCTTGACGTAACCGAAAATTCTGGGAATCACCATTGTTGGCTGAGAAGGAATGGGTACGGCGGATCGGGAAGTCATGTCAATTGTGTTGCTTCGGCAACATCACCACACGCCCGAGGGCCGGGATGTGGTTAATCGGGATTTAATTGTCAATCCGTTAGGTCAGGGACGCTGATTCGCGCTAACGACGCCGGAAGGCGATCGGCGCGGAGCCCCTAACCGCTTGGAAACTGATGCTCAGGAAAGCGACGAAGTAAATGGCGACAAAGGTCAAAGAGAACGAGGAAGTCGAAAACGAACGCGAAGGCGCATCCGACGGCCCACTTCTCGATCTTTCCGATGATGCCGTCAAGAAGATGATCAAGGCCGCCAAGAAGCGCGGCTATGTCACCATGGACGAGCTGAATTCGGTCCTGCCGTCCGAGGAGGTCACCTCGGAGCAGATCGAGGACACGATGGCCATGCTCTCCGACATGGGCATCAACGTCATCGAGGACGAGGACGCCGAAGAGGCGGCCCAGGGCGGTGACGAAGAGGGCGGCGACGAGGACGGCGAGAGCGAGGGCGGCGAGCTTGCCGCGTCCGGCGGCACTGCGCTTGCCACCGCCAAGAAGAAGGAACCGACTGACCGCACGGACGATCCGGTGCGCATGTATCTGCGCGAGATGGGCTCCGTCGAGCTTCTGTCGCGCGAGGGCGAAATCGCCATCGCCAAGCGCATCGAGGCCGGCCGCGAGACGATGATCGCCGGCCTCTGTGAGAGCCCGCTGACGTTCCAGGCCATCATCATCTGGCGGGATGAACTCAACGAAGGCCAGACCCTCCTGCGCGAGATCATCGACCTCGAGACGACCTATTCCGGTCCCGAGGCGAAGGCGGCCCCGCAGTTCCAGTCGCCGGAAAAGATCGAGGCCGACCGCAAGGCGGCCGAGGAAAAGGAAAAGACCCGCAAGCCCCGCGCGGCCAACGACGACGACATCACCAATGTCGGCGGCGACGGCATGCCGCCGGAGGAGGAGGAAGAGGACGACGACGAATCGAACCTCTCGCTCGCCGCCATGGAAGCGGAACTGCGCCCGCAGGTCATGGAAACGCTCGACACGATCGCCGAGACCTACAAGAAGCTGCGCAAGCTGCAGGACCAGCAGGTGGAGGCCCGCCTGCAGGCGACCGGCACGCTCTCGCCCGCCCAGGAGCGTCGCTACAAGGAGCTCAAGGACGAGCTGATCACCGCCGTCAAGTCGCTGTCGCTCAACCAGAACCGCGTCGACAGCCTCGTCGAGCAGCTCTACGACATCAACAAGCGCCTCGTGCAGAACGAGGGCCGCCTGTTGCGTCTTGCCGAGAGCTATGGCGTGAAGCGCGACTCGTTCCTGGAACAGTACAATGGCGCGGAACTCGACCCGAACTGGATGAAGTCGATCGCCAACCTGGCCGCCCGCGGCTGGAAGGAATTCGCCAGGAGCGAGAACACGACGATCCGCGACATCCGCCAGGAGATCCAGAATCTCGCCACCGAGACCGGCATCTCCATCTCGGAATTCCGCCGCATCGTGCACATGGTGCAGAAGGGCGAGCGCGAGGCGCGCATCGCCAAGAAGGAGATGGTGGAAGCCAACCTCCGTCTCGTCATCTCGATCGCCAAGAAGTACACGAACCGCGGCCTGCAGTTCCTGGATCTCATCCAGGAGGGCAATATCGGCCTGATGAAGGCGGTCGACAAGTTCGAGTATCGCCGCGGCTACAAGTTCTCGACCTATGCGACCTGGTGGATCCGTCAGGCGATCACCCGCTCGATCGCCGACCAGGCCCGCACGATCCGCATTCCCGTGCACATGATCGAGACGATCAACAAGATCGTGCGCACCTCGCGCCAGATGCTGCACGAGATCGGCCGCGAGCCGACGCCGGAGGAACTGGCCGAAAAGCTCGCCATGCCGCTCGAAAAGGTCCGCAAGGTCCTGAAGATCGCCAAGGAGCCGATCTCGCTCGAAACGCCGGTCGGCGACGAAGAGGACAGCCACCTCGGCGATTTCATCGAGGACAAGAACGCGCTGCTGCCGATCGACGCCGCCATCCAGGCGAACCTGCGCGAGACGACGACCCGCGTGCTGGCCTCGCTGACGCCGCGCGAGGAGCGCGTCCTGCGCATGCGCTTCGGCATCGGCATGAACACCGACCACACGCTGGAGGAAGTCGGCCAGCAGTTCTCGGTCACCCGCGAACGTATCCGCCAGATCGAGGCGAAGGCGCTGCGCAAGCTGAAGCACCCGAGCCGTAGCCGCAAGCTGCGGTCGTTCCTCGACAGCTGAGGCGACAGAGAGACAAAACGAGCCCCGCGACCGAGAGGTCGCGGGGCTTTTTTGTTTATGGCATCAGGGCACACACCTCTCCTCCGTCATCCTCGGGCTTGACCCGAGGATCCCATGCTACGAACTCAAGCTATGCCGCGAGGCGTGGATCCCCGGGTCAAGCCCGAGGATGACGGAGGAGAGGTGTGTGCCTCGCAGCGCACCTAGGAACTCCTGCCGCGCAAGAAGCCGAACAGCACGCGGGCCTCCTCGGCGCGGATCAAGAAAGGGACGGCGGCGCGCAGCGTCTCGACGGTCTCCCGTCGCCAGCCGTCGAGCGCCGCGACATAGGCGTCCGGGCTGTCCGCCGGTTTTTCCTTGCGCACCCTGCTCTCCTTTAGAAACCGCCGGAGCTTATCGCGAACGGCCGGCAAGGGCGACGGTCTTGGCCTGTGGATGCGGAGGCTTTTGCCGAACACGAGCCGGCCTGCGGATTGCCTCGCTCCCGCCGCCGTGCAAGGCTTGCCCGCGCAAGGTGAACGGAACGACGGAAGGGTAGTCATGCGGGATCGGCTCTGGCGCTTCGTCCTCTCCTTCTCCGCCACCGGGCTGATCCTGGGCACGCTGTGTTTTGCCGCCTCGCTGACGCCCAGCCTCCTGCCGCGCACCTATGTCATGCAGGGCGTGCTTTCGGGCGTCGCCATGGCCTGCGGCTACGGGCTCGGCGTGGCCCTTGCCGCGCTGTGGTTCTGGCTCGGACTGCCGGAGCCGAAGGACCGGGTCCGTCTCTGGCTTGCCGCGGGCGCCGGGGGCTTTTGCGGCGTCGTGGTGCTGGTCTTCCTCTGGCGCACGGCGGAGTGGCAGAACTCCATCCGCACGCTGATGCACCTGCCGCCGATCGAGACGGCGCATCCCTTCTATGTCGGGCTCATCGCGCTCGCCGTCTTCCTCGTCCTCTTCGGCCTCGGGCAGCTCTTCGCCTTTCTCGCCCGGCTGTTCGCGCGGACGTCGCGCCGGGCGGCGCCGCGGCGGCTCTCCTCCGTCATCGGCACGGCGCTGGCCGCGACGCTGTTCTGGACGCTGGCTGACGGTATTCTGGTGCGCTTCGTGCTGCACACGGCCGATTCCTCCTTCCGCCGGCTCGACCAGGTGATCGAGCCGGACACGGCCGAACCTTCCGATCCCGGAAAATCCGGCAGCGCCGCCTCGCTGGTGCGCTGGGACGAGCTTGGCCGCATGGGCCGCTCCTTCGTGGCGAGCGGGCCGACGGCAGGGGACATTGCCGCCTTCACGGGCAAGCCGGCGATGGAGCCTCTGCGCGTCTATGCCGGCCTCAACGCCGCCGAGACGCCGGAAGCGCGGGCGAAGGTCGCACTCGATGAACTGATCCGCGTCGGCGGCTTCGAGCGCGCGACGCTCGTCATCGTCATGCCGACGGGCACCGGCTGGATCGATCCGGAGGGCATCGACACGGTCGAGTACCTGCACCATGGCGATATCGCCAGCGTCGCCATCCAGTATTCCTATCTCGCAAGCTGGCTTTCGCTGCTCGCCGAGCCGGACTATGGCGCCGAGGCCGCGCGGGCGCTCTTCCGCGCCGTCTACGGCCATTGGACGAGCCTGCCGAAGGACAAAAGGCCAAAGCTCTATCTCTACGGCCTCAGCCTCGGCGCCCTGTCGTCGGAACAGTCGGCCGAACTCTTCGAGGTGATCGGCGATCCCTACCAGGGGGCGCTGTGGGCCGGCCCGCCGTTTCCGAGCCGCATCTGGCGCAAGATGACGGCGGACCGTAATGCCGGCACGCCCGCCTGGCTGCCGCGCTTCCGCGACGGTTCCTATGTGCGCTTCACCAGCCAGGAGAACGCGCTGCCGGCGGCGGGCGACCATTGGGGGCCGATGCGCATCGTCTATCTGCAATATGCCAGCGACCCGATCACCTTCTACGATCCCTATGCCTTCTATCGCCAGCCGGCCTGGATGGCCGTGCCGCGCGGGCCGGATGTCTCGCCGGATTTCGAATGGTATCCCGTCGTCACCTTCCTGCAACTGACGCTCGACATGGCCATGGCGACCACGACGCCGATGGGGCTCGGCCATGTCTATGCCGGCGAGCATTATATCGATCCGTGGATCGCTGTGACGGACGTGACGGACTGGAGCGCGGCGGACGTCGCCCGGCTCAAGGAGAGGTTCCGGGCGGGGCGGTGATCAGCCCTTGACGGCGATGATGAAGAGCCGCGGGAAGCGCAGCAGCCGGCGGCCATCGGCCATCGGCGGGTAGGCATTCGCGATCCGGTTCTCGTAGTCCGCAAGGAAGGCGTCGTGCTCTCCGGCCGGCAGGCGGTCGAGATAGGGACGCAGGCCCGTCGCCTTCACCCAGTCGACGATGGCGGCCGCATCCGCCATGGGATGGTTGTAGACGGTGTGCCAGACATCGACGCGGGCGGCCTTGGGGCCGAGCGCGTCGAAGCAGGCAGCCGGGGCGGGCATCGGGCCGCGCCGCGGCGTGCCCTCGGCAAAGGCACCCCGCCAGGGACCGGCAAGGGCGCTTTCCTCCATCAGGAGATGGGAGGGTTCGTTGCGATTGTCCGGCATCTGCACGGCCAGCACGCCGCCGGGCCGCAGACCCTCCACCAGCCGCGCCATCAGCGCCACCGGATCGGGCAGCCACTGGAAGACGGCATTGGCGAAGAGCAGGGCGGCCGGCTCGTGCGGGCGCCATTTCGCAAGGTCGCATTCGACGAAATCGACGCCGGGCAGGCGCTTCCGCGCGGCCTTCAGCATGTCCCCGGCATTGTCCACGCCGCGCACGCCCCGGCCGGGAAAGCGCTCCACCAGCAGCTCCGTCGAGTTTCCCGGCCCGCAGCCGAGGTCATAGACGGTTCCGGCGACAAGGTCGGCCGGCACCTGTGCCAGCAGGTCGCGGGCAGGGCGGGTGCGCTCGTCCTCGAATTTCAGGTATTGCGCGGCGGACCAGGCCATGGCGGCTCCGTTCAGAGGCTTTCGAGCGACGGCAGGATCAGCGCGGGGCCGAGGTCGAAATACTCGTCCGGCATGTCGCTGCGGTTGATCCAGACGGTGCGGAAGCCGAATTTCGTCGCGCCGGCGATGTCCCAGCGGTTGGAGGACTGGAAGGAGACGGCGCTCGGATAGAGCCGGTAGTTCGTCGTCACGAGGTCGTAGACGGCGGGGGCGGTCTTGTAGGTCTTCAGCGCATCGACCGAGAAGATGTCGTCGATGACGGTGTCGAGTGCGGCATTCTTCACCGCCGAGGCCAGCATGGCGGGCGAGCCGTTGGAGAGGATGGCGATATGCGCGCCGCGCTGCTTCAGCGCCTTCAGCACGGCCGGCACTTCCGGGTAGCAGTCGAGCTTCCAGTAGGCATCGAGCAGCTTCTGGCGCAGCGTCGGATCGACGCCGCCGATGCGTTTGAACGTATAGTCGAGCGCCTGCTCGGTGAGCTGCCAGAAATCGGCATAGGCGCCCATCAGCGCCCGCGTCCAGGAATATTCGAGCTGCTTGGCCCGCCAGATCTCGGAAAAGATCTGGTAGTTCGGCCCGACATCCCCCGCATGGCGGCGCACCGCCGCGTGCACGTCGAACAGCGTGCCATAGGCGTCGAAGACATAGGCGGCATGGGACATGGGCGGCGATTCCTTCTGGCATTGTCGAGGGCGATTGGTCGCCATCGGACGATGAAAGTCAATCGGGTCGGCAGGCCCCTCAGAACCGCGTGATGACGCTGATGCCGAGGTCGGTCGCCTTGTCCATCGCCGTCAGGGCGAGCACGGCCTCCTCCAGGCTGACATGCCGGCCGATCAGCCGCTGCGGGGCGAGCTTGCCGCTTTCGATCATCGCCAGCATGGCGTCGTAGCGCCAGGCCTGCATGCCGTGGCTGCCGTAGATTTCCAGCTCGTGGCCGATGACCTGGGCCATGGGAATCTGGGGCGTCGCATGGTCGGCGAGCATCAGGCCGACCTGCACGTGCCGTCCGCGCCGGCGCAGGTTTTTTATCGAGTTGAAGCAGGTGACGGGCGAGCCGAGCGCATCGACCGAGGCATGCGCCCCGCCGCCGGTGATCTCGCGCACGGCCTCCGCGACATCGGCGACCTCGCGTGCGTTGATGACGGCGACGGCGCCCATTTTCCGGGCGAAGTCCAGTTTCTCCGCGGAAATGTCGACGGCGATGGGGTTGGCGCCGAGGGCGGCGGCGATCATGATCGCGGAGAGGCCCACCCCACCGCAGCCGTGCACGGCCACCCATTCGCCGCCCGTCACGCGCGCCTGGTCGACGACGGCGCGGAAGGAGGTGGCGAAGCGGCAGCCGAGGCTGGCGGCCGTGGCATAGTCGATCGCGTCCGGCAGGTGCACGAGATTGTGGTCGGCAAAATCGATGGCGACGAGTTCGGCGAAGGAGCCCCAATGGGTGAAGCCGGGCTGGAACTGTTCTTCGCAAACCTGTTGGTTGCCCGAGCGGCATTCGCCGCAATGGCCGCAGCCGGAGACGAAGGGCACCGTCACCCGCTCGCCTTCGCGGAAACGGCGCACGTTCCTGCCGACGGCCACCACCCTGCCGGCGAGCTCGTGGCCCGGCACATGCGGCAGGCGGATATCCGGGTCATGGCCCATCCAGCCGTGCCAGTCGGAGCGGCAGAGCCCCGTCGCCTCCACCTTGATCACCACGCCGCCGGGCGTCGGCGTCGGGTCGGGCAGGGTGCGGATCTCGGGTGTCGCCTCGAAGGCTTCGTAATACATCGCGCGCATGGTGATCTCCCTTCTGTTCTTGTATCGCATGCGCCTCGAACGCCCTCAACGGCGCCACCCATGATAAGGCCTGATGCACCCATTCAACATCTTGAATGGACAAGCGCGGCCGGCTGTCGGAAGGCATTTGTGACTTGACCGGTCCGGCCCACCGGGCCTTGATGGGCAAAAAGGAGTTTACAAAATGCCAGTCGATACCTCACCACGCTCGACGACCTGGACCTTCGTGGATGGCGAATGGGTTTCAGGCAACCCGCCGCTCATCGGCCCCACCTCGCACGCCATGTGGCTCGGCTCGACCGTCTTCGACGGCGCGCGCTGGTTCGACGGCATCGCGCCCGACCTCGACCTGCATTGCCAGCGCGTCAACCGCTCCGCCGAGGCGCTCGGCCTCAAGGCGGTGATGAAGGCCGAGGAGATCGAGGCGCTGTCCTGGGAAGGCGTCAAGAAGTTCGACGGCAAGACGGCGATCTATGTCAAGCCGATGTACTGGGCCGAGCACGGTTCGTTCAGCGTGGTGGCGCCGGATGCGGAATCGACCCGCTTCGCGCTCTGCCTCTTCGAGGCGCCGATGGGTGACCCGAAGGCCGCATCCTCGCTGACCCTCTCGCCCTTCCGCCGCCCGACGGTGGAATGCATGCCGACGGATGCCAAGGCCGGCTGCCTCTATCCGAACAATGCCCGCATGCTGGTGGAGGCCAGGAAGCGCGGCTTCGACAACGCGCTGGTGCGCGACATGCTGGACAATGTCGCCGAAACCGCCTCGTCCAACATCTTCATGGTCAAGGACGGCGTCGTCTTCACGCCCGCCGCCAACCGCACCTTCCTCGCCGGCATCACGCGCATGCGCGTCATCGGCCTGCTGAAGGAAGCCGGTTTCGAGGTGGTCGAGACGACGCTGACGGTCGCCGATTTCGAGAGCGCGGACGAGATCTTCACCTCGGGCAACTATTCCAAGGTGGTTCCGGTGACGCGCCTCGACGACCGCGACCTCCAGCCCGGCCCGATCACCGCCAAGGCGCGCGACCTCTATTTCGACTGGGCGCATTCCGACGGCGACGCGTGAGGGCAAACAAGAACGCCGGGGCTTTCGCCCCGGCACCAAGTTTGCCAGTGAACCCCGCCCCGCCCACTGCCGCCGACCAGCGGCAAGCGCAGCGTTTGTTGCATGGATGGTCGGGTCAAGCCCGACCATGACGGAGGAGAGGCGAGGCGGACGTCGCCAAACAAAAACGCCGGGGCTCTCGCCCCGGCGTCAGGTTTGCCAGTGAATCCCACCCCACCACTGCCGTCAACCAGCGGCAAGCGCAGCGTTTGTTGCATGGATGGTCGGGTCAAGCCCGACCATGACGGAGGAGAGGCGAGGCGGACGTCGCCAAACAAAAACGCCGAGGCTCTCGCCCCGGCGTCAGGTTCGCCGGTAAACCCCACCCCACCCACTGCCGTCATCCTCGGGCCTGACCCGAGGATCCTGTGTGTTTGCACTGATGTAAGATGGTTGCGGGAAGGAGGCCGAGAGGATCCAGGCCGCCGTTTGTGACGGCAGGCCGCGACGTGGCTTGGTCCCTTCCCGCTTCGCCCATCAACCTGAACAGTTGCACGGGGCTGTCGCCACAGACCCCGCACACAGGAGCAGGCGCCATGACGATACACCATACCTTCATCGGCTGCGACATCGGCAAGGACATGATCGACATCTTCGATCCGCGAACGGCCAGGTTCTGCCGCATCCCCAATGACGAAGCGGCGCTGTCGACCTTCGCGCACCGTCTCGACCCGGCCACCGACCTGGTCGTCTTCGAGGCGACAGGCCATTGCGACCGGCTGTTGCGCCTGTGTCTTTCGCAGGCCGGCATCGCCTTTGCCCGCGTCAACCCGAAGACGGCCCGGCGCTTTGCCGAAGCGCGGGGACGGCTGGCCAAGACCGATCGCATCGATGCCCGCTCGCTTTGCGAGATGGGCAGCATGTTCGGCCTGACGGCCGAGGCGCCGCCTTGCCCGGTCCGCGAGCGGCTGGCGGCCCTTGCCCGCCGCCGGGATCAGCTCGTCGATGCCCGCGCAACCGAGCGCAGGCACCTTTGCGATGCCTTCGATCCCGCCATCCGCGCCGACATCGAGACCATGATCGCCATCCTCGGCGAGAAGATCGCCTCGATCCAGGCCGAGATCGACGACCACATGAAGAGCCAGGCCCTCACCGAACACGCCCATCGCCTCACCTCCGCCCCCGGCGTCGGCAAGGTGACGGCCTTGACCCTGCTGGCCCATATGCCCGAACTCGGCGCCCTCTCGCCCAAGGCGGCGGCAAGCCTTGCGGGCCTTGCTCCCTTCAATGACGATTCCGGCAAGAGATCTGGCCGACGCCGTATCAAGGGCGGCCGGCCACGCGTGCGAAAGGCCCTCTATATGGCGGCCCTCGGCGCCATCAAGGCCTCCGCGCGCCTGCGTGCCTTCCATCAAGCCGTCTCGGCCAGAACAGGATCGGCAAAGGCCGGCATCATCGCCGTCGCAAGGAAGCTCCTCACAATCCTAAATGCAATGCAGCGTGACAAAACTCACTTCGCATGAACACAGTTGCCACGCGGCATGTGGGGCGTTTTCCGCTCCTGGCGTCTTTCGCTTTATTCGGCGGCGACGATCTTGCCGTCTTCCCACTTGAAGAGCGAGAAGCTCTGCGAGGTGAGGTCGCCGTTCTCGCCGTAGGTCAGCTTGCCAATGGCGGTCGGGATGGCTTCGCCGGACTTCAGCGCTGCCGCGACGGCGGCCGAATCCTCGGCGCTGCCGGCCTTCTCGATGCCGGCCTTCAGAACCTCGACGGCGGCATAGGCATTGAGCGTGAAGGCTTCCGGCGGGATGCCCTTTTCGTTGAGCACGGCGACGGCGGCCTGCGAATCGGGGCTCTTCAGCGCGTCGGAGGCATTGGTGAAGAGCGTGCCCGCAGCCGCTTCGTTGCCGATCGCCCAGTATTCGCTGTTCGACAGGCCTTCGCCGCCGATGATCGTGGCGTCGACCGCGAGGTCCTTCAACTGGCGGGCGAGCAGGCCGCCTTCCGGATGGTAGCCGCCGAAATAGATGACCTCGACGCCGTCCGACTTGAGGCGGGTGATCAGCGCGCTGAAGTCCTTGTCGCCCGGGGTGACCGAGTCGTAGAGCGCTTCGGTGACGCCGCCCTTGTTGAGCGCGGCCTTGAAGGCGTCCGCCAGGCCCTTGCCGTAGGCGCCCTTGTCATGGATCACGGCGACCTTCTTGTCCTTCAGGCTCGCGAGCACATAGGCGGCTGCAACCTCGGCCTGCTGGTCGTCGCGCCCGCAGGTGCGCAGCACGTTTTCGAGGCCGCGGGCCGTCAGGTCCGGCGCGGTCGCCGTCGGGGTGACCATCAGCACGCCGTTTTCAGCGAAGACGTCGGAGGCCGGGATGGCGACGCCCGAGGTCACCGGGCCGACGACGAAGCGGATGCCTTCGCCGACGATCTGGTTGGCGGCCGAAACGCCCTGCTTGGGCTCGCCGGCGTCGTCTGCCAGCTTCAGGACGACCTGTTCGCCGAGAATGCCGCCATTCTTGTTGATCTCGGCAACGGCCGCTTCCGCGCCGTTCTTCACCTGGTCGCCATAGGCGGCGACCGGGCCGGTCAGCGGGGCGACGAGGCCGATGACGATGTCCGCATGGGCGAGCGGGGCGAAGGCGACGGACGCGGCGAGCAGGGCGCCGGCAAAGATCTGCTTCTTCATGGGAGTCTCCTCAGCTGGGGCCATGGTCGGCCCGGTCGCAGATGCTCACGCGTCCGGACGGCGCTGGCCGGATTCCGATGCGGAGCGGGTTCTTTCACGGTCCGGAACAATCGTTCACGAAGGGCCGGCGTGCTGCAGATTGATTAGGCCGGAAGGGGAAAAAGCGCAACAAAATAATGCATTTGCATATTTGATGGGCGGATCAGCCGCGTGAATGGAAGGGGGTATGCGGCATTTGAATCAAAACGGATTGTTAAGATTTACGATTTATAAATATCCGGAAATTCTGAGGAACTGCGATGCGTTGCGTCTTGATCGTCGTCCTCCTGTTGCTTGCCGGATGCGCGTCTGTTCCACGGCAGACGCAGAATGCCTGCGCCATCTTCGAGCAACGTGACGGCCTGTTCGACAACTGGCGGCGAGCCGCCTACCGCGCCGAGCGGGAATATGGCGTGCCCGTTCCCGTGCTCATGGCGACGATCTACACGGAGTCCGGCTTCCGGCACAATGCGCGCCCGCCGCGCACGAAGCTCTTCGGCTTCATCCCCTGGAAGCGCCAATCGAGCGCGCTCGGCTTCTCGCAGGCGCTCGACGGCACTTGGGCGCAATACAAGCGCGTGACCGGCCGCTGGGCCGCCAACCGCAAGGATTTCTCCGATGCGATCCGCTTCATCGCCTGGTATCACGCCGAGAGCAACCGCAAGAACGGCATCGCCCTCAACGACACCTACCGCCTCTACATCGCCTATTACCACGGCCATGCCGGCTATTCGCGTGGCAACTGGAGCGGCACGGCCAAGGCCGGCGCAAAGCGCGCGGCCAACATGGCGGCCAGCTATTCGCGCCAGTTGAAGAATTGCGGGGCGTGGTAAGGTCGAGAGTATCGGCCACCGGAGTTGCAGATAGAGATCCCGCCATGGGGGCAATGTGCGTGGCTTGACCCGAGGGTCCACCAGCCACTGCGCCGGCCACCACCGCCACCGCGACAAAAATCGGCTCCCCCTTGTCGGATTGGTCTTCCGACACACGTCCTTGTCATGTCCAAACCCAAGAAGGAGACGATCATGACCTATGTCGATGGATTCCTGCTGGCCGTATCGAAGGCCAATCTGGAGCGGTACAAGGACATGGCACGCACGGCGGGCGATGTCTGGAAGGAGCTCGGCGCGATCGATTATGTCGAATGCATCGGTGACGATGTGCCCTATGGCGAGCTCACCTCGTTTCCCCGCGCCGTTCTGGCGAAGGACGACGAGGTGGTGATCTTCTCCTGGATCACCTATGAATCGCGCGCGAAGCGCGACGAGATCCTTGCCAAGGTGATGGCGGACGAGCGGCTGAAGGGCGACGAATGGAAGGATATCTTCGACGGCAAGCGCATGATCTACGGCGGCTTCGAGGCGGTCGTCGAGTTGTGAGCCGAGGGGAAGAAGGCTAAACCCTTATCCGGAACCGGAAGAAAGGAAGCGCCATGACGAACCTCTACTACGCGATCGTCGGAACCACGACGGACACGAATATGGGCCTGGCGCGCTTCATGGGCGTCATCCTTGCCTTCATCGTGGTCGTCGGCACCCTGTTCTGGGCCATCGGCGGCTGACGCGCGCCATGCCGCAGACGATCGTGACGGTCCCGACCCGCGGGCAGGGGCTCTACGAATTCACCCGCGAGGCCGCCGCCTTCGTGCGGGGCGCGGGCGTGGGGGAGGGGTTGTTGACGGTCTTCGTCCGCCATACCTCCTGCTCGCTGCTCATCCAGGAAAATGCCGATCCGGATGTCCGGCGCGATCTCGACCAGTTCTTCCGCCGCCTCGTGCCGCCCTCGGACGATCCCGCCATGCGCTGGATCGTGCACACGCTTGAGGGGCCGGACGACATGCCCGCCCATATCAAGGCGGCGCTGACAGCCGTCTCGATCGGCATTCCGGTCGTCGGCGGGCGCCTTGCGCTCGGCACCTGGCAGGGCCTCTATCTCTTCGAGCACCGCGACCGGCCGCACCGGCGCGAAATCGTCCTGCATCTCGGCCCTTGACGGAACCGGCCGGCACGATGGAACGTTCCTGCGGCGATCCATCCCGGAGCGTGCCACTCTTGCGTTCCGGGTCCTGTTCTCGCCAGTCGTCGGCGAAGGCCCGGCAGGCGCCCGCGCGGCGGATTTCGAAGGAGATGTTCATGGCGAATACCGAAAGCATCAACCATGCCGTCATCGAGGCGTTGAACGCCCGCGACTTCGCCGCCCTTGCCGGCAAGGTTCACGAGGATGTTTCGATCTCCGGCATCGGCGAGGGCATGGACAATGGCCGCGCTGCGCTGCGCGATCGTCTCGCCCGGCACTTCGAGGCCTTCGACGAAAGCTATGGCGACGCGCTGGTGATGAGCGATGCGCTCGGCAACAATGTCGCGATCCGCCTGACGGCGCGCGGCCGGTCGGCGGCGGGCGATGCCTATTCGAAGGAGAAGATCCTGCTGCTTGAGCTCGAGGAAGGGGCCATCACCCGCATCGCCTTCTTCACAGGTTCATGAAGTTGAACGGCGGCTGAACAACGGCTTCGGCCTGCGTTCAGCCTCGGCCTCCTAAGGTCTCCTCGATCGCCGGACGAAACGATCCGGCCGGTGTGAACAGGAGATCCCGCGATGACCCGCTTTCTGAAAAAATCCCTTCTTGCCGCCGTCCTCGGCCTCGGCGCGCTGACGGCCACCATGCCGGCCGCCTCCGCCGCCAATATCGAGCTGTCGATCGAGCAGGCCGGCTACCGCAACGGCTTCTTCGAGATCCGCGACCATGACGGGCGCCGCGATCGCTGGGATCGCCGGCATGACCGCCGCCAGGGCAACTGGGGCGGCCGCGGCCGCTGCGATCCTCGCCTGGCCATGGTGAAGGCGCACGATTTCGGCCTGCGCCGCGCCCGCATCGCCGATGTCACGCCGCGCAAGGTCGTCGTCGAGGGCTTCCGCTACCAGGGCTACGGCCGCATCGTCTTTGCCAACGACCGTCATTGCCCGGTGCTCTGGCGCTGAGTGGGAAGGCCGGCCTGCCGGCCTCTTCCTGGAGAACACCGCTCGTCCATGTCACCCCCGGCCGGCGAGCGGCCGCCCTCCCGGTTCCGCCGGGAGGGTTTTTGCGTTTTGCGCCTCACCATGCCCGGCAGGGCCGCAGGATTATGGTCTGTGGAACGAAGGGCGTGCTGCCTGCCCACTCGTCCGGCGGGCAGAGAGGGAACGGCGATACCATGCCATGGCGATTACCCCAGTCGGGAGGGGAGCGTGCTGTTCACGGTGAAGGCGCCGCTGCAAAGGGGGGGCTTTGCAGGGGAAGGGGACCCGCACGCTTCCTGCTGCGGAATATGTGCGGCCACGGGAGCGCGGCCTTTCCCTGCCGATGATCGGTCCGCGTCCGTTTCGCGGGCGATCGAGGAACGAAAAAAGGGCCGGTTGCCCGGCCCTTCACGAAAGCGTCGTTTCGCGCGGCTCAGTTGCCGAGCGCGAAGGTCACGTTGACGGTGACGGAATAGCTGTTCTCGCCGGTGGCGAGCGGCACGGCGCCGCCGGCGGCATAGTCCTTGGCCACGGCGCGCATCATCGGCATGGGTTCCGCGCGATAGGTGGTTTCGGAGATTTCCAGCACGCGGCCGAGACCGACGCCGGCGGCATCCGTCAGTTCCTTGGCCTTGGCCATGGCGTTCTCGACGGCCTTCTTGCGCGCCGCGCTGACGGCGGTGTCCGGCTTGTCGTTGACGAAGCGGATGCCGTTGCCCTGGTTGGCGCCGAGCGTTACGGCCGTGTCGAGAATCTCCCCGAGCTTGGAGAGATCGCGTACGCGCAGCGTCACCGTGTTGGTGACCTGGAAGCCGATCAGCACCGGCGGCGGATTTTCGCCGGTCGAGCTCTGTGGATACTGGTATTGCGGGTTGATCATGAAGCCGGAGGTCTGCAGGTCGCGCTCCTCGATGCCCGCTTCCTTCAGCGCGGCCAGGATGTCGGCCATGGCCTTGTTGTTGGCGTCGAGCGCCTCGCGGGCCGTCTTGGCGTCCTTGACGACGCCGAGGTCGATCAGGGCCATGTCGGGCGCCATCTCCGCGCTGCCTTCGCCGGTGACGACGATGGTCGCCTCGCGCGGCTTGGCGCTGTCCTGCGCCTGTGCGGCCATCGGCATCGCAGCGGCAAGAGCAAGCGAAAGCGCGACAAGGCTGGCGCCCGTGCGGCGGCCCAGGGTTCCGTAGAACATGAAGAAAATCTCCTGATGGTTGCGTCCCTTGCGCCGTTCTTCGCCCGTGATTGTGTAGAGAATACGGCGACGCTTGTGAGGCTCGCCGAATTCGTCTAGACGATCTCTACGCGTCGGCCGCCATTGACCGACGCCCCCGGCCACCCGCCGGGCCGGGCCTGTAGCTCAATGGTCAGAGCCGGCGGCTCATAACCGCTTGGTTGCAGGTTCGAGTCCTGCCGGGCCCACCAACTTACCCGAATCGTCCATTGCGAACCCTTCTCTCGGATTTTCACCTTCCGATTGATCAAGTCGTTGGCCTTTCCTGGGCACCAGCTTGGCCAGCTCCCAAGAGGTAGTGAGCGGATCAAGCCCAACCGCCATACGATTCTGTTTTAAATCCGCTCCTGTTGCGGCTTTTCTCCTTCCCTAGTCACCGACATATGCAAGATGCCCGTAAATAAGATCGCCGTAGACGTCGATCAGAAACCCCGTGCTTTTCGGATTAAGCAAATCCTCATCGAACGCCAGCTTGACGAGCGCCGTCGCTTGCAGCGGGAGATCGACCATACGCGGCGGCTGCACACAAAGGATATGGCGCTGCTGCATAGCGCACAACGTAGCCACGTACGGAGGCAAAGGCACGCCGACGAACTTGACCGCCCGACAAATCGCCAGGGCGATCAAGCGTAGGCTACAGCCGTGAGGATTTCTCTATAGAATAAAATCGGTGGCTTTCAGCGTGAGGCTTGCATCGATGAGGATCGAAAAGTCCGCTTTCTTGTCGCCGTTTACGTCGGCGAACACGAAGGTATCGCCGCCCTTCTTGATGTAGCGCAGTTCTCCCGCATCACCTGAAAAAGCCTTCGTTCCGATAAACTCAAAGGTTTGGTTGCCTTTGGTCGTAGTGTCCGCGTCAATGGCCTTGAGATCAATTTTATCCCCCTCCTTGCTGGAGAAGTCCTTGATCGTGTCTCGCCCCGACACCGCGACAGTGGAGTCTTTTATCGACTTGAATATGAAGACGTCCTTGCCCGCTCCGCCGTGGAGTTCGTCACGGCCCGCGCCGCCATAGAGCTTGTCGTTTCCAGCGCCGCCTTTCAGAATATCGTTGCCGCCTTGGCCGGAAATCTGGTCGTTCCCCACGCCACCATCGTAGGTGTTCTTTCCGTTCGTCCCCAGAATGCGATCGTTTTCCGTTACGGACGGCTTCATAATCCGATCAAGGGGAATTTTTCCGTCGGGACCGAAGAACCCGAACGTGAGCGGTTTCTCACTGGTAATAGAATTCACGAAGGAATTGTACTTCCCGGCGGTGGATAAGGTCGGAATGTCGTTTCCCGATATCTGCATGGTGAACTGCTGATCGCCGAGATCGACAACAAGGATGTTCGCCACGCCTTTTGTGCCGTTTCCATCCCGCCATGAGATTTGCGTTATATCTGCGTCGAGCTTTTTCGGAGCGTAGACCTTACCGTCTATGCGTAGCTCGATGGCGGGGCTGGTAATCGTAATGCCCTCTTTTCCATCGGTGCGCTTGTAGCTGAAAACCGCGTCCTTGCTGGTGGCCACCACTTCGAGCTTCGTCGATTTCAGCTTCGTGGCGTTACCATTCGAGTTGTGGGTCGAAAGGTAGCCTTTGTAAGAAAAGGTCGTCATATCTTCCTCCGGTTTTCACAGCGAACGCATGGGCGAAAATCTGCTGACAGCATCTCGTTGGAGCCCGTTGATCGGGCTCGACAATAGGTTGTTATTATGTCGGTAGTTTATGGGTATGAGCGGTTGCAGCAATAGTAAATATGGTGCCCCACCATAACTTTTCGTGAGAATCTACTCTCGCGGCCGGATACTCTAACGCAATATGCCGGTCAGGTTCTGGCAATCGTCGCCAGCGGGAGGAAGAGTTGCAGCAGCTTCGAGGCGAAGGCCACAAACCCGAAATGCCGATAAAGCGCCGCAGCCGGCTCATCTTTCGCGTCTACGGCAAGAGCGAACACGCCCATCTCGGCGCGCAGGGCGCAATTGGCGGCCCTCCACTTCGAACTGCTTAATAACTTAAGGGATCGGTACAATCTGCGAACGGCGGCTAAACACGGGGTTTTCCCTTCCGTTGCACCGGTCAGTATCGCGTCAGTGTGTGAACTCACGGTGCAACTCCACCAAAGGAAGGCGCCGCCACGCGCAATTCGGTTGCTAGGCGCCTTGCGCTATGGGAGGGTCCTACCATTGTGAAAGTGGGAGCGAAGTACAAATGCCTGCGACTGCTCGACACTCAACATCCATTCCCCAGCCGCACCGCATCACCATTGATGACGATTGGTTCGAAGTCCAGCAGATCGCCGACTATCTCTATGCAATCTCGGAACCTCGCCACTATGAGCATACCGTCCTTAATTTGCTCATAGGCCACCAGCACGCGGTGCTCATCGATACCGGATGCGGCATTGGAAATTTGCGGCGGGTCGTCGAACTGCTGACCAGCCATCCCGTGACTGTGATCAATACGCATACGCATCTGGATCATCTCGGCAGCAACAGCCAGTTCAGCAATATCGTAATGTTTGATCACCCACGCTCGCGTGACATTTCGCGCAATGGCGTGCCGCGGGAAACGTTATTCTGGGAGCTTTTCAACGAAAAAGTCGTGACGCCGCCATGGCCGCGCGGCTTCTCGCGGGAGAACGCGGCGCTGCCGCCTTTCCGGGTATCGCGGTGGCTGGAGCATGGCGATGTCCTGGACATCGGCGGCATACGGTTGAAGGTGCTGCATACGCCGGGCGAGGCACCGGACCACATCTGCCTGCTGGATCAAACTCATCGCATCCTTTTTTGCGGCGACATCCTGCTCGATGGTGCCGTTTGGTCGCATCTCGATGGCGGGGATGTCAGCGCATTGCGCGCCAGCTATGAGCTTCTGATGCAGCACTACGACGAATTCGACTTTCTGATGCCCTGCCACAATGCGCCCTGCCAAAGTAAGGACCTTTTGCCCATCGCATTGGCGGCGACGGAAGATGTTCTTTCAGGCAAGGTGACATCGGAAGAGGGAGTTGATCCATGGGGACGTCAGTACAGGAAGTATGATTTCGGCCGGATCTCAATTCTTACGAAATAGCCTCCGAACCGAATGACAATACCGATCTCCTGCCATGCGGTAGCGGGGTCGCTCTCGCGGCAATCCACACAATACGTGCGATGAAGAAGAAACGGCCGGACCGCCGATGACTTCAGTGGGGTGCAGCCGATCTTCATCGCTCATTTTCGAGGGCTATGTAGTCAACATAGATCTCATCTATTCAGCGTGTCCCGCCGAAGGAGATCCGAACTGGAACGACGTTCTCGATCGCGCTGTGGAAGTCTGCCATCTCGGCCTCGCTCTCCGAAACCGGACCGGCAGTTTTCGACCCCGATCTCGCCAATACGAGGCGTGCTGGCGGATCGGGAGTTTGCTGTCGTTGCAAGCCTGTGTTTCAGTTACTGATGCTCGGCCCGGTCGTCGAATGCGGCTTGACAACAAAAGCATATCCGTTAATCTGGATATATGGAAAATAATACAGCGATCGCGGCGCTCGCCGCACTGGCCCAGGCAACGCGGCTCGAGACGTTCCGGCTTCTCGTCAGGCATGAGCCCGACGGCGTGCCCGCGGGTGAACTGGCGCGCCTCCTCGATGTGCCGCAGAACACGATGTCGGCGCATCTTGCGACGCTGTCGCGGGCAGGACTGGTCAAGAGCGAGCGGCAGAGCAGGTCGATCATCTACAGGGCCGACCTCCAAGCGCTTCGTGATCTGACGCTTTTCCTGGTCAAGGACTGTTGCGGGGGAGCGACCGCGCTTTGCGCGCCGTTGATCGCCGAACTCACGCCGTGCTGTGCACCGCAGGTGAAGCCGTCGTGAGCGCGAACACGCTTTCCGCCAGCCAGCGTTCGGGCACCTGCCGGGAGACGTCGGCCTGATGTCCGCTTTCGAACGCTATCTCACGGTGTGGGTCCTTCTCTGCATCGCCGTCGGCGTGACGCTCGGCCATCTGCTGCCCGGCGTTTTCCACGCCGTCGGCGCGGCGGAAATCGCCAGGGTGAACATTCCCGTCGCCGCCCTCATCTGGCTGATGATCATCCCGATGCTGGTGAAGATCGATGTTCGCGCGCTGAAGCAGGTCGGCGGTTACTGGCGGGGGATCGGGGTCACCCTGTTCATCAACTGGGCCGTCAAGCCGTTCTCCATGGCGCTCCTCGCCTGGCTGTTCGTCGGCTGGCTGTTCCGGGCGTCTCTGCCAGCCGACCAGATCGATTCCTACATTGCAGGCCTGATCATTCTGGCTGCGGCCCCGTGCACGGCCATGGTCTTCGTCTGGAGCAACCTGACGCGCGGCGAGCCGCTGTTCACCCTGTCGCAGGTCGCGCTGAACGACACGATCATGGTCGTCGCCTTCGCGCCGATCGTCGCCCTGCTGCTCGGCCTGTCATCGATCACCGTGCCCTGGGATACGCTCGCAATCTCCGTCGGCCTCTATATCGTCGTTCCGCTGGTGATCGCGCAGGTCCTGAGAAGGAGACTGACGGCCGACGGCACGACACGCGCGCTGGACGCAATGCTGGAAAAGCTTCAGCCGCTCTCGCTGCTGGCCCTGCTGGCCACATTGGTCCTGCTGTTCGGCTTCCAGGGCGGGCAGATCATCGCACAGCCGACGATCATCGCGCTGTTGGCCGTTCCGATCCTGATCCAGGTCTATCTCAATTCGGGGCTGGCCTATCTTCTGAACCGGATGGCGGGCGAGCGCCACTGCGTGGCCGGGCCGTCGGCCCTGATCGGGGCTTCGAACTTCTTCGAACTGGCTGTCGCCGCGGCCATCAGCCTGTTCGGCTTCCAGTCCGGAGCCGCGCTTGCGACGGTCGTCGGCGTGCTCATCGAGGTGCCCGTGATGCTTTCCGTCGTCTGGATCGTGAACCGGACGAAGGGCTGGTACGAGGCGGCTCCGGCCGTATCCCGAAATGCCGCGACCGAAAGGACCTGACCATGGACGCGACCATCTATCACAACCCGGCCTGCGGCACTTCCCGCAACACGCTGGCCCTGATCCGTGCCGCGGGGATCGAGCCGACCGTCGTTGAATATCTGAAGACCCCGCCATCCCGCGAGGACCTCGCCAGGATGATCGCGGAGGCGGGCCTGACGGTGCGCGAGGCGATCCGCGAGAAGGGAACGCCCTATGCCGATCTCGGTCTCGACGATCCCGGCCTCTCCGACGAGCAGCTGCTTGACGCGATGGTGGAGACGCCGATCCTGATCAACCGGCCGTTCGTCGTGACACCTCTGGGCACGCGGCTCGCACGCCCTTCCGAACGCGTCCTCGAAATCCTTCCCGACACGCTCGCGGGACCCTTCTTCAAGGAGGATGGCGAGCAGGTTCTCGACGAGACGGGGAGGCGCGTTGTCTGAAACGGTCCCGGCCCGGCCCGGAGACCTGTGCCTGCAGCGCGACGTGAAAGGTCGGCGAAGGACGGCTGACAGGCGGCAGGAACCGGCTATAGTCGCGGGCGACGCGCGATGCCTGCCATGGCGGTGCGCTATGACATGGAGACGGAAAGATGAAGCCCAACCCCATCACGGCGGCGCCCGGCGACGCCGCTGTCCGCAAGGCGATCCGGCCGGTGATCTGCTATCCGGTCGAGACCCTGACGCCTCCCGATCTTGCGGCCTACCGTGCGCTGAGAGACGACCTGACGCTTGTCGAGAGGGTTGTCGTGCCGCCGCGCGAGGCGGCGACGTGGTCGGTGCCGGCGGGGCATTTCTGCCGCATCGTCTGCAGCGAGGGGCCGCAGGTGGGCGACCTCAACCTGTTCAATGCCAAGGACCTGAAGGAACGGCTCTATACCGGCAAGACGCGGGCGCTCGCCGGCACCCATGTCGGCCTCGGCGACCAGCTCTTTTCCAATTTCCCCTATCTGCGCCCCATCGCGACCATCACGCATGATACGCTCGACTGGTACGGCTTCGATGAATTCGGCGGCGCGGTGCATGACGTGATCGGCACGCGCTGCGATCCCTACACGCACAATCTGCTGAGCCATGGCGGGCAGTACCATCATTGCTGCCACTCGAACCTCACCCGCGCCTTCGCGGCGAAGACCGGCATGGCGCTGCGCGAGGCGGAGACCTATGTGCATGACGTGCTGAACGTCTTCATGTGCACCGGCTTCACGCGCGATACGGGCCAGTACTTCATGAAGGCGAGCCCGGTGCGGCCGGACGACTACCTGGAGTTCTTCGCCGAGATCGACCTTCTCGGCTGCATGTCGGCCTGCCCGGGCGGCGACTGCTCGGCGCAGCACTCCTCCGACACGGCGGCGTGTTATCCGATGGTCGTCGAGATCTACGAGCCGAAGGCCTTGCCGGAAGGCTGGGCGCCGCCGCCGGTCAACGGCTACGACGGCACCCATGGTCTCTAGCCGAAGCGGCATAGCTTCGGCGTCGGATAATGCGGTAGAAGCAAGACGCTCAGCGCGGGCGGCGGACGGCGCGGATCGTTCCGCTGTTGCCGCCGCCGCAGAAGAAGCGGTCGGCGCCGTCGGATTCGAGGCCTGAGACGCCGGTGCCTGCGGGCATGACGATGGTGTCGAGCACCGCGCCGGTCCTGGGGTCGAGGCGGCGCAGGTCGCTTTCCTCGCCCTCCCAGGTGCCGTGCCACAGTTCGCCATCCACCCAGGTGACGCCCGTCACCATGCGGTTGCTCTCGATGGTGCGGAGGAGCGCGCCGGTTTCCGGGTCGATCTCGTGGATCTGCCGGCTGCGGTATTCACCGACCCAGAGCGAGCCTTCCGCCCAGGTGAGGCCGGAATCGCCGCCCTTGCCGGGCGCGGGGATGGTGGAGACGATGGCGCCGGAGGCGGGGTCGATCTTGTGGATGCGGTCTTCCGCGATCTGGAAGAGGTGGCGGCCGTCATAGGCGGTGCCGGCATGGGCCGCAAGATCGATCGAGCGCAGCATGCGGCCGTCGTCCGGGTCCAGAGCATTGACCTTGTCGCCGGAGGCGAACCAGACGGCCTTGCCGTCGAAGGTGACGCCGTGGACCTGCTCCACGCCGGGGAAGGGGCCGTATTCGCGCAGGATGTCGGCTTTGGAAGTGGTCATCTCAATCTCCTTTGGATCGTTGATGGGGCGATCCTAATCGCCCGGTAGCGGACCCGGGAGTAACAAGACTGTCGAGAAAGCGCCGGGTGTCGGCGTCAGCCAGCGCCGGCTACGGCCGCGGCCGATCGCCTGCACCTTGCCATCCGTGGAGAGCTGTTCGAGGGCGCGCTGCACGGTGCGGGCGCTGGTGCCGAGTGCGATGGCGAGCGCCGAGCTCGACCAGGCCTCGCCATCGGCAAAGAGCGCGAGCATGTCGGCATGGGGCTCGTCGTGCGGCGGCGCCAGCACCGCGACGGCCCTTCCTTCGCGCGGCACCAGCAGGAAACCGTCCTTCGTGGCGGTGATCCCGGCGAGCGGTTCGAGCTCGGCCCGCAACCGGCCCATTTCGACGCGCAGGCGCGCGCGGTGCGACTCGTCGGCGTGCCGGGCGCGGAAAGCGCGCAGCAGCAGGCTTTCCCGGCTGGCATCGCCGGGAAAGGCCTCGGCGAGGGTGCGCAGCAGCGCGAACAGGATCGGCCGTGTGGCGAGCGAGACGGTGGTCTCGCCGCAGCGCACGACGTGGCGGCAGGCATCCACCACGATCCTGTCGGTGGCAAGCAGGGCCTCGACCTCGCCCGGCAGGAGGGATTGCGCGCGGCCTTCCACAATCAGCCGGCCGGCGGGGCTTTGCAGGACCGTGGCGGCGTCCTCGACCTCGCGGATGAGAGCGGGGATGCCGGCTTGCCGGGCGGCTGCGGCGGCGCGCATGAAGGCCTCGCGGGCCGCTGCCGTGCGCAGCCGGCGGATCGCGATGCCGGCGGCGGCGAGGGCATATGCGGCCTGAAGCGGTGGAGGCAGGGTGGCGGGATCGATCGCGGCGAGAAGGGCGGCGGCATCGTCCAGCCGGCCGATCAGCAGCAGGCGGCGGATGGCGAGCATCTTTGCATGGGCGGCGTTCAGCCGGTCGCCGTGCGCCGTGAGCGTCGCCTCGGCGGTGGCGAGCGCCTTCACCGGCCAGGTGAGATCACGCGAGACGAGGGCGATTTCCGCCTCGGCGACAACGCAGCGCGCCCGCGCCACCGCCTCGCGCGGGCCGAAGGCGCGGGCGGCGCTCTTCAGCAGCACCTTTGCGCGGTCGAGATCGCCGAGCTGCGCCATGGCGATGCCGCGCAGTGCCAGTGCTGGCGCGTCATCGCGCAGCGCCACGCGGTTCAGCGCGCCGAGCGGATCGCCGCCGGCGAGCGCCCGGGCGGCGGCGGTGATCATCGAGTCCATTGTATTCCCGTCACACTTGTCACTCCCGCTTTTCCGCGGCCGCCGCTTACGCTCGGTGCATCGATAGAGAAGAAAGGCGTTTCACGATGCGCAATCAAGTCGTTTCCCATGAGGAACGGGCTGAAGGGCCGCCTGCCGCTGCCGGCCGCGGAAACGGCATGCACCCGACAGCGCGAGGCGCTGACCCGGCGACTTCAACTTCGACGACCGGGCCTCCGCGCCGCCGGAGGAGTTGGCGACAAAGCGTGCCGACTACAATTTCGCGATTTGTTCGAACACGGTGTCGGAAATGGTCGGCGTCAGCGTCTTTTACAGGAGCGGGCCGTGCGAGGTGTGCCACACCTATCCCTGCCACGCGCGCGGTGTCGAGATGGTGGACGGTGCCTGTCACGTCCTCGACCTCGTGCCGAAGGGCCGTGGCGAGGACGGCCTTCGCTATCCGATGGAAGGGGTAGGCGGCATGATC
Organism: Shinella sp. HZN7; assembly: GCF_001652565.1. Classification (NCBI taxonomy): domain Bacteria; kingdom Pseudomonadati; phylum Pseudomonadota; class Alphaproteobacteria; order Hyphomicrobiales; family Rhizobiaceae; genus Shinella; species Shinella sp. HZN7. Next base: position 2,575,515 of record NZ_CP015736.1, on the reverse strand, counting down.
GATATTGAGTTGGGCGCGGCGCCGGCCAGCCGGGGGCCGCAGAGGAGATGACAATGATCCATACGCATTATCGCTGGGTGATCGTCGCCGCGGGCGGCCTGCTCGGCTGCATCGCCATCGGCGCGATGTTCTCGCTGCCGGTCTTCCTGCTGCCGATCGCCAGGGAGACCGGCTGGTCGGTGACCGGCATTTCCACCGCCATGACCGTCGGCTTTCTCGCCATGGCCTTCGCCAGCATGGTCTGGGGCGGCCTTTCGGACCGCTGGGGGCCGCGGCCGGTCGTGCTGTCGGGCTCGGTGCTGCTGGCGGCCAGCCTGCTTGCGGCGAGCCTCGCGCCGTCGCTCCTTGCCTTCCAGTTCGTCTTCGGCCTGGTGGCGGGGGTGGCGGTCGCCGCGGTCTTCGCGCCGATGATGGCCTGCGTGACGGGCTGGTTCGACACGCACAGGAGCCTTGCCGTCTCGCTCGTCTCGGCCGGCATGGGCATGGCGCCGATGACCATGTCGCCCTTCGCCGCCTGGCTCGTCACCTTCAACGACTGGCGCAGCGCGATGCAGATCATCGCGCTCCTCGTCGCCGTCGTGATGATCCCGGCATCCCTGCTGGTGCGGCGCGCGCCGGCGCTGGAGGCGGGCGGCGAGGACCCGGCCGCGGCCGACGAGCCACAGGCCGGCATGACGACGCGCGATATCCTGAAGACGCCGCAGTTCATCATCCTGTGCCTGACGAACTTCTTCTGCTGCGCCACCCATTCCGGGCCGATCTTCCATACGGTGAGCTATGCCATCACCTGCGGCATCCCGATGATCGCCGCCGTCTCGATCTACAGCATCGAGGGCCTTGCCGGCATGGGCGGCCGGGTCGCCTTCGGGCTTCTTGGCGACCGGTTCGGCGCCAAGCACATCCTCGTGCTCGGCCTCTTCGCGCAGGCCTTCGGCGCGCTCGCCTATGTCTTTGCCGGCGGGCTTGCCTCCTTCTACGTCGTGGCGGGTCTGTTCGGCTTCATCTATGCCGGCGTGATGCCGCTCTATGCGGTGATCGCCCGGGAAAACTTCCCGCTGCGCATGATGGGGACGGTCATCGGCGGCACGGCCATGGCCGGCAGCCTCGGCATGGCGCTGGGGCCGGTTGCCGGCGGACTGATCTACGACACCTTCGCCAGCTATACCTGGCTCTATGTCGGCTCGTGGGGCATCGGCCTCGGCGCCTTCCTGATCGCCATGACGTTCAAGCCGGTGCCGAGGGCGCGCGCGGCGCTGGCGGCGGCCTGAACGACCGGGATGCTGGGCTCCTCGGGACGAGCAGCCCAGTCGCGGAAGTGGCCGGTGGTGCGGACAGGTTCGCCCTAAGCCGCTCCGGACGGGTCGCCGATCGGCATCAGGGCGGGGTTCGTCGCCTGCTTGCGCTCGATCCGTTCTTCCTCGGTCTCCGCGGCATCTTCTGGCGGGTCGTCGCGGGTCTTGCCGGCATCGCTCAGCTTCTCCCGGGACGGGTCGGCATTGTTTTCGCCATGGGCGTCCCGGTCGCGGTCCGGATCGTCTTTGGCAGGGAGGTAGCCACGCGGGCGCGTTGCCTCGGGGCCTTCCCAGCGGGGGATTGCTCGGTGGTGCCGGCGGCACCGCTCTGTGGTTTTCCGATGGTCATGGTCGGCTCCTTGCTTTTCTTGCTTGTTCCGGGGCTTGTTCCGGCGCTTCTCAGAAATTCAGGAACTGTGCCGGGTTCTTGCGGGCGCGCATGAGCAGGTCCAGCTCCCGTTTCGAGGGTCCGAACTTGTCGTAAAGGCGCTTGGCCTCCTGCGCCGGCAGGTCATAGGCCGCGCGAAAGGTCTCTATCGTGTAGCGTTCCCCCGACAGCCTGCGGTGGTCGGGAAAGAGCTTGGATTGGTCCGGCATGGGCGATCACGCTCAATCGTCGTTGTCCCTGCCGAAACCGGCAAGGGGAGCGATTGTTCCGGTGGATCCGGGAAAAAATCGGGTGTGTTCGCGAACACGCCGCGGCGGGAAATCCCGCCTGCATGGGGAAGCCCGGTCCAGAAGCTGCCGAGCGGTGCGCAAAACGGCGGCGGGGCCCGAACATTCGCGTTCCGGCCCCGTCGTCCGGGAGAAACCCAAGCCGGAAAGCCGGCCACGATGTCTGACGAAAATTGTATACGTAAAAACCCGAAAAACTGTATCGCCTGATAAATTTATCAACGTGCACAGGCCTTCTCAGGTGCGAGATGCGCATCCGGAAGCGTGTGAAACAGCAGTTGATGTTCAACATACATGGCTTCATACCCATTGTACATGGCCGATTTGGCTGGATTGTCGACATTCCATGTCTTGAACTGTTGATGATGCTGTTTTTGCATTGTACACAATGATTGCGGTCCAGAAGATCGCGATGGGGCGGTGCCGCTGGAGGGCGGCGCCGGCCGCATCCAACGACACCCAATGGGAGGGGAAGCATGAAGCAGGCACTTCTTTCGATCTGCGCCGCCGCGCTCGGACTGACCATGGCCGGCCAGGCCTCGGCGGCCGGCACGCTCGAAACCGTCAAGGCGCGCGGCAAGCTGGTCTGCGGCGTCTCGCTGGCGACGCCGGGTTTTGCGGCACCCGATGACAAGGGCCGCATGCAGGGCTTCGACGCCGATATCTGCCGCTCGATCGCCGCTGCGGTCTTCGGCGACGGCGACAAGGTCGAGTTCGTCCCGACCAATATCAACACGCGCTTCCAGGCGCTGCAGTCCGGCGAGATCGACGTCCTGTCGCGCCAGACGACCCACACCTTCTCGCGCGATGCCTCGCTCGGCCTCGATTTCGGCCCGACGGTCTTCTATGACGGCCAGGGTCTGATGGTGGCGAAGTCGCTCGGTGTTGCCAGCGCCAAGGAACTGACGGAAGCGGCGATCTGCACCCTGCCGGGCACCACGACGGCGCAGAACATTTCCGACTTCTTCCGCGCGATCAACGGCAAGTTCGAGCTCGTCGTCTTCGAAAGCCCGGACGAGAACCGCGCGGCCTTCTATTCCGGCCGCTGCGAGGCGATCACCTCCGACCGGTCCGACCTTGCCTCGATCCGCGCCGTCGCCAACAACCCGGACGACTACGTGGTCCTGCCGGAAACCATCTCCAAGGAACCGCTGGCGCCGGCCTTCCGCCAGAACGATTCCAACTGGGGCGACATCGTTTCCTGGTCGGTCTGGCTGCTGATGGCCGCCGAGGAGAAGGGCATCACCCAGGCGAATGTCGACGAGATGCTGAAGAGCGAGGACCCGGACGTGCAACGCATGCTCGGCGTCACGGAAGAGCTCGGCAAGATGCTCGGCCTCGACAACAACTGGGGCTACAGCATCATCAAGAGCGTCGGCAACTATGGCGAAGTGTTCGAGCGCAATCTCGGCGAGGGCACCAGGCTCGGCCTGACGCGCGGCCCCAACGCGCTGTGGAACGCCGGCGGCCTGATCTATTCGCCGCCGATCCGCTGATCGCTTTCAAGCGATTACCCGGGCGCGCGCATGGCGGTGTGCGCGCCCGTCCCCTTTTGGTTTCTAGCGGTGGGGATTCATGGCTTTCCTGCATGACATGCGCTTTCGCGCCTTCTTCTACCAGGTCGTCGCGATCGGCGCCGTGATCCTCGTCGGCTGGACGATGTTCTCGACGGCGAGCGGCAACCTCGCCAAGCAGAACATCGCGACCGGCTTCGACTTCCTGGTCCGGCCCGCCGGCTTCGTCATCACCGAGGCCGCCATCGCCTTCGAGGCGACCGACACGGTCGGCCGCGCCATCCTCGTCGGCATCGCCAACACGGTGAAAGTGTCGCTGCTCGCCGCCATCCTCGGCACGCTCATCGGCCTTGCGGTGGGCATCGCGCGCATGTCGCGCAATCCGCTGCTGGCGCGTCTTGCGCTCGTCTATGTCGAGCTTCTGCGCAATGTGCCGCTGCTGCTCTATCTCTTCCTCTGGTATTCGCTGATCATCCTCATCCTGCCGCCGGTCAAGCAGGCGCTGAACCTCCTGCCGGGCGTCTATCTCTCCAACAGTGGCCTCGTCGTGCCGGCGGCCCTAGTCGAAAGCGGCGGCGGCGCACTGCTCGCCTGCCTCCTCGGCGGTGCCGTCGCGGCGTTCGTCATCCGCCGGGTTTCCATGCGCAGGCGTGTCGCGACGGGCCGGCCGAACCACGGTGCACTCATCGCCACGGCCGCCTTCGTGCTGCCGGCCCTACTGCTCTGGCTTGCCGGCGGTGTCGGCATCGACTGGGATTTCCCGACCGCCGGAAAGTTCCGCCTGACGGGCGGGCTGCATGTGCGGCCGGAATTCGTGGCGCTGCTCTTCGGCCTTGCGCTCAGCGTCTCGGCCAATGTCGCGGAGATCGTGCGCGCCGGCATCCAGGCGGTGAGCAAGGGGCAATGGGAGGCGGCGGCCGCGCTCGGCCTTGCCCGCGCCAAGACCATGCGGCTCGTCGTGCTGCCGCAGGCGCTGCGCATCATCATCCCGCCGCTCACCAACACCTATCTCACCGTCTTCAAGAACAGCTCGCTCGCCATCGCCATCGGCTATCCGGACCTCGTCATGGTCTCCAACACGGTGATGAACCAGACCGGCCAGGCAATCGAGACGATCGCGATCTTCATGGGCGTCTACCTTGCGCTCTCGATCGCCATCTCGCTGCTGATGAACTGGTACAATGCGCATGTCGCGCTGAAGGAGCGTTGATATGGCCGACGTCCAGACCCTTGCTTTGGCGCCGCCGCAGCCGGCGCCGACCGCTCCGCGCCTCGGCAGGCTTTCCGCCTATTTCGGCACGCCCGGCAACACGCTCATCAGCGTGCTGTCCATCGCCGCCGTCGTCTTCATCGCCAAGCTCGCCTTCGGCTGGCTGGTGGTCGATGCGGTGTTCTCCGGCAACGGCGAGACCTGCAAGGCGGCAAGCGGCGCCTGCTGGCCGTTCGTCGCGCAGAAGCTGCGCTACATGCTGTTCGGCTTCTATCCCTATGACGAACAGTGGCGGCCGATGCTGGCGCTGCTGCTGCTCTTCGCCGCCTTCCTCTTTTCCATGATGCCGCGCTTCTGGAGCCGGGGCCTGCTTCTCGGCTGGATCCTCCTCGTCCTGCCGGTGCTCTACATCCTGATGGCCGGCGGCGTCTTCGGCCTCACGCCCGTCGCGACGACGAGCTGGGGCGGCCTGCCGCTCTCCTTCATGCTCTCCTTCGTCGGGCTGACGCTCGCCATGCCGCTCGGCATCGTGCTGGCGCTGGCGCGCGCCTCCAACCTGCCGGCAATCCGGGTTCTCGCCGTCGGCTTCATCGAGATCGTGCGCGGCGTGCCGCTGATCAGCATCCTCTTCATGGCGACGGTGATGCTGCCGCTGTTCATGCCCGAGGGCGTGACCATCGACAAATTGCTGCGCGCGCAGGTGGCGATCATCCTCTTCGCCTCCGCCTATATCGCCGAGATCGTGCGCGGCGGCCTGCAGGACGTGCCCGCCGGGCAATACGAGGCGGGATCCTCGCTCGGGCTGCACTACTGGCAGGTCATGCGCAAGATCGTTCTGCCGCAGGCGCTCAAGAAGGTCATTCCGCCGATGGTCGGCCTCTTCATCGGCTTCTTCCAGGATACGACGCTCGTCACCATCGTCGGCCTCGTCGATTTCCTCGACACGGTGCGCTCGGCCATCCGCGATCCGCAATGGCAGGGCATCGCCGTGCTCGAAGGCTATCTCGTCGCCGCCGCCGTCTACTTCACCTTCAGTGCCCTGATGGGCGCCTATAGCCGATTCCTCGAAAAGCATTTCCGGACGACCCATGCCTGATACCGTCACCGTCATCCGCAACGCCCATACCGTCGTCGCCTTTGATGCGGCCCGCGGCGGCCATGCCTATCTCCACGATGCGGACGTCGCCTTCGACGCGGCCGGCTTCGTCCATGTCGGCGGGCGCTACGAAGGGCCGTTCACCGCGGAAATCTCCGGCCGCGACCGCATGGTCATGCCGGGCCTCGTCAACGTGCACTGCCATTCCGGCGAGGAGCCGGTCTCGAAAAGCCTGTTCGAGGATGCCGGCACGGCGGCGCTCTGGGGCCAGGCGATGTACGAATATTCGACGCTGATCGAAATAAGCGACGATGCGGTCGAGGCCGCGCTCACCGTCATGCTCGGCGATCTCCTGCGCAGCGGCGTCACCACCTTCGTCGACATTGCCGGCCCGCATGCCTGCTGGCTGCCGGTGCTGGCACGCAGCGGCGCGCGCGCCTATGTCGCCCCGGGCTTCCGCGAGGCGGCCTGGCATGTCGAGGACAGCCACAGGCTCGATTTCCGCTGGGACGCCGCGCGGGGCCGCGATGCCTTCACCCGGGCGCTGGAGACGGTCGATGCCGCCTGCGCGCATCCCTCGGACCGGCTCGGCGGCATCGTCGCCCCGGCGCAGGTCGAGACCTGCTCCCCGGACCTGTTGCAGGCGGCAGCGGAGGCGGCGCGCAGCCGCGGCGTGCCGATCACCATCCATGCCGCGCAGACCATGGCCGAACACGAGGAGCTCATGCGTCGCCACGGCCTCACCGCCGTCGCCTATCTCGAAAGCCTCGGCCTTCTCGGGCCGGACCTCATCCTCGGGCACTGCATCTTCATCGACAGCCATGCCTGGACACGCCAGCGCACGGCGGCGGACCTCGAGCGGCTCGCCGCCAGCAGGACGAGCGTCGCCCATTGCCCGGTCACCTTCTCGCGCAGCGGCATGGTGCTGCAATCGCTTGGCCGCTACCGGCAGGCGGGCGTCAATGTGGCGATCGGCACGGACAGCTATCCGTTCAACATGCTGGAGGAGATGCGCATGGCGATGATCTGCGCCCGCATCGCCGGCGGTTCGGTCTTCGACGTCGATACCGCCGCGGTCTTCGAGGCGGCGACACTGTCAGGCGCCAGGGCCTTGGGGCGCAGCGACATCGGCCGCATCGCCCGCGGCGCGAAGGCGGATTTTTCGCTGGTCGACCTCAAGCATCCCGGCATGCAGCCGCTCTACGATCCGCTGCGCAACCTCCTGCACTGCGCCGCCGAACGGGCGGTCGCCGCCGTCTATGTCGACGGCGCCTGCGTCATGCGGGAGGATCGCCCGACGCTGGTCGACTACGACGGCGCGCTGGCCGAGCTGCAGGCGGTGCAGGATTTCGCGGTGCGCCGCCTTGAGGCGAACGATCCGCGCGGCCGGCCCGCCGCGACGCTCGCGCCGCTGTCGCTGCCGGTCCTGTCCTGACGCGATCCCGGGCCGCATATCCGTGGCGCTGCGGATCGCCAAGGCGCGGGCGAGGCCCTATGATGGTCCTCCCGATCCCTGACGCGGCTTCATCCCGGATGCGTGCACGCCCGACCTTTCTTCGTTCCTCGGCCGCCCTTGCCGGCGGCTGGCTGCTGCTCGTCGCCGCCTTTGGCCTCTATTCGGCCGAAAGCCACCGGCAGGCGCTGGAACTGGATGTCTCCGAAAGCGGCCGCGCGCTGCAAAGGGCGGTCTCGCAGCGCGTCGCCCAGCACGACGCGCACCTGACGAGCCTCAGCGCCCTCGGGCTTGCGCAGGCGCAGCCGTCGGAGGATTTCGACCTCGTCGCAAAATCCATCCTGCGCTTCTATCCGCGCATCGTCGCGATCGACCTCATCCGCCTGACGCCGGGCGAGGGGGCGAGCGTCGTGAGTTCGGCGACATCCGCCGATGGCGCGACGGCGAGCCCCGAAGAGGTCTCGAAGGCCGTGGCGGCGCTGACGGCCGGCAAGGCCGCCTATGGCGCGGATGCGCGGCCCGGCCACTACCGCCTGATGAAGCGCATGAACGATACGATGGCCGTCAGCCTCGATATCGACGGGGCAAAGCTCGTCGAGGACGAGGAACTGCCGCGCTGGGCCCTGCTCAGGCTGGCGACGGGCGAGGGCACGCTGCTGGAAATGGGGGCGGCGCAGCCCGCGGATACGGGCTTCCTCGCCCGCACCATCCGCTTCGAGGCGCCGATCGCCAGCGCCACGCAGCCGCTGCGCCTTTCGCTGCAACGCCATGTCACGCTGGCGGCGCTTCTTCCGCCGCTGCCGCTCGCCCTCTTCGCCGCAATCTCGCTTGCCGGGCTTGTGCTCGTGCGCTCGCTGCTGCGCCACCGGCAGGAGGCGGCGCTGGCGCGGGAGGCGGCGGAGGCGGCCGCGCGGCGCGAGGCGCTGCGCCAGCACGAGACGAAGCTTGCCCATGCCCTGCGCATCAACAGCATGGGCGAAATGGCCTCGGGCATCGCCCATGAACTGACCCAGCCGCTGACGGCGCTGCTCAGCCAGAGCCAGGCGGGCCGGCGCATCGCGGCGGCGGCCGGCCTCAAGGATACGCCGATCGACGGTGTGCTTGCCGCCAATGTGCTGCAGGCCAAACGCGCGGCCGATATCCTGGTGCGCCTGCGCGCCTATGTCGGCAGAAGCGCGCCGGAGGCCGGCGTGCACGACCTTTCCCGCCACGTCGCCGATATCGTCGCCCTGTCGCGCATCGATCTCGACCGGCGCGGCATCGCGCTCGACGTCGACCTGCCGGAGGCCCCGGCGCTGGCGCGGGTCGATCCGGTGGAGATCGAGCAGGTCATCCACAACCTCATCCGCAATGCCGCCGACGCGGTGAGCGAGGCGGGGCGGACGGACGGACGGGTGCGCGTGGCGCTCACGCCCGATGCGGCGGGCCATGCGATCCGTGTCTTCGACAACGGCACCGGCATTGCGCCGGATATCCTGCCGCGGCTGTTCGAGCCGTTCTTCTCCGGCAAGCCGGACGGCATGGGGCTCGGGCTCAGCCTGTGCGAAAGCATCGTCGAGCGCTTCGACGGCAGCATTTCGGCGGAAAACGCGGCGGCGGGCGGCGCGGTCTTCACCGTGCGGCTGCCGGCGGCGGACGGCATCGAGGAACGGGAAGAGGCCGCGGAATGACGATGGCGCCGGTCTATCTGGTCGACGACGACGAGGGGGTGCGCAGCGCGCTGTCGCTGCTGCTCGGCACCTACGGCATCCGCATCGAGACCTTCGGCGATCCCACCGCGTTCCTCGCCCGCGCGCCGAAACTCAAGCCCGGCGTGCTGCTGCTCGACCTGCGCATGCCGGCGATCACGGGCCTGCAACTGCACGAGAAGCTCGCCGCCATCGGCTGCGACTGGCCGACGATCATCTGCACCGGCCATGGCGACGTGCACGCCTGCCGCCGCGCCTTCAAGGCCGGCGTCGTCGATTTCCTCACCAAGCCCATCGACGAGCAGGTGCTGGTCGAGGCGCTGCAGCAGGCCTCCGGCGCGCTGGACGTGCATGCGGAGCGGGCCGAGGCGGCGAAACTGGTGGCGCAGCTCACCGAGCGCGAGCGCGAGGTGCTGGACATGGTAGGGCGCGGCTGGTCGACGAAGGAGATCGCCGAAGCCCTGCAGCTCTCGCCCCGCACGGTCGATACGCACCGGGCCAACATCGCCCAGAAGCTCGGCACGACCTCGGTCGCGGAATTCGCGCGCCTTTCGCTGATCGGGCAGGCTCCGTAGTCCTACCGACCCCGCTCCGTCCGTCCACCGATACCGCGAAAGCCGGAAATCTCCGAAAAGAGGGCCGTCGCCGCCGGGAAGACCGGGCGGCCCAGATGGAGATAGACATGAAGACCTTCGTTGCCGCCGCCTTCGCCGCCCTCACGCTTGCCGGCGCCGCCCGGGCTGAAATCCTCACCGAGCGCAACATGCCGCTCGACATCGCCGTCGAGGCGGCCGACGCCGCCGTGAAGGCCTGCGCTGCCAAGAAATTCAACGTATCGGTCGCCGTCGTCGACCGCGCCGGCGTCACCCGCGCTGTCCTGCGCGCCGACCGCGCCGGCCCGCACACGCTCGACAGCGCCGTTCGCAAGGCCTACACCGCCGCGTCCATGCGCACGCCGACCCAGACGATCGCCGAAAATGTCGGCAAGAACCCGGCCGCTGCCCAGCTCGTTTCGATCGAGGGCCTGCTGGTGCTTGCCGGCGGCGTGCCGGTCAAGGCCGGTGACGAGACGATCGGCGGCATCGGCGTCGGCGGCGCGCCGAGCGGCGATATCGACGACGAATGCGCCCGCGCCGGCATCGAGGCCGTCAGCGCCAAGCTGAAATAAGACACCGTCGACGCGACGAAAAAGCCCCGGCATCATGCGGATGCCGGGGCTTTTTGCCGTTCGGGCGGCCAAAGGTGCCGCTTGCCCGAAGCTGATGCCGGCAGTGCCATGGCTGGATATGGGGGATTCCTATTCGCGCCCGGGCGAAATATGAGTGCTGCATGGATGATTCGGCGGCGATTCGTTTTTCCGGTCGTGGCGGCAGGGTGTTTCAGAGGAGCGTCCTGCTTGCGACCTGCGCGGCGGCAGTATTGGCCGCCGGCTGTGCGGCGCGGCCCGGCGTCGGTGTCGCGACGCTTTCCACCACCGTTCCGGCGTCGAGCGCGCTGGTGTTGCCCGCTCCCGGCACGCTGTCGATCGTCAGCGTGATCCAGCGGCAATATACCAATGCGGTCGAGCAGCAGATCGCGCTGTCCACCTCGGCGGCGACGCCCGGCCAGAATTTCATCAGCATCCAGGCCTTCGGCCCGGTGGAGACGACGGCGATGCCCGGCGGCACGCTGGCCTTCAAGCCGGTGCAGCATTCGGCGATCCGAAGCGAGATCCGCGCCGCGCTGCCCGGCCGCGCGCTGGCGATCTCGTCGAATTTCGTGCGCAACAGCTACGGGCCGTTCGGCTACGCCTATGGGCGGGGCGCGGGCGATGACGGCTGCCTCTATGGCTGGCAGCAGATCCGGGCGGACGAGGCGGACCGCGGCAGGCTCAACAGCTACGGCTCGATCCAGATCCGCCTGCGCGTCTGCCAGTCCGGCGCCGGCGAGAAGGAGCTGGTCGAGATGATGTATGGCTACACTATCGCCGGCGGCTTTTCCGGCACGACCTGGAACCCCTACGGCACGCCGGCCGCGGTCGACAGCGGGATCGGCGGCGGCGAGCCGCTGCGGGTCGCGATCGAGGAGCGCAGGGCGCCGGCGACCGTCGTCGTGGAGACCGGGACGCGCGTGCCGGCGGTCCGCCGCCAGACGGAAAAGCGGCCCGTCATGCGGCGCGCGGAAGCGCTCGACGGGGGCGATACCGTCATCGTGCCGTCGCCGACGGGCGGCGCGGTCTCGGAAACGGAAGGGGAGGCCGTGGTGGTGCCGTCACCCGTCTGCGTTACGTCTTCTTCGGGTTCGACAACCTGCAATTGAATATCGCCTAATTTTTCCTTAACATAATGGGGCGTAAGGTCCCGGGTTGGAACGCTATGACGGCGAAGGACGGCGTATGAGACATATCGGCACGATCATCCTATGGGCACTGGTCTCCGCCCTGGTGATCCTCGTGATCACGCTGCCCATCAACCTGCAGACCCAGCTCGTCGCCAGCATCGCCGTGGTCACCTTCATGGCTGTCATCAAGGTGCTGCGCGCCGAGGGTATCTGGCGGCTGATCGCGCTCGCCTTCGGCACGGCGGTCGTGCTGCGCTATGTCTACTGGCGCACCACCAGCACGCTGCCGCCGCTGAACCAGCTTGAGAACTTCATTCCCGGCTTCCTGCTCTATCTTGCCGAAATGTACAGCGTGATGATGCTGGCGCTCAGCCTCTTCGTCGTGGCGATGCCGCTGCCGCCGCGCAAGAGCCGGCTGGCCGAGGAGGGCAGGCTGCCGTCCGTCGATGTCTTCGTGCCGAGCTACAACGAGGATATCGGCCTTCTCGCCAACACGCTCGCCGCCGCCAAGGCGATGGATTACCCGGCGGACAAGCTCACCGTCTGGCTGCTCGACGACGGCGGCACGGAGCAGAAGCGCAATGCCGCGGCGGTGATCGAGGCGCAGGTGGCCGAGGCCCGCCACCGCGAGCTCCAGGCGCTCTGCCGCGATCTCGGCGTCAATTACCTCACCCGCGCCCGCAACGAGCATGCCAAGGCCGGCAACATGAACAACGGCATGCAGCACTCGACCGGCGAGCTGATCGCCGTCTTCGATGCGGACCATGCGCCGGCGCGCGATTTCCTGCGCCAGACGGTGGGCTACTTTGCAGACGACCCGAAGCTCTTCCTCGTCCAGACGCCGCATTTCTTCCTCAACCCGGATCCGCTGGAGCGGAACCTGCGCACATTCGAGACGATGCCGAGCGAGAACGAGATGTTCTACGGCATCATCCAGCGCGGCCTCGACAAGTGGAACGCTGCCTTCTTCTGCGGCTCGGCCGCCGTGCTGCGGCGCACCGCGCTCAACGAGGCGGGCGGCTTTTCCGGCCTTTCGATCACCGAGGATTGCGAGACGGCGCTGGCGCTGCATTCGCGCGGCTGGAACAGCGTCTATGTCGACAAGCCGCTGATCGCCGGCCTGCAGCCCGCCACCTTCGCCAGCTTCATCGGCCAGCGCAGCCGCTGGGCGCAGGGCATGATGCAGATCCTGCGCTTCCGCTTCCCGCTGTTCAAGCGCGGCCTCTCCGTGCCGCAGCGGCTCTGCTACATGTCGTCGATGCTGTTCTGGCTGTTTCCCTTCCCGCGCACGATCTTCCTCTTCGCGCCGCTGTTCTACCTGTTCTTCGACCTGGAGATCTTCACGGCCTCCGGCGGCGAATTCCTCGGCTATACGCTCGCCTACATGTTCGTGAACCTGATGATGCAGAACTATCTCTACGGCTCGTTCCGCTGGCCCTGGATCTCCGAGCTCTACGAATATGTGCAGAGCGTGCATCTCCTGCCCGCCGTCGTCTCGGTCATGCTGAACCCGACCAAGCCGACCTTCAAGGTGACCGCGAAGGACGAGTCGATCCGCGAATCGCGCCTTTCGGAGATCAGCCGGCCGTTCTTCGTCATCTTCGCCGTGCTGTTCGTCGCCTTCCTGATGAGCATCTACCGTTTCTATTCCGAGCCCTACAAGGCCGACGTCACCTTCGTCGTCGGCGGCTGGAACCTGCTCAACCTCATCATCGCCGGCTGCGCGCTCGGCGTCGTGTCGGAGCGCAGCGAAAGGGCCGCGAGCCGGCGCGTGACGGTCAAGCGGCGCTGCACCTTCATCGCCGACGGACGGGAATATCCCTCCACGCTGGAGAATGTCTCGGCCAACGGCGCGCGCGTGCAGGTCTTCGGGCTGGAGCCGGACCTTGCGACGGATGCGCGCTGCGCGCTGCGCTTCACCCCCTACGGCGCGGCGCATGAGGAGGTCTTGCCGGTCGACGTGCGCAATGTCGAAAACCTCGGCAGCGTGGTCGCGGTCGGCTGCCGCTTCATGCCGGAGGTGGCGCGGCACCATTCGCTCGTCGCCGACCTGATCTTCGCCAATTCCAACCAGTGGAGCGATTTCCAGGTCTCGCGCCGCTACAATCCGGGCCTGTTCCGCGGCTCGCTGTGGTTCCTCGGCATCGCCCTCTACCAGACGAGCCGCGGCCTTCTCTATCTCGTGCGCAGCTTCGGCGGCGGCCGCAAGAAGGAGGTTGCCTCGTGATGCTCCTGCCCGTCAGGGCCGCGCTTTGCGGTCTCACCTTCTCGCTCTGCGCATCCGTCGCCCTCGCGCAGGATACCTCCGTTCCCTTCGACATGTCCGGCGAACGCGGCCCTGCCGTCGAGAACACGCCGGCGACGGAGGAAAACACCCCTGCCGTGCGGGAAACGAAGCAGCCGGAAAAGAAGGTGGCGATGCCCGATCTTTCCACCCGGCGCTATATCGTTCCGGCAACGTCGCTGCTTCTGGAAGGGGAGGTCGCAAGCCAGTCCTTCCCGCTCTTCCTGACCCCGCAACAGGCGGGCAGCGCGACGGCGATCAATCTTGGCTATTCCAATGCCGTCGTGGTGGCCCCGGAGGCCTCGCGGCTCACCGTCGTCGTCAACGACACGGTCGTCGGCGAGCTGCCGGTCCAGTCCGCGGAAGGCATCAAGGACGTGCGCTTCGACCTGCCGGCGGGCCTCCTGCGCCCCGGCGTCAACCGGGTGACCTTCAACGCCGTGCACCGCCACCGGACGGATTGCACGATCCGCTCGACCTATGATCTCTGGACGTCGCTCGACCCGTCGCGCACCTATCTGACGGTGCCGCGCGACACGAGCGGCCGCCTCCTGACGACCGACGACGTCGCGGCCATCGGCCTCGGGCCGACGGGGCAGACGAAGTTCGTCATGGTCGTGCCGGAAATGGGCCAGCCCGTCGCCACCAATGCGCTGATGCGGCTCAGCCAGGGGCTGGCGCTGATCGCGAAGATGCCGAACCAGACCTTCGACATCACCGATACGCTGCCGTCGGCGGCGGGGGCCGGGGAGTTGACAGTGCTGGTCGGCACGGCCGGCAATCTGGCGGCGCTGCTGCCGGGCCTGCCCGCGACGGCGCGCTCCTCGGCCGTCGCCACCTTCGTCGATGCGCCGGACGGCGACCGCAAGGTCTTCGTGGTCAGCGGGCCGGACTGGCCGTCGATCGAGGGCGCGGTGGAAGGCATGGTCTCGCCCATCGACCGGCCGCTCGGCGTGACGCGCGAAGCGCTCAGCGTGCGCCAGCGCAACGGCGCGGACATGCCGCTCATCCTGGGGGAGACGTCGCCGACCTTCGCCTCGCTCGGCGTGCGCACCGGCGAATTCAGCGGCCGGCGCTATCGCATCGGCTTCGACGTCGGCATTCCCTCGGATTTCTATGCGGATGCCTATGGCGAGGCGACGCTGCTGCTCGATGCGGCCTATTCGCCCGAAGTGCTGCCGGGCAGCCATATCGACATCTATGTGAACGGCAACATCGCCACGACGGTGCCGATCACCAACCGCAACGGCGGCATCTTCCGCCATCTGCCGATCCGCGTGACCATGCGGCATTTCCGGCCGGGGCCGAACCGCATCGACATCGAGACCGCGCTCCTGACCGAGGCGGACAAGATCTGCGCGCCGGGCGCCAGCGCCAGCGACGAGCCGCGCTTCGCGCTGTTCGATACCTCCGAGTTCCGCATGCCGCGCTTTGCCCGCGTCGCGCAGCTTCCCAGCCTTGCCGCCCTGTCGGGCACGGGCTTTCCCTATAACGGCCAGGCCGATCCGGTGGCGCTCTATCTCGACCGCCTCGATGCGGACACGCTTTCGACCAGCGCGACCTTCCTCGGCAAGATGGCGGTGTCGAGCGGGCGGGCGCTGCAGGTGCGTCCGGAATCCTCGGCGCTCGCCATCGGCGAACGCAATGCCATCCTGGTGGGCACGATCTCGCAACTTCCCCCGCTCGTGCTCGGCCAAACGCATATCGCCGCCGAAAGCGCCTCCGCCTGGGGCGGGCCGGCCGATGGCGGCGCGCAGCACGGCGCGACCCAGGACGCCATCGACGAGTGGCAGTCGCGCGTGCGCGGCGGTTCCTGGCGCGGGCAGATTTCCGCGCTGGAGGCCTGGCTGCAGGAGACCTTCGACATCCCGCTCGCCTCGCTCCGCCTGCTGCCCGGCGAAGAACCGCTCGTGGCGCCCGGCGATACGGCGCGCTTCCTCGTCGCGCAGGGCAACAGCCCTGACGAGAGTGCGACCTGGACCGTGCTCTCCGCGCCGACCGGCGCCGACCTCAAGGCCGGCATGGTCGCGGTCGCGCAGGACGAACGCTGGCAGCAGCTCGACGGCTATGTCAGCCTGGACAGCAAGGACGCGGATGCGCTCGACACGCGCCCGGTCAGCCGCACCCGCTTCGTGGCGACGCAGCCCTGGACCTTCTCCAACATGCGGCTGGTCGCGGCGAACTGGCTGTCCTCCAACATCCTCGCCTATGCGGCGGTGTTCTGTGTCCTGTCGATCCTGCTCGGCATCGCCACGTCCGGCCTCCTGCGCCGCTTCGGTAGGGAAGTCTGAGGGCGCCTGTTTACCGACGGTTAACCCTATCGGGGTTTTATCACGATTGATTGGCTCTTCCCGGGGGCGGGGCGAGATGTCCCGCCGTTCATGGCGCATGGTGTCGCCGCGGACCGGGGCGGGCCGATTGGAAGTTGGAATGTTGCAGCGCCCCTCGTGCGTCATGACCGATGCCCGGCGCTGTATGGCAGTGATGGACCGAAGGAAATTCGGGATGAAGTCGATCCTCGTGGCGCTCGTCATCGTCTCCGCCGGCGCGGCCAGCGTCGCAGGCGTATCCTTCGGCGTGCCCGACGGTCTGGTGAAGGGCCTGCCGCGCCTCGGTGCGGGAACCGACGGCGTCACCACCGGCAGCCTCGATGAAGCGCCGGCTTCCCTGACGAAGCAGCCGCGCGTGGAAATCGCGCAGGCACAGCAGACCGAGCAGGCGGCCGGCACCGGCACGGAGCCGACGCCCGTCGTGGAGGTCACGCAGAACAAGCCGGTCGTCGACGAAAGCGCGCTGCGCTACTTCGCCGCCCGCGGCGACACCGCCCGGCTGAATGCGGAGATCGCCCGGCTGCGCGCGCTCTATCCCACCTGGACACCGCCGGAAAACCCGCTCGCCGTGCCGGTCAACGAGGACCGGCAGCTCGAGGAGATGTGGGCGCTCTATGCCCAGTCGCGCTACGCGGACGTGCGCGCGGCGATCGCCCGGCGCCAGCAGGACGACCCGCAATGGACGCCGCCCGCCGACCTCGTCGAGCGCCTCGACGTGGCGGAGAAGCGCGCCGAGCTGGTGGCCGCCTCCAATGCGGGGCGCAGCGAGGATGTCGTGCGCCTCGGCGCGGAGACGCCGAGCCTGCTCACCTGCTCGGATGCGGATGTGCTCTGGCGCGTCGCCGAGGCCTTCGTGAAGACCGAGCGCGTGCAGCGCGCCAAGGATGCCTACGGCTACATGCTCGACAATTGCTCGGACGGGCCGATCCGTGTCGCCACCGTGCAGAAGGCCTCGACCCTGCTCGGCTATGCCGACATGCAGGATCTCATCGCCCGCGAGCGCACCGGCGCCGATGGCGTCAAGGAATTCGACACGATCCGCAACGATCTCGCCCGCCGCTTCGTCGGCGAGGGCGACGAGGACGCGGCGATCACGGTCGCGCCGGCCTATCTGAAGCTCGTCGAGAAGCTGGTGACGGACGAGGGGCTCGCCTCCGATGCGCTGCTGCTCGGCTGGTATCACCTCCGGCGCGAGCAGAATGCGCTGGCCGAACCCTTCTTCCGCAAGGCGCGCGCCGTCGAGGATTCCGCCTCGGCCTCGCAAGGCCTCGCCCTCATCCTTCTCGCGCGCAAGATGCCGGGCGAGGCGGAGGAGGTGATGTATGCCTGGCGCACGACCTCCGACCAGGCGATGCAGACCTATCTCGCCGCCACCGCCAACCTCCTGGCGCTCGATCCGCCGCCGAAGCTCGACGCCAAGGTGCTCGGCCGCATCGCGCAGGTGACGCTGGAGGAGAAGCATCCGCAGACCGGCGAGCAGTTCGGCTGGTATGCGCTCGCCATGGACCAGCCGGGAACGGCGGAGGAATGGTTTTCGCAGGTGCTGGCGTGGAAGGCGGACTACGAGCCTGCCGCCTACGGGCTCGGCGTCGCGCGGTTGAGGCTGGAGGACCGCGCCGGTCTCGCCGCCGTCAAGCAGGCCTGGGCCGGCCGGTCCGAGCGCATCGCGCTGCTCGGCGAGCGGGACACGAGCGGGGATGCCGCGCCGGCGCTGCGCGACCGGCAGGCGCGGACCGCCCGCACCGAACGCCGCGTGCCGGTGCGCGAAGTGGTCGAGGAGGTCGCCCTGACGCCGCAGCGCGGCGCCCGCACGGCGCGCCGGACGGACGGCGCCGTCGATTGCCGCAGCACGCGTGATCCCGGCCGCCTTTCGGCGGCGGGTGCGCTCTCGCTCGGCTGGTGCCTGATGGAGATCAACCGGCCGCTGGAGGCCGTGCAGGCCTTCGAGGCGGCGCTGGCCGGCGAGGGCCGCACGCGCAGCGATGCCGCCTATGGCCAGAGCCTTGCCTATCTGCGCGCCGGGCTGACGAGCGATGCCGCGGTCTCCGCTACCAAGGCGCGGCTGGAGCAGGGGCGTGCCGCCGAATTGCAGACCGCCATTCTCGGCGATCGCGCCGTCAGCAGTTTTCGCGCGCAACGCTATCGCGAAACCCTGGTCTTCCTCGACCAGCGCCGCCAGTTCCATGCCGAGCCGGCGGACCTGATGGTGCTGCGCGCCTATGCCTACAAGAATCTCGGCATGCGCGTCGATGCCATGCGCCTGTTCGAGGCGCTGGGCGAGACCGGCCGGCAGGACGCCATCCGCGCGCTGGCCGAGATGCGCCGCGAGCGGGATGGCCGCAAGTAACGCTATTTGGCCGCAATCCTTGCGGAGGATGATGCATGCGCCTTCGAACCCTTGCCCTTGCCGCCGTGCTGCCCCTGTTCGCCTCTCCGCTCGCTGCCGCGGAGGAGCGCTATGTCGTCTGCGACAACGGCCTTCGCTGTGTGACGGCGCCATGCCCGTCCTCCGCCATCCGCAATCTCGACAGCGGTGCGGAAACGCGCGGCGTCTCCCCTGATATCGACGGGCTGGCCGAAGCGGACCGGCAGCGCATCCGCGAGACGGATGCACTCTACTACGGCCGGCTTGTCCTGCGTGGCCATGTCGAGGATCGCGACCAGGAGATCGCCGGCCGGCGGCAGAGCCTTCCGGTCCTCGTCGTCACCGGCATCGAGCGCGAGGCCACGGCCGATGAACGGCGGCACTGCCGCGCCGGCTAGCCGTTGGGTATCTAGTCGCGATCGGGCGCCCCGAGCGGGAAGAACTTCCGGAAGGGCCGGGCTTCGTCCACGGCGCGGGCGAAGGAGGGGCGGGCGAGCAGGCGCTTGCGATAGGCATGCACATTGGCGAAGGCCGGGTCGATGGCGTGCGTCCAGTCCGCATAGAAGAGGAAGGGAGCGGCGCCGCAGTCGGCCAGCGTGAAGGTGTCGCCCGTGGCCCAGATCCGGCCGTCCATGTGGGTATCGAGCCAGGCATAGGCCGTTTCCAGCATGTCGCGCGCATCCTTCTCGCCGTAGGGATCGCGGTTCTCCTCCGGCCGGATGGCGTTGAAGACGATCCTCTGCTGCGGCGTCGAGACGTAGTTGTCGAAGAAGCGGTCGAGCATGCGCACCTCGATCGCCGCCTTCGGATCGTCGGGGATGAGCTTTACCGGCCCGGGGTGATAAAGCCCGAGATATTCGATGACGATGCTCGCCTCGACGATCGTCCGGTCGCCGTCGACGAGGATCGGGAAGCGCTTGATCGGCCAGCGCCTTTCGAAATCCGCGAGCGTTTCGGCGTCGTTGTGGTCGAGCAGGCGGTAGTCGAAATCGGTGCCGTTTTCATAAAGCGCGATCAGCACCTTCTGGCAGTAGCTGGAAAAGGGATGAGCATACAGAACGGGTTTCATGGCAACCTCCGCGTCTGCGGACGTTGTCGCAAATCTGATTGCGTTTTGCAATCGGTTTTTTCATCCTGGGCGCAGCAGCAGCGCCTGCCTCAGATCCTGGCCATGCGGCCTTGAAAATTGCATCTGGGCGAGGGGGATCGACAGGACCAGGAAGACCAGGGCCGTCACGAACAGCATTCCCGGATGCAGCAGTCCCGATTTCACGCGTCACCTCACATTCGAACAGCCGTCTTGTCCGCCACCAACCTGACGCGGCGCTGAACGCGGCCGTCAGCTCGTTCAGGCGGCTGTCAGCTTCGCGGGGCAGGGAGGCGCGGGATGGCGGCCCGCGGGCTGCCTGAGACGCTTTCGAAAGGACATCCGATGCGCGAAACAACCGGCAAGGCCGGCTTCCCCGCCGTCTGGCGGCCGCAGCTCGGCAGCATTGCCGTCAGCATCCTGACGGCGCTCTACCTGCTCGCCTTGACCAACCGCAGCTTCTGGTCGAAGGGCTGGCTCTATCTCGATGGCCGGCCGACCACGCTTTTCTCCATCGCCGTCGGCATTGCCTGCCTTTACATCGCGTTCTGCGTCGCGGTCTCGCTGAAATATGTGATGAAGCCGGTCTTCATCCTGCTCATCCTGGCAAGCGCCGCCGGTGCCTGGTTCATGGACCGCTACGGCGTGATCATCGACATGGAGATGATCCGCAACGCGGCCGAGACGAACAGCGCGGAGGCCGGGCACCTGATCACGCCGGGTTTCGTCCTGCACATGCTGGCCTATGGCGTGCTGCCCGCAGCGCTGCTCCTGTGGGTCAAGGTTCGTCACCACACCTTCTTCTGGAAGCTGCGCGCCAATCTCGCCATCATCCTGCCCGCGCTGGTCATCGCACTGGTCGCCGGCCTTTCCCATGCCCGTGTCTATGCCGCCACCGTGCGGGCGCATCACGACTGGTTCGAGACGCTGAACCCCTTCGTGCCGCTCGTCACGGCCGTGCAGTTCGCCGCCGGCCAGTCGGCCGATCGCAACGTGGTCGCCGCCCCGCTCGGCACGGATGCCCGTATCGGTGATGGTCCCGTCACCGGGCGCAAGCCGCGGCTGCTGGTCGTCGTTGCCGGCGAGACGGCGCGCGCCACCAATTTTTCGCTCGGCGGTTATGCGCGCGAGACCAATCCGGAACTGAAGACGAAGGACATCCGCTATTTCGGCGACACGACGAGCTGCGGCACGGCGACTGCCGTCTCGCTGCCCTGCATGTTCTCCGTCTATACCCGCGCCGACTATTCGCACCGCAAGGGGCTGGAGACCGAGAACCTGCTCGACGTGCTCGCCCATGCGGGCGTCGCCGTCGAATGGTGGGACAACAATACCGGCAGCAAGAAGATCGCCGCCCGCGTGAGGGAGCGCTCGCTGATCGAGGGCGGCAACCCGCGCGACTGCTCGGGCGGCGAGTGCCAGGACCAAGTGATGCTCGACGCGCTCGACGCCTGGATCGGCTCGGTGAAGGCGGACACCGTGCTGGTTCTGCACCAGATCGGCAGCCACGGCCCGTCCTATTACCTGCGGTATCCGGAGGCATTCCGCCGCTTCAGGCCGGATTGCCGCAGCGCCGAGTTTTCCGATTGCACGCGCGAGGAGATCGTCAACGCCTATGACAACACGATCGCCTATACCGACCATATCCTCGCCGGTGTGATCGACCGGCTGCAGAAGGCCGAAGGCAGCCTCGACGTCTCGATGCTCTACATGTCCGACCACGGCGAATCGCTCGGCGAGCTCGGCCTCTACCTGCACGGCGCGCCCTACATGATCGCGCCGGGCGAGCAGACCCATGTGCCCTTCGTGCTCTGGCTCGGCGAGGATGCGAGGGCCGCCTATTCCGGCGCCTGCCTCGATGCGCAGACGGTGAAGCCGCAATCGCACGACATACTCTTCCACACCGTGCTCGGCATGATGCGGGTGGAAACCAAGGTGCGCGACCCCGCGCTCGACCTCATGTCCTCCTGCCGGCGCGGCGCCGTATCCTGATCGGGACGGGCGGTGGCAAGCCTGGCTTCCCCTGTGTATTCTCCGGTTTCGGAAGGTGACGCGCGGGCGCATGGGCGGCCGTCGCCATGGTGCGGAGAGACGGGCGCGTGAGGGTTCTGCTGATCGAGGACGATGCCGTTCTGGGCGAGGCGGTGCGCGACTATGTGGCCGGGCTCGGCCATGCGGTCGAC
The DNA here is from genome assembly GCF_001652565.1 of Shinella sp. HZN7. Taxonomy (NCBI): domain Bacteria; kingdom Pseudomonadati; phylum Pseudomonadota; class Alphaproteobacteria; order Hyphomicrobiales; family Rhizobiaceae; genus Shinella; species Shinella sp. HZN7. The sequence goes on along the minus strand of NZ_CP015736.1, from coordinate 2,554,019 downwards.
TGGATGCAGACGCTCGAGGACGGCCGCACGGCGGCGGAGGCGGTCGGCTACGAGCTGATCCTGCTGGATCTCCGCCTGCCCGACGGCAGCGGGCTTTCGCTGCTGAAGGACCTGCGCCGCGCCGGCACGGCGGTGCCGGTCATCATCCTCACCGCGCATGACCAGATTTCCGACCGTATCGAGGGCCTGAACAGCGGGGCGGACGACTATCTCGTCAAGCCGTTCAACCTCGGCGAGCTCGGCGCCCGCATGCTCGCCGTCGCGCGGCGCTACTCGGCCTCCTCGCTGCCGGTGCTGCAATCCGGGTCGCTGGCGATCGCGCTGGCCGACCGACGGGTCCTGCGCGATGGCGCGCCGGTCGATCTGTCCGGCCGCGAATGGGCCGTGCTGGCGCGGCTCGCCACGCGGCCGAATGCCGTCGTCTCCAAGGGCGAGATCGAGGAGGCGCTCTATGCCTTCGGCGCGGAGATCGAGAGCAACACGGTCGAGGTCTATGTCAGCCGGCTGCGCAAGAAGCTCGGCAAGGACTGCGTCGAGACGCTGCGCGGCATCGGCTACAGGCTCGGCCGGTGACGGGGTCGGCACCGCAGAGCGGGAAACCGCACGCAAGCGCCTTCCGGCCGAAGAGCCTCGCCGGCCAGCTCATGCTGTGGATCACCGTCATCACCACCTGCCTCTGGCTCGTCGCGGTGGGGTTCGGCGCGCTCGTCATGCAGGACGAGTTCGGCGAGATCTTCGACAGCGCCCTGCAGGAGACCGCCGAGCGCCTGGTGCCGCTCGTCATCGACGACCTCAACCGTCGCGACGACCTGAACGCCCCCCGGCGCATCGAGCGCTCGCCCGCGCAGCCCGGCGAGGAATACCTGACCTACCAGGTGCGCGACCGTGCGGGCCGGGTGCTGCTGCATTCGCACACCGCCTCGGCGGAACCGTTCGACGTGCCGCTGAGGGTCGGTTTCCGGGATGGCGCGCGGGGCCGGGTCTACACCGCCGCGACGGCGGACGGCTCGATCTTCGTGCAGGTGGAGGATTCGGCCGAGGAGCGGCGGGAGGCGATGCTGGAGGGCGCGCTGGCGCTGCTGCTGCCGGTGCTGCTCATCGTGCCGGTCACGGTGCTGGCCGTGTGGTTCGTCGTGCGCCGCGTGCTCCGGCCGGTCGAGACGCTGCGGGCGGCGATCGGTGTAAAGGACGGCGGCAATCTCGCGGCGATCGCGGCGGCGGGCCTGCCGCAGGAGCTGCAGCCGATCCTGCGCTCCGTCAATCTCCTGCTCGCGCGCCTGCGCGCCGCGCTGGCGGCGGAGCGGGAATTCACCGCCAACAGCGCGCATGAACTGCGCACGCCGATCGCCGGCGCGCTGGCGCAGACGCAACTGCTCACGGCCGAACTGAAGGACGGCCCGACTCGTGCCCGCGCCCGGCAGATCGAGGCCTCCCTGCAGAAGCTGACGAAACTCACCGAAAAGCTGCTCCAGCTTGCCCGCGCCGAGGCCGGGATCGGCGTCAGCGAGACGACCTTCGACCTCGTGGATGTGCTCGGCGTCGTCGTCACGGATTTCCAGCGTGCATCGGACGCGGCAAGCCGCATCCGCTTCCGGAACGATCTCGCGGGACCGGCCTTGCGCGAGGGCACGGCCGACGCCTTCGCCATCGTGCTGCGCAACCTCGTCGAAAACGCGCTGCTGCACGGGCGGGCGGACGAGCCGGTCGAGATCCACCTCACCGAAACGGGCATCGTCAGCATCCGCAACGGCGCGCCTGTTCTGTCCGAGGCGGAGCTCGGCGCGGTGCGCAAGCGCTTTTCCCGCGGCAGGACGCTTGCCGCGGGCTCCGGTCTCGGGCTTTCCATCGCCGAGCGGCTGTTGGCGCAGATGCGCGCCAGCCTCGTCCTCACATCGCCCATTGCCGGGCGTGTTGACGGTTTTCAGGCAGACATCGTGTTTCCGGCCGCGCACTGACGCTGCCCGGCATTTCCCCTGCCTCATTTCTGAACAGTCTCGTTTCCCGGCATTCCCGCGCGGGCGGCCCGATGCGAATACCCACATTTTTTTCCATTAGCATGTGAGAAACCTGTGGCTTTTTGCCTTATTGTGTGGTTTTCTGTGGCTCTAATCAAAAAAGGTGGGGAACATGGGTCGCAAACCGGAAGACTATGCGCGGCTGCTCGCCAGCGCGCTTTGCAAACTGCATGCAGCGGAGTGCCAGGGGGCATCGCCGCTCATCTCGGAAGAAAGCGTGCGCGTGATCAGCGAAACCATCGCCGCGGCGATGGAGGATGCTCGAAAAATTCATATCGAACAGGAGCTTGCGGCGATGCGTGAACGCCGTGAGCGCATTCGTCTACATTCCTGACAATTCCTCCCGCTCTGCCGCCGCGCTCGCCTTGTGCTCGCGGCGGCGGCTTTCTATGGTAGGTGTTCAAGCCGTCCGGGCAGAAGCGTGCAGCGCTTTCGCATCCGGGCGTGCAAACCTGACGCGCCTGACCATCGGGAGGAGATGAGGTGTCGACTGAAGCCGCGCGCGTGCTGCGCGACACGTCCGCCGACCCGGAATTCGGGCCGTGGCTGGCGCAGGCCTCGATCCTCGTCGTCGACGACGAGCCGGGCATGCGCAACTTCCTGATGCGCACGCTCGGGCCGCGCTGCCGTCAACTGGAGCTGGCGGCCGATACGGACGAGGCCTCGCGCAAGCTCGACCAGAACCATTTCGACGTGGTCATCCTCGACAACATCATGCCGAAGAAGAACGGCGTGGAATGGCTTGCCGAGCAGCGGGCCATCGGCTTCTTCGCCGATGCCATCCTGATGACCGCCTATGCCGACCTCGAAACCGCGATCCAGGCGCTCAGGGCCGGCGCGGTCGATTTCATCCTGAAACCCTTCCGCTCCAACCAGTTGCTCAATGCCGTCGCGCGCTGCCTCGACCGCATCCGCCTGCAGCGCGAAAACTACGTGCTGCGCTACGAGTTGAAGGCGACGTCCGACCATATCCTCCTGCGCGACCGGCTGATCGGCGAATCGACGGCCATCGCCCGCGTGCGCGAAACCATCGCCCGCGTCGCCCCGCTGCCGACCTCGGTCCTGCTCACCGGCCAGTCGGGCACCGGCAAGGAGGTGGCGGCCCGCTCGCTGCACACGCTGTCCGACCGCGCGGCGAAACCCTTCGTGCCGGTCAATTGCGGGGCGATCCCGGCGGATATGATCGAAAGCGAGCTGTTCGGCCACCTGAAGGGCGCCTTCACCGGCGCCGAACGGGCGCGCGAGGGGCTGTTCCTGCATGCACAGGGCGGCACGCTCTTCCTCGACGAGATCAGCGAGATGCCGCCGGCCACGCAAAGCAAGCTGCTGCGCGTGCTGGAAGACCGCAAGGTGCGGCCCGTCGGCTCCGAACGCGAGGTGCCGGTCGACCTGCGCTTCGTCTTCGCCACCAATGCGGAGCTGGAGAAGGAGGTGCAGGCCGGGCGCTTCCGGGCCGATCTCTTCTTCCGCATCAATGTCATGCAGATCCACCTGCCGCCGCTGAAGGACCGCGACGGCGATGCGGTGGAGCTGGCCGTCCTCTTCATGAAGAAGCTCTCGGCGCAGCTCGCCATGCCCGCCGTGCCCATCGACGAGGCGGCCCGCCGGGCGCTGTCGACCTATGACTGGCCGGGCAATGTGCGCGAACTGCGCAATCTCATCGAGCGCACGCTGATCCTCGGCCGCTTCCCGGACGGATTCGGGCAGGCGGCGGCCGGCAGGGAGGGCGGCTCGCTTGCCGATGTCGAGCGGCGCCACATCCTCTCGGTGCTTGCCGCCTGCAATGGCCAGCGCGACGAGGCGGCGCGCCAGCTCGGCATTTCCCGCAAGACGATCGACCGCAAGCTGGCGGCCTGGGATGGCTGACGGCAGGCAGGGCGTCATCCGGCCGGCGCGCTCGGTGCGCTACCGGCTGCTGGCCATCGCGCTCCTGCCGATGCTGGTGATCCTGCCGCTCCTGCTCGGCATCACCGTCTACCGCTGGAACGAGAAGTTCGACGCGACGCTGATCTCCAAGGTCAACGGCGACCTCACCATCGCGCACCAGTATCTCGCCCATATCCTCGACAATACCGGCGAGCACGTCACCGCGCTCGGCGGCTCCGTGCGCTTCCGCGACAGCGCCGGCGACACCGGCGCGCTGAAAGCCCTGCTCGACGAGGCGCGGGCGCGGCTGGAGCTCGATTTCCTTTATGTCGTCGCGACCGACGGCCGGCTCGTCGTCTCCGTGACCGCGACCACGGCGGAAACGCTGCGCACCGACTGGCCGGTCATCCGCGACGCGCTGGCCGGCAAGCCGGCGACGGGGGTGGATATCTTCGAGAACGCCGATCTCGAACGGCTCTCGCCCGACCTTGCCGCCCGCGCGCGGCTGCCGCTCGTCTCGACGCCGAATGCGGTGCCGACCGAGCGCACGGAGGAGACGCGCGGCATGGTCGTGCAGAGTGCCAGCCCCGTCACGCTCGGCGACGGGCGCGCGGCGGTGCTCGTCGGCGGCATCCTGCTCAACCAGAACCTCGTCTTCATCGACACGATCAACGATCTCGTCTACCGCGAGGCGAGCCTGCCGGAGGGCAGCCAGGGCACGGCGACGCTGTTCCTCGACGACGTGCGCATCAGCACGAATGTGCGCCTGTTCGAAGGGCGCCGCGCGCTCGGCACGCGCGTCTCGGCCGCCGTGCGCTCGGCCGTGCTGGGCGAGGGGCGCACCTGGCTCGACAGCGCCTTCGTCGTCAACGACTGGTACATTTCCGCCTACGAGCCGATCACCGACAGCCGCGGCGAGCGCGTCGGCATGCTCTATGTCGGCTTCCTCGAGGCGCCGTTCACGGCGGCGAAGTACCAGACGGTGCTCACCATCGTCGTCGCCTTCCTTGCCATCACGGCGGCCAGCGTGCCGATCTTTCTGCGCTGGGCGCGCGGCATCTTCGAGCCGCTGGAGCGGGTGGACGCCACCATCGCGCGGGTGGAGAGCGGCGATCTCGGTGCGCGCACCGGCCCGGTCGACAGCCAGGACGAGATCGGCCGCGTCGCCGTGCATCTCGACGACCTCCTGAACCAGCTCGAGCAGAACGACCTGGAGCTGCGCCGCTGGAACGAGGAGCTGAATGCGCGCGTCGACGAGCGCACCCGCGAGCTGCAGCTCGCCAACCGCCGGCTGGAGGCGACGACCAAGCAGCTCATCCTGTCGGAAAAGCTTGCCGCCATCGGCGAGATCACCGCCGGCGTCGCCCATGAGATCAACAACCCGATCGCCGTCATGCAGGGCAATCTGGAGGTCATCCGCTCCGTGGTCGGCGACCGGGCGGCGCTGGCCAAGGTCGAGTTCCAGCTCCTCGACGAACAGATCCAGCGCATCAGCCAGATCGTCACGAAACTCCTGCAATTCGCCAAGCCCGAGGAATTCGCCGGTTTCGTCGATCGCCATGCGCCCGGCACGGCGGTGGCCGATTGCATGCCGCTCGTCCAGCATCTGCTCGCCAGGGCGGCGATCGAGGTGCGGCTGGAGGATACGGCCGAACGGCTGGTGCTGATGAACCGCACCGAGCTGCAGCAGGTCGTCGTCAACCTCGTCGTCAACGCCATCCACGCCATGCCGGATGGCGGCAGGCTGACCATCGTCACCCGCGACAGCGACCGCGGCGGGCGCCCGGGCGTCGAGATCGTCGTCAGCGATACCGGGGTCGGCATGGAGCCGGATCTCGTCGCGAAGGTCTTCGATCCGTTCTTCACCACGAAGCGGCAGGAGGGCACGGGCCTCGGCCTTTCCATCAGCCAGACGCTGGTGACGCGGCAGGGCGGCGCCATCTCGGTGGCGAGCCGGCCGGGCGAGGGCGCGACCTTCACCATCTGGCTGCCCGAGGCGGCCTGACCGGACACTTTGTCCGCCCTTCGGACAAAGTGTCCGTTTTCCTTCCGTTTTTTCTTCCAACCTCCTGATTCCAAAGGACATCCATTCTGGCATGGGCCTTGCTTCGGTCCGCGCGGGAGGTTCGGCTTCCGGCCGCCTGCGAGAGGGATGCAGGCATCCGGGCGTCGAAGGGGCGGTTTTCGCCGGCTCCCCATCACGAAAATCTTCGCACCGAGGGGTGCGTCGCGGAGGAGACCCAATGACTGCATCGACCGAGACCTATGCCGGCGACTATTCCGGCAGCATCCTCGACCGGGAGCGCATCATCGCCAAACCCGGCTTCAACCGCTGGCTCGTTCCGCCGGCCGCGCTCGCCATCCATCTCTGCATCGGCATGGCCTACGGCTTCAGCGTGTTCTGGCTGCCGCTGTCCAGGGCCATTCCGGGCGCTGCCGATGCGGCCTGCGCCGATCTCAACCTCGTCTCCGCGCTCTTCACCACGAGCTGCAACTGGCGCGTCGCTGATCTCGGCTGGATCTACACGCTGTTCTTCGTGCTGCTCGGCTGTTCGGCGGCCATCTGGGGCGGCTGGCTGGAGCGCGTCGGCCCGCGCAAGGCGGGCTTCGTCTCGGCCTGCTGCTGGTGCGGCGGCATCGTCGTCGCGGCGCTCGGCGTCATGACCCATCAATTGTGGCTGATGTGGCTCGGCGCGGGCGTCATCGGCGGCATCGGCCTCGGCCTCGGCTACATCTCCCCGGTCTCCACGCTGATCAAGTGGTTCCCGGATCGGCGCGGCATGGCGACCGGCATGGCGATCATGGGGTTCGGCGGCGGCGCGATGATCGGCGCCCCGCTTGCGAACCTCCTGATGAACGTCTTCAAGACCGACACGACGGCCGGCGTCTGGCAGACCTTCCTCGTCATGGCCGCCATCTATTTCTGCTTCATGATGGGCGGTGCCTTCGGCTACCGCATTCCGCCGGCCGGCTGGAGGCCGGAGGGCTGGACGCCGCCGGCCTCCAAGTCGACGATGATCACCACCAAGCACGTCCACCTGCGCGACGCGCACAAGACGACGCAGTTCTGGCTGATCTGGCTGGTGCTCTGCCTCAACGTCTCGGCCGGCATCGGCGTCATCGGCATGGCCTCGCCGATGCTGCAGGAAATCTTCGGCGGCCGCCTCATCGGCCAGCCCGAGCTGAGTTTCGGCCAGCTCGATACCGACCAGAAGGCCGCCATCGCGGCGATCGCCGCGGGCTTCACCGGCCTGCTCTCGCTGTTCAACATCGGCGGGCGCTTCGTCTGGGCCTCGCTCTCCGACAAGATCGGCCGCAAGAACACCTATTATACCTTCTTCATCCTCGGCATCGTGCTCTACGCGCTCGCGCCGACGCTGGCGGACATGGGCAGCAAGGCGCTCTTCGTGCTCGCCTTCGGCATCATCCTGTCGATGTACGGCGGTGGTTTCGCCACGGTTCCGGCCTATCTCGCCGACATCTTCGGCACGCAGTTCGTCGGTGCGATCCATGGCCGCCTGCTGACCGCCTGGGCGACCGCCGGCATCGTCGGCCCGGTCGTGGTCAACTATATCCGCGAGGCGCAGATCGCCGCCGGCGTGGCGCCGGGGCCGGCGCTCTATACCGGCACCATGTACATCCTCGCCGGCATGCTGGCGCTCGGCCTCATCGCCAACATGCTGGTGCGGCCGCTTTCCGACAAATGGTTCATGTCGGACGAGGAGGTCGCCTCCCTGCAGGCGAAGACCGCGGCCGCCAATGCCGGCCCGACCGGTTCCTTCGGCATCGGCAAGGGCGGGCTCGACGCCAGGGCGGCGCTCGCCTGGGCCGTCGTCGGCCTTCCGCTCCTCTGGGGCATCTGGGTGACGCTGAAGAGCACCGCCGCGCTGTTCTGAGATCCTCCCGGAGACGCCCTCTCCTCCGTCATGGTCGGGCTCGACCCGACCATCCACCACCGCGGGTGAGACTTGGATCCTCGGGTTGAACCCGAGGATGACGATGGTGGAGGGCGATGCTTGTCGGAAAGCCAGGTCCCCGGCCGGTGCCGGGGACTTTTTCATGACCGCTTGCAGCGGATGCGCTTTTCGAGCAAACCGGAAGAAGGCGTCAAAGGAGGAGGACGACATGACCGATTGGGGCCGGACCGGCATGGGCAAGATCGCGCTGGTGACGGGCGGCGGCACGGGCATCGGCCTTGCCATCGCCCGGGGCCTCAGCGCCGAGGGCTATGCGGTCGTCGTCACCGGCCGCCGGGCCGCGGTGCTGGAGGAGGCCGCCGCCGCCATCACCGGTGAAACGGGCAATCCGGTCCGCGCGATTGCCTGCAATGTCGGCGATCCGGGCGAGGTCGCCGCGGTCTTTGCCGAGATCGGGCATGCTTTCGGCCGGCTCGACGTGCTGGTCAACAATGCCGGCTCCAACGTCTCCCCGGCGCTGCTGGAGGACATTCCCTTCGAGGAGTGGAGCAACATCCTCGCCGTAAACCTGACGGGTGCCTTCCTCTGCACCCAGCAGGCCTTCAAACTGATGAAGGAGCAGAGCCCGCGCGGCGGGCGCATCATCAACAACGGCTCGATCTCCGCCACGACGCCGCGGCCGAACTCCGCGCCCTATACGGCGACGAAGCACGCGATCACCGGCCTTACCAAATCGACCGCCCTCGACGGGCGCAAATACGACATCGCCTGTGGCCAGATCGATATCGGCAATGCGGCGACGGACATGACGAAGCGCATGAGCGCCGGCATCCTCCAGCCGAACGGCGAGATCGCCAGCGAGCCGACCATGCCTGTCAAGCACGTCGCCGATGCGGTGGTCTACATGGCCAGCCTGCCGCTCGATGCCAATGTGCTGACCATGACGGTCATGGCGACGACCATGCCCTTCGTCGGGCGCGGGTAGGTTCAGCGTCGCGGCTCGCCGCCCTCGGCGTAGACGGTCTTCTGCTGGAACTTGAAGACATGGCCGCAGCGGCAGCGCAGCATGTGCTTGTCCGGATATTTCGAGGCGCGTTCCGTGAGGAAGCCGCGCGGCAGCGAATCGATGGTGAAATCCGGGTGCTTGCGGCTCGGCATGTCGTCTTCCGAGACCTCGGCATAACCGGAATTGCCGCACATGGCGCATTCGAGCTTGCGCGAATAGCGGTCACGGGCGGCCATGGAAACTCCTTCGTCAAATATCGGCGGACCGTTCATAGGCGCAGCGGCGGGCCGTTTCAATGGCGCATGTCACGCGGCGAGCAAGGCCTGCATGATGGCGACGATGCGCCGGTGCTGGTGGGCATGGCGCGTGCGCACATTGGTGGCGGCATAGACAGCCTGCGCGATCGGCTCGGCGCCGGTAACGCGGCTCACTGCGCCGGAGCGCAGCAGCCGCTTCGCATCGTGCGTCATCACGAAGGCGGAGCCGCCGAGCTTCTGCAGCAGGGCGAGGATCGCCGTCGTCTCGCCGCTGGCGATCGGCGCGGTCGAGAGGGTCGGATGCGCCTGGCGGTGCAGCCGGTCGAAGGCGGGGGAATAGACGGCCTGGATATAGTCCTCCGGCCGGACGTCCTCGATCCGCGCCACCCTGTTGCTCACCATCTCGTATTGCACCTCGCCGATGCGCTCATAGGCAAGGTCCGGCAGGTAGTGCGGGGTAAAAAGGATCGCAAGGTCGAGGTCGCCCGCGCCGAGGTCGCGGTTCATCTGGTTGGAATAGTCGACCTCCACATAGATCGAGGTGCCCGGCAATTCCTTGCGCACCGCCGCCAGCCAGTCGCCGGCGAAGTGGGCGGCAAGATCGTGCTGCAGGCCGATGCGCATGGAGCGCTCGTAGGCGCCGGCCGTTTCCACCGCGCGCGCCGCCTCGTGCCACTGGTGCTGCAGCGCCTTGGCGTGATCGAGGAAGCGCAGGCCGGCCGCGGTCGGCTGGGTGCCGCCCTTGTTGCGCGCGAAGAGCTTTCGCGCGAACATTCCTTCCAGCGCGTTGATGCGGTGCGTGACCGTCGACTGCGTGATGTTCAGCCGCTCGGCCGTGCGGTTGAAATTGCGCGTTTCCATCAGGTCGAGGAATGTCTCAATCAGGACAATTTGCATGAATGCGCCGATTTTTCCCAGTGTTCGGGGGAAGTGTAATCGAGAAAGTCGATTAATAAAGCAAAATCCATCCGCTTGCTGCGCGCCGCTTTGGTTGCCACAAATCCGGGGCGAAGAAGGGGAACGAGAATGTCCGCACTGCCAAGCCATGCCCGTGTCGTCATCATCGGCGGAGGCGCCGTCGGGGCGTCGGCGCTCTATCATCTGGCGAAGGCCGGGTGGACGGATTGCGTGCTTCTGGAAAAGAACGAGCTGACCGCCGGCTCCACCTGGCATGCCGCCGGCAACGTGCCGACCTTCTCCTCCTCCTGGTCGATCATGAACATGCAGCGCTATTCCGCCGCGCTCTACCGGGAGCTGGGCGCGCTGGTCGACTATCCCATGAACTACCACGTCACCGGCTCGATCCGCCTCGGCCATTCGAAGGAGCGCCTGCAGGAGTTCAAGCGCGTCGTCGGCATGGGCCGCTACCAGGGCATGGACCTCGACATCCTCTCGCCCGACGAGATGCGCGGGAAATATCCGTTCCTCGAAACGCACGACCTCACCGGTGCGCTCTACGACCCCTATGACGGCGACATCGACCCGGCGCAGCTCACGCAGGCGCTCGCCAAGGGTGCGCGCGACATGGGCGCAAAAATCTTCCGCTTCTGTCCGGCGACCGGCGCGCGGCGCGAGGGCGAGGAATGGGTGATCTCGACGCCTCAGGGCGAGATCCGCTGCGAGAAGGTCGTCAACGCGGCCGGCTATTATGCGCGGGAGGTCGGAAAATGGTTCGGCCGCGAGGTGCCGATGATGGTGATGAGCCATCAATACATGCTGTTCGAGGAGATTCCGGAGCTTGCCGCCTGGTCGAAGGAGGCCGGCCACAAGCTGCCGCTGCTGCGCGACGTGGATTCGTCCTATTATCTCCGCCAGGAGAAGACGGGCATGAACCTCGGCCCCTACGAGCGGAACTGCAAGGCGCACTGGACGACGCCCGACGACCCGATGCCGGACGATTTCTCCTTCCAGCTCTTCCCGGACGATCTCGACCGGCTCGAATGGTATCTCAACGACGCCGTCGAGCGCGTGCCGATCCTCGGCACCGCCGGCCTGTCGCGCATGATCAACGGTCCCATCCCCTATGCGCCGGACGGCAACCCGCTGATCGGCCCGATGCCGGGCGTGCCGAACGCCTATGAGGCCTGCGTCTTCACCTTCGGCATCTGCCAGGCGGGCGGCGCGGGCAAGGTGCTGGCGGAATGGGTGACGGAGGGCGAAACGGAATGGGACATGTGGTCCTGCGATCCGCGCCGCTACACGAGCTTCGCCGCCGACAAGGATTATTGCGTGGCCAAGGGCATGGAGGTCTACGGCCACGAATATGCCATGCATTTCCCGAAACACGCCTGGCCGGCCGGCCGGAACCGGAAGCTGTCGCCGATCCACGACCGCATCGCGGCGCTCGGCGCGCAGTTCAAGCCCTATAACGGCTGGGAGCGCGCCAACTGGTATGCCGGGCCCGGCGACGACACGTCGGAGGCCGCGACCCAGACCTGGAACCGCGAGGGCCCCTGGCGGCCGCGCATCGAGGCGGAGTGCCGCGCCGTCACCGAGGCCGCCGGTATCCTCGACCTGCCGGGCTTCTCGCGCTTCCGCGTGAAGGGGGAGGGCGCGACGGCCTGGCTTTCCTCGCTGATCACCGGCCGCGTGCCGAAACCGGGCCGCATCGGCCTTGCCTATTTCGCCGACGACAAGGGCCGCATCGTCACGGAAATGTCGGTCATGATGCTGGCGGAGGATTTCTTCTTCCTCATCACCGCCGCGACGGCGCAGTGGCACGATTTCGAGTGGCTGCAGAAACACCTGCCGGAAAATCCCGTCTTCACGCTGGAGGACGTCACCGAAAACTTTTCGTGCCAGATCCTCTCCGGCCCGAATTCCCGCGCCATCCTTTCGGATGTCTGCAAGGCGGACCTCACCATGCCCTGGCTCACCCACCAGCCGGTGGAGATCGCCGGCCGCTGGTGCCAGCTCGTGCGCGTCTCCTTCGCCGGCGAACTCGGCTGGGAGATCCACACCAAGGTGGAGGACACGGCCGTCATCTTCGACGCCGTCTGGGCGGCGGGGCAGAAGCATGGCCTGAAGCCCTTCGGCATGGAGGCGCTCGACAGCCTGCGCATCGAGAAGGGTTATCGCGCCTGGAAGGGCGATCTTTCGACCGACTATACCATCCTGCAGGGCGGCCTCGAACGCTTCGTCGACTGGACCAAGCCCGCCTTCAAGGGCAAGGCGGCGCTGGAGCGGGAGAAGCAGCAGGGCGTCACCAAGCGCTTCGTGACGCTGACCGTCGAGGCCGGGGACTGCGATGCGCCCTACATGTCGACGCTCTGGCACGGTGGCAAGGTCGTCGGCGAGACGACCTCCGGCAACTGGGGCTACCGCACCGGCAGATCCATCGCGCTCGGCATGCTGAGGGCCGACCTCGCCGTGCCGGGCACGGAGATCGAGGTGGAAATCTACGGCGAACGCTTCAAGGCGACCGTTGAGCCCGACGGCCCGCTCTTCGACCCCAACAATGAAAGACTGCGCGCATGACGAAGCCCATTCCCCAGAAGGCGAGAGCCGTCATCATCGGCGGCGGCGTCTCCGGCTGTTCGGTCGCCTATCACCTGGCCAAACTCGGCTGGACGGATGTGGTGCTGCTGGAGCGCAAGCAGTTGACCTCAGGCACCACCTGGCATGCCGCCGGCCTCATCGGCCAGCTGCGCGCCTCGCAGAACATGACGCGGCTCGCGAAATATTCCGCCGATCTCTACGTCAAGCTCGAGGCCGAGACCGGCATCGGCACCGGCATGCGCCAGTGCGGCTCTATGACGGTGGCGCTGACGGACGAGCGCAAGGAGGAAATCTACCGCCAGGCCTCGCTCGCCCGGGCCTTCGACATCGATGTGCGCGAGATCACCGTCGAGGAGGTGAAGGCGCTCTATCCGCATCTCAACACGGCGGATGTGAAGGCCGCCGTGCACCTGCCGCTCGACGGCCAGTGCGATCCCGCCAACATCGCCATGGCCTTGGCGAAGGGCGCGCGGCAGAACGGCGCGACCGTCATCGAAGGCGTCAAGGTGACGTCGGTGTTGACGAAGGACGGCCGCGTGACGGGCGTCACCTGCGAGCAGAACGGCGAGACGTTCACCATCGAGACGGAAAACGTCGTCAACGCCGCCGGCATGTGGGGTCGCACGCTCGCCGACATGTCGGGCGTCACCCTGCCGCTGCACGCCTGCGAGCATTTCTACATCGTCACCGAGCCGATCGCGAACCTGCAGAGGCTGCCCGTTCTGCGCGTGCCGGACGAATGCACCTATTACAAGGAAGATGCCGGCAAGATGCTGATCGGCGCCTTCGAATTGAAGGCCAAGCCCTGGGGCATGGACGGCATTTCGGAAGACTTCTGCTTCGACCAGTTGCCGGAGGATTTCGACCACTTCCAGCCGATCCTCGAAAACGCCATCCACCGCATGCCCATGCTGGAGACGGCCGGCATCCACACCTTCTTCAACGGTCCGGAGAGCTTCACGCCCGACGACCGCTACTATCTCGGCGAGGCGCCGGAGCTGAAGGGCTACTGGGTCGCCGCCGGCTACAATTCCATCGGCATCGTCTCCTCCGGCGGGGCCGGCATGGCGCTCGCCCAGTGGATGAACGACGGCGAGCCGCCGTTCGATCTCTGGGAGGTGGATATCCGCCGCGCCCAGCCGTTCCAGAAGAACCGCGCCTATCTCAAGGACCGCGTCTCCGAAACGCTCGGCCTGCTCTATGCCGATCACTTCCCCTATCGCCAGATGGCGACGGCGCGCGGCGTGCGCCGATCGCCGCTGCACGAGCACCTGAAGGCCCGCGGCGCCGTCTTCGGCGAGGTCGCCGGCTGGGAGCGCGCCAACTGGTTCGCCAAGGAGGGGCAGGAGCGGGAGTACCGCTATTCGTGGAAGCGGCAGAACTGGTTCGAGAATCAGCGGGAAGAACACCTCGCCGTCCGTGAGCGTGTCGGTCTGTTCGACATGACCTCCTTCGGCAAGATCCGCGTGGAGGGCCGCGATGCGTTGGCCTTCCTGCAGAAACTCTGCGCCAACCAGATGGACGTCGCCCCCGGCCGGATCGTCTACACGCAGATGCTCAACGAACGCGGCGGCATCGAGAGCGACCTGACGGTGACGCGCCTTTCGCAGACCGCCTTCTTCCTCGTCGTGCCCGGCGCGACGCTGCAGCGCGACCTTGCCTGGCTGCGCAAGCACCTTGCGGACGAGTTCGTCGTCATCACCGATGTGACGGCGGCCGAAAGCGTGCTCTGCGTCATGGGCCCCAAGGCGCGCGAGCTGATGCAGAAGGTGAGCCCGAACGACTTTTCCAATGCGGCGCATCCCTTCGCCACGGCGCGGCAGATCGAGGTGGGCATGGGCCTTGCCCGGGCGCACCGCGTCACCTATGTCGGCGAACTCGGCTGGGAGCTCTACGTTTCCACCGACCAGGCGGCCCATGTCTTCGAGGCGCTGGAGGCGGCGGGGGCGGATGTCGGCCTGAAACTCTGCGGCCTGCACACGCTCGATTCGTGCCGCATCGAGAAGGCCTTCCGCCATTTCGGCCATGATATCACCGACGAGGACCATGTGCTGGAAGCCGGCCTCGGTTTTGCCGTGCGCACGAGGAAGGGCGATTTCATCGGCCGCGACGCGGTGCTGCGCAAGGAGGAAGCGGGGCTGAAGCGCCGCATGATGCAGTTCAGGCTGACCGATCCCGAGCCGCTGCTCTTCCACAACGAGGCGCTGGTGCGCGACGGCAGGATCGTCTCGACCGTCACCTCGGGCAATTATGGCCACCATCTCGGCGGCGCGATCGGCATGGGTTACGTGCCATGCGCCGGCGAGAGCGAGGCGGATGTGCTGGCCTCCAACTACGAGATCGAGATCGCCGGCGTGCGGGTGAAGGCCGAGGCCTCGCTCGTGCCCATGTACGATCCGAAAGCCGAGAGGGTACGCGCGTGAGCAACCTTGCCGAACGCCACCGGCGTTTTCATGCCCTGCACCAGTCGGGCTGCTTCGTCATCCCCAATCCGTGGGACATGGGCTCGGCCCGCATGATGGCGGCGTCGGGCGCCGTGGCGCTCGCCACCACCTCCGCCGGCTTCGCCTTCACGCTGGGGCGGCCCGACATGGGCCGCGTGACGCGCGACGAGGCGCTGCGGCATGCGCAGGATATCGTGCGCGCCACGCCGCTGCCGGTCTCGGGCGATTTCGAGAACGGTTTTGCCGATGCGCCGGACGACGTGGCCGAGACGATCCGGCTCGCCGCCGAGGTCGGGCTTTCCGGTTGCTCGATCGAGGATACGCGGATGGTCGAGGGCAACCCGGCCTATGCCTTCGATCTTGCCGTGGAGCGCATCCGTGCCGCCACGGACGCCGCCCGTTCGCTCGGCCGTCCCTTCATCCTCTGCGCCAGGGCCGATGGCGTGATGAACGGCGTCTACGACCTCGACGAGGCGATCCGGCGCATCCAGGCCTTCGAGAAGGCGGGCGCGGACCTCGTCTATGTGCCGGTGCCGCCGGGGCCGGAGGAGCTCAGGCGCGTCGTGCAATCGGTCGGGGTGCCGGTGAACGGGCTTGCCGCGGGGCCGCTGCGCCAGCTCACCGTGCCGGACTTCGCCGCGCTCGGCGTGCGGCGCATCTCGCTCGGCTCGATGATCGCCCGCGTCACCCATGCCGCGATCGCCGAGCAGATGGACGCCATCGTGAAGGATGGCAGTTTTGCGAAATTGTCCGCCGCGGCGTCGGGGGATCTCATTAACAGAATGCTGGCCGCCGGTGCGGGGGAGACGGGTCATGAGTGAACAGGCAGTTTTGTCCCGGCGATCGGGCGGGCGTGCGGCACGGGTCGCGATGCGCGCCGCACCCTTGGCGGAAAACGTCCGGCCGGTGCGGCCGGGTCTTCCCGGCGGCCAGTACAAGCCGCTGACGGAGGCGGGCGTGCGCCGCATCCACGAGGCGGCGCTGGATGCGCTGGAGAATATCGGCCTTGCCAATGCGCCGAAATCCGGCATCGAGATCATGACCGGCGCGGGCGCCATCCTCGGCGAGGACGGGCGCCTGCGCTTTCCGCGGGCGCTGGTGGAGGACATGCTGGCACTTGCCGCGCGCGACATCACGCTCCATGGCCGCGATCCGAAATACGACCTCGAACTGTCGGGCACCCGCGTCTATTACGGCACGGCGGGCGCGGCGGTGCATATCGTCGACGTGGAGAAGCGGGAATACCGCGAATCGACGGCGAAGGACCTCTACAACGCCGCCCAGCTCGTCCACCACCTCGACAATGTGCATTTCTTCCAGCGGGCGATGGTCTGCCGCGACGTCGCCGACAATTTCCTGATGGACATCAACACGCTCTACGGCTGCTGCGCCGGCACGTCGAAACATGTCGGCACCAGTTTCTCCGATCCCTCGCATGTCGCCGGCTGCTTCGACCTCATCCACATGATGGCGGGCGGCGAGGACAAGTGGCGGGCACGGCCCTTCGTGTCGAATTCCAACTGCTTCGTCGTGCCGCCGATGAAGTTCGCGGAGGAAAGCTGCATCACCATGGAGGCCTGCATCCGGGCCGGCATGCCGATCCTGCTGCTCTCCGCCGGGCAGGCGGGCGCGACGGCGCCGGCGCCGCTTGCCACCGCCATCGTGCAGGCCGTCGCCGAGTGCCTTGCGGGCGTCGTCTATGTCAACGCCATGGCGCCCGGCCACCCGGCGATCTTCGGCACCTGGCCCTTCGTGTCGGACCTTCGGACGGGCGCCATGTCCGGCGGTTCGGGCGAGCAGGCGTTGCTGACGGCGGGCTGCGCGCAGATGCACCAGTTCTACAAGCTTCCCGGCGGCGCGGCCGCGGGCATCGCCGATTCCAAGCTTCCGGACATGCAGGCGGGCTGGGAACAGGCGATCTCCAATGTCATGGCGGGCCTTTCCGGCCTCAACATGGTCTATGAGGCGGTCGGCATGCACGCCTCGCTGCTCGGCTTCTGCCTGGAAAGCCTCGTGCTCGGCGATGATCTTCTGGGCCAGGTGCAGCGCTGCGTGCGCGGCATCGACGTCACGGAGGATTCCGTCTCGCTGGAGACCATGCGATCCGTCTGCCTCGATGGACCGGGCCACTATCTCGGCGACCCTCAGACCCTGTCGCTGATGCAGACGGAATATATCTACCCCACTGTGGCCGACCGCACGAGCCCGAAGGAATGGGCCGAGATCGGCCGGCCGGACCTCGTGCAGAAGGCGATCGAGCGCAAGAACCGCATTCTCGCCGAAGCCGGCGGCCCGCTTTTCGATTTCGCGACGGACCAGGCGGTGCGGGAAAAGTTCAAGATCTATTTCTGATGCCTTTCGGCTGCAAGTCAGCTCCGCCGATCGAAATGGGTGCGCAGCGACACGTGCGTCTGCACGGTCGCGATGCCCGGCGTCGTGGCGATCTGGCGGCGCACGGTGTCGAGCTCGCCGTTCGAGGCGCATTCGACGAGCAGCATCAGGTCCGTCGGCCCGGCGAGCGACCAGCAGGTCACGACGTTCGGAATGCCGGTGAGATGCGGCACGATGTGATCGCAGTTGCGGCCCTGCTGGAAGCCGATGGCGATCAGTGCCTCGACGCCCGGCCGCTCCCGGTCGATGCCGAGCTTGACCGTATAGCCTGCGATCACGCCTCTCGCCTCCAGCCGCCGGATGCGCTCGTGCACGGCGCTCCGCGACAGCCCCGCATGGCGCGCAAGCTCCACGAGGCTCTGCCGGGCATCGGCGCGGAGCGCGGCGAGCAGCAGCCTGTCCTTGTCGTCCAGTTCGTTCATCCGGAAAATTTCCCTGTTGCCGGATGATCGTCCGGCACGCCGCCTTCTTGCTGCGCGAAACCGGACGGAAAAGCAACTATTCGTCGGACATCGCTTCAAGGAGAGACCGATGCCGACCCTGCCGGAAAACGCCGTCCTGATCCCGATCGACATGCAGCAGGCCTTCGACGCCGCGCCCTGGCCGCGGCGCTGGAACGAAAGGCTGGACGAGAACGGCCTTGCGCTCCTTGCCGCCTGGCGGGCCGCCCGCCGGCCGATCATCCATGTGCGGCACGACAGCGTCGAACCCGCCTCCACCCTGCGGCCGGAGGCGCCGGGCAACGCGTCCCGCCCGGGTTTTGCGCCGCAGGAGGGCGAGCCGCTGGTGACGAAGAGCGTCAATGCCGCCTTCATCGGCACGGATCTCGATCTGCGCCTGCGCCGTCTTAGGGCCGATACGGTCGTGCTGTTCGGCGTGTCCACGGATATGTGCGTGTCGACCAGCGTGCGCGTCGGGGCCAATCTCGGCTACCGGGTGATCCTGGTCGAGGACGCCTGCGACTGCTTCGACCTGCCGGACGGGGAGGGCGGGACGATCGCCGCCCGCGACGTGCACCGCGCCCATGTCGCGACGCTGCGCCACGAATTCGCGACGGTGCTGCGCACGGCAGAGATCGTGGCTGGCCTCTAGAGCAATTCCAGCAAAAGTGCGTAGCGGTTTTGCGTCCGGAATTGCGTAAAAACAAACAGATAGAGCGTTTTCGCGATTCGAAGAAAAGCGGAAATGCTCTAGCGGGTCGCGGCCCTCACCTCACGCACGCCGAAATCCCATTCGGGGGCTATGACGGGGTTGAGGTCGATGCCGGGGAAGACGGCGAAGGTGGAGAAGGGCTGGCTTTCGCCCGGCTGCACGCGCAGCACGATCAGCGCGTTGTCGCGGCCGACCTCGCGGCAGGTGCCGCCAGGGCAATCGGACAGCACGACATCGAGGCGGAAGGACTGCATCGGCTGGCTGCCCTTGTTGGCGATTCGGCCGGTCACGCGAAAGCTCGTCTTCGTCTGGCCGGCGCTGGCCTGCATCTCGGAGAGTTCCGCCCCATCCGCGGACAGCGCCGAAACCGTGGCGTTCGGCGTGACGGCGGTGCCGGAGGGCGTGCGGTCCTCGACGAACCAGATGAGAAGCGCGCTTGCAAGGCCGATGGCCACCACGATGGTGAGAACGGGTTCGACCCAGCTTTGGAAGCGCCGGAAGCGCAATGCGAGATAGAGTATGGCCGCTGCCGCGACTGCGAATGCCCAGATCATGCAGGTCCTCCTGGGCATGATATAGCCTGCGGAAGAAGCGACCGAAAGGCCGCTCCTGTCACTTTGCCTTGAGGCTGATCCAATAGGCGCCGTCGAAGGGCACGGCGGCGAAGCGCGCGTTGATTTCCGCCAGCGTCGCATCCGGGTCGATGTCGGCGAAAATCTCGGGGCGCAGCCAATGGGCAAAGGCTTCGGCGGCGAGGATGTTCAGCGGCACGGCGTTGAAGAAGTTCCACAGGCCGTGCACGCGCTCCTCCTTCACTGCCTTGAGGTTCTTGAGGAACGGGCCGGACACGGCGCGCGCCAATGTCTCGCGTGCCTCCTCCGGCGCAACGCCGGGGCCGACCGAGAAGGTGCTGTAGGTGCCGCCCGGCGAGGCGGTCGCGATATAGACGTCGGGATCCGCCGCGACGATGAATTCCGAGCTGACGATGCCGCCCTGCGCCGGCAGGCTTTCGGCGATGTTGCGGCTGCCGGTGATGGCGATGAAGGCGCCGAGCCCGCCGGTGCCGTAGGCGTAGCAGCATTTTTCCGGGTTCGGGAAGGCGTCCATCAGCACGGTCGGGCCGGGCTCCTTGTGCTCGGCCACGCGGTCGCGGATGCGCTTGACCCGTTCCTCGTAGAAATCGGCGAAGGCGTTCGCCTGCTCCTCCCGGTTCAGCACCGTGCCGAGGAGGCGCATGTTGTCCGCGGTGTTGTTCAGTGCGTCGCTGTTGAAATCGACCACGACGACGGGGACGCCGCTTCTCTCCAGATAGTCGATCGCCTGCCTGCCGAGGTCCGTGTCGGCCTGCCAGTTGGCGAGGATGGCGAGATCCGCCTTCAGCGAGAGCGCGGCCTCGAACGAGACGGTGACGCCGTCGCCGATGATCGGCACGTCGTCGATTGCCGGGAACCTGTCCTTGAAGCGGTCATAGATCTCCGGGTTGTCGCCCTTCATGTCGCTCGCCCAGCCGGCAAGGATGCTGACCGGATCGGGATGGATCAGCGAAAGTGCGACCAGGTTGAAGCCACTGCCGAGCAGCACCGCCTTGGGTTCGGCGGCAATGGTCACCTCGCGGCCGAAGGCGTCCTTGACGGTCAGCGGATAGTCTACCTCGGCGCGGGCGGGCAGGGCGGCCAGGAGCAGGAAGGCTGCGGCGATGAGGGTGGAAAGGCGCAGGATCATTGTTTTCTCAGCTCCGGCAGGGCGCACAGCTCGCCGCAGCCCGGAATGCCGGGCAGCATGTAGCGCAGGCAGCAGACCTTGCGGCGACAGTGGACGGCACCCGCGTCCAGCTCGTGGCGCAGGCATCCATGGAAGGGATTGCGGCTGCCGTTCGCCAGCAGCGGACAATCGAAGAGGGGGCGGGACGGCCAGTGGTCGTCGCTTTCGGGCGGCGAACGGTCCGTCGCGTTGAAGGCATAGTCGATATAGACGGCCGCGTTGTTCCAGGCGAGTTTCGGCGCGATGCCGGTCTTTTCCTTGAACAGGGCGACGGCACGGGCGAGATGGCAATCGACCAGCGGCGTGACGAAATCGACGAGCTCGCCCCCCTCGCTCCAGTCGCCCTCGTGCGGCAGGCCGAAGGCGTGCGGCAGGCCGTCCTCGCCGATGGCGATGGTCATCTCCTCGAAGGCGACGGGCAGGGTCCGTTCCGCGCGGCGCGCCACGACATAGGGGATTGTGAGGGCGGAGAAATAGTAGAGCGACCAGAAGGAGGCGGCGGCGCGCCGATCGGCCTTGCCGTGGCTTTCCGCATAGCGGTCGATCGTCCGGGAAAACCCGTCTCCCCCCAGGAACTCGGCGAGCGGTACGGCGCCGTCGAGATCCGACGAGAGCATCATCTTCTCGCCGCACCAGGCGTGCTCACCGGTAAAGACCGCCTTCAGGCCGTCCGGCCGGAAAGCGGTCTCGCCATCGTGGGGGGACAGCGCCGTCAAGCGCTTACCAGGAATATTTCAGGCTGCCGATGATCGTGCGGCCCTGGTCGCGGTAGCAGAAGCCGGCCGAGCAGACGGCATCCTGGCGGTCGAAGAGGTTCGTCGCGTTGACCTGCAGCTTCAGGCCGGCGAAGTCCTTGTCGATGGCGGCAAAGTCGTAATCGATCGACGCATCGACGAAGGCGCGTGCCTTGTTCTTCATGCTGTTGGCGTCGTCGCCGTAGCTTTCGCCGGTGAAGCGGACGCCCGCGCCGAAGCCGAGGCCGGCCAGCGCGCCGTCTTCCGGCATGGTGTAGTGCGCCCAGAGCGAGGCCATGTGGCGCGGCACGGAGGAGACGTCGTTGTTGACGGTGCCGGCCGGGCCGTCGATGATCTTCGCCTGGGTATAGGTGTAGGAAGCGATCAGCGACAGGCCGTTGTCGAGGCTGGTGGAGGCTTCCAGTTCCAGGCCGCGCGAACGCAGCTTGCCGCGCTGGACCTGGATGTTGGCCGGGCCGGTCGGCAGGTCGACGACCTCGTAATAGAGGCCGTTGGTCTGGTCGATGTTGAACAGCGCGGCGGTCAGCAGCGTGTTGCTGTCCGGCAGCAGGTATTTTACGCCCACTTCCTGCTGTTCGCTCTCGGTCGGCTTGAAGGGGTTGCCGGTGGCCATGTTCACGCCGGCATTCGGCGAGAAGGCGGTCGAATAGCTTGCATAGGGGGTGATGCCCCATTCGGTTTCATAGGTCACGCCGGCGCGCCAGGTGAAGGCGCGGTCGCTCTGCTTGATCGTGTCGAGCGCGCCGGAGGCGAGGTCCGTGTTGTCGGTGTCGGTCGAGACCCAGTCGTAGCGGCCGCCGAGCGTGAAGGTCAGCGCGTCGTAGCGGATCTGGTCCTGCAGGTAGAGGCCGGTGATGAACTGGTCCTGCACGCTCTTGGTCTGGAAGCCGATCGGGTCCGTCGGGCGGCCGCGCGTCGGGTCGGTGGTGTCGAGCGGCGGCGTCACGCCGTAGCCGTTCAGCGACTTCCAGTAGACCTTGGTGAAGTCGATGCCGGTCAGAAGCGTGTGTTCCAGCGCGCCGGTCTCGAACTTCGCTTCGAGCTGGTTGTCGATCGTGTAGGTGTTCATCCACTCTTCGAACGAGCCGGCGCTGCTGTCGAGCAGCGTCGGGTCGGCGGCGTTCGGCTGGTAGGCGAAGGCCCAGTCGGCGTCGATGTTGAGCCGGGAGGCGCGGGCGTTCTGGCGGAAGGTGAAGACCTCGTTCAGGCGATGCTCGAACTCGTAGCCGATGCGGCCCTGGTTCTGCACGGAATCGTTGAAGGCCGGGTTGCCGGCGAAGAAGTCGCTGACCTTGCCGGTGATCGGATCGTAGTAATAGGCCGCCGTGCCGCCCGTCTTGGTGCGGGAATATTCGCCGAGGATGGTCAGCCTGGTGTCCTCGTCCGGCTTCCAGGTGAAGGCCGGCGCGATGTAGGCGCGGTCGTCGGGCACGCCGACCTGCTCGGTATCGGCGCTGCGCAGCAGGCCGGTGAGGCGATAGTAGACCGGGTCTTCCTCGTTGATCGGGCCGGAAAGGTCGAACTGGCCCTGGTAGCGGTCGTGGCTGCCATATTGCAGCTGGATCTCGCGCAGCGCCTCTTCCGTCGGGCGCTTGCTGATGAGGTTGTAGAGGCCGCCGGCGCCGGAGGCACCGTAGAGCGCGGAGGAGGGGCCGCGCAGGATCGACACGCCTTCGAGGCCGTAGGGTTCCGTCTTGAACAGCGAGGAGCCGGCGCCCGGCTGGCGCAGGTTGTCGCGGAAGACGCCGGTATAGGTCACGTCGAAGCCGCGCACGGTGAAGCTGTCGAAGCGCGGGTCGAAGCCGTAGCCGCCGATGCGGGTGCCGGGCGTATAGGCGAGCGTGTCGAGCAGGGTCTGCGGGTTGCGGTCTTCGAGCTGCTGCTGCGTGACCGAGGAGATCGACTGCGGCGTCTGGATGAAGGGCGTGTCGACCTTGGCGCCCGTCGCGCTGCTCTTGCCGACATAGCCGTCCGCCGTGATGACGCCGCCGCTGCCGCCGTTGACGACGATGTCTTCGAGCACGGTCGCGCCGCCCGCCGTCGTTGTCCCCTCGTCCTGCGCAAGGGCGAGCGAGGCGAGCGTGAGGAGGGACGTGCCGGCGAGCGCCAGGCGGAACATCGTGCGGGAGGGCTTGTGCATGCGGGAACTTTCTGACGAAGCGGATCGATAACGTGATCGTTTTTATCAGGATTTGGCCTGCTGCAACAAATTATATGACTTAAATGCTCAGGATTTGACCTGTGTTGCCCGGATGCAACACAGGCTGTGGAGGATCCGCACTCAGAAGGCGAGGCTGCCGGCCATCACTGCAAGCACAAGGAAGATCAGGAAGATGATGAGCGCGATGGCGAAGAGCACCTTGGCGATCGTCGCTGTGGCGGCCGAGACGCCGGAGAAGCCGAGAAAGCCGGCGATCAGCGAGATGACGAGGAAAATGAGTGCCCATTTCAGCATGGCGATGCCTCCGATTGTGTCGGAGTGAAGACGCGCGAGGGCTGAAAATGTTCCCGGAAGGAGCCGGCGCCCGTCCGTACCCGAAAGGGCGGGCACCCCCTCTGCCTGCCGGGCATCTCCCCACAAGGGCCGGCAATTGCCTATGGACTTCAATCGTCGCCGCGACTCCCTTCTCCCCCGCGGGAGAAGGTGCCGGCAGGCGGATGAGGGGGATGGCGAAGGCTTGAATGATTGCAATACCGCATCTGCCTCACCCCCTCATCCGACCCTTCGGGCCACCTTCTCCCGCGGGGGAGAAGGGGATGCGGCATCGTCCTGCCCCGTAGGCGATTGCCCGGCCCTTGTGGGGAGACGCCCGGCAGGGCAGAGGGGGGAGGCCTCTCCAAAGGTTGTCAGCCCTCTGGGATCAGCCGTGGCTGACCATCACATGGCGCACGGCGGTATAATCCTCCAGCGCATAGATCGACATGTCCTTGCCGTAGCCCGACTGCTTGACGCCGCCATGCGGCATTTCCGTCGTCAGCATGAAGTGGGTGTTGATCCAGGTGCAGCCGTATTGCAGGCGGGCGGCGGCTTTCATCGCCTTGCCGATGTCCTTCGTCCAGACGGAGGAGGCGAGGCCGTAGTCGCTGTCGTTGGCCCAGGCAATGGCCTGGTCCGCCTCGGAGAAGCGGGTGACGGAGACGACGGGGCCGAACACTTCGCGGCGCACGATCTCGTCGTCCTGCGTGGCGCCGGCCACCACCGTCGGCTGGAAGAAGTAGCCGTCGTCGCTGCCGGCCCGGCCGCCCGTGGTGATCTCGATGTGCTTCACCTCGGCGGCGCGCTCGACGAAGCTCGCCACCCGGTCGCGCTGGCGCTTGGAGATCAGCGGGCCGATCTCGTTCAGCGTGTCGTCGGGTTCGTTGTATTTGATGGTGGAGACGGCGGCCGAGAGGTCGGCGACCAGCTTCTCGTAGATGCCGTCCTCGGCATAGATGCGGCAGGCGGCCGTGCAGTCCTGGCCGGCATTGTAGTAGCCGAAGGCGCGGATGCCCGAGACGACGGCTTCCAGATCCGCATCGTCGAAGACGACGACCGGGGCCTTGCCGCCGAGCTCCAGATGGGTGCGCTTGACGGTCTTCGCCGCCGCGGCCAGCACCTTCTTGCCGGTCGCCACATCGCCGGTGATCGAGACCATGTTGATCTTCGGATGGTTGATCAGCGCATTGCCGACCGTCTCGCCGCGGCCGAGCACGATGTTGACCACGCCTTCCGGCAGGATGTCGGCCAAAAGCTTGGCCATCTTCAGCGCCGTCAGCGGCGTCTGCTCGGAAGGCTTGAAGACGACGGTGTTGCCGCCGGCAATCGCCGGCGCCAGCTTCCAGGCCATCATCATCAGCGGATAGTTCCACGGCGCGATCGAGCCGACGATGCCGATCGGATCGCGGCGCACCATGGAGGTGAAGCCGGGCAGGTATTCGGCGGCGACCGGCGCATGCAGCGAGCGGATCGCGCCGGCGAAGAAGCGCCAGCAGTCGACGATGGCCGGCAGCTCGTCATTGCGGGCGGCGTTGATCGGCTTGCCGCAATTGAGCGCTTCGAGGGCCGCGAAGGCATCGGCGTCCTTCTCGATCGCGTCGGCGATCTTCAGGAGATAGCCGGAGCGCTCCGCGGGCGTGGTGGTCGCCCAGGAGACGAAGGCCTTTTCGGCGGCGTCGACGGCCGCGTCGATCTGCGCATGGGAGGCCTCCGGCAGGTCGACGATCTTCGCGCCGGTCTTCGGGTTCAGGATGTGCTCCTCGGCCTCGGTGCCGGCTTCGAAGCGCGAGCCGATCAGCATCTGGGTGTCCATGGCGTGTTCTCCGTTGTTGAGGAGCGAATGGCGAATAGCGAGTAGCGAATAGTTTCGGGCCGGCGGGCCGTCATTTTCCTCTATTCGCTGTTCGCTACTCCCTATTCGCTCATGTTCATTTTCCGGCGCCGGCGACCTGGTCGCCGTCGCGGGTGAGGTAGTAGGCGCCGAGGATCGGCAGGAAGGTGACGAGCACCACGACCATGGCGACGACATTGGTCACCGGGCGCTGGCGCGGGCGCACCAGCTCCTCCAGCATCCAGATCGGCAGGGTCGATTGCTGGCCTGCGGTGAAGGTGGTCACGATCACCTCGTCGAAGGACAGCGCGAAGGCGAGCATGCCGCCGGCAAGCAGGGCCGTGCCGATGTTCGGCAGGATGACATAGCGGAAGGTCTGGAAGCTGTCGGCGCCGAGGTCCATCGAGGCCTCGATCAGCGAGCCCGAGACGCGGCGGAAGCGGGCGACGGCGTTGTTGTAGACGACCACGACGCAGAAGGTGGCGTGGCCGAGCACGATCGTCCAGAAGGAGAAGGGGATCTCCGCGAACGAGAAGGCCGAGCGCAGCGCGATGCCGGTGATGATGCCGGGCAGGGCGATCGGCAGGATGACGAGCAGCGAGATCGTCTCCCGGCCGAAGAATTTCGTGCGGGAAACGGCGGCGGCGCACAGCGTGCCGAGCACGAGGGCGACGGCGGTGGAGATCGACGCGACGCGCACGGAAAGCCCCATCGCCTCCCAGACGTCCGGCCGGTTCCAGGTGACGGCGAACCATTTGAGCGTGTAGCCCGGCGGCGGGAACTGGTAGCTCTTCTCCTCCGTCGTGAAGGCGTAGAGGAAGATCAGCAGGATCGGCAGGTGCAGGAAAGCGAGGCCGAGGCCTGCGGCGATCTTGAGGCCGAGCGGGGCGGAGGTGTTTCTGTCAGAGCGCATCGAAGGCCCCCTGTCGCTTGGCCATCCAGAGATAGAGGCCCATGATGACGATCGGCACGACGGAGAAGGCGGCCGCGAGCGGGATGTTGCCGGCCGTGCCCTGCTGGGCATAGACCGCCTGGCCGATGAAAAGCCGCGACGAGCCGATGATCTGCGGGATGATGTAGTCGCCCAGCGTCAGCGAGAAGGTGAAGATCGAGCCGGCGATGATGCCGGGCAGGGCGAGCGGGAAGAGCACGTGGCGGAAGGTCTGCGCCGGGTGGCCGCCGAGATCGGCGGAGGCCTCGATCAGGTTGCCGGGCACGCGCTCCAGCGCCGCCTGGATCGGCAGGATCATGAAGGGCATCCAGACATAGATGAAGACGATGAAGGTGCCGGTATAGCTGATCGACAGCGACGAGCCGCCGACGACAGGCAGCGAAAGCCACGCATCGAGCAGCCAGGAAAGGTGGAGCTTGGCGAAGGCCCAGGTGACGATGCCCTCCTTGGCGAGGATCAGCTTCCAGGCATAGACCTTGACCAGATAGCTCGACCACAGCGGCAGCATGACGCCGAGATAGAAGACGACCTTCCATTTGCCCTTGGCATAGCGCGCCGCGTAATAGGCGATCGGAAAGGCGATGGCGGCGGAGGCGAGCGTCACGAGCGCGGCCATCAGCACGGTGCGCAGGATGATGTCGAAATTCGAGGGTATGAGCAGTTGCCGGTAGGTGGCGAGCGTGAACTCGTAGTTGATCAGCCCGGAAAAGTCGTCGATCGAGAAGAAGCTCTGCAGGAGCAGCGCGAAGAGCGAGCCGAGATAGATGACGCCGAGCCAGAGCAGCGGCGGCGTCAGCATCAAGAGCAGCAGGATCTTCGGGTTGCGCCAGAAGAAATCGGAAAGCCGCCCGGAGGTGCCTTCGCGGCGCGCGAGGATGGAGGTGTCGGCGACGATGCTCATCGGGCGCCATCCATCGGGTGCAGGTCTTCCGGCAGGAAGGACAGGGTCACCGTCTCGCCGAGCGCCGGCGGGGCGATGGAGGCCGGTGTCATGGCCGCAATGCGCGCCCCCGCGGCCTCGACCGTCACGCGGTTCGCCGCGCCCAGAAAACTGGTGGCGACGACGCGGCCGGCAAAATTCTTGCGACCGAGGCCATCCCCGAGCGTGATCGCCTCCGGCCTCAGGCTGGCATAGCTATCGCCGAAGCCGAGGGTGCGAACGAAATCCGGCGGCAGCACGTTGGAGGAGCCGACGAAATCGGCGACGAAACGCGTTTTCGGCTTCTTGTAGACCTCTTCCGGCGTGCCGAGCTGCTGGATCCTGCCATCGCTGAACACCGCGATGCGGTCGGCCATCGACAGCGCCTCGCCCTGGTCGTGCGTGACGAAGACGAAGGTGATGCCGAGCGATTTCTGCAGCGATTTCAGCTCTTCCTGCATCTGCTCGCGCAGCTTGAGGTCGAGGGCGCCGAGGGGTTCATCAAGAAGGAGCACGCGGGGCCGGTTGACCAATGCCCGGGCGAGCGCCACGCGCTGGCGCTGGCCGCCGGAGAGCTGGCCGGGCCGGCGCGCGCCGTAGCCGGGCAGCTTCACCATGGCGAGCGCCTCCTCGGCCGCCTTCAGCCGCTCGGCCTTGCCGACGCCCTTGACCATCAGCCCGTAGGCGACGTTTTCAAGGATCGAGAGATGCGGGAAGAGGGCATAGTCCTGGAACACCGTGTTGACGTTGCGCCGGTAGGGCGGCACGCCCTCCGCCGTCTCGCCGAAGATCTCGATATGGCCCGACGTCGGCTGCTCGAAGCCGGCCATCAGGCGCAGGCACGTCGTCTTGCCGGAACCGGACGGCCCCAGCATGGCGAAGAATTCGCCCTCGGCGATGGCGAGATCCACGCTGTCGACGGCGCGGACAGTGCCGAAATGGCGGGAGACTTGCTGGAACAGGACGGCGGTCATGGGGGACTCCCGGGGAGTTTGTGTTCTTGCCCCTCATCCGCCTGCCGACACCTTCTCCCCGCAGGCGGGGAGAAGACGGCATGAGACGGCGTTTTCCGCTCCCATGGATCACCGGGAAACGAAACGCGACTTGGGGCACGTCCCCTCTCCCCGTTCACGGGGAGAGGGCTAGGGTGAGGGGCTATTCTATCAACGCCCGCCGATCACGCCGATATAGTCGGAGACCCAGCGGTGGTAGGGCACGCATTCCCCCTGGCTTTCGCACTTGGTCACCGGCGTGCGCCAGAAGCGGATCTTTTCGAAATTGTCGAAACCGTTGGTCGAGCATCCCTCGTCGGTCAGGAGCGCATTGCCCTTGCAGGCCGCCGGGACCGAGGGAACCGCGCCGAACCAGGCGGCGGCATCGCCCTGCACCTTGGCGGAAAGCGAATGTTCCATCCACATATAGGCGCAGTTCGGATGCTGGCTTTCGGCGTGCAGCATGGTCGTGTCCGACCAGCCCGTCACGCCCTCTTCCGGGAAGGTCGAGGCGATCGGCTGCTTTTCCGCCTGCATCAGGTTCACCTGGAACGGCCAGGAGCCGGAGGCGACGACGCCCTCGTTCTTGAAGTCGTCGATCTGGATCATCGCGTCGTGCCAGTAGCGGCCGACCAGCGTGCGCTGGACGCGCAAGAGGTCGAGTGCGGCCTTGTACTGGTCCTCGTTGAGTTCGTAGGGGTCCTTGATGCCGAGGTCCGGCTTGTGCGCCATCAGGTAGGTCGCCGCGTCCGCGATGTGGATCGGGCCGTCATAGGCCTGCACGCGGCCCTTGTTCGACTTGCCGTCCGGCAGCGTCATCTCCTCGAAGACGACCTTCCAGCTCGTCGGCGCCGCGTCCTTGAAGGCCTCGGTGTTGTACATCAGCACGTTCGGCCCCCACAGATAGGGCGTTCCGTAGTGCACGCCGTTCACCGTGTGCCAGGGCGCGTTCTGCAGACGCTCGTCGACGGTCTTCCAGCTCGGGATGAGGTCGGTGTTGATCGGCTGCACGCGCTTGCCCGCGACGAGGCGCAGCGATGCATCGCCCGAGGCGGTGACGAGGTCGAAGCCGCCCTCGTTCATCAGCGCCACCATTTCATCCGAGGTGGCGGCGGTCTTCACCGTCACCTTGCAGCTCGTCTTCTTCTCGAATTCGCTGACCCAGTCGTAGTTCTTGTCCGTCTCGCCGCGCTCGATATAGCCGGCCCAGGCGACGATGGAGACTTCGCCCTCGCCTGGCCCAAGCTCCTTCAGCGGCTCCTGGGCGATGGCGGCGGTGGCGAAGGCGAGCGAAAGGGTAAGCGCGGTGCAGGAATGCAGAAGTCGCTTCATGACAGTCTCCCGGTTTGGTCCGCTTGTCTGCGGTATTGTTCCCGGACGAGAAGGTGCCGCGCTTTCGCCGCTTTCGCAAATTCATTAATCAGAATGTCGGTATCGGAAATTCCGAAAGCGGCGGAGGTGTGCCGTGTCTTGTGGATCCTCGGGTCAAGCCCGAGGATGACGACAGAAGAGAGGGCGTCAGACAAAGAGAGGGTCCCGCGTGCCGCACCGGCCAAGGGGCTGGCAACCTCTCCTCCTCTCCGTCATCCTCGGGCTTGACCCGAGGATCCACAAGACACGGCACACCCTCGCCACCAAAAAACATGCCCCGCCGTTTTGCCCCGATCACGTCGCCGGGCGTGCCTGTGTGGCACACAACATGGCGGCTGCACCGTGCGGCGTCCGAGGGTTCGGACCCGGTTCGTGCGGCGCAGTGGAAGACGGTACCAACCGGCAGTCATGGCTGCGGCACCGTGATCCTGAGGGCGTGCATGACCCATTCTTCGGAAGGGCGCGCCACCGTTCCCACGCACCCCGCCATCGCAGAGAGGCCGAAGTCGCGGGCAAAAACCGCCGAACGGGGCGCTGGACGGTGCCGCATACAAACATTCAGTCGAGGCAGCCTCCAGCGCCCCGTCCGAATGCTCCCGCAAACCCCGGCGCGCTGGCGTGTGGGGATGAAGCTGCAGGAAGAGGTTCGATGCCGCCGCTACCGCCCCCGACCGCTTCGCAGCGCCTCCGCCAGCCCGACGAAATCCCGTGCCGCCTGCGGCAGGCTGGAGCCCTTGCGCCAGACCATGCCGACCTGCACGACGGGAAGCGCCCCCGACACGTCGCGGCTTTCGATGCGATCGCCTTCCAGCGACCAGGGGCGATAGACGAGGTCGGGCAGCAGCGCGATGCCGGCCCCGGTGGCGACGAGGCTGCGCACCGCCTCCACCGAGCGGGTGCGGAAGGCGACATGCGGGCGGGCGCCGAGCGCGGTCAGCAGCTTGCCGGTGTTCTCCTCGATTTCGTCCACCGTCAGCATGATCAGCGGCTCCTTGGCGATGTCGCTGACGGAAATGATGTCGGCCGAGACGAGCGGATGGCCGATCGGCAGCCAGAGGCGGTAGGGCGAGGTTTCGAGGATTTCAGCCTGCAGCGCCATACGGTCGCGCAGGTTCGAGATGACCATGACGGCGACGTCCAGCTCGCCGCCGACCAGGAGATGCTCCAGATAGGAGCCGTTGTCCTCGATGGCGCTCACCTCGATGCCGGGAAAGGCGCGACGATAGCGCGAGAGCAGGTCTGACAGCACGTAGCCGGCGACGAGGGAGGTGACGCCGAGATTGAGCTGGCCCTTTTCCGCCGTGCGGTTGTCGGAGAAGGAGCGACGGGCATCCGAGACGTTCGCCAGGATCTTGGTGGCGTGGCGCAGGAACTGGTGGCCGTTGTGCGTCGTCGTGAGGCCGCGCGGATGGCGCTCGAACAGCTCGACGCCGAGGTCGGATTCGAGCTCCTTGATCGCCTCGGTGACCGAGGATTGCGAGATCGAGAGGTTTTGCGCCGCGCGCGTCACGGAACCCTGCTCCGCGACGGCGACGAAATATTGCAATTGCCGGAAGGTGAACGCCATGGCGGCAGTTAATATGCCCGGCGCGGGCGAGGCAAGCGCCGAAAATTCCTTGGGAAAGCCGCGGACGGGACAGGCGCGCGGGGTGTGCGCTGCTATGATCCCCGCCATTTCCAGCCGGGGCAGCGTCGCTCCGGCACCTGACAATGCGACAGGATACGTCCTGGTGCCAGTTCCGTCACGCCGGAACGGCGCCGGCAACGAGGAGCCGCCATGACCGAACGCCCCATGCCGACCGAGGAGGGCATCCTGGCCTTCCACAAGCGCTGCGAGGATTTTTATCCCGCCGATGCCGTCGACGCGGATATCGGGCGGCAGCGCGGCTGGTACGATGCGCTCTGCGCTGCCTTCGACGCGCCGCCGCCGGCGGGCATGATCAAGCAGGACGGCGTCATCGCGGGGCGCATCCCGGTGCGCCGTTACCGCCCGGCGGCGGTGACGAGTGCGACGCGGCTTTTCTACATCCACGGCGGCGGCTTCGTCGTCGGCTCGCTCGACAGCCATGATGCGATCTGTGCCGAGCTTTCCGAGGCCGCGGGCGCCGAACTCGTGTCCGTCGATTACCGCCTGTCGCCGGAGCATGTCTGGCCCGCCGCTTTCGACGATTGCTGGGCCGTGCTGATCGAGCTTCTCCTGGAAAGCCATCCGGTCGTGGTGGTCGGCGACAGCGCGGGCGGCAACCTTGCGGCCGGCATCGTGCTGAAGGCGCGCGACGAGGGGCTGACGGGCATTGCCGGGCAGGCGCTGGTCTATCCGGGCCTTGGCGGCGACCTTGCCTCCGGCTCCTACCTGGAGATGGCCGAGGCGCCGGGCCTTTCGACCGCCGACGTCGCCTATTACCGGGAGGTCTACAAGGCGCCGGAGGAGGCCGTGCATGCCTTCCCGCTGCGGGCGGAAAACCTTGCCGGCCTGCCGCCCGCCTTCATCACCGGCGCTCATTTCGATCCGCTGCGCGACGATGCGCGGGCCTATGCGGCGCGGCTGGCGCTTGCCGGTGTTGCGGTGGAGTTTCGCGAGGAGAGGCAGATGATCCACGCCTGGCTGCGCGCGCGATTCATGAGCGCGGGCGCGAAGGCCGGTTTTGCGGCGCTGTGCGATGCCGTGCGCCGGATGGCCCATCCATGAGCGGGATCACCGATCTCGATGAATTGCTGGCGACGATGGAGCCGGCGCTGGCGGACGGGGCCTTCGTCTATGCCTGCGTGCCGGCCGGGGATCTGGAAGGCCATCTTTCTCGCGGGCCGGTCGGCTTCTTCCGCGAGGTGGAGGGCGTGACGCTGATCCTGCCGGCCGAGGCGGCGGAAGGGCTGGCGGCAAGCCCGCCGATGCGGATGATCACGCTCACCGTGCACTCCTCGCTGGAGGCAGTGGGGCTGACGGCGGCCTTCGCCACGGCGCTGACGACGGAAGGCATCAGCGCCAACGTGGTTGCCGGCTACCATCATGACCATATATTCGTGCCGGAGCGGGACGGCGAACGGGCATTGAAAACGTTGCGTGCGCTGTCGCGTGCGGCGCGTGAAAAGGGAGACAGGTGATGAAATCTTTGCGGTTTGCTGGTGCCTTTCTGGCCTTCGCTCTCGGGGCGGCGGGGCCGTCCGTTTCCGTCGCTGAGGATGCGCCCCAGCCCATTCCATCCTGCGCCATGTCCGGTTCGAAGAGCGTCTTCATCGGCGGTGCGCCGGCGCTGCGCCTCTCCGACGTGGTGAACTGCCCGCCGGAACTCTACGAGATCGTGCCGAGCATCATGATCGAGGGCCAGCCCATGGTGAAATTCCGCACGGGCGTCGGCGAGAAGGGCAATTGCACGGCGCGTGGCGAGGAGACGGTGTCGGTGGAGGGCGAATCGGCCAGCCGGCTCGGCGATGTGACCTGCACGCAGAATTGAATGTTCGCAGGATTTGCCCCTCACCCTAACCCTCTCCCGGCAAGCGGGGAGAGGGGACTTGCCCTGCTAACGGGTATTGGCTGGGGAAACCGGTGCGGCATATCCCCTTCGCCCCGTTTACGGGGAGAAGGTGGCCGGCAGGCCGGATGAGGGGCGGCCCGGGGAATTGCCGCCCCACTCCTGTCAGTTGCCGGCGCTTTCCATGCGCCGTGTCGTCAGCACCTTCTCCAGCCAGCCGATCTCCATTTCGGGAACGGATTTCAGCAGGAGGTCGGTGTAATCGTCGAAGGGCGGCGAGAGCACCTTCGATTTCGGGCCGAAACGCACGAGCTTTCCCCGATGCATCACGGCCACCGAATCGGCAATCGCGCGGACGATGGCGATGTCGTGGGTGATGAACATGTAGGAGACGTGGGTCTCGTCCTGCAGTTTCAGGAGCAGCTTCAGGATGCCTTCGGCCACCAGCGGATCGAGCGCGGAGGTCGGCTCGTCGCAGAGGATGAGCTCGGGCTGGGCCGCCAGCGCCCGTGCAATGGCGACGCGCTGCTTCTGGCCGCCGGAGAGTTCCGCCGGGTAGCGGTCGGCGAAGCGGCCGCCCATCTCGATCTGCTCCAGCAGTTCCTTCACCCGCTCCGTTTTTTGCTGGCCGCGCATGCCATAGTAGAAGGTGAGCGGACGACCGACGATGTCGCGCACCGTCTGGCGCGGGTTCATCGCGGTGTCGGCCATCTGGTAGATCATCTGGATGCGGCGCAGCTCGTCGTTCGACCGGCCCTTCAGCGCCCGCGGCAAGGGTTTGCCGTCGAAGCTGATCGTGCCCTCCTGCGGCGGCAAGAGGCCGGTGATGACGCGGGCGAGGGTGGACTTGCCGGAGCCCGATTCGCCCACCACCGCCAGTGTCTGGCCCTTCGGCAGGTGCAGCGAGACGTTCTGCAGCACCTTGAAGCCGTTGGAATAGCCGGCGGTGATGTTGTCGACCTTGAGGAGCGTGTCCGACTGGTCGGGCGCCTCGTCCCGCTTGGTGCCGCGCACGTTGACCAGCGCGCGGGTATAGTCCTGCGTCGGGGCTTCGATGATCTGCTTCACCGAGCCGTATTCCACCATCTTGCCGTGGCGGAGCACGAGGATGTCGTCCGTGATCTGCGCCACGACGGCGAGGTCGTGGGTGATGTAGAGCGCGGCCGTATGCGTCTCCTCGATGGCGTGCTTGATGGCGGCGAGCACGTCGATCTGGGTCGTCACGTCGAGCGCGGTGGTCGGCTCGTCGAAGACGATGAGTTCCGGGTTCGGGCAGAGCGCCATGGCGGTCATGGCGCGCTGGAGCTGGCCGCCGGAGACCTGGTGCGGGTAGCGCTGGCCGAAGGTTTCGGGGTTCGGTAGGCCGAGCACCTTGAAGAGGTAGAGCGCACGCTTTTCCGCCTCCGCACGGCTCATGATGCCGTGTTTCAGCGAGGCCTCGATCACCTGTTCGCCGAGCCGGTGGGCGGGGTTGAAAGCCGCTGCCGCCGACTGGGCGACGTAGCAGACCTTGCAGCCGCGCACCTTGCGGATGCCGGCCGGTGAGAGCTTTAGAATATCCTCGCCGTTGAGCTTGACCTCGCCGCCGGTGATCCGCACCCCGCCGCGGCCATAGGCAAGCGCGGTGAGGCCGATGGTCGATTTTCCCGCGCCCGATTCGCCGATGAGGCCGAGCACCTTGCCCTTCTCGACGTCGAAGGAGACGCCTTCGACGAGCGTCACCGTCCGGGGCGGCTCGCCCGGCGGGTAGCTGGTCGCCTCGATCTTGAGGTTCTTGACGGAAAGAAGATCAGGCATCGCCGCGGCCCCCTTGAGGCTGGAAGTCCGTTTCATCAGCCAGTCGACGACGAGGTTGACGCAGATGGCGAGCCCCGCGATCGCGCCGCCCGGAATGAGGGCGGCCGAAATGCCGAAGATGATGCCGTCCTTGTTGTCCTTCACCATGCCGCCCCAGTCCGCCGCCGGCGGCTGGATGCCGAGGCCGAGGAAGGAGAGGGTGGAGAGGAACAGGATCGAGAAGGCGAAGCGCAGGCCGAATTCGGCGAGCAGCGGCGAGAGCGTGTTGGGCAGGATCTCCCGGAAGATGATCCAGCCCGTGCCTTCGCCGCGCAGCCTTGCCGCCTCCACGAATTCCATGACGGCCACATCGAGCGCGACGGCGCGGCCGATGCGGTAGACGCGCGTCGAGTCGAGCACCGCCATGACGAGGATGAGGATCCAGAGCTGCTGCGGCAGCACGGCCAGCACGACGAGGGCGAAGATCAGCGTCGGGATCGCCATCATCAGGTCGTTGAAGCGGGAGAAGGCCTGGTCGATGAACCCGCCCGTCACCGCTGCCGTGAAGGAGAGCAGCATGCCGAGCGAGAAGGACAGCACGGTGGCCGCCAGCGCCACGAAGATCGTGGTGCGCGCGCCGAAGATCAGCCGCGAGAAGAGGTCGCGGCCGAGATTGTCGGTGCCGAGCAGATGGTCGCCACCCATCGGCTGCCAGACGGCGCCGACGATCTGGCTTTCGCCATAGGGGGCGATGAGCGGGGCGAAGACGGCGCAGAAGATCGCGAGCGCGATGCCAAGGATGCCGACCCAGGCGCTGATGGGGATGGTGGAAAGTCTCATCGCGGATGCCTCAATCTGGGGTTCGCGACGATCGCGAGGATGTCGGCGAACATGTTGAGGAAGATGTAGAAGGCGGCGAAGATCAGGCCGCAGGCCTGCACGACGGGCATGTCGCGCACCGTCACGGCGTCGACCATGTACTGGCCCATGCCGGGATAGACGAAAACCACCTCCACGACGACGACGCCGACCACGAGATAGGCGAGGTTGAGCGCAATCACGTTGATGACCGGGGCGACGGCGTTCGGCGCCGCATGCTTGGCGATGATGCGCAGGCTGGAGAGGCCCTTGAGTTCCGCCGTTTCCACATAGGCCGAGGACATGACGTTGAGGATCGCCGCCCGCGTCATGCGCATCATGTGGGCGAGCACGACGAGGACGAGGGTGGCGGTCGGCAGGGCGATGGCCGAGAGGCGCTGGCCGATCGTCATCGAGTCATAGACCGTCGCCGGGAAGGTCGCGATGCCCAGTTGCACGGCGAAGAACAGGATCAGGAGATAGCCGACGAAGAATTCCGGCAGCGAGATCGCCGCCAGCGAGATGACGTTGATGATCTTGTCGGGCAGGCGGTTCCTGTATTGCACCGCGAGCATGCCGAGGCCGACCGCCAGCGGCACCGAGATGATCGCCGCGAAGAAGGCGAGGAACAGCGAATTGCCGAGGCGCTTGCCGATCTGTTCGCTGACCGAGTTCTTCGACGCCCAGGAATTGCCGAAATCGCCCTGGATCGCGCCGCCGAGCCACTTGAAGTACCGCGTGGTGGCGGGCTGGTCGAGACCGAGGTCCTTGCGGATGTTCTCCACCGCCTGCGGCGTTGCGGACTGGCCGAGATAGGTCGTGGCGAAATCGCCCGGCAGGGCTTCCACGCCCCCGAAGATCATCAGGGACACGGCGAAGAGCAAGGCCACGCTGAGCGCGAGGCGTTGCAGGATGAGCGCAACCAGGGGGCTGCTCTTGCTGAATTTCGCCCAGAACGAAGGCGTGCCCTCGATCACGGGGGTTCCAGTGGACGCAACCGACCCGGCGGCGCCGGCAGACTGCGGGACTTCACCCGCAGCCGCCTTTGCCGTCAGCTCCGGACCGTGCGCCGGTCCGCCGCCGGTCATCAGGCGTCGAGCCACACGCGGGTTGCGACATAGCCGTTCGACATGTCGTTGCCGATGTCGTGGACATAGCCCTTCACGTTCTTGCCGCAGGCGTTCACGAAGTCGTTGAACATCGGCAGGATCAGGCCGCCCTCGTCACGCACCATCATGGCCATGGTGCGGTACATGTCCTTGCGCTTGGTCTCGTCGAGTTCCGAGCGGGCTTCGAGCAGCAGCTTGTCGAAATCCTCGCGCAGGAAGCGGGTGTCGTTCCAGTCCGCCGTCGAGAGATAGGCGGTGGAATACATCTGGTCCTGCGTCGGGCGGCCGCCCCAGTAGGAGGTCGAGAAGGGCTGCACGTTCCAGACGTTCGACCAGTAGCCGTCGCCGGGTTCGCGCTTCACCTCGATGTCGATGCCGGCCTTCTTGGCGCTTTCCTGGTAGAGCACCGCCGCATCGACCGCGCCGGGGAAGGCGACGTCCGAGGTGCGCAGCAGCACCGAGCCGCTGTGGCCCGACTGCTTGTAGTGGAAGGCGGCCTTGTCCGGATCGTAGGTGCGCTGCTCGATGTCCTCCGGGAAGAGGGCATAGGTCTCGTTGATCGGGAAATCGTTGCCGACCTTGCCGTAGCCGCCGAGGACCTTTTCCAGCATGGTCTCGCGGTCCATCGCATATTTCAGCGCCAGGCGCAGGTCGTTGTTGTCGAACGGCGCCGTGTTGCAATGCATGATGAAGACGTAGTGGCCGCGGCCGGAGGTGGAGAGGATCTCGACCGTCGGCGCGCGCTTCAGGAGGTCGACCGTCTTCGGGTCGACGCGGTTGATATAGTGCACCTGGCCGGAGGAGAGCGCGGCGATGCGGGCCGTCGCGTCGTTCATCGCGATCATCTCGATCGAATCGACGAAGCCGCGGTCCTGGCGCCAGTCGTCCGTGTTGCGCTCGAAGGTGGCGCGCACGCCGGCCTCGAAGCTGGTGACCTTGTAGGGGCCGGTGCCGATCATGGCGTTCGGATCGTCGAGGCCGCCATTCGGCTGGATGACGAGGTGGTAGTCGGTCAGGAGCAGCGGCAGGTCGGCATTGCCTTCGCTCAGCACGAGGACCAGCTTGTCGCCGTCGGCCTTGATCTCCTTGATCGACTTCATGACGCCGAGGGCGCCGGATTCCGACTTCTCGTCGGTGTGGCGCTGCAGGGTCTTGATGACGTCGTCGACGGTCAGTTCCTTGCCGTCGTGGAATTTCACGCCCTTGCGGATCGTGAAGGTCCAGGTGGCGGCGTCGGCGGACGGTTCCCACGATTCGGCGAGCGCCGGCACGGGCTGGCCGGTCAGCGGTTCGGATTCGACGAGCATGTCGCCCCAGTTGCGGCCGACGACGAACATGAACTGCGAGAGCGCCTTGGCGGGATCCTTCGAATCGGTCGCGGCCGCGCCTTCGAGGCCGAGCTTCAGATGGCCGCCGCGCTTGGGCTCCTGGGCCTTGGCGGCGGTGTCGAACATCGTGCCGGCGGCGGCGAGCGTGATGCCGAAGGCGGCGGCGCGGCCCATGAACTCGCGGCGGTTCATCTTGCCGAGCGTGACCTGGCTGGTGAGGTATCTGGTGTAATCAGTCATTCCCCTGTTCCCTTTTGCTGGCCCATTAAGTGGGCATTTGTCGTTATGATTGGCAGAATTTCTGTTTTTCGCCTCTAAGGCAACCTTACAGCCGGCGATTTTTGCCGGCGGCAGTGCATTCCCGTGTTCCGAAAGCCTCCTCCCTGCGCCGCGATGCGGCTCGTTTTCCCATAAATTAGCCACGCACAAGCTATATGTAACGCCCTAAATTATCTATTTCTGCCACAAGCGGAGCTTATGGAAGAATGCGGATTGCGCCCGATGCAGGGGCGCGCTCCTCATCGTCCCTTCCAGACGGGATTGCGTTTTTCCGCGAAGGCGCGGGCGCCTTCGAGCTGGTCCTCGCTGGAATAGAGAATGTCGACCGTGCGGAACTGCCGCCGGGTGATCTTGTTCATGGTCGTCTGGAAGGTCTCGCCCTCGGCGGCGCGCACCACTTCCTTGATGGCGGCGTAGACGAGCGGCGGGCCGCTTTCGAGCAGGCGCGCCAGCTCCCAGGCCCGGTCCAGCAGCCTGTCGGCCGGCAGGATCTCGTTGACGAAGCCCCAGCGGTGCGCCTCCTGCACGTCCAGCCAGCGGCCGGTGAGCAGCATGTCCATGGCGATGTGATAGGGGATGCGCTTCGGCAGCTTGATCGAGGCGGCATCGGCCACCGTGCCGGAGCGGATTTCCGGCAGCGCGAAGGTCGCGTGCTCGGCGGCGAGGATGAGGTCGGTGGAGAGCGCGATCTCGAGGCCGCCGCCGCAGCAGATGCCGTTGACGGCCGCGATGATCGGCTTGTTGAGGTCGCGCAGCTCCTGCATGCCGCCGAAACCGCCGACACCGTAGTCGCCATCGACCGCGTCGCCCGCCGCGGCGGCCTTCAGGTCCCATCCCGGACAGAAGAATTTTTCCCCCGCGCCGGTGATGATGGCGACGCGCAGGCTTTCGTCATCGCGGAAATCGGCGAAGATCTTGCCCATGATGCGGCTGGTCGCAAGGTCGATGGCGTTCGCCTTGGGGCGATCGATGGTGACTTCCAGGATGCCGCCTTCGCGGCGCTGTCTTATCGGTCCGGTCATGGGTTCTTCCTCAGACGGATCAGCGCGTCGGCCGCGACGACACCGTCGCCTTCCGGCAGCACCATTATGGGATTAACGTCCAGTTCTTCGACTATTGAAGCGTTTGAAACGACATAGGATGCCGCTGATGCGACGGCGGCGACGAGAGCATCGATATCGCCCTTCGGACCGCCGCGATAGCCGCCCAGCAGTTTTGCGATCTTCAGGCCGGAGATCGCCTCGCGGATCGTCCTTTCGTCCGTCGGCAGGGTCAGGATCGCGGAATCTTCGAGCAGTTCGACGAGGATGCCGCCCGCGCCGATCGTCAGGACGGGGCCGGCGACCGGATCGCGCATGGCGCCGACGATGAGCTCGGCGACCGGTTTGCCCACCATCTTCTCGACGAGGAAGCCGGCGGCGACGCCGGCCATGGCGTTCGCGGCCTCCAGCACCGCCTCGCGGTTCGCGAGATTGAGCTTCACCGCCCCCGCCTCGGTCTTGTGCGCGACGCCAAGGCCCTTGAGCACGACCGGGAAGCCGAGCTCTTCGGCGGCGTCCGCGGCGGCGGCCGCCGTCTCGGCGGAAACCCCCTTCGGGACCGGCAGGCCATGGGCGGCGAGCGCCTGCTTGGCCGCGTGCTCGGTGAGGGTGACGGGCGCGCCTTCGCCGGCGGCGGCCTTGAGAAGCGGGGCGGATTGCGGTTTGGCCCAGGCCTCGCCGATGCCGGCGGCGGCATCGGCGGCGGCGAGCGCCTCCTCGATGCCGTAGAAGGGCACGACGCCGTTCCGCATCAGCATCTCGGCGGTCTCCTCCGGCATGTTTTCCGCCATGCTGGCGACGATGCCGGCATTCGCGCCGGAGGTTTTCGCGGCGTCGATGACGGCGTGGCAGGTGGTGATCCAGTCGGCCGCATCGCAGCGGTCGAGGCGGGGGAAATCGAGCACGACGAGGTTGAGGCCGTAGCCGCCCTGCATCATCGTCGTGAAGGCTTCGGTCTGCTTCTCGCGGTTGCCCCAGACGAAGGTGTGGTAATCGAGCGGGTTGGAGATCGTCACCATCTGGCCGAGCGTTTCGCGCAGCGGCTGGCGCTGGAAATCTTCGAGCGCGCGGTAGTTCACCTTCCGCTTCACGCCGGCATCGGCCATCAGCGAGGCCTCGCCGCCGGAGCAGCTCATCGAGGAGATGTCGTAGCTTGGCAGCGGGCCGGCGACATGCAGCAGCTTCAGCGTCTCCAGAAGCTCCGGCAGCGTCTCGACGCGGCCGATGCCGAGGCGGGCGAGGAGGGCCGAGGAGACGGCGTCGTTGCCGGCGAGCGAGGCGGTGTGCGAGACGGTGGCCAGCTGCGCCTGTTCCGACTTGCCGACCTTCAGCGTGACGACCGGCTTCTTCAGGTCGCGCGCGCGCTGGCCGAGGCGTTCCAGCGCTTCGAGGCTGTCGAAGCCCTCGATGTGGAGGCCGACGGCGGTGACGCGCGGGTCTTCGAGGACCGCGCAGGCGAGGTCGGCAAGGCCTGTCTGGGCCTGGTTGCCGGCGGTCAGGATATAGGCGAGCGGCAGGCCGCGCTGCTGCATGGAGATGTTGCAGGCGATGTTGGATGACTGGGTGAGGACGGCGACGCCCTTTTCGATTCTGAGCATGCCGTGCTGGTCGGGCCAGAGCAGGGCGCCGTCCAGCATGTTGATGAAGCCGTAGCAGTTGGGCCCGAGGATCGGCATGTCGCCGGCGGCCGCAACGAGCGCCTTCTGCAGGTCGTCGCCGTCCGCAAGCTCGCTGATGGCCTCGCGGAAACCGGAGGCGTAGCAGACGGCCCCGCCCGCGCGGCGGGCCGCAAGATCGCGGATGATGCCGATGGTGAGCTCCCGGTTGACCCCGACGAAGGAGGCGTCCGGCGCGCCGGGGAGATTAGCGACGGAACGGTAGCATTTGCGTCCGAGGATTTCGTCCTCACGCGGATGCACCGGCCAGATATCGCCGGAAAAGCCCATCTTGTCGCACTGGTAGATGACGCGGCGGGCTTCCTTGCCGCCGAAGACGGCGATGGATTTCGGGCGGATGAGGCGGTCGAGGGAGCGGGTCACGAGGATACCCCCCTCTGCCCTGCCGGGCATCTCCCCCTCAAGGGGGGAGATTGGATGGGGGACCGTTTCACCCACCGCCGGCGTTGCCGATCAAGCGAGGTTTTCGCCTCCTGCCGATCTCCCCCCTTGAGGGGGAGATGCCCGGCAGGGCAGAGGGGGGTGATGCGGGCCACGCCTGCCATCCTCACGCCCCCAGCGGCCGAAGCAGATCGCGGCTGATGATGTGCCGCTGGATTTCCGACGTGCCGTCCCAGATGCGCTCCACACGCGCATCGCGCCAGAAGCGGGCGAGGGGCAGGTCGTCCATCAGGCCCATGCCGCCAAAAATCTGGATCGCCTCGTCGGTGACGCGGGCGAGCATTTCCGTGGCGTAGACCTTTGCCGAGGCGATCTCGCGGTTCGACGGCAGGCCCTGGTCGAGGCGCCAGGCGGCCGACAGCGTCAGGAGGTCGGCGGCGTCGATCTCGGTGATCATGTCGGCGAGCTTGAAGGAGACGCCCTGGTTCGCGCCGATCGGCTTGCCGAACTGCTTTCGCTCGGCGGCGTAGTTGAGGGCATAGTCGAAGGCGCGGCGGGCGCGGCCGACCGAGGTGGCGGCGACCGTCAGGCGGGTCGCATAGAGCCAGTCGTTGGCGATGTCGAAGCCCTTGTGCACCTCGCCGAGGATCTGGGCGGAGGGCAGGCGGCATTCGTCGAAATTGAGGATGCAGTTCTTGTAGCCGCGGTGCGAGACGGAATTGTAGCCGTCGCGGATCTCGAAGCCCGGCGTGCCACGGTCGACGAGGAAGCAGGTGATCAGCTTCTTCCTGCCGCGCGGCGTGTCCTCCTCGCCGGTGGCGATGAAGACGATGACGAAATCGGCGATGTTGGCGTGGCT
The DNA here is from genome assembly GCF_001652565.1 of Shinella sp. HZN7. Classification (NCBI taxonomy): domain Bacteria; kingdom Pseudomonadati; phylum Pseudomonadota; class Alphaproteobacteria; order Hyphomicrobiales; family Rhizobiaceae; genus Shinella; species Shinella sp. HZN7. The sequence goes on along the minus strand of NZ_CP015736.1, from coordinate 2,511,640 downwards.
GATGAAGTGTTTCGTGCCGTTGACCACCCAGTCGTCGCCGTCCTTGCGGGCGAAACATTTCATGCCGCGCACGTCCGAGCCGGCGTCCGGCTCGGTCATGGCGAGGGCGTCGAATTTCTCGCCGCTGACGGCGGGCAGCAGGTATTTTTCGCGCTGCTCGTCGTTGCAGGCCATCAGGATGCCGGAGGGGCGGCCGAAGAAGACGGTGAGCGCCATGGAGCCGCGGCCAAGCTCGCGCTCGACGAGGGTGAAGGAGGTGTGGTCGAGACCGGCGCCGCCCACTTCCTCCGGCATGTTGCAGCCGAAGAAGCCGATCTCCTTGCACTTGCGGGCGATCTCCTGGCCGAGCTCCGGCGGCACATGGCCGGTGCGCTCGACCTCGTTTTCATGCGGATAGATTTCCGTTTCGACGAAGGCGCGGACGGTATCCACGATCATCTGCTGTTCGTCGGTCAATGCGAAATTCATGGAAAAGTCCTCCCGGTATTTCTTTTACGGGAGGCGCGTGTGGCTACCCCCTCTGCCCTGCCGGGCATCTCCCCCTCAAGGGGGAGATCGGTTGTGGCTTGCTCGTCGCTTCCCTCGAACCGCCGCCGTATGGGCGGCAGGCTTGCCCCCTGCCGATCTCCCCCCTTGAGGGGGAGATGCCCGGCAGGGCAGAGGGGGGTGGCGTCTCGCGCCGTCAGTTCTTTCTTTGCCCGACGCTGCGGCCTGCGCCGTCCGGCTTCGGCAGCCCGGCATGGGCTTCGGCGATCGGCGCGATCTTCGCCAGCACCTCGGCGGGCGCGTCGACGCTCTTGCCGGCCTTCGAATCGACATGCAGCACCATCTGCTCGGCCGTCGCGATGACGTCGCCCGTCGCCGCGTCGTGGATGCGGGTGAAGTAGTGCATGCGCTTGTTGTCGAAGGAGAGCAACTGGAGCGTCGTGTAGAGCGCCTGGCCGAGCTTGGCCTCGCCGAGATGGCGGATATGGGTCTCCACCGTGTAGTAGCTGTGGCCGGCCTCGACATAGGCGAAGTCGACGCCGACCAGCCGCAGCAGCGCGTCGGTCGTGTCGCCGAAGAGCTGGAGATAGCGGTGCTCCGTCATGTGGCCGTTGTAGTCGACCCAGGCGGCGTTGACCTTGGTGTCGACGAGGCGCAGCGGCTCGGTGGCGGAGACCTCGACCTTCGCCTTGCCGGCCTTCGCCCAGAGATGCGCCTCGAACTCGGCGAGCAGCTTGCCCGAACCCCAGCCGCGGCCTTCGTCGCCCGCCTTCAGCGCGTGCATGATGCCGACGAGGTTCTGGTCGCGGATGCGTTCCAGCTCGCGGATGCCGCGCGCGCCGGACTGGGCGTCCGACTGGCCGGCGATCTTTTCGACAAGTTCGTCGTCGAGGTCGACGACGTCGGTCAGCTTCGTCCAGGGCCAGGAGAGGCAGGGGCCGAACTGGGCGAGGAAGTGGCGCATGCCCGCTTCGCCGCCGGCGATGCGGTAGGTCTCGAACATGCCCATCTGCGCCCAGCGCATGCCGAACGAATAGCGGATCACGTCGTCCAGCGTTTCCGTGTCGCAGATGTCGTCCTTGATGAGCCAGAGGCCCTCGCGCCAGACGGCTTCCAGCAGGCGGTCACCGACGAAGGCTTCGATCTCCTTGTTGATGATCACGCCCTTCATGCCGATCGGCGCGAGCTTGGCCCTGGCGTCTTCCAAGACGGAGCGCGACGTCTTCTGACCGCCGACGAGTTCGGCGAGCGGCAGCAGGTAGACGGGATTGTAGGGATGCGCGACGAACAGGCGCTCGGGATGCTTCATGTCGCGCTGGAGGTCCGTCGGCATCAGGCCGGACGTCGAGGAGCCGATGAGGGCGTCGGGCTTTGCCGCCGCGTCGATCTTCGTCAGCACGCCGCGTTTCAGCTCCAGCCGCTCGGGCACGCTTTCCTGAATCCAGTCAGCGTCTTGTACGGCGTCTTCCAGGCTCTTGCAGAAGATGATCTTCCCCTTCGGCGGCAGCGGGGCCATGGTGAGCATGCCATAGGCGCGCTCGGCATTGGCCATGACCTCGCCGATGATGCGCTCGGCTTCCGGATGCGGATCGAAGATGTTCACGTCGATGCCGGCCAGCGCGAAGCGGGCGACCCATGCGCCGCCGATGACGCCGCCGCCGACACAGGCTGCCTTGTTGATGGTGGTCATAGAGATGCTGCCTTCATAACTCTTGGTGTCTAGATGCGGCACCCCCCTCTGCCCTGCCGGGCATCTCCTCCTCAAGGGGGGAGATCGGATGGGGAGATGCCTTGCCCGCTACAGACGTTGCGGTTGAGACAAGGAACTTGCTTCTTGCCGATCTCCCCCCTTGTGGGGGAGATGCCCGGCAGGGCAGAGGGGGGTAAACGCGTTGCGCCCTCGTGCCTCGTTCCCGTCAGCCGCGCGGTGCCCGCTTCGTAAGCTTCAGCTTCTCGCGCACCTCTGCCGGGCCGATGACCCGTGCGCCCATGCTCTCGATGATGTTGACCGCCTTGTCGACGAGCTGCGCATTGGTGGCGAGCTGGCCCTTGCCGACATAGAGGTTGTCCTCCAGGCCGACGCGGACATTGCCGCCGGCAAGCACCGCCGCGGCCGGATAGGCCATGGCGTTGCGGCCGATGGAGAAGGCCGAGAAGGTCCAGTTCGAGGGCACGTTGTTGACCATCGCCATGAAGGTGTTGAGGTCGTCGGGCGCGCCCCACGGAATGCCCATGCAGAGCTGGATGAGCACGGGATCCTCGATGACGCCTTCCTCTACGAGCTGCTTGGCGAACCAGAGATGGCCGGTGTCGAAGGCCTCGATCTCCGGACGCACGCCGAGATCGGTCATCATCCGGCCCATGGCGCGCAGCATGGACGGCGTGTTGGTCATCACGTAGTCGCCGAGCGAGAAGTTCATCGTGCCGCAATCGAGCGTACAGATTTCCGGCAGGCATTCGGCGACGTGGGAAACGCGCTCCGTCGCGCCGGCCATGTCGGTGCCGTTGGGATTGAGCGGCAGCGGCTGCTCGGTGTTGCCGAAGATCATGTCGCCGCCCATGCCGGCGGTGAGGTTCAGCACCACGTCGACTTCCGCGTCGCGGATGCGCTCGGTCACTTCGCGGTAGAGGTCGTTGCGGCGGCTCGGCGCGCCGGTTTCCGGATCGCGCACATGGCAGTGCACGACGGCGGCGCCGGCCTTGGCGGCCTCGATCGCCGATTCGGCGATCTCTCTCGGCGAGCGCGGCACATGGGGGGATTTGCCGGCGGTGTCGCCGGAGCCGGTGACGGCGCAGGTGATGAAAACGTCGCGGTTCATCGCTAGGGGCATTGTCGTTCTCCCAGTATTCTCGTTGAAGCCATTACGAGCCAAGAGAAGGCGCAGTGCTTTCACTTTTCGGATCCATCCTTGACAATTCGGGAGACGGGATCACAGGATCGCCGCATGCTGGATCCCTCCTCCGAAACACTCGACATCGATATTCTCGTCCTGCCCGAGACGAACCTCATCCTTGTCGCCTCGGTCATCGAGCCCCTGCGCGCCGCCAACCGCATCTCCGGCCAGGACCTTTACCGCTGGCGGATTTTTTCGCCCGACGGCCTGCCGGTCGAAACGCGCAGCCGCATCCCCGTGCCCGTGGACGGTCCGTTCCGGCCGGAGCGGGAGACCCAGCCGCTTTTCGTGCTGTCGAGCTATCAATGGCAGATGAGTGCGACGCCTTTGTTGCGCCGCCAGCTCTCCCAGACCGCCCGCCACCGCATCGCCATGGCCGGCATCGAGTCGGGTAGCTGGCTGCTCGCCGAGGCGAGCCTGCTCGACGGCCACTCCGTGACGATCCACTGGGAGGACATGGAGGAATTCGCCTCCGCCTATCCGCAGATCGACGTCGAGCGGCAGCGCTACGTCATCGACGGCAAGCGCATCACCACCGGCGGCTCCCTGCCGACGCTCGACCTGATGCTGGAAATCATCCGCCGCCGGCAGGGCTATTCGCTGGCGCTCGAAGTCTCGCGGCTCTTCATCTACGAGCACGAGCGCACCGGCGGCCTGTTGCAGGTGCCGGCGCTCGGCAACATGCGCGTCGCCGACCAGCGCGTCAGCCAGGCGGTGCGGCTGATGGAGGAGACGGTGGACGCGCCGCTCACCCTGACGCGGCTTGCAAAGCGCGTCGGCGTCAGCGCGCGCCATCTCCAGGACCTGTTCCAGGAGACGATGGGCGTCGCGCCGCACCAGCACTATCTTGCGCTCCGCCTCAATGCCGCCCGGCGCAAGGTCATCGAGACGAGGGCCGAGTTCGCCGACATCGCGGCGCTCACCGGCTTCAACTCCTCCTCCGCCTTCTCGCGCAGCTACCGGGCGCACTATCACGAGAGCCCGACGGAAACGCGCCGGCGGCTGAGGGCCGGGGCGAAGGGCTAGGTTTTCGTCAGGAGCGCGAGCATCGTCTCGGCGGCCTTGCGGGAAAGCGCGTCGCGCGGCCAGACGAGGCTCAGCGATTGCTGGTAGGCGTCATCGAGCGGCAGCAGCGTCGGCGGCGGCTTGATGTTGGCGACGGAGTGCTCCGGCAGCACCGAGAGATGGCCGTGGTCGAGCACGAGGTTGATGATGACGGGGATCGAATCCACCTCGACCAGCGTCAGGCGGGTGCGCTCGGCGGGAGAGAGCGTTGCTTCGAGGAAGCGGTCGGTCATCTGCCGCAGGCCGCTGCGCGGGCTCGGCACGGCGATCGGGTACTGGCATAGCAGCGTTGCGAAATCCTGCTTTTCGGCGCTGTCCAGCCTGCGCGGCCCGGCAAGCGCCAGCCGGGAACGGCCGATCAGGCTGCCTTCGAATTCGGCTGGGTAGCGGTCGGTGTCGAGCAGGATCAGGTCGAAGCGGCGGTTTTTCAGGCCCGAGACCAGTTCGTCCGCCGTGGTGGAGGAGAGGAAGAGCGGCTGGCGCGGCCGCGCCGCGCGCCACGCCACGGCGAGGCGGGCGAGCATGGCGGCGATCTCGCTTTCATGGCCGAAGGGGATGATCGCGCCGAGCCGCCAGGTGGCGGCGCTGCGGCGGAACCGTTCGGCCGAGGCGGTGGAAAGGGACTCCCAGGCCGCGCCGATGCGTTCCGCGAGCGCCAGCGCTTCCAGGCCCGCGGGCGTGCAGGCGATGCCCGTCGCCGAACGCGCGAGGAGCTTGCAGCCGATCGCCGCCTCCAGATGGCTGAGCTGGCGGGTGAGCTGCGGCTGGCCGAGGCCGAGGGTCTTGGCGGCGCCGTTGATGCTGCCGGCGCGGGCCGTGGCGGCGAAGCGGGCGAGGGCGGCGAGCGAGACGGCCGGCCTCGTTTCCCCGCCTTTGCCGAGGGCGGCCAGTGCGGCGGCCGCTTCGGCGATTTCGGCAAAGCGCGGCAGGCGAGCCTCGGCATCGAGCGTCGGAACGAGCGCCTGCCCGTCGCGCCGCACCAGCGGCACCGAGAGCACGGCTTCGACCCGGCGCAGCGCCGCGCTGGCGCTGGAGGCGGGGCGCCCTTCCGCGGCCGCCGCCCTGCGGATGCCGCGTTCTTCGAGAATGCTGTGCACAAGGCGAAGCGTGGATAAATCCACGGGCGGCTCCTTCGGGTTTTCCCAACTGTTCGATTCATAGCATGAACCGTACGGATTTTGGGATATGGGTTCGGGCCGCGTTCCGCATAACATCCGCATTCGGTTTGTGCATTCCGGACAGGCGCTTTTGCCGGAATTGCTGTTCGAGACAGGCTTATTGAAAATGCTCGCTTCCGCCGACACGCTCTATCTGACCGGCCAGCCGCTCGATTTCGCGACGCTGGAGGCGATCGGCACGGCCGCGCGGCGGCCGGTGGCCTGCGAGATCGGCATGGGGCGTGTCGGCGCGTCGCGCCGCGTCATCACCGACCGCCTCGCCACGGGCCTGCCGATCTATGGCGCGAATACCGGCGTCGGCTCGATGAAGGACAAGCTCTGGACGGCCGACGACCTCATCGAGTTCAACAACAGCCTGGTGCGGGCCCACCATTTCGGCACCGGCGAGCCGTTCACGCTGCCGATCGTGCGCAAGGCGATGGGCATTCGCGTCAACACCGCGCTCGGCGGCTATTCCGGCTGCAGCCCGGAGCTGATCGACGCCCTGCTCGGGCTGCTCGAACGGGATGTCGTGCCCGTCGTGCGCCGCCATGGCTCGATGGGTTGCGCCGATATCGGCCTGATGGGCCAGATCGCGGCGGTCCTGACCGGCGAGGGCGAGGCGTGGTACGGCGGCGAACGCCTGCCGGCCCTGGAGGCGCTGAAGCGCGCCGGCCTCCAGCCCTATCGCATGCAGCCGCGCGATGCGCTGGCCGCCCTCAGCGTCAATGCCATCTCGCATGCCGCGGCGGCCAATGTGGTGCGCGAGGCGGCGATGGCGATCCGCAATCTCATGGTGACGGGCGTTCTCTCCTCGCTGGCGCTCGGCGCCTCGGCCGATCCCTGGCGCGTGGCGGCACGGCTCTCGGCCCATGGCGAGGCGCTTGCCGGCACCTGGTTCGAGGCGCAGGCCGCCTCCGGCCATTGGCCGAAACCGTCGGCGATCCACGATCCGCTCAGCCTGCGCATGACCGCGCAGGTCTTCGGCGCCTGCCTCGATACGCTGATGAACGCCGCCGAGCGTATCGTCGAGGCGACGGCGCAGTCCGACGACAATCCGGTCGTGCTCGACAACCATGTCATGGCGTCCGGCGGCTCGCTACCGCTCTCGACGACGCTCTATGTCGAGGCGGCGCAGACGGGTTTTGCCCATCTTGCCCGCAACGTGCTGAACCGCTGCGTGCTGCTTGCCAACGGCGTGCGCCGCAACCTGCCGGTCAACCTCGTGGCGCCCGGTGAGACGGCGACGGGCTTCGGGCCGCTGCTGAAGCTTGCGGTGGAGCTCTACATGCGCATCCAGTCGCTGGCGGTGCCGATCTCGGCGCAGTCCATCGTTGTCGCCGGCGGGCTGGAGGAGGAGGCGACCTTCCTGCCGCTGATCGTCGAGCGCATGGAGAGCCAGGTGCGGGACCTGCGCCAGCTCGCCGCCCTCGAAGCCATGCTCTCCGCCCAGGCGATCGACCTTGCCGGCGACAATGTCGAGGGCGTCGTCGCCATCGCCTACCAGCGCACGCGGGCGATCAGCCCGTTCTACCGCAAGGACCGGCCGCTTTCCGCCGAGATCGAGGCGCTCGACCGCGATCTTGCCAGTCCCGAGGCGCTTGCCGCCTTCGTCGAGGCCGCGCCCATGGCGCAATTCGACGCCTTCTTCGCCCTCATACCCTGACGGAGACAGACCATGGCCGATTTCGATCTCGTCCTGAAAGGCACCGTGGTTCTGGCGGATCGTATCGTCGACGGCGGCCATGTCGCGGTGCGTGACGGCAAGGTGGCGCATGTCGGCCAGGGAGCCATGCCGGCGGCGAAGGAGCGGCACGACCTTTCGGGCGCGCTCATCCTGCCCGGCGCGATCGACGCACAGGTGCATTCGCTGTCGCAGAAGAGCCAGGAGGATTTCATCTGGTCGACGCGCTCGGCGGCGGCCGGCGGCGTCACCACCATCGTCGACATGCCCTATGACGAGGGCAATCTCGTGTCATCGGCGGAAGCGGTGCGGCGCAAGGTGGACCATGCCGGGCCGCAGGCACGCGTCGATTTCGCGCTCTACGGCACGGTCGATCCGCAGGAGGGGCCGGCGCGGATCGGGGAAATGGTCGAGGCGGGTGTGGCGGCCTTCAAGTTCTCCACCTTCGGCACGGACCCGAAGCGCTTCCCGCGCATCCCGGCGGCACTCCTTGAGGATTGTTTCCGCGCCATCGCCCCGACCGGGCTGACGGCCGGCGTGCACAACGAGGACGACGAGGCGGTGCGCGCCGCAATCGCCCGGGTGAAGGCAGCCGGCATCACGGATTACCGCGCCCATGGCCTGTCGCGCCCGCCGCTGACGGAGCTCATCGCCTCCAACCAGATCTACGAGACCGGCGCGGCAACCGGCTGCCCGGCCCATGTGGTGCATTGCTCGCTCGGCCGGGGCTACGAGATCGCTAGCGCCTATCGCGCGCAGGGTTTTCGGGCGACCATCGAGTGCTGCATCCACTACCTGACGCTCGACGAGGAGAACGACGTCGCCCGGCTCGGCGGCAAGGCGAAGATCAATCCGCCGATCCGCCCGCGCGCCGAGGTCGAAAAGCTCTGGCGGCATGTCGCCGCGGGCAATGTGACGCTCGTTTCCACCGACCATGTGAGCTGGTCGGAGGACCGAAAGACCAATCCGGACATGCTGGCCAACGCCTCCGGCGTGCCGGGGCTGGAGGTCATGGTGCCGCTCTTCGTCAAGGGCGCGCTGGAGCGCGGCATTCCGCTGACGCGGGCGGCCGAGCTGATGGCGCTGAACCCCGCCCGGCATTTCCGGCTCGATCATGTGAAGGGCGCGCTCGAAGCGGGCAAGGACGCGGACATCACCGTGCTGACGCCCGAGCCCTATAGCTATGACGCGGCGGCGAGCGGCCACAACGTCGTCGGCTGGTCGCCCTATAATGGCATCCGCCTGCCGTGGCGCGTCTCGGCGACCTGGCTGCGCGGCAGGCTCGCCTTCGACGGCAAACGGGTGCTCGCCGAACCCGGGTCCGGCGCCTTCGTGCGCCCGTTGCCGACGCTCGTTTCCGCAGGTGGCCGCTGATGGCGGCGGCGCGAACCAATCTGCCGGTCGATCCCGCCCGCATAGAGGATGTGATCGACGGGCTTGCCCGGCTCACCGAGCCCGGCCGGCCCTACACACGGCGTGCCTTTACCGCTCTGTTCCCGGCGGGGCGGGATTTTCTTGACCAGAGGTTTCGGGCGGCCGGGCTCGAAACGCGCATCGACGCCGCGGGCAATCTCATCGCCCGGCGACCGGGCAGGAAACCGGGTCTCGGCACGATCATGCTCGGTTCCCATTCCGATACGGTGCCGGATGGCGGGCGTTACGACGGCATTGCCGGCGTGGCGGTGGCGCTGGAAGTCGCCCGCGCCCTTGCCGACCAGGGGATCGAACTCGACCATGACCTGGAGGTCGTCGATTTCCTTGCCGAGGAAGTGTCGATCTTCGGCGTCTCCTGCATCGGCAGCCGCGGCATGGCCGGCGTCCTGCCGGCGGACTGGCTGGCGCGCGAGAGCAGCGGCCTGACGCTGGAGCAGGGCATTCGCGATGTCGGCGGCGATCCGGCGCGCCTGCAGGCGGAGGCGCGCCGGGACATCGCGGCCTTCCTCGAACTGCATATCGAGCAGGGGCCGGTGCTGGAAACGGAGAAACTGGATATCGGCGTGGTGACGGCGATTTCAGGCATCACGCGCATCGAGATCATCGTCGAGGGCCGGGCGGACCATGCCGGCACGACGCCGATGGGCGCGCGCGCCGATGCGCTGGCGGCCGCCGCGCGGCTGGTAACGGGCATCGAGGCGCTGGCGAAGTCGCTCTCGGAAGGGCCGGGGCATTTCACGGCGACCGTCGGCGAATTCTCCATCGCGCCGAACGCGGCCAATGTCGTGCCGTCGCGCGCGCGCCTGTTGATCGACGCGCGGGCCGAGCACCGCACCACGATGGATGTTTTTGCCGCCTCCGTCGAGCAGATGGCGGAGCAGCTCGCGCGGGAGACCGGCACGCTCATCGCGCCGCCGCGCCGCCTCTCCGACAACATGCCGACGCCCGGCGATCCGCTGCTGCTCGATGTGCTGGATGCAGCCTGCGAGATGGCCGGCGCGCGCCATCGCCGCATGGCCTCCGGCGCCGGGCATGACACGGCCTTCCTGGCGAAGGTGACGCGGGCGGCGATGATCTTCGTCCCCTGCCTCGGCGGGCGCAGCCATGCGCCGGAGGAGTTCGCCGAGACGGACGATATCGCGCTCGGCGCGGCGGTGCTTTTTAACGCGGTGATTCAACTGGATAAGACATTGAGTCAGGAGGAAGACCGATGGGCCGGATCTTAAAGGAAAAAGACGTCGAGGCGGCGGTCAAGGGCGGCTCGGTCTATGCCGCCGGCGGCGGGGGCTGGGCGGACCATGGCCGCATGCTCGGCTATGCCGCCGTCTCGATCGGCAAGCCGGAGCTGGTCTCCATCGATGAATTGTCCGATGACGACTGGGTGGCGACCGCCGCCGCCATCGGCGCGCCGGCCTCCACCACGCCCTGGGAAATGCGCGGCGTCGATTATGTGAAGGCGGTGGAGCTTCTGCAGGACGCGCTCGGCGAGAAGGTCGCGGCGCTGATGGTCGGGCAGAACGGCAAGTCCTCGACGCTCAACGGCTGGCTGCCCGCGGCGATCCTCGGCACGAAGGTGCTCGACGCCGTCGGCGACATGCGGGCGCATCCGACCGGGGACATGGGGTCGATCGGCATGGCGGGCTCGCCCGAGCAGATGATCCAGACCGCCGTCGGGGGAAACCGCGACGAGAACCGCTATATCGAGCTCGTCGTGCGCGGCGCGACCGCGAAGGTCTCGCCGATCCTGCGCACGGCCTCCGACATGTCCGGCGGCTTCATCGCCTCCTGCCGCAATCCGCTGCGCGCCTCCTATGTGCGCAGGAACGCGGCGCTCGGCGGCATCTCGCTGGCCCTGGAACTCGGCGAGGCGATCATCGCCGCCGAGGGCAAGGGCGGTGCGGCGATCATCGACGCCATCGTCAGGACGACGGGCGGCTCGATCCTCGCAGAGGGTGTCATCACGGACAAGTCGGTGGTCTACACCAGGGAAGCCTTCGACATCGGCACGGTGACGGTCGGCAGGGGGGACGATGCCTCCGTGCTGCATGTGATGAACGAGTACATGGCGGTGGAATTGGCGGGCGGCAAGCGCCTCGCCACGTTCCCCGACGTCATCACCACGCTCTCGCCCGAGGGCGAGCCGCTCAGCGTCGGCCAGCTTGAGGTCGGCATGACGGTCTTCGTCTTGCATGTGCCGAAGACGATCATCCCGCTCGCCTCCAGCGTGCTCGATCCTACCGTCTATCCCTCCGTCGAGAAGGCGATGGGGATCGAGCTGGCGCGGTATGCGCTTGGTGGCTGATGCAGGCTGCCCCTCACCCTAACCCTCTCCCCGCAAGCGGGGAGAGGGGACTTGCCCCACGAACGGGTACTGATTGGGGAAATCGGCGCGGCATATTCCTTCGCCCCGTTTACGGGGAGAAGATGCCAGCAGGCGGATGAGGGGCCGCGCCCCACGAACGAACAGGAGACGACCATGCCCAAGCCCAATCCGCGCCATCCGAACCATCCGATCCCGAGCGGCGACGTTTTGCGCGCGAAGGGCTGGCGGCAGGAGGCGCTGCTGCGGCTCCTCGAGAACGTTCTGTCGGTCGGCGAGGATCCGGACAATCTCATCGTCTATGCCGCGCTCGGCAAGGCGGCGCGCAACTGGGCGGCGCACAGGGCCATCGTCAAGGCGCTGACGGAGATGGACGAGGACCAGACGCTCATCATCCAGTCCGGCAAGCCGGTCGGCCTGCTGAAGACCCATGCCAAGGCGCCGCTCGTCATCATGGCGAATTGCAACATCGTCGGGCAATGGGCGAAGGCCGAGGTTTTCTACGAGCTCCAGCGCAAGGGGCTGATCTGCTGGGGGGGCCTCACGGCCGGGGCCTGGCAGTATATCGGCAGCCAGGGCGTCATCCAGGGCACCTACGAGATCTTCATGCGCATCGCGGAGAAGCGCTTCGGCGGCAGCCTCGCCGGCCGCTTCATCCTGACGGCCGGCCTCGGCGGCATGGGCGGGGCGCAGCCGCTCGCCGGGCGCATGGCGGGGGCGGCCATCCTCTGCGTCGATATCGATCCGGCGCGCGCGGCGGCGCGCAAGGCCGTCGGCTATCTGGAGCATGTCGCGCCGGATCTCGATACGGCGCTCGGGATGATCGACCAAGCCGTGAAGGAGAAGCGCGCGACCTCGATCGGGCTCGTCGGCAATGCGGCGGAGATCTACCCGGAGATCGCCCGGCGCGGAATCGTGCCCGACATCGTCACCGACCAGACCTCGGCGCACGATCTCGTCTACGGCTATGTGCCGAAGGGCATGAGCCTCGACCAGGTGCGGGGCCTGCGCGACGACGGGCAGGGGCAGTTGATGGCGGCAAGCCGCGCCTCCATCGTCGAGCATGTCTCGGCCATGCTGGAATTCCAGAGGCAGGGCGCCGAGGTGTTCGACAACGGCAACCTGATCCGCACGCAGGCGCGGGAAGGGGGCGTCGCCAATGCCTTCGACATCCCGATCTTCACCGAGGCCTATCTGCGGCCGCTCTTCGCACGGGCCATCGGGCCGTTCCGCTGGATGGCGCTGTCCGGCGCGGAGAGCGACATCGCGCGGATCGACGACCTCGTCCTGGAGATGTTCCCGGACAACGGGATCGTCACCAACTGGATCCGGCTGGCACGGGAAAACGTGCCCTTCGAGGGCCTGCCGGCGCGCATCGCCTGGCTCGGCCACGGCGAGCGCACGGCGCTGGCGCTGGCGGTCAACCGGCTGGTGGCGGCCGGCGAACTGAAGGGGCCGGTCGCCTTTTCGCGCGACCATCTCGATGCCGGGGCCATGGCGCACCCGAACATCATGACCGAGCGCATGAAGGACGGCTCGGACGCCATTGCCGACTGGCCGTTGCTGGACGCCATGCTGCTCTCCTCCTCCATGGCCGATCTCGTCGTCATCCATTCGGGCGGCGGCGGTTATGCGGGCTATATGACGAGCTGCGGCGTGACGCTCGTCGCCGACGGCACGGCGGACGGTGCGGAACGGCTGGAGCACGCCTTGACGAACGACACGTCGCTCGGCGTCATCCGCTATGCCGATGCCGGTTATGACGAATCGCTCGACGAGATCGCGAAGAAGGGCATCGGCTACGTGACGGTGGGCTGATTGCGGCGAGGGGCGATGCTGTTCAAGGCGGACGTACTTGAAAGGATCGGCAGGGGCGAGGTGACGCTCGCCTTCCGCCGCTGGTTGAAGCCGACGGTCAGGGCCGGCGGCACGCTGCGCACCGCCGCGGGCGTGCTCGCCATCGACAGTGTCGAGGCCGCGGATATCAACACTGTTCCCGACGCGGATGTGCAGGCGGCCGGTTATGCCGCGCGGGCCGACCTGCTCGGCGACCTCCGGCCGGAGGGGCAGCTTTACCGGATCGCCTTCCATGTCGCGGGCAGGGACCCGCGGGAAAGCCTGCGTGAAAACGATACGGTCGGTCCGTCCGATATCGCCGCGCTGGACGCCCGGCTGGACGCGCTCGACCGTGTGGCACCGTGGACGCGCGCGGTGCTCGCGATGATCGCGGAAAGGGACGGGCGCACCGCCGCCGACATGGCCGAGCGGCTCGGCGTGGAGAAGCTGGCGCTCAAGCGGAAGATCCGGCAGCTCAAGGAACTGGGGCTGACGGAGAGCCTTGCCGTCGGCTACCGGCTTTCGCCGCGCGGACACGCTTTCGTGAAGGCGAGCCGGCCGGAATCGTGATGCGGGCGGGGCTAACTCCCTGAAATGTCGCTGATGCCGTAAACGTTGCATTTAACATTTCGCGGTAATCTTCCGTTAGTAATTCCGTCCATGTGTCGAAAGGGCGGGGCTTCGGTTTGTTTTGCGTGCGGGTGCCTATGCGTCTTTCGGTCCTTACAACGGTCCTCCTTGCCTGTGCCGCCATGACGGGGTGTGCGTCGAGCTCCAACCCCGTGTCGGCGCTCGCCATCAAGCCGTCCGCGGAGACCACCGCCTCGGTTTCGAAGGCGAGCGGCCCCGTGCCGGAAGTCGCCGTCGGCGAGAGCAAGGTGACGGCGGACGGCGCGGAGATGCTCGCCTGGGCCGGCCCGGCGGCGGGAACCCACGTCTTCGAGAGCGTGACCCAGCAATCGGCCATTCCCGCCGAGCGGCCGGCGGAGGCCGCGACGGCGGAGGAGCCCGCGTCCGAAGGCGGCTCGCGGAAGCGCTCGCGCGTCTACAGCCAGCAGTTCCGCGATGCCAAGCCAATCAATTTCGGCAAGCGCGCCCCCCAGCATTATCAGGTGCACGGCGTCGACGTGTCGCGTTGGCAGGGCGACATCGACTGGACGAAGCTGCGCATGCAGGGCGCCAACTTCGCCTTCATCAAGGCGACGGATGGCGGCGACCATCTCGATCCGATGTTCCAGAAGAACTGGCGCAAGGCCAAGGAAGCCGGCATCAAGCGCGGTGCCTATCACTTCTTCTACTGGTGCCGTGCCGCAAGCTCGCAGGCCGAATGGTTCATCCGCAACGTGCCGAAGGATCCCGACGCGCTGCCGCCGGTCATCGATGCGGAATACAACGGTGAATCGCGCTGCAAGAAGCGCCTGACGCGCGCCCAGTATGTCGAGAAGATCCGCGTCTTCTCCGAGATGCTGGAACGCCATTACGGCAAGCGGCCCATCATCTATACGGCGCCGGATTTCTACGAGGACAATCTTTCCGGCGAACTGACGAACCATCCGTTCTGGCTGCGCTCGGTCGCCGCCCATCCGTCCAAGCGCTATCCGAACCGCCGCTGGGTGTTCTGGCAGTATTCCGGCTCGGGCCTGTCGCATGGCGTCACCGGCAAGATCGACCTCAACGTCTTCTACGGCAGCGTGAACGACTGGCACAACTGGCTTGCCGGCCAGCGCTCGGCCAGCCGCGACTGATTGTCGACGACGGCAGGCGGATGAGCCGGACGATCTATCTCCGCTTCTGCGGATAGATCGTCTCGCCGCGCTTCAGCATCTCCACGAAGGTCTCTATCTTCCGCCTGCGGCCGGCCTCGGTCTTCATCGTGTGGACGCGGAAGGCGAGGGCGAAGCGGTTCTGCTCCGTGAGCCTGCCGAGCATCGCCCTTGCGGCCGGCTCGGCGTCGATCGCGGCCTGCAGGTCCGGCGGAATCTTCATGTCCTTGCCGCTGCCATAGGCCTTGTCCCAGCGGCCATCCGCCTTGGCGGCTTCCACCTGTTTCAGGCCGTGTTCGGTCATTCGCCCGTCCTTAATCAGCCGGCCCACCGTCTCGACGTTCTTCTTGCTCCACACGCTCTTCCTGCCCCGCGGGCTGTAGCGCTGGAAAAAGCTCTTCTCGTCGAGCCCCTTGCGGATGCCGTCGATCCAGCCCCAGCAGAGCACAACCTCGATCGCCTCTTCGGGATTGATGGAGGCAAGGCCGGAGGCGCGCTTGTGGATCCTTATCCAGACCTCGGGCGCCGTGGCGTGGTTTTCCGCCAGCCAGCGATAGAATTCTTCCTGCCCGGGAAATTCGCGGACATGGGCAGGGTTGATTTCCACAGGCGCCATCGTGTTTCCCCCGTTTTCCGGTGAGCCGTGTCCTTCGTGCACTGGCCGCCCGGCCGGGCAGGGACTAATGCCGAAGAAGTGATCCCGATGTTTCTTGCCAGCCCGCCCGCGGTTTGGCTAGCCATCTGACAAACCTTCCTTTTCTTCCCAAGGAGATCGTAAAGAGAATGCCTACGGTGTGCACATTGTCGCGCAGAGCCTTTTTCCTGGGCGCCGCCGCGACGCTTGCGGGATGCGCAACCACGGAAACGTCGGTCAGGAATGCCCCGGTTCCGCAGAAGGTCAGCTATCCGATCGTGCCGGCGAGCGACGAGGAGCTGGCCGCGCGCTACGCCGCCGTCGAGGATGGCGGCCATCTCATCCCCGCCATTCCCTACCGGGAAATCGATCCGAAATACTATCGCCAGCGCGTGAAGGACCCGACCGGCGAGACGCCGGGCACGGTGGTCGTCGATACGCCCGGCCGCTTCCTCTATGTGGTGGAGCCGGGCGGCACGGCGATGCGCTACGGCGTCGGCATCGGCCGCGAGGGTTTCGCCTGGGAGGGCGAGGGCATCATCCACTGGCGCCAGCCCTGGCCGCGCTGGAAGGTGCCGGCCGACATGATCGCGCGCACGCCGAGCCTTGCCAGATATTCCGTCGAGAACGGCGGCATGGAGCCGGGCATCAAGAACCCGCTCGGCGCGCGGGCGCTCTACATCTTCCAGAACGGCAAGGACACGCTCTACCGCCTGCATGGCTCGCCGGAGTGGAAGTCGATCGGCAAGGCGACCTCGTCCGGCTGCGTGCGGCTGATCAACCAGGATGTGCTCGACCTCTACAAGCGCGTGCCCTATCACGCCCGCATCGTCGTGCATCAGGGGGCGATGGCGTCCGTCTGAACCTAAGTGACGGTCTCGCCGCCGTCGACCACGAGAATCTGGCCGGTCATGTAGCTTGACCGGTCGGAGACGAGGAAGAGGATCGGCTCGGCGATCTCCTCCACATCCGCCCAGCGCCCCATCGGCACCTTTTCCCTTATATAGCCTTCGATCGCCTCGCGCCCGCCCATCTGGCTGATGAACGGGGCGTTGAAGGGCGTGTCCACCCAGCCCGGGCAGAGCGCGTTGACGCGGATGCCGTGGCGGGCATAGTCGCCGGCCATCTGCCTGGTCATGGCGATGACGGCGTGTTTCGTCGTCGTATAGGCGATCATCTCGCGGTCGTAGAGCACGCCGGAGGAGGAGGCCGTGTTGAGGATGACGCCCTTGCCCTGCGCCCTCATGGCCGGCATGACGAGGCGGGCGGCGATCAGGTGCGCGCGCACGTTGAGGTTCCAGGAGAGGTCGAGCCCGTCGAGCGGCACGCTTTCCAGATCGCCGGCGACCTGCGCGCCGGCATGGTTGTGCAGGATGTCGATGCGGCCGTGGCGCGACAGCACGGACGCGACCGCCATCTTCAGTTCCACGTCGTCGGTGACGTCGACGATGACGGCCTCGGCCTTGCCGCCGTCGGCGCGGATGAAATCGACGGTCTCGGCCGCGCGTGCCTCGTCGCGGTCGGCGACGCAGACCGTGGCGCCCTCGCGCGCCATGATGCGCGCGCCGGCCCGGCCGATGCCGGAGCCCGCTCCGGTGACGATGGCGACACGGTTCTTCAGGATCATCGGTCTTACTCTCCGGCAGGCGATTTTCGGGTTTTCTCCCGCATCAGCAGGCGGGCGATGAGGATCAGGAGCAGCGAGGCGACCAGCACCATCGTCGCGATGGCGTTCACCTCCGGCGTCACGCCGCGGCGGATCGAGGCGAAGACGTAGATCGGCAGCGTCGTCTTGGAGCCCGCGACGAAGAAAGCCACGATGAAATCATCAAAAGAGAAGGTGAAGGCGAGGAGGAAGCCGGCCAGCACCGAGGGCAGGATCTGCGGCAGCACGATATCGCGGAAGGTGGTGAGCGGCGTCGCGTAGAGATCGGCCGAGGCCTCGACGATGTCGCGCCCGAGCGTCGCGATGCGCGCCTTCACGATCATGGTGACGAGCGCCATGGTGAAAAGGCCGTGCGCGGCGATGATCGAGCCGTAGCCGAGGCCGAGCTGCGGTGGCCTTTCGCCGGGCCAGATGGCGGCGATCGCCGGGTTGATCGCGCCGAAGACGGCGACGAGGGCGACGAGCGTCGCGATGCCGATGACGACGCCCGGCACGACGATGGCGGCGGCGAGCAGGCCGTCGAAGATCGCGCGGGCGCGGCTGCCCAGCCGTTCGAGGCCGAGCGCGGCCATGGTGCCGAAGACGGCGGCGAGCGAGGCGCTGACGAGGGCGATGATCAGGCTGTTCTGCAAGGCCGTGATGAGGAACGGATTGGCGAGCGCCTTGCCGTACCATTCGACGGAAAAGCCGGTGAACTCGCTGGCATTGCGCCCCGCATTGAAGGAGAACAGCACGATGAGCGCGATCGGCGCGTAGAGGAAGAGATAGACGGCGGTGATCAGCGCGCGCATCAGACGAGGTCCACCTGTCTCGTGCCGGAAATTCGCCAGGCGATGCGCATGGCGACCATCAGCACCACGACCACGATGGCGACCAGCGTGACGGCGATGGCCGAGCCGAAGGGCCAGTTGCGCGACTGCAGGAAGAGATCGACCAGCGCATTGCCGATGAAGAAGACCTTGCCGCCGCCGAGGAGCTGCGGGATGAGATATTCGCCGAGTAGCAGGATGGTGACGAGCGCGACGCCCGTCATGACGCCGGGCAGCGACAGCGGCAGGGTGACGGAGAAGAAGGTCGACAGGGGCCTTGCGCCGAGGTCGGCGGAGGCTTCGAGCAGGCGGCGGTCGAGCTTTTCGAGGCTGACATAGATCGGCATGATCATCAGCGGCAGGTAGCCGTAGACGATGCCGAGCAGCACGGCACCGGGCGTGTTGAGCAGGCGCACGTCGGCAATACCGATCATGTCGAGCAGATTGGGAATGCCGCGCGAGCCGAGGATGTACATCCAGGCATAGGTGCGCACGAGCAGGCTCGTCCAGAACGGCACGACGACCAGCGAGACGAGCAGCAGCCGGTGGCGCGGGCTCGCCTTGACGGCGAGGTAATAGGCCGTCGGATAGGCGACGAGAAGGCACAGGAAGGCGCCGGCCGGCGCCAGCATGAGGGTGTTCCAGTAGGCGGCGGACCGGGCCGGCAGGTTGGCATATTGCGCGAAGGTGAACGCCGCCTGGTAGCCGCCCGCCGGCCCTCGTTCGCCGACGGAGAAGACCAGCATGGCGATGAAGGGCAGCACGAGGAAGACGAACAGCCAGGCGGAGGCCGGCGCCAGCAGCGCCGCCGTCACCAGCCGTCTCTTCGTCGTCATCGTCAGGGGCATTGCGGTTGTCCTGTTGCGTATTGGTGGGTTGCCCCTCATCCGGCCTGCCGGCCACCTTCTCCCCGCAGGCGGGGAGAAGGAAATGCGTGGCTGCGTCCCGTTCCCTCTCGAAAGGAATGATGCGGTGCCGCGTACCCCTTCGCCCCGCCTGCGGGGAGAAGGTGGCGGCAGCCGGATGAGGGGCTTTCCGCTAAGCCGACTTGAACCGCGCCATCAGCTCTGCCCGCGCCGGGTCCGTCAGCGTCACGGCGGCGCCGAATTCGAGCGGGGTCAGGGCGGCCTCGTCCGGGTAGACGATCCTGTTGCCGGTGATTTCGGCCGGCAGCAGCGAGAGCACGCGGCTGTCCGTCGTCGGCGCGCCGTTGGCGATGTGCTCCTTCACCGCGTTCTGCGGGTCCATCAGGAAGTTGAGCAGGGCGTAGCCGGCCGGCTTGTTGGCCGCGCTCGTCGGCACCGCGTAGAAATCCGACCAGATCTCGCCGCCGTCGGAGCCGAGCGCGAACTGGATTTCCGGAATGTCGCGGTTGAGCTGCGCGCCGTCATTCGTCCAGCACATGGTCATCCAGGCGTCGGAGGCGCGCATGGAGGGCTGGTAGTCGCTGTTGATGGCGTAGAGATGCGGCTTGACCCTGATCAGCAGCTCCTCGGCCTTGGCCAGTTCCTCGGGCTTGACCGAATTGAAGGAGAAGCCGAGCGAGACGAGGGCGTTGCCGATCGTGGTGAGCTGGTAGTCGTGCACCATGGCCCGGCCGTCCGCCTCGGTCATGGCGACCTCGAAGAATTCCTTCCAACTCGTCACCTTCGCCTTCACCTTGTCGGCATTGACGGCGATGCCCGTCGTGCCCCAGTTCTTCGGCAGCGCATAGATCTTGCCGTCGACCGTGCCCTCGTTGGTGAAGCGGGTGTTCTGGGTGCCGGGGTCGAAGTTCGGCACCTTGGCAAGGTCGAGCGGGTCGATCAGGGCGAGGCCGGCATAGGTGGAGATCGTGTAGTTGGTCGGCACGAAGAGATCCCAGCCGGTGCCGCCGGCCTGGAGCTTGGCCAGCATCTCCTCGTTCGAGCCGAAGACGTTGACCTCGACGGCGACGCCCGTCGCGGCGGTGAAGGCCTCGAAGGTCGCCGGGTCGTGGTAGTTCGGCCAGGTGGCGAGCGACATGGCGGAGCCGAGGTCTTCCTGGGCGTGTGCCTCGCCGGTGAAGAGCCCGGGCTGGCGCGCCAGCACGGCGGCGGCAAGGCCGAGGCCGGTGACGGCGAGGAAGTGGCGGCGCGTGACGGAGCCGCGCTTCAGCCGCATGAACTCGTCCGTCAGTTCCCGAGCGCTGATCGGGGCATTCTCTCTGAACCATTTCGACATGATGCTGTTCCCCTGTTGGGCCTGTTTCCCTCAGGCCGGAAAGATATGCGTCTGGCCGGGATCGAAGCTTATGGCGACCCGTTCGCCCGGCGCGACGAGGTCGTTTTGCGATTGGCTGTGGCGTTCGGCGGTGACGAGCAGGTCGCCGAGCCCATCGACGGCGACGGAATATTCGGCGGCCGAGCCGAGGAAGATGCGATGCGTGACCGTGCCTTCCAGCGTGGTCGCGCCGGCCGCGCCGCGCGAAAGGCGGATCGCCTCCGGGCGGAGCGCGACCGTGACCGCGCCCGGCGCAAGATCGGCGCGCGCGGCGGGCAGGGCCGCGCCATTGCCGAGGCGCACGGTGCCGCCGGTTTCCAGCGTGCCGGCAAAACGGTTCGTCTTGCCGACGAAATCGGCCACGAAGAGATCGGCAGGCCGGTCGTAGACCTCCTGCGGCGTCGCGAGCTGGCGGATGCGGCCGGCGCTCATCACGCAGACGAGGTCGCTCATCGACAGCGCCTCCTCCTGGTCGTGCGTGACGAGCACGAAGGTGATGCCGAGATCGCGCTGCAGCGTCTGCAACTCGATCTGCATGGCGGTGCGCAGCTTCTTGTCGAGCGCGGCGAGCGGCTCGTCGAGCAGGAGCACGGAGGGCTTGTTGACGAGCGCGCGGGCGAGCGCCACGCGCTGCTGCTGGCCGCCGGACATTTCGTGGATGCGGCGCCGGGCGAAACCGGTGAGGCGCACCATTTCCAGCGCCTCGCCGACGCGGCGGGCGATCTCCGCCGCCGGCAGCCTCGGGCGCAACTGCCTCAGCCCGTAAGCGACGTTCCTCTCCACGTCGAAATGCGGGAAGAGGGCATAGTGCTGGAAGACCATGTTGACGGGGCGGCGATAGGCCGGAACGCCGTTGGCGACCTTTCCGGCGATCAGCACCTCGCCCTCGCTCGGCTGCTCGAAGCCGCCGATCATGCGAAGACAGGTGGTCTTGCCGCAGCCGGACGGGCCGAGAAGCGCGACGAAGGCGCCCTTCGGCACGGAAAGATTGATGTCGGAGACCGCGGTCACCGCGCCATAGCGCTTGGTCACCGAACGGAACTCGATGTCGTTCGTTGGGGCGGATGTCACGTCTGTTCCCTGCGGTTGTTGGTCTCTTGGCGATCTCTGCCGCCCTGGCCACCGTCGAGGGAGATGCTAGTCAGCAGCCGATGGGTGGTATATACCCCGAGAGAGGTATTTTATCCGTAAATCGGCTGTGGAAGGAGTATATCCGGCGGCAGTCCATTCCGGCTGCCGCGGGGGAAATCGGGGGAGCAGCGGCGCCATGCGGGTCGATTTCACGGCACTTTTTCGCACCCTGGCCGACTGGGCCGGCGCACCGGAGAGCTCCGACCGGCAGACCGGAGAGACCCTGCTTGCGATGATGCGGGCGCTGGTGCGCTTCGACGACATCGTCATCTTCGCCTATCACGAGAAGGCGCGGCCGATCGACCTCTTCAGCACCTTCGATGCGGACGACCACCACGTCTTCGTGACGCTCTACCAGGCCGGGCCCTACCTGCTCGATCCGTTCTACCGCACGACGCGCGCCGGTCGCGCCGGCATCTTCCGCATGCGGGAGCTGGCGCCGGACCGGTTCTTCTCCAGCGAATATTTCCGCACCTATTATTCGCAGACCCGGCTTGCCGAGGAGATCGGTTTCTTCGTGCCGGTGGAGGATGGCGTGACGGTGGTGGTCTCGCTGATGCGGCGCGAGAAGACCGGCGTCTTCCCCGCCCCGGAATTCGCCCTGCTCGGCGACGCCGAGCCCTTCGTCGCCGCCGTGGTGCGTCGCGCCTGGAGCGGGCTTGCCGGGCGCTTCGCGGAGACGGGCCAGGGGCGGGGGCGACGGAGCGAACCCTTGAGCGCGGCCGACAGGGTGTGGCGCAAGCTGAACCTGACGGACCGCGAGGCCTCGATCATCGAACTCGTCCTGCAGGGGCATTCGTCGGAATCGATCGGCCTGAAGCTCGATATCTCCACCGGAACGGTGAAGGTCCACCGCCGCAACGTCTACCGCAAGCTCGGCATCTCCTCGCAGATACAATTGCTGTCGATCTACCTGAAGAATCTTCAGTCTTAGAGTGCCTGCCAAAACCTCGCGGGGTCGGCTTGCCGGTGCTTTTTGCCTTCGCGTCGTCGCCAATCCTCCGCCCGGAAGTTTTGTCAGGCGCTCTTAGGCTGGGCAGCAACCGCATCGGCCGATAGGCGGGAAAGCGCCTCACCCCCCACCGTCATCCTCGGGCTTGACCCGAGGATCCATGCCACGCGTGAAGATGTGCCTTGGTGAGTGGACCCTCGGGTCAAGCCCGAGGGTGACGATGGAGAGGGCAGAGACAGAAGCAGCGGCAGGGGCGGAAGCACGGCCCCAGGCGGGAGCGAAGGAGGCTTGTGGGTACGTGGCTCCGTCTAATCTTTTCAAAGGCTTGCTATATCCTCCTGAAAGATCGATTCCGCTGCTTGAGACAGTGATTCAAGCGACCGTCGCCAGCGCCACCTGCGCCCGTGCGTCGAGAATCTGGCGGGCGGCGTTGGCGGCTTCCTTACCCTTGAGCACGAAGTGGTCGCGGAAGAAGGCGATGTGGGCTTCCGATTCCTGGAAATTGTGCGGCGTCAGCACCGCCGAAAGCACCGGCACGTCCGTGTCGAGGCCGACGCGCACGAGGGCGTCGACGACGGTGCCGGCGACGAAATCGTGGCGGTAGATGCCGCCGTCGACGACGAGCGCGACGCCGAGGATGGCGGCGTAGCGGCCGGTGCGGGCGAGGAGCCGGGCGTGCAGCGGGATTTCGAGCGCGCCGGGCACGTCGATGATGTCGACCTCTTCGGCGCGGCCGCCGAGCGCCGTCCATTCGGCGACGAAGGAATCGACCGCCTGGTCGACGATGCCGGCGTGCCAGCGGGCACGGATGACGGCGATGCGGGCGGCGGGGGTGGCATTCACATTCATGTCTAGGCCTTTCAAGGGTTGAGCCATTTTGCAACGGTCCCCTTGGGCGAACACGCAGGACGCGACCCCGCCGCTGACGGCGGGTGGCTCCTGCTTGCTCTCTTCCATCCGGACTGTGACCGTCGGCTCCGGCATCGCACCGGATCTGCTGACCCTTGCCTTTGGGGCAAGGCGCTCGCGGGCTCCGGGTTTTGACGCCCGATACCGCCGGTGGGGAGTTTCACCCCGCCCTGAGAACGATGGGAGACTAGCCGGCGAAAGCCCGCAGATCAAATCCGCGGGCGACGCAAAAGACGCAATTCACGACAGATTTTTCCAAAGCGCGACCGAAGCTTGGAAAACTTCTTCGCGGCCGGGCCGGAACGCTCAGTCGCGGATGACCAGCAGATCGCCGGCCGTGAAGCGCAGCGTGACCGTCTCGCCGACCGTCGGGGGCACGAGGCCGGGGCTGTTGAACATGTCGAAGGAAATGATGCTTTCGCCGACCTTCATGCGCGTGCGGATGACCGAGCCGAGGAAGTTCGAGGAGACGACCTCGCCCGTCAGCGCCGTGTCGCCCTTGGCGTCGGGGGCGATGGAACCGGCCTCCGGGCGCAGCGCCAGCGAGACGGTGTCGCCGGCCTTCGCATTGCCGAGCGGCTCGCGCAGCGTCACGCCCTGGTCGCCGATCGAGATGCGGTTGGCGGCGGGGTCGACGACCTTCGCCTCGATGAGGTTCAGCGTGCCGACGAAGCCCGCGACGAAGCGGGTGGCGGGGCGGTTGTAGATGTCCGCGGGCTTGCCGATCTGGTCCGCCTTGCCGGCATTCATCACGACGATGCGGTCGGAGATCGACAGGGCCTCTTCCTGGTCATGGGTGACGAAGACCGTGGTGATGCCGAGCTGCTGCTGGATCTGCCGGATTTCCTCGCGCAGCGACACGCGGATCTTGGCGTCGAGGGCGGAGAGCGGTTCGTCGAGCAGGAGGACCTGGGGCTTAGGCGCCAGCGCCCGGGCGAGCGCCACGCGCTGCTGCTGGCCGCCGGACATCTGGTAGGGGTAGCGGTCGGCGAGGTGGTCGAGCTTGATGAGGCCGAGCATCTCCTTCACGCGCGCGTCGATCTCGGCCTTCGGCCGGCCGGCGACCTTGAGGCCGAAGGCGACGTTTTCGGCGACGTTCATGTTCGGGAAGAGGGCATAGGCCTGGAACACCATGCCGATATTGCGCTGGTTGGGGCGCAGGTTCTGCTGGCTCTTGCCGTCGATGGTGATCGCGCCGCCCGAGGGCGTCTCGAAGCCGGCGATCATGCGCAGCACCGTGGTCTTGCCGCAGCCCGACGGGCCGAGGAACGAGATGAACTCGCCCTTTTCGATCGACATGTTGAAATCCTTGACCACCTGAACGGGGCCGAAGGACTTCTGGAGGCTGGTGAGGGTGAGAAAGCTCATGGAAAATCCTTAAGTCGCGCTCTGCGCGCCCTTCTGGAAACGGGAAACAAGCTGGATCAGGCCGAGGCAGCCCCAGGTCAGCGCGAAGGACATGACCGCGAGCGCAGCCGGCTCGTAGGCGCGGTTGGCGCCGAGCAACTGCATGTAGGGGCCGAAGGCCGGGCGGTTGAGCAGGGCGGCCATGGTGAATTCGCCGATGACGATGGCGAAGGTGAGGAAGGCGCCCGACAGCACCGCGACCAGCACGTTCGGCAGGATGATCTTCGCGAGGATCGTCGTCCAGCCGGCGCCGAGGCTCTGGGCCGCTTCCGTCAGCGTTGCGATGTCGATGGAACGCAGGCCCGTGTCGACGGAGCGGTACATGTAGGGCAGCGCCAGCGTTGCATAGCCGAACATCAAGAGGATGTTCGTGCCGGTGATCGAACCGGTCAGCGGCAGCCAGCTCGACGTGTTGTAGAGCCTGATGTAGCCGAAGACGATGACGATGGCCGGGATGACGAGCGGCAGCAGCGTGACGAATTCGATATAGGGGCGCAGGCCCGGCAGCTTCAGCCGCACCCAGTAGGCGGTCGGCACCACGAGCAGCACGCCGAAGACGATGGTCGCGAGCGCCATCAGGATCGAATAGGTGAAGGTCTGCTGGAAGCGCGGATCGCCGAGCACGACGGCATAGGCATCGAGCGAATAGACGCCGCGGCGCATCTTCAGGGAGAAGTTGGTCATGCCGATGAGTGGCAGGATGAAATAGAGCAGCCCGAAGATGAGGGCGCCCCAGGCCCAGAACTTCTTCATTTCAGCCACCTTTCACTGCGGGCGCGCAGCCAGATGTAGATCGTGTTGGCGATGCCCGTCACGACGATCATGCCGAAGGCGAGCGCATAGCCGAGATGCGGATTGCCCAGCACGTCGCCGCGGATCTGCGCGAAGAGCAGGATCGGCACGATGGAGAGCGAGGAGCCGGTGAGGGCGATGGCGGTGGCGACGGCCCCGAAGGCGTTCGCAAAGAGCAGCGCCAGCGTGCCGAGGAAGGAGGGCAGCAGGATCGGGAAGGCGACCAGGCGCCAGTACTGCGCGTTCGTCGCGCCGAGGATCTGCGCCGCTTCCCGCCATTCGCGCTTCAGGCCGTCGAGCGCGGGCGTGATAATGAGGATCATCAGCGGGATCTGGAAGAACAGATAGGTGATCGTCAGGCCCCAGAAGGACAGGATGTTGAAGCCGAGCGCGCGCAGGTCGATGCCGAGCTGGCTCTTCAGGAACACCGTGATGAGGCCGACCGGGCCGAGCGTCGCGAGAAAGGCGAAGGCGAGCGGCACGCCGGCGAAGTTGGAGGCGACGCCGGAAAAGGTCAGGAGCGGTCCGCGGATCCATTTCGGCAGGCCGCCGAGCACCGCGGCGGATGCGACGGAAAAGCCGATCAGGCAGCCGAGAAGCGCCGAGGCGATGGAGATCTTGATCGAGATCCAGTAGGCCGAGAGGATGGAGGTGGTGAACAGGCCCCGGATGTTGTCGAGCGTGAAGCTGCCCTCCGGCGTCTGAAAGGCGCCGATGACGATGCGCATCGTCGGCATGATCAGGAACAACAGGACGAAGATCGCGAACGGCACGGCGCCGAGCCAGTGCAGCGGGAGGCGGAAGGGCGCCCGCGCGGGGGGCGGTGCTGCTGAGCTGTCTGATGACATTAAGTTGGCCTCATGGGGTTGCCGTCATTGGCACACCGCAATCGTCGCCCCGGCCGTGCAGCCGGGGCGACGGGGATGTCGTTTACTGCACGTTGGCGCCGACCACGGAATCCCAGGCGCCGGTCACGGCCGCCTTGTTGGCGTCGACTTCCTCGAGCGTCGGGAAGTAGGCCTTTTCATAGGATTCTGCCGGCGGCAGCGCGTCGATAAGGTCCTGCGGAACCTTGCCGGCCTTGACCATGGCGTTGAAGCGCGCCGGATGGCAATAGCCCTTCAGCCAGCCGAGCTGACCTTCGTCGGAATAGAGGTGCTCCATCCACAGCTTGGCGGCGTTCGGGTGCGGCGCATAGGCCGAAATGGCCTGGACGTAGACGCCGGCGAGAACGCCCTTCTCCGGAACGACGACTTCCGTCGGCGGGTTGCCGTTGAGGGTCTTGGCCCAGCCGAGGGCGTTGTAGTCCCAGGCGATGACGATCGGGGTGGAACCCTGCGCCAGCGTACCGGACTTGCCGATGACCGGAACGAAGTTGCCGGCCTTGTTCAGCTCGGCAAAGTAGGCAAGGCCCGCTTCACCGGCTTCCTTGCCGGACTTGGCATCCTTGGCGAGACCGGCGGCGAGAACGCCGAGGATCGCCTGGTTGGAGGCGCGCGGGTCGCCGGCAAGCGCGACCTGGCCGGCATATTCCGGCTTCAGGAGGTCCGCCCAGTCCTTCGGCGTGTTCTCGACGAGGTCCTTGTTCACGAGGAAGGACATCACGCCGTAATAGTCGCCATACCAGTAGCCTTCGGCGTCCTTGATGGTGTCCGGGATCTCGTCCCAGGTGGAGACCTTGTAGGGCTGCAGCAGGCCTTCGGCCTTGGCGGACGGGCCGAAGGCGAGGCCGACGTCGATCACGTCGGGCGACTGCGGGCCCGTATTGTCCTTGTTGGCCTTGATGGCTTCGATCTCGTCGGCCGAGCCGGCGTCCGGGTTCAGTTCGTTGACCTGGATTTCCGGATACTTGGCCTTGAAGGAGGCGATGACGTCGCCATAGCCGCACCAGTCGTGCGGCAGTGCGATCGTCGTCAGCATGCCTTCCTTCTTGGCGGCTTCGATCAGTTCGGCGCTCGGCTCGGCGAAGGCGAGCGAGGGGACGGCAATCGCCAGCGCGGTGGAGAGCGAAAGCAGACGTTTCGTATGTGACATCACGGGTGTTCTCCTTTTGTGAGTCAGTCAACTTCGGCGAAGCTGATACTGGCGGCAGATGAAGCTTATGTGACAGTTTTATTTCGTTTTTTTCGGATGTCTATCAGGGTTTGCCGGGAACCTCCGGCCGGGGCTTGCGGAAAAGCCGGCTGGCCTCGAAGAGGCCCTCCAGCGTCTTCATTCGGCCGCTGGTTTCCTCCCAGCCCGAACTCTGGACGGCTTCGATCAGCGCCTCAACGATGAACAGCGTCACGACGGACGAGTCCCAGGCCGACGGCGCCTCGATATGCACGCGAAAGACCTTCGCCGCGACCTTGGCGACGGGCGAGGCCCACTGGTCGGTGAAGAGCACGATCTCCACGCCGCGCTCGCGCGCGACGCGGCCCAGCGTCTCCATCTCCTGCTCGTAGCGGCGGATGTCGAAGATGACGAGCACGTCGCCGGCCTTCATGTTCAAGACGTAGTGCGGCCAGGAACTGGGATTGGCGGCGATCTGCGTGACGTTCGGGCGGATGACCTGGAGATGGGTGAAGAGGTAGTCGGCCAGCGCCTTCGTGATGCGCCCGCCGATGATGTAGATGCTACGCTGGCGGTCGGCGAGGAGGGCGCTGGCGCTGTCGAAGTCGGCGGTCTCGACCTGCGAGAGCGTCTGGCGCAGGTTGGTCATGATCGCGTCGGCGAAGCGGTTGAGGATATGCGTGCCGGGCGCCCTGGCCGCCCAGCGGTCGTGCTTGCTGATCGGGCTCGACAGGGTGGCTTCCAGCTCGTGGTGCAGGCGGGCCTGGAAATCCGGGAAGCCGCGAAATCCCAGCTTCTGCACCATGCGGGCGACCGTCGGCGTCGACACGCCGGCGTTTTCCGCCACCGTCGTGATGCTGCCGAGGCCGGAGACGGGATAGTTGTCGAGCAATGACGTGGCCAGCTGCTTTTCGGCGCGCGTCAACGCGTCGAAATGGGCACTGATCACATCCGACACCGTCATGGATGCTTGGTTGAGTGTCAAATTGTTCCCCTGCGCTCCGGTCTTCGCCGGAGTTCGGGAAATTAAACATCGCTGTCACAATTCGAGTCAAATGTTTTTTTGAAGAGATTTTTTCAATACCCCGTTGACAGCGGCAAGACTGTGAAGAATTCTCTTCATTAACGATAAGAGCCGGTCGAGGGGATCAGGCTGATGGGAATTCTGACTGGAGAGGAGGGCGACCCCGTCGCCCTGGAGAATAGTATTGCCCGCGGCCCGGTCATCCTGGTCTGCGAGCATGCTTCCCGCCTGCTTCCGAAGGCGCTCGGTACGCTCGGCCTCACCGAGGAGGCGCTTGAAAGCCATATAGCCTGGGATCCGGGCGCGCTCGCCGTTGCGCGCCTGATGGCGGAAAGCCTGGATGCGACGCTGGTTTTCCAGCGTTTCTCGCGCCTCGTCTACGATTGCAACCGCCCGCCGGAATCGCCGGCCGCCATGCCGGAAAAGAGCGAGGTCTTCGCGGTTCCCGGCAATGCCGGCCTCGACCAGGCAGCGCGCGATGCCCGCACCGAGGCGCTCTACCTGCCGTTCCGCGACAGGCTGTCCGGCCTGGTGAAGGGCCGGATCGCAGAGGGCAGGGCGCCGGTCATCGTCACCATGCACAGTTTCACGCCGGTCTATTTCGGCAAGCCGCGCGCCGTCGAGATCGGCATCCTGCACGACGCCGACACGCGCCTTGCCGACGCCATGCTGGCCGCGGCCGGCAGCGCCGGCCCCTACGACATCCGCCGCAACGAACCCTATGGACCGGAAGACGGCGTGACGCATACGCTGAAGGAGCACGGCCTTGCCAACGGCCTTGCCAATGTGATGATCGAGGTCCGCAACGACCTCATAAAAGACGAAGCCGGCCAAGGGGTCGTGGCCGGCTATCTGGCGGGACTGCTCGAAAAGAGCCTTCCGGCAATCCAATGACAAGACCCCGGGGAACGGCATCCGTGGAGACGGACAAGACCATAAACAGGAGAGGCCAAGCGGATGCTTGCGTTGTTACACGAGGGGTGTGGCCCGGTTGAGAAGACCGCCGTCGGTGGAGGTCGGGGCCATGCCTGATGTCATCAAGACCTATGTTCGCTTCGTCGACACGTTCAACCGGCGTGTCGGCCTTTTTGCGATGTACCTGATCTTCGCGATGTTCGCGATCCTGCTGTATTCCTCCGTCTCGAAGGCCTTCCACCTGCCGGCGAACTGGACGCTGGAATCGGCGCAGTTCACCATGGCGGCCTACTACATGCTCGGCGGCGCCTTCGCCATGCAGACCGGCGACCATGTGCGCATGGACCTGTTCTACGGCACCTGGTCGGTGCGCAAGCGTGCGATCTTCGACACGGTCACGGCCGTCGCGCTGATCGTGTTCCTGGGCTTCATGCTCTATGGCGGCATCACCAGCACGACCTACGCCATCCAGTTCAAGGAAAAGAGCTTTACCGCCTGGGCGCCCTACATGGCGCCGATCAAGATCGTCATGACCTTCGGCGTCTTGATGATGCTCGCGCAGGCCATCTCCTCGCTCTTCAAGGACATCGCCGAGCTGCGGGGAAGGCCCATCGCATGAGTTATGAATTCATCGCTATAACGATGTTCGCCGGCATGATGGTGCTGCTGCTCACCGGGCAGCGCGTCTTTGCCGTCATCGGTTTCGTCGGCGTGGTCGCGGCCTTCCTGCTGTGGGGCACGGGGGGCTCGGAAATGGGCTTCGCCTCGGCCATGAAGCTCGTCAAATGGTACCCGATGCTGACGGTGCCGATGTTCGTCTTCATGGGCTACATGCTGTCGGAATCGGGCATCGCCGAGGACATGTACAAGGCGATCCACGTCTGGATGGGGCCGATCAACGGCGGCCTTGCGCTCGGCACGGTCGGCCTCATGGTCATCATCTCCGCCATGAACGGCCTGTCGGTCGCCGGCATGGCCATCGGCGCCACCATCGCGCTGCCCGAGTTGCTGCGCCGCGGCTACGACAAGGTCATGATGACGGGCGTCGTGCAGGGCGGCTCGACGCTCGGCATCCTCCTGCCGCCGAGCGTCGTGCTCGTGCTCTACGGCATGATCGCCCGCGTGCCGGTCGGCCAGCTCTGGCTCGCCGGCGTGTTCCCCGGCCTGATGATGGCGGCGCTGATGGCGATCTACGTCTATGTGCGCTGCCGGATCAACCCGTCGCTCGGCCCGGCCCTGCCGGTCGAGGAGCGCAACGTGCCGTTGCGCGAGAAAGTGGCGCTCCTGTCTGCCGGCATCGTGCCGCTCGGCATCTTCGTGCTGATGATGTGGCTGTTCCTCAGCGGCATTGCGAGCCTGGTGGAAAGCTCCGCCATCGGCGCCATCTGCTCGGCGCTGGTCGCCTGGTGGCGCGGCCGCCTCAGCGTGCGGCTGTGGAACGACGTCTTGCAGAAGACGCTCGGCATCACCTGCATGTTCATGTGGATCCTCATCGCCTCGCTCTGCTTCGGCGCCGTCTTCGACGGTCTCGGCGCGGTCAAGTCGATCGAGCGCTTCTTCCTGGGCGACCTCGGCCTCGAACCCTGGCAGGTTCTGGTGCTGATGCAGATCTCGTTCCTCGTCATGGGCATGTTCCTCGACGACACGGCCATGCTCGTCATCGTCGCGCCGCTCTACATCCCGCTGGTGCAGAAGCTCGGCTTCGACCTCGTCTGGTACGGCATCCTCTACACGATCACCTGCCAGATCGCCTACATCACCCCGCCCTTCGGCTACAACCTGTTCATGATGCGGGCGATGGCGCCGCCCGAGATCGGCATGCGGGACATCTACCGCTCGATCTGGCCCTTCGTCGGCATCATGCTGGCGAGTCTGATCATCATCGGCGTTTTCCCGGAAATCGCGACGTGGCTGCCGAACAACTACTACGCCAAGTGAGGAACTGGCCGGCGGCAAAGGCCGCCGGCATCAAGGAGCAATGAGGCCGACAGAAGAAGAAATGATCGACCGACCGGGATGAACGGCCGTTCCCGGCAAAAGCGAGACGTTTAACCAGAGGGATAGAGATATGACCAACAGACGGCAATTTCTGACACGCGCCGGGGCAGTCACGATCGGGGCCGGTGCCGCCACGCTTTCCGCCCCCGCCATCGTGAAGGCGCAGACCGCCATCAAGTGGCGCTTCCAGACCTATGCGGGCGCCGCGCTCGGCGAGCACGTCACCAAGCCGATCGTCGATGCGATCAACGCCGCCGCCAAGGGCGAACTGGAGATCGAGCTCTATTTCTCCGACCAGATCGTGCCGACGGGTGAATTGTTCCGCGCGCTCCAGGCCGGCACGATCGACGCCGTGCATTCGGACGACGATTCCATGGCGTCCCCGGCGGACGTCGCCACCTTCGGCGGCTACTTCCCGCTCGCCACCAAGCAGATCCTCGACGTGCCGGTGCTCTTCAAGCAGTACGGCCTCGCCGAGATCTGGAAGTCGTCCTACGAGAAGGTCGGCGGCGTCGTGTGGCTCTCCTCCTCCGGGCAGGACCCGTGCCACTTCAACACCAAGAAGCCGATCACCTCCGTCAAGGATCTCGAAGGCCTACGCCTCTACACCTTCCCGACGGCCGGCCGCTTCCTCAGCCAGTTCGGCGTCGTGCCGGTGACGATCCCCTATGAAGACGCGCAGGTCGCCGTGCAGACCGGCGAACTCGACGGCATGGCCTGGTCGGGCATCACCGAGGACTACACGGTCGGCTGGGCCGACGTGACGGACCACTTCCTGACCAACAACATCTCGGGCGCCTGGATCGGCTCCTTCTTCGTCAACGAGCAGAAGTGGGCGGAACTGCCGGACCACCTGAAGAAGCTGGTCATGACGGCCATCGAGGCCGGCAACAACTACCGCGACCAGTGGTACTGGGGCGGTGAGGCCAAGCTGCGCGCCGAAGGCACCAAGCTGAAGCTCACCAGCATCCCGACCGAGGAATGGAAGGTCGTCGAGGATGCGGCGAAGGTGTTCTGGAAGGAGATCGCCGGCCAGAGCGAGACGGCCGCCAAGGTCGTGAAGATCTTCGAGGACTACAACGCCATCATCACCAAGGCCGGCCCGCCCTACGTCAACGGCTGACCGCATCCAGTCCCTTCGGACCGGGCCGGCAAGGCCCGGTCCGGCATGAACGCAGCAACCCCCAGGACCGCCACCGATGACCATGACCTATAGTTTTGACGACCTGAAGAAGGATGTGGCCGAGGGCCGCATCGATACCGTTCTGGCATGCCTCGTCGACATGCAGGGGCGCCTGATGGGCAAGCGTTTCCACGCGCAGTATTTCATCGACAGCGCTTATGAAGAGACGCATAGCTGCAATTACCTGCTGGCGACCGACATGGAGATGGAGACCGTTTCGGGTTACAAGTCGACGAGCTGGGCCGCCGGCTATGGCGACTACACGATGAAGCCTGACCTTGCGACGCTGCGCAAGCTGCCCTGGCTCGAAGGCACGGCGCTGGTGCTCTGCGACGTGCTCGACCACCACACCCATGCCGAGGTTCCGCATTCGCCGCGCGCCGTGCTGAAGAAGCAGGTCAAGCGGCTGGAGGCCCTGGGCCTGAAGCCCTTCATGGCGAGCGAGCTCGAATTCTACCTGTTCGACCAGACCTTCGACGATGCGCGCGAGAGCGGCTACCGCGACCTGCGCACGGCGTCCGGCTACAACGAGGACTACCACATCTTCCAGACCACCAAGGAAGAGGATGTCATGCGGGCGCTGCGCAACGGCTTGCAGGGCGCCGGCATTCCGGTCGAGAATTCCAAGGGCGAGGCCTCGCCTGGCCAGGAGGAGATCAACGTGCGGTATGCCGAGGCGCTGACCATGGCTGACCGGCATTCGATCATCAAGAACGCCACCAAGGAGATCGCCTGGCAGCGCGGCAAGGCCGTTACCTTCCTCGCCAAGTGGAACTACAACCTGGCCGGCTCCTCCTCGCATATCCACCAGTCGCTGTGGAGCCTCGACGGCAAGGAGCCGAAGTTCTTCG
Source organism: Shinella sp. HZN7 (assembly GCF_001652565.1). Taxonomy (NCBI): domain Bacteria; kingdom Pseudomonadati; phylum Pseudomonadota; class Alphaproteobacteria; order Hyphomicrobiales; family Rhizobiaceae; genus Shinella; species Shinella sp. HZN7. The sequence continues at coordinate 2,478,437 of NZ_CP015736.1, read as the reverse complement.
ACAGGGACGGCAAGTACGGCATGTCGGAGCTGATGCGCATGTATGTGGCGGGCCTGCTCGCCCATGCCAGCGAGATCACCTATTTCCTCGCGCCCTACATCAATTCCTACAAGCGCTTCGTCGCCGGCACCTTCGCGCCGACCAAGGCGATCTGGAGCAAGGACAACCGCACCGCCGGGTATCGCCTGTGCGGCGAGGGCACCAAGGGCATCCGCATCGAATGCCGCGTCGGCGGCTCCGACCTCAACCCCTATCTCGCCATGGCGGCGCTGCTGGCGGCCGGCATGGCCGGCATCGAGCAGAAGCTGGAGCTGGAGGCGCCCTTCGAGGGCGACGCCTATGGCGGCAAGGACATCCGCGAGATCCCCAAGACCCTGCGCGGCGCGGCCGCCGCGCTGAAGGAATCCGACATGCTGCGCGAGGCCTTCGGCGACGACGTCGTCGACCACTATGTGCGCGCGGCCGAATGGGAGCAGGAAGAATACGACCGCCGCATCACCGACTGGGAGGTGGCGCGCGGCTTCGAGAGGGCGTAGAAGCGTGTGCAGATTTGCCCCTCACCCCGCCCTCTCCCCGCAAGCGGGGAGAGGGAGACGAGACGGCGCGGCAAATCCCTTCTCCCCGCTTGCGGGCAGAAGGTGCCGGCAGGCGGATGAGGGGCGGCATCTGCGCCAGAACTGAAATTCCGAATAGAACCAACAGGAAGTCGATCATGACTGTGATCAAATGCATATCCCCCGTGGACGGCTCGGTCTATGCCGAGCGCGAGGCGATGCCGCTGGCGGCCGCGCAAGAGGCCGTCGCCCGTGCGAAGAAGGCGCAGAAGGCCTGGGCCAGGCGCCCGCTCGAAGAGCGCGTCCAGCTCGTCCTCAAGGGCGTTGCCCGCGTCAACGAGATGGCCGACGAGATCGTGCCGGAAATCGCCTGGCAGATGGGCCGCCCGGTCCGTTACGGCGGCGAGTTCAAGGGCTTCAACGAGCGTTCCAACTATGTCGCCGAGATCGCCGGCTCGTCGCTGGCGCCGATCGTCATCGAGAACAGCGAGCGTTTCGAGCGCCGCATCGAGCGCGAGCCGCATGGCGTCGTCTTCGTCATCGCGCCGTGGAACTACCCCTACATGACCGCGATCAACACGGTCGCGCCGGCGCTGATGGCCGGCAATGTCGTCATCATCAAGCACGCCGCCCAGACCTTGCTCGTCGGCGAACGGCTGGTGCGCGCCTTCAACGAGGCGGGCGTGCCGGAGGATGTCTTCCAGAACGTCTTCCTCGACCATGACACGACCTCGGCGCTGATTGCCGGCAACGCGTTCGACTTCGTCAACTTCACCGGTTCGGTCGAAGGCGGCCGGTCGATCGAGCGCGCGGCGGCCGGCACCTTCACGCCGGTCGGCCTCGAACTCGGCGGCAAGGATCCGGGTTACGTCATGGAAGACGCCGACCTCGATGCCGCCGTCGACACGCTGATGGACGGCGCGACCTACAATTCCGGCCAGTGCTGCTGCGGCATCGAGCGCATCTACGTCAACGAGAAGCTCTACGACGCCTTCGTGGAAAAGTCGGTCGCCTGGGTGTCCAACTACAAGCTCGGCAATCCGCTCGATCCGGAAACCACCCTCGGCCCGATGGCGCACAAGCGTTTCGCCGCCACCGTGCGTTCGCAGATCGCCGATGCGGTCGCGAAGGGCGCCAGGGCGCTGGTCGATCCCAAGCTCTTCCCGGCCGATGACGGCGGCGCCTATGTCGCCCCGCAGATCCTCGTCGATGTCGACCATTCGATGGAGTTCATGACCGAGGAGACCTTCGGCCCCGCCGTCGGCATCATGAAGGTCAAGAGCGACGAAGAAGCGCTCGCCCTGATGAACGATTGCAAATACGGCCTCACCGTCTCGCTCTGGACGAAGGACGCGGACCGCGCGGCGAACATCGCCCACGACCTTGAGACCGGCACCGTCTTCATGAACCGCGCCGACTATCTCGACCCGGCGCTCTGCTGGACGGGCGTCAAGGAAACGGGCCGCGGCGGCTCGCTCTCCGTCATCGGCTTCCACAATCTCACCCGACCGAAGTCCTACCATTTCAGGAAAGCTTGAAGAGCATGACCATCACCGCCAACTGGAGCTACCCGACCGCGATCAAGTTCGGGGCCGGCCGCATCAAGGAACTCGCCGACCACTGCAAGGCCGTAGGCATGGAGAAGCCGCTGCTCGTCACCGACCGCGGCCTTTCGACCATGGCGATCACGAAGGAAGCGCTCGACATTCTCGACGCCGCCGGCCTCGGCCGGGCGATGTTCGCCGAGGTCGATCCGAACCCGACCGACAGGAACCTCGAAGCCGGCGTCAAGGCGTTCCGCGACGGCGGCCATGACGGCGTCGTCGCCTTCGGCGGCGGCTCGGGCCTCGACCTCGGCAAGGCCGTCGCCTTCATGGCCGGCCAGACGCGGCCGGTCTGGGATTTCGAGGATATCGGCGACTGGTGGACCCGCGCCAATTCCGACGGCATCGCGCCGATCGTCGCCGTGCCGACGACGGCCGGCACCGGCTCGGAAGTCGGCCGCGCCTCGGTCATCACCAATTCGGAGACGCATACCAAGAAGGTGATCTTCCATCCGAAGTTCCTGCCTTCGGTGACGATCTGCGATCCGGAGCTGACGGTCGGCATGCCGAAGGTCATCACCTCCGGCACCGGCATGGACGCCTTCGCCCATTGCCTGGAAGCCTATTCCTCGCCGTTCTACCACCCGATGAGCCAGGGCATCGCGCTCGAAGGCATGCGTCTCGTCAAGGAATTCCTGCCGCGCGCCTACAGGGACGGGACCGATATCGAGGCCCGTGCCAACATGATGTCGGCCGCCGCCATGGGCGCCGTTGCCTTCCAGAAAGGCCTCGGCGCGATCCACTCGCTGTCGCATCCGGTCGGCGCCATCTACAACACGCACCATGGCATGACCAATGCCGTCGTGATGCCGCCGGTGCTGACCTTCAACCGCCCGGCCATCGAGGCGAAGATCGCCAGCGCCGCCGCCTATCTCGGCATAGAGGGCGGCTTCGACGGCTTCTTCGACTATGTGCTGCGCCTGCGCGAGGAGCTCGGCGTGCCGGACAAGCTGTCGGCGCTCGGCGTCGGCACGGACCGGATCGACGAGATGGCCGCCATGGCGATCGTCGACCCGACGGCCGGCGGCAATCCGGTGGAGCTGACGCTGGATGCGGCCAAGCGCCTCTTCGTCGAGTGCATCTGAATTCTTGCCGTTAACAAATGACAGAGGCCCGGAAAACCGCCGTTTTCCGGGCCTTTTGCTTGAGAAAGCGCAAATTCGGCGCCGTTCTCGTTAATCTTCGCCATGCGCATGTTTCCATTTCGTTAACCATGTTTTGAAAGGTTTGAGCAAGCGGGCGCCATTCTCACCGGGCCGTCTGACGAGAGCGATGCAAAGCTCGCAGCATTCATGAGGAAAGACATGCCAGTCATCACATTTGCCAATGCCAAGGGCGGCGCGGGCAAGACCACCGCAGCGCTCATTCTCGCCACCGAGCTTGCGAGCCGCGGCCACCGCATCACCATTCTCGATGCGGACCCGCAGCGCTGGATCAGCCACTGGCACGAGGTTTCCGGCCGCCAGCGCAACATCGCCGTCATCTCCGAAGTCTCGATGGCCTCCCTCCAGTGCCATATCCGCGAGAACCGGCAGACGACCGACTATTTCATCATCGACCTTGCCGGCGCGCGCGATGCGCTGGTCGCCACCGCCATCGGCCTGTCCGACCATGTGATGATCCCGGTGCAGGGCTGTGCCATGGATGCGCGCGGGGCGGCGCATATCCTCGAACTGCTGAAGCAGCTCGACGAGAAGGCGGGCATCCGCATCAACCATTCGGTCGTGCTCACCCGCATGAATTCGCTGGTGACGACGCGCGCGATGAGCGCCATCAAGGCGTTGCTCGCCGCCCGCGGCGTTGCCGTGCTCGATACGCCGATCGGCGAGCGCACCGCCTTCCGCGACATCTTCGATTGCGGCGGCACGCTCTATACGATGGATGCGGCCAGGGTGAGCAATCTCGACAAGGCCTGCGAGAATGCGCGCCTCTTTGCCGACGAGGTCCTGCGCCTCCTGCCGGTGCGCAAGCGCATCGCCACCGAACGCGGCTTCTTCCGCACGCTGCAGCGGGCGGCCTGAACCTTCCGGATTGACGAATGACAAGAACGGCTGCGACGAATGGCGCGGCCGTTTTTTGCGTCGCAATGCAAGGTTGGTAATGAACAATTTACCACGCTTAACCTAATGATATCGCGTCAGAAAGCCACCCCTTCGGCGATGCGTCGCCATGGGGACCCATGAAGGGTTACGGGCAAGATGCGGTGCTGCCCGGCGCTGCTGCCCCGATTTTCCGTTGCTTTCCCCGTTTTCTCGAGTTGCCAGGATACCCCCGGAATGAAGCCAGCCCCGCAGACCGCCAGCCAGAACCACGACATCGCGCGCCGTCTGGACTATCTCGGCCTCGACGAGGCAGCGCTGAAGCGGCTTCGCACGCTCAAACCCTTCATCGAGAAGGAGCTCGGCCCGGCGCTGGACAAGTTCTATGCGATCGTGCGCAAGAGCCCGGAGGTGAACCACCTCTTCTCCAACGACGCCCACATGAATCGGGCGAAGAATGCCCAGCTCGGCCATTGGGCGAATATCGCGGCCGGCGATTTCACCGGCGACTATGCTTCCAAGGTGCAGACGATCGGCCATGTGCATGCGCGCATCGGCCTTGAGCCGCGCTGGTATATCGGCGGCTATGCGCTGATCGTCGAGCATCTCCTGACGGAGGCCGTGAAATCGCTCTGGCCGAAGCAGGGGCTCTTTGCCCGCCAGGAAATCGGGCCGGAGGAATTTGCGGCGCGGTTCTCCAGCCTGCTCAAGGCCATGTTCCTCGACATGGACCTCTCCATCTCCGTCTACAACGACATGTCGGACCTCGCCAAGCAGCAGGCGGTGCAGGCGCAGGTCGTCGCCGAGGAGCGCAAGATCGTCAGCGACAGTTTCGGCGCCGCGCTGAAGCGCATCTCCGACGGCGACCTCACCGCGCGCATCACCGGCCCGCTGCCGGAGGCCTACGAGGCGCTGCGCGACGACTTCAACCACGCCATTTCCACGCTCTCGCAGGCGATCGGCAATATCGGCGCCGGCGCGGGCTCCATCCATCTGAGCGCGCAGGAGATCGCAGCGGCCTCCGACGACCTTGCCAAGCGCACGGAGCGACAGGCCGCGAACCTGGAGGAGACGGCGGCCGCCGTCGAGCAGGTGACCACCACCGTGCGCCAGACCGCCCAGAGCGCCAACGAGGCGAACGCCCTCGTCATGGCGGCGCGCGACAATGCGCAGCGCGGCGGCGAGGTGGTGGAACACGCGATCGTCGCCATGGGCGAGATCCAGGCTTCCTCCTCGGCCATCGCCAACATCATCGAGGTGATCGACGAGATCGCCTTCCAGACCAATCTGCTCGCGCTCAATGCGGGCATCGAGGCGGCGCGGGCCGGCGAGGCGGGGCGCGGCTTTGCCGTCGTGGCCTCGGAAGTGCGGGCGCTCGCGCAGCGCTGCGCCGATGCGGCGAAGGACATCCAGAACCTCATCGCCAAGTCGCACGGCCAGGTCGAGGACGGCGTGCGCTCGGTGGGTGAGGTCGCCCAGTCGCTGCGCCAGATCGTCACCCAGGTCGTGGAGGTCAGCGCCGTGTTCAACACGATCCGCGCCAGCACGGCGGAACAGGCGACGGGCCTGCAGGCGGTCAACCAGGCGGTCAACGCCATGGACCAGATCACCCAGCAGAACGCCGCCATGGTGGAGGAGGCGAATGCCGCCAGCCAGGCGCTGACGCAGGAGGCCGCCTCCATTGCCGCCCAGCTCAGCGCCTTCCGCACCAGCGGCGACGCCCGCCCGGCCCAGGGATCGGGGTATGTGCGGGCGGCTTGACCGCTGGCCTTCTCTGCCGTCGGGCTGCCCCTCATCCGCCTGCCGGCACCTTCTCCCCGCAAGCGGGGAGAAGGGGATGGAGCAACGATTCATTCATATCCGATTACTGGCAAGCGGGAGAGGCTTACCTACAAGCGGTCATTGGGCGAGGAAGCCGGCGCGGCATATCCCTTCTCCCCGCTTGCGGGGAGAAGGTGGCGGCAGCCGGATGAGGGGCTACCCCCCGATCGTCAGTCGACGAATTCGACCGTCACGCCGGCGCTGGTCATCTTGGCGAGCTCCGTCGCGTCCCAGTTGGTGAGGCGAATGCAGCCGTGGCTCTGGGTCTTGCCGATCTTCGAGGGTTCCGGCGTGCCGTGGATGCCGTAGGTCGGCTTCGACAGCGCGATCCAGACCGTGCCGACCGGGCCGTTCGGGCCGGGCTGCAGGGTCAGCACCTTGTTGTTGTTGCCCTGCTGGAAATTGATCTTCGGATTGTAGGTATAGCCCGGATTGAGCGCGATGCGCTCGACCGTCACCGTGCCTGATGGAGAGGGCGTGTCGGCCGAGCCGATGCTGGCCGGATAGGCGGCGATCAGCGTGCCGTTCTCGTCATAGGCGAGCACCTGCTTGCGGCCCTTGTCGGCGAGGATCTTGGCGACCTTTCCGGTCTTCCGCTCGCCCGTGTCGACGACCTTGATGATCGTGCCGGGAATGGTGAAATCGACGCCCGGATTGATCTCCTTCAGATAGGCCTCGTCCATGTGGAACTTCTCGGCCAGCATCTCGGTGGTCGAGGTGAAGGAGAGATGCGGCAGCGCCGCCTTCTGGGCATAGTCGTCGGGGATGGCGGCGACATAGGGGCCGGCCGCGTCGGCGGCGGTGATCTCGTAGGTGGTGAAGGCAAGGCCGCCGGACAGGCGCAGCCGCTCCAGGATGTCGTCGGCATTGTTCGGGTCGAGCGTCTCGCCCGTCGCCTGCTGCCAGGCCTCGATCGCCTTGGTGACGTTCGAGCCCTTCTTGCCGTCGATCACGCCCGGCGAAAAGCCCTCGCGGTCGAGGAAGACCTGAAGCGCGGTGATCTCGGCGGACGACATCTTGCCGATCGCGATCGCCGGGTCGAATTTCGGGCCGGGCACGAATTCCGCATCGGGATCGGTGCCGTTTTCCGGCAGGGCCGCGCTGTCGCCGGAAAAATCGGGCAGGGCCTGCGAGCCGCCGAAATCGGCATCCGGCAGGGGCTGGCGCTCGATGCCACCCGGCAGGCCCTCGCGCATTTCCGGCACGGAACTCGTCGTCAGCTCGTCGCCATAGTCGGCCTCGGGCGCCGGCGGGAAATAGTCGGGGTTCGCTTCCGGATAGCCGCGCATCTCGCGATAGCGGTCGCGGCGCGGGCGGTAATCGTCGCCGCGGGCGAAGTAGCGGTCGGCCTGCATGGCGGTGGCAACGATGTTGCCCCAGCCGTCGACATAGACGGTGCGGCCGCGGTTGTCGCGCATCACGCGCACGCTGCCGTCGTCCGGAATGTAGTCGAGGATGTCGCCTTCCGGCGAAACCAGGACCGTGTCGCGCGCGAAGAACCGCTGCTGGGCCTGCGCCGGCAAGATGGCGAATCCGAGGACGGAGGCCGCGGTAAGGAGCGAAACGCTTGTTTTAAAAATAGAATTCACGACTCTTGACCTGCCTGCTTGCCCATGTCGCGCGGACGGAACACTTCAATTCAGACCTTAATATGAAAAAACTGAATCGATGGTGAACGGAAGGTCAACGCGCCGTGCAAAAACTTGTGACCGGCCGTGAGGTTCCGTGGAGGCGGTGAGAGGCGAGGCCTGCGGGTCATGGCCGACCGGCGCCCTGCCGTAGGAGCGTTTCCGTTTTTCGCCGAATCGCGAAAACACGCTATCCTTTTGTTTTGCCGCGGTTCCGGACGCAAAACCGCTTCGCACTTTTGCGGGAATTGCTCTAGGGTCTGTGCTGATGGAGTACAGACCCTAGCATGCCGCCGATTGATTGCCCCTTGCCGGAGTCCCGGATGACCTTTTCCCTTACCGCCCAAACCCCCGACCAGTCCTTCCGCCTCGACCTGACGCCGCAATCGGTGCTCGACGTCGCCGGCGCCGTCTTCCATGGCGTCGATCTCGCGCCGGGGGCGGCCGTGCCGTCGGATGGCGATCCGCGCATCGACAAGGCGCTGCCCGGCTTCCTGTTCACTTGCGGTCCGGATCACATCCGCCATCCGGTGCCGGTCGAGGGTGCGGCCGACGGGCGGCTTTATCCATTGCACGGCTCGCTCTCGTCCTCGCCGGCGCGGGACGTGCTGATCGAGGAGGACGAGGGGGAGGTGGTCTGCGAGGGGCGCGTCGCCGTTTCGCTCGCCCATGGCGGCAAGGCCGATCTCGCGCGCCGATGGCGCGCCGACCGGCGCACCGGCCATATCACGCTCGACGATGTCGTCACCAATACGGGCGAGACGCCCTGGCCGCCCTTCGGCATGTATCATATCAATTTCGGCACCGGCCTCTTCGATGCGGACACGCGGCTGACCGGGGCGATGCTGCCCGGCAGCAGCCTGCCGTGGCGCTTCGGGGAGGGCGACCGCGAGCTCTTCTGCGTGCCGGCGGCTGAAACGGCAACGCATGGCTGGGCCGAGATTGCCATCGGCCCGATCGCCGCGCTTGCCGGGCGCAGTGTCCATATCCGCTTCCGCACGGATACGCTGCCGCATCTCCAGGTCTGGCGGAACCTGTCGCCGGGCTCGGCGGTGCTCGGCATCGAGCCCGTCTCGCACCGGCTCGCGCCGCGCGCCGCGCTGATCGCCTCCGGCGAGGCCGCCGATTTCGCGCCCGGCGAAAGCGTCGGCTACGGCCTCGCCTTCGAGGTCCGCTAGGATATTTGCACGCTTTTCGAGCGGAGAGGGGCGTTCGCGCGTTCCGGGGGTGGCACGCTTCGCGCCTTTTCGGGAATTGCTATAGATTTTGCGTGATTGACGCTCTCGCGGTGCGGGCTTAAACGGTGAGCACCCCTGTTTTCTAGAAGGAACCGCCCATGGATATCCGCGAGATCAACGACGAATATTCCGTCTCCGGCCAGATCGCCGTCGAGGATCTCGACGCCATCGCCGCCCTGGGCTTCAAATCCATCGTCTGCCACCGCCCGGACCACGAGCAGCCCGACCAGCCGGAATTCTCCGTCATCGCGGCGCGCGCGAAGGAACTCGGCATCGAGGTCGCCCATGTGCCGGTCGGCCCGATGGGCGTGACGGCCGAGGCCGTGCACGGCATGGTCGACGCGCTCGACGAGCTGCCGCGCCCGATGCTCGGCTATTGCCGCTCCGGCATGCGCTCGACGAAGATCTACGAGCAGACGCAGCATATCCGCGGCTGAGGGCCTGGCCCCTCATCCGCCTGCCGGCACCTTCTCCCCGCAAGCGGGGCGAAGGGGAATGCTGCACCGGTTTCCCAAAGCATCGACGATATTTGGAGGGCGAGGCATTGCCCCATCCGCCTTCTCCCCGCTTGCGGGGAGAAGGTCGCGGCAGCGGGATGAGGGGCTTTCACGCCCTTAAAAACATCACGTCCCGCTGCGGATATCCGAGAGCGTGCGCGTCGGCGTGATCGCTTCCGGGTCGAGCTTCACCTCGATGATCGCAGGCTTGCCGCTCGAGCGGGCGCGCAGGAAGGCGGGCGCGAAGTCCTCCGTCGCCTCCACCGTCTCGCCATGTCCGCCATAGGCGCGGGCGAGCGCGGCGAAATCCGGGTTGGTGAGGTCCGTGGCGCTGACGCGGCCGGGATATTCCCGCTCCTGGTGCATGCGGATCGTGCCGTAGATGCCGTTGTTGACGACGACGGTGATGATCGGAAGGTTGTAGCGCACGGCGGTGGCGAATTCCTGGCCGTGCATCATGAAGCAGCCGTCGCCGGCAAAGCAGATGACCTCACGCTCCGGGAAGAGCTGCTTGGCGGCAACCGCGGCCGGCAGGCCATAGCCCATCGAGCCGGAGGTGGGGGCGGCCTGCGTCGCGAAGCGGCGGAAGCGGTGGAAGCGATGCACCCAGGTGGCATAGTTGCCGGCGCCGTTGGTGAAGATCGTATCGTCAGGCGTGTTTTCCTCCAGCCAGGCCATGATCGGGCCCATCTGCACGCCGCCCGGGCCGGTTTCCGGCGGGGTCGACCATTTCAGGTAGGATTCGTGCATGGCGGCGGTGCGCGCGGCCCAGCGCGGGGCGGCCTTCGGCGCGAGGCCGTCGAGCGCGGCGACGAAATCCTCCGGCGCGGCGCAGATCGCAAGGTCCGGCCGGTAGACGCGGCCGAGCTCGGACGGATCCGGATAGACATGCACCAGCGTCTGCTGCGGGTAGGGCACCTTGAGCAGGCTGTAGGTCGAGGACGGCATTTCCGAATAGCGGCCGCCGAGCAGGATGACGAGATCCGCCTCGCGGATCTCCCTGCCGAGCGCCGGGTTGATGCCGATGCCGCTGTCGCCGGCATAGTTCGGGTGCCGATGATCGAACAGCATCTGGCGGCGGAAGGAACAGGCGACCGGCAGGGACCAGCGCTCCGCGAACGCCTTGAAGCCGGCAACGCTCTCCTCGGACCAGCGCGTGCCGCCGAGGATGACGAGCGGGCGCTCGGCGGCTTCAAGGCGGCGTGCCAGTTCCTCCACCTGCCTGCGGCCCGGATGGGCCTCGACCGGCGCATAGGCCTTCGCCTCGACTGCCTCGACCGTGTCCGTCAGCATGTCCTCGGGCAGCGCCAGCACCACCGGGCCCGGACGGCCGGAGGTGGCGACGGCAAAGGCGCGGGTGATGAATTCGGGAATGCGGCGGGCATCGTCGATCTCCGCCACCCATTTGGCGACCTCGGTGAAGGCGCGGCGGTATTCCACCTCCTGGAAGGCCTCGCGCTCGCGCGCATCGCGCTGCACCTGGCCGATGAAGAGGATCATCGGGATCGAATCCTGCCGCGCGATGTGCAGGCCCGCCGAGGCATTGGTGGCGCCAGGCCCGCGCGTGACCATGCAGATGCCGGGCTCGCCCGTCAGCCGGCCCCAGCAATCCGCCATCATCGCCGCGCCGCCTTCCTGGCGGCAGACAAGGACGTCGATATCGGTGTCGTGCAGCGCATCGAGCACGGCGAGGTAGCTTTCGCCCGGCACGCAGGCGACGCGCTTGACGCCATTGGCAACGAGGGCGTCGACGATCAACTGGCCACCGGTCTTCATGCGCTTTTCTTTCCTGCTTCGAGGATGTCGAGTTCCGCCATCACGGCGTCGGTATGTTCGCCGAGCCGCGGGCTCGGCCGGTCATAGGCAAGGGGCGTGCCCGAATAGACGATCGGCGTGCGCACGCCGGGAATGCGGTTGCCGTCGGCATCCGGCAGGTCGATGCGCAAGCCCCGCGCCTTCACCTGCGGATCCGCGAAGGTCTCGGCGATGGAATTGATCGGCCCGGCCGGCACGCCCTCGCGCTCGCAGGCGGCGAGAAGCTCGGCCTTGCTGACACCGGCGGTCGCCCCGGTGACGAGGCGGCGCACCTCGCCGCGATGGGCGACGCGCGCCCGGTTGGTGGCAAAGCGCTCGTCGTCGGCGACGCCCTCGAGCTTCAGGATGCCGCAGAGCTTGCGGAACTGCCCGTCATTGCCGACGGCGAGGATGATGTGCCCGTCGGACGCCGGCACCACCTCGTAGGGCGAAATGTTCGGATGCGCATTGCCGAGCCGCGTCGGCGCATTGCCGGAGGCGAGGAAGTTCATGTTCTGGTTCGCCATGACGGCCGACTGCACGTCGAGCAGCGCCATGTCGACATGCTGGCCCTGGCCGGTCTTCATGACATGGATGAGCGCGCCCTGGATGGCGGCGACGGCATAGATGCCGGTGAAGATATCGGCGATGGCGACGCCCGCCTTCATCGGCTCGCCATCCGGCGCGCCCGTCACCGACATGAAGCCGGACATGCCCTGCACGATATAGTCGTAGCCGGCGCGGGCGGCATAGGGGCCGTCCTGGCCGAAGCCGGTGATCGAGCAGTAGACGAGTTTCGGATGCACCTTGGCAAGACTCTGGTAATCGAGCCCGTACTTGACGAGGCCGCCGACCTTGAAGTTCTCGATGACCACGTCGGCCGTCGCGATGAGGCGGTGGACGACGGCGCGGCCTTCCTCGGTCTTGAGGTCGACGGCAATCGAGCGCTTGCCGCGGTTGGTTGAGTGGTAATAGGCGGCCGATAGGTTCTCGCCGTCCTTGCCGGTCACGAAGGGCGGGCCCCAGGCGCGCGTGTCGTCGCCGCCCTCGGGGTTCTCGATCTTGATGACGTCTGCGCCCATATCGGCCAGCATCTGCCCGGCCCAGGGACCGGCGAGGACCCGCGCCAGCTCGATGACCCTTATGCCTGACAGCGGCAGGTTCGACTTTTCCATCGTGCACTCCCTTCCCGGCGGTGCCGGAACGCAGCCGGCCGCCGGGCCTTTCGCCCGTTTCCCTTTGGATAACAAAAAGCTGCCGGGCACGATAGACGGCGCCCGAGGGGAGATCATGACGGCTCAGACTGACATGATGCCTGCCGCGCCGCCCGCGCGGCCGGGCGGCGTCAGATCGGCGTGGAGACGGGCGGTATCGTCGCCGTCTTGTTGAGCTTGCGTTCGCGCCAGATGACATAGAGGCCGGAGGCGATGATGATGGCGATGCCGAGCCATTTCACGGCATCCGGCAGATGGCCGAACACGAACCAGCCGAGGATCGTCGCCGAGACGATCTCCAGATATTGCAGCGGGGCGAGCGTGGAGGCGGGTGCCGAGCGATAGGCATAGACGCCGAGCACGCCGGCAATGGTGGCGGCGACGGCGGCGCCGGCGATGTAGAGCGTGTTCGCCATGTCCGGCACGACGGGCGTCAGCATGGCGATGCCGAGCCTGCCGCCGGCAAGAAGGAGCAGGCCGGAAAACAGCGCGCCCCAGAGGCCGGCATAGAACTGCATGGACCAGGGATCCTCCTTCTGGGCGACGAGCCGGGTGAGGAGGAAGAACAGCGCGAGCGAGAAGGCCGCCACCACCGGCAGCAGCGCGATGGGGCCGACCTCCTGCAGGCTCGGCTGGATGACCAGCAGCGAGCCGAGGAAACCGACGCCGCAGGCCGTGTAGCGCCGCCAGCCGATGGTCTCTTTCAGGAAGATCGAGCCGAGGATGGTCAGGATGATCGGCTCGACGAAGAAGATGGCGATGGCATCGGCCACTTCCATGACGGCGAGCGGCGTGACGAAGGTGATCATGGTGATGGCCATCAGCAGGCCGCGGGCGGCATGCAGGCCCATCTTCCGGAAGGTCACGTCCAAAAGCGTGCCGCGCAGGAGACAGATCGGCCCCAGCACGGTCATCTGGAAGAGCAGGCGCACGAAGGTGATCTCGGTCGCGGGGACCGACGTGACCGCGAGCTTGGCGAAGATATCGATGATCGGCGAGATGAGCACCGAGAGCACCATGAGCAGGAGCCCGAGGCCGACCTCGTTGCGCAGCGGGGCGATGGTGGCGGATGTGGTCATGCGTGTTCCGGGGCGCGGGTCCAGGCTTCGGCCACCCGCCGGCACCAGCCGGCAAAGGCGTCGACGGCGGGATCGCGGAGCGGCCGGCTCTCCTTGAGCGTTTCGTGACGCATGCCGCGATAGACGGTTGTGGTGACGTCCTCAAGCCGCGATTTTTTCAGTCGCCCGGCAAAGGCGTGCACGGCGCGGCCGAAATCCGTCGCCGGGTCCTCCTCGCCGCCGACGAGATGGATCGGCAGCCGCCTCGGCAGGCGGGCAAGCCCTTGCGCCGAGGCATTGGCGAAGGTGACGGCGAAGATGTCGATCCACATCGCGACATTGACGTCGAAACCGCAATGGGGATCGGCGATATAGGCGTCCACCTCGGCCGGGTCGTGCGACAGCCAGTCGAAATCCGTGCGGCGGTTCGCGATGGAGCGGCCCCACGCCCCGAAAGTCAGGCGCGGCAGCACGTCGCTCGGCACGTCCGATCCCTTCAGCATGCGCTCCGCCGCCAGCACGGCCTGTGCCACGCGCCCGGCAAACCCCGGCGCGAGATTGGAATTCCACACGGCGAGCGCGTCGATATCGCTTGGATGCGCCTCAGCGAAGGCGAGCGCCATGAGCCCGCCCATCGAGTGGCCGAAGAGCACGACCGGCAGGCCGGGATGCTGTGCCGTCGCATGGTCGCGCACGGCGCGCATGTCCGCGATCACCCGGGCAATGCCGCCCTTCGGCGCGAACTGGCCGCGCGGGGCATCCGGCGCGCTGGTGAAGCCGTGGCCGCGATGGTCGTGGGCATAGACATGAAACCCCTCCGCCGCCAGGCGCGCGGCGAACGCCGCATATCGCGCGCTGTGCTCGGCAAGGCCGTGGCTGATCAGCAGGATGCCGCGGGGAACGCCCCGGGCAGCCTCGTGCCGCAGCGCAAGGCTCGCCCCGCTCGGGCTTTGCAGCGTGGAAGCCTGCGAAAACACCGGTCCATCCTCCCGTTTCGGCCCTCCCGTTCTGGCAAGGTCAACGCGATTTGCCGTTGAAAGACAATGGGATGCGGCGTGTATTTTTCGATTTTCTCCCGCATGTCGCGATTTTTCCGATTCACGGTTGCATTTTCTGGATTTATGGTTGTAAATGATCTCGTTTTGTTCTCGTTAGGGAGCCGGTCATGACGACCAATGCCGCACTGACTTTCAAAGCCGCCCTTTTCCTTGCCGTCCTGCCGTTGTGTCTCGCGCTGGCTGCCGGTTTCCGTCCTGCCGCCGCGCAGACGGCGCCGGCGGGCGCCGGCGCGCGCGAGGTCCTTTCCCTCGGCTGGCAGGCCGGCTACTGCGCCGCCCGGCCGAAAAGCCGCGGCTGCGCGGATTTCTCCGTGGACGCGCCGGCCGCCCGGCAGTTCTCACTGCTCAGCCGCTTCCAGTTGCGCAAGAGCTATTGCGGCGTTGAGGCGGGGCTCAAGCAGCAGGCGCGCAAGGGCAAGTGGACGGAGCTGCCGGATATCGTGCTCGCTTCCGGCACGAAGGCGCGCCTGATGGCTGCGATGCCCACCGCGCGCCTCGGCCTCGACCGCCAGCAATGGCTGCGCAGCGGTAGCTGCGTCGCCGCCTCGCCGGAGGTCTATTACAGCCGCTCGCTCGACCTGCTGGATGCGCTCAACGCCTCGCCGGTGCGCGCGCTCTTCGCGCAGAAGGCGGGGGCGGCGATCACCCTTGCCGAAGTCCGCGCCGCCTTCGACGCCGCCTTCGGGACGGGGGCCGGCGAGCGGGTGCGCCTCATCTGCCGCAAGACGGACGGCGGGCCTGTCGTGACCGGCCTCACCATCGGCCTTGCCGGCGACGCGCCGACGCTCGCGGACCGCATCGCCGCCGCCTCGCCGACGAAATCCCGCTGCACCGAGGGGGCGACGGGCGCGGGGCAGGCGGGGTAGGGGCGGCGGCCGGGCGGGCTGCCATCCCGCCCGGCATGCGGGCAGGGTGCCGCGCCGATCTGGACTGCCGTGCTGCCACGGAGGGTTCGCGGCGATGCGGGGCGGTGTTTCCGCCCCGGGGCGCGATGCGGCTTTCCCAGATTGCCGCGGGCGGAGAATTCGCCTACATAGCGGGCAAATTTGTCCGATCCGGAGCGCGTTTTCATGGCACGTCAGTTCATCTACCACATGTCGGGGCTCAACAAGGCCTATGGCAACAAGAAGATCCTCGAGAACATCCATCTGTCGTTCTATCCGGATGCCAAGATCGGCATCCTCGGCCCGAACGGCGCCGGCAAGTCGACCGTGCTGCGCATCATGGCCGGCCTCGACAAGGAGTTCACGGGCGAGGCCTGGCTTGCCGACGGCGCGACCCTCGGCTACCTGCCGCAGGAACCGCAGCTCGATGCCTCCAAGACCGTGCTCGAGAACGTCATGGAGGGCGTCGCCTCCAAGAAGGCGATCCTCGACCGCTACAACGAACTGATGATGAACTATTCCGACGAGACGGCGGAAGAGGGCGCGAAGCTCCAGGACATCATCGACAGCCAGAACCTCTGGGACCTCGAAAGCCAGGTCGAGATGGCGATGGACGCACTGCGCTGCCCGCCGGGTGACGCCTCGGTCGACAATCTCTCGGGCGGTGAAAAGCGCCGCGTCGCGCTCTGCAAGCTGCTGCTCTCGCAGCCGGACCTGCTGCTGCTCGACGAACCGACCAACCATCTCGACGCCGAGACGATCGCCTGGCTCGAAAAGCACCTGCGCGAATATCCGGGCTCCGTGCTGATGATCACGCACGATCGCTACTTCCTCGACAATGTCACCGGCTGGATCCTCGAGCTCGACCGCGGCCGCGGCATCCCCTACGAGGGCAACTATTCCGCCTACCTGCAGGCCAAGGCCAAGCGCATGCAGCAGGAAGGCCGCGAAGAGGCGACCCGGCAGAAGGCGCTCGCCCGCGAGCAGGAGTGGATCGCCTCCTCGCCGAAGGCCCGCCAGGCCAAGTCCAAGGCCCGTATCCGCGCCTATGACGAACTGGTGCAGGCCGCGGCCGATCGCCGTCCCGGCGACGCGCAGATCGTCATCCCGGTCGGCGAGCGCCTCGGCAACGTGGTCATCGAGGCGGAGAACCTCACCAAGTCCTACGGCGACCGCGTGCTGATCGAGAACCTGACGTTCAAGCTGCCGCCCGGCGGCATCGTCGGCGTCATCGGCCCGAACGGCGCCGGCAAGACGACGCTCTTCCGCATGATCACCGGCCAGGAACAGCCGGATTCGGGCTCGATCACCGTCGGCGAGACCGTCGATCTCGGTTATGTCGACCAGAGCCGCGATGCGCTCGCCGGCGACAAGACCGTCTGGGAGGAGATTTCCGGCGGCAACGACATCATCAAGCTCGGCAAGCACGAGATGAACAGCCGCGCCTATTGCGGCGCCTTCAACTTCAAGGGCGGCGACCAGCAGCAGAAGGTCGGCACGCTCTCGGGCGGCCAGCGCAACCGCGTGCACCTCGCCAAGATGCTGAAGGCCGGCGGCAACGTCATCCTGCTCGACGAACCGACCAACGACCTCGACACCGAAACGCTGGGCGCGCTCGAAGATGCGCTGGAGAACTTCGCCGGCTGCGCCGTCATCATCTCGCACGACCGCATGTTCCTCGACCGCCTTGCGACCCACATCCTCGCCTTCGAGGGCGACAGCCATGTCGAATGGTTCGAAGGCAACTTCGAGGATTACGAGCAGGACAAGATCCGCCGCCTCGGCGCGGATGCCGTCAACCCGAAGCGCGTGACCTACAAGCGGCTGACGCGCTGACGGACGTTGCTTCCCGCGCTTTGACAAACCCCGGTTCGCCGGGGTTTTTCTTTGGGCGTATCGGTGGGAAGATCGACGACACGGATTTGCCCTTGCGCGATGCGGGTTAATCACATAAACATATCTTTATGTCTTGATTGGATAGGCCATGGGCGACACGCAGAAACTCGGACTGGACGACATCGTGGAGATCCTGAAGGCGGCGGGCGAGCCGACGCGCCTTCGCCTCCTCGCGCTGCTTTCGCATGGCGACCTGACCGTGACCGACCTGACCGACATCCTCGGCCAGTCCCAGCCGCGCATCTCGCGCCACCTGAAGCTGCTCGCCGAGGCCGCGCTGGTCGATCGCTACCAGGAGGGCGCCTGGGCCTTCTTCCGGCTGAGCCAGGGCGGCCCGGCCGTGGCGCTCGCCCGCCAGCTCCTCGAGGCCGCCGATCCGGCGGATGCGGTTTTCGCGCGCGACGACGAGCGGCTGCGGGTGCTGAAGAAGATCCGCGCCGACAAGGCGCAGGCCTATTTCAGCCGCAACGCCGCCGAATGGGACGCCGTGCGCCGCCTGCATGTCAGCGAGGCGGAGGTGGAGGCGAAGCTTGCCGCGATGATCGGCACCGAGCCGGTGGACGCCTTCCTCGATCTCGGCACGGGCACGGGGCGCATCCTGCAGCTCTTCGAAGGGCTCTATAGGCGCGGCGTCGGCGTCGATGCCAGCCGCGACATGCTGGCGGTGGCGCGCGCCAATCTCGACCGCGCCGGCATCACCAAGGCCTCGATCCGGCACGGCGACATCTTCAACCTGCCGCTGGAGCGCGACGAGTTCGATGTCGTGACGATCCACCAGGTGCTGCACTTCCTCGACGAGCCGGAGGCGGCGGTGGCGGAGGCCGCACGCATGCTCGCCCCCGGCGGGCGCCTCGCCATCATCGACCTTGCCCCGCACGCGCTCGAACACCTGCGCGACGAGCACGCCCATATCCGCCTCGGCTTCTCGCACCAGACGCTTGCCGAGTGGCTGGAAAAGGCGGGGCTCGCCGTCGAGGAGATCGTCGACCTCAAGCCCGCGCATTCGGCCGCCGATGCGCTGACCGTCACCATCTGGCTTGCCCGCGACCAGCGTGCGCGGGCGGCCGACACCATCGCCATCCGCAGGAGGAGTTGACATGAAACCGGCGACCGCCAGCCCAGCCCGCAAGGACATCCGCCTGTCGTTCGAATTCTTCCCGCCGAAATCGGCGGAAGCCGAAGGCCAGTTGTGGGAGACGGCCGCCGCGCTTTCGGCCTATGAGCCGGGTTTCATGTCGGTGACCTACGGCGCCGGCGGCTCCACCAAGGCGCCGACGCTCGCCACCGTCCGCCATCTCCTTGCAATGGGCCTTCCGGCCGCTTCGCACCTCACCTGCGTCGGGGCGACGAAGGAGGAGGTGCATGCCGTCGTCGCCGAGTTCCAGGCGGTCGGCGTGAGGCATTTCGTGGCGCTGCGCGGCGATCCGCCGGGCGGCGTCGGCACGGCCTACCGGCCGCATCCCGGCGGCTATGCGAATGCGGCGGAACTGACCGCCGGCCTGCGCAGCCTTGCCGATTTCGAGATCTCCGTGTCCGCCTATCCGGAAAAGCATCCGCAGAGCCCCGACGTCGCCGCCGACATCGACATGCTCAAGCGCAAGGTGGATTCCGGCGCGACGCGCGCGCTCACCCAGTTCTTCTTCGAGAACGACGATTTCGAGCGCTACCTGGAGCGCGTGCGCAAGGCCGGCATCGCGATCCCGGTCGTGCCGGGCATCCTGCCGGTGCACAATCTTTCCCAGGTGCAGAAGTTCGCCGGCCTGTGCGGGGCTTCCGTGCCCGGCTGGCTCGCCGACCGGCTGGCGCCCGTCGACGACCGGCCGCAGGAGCGCGCGGCGGTGGCGATCGACCTTGCCGCCCGGCAGGTGGAGGATCTCATCGCCCGCGGCATCGGCGAGTTCCATTTCTACACGATGAACCGCGCCACACTGGTCTCGGCCGTCTGCGATCGCGTCGGCTTTGCCCGCAACGACCGCCACACGGCAGGGGCGGCGGCCTGACCGCCGGCACCGTCCGATAAATCTGTGCCCGAAACGAAAATGCATGGCGCCGTTTCCGGGGCCATGCATTTTTCCTGAATAGGTTTCGGCAGGGTTTGTTGCTTTTGTCCCTGACCTCCCGGACTGCGCTTTGATCGCCTCAGATGAAGATCATCGTTGCGATGAAGAGGAACGCTGCACTGATCATCAGAACATTCAAGGAATGTGTGAGTCCCATGGCTACCTCCTTGCGTTTACGGTGCGATATTACGACCGAAAAAAGCGTGTTGGAAAGGTGTTTTGTTGCTGCGCCGCAACATCGGTCCGTCGACGGGCACTTATTCACAGCGCTAACCTGCTGAATTTACTCCTCTATTGCGAATGCCACAAAAAATTCACAATCCCTACCAGATGACGAATGCCGACATTGTGCATTTACCAGTATGGCGAAAGTCGGGCGGACAATCCGGCGGATTGCCATGAAACGGCCGGGAAGGCGCTTTGTTCCCGGCTTTCTCAGGCACTACGGAAACGGGCGAAAACACGCCCGTCGAGCACGACGAGGCCGAAGAGGACGAGCACCATGCCGAGCATGCCGAGCGGCGTCAGGGTTTCGCCGAGGAAGAGCATGCCGGCGAGGATGGCGCTCGGCGGCACGAGCAACGTGACGAGCGAGGTGTTGGTGGCGCCGGCGGCCGCCATGATCCGGAAGAACAGGATGTAGCCATAGGCGGTCGAGACGAGCGCCAGTGCCAGCACGGCGAGGATGGCCGGCAGCGGGGGCAGGGGGAGCTGCCAGGGCGTGTCGAGCGCCAGGGAGACGGGCAGCATCAGCAGCGTCGATGCGGTGAGCTGGCCGGCGGCGGTGACGGGCGCGGCGGTGCCGCGGAAGCGCTTGCCGTAGGTCGCGGCAAAACCGTAGGAGACGGCGGCGAGCACCGGCAGGACGACGGCCCAGAGCGGCGGGCCGCTGTCGCCGGTGAAGGGGGCGAGCGCGCGCGGGCCGATCAGCACCGCGGTGCCGACGAGGCCGATGAGGCAGCCGGCGATCTTTTCCGAGGAGAGCTTTTCGTCCAGCGTGAACCGGTTGGCGATGAGCACGGTGAAGATCGGCGTCGTCGCGTTGAGGATGGAGGCGAGACCCGCGCCGATCTGCGTCTGGCCGAGGAAGATCAGCATGTGCGGCACGGCATTGTTGATGAGGCCGAGCAGCAGGAATTCGCGCCAGCGGGCCCGTAGCGTCGCATAGATGTCGAACCGGCCGGCAATATAGATGTGCAGCGCAAGCGCGGCGATGCCGACGCGCAGCAGCACGAGGGTCGCCGGCGGCACATGGGCGACGGCGACGCGGGCGAAGAAGAAGGAGCCGCCCCAGATCATGCCGAGGAGCGCGAGCAGGCCCCAGGTCTGTGCGCTCATGCGCGTTGCCGCCTGCTGTTTCATTTCGCGTTCTCCCGGGCATCCCGCCGCCCGCTCGTCTACCCTACAAGCGGCCAGGCAAAAAGACAGAGCGGCAGCCGGGTCTCGACCGGGCTGCCGCTCTGGGTCTCTTCGTGCCTATATCATCGTGGCGGCGCGCCGCCACCCGATTTCCGTCAGAGCGCGGAGAGGAGAGCCTGGGTCGCCCAGCCGTCGGCGGGCAGGCCGAGGCGGAGCTGCTCCTTCTGGATCGCGGCGCGCGTGCCGGAGCCGAGGATGCCGTCGATCTTGCCGACATCGTGGCCGAGGCCCTGCAACTTGGTCTGCAACTGCTTCATGCTGTCCTCGGACAGGCCTTCCTCCGGCGTGCCGCGCTCATAGGGCGGGGCGCCGGCAAGGCGGGTCGCGAAATAGGCCGCCGACGTCGTGTAGATGAACGACTGGTTCCATTCGAGATAGATGTTGAAGTTCGGGTAGGTGATGAAGGCCGGGCCCTTGCGGCCCTGCGGCAGCACCAGCGAGGCTTCCAGGTTGCCGAAGGAGGTGTCGCCGTCGCGCGGCGTCACGCCGAGGGCGAACCAGTCGGCCGCCGTCATGCCCGGCTGCAGGCCGGTCTTCTCGAAGGGCAGCACGTCGGGCACGGAGACTTCCTGGATCCAGGGCTGGCCCTTCACGAAGCCGAGATGCTGGATGAACTTGGCGGCCGTCAGGATGGCGTCCGGCGAGGACTGCTTGACGTTGATATGGTTGTCGCCGTCGCCGTCGACGCCGAATTCGATGATGTCCTTGGGCAGCATCTGCACCTGGCCGATCTCGCCGGCCCAGGCGCCCGTCGTGCCGTTCGGGTCGAGGTCGCCATGGCCGACCATCTCGATGGCGGCGAGAAGCTGCGGGCGGAAGAGCTCCGGCCGGCGGCAATCGTGCGCGAGCGTGACCAGCGCGTTGCGGGTGTTGAAATCGCCCTGCACGGCGCCGAAATCGGTTTCCATCGCCCAGAAGGCGGCGATGATCGGGCCCGGCACGCCGAATTCCTGCTCGGCGCGCTGGAAGACCGGGGCGAGGTCCTTCAGCTTCTTGCGGCCGATGTCGAGGCGCGACTGGCTGACCGTGCGCTTGGAGAATTCGAGGAAGGTCTGGCGGAAGACGCCCTGGGCGCGGTCACGCGACAGCACCTTCTGGTCGATGGCGGCGCCGGCGAGCGCCCGGTCCGCGACCTCGGCGGAAACGCCGCGCGTCAGCGCCTCGGCCTTCACGCCCTGGAGGAAGGCGTTCAAGTCGCCGCCGCAGGCTGCCGTCGACTGGGCATGTGCGTTGCCGGCGAGAAGAAGGGCCGTGAGGCCCACACCAAGTTTCGTCTTCAGGTTTAGCCGCATCTCGAATGCTCCTTGGTCCGTTGCTGGCCCGGCTGTCTCAGGTGAATGTGACGAAAGCAAGAAGAAAAAGGCGGCTGCGGCGTGCAGCCACCCTTTTCACGCGATTGTGCCTTTCGGGCGACCTTCGTCTTCGAGATGCAAGACCGCCTGTGACCTGCCCGGGTTCAGCGGGAAACCGTCTTGACCCAGCTGTTCCAGTTCTTCGCGGAGCCGGCGAAGACGTTGATGTCGGTATTGCCCGATATGCCCGGCACGACGCCTGTCGACGTATATTGCCAGAACGCCCACTTGCGCGCCGAATAGATGTTCTCCGGATGGTTCGCCACCGAGCGCAGCCAGAAGGGATAGCCCTCGAAATGGCCGACGAGGTTGTCGCGGTGGAAATCGACCGTGGTGTAGATGATCGGCCGCTTGCCGTAGTGCTTTTCGATACGGTCCATGAAGCGTTGCAGGACCGTGCGCACCTCGTCCGGAGGCGGGCGCAGCTTGCAGGTCGGCGAGACGGGGTTCCATTCGGCGTCCAGCACCGGCGGAAGCTGCACGGCCTCCTTCGGCACGTTGGCGATGAACCAGTCGGCCTGGGCGTCCGCCGTCGAGCAGAAATAGTAGAAATGGTAGGGCGCATGGGCCACGCCGGCCGCGCGCGCGCCGCGCCAGTATTCGGCAAAGCGGCTGTCGAGGCGGTCGGTGCCCTCGGTCGCCTTCAGGAAGGCGAAGGAGACGCCGCTCTTCTTCACGGCCTGCCAATCGATGTCGCCGTTCCACTTGGAAACGTCGATGCCGTGGATATCGTGGCGGTGCGGAGTGCGCGCGCCGAAATCCTGCGGGTCCTTATCGTCGAAACGGGGCGGCACGGAGGCGGTCGACACGAGGTCGTAGTCGGTGGTGGAACAGGACGAGGCGAGAAGGGCGAGGGGCAGCAGAGCCAGAATGAGCCGACGCATGGAGGTCCCGTTGTTGCGCGTTTCCTAATCCTGCCTCGAACGGGGCGGGTCGTAAAGGGCGGACGCGCGAGACGGATCGAACACCACTCGCATGTTTCCGTAAAATTATGGTTAGCGGGCCGTTAAGCCGCGCGCGAAAGCCCCTCACCGTTCAGCACGGGGAGGGGTTTTGGCGGCCGAATCCGGCTTGCGTCAGAACTTCATGCTCACGCCGAGCATGATCGAGTGCGAATCGAGGTCGCCCCGCCGGCCGGCGGCATCGAAGATGTCGGACTTGCCGTAGCCGGTGTAGCGGTATTCGACGCGGCCCGCCACCGTGTCGGTGAAGGCCTGCTCGACACCCGCGCCGATCGTCCAGCCGTGGACCGTGTCCTTCTCCTTCACGCCGGCATCGCGGTTCTCAAGCTCCGCGCGGGTGAAGGCCCAGCCGCCCGTGCCGTAGATCAGGGTGCGGTCGAAGGCATAGCCGAGACGGGCGCGCACCGAGCCGCCCCAGTTCGTCTCCGCCTCGTAGCGCGTGCCGCCCGAGGAGAAGCGTTCATTGTTGAAGTCGTGCTTGATGTCGGCTTCCACGCCGTAGACCCAGCCGTCGTTGAAGAAGTTGTAGCCGGCATAGGCGCCGAGCGCAAAATCGTCGAGGCCCTCGTCTATGGCGGGCGCCGGGCCGCCGGAGCTGGCATTCGTCCAGGCGTAGCCGGTGTTCACGCCGACATAGAAGCCGCCCCAGTCATAGACGCCGGCGGCCGTCTCGACGATCGGCGTTTCCATCGGCGGTTCGGCAATGGTCATGTCGGCCGCGAAGGCCGGGAGCGCACCGGCGGTGACGAGGATGCCGGCGGCACCGAATATCATGGATTTCATCTGATGGTCCTTCCCACTCGAATACTCGCACGAAGCCCCACGCACGAATGACAACAGGTTTCGAACGTCTGAAGGCCCCGATGGTTCCGAAGAAAAGGAACCCCTTGAATCTTGGGGGCGGATGCCAACGCTCCCTTAACACTCTGTCATTCTTTGTCCGCTAGAAACATCCGCGGGGCCGGTGCCGGCCCGATGCACCCTGTTGTCATGATAACAACGGTTTAGGGTTACATGATGTTGAAAACCTTGTTGCCGAGGATCGAGCAGCGCTATGCGCTGACGGGGTCGATTTTCGGAGCCTTCCTGCCGACCATCTGCTTTGCCGCCGACCAGTTGCTGCGCGACAGCGCGCAGGCAAGCCTTTTCGGCTTTTCCGCGCCGACCGCCACGGCGCTTGCGCTCATGCCGGTCTTCTTCGGCGTCGGCTTCTACCAGATCGGCCGGTCGAAGGCGCTGCTCATCGCCGAACTCAGCCAGCGCCGGCAGACGGAACAGCGGCTGACGCACGATGCCTATCACGACCGGCTGACGGGGCTTGCCAACCGGTTCTGCCTCGAGCGCGACATCCAGGCGATCGTCGAGAGGAGCGAGGACGCGGACCGGCCGGCGCTCCTGCTGCTCGATCTCGATCGCTTCAAGTTCGTCAACGACAGCCTCGGCCACGACGCGGGCGATGCGCTGCTGGCCGCCATTGCCGGGCGGCTGCGGCGCGCGCTGTGCGCGACGACCGGCGTCTACCGGCTCGGCGGCGACGAATTCGTCGTGACGATCGCCGGGCGGCCGTCCGCGGGCAAGATCGAGGATGTCTGCCGCACGATCTGCGACCTCTTTGCCGAACCGTTCGAATTGAAGCGCCACCGGGTCGCCAGCGGCTGCAGCATCGGCGTGACCTTCATGGATGCGGGCGACACGTCGATGTCCGAGCTGCTGAAGCGCGCCGATCTCGCGCTCTACGAGGCGAAGGCGATGCCCGGCAGCGGCTTCCGCTTCTTCGATGCGGCGCTGGCGGCCGATGTGCAGGCCCGCTCGGCCATCGAGAACGATCTTGCGCGCGCGATCCGCGCCGAGGAATTCTTCCTCGAATACCAGCCGATCGTCGGCGTGGAGAGCCGCACGGTGCGCGCCTTCGAGGCGCTGCTGCGCTGGCGGCACCCCGAGAAGGGGCGGATCATGCCCGATGTCTTCATTCCGGCGGCGGAGAAGACCGGCCTCATCCTGCCGCTCGGCAACTGGGTGGTGCGCGAGGCCTGCCGCGAGGCGGCGACCTGGCCGGCGCCGGCGGGCGTCGCCATCAATGTCGTCGGCGACCAGTTCAAGGACCGCGCCTTCGTCGGCTATGTCAAGCAATGCCTCATGGAGACGGGGCTTGCCCCGGGACGCCTGACGATCGAGGTGACGGAATCGGTCTTCTCGGTCGACGAGACGGTCATCCGGGAGAGCCTGTCGGAGCTGCGCAGCCATGGCGTGCGCGTGGCGCTCGACGATTTCGGCATCGGCTTTTCCTCGATCAACAACCTGCGCGCCTTCCCGATCGATCAGTTGAAGATCGACCGTTCCTTCGCGCAGGCCATGATGGAGAGCAAGCGCGATGCCGACCTCGTCGACATCATCCTGAAGCTCGGACGGACGTTCCAGGTGACGACGACGGTGGAGGGCATCGAATCCGAAGGGCAGCTTGACTTCATCCGCCAGCGCGGCGCCTCCGAGGCGCAGGGCTACCTGATCTCCGGGCCGGTGGCGGCGTCCGACGTGATGCGCTTCCTTTCCCAATCCGACGACAGGCTTTCGGCGTGACTGCGAAAGGTCTTTTCATGACAGGCAAATCCTGATTGTCTCGGGGCTCGAAGGAGAGGCCGGTATGAGACGATTCTACAGGCTTGCCGCCTGGACGCTTTCCGTCCTTGCCCTCGTCGTGCTGGTGGGGGCGAGCTGGCTCATCGTGTCGCCGCCCGCGCTGCTCAGCGTCGGCTCCGGCTATGCCGCCAAGATCGTCTGCTCCAGCGTCTTCATCTCCGGCCGCGATCCGCAGCAGGTGCTGGCCGAGGACGTGCAGGCCCCCGGCCATCCTCTCCTGAAACTCATGCGGCAGGATGTCGATCTTGCCGGCAAGACGGTGACGACGCGCCTTCTCGGCCTCTTCGCGCCGGGTTATGCCGTCTGGCATGAGGGTTTCGGCTGCTCCGGCGTGCCGGACGGCGATTTCGAGGCGGCGCGGCAGGCGGTCTCCGATGTCGCCTTGCCGAAGGTCCCGCCCGGGGATCCTGCCGTCGCCTGGCCCGATGGCGAGGCGGTGACGGAGGACGCGCGCATCGCCGCGCTTCTCGCCGATCCCGCGCTTGCCGGTCCGGGCATGCGGGCGATCGTCGTCGTGCATGACGGGCGCATCGTCGCGGAGGCCTATGGGGACGGTTTTTCCGAGACGGTGCCGCTGCTCGGCTGGTCGATGACCAAGACGGTCAATGCGGCGCTGGTCGGCCGGCTGATGCAGGCCGGCGCCCTGGCGCCGGGCATGGACGATCTCTTTCCGGAATGGCGCGGCGATGCGCGGTCGCAGATCACGCTCGCCCACCTCCTCGCCATGGAGAGCGGGCTCGCCTTCAACGAGAGCTACGGCAGCGTGGCGGACGTCACGCGCATGCTGTTTCTAGAGCCGGACATGTCGCGCTTCGTTCTGTCGCTGCCGCTGGAGGCCAATCCGGGCGAGCGCTTCACCTATTCGAGCGGCACGGCGGTGCTCCTGTCGCGCATCTGGATGGGCGCGCTCGGCGGGCGCAGCCAGGCGCTGTCCTTCCCGGCGCGGGCGCTCTTTGCGCCGCTCGGCATGGCGAGCGCGGTGATGGAGCCGGACGAGACCGGCATCTTCGTCGGCTCCTCCTACATGTATGCCACCGCGCGCGACTGGGCGCGCTTTGCGCTCTTCCTGCTCGACGACGGGGTGTGGAAGGGCGACCGGCTGCTGCCGGTCGGGTTCGTCGGGGCCATGGCGATGCCGACGAAGGCGTCCGGCGGCGCCTACAGCCACATGCAGACCTGGGCGAAAGGGCCGGGCGACAGGAGCGATGCGGATTACGGCCTGCCGGACGAGGCGTTCTGGATCCTCGGCCATGACGGCCAGTCGGCCGCCGTCATTCCCTCGAAGAGGCTTGCGGTGATCCGGCTGGGGCTGACGCCGTCGAAACTCGGCTACCGGCCCCAGCCGCTGGTGAAAGGCGTCCTCGACATCCTGGACGCAGCGAAGCTGGAGGCCGGTCAGGCGCCGACCTGAGCGATCCAGTCATTGAGGTTGTAGGTGTTGGAGATGCGCGCGACCTTGCCGTCGCGGATCTCGAAGAAGGCGCCGGCGGGCAGCACATAGGTCTGGCCGTTGGCTTCCGGCAGGCCCTCGTCGGTGGCGAGGTACTGTCCGTTGACGGTGAACTCGGCCGCCCCGCGCGTGCCGTCGTCGTTCGACATGATGACGATGTCCGTCAGCGTCTCGCGGTAGCTGCGGTTCATATGCGCCATGAAGTCGCGGAAGGCGTCCTTGCCGACCTGGCGGCCGCCCTGGTTGATGTCGTGGATGACGTCCTCGTGCAGGAGGTCGAAGAAGGCCTCCATGTCCTGCCTGTTGAAAGCATCGTAATAGGCGCGGATCGTCTCTTTTGCTGGCATGTCATCCCTCATATCGTTGTCTTCCGGGCGGAGCCCGTCCGCCTTATAGCATTGTTCAAATCGTTGGGAATATTCGCGGATCATGCAGATCAAGATTGTCCATGGCGCGGCCGTGACGCCGCATATCGCCGATCTCGCGCGCCTGCGCATCGACGTCTTCCGCGCCTTCCCCTATCTCTACGAGGGCAGCGAGGACTACGAGGCGTCCTATCTCACGACCTATGCGCAATCGCCCGAAAGCCTTTTCGTGCTGGCGCTGGACGGCGCGCGCATCGTCGGCGCCTCGACGGGGGTGCCGATGGCGGACGCCTCGGAGGTTTTCCAGGCGCCGTTCGTTGCCGCCGGCATAGATCCGGCAAAAGTCTTCTATTTCGGCGAATCCGTGCTGCTTCCGGCCTATCGGGGCAGGGGGCTCGGCGTGCGGTTCTTCGAGGAGCGCGAGGCCTATGCCCGGCGCCTCGGCCGTTTCGACTGGTGCGCCTTCTGCGCCGTCGATCGCCCGAAGGACCACCCGCTGCGGCCGGCGGAGTACGTGCCGCTCGATGAATTCTGGGGCAAACGCGGTTATCAGCGCCGCGCGGACCTCGGCACCCTGCTCGCCTGGCAGGATATCGGCGCGGCGGAGGAGACGGAAAAGCCGATGACGTTCTGGCTGAAGCCGGCACGGTAGCCCCTCAACCGGCTGCCGACCATGCCGATCCGGCTTCCTGCAAATCGCAAGGACGTCAGTATTCAGACGACAATGGGGAGGAAACGCGCTCCGCAACCCCCTTCGCCCCGCTTGCGGAGAGAAGGTGCCGGCAGGCGGATGAGGGGCAAATCCTTACCTCAGGCCGGTCTCGTCCAGCAGGCCCTTGCGCTTGGCATGGTAGTAGTAGCCGGCCGCATAGAGGCGCACGGCGCCGTCATTCTTGTCGTCGGCCACCATCCAGGCGCCGCGCAGGTATTTTCCGGCATATTTGATGTTCGTCTCGGCGTCGAACAGGCCTTCGGGCGGGCCTTCGTAGCCCATGCTCCTGGCCGTGGCGTACTTGATCTGCATCAGCCCGTAATGGCCACGGTTGTAGGCCTTGGGATTGTAGGTGCTTTCGCGCTTGACGACGCGGTGCAGGAGCGATTCCGGTATGCCGTAGAGCGCGGCATATTTGCTGATGATTGCGTCGATCGGCGTGCCCGACTTCGTGAACGGCTGCTCGGCCTGCGGAACAACAAGACGGGTCTCCGTCGTCAGCACGGCATTGCCCGCCAGTGCGGGTTTTGCCATCGGTACGATCTTGCGGCTGGCGACGAGCTGTTCGAGCCCTTCGGGCTCGCCGCTGTCGAAGCCGGGTTCCATGACGGAAACGCCGATGACGGTGTCGTAGCCCTGCTGCGTTTCGGTCGCGACGCCGGCGACGTCGTTGCCGGCAAGCGCGGCGGTGGCGGCCGCGGCGCCGGTCATGGGCCTGGCTTCCGCAAGGGCCGAGACGGGGACGGCAGCGTCCGTGGTGTCGCCTGCGACGGCGATCGGCGTCGGCAGGGCGTCCGGCGTGTTTTCCGTGCCCGGCTTGGCGTCGGGCAGGGCGGCGTAGGAGACTTCCGTCGTCGCGCCGTCGGCGGCGGCGATATCCGTGGTTTCCGCCGATGCGGGCGTCACGGTCCTGGCCGAGGTCGCGTCGTCGGCAACGCTGGCGCAGCCGGCCAGCGTCGCAAGAAGGCCTGCGCAGGCAAGCGTGGCAATGCGTGCCGGACGGGAAACGGGGGTATCAGCCATGGTCGTCGCTCTCGGTTTGCCGGGGTGCGCGGGCGTCGGAACGCCCGCTTCTTTGCAAATCAATCGGCCGTGGCCGTTCCCCGTCCATAGCCGATCGGGCGCGAAGCGGCAACCCGTAGGCCTTGCCAAGCGTCAGGCGGCTGCCCGTTTGAGGCCGGCGGTGAGCAGTCCGGCGCCGACCAGCAGCGTGCCGCCGGTGCGGTTGACGACCTTCTGGACCGAGGGCTTGCGGATGGTCTTGCGGGCCGCGGCGGCGAGCAGGGCATAGGAAAAGGCGTTCAGCGTCGCGAGCACGAGGAAGGTGATCTCGAAGATCACCATCTGCGGCAGGACCGGCTGCGAGAGATCGAGGAACTGCGGCAGGAAGGCGACGAAGAAGACGATGCTCTTGGGGTTCAGCGCGGTCACCACATAGGCATGGGCGAAGATGCGGACGGGCCTTTCCTCCGCCGGTGCCGCACCCTCGGCGCCGGCCGCGACGGGCGCGCGCCACAGCTTGATGCCGAGCCAGACGAGATAGGCCGCACCCACCCATTTCAGCACGGTGAAGATCGTCGCCGAGGTGGCGAGCAGCGCGCCGAGGCCGAGCATGGAGGCGGTCATGGCGGTGAAGTCGCCGAGCGCGACGCCGGCGACGGTGGCGCCGGCCGTGCGACGCCCGTGGCCGAGCGCATAGGAGATCACGAGGAGGATGGTCGGGCCCGGAATGGCCAGCATGATGGCGGAGGCGGCGGCGAAGGCAAGCCAATGTTCGAAGGACATGAAAACTCCCCGGATCGAGTACAATCCGGGGAGCAAGCCATCACGAATTTTCGCCGTCAAGCGGGTTCTGGAACGTATCGCGATCTTTCGAATGCGCTCCTGCGTCCAGGATTCGTTCCGCACCGGGCGCTATCGCAAAACCGCTGCGCCGTTTTGCGCGGCAGGCGTCAGGCGGCCGGCTTCCACTTCTGGCCGATGACGTCCATCACCTCGCCGAACCATTTTGCCGACGTGTCGAAGTGCTTGCCGCCCTTGATGCGCGGGAACTCGATGGTGCGCAGCTTGCCGCCCTGGCCCTCGTCATGGCCGGTGACGCCGGAGACCTTGTTGAGCGCGCTTTCGACGGCAAGGTCGGTCATGCTCTGGATGAGGCGCAGGTCATCGCGGTTGGCGGGGGCGGAGCGGGCGTAGTAGCCGGACTTCTGCACCATGGAGCGCTCGGCGCCGAGAAGGGCAGCGAACTGCTTGGAGAACCAGTTGCCGACATTGATCGTGTCGATCTTCACGTGGCCGAAGGCGTCGCGCTTGACGGTTTCGCCGGAGGCTTCCCGTTCCGCGACGATCGCATCGAGGCAGGCGCCTTCCGAAACGAAGAGGGTGACGAAGCCGGCGCGGTCCATGATGCCCTTGAGGCGCTCGGCCTCGGCTTCCAGGTTGAAGTCCAGCTCCGGCAGGTAGAGGCCGTCGATGTTCTTGAGCTGCGTGTTCATCATGAAGCCGTCGACATAGTCGTTGCCGCTGGTCTTCTCGATATAGGCACGCGCCGTCGCGGCGGTGAGCCAGCCGCAATGGCGGCCCATCACCTCGTGCACGACGAGCGTCTTCGGTGCGGCGCTCTGCTCGTTGCTGACATGGTCGAAGAAGCCGGCGCCGACTTCGGCGGCCGTCCAGGCGCCGAGCGACTGGCGGATCGGCACGACGTCGTTGTCGACCGTCTTCGGCAGGCCGACGACAGTAAGGTCGTAGCCGTTGGCGCCGAGATAGGCGGCAAGGTCGGCCGCCGTCGTGTTGGTGTCGTCGCCGCCGATCGTGTGCAGGATGGTGACGCCGTCCTTGGCGAGCCGTTCGGCCGCCACGCGCAGCGGGTTCTCGCCTTCCTTGACGAGGCCGCGCTTCACGCAGTCGGCGGCGTTGGTCAGCTTGACGCGGCTGTTGCCGATCGGCGAGCCGCCATAACGATGGAGAAGGGGCGCCTTTTCGCGCATGTCCTTCGTGATTTCGATGCGGTCGGCAAGCAGGAGGCCCTGATAACCCGAACGATAGGCGACGAGCTCGATGTCGGGCGCGATGTCGCTGTAGCGTTCGATGAGGCCTCCGACGGCGGACGACAGACAGGGGGCGAGCCCGCCCGCGGTCAGCATTGCGACTTTCTGCTTGGCCATGTTTCCTCCTCGGCGTCAGCCCGTCTCGATGTGCAGTTGCTCTAGCGCAGAATCCCCGGAAGGGGAACGGCGCGGCGAACTTATCCGCACTCCATGACGGATTGTCTTTCATGCATGGCGGGGAAAATGTTTTGGCCGGAAAATTTCGATGCCTCCACTTGATGAGGGCCATCAAAATTTTGTCATTCAAGCATTTCCCGCCTTGCTTTCCCTGCAATTGTCTGATCAAGATCACCTTATGTTCCAGAATTCGCCCAGTTGCTTCATCAGTGCCGTGTGGGATCGCCTCGTCGGCATGGTCTCGGATACCGCCAGCAATGTGCTGTCCGGCGTGGTCGAGGCCGTGCGCACGCTGTTCGAAGGCGATCCGGAAACCCGCAAGCAGGTCGCCTTTTCCGTGGCGATGATCGCGCTTTCCGCCAAGATGGCGAAGGCGGACGGCGTCGTGACGACCGCCGAGGTCGATGCCTTCAAGGACATCTTCAAGTATCCCGACAACCAGGCGGCCAATGTCGCCCGGCTCTACAACCTCGCGCGCCAGGATGTCGCCGGCTACGAGGCCTATGCGGAGAAGATGAAGGCGCTCTGCGTCTCCTGCGAGAAGAACTGCCCGATCCTCGAGGACATCGTCGACGGCCTGTTCCATATCGCCAAGGCCGACGGCCTGATCCACGAGAAGGAAATGGCCTTCCTCGGCCGCGTCGCCGAGATCTTCGGCATGGCCGACGAGCGTTTCGAGCAGATCACGGCGCGGCATGTCCATGTCAGCGGCCGGGACCCCTACAAGGTGCTGGGCGTCAAGCCGAGCGACGACTTTGCGGAAATCCGCAAGCGTTACCGGGTGCTTGCCTCGGAGAACCATCCTGATAGGCTGGTGGCGCGTGGCGTGCCGGCCGAGTTCCATCAGATCGCGAACGACCGCATGGCCGCGCTCAACGCTGCCTATGAGGCGATCGAGAAGGAACGCTGCGCTGCATGAGCGCATTCATCTGTGACTATGCCGGCGCGACGGCCGCGCCGTCGCCGAATTTCGGCGAGCGGGCAGGCGGGCGCACGCCGGATATCATCCTCCTGCATTATACCGGCATGGAAACGGCTGACGGCGCGCTGAAATGGCTCTGCGCGCCGGAAAGCCAGGTTTCCTGTCATTACTTCGTGCACGAGGACGGGCGCGTCGAGCAGCTCGTGCGCGAGGCGGACCGCGCCTGGCACGCGGGAAAGAGCTTCTGGAAGGGCGAGACCGACATCAACTCGGCCTCGATCGGCATCGAGATCGCCAATGCCGGGCATCCCGGCGGCCTGCCGGATTTCCCCGATGCGCAGGTCGCGGCGGTCGTCGAACTGTGTCGCGATTGTGGCAAGAGGTGGCAAATCGCCCCGGAACGGGTGCTCGCGCACTCCGATGTGGCCCCCGTTCGCAAGGTCGATCCGGGTGAAAAATTCCCGTGGGAGCGCCTCCATGCCGGGGGTGTCGGGCACTGGGTAGCGCCATCGCCGATCGCCGGCGGGCGGTTCTTCCAGAAGGGGGACGCCGGCCAGCCGGTCGAGGCCCTGCAGACCATGCTGTCGCTCTACGGTTATGGCACTGAAATCGATGGGGTTTATTCGGAGAAAACGGAAGGCGCCGTCGCCGCTTTCCAGCGCCATTTCCGGCCCCGGCGGGTCGATGGCATCGCCGATTTCTCGACCATCGACACGCTGCACCGGCTGCTTTCCGCGCTGCCGCGACTGGCGGCCTGACAGCCTATCCGAATATTCGAATATTACGGTCTGTAACAGAAGTTTACCATTTCGCCACATCCTGACCCGATTGGGCATGTTCTTTCCGCTTGCGTTCATCGCAGCGCAGCATGCGGTCAGGGCCTGACCGCAATCAACGAGGATCGAGACGGTTGCGCGGGCTGCGCGGCTTGAGATGCCGCGGGCCAAGGCTCTGCCTTTGCGCCTTTTGGAGACGATGACTAGATGAGAAGACTTCTTGCCGCCTTCAGTGCGGCCTGCTTTTGTGTGTCCGTTTTTTCCGCCGCCACGGCCTATGCCGAACCTTCCCGGGGCTCGGCCAAGAAACAGTATCTGTTCCAGACTTCCGAAAAACAGGAGGCCGCCGGCAAGCAGAAGCCGCGCAAGGTTTCCAGCAAGCGCAGCAACAAGCGCACGACCGTCATCGACAAGGACGGCGTGGTCGTCGGCAAGCTGAAGACCTACAAGAGCACGACCGGCTACCCCAAGGCGGAGAATCCGCTGTCGGCGGAGCGCAAGACGGCCGGCTATTCCGGCCTGATCCAGACCTATGCCAAGGCTTATGGCGTGCCCGTCGACCTCGCCCATGCGGTGGTGCGCGTCGAGAGCAACTTCAACCCGAAGGCCCGCGGCAGCGCCGGCGAGATCGGCCTCATGCAGATCAAGCCGGCCACGGCCCGCATGATGGGGTATCGCGGCGGCGCCAAGGGCCTCTACGATCCCGAGACCAACATCAAGTTCGGCATGAAGTATCTCGCCATGGCGCACGATCTCAGCGGCGGCACGACCTGCGGCACGATCCTGCGCTACAATGCCGGCCATGGCGCCAAGCGCATGAACCCGGTCTCCAAGCGCTATTGCGGCAAGGTGCAGAGCATCATCGACTGACCGGCGCGACGTTTCGCGGGCTGGAATCGGCCCGCGGTCATGCTATGCCATCGGTGAAAAGCGAGGGTAGGGCATGGATCGGCATTTCGATTTCGTCGTCGTGGGCAGGGGCATGATGGGGGCGGCGGCCGCACGCCACCTTGCCGCAACGGGCGCCTCCGTGGCGCTCGTCGGGCGGGGGGAACCGGCCGACTGGCAGAAGCACGACGGCGTCTTCGCCAGCCACTATGACAGCGGCCGCATCACCCGCACGATCGACCAGGACCCGGACTGGGCCCTGCTCGCCAAGCGGTCGATCGCCCGCTACCGCACCATCGAGGCCGAGAGCGGCATAGACTTCTACGGCGAGACGGGCTGCCTGATCAGCGGTCCTGCCGGCGGCGATTTCCTTACTGCCGTCGAGGCCGTGGCGAAGCGCTATGCGCTGGAGGCGCCCCTGTTCGACCGGGCGGCGCTGCGGGCGCGGTTTCCCTGGTTCGACCTGCCGGAGAGCTCGGCCGGCGTCTTCGAGGTGAAGGGTGCCGGCTATATCGATCCGCGCAAGCTCGTCGCGGCACAGGTCGCCTGCATGGAAAAGGCCGGCGGCGTTTCCATCCCCGACGACGCCCTTTCGGTGACGGATGCCGGCGGCCGTGCCGCGGTGGCGCTGAAATCGGGCGGTGCGGTCACCGGCGGGCGCGTGCTGGTGGCGACCGGCGGTTTCTCCCGTGCGCCCGGGCTGTTGCCGAAGGTGCCGGCCCTTGTCGTCAAGGCACGCACCGTCGTGCTGGCGCAATTGTCGCCCGAACAGGCCGAGGGCTATCGCGCCATGCCGTCCTGGATCGACGAGAGCGCCGATCCGGCCGACCATTTCTACTTCCTGCCGCCGATCGTCTATCCGGACGGCCATTCCTATCTCAAGATCGGCGGCGATCCGACGGAGGTCGCGATCGAGGAGGAGCAGGCGATTCGCGACTGGTTCCGTGGCGAGGGGCGGCCGGAGGCGATCGTGCATCTGAAGCGCCTGCTTGTGCGGTCCATTCCCGATCTCGATCCTGTGCGTCTTGTCTCCGCACCCTGCGTCACGACCTATACGGTGCACGGCTATCCCTATGCCGGCTTCGTGGAGGGTGATCGTGTCGCGCTCCTGACCGGCGGCAACGGGGCGGCGGCGAAGAGTTCCGACGAGATCGGCCGCATCGGCGCGGACCTGGTGATTCGCGGAAAGATGGACGAACCGCACTACACGACGGATTTCGCGGTTCATTTCCGATAAGACACTGGTCTTTCCTCTCGGTATCGGTTAGTCAGCGCCTGCCAGTTGGCCGGGCAGCCGCGCCTTGCAAGGGTCGAAAGGCCGCAGGGTGAGGAAAGTCCGGGCTCCACGGAAACACGGTGCCGGATAACGTCCGGCGGGGGCGACCCCAGGGAAAGTGCCACAGAAAGCAAACCGCCTTCTCCGGAAGGTAAGGGTGAAAGGGTGGGGTAAGAGCCCACCGCGGCCATGGCGACATGGACGGCACGGTAAACCCCACCGGGAGCAAAACCGAATAGGGATGACGCGAAGCGCGCAAGCGCTTCAGCCCGTTTCCGGGCCGGTCATCCGGGTGGGTTGCAAGAGGCCGGGCGCAAGTCCGGTCCCAGATGAATGGCTGCCACGTTCCGGCGAAAGCCGGAGCCATACAGAACCCGGCTTACAGGCCAACTGGCAAAAACCTTTTCCGCAGGACGGTTCTTCACGACGCGCCAATGCGCTGAAATCCGAAGGGTTGCGCCTGCGACCGGGCACTCCGGGCAGATGCGGGTGCCTGCCGGTTCTCCTCCCGAATACGGGTGGCCAGGGCCCCTCGAAGGGGATGAGTGTGAGTTTGTCCCGGGGGGGCCTTGTCAGGTGAGTCCTCTTCGAGGAAAAACACCTTCTGGCCGACCATAGGGAAACAAACATGCATGTCCTTTCGATCTCTCCGGAACTTGCGCAGCGGTTGAAGGAGCAGCATGTCAGCGTCCAGATAGGCGGGCTCTTCAGGGCGCAAGACGGCATCAGGATGGAAGCGCCCTGCGGGCTTTTCGGCGGCGTCTCCGTGGACAACCCGCTGACGTTCGGCGCGTTCTCCTATTCCTGGTCCATGCTCACGCGCGTCAGCCGCGTCGGTCGGTACTGCTCGATCGCGACGAATGTCGCCTTCGGTGCGGGGGAACACCCGACGGACTGGATCAGCACATCAAGCGCCTTTTACGCCCGGTCCTTCCTGGGCAGCGGCTTTGCCGAGCAGAACGGCGGTTTCGACCCGGTCGACCAGGACGTCTCGCATCCGCGATACAGGGACATCACGATCGGCAACGATGTCTGGATCGGCGACCGCGCCTATATCCGCGGCGGGGTTCACATCGGCGATGGCGCCATCATCGGCACGGATGCGGTCGTGACCAAGGACGTGCCGTCCTATGCGGTGGTTGTCGGCAATCCGGGGCGCGTGGTGAAGATGCGCTTTGCGGAAAAGATCATCGCACGCCTTCTCGCCAGCCGATGGCACGACTACTCCTTCACGTCGTTCCAAGGACTGCCTTTCACGAAGGTGGAAGAGTTCCTTGACATCCTTGACGCGAAGCGAGCGGACGGCTCCATCCAGCCGTATCAGCCCAGGATTCTGACCTTCCCCAACGATTTCGTGATTCATCCTCTCTAGTTCAGGGACGGATTTCGGGCGTGCGGTCGGATTGGCGCAATCCGGGGTCTTGCCGGCCTATGGGAAGCGCCGTTCGCGCCGGCCCTCGTGGCTCTCACCGAACCTGTGCCCGACTTCCTCCGGAACCGCTCACGCCGATATTACGGAATGTGTCTCCCTATAACAATTCGTGTTCCCGGGCCTATGCCTGCGCCAATTCCATCCCTTTCGCTGTCCGTCTCCCATCAATTGCTGCTGTGAACTCAGGCGGATGTAGGCGCAGGCTGCGGGTTTCCTGTTTTGTTCCTCGGGCGTCGTTTTTAACCTCGTGTTAACCCTCGGAATGTAGGGTTAACAAACTGTTTTCGCCCGCAATTCAGGCTGCCGAGAGGATGTGGATTTGCGCGACGCAACTGTTCGCATTTGACGGTCTCATTACCGGGAACGAGGTCACTTCCCATTGACGCCCATATGGTCCCATGGTATCCCAAACTCACACTGCACAAGGACGCATGAGCGTCCGATCATCGCAAAGCTTTGAGGCTGACCGGCTGGGGATGGTACGGCGCGTAGGCGACGTATCAGGGCTGGCTTGCGTGTGCGGTGTTGTGTTGGGTGAGCCGGGGCGGATGCACAGCGCCATGGCTCTGGAAGCGGCTGTATCGCGTCATGAACCGGTTCCTGTCGAATGCGACAAACAGGATCGATGCCAAGGGGCGGGTTTCCGTTCCGTCGGCCTTTCGCTCCGTCCTGTCGCAGCGCGACATCCGGGAGCTGTACTGCTTCCAGGACTTCTTGTTTCCGGCGATCAGCGTCGGCGGGCTGGATCTGCTCGATCGTTTCGAGCGCCAGATCGCCAGCGAGGACGTTCTTTCGCCGCAAGCCAACCGGATGTCGCTCCTGGTCCACGGGGGCGGGGTCTTCATGAAGCTCGATTCGGAGGGGCGCCTGCCGGTCACGGATTTCATCCGCGACTATACGGGCATCACCACGGAGGTGACCTTTGTCGGTCGGGCGGATCATTTTCAGCTCTGGGCACCGCAGACATTCCTAGCCACGCAGGCGGCTGCCCGGGAAGAGTTCAGGACGCGAGGTCTGGGCTTGGGGTAAGACGGAGAATCGGAATGGCGGCGGATCTTGGCGGAGGTTTTTCTGATGCCGATGGCGGACCGGTCCGTCACATTCCGGTTCTTCTCTCCGAGGTCCTCGCGGCGCTTTCGCCGAAACCCGGCCAGGTCATCCTCGACGGCACGTTCGGGGCAGGCGGCTATACGTCCGCCATCCTCGCCGAGGGGGCAAATGTCATCGCGCTCGACCGCGATCCCAACGCCATTGCGGGCGGCAAGGCGCTGGCCGAAGCGTCCGGCGGCCGGCTGACCCTCATCCATTCGCGCTTTTCCGAGCTTGCCGAGCATGCGCCCGCGGGCGGGCTCGACGGCGTCGTGCTCGATATCGGCGTCTCCTCCATGCAGATCGACGAGGCCGAGCGCGGCTTCTCGTTCCAGAAGAACGGGCCGCTCGACATGCGCATGTCGGCCACCGGCGTCTCGGCTGCCGATGTGGTGAACCGCGCAAAGGTCTCCGACCTCATCCGCATCTTCGGCTTCCTCGGCGAGGAGAAGCAGGCCGGGCGCATCGCCCGCGCCATCGAGAAGGCGCGCGAGAAGGAACCCTTCACCACGACGCGCCAGCTCGCCAACCTCATCGAGCTGACGACGCCGCGCAAGGCCAAGGACAAGATCCACCCGGCGACGCGCGTCTTCCAGGCGCTGCGCGTCTTCGTCAACGACGAGCTCGGCGAACTTGCCGAAGCCCTGTTCGCCGCCGAGCGTGTGTTGAAGCCGGGCGGGCGGCTGGTCGTCGTCTCCTTCCATTCGCTGGAGGACCGGATCGTCAAGAAATTCTTCCAGGACCGCGCCGGAAAGGCGGCGGGCTCGCGGCATCTGCCGGAAGTCCACGACAAGGCCGCAACCTTCGCACCAGTCGGGCGCCCTATGGTGGCGGCCGGCGACGAGGAGAGCGCGGTCAATCCGCGCGCCCGATCCGCGAAGCTGCGGGCGGGCGAGCGCACGAGCGCCCCCGCCGGGACGGATGATCTGTCCATTTTCAACCTGCCGAACCTTGCCGACCTTGCGAAGATGGGAAGCTGAGTGATGTTCCGTACCCTTGATGTCGTGATGATCGCCGTCATGACCGCAGCAGCCACCGTCACCTATTCGATCAAGCACCAGGCCGAGAACAAGCTGGAAGAGGTGCGCAAGCTCGACGCCGAGATCAAGCTGGAGGAGGACACGATCGACCTCCTCAAGGCCGACTGGGCGCTGCTCACCCAGCCGAACCGCCTGAACCGCCTGGTGAAGACCTTCGAGGCCGACCTGAAGCTCGTGCCGACCGAATCGATCCAGCTCGCCCAGCCGAACGAGCTGCCCATGCCGACGGCCGAACTGCCGGCGCTGGCGCCGGAGAAGGACGAGAAGGTCGCCAAGAGCCAGAAGAAAGCCAAAGGCACGGACGCAATCCAAACCGGATCGGTGGCAAACTGATGTCGTTTCTCTCCCGCATCATGGACCTCAAGAGCAAGGCGCATTTCAGCGCCGGCGGCAACAACAACCGGGCCGGCAGCCATGGCGGCCATGCTTTCGAGGGCACGCGCAAGCGCTCCGGCTCGCAGGCCCGCAGCCGCGTCGCCGTCATCATCTGCTGCTTCGGCATGGTCTATGCGGTCATCGGCGGCCGCCTCGTGCAATATGGCATGGCCTCGCCCGAAACCGTGTCCTCGATCGGCCCCGCCGACCACCTGATGGCCTCGCGTCCCGACATCGTCGACCGCAACGGCGAGATCCTCGCCACCGACATCCGCACCGTCTCGCTCTATGCCGAGCCGCACAAGATCGTCGATGCGGACGAGGCGGTGGAAATGCTCGCCACCGTCATGCCCGACCTCGACCGGCGCGGCATCTACCGCAAGCTCACCTCGAAATCCCGCTTCCAGTGGCTGAAGCGCCAGCTGACGCCCAAGCAGCAGAGCCGCATCCTGGCGCTCGGCATTCCCGGCGTCGGCTTCCGGCCGGAAAAGCGCCGCTTCTATCCGGGCGGCGTCACCGCCTCGCATATCGTCGGCCATGTCAACATCGACAACCGCGGCATTGCCGGCATGGAGCGCTACATCGACAACCAGGGTCTCGCCGACCTTGCCGCGATCGGCATGACGAGCGATGCCAAGCTGGAGCCGGTGCGCCTGTCCATCGATCTGCGCGTCCAGGCCATCGTGCGCGACGTCGTGGCGACGGGCATGGAGAAATACAAGGCGATCGCCGCCGGCGCCGTGGTGATGGATGTGCATACGGGCGAGATCCTCGCCATGGCCTCGGTGCCGGACTACGATCCCAACAACCCGGCCGAAGGCGCCAAGGAAGGCTGGATGAACCGCATGTCGAACGGCACGTTCGAGATGGGCTCCACCTTCAAGAGCTTCACGACGGCGATGGCGCTCGATTCGGGCAAGGTGAAGATCACCGACAGCTTCGACGCCCGCGCGCCGATCCGCATCGGCGGCTTCACCATCAAGGACTTCCACGGCAAGCACC
Source organism: Shinella sp. HZN7 (assembly GCF_001652565.1). Classification (NCBI taxonomy): domain Bacteria; kingdom Pseudomonadati; phylum Pseudomonadota; class Alphaproteobacteria; order Hyphomicrobiales; family Rhizobiaceae; genus Shinella; species Shinella sp. HZN7. The sequence continues at coordinate 2,438,168 of NZ_CP015736.1, read as the reverse complement.
GCGTGCTGACCGTGCCGGAGATCTTCCAGTATTCCTCCAACATCGGCACGGCCAAGATGGCCGACGTCGTCGGCATCGCCGGCCACAAGGAGTTCCTGACGCGGCTCGGCCTTCTGACCCGGCTCGAAACCGAGCTGCCGGAGGTGAAGACCCCGACGCAGCCGCGTGAATGGAAGAAGATCAACTCGATCACCATCTCCTTCGGCCACGGCGTCTCGACGACGCCGCTGCAGACGGCGGTGGCCGCGGCGGCGCTGATGAACGGCGGCCTCCTGATCAACCCGACCTTCCTGCCGCGCACGGTGGAGGAGGCGAACGAGGTGGCTAAGGTCGTCGTCAAGCCGGAGACCGGCGACAAGATGCGCTACCTCTTCAAGCTCAACGCGAACGACGGTTCCGGCCGCCGCGCGCTCGTTCCGGGCTTCAATGTCGGCGGCAAGACGGGCACGGCCAACAAGGTCGTCGGCGGCCGTTATTCCAACACCCAGAACTTCAACGCCTTCCTCTCCGCCTTCCCGATCGACGACCCGAAATATGTGGTCCTCACCTTCATCGACGCGCCGCAGACGGGCGAGGGCGGGGGGCGCACCGCCGGCCTCAACGCCGCGCCGATGGTCGGCGAGATCATCCGCCGCTCGGCCGCCCTTCTCGGTGTAAAGCCGAAATTTGGTGAGGACGGGTCTGCCTTGCTTGTGTCTTATTGAATGGAGAAGACGGGAGGCCGATTCGAATGGAAACGGCTTCCACTGGAAAGCAGCAGAGCGGACAATGAAGATCAGTGACCTCGCCGGACCCGAAACCGAAGACCTTTCCGCCGCAGCCGCGATAGACATCGGCGGCATTGCCAGCGACAGCCGGAAGGTGAAGCCGGGCGATCTCTTCGTTGCACTCTCGGGCACCAGGGCCGATGGCAGCGCCTTCATCGCCGATGCCGTCTCGCGCGGCGCCGCCGCGGTTGCCGTTGCCGCCGGCAGCAAGGCCGAAGCCTCCGTCCCGGTCATCCCCGTCGCCGAGCCGCGCCGGTTCCTGGCGCTTGCCGCCGCCCGCTTCTACGGCCGTCAGCCGGAAACCATGGTTGCCGTGACGGGCACGGCCGGAAAGACCTCCGTCGCCTCCTTCACCCGCCAGATCTGGGCCCATGCCGGCCATGCCGCCGCGATGATCGGCACGACCGGCGTCGTCGCGCCCGGCCGCAACGACTACGGCTCGCTGACGACGCCCGATCCGGTGTCGCTGCACGAACTGCTCGCCGAGCTTGCCGATGCCGGCGTCACCCATGCCGCGATGGAGGCGTCCAGCCACGGCCTCGACCAGGCGCGTCTCGACGGCGTGAAGCTCTCCGCCGCTGCCTTCACCAATCTCGGCCGCGACCACATGGACTACCACCCGACGGTCGAGCACTACATGGCCTCGAAGATGCGGCTGTTCGATACGCTGCTCGCCAAGGGCGCCCCCGCCGTCATCTATGCCGATGACGAATGGTCGGGCGTTGCGATCGAGGCGGCGCGGAAGGCCGGGCTCGACGTGCGCACGGTCGGCCGCAAGGGCGAATACCTGACGCTGAAGCGCGTCGAGCATTTCCGCCACAAGCAGACGGCCGAGGTGCATGTCGGCGATGCCATCTATGAAGTGCATATCCCGCTCGCCGGCGATTTCCAGGTGGCGAACGCGCTCGTGGCGGCAGGTCTTGCCATGTCGACCGGCGTCCCCGCCGCCGTTGCCATGGCCGCGCTCGAAAAGCTGATCGGCGCCTCCGGCCGGCTCGAACTGGTGGGCCACGCCAGGAACGGCGCGCTCGCCTATGTCGACTATGCCCACAAGCCGGATGCGCTGGAAAACGTGCTGACCTCCGTGCGCCCCTTCACGACGGGCCGTGTCATCGTGGTCTTCGGCTGCGGCGGGGACCGCGACAAGGGCAAGCGGCCGATCATGGGCGAGATCGCCACGCGCCTTGCCGACGTGGTGGTCGTCACCGACGACAATCCGCGCTCCGAGGTGCCCGAAGTCATCCGCTCCGAGATCATGGCGGCGGCCAGGGGCGCGACCGAGATCGGCGATCGCGCCGAGGCGATCCGCAGCGCCGTCCGCATGCTGCAGTCCGGCGACACGCTGATCGTCGCCGGCAAGGGGCATGAGGAGGGGCAGACCGTCGGCACCGTGACGCTGCCGTTCTCCGACCACGCGGAATTGCTGAAGGCCCTGGAGGAACTCGACCGTTGAAATGGCTCTGGACCACGCCTGATCTCGTCGCCGCCCTGCACGGCCGCCCCATCGGCAACCTGCCGCAGGGCGTCACCGGCATTTCCATCGACAGCCGCAACATCGCGCCCGGCGAAGCCTTCTTCGCCATCAAGGGCGATCGCGTCGACGGCCATGATTTCGCAAGCTTCGCGGTCGCCAACGGCGCGGCGCTGCTCGTTGTCAGCGAAGGCAAGCTGCCGGCGCTCGGCCGGCTCGTCACGCCGATGATCGTGGTGCCGGACGTGCTCCAGGCGCTCGTCGACCTCGGCTGCGCGGCGCGCGACCGCACGGCGGCCCGCATCGTCGCCGTCACTGGCTCCGTCGGCAAGACGACGACCAAGGAGATGCTGCGCCAGGCGCTTTCGCCTTCCGGCAGCGTGCACGCCTCCGTCGCCTCCTTCAACAACCATTGGGGCGTGCCACTGACGCTCGCCCGCATGCCGGAGACCACCGACTACGGCGTCTTCGAGATCGGCATGAACCATCCCGGCGAGATCCGCCCGCTGGTCGCCATGGTGCGCCCCCATGTGGCGATGATCACGACGATCGCGCCGGCCCATCTCGGCAATTTCCGTGATCTGGAGGAGATCGCCGCCGCCAAGGCGGAGATTTTCGAGGGTGTCGTGCCGGGGGGGCACGCCCTTCTCAACCGCGACAACGAGCAGTTCGCCTTCCTCGAAAAGGCGGCGCAGGCGGCCGGCGTCTCGCATGTCCACAGTTTCGGTGCCGATCCGACGGCGGAGTTCCGCCTGCTCGATTTCATCCCGAGTGCCGAGGGCGGACTGTTGCGCGCCGCGGTCGGCGGACAGACGCTGGAAGTGCCGATGGGCGCGCCCGGGCGGCACATCGCCGAAAACGCCGTCGCCGTGCTCGGCGCGGTGCATCTTGCCGGCGGCGATATCGAGAAGGCGATGGCGGGGCTTGCCACCATGCAGGCGGAGAAGGGGCGGGGACGCCGCTACCGGCTCGCCAAGGACGGCGGCTGGTTCACGCTGATCGACGAGAGCTACAATGCCAACCCTGCCTCGATGCGCGCGGCGATCGCGCTGTTGCGCGACGCCGAGCCGCATGGCCGGGGCCGGCGCATCGCCGTGCTCGGCGACATGCTGGAAATGGGCGAGCATTCGCCGCTCGTCCATGCCGGCCTTGCCGAACCGCTTCTGGAGGCGGGTATCGGCGACGTCTGGCTCGGCGGACCGGACATGGCGGCGCTGCGGGATGTGCTGCCGGAGGGCGTGGCGACGGAATACCGCGACACGGCGGACGCGCTTGCCGCCCATGCGCTCGATGCGGTGCAGCCGGGCGATGTTCTGGTCGTGAAATCGTCGAAGGGCACGGGATTCAGCCGTATCGTGGCGGCCCTGCTTGACAAATATCCGACGTTCCCGGAGAGGGAACGCGAGCTTTGAGGGAGGTTCGGCCGGGCAGATGCCCGCCGGGCCTTCTTTTTTATGGAATCGACATCTCCGTCCGCGGTCGGTCACGCCGCGGATGATGCGGGGAACCTTTTGGGGAAAGGGTGACAATGCTGCTTTGGCTCGTCGAGCTGGCTGACACCGTGCAGGTGTTCAACCTGTTCCGCTACATTACCTTTAGGACGGGCGCTGCGCTGTTCACCTCGGCCACCATCGTCTTCCTCTTCGGACCGATGATCATCTCCTCGCTGCGCATCCGCCAGGGCAAGGGCCAGCCGATCCGTGCCGACGGGCCGCAGACGCATTTCAAGAAGGCCGGCACGCCCACCATGGGCGGCCTGATGATCCTCGCCGGCATCGTCGGCAGCGCGCTGCTCTGGGCCGATCTTTCCAACGTCTATGTGGTCGCGACCCTGCTCGTGACGCTCGGCTTCGGGGCGATCGGCTTCTACGACGACTATCTCAAGGTCACCAAGCAGACGGAGAAGGGCTTTTCCGGCAAGGCGCGCCTCGGCCTCGAATTCATCATCGCGGGGGCTGCGACCTATTTCATGATGCGCGCCTCGTTGTCCGCGGGGGCGGCCGGCTCGACCTTCGGCTCCTCCATCGCCTTTCCCTTCGCCAAGGATTTCCTGATCAATCTCGGCCTCTTCTTCGTGCTGTTCGGCGGCTTTGTCATCGTGGCGGCCGGCAATGCGGTGAACCTGACGGACGGGCTCGACGGCCTTGCCACGGTTCCCGTGATGATCTCGGCCGCCTCCTTCGGCGTCATCGCCTATCTCGCCGGCAACGCGGTCTTCGCGAACTATCTGCAGATCCATTTCGTGCCCGGCACGGGCGAGCTTGCCGTCGTGCTCGGTGCGGTCATCGGCGCCGGCCTCGGCTTCCTGTGGTTCAACGCCCCGCCGGCCGCCATCTTCATGGGCGACACCGGTTCGCTGGCGCTCGGCGGCCTCATCGGCACGGTCGCCGTCGCCACCAAGCACGAGATCGTCATGGCGATCATCGGCGGCCTCTTCGTCATGGAGACGCTGTCGGTCATCATCCAGGTTGCCTCCTTCAAGCTCACGGGCAGGCGCGTCTTCCTGATGGCGCCGATCCACCACCATTTCGAGAAGAAGGGCTGGACGGAAAGCCAGGTCGTCGTGCGCTTCTGGATCATCGCCGTCGTGCTGGCGCTGGTCGGCCTCTCCACGCTCAAGCTGCGGTGAAGAGGTCATGATCCCCGTCACCAGCTTCAAGGGAAAGACGGTCGCGCTCTTCGGGCTCGGCGGCTCCGGCCTTGCGACGGCGCTGGCGCTTGCCGCGGGCGGCGCCGAGGTCATCGCCTGGGACGACAGCGCGGCGAGCGTCGAGAACGCGTCGTCCGCCGGCATCCGGACGGGCGACCTGCGCAGGCTCGACTGGAAGGCCGTGGATGCGCTGGTGCTTTCGCCCGGCGTGCCGCTCACCCATCCGAAACCCCATTGGAGCGCGGAGCTTGCCCGCGCAGCCGGCGTCGAGATCATCGGTGATGTCGAACTTTTCGTGCGCGAGCGCCGGGCGCATGCGCCCGATTGCCCCTTCGTCGCCATAACAGGCACGAACGGCAAGTCGACCACGACGGCGCTGATCGCCCATATCCTCAAGGCGAGCGGGCGCGACACCCAGCTCGGCGGCAATATCGGCACCGCGGTGCTGACGCTCGATCCGCCGAAGGCCGGCCGCTTCTATGTGGTGGAGTGCTCCTCCTACCAGATCGACCTGGCGCCGACGCTGAACCCGTCCGCCGGCATCCTTCTCAACCTGACGCCCGACCATCTCGACCGCCACGGCTCGATGGCGCACTATGCCGATGTCAAGGAACGCCTTGTCGCCGGCAGCCGGACGGCGATCGTCGGCGTCGACGACAGTTTCTGCGAGCGCATCGCCGACCGCGTCGAGCGGGCCGGCACGAAAGTCGTGCGCATCTCCAAGCGCAACGTGCTGGCCGACGGCATCTATGCCGATGGCCCGCGCCTCGTCCTGGCGCAGGGCGGGGCGACCCGCGTGATCGCGGACCTTTCCCCGATCGAGACCCTGCGCGGCGCCCACAATGCGCAGAACGCCGCCGCCGCCGTCGCGGCCTGCCTTGCGGTCGGTGTCGTCGAAGACGAGATCCGCGCCGGCCTTGCGTCCTTCCCGGGCCTGAAGCACCGCATGCAGCCGGTCGGGCGCAAGGGCGAGACGCTGTTCGTCAACGATTCCAAGGCGACGAATGCCGATGCGGCCGCGCCGGCCCTGTCGAGCTTCGAGCGCATCTACTGGATCGCCGGGGGCGTGCCGAAGGAGGGCGGGATTTCCTCGCTCGGCACGTTCTTCCCGAAGATCGCCAAGGCCTATCTCATCGGCGAGGCGGCGCCCGCCTTCGCGGCGACGCTCGGCGAGGCCGTGCCCTTCGCGATGTCGGGCACGCTGGAACGGGCGGTCCGGGACGCGGCGGCGGATGCCGAGCGGGATGGAAACGGCCCCGTTGCCGTTCTGCTTTCCCCGGCTTGCGCAAGCTTCGACCAGTACAAGAACTTTGAAGTCAGGGGTGATGCCTTCGTGAAGCACGTTTCGGCCCTGCCGGGCGTGTCCATGCTGGTCGAGGTTTAGGATGGTGTCGGGATTTGCGACCTTGCTCCCTGCCTCTCCGCCATCCTCGGGCTTGACCCGAGGATCCATTTGCGCCGTGCGTGCCGCGTGGATCCTCGGGTCAAGCCCGAGGATGGCGGAGGGGAGGGAGTGGACGCAGCGGATCCCGAACCGCTCAGCGAGAGGAACGAGACATGGTTAGTCGTGCCGAACGTGGTGCATTGGCGGACTGGTTCTGGACGATAGACCGGTTCTTCCTGGCGGCCTTCATCCTGTTGATGGGCCTCGGCTTCATGCTGTCCTTCGCGGCCAGCCCGCCGGTTGCCGAGCGCCTCGGGCTCGACAGCTTCCACTTCGTCAAGCGTCACGCCATGTTCCTGATCCCGGCCATCGCGGTGATGTTCGGCATTTCCTTCATGTCGCCGCGGCAGGTGCGGCGCGCGGCGATGATCCTGCTCGTCGTCTCGCTTGCTGCCATGGTGCTGGCGCTGTTCTTCGGCGTCGAGGTCAAGGGCTCGCGGCGCTGGATCTCCATCGGCAGCTTCTCCATCCAGCCGTCCGAATTCATGAAGCCGGCCTTCGTCGTCATCTGCGCCTGGCTCTTTGCCGAACATGCCCGACAGCCGGAAATTCCCGGCAACCTCTTCGCCATCATCCTCTTCGGCATCGTCGCGGCGCTGCTCGTCGCCCAGCCCGACCTTGGCCAGACCATCCTGACGGCCGCCGTCTGGGGCGGCATGTTCTTCATGGCCGGCATGCCGTGGCTGTGGATCATCGTGCTCGGCGGCGCGGCCGTCGGCGGCCTCCTGACGGCCTATACGTTCCTGCCGCACGTGGCGGGCCGTATCGACAAGTTCCTGACCGGCGAGGGCGACACGTTCCAGATGGACACGGCGCGCGAGGCCATCATCCGCGGCGACTGGTTCGGCCAGGGGCCGGGCGAGGGCACGGTCAAGCGCATCATCCCGGACAGCCATACCGACTTCATCTTCTCCGTCGCGGCCGAGGAGTTCGGCATCCTCTTCTGCATGGTCATCGTCATGATCTTCGCCTTCGTGGTGATGCGCGGCCTCAACCATGCCTTCAAGGAGCGCAACGATTTCACGCGTTTCGCCGTCGCCGGCCTCGTGCTGCAGATCGGCACGCAGTCGATGATCAATATCGGCGTGAACCTGGAGCTGCTGCCGGCCAAGGGCATGACGCTGCCGCTGATCTCCTATGGCGGCTCGTCGATGATCGCGATCTGCGTGACGGCCGGCTTCATCCTGGCGCTGACCCGCCACCGCCCGGAAAAGCGCGCCTCCGAGCGCAGCCTCTTCCGCGGCGGCATCGTGGCGCCTGCGGAGTGATCGGTTCGATGGCGTATGCGGGTTTCACCCCCCTCTGCCCTGCCGGGCATCTCCCCCTCAAGCGGGGAGATTGGCTGGAAGCAAGGCGGTGCCACGAATCGATCTCCCCCCTTGAGGGGGAGATGCCCGGCAGGGCAGAGGGGGGTAATGCCTCCGCAACGCACAAGGCATGCACCTCATGAGCAAAGGCATCGTTCTTCTCGCCGCCGGGGGCACCGGTGGCCATCTCTTTCCCGCAGAGGCGCTGGCGCATGAGCTGAAGGCCGGCGGCTGGTCGGTGCATCTTGTCACCGACAGCCGCGCCGAGCGTTTTGCCGGGAAATTTCCGGCGGACGAGATCCATGTCGTTCCCTCCGCGACGATCGGCTCGAAGAACCCGGTCAGCGTCGTGAAATCGCTCTTCACGCTGTGGAAGGGCATTCGCGTCGCGCGCAAACTGATGGCGCGCCTGCGGCCGAAGGTGGTCGTCGGCTTCGGCGGTTATCCCACCGTTCCGCCGCTTCTCGCCGCGACGGGCATGGGCATCCCCTCGATGATCCACGAGCAGAATGCCGTGATGGGCCGCGCCAACAAGGCGCTGGCGAACCGCGTGAAGGCGATTGCCGGCGGCTTCCTGCCGGAGACGGGCGGGCAATATGCGGCAAAGACGGTGACGACGGGCAACCCGGTCCGCCCCGCCGTGCTCGAAGCGGCGACCATTCCCTATGAGGCCTCGACGGATGGCGAATTCTGCCTCGTCGTCTTCGGCGGCAGCCAGGGCGCGCAGTTCTTCTCCAAGGCCATTCCCTCGGCGATCGCGGCGCTCGAACCTGCCGACCGGGCGCGGCTCAGAATCACCCAGCAGGCGCGTCCGGAAGACCGCGACGAGGTGGTGCGCACCTATGACGAGCTCGGCATTCCGGCCGACGTCTCGCCCTTCTTCACCGATATGGCGTCGCGCATCGGCAATGCCCATCTCGTCATCAGCCGTTCCGGCGCCTCGACCGTTTCCGAAGTCTCGGTCATCGGCCGTCCCGCCATCCTTGTGCCCTATCCCTATGCGCTTGATCACGATCAGGCGGCGAATGCCGCTGCGCTGGCTTCGGGCGGCGGGGCGAAGGTGATCGCGCAGGGAGAGCTTTCGACGGAGCGCCTGGCAGGCATCGTCTCCAAGGCGATGCATGACCCGGCGGGCATGGCGGCCATGGCCGCAAACGCCAGAAAGGCGGGCAAACCGGACGCCGCGCGCTTGCTCGCCTTGATGGTTGAGGCTATTGCGGGCGGCAGGCCCATTGCACAGTTCAAGGGCGCACAATTCAAGGGAGAACGGCCATGAAGATGCCGCAAAGCATAGGGCTCGTTCATTTCATCGGCATCGGCGGCATCGGCATGAGCGGCATCGCCGAGGTGCTGCACAATCTCGGCCACAAGGTGCAGGGCTCCGACCAGGCGGACAGCGCCAATGTGCAGCGCCTGCGCGAGAAGGGCATCGAGGTCTTCGTCGGCCACAGGGCGGAAAACCTGGGCGATGCCGAAGTGGTCGTCGTCTCCACCGCCATCAGGAAGAACAATCCCGAGCTGGTGGCCGCGCGCGAAAAGCTGCTGCCGGTCGTGCGCCGGGCGGAAATGCTCGCCGAGCTGATGCGCTTCCGCAATGCCATCGCCATCGGCGGCACCCACGGCAAGACGACGACGACCTCGATGGTCGCGACGCTGCTGGAAGCCGGCGGCCTCGACCCGACCGTCATCAACGGCGGCATCATCAACGCCTATGGCACGAACGCCCGCATGGGCGAGGGCGAATGGATGGTGGTGGAGGCGGACGAATCGGACGGCACCTTCCTGAAGCTGCCCGCCGACATCGCCGTCGTCACCAACATCGACCCCGAACATCTCGACCACTACGGCAATTTCGATGCCGTGCGCGCGGCCTTCCGCCAGTTCGTCGAGAACGTGCCGTTCTACGGCTTCGGCGTCATGTGCCTCGACCATCCGGAGGTGCAGGCCATGGTCAGCCGCATCGAGGACCGCAAGGTCATCACCTATGGCGAGAACCCGCAGGCCGACGTGCGCTTTTCCAATATCCGCATGGACGGCGCGACCTCCGTCTTCGACGTCGAAATCCGCCGCCGCCGCACCGGCCAGGTCATCGCGCTGAAGGACCTGCGCCTGCCGATGCCGGGCCGCCACAACGTTTCCAACGCCACCGCGGCCATCGCCGTCGCCCAGCGTCTCGGCATGTCGCCGGAGGCGATCGCCCGGGGGCTCGCCGGCTTCGGCGGCGTCAAGCGCCGCTTCACGCTGACCGGTAGCTGGAACGGCGTCAATGTCTACGACGACTACGGCCACCACCCGGTCGAGATCAAGGCCGTGCTGCGCGCGGCGCGCGAGGCCTGCGCGGGCCGTGTCATCGCCGTTCACCAGCCGCACCGCTACAGCCGCGTCGCGAGCCTCTTCGAGGAGTTCGCCGGCTGCTTCAACGAGGCCGACACGGTGATGATCGCCCCGATCTATGCGGCGGGCGAGGACCCGGTCGACGGCGTCACCGCGGAGGAGATGGTTTCCCGCATCAAATCCGCCGGTCACCGGGATGCGCGCTTCCTGCCGTCGCCGGAAGCTTTGGCGCCCGTCGTCGCCGGCATTGCAAAGCCCGGTGACTTTGTGGTTCTCTTGGGGGCTGGCAGCATCACGTATTGGGCGCAGACGCTGCCGAAGGACTTGGCAGGCATTTCGGGGCAGGTGGCATGAAGCAGGTGGACGGGGAAAAACTTCTGGCGTCGTTGGGCGAGGGGATCAAAGAGGTCCGCGGACGCCTGACGCCGGATGCGCCGATGGACCGCGTCACCTGGTTCCGCGCCGGCGGCCTTGCCGAGCTGATGTTCCATCCGCATGACACCGAGGATCTCGCGACCTTCCTCAAGCTCGTGCCGGAGGAGGTGCCGATCACCGTGACCGGCGTCGGCTCGAACCTTCTGGTGCGTGACGGCGGCATTCCCGGCGTCGTCATCCGCCTCTCGGCCAAGGGCTTCGGCGATGTCGAGCTCGTCGGCGAGAACCGGATCAAGGCGGGCGCGATCTGCCCGGACAAGAACATCGCCGCCATGGCGCTCGACCACGGCATTGCCGGCTTCGAGTTCTATTACGGCATTCCCGGCTCGATCGGCGGCGCGTTGCGCATGAATGCCGGCGCCAATGGCGGCGAGACCAAGGATCTCGTCGTGGAGGTGCACGCGATCGACCGCAAGGGCAATCCGCATGTGCTGTCCAATGCGGACATGGGCTATACCTATCGCCATTCCGCCGCGCCGTCCGACCTGATCTTCACCCATGCGATCTTCCAGGGCGAGGCAGGCGACAAGACGGATATCCGCGGCAGGATGGATGCCGTGCGCCAGCATCGCGAGACCGTGCAGCCGATCCGCGAGAAGACCGGCGGGTCGACCTTCAAGAACCCGGAAGGGCATTCGGCCTGGAAGCTGATCGACGAGGCGGGCTGCCGCGGCATGATGATCGGCGGCGCGCAGATGTCGCCGATGCACTGCAACTTCATGATCAACACGGGCCAGGCCACCGGCTACGAGCTGGAATATCTCGGCGAGACCGTGCGCAGCCGCGTGCTGGAGCATTCCGGCATCATGCTGCAATGGGAAATCAAGCGCCTCGGCAATTTCATGCCGGGCTACGAGGTCAAGGAGTTCCTGGGCCGCGCAACGGCCTGATCCGACACGACTCTTGCTGGGGCGTTCGACAAACGCCCTCTCCCCCACAGGCAAGTTCACCGAAACGAAACCGTGTGACGTCGCGCCTCCAGCGCGCGACGCGGCCCTGCATGCCAGGGTCCTGATGGGGGTATCTATGAACAGGAAACTTGCCGCCGAGTTCATCGGCACGTTCTGGCTCGTCTTCTGCGGCTGCGGCAGCGGCATATTGGCCGCGACGTTTCCGGAGGCCGGCATCGGCCTTGCCGGCGTCTCCCTTGCCGCCGGCATCGCGCTGATGGCGATGATCTACACGATCGGCGGCATTTCCGGCGGGCACATGAACCCGGCCGTTTCCGTGGGCCTTGCCGTCGCCGGCCGGTTTCCGGCCGGTCATATCCTGCCCTACATAGTGGCGCAGGTCGTGGGGGCGACGGCTGCGGGCGCCGTTCTCTATCTCATCGCCTCCGGCAAGGCGGGCTTCCAGCCGGGCGGCTTTGCCGCGAACGGCTATGGCGATCTCTCCCCGGGCGGCTATTCGCTGACGGCCGGCCTGGTGAGCGAAGTGGTGCTGACGGCGCTCTTCCTCTTCATCGTCCTCGGCGCGACCCGTCGCCGCGCGCCGGTGGATGTCGCGCCCGTCGTCATCGGCCTCAGCCTGACGGCGATCAACCTCGTTTCGATCCCGGTCACCAACACCTCCCTTAACCCGGCCCGCTCGACGGGCGTCGCCGTCTTTGCCGAGACGGCGGCCCTCTCGCAGCTCTGGCTGTTCTGGCTCGCCCCTGTTCTCGGCGCCGTCGCCGGCGCGGTGGTCTGGAGGCTCGTCGGCGAAAGCGGTGCGGCGCAGGCCGACCCCGCCCTTGCATTGAAGGCGAATCTGCGTGCTTGATCAGCAGGCGCGCAGATTCATTTTCTTCGTTCAGCCCCTGTTCATAGGGGTTTAGCGAAGGCTATGCTCGGTCGCGCGATGGTTGCGCGATGGAGCCCCGCTCCAGCGGGGTTTTGACCAGGGGGCATTCATGTTCAAGAAACTCTCAGCCGAATTCCTCGGCACGTTCTGGCTCGTCTTTGGCGGTTGCGGCAGCGCGGTGCTGGCCGCCGCCTTCCCGGAGGTCGGCATCGGCCATCTCGGTGTCGCCTTCGCCTTCGGCCTTACGGTGCTCACCATGGCCTATACGGTCGGCGGCATTTCCGGCGGGCACTTCAACCCGGCCGTCTCCGTGGGCCTGACGGTGGCCGGCAAGTTCCCGGCGTCCAGCCTTGTGCCCTATATCGCGGCGCAGGTCGTGGGTGCGGTCGTCGCGGCGGTGGTGCTTTATCTCATCGCTTCCGGCAAGACGGGCTTCCAGGCGGGCGGATTCGCTTCCAACGGATATGGCGACCTGTCGCCCGGCGGCTATTCGCTGACGGCGGCGCTGGTTGCAGAAGTGGTGCTGACGGCCTTCTTCCTCATCATCATCCTCGGCTCGACCCACGGCCGTGCGCCGGTCGGCTTCGCACCGATCGCCATCGGCCTCGGCCTGACGCTGATCCATCTCATCTCGATCCCGGTGACGAACACCTCGGTCAATCCGGCCCGCTCGACCGGCGTCGCGCTCTTTGCCGATACGGCGGCGCTCTCGCAGCTTTGGCTATTCTGGCTCGCCCCGGTGCTTGGGGCCGTCATCGGCGCGGTGATCTGGAAGGTCGTCGGCGAGGACGACTGATCGCGGGCAAAAAGAACCCGCCGCGTCGCCGCGGCGGGTTCTCTCTCGAAGGCCCTGAAGGGCTCAGACCTCTTCCTTACCCGAAAGCAGGATGCAGGCCAGCGTGATCACGGCCGATATGCCGAGATAGTAGCCGACATAGGTCATGCCGTAGTTCGCCTGCAGCCACGTCGCGATATAGGGCGCGAGCGAGGCGCCGAAGATGCCGGCGAAGTTGAAGGTGATCGACGAACCCGTATAGCGCACCTTGGTGGGGAAGGGTGCGGCGAGCGCCGTGCCGATGAGACCGTAGGTCATGCCCATCAGCGCCATGGCGAGGATGACGAAGACGAAGATGCCGCTCTCGCCGCTGGTCATCAGCCCCGGCAGGACGAAGGAGAAGGCGCCGATCAGCACGGTCGTGAGGATCAGCACCTCCCGGCGGCCGAACCTTTCGGCGAGCTTGCCGGCGAAGGGGATGAAGAGGCCGAACAGCACTGAGCCGAGCAACTGGATCTCCAGCGCCTCGACGAAGGGCAGCTTCAGGACCTTAACATTGTAGGAGAGCAGGTAGGCCGAGCCGATATAGAACAGCACGAAGGTGGCGAGCGCCACGAAGGTGCCGAGCACGAGGCTGCGCTTGTGGTTGCGGAAGAGCTCCACGACCGGGACCTCGACGCGCTCCTGCTTCTCGATGGCCTTCTGGAAGGCCGGCGTCTCGGTGATCGACAGGCGGACCCAGAGGCCGACGGCGATCAGCACGATCGAGGCGACGAAGGGGATGCGCCAGCCCCAGGCGAGCAGCGATTCCTGCGACATGACATGCAGCAGCAGCCAGAAGACGCCGGAGGAGAGGAAGAGCCCGACGGGCGCGCCGAGCTGCGGGAACATGCCGTACCAGCTGCGCTTGCCGGGCGGGGCGTTTTCCGTCGCCAGCAGCACCGCGCCGCCCCATTCGCCGCCAAGGCCGAAACCCTGGCCGAAGCGGCAAAGCGCCAGGAGCAGCGGCGCAAGAACGCCGATCGTCTCGTAGGAGGGCAGCAGGCCGATGATCACGGTCGAGACGCCCATGGTCAGAAGCGCCGCCACGAGCGTCGTCTTGCGGCCGATGCGGTCGCCATAATGCCCGAAGACGATCGCGCCGAGCGGGCGGGCGAAGAAGGCGATCGAGAAGGTTGCGAAGGAGGCGAGGAGCGCCGTCGTCGGATCGCTGTTCGGGAAGAACAGCGTCGGGAAGACCAGCACGGCGGCCGTGGCATAGACGTAGAAATTGTTGTCTGACACGGGTATCCGGAATTCTAGGAATATCTAGGAAGTCGCCGGAATATCTGAGAAAGCGCGGGAAGTTCAACGCGTTAGGTGGTGGGTGGCGAGAGGCGAGGCGCGGCGCGTTTTGACAGCAGAACGGGGCGCGGTGGGTATCGACGAGGGCGACGCGGGCGAAATGGCGGCGGGCGGTAAAGCGCCTTTTAGAAATCCCCAGAACGGCTTTAAAGCGGCTTCAAACCATTGAAACTTAACGAAGGCACCGCCTTTAAGGCCAAGCGTTATTTTCGGCTTCCAGGCCTCCGATCTAGCTGCAAAATCAAATCCAAGAATGAAGTTCCTTCACTCCTGCCGGGAAAGGTTGGGAATCCAGCCGTTCGACGACGGAAACGGCAATTTCCAAGAATGAAGTGTGTTTCGGGTTTGGGTGCAGGAAGCGGACACACATTCGCCCTGCAGGTCGCTCGACGAGGGCCCGCTCGCCAGTGCCCGAAAACCGGTTGGAAGGCAATAATCCGTTTGCTCGCACGCGGGGCGGGCAACTATAACGGTAGCGGGCTTGAACACCCTGACTTCACATAGGCGCGCCGCCATAGCGGTCGCCGAACACATGCGCAGCCTGGCGGCTGGCGCATTCGCCGTGGCCTTTTCGGCCGGGGGCGATGTGCCATGTCCAAGCTCCGGCTAAAAGCGCATCGGCGTGTCTGTGAAGCGCGTGTTCAACCCCCGGCTCCGGCGCCGACCGCCGGGATCGCGGCGACCGGAATTTACCATCATTGCACTTGCAGTAGGGATTGTTTGTACCATCGCCGCTCAACCAGTAGCTTTATGGCTGTATTGGTTTGTGCTTTTTGGGGTTGTGTTTTGATTTGATGCAGATGGGACGATTATCCCGGGGCTGAGGATTTAGGAAACTCTCCACCGGCTTCAAACAACATCTTCGACAGTAGCACCTGGTGCGCGTTTCCGGGCGCCGTCGATCCTGCAGTCTTTTTTCGCTGTTCGTCGGTCATCTCGACGATCATCAGGCCGAGTGTTTCCCAGAACCGGGCTTACTCCGCTGTTGCTCAATATCGCGCTTAAAGCTCACCCTCAGCCAAGGCAGCATGCTGCGAAGCTCTTCGAGGTTGTACGGATCAAATGCGCGATCCGTTAGGCGGTTATATCCTTCGGCAGCGAGGCGATACTCGTTGTTCCTCGTGAGTGATAGCCCTGCGCTCTTGTGTAAATCCGCGACCATTTCACCAATCTCGGCGAAGAGATCATCGAACAATTCCGGCCCAGCAAAACGCTCTGGCGACACGACAACTCGAATTGTGTCCGGTCCGAAACCTGCGTCCCGTTCAAAGATATCGCTAAGCGCTACCCCCGCTGCCTCACAGAGAGCAATCAACTCCAATATTTTGGGCTGCGTCTTGCCGGCTCGATAATTGTCTAACGTCGTTGCTCCTACGCCCATTTTTTCAGCAGCGGCCGCTCGGCCGCCGGCCTTTTCAACCAAGGCAATTACCTGTTCTGCAAGGGATTTTTCTGCCTGACCAAGGTTCTCGTGCTGTGGCCGATATTTAATCAGCGCTGCGTCAATCTTGGACGCCAATTTTTTGGAGTTATCATTCTCTCCCATATTGATATGTCCAATTATTTGGACTATTCCTTTCTGTGTTCGCAGATTTCAACACCCCAAAAAAGGAGGCCGGCCAGGGCCTCCCTTCTGGATCGAGGATTTTATGCACAGTGACACCGTCACCGGCAAGCGGGACCGCGCCAAGGACCGCCGACTGAAAGAGGTAGGCCGCATCCGCGACCTGCTGGCACGCAAAGAGCTGACGCTCGCGCAAATCGACGAGGACTACCATCTGCCTCGCGGAACCGCAGGAAATGCGGTTCATGAACCCCATCTTGCCGGGGAGCGGGCGATTGCCGCCGCGCTCGGGCGGCGTCCCGAGCATCTCTGGTTCTCCCGCTATCACGCCGACGGCACGCGGAAGAGCCCGCAGCCTGCCGAGAACTATCGCTATGCCCGTCGTCAGACGGCAGCCGATGGCATGTCCTGCGGAGCGGCAGCATGAGTAACGTCTGCAAATTCCGCGACGAAGAGGCTGCGCGACTACATCGGGTCTGGCGAAGAGACTTTATCCAGAGCCGCATTGTGCTCCTGCGCGCTACCGGCGCGCGTCCCGCTGAGCCGCAATCAGCACTTCATGAAGCGGGTCAGTGCCCTTGCAACCATCTTGCTCCCAACGCCGCACCTCTTGGCGCAGCGCGTCAAGCGGCGCCTCGATTTCAAAGTAAGCGCTCCATTCTCGGATGGCTTCGCGCGCTGTTTCCGTGCGGGCCTCGTCGATGATCGCATCGTCCTCCTCTCCGACCGTCGCTTCCTTCTCCGCCCGGAGAGGGCTGCCGGCCACCTCCCTCCTGCTTAAAGCGCCGTTCGCGATCAAAGCTGCAACGAGCTGCTTCATCAGCAACGCCGAAAAGCGCGCCTCTGCGGCTGTCAGCGCGGTGGTGAGCGTCAATTCCCGAACATCCATCTTCAGTGCCCTCAATTCGTTTGCGTTGACCTCACCCTCCCGCATTTCCGGAGCTTCGCCAATGTCGAAACGACAGCGCGAAATCGACATGCCCAACCCGTTTTTCATCCCCGCCCGCTCGCCGATCTGCGGGGCGGCTCAGACCGTGTTGATTTTCAGTACCGCGTTCCTCGGCCTCGCCGCCTCGCTGATCTGCCTGCTCAACCAGGTCTCAGGAGGCCTTCAATGATCGCACTGGCAAATGCTGCAGTAATTCCCTTCTTCGAGCGCATCCCGCCGCGCGCCATCCCGGTGGTGCGGCGCGCCCTCGACCGCATCCGCCGGCAGGATCTCGGCTCGCAAGCCAATGAGTTCAGCCACAACCTGTTCTGCACGGAGCTTCGGGCGATCGACATTACCGGCCCGTCCTTCGACGAGTGGGTCTCATGGGTTCGCGATGTGCAGGCCGAGCTGGCGGAAGCGACGTGCGAGTTGCCGGCCGGCATGCCCATGCCCGCCGCGAAGGCGCGGGCGGCATACAGGATCGTGGCCATGGCCGTGCGGCTGCAGCAGGCGATGATCGACGCGGGCTACAGCCCCGATAGCGTCGAAATGGAAAACCAGATCGTCGCCGAGGCCATCAAGGAGTGGCTGAGCGCCGAGGCGGAAGGTTGGAGCGAGGCGATGAACCTCCCCTATTCGCCCGGCGAAATGGCCATGAGCCTGCTTTCCACCCACGACGGCGACCAGAACGCCAAGCTGCTCGACGTGTTCGCGATGCACATGCAGCGCGAGCTGGCGCAGGCGATCGTCAAATCCAGCCCGAAGGAAAACGTGCAATGAATGACGTCATCCCCTTCTTCTCCGACCTACACATCAAGGCCATTCCGGCGGTGCAGCGGCTCTATGACGAGGCGCAGGAACCCGGGTACAGCCTTCCGAAGTCCTATTCCAATCTCGTTTCCAGCCTCAACAAGGCCGGCGTCGCCCCCCCGGCTCGCAAGTATGTTGTCCAGTGGCTGGCCGCGGTGAAGATTGGCATGGCCGGGCGCCCGGAGCTTCCGGCCCCGGTGGAAACGCCGGTTTCGGCGCTTGCTCCGACGCCGGGGTATTTCGAGAACCTGCCCGACGCGGCACAGCCGGCATTGATGGCGGCATGGGATGCCATCCAGGCGGCGGGTGACGACACCGACGACGCGGATGAAAAGGCCTTTGAGGTCTTTTTCGACGCCATTCTTGCCCTTGGCCACATGGAGCCCTCGTGGCGCGGTTTCGTCGCCTATGCCAAGGGCGTTCGCCGCGGCGAGATTGAGCGCCCGGCACGGCAGGTCGCCGAGGCGGCAGTTGCCGATACTGCCCCCGAACAGAAACCGGCGGAGGAAAAGCCCGAGCCGCGCCGTCGCCGGGTGAAAGCTGACGTTTTCGTCGCTGATCCGGACAGCGGGACCGTCTTCCGCCCGGAGATCGTCGCGGACCAGGACGCGGCGACCGGCAAGATCGTCGATGTCACGGTCGAACCACCCCTCCATGACCTCACGGTCGAGGACGGCCATGGCTTCGTTCACCTGACACCGCAGAACTTTCCAACGGCGATATCGCCGGAGGCGCCCACCGATGCGGTGGTCTCGCAGCTCCACGCGATCCGCGATCGCATGGTCACCGAAACAATGCTGCGCCTGCAGGCCGAAATGCGCCGGAAGGCGGAGGCGATCGTTGCCGGCCAGCTGCGCGCCCTTGCCGACGAGATGGAAAGCAAGGTCGCATGCTGAACCAGTACGACCAGAAGCAGGTCTATGACGCCACGGTGCATGCCTGCCTTTGCGCGGTGCGGGAGGGTTTCCCGCACCTTGCAATCCGCGACATCGTCGACCCGCCGCATGAGTGGTTCGATGCCGCCCTGGCGCGGCAGATCGCCATGCACCTGGTCATCCGCGAGTTCGGCTGGCCGAAGCGGCGGGTGGTCGAGATGGAGGATCGCTCCCGCGAGGCGATCAACCGGGCGCTGCGCACCGTGGACGCCCGTGTCGCGCATGACCGGTTTGCCCTGCACTACCAGACGATGGCCGAACGCGCGCGGGTGCTTCTGTTCCTGCGCATGACCGACGAAGAGCAGCCCTATCACGAGGTCGCCTGATGGCATCCTTCAAGACCATACCCGTTTCCTCCATCTTCGTCGGCGAACGCGCCCGCCCCGTCGATGAAGAGGTTGCAGCCGCGATCGCCGCCTCCATGGCCGATCGCGGGCTCATCAACCCGCTCACCGTGCGCTCGACGCCGGCCGCTAATGGCGGCGCAACGCCGTGGACGTTGATCGCCGGCGGGCACCGCCTCTTCGGCGCCAAGCTGAACAAGTGGGAGGAGATCGACGTCATCGTCGTGTCGGCCGACGCCGAAGAGGCGCAGCTGATCGAGATCTCGGAAAATCTCTACCGCAACGATCTGACTGCGCTCGATCGCGGCATCTTCGTCGCGAAGTTCCGCGAGCTTTACGAGGAAAAATTCGGAAAGATCAGCCAGGGCGGCGATCGAAAATCAAAGTGCAACGATTGCACTTTGGTCTTCACGCCCGGTCGAGAACTCTCTGAAAGGGTTCAGGACAGGTTTGGTTTTGGCCGCCGCACATATTTTAATGTGACCAAGATCGGGCTGAAGCTCCATCCCGCCCTACGCAACGCGTTGCGCGGGACCGAGGCCGAGGATGATCAAAAGCTCCTCCTGAAGCTCGCCGGCCTCCCCGAGGCCAAGCAGGCCGGCATTGCCGCCGGCTTGAAGATCGAGCCCGACGTGCGGAAGGTCATGGAGATCGACAAGCCGGCCCCGCCGCCAGTCGACGTCCAGGCCGCGTTGCTGAAGAAGCTCACCGCCGCCTGGGACGAGGCCGACGAACAGACCCGATATGAGTTCCTCGTCCATGCCGGCATCGATACGCTCGACATTTCCGGCACGGCGCTCGGCGACATGATGGACGAAGCCAGGCGGGAGGCCGTCGCGGCATGACCAAGCGCGATCCGTCCCAGCTCGATTTCTTCAAGGAGCAGCTCTTTCCGGTTCGCGCAGCTGCCGATCGGATCGATATAGACCGCTTCCGCGCCCGCCTGAAGCGCGACATGGCCCGTGCCATTCGCGAGTGCCCCTTCGACCGGCCGACCATTGCTGCTCGCATGGCCGACTATCTCGCCGTCGCCGGTGTCTCCAAGGCCACGCTCGACGCCTACACCGCCGAGAGCGCAGCCAGCCACGACATCAGCCTTGTTCGCTTCAAGGCCTTCGTGCGCGCCACCGGTGCTGTCTGGCTCTGGGACAGCATCGTTTCCGATGACGGGCTCCTGCTGCTCGAAGGCGACGAAGCGCGCCTGGCGGAGATTGCCCGCATCCAGCAGGAGCGCCGCGCGCTTACGGCCGAGTTAAAGGTGCTTCAGGCCACCCCCGTAACCATCCGGCGGGGGCGCAAATGAGCGGTGAGTGGTTCACAATCCCGATGCTCGCCGAGTTGCGCCTGCCGGCTATGCCGACAACAGAACGTGGCATCCACGACCTGGCGAACCGTTGCGGATGGAAGAGCAACGTCGAGCGAGTGCGCAAGCTCGACCGACGCGGCGGCGGCTTCGAATATCATGTCTCGCTCCTGCCGCGCGCCGCGCAGTTGAAGCTCGCCGTCATCGCCGGCGAGGAGGCGGCGCGCACAGAGACCCGCGAGAAGCGCAAGCGCTTGTATTGGGCCGCGTTCGAAGCGATGACCGACGAACACCGCGCGATTTGCTACGCCCGCCTCAACGTCATCATGGATGTAGAGAAGGCGCTTTCGGCGCGCATCGCGGCGTGCGACCGGGAACCGGTCGAAGCGGCCCTCGCCCGCGTCCTCGATCGCCACGGCGTATCCGCGTCGACCTATTATGAGTGGCGCGCCAGGCTGAAGGGTGTCGACCAGGAGGACTGGCTCCCCGCCCTCGCCCCGAAATACACGGAAGACGGCGTCGTTCACGAGAACCGCGCCGAATGCCATCCCGACGCCTGGGCGGCGCTGAAGTCGGACTATCTGCGCCCGGAGGGCTCGGGTTTCTCCTCGTGCTATCGCCGCATGGAGGCGGCCGCCAAGCTCCACAACTGGTCGCCGATCCCCTCCGAGCGCGCGCTGCGCCGCCGGCTCGACGCCGAGGTGGAGAAGGCCGTCCAGGTCTATGCCCGGCTCGGCAAGAAGAAGGCCGAGCAGCTCTATCCGCCGCAGGTGCGCACGAAGGATCACCTGCACGCGCTGGAGATCGTCAATACGGACGGCCACCAGCTCGACCTTTTCGTATGGGCTCCCTGGAACGCCAAGAACCCGGTTCGTGTGATCCTGCTCGGGATCCAGGACATTTTCTCCGGCAAGATCCTGTCATGGCGGCTCGCCTCGGCCGAGACATGGGACGTGGTTCGCGCCTGCATCGGCGACATGATCGAGGATTTCGGGATCCCCGAACACTTCTACATGGACAACGGCCGCGCCTTTGCCAGCGAAGCCATTTCCGGTCGATCCGCTTATCGCAACCGCTTCAGAAAGAAGCCGAAGAAGGTGAATCGGTTTGGCATCGACGAGGACGAAGTTGCCGGCATCCTTGTGAATTTCGGCGTCGAGCCGCATTTCACGCGGCCCTATGCCGGCCAGTCGAAGCCGATCGAGCGCGCCTGGAAGGATCTGGCCGAGGAGATCTCGAAGCACCCGGCGATGTCCGGTTGCTATACCGGCCGCAACACCAACGAAAAGCCCGAAAACTACCGCAAGCGCGCCGTCCAGCTCGACGTTCTGCAGAAGCACGTTGCCGACCGCATCGCCGAGCACAATGCGCGCACCGGCCGGAAATCGGAAACCGCCAAGGGTCGGAGCTTCGACGAGACGTTTGAGGCGAGCTTCCGCCATCCTGCAACCATCATCCGCCAGGCTACACAGGCGCAACGCGACTTCTGGCTGCTGGCCGAGAAGGTGCTGCATGCCCGCAAGGATCGCGGCGCCATCCATTATCAGAAGAACGTCTATTGGTCGGACGCGCTCATCGAGTGGGCCGGCCGGAAGGTCAAGATCCGCTTCGATCCCGACGCCCTGCACGATCCCATCAAGGTCTACGCGCCCGACGGCCACCTCATCTGCTCGGCGCCCTGCACCGAAAAGGGCAAGTTCCGCGACGTCGAAGCCGCGAACATCCACAACCGCAACCGCAAGGCCTGGCTGAAGAGCAAAAAGACCCTGCTGGACATGGAACGGAGGTTCTCGGCCGACGAGCTGGCCGACCTCTACAGCGTCGAGGATACGCCGGCGCCGAAGCAGAAAATCCGCCCGGCCGTCACGCGCCTCGTCACCGGCAACCTCGCCGTGGAGACCGACGACGACGTCATGTCGGACGAGGAGTTCGAGGCCGGCATCACCGCCACCCTTTCCAAGATTTCGGGCGACAGCTCGATCATCCCATTCCCTCCGGCATCTGTCGCCGGCCGGAAGCATAGAGCCGAAAAGTAGTGAGTACGGTTCCTGACAAAAAAGCGGCCGGGGACAACCCGGCCGCACAACAGCCCCTAAGGGCACTCCACAAGGAACCATTGTAATGAACATGAATGTGAGCACAAGCGCGAATGCGCGTTGGCCCGAGCTGGAGCCTTCATCGAAGTTTCTGGCAAAGCACCCCGCCGACGAAGTGGGCGCCTGGCGGGATCTGCGCAGCCGCGTCGTCGATATCGCCGCGAAGAACGGCTGGACGAAGACCGAGACCAGCAAGCGCATCGGCATGGCCGACAGTTCGTTCTCGCTGTGGATGTCAGGCACGCTGGACGGCATCCTTGAAAACGCGAATGCGACCGTCGCGCGCTGGCTGGATGCGGTCGAAGATGCCGCCGATGTGGCCTCGTCCCTTCCCCGCTCGCCGGACTTTTTCGCAACCCACGCCTCCGCCGAGATCCACAAGACGCTCCTGCTGGCGCAGACGATCTCGGGCTTCGTGACGATCACCCTCGACGCCGGCCGGGGTAAAACCATCGCCTGCGAAGCGTACCGCCGGGTAAAGCCGCACGTCCACATGGTCACGCTGCACGAGAAGGCGACCACCGTGACCGGCGCCATGAACATGCTCGCCCGTCAGTTCGGCGTGCGGGTGTTCAACCAGGGCGAAATCGTCGAGACGATCGGCGAGCGCCTGAAGCGCAGCGGCAATTCGCTTCTCATCATCGATGAGGCGCAGCACGCCGACGGCCGCGCGGTCAACCAGTTCCGACACTTCTCGGACAAATACGATTGCGGCGTGGCCCTTGTCGGCAATGCCGGCATCCGCCGCCGCATCAGCCAGGACGGGCCGAACGCGGCCAGTCGCGACCAGATCGTCAGCCGGATCGACAAGAACCTGAAACGCGACCACGGCCGGGAAGGCGACGTGCGCGCCTTCATCGAGCAATGGGGCATCGTCGATCCTTCCTGCAACCGCTTCCTGTTCGGTATCGGCATGAAGGGCGGCGCCCTTCGGCAGATCGACCGCACGATCAAGATCGCGTGCTTTGCGGCGGGACGGCCGGCATCTGAGCTGGAGAAGAAGCACCTGGAAGCCGCCTGGCGCAACCGCGACGTCGAGGACTTCTAATGCGGGCGGCTCAATCGTTCTCCTTGAGCGGCGGCCTGCAGATGCTTTCTGACGCCTTCGCTCCTCACCGCGATATCACCGAGGACGAAACCGTCGTCCTCGGCGGCGAAGAGGTCCGCTCGCTGCTGAAGATCATTCGCACCCTTCGGCACCTGGCCATTCTTCAGGAACGGGAACTCGGCGCGCTGCGCCGTTTGGATGACGCCCGCGAACTTCGCAAGGTCGTGTCCAGCGAGCTGAAGGCGGCGGTGGAAAGCAGGCCGGGCGACAATGTCCTCCGGCCGGATTTCGGAGGCAAGCCGTGATCACTTGCCGCCTCATCACCGAAGCCGTCGCGGCGGCCTATTCCGTCCCGGTGCTGCAGCTCTATTCCCGTCGCCGCGATGCGGGGACGGTGCTGCCGCGCCACATGGCCTGGACGCTGGCCAGCCGCCTGACCACGCAATCCTATTCCGCGATCGGGCGACACATGGGCGGTCGCGACCACGCCACCGTCATGCATGGGGTCGCCAAGATCAGGGCGGCGCTGGAAACGGACGCGCAGATCGCGACCAATTACCAGGCGCTTGTCGATGCGGTCACGCTCCTGGCCGATGCCGGGCAGAGCGCCGAGCGTCTTCGCCAGTGCTTCAACGATATCGATCCGCTCGATGTGGCGGAACGCATCCTCTCCTCGGCATTTCGCGACGTGTTGCCCTCGATGGAGGAAATCCGCGCGCTTTGCTTTGGCGTCACCCACTACGCCGCCGAGTGCCAACGGCTCTACGCCGAGCATGACGGCGGCGACCAGGCCGCGCCCAACACCGCCCTAACCGACCTTTGAAAGGACTTTACGATGGACGTCACCATTCTGGAAGAAAAGGCAGCCGCCGGCATCACCGTCGTTAACGGCCGCGACTACGTGACCAATGCGGAGGGCGGGCTGACGCCGCTGGAACTCGTCAAGGCCGAGGACTTCATGGAAGACCAGATGGTCCGCAAGATCATCGGCTTTGCCAAGCCGCTCTCGGCCGAGCTGGCGCGGTTCAAAAAGCACACGCGCGCCGATATCGCGGAGTTCGATCGGCTGCTCGAGGCGAAATACGGCCTCGTCAAGAAAGGCCGGGCCGGCGCCGGCAACCAGAAGTACCGCACGATCGACGGGTTGATGACGGTCGAGACGCGGGTGAACAAGCTCATCGAGTTCGGCCCGCAATTGCAGGTCGCCAAGGGCCTGATCGACGAGTGCCTCAATGAGTGGACCGAGGACGGCCGCGCCGAGGTTCGCAGCCTCGTCACCCGGGCGTTCAAGGTCGATAAGGCCGGCCAGATCAGCAAGGACGCCGTCTTCGAACTCTTCAAGGTCGAGAGCACCGATAGCCGCTGGCTCAAGGCCATGGAGGCGATCGAGGGCGCTGTGCGGGTGATCGGCTCGAAAGAATACCTGCACTTCAGCTTCCGCGAGAGCCACGACGCCGACTGGATCCGCATCTCGCTCAACATCGCCGACGCGTGAGGGCTTCCCCCATGATCGGTCAATATGACTACATTTTCAGGCATTACGGCGTCCGCCCGGTTGTCGGCGGCCGCGTGGAGCATACAGTCACCGGCGAGTTCGGCACGATCCTGAAGGAGGCTGACACGCACAAGCACTATGTGCATGTGCGCTTCGACGGATGCGATCAGCCCGGTCTTTGCCATCCGATGGAACTGGATTTCCTCGCGCCTGACGAGATCGAAGGTGCATCCGCCCCATCATCTTCTGGCACCGGAGGCACAAACGATGTCGCTTGATGTTCTTCTCGACACGTTGCGGCAGGCGAAGGCGGGCGGCCGCGATTTAGACCGAACCATTTGGGAAGGCTTTGGATCGCCGGCCCGCTCAGATGGGGTTCCGGCCTTCGCCGGGTTCCTCGGGATAGGCGCGTTCAGCACATCGGTCCAGGACGCAATCACCCTTGCGAAAGCAGTCTTGCCGCCCCTGACAAAAATTCAGGTGGAGACGTACACCGGCGGCGAGTTCCACCATTGTGAGGTCGAGAGCGACGACGGAGAGGCCCGCGCGAACAACGCGCCAAACGCGGCCATTGCGGTGGTGATCGCGACCGTCGAATTGCTCACCTCCACAAGCACGGGCGGAGGCATTCATGGCCGATGAACTGAAACCCTTCACCTGCTCGTACCAGTTCGAAGGTCGTCAGATCGACTTCACTTGCCACGCCCGCAACTGGGACGAGGTATCCGCGCGCCTCAGGGCGATCGGCACGACGGCCGTCGTCAAGGGTGAGCAGGTTTCCGAGGTGGACGCCGGCGTCTTCGGTGAAGCGCTCGGCCGGACGCTCTCCGCTGCGCGTGGTTTCAAGAACAGACGGGGCCGGTGATGGGCTACATCGTGTGCTGGAGATCTGGGAAGATCAGCGTATCGCGACGAGTGCCGAAGGGCGCCATGGGCGTCGTGACAGGCCATGGCAATCGCCTGCATCGCGTCCTGCGCCAGCATGGCAGCATCGAACGCAGTGGCCACGCCTACCTGCTGCCCACCCTTCAGACTGCCCTTGACGATCGCGCGGCAATTGTCGCGATCGAAGCGTTCGTCGGGTCTGTGCGCGAGATCCTCGCGCGCGGCCCTCACCGCCGTTTGCGTGGAGGGCGTTTGCTTTGACCCAGCGTCCCATCCCGCCTTCATTCACCCAGGGCTATGCGATCATGACCCCGGGCGGGTCGATCATCGAGCACACCTACCGCCGGACGCCTGAGGAGGCGATCGCGACGATTGCCACGCCGGACGATCCCGATCGTTGGCAGGCGTTCGAGGCGTATGGCTGCACCGTCCAGTTCGTCTACGCCCGCATTTTCGTGCCGCAGTATTTCACCACGAAACCCGACACAGAAGGAGCAGAGCCATGAGCCTTGTCGGACGCATTCACGCCGCCGCGAAACAGGCCGGTCTCGATGACGACACCCGCCGCGCCAAATGCATGGTCCTTGTCGGAAAGCCCTCGACCAAGGACATGACCGACGCCGAGCTTTGGAAGGTGCTGCAAACCTTCGAAAACGAGGGATATGCCTCGCGCAAATCGCCGCGTGTCGACGGCCGGACCCGGAAATCGCCCTTTACCGGCAAGTATGTGCCGAAGATGCGGGCGCTGTGGATCGCGCTCTACAATCTCGGCGCCATCGCCGATCGGCGTGACAGCGCCATCGAGAGCTTCGCGCTCGGCCACCAGGTCAAGGGCATCGACGACGTACGGTTCATCCATGCGCACAGTGACGGCCAGTCGGTCATCGAGGCGATGAAAGCCATGCTTGCCCGCCATGGCGTTGACTGGGCTGATCGCAAGCCTTGCCCGGTTTGGGAAACGCGACACGGCTACAAGATTGCCCGCGCGCAATGGGCGAAGCTCAGCCCGAACGGCAGCCGGGATTTCTGGAAGGTTGTCACGGACCTTCTCGACCTGGACGAGACCGTCCGCGATCTCACCGACGAGCAGTGGATCACCGTCATGAACCTGCTCGGACAGCGCATCCGCAAGATGCCGAAAGGTCGGGCATGACCGAGATCCCGGAATCGCACGCCGCCATTTTCGAGGCGCTGCTCGTTGGCCTGATGCAGAAGGCGGACATGGCGGCGGCCGGCGAGGACCGCCGCACCATCGAATGCCCGCGCTGCGGCGGAAACCTTCATCTCGGCCTCGTGGGCGCGCGCAAGCATCTGCGCATGGCTTGCGACGGCGGCTGCGGCATGGAGGCGATGGAATAGCGTCATGGGAGTGCGACCTTGAGCAGGCTTCAGGAAGAGTTGCTGACCGCGCTGGGCGAGGATGACTTCATCCGTCTGGCAGAAGCTTTCGGCGGTTTGCGGCTCTATGTTCCCGGCGATATCGACAAATCCGAATTGCCAGACGTGATTGGCGGCGCCGCGGCGATGAAGCTTTCCAAGCTTTATCCAGGAGGCTATATACGTGTCCCGCTGGCCCGAGAGATTCGCGCAGCGCGGTATCGCGCATCAGGTGCAAGCAATCGCGATATTGCTCATAGGCTACGTATCGCCGAAAGCTCCGTCGACAAGATCGTCCGGCGCGGAAAGCGGCGAAACCCCAAGGCCTTCGCCAAGCCGAAGGATACCCGGCAACTCGACATTCTCGACCTGCTCGACGAGGATTAATGATTGCCGCCCGCCAAAGCGGGCATGAAGGCAAATCCCCTAAACGATTAACGTCCCTCCATCACACCTCTACCGGATGGATGGACATGACCTTTGACGAGTGGCTGATTTCGCGTTTGCGTGTCTACGGTGCCTATGGCGGCGCAATGGACGGCGTTCCCGGTCGCGAACTCTACCGCGCGTTAGAGCGATTTCAGGCGAGCGAGCACATTCCGGTCTCGGGGGTCGCCGATCAGGCCACCGTAAACGCGCTTCGCAAAGCTCCCAGTGCGCGCCCCAGCGGCCTGACCGTTTATGAGAAATCCCCCGAAGTGCCGGCCGAGCCGGTGTGGATGCGCGAGGCCCGCCGTCTGATCGGCGTGCGCGAAGTTGTCGGCAAGGGCAGCAACCCGACCATCATGTCCTGGGCAGGGCGTCTTGGCGGCTGGGTTGCCAGCTTCTTCAAGGATGACGACATTGCCTGGTGCGGCCTGTTCATGGCGCACGTGCTCGGCCTGACGCTGCCGCGCGAGCCCCTGCCGGCCAACCCGCTCGGCGCGCTCCAGTACAACAAGTTCGGCCGCCAGCTCGCCGCGCCCGCCCTCGGCGCCATCATGACCTTCACCCGCGACGGCGGTGGGCATGTCGGCCTTTATGTCGGCGAGGACGCGACCCACTTTCACATCCTCGGCGGCAACCAGTCGAACAGCGTGCGGATCTCGCGTATCGAGAAGGGTCGCCTTTCCGATACCCGCTGGCCGAAAACCGGCGAGCCCGAACGCCCTGGCCGCGTCTATCTGACCGCCGCCGGCACGCCGGCATCCTCGAACGAGCGCTGACCCATGTCCCCGGTGAAGCCCTCTTACTCCACGTCGAAGCGGCATCTGCTCTATTCGTCGGTGCTGGCCTGGTCAGTCATCCTGATCTGCGCGATCGGCGCCGTCATGGGCCGGCCAGAGGCCGTCGCCTTCGGGACGATCGCCGTGCCTTCCATGGTCGCGCTCATTGCGGCCATGCTCGGCATCCATCGCATCTCCGGCTCGATGGATTTTCGCGCTTCCAATCCGCCGCGCGATCAGCCGTCAGGAGAAGAGTTGTGATTGCTGGGTTCATTCGTCGGGCAGCGCTCCCCGTCATCACCGCCGGGGCGCTGCTCGTTATTGGCTTGTTGCTGCTCTGGCTCATCCTTGCCAGATTCGACGGCATGGTTGAGCGGGCGGCCAGGGCGGCGGCGGAAGCGCGCGACGCCCATTGGGCCGCGCAGATCGAGCGGGCGAATGCCGACGCAAACCGCCGGATCGCCGACCAGGCGAAGGCGGCGCTGGCCATTGAGACGGATGCGAACGCGCGTGTGCGCCTCGTCGAGGAGCAGCTCACCAACATGGAGATTGCGAATGCGGCCTTGCCTCTTGGCGATGCTTGCGGCCTCGGCCGTGATCGCGTCCGCCTGCTCCCCAACTGAGCCCGCGCCGCTCGTGCGTGTCGAACAGCGCCCCGTCGTGCTGCCTGAGGTCGCCCGTCAGCCCTGCGCCGACCCCCGCGCACTTCCCGACCGCGATCTTTCCTCGCGGGAGGTTGCGACCAACTGGGGCGCCGATCGGGCGGCCCTGACTACCTGTGAAACGAGACGGGCGGCTGCGGTCGCGGCCGTCGATGCAAGCGAAGGAAATCCCTGATGGACGTCTCCCCCCTCAAGGACTGGCTCGGCCTGATCGCGTTGCTGATCTCGGTCGGCACGCCTCTGGTTCTTTATTTCAAGTCCGACGCCAAGAAGGCGATCGAGACGCTCGGCCTGCATTCGAGCCGGATTCAGAAGCTCGAAGACGAGATGCGGCACCTGCCGGACAAGGAGACAGTCCATAATCTCCAGCTCGCGCTGACGAAGATGGAGGGGCAGATCGCGACGATGGTGAAATCCTCCGAGGCCACGGAGCGCGCCACCAGGCGCGTGGAAGACTTTCTTATGAGCAAATCCTGAGGGGCGGGACATGGCGGCTGAAGACTACGCAAAGTGGGTGGAAGAGAATATCCGCCTCATCATCCTGAAGGACCTCGCCGACCCGAAATCGGGCGGAAGCACAAACACGTTCCTCGTCCAGAAAAGCCTTGAGCGCTTTTCGTACCGCAAGAGCCGCGACTACATCCGCAACCAGCTCCTGTGGCTGGAGAACGAGGCCGGCGCCCTCCGGACCCGCACTGAAGGCACGGAGACCTCCGCCGAGATCACCCGCCGCGGCCGCGACCATGTCGAGCGGCGAACGATCCTTGCTGGCGTGCAGGCGCCCGGCGACGCGGAGTAGCGCGCCATGGCTCCGCACACCAGGCCGAGACCGACCGCGGTCGACCAGCTGCCCGACGAATGCGAAGGCATCGTTGCCTGGGCCGCGCAAGAACTGGCGAAAACGGGCCGCGCGCAGACGGACATCTATGCAGAGTTCCGCACGAAGCTTATCGCGCTGCAGGGCGAGCTCGGTATTGGCTTCGACATCCCGCACTACTCATCCTTCACTCGGCATAACATGCGCCTGAAGGCTCTGATGGATCGCCAGCGCCGCGCGCAGATGATCGCAGATGCCGTCATCACTAGCAGTGACGGACAGGATGCGGATCGGTTGACGCAGGCCTCCACCCGCATGCTCAAGACGTTGATCGTCGAGATGATGGAGAATGCAGCCGATGGCGGCTTCAAGCCGAAGGAAGCCGCCAATGCCGCAGTGGCGGTGCGGCACCTTGCTGCAGCCGAAATCGCATCAACGAACCGCCGCCAGAAGCTTCAGGCAGAGCAACAGGCGAAACGCATTGAAGCCGAGATGAAAGCCAAGGCGGAAGCGGCGCTCGACCTCTTGGAAAATGAACCCGGTGTGTCGAAGGCGGCGATCAGGCGCGCCCGCGAGAAGTTCCTGGGCGTTCGGCCCAAGACAAAGAGGGCTGAGGACAACAATGGTTGAACTGCCGAAAGGTGAATGGCGCGATCCTCCGATCATGGCGACGGACCCGGAGGGACTGCCGCAGGAGTTGCCGCGCGGTGCGGACATTCCCGACGATCTCGATCCCCTGGCCGAAGGCGTATTGATGGCACATCAGGCGGACTGGATCGGCGACGAAAGTACGTTGAAGATTTGCGCCAAGGGCCGGCGCACTGGTATCACCTTTGCCGAGGCGCTCGACTGCACGCTGATCGCTGCGGCGCAGCGGTCCGGCGGCGGACAGAACGTCTTTTATATTCCGGACACAAAGCCGAAGGGGCGTGAATTCATCGGCTACGCGGCGCATTTTGCCAAGACGGTGGCCGGCGAGCTGCTTACGATCGAGGACGGCATCTTCTTCGATCAGAAGGCTGACGGGTCGACGAAGGCGATCTCCAGCTACATCATCCGCTTTGCATCCGGCTTTCGGATCGAGGCCTTGTCCTCCCGACCAGAGAATATTCGCGGCCTGCAGGGCACTGTCGTCATCGACGAGGCCGCTTTCCATCGTGATGTTCGCGAGGTCATCGACGCCGTCGGCGCGCTGCTCATATGGGGTGGCAAGATCCGCATCATCTCGTCTCATAACGGCGTATCGAACCCCTTTAATGAGCTGATCAAGGAGGCCGAGGCGGGGAAGAACGGTTTCAAGGTGCATACCTACAGCTTCGGCGATGCCGTCAAGAATGGGCTCTACAAGCGTGTCTGCCTGATGAAGGGTGACGACTGGAGCGCGGAGAAGGAAGCGGCTTGGGAGGCGGAAATCCGCAGCGCCTATGGCAACCGCACCGCCAAGATGCGCCAGGAGTTGGACGCAATCCCGGCGGAGGCAGAGGGGGCGGCGCTCACCCGTGTTCTCATCGAAAGCTGCATGTCTGCGAATATTCCCGTCATTCGATGGGACCGGCCGGACGAGTTCAAGGAATTGGGCGATTTCGAGCGGGAGGAGCAGGCGCGGGACTTCTGCGAAACGGTCCTGAAGCCGCTCCTTGAACGTCTCGACCCCGAACGTGAACATTGCTTCGGCGAGGACTTCGCCCGCAAGGGCGACAAGACGGCCATCATCCCCGCCGAGATCGGAACGGACCTCGTGCGCAGGGCCTGCTTCATTCTGGAGCTGAAGAACATCCCGTTCGATCAGCAGCGCGACATTCTCTTCTATATCGTCGATCGCCTGCCGCGGCTGATGGGCGGCGCATTAGATGCCACCGGCAATGGCAACTTCCTCGCCGAGAAGGCCCGACAGCGCTACGGCGAGTGCATCGTCGAGGTTTGGCTGAGTCAGAAATGGTATTCGCTCAATATGCCCGCCTACATCGAGGCTTTCAGCGACAAGACCATTCTGCTTGCCCGGGACGCCGATGTGTTGGCGGACCATCAGGGGCTTTCCTACGTCAAGGGGATCATTCGAATTCCTGACGATCACAGGACGGTCGGAGCGGATGGTTATGAGCGTCACGGTGACACAGCGCCGGCCGGCGCGCTCATGTACTTCGCCAGCAATCAGGACTTCGTCGCCTATGAGTATGAGACCCATCGGCCGGCGCCGGCGATGGCGGAGGAGACGCGCCGGCGTCACGACGATGAACCCCGCCGCTCGGTCGACGTCTCTCTCAGAGGATCATTGTGATGGCATCCCTGCGCGACTGGATGAACCACCTCGTCAACTCGACCAGCCTGAAGGAGATGGTTGCCGGGCCGAAGATCGGCGGCGTTCGGCAGGTGATCTCCGGGCATCCGGCCGAGGGGCTGACGCCGCAGCGCCTGGCGTCGATCCTGCGCGCCGCGGCGCAGGGAGAGCCGGAGGCCTATTTCGAGCTGGCTGAAGACATCGAGGAGCGCGACCTGCACTATGCGGCTGTCATGGCCACGCGCAAGCGATCGGTGGCGCAGCTGCCGATCACCGTGAAGGCGGCATCCGACAGTCCCGAGCACAAGAAGCACGCCGAACTCGTCCAGGCCTGGCTCGATACGGGCGTGCTCCGTGCCGCCCTCTTCGACATGCTCGATGCGATCGGCAAGGGCATCTCCATCATGGAGATCGACTGGCAGGCGCAGGGCGGGCGGCTCCTGCCGCGCAAGCTCGTCTGGCGCACGCAGCGCTGGTTCACCTTCGATCCGGATGACGGCGAGACCGTGTTGCTTCGGGAGGGCGTGACAGGCGTGCCTCTGCCGGCGCACAAGTTCGTCGTACACCGGCACAAGACGAAATCAGGCCTGACGATCCGCAGCGGCGTTGCCCGCGTGGCGCTCTGGGCATGGATGTTCAAATCCTTCACCACGAAGGACTGGGCGATCTTCGTGCAGAACTACGGCCAGCCGATCCGGATCGGCAAATACGGCCGCGGCGCGACAGAGGCCGAGAAGGACGTTCTGTGGCGTGCCGTCACCGGCATTGCCGGCGATTGCGCCGCGATCGTGCCGCGCGAGATGCTGATCGAGTTCCACGAGGTCGGCTCGAAGAGCAGCTCGACCGATATGTTCGAACGGCGTGCCGACTGGCATGACCGGCAGATATCGAAACTGGTGCTCGGCCAGACGACGACGACGGACGCGGTTTCCGGCGGCCATGCTGTCAGCCAGGAGCACCGTCTGGTGCAGGAGGACATCGAGCGGGCGGACGCGGCCGACGTCGCGGGCACGGCCAACGAGCAGGTCATCCCGAACATCGTCGCCTTCAACTTCGGCCCGCAGGACGCCTATCCGACCATCCATATCGGCCGGCCCGACGAGGTGCCGCTCGAACAGTTTGCCAACGCCTTTGCCAAGCTCGCACCGCAGGGGCTGACGGCGAGCGCCAGTTATATGCGTGATCGCATGGGCATCCCCGCGCCCAAGGACGGCGATGATCTGATCGGCGGGAAGGCGGCGTCGGCACCTGGCGCGCTCGAAGATCCTGAAACGCCGCCCGCTCCTGGGAAGGGCACACGCGCCCAGCTCCGCAAGGACACGAAGGAGCGAACCCTTCACGTCTCCCGGCTGATCGGCTCGCTGCATGCGCGTGGTGACGGCGACGAGATCGTGGACCGGATGGTCGCCCGCCTGGAGGAGGATGCGGCCGGCGCGATGGGCGGGCTCATCGACGACGTGCGCAAGGAGCTGATGGCGGCGAGCGATTTGCGGGATGCGGCCGACCGGCTCGCCCGTCTCCAGCTTTCGCCGGACGATCTTGCCGAGGCGATGGCGCGGGCCATGGCGCTCGCCCATCTTGCAGGCCAGGCGGCCCTGATAGACGACATGGCGGGGCGCTCGTGACAGCGGCGCTCAGAGCGCCGTCGAGCGGTTCGGATGACCGGTTGCGCGTGCGGCACCCTGAATGCGCGTCCACGGGCTTTAAACCACCTTTAAATTCGAAGGCGCAAGGCGGGCGAGCATGACGACGACGCTCGGCGCGATCGATCTGCCGTTCGATGAGGCGATCGACTTCCTTCGCCAGAAGACGGCCGTGCCGACGAAGAGCTGGCGCGAGGTCTGGGACGGCGCCCATTCGAAGATGTTCATGGTGGCCGGAGCGAACAGCAAGGCCATCGTCGACGACTTCCAGGCGGCGATCCTGAAGGCTGCGACGGACGGCACCACGCTCAAAACCTTCCAGGATGATTTCGACGTCATCGTGAAGAAGCACGGCTGGAGCTATCGCGGCGAGCGCGGTTGGCGGACCCGCACGATCTTCGAAACGAATATGCGCACAGCCTATGCCGCCGGCCGCTATGCGCAGCTCACCGCGCCGGACACGCTCGCGACCTTCCCCTTCTGGCAATACAACCATTCGGGCGCCCTCCATCCGCGCCTCCAGCACAAGGACTGGAACGGGCTCTGCCTTGCCGCCGATGATCCGGCCTGGAGCGTGATGTATCCGCCGAACGGGTTCGGTTGCGGCTGCTTCGTCACGCCGGTTTCTCGGCCTGGTCTTCGCCGCAAGGGCAAGGCCAGCCCCGATCGCGCGCCCGATCTCGACCAGCTCGGCACGGACCAGCCCCTCGGCGTCGATCCGTCCTTTGCCTATAATCCCGGCCAGGCGTGGCTTCAGCAGACCGCGCCAGGGCCGAAGCCCGTCACGGCCGACGAAGCGACGGTCGCCGCCTTCGTCGTGTCTGCGCTTCGCGGCAAGTGGCCCGATGGCAGCTGGACGCCCGTCGCCGTCGTGCCGAAGGCGCAGGCGACCGTGCTCGACGTTGCCGCGGGAGCGGAGGTGCGCCTCACGGCAGAGACGATCCGGGATCTCGACAAGGGCACGCTCGCCACGCCGGCCGAGCTGGGCGTGATACCGCGATGGCTGGTCAAGCATGGCGATCTCGTCAAGGAGGCCGATGGCGGATGGGCGTTCGTCGGCGAGTATGAGGGGCGGACCTACCGGGCGCGGGTCGATATCATCCGGACGGGCAGCGGCCGAACTGCCCGCAGCCACCTGAAACTTCTCGACGTTCGTCCGGTCAGGCGGCGGGCCCGGAAATGAGCGGCGCGTCGATCTCCATCACTCTGTCGGGCTCGGCGCTGCGCGGGTTTCGGCAGCTCGAACGGGTAATGGACAACACGACGCCGGTCATGGCGGCGATCGGCACGGGCCTTGTCGGCTCGACGCATATGCGCTTCGTCACCCAAACCGATCCCGACGGCGCGGCGTGGCGGGCACTCAACACCGATTACGCGGCGACGAAGCGCAATACCCGTATCCTCACCGAGAGCGGCCGACTTCGCGACAGCATCAATTCTCGCGCCGGCGCGACGGAAGTTCGCGTCGGCACGAATGTGATCTACGCCGCGATCCATCAGTTCGGCGGGACGATCAAGCCGAAGAGCGCCTCGCATCTGCGGTTCTTCATCGGCGACACCCTCGTCACCGTCGCCAGTGTCACCTTGCCGCCCCGCCCGTTCCTTGGTATCTCCAGTGACGACGAGACCATGATCGCCGAGACGATCTTCGATTTCCTCGACCGGTACGTCCCTTCCTCTCCCTGATGTTTTCTGCCGCCCGCCATGGCGGGCATGAACGCGCCGTTCGCGACGTGGCACTTTCCGGCCATGTCGAACATCCTCGGAACCCACATCCTTGCTCTCAATGCCGCCGGCGCCGACGCGCACGAGTGGCTTCAGCTTCTGCCGGCCACATCGTTCAGTGGCGTGGATGGCCGCGGGCCCTACGAGGCCCCCGACGCCAACGCCCTGGTCGCGCGCTTTCAGGCTGAAGGCCGCCGTCTGCCGGTCGACGAAAACCATTCTATCGATCTGGCCGGCAAGGCCGGTCATCCGTCGCCCGCGCGCGGTTGGATCGTCGAGCTTCAGGCGCGCGCCGATGGTGTCTGGGGCAAGGTCGAATGGACCGAGGCCGGCCGCGCCCTGGTGCAGGGCAAGGATTACGGCTTCATCTCGCCCGTCTTCCTGCATTCGCGCAGCAAGCCCTACCGGATCAGCAGCGTCGAGCGTGTCGCGCTGACGAACGATCCGAACTTGCCTTTCCTGAAATCCCTTCACACCAGAAACGAGGATCAACCGATGCTTGAAGAGCTTCGGAAGGCGCTTGGCCTTCCCGAGACCGCAGACGAAGCGGCCGTTGTCGATGCCGTCAAGGCCGCGCATTCCGCCTCCAGCGGACACGCCGCCACCATCTCCCGCATCGCCGAGGCGGCCGGTGTCGCCAAGGAAACCGGCGCCGACGATCTGGTGAAGGCCGTCCAGTCGCGCGGCACGGCGAGCACCGCCGAGACCGAGAACGCCGATCTCAAGGCGCAGGTCATCTCGCTCCAATCGCAGATCTCGACGCTCGCCACCAACACCGCCCGCGAGAAGGCCGAGGCCGCCATCGATGGCGCCATCCACGCCGGCAAGATCGTGCCGGCGCTGCGCGACCACATGATCGCCCGCCACATGAAGGCGCCGGCCGAGGTCGAGACCGAGATCAAGCATCTCGTCTCGCTCAATGCCGGCGGTCTTGGCGGCCGCAAGGTTCCGGAGAGCGGCCAGGTCATCGCGGCCGAAGAGGACCAGGTGCGCTCGATGATGGGCGTCGAGGAAAAGGCCTACGCGGAAACCGCCAAGGCGCTCAACGGGAAGGATCAGTAACATGGCCGCGTCGAACGATCTCGACTACACCGAGCGCCAGGGCCTCGCCTACGAATTCCCGGCCCTCGCCGACACCCTCTACTACGGCCGCGCCGGCATCGGCGTCACGGCCGCCGGCGTTGCCGTTCCCGCCGGACACGTCAATGCGGTCAAGCTTGTCGGCTTTGCCGCCGAGCGGGTGGACAACCGGGGCGGCGCCGCCGGCGCGCAGCGCGTGCGCGTCAAGAAGGGCGTCTTCCGCATTCCGCTCGCAGGTGCCACGGCCGCCAACATCCAGGCGCCCGTCTACATGACGGCCGACGACACCTTCACCCTCACGGCCTCGACCAATCTGCAGATCGGCACGATCGACGCCGTGGATGCGGATGGCGTCTGGCTGAAGACGCTTTAAGGAGCCTTCGAATGGACATTAATGCTGCCACCCTGCGCGGGATCTACACGTCGCTCTCGACGCTGTTCAACACGCGCTTTGCGTCCGCGCAGACCTATTACAACACCGTCGCCATGACGGTGACCTCGACCACGGCGCAGAACGAATATCCGCGCCTCGACGACATGCCCGGCATCCGCGAATGGGTCGGCGAGCGCCTTGTGCACCGCCTCGGCGCACAGACCTATGTCATCCGCAACCGCGAGTTCGAAAAGACCATCGCGATCCCGCGCAAGAATATCGATGACGACAATCTCGGCATCTACAGCCCCGTCGCCGGCCAGATCGGCCAGGACGTCGCGCAGTTCCCCGATTTACTCGTCTTCCCGCTCCTGAAGAACGGCGACACGACCGTCTGCTATGACGGCCAGTATTTCTTCGACACCGACCATCCCGGCTTCAATGAGCAGGGCAACACGATCTCGGTCTCGAACTTCCAGTCGGGCGCCGGCGCGGCCTGGTATCTGATCGATGACAGCCAGGTCGTGAAGCCGCTCGTGTTCCAGAAGCGCAAGGAGTTCAAGCTCGTCTCGTTCCAGGACGAGAAGGACGCGAACGTCTTCTGGAAAGGCGAGTTCGTCTGGGGCGTCGATGGCCGCTGCAATGCCGGCTATGGCCTGTGGCAGCTCGCCTTCAAGTCCAAGGCCACGCTCGACGAGGCGAACTTCGCGGCGGCCCGCACGGCCATGCAGTCGCTGCGCAAGCGCTCTGGCGAGATCATCAACATCCGCCCGACCAAACTGCTCGTTCCCCCGTCACTCGCCCCGACCGCCCGCAAGCTGCTCAACGCCGAGCTGGTGAACGGCGGCGAAAGCAACATCTGGAAGGGCACCTGCGAGGTGGTCGAGATCCCGTACCTCACCTGACCAGCTACGGCGGCCGACTTTAGGCCGTCACCCGCCCGGCGTCTCCCAAGGTCGGGCGGGACTTTCCCGAACCGCATGCGTGCGGCTCCGGCAAGTCCCGAAGGAGAAAAGCATGTCGCATATCCAGATCATTTGCACGAAGCCCGGCATGCGCCGGAACGGCATCGAACATCCCGCTTCGGCCATCTATGGCAAGGACCGCTGGAGCGAGACGGAGCTGGACGCGTTCCGCGCCGACCCGTCCTTCATCGTACAGCCGGTCGCGCGCGACGGCGTCCAGGTCGACGGCGGCGATATCGAAGAGGCCGTCGAGGCCCGCGTGAAGATCGTGTCAGAGGAGCTTCAGGCGAAGTTCGGCAAGGCCGTCGCCGACCAGGTCGCCGAGAAGCTGGACGAGGCGGTCGCCAAGGCCCTGAAGGAGCCGAACGAACAGATCGCCGCGCTCCGCAAGGAACTTGAGGCCGCCAACGGAAAGGTCGCCGAGCTGACCGCCGCGGCCGACGAGGCGAAGGCGAAGACGGCGCCGAAGAAATAACCCCCGAGAGGGAGGTCTGGTCCGGCTCGCGAGGCCGTCAGCACCCATTGATCCGGAGGTCAGAGATCCGGCCAGGGGACGTTGCGAACGTAGGGGTTCAGCCCGCCTCCCGCACAATTCGCATACTGGGGCCGGCCCAGCGGCCGGCCTCATCCCGAACCTGAGAGACACTTTATATGTACGCCACCGTCGCCGACATGATTGCCCGCTTTGGCGAGACGCAGATGATCCGCCTGTCTCGGCCCGAGGACCGGACGGCCGAGACCGTCGACGTCGACAAGGTGATGACGGCGCTGGCCGATGCGACGGGCGTGATCAACGGCTATGTGCGTGGTCGTTATATGGTGCCGATCGCGGCGCCGCCGGTAGAGATCGTCCGCGCCACTTGCACCCTTGCCCGCTACGACCTCGCCCAGGGCGAGCACACCGATCCGTCCGAGGAGATGAGCAGGGGCCGCAAGGACGTCATCACCTGGCTGGAAAACATCGCCAAGGAGCTAGTGCACCTCGACCTGCCCGCCGCAGCACCGGCAGGGCCCGCAGTCGGCTCTGGCCCGCGCATGTCGGATCGCCCGCGCATCTTCACCGATGAAACCTTGCGGGGCATGTGATGGCGCTCGATCTCGCCCGCCAGCCGATCCGCACGATGGAGCCTGTCATCATCGAGCGGCTGCGGCTTGCCTTCCCTGAGAAGGGTTTCACGATCGAGCGCATTCCGCAGACGCTGACGCTGAAGGAGTTCGAGCGCCTTTCACGGCTGACGCCCTTCATCGGCCTTGCCTGGACGGGCTTCAAGCCGGACGGCGACAACAACCGCATCACCAAGGGCGCGATGCTCTGGCGGCTCATACTCTTGTTCAAGGCTTCGAACGCCCTTGAAACCCGCTTTAAAGGGGACACCCGCGGCCTCGGCCTCGACGCCATGGTGGATGTCTCGATGGTGCTGATGAACGGCGCGGAATATCCGGGCCTCGGCACCTCGCATGTGACGCTCGCCAATTCGGTGATCGCGGACGGCTGGACGGATGACGCCATCGTCATCGCCCAGGTCGACTTCGAGTTCCGGTTCACGGCCACGCCGGCGACGTTCAAGCTGAAGACGCTGGAAGATTTCCGGGCGCTCGGCATCACCTGGATCACCAACCCGCCCGAGGAAGAGCCGCCGCCGGAAACCGGCCTGCCGGTCACCGAAGACACTTTCCCCTGACCCGAGAGGACACCATGGCGAAGAAGCCGCTTTATCTCAAACCCGGCGGAGGCCGCACCGTCCTCCAGGAGGGCGGCGAGCCCTGGCCGGCCGATGGCATGGAGGCGCCGGACACGGCCTTCGTGCGCCGCCGGATCGCTGACCAGGATCTCGTGCCGGCCACCCAGAAAACCGCGCCGAAGGAGGCTTCCGCAAAATGACGATCACCTTTGACGAAATCCCGAGCGACTGGCTCGCCCCCGGCAACTTCCTCGAAGCCAAGCCGAACTATCGCACGCTCGGCGTCCTGCCCTGGCCGGTGCGCAACCTGATCATCGGCCAGAAGCTGGCCGCCGGCACGCTCGCGCCCGGGCAGATCGTCGAGATCACCCGGCCCGAAGAGGCCATCGCGCTGTTCGGCCTCGGCTCGATCGGCGCCGAGATGGTGGCAAGCTTCCGCAAGGCCAACAAGACGCAGCCGCTCTTCGTCACGGCGCTCGCCGACGCCGGCGATGCCGTCAAGGCGACGGGCACCTTCACCTTCACGGGCGCCGTCCCGCAGCCGGTCGTGCTGCGCTTTCGCGTCGGCGGCCGTCAGGTTCGCATCACGGCAGCCCCGGCCGACACGGTGACGCAGCTCGCCACGAAGCTTGCCGCCGCCATTACGGCGGACACGGCCTGCGCCGTCACGGCCGCCTCGGCGCTGGGCGTCGTCACCTGCACCGCGCGTCATGGCGGCGAGGCGGGCAACGATATCGACCTTCGCGTCGACGTCGCCGCCCAGGCGATCCCCTCCGGCCTCACCATCGCCATCGTCGCCATGGCGGGCGGGACGGGCAATCCCGACATCACGGACGCGCTCGATCTCCTACCGGGCGCCTGGTACACGGACGTCTCCTTCCCCTGGAACGATGCGACCAACGTGCAGGCCTTCGCCGCCTGGGCAATCGACCGCTTCAAGGCGATGTCGCGCCTCGACGTGCACGGTTATGTCGCCAAGCGCGCCACCTATGGCCAGGCCGGCACCTTCGGGCAGCTCACCAACTGCCCGTTCCTCAGCGCCTTCACGCTCAAGGCCTCGCCGTCGTCGAGCTGGACGATCGCGGCCGCCGCCCATGCGATCGCCGCCTTCCACCTCACCAACGATCCGGCGCGCCAGCTCCGCTCGCTCGTCCTGCCAGGCATCATGGCGCCCGATCCTGCCGACCTCTACTCCGAGACGGAAGCCGAGCTTTTGCTGCGCTCCGGCGTCAGCATGCTCGAATGCCTGCCGGACGGGACCGTCACGCTGGCACGCGTCATCACCACCTATCGCACCTCGACGCTCGGCATCGCCGACCGCGCCTGGCTCGATATCATGGTGCCGAAGACCATGAGCCGCGTGCGCTACGACTGGCGTGGCTACATGGCGCTGATGTATCCGCGCGCCAAGCTCATCGAGGACGAGAGCGAGGCGGCCTTCGCCACGCGAGACGACGATGACGAGGAGCCCGGCAACACCGTCGCCTCGCCGCGGCGCGTGCACGGCTCGTGGGCGGCGCGCTGCCGGCTCTACGCCCAGCGCGCCTGGCTCACCGACGTCGAACGCACCATCAAGGAGAGCCAGTTCGAGATCGACGAGGACGATCGCAACCGCCTCAATTCGCGCCAGCAGGTCGTGATCGTCGGGAACCTCATGGTTTCTGCCGGCTCGCTCGAATTCCAGGTCTGACCGGCACGGCCGGCTGAAGGAGAAAGGGAACCCACATGGCTCAGGTATTGGGCATTGTCGATATCGTCTGGCGGGGGCGCAACCTGCCGGTCGAAAAGGGCGCGAAGCTGCGCAAGGGCGGCATGAAGAACAATGCCGTCACCTACGGCCGCAAGGTCGGGCGCGCCCAGGAATTCCAGGGATCGCAGGTCACGGCGACGACGAACCTCGAACGGGGCCAGCGTCTCGGCAACCTGCTCGTTCCGGGCGAAGGTGAACTGCAGGTGTTGTGCGACACCGGGCAGACCTTCGTCATCGCCGACGCCTTCCTCTCCGATGACATCCCCGAGGTCACCGGCGGCGAAGGCGGCAAGATCGAACTGAAATGGGAAGGCTCGGCGGCAGAGGAGATCGTAGGCTGATGGCAACGGAAATCGCAATCGACCTCGATGAAGACGAACCGCGCCCCGCCGCTCCCGATATTGTCGAAGAGGACACCAAGGTTCCGGCCTCGGCCCCGATCGACGGCGACATTGTCGACGAGGACTTCGCCCCGGCTGACCGCCTTCCGCCCCAGGCTGTCCGCAATCTCGACGGCACGGTCACCCTGCCGCTCGCCTATCCGCAAACGATCACCTCGCGCAAGGACGGCAAGATCCGCGAGCGCAGGTTCGACCAGCTCGTCTTCCACCGCCTCAACGGCGCCGACCAGCGCGCCATCCAGGCGGCGAGCGAAGAGATGATGGCCGTGGTGGCGATCGCGCAGTCCACCAAGGTCAACCAGGCCGTCATGAACCGGCTCTACGACAAGATGGACGCCTCGGACATCGCCAACGCGGGACAGGTGCTGAACCATTTTTTGGCGAGTGGCCGGAAGACTGGCCGGTAAAACTCGGGGCCCTGGCGGACGGGACCGGGTTCAGCGCGGCCGAGATCGAGACCTTCGATGTCGGCCGCGTTTCTTTCTGGTGGAACTGCCTGATGGCCTGGCGCGAGGAAGAGCGCAAACTCTCGAACGGAGACTGACATGGCAAGGTCGATGAACCTCGACGTCCTGGTCCGCCTGCGCGATCGCCTCACCGGGCCGTTGCGCCGGCTGACCGGCACGCTGAAGGGTATCGCGTCCTTTGCCACGAAGATCGGGGTGCTCGGCACGGCCGTCGCCGCCATCTCCTTCATGGGGCCGATCCGTGAAGCCGCCGCTTTCGAGCAAAAGCTGCTCGACATCGCCTCAACGGCAAATCTCTCCGGCAAGGCGGCCTTCAGCTTCGTGGCGGAAGCGCGATCCGAATACGAGGAACTGGCGCTTGCCGTTGGCCAGTATTCCGACATCGTTGCGGCTGGCGCCGGCGAGATGATCGCGGCCGGCCTCAGCCGCGATCTCATAGACCAGTCGATCGGCACGATCGGCAGATCGGCGACGGCCGCCAATGCCGAATTCTCGGACATGTCGAAGGTCGCGACCGCCATGCTCCAGACGCTGAAGCTCCCCGCCGACCAGTTGAGCGATGCGCTCGGCGCACTCGTCGTTTCCGGCAAGGAAGGCGCGTTCGAGCTGAAGGACATGGCGCGCTACTTCCCGACGCTGACCAGCCAGATGGCGAAATACGGTGTCACCGGCCGCGAAGCCGTAAACTTCCTCGGCGCGGCGCTCCAGATCGCCCGCAAGGGCACCGCCGACCCGAGCGAAGCCGCCAACAACCTGAAGAACTTCCTGTCGAAGATCGCAGCGCCCGCGACGATCAAGAACTTCAAGGACGCCGGCGTCGATATCCAGGCGGTCATGGCCGATGCGGCCGTCAAGGGCATCAACCCGATCGAGGCCGTCATGCAGAAGATCGTCAAGCTGACGGGTGTGTCCGGCGGCGAGATCGAAAAGCTGATGAAGAAGGCCAAGGCCAATGGCCTGGAAGGGGCCGATGCGCTCGGCTTCGTACGCGAGCAGCTCGAAGCGATCCACGGCGCCGGCGCCCTCGGCAATCTCTTCTCCGACCAGCAGGTCATGGACTTCCTCATCCCCTTCCTGACGAACGTCGACGAATACAAGCGGATCAAGGACGAGGTGGCGAAGGCGACCGGCGCGATCATCGACGAGGACTTCGAAACCCAGATGGCCGGCCTCAACCGCCAGCTCATGACCTTCCAGGAAATCGGCACGCAGGCCGCCCGCGAGGTCGGCTTCGGCTTCGGCACCTGGTTGCCCACCATCAACGACTATCTGATGGATGGCCTGAAGTGGTATCGCGAGTGGAACAAGGAAAGCGACGGGCTCGGCAGCAAGATCATCGCCATCGCGGGCGGGGGCGTGCTGCTCGCCGCGGCCTTCGGTGCCCTCGGTATCGTGCTCCCGATCATAGGCGCCGGCTTTGCCATGCTCGCCGCGTTGATCTCGCCGGTGGGTATCGCGATTGCGCTCATCGCCGCGGCCGGCGTGCATGTCTACCGGAACTGGAACACCTATGGACCGCGCGTCATGCGGATCTGGGACCGGGCCAAGACGGGCTTCCGCAACCTTGCCGACGACATGCGCGATCGCGGCCGTCGCATCGTCCAGGCCGGCCGTGAGACGTGGGACCGTTACGGCCCGATCGTGCGGCGCGGTCTTGCCAGCGCCTGGCGCGACGTGCAGGGCGGCTGGGAGAACTTCAAGACGCTGTTCGACGGCATCAAGGAGGGCATGGGCGGCGCGCCGGACCTCTCCTGGCTGACCATCGACAATGCCAAGCTCGAAGGCTGGAAGCTGCTGGACGGCGCGATCGAGAAGGTGAAGTTCGGTTGGGAAACGCTGAAGTCGTTTGGAAGCGGCTTTGCGCCGCATCTCAAGGATATCGGCGTCGGGCTCGGCAAGACATTCAGCGAGATCGGCCGCCTTGCCGACGCCTTC
The DNA here is from genome assembly GCF_001652565.1 of Shinella sp. HZN7. Taxonomy (NCBI): domain Bacteria; kingdom Pseudomonadati; phylum Pseudomonadota; class Alphaproteobacteria; order Hyphomicrobiales; family Rhizobiaceae; genus Shinella; species Shinella sp. HZN7. The sequence continues at coordinate 2,394,088 of NZ_CP015736.1, read as the reverse complement.
GGCCGCCTCGGCCGCGCGCTCGGTGGCATGGTTGAATTCGATAGCGAGAAGTTCTTCGGCTTCTTCCACTCGCTGGGCGACCTTGCGGGAACGGCCGTCTCGAAAGCGATCAATATGCTCGGCGATCTCGCTGGCTTCCTGGCCGATGTCGCGACCAACCTCGCCGATGTTGCTGAGGGCAAGAAGACCTGGGCGGAAATCATGCCGAAAAGTTTCATGGAAACGCTCAGTAGTGTCGCCGGCTTCATCGACCGCGTCGTCAGCGGCATCAAATGGATAGCTAGCGCCACGATCAACTGGGCGGCACTCCTTCCAGAAACGATCGTCAACGCCTGGAATGCCGTCGCGAATGCGATCAGCACCGCGGCAGATGCACTTGCCCGTTTCAAGGGCACGGCGCAGCCCGGCGACATGCTGCCGAACGGCGGCACGGCCGGCTCCAGCGAGGACGGTAGCGACCGCGGCAACTCACTTGATGATTATCTCGACGGGCCCCCGAAGCTTCCGTTCAAGAAGGCGGCCAACTCGAATGCTCCAGCGACACGCTTCGCCCAGGCGCTTCCGCGCCAACAGGTCGAGGTCGGCGGTTCCGTCAGGATCGCGGTTGAGGGACCTGGCAAAGTCGTTGGTGCCCAATCCGACAACAAAAAGGTCGCGCTTACCACGGCGAATACCGGCCGCGCCGTCGGAAGGGTCTGATCATGTTCGGCGGCGATCGCGATCTTCTTCCCGGCCTCTTGCCCGGCTTCTGGCGGGGCATCCGGTTCCACGTTCCCGATGCATCGACGGCGGCCGGCCGGCGGATCGCCGAGCAGCTCTTCCCCGGCGTCGATGTCCCGGCCTATGACGATTTCGGGGTGGCGCCGGCTGTCATCTCGATCGAGGGGCTGATTGTCGGTGACGACTATATCGCCCAGGCCGTCGCGCTCCAGGCGGCGATGGAAACGCCGGGGCCGTCGACGCTGGTGCATCCGTGGCTCGGCCCGATGACCGTCATCCTGGAAGAGCCGGGACAGGTCTTCTTCTCCGACCGCGAGCTGCGCGTCACGCGCTTTTCGATCCAGTTCAAACGCCTGCCAGCCGGTGCGCTCGGCGGGCTCTCCGGCCTTGCAGGCCTCGGCCGTACGGGCGGCAGCCTCTCGACCCTCACGACTGCGATCGGCGCCGTCAGCGCGGCGCTCAGCACGTTCGCCAAGGCACACGAACAGCGGGCAATTTCCGTCGCCCGGCAACTCTCCGTCAACCGCGCCCATCGCGTCTTCCGCGCCTCGATCGCCGCCCTCTCGCCGCCGACCGGCGCACGGCGCACCTTGCCGCGCCTCATCGCTTCGGTTCCCGATCTCGCCCCGACCGGTGCTTATGCCTTCGATCAGATGGTTCAGGCGACTGTCGCCATTCTCGCCTCGTCCAGCCCGACGCCTGCTGTTTCTCCCGCCGCCGGCGCAACCGCCGAGGCTCCGCCGTCCCCGCTCGCCCTGATGACGATCGGCTTCGACCTCGCTTCTGCGCTCGCGGCCGAGGTCGCGCTTGCGCCATCGCCGACAGACGGCCTCCTCCTTGCCCTTGCGACCGGACGCACGCTTGCCGCCGCCGCCGGCCAGTCCGTCTTCGCCTCCTACGAGAGCCGCCGAGAGGCGCTGTCCTTCCGCGGCCGCGCGGTGGTTGCGATCGGCGATGCGGCCGAACGGCTGGAAGGCATGAGCAGCTCGATTTATGCCGGCGAGACCGGCAGCCTGCGCCTTGTCCTCGCCGACCTGAAGACAGCCGTCTCGGCCGATATCAACGAGCGCATCGGCCGCCTGCCGGACGTCCTGGTCCTGCGTCCGTACCTGCCGGTGGAAGCCTGGCAGATCGCCCATCATCTCTTCGGCGATGATCCGCAGCGCGTCGAGCCCGCGTTTCGTGACATCGTGCGGCGCAACCGGCCCCGCCATCCCGCCTTTCTGGAAGGCCCGGTCGAGGTGCTCAAATGAGCGGGATCAAAGTGTCCATCGATGACGCGCCCTTCACGGCCTGGACATCGGCCGAGGTGAGCCGCGACATGGAGGACCTGTCCGGCAGCTTCTCGATCGAGCTACGGGATGCGCGCACCACCGATGCGCTGCCCAGCTCCACTTTCGCCGCGGCAAGGGCCGTGCAGCCCGGCATGGCCGTCTCGATCTCGGTCGACGGCGAACCGTGCCTTGAAGGCTATGTCGACAATGTCAGCCCGTCGATCAGCGAGGGCGAGGCCAACGTCAAGATCACCGGCCGCGACAAGACGGGCGACCTCGTCGACTGCGATGCGATCGGCGACGGCAAGGTAGCCGAGTTCAAGAACGTGAAGCTCGAAGACGCCGTGAAGCGCATTGCAGCGCCCTTCGGCCTCTCCGTAAAGAGCGAGATCGACACGGGCGAGCCCTTCCAGCGCTATTCGCTCGATCTTGTCGAGACCGCCCATTCGGCCATCGAGAAAGGCGCACGCTCGCGCCATGCGCTGATCCTGTCGGACGGCATCGGCGGCATCGTGATCACCCGCACCGGCGCGAACCGCGCGCCGGCAAGCCTCACCCTGCCGGGCAACGTCCTTACGGCCGAAGGGTCCTTCGACCATTCCGGTCGCTATTCGAAGACCATCGTGCGCGGCCAGTCGGAGCGCGCCGCAAAGGAGCGCAAGGGCGCGAAGCTCGATGTCACCGCCGAGCCCATCGCCGTGGATGACCGCGAGACGACGGACGGCAGCGCGACGGAACGCGAGCGCAAGGGCACGGCTGCGACGGGCATTGCCGAGGACGGCGAGATCAAGCGCTATCGCCCCATCGCCCACCTGACGCGCTCGAAGGCCGACCAGGTGAGCGCTGAGGACGAAGCCGACTGGCGCATGAGGACGGCGCGCGCCAAGGGCGAGCAGATCAGCTACACCGTCCACGGCTTCGGCGCCGGCGGCCGGCTCTGGCGCGTCAACGAATTGGTCACGGTCGAGGACGCCTTCATGGGCATCAACCGCGACATGCTGATCTCCAAGCTCACCATGCGCGAGGACGACAGCGGCAGGACGACGGCGCTGACCGTCACGTCGCCGGAGGCCTTCGACAAGGGCGCGACCGGCTCGCGCCGCACCAATGCGCCTGGTCGCAAGCGCTCGCGGCCTTCTGGCACCATGGATACGACGGCGGAGGGTCTTTGATGGATAAGGAAACGGCAGACGCCCTTCGCGGCATGATCCGGCGCGTGACGCTGAAGACTGTCAACGACGAAGGCGAGATGCAGACAGCCTCGGTCGAGGTGGCGGACGGCATCGTGCGCGAGGACGTCGAGGTTGCGCAGCCTTACGGGTTCGGGTCGAACCCGCCGGTCGACGGCGCACTCGGCATCATGATCGCCATCGGCGGCGACCAGGGCGATGCCGTCATCCTGCCGACCGGCAATCCCTCCGCCCGCATGGGCAAGCTGCCGAAGGGTGCGGTCGGTGTCTCCAACGCCAACGGCGACAAGGTTGTGGTGCAGCCGAACGGCACCATCGACATTGCTTCGGCGGGCGCGATCGTGCTCAAGGTCGGTGGCTGCAGCCTGACGATCTCCGCTGACGGCTTCGCCTTCGCCGGCGGCGCGATCACCCATGACGGCGTGGTCATCGACAAGACCCATGGTCATGTCAGCGCACCGCCCGGTGCGCCCGGCCCACCGGTTGGCGGCTGACGCTCAACTTGCCGCCCGCCATGGCGGGCATGAACGACCTTGCGCGCGCGCGATAGCTTCGCGCCATGTTCTTCGATCTCGCTCTCGCCTTCGATCCCGAGACGCGCCAGTGCGATCTGGCGCTCGGGGACGATTGCGACCTCTTGATCGACGAGACGCCGGTGACGGCCATGCTCATGTCGGTCGGCCTCGACCGGCGCGCCGCGCCCGACGACGAACTGCCCGAAGGCCGTTCCATCTTCCTTGCCCCCGTCAGCTTTTCCGAGCGGCGCGGTTGCCCCGGCGATGCGCTCGATCCCTTCGGCGATCTCACCGGTTGCCGCACCTGGCTGCTGTCCCGCGCCAAGGAGACAGAGACCACCCGTCAGCTCTACGAATTCTGGCTGAAGGAGGGGCTTGCCTGGGTGGCGCGGGAGACCGGCGTGCCGGCCATCGTCGAGGTCGAATGGCAGTCCTCGTCCCGTCTCGCCTGGCGCGTCCAGGTCGATGACGTCAGCCTTGCGCTTTCGCGCAGACTGGAGGCCTGATGCCCTGGATCGCTCCCAAAGGCAGGCAGCTTGCCGAGCGCTTCGCCTCCTCGCTCGAAGACGGGCTCCTCACGATCCGCTCGACCCTCGATCCGATCGCCCTTTCCCGCGCCGTGCGCTCCCCGCGCGGCGTCTTCGCCCAGATCGGCCGCGCCGTCGTCCTCGTCGTCTCCGAGATCCATGAACATGTCGGCTATTGGTCGCGGCAGATCTTCGTCGATACGGCCGAGGACGAGAATGTCCTGCGCCATGCCGGCATCTGGGGCGTCGATCAGCGCCAGCCGGTCGCCGCGATCGGCACGGTGCTCATCGAGGGCGATCCCGGCTTCGCCGTTCCGATCGCGACCGAATTGTCCGCGTCGAACGGCGTGCTCTATGAGACGACGGTCGCGGCTATCCTCGACGAGGACGGCCTTGCCACCGTGGCGGCCGCTGCGATCGCGCCGGGACCGGCCGGCAATCTCGAAGCCGGCATTCGCCTTGCGACCGTCGTCGCCGTTCCCGAGATCGACCGCATCACCGTCGAGAGTGCCTTTGTCGGCGGCGTCGGCGAGTGGACGATGGACGAGCTGGCGGCCGCCGTGCTTGCCCATATCCGCCAGCGTCCCCATGGCGGGGCCGCCTTCGACTATCCCGTCTGGCTCGCCCAGCGCTTCTCGGTCGCAGCCGTCAATGTCGTCGAGGACTGGATCGGCCGCGGTTCGGTCGGCATCGTCGCCATCATGCGCGACCCGGACGGTACGCCACGCGTGCCGTCCTCCGGCGAGATCGAGGCCATGCAGGCCTTTCTCGGCGACCAGGGCAGCGGAACCGGCGTTCGTCCCGTGACGGCCCGTATCGTCGTCGTCGCCGGCGAGATCGTCACGCTGCCCCTGACCGTTCGCATCCGTCCCGACACGCCCCGCACGCGCGCCGCCGTCACCGAGGCCTGGCAGCGTTTCGTCTCCACCCTCGGCGATGCCGACGACGACGAGAATGCCGGCCCGATCGGCGCACGCATCGAACCCTCGCGGATCTCCGAGGCGATCTCGGCCGCATCGGGCGAATATGCCCATGACCTCATCGTGCCCGCCGCGCCCTATACCCTCGACCGCACCGAATTCCCGGTTGCCGGCATCCCGACCTTCGAGGCGTGACCATGGCACGCGCCCTTCAAACCGTCCTTCAAAGCCTCGTTAAAAAGCTTCCGACCGGCTTTGCGCTCGGCCGGCGCGGCCAGGTGCTCGATACGCTGCTCGGCGCGGCCGCCGTTCTTCTTCACGACGCCGAGGCGAGCGCCGAGCGGTTGATGGACGAGATCGACCCGCGCACCGCCGTCGATCTCCTGCCGGATTTCGAGCGGTGCCTTGGTCCCGATCGTTGCGGGCGTGACCTTGCCGCCACCACCATCGAGCAGCGCCAGAAGCTGGCGCATCAGCGCTGGACGGCGTTCGGCGGCCAATCGATCCCCTATCTGTCCGCCGTCGCGGCAAAGCTCGGCGTCACCATTTCGATCGAGGAGTTCTGGCCGAGCCGGGCCAACGTGCTGCGCGCCGGCCAGCGCCTTCGCCCGGAAGGCTCGCAGTTCGTCTGGCGCGTCCAGGTGCCCGCCGCCGGCAGCTTCGAGGTCGCGGCCGTCGAATGCGAGCTGCGCCGGATCAAGCCTGCCCACACCCTTATCGTCTTCAACTTCGAGGAAGCCTGATGGATCGTGTCAACGGCGCGGATTTCGTCGATATCGGCGGCGGCAAGCGGGGCTTCGTCGGCGAGGACCTGCCGAACGGCGTGCCGGGAACCGAGGTCACCGACGACTGGCTCAACGGCGTCCAGGAAGAGGTGCTCGCCGTCATCGAGGACGCCGGCATCGTGCCCGATGCCGGCGACAACACCCAGCTCCTGCAGGCGCTCGCCTGGCGGGATGCGTCCAGGACCATCCCGTTCATCCCTGTCACCGCCGTCGACGTCACCGCGCCGCCCGGCGCGCCAGCCGTTGCCGAGGCCTACGTCGTTCCGCCGGGCGCCACCGACGCCTGGGCCGGCCGCGAACAACAGATCGCGCAATGGACCGGCAATGCCTGGCGCTACCTCGATGCCCCGGACGGCCATGTCGTCGGCACCCCTGACGGCGTCCAGTTCACCAGGATCGCGGGGGTCTACACGGCCTTCGAGACCCAGTTCAACCGGCTCTACAGCTTCTTCGTGGGACAATTCTGATGGCAAGCGGCGATCTCGGAAGGGCGGCTCCGGCCGCCAACACCCTTACCACCGTATACACCATGCCGGCCGGCAAGGTCGGCACTCTCAACGTGCTGGCCGTCAATCGCGCCAACGCAGCCGTCTCGGCGCGGGTCGCGATCACCCATGCCGCCGTGCCGGCCGATGAGGATTGGATCGAGTACGACGCCCTGCTTTCCGGCAAGGGCGCGATCCTGGAGCGCTTCGGTCTGATCGTTGGCGCCGGGGAGAATATCATCGTCTGGTCGGACGGCGCAGCGGTCAGCTGGCGCGTCAACGGTTTTGAAGGAGCGCAGGTATGAGCCGTGTTGTTCAGCGACGGGACGGTCAGTCCGGCCTGCTTGGCCTTGGCAGCGACGGCGAGACCGTCAATGCCGGCATGATCGGCGTTGGCTTCCTCGGCATCTTCGGCCGCGGGATGTTTCGGGTCTTCAACGCCAATGACAATTTCACTATCCCGGCCAATGTGAAGCGGATCCGCGTTCGCGTCATCGGAGCTGGCGGCGGAACGACGGGGGTGTCGACATCCGGTGGAGGGTGGGTGTGCAGCGGCGCTGGCGGGGGCGGTTATGCTCACGGTGTGTTCGACGTCGTGCCGGGGGACGTTTTCTCTCTCGTCATCGGTGCGCCAGGCACGGGAGGCGCCCCCGGCAGCAACCCCGGTACAGCAGGGGGCACCACGTCATTTGGGTCGCTGATCTCTGCCACGGGTGGTCAACCCGGCGCCACGGCGGCTGCCGGCACCGTTCCAGGCGGCATCGGCGGCATCGGCATCGGCGGTGACTTCCAGGCACCCGGCGGCAAGGGAGGCGACGGCACTGCCGCAGGACGCCCCGGCAGCGGCGGCGCCTCTGGCAGCCAGCTTGGCCCCGGCGGCAACGGCGCGACCGGCGTCGATCCTAACGACTGCCCGGGTGGCGGCGGCCTTGGAGGGAACCATGCCAGCGCGAACGCTGCCGGCTCTGCATTCGGGCCGGGCGGGTTGCTTTCGGACAAATATGCCGGCGGTCCGGACATACGGGGGATTTTCAACACCACGGCCGCTCTTCTTGTCGAGAACCCGATCGATGCCGTCTGCCGCTTCCCCTTCGACATCTTCACCGGTGCAGCCTCATATTCCGGGGGGATGCCGAGTGGTGCTCGCAGCGCTGCCGGCGCTGGCGGTCCCGGCATACAGAGCACGTCTTTCTCGGCCTCACCGGGCGGTCATGGCGGCGGCGGCGGTGTGCTCATCGGCAGCAGCGCTCATCGGGGCGGAGAAGGTGGCATCGGTGGCGGCGCAGGAGCAGCGTCGGGCGCGTCCAAGCCCGGTGCACCGGGTGGCCGCGGTCTCATAATCGTGGAGTGGTGAGATGAGCAATTACGCACGCATCATTGGCGGCGTGGCCGTCGACGTTTCGACCGATCCGGCTTCGCAGTTCCATCCGCAGATCGCAGCCGAGTTCGTCGAGGTGCCCGATGAAGTCGCCCAGGGTTGGCGGCTGGAGGACGATGAGTGGACGGCCCCGCCGCCCATCGAGCCGGCACCCGAGCCTGAACAGCAGTATCGCCTCCAGGTCACGCCGGTCGAGTTCAAGCTGCTCTTCGCGCCCGAAGAGCGCCTCGCTATCCGCCAGGCGCGCGAGTACCAGGGCGAAGAGGAACCCCAGAAGACGACAGCCTGGCTGATCGACGACTGGTGGTCGATCGTGGACGATCCCCGCCTCACCATGGTCGACCTCGGCCTTTCCCAAACCCAGACCGGCCTCGACATGCTCGTGACTGCGACGATCCTCACCCAGGAGCGCCGCGACGAGATCGGCCGCGGCATGCCGGTTTAAGGGCACGAGGCGTCGTGCAGGACTGCACTCATAAACATTCGAAATGCTTCCAGCTGAAAATCTTCAGGTAGGTGGCGACTTTCTGGTCTTCGGTAGTAACGTAGAACTCCATCTCGCCCATCGCGTCTTCGTAGTCTTCGGAAATGGTGAAACGACCAACGGACGTTCGGACTACGCCGTCGACACGCTCCCTATCTTCGCTCACAAAGCGTATTATGTAGTTTGTCACTGGGCTGCCCGCGAAATATGGAGTTGGGATGCTCGCGATAAAGTTGAACCTTACACGTTGTCATTTTCTCGAGTTTGAATAGGTTACGCTAGGGATCTGGGTGTCGAGGCGATCGTGAACAATAAGCGAAACGAAAGCGATAAGCGAAGTGCGCGGAGGTTTGTAGCCTCGGTGTCAAAATTGCTTAAGGCGGTGCCCGCGGAGCTCGCAAAAAAAATGGCCGAAACCGAGCGTAAGGGACAAGACATTGAGCGCGACATCAGAGATACAGAAGAGAGCCTCAAGCGAGGAGCTCGCCGATCAAAACATCGGTTCCGTCTATGATTTTCTCTACTACGACGCTCGACGCGTAGGCTCCTTTCTTTCACAATTTGATGATTCCGGCCTCCTTCAGGGCTTCTCTCGCAAAGAGGGCAGGCAGGCTAACCATGTAGACGGCGCAGAGATGGAAGCGTCAGGTGGCCTCCCTGCCATAGCGAAGGGAAGAGCAAAGTACCTCAACACTGCGACTACCGGGAAAATTGAAGAAGCCTCCTCAACTTACGACCCCTATTGGATTAACGCGTTAACCCTCTTGGATGTTTTGCAAGAGCATGGAATGCTCAGCACTAACGTTTCCGAATGCCGGATTGGTCATCTTGCCCTTTTCACCGGAAGCCTAAAAATCCGCGACATGCGGTTGATCCAGAAGGCTCTAGCCTTGCCATCTATGAAAGGAGCTCTGGGCAAAGGAGACGAGAGCGGCACAAGCCGACAGGTTAGGCGGCAGCAGGTCCGAAAAGGCACCGAGATTGCGTCGACGGAGTTTGGACTGGAGCTTTTCTCCCTATTACCCCATGCAGTGCAGCTGGAGGTTAGTGCAGAGGGAGCCTCGGTGTGGGCAACCCTGCAAGAGGAATCTATGGTCGTTAGCTCCAGCGACCTCTTTCTTAAGCACGGGATAGACGTACCCGGTGATTGGTATGTCCTTGGCGTGGTGGACGCCCTTCCGACGATGCCAAATGATCCCTTTAGCGCATTGTCGCAATACGCTCAGGCGTCTCAAAATCTCGGAGCGATCGGCAACGGCGGCGTTGACTTCGGCACGCATGGTTTCGCCGCGCTAATTGATGCTGTCGTTCCGTTTGCAAAAATCCTGATTGGCCGGAGAGAGAGCCAGTTCGGAGCCACTCCTCTGCTGATATTCAGAAAGGTTTCCGACCTCCGCCCAGTGGGAACTACGTAAAGGTGCCGAAGGGACTTACAAACTCAGCGGCCTCCATCGCTGTGGTGGTCATAGCTCTTCGCCGCCTCAGCGAACGTACAGCCTGCCGGCAGGATCTGCTGGTTGCTCTGCGCAATAGTTTGCGCATTGCCGGCGCTTAGCGCGGGCAATAGAATGCACATCAGCCATCTTGGCCTCCCTATAGGTTCGGCTGGTTAGAGCGCGTCATCCGGTGCCAGCCGGATACGCGCTCGACAAGTCTAGCCGCATAGGTGAGCGGCTCAAATGGAAGCTGGCGTTAAGGTTAAGTTCAGCGGCCCTTCAAAGGGGCTTTGATTCGTCTTCAAACCCATTTTTTGACACCGCGTCTGGAATTTCGAAAATTCCGATTTCTCGTGTCAAAATTCCGAAAATTCGCGGCGAGCTACAGAAATCGAAGAATTCGATGGTCGTTCCGACCAGGCTTGCAAAAAGAACGCGCGCCGGGGAGTTGAGCCCAGCGCGGTTGGAATGCGTTGCGGTCGGCGACCCGGAAGCGAGCATATCACTCATCATGGGTGCCTTTTTCTTGGTTCTTGAAGCTGTCTTGGGAGGCAGCGGCGGTTTATTACGCCAACCGAGCGGTCAGCGAAACAATAAAAGTATACCGGGCGGTAAAAAATCGTACTTTTCGTGCGCGTGCGGGCGAGCCCGCGTTTACCAAGGCTTTGCGGCCATGGGGCCGTCCTGCGACCCCGTTTTAGAGAATTCTAAATTCTTCTTTTTCTTGCGCCGGCCACAACTCTCTGATTCCAGAGAGAGAATCGAAGCGCGACTTGATTCGGGACAGGAAAATTCGCCTCCGGGCGGCTCCGGTTAACGAAAGTAAACGCTTCATTAACCTTAATGACGCTCTAGTGGTCCCATCTCGCTCGCCGAGTCGGATCGCAGAGGCAAATCAGGTCCGCGCAAGGGACGAGAGGCAGTGTGCGGAATTCAGTTGGGGGTTCTATGAGCGTGAAGCATGTCGCGATGCTGATGGGTGGTTTTTCGTCGGAACGGCCGGTGAGCCTTTCGTCGGGCAACGCCTGCGCCGACGCGCTTGAGGCCGAGGGCTACAAGGTCACCCGCGTCGATGTCGGCCACGACGTCGCCAGCGTGCTTGCCGAACTGAAGCCGGATGTCGCCTTCAACGCGCTGCACGGGCCCTTCGGCGAGGACGGCACCATCCAGGGCATCCTCGAATATCTCGAAATCCCCTATACCCATTCCGGCGTGCTCGCTTCCGCTCTTGCAATGGACAAGGCGCAGGCGAAGATCATCGCCAAGTCTGCCGGCATTCCGATCGCCGAGCAGCGGCTGATGGATCGATTCGATTTCACCTCGGCGCATCCGATGAAGCCGCCATACGTGGTCAAGCCGGTGCGCGAAGGCTCCTCCTTCGGCGTCGTCATGGTCAAGGAAGACCAGTCGCATCCCCCGCAGATCATCACGTCCCCGGAATGGCGCTATGGCGACAGCGTCATGGTCGAGCGCTACATCTACGGCCGGGAACTGACCTGCGGCGTCATGGGCGACGTCGCGCTCGGCGTCACCGAAGTGGTGCCGCAGGGCCACGCCTTCTACGACTATGATTCCAAATATGTGAAAGGCGGCTCGAAACACGTCATCCCGGCGCAAATTTCACCGAATATTTACCAAAAAGTACAAACACTCTCCCTCAAGGCGCATCAAGCGATCGGGTGCCGTGGCGTCAGCCGTTCCGACTTCCGTTACGACGACCGATTCTCCGAGAATGGCGAGCTTATCTGGCTGGAGATCAACACCCAGCCCGGCATGACCCCGACCTCCCTGGTGCCCGAAATGGCCGTCCATGCCGGCCATTCCTTTGGTGAATTCTTGCGGTGGATGGTGGAGGACGCGTCGTGTTTGCGTTGAGCGTCAAGAAGAGCAGGGTGCGCCCCGTCGGGCTTCCGGAAGCGGAAGCCGGTCGCGTGCTGCCGCGCCCGCTGCGCCGGATCGTCCGGTTCCTGGTCAGCCTGGCGGCCGGCCGCATCCATATTCCGCGCCACACCGGCAGCATCGCGACCGCGCTGTTCATCGGCGCGACGGGCCTTTACGGCATGTCGCTCGGCGGCCATTCGCAGGATGTCGCGCAGGCCTCGACGACGGCGATCGGCTTTGCCATCGAGGACGTCAAGGTCTCCGGCAATCGCGAGACCTCGGAAATCGACATTCTCGAACGCCTCGGCCTCGACGGCACAACCTCGCTGGTCGCCCTCGACGTCAAGGAAGCGCGCAAGCAGCTCACGGAGCTGCCCTGGGTCGAGGATGTATCCGTGCGGAAAGTCTATCCGGGCACGATCGAGATCGCGCTGAAGGAGCGGGAAGCCTTCGCCATCTGGCAGCACGGCAGCGACCTGTCGCTGATCGAGAAGAACGGCAGCGTCATCGCGCCGCTGCGTGACAACAAGTTTTCGACGCTGCCGCTGTTCGTCGGCCGCGACGCGGAGACGGCGGCGGCCGGCTTTGCCGACGAGTTCGACAACTGGCCGGAAATCAAGGCGCGGGTGAAGGCCTATATTCGGGTCGCCGGCCGGCGCTGGGACCTGAGGCTCGACAACGGCATCGTCGTCAAGCTGCCGGAGCACAACGTGCCGCGCGCCATGGACACGCTGGCGACGCTGGAAGCGGAGCAGGGGATACTGGAGCGCGACATCGCGGCCGTCGATCTGCGGCTCGAAGACCGCACGACGGTCCGTTTGACGGAAGGGGCGCTGGAACGCCGCAATGCGGCGGTCGAGCAGAGAACGAAGGACCTGAAGAAGGCAGCGAAGCGCACATGAGCATTTTCGGTTCGTCCCATTTCGGCCTGCCGCGCTTGAAGCCGCTTTCCTCCAAGCGGGCGCATGTCGTTTCGGTCCTCGACATCGGTTCCACCAAGATCGTCTGCATGATCGGCCGGCTGACGCCGCGCGCCGAAAGCGAGATCCTTCCGGGCCGCACGCACAATGTGGAGGTCATCGGCATCGGCCACCAGAAGTCGCGCGGCGTGAAGAACGGCGTCATCACCGATCTGGATGCCGCCGAAAGCGTCGTTCGCCTCGCGGTCGATGCCGCCGAGCGCATGGCGGGCCTTACCATCGAGAGCCTGATCGTCAACGTCTCGGCCGGCCGCCTGCAGAGCGACGTCTACACCGCCACCATCGATCTCGGCGGCCAGGAAGTGGACGCCAACGACCTGCGCAAGGTGCTCGCCGTCGCCGGCCAGCAGTCGCTGCGCCAGGACCGCGCCATCCTCCACTCGCTGCCGACGGGCTTCTCGCTCGACGGCGAGCGCGGCATCCGCGATCCGCTCTCGATGTTCGGCGACGTGCTCGGCGTCGACATGCATGTGCTGACGGCCGAACGTGCCGCGCTGAAGAACCTCGAACTGTGCATCAACCGCGCCCACCTCTCCGTCGAGGGCATGGTGGCGACGCCCTATGCCAGCGGCCTTTCGGCCCTCGTCGACGACGAGGTCGAGCTCGGCTGCGCCTCCATCGACATGGGCGGCGGCACGACGACGATCTCCGTCTTCGCCGAAGGCAAGCTGGTGCATTCCGACGCCGTCTCGCTTGGCGGCCACCACGTCACGACGGATCTTGCGCGCGGTCTGTCGACCCGCATCGAGGATGCCGAACGCCTGAAGGTCGTGCACGGCTCGGCCCTGCCGAACGCCGGCGACGAACGCGATATCGTCACCGTCCCGCCGATCGGCGAGGACGACCGCGACCAGCCGACCCATGTGCCCCGCGCGCTGCTGTCGCGCATCGTGCGTGCCCGCATCGAGGAGACGCTCGAACTCATCCGCGACCGCATCCAGCGCTCCGGCTTCTCGCCGATCGTCGGGAAAAGGATAGTGCTGACGGGCGGCGCCAGCCAGCTCACCGGCCTGCCGGAAGCGGCCCGCCGCATCCTCGCCCGCAACGTCCGCATCGGCCGCCCGCTCGGCGTCTCCGGCCTGCCGACGGCGGCCAAGGGCCCGGCCTTTTCGACGGCGGTAGGCCTGATGATCTATCCGCAGGTCGCGGAACTGGAAGAACACGCTGTGCAGGGCGGCATGCTCTCGCAGCTCACGGGTGGCAACGGCCGCATTGCCCGCATGGGCCAGTGGCTGAAGGAGAGTTTCTGACGGGTTTCCCGGCGGCGTTACGGCCGGGAAAGACCGACACTTGAGTTTTGGGAATAGACCGGCTGGGCGAAGCAGCCGGAAACGAAAGGAACACTGCAATGACTATCAAGCTCCAGAAGCCGGACATCACCGAGCTGAAGCCCCGCATCACCGTCTTCGGTGTCGGCGGGGGTGGTGGCAATGCTGTCAACAACATGATCACCGCGGGCCTGGAAGGCGTCGACTTCGTCGTCGCCAATACCGACGCCCAGGCGCTGACGATGACCAAGGCTTCGCGGATCATCCAGATGGGCGTCGCCGTCACGGAAGGCCTCGGCGCCGGCTCGCAGCCGGAAGTCGGCCGCGCCGCCGCGGAAGAGTGCATCGACGAGATCATCGATCACCTGAACGGCACCCACATGTGCTTCGTCACCGCCGGCATGGGCGGCGGCACGGGCACGGGCGCAGCGCCGGTCGTTGCGCAGGCGGCCCGCAACAAGGGCATCCTGACCGTCGGCGTCGTTACCAAGCCGTTCCACTTCGAAGGCGGCCGCCGCATGCGTCTTGCCGAAGAGGGCATCCAGGAACTGCAGAAGTCGGTCGACACGCTGATCGTCATCCCGAACCAGAACCTGTTCCGCATCGCCAACGACAAGACCACGTTTGCCGACGCCTTCGCGATGGCCGACCAGGTGCTCTATTCGGGTGTCGCCTGCATCACCGACCTCATGGTCAAGGAAGGCCTCATCAACCTCGACTTCGCCGACGTCCGCTCGGTGATGCGCGAGATGGGCCGCGCCATGATGGGCACGGGCGAAGCGTCGGGCGAAGGCCGCGCCATGGCCGCCGCGGAAGCGGCGATCGCCAACCCGCTGCTCGACGAGACCTCGATGAAGGGCGCGCAGGGCCTGCTGATCTCCATCACCGGCGGTCGTGACCTCACCCTCTTCGAAGTCGACGAAGCCGCGACCCGCATCCGCGAGGAAGTCGATCCGGACGCAAACATCATCCTTGGCGCAACCTTCGACGAAGAGCTCGAAGGCCTCATCCGCGTCTCCGTTGTTGCAACCGGTATCGACCGCGCGGCCTCGGAGGTGGCTGCGCGTCATGCTGACTTTCGCAGCCACAGCAAGCCGGTAGTCCGCCCCTCCGCCGCCGTTCCGGTCCAGCCGCAGGTTCAGGCCGCCGCGCCCCAGCCGCAGCCGGTCCAGCAGCAGCCCGTCATGCAGCAGCCGGTCGCCCAGCAGCCGGTCGTCGACCCGATCGCCGAAGCCATCCGCGCCTCGGAAGAGAGCCTGGAGCGGGAACTCGCCATTCCGGTGAACCGCCCGGCTCCGGTCCAGCAGCCGGTCGCTTCCGTCCAGGAAGAGCCGCGCCTGCAGAACCGCCTCTTCGCCGCCCCGGCCGAGATGCCGGTGCAGCGTCCGGTCCAGCAGCAGCCGGTGCAGCAGGCCCCGGTCATGCAGCAGCGCGTCGAGCCCGCCGCTCCGATCATCCGCCAGGAGCCGCAGACCATGCGCATGCCGAAGATCGAGGACTTCCCGCCGGTCGTGCAGGCCGAGATCGACCACCGCTCCGCCCAGCAGCCGGCCGCCGCGCACAGCGAAGAGCGGGGCCCGATGGGCCTGCTCAAGCGCCTGACGTCCTCGCTCGGCCGTCACGAGGAGCCGCAGGCCGCCCAGGAGCCGGTCGCCCAGCCGCAGCAGCAGCGCCGCCCGCTCTCGGCCGAAGCCAGCCTCTACGCCCCGCGTCGCGGCCAGCTCGACGACCACGGCCGCGCCAACCCGCAGCCGCGTTCGCTCGGTGAGGACGACCAGCTCGAAATCCCGGCCTTCCTGCGCCGCCAGTCGAACTGAGGCCTTCTTCGGAGCCCGTTTTCAAAATGCCCGGACCCTCGTCCGGGCATTTTTGATTCCCGTCTGATATCAAGAGCTTGCCGCTGGAATAAAGCGTAACAAAGCGAAAGAAACAGTGATTTGTGTAGCCCTGAGGGACCTACTACATTCAGCCTAGGCACAGGGGCCAGTCAGGGATCGGATGCCGGCGTCACGCCGGAGCGCATCAAATCACTCCAGACGTTGAGGCGGACTTGTCGGTGGGCGCAGCGCGCCCGGCCAAGGGTATCCTTGGGCCAATGAAATACCGGGGGCTCCCGCGAGCCCATGAAAGACGGAATGTCGGCGAGAAATGAGCCGACAGTAAGACGAGGCGAATGCACATGACGATCGGTATGCTCGGTTTCCAGACGACGATTGCGAGCCCTGTGACCATTTCGGGCACGGGTGTCCATTCCGGCGCTGCCGTGTCGATCATCTTCAACCCGGCCGAAGCCGACAGCGGCATCGTCTTCCAGCGCCTGCATAACGACGGCACCGTCAGCGAATACCGCGCGGTCTCCGCGCAGGTCGGCAACACGGATCTGTGCACCGTGCTCGGCTTCACGCCCGCGACGTCGATCGCCACCGTCGAGCACGTCATGGCCGCGCTCTATGCGCTCGGCCTCGACAATGTCCTCATCGAAGTCCACGGCGCCGAAATGCCGATCATGGATGGTAGCTCCGCGCCCTTCATCGACGCGATCGACCAGGTCGGCCTCATCCCGCTCGCCGTCAAGCGCCGCTATATCCGCATCGTCAAGCCGGTGCGCGTCGAGGCCGGCGCCTCCTGGGCCGAGTTCTCGCCCTATGACGGCACGCGATTCGAGGTCGAGATCGATTTCGACTGCCCGCTGATCGGCCGCCAGTCCTGGAAGGGCGACCTGACGCCGATGACCTTCCGCAACGAACTGTCGCGCGCCCGCACCTTCGGTTTCATGCGCGACGTGGAAAAGCTCTGGGCGGCCGGCTTTGCGCTCGGCTCGTCGCTGGAAAACTCCGTCGTCATCTCCGACGACAACGCTGTGATCAATGTCGAGGGCCTGCGCTACGCCAAGGACGAGTTCGTGCGCCACAAGACGCTCGACGCGGTCGGTGACCTTGCGCTTGCCGGCGCGCAGTTCATCGGCTGTTACCGCTCCTATCGCGGCGGCCACAAGATGAACGCCCATGCGCTGAAGGCGCTGCTCAGCGACCGCACGGCCTATGAGGTCGTCGAAGCCGCCGCGCCGCGCTCGCGCCCCGGCCAGCGCGAGCTGATCGCCGTCAATGCGCCGGAATTCGCACCCTGGTCCCTTTGAGGGGAACTTTCCCGGCCGCCGCTTTCCAGCCAGCCTTGCCATAAAAATGCGTTAATGCGTCGGCATGGCGTTGCGGTCTTCAGGCATTTGGAGATACAACGCGTGGCGCGCGCGGCGGGTCACTGCATCGCGTCCGTTGAACTGGGATTGTCACATGGTTGTTGCAGGGTCTGTTGGTGTGAAGAAGACGGCGCGCATTGTCTATCTTACGCTTTTTGCGGCAGCTTCGCCTGTCGTTCTTTCCGCGTGCCAGTCGGATCCGGACATCGACATCACCAAGCTGACCGGCGAGACCGAACCCGCCGACACGCTCTACAACCAGGGCCTTGCCAACCTCAATGCCGGCAAGGTGGGGGAGGCGAGCCGCAAGTTCGAGGCCGTCGACCGCCAGCATCCCTTCTCCGAGGAAGCGCGCAAGGCGCTCGTCATGTCGGCCTTCACGAATTATCGCCAGGGTCGCAACGAAGAGGCGATCGCCGCCGGCAAGCGCTATCTCAACCTGTATCCGGGCTCTTCCGATGCGGCCTACGCGCAGTACATCGTCGGCCTTGCCTACTGGAAGCAGATCCCGAGCGTGACGCAGGACCAGCGTGCCTCCCAGCAGACGCTGGAAGCCATGCAGGCCGTCGTCGAGAACTATCCCGATTCGGAATATGTCGAGGACGCGCAGACCAAGATGCGCTTTGCCCGCGACCAGCTCGCCGGCAAGGAAATGCAGGTCGGCCGCTACTATCTCGAGCGCAAGGAATATATCGCGGCCGCCAGCCGTTTCCGCGTCGTCGTCGAGAAATATCCGATGACCAACCAGATCGAGGAAGCGCTCGCCCGTCTCGTCGAGACCTATTACGCCATGGGCGTTGATACGGAAGCGCAGACGGCCGCGGCGGTGCTCGGCCATAACTATCCCGACAGCCAGTGGTATGCCGACAGCTACAAGCTGCTTCAGTCGAAGGGGCTTGAGCCGCGTGAAAACAGCGGATCCTGGATTTCGCGCGCCGGCAAGAACCTGCTCGGCGTCTGACCGAAGAGCAAACACGGCATGCTGGCGCAGCTTTCGATCCGCGATATCGTCCTGATCGAACGGCTCGACCTCGCTTTCGAGCCGGGTCTCTCCGTGCTGACGGGCGAGACGGGCGCCGGCAAGTCCATCCTTCTCGACAGCCTGTCGCTCGCCCTTGGCGGGCGGGGTGACGGCTCTCTGGTGCGCCACGGCGTGGAGCGCGGCCAGGTGACGGCCGTCTTCGACGTGCCGCCCGGCCATGCCGCCCGCGCGCTGCTGCGCGACAACGGCATAGACGACGACGGCGACCTCATCTTCCGCCGCCAGCAATCCGCCGACGGGCGCACCAAAGCCTTCGTCAACGACCAGCCGGTCTCCGTGCAGTTGATGCGGCAGGCCGGCCAGCGTCTCGTCGAGATCCACGGTCAGCACGATGACCGCGCGCTCGTCGACACCGATGCGCACCGCCTGCTGCTCGATGCCTTCGGCGGCCTCGGCGAGGCGGCGGGCGATGTCGGCACGCTCTATCACCAGTGGAAGGAGGCCGAGCGCACGCTGCGCCGCCACCGCGAAAAGGTGGAGGCCGCCGCCCGCGAGGCCGATTACCTGCGCTCCTCCGTCGAGGAACTGGAAACCCTCTCGCCGCAGGACGGCGAGGAGGATGCGCTGGCGGAAACCCGCGCCCGCATGATGAAGGCCGAGCGCATCGCCGGCGACATCAACGAGGCGAGCGAGTTCCTGAACGGCAATGCCTCGCCCGTGCCGCTCATCGCGGCGCTCGTGCGCCGCCTGGAGCGCAAGAGCCACGAGGCGCCGGGCCTCCTGGAGGAGACGGTCGAACTGCTCGACCAGGCGCTGAACCAGCTTTCCGATGCGCAGATGGCCGTCGAGGTGGCGCTGCGCAAGACCGAATACGACCCCAAGGAGCTGGAGCGCACGGAGGAGCGTCTTTTCGCGCTGCGCGCCGCCGCCCGCAAATATTCCGTGCCCGTCACCGGCCTTCCGGCGCTTGCCGCCAAGATGATCGCCGATCTTGCCGATCTCGATGCCGGCGAGGAGAAGCTGGTGCGGCTTCAGGTCCATCTTGCCGAGACGCGCGCCGCATTCGACCAGGCCGCCCGCGCGCTCTCCGACAAGCGGCACCATGCGGCCGAGGCGCTCGCCGCCGCCGTGATGGCGGAACTGCCGGCGCTGAAGCTGGAGCGTGCGCGCTTCACCGTCGAGATCGCCACCGATCCGGAGGGCGGCGCGGAGGAGGGGATCGACACGGTCGAATTCCATGTCCAGACCAATCCCGGCACGCGCCCCGGCCCGATCATGAAGGTGGCCTCCGGCGGCGAACTCTCGCGCTTCCTGCTGGCGCTGAAGGTGGCGCTCGCCGATCGCGGCTCCGCGCCGACCCTCGTCTTCGACGAAATCGACACCGGCGTCGGCGGCGCGGTGGCCGATGCGATCGGCCAGCGGCTGAAGCGGCTCTCCTCGACCGTGCAGGTGCTCTCCGTCACCCACGCCCCGCAGGTCGCGGCCCGCGCGGCGACGCATCTGCTCATCTCCAAGGGACCGGTCGAAGGCAGCGAGACGGTCGCCACCCGCGTCGCCCGGATGGATGACGGCGCCCGCACCGAGGAGATCGCCCGCATGCTCGCCGGCGCCTCGGTGACCGACGAGGCGAGGGCGGCCGCGGCGCGGCTGCTTTCAGGCGGGGTGTAGCGAGGCTGCCCCTCATCCGCCTGCCGGCACCTTCTTTCCGCAAGCGGGCGAAGGGCGATGTGGCTCCGTTCCCAAACAGTCGGCGGAGAAAATCTGGGAAGCCCGGGCGGCGTTCCCCTTCTCCCCGCTTGCGGGGAGAAGGTCGCGGCAGCGGGATGAGGGGTTGTTCCATCTTTCCTTTCGTCAGCTTTTCTCTAAAACCGGTGGCCTGATCCGGAGCAGACCATGGCAAATGTGAAAACCCCGTCGACAATCTCACCGAGGAAGAGGCCGCGGCCGAGCTTGCCTATCTGGCGGCGGAAATCGCGCGCCATGACGAGCTCTATCACGGCCAGGACGCGCCGGAGATCTCGGACGCTGACTACGATGCGCTGAAGCGGCGCAACGAGGCGATCGAGGCGCGGTTTCCGGCACTCGTCCGCGACGACAGCCCGTCGCGCCGGGTGGGCTCCGCCCCGCTGCCGACCTTCGCGCCGATCACCCATGCGCGCCCGATGCTCTCGCTCGACAACACCTTCTCCGACGAGGACGTTCGGGATTTCGTCGCCTCCGTCTACCGTTTCCTCGGCCGCCTGCCGGACGATTCGATCGCCTTTACCGCCGAGCCGAAGATCGACGGCCTTTCCATGTCGATCCGCTACGAGAACGGGCGTCTCACGACGGCGGCGACGCGCGGCGACGGCACGACGGGCGAGAACGTCACCGCCAACGTGCTGACCATCGCCGAGATCCCCAACCGCCTGCCGGCCGGCGCGCCCGCCGTCGTCGAGGTGCGCGGCGAGGTCTACATGGCCAAGAGCGACTTCCTGGCGCTCAACGAGAAGATGGCGGCGGAGGGCAAGCAGACCTATGTCAACCCGCGCAACACGGCGGCGGGCTCGCTGCGCCAGCTCGACGCCACGGTGACGGCAAGCCGCAAGCTGCGCTTCTTCGCCTATGCCTGGGGCGAGATGTCGGCGATGCCGGCCGATACGCAATATGGCATGATCGAGGTGCTGAAGGCCTGGGGCTTTCCCGTCAATCCGCTGACGCAACGGCTCTGCCGCGTCGACGACATCATCGCGCATTACCGCGAGATCGGCCTTGCCCGCCCAGACCTCGACTACGATATCGACGGCGTCGTCTACAAGGTGGACGAGCTGGCGCTGCAGGAACGCCTCGGTTTCCGCTCCCGCTCGCCGCGCTGGGCGACGGCGCACAAGTTCCCGGCCGAGCAGGCCTTCACCACCGTCGAGAAGATCGACATCCAGGTCGGCCGCACCGGCGCGCTGACGCCCGTCGCGCGGCTGACGCCCGTCACGGTCGGCGGCGTGGTCGTCACCAACGCGACGCTGCACAATGCCGACTATATCGAGGGCATCGGCAACAGCGGCGAGCGCATCCGCGCGGAAGATCATGACATCCGCATCGGCGACACCGTCATCGTGCAGCGCGCGGGTGACGTGATCCCGCAGGTGCTGGACGTGGTGATGGAAAAGCGGCCGGCGGAGGCGCAGCGTTACGAATTCCCGAAGACCTGCCCGGTCTGCGGCAGCCATGCCGTGCGCGAGCGCAACGAGAAGACGGGCCGGCTCGATTCCGTCACGCGCTGCACGGGCGGTTTCGTCTGCCGCGCGCAGGCCGTGGAGCACCTGAAGCATTTCGTCTCGCGCAATGCCTTCGACATCGAGGGGCTGGGCGCCAAGCAGATCGATTTCTTCTTCGCGGCGGAAGATCCGTCGCTGACGATCCGCACCGCGCCCGACATCTTCACGCTGGAGAAGCGGCAGGCCGATTCGCTCACCAAGCTGGAGAACATCGACGGTTTCGGCAAGGTCAGCGTGCGCAAGCTCTATGATGCCATCGGTGCCCGCCGGTCGATCGCACTCAACCGCTTCATCTATGCCCTCGGCATCCGCCATGTCGGCGAGACCAACGCCAAGCTCCTGGCGCGCGCCTACGGAACCTATGCGGCCTTCGAGGAGGCGATGAAGGCCTCCGTCTCGCTCTCCGGCGAGGCCTGGAACGAGCTGAACAGCATCGACGGCATCGGCGAGGTCGTCGCCCGGGCGATGGTTGAATTCTACAAGGAGCCGCGCAATCTCGACGTGATCGACCGGCTGCTGCAGGAGGTGACGCCGGAGGCGGCCGAGGCGGTCGTGGCAAGCTCGAGCCCGGTCGCCGGCAAGACGGTGGTCTTCACCGGCTCGCTGGAAAAGATGACGCGCGACGAGGCGAAGGCCATGGCCGAGCGGCTGGGCGCCAAGGTGGCGGGCTCGGTCTCCAAGAAGACCGACCTCGTGGTGGCGGGGCCGGGCGCCGGCTCCAAGCTCGACAAGGCACGGGAATTCAATGTCGAGGTGATCGACGAAGACGGCTGGTTCGAGCGGATCAAGGCACCGTGACGGTCGAGCCGCGCACGAGGAAGCGGCCATCGAAGGTCATGGGGACGCCCTGGCCTTCGTTATAGTCTCGCGTGCCGCCGAGATAGGCGTGCATGTGCAGGTGCGGCTCGGATGAATTGCCGGAATTGCCGACCCGGCCGAGCGCTTGCCCTTTCGTGACGATCGCGCCGGCGGCAACCGCGATCGAGCCCTTGCGGAAATGGGCGAGCAGGATGCGCGCCGTGCCGCAGGCGAGGATGACGTGGTTGCCTGCCGGCTCCTCGGTGTTCGTCTCGGAAATGCGGTTGTCGTCGATGCCGTCATGGGTCGAGATGGCAATGCCGTTGCAGGGGCTTTCCACCTCCTGGTTATAGATCACGTAGTCCGCAAGGTCCTCCGGCAGCAGCCCGTTCGCCCGCATGCCGAACGTGTTGAGCGCGACGATGTCGAGCGCGAAGCGCTGGCTCTGGTTGCCGTGGTGGTGGTTGATCGAGGCCGTGCCGCCGCCCTGGCCGATATAATAGGTGCCGGCGGTGAAGGGAAAGGCGAGTTCCACTGCCGTCTCCTGATAGCCGTAGCCGGAAAGGGCCCGGGCCGTCAGCGCCAGGAAGAAGACCGCCATGGCCGCGGTGAAGCCGTGCGTGCGCAGCAGGGAGGACGACGCGTTCCAGGGGCGGTCGCGAACGCGCAGATAGGAAAGGGCGGCCGCCACGACGTAGGCGGCCGGCAGGAGGAAGGCGAGCGCCGCCCCCAGGAAATCCCAGCGCCCGATGACGGCGATGAAGGAGAAATAGGCGGCGCCATAGGCGGCGCGCGTGAACCAGCCGAGCCGGTCGACCGGGCGCGGCAGCCAGAGCCAGGAAAGGAAGAAGGCCGGCAGGAGGACCTGGGTGATCAGCAGGATGAGAATGGGCCATGCCATGGTGGAGCCTTGCAGGGTCGGTCGAATGCCCATTTCGATGCGGACACGGATACTTGCGTTTGTTCAATCCCCAGATGCGAAATTGGTTCCCGTTTTCACGCCGGCCGTCACGGATCGGTGTAGCCGGCCGCACGGATCTCCACCCGCCGCCCGGCCGGATCGTTTGCGAACAGGAGGGCGCCTGTCGATTTCGATTCCGCGGCGACATAGTCGAAGATCACATGGTTCTCCTCGACGATCTTCTCTCCCTCCGTCAGCCGGCCGATGACGGTGACCGCCGCAGCGGTCGTGGTCGCGGAATTGGCAATGTCGAAGGTGACGCGATATCCGGCGCCGGTCTTCTCCGTCGCCAGCACCACGATGGAAAGGTCCGGCGGTGTCGCTTCCCGCGTGAAGGCCTCCCAGCCGATCCAGCCGAGCATGCCGGCAATCAGCAGGGCGGAAACGAGGCCGGTCAGCCACTCGATCCAGTGCGGATCGTGACTTTCCCTGTGGCGGCCCTGTTCGGATCGGGTCATGGCGGCCTCACAGGATCAGCCGCGCGGCGGCGGCGCCGAGCGCGGCGGGAAAGCCGAGCACGATGACGGACAGCATGATCTCGACCGGCGAGCTGTCGCCGAGGCGTTCGAAGATCCATAGCGCCAAGACGCTGATCGCCAGTGCGACGACGTAGCCGGGCAGGGTGAAGCGCACGAAGGCGTGCCACCAGGGTGTCTGCGGCGAAAGCTCGTGGCCACCGATGAAGGACAATGCATAGACGAAGCCGTGCATGAGGGCGATGGAGAGGAGGGCGACGACGAGGGCATGCCAGATCGTCATCTTGTAGGCGAGCACCATCATCTCGTCGGTCGGCGCGATGTTGAGCGAGAGGAAGAGCGCGCCGGCCGCCATCAGGAGCAGTTCGCCGGGATAGCTCGTCTCCCTGGTGTCGGCATCGTCCTCACTGTGGCCGAGCTGGCTGCGGCCGAGCATGGCGCCGATGCTGGCGGGAACCGATTGCAGCGCGACCTTGCCGACAAGTTCGCTCGCCGGCATGCCGCCGCGCAGGAGGCCGAGCGCCGTCAGCACCACCAGGCTGGTCAGGATGCCGATGCCGTAGGCGATCGCCGCGTCGCGTGTCGCCTCGCGCCAGCTGAAGGTCTTCTCGAAGCCGATGCGGTGGGCGAGCAGGATCAGCAGGGGGATGTTGAGGAGCAGCAGCAGGAACAGGCGCTCGCGCGCCATGTAGAAGCCGAGATACCACATTTCCATGGTCATCAGCATGGGCAGTGCGAGGAAGAGGGCGCCGGCGACGCCCCGGCCGAGGCCGGTCACGAAGCGGTTGAACTCGTCCTTGTCGCCCTCGGCGCGTGTCATGAAAATCCCCTCGCAAAAGCGCGAGGGTAATGCGGCGCGGTGATGAAAGTTCCGCGCTGGATCGACAGGCCTGTTGGCCTTGGCTCCTGCTACGCTCTCCTCCGTCATGCTCGGGCTTGACCCGAGCATCCATCCCACCGGCACGCCGTGGATGACGTTGAGAATGGCGCGCGGTGTGTCGCCAAGCCACGGCCAAACGCGCCGGCCGCGTCAGAAGCGGTCCGGCTTCTTGGCCTTCGGCTTGCGCGGGGCGCCGTCGGGCTTGGCGAACTTCTCGTCGCGCTTGCCCTTGAAGGGTTTGGCGCCGGCAAACGGCTTGGCCGGCTTCTTGCCGCCGTCCTCGCGGTCCTTCCAGTGCGGCTTGGCGGCGGCGCCTTCGGGCTTGTCGAAATCGCGCTTCTTCTCGAAACGCGGCTTCTTGTCGAAGTCGCCCTTCGGCTTCCAGTCGGCACGGCGTTCCGGCCGGTCGTAGCGCTGCGTCTTCTCGCCGGGCGTGCGCGTATAGGGCTGCGGCGTCAGGTCGGGCTGGCCCTCCAGCACGGTGACGCGGATGCCGCGCTCCAGCATGCTGTTCGGGCCGAGATGGCCGAGGAAGCCGTCGGCGGCATCGGCGGAGAGTTCGATATAGGTCTCCTCCGGCTGCATCTTGATCGCGCCGATCTCGTTCTTGGTGATGCTGCCGTTGCGGCAGAGCATGGGGATCAGCCAGCGCGGCTCGGCGCGCTGCTTGCGGCCGACCGAGACGGAGATCCACACGCTCGATCCGAAACCCTCGCGCGGGCGCTTGGTTTCGGCCGGGATGAAGTCGTTGCCACGCTCGCGCGGCTTGCGCTGCTCGAGCGAGACCTCGACCAGGTCTTCCGGCGCCGAGTGGCCGGCCTTGAAGAAGCGGGCGACGGCGGCGGCGAGCTGGCGGGCATCGAAGCGTGCGGCGAGGGCGTCGATCGTCTCGATCTCGTCTTCGCCGATCGTATCGGTCAGCATCGGGTCGGCGAGCAGGCGTTCGTCGTCGCGGCGCAGGATGTCCTCGGCGGACGGCGGGGTCGCCCAGTTGGCCTTGAGGTTCGCCGCCTGCAGCAGGCGCTCGGCCTTGCGGCGGGCGCTGAGCGGCACGATGAGCGCGCTGACGCCCTTGCGACCGGCGCGGCCGGTGCGGCCCGAGCGGTGCAGCAGCGTTTCCGGATTGGTCGGCAGGTCGGCATGCACGACCAGTTCGAGATTCGGCAGGTCGATGCCGCGCGCGGCGACGTCCGTGGCGATGCAGACGCGGGCGCGGCCGTCGCGCATGGCCTGCAGCGCGTGGGTGCGTTCGTTCTGGCTGAGTTCGCCGGAGAGGGCGACGACCGAGAAGCCGCGGTTGTTGAAGCGGGCGGTCAGGTGGTTCACCGCCGCGCGCGTCGAACAGAAGACGATGGCGTTCTGCGCATCGTAGTAGCGCAGCACGTTGATGATGGCGTTCTCGCGGTCAGCCGGCACGACCAGCAGGGCGCGATAGTCGATGTCGACATGCTGTTCGCGCTCGGCGGCGGTCGAGATGCGCAGCGCATCACGCTGGTAGTTCTTGGCGAGCGTGGCGATCTCCTTCGACACGGTGGCCGAGAACATCAGCGTGCGGCGCTCTTCCGGCGCGGCTTCCAGGATGAATTCGAGGTCTTCGCGGAAACCGAGGTCGAGCATCTCGTCCGCTTCGTCGAGCACCACGGCGCGGATCTCGGACAGATCGAGATTGCCGCGGGTGATGTGGTCGCGCAGACGCCCCGGCGTGCCGACGATGATATGGGCGCCGCGCTCCAGCGCGCGCCGCTCGTTGCGCACGTCCATGCCGCCGACGCAGGAGGCGATGACGGCGCCGGTCATCTCGTAGAGCCATTCCAGCTCGCGCTTGACCTGCATGGCAAGTTCGCGCGTCGGGGCGATGACGAGGGCAAGCGGGTTCCCGGCGCGGGCAAAACGCTCTTCGCCCTGAAGCAGCGTCGGAGCGAGCGCGAGGCCGAAGGCGACGGTCTTGCCGGAGCCGGTCTGGGCGGAGACCAGCGCATCCGCATCGCCGATCTTGGGGTCGGAGACGGCGACCTGCACCGGCGTCAAAGTGGTATAGCCGCGTTTTTCCAACGCCTTTGCCATCGCCGGAGCGAGGCCTTCAAAACTCGTCATGTAGGGTCTTTCGGAATTCGGGTTCCGCGACGATCTGGCGTCGCACTCTGCGCTCGTATGCGACGGGCGTGTCAACGCGCTCTCTACT
Organism: Shinella sp. HZN7; assembly: GCF_001652565.1. Classification (NCBI taxonomy): domain Bacteria; kingdom Pseudomonadati; phylum Pseudomonadota; class Alphaproteobacteria; order Hyphomicrobiales; family Rhizobiaceae; genus Shinella; species Shinella sp. HZN7. Next base: position 2,367,516 of record NZ_CP015736.1, on the reverse strand, counting down.
GGGCATTGAGCGAAATGTACAGTGCGCAAAATGCAATGCTGCCGAGCGGGGCGGACGATAGCCGCCAAAGGTGTTTGCCGATTGTCTTTTTGCGCTGCACAAGATAGAAAACGGCGCCTCCTGGAACGATCCGCAGAGATCGTGCGGGGGCATCGCCCGCGGGAGAGGGCGAGAGCAAGGAGGAACCGCCGATGCAGACCTTCACCACCATCGCGGACCTGCGCGCGGCGCTGGCGCCCCACCGGCTGGACGGCCGCACGATCGGCCTCGTGCCCACCATGGGCTATCTTCATGTCGGCCATATGGAGCTTGCCCGGCGGGCCTGCGCCGACAATGACGTCGTCGTCGCCACCATTTTCGTCAATCCCCTGCAGTTCGGCGCCAACGAGGACCTGGCGCGCTATCCGCGCGATCTTGCCCGCGACCAGGCGATGCTGGAGGCGGAAGGCGTGCACTATCTCTTCGCGCCCGGCGTCGCGGACATGTATCCGCGGCCGATGGAGACCGTCGTCGATGTGCCGACGCTCGGCTCGGAGCTCGAAGGATCCGTCCGGCCCGGGCATTTCGCGGGGGTCGCCACCGTCGTCACCAAGCTCTTCAACATCGCCCAGCCGGACCGCGCCTATTTCGGCGAGAAGGATTTCCAGCAGCTCACCATCATCCGCCGCATGGCCGAGGACCTGGCGCAGCCGGTCGAGGTGATCGGCGTGCCGACGGTGCGCGAGGCGGACGGGCTCGCCTGTTCCTCCCGCAATGTCTACCTTTCGGCCGAGGAGCGCGCCGCTGCCGTCATCGTGCCGCGCGCGCTGGAGGAGGCCGAGCGGCTGATCATGGCCGGCGAGACCGATGCGAAACGGCTGGAGGCGAGCGTTGCCGCCTTCCTTGCCAGCGAGCCGCTGGCAAGGCCTGAAGTGGTCGCGATCCGCGATCCGCAGACGCTCGCCAAGATCGACACGGTCGGCGACAGGCCGGTTCTTTTGTTGCTTTTCGTGCGCTTTGGGAGCACGAAACTCCTCGATAACCGGGTTCTTGGCCCGAAAAACGCGAAAAAGGTAGCGTGACATGAGCGTACACACCGCCAAGCGCCGTCTGGCGCCCGCCGATATCAGGGCCCTCAAGGGCGAGCGCCCGATCGTCAGCCTCACCGCCTATACGACCCCGGTCGCCAAGCTCATGGATCCCCATGTCGATTTCATGCTGGTCGGCGACAGCCTCGGCATGGTGCTCTACGGCCTCGATTCCACCGTCGGCGTGACGATCGAGATGATGATCGCCCATGGCCAGGCCGTCATGCGCGGCTCGTCCAATGCCTGCGTCGTCGTCGACCTGCCCTTCGGCTCCTACCAGCAGTCGAAGGAACAGGCCTTTGCGACGGCCGCCCGGGTGCTCAAGGAAACCGGCTGTTCGGCGATCAAGCTGGAGGGCGGGGCGGAAATGGCCGAGACGGTGCATTTCCTCACCCAGCGCGGCATTCCGGTGCTCGGCCATGTCGGCCTGATGCCGCAGCTCATCAATACGACGGGCGGTTACCGTTCGCTCGGCCGCAATGACAAGGAGGTCGAGAAGATCCGCCGGGACGCCGCGGCCATCGACGAAGCCGGCGCTTTCGCCATCGTCATCGAAGGCACGGTCGAGCCGCTGGCGCGCGAGATCACCGGCAAGGTCAAGGTGCCGACCATCGGCATCGGCGCCTCGCCGGCCTGCGACGGCCAGGTGCTGGTCGTCGACGACGTGCTCGGCATCTTCACGGATTTCAAGCCGCGCTTCGTCAAGCATTTCGCCAACCTCGCGCCCGTCATGAGCGAGGCCTTCGCGACCTATGCCGAAGAGGTGAAGGCGCGCAGCTTCCCGGGGCCGGAGCACACGTTCCAGCTCAAGAAAGGGTGATCGGCGTCGACCGGCGTTACCTCTCTTTCGGCTGGGCGCCAGCTCTCCATTCGTCTGGCGCCATATCCATGACTCCACCTCTCTTCCGCCCGGCGCCATCTCTCTTTCGCTTGGCTCTATCTCTCTTTCGTCATGGTCGGGCTTGACCCGACCATCCACAGCCCCGGGTGCTGCCGCGTGGATGGTCGGGTCAAGCCCGACCATGACGGAGTAGAAGGGGCGACATCCATCAGCATCAGACGAAATTCGACGCCGATCGATCAATGGCGCTGAACGATCCATCAGCCATATTGGTTTGCAGGTGGACCCTTGCTGCTCTATGGCTGTACGATCCCAAGATAGAGCAGACCCATGACCCCCGCCACAAAAGATGAAATCCGCGATGCCTTCCGGCGTGGCAGCGCCGTGGCGATCGCCGCGGCACCGTTTGCCGTCCTGTTCGGTGCCGTCGCCATCGACAACGGCCTGACGATCGCGGAAGCGGCGCTGATGAGCGCGACGCTCTATGCCGGCGCCAGCCAGCTCGTCGGCGTCGAGCTCTTCGATCACAATGTCGCGCCCTGGCTGGTGGTGCTGTCGATCTTCGCCGTGAATTTCCGGCATGTGCTCTATTCGGCGGCGATCGCCGCCCATATCCGGCATCTTACCTTCTGGCAGAAGGCGACGTCGCTGTTCTTCCTCACCGATCCGCAGTTCGCCGAGACCGAACGCCGCGCCGATGCGGGCATCCGCGTCAGCTATATCTGGTCCCTTGTGCTAGGCCTCAGCGTCTATGTGCCCTGGCTCTGCCTGACGGTCGTCGGCGGCCTGCTCGGCAACCTGATCAGCGATCCCAAGGCGATCGGCATCGACGTGCTGCTGCCTATCTACTTCATGGGCCTCGTGCTCGGCTTCCGCAGCCGGGCGAACTGGCTGCCGGTGGTGCTGGCCTCCTCGGCGGGCTCGATCCTGGCGCTGCATTTCGTCGGTTCGCCCTGGCATGTCAGCCTGGGGGCGCTGGCCGGCATCCTCGTTGCCGCGCTCATGCCGCTCGACGGCGACGAGGCAACGGTCGGCGATGTCGTGGAAGGGGAGGCGTGAGCATGGATACGCTGTTCCATATGCAGACGCTGCTGATCATCGCCGCCGGCGCGATCGCGACCTATCTCACGCGCGTCGGCGGCTATGTCTTCATCACGCGCATGAAGCGCATCCCGCCGCGCGCCGAAGCGGCGCTGAATGCCGTTCCGGCCGCCGTGCTCACCACGCTGGTGGCACCGGCAGCCGTGACGGGCGGGCTGGATGTCAGCCTGACGATGGCGGTCGCCCTCCTTGTTGGCCTGCGTCTTTCGCTGCTTCCGGTGCTGGCCATCGGCTGGGTCGTCGTGATGGTCCTGCGTCAGTTTATCGGCTGACCGGCGCCGTCGCCTTTTCCAGCCAGCGCTTCGTCGTGTCGTCCGCCAGCAGCGGCGTAATCTTTTCGCGCACATCCGCGTGGTAGGCGTTGAGCCAGGCAAGCTCCTCGTCCGTCATCAGCGCGGGCACGACGAGCCGGCGGTCGATCGGGCAGAAGGTCAGCGTCTCGAAGCCGAGCATGTCCATGTCGCCGCCCTCGACCGGAGCCGCCGGCAGGACGTGGATCAGGTTCTCGATGCGGATGCCGAAGGCGCCGGGGCGATAGTAGCCGGGCTCGTTGGACAGGATCATGCCGGCAAGCAGCTCCTGCGTCGAAAGTCGCGAGATGCGCTGCGGGCCCTCATGCACGGAAAGATAGGAGCCGACGCCGTGGCCGGTGCCGTGGGCGAAATCGGCGCCGGCCTTCCACAGCGCGATGCGGGCGAGCGGATCGAGGTCGCAGCCGCGCGTGCCCTTCGGGAAGCGTGCGGTGCTGATCGCGATCATGCCCTTCAGCACCAGGGTGAAGAAGCGCTTCTGCTCCTCCGGCACCGTGCCGATCGCCACCGTGCGGGTGATGTCCGTCGTGCCGTTGATATATTGCGCGCCGGAATCGATCAGGAAGAGCGTGCCGGGCTCGATGACGGTGTCCGACGCGGTGGTGACGCGATAGTGCATGATGGCGGCATGGGCGCCGGCGCCGGCAATCGTGTCGAAGGACACGTCCTTCAGCCTGTTCTGGTGGCGCTCGCCGACGCTGGCGCGCACGGCCTCCAGCTTCTTCGTGACGGCGATCTCGGTCTGCGTGCCCGGCGTCGTCCCGTCGAGCCAGGCGAGGAATTCCACCATGGCCGCGCCGTCCTGAAGGTGGGCGCGCGCGGAGCCCTGCAGCTCGACGGCGTTCTTGCAGGCGCGGGGCAGGCGGGCGGGGTCGTTGGCCTCGACCAGCGTGCCGCCCTTGCGGCGCACGATCTCGGCAAGCGCGAAAGGAGCCTGGTCGGGATCGATCAGGATGCGCTTGCCATCGGCGGCGAGCGCCGCGATGCGCTCGTCGAACTGCGACGGCGGCACGAGGTCGGCGAGCTGGGTGAGGTAGGCCTCGGGCTCGATGCCGGTCTTGCGCTTGTCGAGGAAGAGCTGCGGGCGACCCTCTGCCGGAATGATGGCGCGGGCCAGCGGATGCGGCGTGTGCGGCACGTCGCTGCCGCGGATGTTGAAGATCCAGGCGATGGAGGAGGGGTCGGTGACGGCGAGGGCATCGGCGCCGGCCTTGGCGGTCGCCTCCGCCATCTCGGCGAGCTTGTCCCTGGCCAGTTCCCCGGCCTGGTCGATCGCCTGGATCGTCACGCGGCCGAGCGGTTCGCTCGGACGGTCGGTCCAGGCCTTGTCGAGCGGGTTGTGGGGCAGGAGGACGAGGGCGCCGCCGAGGCCGGCAAGCGCCTTTTCCAGCCGGCGCACCTCCGCGCCGGTGTGCAGCCACGGGTCGATGCCGAGGCGGAAACCCTTCGGGGCGTGGTTCTGCAGCCAGAGATGGGGCGGTTCGCCGACGAGGTCGCCGCCGGTGAAGACGCTGCCGTCCACCTGCTCGGCGAGCTGCGTGACATAGCGGCCATCGACGAAGACCACGGCGTTGGCGCGCATGACGAGCGCCACGCCGGCCGAGCCGGTGAAGCCCGTCAGCCAGGAAAGGCGCTCGGCCGAGGCGGGCACGTATTCGCCCTGGTATTCGTCGGCGCGGGGCACGAGGAAGCCGTCGATGCCGAGCGCATCGAAGGTGGCGCGCAGCGCATCGGCGCGTTCGCGGCCGAACTGGGGCGTGGAGGTGACGTCGAAACTCTGGAACATGGAAGACTTCCGGTATGGCGATGAATCGTGCCGGCAATCTAAAGCATGTCGCGTAAAAGTGTGCAGCGGTTTTGCGGCAACGACATGCGAAAAACCAAAGAGCTAAGGCGCAAGGAGCGAATCTGGAAGATCGCGACGCGCTTTAGCCGACCCGCCGGCCGCGTCAAAGGCGGGCGAGATAGCGTTCCAGCACCGCGCGGGTCAGGCGCTGGTTGTTGCGATACCAGTCGTCCTCGGTGAAGAAGGCGGGTTCGCCGGCATCCCAGCCGCTCATCGAGAAATCCGATTGGCGGGCGAGGAAGGCGACGAAGTCCTCCTCGGTCTTCCACGCCGCGATGGGCGGGCCGAAATAGGCCCCGCCGTCCTGTACGTCGGCCAGCATCACGCCGTCCTCGGTGCGGATGAGGCCCTGGCCGCAGAAATCCCGGTGATGGTCGTAGATCACGCCATTGCCGGGCATCTCGTTCGTCAGCTTGTGCCAGAGCCGTTCGGCCAGCGCCGCGCCGAGCGGCTTGCGACTGAGGGCATCGCGCAGGGATTCGGCGATGCGGCGGCGCTCCGCCTCGGTGCGGGTGGCGCTTTCGACCCGGTAGGGGTTCTTGCGTGCCTCGATATTGGCGCGGATCGCGATCCACAGCACGAAGACGATGACCGCAAGCGCGATGAGCGGGATGACGGTGGCGGCCATGCTCAGGAAAACCCTGCGGCATCGCGAAGAGGTCTGCAATTGGACTTATGCGTTTCGTGCATGGCACCCATGTCTCAAAGGCCCTGTCGCGAATTTTCGAATCCTGTATAAGCGGCGCCAACGAAGCGAAACAAAACGCGCTTCAAGCGAAACGAAGTGAAAGTTCCTCCAGTCCTTCGGATCGCAAAATGAACTGCCGAAAGGCAAAAGACTAGGTGTTCCGATCAGGCGTCTTGCCGGTCACTCCTCCTCCCTCCTCCGGGAAGGCGCTCGGAACACATAGGCCCGCTTGAGCACTCCTCCTCCTCAAGCTCGCGGGCAGGCCGGTTCGCCGGCCCATAGGCGGTGCCTCTGGCACCGCCTTTTATTTTGCTTGCGATTCCCGCGCGTTGAAGCGGGATGTTGCCACCCCGCTTCAAGCCAGCCTCGTCACCGACGATTGTCGAGATGGATCGTCACCCAGCCTTCGCGCCAGATCGTGCGCACATGGCGCAGGCCCGCGCCGTTATAGGCGGCAAGCACCTTCCAGCGCTGCGAGGCGAGGATGCCGGACAGGATGACGTCGCCCTGCGGCGCCAACTGGGCGGCGAGCTGCGGGGCCATGCGCATCAGCGGCCGGGCGAGGATGTTGGCGATGATGAGGTCGAAGGGGCCGTGGCGGCCGAAGGCGGTGGAGTGGAAGCCCGGCGCCGTCTCCAGCGTGATGCCGGAGGCGATGCCGTTGAGGCGGACGTTTTCCCGCGCGACGCGGGTGGCGACCGGGTCGATATCCGTCGCCAGCACCGTGACCGGTGCAAGCTTGCGCGCGGCGATCGCCAGCACGCCGCTGCCGGTGCCGAGGTCGAGCACGCGTCTGACCTTGCGTGCGCGCATCACGTCGGAGATCACCTCCAGGCAGCCCGCCGTCGTGCCGTGATGGCCGGTGCCGAAGGCCTGGCCGGCGTCGATCTCGATGGCGATCTCGCCGGCCCGCACCTTGCCGCGGTCATGCGAGCCATGAACGACGAAACGGGCGGCGCGCACGGGCTTCAGGCCTTCCAGCGACTTGGCGATCCAGTCGATGTCGGGCAGTTCCTCGCGCTCGATCGTCGCATCGGGAAACTCGTCCGCAAGCAGCGCGGCGAAACGCGCGTGGACCTCCGCCTCGTCCTTACGGAACATGTAGACGGAGGCTTCCCAGATGTCCTTCTTCTCGTCGATCTCCATCGTCGCGATGGCATAGCCTTCGTCCTCGAAGACGTCGGTCATCAGCGAGAGGGCGATCTCGGCCCGCTTCTCGGTCGTGGTGATGTAGAGGCGGATTTCGCTCACGGCTCGGGGTCCCTGTTGTTTCAGGTCCGCCTAGCATGTCCGAAAGCCGAGGGCAAAGGTGGATCGCCCGCCGGCAGCCTTATCCCTTGATCAGGTTGGCAAGCTTCTGCTCGGCGACCTCGGGGTTCTCGCCATAGGCGATGGTACCGACGAAGCGGCCGGTCGCGTCGAGCAGGAAGACGGAGGCCGTGTGGTCCATCGTGTAGTCCCCGTCGGGCTTTTCTTCGTCGAGCGGCACCTTGCGATAGTAGACGCGGTAGCCCTTGACCATGTCCAGCACCTTGTCCACCGGGCCGGAAATTCCGGTGATGCGCTTGGAGACGTTGCCGACATACTGGCCGATCAGCTCCGGCGTGTCGCGCTCGGGATCGACGGTGACGAAATAGGCCTGCAGCTTCGAGCCGTCGGGATCGACCTTGGTGAGCCAGCCGTTCATCTCGAACAGCGTCGTCGGGCAGACTTCCGGGCAATGGGTGAAGCCGAAGAAGAGGGCGGTGGGCTTGCCGGTGAAGGCCTTTTCGGTGATCGGCTTGCCATCCTGCGCGACGAGCTCGAAGGGCACGCCGAACGGGCCGCCCGCGACCTCGTCCTTCGTCCTGGTCATTTCCAGCGTCAGCCAGCCGAGCAGGGCCGCGACGAGCGCGACGGCGATCCACAGTACGAGGCGCAGGGTCTTCATGGCAGTCCTTCGATAAGCAAGGTCCCGAGGTCTGCCGGTGTCATAGTCCTTCGGTCGGACGCGCGCAAACGGGCCAATTGCCGCAATGCGAAGCGGGATCGGCGTCTCGCGGAATTGTGATCAGAAGCACCAGGCCATGCCGGATTCGGCAAGGCTGAGGAAGATCGCCGTGCCATGCTCCAGCCAGCCGGCAAAGGCGGCGGTGGCGGCCATCACGCCGAGGCCGAGCACGAGGAGCGCGGCGGGCAGGGCGGTGTATCGGCGGGCGGTCTTGTCCATGCCGGCAAGTATAGCCCGGAATCGCGGGATTTCAAACCGGGGCGGACTGCCGTAACGGAAGGCGGTTTGCCGGTCGGATTTTATCGAAAGAGGCTAAAATAGCAGTTTCCGGTGCCGTTCCTTAGCCATTGTTTAATCTCTCTTTGCCACTTTCGGACAACGCGCAAAGGGCCGGTCAGACCCGCTGGACATGATGTCCGCCGTGCAGCGCATTCCAACAAGTCCATCGTCGATTGGAAAGAGCCTCACCCATGTCCAACGCCCTGAAACAGTCCGGCGCCTATCTCGAAATCGTCTCCTTCCATCTCGGGGAGCAGGAATTCTGCATCGACATCATGGCCATCCGCGAAATCCGCGGCTGGGCGCCGGTGACGCCGATGCCGCACACGCCGCCCTATGTGCTCGGCCTCATCAACCTGCGCGGTGCGGTGATCCCGGTCATCGACATGGCCTGCCGCCTTGGCATGAAGATGACGGAGCCGTCCGAGCGTTCGGCGATCATCGTCACGGACATTGCCGGCAAGCTCGTCGGCCTGCTCGTCGAGCAGGTCTCCGACATGATGACCATCAAGAGCGAAGCCCTCCAGCCGGCGCCGGAAATCATCCCGGAAGCCCAGCGTGCATTCTGCCGCGGCATCGTCGCGCTGGAGAAGTCGATGGTCTGCTTCCTCAACCTCGACACCGTCATCGCCGACGAACTCGCCCAGGCCGCCTGATCGCAGCAGGAAGAGCGTTCCGATTTCGGGCACCTGGCCGGTTTTCCGGCCGGGTGCCTTCGGCCGTCCGAAGACAATTCCGGTATATTATCCTAAATTAAAATTTAATAATGCGCGGTTTCGCGGCGATTTGTCAGGAACCATGCGAAGCCCGCCCCGTTTCCTCCATGCTACCCATAAAGACAACATGGAGAATTCTCATGAAGAAGACCGTTACGATTGCCCTTGCTTCGCTTCTTGTCGCCGCGCCGGCGGCAAGCATCGCCTATGCCCAGGACGCCACGATGCCCATGACCTCGGACAGCATGTCCACGGGCTCGATCAGCGCGGACAATGTGAATGTCGTCACGCTGTCCTCGCTGGAGGCTGACGACAGCAAGCGCGGCGAAGCCGAACGCCTCAGCCTCAAGGCCAACGACCCGGCCACGATGGAGAAGGTCCAGGCCGAGCTGCAGGGCGAACCGGGCCTGGCCGAAGCGCTGGCTTCCAAGAACGTCCAGTTGCAGAACGTCATCGAAATCCAGACATCGGGTGATGGCGGCAAGGTTGTCTACGTCAAGTAAACCGCTGTCCCATCAACGAAAACGCCCCGGACCTCTTCAGGTGCCGGGGCGTTTTTTCAGGGCTTGCCGTTGGTCCAGGTGACGGTCTCGCCATAGAGCGGCACGGTGGAGATCGACATCTTCGCCGATCCCTCGGTCAGTTCGCGCGAATGGGCGAGATAGATCAGCGTGTCGTTCTTCCTGTCATAGATGCGCGTGACGATCAGCGACTTCCAGATCAGCGACAGGCCGGACTTGAAGACCTCCTCGCCGCCGCGGTCGAGGTCGATGTCGCCGATTGTGATCGGGCCGGTCTGCTGGCAGGAGATGGCATTGTTCGAGGGGTCCTCGAACCAGTTGCCCTTCTTCAGCCGGTCGATGACGCTGCGGTCGAAATAGGTGACGTGGCAGGTGACGCCGGACACCTTAGGATCGGTCACCGCGTCGATATAGATGTCGTTGCCGATCCAGTCGACGCCGACCTTGCCGACCGTCTCGGCGGCGGCGGGCAGGGCGGCAAGCGCCATCAGGCCGGCGGCGATGGCCGTGCGAAGGCGGGGGGCGGCAGAAATCGTCAGCGGCATGGCAGGTCTCCTTGTTCCGTCTTCAACGTAAGAAGGCGCCGGCCGCTTGCAAGCCGGCCCTTGAAGCATTTTCGCTTTTGCCGGACTTGCTCTTACGATTTTGCCGCGGCGATGGTGGCGCGCACCGCGTCCCCGTCGGTCAGCGTCACCTCGTATTCCCGATCCTTCTGCGTACCGCCCATGCCGACATGCGGGTTGCGGAAGGCCATGCCGCTTGGCACGGTCTTCAGCGCGGCGAAGTGCAGCTCGGTGAGATTGGCGCCGTCGCGGACCTTTCGGATGTTGTCCGCATCGAGCGCGCCGCAGCCCATGATGACGATGCGGCCGGCGGCTTGCTCGTTGGCGGCCTTCAGGATGGCGAGGCCCTCCAGCGCGCTGTCGCGCTGGCCGGAGGTCAGCACGCGATCGACGCCGCAGCGGATGAGCGCCTCCAGCGCCTCGCCGGCATCGGCCGTCATGTCGAAGGCGCGGTGGCAGGTGACGGACATCGGCCGGGCGGCCTCGACCAGCCGCTTCGTGCGCGCCTCGTCGATCCTGCCATCGGGCGTCAGGCAGCCGATGACGACGCCGGAAACGCCTTCGTCCCTAAGGGCGGTGACGTCCTCCACCATCGTCTCGAATTCCGTCTGCGAATAGAGGAAGTCGCCGCCGCGCGGGCGGATGATGACATGGACGGGGATCTTGGCCGCCGTCACCGCGGCGCGGATCGTCGCAAGGCTCGGCGTCAGGCCGCCCTCCACCAGGCTGGCGCAGAGTTCCACGCGGTCGGCGCCGGCATCCTGGGCGGCGAGGAAACCGTCGATGCCTTCGACGCAGAGTTCGATGAGGGGCTTGGCCATGGTGTCCTTCCGGTTGTTCTGGTCAGGCTTCGTGCCAGACGGTCTTGAGGAGCCGCAGCCAGTTTTCCCGGCAGAGCTTTGCGAGGTCGTCCTCGCCGTAGCCGGCCTGGCGCAGCGCCTCGACGAGCGCCTGGCTGCCGGCGGCGTCGTGGATCGCGCCGGGAATGGTCGCGCCGTCGAAATCCGAGCCGAGCGCCACGCAATCGATGCCCATGCGCTCCACCATGTGGTCGATGTGGCGCACCATGTCGGAAAGCGGCGTTTCGGGGTTTTCGAGGCCGTCGGCCCTCAGCATGGTCGTGGCGTAGTTGAGGCCGGCAATGCCCTTGCGCTCGCGGATCGCGTCGAGCTGGCGGTCGGTGAGGTTGCGCGAGATCGGCGTCAGGGCGTGGGCATTGGAATGGGTGGCGACGAGCGGCTGGCTGCTTTCGCGCGCCACGTCCCAAAAACCCTGTTCGGTGATGTGGGCGAGGTCGATCATGATGCCGAGCCGGTCGCAAGCCTTCACCAGTTCGACGCCGGCCGCCGTCAGGCCCGGGCCGGTATCGGGCGAGGAGGGATAGGCGAAGGGCACGCCATGGCCGAACAGGTTATGGCGGCTCCAGACGGGGCCGAGCGAGCGCAGGCCGTTGTCATAGAGGCTTTCGAGGTTCGACAGGTCCTCGGCGATCGGCTCGCAGCCTTCGATATGGAGCACGGCGGCGAAGCGGCCGGCATCCATGGCCGCGCGGATCGCCGCCGTGGAGCGGCAGATCGAAAGGCCGCCGGCCTGTTCCAGCCGGGCGGCGATGTCGGCCATGTCGAGCGCGATCTTCAGTGCGTCTGCATGCTCGCGCGGTCCGACCATCGGGATGTTGTAGTGACCGTTCTCGTCGATCTCGCGCGGCGGATAGTCCTCCACCGGCGGAATGAACATGGCGCAAAAGCCGCCGGCAAGGCCGCCCTTCTTCGCGCGCGGGGCGTCGATATGGCCCTGGTCCGTTCCGTCGATGAATTCGGCGATCGGGTCGGCGCCCTTCCGGGCATTCTCCCACAGGCGCAGGAGGACGTCGTTGTGGCCGTCGAAGATCAATTGCATGGAGCGCTCCCGGATCGATACGTCAGATCATCCGACGGGGTAGAGCCGATTCCGCCGCGGCCCGCAAGAACCGTGGCGGCGACATCAGGCGGCGAAGACCGGCGTGCCGGCGATCCAGGTGGAGAGGACGTTGATATTGCCGTCTATGACCGCGAAGTCGGCATCGTGGCCGTGGGTGAGGCGGCCCTTGCGGCCCGTCATGCCGATTGCCTCGGCCGGGTAGAGCGAGGCCATGCGCAGCGCCTCCTCCAGGTCGAGGCCGACATGGTCGCGCATGAAGCGGATGCAGGAGGCCATGTCGATATCGGCGCCGGCGAGCGTGCCGTCGGCCAGTGTCAGGCGCCCGCCTTCGCGAAAAATCTCGCGGCCGTTGAGGAAGAAGCTCGTCATGTCGGTGCCGATGGTCGACATCGCGTCGGTGACGAGGAAGATCCGGCCGGGGCCGCGCTTGGCCCTCAGCGCCACGCCGATGGAGGCCGGATCGACATGGAAGCCGTCGGCGATCAGGCCGGCATTGAGGTGGCCGAGATCGAGCGCCGCGCCGACCATGCCGGGCTCGCGGTGGCCGAGCGGGCTCATGGCGTTGAAGAGATGGGTCATCATGCTGGCGCCGGCCTCGACGGCGGCGGCGGCGGTCCTGTAGCCGCAATCCGAATGGCCGAGGCTGACGGTGACGCCCGCCGCATGGAGCGCGGCGATCTGCTCGTTGGTGGCGTTTTCCGGCGCCAGCGTCATCAGGAGGGCATCGAGGCCCTTTCGCGCCGCGATGGTGCGGGCGAGGTCGGCTTCTTCCATCGGGCGGATGAGGTTCGGGTCATGCGCACCCTTGCGGGCGACCGAAAGGTGCGGGCCTTCGAGATGGAGGCCGAGGAAGCCCGGCACCTTCGCCTGCTGCGCCGCAAGGCCGGCGGCGATGGTTTCCGTCGTCACCTCGACAGTGTCGGTGATCAGCGTCGGCAGGAGGGCCGTCGTGCCGAAGCGGGCATGGGCGGCGCAGATCGTGCGGATGCCTTCGAGGTCCGGCCGCTCGTTGAGCAGCACGCCGCCGCCGCCATTGACCTGCAGGTCGATGAAGCCGGGAACGAGCGAGAGCCCGTCCATCGGCACGGCGCGGGCGTCGGCCGGCACATCGCGAAGGGGCGCGATGGCCGCGACCTTGCCGTCCGCGACCAGCAGCACGCTGTCCTCATGCCACAGATCGCCGTCGAAGATGCGGGCGCCGGTAAGGGCGGTGAGTGCTGTCATCGGGTTTCCGTCACTTTCTTCAGGTTGACCGGCTTGTCGGGATCGAGGCCCTTGCCGCGCGACCAGGCCTCGACGAAGCCGTAGAACGGCACGATGAGGGCGAGCGCATCGGTGATCGGATGGCCGGTGGCGACGAAGGGGAGTTTTCGCGCGCTTTTCGCGCCGGCGGCTGTGACGCAGGCATAGGCGCCGCGATCGGCGAGGCTGTCGGCCATGCCGGTGACCGAGGCTTCCGCCGCGTCGCGCGCGGCAAGCGCGATGACCGGGAAGGACGGGCCGACGAGGGCGACCGGGCCGTGCAGCACTTCGGCGGAGGAATAGGCCTCGGCGTGCATGCCGGAGGTTTCCTTGAACTTCAGCGCCGCCTCGCTGGCGATCGCAAGGCCCGGGCCGCGGCCGAGCACGTAGAGCGACTGGGCGTCCTTGAGGTCGCCGGCAAGGTCGGACCAGTCGAGCGCGACGGCCTTCGCGAACTGTTCCGGCAGGGTCTTCACGGCGCGGTCGAGGTCGGAATCGCCCGTCCATTCGGCGAGCACGGCAAGGCCGGCGACGATGGAGTTGACGTAGGATTTCGTCGCGGCGACGCTGAGTTCCGGGCCGGCGGAAAGATCGAGCGAGTGCGTGCAGGCATCCGCCAGCGGCGAGGGCAGGGTGTTGGTGAGCGCGATGGAGATCGCGCCGCCCTTGGTCGCGCCCTCGGCCATGGCGACGATGTCGGGGCTCTTGCCGGACTGGGAGATGGCGATGGCGGCCGCGCCGCCGAGCTTCAGCTTCGCGCCGTAGATGGAGGCGAGCGACGGGCCGAGCGAGGCGACGGGCCGGCCGGCGGTGAGTTCGATCGCATATTTCAGGAAGAGCGCGGCATGGTCGGAGGAGCCGCGGGCGACGGTGACGAAGAACTGCGGATCACGCTCCCGGAGCGCCTTGCCGGCCGCCGTGACGGCGCTGGCGGAATTTTCGAGCAGCCGCGCCGCCGCTTCCGGGATTTCGTTGATCTCTTTGCGCATGTTGGTCTGCATGGAATTGCCTTTGCGGTTGGTCACGTCTCGGAAAGCGTCAGTTCGGCGACGAAATCGTAGGCATCGCCGCGATAGATGGAGCGGGTGAACTCGACCACCCGGCCGGAGCGCAGATAGGAGATCCGCTCGATGGAAAGCCCGGCGGAGCCGGCGGGCACGCCGAGCATGGCCGCGTCCGGATCCTTCATGTTGTAGGCGGAGATGCGCTGCACGGCGCGGACCGGCCGGCAGCCGCGTTTTTCCAGCGCGGCATAGAGCGAGGTCGTGACCTGCATCGGATCCGGCAGGAATTCCGCCGAGATGCAGGCGCGCTCGATGGCGAGCGGCATGTCGTCGGCGACGCGCAGGCGCCCGAGCCGCGCGACGAGCGCATCGGCAGGAAGGCCGAGCATCATCATCTCGTCCGGCGAGGGGTGGAACAGGCCGCGGTCCAGCCATTCGGCGCGGGTGACGAGGCCGCGGCGGGCCATGTCCTCGGTAAAGGAGGTGAGGCGGGAGAGCGACTGCTGCACCTTGGCAACGGGCTTGGCGACGAAGGTGCCGGAGCCGTGGCGGCGTACCAGCAGGCCGTCCTTGACGAGGTCGTCGACGGCCTTGCGCACGGTGACGCGGCTGACATTGGCGTGGTCGGCGAGGTCGCGCTCGGCGGGCAGGGCGTCGCCGTAGTTCAGCTTGCCCGAGGTGATCGCCTCCTCCAGCATCTGGCGCAGCTTGACATAGAGCGGGCCGGGTACGCCCGACTGCAGGCTTTCCGGCGTGAGGATCGCGGCAAGGGGCGTGGTCATGCGGCAGCTCCCGTTCGCTCTCTGTAACCCTTGGCGGCCAGCGCCACGGCGCCGGTCAGGGCGTCCGCCTCGGCCTCCACCAGGATCGCGCGGTGATGTTCGGACAGCCATTGCGGATAGAGCGGCGCAAGGCCGCCGAGCAGGCAGAGGCGCGGCGCGCCGGCCAGCGCCATGATGGCGTCGAGGGATTCGTTGACGCTTGCCGCCCCCGCCGTGACGATGGCGATCGCCTGCGGGTCGCCCTCCTTCGCGCGGGTGAAGACGAGGGGGGCATAACGGCCGAAATCGCCGGGCTTGGAGAGGCGGGCGAATTCGACGATGCCGCGCGGATCGTGCTTGAATTCGTCGAGAATGGCATCCGTGAGGCCCGAGCGCGGATGCACGCCGTCATGGGCCAGCAGCGCTTCCTGGAGCGCCGCATGGCCGATGCGCGCGCCGCCGCCGAGATCGCCGACGGTAAAACCCCAGCCGCCGACATAGCGGACCACATTGTTCTTGCGCCCCATATAGATGGAGCCGGTGCCGAGGATCGCGACGGCCCCGTCCGTGTCGCCGATCGCGCCCTGCAGGGCGATCAGGCCGTCGGAATCGATGTCCGTATGGCGGAAGGGCAGGCGGTCATGCACGTAGCGGGTAAGATCGCCGACATTGGTGCCGGCAAGACCGAGGAAGGCGGAGGCGCCGTCGATGCCGGCCTCGTCGAGCCCTGCGTCGCGATAGGCGGCCCTGGCCGCTTCGGTGATGGAGATGATCGCATTGTTGGGATCGGTCAGGATATTGGCCGCGCCGCTCTTGCCGCGCCCCAGGATGGTGCCGTCCGGGCGTGCGACCGCTGCGCGGCAACTCGTTCCCCCGCCGTCGATACCGAGAATAAGATCTGTCATGGGCACCTCCGAGCACAACGATACCAAAAAAATACCATTAACCAAGGGGTATGGTGGTATCGAAAATAAGCTTTCGTTCAAACTGCTGTTTTTAAATGATAAAAATATTTGATACCAAAAAAGTGGTCTCAAAAATTAATTTCCTATGGACAATTGGTATTTTTTTGGCATTAATTCCGGCCAGAGGAGACACGGCGATGGCTGCAGGCAGGACAGAAGGCAGACACGATCAGGCAAGCGGGCTGGACGAGCGTCAGCCCGTGGATGTGCTGAAAGTGCTTGCGGATGCCCAGAAGGCCGCGGCCGGCGCCGTCGATGCGGCGCTTGCCGATATCGCCACTGCCGCCCGTCTTGCGGCCGATGCGCTTCTGTCCGGCGGACGCCTCGTCTATGTCGGTGCCGGCAGTTCCGGCCTGATGGCCATGGCCGACGCGCTCGAACTTCCCGGCACCTACGGCATTTCCCGCGATCGCATCGTCATCCTGCTCGCCGGCGGGGCCGCGAGCCTCGAAGACCTGGCGGGCGGCTACGAAGACGACCGCGCGCTCGCCGTCGGCGACGCCGCGGCGGCCGATATCGGCCCGCGCGACTGCGTTGTTGCCGTTTCGGCGAGCGGCAGCACGCCCTATGCGCTGGCGATCGCATCCCATGCGAAGGAGAAGGGCGCCCGGGTCGTGGCGCTCGCCAACAATCCCGGCGCCGCGCTGTTCGAGGGCGCCGATGTTGCGATCCTGCTCGAAACGCCGCCGGAGGTCATTTCCGGCTCGACGCGCATGGGCGCCGGCACGGCGCAGAAGATCGCCTTCAACATGTTTTCCACGCTCGTCGGCGTGCATCTCGGCCATGTGCACGATGGCCACATGGTCAATCTCAAGGCCGACAACATCAAATTGAGAGGGCGTGCCTGCCGCATCGTCTCCGACATTTCCGGTGTCGGGCTCGACGAGGCGGAACGCCTCCTTCAGCGCTCCGAAGGCTCGGTCAAGACGGCCGTGCTGCTCGCTGCGGGGGCGCGGGATGCCGGCGCGGCGCAGGCGGCGCTGGACCGCTCGGGGCAGAGCCTCCGGCGCGCCCTGAAAGCCCTTGGATAAACTGGTCTCAAAACGCGCCGCGGCGCATAAAAGGGGAGAATGAAATGACACGCACCGCAATCAAAGGCCTGTTGCTCGCCACGAGCATCCTCGGCACGGCCGGGCTTGCCCAGGCGCAGGACGTCACGCTGACGGTCGAAAGCTGGCGCAACGACGACCTGTCCATCTGGCAGGAAAAGATCATCCCGGCCTTCGAAGCCAAGAATCCCGGCATCAAGGTCGTCTTCTCGCCGACCGCGCCGACCGAATACAACGCCGCGCTGAACGCCAAGCTCGACGCCGGTTCGGCCGGCGACCTCATCACCTGCCGTCCGTTCGACGCCTCGCTCGAACTCTTCAACAAGGGGCACCTTGCCGGCCTGAACGACCTGCCGGGCATGGAGAACTTCTCCGACGTCGCCAAGTCCGCCTGGACGACGGACGACGGCGCGACGACCTTCTGCGTGCCGATGGCCTCGGTCATCCACGGCTTCATCTACAACAAGGATGCCTTCGACCAGCTCGGCATCGCCGTTCCGGCAACGGAAGCCGAATTCTTCGCCGCGCTCGACAAGATCAAGGAAGAGGGCAGCTACATCCCGATGGCCATGGGCACGAAGGACCTCTGGGAAGCCGCGACCATGGGCTACCAGAACATCGGCCCGACCTACTGGAAGGGCGAGGAAGGCCGCAAGGCGCTGATCGCCGGCACGCAGAAGCTGACCGACGACGCCTGGGTCGAGCCCTACCGCGTTCTCGCCAAGTGGAAGGACTATCTCGGCGACGGTTTCGAAGCCCAGACCTATCCGGACAGCCAGAACCTCTTCACGCTCGGCCGCGCTGCCATCTACCCGGCCGGCTCGTGGGAAATCGGCCTGTTCAACACGCAGGCGCAGTTCAAGATGGGCGCGTTCCCGCCGCCGGTGAAGAATGCCGGCGACACCTGCTACATCTCGGACCACAACGACATCGGCATCGGCCTCAACGCCAAGGGCGGCAATGCGGAGGCTGCCAAGACGTTCCTCAGCTTCGTCGCCTCGCCGGAATTCGCCGACATCTACGCCAACTCGCTGCCGGGCTTCTTCAGCCTGAATTCGACGGCCGTGAAGATGAACGACCCGCTGGCGCAGGAATTCGTCTCCTGGCGCGAGAAGTGCCAGCCGACGATCCGCTCGACCTACCAGATCCTGTCGCGCGGCACGCCGAACCTCGAAAACGAGACCTGGACCGAATCGGCCAACGTCATCAACGGCACGGATACGCCTGAGGTGGCCGGCGAGAAGCTCCAGAAGGGCCTCGATAGCTGGTACAAGCCGGCCAATTAAGACTGGGACAAATGGATGCGCGGGAGAGGGGAATGCCCCTCACCCTAGCCCTCTCCCCGCAGGCGGGGAGAGGGGACTGAGACGTTGCGGCAAGTCTCCTTCTCCCTGCTTGCGGGGAGAAGGTGGCCGGCAGGCCGGATGAGGGGCTGGGTGCCCCCGATCTTTCCGAAGGTGGAGAGGTCAGGACGCCGCAAGGCAAAATCGGGGAGCGACCCCGGCACTATCGTGTATGCTGAATTTGTCATGTGCGGCACAACCGGCCGCGCAACGCGTCCGTGCATGCGGACCTAACCAATAACAACCGGACGGGGCACGCTGGGCCATGAGCGACATACCTTCTTCCCATGAGGCAACAGGACCGATCAGGCGGCCAAGGCGCTGGCATATCGGCGTTTTCCTGCTGCCGGCCTTCATCGTTTATTCGGCGGTCATGATCCTGCCGCTCATCGAGACGCTGCGCCTGTCGCTGTTCAACACGGTGGACGGCCAGCCGGCCTTCGTCGGCCTCGGCAACTTCATGGTGCTGTTCGGCGACGAGCGCTGGGCGGCCGACTTCTGGAACGCGCTGAAGAACAACGTCATCTTCTTCATCATCCACATGCTGGTGCAGAACCCGATCGGGGTGGCGCTCGCGGCCATGCTGTCGATCCCGAAGCTGCGCTTTGCCGCCTTCTACCGCACGGCGATCTTCCTGCCGACGCTGCTCTCCTTCGTGATCGTCGGCTTCATCTGGAAGCTGATCCTCTCGCCGATCTGGGGCGTCTCGCCCTACCTGATGGATCTCGTCGGCCTGAAGTCCTTCTTCTCGCCCTGGCTCGGCAAGCCGGGTTCGGCGCTGATTGCCGTGTCGCTGATCTCGGTCTGGCAATATGTCGGCATCCCGATGATGCTGATCTACGCGGCGCTGCTCAACATCCCGGAAGAGGTGATCGAGGCGGCCGAATGTGACGGCGTCACCGGCTGGAGCCAGTTCTGGAAGATCAAGCTGCCGCTGATCCTGCCCGCCATCGGCATCATCTCGATCCTCACCTTCGTCGGCAACTTCAACGCCTTCGACCTGATCTACACCGTGCAGGGCGCGCTGGCGGGGCCAGACAAGTCCACCGACATCCTCGGCACGCTGCTCTACCGCACCTTCTTCGGCTTCCAGCTCCAGCTCGGTGACCGCTCGATGGGCGCGACGATCGCGACGGTCATGTTCCTCATCATCCTCGCCGGCGTCTCGCTCTATCTCTTCGCCATCCAGCGGCGCATGCGTCGCTACCAGTTCTGATCGGGAGGGCCGGACATGTCCAAAGCACGCACTTCGCTGACCCGCACGTCGCTCGTCCACCTGGCGCTGATCGGCTACGCGATCATCTCGGTCTTCCCGGTGTTCCTGACGCTCATCAACTCGATGAAGGACCGCAACGCCATCTTCCGCAACCCGATGCAGCTTCCGACGCCGGAGACCTTCGACCTCGTCGGCTATACGACGGTGCTGGGGCAGGGGGATTTCGCGACCTACTTCCAGAACAGCTTCATCGTCACGGTGGCCTCCATCGCGCTGGTGCTGCTGTTCGGCGCCATGGCCGCCTTCGCGCTCTCGGAATACCGCTTCCGCGGTAACACGCTGATGGGCCTCTACCTTGCCATCGGCATCATGATCCCGATCCGTCTCGGCACGGTGGCGATCCTGCAGGGCATGGTCGCGACGGGGCTCGTCAACACGCTGACGGCGCTGGTCCTCGTCTACACCGCGCAGGGCATACCGCTCGCCGTCTTCATCCTCTCCGAGTTCATGCGGACCGTCTCCGACGACCTCAAGAATGCCGGGCGCATCGACGGTCTTTCGGAATATGCGATCTTCTTCCGCCTCGTCCTGCCGCTCGTGCGGCCGGCCATGGCGACGGTCGCGGTCTTCACCATGATCCCGATCTGGAACGACCTGTGGTTTCCGCTGATCCTGGCGCCGAGCGAGGCGACCAAGACGGTGACGCTGGGCTCGCAGATCTTCATCGGCCAGTTCGTCACCAACTGGAACGCAGTGCTCGCCGCGCTCTCGCTCGCGATCCTGCCCGTCCTCATCCTCTACTTCATCTTCTCGCGGCAACTGATCCGCGGCATCACCTCGGGAGCAGTCAAGTGAGTTCTGCCATTCGCGTTCTTTCCGCCGGCCTCGGCAATATGGGCCGCAGCCATGCGCTTGCCTATCATGAAAATCCGGGCTTTACGATCGTCGGGCTGGTCAACCGCTCGAAGGTTCCGGTTCCGGCCGGGCTCGAAGGCTACGAGATCCTGCCGTCCTTCCACGAGGCGCTGAAGGAGCTGAAGCCGGAGCTCTGCTCGATCAACACCTATTCGGACAGCCATGCCGAGTATGCGATCGCCGCGATGGAAGCGGGCGCCCACGTTTTCGTGGAAAAGCCGCTGGCGACGACCGTGGCGGATGCCGAGCGGGTGGTGGCCTGCGCCAAGGCGAACGGCCGCAAGCTCGTCGTCGGCTACATCCTGCGCCACCATCCTTCCTGGATGCGGCTGATCGAGGAAGCGCGCAAGCTCGGCGGGCCCTATGTCTTCCGCATGAACCTGAACCAGCAGTCGAGCGGGCCGACCTGGGCGACCCACAAGGCGCTGATGCAGACGACGCCGCCGATCGTCGACTGCGGCGTGCACTATGTCGACGTGATGTGCCAGATCACCGATGCCAAGCCGGTCGAGGTGCGCGGCATGGGCCTGCGCCTCTCCGACGAGATCGCGCCGGACATGTACAATTACGGCCATCTCCAGGTGCTCTTCGACGACGGTTCGCTCGGCTGGTACGAGGCGGGCTGGGGGCCGATGATCTCGGAAACGGCCTTCTTCGTGAAGGACGTCATGTCGCCGAACGGCTCCGTCTCGATCGTCATGGATCCGAACGCCAAGTCGGACGACATCGACACCCACACCAAGACGGCGGTCATCCGCCTGCACAACGCGGCCACCGGCCCGGACGGCAGGTTCCTGTCGCCGGACGAGGACCTGAGGATGGCCGGCGAGCCCGGCCACCAGGAACTGTGCGACCGCGAACAGGCCTATGTGCTGAAGGCGATCCGCGAGGACATCGACCTCACGCGGCACATGGACGATGCGGTGCAGTCGCTGCGGATCTGCCTGGCGGCCGATGAAAGTGTCAGAACCGGTCAAACGGTCAAGCTTTAAGGGGATATCAGTGGGCTCTCTTCAACTCAAATCCGTACGCAAGTCCTTCGGCACTGTCGACGTGATCAAGGGCATCGACCTCGACGTGAAGGACGGCGAGTTCGTCATCTTCGTCGGCCCCTCGGGCTGCGGCAAGTCCACGCTGCTGCGCATCATCGCGGGCCTCGAGGATGCGACCTCCGGCTCGATCACCATCGACGGCGCGGAAGTCGTGACCGTGCCGCCGGCAAAGCGCGGCATCGCCATGGTGTTCCAGTCCTACGCGCTCTATCCGCACCTGACGGTCAAGGACAATATGGGCCTCGGCCTCAAGCAGGCGGGCGCCCCGAAGGACGAAATCGAAAAGCGCGTCGCCAAGGCCTCGGGCATGCTGTCGCTGGAAAAGTACCTCGCCCGTCGCCCGGCGGAACTGTCCGGCGGCCAGCGCCAGCGCGTCGCCATCGGCCGCGCCATCGTGCGCGAGCCGAAGCTGTTCCTGTTCGACGAGCCGCTCTCCAACCTCGATGCGGCGCTGCGCGTCAACACCCGCCTGGAGATCGCCCGGCTGCACCGCGAGCTGAAGGCCACCATGATCTACGTCACGCACGACCAGGTCGAGGCGATGACGCTGGCGGACAAGATCGTGGTGCTGGATGCGGGCGTCATCCAGCAGGTCGGCTCGCCGATGGAGCTCTACAACCGGCCGGCCAACCTCTTCGTCGCCGGCTTCATCGGCTCGCCCGGCATGAACTTCATCGACGCCGAGCGCCTCGGCATCTCCGATGCCAGGACCATCGGCGTGCGCCCGGAGCACATCACGCTGTCGCGCGAGAGCGGCGACTGGCAGGCGAAAGCCGTGCATGTCGAGCATCTGGGTGCGGACACGATCGTCTATCTCGAATCGGAAAAGGTCGGTGCCTTCACCGTCCGCCTGTTCGGGGAGCATCACTATCAGCCTGATGACGTGGTCTTCGCCACGCCGGCGGCGGACCAGATGCATCGCTTCGATGCAAATGGCCAAGCCATACGATGAGGCCCCTCATCACAATTCCGTGACTGGTGTCGCGCTGACGATTGTCAAAGATCGGAAACTAACATACAGCCTTGTTTGTATGTTGCGATGCGGTGGTCCTGCGATCACCGCATCTTCACGTTTTCAGCACCCTGCCGCGCTTCGGGCGGCACCGCTTATGGAAGAACCCATGCGTTTCACGAGACCGATTTCGATTGCGACCTTCGGCGCCCTTTTGATTCTCGCCGGCTGCCAGGACGAGCAGGCGGCGCAGGGCGGCTTTGCATTTCCGCCGCCGCAGGTGGCCGTCATCACCGTGAAGGCAGAGGATGTGCCGATCACCAACGACCTGCCGGGCCGCATCGCCGCGACCCGCACGGCGGAAGTCCGCCCGCGTGCGACCGGCATCGTCATCGAGCGCATCTTCGAGCAGGGCTCGCAGGTCAAGGAAGGCGACGTGCTCTACCGCATCGATCCCGCGCCGTTCCAGGTGCAGGTCGACAGCGCCGAGGCGACGCTGCGCCGTGCCCGGGCCGTTCAGGCCCAGGCGCGCAACACCGCCGAGCGCCAGGAGCAGTTGCGCAAGTCGAACGTCGCCTCCGTGCAGACCTATGACGATGCCGTCGCCCAGCTCGCGCAGGCGGATGCGGATGTCGCGATCGCCGAGGCGAGCCTTGCGACCGCGAAGCTCAATCTCGAATATACCGAGGTCAAGGCGCCGATCAGCGGCCGCATCGGCCGCGCGCTGATCACCGAGGGTGCGCTGGTTTCGGCCAACGGCACGGAAAACCTTGCGACGATCCAGCAGCTCGACCCTGTTTATGCCGACTTCACCCAGTCGGCGACCGATCTCATCCGCCTGCGCAAGGCACTGCAGGACGGCGCCCTGATGGCCGACAACAATTCGGCCGACGTCAAGCTGGTGCTGGACGATGGTTCCGCCTATCCGCATTCGGGCAAGCTCTTGTTCTCCGAAGCCGCGGTCGACGAGACGACCGGCCAGGTGACGCTGCGCGGCGAGTTCCCGAACCCGGACGGCGACCTGCTTCCGGGCATGTATGTGCGCGTGCAGATCGAGCAGGGCATCGAGAAGAATGCCGTCATCGTGCCGCAGCAGGCCGTGCAGCGCGACAGCTCGGGCAGCGCGCTCGTCTATGTCGTCTCCGCCGACAACAAGGCCGGCACCCGCTCTGTGCGCGTCGGGCGGGCCATCGGCACGAACTGGGTCATTCCCGACGGCCTGAAGGACGGCGAGAAGATCATCGTCGAAGGTTTCCAGAAGGTTCAGCCGGGCGGCGAAGTCGTGCCGACCGAGTGGAACCCGAATGCGGGGGCGAAGGCCGCCCAGTCGGCTGCCGAAGGCGGCGCGGCTGAGGCTGGCGATGCCGGCGCCGCGCAGACCGGCGAGACCGGCACGGCGGAGGGCGGCGAGGATGCCGCCAAGGCCGAGCAGGCGAAGTGAGGATCTGAAGGATGCCCAGTTTTTTCATCGACAGGCCGATTTTCGCCTGGGTCGTCGCGATCTTCATCATGATCGCCGGCGCCATCTCCATTCCCCTCCTGCCGATCGCGCAATATCCCGACGTCGCCCCGCCGCAGATCACGGTGTCGACGACCTATTCCGGCGCGTCCTCGCAGGACACCTACCAGAGCGTCACCAAGCTCATCGAGGATGAGCTGAACGGCGTCGAGGGCATGCTCTATTTCGAATCGACCTCGAGTGCCTCGGGTTCGGCCGAAATCAACATCACCTTCGCGCCGGGCACCGATCCGAGCCAGGCTTCGGTCGACGTGCAGAACCGCGTCAGCCGCGTCGAGCCGCGCCTGCCCGATTCCGTGCGCCGCCAGGGCGTGCAGGTCGAGGAGGCCGGTTCAGGCTTCCTCCTGATCGTCGCGCTGACCTCCACCGACGGCTCGATGGACGCCATCAGCCTCGGCGACTACGTCAACCGCAACATCCTCTCGGAAATCCAGCGCGTGCCCGGCGTCGGCCGTGCGCAGCTTTTTGCCACGCAGCGCTCCATGCGCATCTGGCTCGATCCCGCCAAGATGCTCGGCCTCAACCTGACGGCTGCCGATGTCACCGCCGCCGTTCAGGCGCAGAACGCCCAGATCGCGGCCGGCAGCATCGGCGCGCAGCCGAACCCGATCACCCAGCAGATCGCGGCCCCCGTCAACATCAAGGGCCAGTTGACGACGCCGGAAGAGTTCGGCGCCATCGTGCTTCGCGCCAATGCGGACGGTTCGGCCGTGCGCCTGCGCGACGTCGCGCGCATCGAAGTGGGCGGCGAGACCTATTCGTTCTCGACGCGCCTCAACGGCCAGCCTTCGGCCGCCGTCGCCGTGCAGCTCTCGCCGACCGGCAATGCCATGGCGACCTCCGAGGCGATCAAGGCCCGCATGGACGAGCTTGCGCAGTTCTTCCCGCCGGGCCTCGAATATTCGACGCCCTATGACACCTCGCCCTTCGTCAAGGTGTCGATCGAGAAGGTGCTGCACACGCTGCTCGAAGCCGTCGGCCTCGTCTTCCTCGTGATGTTCCTGTTCCTGCAGAACATCCGCTACACCATCATCCCGACGCTCGTCGTCCCGGTCGCGCTGCTCGGCACCTGTGCCGTCATGCTCGCCATGGGCTTCTCGATCAACGTGCTCACCATGTTCGCCATGGTGCTCGCCATCGGCATCCTCGTCGACGACGCGATCATCGTCGTGGAGAACGTCGAGCGCATCATGTCGGAAGAGGGCCTGCCGCCGAAGGAGGCGACCCGCAAGGCGATGAAGCAGATCACCGGCGCCGTCATCGGCATCACGCTGGTGCTCGCCTCGGTGTTCATCCCGATGGGCTTCTTCCCGGGCGCGGTCGGCGTCATCTACCAGCAGTTCTCGCTGACGATGGTCGTGTCGATCCTGTTCTCGGCCTTCCTCGCGCTGTCGCTGACGCCGGCGCTGGCCGGCAGCTTCCTGAAGCAGGTTCCCAAGGGCCATCATCACACCAAGCGCGGCTTCTTCGGCTGGTTCAACCGCGGCTTCGACCGCTCGTCGAAAGGCTATAGCCGCAGCGTCGGCTGGCTGGTGCACCGGGCGGGCCGCTTCATGGTGATCTACCTCGCGATCCTCGCGGGCCTCGGCTACCTGTTCGTGAAGCTGCCGTCGTCGTTCCTGCCGGACGAGGACCAGGGCTTTGCCATCGTCATGATGCAGCTTCCCTCCGAGGCGACGGGCCACCGGACCGACGAGGTTCTGACCCAGGTCGAGCAGATCTTCGGCCAGGAACCCGCGGTCAACACGATCGTCGGCATCAACGGCTTCTCCTTCTTCGGTTCGGGGCAGAACGCGGGCCTTGCCTTCGTGACGCTGAAGGACTGGAGCGAGCGCGGGCCGGAGAATTCGGCACAGGCGATCGCCGGGCGGGCCAGCATGGCCATGAGCCAGATCAAGGATGCGATCAGCTTCGCGCTGTCGCCGCCGCCGATCCAGGGCCTCGGCACGACGGGCGGCTTCTCGTTCCGCCTGCAGGACCGTGGCGGCCTCGGCCAGCAGGCGCTGTCGGCCGCGAGCGCCCAGCTCCTCGGCCTTGCCGCCCAGAGCAATGTCGTGGCGGGCGTGCGCGTCGAAGGCATGCCGGATGCGGCCCAGGTCAATGTCACGATCGACCGCGAGAAGGCCAACACCTTCGGCGTGACCTTCGCCGACATCAACACGACGATCTCGACCAATCTCGGCTCGACCTATGTCAACGACTTCCCGAATGCCGGGCGCATGCAGCGCGTGACGGTCCAGGCGGACCAGAACGAGCGCATGCAGGTGGCCGACCTGATGAAGCTCAACGTGCGCAACGCTTCGGGCGGCATGGTGCCGATCTCGGCCTTTGCGACCGCGGAGTGGACGATGGCGCCGACGCAGACCGTCGGCTACAACGGCTACCCGTCCGTCCGCTTCAGCGGCGACACCAAGCCGGGCTTCTCGTCCGGCGACGCGATCGCGGAAATGCAGCGGCTCGCCGCCCAGCTTCCGCCGGGCTTCGGCTATGAATGGACGGGCCAGTCGCTGCAGGAGATCCAGTCCGGTTCGCAAGCGCCGATCCTCGTCGGCCTGTCGATCCTGCTGGTCTTCCTGTGCCTTGCGGCGCTCTATGAAAGCTGGTCGATCCCGTTCGCGGTCATCCTCGTCGTGCCGCTCGGCGTCATCGGCGCGGTCATCGCGGTCACCCTGCGCGACATGTCGAACGACGTCTACTTCAAGGTGGGCCTGATCGCGATCATCGGCCTTTCGGCGAAGAACGCGATCCTGATCATCGAGTTCGCCAAGGAACTGATGGAGGATGGCAAGTCGCTGATCGAGGCGACGATCGAGGCCTGCCATCTGCGCTTCCGCCCGATCCTGATGACCTCGCTCGCCTTCACGCTCGGCGTTCTGCCGCTCGCGATCGCCACGGGCGCAAGCTCGGGCAGCCAGCGCGCCATCGGCACCGGCGTGATGGGCGGTATGATCACGGCCACGGTGCTCGCCATCTTCTTCGTGCCCATCTTCTTCGTCTTCGTGATGAAGCTGTTCGGCTACGGCAAGAAGAAGGAGGCGGCTCCGGCGGCAAGCCCGGCGGAGTAGGCCGCCATGCGCCGGACCAAGGCCGAGGCCGAGGAAACCCGCCAGCAGATCCTGCTGGCGGCGGAGAAGGTCTTCTACGAAAAGGGTGTCGCCCACGCCTCCATGGCGGATGTGGCGCGCGCCGCGGGGGTCACCCGCGGCGCCATCTACTGGCACTTCGCCAACCGGGCGGATCTCGTGCTGGAACTCTACAATTCACTGCCCATGCCGCAGGAAGAGCTGATCGCCCGCGAGCTGGAGGCGGAGAACGCCGACGTCTTCGCCGTTCTGGAACGGGTCGGACGGGAATGGCTCGAACTGCTCGCCACGGACGAACACCGCCAGCGCATCCTGTCGATCCTCCTGCGTTGCGATACGTCGGGCGAATTCGCCGCCATCTCGGAGCGTCAGAACGACATCAACGATGAGCACATGCAGGCGCTGGAAGCCGCGTTCGCCAAGGCGCAGGGGCAGGGCAAGCTCTGCGCCTGCTGGACGCCACGGTCCGCCGCTTCCATGCTGCGCTGGGTCATCAAGGGCCTGTGTTCGGAGTGGCTGTTGTTCGGGCGGCGGTTCGACATCGCGATCGAAGGCAAGGAGGCGCTGCGGCGCCTGTTCCGCACCTACGCCTCCCACGTTCCGTCACTCTGACCGATAGGCCTTGAGCCGCGCGATCCATTCCGCGCCGATCTGCCAGCGCTTGAGCACCGAAACGGGATCCTCCGCATCGAGCCGCGAGCAGATGCGGTAGACCTCCAGCACGTCAGACGCCATTTCGCCGCGCTGGCAGAAATACATGGCCGCCGCATAGCGCGCGCGCCCGGACCATTCGGTGCCGGGCGGCATGGTGATGATCTCCCAGTTGCGGCGGGTCTCCTCGTCCATGTCAGGTGAGGCCCGGCGGGCTCGCCGTGCGCCGGGCGAGCCTGACGAAGGGGCGCGGCACGATCTTCGCCCGTTTCATCAGCTTCTGGTATTTCAGCTCCCGCATCGCATAGATCTCCACCCAGAGGTCCTCCGTGAACTTCGATCCGTAGGGCCGTTCGAGGCTGGCGATGGCGATGTTGCGCTTGGCTGTCGGCGACCAGATCGCGGCGGTGACGAGGCCCGCCTCGTGCTTTTTCCGATGGTAGACGATGGCATGCTCGGCGGGAATATTCCCTTCGATTTCAAGGCCGACGAGGACGTGCTTGAGAGATTGATTCCGCCGTGCGTCGAGGATCGCCCGGCGTCCGTTGAAATTCGGCTTGTCCGGATCGACCAGCCAGTCGAGGCCGATCTCGTCGGGCATGCGCACCCGGTCGGCGCGCAGCGCTCCCTCGGCGGTGACGAAATCCGTGTTGGCGACGATGAAGCCGGCCTCGATGCGCGCCTGATTGAGCGCGCCGTAGCCGATGGCGCGGATCGTGTGCGGCGCGCCGGCGCGCCACAGCCGGTCCCACAGCGATAGCGCGTTCGCGCGGGGCACGAAGAGTTCGTAGCCGAGATCGCCGGTGAAGCCGGTGCGTGAGATGGTCACGTCGCCGTCCTCATGCGGGAAGGTGCCGATATGAAAGGGTTTCAACGCCTCCACGCCGGCAAAGCCGGCATCGCGC
Source organism: Shinella sp. HZN7 (assembly GCF_001652565.1). Lineage (NCBI taxonomy): Bacteria > Pseudomonadati > Pseudomonadota > Alphaproteobacteria > Hyphomicrobiales > Rhizobiaceae > Shinella > Shinella sp. HZN7. The sequence continues at coordinate 2,339,016 of NZ_CP015736.1, read as the reverse complement.
AGCACCGCGTAACTCGTCGGCCCCTGCAGGGCGAGGCCGGCGATCTCCTCCGTCTCCTCGTGGATGTCGACCGCAAAGCCGAAGGCGCTGTCGAGCAGCCAGGGTAGGTGGCGTTCCTGGCAGCAGAGGCGGAATTCGTTCTCGCCGAGGCGAAAGAGCGTGCCGTCGTCCAGCACATGGCCGTGGTCGTCGCACCAGGCGGTGTAGTGCACGCGGTTCACGCCGAGCTTGCGCACGTCGCGCAGGGTCAGCCGGTTGAGGTAGCGCTCGGCATCCGGGCCGGTTATGCGGTACTTCACCATCGGCGAGATGTCGAAGAGGGCGGCGGTGGAGCGGATGGCGAAATATTCGAGCTCGCCGTCGAACAGCGCATGCGGCGCCTTGTAGCCGGCCCAGTTGTACCAGTCGTTGACCTCGCTCAGCGCCATCAGGCGGTCATGGAACGGGCTCTCCAGCCGCGGCGTGAGGATATGGTTGCGGGCGGCGCGGCGCAGGTCCGCGGTGGATTTCGTCATGGCGTTCATGCGCTCGCTCCCGAAAGGATGTGGCGGGCCGCGTTCCAGCCCGGCAGGCCGGAAATGCCGCCGCCCGGATGCGCGCCGGCGCTCGCGAGATAGAGGCCCTCGATGGGCGTGCGGTAGCCGGAGGCGGCGCTGGTCGGCCGGTTGACGAGGAGCTGGTCGGCCTGCAGCTCGCCGTGATGCCAGTGGCCGCCGGGCAGGTTGTATTCCGCCTCGATATCGACCGGCGTCATCAGGCTGGCCGCGACCACGGACTTTTCGAGGCCGGGCGCATGGCGCTCCAGCGTGTCGAGCACGATCTTGAGGAAGGCCGGCTTGCCGCTCTCCCAGCCTGCCTTGAGGCGATAGGGCGCATATTGCACGAGCGCCGAGAGCGTGCAGGCGCCGCCAGGGGACAATGACGGGTCGGCAAGGCTCGGCAACGTCACCTCCATGACGGGATCGCTGGAGAATTCGCCGTATTTCGCCGGGTTGAAGGCCTCCTCGACCTGCTCCATCGAGCGCACCAGCACGATGCGCCCGCCGCGGGCTTCCGCCGGCAGGTCGGTGAAATCGGGGATGCGGTCGAGCGCGAGGTCGAGCTTGGCGACATTGCCGTGGCTGCGCACGTTCTTCACCGAGCGCACGAAGCCGGTGCCGCTTTCGGCGGGATCGACGAGGTGGAGGAAGGTCGTCTGCGGGTGGATCGCCGAGACGATGACGGGGGCGGTGATCTCCGTGCCGTCGCCGAGGGCCACGCCGCTCGCCCGGCCGCGATCGGCGAGGATGCGGCCGACGGGCGTGCCGCAGCGAAGGGTGACGCCGGCCTTTTCCGCGGCGCGCAGGAAGGCGGGCGCGACACTCGCCATGCCGCCCGCCGGCACGAACTGGCCGCCGGCCTTGCCCGCGACCTCGCCGGTCAGGCGATAGTAGAGGCCGAGCAGGGAGGTCGGCGAGCGGGGACCGAGATGGATGCCGAGCGTCGCATCGAAGGCGAGGAGGCCCTTCAGCCGGTCGTCCGAAAGATATTCGTCGGCGACGTCGGCGACGTTCATCAGCAGCATGCGCAGGAAATCGCGGCCCTCGCCGCGCCCCTTGCGGATGAGGCCGAAGCCGGCGGAAGCGAAGGTGGAGAGATCGCCGAGCGAGAGCGCGCCGATCTGCGGCGGGGGGCGGCGGAGGAACCGCTTCAGGATGCCCGCCTGGAAGACCAGCTTCGCGCGCAGCGCCGCGAAGGCCTCGGCCTCCTCGGGCGACACGCCCTCGATGCGCTCGCCATAGGCGCCGTGCAGCACGGCGGCCTTTCCCGAGCCGTCGAGAACCGTCGTCGGCAGCAAGGCGTCCGTGCCGGCAAGCTCAAGGCCGATGTCGCGCGCCATGTCCGCGTCGAGCCGGTTGACGAGATGGGCAAGGCCGGCGGAGCGGAAGCCTGGCGCGAATTCGCGGCCGCGCGTCGCCCCGCCCGGCTCGTTCGCCGCCTCCAGCACCAGGACCTTGCGGCCACCCCTGGCGAGGCGGGTGGCGGCGGCAAGGCCGTTGTGGCCGGCGCCGATCACGATGGCATCAAATGACGTCATGGGCTTTGCTCATCTGCTCGGGGGAACGCTTCAGGTCGCGCAGGATCTCGGCGGCGGCGTTGCGGCCGGGCGCGCCCATCACCCCGCCGCCCGGATGGGTGGAGGAGCCGCACATGTAGAGGCCGGATATCGGGCTGCGGTACTGGGCGTAGCCGGGCACCGGCCGGTTGAAGAGAAGCTGGTCGAAGGTGAGCTCGCCCTGGAAGATGTTGCCTTCCGTCAGGCCGACCTCGTTCTCGATCTCGCGCGGCGTGCGCACCTCCATATGCACGATGCGCTCGCGGAAGCCCGGCGAATAGTCCGCGATCTGGCCGATCACCGTCTCGGCGAAGGCGTCGCGGTCGGCATCCGTCCAGTCGCGGCCCTGAAGTTTTGGCGGGCAATACTGCACGAAGCAGCTCATGAAGTGCTTTCCCGGCGAGGCCATGGTCGGGTCGAGCGTCGTCGGGATCACCATGTCGAGGAAGGGATCGGCCGACCAGCGGCCCGCCTTCCAGTCGTCATAGGCACGTTCCATGCGCTCGATCGAATCGGTGAAATGCATGTCGCCGCGTATGCAGGAGGAGCCTTCCGGCAGGGCCGGGAACTCCGGCAGGCTGTCGAGCGCGATGTTCACCTTGCCGGAGGAGCCGCGCATCTTGAAATGCTTGACCCGGTGGACGAAGTCGCCGGGCAGGGTGTCTTCGTCGACGAGCTTGAGGAAGGTGCGCTTCACATCGGCATTCGAGACGACGAGGTCGGCGCGCACCTCGTCGCCGTTGGCGAGCACGACGCCGGTGGTGCGTCCGCCGCGGGTGAGTATCTTCGCGACCTCGGCGTCGGTGCGGATCGTGCCGCCGGCGGCCTCGAAGGAGCGGGCGAGCGCCTGCGTCACCGCGCCCATGCCGCCGCGCGCATAGCCCCAGGCGCCGACGGAGCCGTCCACCTCGCCCATATAGTGGTGCAGCAGGACATAGGCGGTGCCGGGCGACATGGGGCCGAGCGCGGTGCCGATGATGCCCGAGAGCGCGAGATAGGCCTTGATGACGTCGGTCTCGAAATATTCGTCGAGGAAGTCGGAGATCGACATGGTCCAGAAGCGCAGCGTCTCGGCCATTTCCTGCGGGCTGAACTCGCCGAACTTCTTGGCGAGATACAAGAATTCGGAAATGTCGCGCGGGCGAAAGCCGAAGGGGTCGGGCGCGGTGCGCATCAGGAGCGGCTGGATGAAGCGGCACTGGCGCGTCACGTCGCGGGCGTAGCGCTCGTAGGCCTCGGCGTCGCGTTTCGAATAGCGCGCGAATTCGCGGCGGTGGCTGTCGTGGTCACGGTAGGAGGCGAGGTAGTCGCCGTCGCGGGTGAAGACCGCGCCGCCCTCGTAGGCGATGACCTGGAGGCCGTGTTTCGGCAGTTCCAGGTCGCGCATGATCTCCGGCCGGAAGAGGGAGCAGACATAGGAACAGTTGGAGTAGAGGAAGCCCGGGGTCAGTTCGCGGCTCGTCGCCGCCCCGCCGACCCAGCCGTTCTTTTCAAGCACCGCGACATTGAGGCCGGAGCGCTGGAGATAACAGGCGGTAACCAGCCCGTTATGGCCGCCGCCGACGATCAGGGCATCGTACTTTTGCATTTTTGATGTCTCCCTTGTTTCTAAAAGCTGCATCAAAAGCAAAATGTTGTCCAGATATTCTGAATGATCATTCAGCAAGTATCTTGCAATCGCCTGATTATGCGCTAGAATTTCGGCCAGGGAAAAAGCGCGCCGGCCATGCGGCCGAAGGGTGACGGAGGCCATGACGGCAACGGGCAGGGACGGTGCGGCGGCGGAGCCGGAATATGACGAGGCGGCGATCCGCTTCCTCGCGGTCCTGTGGGGCGAGGGCTATCTTTCGCCGGGCGGCCCGGCGGAGGTCGACCGTGTCCTTGCGGGCGTCGACCTCAAGGGCCGGCGCGTCCTCGATTTCGGTTGCGGGGCCGGCGGCATCACGCTGCATATCGCAAGGACCCATGGTCCGGCCGAGATCGTCGGCTACGACGTGGAGCAGCCGGTCATCGACCGGGCGCGGGCGGCGGCGGCCAAAGCAGGGCTTTGCGCGCTCGCACGTTTCGTCTCCAGTCCTCCGGGCCGCCTGCCGTTCGACGATAGTGAATTCGACGTCGTCTTCTCCAAGGATGCGATGATCCATGTGCCGGACAAGGAGGCGCTGTTCGCCGAGCTTTTCCGCGTGCTGAAGCCGGGCGGCGTTCTGGCCGCGTCCGACTGGCTGATCGGCCATGACGGCGCGCCGAGCCCGGACATGCAGGACTACATCGCCGCCGAAGGGCTGAGCTTCGGCATGGCCTCGCCGCGCCGCTATCTTGAGGCCATGGCGGCGGCGGGCTTTGCCGATGGCAGGGTGGAGAGCCGCAATGCCTGGTATCGCGAGGTGGCGCGCGGGGAACTGGCGCGGCTGCAAGGGCCGCTCCATGCCGAGGCGGTGGCGGCGGTCGGCGAAGCCTATGTCGCCAAGAACATCCGCACCTGGACGGCCATGCAGAAGGTTCTTGACAGCGGGGAGCATTGTCCGGCTCATCTGCGCGGCGTCAGGCCGGCCGCGGGAGTTCGCCCGTGACCGTGACGATGCGCAATCCCAAAGGCAAGGTGGCGGTGAAGATGCGGGCAGGCGGGGCTGAACAGGGCTCGGGCGACGGCGAGAAGCGGGGGCGCAAGGCCTCCAAGGAGACGCGGCGGCAGCAGCTCGTCGAGGCGACGATCGATTCGCTCGCAAGGCGCGGCTATTCCGACACGACGCTTGCCGACGTCGCCGACGGCGCCGGCCTTTCGCGCGGCATCGTCAACTTCCATTTCGAGAGCAAGGAAAACCTGCTCATCGCCACGCTGCAGTTCATGTCCGAGGAATATGCGGACCACTGGAACGCGGCGCTGGAAAAGGCCGGCCCGAGCGCGGCGAGCCGCGTCTGGGCCCTCGTGCATGCGGATTTCGACCGCAAGATCTGCACCAAGCGCAAGCTTGCCGCCTGGTGCGCCTTCTGGGGCGAGGCCAAGTCGCGGCCGACCTACCAGGCGCTGTGCGGCGCGCGCGACGTGAAGTACCAGGAGACCGTGATCTCGCTCTGCGCCGCGCTGAAGGCGGAGGGCGGCTATGCCTACGAGCCGGAGCCGATGGCGCTCTCGCTCTGCGCCATGCTGGAGGGCCTGTGGCTGCGCCTGATGATGGGCGACGGCACAACGCGGGAAAAGGCGCTGGAGGCGGCCATCGCCTTCGTCGTCGCGATCTTCCCGAAGCATCTCACCTTGCAAGGACCACAATCACAATAGGGAACCCGAAACGGGGAAGGAGTAGGGCATGAAGACTGCACACACGGCCAGGCGCACCACACTGGCGGCATTGGCCGCCTTCCTCGCCCTCGGAACCGCCCTTCCAGCCTTTTCCGCCGATACGCTCACCGTCTTCGACTGGTCCGGCTACGAGGACCCCGCCTTCCACCCCGCCTATACGGAAAAGCACGGCGGCTCGCCGGACTTCTCGTTCTTCGGCGACGAGGAGGAGGCCTTCCAGAAGCTGCGCTCCGGCTTCAAGGCCGATGTCGCGCATCCCTGCGCGCAAAGCATCGTCAAATGGCGCGAGGCCGGGCTGCTGGAGCCGCTCGACACCGCCAGGCTGGCCGCGTGGAACGATATCCTGCCGGCCTTCAAGGACATGAAGAACCTGATGACCTCGGACGACGGAACGGCCTGGTTCCTGCCCTTCGAATGGGGCAACACGGTGCTGACCTACCGCACCGACACGGTGAAGCCGGAAGAAATCGCCTCGCTCAGGGCCTTTGCCGATCCGAAGTTCAAGGATCGCGTCTCGATCGGCGACAATGTCGACGACGCCTATGCGCTGGCGAGCCTTGCCATCGGCGTCAAGGACTGGGCGAGCCTGACGGACGCGCAGTTCGAGGAGGCTTCCGCCTTCCTGCGCGAGGTGCACAAGAACGTGCGGCTCTACTGGACGGACAATACCGACCTCAGCCAGGCGCTGGCGAGCGGCGAGGTCGATCTCGCCTGGGCCTGGAACGAGACGGCGACCACCTTGCAGGCGGAAGATCAGCCCGTCGCCATCAAGAAGGACACCAAGGAGGGGCTTTCCACCTGGGTCTGCGGCTATTCGCGGCTGAAGGGCGGCGAAGGCAGCCCCGACCTTGCCTATGACTACCTCAACGCCGTCACCGATCCGGCCGTCGCCGCCTACATGGTCGAGAGCTGGGGCTACGGCCATTCCAACGTCAAGGGCATGGCCGCGGTCGATGCCGGGGTCCTCGCCGACAAGGGCTATGCGGATGTCGACGCCTTCGTCGCCAACACGCTGTTCCAGGCACCGATCCCGACGGAGTTGCGGCAGAAGATGATCGCGGAGTTCGAGAAGATCAAATCGGGGTATTGAGAGGGGCGGCGGCGGCCCCTCATCCCGCCACAGCCTCCTTCTCCCCGCAAGCGGGGAGAAGGAGGCTGTGGCGATGTCTTCACGTTGATCGAAGGAAAGCCTTGCGGCAATGTCCCTTCTCCCCGCTTGCGGGGAGAAGGTGGCCGGCAGGCCGGATGAGGGGCTAGGTCACACGCGCGTAACCGGCGGATCCTCCGCCAAGAGCACGAACGCCTCCGGATCATAGGCCAGCCGGATCTCCGCGCCGACCGGCAGGTCGTCGGCGCCGAAATTGTTCGTCTCGACCATGGAGAGCGGCTGTTCCAGCCCGTCCACGCCGACCGTCAGATGGGTGACCTCCCCGAAATAGGCGCGGTTCTCGATGCGGCCGGCAAGCTCGTGCGGGGCGCGGTCGTCGTCCCACAGGAGCCGCAGCCGTTCCGGGCGGATGCCGACGGTGACGTGGCCGTTCGTGGCAGCGAAGCCCTGCGGCTTGTCGAGATTGACCGCGCCGAAGCGCGCGGCGTCGACGGAGACGGCGTTGCCCTGTTCTCCCAGCACCTTCGCTTTCAAGAAATTCATGCCGCCGAGGAAATCGGCGACCTTGCGGGTGCGCGGACGCTGGTAGATTTCCTTCGGGCTGGCGATCTGCGCGATGCGGCCGCCGAACATGACGGCGATGCGGTCGGAGAGCGCCAGCGCCTCGTACTGGTCGTGCGTGACGAGGATGAAGGTGATGCCGACGGCCTTCTGCAGCGTGCGCAGCTCCACCTGCATTTCCTCGCGCAGCTTCTTGTCGAGGGCCGAGAGCGGTTCGTCGAGCAGCAGCACCTTCGGCCGCATGACGAGCGCGCGGGCGAGCGCCACGCGCTGGCGCTGGCCGCCGGAGAGTTCATGCGCCTTGCGTTGGCCGAGGCCCGTGAGGCGCACCTGGTCGAGCGCGTCGCCCACTCGCTTCCTCTCGTCCTCTGCCGAAAGCCTCAGCCGTTTCAGGCCGTAGGCGACGTTTTCGGCGACGTCGAGATGGGGAAAGATGGCGTAGTTCTGGAAGACCATGTTGGTCGGGCGCCTGTTCGGCGGCAGCGCGAGGGAGGGCACGCCGTCGATGAAGATCTCGCCCGCCGTCGGCGTCTCGAAGCCGGCAATCGAGCGCAGCAGCGTGGTCTTGCCGCAGCCGGACGGGCCGAGCAGCGAGAAGAACTCGCCTTCGCCGATGGTGAGCGAGACATCGTCGAGCGCCTTGTAGATGCCGTAGAACTTCGACACGTTGGCGATCTCGATCATCGGGCGGTCGGCCATGTCCGGTTCCTCTTCCTAGGGCAGCGTGAAGGCCATCTGCGTGCGGCGTTCGGCCCGGCGGCGCAGGATTTCGGCAAGGGTGAGCATGAGGATGGAGGCGACGAGCATGACGGTGCCGAGCGCCAGCACGCCCGGCAGCTTCGCCGCGAAGCGCAACTGCCCCCAGATATAGACCGGCAGCGTCGGCTCGGTGCCGGAAAGGAAGAAGGCGAGGATGAACTCGTCGAGCGAGATGGTGAAGGTGACGAGCAGGCTGGAAACGATGGCCGGCGCGACGACCGGCAGCGTGACGCGCCGGAAGGTGCCGATGGCGGTCTCACCGAGATCGTAGGAGGCCTCCTCCAGGCTGCGGTCGAACCCCTCGAAGCCGGAGACCAGCACCGACATGGCATAGGGCACGCAGAACACCGTCTGGCCGAGGATGACCGTGATCAGCGACAGTTCGACGCCCATCGCCAGCACGATCATCAAGAGCGAGACGGCGACGATGATCTCCGGCAGGAAGAGCGGCGCCATGATGAGGCCGGCCGCCGCCCTCTGGCCGCGGAAGCGGTAGCGCGTGATGGCGCGGGCGGCGCAAATGCCGAGCACAGTGGAGAGCAGCGAGACGGCGACGCCGACGACGAGGCTGTTCCACGCCGCTTGCAGCATGACCGAATTGCCGGCGAGCGAGGCGTACCACTTGGTGGTGAAGCCGGCGAGGGGGAAGGTGGTCGTCGCCGCATCGTTGAAGGAGAAGACCGGCAGAAGCAGGATCGGCAGGTAGAGGAAGAGGAAATAGAGCGCGACATAGGCCGGCAGGAACGGAAGGACGCGCAGGCGCTGCGTGAGGAGGCTCATCTGATCCTCCTGACGGTGAATTTCAGCGCCAGCACAACGGCCGCCGCCGTCAGCGAGACGAGCACCATGGTCGTGACGGAGAGGGCGGCGCCGAGCGGCCAGTTGGCGGCCTTGCCGAACTGCGCCTGGATGGCGGTCGCGATCATCACGCCGTCCTTGCCGCCGACGAGGCGCGGCGTGACATAGTCGCCGACGGTCGGGATCATCACGATCAGGAAGGCGGAGATGATGCCGGGCAGCGAGAGCGGCAGGGTGATGCGCAGGAAAGCCTTCAGGCGGCTGTCGCCGAGATCGCGCGCCGCCTCGATCAGCGTGCGGTCGATCTTCTGCAGCGAGACGTAGATCGGCAGGATGGCGAAGGCCGCCCAGCTATGCACCAGCGTGATGACGACGGCGTTGGAATTGTAGAGCAGCGAGGTCAGCGGCTTGTCGATCAGGCCCATCGAGATGAGGCCGGTGTTCATGACGCCGCCATAGCCGAGGATGACCTTCCACGACATGACGCGCAAAAGGTAGCTCGTCCAGCAGGGCACGGTGACGAGGAAGAGCCAGAGGTTCTTGTGCACCCCGCCATGGAAGGAGATGAACCAGGCGATCGGATAGGAGAAGACGACGGTGACGATGCTGACCGTCAGCGAGATCCACAGCGAGCGGATGAAGAGGTCACGATAGATCGGCTCGGTGAGGGCCTGCCGGTAGTTTTCCAGCGTGAAGGTGCGGTCGATGTCGAGATAGTCCTGGGTCCAGAAACTGTAGGCAATGACGATGAGGACCGGGAGGAAGAGCAGCGCCAGCGCATAGAGGAAGGTCGGCGAGATCAGGGCGAGGCCGCGGGCCTCCTCGCTGCGCATCCAGGCCTTGCGCCTCCCGGAGGAGGGCGTGTCGGCAAGCGCGCCGAACGCCGCCGCCGTCATCGGCCGTACCTCCTGCCGCGACAACTCTCATGGAGCGTGAGATTTCCCGTTCCCATGCGCTTGCGCCTTTTCGGCCTCTGCGTGCTCGTTTTTGGGCACGCTGCTGTTCCCTGATGGACAGCATGCGCCGAAATCCCCGTTGAAATCAAGCCCTGTTTCTGCAATATTGATTGAACGAACATTCAATATGATTGGGAAAACCAAAATCTTTCATATCGTTGTTCCGAGATTCTTTCTGGTAAATAATCGATGGAGAGGGACATGGCGGCAATTCCGAAGACGGCGAACGAGGACCTGCGTGCCGACGAGGCGGCCGGCGACGAACTCACCCGGCTGGCCGAGCGCCACCTGGTGCAGCCCTGGCCGGTTTCCGGCTCCATCGGCGCGGAAGCGCGCGGGCGCATCGAGGCGGGCGAGGGCATCTATGTGACCGACGCCGCCGGTCGCCGCCTGATCGACGGGCCTGCCGGCATGTGGTGCGTCAATGCGGGGCATCGCAACAGGCAACTGGCCGACGTCATGGCTGCGCAGGCGATGGAGCTCTCCTACAATTCGCCCTGGTACACGACCAACACGCCGTCCGCCGTGCTCTCCGCCCGCCTTGCCGAACATGCGCCCGACGGGATCGATCACGTCTTCTACACGACCGGCGGCTCGTCGGCGGTCGAGACGGCGCTGCGCTTCATGCAGTTCGCCAACAATGTGAAGGGCCGTCCGGAGAAGAAGCTGATCGTCTCGCGCCAGGGCGGCTATCACGGCTCGACATACCTCTCCGCCTCGCTCAACGGCCGGCCGCGCGATCATGACTGGATGGACAGCGCCGCCGATCTCGTCGTCAAGCTCTCCTGCCCCGATCCGTTCCGTCGGCCGGAGGGCATGAGCGTCGAGGCCTTCTGCGATTTCCTCGTCGAGGAGTTCCGCGCGGTCATCGAGGAGAGGGGGGCGGAACATATCGGCGCCTTCATCGCCGAGCCGGTCATGGCGTCCGGCGGGGTCATCGTGCCGCCCGCCGGTTACCTCAAGCGCATGCACGCGCTCTGCCGCGCCAACGACATCCTCTTCATCGCCGACGAGGTGGTGACCGCCTTCGGCCGCCTTGGCCATGTCTTCGCCTCGCAGGACGTCTTCGGCATCGACCCGGACATGATCACCTTCGCCAAGGGCGTGACGTCGGGCTATTTCCCGCTCGGCGGGGTGATGATCGCCGGGCGCCTCTTCGAGGAACTGCGCCGTTCGAACCATTCGGAGGCGATGTTCGCGCATGGCCTCACCTATTCCAGCCATCCGGTCGGCTGCGCGGTGGCGCTGAAGAATCTCGACATCCTGGAGGACGGGCTACTCGACCATGCGCGCACCGTCACCGATCATTTCCAGGCGAGCCTGAAGGCGCTGGAGGAGCTGCCGCTGGTCGGCGAGGTGCGCGGCCTCGGGCTGATGGCCTGCGTGGAATGCGTCGCCGACCGCGTCAGCAAGAACCCGCTGACGCTTGATCTGGAAGTCGGCAAGCGCATCGACCGGCATTGCCAGGACCTCGGCCTGCTGGTGCGCCCGCTCATCAACATGTGCGTGATGTCGCCGCCGCTCACCATTTCGCTGGAACAGATCGACGACATGGCATCGATCCTGCGTCGTGGCATCGAGCTGACGATGGACGACTTGACGCGCGAAGGGCTCTGGAAGGGCTGAGGCTCTTCGCGTTGGGCCTGCCGTGTGATGTGGGTCCTCGGGTCAAGCCCGAGGATGACGGGGAGGAGGCTCCCACCCGTCAAGCGGTGCAGCATATGGCCATGTCGCTTTTGCCCGCCGTGCTTCTCTTCCATCGTCATCCTCGGGCTTGACCCGAGGATCCGCGCGGCACCCACGGCCCTGCCGGAGAAGCCTAGCCTTGCCGCAGCCCGGCATTGACCTCCGCCATCGCCTTCTCCTCCGGCGCGTCCTTCAGCGTCACCACCGGCAGCACCTTGCGCAGATGGTCGTGATGGGTGCGCACGCCGTATTCGAGGTCGGAGAGGTAGAAGCCGGCAAAGGCGTTGGAGGTCATCGCCTCGTTCGACCAGACGGTGAGCTGCACGTCCTCGGCCTGGGTGTCGCGGTCGATGCGGAAGGCGAGGTAGCGGGCGAGGCGGTGGGCGCGCTCCTCCTGCCGGTAACGGTAGATGCCGCCGCGCAGCAGCGTGCGGCCGACGCCGAGCGGGAATTCCTGGTAGAACTGCACGGTCTCCGGCGTGACGGCGATGACGGCGTTCGGGAACAGGCCGAAATAGATCCAGGCCTTGCGCAGCCGCTCCGGCAGCGCATGGTTCTCCGGCGAGATCTTCACATAGTTGCGCACGCTCCAGCGCCGGCCGGCATGCGGGTTGTAGGTGGCGAAGGAGCGGCAGAGGCCGTCGACGAAGGGCTCGTCGTAGTAGGTCGAGCCGTAGAGGTCCTGCAGGGCGGGATGCGCCATGGCGACGTGGTAGCCCTCGTTGTCGACATCGCGCACGGATTTCCAGTTGACGGGCGTCTCCTGGGTCCAGATCTCGCCCGCCGGGATCATCTCCTCGGTGCGGTAATGCGCCAGCTCCTCTTCGAAGGGCTTCATCAGCTCGGCGACGGAAGGCTGCGGGCCGGGCGCGAAGCGGATGAAGACGAAGCCTTGCCAGACCTCGCATTCCAGCGCCTTCAGCGCGAACTCGTTCTTGTCGAGCGGCGGGAAGCTGCGGGGGCGCGCGGCGCCGCGCAGCGTGCCGTCGAGATTGTAGACCCAGCCGTGGAAGGGACAGACCAGTGCGTTGCGGCAACTGCCCTTCTCGTCGGCGACGAGACGCGAGCCGCGATGGCGGCAGATGTTGTGGAAGGCACGCACCGCGCCGTCCTGCCCGCGCAGGACGAGCGCGCGCTCGCCGACGACGTCCATGGCGAGGTAGTTGCCGGGCTCGGGAATGTCGGAGACATGGCAGGCGATCTGCCAGTGCTCGCGGAAGACATGCTGCTTCTCCAATTCGAGGAGGGCGGGGCTGTGATAACACCAGCCGGGAAGTCCGCTCCTGTCCCAGTCGTTCGGAACGCTGATATCGCGGATCATCTCGTTCATGTCGCTCCCCTGTCTTTTGCTGAACGTTCATTCAATATAAGCACGATTTCCGTTCAAAAGGAATAGGTTGCGAACGCCGTGTGTTTTCACAATGGCAAAACCCCGGCCGCGAGGCGGCCGGGGCAGGGCGGATTCTCCGCGGAAAACCGCGCCGGTGCCGGTGCTTAACGGCAGACCTTCACGCGCTTGTAGACGACGTGTCCCCACTTGTTGTAGCGCTTGACCTTCTTCCAGAAGCAATGGCGGTGATGGCCGTAGTAGTGGCTGACATAGCCGTGGTGATGGCCGCCCCAGCCATGGCCGAAGCCGATATAGAAGCCGCCGGCCTGCGAGGGGGCGGCAAAGGACACCGCTGCGACGGTCGCGACAACGGCGGACATGATGAACTTGCGCATTTCAGTCTCCTCTCTACCAGTCAATGGACGAACCATTTCATCCAGCAGGGGGACTGTCGCATGGGGGATCGGGCGGCGCTGTTTCGGTTGGAACAGGGCTCAGCGGTCGAGTTCCGGATAGAAGCGCTCCATGTAGCTGGGCCTCAGCTTTTCGCCGATCAGGCAATCGGCCGGCCCTCCGGCGGCCGGAATGATGCGGGCAGGCGGCTCGATGCCGCTGACTTCGAGGATCAGCTTGCGGCGGATGGCGATGGCGAAATCCTCCGGCTCCTGCACCGGCAGCACGAAGGCGCCGGGGCCGCCGATGACGCAGTTGGCATAGTAGTCGTCGAGCGAGCCATAGGCGGCGGAGGGGCGGATCATGATGGCAAGGCCGTTGATGATTATGCCGAGCGCGGTCGCCGCGTCGCGCGCCGGCGTCACCGGCGGGCCGAAATTGTTCGGGCCGTCGCCGGATACATCGATGACGCGGCGCAGGCCGGTATAGCCGTTGGCATCGAAGAGTTGCGCGCCATAGGCGATGGCGCCTGATATCGACGTGCCGCGCCGCGTGGCGATCGGGCGGGCTTCGAGCTGGGCGGCGAAGGCGTCGGCGTCCTCCGGGCCGGAGATGAGCTGCCAGGGCACGAGGGAATTGTCGCGGATCGTGCCGGCCCATTCGAAATAGCTGATGGCGATGCGGCCGGTCAGCCCGTCGCGCACGGCATTGATGAAGTCGGGGTGGCGCAGGGCATCGACGTAGCCGGCGCGCTGCACCTGCGCCTCCTCAAGGTCCATGGAGCCGGAGACGTCGACCGCCAGCACCAGTTCCACATCCACCTCAACGTCCCCGGCGGCGAGTTCCGCGCCGGGCATCAGGCTCATCAGCAAGGCAAGCGTTGTCAGCATGGCCGTCACCCATCCGTGCATCCGGGGTTTGGAAATGTATCACGACCGGCGGAGGGAAAGGGCATGCGCTCTTCAAAAATCGGTGATGACAGGCGAATAGCCGCCGGGCTGCAGCCGTCTTCCGCTGGTTCCCGCCGCATGCGGGTGGACCGGGGGCTGAGAAAGCGGATCGACATGGTTTTCAGGGATATTCTTGCCACTTTGCGCAACAGGATGTTCGGCCGGGCGAGCGCGGCGCCGCAGGAACTCCTGTCGCCGGAGGAGCGGCTGGTGCGCGACTACGACCTCTATCTCGTCGATCTCCACGACGAGATGCCGGCCCTCGTGCCGCAGCGCGACGCCCTGCGCGCGGCCTGGCGCAACGGCGATTTCGAGGCCTATCAGCGGGCCTTCGAGGCGGCGCGGGCGAGCGGCGTCATCACGGAAAGCGGCCGGCCGCTCTATTCGCTGGTCAAGGAATGGTTCCTCGAACCGTTCCTGGAGTTGCCGGACGACGAGGCGGCGGCGCATGTCGCCGGGCTGGAACCCTTCCGGGCCTTCTTCGAGCGCAGCCCGTCGGCCTTTTCCGCCGCGACCTATGCCGATGCCCTGCGCGTGGCGGCCTTCGTGCAGCGCGGCACTGCCTATGGGCACCTCGTGCGGGCGGAGCAGTGGCAGAGCTGCGAGGCGTTGCTGAAGGCGGCGGACGACGTGCTCGACAGCCAGGTCGACCCGGACAATTTCTGCTGGCGGATGAGCGACTACCGCCGCTCGGCCAATGACGGCGATTTCGAGACATTCGCGGCGCGCTTCGAGCAGGCCTGGCGGCTCGATCGCTACAATATCGACCTCTGTCGCGCGCATGCCCGCATGATCATGCCGCGCTGGCTGGGGCGCGATGCGCAGGATCTCGAAAACTTCGCCCGCCGGGCGGCGGCACTGACGCAGGATCGTTTCGGCCTCGGCTTCTACGCGCTGATCCAGCAGGCCAACACCGAGGTCGGCGACCACGCGCTTGCCGATACGCTCTGCGATCCGGACATGGCGAAACAGGGTTTCGAGGACCTCCTGTCGCGCTTTCCCGCGCCGAGCGTGATGAACCTTTATGCCGACATGCTGGAATGGATGGGCGACATCAAGGCGCTGGCGGATCTGCTCCAAACCCGCTTCCGCGTGATGGTGCCGCAGATCTGGTACGGCGATACGCGCAGCGACAAGATCGCCTATCTCTTCGCCACGCTGCTCGAGGCGGCCGAGGTGCTGGAGGCGCGGCGCGCCCGATAGGCTACAGCGCCGTCAGCTCCCGGATCGCCATGCGCTTGTAGGCCTCGACCAGCCTGTCGCCCTCCGCCCGGTCGACCGAGACGGCAAGGCGCATCGTCGCCTCGCCGAGATGCATGACGAGGAGGGCGTTCGCCTCGATCCGGGCGGCATCGGCCTTGGGGCGCAACATCCGCAGCCGGGCGGCGAGCAGGGCACCGTTGCGGCGGCTCTCCTCCGCCTCCATGGCCCGCAGCGCCCCGTCCGCCTGCACGGCGGACCAGATGTCGCGGATGACCGGTTCGGCGAGGAAGAGCGCGTAATAGGTGTCGATCAGGCTGCCGAAGGCGTCGGCAAGCGCCTCCATGCTGCCGACGGCGGCAAGGCCTTCGGCGATGCAGGCGCGGCTTTCCGCATTGCAGCGTTCGGCAAGCGCGTGCACCACGGCGCTCTTGTCGGGAAAATACTGGTAGAGCGAGCCGATCGAGATGCCCGTGCGCTGGGCGAGCTCGCTCATGCGCAGGGCGTCGCTGCCCGCCTGCGCGATCATGTCCGTCGCATTGGCGAGGATGGCGTCCACCCGTTCGCGGCTGCGTTTCTGGGTCGGTGCGCGGCGGGTCTGCGGTTCGGCCATCGGTCTTTCCGAGAGGACTTTCGATTGGTCTTGACAAATACGAGGATTCCTCACATTTTGCAAATATGAGGATTGCTCATATTTTTGGGCGGCAATGACAGGGCGGTGATGCCGCGTGTGGCCGGCCGACCGCCACGCGATTTTTCGAAGTTCGCCCGTGATGCGGACGAAACGGCTTCCGGAGGACCCGACCATGGCAAGCGCCTTTCCTATCCTGACCTTCCTTTCCATTCTCGCCGCGGCGCTGAATGCCGGGCTGTTCTTCATCTTCTCGGTCTGCATCATGGCGGCCTTTGCCCGTCTTTCGCCTGCGGAAGGGGCGGCGGCGATGAACGCCATCAATGCCGTCATCCAGAACCCCTGGTTCTTCTCGGCCTTCTTCGGCGGGGCGTTGCTGTCGCTGGTGCTGGCGGTCCTCGGCTTCCTGCAGGGCGGAGCCGGCGGTCTGCTGGCCGCGGCGGGCGGTGTCGTCTTCCTTGTCGCCGTCATCGGCGTGACCGTTGTCTTCAACGTGCCGCTCAACGATGCGCTCGCCGCCGCACCCGCCGGCAGCCCTGAACAGGCGGCCCTCTGGCAGCGTTATCTCGGCGTCTGGACGATGTGGAACCACGTGCGCACGGTCGGCTCGCTCGCTGCCGTCGGTTTCTTCGCGCTCGCCTTCCGCCAGGGCGTCCCGCCTGGCTAGGACCGGGCTGGCGCTCCTTCCTTCCGCCTGCTAGCTCTGTTCCAGACGAATGCCGGAGCCGACCTTGCAGGACATCACCGACCTTTCCGCCCTTGCCCTTTCCGCCGCCATCGCCGAGCGCCGGCTCGACTGCCGCAGCGTCATGGCGGCCTATCTTTCCCGCATCGAGGCGATCAACCCGCGCCTCAACGCCCTTGTCAGCCTGCGCCCGGCCGATGTGCTGCTGGCCGAGGCGGAGGCGGCGGACCGGGCGCTCGCGGCGGGGGACCGTCACGGCTGGCTGCACGGCATGCCCTTCGCGGTGAAGGACCTTTCCGAGGCGAAGGGCATCCTCTGCTCCTTCGGTTCGGCCAATTATGCGGATTTCGTGCCCGACTACGACGACATCCATGTCGAGCGCATCCGTGCCGCCGGCGCCATCGTCATCGGCAAGACCAATGCGCCGGAAATGGGCCTCGGCTCGCACACCTACAACCCGGTCTTCGGCGTCACGCGCAATCCCTACGATACCGGCAGGAGCGCCGGCGGCTCCTCGGGCGGCGCGGCGGCGGGGCTGGCGGCGCGGCTGCTGCCGGTCGCCGATGGCAGCGACATGATGGGCTCGCTGCGCAATCCCGCCGGCTTCAACAATGTCGTCGGCTTCCGCCCGTCCTTCGGCCGGGTGCCCTCGCTCAACACCGAGCTCTTCCTCGGCCAGCTCGCCGTCAACGGCCCGATGGGGCGCAGCGTCGCCGATGTCGCTGCCCTCCTGGCGACGCAATCCGGCCACGATCCGCGCGACCCGCTGTCGCTTCCCGACGAAGGCCTCGCGTTCGATGCCGACCGCGATCTCTCCGGTGCCCGCATCGGCTGGCTCGGTGATTTCGGCGGCTACCTTCCCTTCGAGCCCGGCGTGCTGGAGCTTTGCCGCGCCTCGCTCGACGTCTTCCGGCGGCTTGGATGCCGCGTGGAGGAGGTGCCGCCGGGCTTCGACATGGCGCGGCTCTGGCAGACCTGGCGCACGTTGCGCCATTTCCTCGTCGCCAACGGCCAGGCGGCCGACTATGCCGATCCGGACCGGCGCGCGCGCATGAAGCCGGAGATGATCTGGGAAATCGAGAACGGCCAGAACCTCTCGGCGGCGGAGGTCTATGCCGCCTCGCTCGGCCGCAGCGACTGGCTGCGCCACGTCTCCGGCCTCTTCGAACGCTACGATTTCCTCATCCTGCCCACCGCCCAGGTCTTCCCTTTCGAGGCCGAACTCGACTGGCCGAAGGCGATCGCGGGACGGGCGATGGACACCTATCATCGCTGGATGGAGGTGGTCATCGGGCCGACGCTGGCCGGCCTTCCCGTCGCTGCCATGCCGGCCGGTTTCGGGGCGGGGGGATTGCCCGCCGGCATCCAGATCATCGGCCGTCCGCGGGCTGACAGCGGCGTGCTGGCGGTCGCCGCGCGCTACGAAACGGCGACCGACTGGCTCGCCCGGCATCCCCAGTTCTAGGGATACGGGGGCTTTCGACACGCCAGCGCCGCATTCTCGTGACAGGCAGCCTTGCCGGATGTTGAGGACCTGCCGGCGGACTCCTTCAAAAACGCGAGGCGCCGTTTAGGAATTGCTTACCATATTTCGTCATTCTTTGCTTGTTCGGCAGAAGCCCGGGACGCGTGATCCCGCCGCCTGCCGCAAGCGTAACGGCTTCCGGAGCGTGTTTTCCGCGGCCGCGTCGAGTAACGAGTATCGGGTAACGAGTATCATGGCGTCTGTATACGGTTCCGCGCGTTCCGCGTCCAAATCCCGTCGGGGTCGTTCCGGGGGTATCCTTCTTAGCACAATCCTTGCCTGCGGCGTCATCGCCGGCTCCGTCTGGGCCGTCGTCTCGACGCTCGGCGCGATGCAGGGGGCGGCGTCGACGCTCTCCGAGGGCAGCAAGACCCTTGCCGGCTCGCTGCACGAAAAGCCCGCTACCACGGAGAGGCTTGCCGAGCGCGTGGTGAAGGTCGCAAAATTCTCGCGGCTTTCGCAGCCCTCGGACAGCGAGATCCGCCAGAAGCAGTTGACCGCCGAGGCGATCCAGATCGCGCACCAGCGCCGCATCTCCGTCCAGCTCGCCTCCGCCGTCAAGCGCGAGAAGGCCAAGGCCGCGATGATCGAGGCGGCCATCGCCCGTGCCGAGCGCTCCGTCGAGGACGAGAAGCGGATCACCGGCCAGCCGACCATGGTGACCGCGCTGGTCGAGGACGTTTCGGCCCGCAAGGACATCCAGCCCTTCGGCCTCGTCATGCAGAAGCCGGAGGAAGAGGAGGAAAATCTTCTCAGCGTGATCCCGCTGCCGGAAGCAAAACCCGCGCTGGAGACGGTCGCCATCGAAAAGCCGGTGGTCGAGGAAAAGCCTGTCGCGCGCAGCCGGCGCGAGAAGGCGAAGGACAAGGAAGACGTCGCCCTCGTCAAGCCCGAGCGCTCGCTGTTCGGCGATCTCTTCAAGGGCAAGGGCGGCAGCAGCACCGGCTGGCCGGGCCGCGGCACGAAGGTGGCGATCTACGACGTCTCCAACGCGACGGTCTACATGCCCGACGGCACGAAGCTGCGCGCCCATTCCGGCATCGGCAAGATGCGCGACAATCCGCGCTATGAGCACGTCAAGATGAACGGCCCGACCCCGGCCGGCATCTATCGCCTGAAGATGCGCGAGCGGCGCTTCCACGGCGTCGAGGCGATCCGCATGACCTCGATCGACGGGCGGGACCCGAAGAACCGCACGGGCCTTCTGACGCACACCAACCTGCTGCGCGGCCAGAAGGGCTCGCATGGCTGCGTGGCCTTCCAGAACTACGAGCCGTTCCTTAACGCCTTCAAGCGCGGCCATGTCACGATGATGGTCGTGGTCCCTGAACTGCCGTCCTCGCGCACCCAGCTTGCCGCGCTCTATCGAAAGGCCGGCGCCTGATTGCTCTCATCCTCGGCGGTGGCCCCCTCTGCCCTGCCGGGCATCTCCCCCTCAAGGGGGGAGATTGGATGGAGGACCGTTTCGTCAAATCAAGACGTTGCTGATCGAGCAAGGTTTTCGCGTCTTGCCGATCTCCCCCCTTGAGGGGGAGATGCCCGGCAGGGCAGAGGGGGGTGTACCGGACACGCTAATAATCAGATGCCGCCGGTATCAGGCTCGCTCGACAAAGCCGTCCAGCACGCGCTTCTGGCCGGCGCGGTCGAAATCGATGGTCAGCTTGTTGCCCTCGATCGCCGCCACGTTGCCGTTGCCGAACTTGATGTGGAAGACCCGGTCGCCGACCGCAAATTTCGACGGCTCGCTCACGGTCGATTTCGCCACGAGCTCGCCGTCGATGGTTTTTGCCCGCGGGCCGCTTTCCCCATAGCCGATGCGCTCGACGGCGTGGCCGGAGCGTGAGCCCCAGTTGTCGCGCGTCGCGTCGGTGCGGTTTGCCTGGGCACGCCGCCAGCCGGGCGTCGAATAGGCGTTCTGGAAGGGCTCCTGCTTGTCGAAGCGGGACTGGCCGTAGCCGCCGCGGCCGTAACCGCCATAGGATTGCTCCACCTCCGCCACCTCGACATGGGCTTCCGGCAGTTCGTCGAGGAAGCGCGAGGGCAGGGTCGTCTGCCAGAGACCGTGGATGCGACGGTTCGAGACGAACCAGATATGGCAGCGTCGCTTGGCCCGCGTGATGCCGACATAGGCGAGGCGGCGTTCTTCTTCCAGGCCCGAGCGGCCGCCCTCGTCGAGCGAGCGCTGGTGCGGGAACAGGCCTTCCTCCCAGCCGGGCAGGAAGACGGTCTCGAATTCGAGGCCCTTGGCCGAATGGAGCGTCATGATCGAGACGGCGTCGAGATTCTCGTTCTGCTCGGCATCCATGACGAGCGAGACATGTTCGAGGAAACCGCGCATCGATTCGAAGGCTTCCATCGAGCGGATGAGTTCCTTGAGGTTTTCGAGGCGGCCGGGCGCCTCCGCCGACTTGTCGGCCTGCCACATGGCGGTGTAGCCGCTCTCGTCGAGGATCTGCTCGGCAAGCTCGGTGTGCGGCATGGTCTCCAGCAGCGACTGCCAGCGGCGGAAATCGGTGACGACGTCGAAGAGGGCCTTGCGCGCCTTCGGCTTCAGTTCGTCCGTCTCGATGATGTCGGCCGCGGCGGCGAGCATGGGGATGTCGCGGGCGCGGGCATAGTCGTGCAGGTTGCGGATCGTCGTGTCGCCGAGGCCGCGCTTCGGCGTGTTGACGATGCGCTCGAAGGCGAGGTCGTCGGCCGGCTGGCTGACCAGGCGGAAATAGGCCATCGCGTCGCGGATCTCGAGCCGCTCGTAGAAGCGCGGGCCGCCGATGACGCGGTAGTTGAGCCCGAGCGTGACGAAACGGTCTTCGAATTCGCGCATCTGGAAGGAGGCGCGCACGAGGATCGCCATGTCGTTCAGCTTGTGCGCCTTGCGCTGGAGCTGCTCGATCTCCTCGCCGACGGCGCGGGCCTCTTCCTCCGAATCCCAGGCGGCGTGCACCACGACCTTGTCGTCGTCGGGATCGTGCCGGTCGGTAAAGAGCGTCTTGCCGAGACGATCCTCGTTATGGGCGATCAGGTGGCCGGCGGCGCCGAGGATATGGGCGGTGGAGCGGTAGTTGCGCTCCAGCTTGATGACCTTGGCGCCCGGGAAATCCTTCTCGAAGCGCAGGATGTTGTCCACCTCCGCGCCGCGCCAGCCGTAGATCGACTGGTCGTCGTCGCCGACGCAGCAGACGTTCTGCGGCGTGCCCTTCGGCCGCTGGGCGAGAAGACGCAGCCACATGTACTGCGCGGTGTTGGTGTCCTGGTATTCGTCGACGAGGATGTAGCGGAATTTCTGGTGGTATTCGGCGAGCACATCCGGATTGGCGCGGAACAGGCGGATCGGGTGCAGCAGGAGGTCGCCGAAATCGCAGGCGTTCAGCGTCTTCAGGCGGTTCTGGTAGGCGACGTAGAGTTCGCGGCCCTTGCCGTTGGCGAAGGCGCGCGCGTCGCCTTCCGGGATCTGCGCCGGGTCGAGGCCCTTGTTCTTCCAGGTGTCGATCATGCCGGCGAACTGCTTGGCCGGCCAGCGCTTGTCGTCGATGCCCTCGGCCTGGATGATCTGCTTGATCAGCCGCACCACGTCGTCGGTGTCGAGGATGGAGAAATCCGACCTGAGGCCGACGAGTTCGGCATGGCGGCGTAAAAGCTTGACGCCGATGGAATGGAAGGTGCCGAGCCAGGGCATGCCCTCGACGGCGCCGCCGACGAGGAGGCCGATGCGCTCCTTCATCTCGCGCGCGGCCTTGTTGGTGAAGGTCACGGCCAGCATCTGGCTGGGGAAGGCGCGGCCGGTGGCGAGGATATGGGCGATGCGGGTGGTGAGCACGCGCGTCTTGCCGGTGCCGGCGCCGGCGAGCACCAGCACGGGGCCGTCGAGCGTTTCCACCGCCTCGCGCTGCTCGGGGTTGAGGCCGGAGAGATAATCCGGCGCCCGGTGCGCATCGCGCGCCGCCATGGCGCGCGCGGCGATGCCGCCCGTCGGCTTGGCCGGCGCCGCGGGCTTGCCGGCCAGTTGCGGGTCCTCGTCGAAGAAGGGAATGTCGTCGTAACCGCTGATCATGCGGCTCAATGTAGTGATTCGGTCCCGAAAGGCCAGTTTTCCGTTCTGCTTTTATTCCGCGGGGAAAAAGATTGGCCGGAAGATTGTGGAAAGCGGCGCCGTTCAGGGCTTTCGGCGGTCGGCGTCGAAGACGTCGTCCACGGGCACCTGCAGGGCGGTGGCGAGCTGGTTCGTCTTGCCGGCGAGCGAGACGATGGCGAGCAGCTCGGCATGGTGCGCATCCGTCATGCCCTTGGCTTTCGCGGCGGCGGTGTGGGAATGGACGCAGTAGCTGCAGCCGTTCGTCACCGAGACGGCGATGTAGAGCATTTCCTTGACCAGCGGATCGAGCGCCGAGGGCGTCGCCATGACGGCCTTCACCTCCGCCCAGGTGCGCTCCAGTAGCGCCGGGTCGAAGGCGAGGTAGCGCCACATATTGTTGACGAAGTCCGATTTGCGGGTGGCGCGGATGTCGTCGAACACCGCCTTGACGCGCGGGTCGGCTTCCAGATCGTCGGCGGGCTTGACGGTGCTCATGGTTCCTCCGGGAGAAGGGCCGGCGGCGGAACCGCCGGCCGGATGGGGATCAGGCCAGCGCGATGACGCGGGTCGGGCCGCCCGTGCCGCCGCGCACCTTGGGCGCGCCG
Source organism: Shinella sp. HZN7 (assembly GCF_001652565.1). Taxonomy (NCBI): domain Bacteria; kingdom Pseudomonadati; phylum Pseudomonadota; class Alphaproteobacteria; order Hyphomicrobiales; family Rhizobiaceae; genus Shinella; species Shinella sp. HZN7. Next base: position 2,316,364 of record NZ_CP015736.1, on the reverse strand, counting down.
ACGATGAGGGTCGCGCCCCTGGCCGGAAGCTGATCCAGATTGGCGGCCGCCTCAAGCCCCCAATGGCCGGAGGCAAGCCAGGAATAGTGCGTCGCGAAATCCGGGGAAATGCCGTAGTCGAGCGAAAGCGTATCGACGGCGATGCCGACCGCGCTCGAATTTTCCGCGAGGTATTGCACCGCTTCGACATGGAAGCCGGGGAAGTGCATCTTGCCCTCGCCATCGGCATTGCGGAACTTGTCTGTGCCGAGATGCTTGTCCCAGCCGGACAGCAGCGCGACGCAGGCCCTTTCCGGCAGCTCGCCATTGGCCGCGATCCAGGCCTTGATGTCGTCCGGCGTCAGTTGCGCATCGGCATTGGCGGCGGCCTTTTCCCTGATATCGATGACGGCGAGCGGCACGACGAGATCGGAGACCGGGATTTCCGCCACCGATTTGCCGTCCTCGGAGAAATGCAGCGGTGCGTCGAGATGGGTGCCGGTATGCTCGTTCACGCGCAGTTCGAAGAGATTGAACTTGTGTTCCTTGTAGTTGAACTTCTGCTCGCGCCAGAACTGCTGCTCTCCGAAAAAGGTCGGAAATTCCTCGTAGAGTTCATGGGTGAGGTCCGTTGCCTTCGTCGGCGCCTGGGCGAGCGCCGGGCTGAGCGCGCCGGAACTTGCGGCGGCGACCGTGGCAGCGCCCGCTGCGGCGGCGCGGAAAAAGCTCCTCCTCGAAAGCATGCGGTTCTTGACGGTATCGATGACACAGGCGTCACACATGGAATTCCCCCTGTCGTTCAATGCGTTGATGAAAGAATACTGAAATAGGGCTCGGCCGCTGTGGCCGGGAAAAAGCTATCACAAGTGGAGGAAGCGTCCAGTCATGCGCATGCTCGCAGAAGGGGCGGCGAGGGAAGATTTCTCCGCCTTTTCTTACATTTCGGTAACAGAGCGGGCCGACAACCTTACATTTCCGTAATGAACGCATTCTTTCATTGCCCGTTCATTTTCAAAGCGGGATACTTGGCCTAAGTCGCGCCGCAACAGATGACGGTTCGCTTCCTTCGGAGACAGATTGCATGCGGGTTTGGAAACAGCTCCTCATAAGCCTTGGCGTCATTTCGGCGGGGGTCTTGCTCTGGGGTCGCTTCGTGCCCGGGGCAAATGCCATGCTGGAGGCCACGGGCCTGCCCGGCACGCTCGTGGCGGCCATCGCGCCGGCCGGCGACGGCGAGGCGCAGGGCGGCCGCGAGGGTGGCCGCCGCGGCGGCTTCGGCGGCGGGCCGGCACTGGTCGCCACCAAGAAGGTGGCCATGTCCGTCGTCAACGACCGGCTGAACGCCATCGGCGACGGCGAGGCGATCCGCACCGTGACCGTGACGCCCTATGCCACCGGGAACCTCACGGAGGTTCTGGTGAAATCCGGCGAACGGGTGGAGCAGGGCCAGGTGATCGCCCGCCTCGACAGCGACGAGCAGCGCATCGCCGCCGACCAGGCGCGCGTGGCGCGCGACAGCGCCCGGCAGAAGCTGACGCGCATCGAGAACCTGAAATCCACCATGAGCACCGCCGAGCTGCAGGACGCCCAGACGGCGCTGCAGGCTGCCGAACTCGCCTTGCAGAACGCGGAGCTGACGCTGCGCCGCCGGGACATCACCGCGCCCTATAGCGGCGTCGTCGGCATCATCTCCGTCAATCGCGGCGACTACGTCACCACGTCGTCGGCGATCGCCCGCATCGACGACCGTTCGGAAATCCTCGTCGATTTCTGGGTGCCGGAGCGATTTGCGACGAGCGTGCGCGTCGGCGGCGCCGTGACGGCGACGGCGGTCGCGCGGCCGGGCGAGACCTTCACCGGCGAGGTGCAGGCGATCGACAACCGCATCGACCAGGAGAGCCGGACGTTGCGCGTGCGCGCCCAGATCGACAATCCCGAGGATCTCCTGCGCGCGGGCATGTCCTTCCAGGTGACCATGCGCTTTGCCGGCGACCTCTATCCGAGCGTCGATCCGCTTTCCGTGCAGTGGAGCGCCGACGGTTCCTATGTCTGGCGCGTGAAGGACGAAAAGGTCGAGCGCGTGCCGGTCCATATCGTGCAGCGCAACCCGGACAAGGTTCTGGTGAAGGCCGAGATCGCCGAGGGCGACCAGATCGTCACCGAGGGCGTGCAGACGCTGAGGCCGGGCGGCGCGGTGCGCACGGCCGCCCGGGAGCGCGACCAGCAGACGACCTCCTCCGTGACGGAGGGGTCGTAATGTCGGGGGAGACGAACGCGCTCGACACTTCCGGCAAGGCGGGGTTCACCGCGCTCTTCATCCGCCGGCCGATCTTCGCCCTCGTGCTCAACACGCTGATCGTCGTCGCCGGCCTTGCCGCCTTCAACGGCGTGGAGATCCGCGAGCTGCCGTCCGTCGACCAGCCGGTCATCAGCGTCTCGACCACCTTCGACGGCGCCTCGCCGGAAACCGTCGACCGCGAGCTGACCGATGCGATCGAGGGCGCCGTCTCGCGCGTCCAGGGCATCAAGGACATCTCCTCGTCCTCTTCCTTCGGCCGCAGCCGCGTCACCCTGCAATTCTCCGACACGACCGACGTCAACCAGGCGGCCAACGACGTGCGCGACGCGCTCGGCCGCGTGGCCAACCAGCTTCCCGACGGTGCCGACGAGCCGCGCGTCGTGAAGGCCGATGCGGACAGCCAGCCGATCATGCGCCTGGCGCTGACCTCCGACACGCTCTCGCTCGAAGACCTGACGCTGCTCGCCGAGAACGAGATCACCGACCGTCTCGCCTCCGTCGAGGGCGTCGCCGACGTCGTCGCCTATGGCGACCAGGAGAAGATCTTTCGCGTCGATGTCGACCAGTCGAAGCTCGCCGCGCGCGGCCTGACGGTCGCGGACCTGCGCAACGCGCTGGCGACCGCCGCCTTCGACGTGCCCGCCGGCTCGCTGAAGAGCCAGAGCCAGGACATCACGGTGCGCGCGACGGCGGACCTGAAGACGCCCGCCGATTTCGAGAACCTGATCCTGAAGAACCGCGTGCGTATCGGCGACGTGGCCATGGTGACGATGGGCCCGGACGAGGGCTCCACCGCGCTGCGTTCCAATGGCCGCCAGGGCATCGGCCTCGGCATCATCCGCCAGGCGCAGTCCAACACGCTCGATATCTCGGCCGGCGTGAAGCAGATGGTGGCGCAGTTCGGGAGCATCCTGCCCGAGGGCACCGAGATCAAGATCACCAGCGACGACGCCGTCTTCATCGAGGGCGCGATCCACGAGGTGGAGATCGCGCTCATCGTCGCGGTGTCGATCGTCACGCTCGTCATCTATCTCTTCCTGCTCGACTGGCGCGCGACGCTGATCCCGACGATCAGCATGCCGATCGCGCTCATCGGCACGATCGCCGCCATCTACATGGCCGGGTTCTCCGTCAACATCCTGACCTTGCTCGCCATCGTGCTGGCGACGGGCCTCGTGGTGGACGACGCCATCGTGGTGCTGGAAAATATCGTGCGCCGCCGGGCCGAGGGCCTGAAACCGCGCGCCGCCGCCATCCTCGGCACGCTGGAAGTGTTCTTCGCCGTCATCGCGACGACGGCGACGCTTGCCGCCGTCTTCGTGCCGCTCTCCTTCCTGCCGGGGCAGGCGGGCCGGCTTTTCCGCGAATTCGGCTTCGTGCTGGCCTTCGCCATCCTGCTCTCCTCCTTCGTCGCGCTGACGCTCTGCCCGATGCTCGCCTCGCGCATGCTGACCAAGGACATGACGCACGGGCATACGGGCCTTCTCGCCCGCATCGGCGGCGCGGCCTCGCGCCTCTACCGCTCGACCCTGCACGCCTGCCTCGGTGCGCCCGTCATCGTCTTCGTCGTGGCGCTCATCTTCACCGCGGCGGGCGCCACCTCCTTCTTCACCATCAAGTCCGAGCTGACGCCGAGCGAGGACCGGTCCATGGTCATGCTGCGCGTAAACGCGCCGCAGGGCGTGTCGCTGGAATATGCGCAGGACCAGATGAAGCTGATCGAGAACAAGCTGCGCCCGCTCTACGAGGACGGCGAGATCGTCAACATATTCTCGATCTCCGGCCAGGGCGGCTCGACGAACAGCGGCTTCATGGTGTTGACGCTGGCGCCCTGGGGCGAGCGCGAGCGCACGCAGCAGGAGATCGTGCAGGACATCAACGCGGCGGTCGGTTCCGTGCCCTCGGTGCGCGCCTTCGCCATGCAGCCGAACAGCCTCGGCATCCGCGGCGCCGGCAACGGCCTGCAGGTCGCGCTGGTCGGCAACGACTATACCAAGCTCGGCAATGCGGCGGCCGAACTCGTGCGCCAGATCGAGGACAGCGGCCGCTTCCAGAACGTGCGGCTGAACTACGAGGCCAACCAGGCCCAGCTTTCCGTAAGCGTCGACCGCGAGCGCGCCGCCGATCTCGGCATCGACATCACCGGTCTTTCCGCGGCGCTGCAGGCCATGCTGGAAGGCACGAGCGTCGTCGACATCTATGTCGAGGGGCAGGCCTATCCCGTCAAGCTGTCCTCGACGACGCAGCCGATCAACGACCCGATGGACCTGGAGAACATCTTCCTCAAGACCGGCGACGGCAAGATCGTGCCCATGTCGTCCATCGCCTCGCTGGAGGAAAAGGCCGTCGCCCCGCAGCTTTCGCGCGAACAGCAGTTGCGCGCCGTCTCGCTGTCGGCCGGCCTCAAGGACGGCCTGGCGCTCGGCGAGGCGCTGTCCCTGGTTCAGGAGATGGCCGCGCCGCTGCTGCCGGAAGGCTCCCGCGTATTGCCGATGGCCGAGGCGGCGACGCTGCAGGAGAATTCCAACGGGCTCTTCATCACCTTCGGCTTCGCGCTCGCCATCATCTTCCTCGTGCTCGCCGCGCAGTTCGAGAGCTTCGTCAGCGCGATCATCATCATGGTGACGGTGCCGCTGGGGCTTGCCTGCGCGGTCTTCGCGATGATCATTACGGGCACGACGCTGAACATCTACAGCCAGATCGGGCTCGTGCTGCTCGTCGGCATCATGGCGAAGAACGGCATCCTGATCGTCGAATTCGCCAACCAGTTGCGCGACCGCGGGCAGGATATCCGCAGCGCCATCGAGGATGCCTCGAACATCCGCCTGCGCCCGGTCCTGATGACGATGATCGCCACCGTCGTCGGCGCCCTGCCGCTGATCCTCGCCAGCGGGGCGGGCGCGGAGGCGCGCATCTCGCTCGGCTGGGTGCTGGTCGGCGGCCTCGGCCTTGCCACCGTCGTCACGCTCTACCTGACCCCCGTCGCCTATCTGGTCATCGCCGGCTTCACCAGCCCGCATGCCGACGAGGAGAAGCGCCTCGCCGCCGAGCTGGCCCATGCCGAGACGCTCGGTAGGCGCAAGGACGAGGCCTTGCCGCCGCCGGCGGAAGTCCTGCCGCAGGCGGCGGAGTAAAGGCCGGCGGCGCTGTCCCCTGTGGCGATTGCCCCTCACCCTAACCCTCTCCCCGCAAGCGGGGAGAGGGGGCTTGCCCCTGCGAAACGTTGAGGAATTGGGGAAATCGGTGCGGCATATCCCTTCGCCCCGCTTGCGGGGAGAAGGTGGTCGGCAGGCCGGATGAGGGGCTACCAAGACTTTTATCCTTCGCGCAATTGCGGCTGGACAGCCGCCCGCCAATTTGCTGAGTAAATCCTCACGGAATTGAGGACCTTACGATGGCTTTGGCGGATATCAGGGGCGGCGCGCGCAACGAGGAGGGCATCGCCGCGGCGCTGCCGCGGCTTGCCGGGCGCTTCGGCGCGCGGTTCCAGACGGGCGAGGCGATCCGCGCCCAGCATGCGCACACCACCACCTATATTCCCGCCCAGTTGCCGGACGGCGTCGTCTTCGTCGAGAATGCCGAGGAGGTGAAGGCCGTCGTCTCCCTCTGCGCCGAACTGAAGGTGCCGGTCATCCCCTTCGGCACGGGCTCCTCGCTGGAGGGGCAGGTGAACGCGCCGAACGGCGGCATCTCCATCGATTTCAGCAACATGAAGCGGGTCCTTGAGGTCAATGCCGAAGACCTCGACTGCACCGTCGAGCCCGGCATCACGCGCGAGGAGCTGAACGTCTACCTGCGCGATACCGGTCTCTTCTTCCCGATCGATCCCGGCGCGAACGCCTCGATCGGCGGCATGACCTCGACGCGCGCCTCGGGCACCAATGCGGTGCGCTACGGCACGATGAAGGACAATGTGCTCGCCGTGACCGCCGTCACCGCCACCGGCGAGGAGATCCGCACCGCCCGCCGCGCACGAAAATCCTCCGCCGGCTACGACCTGACGCGGCTCTTCGTCGGCGCCGAGGGAACGCTCGGCGTGCTGACCTCGATCACGCTGCGCCTCCAGGGCATCCCCGCGGTCATCGCCGGCGGCATCTGCGGCTTCCCGACGCTGAAGGACGCCTGCAATGCCGTCATCATGACCATCCAGCTCGGCATTCCCGTCGCCCGCATCGAGCTCGTCAACACGCTGCAGATCAAGGCCTGCAACGCCTATTCCGGCCTGACGCTGCCGGAGCAGCCGACGCTTTTCGTGGAGTTCCACGGCAACGAGGAGAGCGTGCGCCTGCAGTCGGAAGAGTTCGGCGCGATCGCCGCCGAATGCGGCGGCGGGGCGTTCCAGTGGAGCGCGGACGCGGAGGAACGGGCGAAGCTCTGGAAGGCGCGGCACAATGTCTACTGGTCGGCCAAGGCGCTGCGGCCCGGCTGGGAGGCGATCGCGACCGATGTCTGCGTGCCGATCTCCCGCCTTGCCGATTGCGTGGCCGAAACGGAAGTGGATATCGAGGAGCACGGGCTGCTGGCGCCGATCGTCGGCCATGCCGGCGACGGCAATTTCCATGTCAGCCTCGTCTTCGACGACAAGGACCCGGCGCATGTCGCCGAGGTGGAGGCCTTCGTCGGCCGGCTCAATGCCCGGGCGCTCGCCATGGATGGCACCTGCACCGGCGAACACGGCATCGGCCAGGGCAAGCAGGGCTTCCTGCCGGGCGAGCTCGGCGGCACGGTCCAGTTGATGCGGCAGATCAAGCAGGCGCTCGACCCGGACAACATTCTGAACCCCGGCAAGATTTTTTCGACCCTCTCGGGCAATTAGTCGTTATCCTGAGGCGGTGAAACGAAATTCAAGGCAGGCGGCGTGCTTTCGAGAATCATGCTCTTCGTTGGCGGCTTGGTGGTCGTGGCGCTCTTTGCGGCGCTGCTCGCGCCGCTCTTCGTCGACTGGACCAGCTTCCGCCAGGATTTCGAGCGCGAGGCGAGCCGCATCATGGGCCGCACCGTCGTGGTGCATGGCAGCGTCGATGCCCGTCTGATCCCGTTCCCCTCCGTGACGCTCAACGACGTGCGGGTCGGGGCGCCCGACGACGGGCAGCCGCTGGTCGAGGTCGCACGCTTTTCCATGGATGCGGAGCTGGCGCCGTTCCTCTCCGGCGAGGCGCTGATCTTCGACATGCGCATCGAGGAGCCGAAGGCGCGCATCAAGCTTTTCGAGGACGGCACGCTGGACTGGGCGCGCGGCCGCAAGTCCGATATCCCGGCCCGCACCGTCATCCTCGAAAATGTCGCGATATCAGGCGGCGAGATCGAGTTCGTCGATGCGCAGACCGGCCGCACCCGCCATGTCACCGGCCTCGATGCGCAGGTCTCGGCAAAGTCGCTCGCCGGCCCTTGGCGCATCGACGGGCGCGCGGCGCTCGATGGCGAGAGCGGCGCCTTCCAGCTTTCGAGCGGCCAGGTGGAGAACGGCGCGCTTTCCCTGCGCGCCCGCATCGTGCCCGACCGGCTCGCCTTCACCGCCGATCTCGACGGTGCGCTGAAGGTCGTCGATTTCCGCCCGCAATATCACGGCGACTTCACCGTCTCGGAAAAGCCGCGGCCGAAGGGCGAGGGGCCGGCCGATCCGATCCGCGTCGCGGGAAAATTCGAGCTTTCCAACGAGCGCATCCGCGTGCCGGAATACCGCCTCGAAGCCGGCCCGCACGAGGACCCCTATGTGGTGACCGGCGAGGCGACGCTCGATACCGGCCGCGCGCCGGAGTTCCTCCTGATCGCCGACGGCCAGCAGATCGACGTCTCGCGCATCGGCAACAGCGGCGAGGGCGGCAAGACCGGCCGCAACCCGCAGGTCTCCGTGCGCCAGCGGCTCCAGGCGCTGCTGGCGATCGCCGCCGACATCCCGATCCCGCAGGTGCCGGGCCGCGCCAGCCTGTTCCTGCCGGCCGTGGTGGTCGGCGACACGACGGTGCGCGAGGTGCGCCTCGACGTGAAGCCGGACGGCGAGGGCTGGCGGATCGACCGGGCGGATGCGATTCTGCCCGGCCGCACCACGCTGGAGGCCAAGGGCCGGCTGCGGCTCAAGGAGAACCGCGGCTTCGTCGGCGACCTGCTGGTCGCCTCGAACCAGCCCTCGGGACTGGCGACCTGGCTTGCCGGATCCGTCGATCCGGAAATCCGCAAGCTCAAGACGGCCGGTTTTTCCGCCGAGGTGAACCTGACCGAAGAGCTGCAACGCTTCGAAAATCTCGAAATCGCCATCGGCGCCGCCTCGCTGCTCGGCCGCATGGAGCGCGAATCGCGCGCGGATGCCGTGCCCACCCTGTCGCTGCAACTGCGCGGCAACGAGATCGCGCTGGAATCGCTCCAGGCGCTTGTCGGCCTCGTGGCGGGCGATGCCTCGCTTTCGGCCGTGCTGGAGCATTCGATCGCGCTCGACATCAAGGCCGACCATTTCCTCGCCTTCGGCGAGAGCGCGTCCGGCGTCAATGCGGCGCTGTCCGTCAAGGACGGCCTCATGACGTTGAGCCGCCTGAACATCGCCTCGCTGGACGGTGCGGCGCTTTCGGCCAGCGGCACGCTCGGCGGCTCTCTTCTGGCGCCGAGCGCCGGGCTCGACATGAGGGTGAAGGCGGCCGCGATGCGCCCGGTGGCCGAGCTCCTGGCGCGGCACCTGCCGGCCCATCCGGTGCTTGCCCGTTTCCTCGCCAATGCCGGCTACTATGACGATGCGGACCTTGCCGTCCGGCTGGCCTTTTCCGGCGAGGCGGGAAATCCGGCGACGCTGACGCTCAGCGGTCCCGTCAATGACGGGCGGGTCGAGATGAAGCTCTCGGCCGCAACGCCCGTCGATCTGCTGGAGGGGCGCAATTTCGAGATCGAGGGCAGCATCTTCAATCCGCAGTCGGTCGTGCTGGCCGGACAGGTCGGGCTCGACCCGCTGCCCTTCGATGCGGACCCCGACGGCAGCGTCACCTTCCGCGTGAAGCAGCCGGAGGACGGCCCGGCCGATGTCTCGGCGGCCTTCAACGCCGGCAGCACGACGATCTCCGTCAAGGGCACCGCTGCGCTCAACGCCGCCGATTTCCCCGCCGGTACGCTCGCGCTTTCGGCGAAAAGCGACGACATCGAGCCCTATCTGATGATGAACGGCATCGCCGTGCCGCAGGCCGGCGCGGGCCTGCCGCTTGCGCTGCAGGCGTCCGTCGCCACGAGCGCCGAGGCGATCACGATCACCGACATTGCAGGGGAGGCCGACCGCAACGCCTTTTCCGGCCGCCTGACGCTCGACCGCACGGCGCCGACGCTCAAGGGCACGGGCGCGCTGCGTTTCGATACGGTCGACTTCGCCTTCCTCGCCGAGGCCGTCGCCGGGCCGGTGACGGATCTCCTCGAAGGCGGGCTGAATGCGGCGCCGCTCGTGCAGCCGCTTCAGGATGCAGCCGATCTATCCGTCGCGCTGGAGGCCGGTTCGTTCTGGCCGGGCCTTTACGGCGCGGTTGAGGGTTTTTCGGGCAACCTCGTCTGGAAGGGCGGCGAGCTGACGCTGACCGACATGGCGGGCGACTGGCTGGGCGGCCGGCTGGCCGGACGCCTCAAGGTCGCCAATGCCGAGGAGAACGGTCTGTTCGAGGCGCGGGCGGAACTGTCGGGTGTCGATCTCGCCAGGATCGTCTGGGCCGGCCCCGAGGGCGCCGTCGCCGCGGGCAAGGCGGATGTGACGCTGGCCGTCGATGCCTCGGGTAAAAGCGTGCGCGCCATGGTCGAGGGGGCCAGCGGTTCGGGCGAGGCGCGGATCTCCGATCTCACCCTGCGCGGGCTCGATACGGGCGCGCTGCCGGCGCTGCTGAAGGCGGCGGACGACATCGAGGGCGACATCACGCCCGAGCGCGTGGCCGGGTTCGCGGCGGATGCGATCCTCAGGGGCGAGGCGGCGCTGGGCGCGGTGCGCATGCCCTTCGCGCTTGCCGGCGGCAAGCTGCGCGTCCAGAACGTGACCGCCGGGGACGGCAAGGCCGGCTTTTCCGGGGATGCGGATATCGATCTTGCCGGCGATGCGATGACGGGCCGTCTGTCCGTCACCTATGCGGCCGGCGAGGAGGCGCTTGCGGGGGCGGAGCCCGAAGTGGTGCTCGACTATCGCGGCCTCGTGGAGGCGCCGGGCGTGACGCTCGACGTGCAGCCGCTTGCCAACTACCTCTCGCTGCGCCGCTTCGAGACGGAGCGCCGCCGGGTGGAAACCCTGCAGGCCAATGTGCTGGAAAAGCAGCGCCTGCGGCGCGAGGCGGCGCTCTATCGTTCGCGCGCCGAGGCGCGGGCCGCACTTGCCGAGGCGATGCGGCTGCAGATGGAGGAGGAACAGCGCCGCCGCACCGAGGCCCGCGATCGCGCCGAGCGGGAACGGACCGCGCGGGAGGCGGCCGAAGCGGCCGAGCGCGCCCGCCGCAAGGCCGCGGACGACGCGCGCCGCCTGCAGGCGGCCGAGGAACAGGCCCGCCGCCTTGCCGAGCAGCGTGCCGCGGAGGAAGCCCGCCGGGCCGAGGAAGAGGCCGAGCGTCGCCGCCTGCCCGCACTGCGGGGCGAGGGCGTCGAGCGCGGCGGCGAACTGCCGCCCCTCGACAGCGGGCAGAACCTGAATTTCGATACGCTGCCGGGCGTCAACTGAGCCGTTCCGGCAAAGGGGGGCGAAGCCGGCGGGTCGCGCCAATCCCGGGAAAGGGCGGCCGACGATGCTTTTGCGGCTTCTGCGCTACGCCGCGCCCCCCGCCTTGTGCTTCAGCCAGTCCAGCACATGCAGCCGAAGGGCCGAGGACAGGTTGCCCTCGACACCCCTCGTGTCGTCGATGTCGCGGATGAGGGCGGCGAGCGGCAGGCCGCGCTCGCCGGCAATGGCCTTCAGTTCGTCATGAAAGGCGGGTTCGAGCGAGAAGCTCGTGCGGTGGCCGTGCAGGGTGGTCGAATATTTTCGGATCATGGCCATCCCTGCACACACCGCCGTCCGGTTGGAGCCATTCCAGCAGAGCACGGCTGTTGCGTGCTCGAAAGCGCGGGAGCCAAGGGGCGCTCTCTGACCCGAGAAACGCCGGAACGCTCTTTGAAATCGATTCCGCTCCTGCCGGCAGGGGCTTGAAAGATCAGTCTTTGCCGTCCTTGGGGCCGTCTTCCGGCCGTTCCAAGTGGCCCTGTTCGAACGCCTTCTGCGCCTTGTCGTTCAGCGCGCGCGTCAATGCCTTCTCCGCCTTGGTGCGGCCGAAGCTTATGCGGTTCTGCTCGGCCTGCTTCTCCTTTTCGGAGCGGGCCTTCTGCTTGCGGACCTGACGGAGATTGACGACGTCGCCGCTCATCGCGCGGCCTCAGTTCTTCTTGCGGAAGGAATCGAGCGAGACGACGGAACCACCACCCTTGTTGTTGTCGTCGCCACCGGTCGGCGGTGCCGGATCCTCGGTGGTTTCCTCGGTCTTTTCCGCCACGGCGGGATAGGCGGTGATCTCGGCGGAGTGTTCGTCTTCCTCGACGGCCGGCACGTCGAATTCCAGCTCGAAGCTTACCGACGGGTCATAGAAGCCGCGGATGGCGTTGAACGGGATGACGAGCTTTTCCGGCGTGTCGGAGAAGGAAAGGCCGATCTCGAACAGGCTCTCGGTGACCTTGAGATCCCAGAACTGGTGCTGGATGACGATGGTCATCTGCTCGGCATATTTCGCCTTCAGGTGCTGCGAGATGCGCACGCCGGGGGCGTTGGTGAGGAAGGTGATGAAGAAGTGGTGCTCGCCCGGCAGGTGCCCGGTGACGGCGACCTCGGACAAAACCTTGCGGATGACGCTGCGCAGCGCGTCCTGGGCGAGAATGTCGTAGCGAATGTGGTCTTGCGCCATCCGTTCCTGTCTTTCTTCCAGCCTTTGTGTTCAGGCATTGCTTGTCTACTCACACCTTCCGGCACGAGTCATCTGGCACAGCTATAGACCATTTCAAGAGATTGGAGAAGGTGAAGGCTTCTGTTGCCAGGTGCCTTCGGACCCCGCCTGCCGGTGCGACCCGTCAGGACTTTGAGTGAAGTGTCACACCGCCATTAGGCAGCGAGACGAGCTTCCGCATAGTTGTCGTTTGCAACTACAAGTTTAGCCCGATAACGGTGGTACAATGCCGAGCAAAAAGTCGATCTTTACGCCCTTGTCGATCCTATTTCGCCCCCATCAAAAGCCGGTCCGCTTCAAGACCGGTTTTTGGTGGAGGCGCCGGGTACCGCCCCCGGGTCCAATGGGTTTATTACACCGCCCGTTTATTGCCATAGCTGCCGAGGCAGCACCCTTCATATAGGCGCTCTCTGCTCCCAAGAAAAGGGCTTTGTGACAGGGATTTGGCAAAGTTTTCAGGTTCAGGCGGTTTCGGCGAGCGGCGGCGGGGTTTCCGCGGCCCATTGCGTCTGGAAGTCGGCCAGCGGCACGGGGCGGCCGAAATAGAAACCCTGGAAGGCCATGCCGCCGAAGGATTGCAGGAGCAGGAACTGTTCCTTCGTCTCGATGCCTTCGGCGACGACGGCAAGGTCGAGCGTGCGGGCGATGTCGAAGATGCTCTTCAGGAGCAGGTGGTTGCGCTTGCTCTCCGGCGCATCCTTGACGAAGGAGCGGTCGATCTTGATCTCCTGGATCGGCAGGCGGCGCAGGTGGCTGAGCGAGGAATAGCCGGTGCCGAAATCGTCGAGCGAGAGGGTGAGGCCGGCCGCACGCAGCACGCCCATCTTTTCCGCGATGGCGTCGACATCGTTCGCCATCATGCTTTCGGTCAGTTCCAGCTTGAGGCGTGCGGGGTCGATGTCCTGCGCGCGGATCCGGGCGAGCACGGCGTCGGCGAAATCGGCCTTCATGAACTGGTCGGCGCTGACATTGACCGCGAGCCTCAGATGGCGCGTTCCGTCATCCTGCTGCCAGAAGGACAGCGTCTTGAGCGCCTCGTTCAGCACCCAGTCGCCGATGGCGGGCATCAGGCCGGCCTGCTCGGCGACGGGGATGAAGTCGCCGGGCGAGACGAAGCTGCCGTCCGGCCGCCGCCAGCGCAGCAGCGCCTCCGCACCGGTGACCGCGCCCGCCTGGTCCACCTGCGGCTGGTAGAAGAGCTCGAACTCGCGGTTCTTCAGCGCGGCGGCGATGTCGCGCTCCCGGCCGAGATTGCGGGCGAATTCCTGCCGCATCATGTAGAGGCAGCCGCACAGCATGGCGACCGCGATCGTCACGTTGACCCATGCGCCGACGAAGCGGAAATCATCGGAGATCGGCCGGGCGAAGGGCAGGGCGAGCTGCGTGCTGGCGAAGACGACGAAGGCGGCGAGCGAGAGCGCGACGATGGCCATCTGCCGGCGCGAGGGGCGTTGCTGGTAGTTGATGTAGCCGATCATCGCCAGCACGAGCAGGAAGAGATGCGAGACCCGCGGGGCGACATCGTTCGGCACATCGAACAGCAGGCAGAAGGCGGCGATGATGACGAGGAAGGCGACCTGGGAGAAGAGGATGGCGGCGGTCAACTGGCGGCGGCGGACGAGCACGAAGCTCGCGACGGCGACGGTGACCAGCGCGATATCCATGGCGACCATCGACCATTCCTGCATCGCCGCGAAGACGACGCCCCAGCCGGCCGTCAGCACGCCCGCGGCGAGCGAGGCCGTGGCATAGACGAGCCGGAAGCGATCGGAATAGTCGTCAGTGTGTCTCACATGCGGGGGTGCTCGCTGCGGATTGGTCCATCGGGCTTTTCGCCGGATAGCTGTAGCGGAAATTCCTTCAGAAAGTGCAAAAATGTTGCCCGTTGTAACCCAGGCGGGCGGAGCTTGCGCAAGCCGGCGGCTTCCGGTCGTGCTTTATTAGCGCTTGACTTGCCGAGGCCGCATGAAAAACATGGCGGCGCGGCAGGTCCGTCATGAGGGCGGCGGCCGGGCAATCGGAGAGGGGATACCATGACCGACTATCTCGCAGACGTCCGCAAGTATGACAGCGGTGCGGACGAGGCCATCGTCAAGAAGATCGTGAGTCATCTCGGCATCGCGCTGCGCAACCGCGACTCCTCGCTCGTCTCCTGCTCGGACCCGGAAGAGCTGAACCGCGTCAAGGAAAAGTGGTGCGCCAAGAAGTTCGGCATCACGGGCGAGGCCGCCGACAAGGCGGTGGAGGCCGTCTGCAAGACCATGGCCGACGACCGCACGAAATCGCGCGTCACCTTCTACTATCTGACGGCCAAGGAGCTCGGCACGCTCGGCGCGCTCGCCTGAGGAAAACCGGGACAACCCGATTTCACGCTTTGGCCGCCGCCGTTACCGCTCTAGTATCTTACGCTGGACAACGAATCGGCGGCGACCATGCAGCAATATCTCGACCTTCTCGCCCATGTCATGGAAAACGGCACCGACCGCGGCGACCGGACCGGTACGGGCACGCGCGGCGTCTTCGGTTACCAGATGCGCTTCGACCTTTCGGAAGGCTTTCCGGTTCTGACCACCAAGAAGCTGCACCTGCGCTCGATCATCCATGAACTCCTGTGGTTCCTGAAGGGCGACACCAACATCGCCTATCTCCACGAGAACGGCGTGACCATCTGGGACGAATGGGCCGATGCCGAGGGCGAGCTTGGCCCGGTCTACGGCTACCAGTGGCGCTCCTGGCCGACCCATGACGGGCGCCATCTCGACCAGATCGTCGCCGTCCTCGACAGCATCAGGCGCAATCCGAATTCGCGCCGCCATATCGTCTCGGCCTGGAACCCGGCGCTGGTCGACGAGATGGCGCTGCCGCCCTGCCATTGCCTGTTCCAGTTCTACGTGGCGGACGGAAAGCTCTCCTGCCAGCTCTACCAGCGTTCCGCCGACATCTTCCTCGGCGTGCCCTTCAACATCGCCTCCTATGCGCTGCTGACCATGATGGTGGCGCAGGCGACCGGCCTGCAGCCGGGCGATTTCGTGCACACGCTCGGCGACGCGCATATCTATTCCAACCATTTCGAGCAGGTGCGCACCCAGTTGACGCGCCGCCCGAAGCCCTTGCCCTTCATGAAGCTCAACCCCGATGTGAAGGACCTTTTCTCCTTCAAGTTCGAGGACTTCACCCTGATCGGCTACGAAGCCGATTCAACCATCAAGGCACCCATCGCCGTCTGATTTTCGGGTATCCGCATGACTGAAGCCAAGATCGTCCTCGTCGTGGCCGTCGCCCGGAACGGCGTCATCGGCCGCGACGGCGACCTGCCGTGGCACCTGCCGTCGGACCTCAAGCGCTTCAAGCAACTGACGCTCGGCAAGCCGGTGCTGATGGGGCGGAAGACCTGGGATTCGATCGGCAAGCCGCTGCCCGGCCGGCCGAACATCGTCATCACCCGCGACACGACGTTTTCCGCGCACGGTGCCGCGGTCGTCTCCTCGCTCGACGAGGGACTGGATGCCGCCCGCCGCGAGGCGGAAAAACTCGGGGTCGACGAGGTCTGCGTCATCGGCGGCGGGCAGATCTATGCCCAGGCCTTCGACCGGGCGGATATCCTGCACGTCACCCGTGTGGAGGCGGAGGTGGAGGGCGATACGCGCTTTCCCGACATCGATCCGGCCATCTTCGAGAAGGTGGCGGAAGAGCCCATTCCGCAGGGCGAGAAGGACAGCCACGCCATGCATTTCGTCACCTGGCGCCGAAAAGCGGCCGCATAGGCCCCGATCACGAACTATTTTGCCGCACAAGCCCGCAAGCACACGCGGATTTGTTGAAAGGTGCCGGAGGGATACCTATAACGGGTTCACCTCGCGTTGCGCGGTGAAACACTCCGCGAAATGCGGCACGTAGGGATAAAAAGAAAGAGGTATTGATGCCCTGGAGCAATCAGAACGGCGGCGGCGGCCCTTGGGGCGGCGGCGGCGGAAACAATCAGGGGCCATGGGGGCAGGGACCGAACCGCCCCCGCGGCGGCGGCGGCAATGGCGGGCCGCCCGACCTTGAGGACATCATCCGGCGCGGCCAGGACCAGCTGAAGAACGTCATGCCTGGCGGCATCAACGGCGGCGTCGTGGTCATCGCGCTGCTTCTCGTCGGCGTCTTCTGGCTGATGAACTCCATCTACACCGTCCAGCCGGACGAGCGCGGCGTCGAGCTGCGCTTCGGCAAGCCGAAGCAGGAAGTCTCCATGCCCGGCCTGCATTTCCACCTCTGGCCGCTGGAAACCGTCGAACTCGTGAAGATCACCGAGCAGCAGCAGAATATCGGCCGCCGCACGGCCGCTTCCAGTTCCGACAGCTCCGGCCTGATGCTGACGGGCGACCAGAACATCGTCAACGTGCAGTTCTCGGTGCTCTACTCGGTCACGGATCCGCAGGCCTACCTCTTCAACCTCGAATATCCTGCCGAGACGCTGCAGCAGGTTGCCGAAAGCGCCATGCGCGAGGTCGTCGGCCGCCGTCCCGCCCAGGACATTTTCCGCGACAACCGTCAGGCGATCGCGGAAGGGGTGAAGACGACGATCCAGGCGACCATGGACGCCTATGGCTCCGGCATCTCGATCAACACCGTCGCGATCGAGGACGCGGCCCCGCCGCGCGAAGTGGCCGATGCCTTCGACGAGGTGCAGCGCGCCGAGCAGGACGAGGACCGTTTCCTCGAAGAAGCCAACCAGTATGCCAACCAGAAGCTCGGTCTTGCCCGCGGTCAGGCCGCGCAGGTCCGCGAAGAGGCGGCCGCCTACAAGGACCGCGTCGTCAAGGAAGCCGAAGGTGAAGCAGCCCGCTTCCTGTCTATCTACGAACAGTACAAGGTCGCTCCCGACGTCACCCGCAAGCGTCTCTTCCTCGAAACGATGGAAGGCGTGATGAAGAACTCCAAGAAGGTCATCATCGACGAGAAGCAGGGCGGACAGGGTGTCGTTCCCTTCCTGCCGCTGCACGAACTGGGCCGTGACGCGACCCAGCAGCAGCAGAGCGTAGGAGGCACGCAGTAATGGGCAACCGGATACCGACCATTCTGATCGCCGTCGGCGTTCTTCTCTTCATCGCCTATTCCTCGGTGTTCGTCGTCAACGAGCGCCAGCAGGCGATCGTCATCCGCTTCGGCCAGATCCAGGACGTCAAGTCCGAGCCGGGCCTCTACTTCAAGCTGCCCTTCGGCTTCATGGATGCCGACAGCGTGCAGTACATCCAGGACCAGGCGCTGCGCTTCGATCTCGACGACATCCGCGTCCAGGTCTCGGGCGGCAAGTTCTACGAGGTCGATGCCTTCGTGGTCTACAAGATCACGGATGCCCGCCGCTTCCGCGAGGCCGTCTCGGGCGACCGGGAATCGGCCGAAGCGCGCCTGCGCACCCGTCTCGATGCGGCTCTGCGCCGCGTCTACGGTCTGCGCGGCTTCGAATCCGCCCTGTCCGAAGAGCGCGCGTCGATGATGCGCGAAGTGCGCGGCGAGCTGACGAACGACGCGTCGAACCTCGGTCTCACGATCTCCGACGTGCGTATCCGCCGGACGGATCTCACGCAGGAAGTCTCGCAACAGACCTTCGAGCGCATGAAGGCCGAGCGCCTTGCCGAAGCCGAACTCATCCGCGCGCGCGGCAACGAGGCCGGCCAGCGCCGCCGCGCCATCGCGGATCGCCAGGTCGTCGAGTTCCTCGCGGCCGCACAGCGCGATTCGGAAATCCTCAGAGGTGAGGGTGAAGGCGAGCGCAACCGCGTCTTCGGCGAAGCCTTCTCGCAGGATCCGGCCTTCTTCGACTTCTACCGGTCGATGAGCGCCTACCGGACCTCGATGACCGCGTCCGACACCACGTTGGTGCTGTCGCCGCAGTCGGAGTTCTTCCGTTACTTCGAGGACGCCGCCGGCACGGCGCCCGCAACCTCGGGTGCGGCAACGGGCACCGGCACGACGACGACGCCGTCGACCGCAGACTGAGAACGCCATGTCCGATTTCCTGACGGGGATCGCGTTCTTCCTGATCATCGAGGGGCTGGTGTACGCACTGGCCCCTTCGATTTTGAAGCGCATGGCGGAAATGCTGCCGCAGATTCCGGAAAGCCAGCTGCGTGCCTCCGGGCTCGTTGCCGTGGCGCTCGGCGTCGCCATGGTGTGGTTCGTCCGCGGCGCGTGAACGCGGCCCTTGCGGCTGCCCGCGAAGACGGGCAAGACTTCACATGATTTCAGCGCGGCGGACTGATTTTTGCCGTATCCGGGGCAAACACTCGCCGCGACAATCCAGACGAAAGAGGATGCCGACCATGGCTTTGAAGATGAGGTCCAGCGTTGCCCATGCGGCACTCGCGCTCGCGGTGAGTTTTTCGCTGGTCGCGGGGGGACCGTTCGTCGTCCCGGCGGCGGCGCAGGTCCAGCCGAACGGCCCGGAATCGGTTGCCGACCTCGCCGAAAGCCTGCTCGACGCCGTGGTGAACATCTCCACCTCGCAGAACGTCAAGAGCGATGACAAGGCGCCCGTTCCGCAAGTGCCTGAAGGCTCGCCCTTCCAGGATTTCTTCGACGAGTTCTTCAAGGGCGAGGGCGGCGAAGGCGGCAACCAGGGCCAGACCGTCAATTCGCTCGGCTCCGGCTTCGTCATCGATCCCACGGGTTACATCGCCACCAACAACCATGTCATCGAGGGCGCGGACGACATCGAGGTGAACTTCGCCAACGGCTCCAAGCTGAAGGCGAAGCTCGTCGGCACCGATCCGAAGACAGATCTTGCGCTCCTGAAGGTCGAGCCGAAGGCGCCGCTGAAGGCGGTGCCCTTCGGCGATTCGCGCACCATGCGCATCGGCGACTGGGTGATGGCGATCGGCAACCCGTTCGGCCTCGGCGGCTCGGTGACGGTCGGCATCATCTCGGCGCGCGGGCGCAACATCAATGCCGGTCCCTACGACAACTTCATCCAGACGGACGCGGCCATCAACCGCGGCAATTCCGGCGGCCCGCTGTTCAACATGAAGGGCGAGGTCATCGGCATCAACACGGCGATCATCTCGCCCTCCGGCGGGTCGATCGGCATCGGCTTCTCCGTGCCGACGGAGCTCGCGCAGAACATCTTCCTGCAATTGCGCGATTTCGGCGAGACGCGGCGCGGCTGGCTCGGCGTGCGCATCCAGCCGGTCACCGACGACATCGCCGAAAGCATCGGCATGAGCGAGGCCAAGGGCGCGCTCGTCGCCGGCATCATCAAGGGCGGCCCGGTCGACAACGGCTCGATCATGACCGGCGACGTCATCATCCGCTTCGACGGCAAGGATGTCGACGAGATGCGCGACCTGCCGCGCGTCGTCGCCGAAAGCCCGGTCGGCAAGGCCGTCGACGTCGTGCTGCTGCGCGACGGCAAGGAGATGACCATCAAGGTCACGCTCGGCCGCCTCGAGGACGGCGAGAAGCAGGCTGACGACGACGAGGTGACCGAGGGCGAGGACACGCCGGACGAGGGCACGACGCCCGAGACCGGCGAAGCCCAGCCCAGCAAGGTCGACAGGGTGCTCGGCATGGGCATCAGCGACCTCGGGGAAGAGGCGCGCAAGACCTTCGAGATCGTCGAAAGCGTCAAGGGCGTCGTCATCACCGAGGTGGCGCCCGATTCGGCCGCCGCCGAGCGCGGCATCGTGCCCGGCGACGTGATCGTCGAGATCGGCCAGGAGGCGGTGACGACGGCGGAGGAGGTCAAGAGCCGCATCGCCAAGCTGAAGTCGGAAGACCGCCGCAACGCGCTGATGATGATCGCCAACCGCACGGGGGCGCTGCGCTACATCACCGTGCGCATCGATTAAGGCGAGTCCCTTCAGGGGCTTGCGGGCGAAAGCTGCGAGATGGAATCGGGCCGCTGGAGTATTGCTTCAGCGGTCGTTTTATGGGGGCTGCATGAAAAGCCCGCCATCCGCCTGCCGGCACCTTCCTCCCGTCGGAGGGAGATCGCCGGCGTCTCCTTTTCCTTCTCTCCGTCGGGAAGAAGGTCGCCGAAAGGGCCGGATGAGGGGATTTCTCTCAGCGGCGCTGCCAGCCGGCGCGATCCAGCGCGTAGAGCACATGCGGGCGAAGGGTGGGGTCGTCGAGGCCTGGCATGTCGAAATTCCGCTCCGGTACGGCGCGCATGCCGATGTGCTGCATGACAGCGACGGAGCGCGTGTTGCCAGCGACGGCGAAGGAGACGATCTCGGCGAGGCCTTTCTCCTCGAAGCCGAAGGCGAGCAGCCGTTCGGCGGCCTCGGTGACGTAGCCCCGGCCCCAATGGCGCCGCGCCAGCCGCCAGCCGATCTCCACCGTGCCGGCCGGCAGGTGAGGTTCCAGCCGCTCCGTCGTGCGCGAGAGGCCGCAGAAGCCGAGGGCGAGGTCGCTTTCCCGCTCGGCGAGCGCGTAGAAGCCGAGGCCGGTCTCGGCGATGATGCCGCGGATGCGCTCGAAGAGCTCGTCGGACTGGGCGCGCGTGCGCAGGAACGGGAAGAATTCCATCACCACGGGATCGGAATTGATCTCGTGGAAGAGGTCCCGGTCCTTTTCCTCCCAGTTCCGGAGCGTCAGGCGCCTGGTCGTGGCGATGGGCATCAGCCGGTCACGAAATCGGATCTGCGGTAGCCCTGGAGGTAGAGCAGGGCGGTGAGGTCGCCGTGGTCGATGCGGATCTTCGCCTCCGCCGCGACGGCCGGCTTGGCGTGCAGCGCGACGCCGGCGCCCGACAGGTGCAGCATGCCGAGGTCGTTGGCGCCGTCGCCGACGGCCATGGCTTCGTCCGGCGAGATGCCGAGCCGTTCGGAAATCTCGGTGAGGGCGTCGACCTTGGCCTGCTTGCCGAGGATCGGCTCGGCGACCGCGCCGGTGAGCTTGCCGTCGGCGTCGAGCAGCAGGTTGGCGCGGTTCTCGTCGAAGCCGAGCATGGCGGCGATGCGGCTCGTGAACACGGTGAAGCCGCCGGAGACGAGGGCGGTATAATACCCCTTCGCCTTCATCGTCGCGATCAGTTCGCGTCCGCCCGGCGTCAGCGTGATGCGCTTTTCGATGACCTCGTCGATGACGGAGACCGGGAGCCCCTTGAGAAGGGCGACGCGCTCGCGAAGCGCGGGCTCGAAGGCGATCTCGCCGTTCATGGCGCGCGCGGTGATCGCCGCGACCTTGTCCTTGAGGCCGACTTCGGCGGCCAGTTCGTCGATGCATTCCTGGCCGATCATCGTCGAATCCATGTCGGCGATCAGCAGTTTCTTGCGCCGCGTTTCCGCTTCCTGGATGGCAAGATCGACCGGCTCGCCGCCGATGACGGCGCGGATTGCGGCCTCAGCGGCGCCAAGGTCGCTGCCGTCGCGCAGCGCGATGTCGCAGGCGACGCCGTCGGCAAGCCAGTAAAGCCCGGATGCGTTGACCGCATCGGCGGCCTTTTCGGCAAGGCTGGGCGTCAGGACGGGATTTGACGGATTGGCGACAAGCGTGGCAACGAAAGCCATGATGAGAAACCTTGATCGAAAGCGGGACGCGATCCTGATAACGGGCCCGACGGCCAGCGGCAAGTCCGCGCTCGCCGTACGGCTGGCGGCCGAGCACGATGGCGTGGTGGTGAACGCCGACAGCATGCAGGTCTACGACACGCTGAACCTGCTCACCGCCCGCCCGCAGCCGGCGGATATGGCCGGCATCGAGCACCGGCTCTACGGCCACGTGCCGGCCGGCGCGGCCTATTCCACCGGCGACTGGCTGCGCGAGGCGGCGGCGGTTGTCGCGGAATTGCGGCAGCGGAAAAAACTGCCTGTCTTCGTCGGCGGCACGGGGCTCTATTTCCGCGCGCTGACGGGCGGGCTCTCCGACATGCCCGCCATACCAGAGGCTGTCCGCGCCCACCTGCGCGGCCGGCTCTCGGACGAGGGGGCCGAAGCCCTCTACCGTGATCTGGAGGCGCGCGATCCGCAGACGGCGGCGCGCCTGAAGCCGGGCGACGGCCAGCGCATCGTGCGGGCGCTGGAGGTGCTGGAGGCGACGGGGCAGTCGATCTCGGCCTTCCAGGCGGCGACAGGACCGGCCGTCATCGATGCGGACCGGGCGGAGAAGATCGTCGTCCTGCCGGACCGGGCAGTGCTTGCCGCCCGCATCGACCGGCGTTTCGCAGACATGCTGGCATCCGGCGCGGTGGAGGAGGTGCAGGCGCTGCTGGCGCTCGATCTTTCCCCCGCCATGCCCGTCATGAAGGCGATCGGCGTGCCGCAGATCACGGCGATGCTGGCCGGGACGATGAGTGCGGCGGAGGTTGTCGAGCGTGGCGCAGCGGCGACGCGGCAATATGCCAAGCGCCAGATGACCTGGTTCCGCAACCAGCTCGACGAGAGCTGGCGGCGCATCGATCCGCTGGCCGCAGAAGGCACGCCCGGCGCGGGTGCGTAGCGGTCGGTGGAAGCGTCTCAGCGCCGGATCAGGCTGCTCAGCGGCTTCTTGAGAAGCTGTTCGCGGATGGAGCCCTCGCGCCGCGGCTCCTGCTGCTCGCCGAAGGCGGGCGCGGGGCGTGCTGCCGGCTGGCGATAGGGATCGGCGGCGGGACGCTGCGGCTCGGAGGTCAATTCCCGGCGGATCGCCTCGAACCGTTCCTGGGGCGAGGGGTCGTAGGCGCCCTGGGCGCCCGGCAGCATGTCGGGCCGGTACGGCTCGTGCTGGAGCGGCTGGGCGGCGGGACGCGCGGCCTCTGCTGCCCGCAGCGTCTCGACATAGTCTTCCTCGTCCTCGTAGGGCGCATCCTCGTAGCCGGTCGGCAACGGGGTGTTCTGGCCCTGGGCGGCGAGGTAGGAACTCTGGAAGCCGGAAATGTCGGGCCCGGTGATGGCGCGCATGCGGGCGACGATGGAGCGCAGGTCGACGCTTTGCGGCGTCTCGTCGCTGATCTTGACGCCGGTGCCGTTCGCCTTCGGCAGACGATTGGCCTCGACGCGCGAAAAGCGCATGCGCATCGGCACGGCCACGGCTTCGCCGAAGGCGATCGCCTCGCCATTGCCGATGGAGGAGATGAAGCTGGTCGTCGAGGACGATGAGTTGGGGATCGCCGAGCGGATGATCTCCTGGTCGTGCTCGTTGGCAAGGCGCATGGCGAAGATCGTCGAGCACTGGGAGAGGATCGTCGGGTCGAGCTCGCCGGGGCGCTGGGTGATGATGCCGAGCGAGACGCCGTATTTGCGGCCTTCCTTGGCGATGCGGGCGATGGCCTGGCGCGTCGGCATGAAGCCGAGCTTCATGTCGGCCGGCACGTAGCGGTGCGCCTCCTCGCAGACGACGAGCATGTGCACGCCGCCATTGCTCCAAAGGCCGATCTCGAAGGCCATGCGGCAGAGCACGGAGGCGACCGAATTGACGACTTCGGAAGGAATGCCGGCGAGCTGGAAGGTTGTCACCGGCTTGCCGTCGCCGGGAATGCGGAAGATGCGGGCGATCGTATCGAGGATCGTGTCGGTGATCGTGTTCGAGGAGAACATGAAATGGTAGCGCGGGTCGTTGATCGCCGACATGATCTTGACCTTGAGCGAGCGCAGGTGCGGCTTTTCCGCCCGGCCCTCCAGGCGCCCGATGCGCTCGTCGACGAGGGCGAGCAGGTCGGCAATGCGGAAGGGTACCGGCGTGTCGGCCGTCACCGAGCTTTTCTCGCTGCTGCGGCGCATAAGGCCGTTGTCGCTCGATCCGCGGAAGGCGCGCTTGGCCTCCGGGATCAGGTCGCGCAGGATGTCCATCTCCTCCGGCACCGGCGGGCGGCCGCGGAAGACGACTTCGGCGAATTCCTCCAGCCGGAACAACCAGAAGGGCAGGTCCAGCGTGTCGGTGTCGATGATGACCGCAAGATCGCCGAAGGCGGAGGCGAATTCGTTGTGCGGGTCGAGAATGAGCACGCGCAGGCGCGGATCGGCCTGGATCGCCTTGTGCAGCAGCAGCGTGACGGCGGTGGACTTGCCGACGCCGGTCGTGCCGACGATGGCGAAGTGCTTCTCCAGCATGGAGGGCACGTGGATCGTCGCGTCGATCGTCTCGTCCTGCGTCAGCTTGCCGATGGCGCAGACATCGTTCTTGCCGGTGTCGTAGACCTTGGCGAGATCCGAAGCGCGGATGCGATGGGCGATGGCGCCGAGATGCGGATAGTCGGTGATGCCGGCGGAAAACTCCTCGCGGCCATCGGCGCTGACATGCACTTCGCCCAGCAGCTCGACCTCGATGCGGAAGACCGTGTCGTGGTTCTCCACCCAGCTCTGCTGGTCGGTGGACATGGAATAGACGAGCGCGACGATCCGGTTGCGGCCGACGGAGATGGAGATGAGACGGCCGACGGCCCACAGTTCCGTAAGCGCCGTTTCCCCGCCTTCGGCGACGGCGCTGATGGTGGCATGCGAGCCGTTGCAGGCGACGACGCGGCCGAGCAGGCGGTTGCCCGTCGAAACGCCGTCCCGGCGCTCCTGCTCCCCAGCCACGATGGAACTTTGAAAATCACTGTTCAGCAATCACGGCACTCCTTGCCATCAAAGGCGAAGTCTAACGGCTGGCGCTTAATAAGACGTTTCGTCATGATGCATCCCTGGATTGCAATTTCGCGGATATGCGCGAATCCGTGCCGTTTCGAAACAGACGGAAAGGCGTTGACGCGCGTGGGCTTTGCCGTTAACACTTCGCCCCATGAAAAATCTGACCTCTATCATTCTTGTGGTGGGAACGCGCATGGGCAGGGTGGTGTAACCACCCGGCGAAAGCACCCATGCGCGGTAAGCAGGCTCCTCCAAGGGGCCTTTTTTTATGCCCAGAAATTCGATAATCACCCGAAATACGAAAGAGACGGACGGAAATCCGATGAGCGGAACAGAAAATCAGATGACGGGCGCCGAAATTGTCTTGCAGGCCCTGAAAGACAATGGCGTGGAACATATCTTCGGCTATCCGGGCGGTGCCGTCCTGCCGATCTATGACGAGATCTTCCAGCAGGACGACATCGAGCACATCCTGGTGCGCCACGAGCAGGGCGCCGGCCACATGGCCGAAGGCTATGCCCGCTCCACCGGCAAGGTCGGCGTCATGCTCGTCACCTCGGGTCCGGGCGCGACCAATGCCGTCACGCCGCTGCAGGACGCGTTGATGGATTCCATCCCGCTCGTCTGCCTCACCGGTCAGGTTCCGACCACGCTCATCGGATCGGACGCCTTCCAGGAATGCGACACGGTCGGCATCACGCGCCCCTGCACCAAGCACAACTGGCTGGTCAAGGACGTCAACGATCTCGCCCGCATCATCCACGAGGCCTTCCGCATCGCGCAGTCCGGCCGTCCCGGTCCCGTCGTCGTCGATATCCCGAAGGACGTCCAGTTCGCGACCGGCACCTATACGCCGCCCTCCGCAGCGCCCATCCAGAAGAGCTACCAGCCGAAGCTGCAGGGCGATGCGAACCAGATCGCGGCTGCCGTCAGCCTGATGCGCTCGGCCCGCCGGCCGATCATCTATTCCGGCGGCGGCGTCGTGAATTCCGGGCCGGAAGCCTCGCGCCTCCTGCGCGAGCTGGTCGAGATCACCGGCTTCCCGATCACCTCGACGCTGATGGGCCTCGGCGCCTATCCGGCCTCCGGCAAGAACTGGCTGGGCATGCTGGGCATGCACGGATCCTACGAGGCGAACATGGCGATGCATGACTGCGACGTCATGGTCTGCATCGGCGCGCGCTTCGACGACCGCATCACCGGCCGCCTCAACGCCTTTTCTCCGAACTCGAAGAAGATCCACATCGACATCGACCCGTCCTCGATCAACAAGAACGTCCGTGTCGACGTTCCGATCCTCGGCGATGTCGGCGCGATCCTGGAGGACATGGTCCGCCAGTGGCGTGCTGCCGCGAAGGATTACGACAAGGCGGTCCAGAACGACTGGTGGACGTCGATCGCCAAATGGCGCGCGCGCAACTCGTTCGCCTACAAGGCGAGCGACGACGTGATCATGCCGCAATATGCGATCCAGCGGCTCTACGAGCTGACCAAGGATCGCGACACCTACATCACGACGGAAGTCGGCCAGCACCAGATGTGGGCGGCGCAGTTCTACGGCTTCGAGCAGCCGAACCGCTGGATGACCTCGGGCGGCCTCGGCACGATGGGCTACGGCTTCCCGGCGGCGATCGGCGTGCAGGTCGCGCACCGCGACAGCCTCGTCATCGACATCGCGGGCGATGCCTCGATCCAGATGTGCATCCAGGAGATGAGCTGTGCGGTCCAGTATAACCTGCCGGTCAAGATCTTCATCCTGAACAACCAGTATATGGGCATGGTGCGCCAGTGGCAGCAGCTCCTGCACGGCAACCGCCTGTCGAATTCCTACACGGAGGCGATGCCTGACTTCGTCAAGCTCGCGGAAGCCTATGGCGGCGTCGGCATCGCCTGCGACAAGCCCGGCGATCTCGACGGCGCGATCCAGGAGATGATCGACGTCAAGCGCCCGGTCATCTTCGACTGCCGCGTGGCGAACCTCGCCAACTGCTTCCCGATGATCCCCTCGGGCAAGGCGCACAATGAAATGCTGCTGCCCGACGAGGCCACGGACGAAGCGGTCGCCAATGCGATCGACGCCAAGGGCCGCCAGCTCGTTTGATGGAAAGGAGAGCAATTCCAGCAAAAGCGTGAAGCGGCTTTGCGTTTGGAATTGCGTGAGGAAAGAACATCATGAACGCACACCTTCAGCCCACGGGCTCCGCCTATTTCATCGCCAAGGAAACCCAGGTCGCGGAGAGCCACACGCTCTCCGTGCTGGTCGACAACGAGCCGGGCGTGCTTGCCCGCGTCATCGGCCTGTTCTCCGGCCGCGGCTACAATATCGAGAGCCTCACGGTTTCCGAGACCGAGCACGAGGCGCACCTTTCGCGCATCACCATCGTGACGCGCGGCACGCCCGGTGTTCTCGAACAGATCAAATCGCAGCTCGAGCGCATCGTGCCGGTGCACCGGGTCGTCGACCTCACCGTCCGCGCCAAGACGATGGGCCAGGAACGGCCGATCGAGCGAGAGGTCGCGCTGGTCAAGGTCACGGGGGCCGGCGAATTGCGCGCGGAAACCCTGCGCCTTGCCGATGCCTTCCACGCCAAGGTCGTCGATGCGACCACCGAGCATTTCATCTTCGAGATCACCGGCAAGTCGTCCAAGGTCGATCAGTTCGTGGCGGTCATGAAGCCGCTCGGCCTCAGCGAAGTGTGCCGCACGGGCATCGCCGCGATGAATCGCGGTCCGCAGGGCATGTGAGCGGGTAGGGGGCCAACGCTTTCAAGCCTGCCGGCGGAGCCTTCAAGCGGAGGCCTGTTTTGACCGGCGACAAGGCCCGAAAACCTCTCCTTCGTCATCCTCGGGCTTGACCCGAGGATCCATACGTCACCGGACGCCCTCACTTGTGGCATGGATCCTCGGGTCAAGCCCGAGGATGACGTCGCGGGTGGGGAAGGCTTTTCGGGAAACGGGAAAGCCCTTTTTCATGCGGATCAGATCATCTCCAGCGGACGCTTGCGCGTCGGCGGCGGGAAGGCGTCGTCGAGGAGGCGGAGGTCTTCCGAGGTCAGGCGGATTTCGGCGGCGTTGAAATTTTCGCGCACGCGGTCCGGCGAGCCGGATTTCGGGATGGCGATGACGCCGGGCCTCGTCAGGAGGAAGGCGAGGGCGACCTGGGCGGCGCTCGCCTTGTGGATGCGGCCGATCTCCTCCAGCACCGGATGGCCGACGAGTCGGCCCTCGTCGAGCGGTGAATAGGCCATGATCGGGATGCCCTGCACCTGGCTCCAGCGCAGGAGATCGAACTCGATGCCGCGACGGGACAGGTTGTAGAGCACCTGGTTGGCGGCGGGACGGGCGGGCTCGGCGACGTCGAGCAGTTCCAGCATGTCGTCCTTGTCGAAGTTGGAGACGCCCCAGGCGCCGATCTTGCCCTCAGCCTTCAGTATCTCGAAGGCCTCGACCGTCTCGGCGAGCGGATGGCGGCCGCGCCAGTGCAGGAGGTAGAGGTCGACATGGTCGGTGCCGAGGCGCTTCAGGCTTGCCTCGCAGGCGGCGATCGTGCCGCTGCGGCTGGCATTGTAGGGCAGCACCTTGCTGACGAGGTACACCGCATCGCGCCGCCCCCGGATCGCCTCGCCGACCACGGTCTCCGCGCCGCCGTCGGCATACATTTCCGCCGTGTCGATCAGCGTCATGCCGAGGTCGATGCCGGCGCGCAGGCTGTTTACCTCCTCGGCCATCGAGGCATCGCCTTCGCCCATGTGCCAGGTGCCGAGGCCAAGGGCCGGCACCTGCCGACCGCCGGGGAAGGTGACTGCCGGTAGTTCCGCTTTCATGGTGCGCTCCGCTTGCAAGGGCCATGCATCAGCCATCCGAATTGCATGCATGACAAGAATTGGCTGGTCGTTGCAAGGAGATGGACTATCAATCGAAAAAAACAACCGGGTTATTCAGGACCTCCCATGCAGATCGAGATTTTTCTGGCGCTTCTGGTCTTCGCCTTCACCACCTCCATCACCCCCGGCCCGAACAACATGATGCTCTTCGCCTCCGGCGTGAACTTCGGTTTCGTGCGCACGATCCCGCATATGTGCGGCATCGGCGTCGGTTTCCTCGTGCTGCTGCTCGCCGTCGGCTTCGGGCTCGGCGCGCTGCTGGAGGCCGTCCCGCTGGTCTATACGCTGCTGAAATTCGCGGGCGGCGCCTATCTCATCTGGATCGCCTGGAAGATCGGCACGTCGCGCTCGCTAAGCGAAGGCAAGGCGGGCGCGCGGCCGATGAGCTTCCTTGAGGCAGCCGCCTTCCAGTGGGTCAACCCGAAGGCCTGGGTGATGGCTGTGTCCGCCATGGCGACCTATACGAACGCGGCGAACTACACGATGAGCGTGCTGATCGTCGGCATCGCCTTCGCCATCGTCAATTTCCCCAGCGTCTCCACCTGGGCCGGCTTCGGCTCGGCGCTGCGCCAGTGGCTCTCCGATCCGGTGCGGCTGAAATGGTTCAACATGACGATGGCCCTGCTGCTCGTCGCAAGCCTCTGGCCGATGCTGCGCTAGGCGCGTAAAAGGAAAGCCGGAGCGGAGGGACCGCCATGCACATCCATGACCACGACGACGACCATCATCACGACAACCATTTCTCGCCGATGGAAGCGCGCGTGCGCGCGCTCGAAACCATCCTGACGGAGAAGGGCCTGATCGATCCGAAGGCCATCGACGTCATCGTGGAGACCTACGAGACGAAGATCGGCCCGCGCAACGGCGCGCGCGTCGTCGCCAAGGCCTGGGCGGAGCCGGATTTCGCCGCCTGGCTGAAGCAGGATGCGACGGCGGCGATCGCCAGCCTCGGTTATACCGGCCGGCAGGGCGAGCATATGCGGGCGGTGTTCAACGACGGCGAGACGCACAACCTCGTCGTCTGCACGCTCTGCTCCTGTTACCCCTGGTCCGTGCTCGGCCTGCCGCCCGTCTGGTACAAGGCGCCGGCCTATCGCGCGCGCGCCGTGATGGACCCGCGCGGCGTGCTGGAGGAATTCGGCGTCACGCTGCCGGCCGGCCGGAAGATCCGCGTGTGGGATTCGACGGCGGAGCTGCGCTATCTCGTCGTGCCGGAGCGGCCGGCGGGCAGCGAGGGGCTCGACCAGGAAGCGCTCGCCGATCTCGTGACGCGCGATGCCATGATCGGCACCGGGCTGGCGCTTTCCCCCGAGGCGCGGGCATGAACGGGCCGCACGATCTCGGCGGCCTGCACGGCTTCGGCCCCGTCGCGCCGAAGGCTGACGAGCCGTATTTCCATGCCGAGTGGGAAAAGCGGGCGCTCGGCGTGACGCTCTCCTGCGGCGCCTTCGGCGCCTGGACCATCGACGAAAGCCGCCATGCGCGGGAAAACATTCCGCCGGCCACCTATCTTGCCGCAAGCTATTACGAGATCTGGATCCGGGCGCTGGAGACGCTGCTTGCGCGCCACGGCTTCGTCAGCGGGGCGGAGCTTGCCGAGGGCCGGACGCTGGAGAAGGGCGCGACGCCGAAGCGCGTGCTGACGGCGGAGATGGTGCCGGCCGTTCTTGCGAGGGGCGGGCCGTGCGACCGGCCGCTCGACACGGCGCCGCGGTTTGCCGCCGGCGCGCGCGTGCGCACTCGCAATGTCAATCCGGCGACGCATACCCGCCTGCCGCGCTATGCCCGCGGCAAGGTCGGCATGGTCGAGACCGTGCAGGGCTCCTTCGTCTTTCCGGATGACAGCGCACACGGCAAGGGCGAGAACCCGCAATGGGTCTATACCGTCGTCTTCGACGGCGGCGAGATCTGGGGCGAGGGGGCCGCGCCCGGCCTCACCGTCTCGATCGATGCCTGGGAGAGCTATCTTGAGCCGGTGTGAGACGCCCGCCGATTCGCCCGGCCTGCCGAAATCCCGGGAAGGCGACCCGGTCTTTGCCGAACCCTGGCAGGCGCAGGCCTTCGCGATGACGGTGCGCCTCCATGAACGGGGCGTCTTCACCTGGAGCGAGTGGGCCGAGGCCCTGTCGCGCGAGGTTCACCGGCCCGCAAGGGCGGCCGATGGTGCCGATTATTTCGACTGCTGGGTTGCCGCGCTGTCCTCGCTGCTGGCCGAAAGGGGCGTTGCGAGCGAGGCGGAGCAGGTCGCGCTGTCCGATCGCTGGGCCCGCGCCGCCGAGGCGACGCCGCACGGAAAGCCCATCCTTCTTGAAAACGCGGTCGACCAGGGCCAGTCGCCCTTCAGCCCATGCCGGCCTGGGCTGGATGTCGATTGATCCTAAGCCCGGTCGGCGACGAAGCGGGCGAGCCACGGGCCGAACAAGGTCACGAGGATGAGCCGGGCCGTCTGCAGCGTCATGACGAAGGCGATGTCGACCTTGCTGGAGGCGGCGATGACGGCGATGGAATCGAGGCCGCCGGGGCTGGTCGAGAGATAGGCCGTCAGCGGGTCGATGCCGAGGACGAGGATCAGCAGGCCGGCAAGCAGGCCGGAAAAGCTGATCAGCGCGAGGATGGAGAGCACCGTCGGCAGGAGCGCCCGGCGTGCATGCAGGAGGATGGCGCGGGTGAAGCCGAGGCCGATGTTCCAGCCGAGCAGCGTGAAGGCGATGACGAGCAGCCATTGCGGCAGTTCGATGCTGATCGTGCCGGAGGCGTTGAGCACGGCGGCGAGCGCGAAGGGCACCAGGAAGGCGCCGGCCGGGATGCGCAGCTTCTGGCCGGCGAGGCCGCAGACGATGCCGACCGCCAGCATCAGGACGAGCGGCGGCAGCGGCACCGGCTCGAACCAGGCATGCGGCGGCACGGCCGCGCCGTCGTGCCCGCCGAAATGGGCGACGAGCGTGGCGAGGCTGGCAACGAAGACAACGCGCAGATACTGCATGAAGGCGACGAGCCGGGCATCGGCGCCATAGGCTTCCGCCATCATCATCATGGTCGAGGCGGCGCCGGCGGAGGAGCCCCAGATCGCCGTCGTGCCGGGCAGGATGCCGGTCCGCGTGATCAGCCAGCCGCACAGCGTGCTGACGCTGATGACGGAGACCACGACGAACAGCATCAGCGGCCAGTTGCGCTGGAAGGTCCC
This sequence comes from Shinella sp. HZN7, assembly GCF_001652565.1. Taxonomy (NCBI): domain Bacteria; kingdom Pseudomonadati; phylum Pseudomonadota; class Alphaproteobacteria; order Hyphomicrobiales; family Rhizobiaceae; genus Shinella; species Shinella sp. HZN7. The sequence goes on along the minus strand of NZ_CP015736.1, from coordinate 2,284,580 downwards.
GAGGAAATCCTCGGAGACCGTGGTGGCGATCATCAGCGCCAGCACGACCTGGACGATGAAGAAGAAGATGCGCGGCAGGCGGATCGTTCCGCCGCCCAGCGCCACGACGATGCCGGCCAGCATCGGTCCCATCAGCAGGGCGGCGGGAAAGCCCCCGAGTTCCAGCGGCACCGTGATGACGATCGAGAGCGCGCCGACCGCGGCCCATTGCAGGACGGCGGACAGCTTGCCGATCCCCGTCGGCACGGCGGTGTTCTTTGTGGAAGGGGAGGCGCGGGACAAGGATCGCTCCGGAAAACTGGGCCCTCAATAGCGCGACAGCGCACCGGCGAACAGGGGAAAATCGCCCGGGGGCCGATTCCGTCCGTCGAACCGTGAAAGGGGCACGTTTCTCTTGCTTCACGGCGCCGAATCCTGCCAAGTCCGGTCATGGAATTTGCACCCCAACAGGATGACGCGCTGAAGGCCGTCGCGCGGTGGCTGAAGGACGGGCGCGAGCCTTTGTTCCGCCTGTTCGGTTATGCCGGCACGGGCAAGACGACGCTGGCGCGCCATTTTGCGGAAAATGTCGACGGCGAGGTGCTGTTCGCGGCCTTCACCGGCAAGGCGGCCCAGGTGCTGCGCTCCAAGGGCGCGACCAATGCCAAGACGATCCATTCGCTGATCTACCGCCCGCGCGGCGAGGAAGAGGTGTCGGACGAGGAGACGGGCAAGACCTCGATCTCGCCGATGTTCTCCATCAACCGCCAGAGCCCGGTGGCCAAGGCCGCCCTCGTCGTCGTCGACGAGTGCTCGATGGTCGACGAGGCGCTCGGCAAGGACCTGATGAGCTTCGGCACGCCGATCCTCGTGCTCGGCGATCCCGGCCAGCTTCCGCCGGTTTCCGGTGGCGGCTACTTCACCAACCAGGAGCCGGATTACCTTTTGACGGACATCCACCGGCAGGCGCGCGACAATCCCATCATCCAGCTCGCCATGCAGGTGCGCGAAGGCAGCGATATCGCCTATGGCGACTATGGCGCCGCACGCGTCATCGGACGCAACGAGGTGGACCAGACGCTCGTGCTCGATGCCGACCAGGTGCTCGTCGGCACGAACAGGACGCGGCGGCGCTACAACCAGCGCCTGCGCGAGCTGAAGGGATTCACCACCGATTATCCGCAATCCGGCGACAAGCTGGTGTGCCTGCGCAACGACCCGGCCAAGGGCCTGCTCAACGGCTCGCTCTGGCAGGTGATGAGCTCCTCCAAGGAGACGGTGAAGCCCGGCATCAACCTGATGATCCGGCCGGAGGACGACGACATGGATCGCGGCGCGGCCAAGATCAAGCTCCTGAAGGCCGCCTTCGAGAATCTCGACGAGGAAATCCCCTGGTCGACGCGCAAGCGCTATGACGAGTTCGATTTCGGCTATGCGCTGACCGTGCACAAGGCGCAGGGCTCGCAGTGGAACAATGTCGTGCTGTTCGATGAAAGTTATGCTTTCCGCGACACGCGCGAACGCTGGCTCTACACCGCCATTACGCGCGCCGCGGAAACGCTTACCGTCGTGCGATAGTTGGGACCCGCACGGCGGACCGCTCCTCAGGAAGCGGATGGAAGGGGCCGGTCGTCATGTCCGGCCCGTCTCATCGGTCTCAGTGGCCGACGATGCCGAGCATGACCGCCTTGGCGACGGCCTGGAAACGGTTGTTGCTGTCGAATTTCGCGATGATGTTCTTTTCCATCACCTGCACTTCGCCGGGCTCGATCTCGAGCGCGCGGGCGATGCGGCTCGTCGGATAACCTTCCGCCATCAGGGCGAGGCAGCGCAGTTCGGCCGGCGCCAGGTTGGCGCAGGGGGTGTTGTCGTTCGTCTCCGGCTCATGGGCGGAGCTGAAATCGAGCAATTCGTTGATCTGCTGCATCTGCCGGCGGATCGTCGATTGCTGCGCCACCAGTTCGCGCTTGCGGGCGATCATGGCGTTGCGGAAGACGCCGTCGGCCTCCTCCTGGCTTTCGGCGGACGAAAGGCGCTCCAGCAATTCCTGGATCACCGCGACGGGCATGCCCGTCTCGCGGCAGGTGTTGACCACCGCCATCTGCTGGATTTCATCCGGGCCGTAGACCCGCATGGGGCCGACGCGGGCCGCGGTCAGAAGGCCCTTCTCCTCGTAGAAATGCAGCGTGCGATGGGTCACGCCGAAGGCATTGGCCATGTCGGCGATGGCAAGGCGTCCTTCGGGCAGGTTCTCCGGCACGGGCGCGACCGGCAGGAAACGGATGGATTTGCGCGTGCCCGAACGGCTGTCGGCCTTCTTCGACTCATTGGTCATCATGAAAGCAGCCCGCAAACAAGTAGATTGGTCATGTGCTTAACCCCCGGTCGCCAGCCCGTGGCCAGCCTCATTGCGAAGGCTGGATGACAAGCCGGCGGACAATGCCCCTGTTTCGCCGGCTGTGCATGCCGGTGAAACTGTATACGATCGTGCAGGGATTCCAGATCCTTTTCGCGATTTAATTGTGCGGGATCGTGAATCCGAGCGGCACACATTACCAATCCGCCCTGCATTCTAAAATAAACCCAAGGGGGGGATGTGCCTATCGTTATATCTAGGGATGTATTTTCTGGCGTTGCCTGCGGGCTGGAGAAAGGGCGTTCAACGTGTCAGCGTGATGTCAGGGCCTTCTTCCGGCGAGACGTCGGCAAGTGCCGCGGGCAGATGGCTGCAGGCTGCCGGCTCGCCGGCAACGGGTGTTCCGCGCGGCGGATCCTGTTCCCCTTGTGCGAGACATTCCATGAGGTTGCTGGCCACACCCGTGCGCATGGCATGGCGATACAGCGGGCCGGTGGCGGTGAGGGCGCGGGCGGTGAAGGTGACCGCCTCATAGGCGATGCCGCCTTCGCCGCGCAGCTGCTCGCGTGAAAAATGGCGGGTGAAGACCGTGGTGCCGGATGGTTGGTGGACCAGTCGGGCATAGATGCCTTGTCCGTTCGGCTGGCTCTCGATGCGGATGGCATAGGAAAGCGCGTGCGGTTCCGCTGCATCGCGCGAATCGACGAGATGCACGGTCCTGTGGTAGCCGGCGGATCCGGCGATGGCGCGGGCCAGCGCATTGCATTCGCCGCCCGATGGCCAGCATTGCATGATGTGGAGGCTCGGCAGCGCCTGGACGCGCCCCGCGAGCTTGTTCTGCACCGACAGCACGAGCTGGGCCTTGGCGATCGCCGTGCTGGAGGCATCCGGATAGATCGAAGGGGCCAGGAAGAAGAGCGGCAGCAGCGAGAAGAGAGCGAGCGGCGAGGAGATCGGCGCGGGAAGCCAGGAGCGGCGCACTGCCGGCTTCTGCCGGAGCGGCCGCACGGTGGAAGGCGGTGTGTGCGGGGCTTTGCCCGCGGTCTCCGGCTCGTCCTCGGCGGCGCTGTATTCCGGCACGTAGCTGCCGAGCGGCACGCGGATGCGCAGGCGGTCTGCCGCGCCCTCCGTCTCGTAATACTGCTCCAGCAATTTCCGGAGCTTGCCGGCCTGGACGCGCACGAGCGGATCGTTGCCGGCATCGAAGCCCGGCGGGCGGCCGAAGACGTCGATGCCGATGGTGTAGCCCTTCAACTGGGCGGCTTTGCCGGAAAGCTCGTTTTCGACGATATAGGAAAGGAACGAGCGCAACCGCTCGGACCGGGCGAACGCTTCGCTTGCGATGATGGCATCGAGCGCGCGCCGCACACGTTCGCACGCCGGCCTGTCGGTCCTGCTCATGGTGCCACCACAGAGGAGACCATCGCTGCTGCCCGATTCCTTTCCCGTTCCCCACGACGGGACGCCGGCGCGGCATCCCCCAAAATCACGGGGGATTCTACCGGTGATTCTTGCGCAACGGCAAGAGGGCATGCACAGGCTCCCGCCACAAAGCCGCAAGGCGGCGGCAAGGCGGGCCCTCGAGGCGATTGCCCTTGTGGAAACAACAGGCTAGAGCTTGTGGCCTGCAAGAGGAGTGTGCGTCGCCATGCCTGCGAAACTGTCGGTCAATCTCAATGCCATTGCCATGCTGCGCAACCGGCGGGATCTGCCCTGGCCGAGCGTCACCGGCCTTGGCCGGATCGCCCTTCAGGCGGGTGCGAGCGGTCTCACCGTGCACCCAAGGCCCGACCAGCGCCATATACGCTTCTCCGATCTCGCGCCGATCCGCAGCCTCATCGACACCGAGTTCTCCGGCACGGAATTCAACATGGAGGGTTTTCCGGAAGAGGGGTTCATGCGGCTCGTCGAGGAGCATCGTCCCGAGCAGGTGACGCTCGTGCCCGACGATCCCTCCCAGGCGACCTCTGACCATGGCTGGGACTTCCGTGCGAACCACAATCTCCTCGGCAACATCGTCGGCCGGCTGAAGGCGCTCGGCCTGCGCGTCTCGGTCTTTGCCGATGGCGAGCCGGACCGCGAGGCGCTGACCATCGCGAAGGAGGTCGGCGCGGACCGGATCGAGCTTTACACCGGCCCCTATGGCGGCTGCTACGACGATCCGGCCGAGGCGGCGCGGCTCGTCGAGCGGCTTGGAGAGACTGCGGATATCGCCTTCGAGCTCGGCCTCGACGTCAATGCCGGCCATGACCTGACGGTCGCCAACCTGCCGGCGCTCGTCGCGCGCATCCCGCGCCTTGCCGAAGTGTCGATCGGCCATGGCCTGACCGCCGATGCGCTGGAATACGGCATGGCGGAAACCGTGCGGCGCTTCTGCCGCGCCTGCGGCCAGGACGTCTGACAAGTCCGTGCGGCGCCCGGTCGAGCGCCGCACCTTGAATAGCATCAACCGAGAAACGCGGCCTTGTTCGCGGCGACGAAGTCCTCAAGGGATGTCGGCGTGCGGCCGGAAAGCGCCTCGGCGTCTTCCGTCACCATCGCGATCTTGCCTTCGCGCGTGTTGGCGTCGAAGGAGACGATGGTCGGCACGAAGCCTTCCGGCAGGCCGGCGGCCTTCAGCCCCTCGGCAAGCTGGGCATCCGTGACATGCACGACGGCGAGCGGCTTGCCCGTCGCCGCGGAGACGATGGCGGCGATCTCCTCGGCCGTGTGCGTCTTCGTGCCGGTCAGGGTGTAGGTCCGGCTCTCGTTTCCGGCCTTCAGCACGGCGCCGACAAGGGCGGCCGCGGTGTCGGCGCGGGTGATGTGGGCGATCCGGCCCGCGCCGGTCGAGGTGTACCAGGAGCCCGTCTGCAGCGCATGCGGCAGCGACATGAAGAGGTTTTCCGCATACCAGCCGTCGCGCAGGATCGTGTAGGGGATGCCGGTCGCCTTGATGGCCTCCTCGCTGCCGAGATGGTCGGGGGCGAAGGTGACGAGCGAATCGTCCGGCTGCGGCATCGACGTGTAGAGGATGTGCTTCGCGCCCGCCTTGGCGGCGGCGGCGATGGCGGCCTTGTGCTGGGCGAGGCGCTTGCCGGGCGTGTCTAGCGCGTCGGTGGAGATGATCAGCACCTTGCCGGCGCCGGCGAAGGCCGCGTCGAGCGAGGCGGGATCGTCGAAGTCGGCGGCGCGCACGGTGACGCCCTTGTCGGCATAGGCGGCGAGCTTGGAGACGTCGCGGGTTGTGGCGATGATATCGGCGGGCGCGAGCTTGCCGGAGGCAAGGAGCGCGTCGATGACGAGGCGGCCGAGCTGGCCGGAGGCGCCGGTAACGAGAACTGTGTCGGTCATGTCTTTGCCTTTCTAGGCCCTTGCGGACCGTTCCTGCAGGCGTGGCGGGGAGGCGCCCTGGTCCTGCTGCGATTGGTCTCTAATCGAGACTTGCTCTTATCTGGTAATCTGCTATGAGCTGTAAAGAAGGCAGTTTTTTCTGCGGTGGTTACCTGGAGGGAACCGGCCATGAACAGGATCGTCGACCGTGCCGAGGGCGAGCGCGTCATTCTCATCGACGGCATCGCCATGTCGATGGACGATTGTCCGGTGCGCGACGTGCTGGACAGCGTCGGCGGCAAGTGGACGTCGCTGATGATCCTCGGCCTTGCCGACGGGCCGCGCCGCTTTTCGCAGTTGCGCCGCTTCATTCCCGACATTTCGCAGCGCATGCTGACCCAGACGCTGCGCGACCTGCAGCGCGACGGCTATCTCACCCGCACCGTCTACCCCACCCAGCCGCCGAGCGTCGAATATTGCCTGACGCCGCTCGGCCATTCCTTCCTTGCGCTTCTGCGCTCCCTCGTGCAGTGGTCTTCCGAGAACCACGCCGCGATCCGGGCCGCCCGGCAGGTCTACGACGCGGCTCAGGACTGACGCTCCGGCTCTGGCGCTCTGGAGCCGCATGCAGGGAAGGCGGGTCATGAAGCCACTCGATATCGCTATCGCCGGCGCGGGGCCTGCGGGGCTTGCGGCGGCGCTGTTTCTGTCGCGCGCCGGCCACCGGGTGGAGCTGATCGAACGCTTCGAGCAGCCGTCCCCGGTCGGCTCCGGCCTGCTGATGCAGCCGACGGGGCTCACCGTGCTCGATGCGCTCGGCCTTTCCCCGGCCATTCACGCGCTCGGCAACCGTATCGACCGGCTGCACGGCGCCGACGCGCGCAGCGGGCGGACGGTGCTCGACGTGCGCTACGATGCGCTGGCCGGCGGCCGCTATGGCCTTGCCGTGCACCGGGCGGCGCTCTTTGCGACCCTGCATGATGCGGTGGCGGCCGCGGGCCTGCCCATCCGAACCGGCATCACGCTCGCCAAGGCCGAGACGCGGCAGGCCCGCACGGCCCTGCACGATCCAGAGGGCGAGATCGTAGGCGACTACGACCTGGTGGTCGACGCGACGGGCGCCCGGTCGCAGCTTGCCGCCGCGTCCGTCGTCGCGCCCGCTGTGCGCGAACTGCCCTGGGGCGCCTTCTGGGCGACGCTCGATTGCGACGGCATCGCGCATGATGCGCGGGCGCTCGTGCAACGCTATGACGCGGCGAAGGTGATGATCGGCGTGCTGCCGGTCGGCCGGGCCCATGCGGGCGAGGGGCAGAAGGTCGCCTTCTTCTGGAGCCTGAAGGTGGCCGACGCGGACGCGGTGCAGCGGGCCGGCCTGCAGCGCTGGAAGGCGCGCATCCTCGACTACTGGCCCGAGACCGCGCCCTTCCTCGACCAGATCACGGACTGGGACCAGTTGACGCTCGCCCGCTATGCCCACCGCACCACGCTGCCGCCCGTGGCGGACGGCATCGCCTTCATCGGCGACAGCGCCCATTCGACCAGCCCGCAGCTCGGGCAGGGGGCGAACATGGCGCTGCTCGATGCGGCGGCGCTGGCCCATGCCCTGTCCGCGGCTTCCACCCTGGAGGAAGGGCTGGCGGCCTATGCGGCCGCCCGGCGCAACCATGTCCGGCTGTTCCAGCTCCTCTCCTACGTCTTCACGCCCTTCTACCAGTCGGATTCGCGGGCGATCGCCTGGCTGCGCGACCGGCTGGTGGCGACCGTCGCGAAAGTCCCGCCGGCACCGCAGATCCTTGCGGCCATCGTCTCCGGCACGCTTGCCGACCCGTTCACGCGGGCGGGGCTTCAGGAGTGCCGCTGGCCGGAGCGCGCGCTGCAGGAGGCGTGAGCGATTCCTGCCAGCCGGCCAGGTCGAGTGCCCAGGTCTGCCCCACGAGGTCCTGGCCGAAGCTGTGGTGCGCCTCCTCCTTCTCCAGCGTGAAGCCGGCGGCCTGGTAGATGCGGCGGGCCGCCGTCAGGATGTCGTTCGTCCAGAGTTCCAGCCGCCTGTAGCCGGCACCTTGCGCAAAGCGGATGCAATCCGTCACCAGCCGGGTGCCGAGGCCATGGCCGCGCGCGGCCTCGGCGACATGCAGCAGGCGCAGCCTGGCCGTCGTCTCGCTGCCCTTCAGCAGGAAGATGCTGCCGACGAGCGCGCCGTCCTGCTCGGCGATCCAGCAGTGCTCGCGGGCCGGATCGAAGTCGCGCAGGAACTTCGCGCAGATCTCGGCGACGAGCGCCTCGTATTCCTCGTTCCAGCCGTAGCTTTCCGCATAGCTTTGGGCCTGGCTGGCGATCACCCTGCCCATGTCGCCGGCCCGGTGGGGGCGGATCCGGATCGGGCCAGAAAGGCTTTCGCCGGCAAGGAGAGCCGTGACGTCGCGGAGCGCCGCCGTCAGCCTGTGCCGCGCCGCTTCGTCCAGCGGATCGATCAGGGTCGCGATGCTCGCCCGCGACCGCGTGGCGAGGTCGGCGGCGACGGCCCGGCCGCTCTCCGTGAGGCTCAGCAGCCGTCCCCGGCCATCGGCAGGGTCCTTGCGGATGTCGACCAGACCCGTGCCGGAAAAGCCCTTCAGCATGCGGCTGACATAGGCGGGATCGAGCGACAGTTCCGTCGTCAGCTGCGAGGCGGCGGTCGCGCCGCCATTGGCGAGTTCGTAGATGACGCGCGCCTCGGTCAGCGTATAGGGCGTGTCGAGATAGGCGCGGTCGAGCACGCCGATGCGGTTCGTGTAGAAGCGGTTGAAAGCGCGGACCGCTTCGATCGTGTCCGAACCGGTTTCCTCAGGGGCAATGGCCGTCATGATGATCTCCTTCGATCACCATGGTCGCTATTTATTTGACTGAGTCAAGTATTTTGCGTCGCTGCCGTTGCGTGGCCAAATGTGCCAGGGGGCGGGCACGAAAAAGGCCGGATTGCTCCGGCCTTTCCGATTTCAATGCTGTCGCGGCCGATCAGGCTGCGACGAGCTGGTCAGCCGACATCTTGCCGGACTTGCGGTCGCGAACCAGCTCGAAGCTGACCTTCTGACCTTCGTTGAGCGCTGCAAGGCCAGCGCGCTGAACGGCGGAGATGTGGACGAAAACGTCCGGCTCACCGCTGTCCTGCTGAATGAAGCCGTAACCCTTGGTCGTGTTGAACCACTTTACGGTACCAGTTGCCATGACGAAACCTTTCCTAAGCCGTCAAATCAATCTTCGGTCGCCGGGACGGCAACCATGGGAGGTCGAATTTGAAGGGTAGGTTCGTAACTGCAGGCGTAAGCGCCTGCAAATGCAGAAGTCAACGTTCAAATCTCGATGTGGGGAGAAATAAGTGGTTCGGTGGTCCGGGTCAAGATGCGTGCAGCGGGGATCGCCCAAGGTTTTCATTCGACTGGCGGCAGCGCCGCATCGTCCGCGCTGCAAGACCCGCGGTTGCCGGACGCTGTGAATGACGACGACCCGGCCTTGCGAGGCGTCGACCTTCACCTTCGTGCAGGCGCTGCCATGACGTGCAGCGCCTGCCTCTTTTTTCCGCCCCGGGCGGGGTTTCTGGGAATCAGGCCGGGCGGCGCTTGTCGACCCGGTGATGGTCGAGGAAGGCGGCGATGGCGGTCTCGCCGCACAGGCGGCGCTGTTCGACGAGGGCGCCGGCAAGCTGGGCGGCATCGCCGAAGGTGCTGATCTCCGTGCCGGCCGCTGCCGGATTGCGGGCGAGCGTGTCGGAAACGATGTCCGACAAGGTACGCGGCAGGATATCGGTGCACGCCCGCATGCTTTCGAAAACGATGCCGATCGGAACGATCTGGTCCTCGTAGATCACCATCGGTTCGGCGGGTTCGTCTTCCCAGGCGTCGAGCGCTTCAAAAGCGGCGCCGAACAGCTGCTGCAGAGTGATGGGCGCATGTCCTTCGTGAAGGTCTGGCAGGAAATTCATCATCTTCTGTCTCCTTGGCGTAAGGGCGATTGGCTTCATACTCCTGACTAAGAGCCCCGATGCCGGCGTGCCGACGCGTGATGCGAACGGCCTGCTGCACCGCAGGTCTCACAAATCTTAACAAGCGGAAACGGATTGGGAAGCGAAAAATTTTGTGCCGGGCGGGCCTCTTGCCGGTTTGGCGTAGAGATATGTTTCAAATCAGCGACATAGCGGAAAGAAAATTTCGACTTCATTGTGCATTGCAGCGATTATTGCATGCCGGATGTCGCGGTTCTAAACGGGATTTAGCACGGCAAATCACTTATCTTTCCTTCATTGGCAGAAGGCTGTTGACCGGCCGTGCGGAGATCGCTAGAAGGAGCCGAACCGTACGGTACGGTACGCAATCGGATGGATGGATATCTTGCAGGGGTTCGAACAGGCAAAGGCGGGGGCTGCGGCCGCGGGACTGACGGAACGTCAGGGCGCGGTGCTGGAGCGTGCGCTGGGCCTGCTCGTGGAGGGCGGCGAGCGGGCGTTGACGACGGCCGGTGTCGCCCGCGCGGCGAACTGTTCGAAGGAAAGCCTCTATAAGTGGTTCGGCGACCGCGACGGGCTGATCTCGGCGATGATCACCTACCAGGCCGGCAAGGTGCGCACGGTCGAGGTGAGCGCCGGCGCGCTGACGGCCGAGACGCTGCGCAAGCACCTCATCGCCTTCGCCTGCGACCTGATCGATGTGCTTTCCGGCGATGTGTCGCTGGCGCTGAACCGCCTTGCCATCGGCCAGGCGAGCCGCGAGGGCGCCGGTCTCGGCCGCCTTCTGCAGGAGCGCGGCCGCCGGCAGATCAGCAAGCGCGCCGCCGCTCTCCTGGAGGCGGGCCGCAAGGCGAAGCTGCTTGCCTTTGACAGTGCGGACGAGGCATACGGCACGCTCTACGGCCTGATCGTCTCCGACATGCATCTGCGCATGCTGCTCGGCGAGAATGCCGCAGCGCTCAAGAAGGAATTCTCGCCCCGCGCGGAGAAGGCGGTCGACGCCTTCCTGACGCTTCATGGCGCGAAAGGATAAGCCGGCAGCAACCCGCCGGTTCAACGCAAACAGACTAGCGAAGGGAAGGAACCATCGATGCGCGTCTATTACGATCGTGATGCCGATCTCAACCTCATCAAGGCGAAGAACGTCGCCGTCGTCGGCTACGGCTCGCAGGGCCGTGCCCACGCCCTCAACCTCAAGGATTCCGGCGCCAAGAACCTCGTGATCGCCCTCAAGGCCGGCTCGCCGACCATCAAGAAGGCCGAAGCCGACGGCTTCAAGGTCATGACCGTCGCCGAAGCCGCCGCCTGGGCCGACCTCCTGATGATGGCGACCCCGGACGAGCTCCAGGCCGACATCTACAAGGGCGAGATTGCCGGCAACATCCGCGACGGCGCCGCCATCGCCTTCGCGCACGGCCTCAACGTCCATTTCGGCCTCATCGAGCCGAAGGCCTCGGTCGACGTCGTCATGATCGCGCCGAAGGGCCCGGGCCACACGGTTCGCGGCGAATACCAGAAGGGCGGCGGCGTTCCCTGCCTCGTCGCCGTTCACCAGAACGCTTCCGGCAACGCGCTTGACCTCGCGCTCTCCTACGCCTGCGGCGTCGGCGGCGGCCGTTCGGGCATCATCGAGACCAATTTCAAGGAAGAGTGCGAAACCGACCTCTTCGGCGAACAGGTCGTCCTGTGCGGCGGCCTCGTCGAGCTCATCCGCGCCGGTTTCGAAACGCTGGTCGAAGCCGGCTACGCACCGGAAATGGCCTATTTCGAGTGCCTGCACGAAGTGAAGCTGATCGTCGACCTGATCTATGAAGGCGGCATCGCCAACATGAACTACTCGATCTCCAACACGGCCGAGTGGGGCGAATACGTCACGGGCCCGCGCATCATCACCGCCGAGACCAAGGCCGAGATGAAGCGCGTCCTCCACGACATCCAGACCGGCAAGTTCACCTCCGAGTGGATGCAGGAATGGAAGGCCGGCGGCGCCCGCTTCAAGGGTATCCGCCGCAACAACGACTCGCACCAGATCGAGGAAGTCGGCGCGAAACTCCGCGGCATGATGCCGTGGATCGGCAAGAACAAGCTGGTCGACAAGGCCGTCAACTAACGGCTTGCCGACAAGGCCGTCAACAGATTGCCTCTGCCTTTGCAGGGGCAGGGGCCGGGCGGATTTCCGCCCGGCTTTCTATTTCAGGCTTCCTGAAATAATGCAGTGCATCCTTCCCATCTCTTGCGGTGCAGCAAGTAATGAACTTGCGCCGGAGGGCGAACAGGAACAAAATACGCGCGTGTTTCGTTCCGATATCGGGAGGAAAATGCGATGTCCACCATTATCCAATACTTCGCCTGGTTCGATCTGTTGATCCTCGGCAGTATAGCCACATTGGTGCTGCTCAGCCTTTACAGCGATCGCGCCACCTGAGCGCCATGGGCGCCTGAAACGGCTGCCGGGGCATGGGCGCTCCGGCGAGATTAGAGCCGCGCGAAACCTTGGGTCGCCGGTGTCTTTTATTGGTGCGAATATTTAGGTCAGCATTATTGACATAAAAACCGCGCCGTGATGAGGTGCGTTCAAACAACAAGCCCGAGGAAACCCCTATGTTCAAATGGGAACAAGCCTTCGCGACGCGTGCGTCGCGCATGAAGGCGTCCGAAATCCGTGAATTGCTGAAACTCCTGGAACGGCCCGACATCATCTCGTTCGCAGGCGGCATTCCGGATCCGGCGCTGTTTCCCAAGGAAGCCTTCTCCGCCGCCTATGCCGACGTGCTGTCCGGCGACAGCGCCGCGGCGGGCCTGCAATATTCCGTCAGCGAGGGTTACAAGCCGCTGCGCGACTGGCTCGCCGGCGAGATGGGCAAGATCGGCATCGCCTGCACGGCGGAAAACGTCTTCATCGTCTCCGGCTCGCAGCAGGGCCTCGATTATCTCGGAAAGCTCTTCCTCTCGCCCAAGGACACCGCGCTCGTCACCTGGCCGACCTATCTCGGCGCGCTGCAGGCCTTCAACGCCTATGAGCCGACCTACGACCGGCTGAACCTTTCCGGCAACCGCACGCCGGATGCCTATCGCGCGACGGCGGCGGAGGCCGGCGGTCGCGTCAAGTTCGCCTATCTCTCCGCCGATTTCGCCAACCCGACCGGCGAGACGGTCGACCGGGCGGGCCGCGAAAGGTTGCTCGACCTCGCCGAAGAGCTGGAAATTCCCGTCATCGAGGATGCCGCCTACCAGTCGCTGCGCTATGACGGCGAGGCCATCCCGCCGATCCTGGCGCTGGAGATCGCCCGCAAGGGCAGCATCGACGCGGCGCGCACGATCTATTGCGGCAGCTTCTCTAAGACGCTCGCGCCGGGCCTGCGCGTCGGCTACATCGTCGCGGCCGCGCCCGTCATCCGCAAGCTCGTGCTGATGAAGCAGGCGGCGGACCTGCATTCCTCGACCATCAACCAGATGGCCATCGCCCATGTCGCCGAGCGCGGCTTCGATGCGCAGGTGGCGAAGATCAAGGCGGCCTACAGCGCGCGCCGCAACGCCATGCTCGCCGCCCTGCAGAAATACATGCCCGAGGGCGTTACCTGGACGAAGCCGGAAGGCGGCATGTTCGTCTGGGTCACGCTGCCGGCCGGCATGGACGGGGCAAAGCTGCTCGCCCGCTCCATCGAGACGGAAAAGGTCGCCTTCGTGCCTGGCCAGGCCTTCCATGCGGATGGCAGCGGCGCGAACACGCTGCGCCTCAGCTTCTCCTGCGCCGATGATGCGACGATCGAGGAAGGCATTTCCCGCCTCGGCCGGCTGCTCGCCAGCGAGCGCCTTGCGGCCTGAATGGGGCGCGTTCGATGCGGGTGGGGTTTGCCCCTCACCCCAGCCCTCTCCCCGCAAGCGGGGAGAGGGGACGCGCCCTATGAACGGGCATTGGTTGGGGAAGCCGGCGCGGCATATCCCTTCGCCCCGCCTGCGGGGAGAAGGTGGCCGGCAGGCCGGATGAGGGGCGTTAGGTCCTATTCCCCAAGGCAGGCCAGCGCCGATGCGAACACCAGGTCCGGTAAGACCCCGAACGTATAGGGCGCATGCACGCGCTCCCATTTCTGGTGATAGTCGCGACCCCAGGGGCCGATATTCACCGTCGGGAAGGAGAGCAGGCCGTCCGGCGCATCGTCGGTGAAGGCCGCCGAGGGGGTATTGGCGGTCAGCAGGCCCGTCTCGCCGGCCTCCGGCCGATGGCCGAAAAAGCTCATGTCGGAAATGCCGGCGAAGATCTGCTTGAACTTGATCGAGGTGCCGTGCCGGGCTGCGGCCTCTTCCATCACGGGCTGAAGACGCGCCTGCATCCGGCGGCCGGCCTCGGACTGGTCGAGATGCACCAGCGGATAATGCAGGCTGCCGAATCCGATGATCACCGCCGGCCCTTCGATGCCGGCCTCGGTCGCCGCGGCGGAGACGATCTCGCGGCTGACCTTCAGGGGATCGGTGCTGCCGGCAAGCGAGTCGTCGAGGGCCTTGAGCCGGGCGAGCGCCGCATGGCCGCCGCGCGCGGTGACCCGCTCCAGCAGTTCGGCATAGTCGAGCACGAGCCCTTCCGTCTTCCCGGCGTCGCGCCCGCGGTAGCGGGTGGCGTGGTCGTCCTGCGCTCGAAGCGCGGTCTCCAGCGCATCGGAAACGATGGCCTGGAAGTCGCCGAGAATATCGCGGGCGCTGCGCCGGTGCGTCAGCCAGTTGAAGGAGAGCCAGACGCGATCCGGTGTCGTCACGTCGTAGCCGTCGCGGATGTCGCGCGCCTCCAGGCAGACGGGCGGCGGGGAGCGTTCGCCGAAGGCCTCGTCGCTCAGCTCCGGCACCGTATCCATGGCGCGCACGATCTCGGCGCTGATGCGATGGGCGCTCGTGCCGTTGAACGGATAGCCGGCATGGGTCGGCCGGCCGATGACGAAGGCGAAGGGCGCGAACTTGCCGATGGAGCCGAGATAGACCGCGCGGCCTTCCGCCCCGTCGCGCTCGCAGCTCGAGGCATCGAGGTTGATGCCGCCGACAATGTCGAGGTCGAAGCGCCGGGCGATCTCCGGCAGGGCATTGCGCAGGCTGCGCATGCCGCGCGAACGGTTCTCCTCGTCGGGCGTCGCCACGAAGAGGATGTTGCCCTCCCTGGCCTCCAGTCCGGCAAAACGCTCCAGCGCCGCGATGCCGGCGGCAAGGCCGCTCTTCATGTCGAGCAGGCCGCGCCCGGCAATGAAATCGCCGCTTTCGAAATCCTTCAGCGCCCTGGCTTCCGCGGCGTTCAGCGGCCGGCTTCTCAGCTCCTTCACAAGCGCCTCGGTCAGCGGTTCCGGATCGCAGGCGAGCGGCGCGAGCGTGCCGTAATTGGCGATCGAGACGGTGTCGAAATGGCCCGCCAGCACCACCGTGCGCCGTCCGCTGCCGCGCACCAGCGCTGCGACGCTTTGCGTCAACGGTTCGCCATGGCTGTCCACGGTAAAGAGCTGGTCGGGATGGCGGGTGAAATAGGGCGTTTCGGCAAGATGCGCCCGCAGTGTCCTTGAAAAATGCGCCTCGTCCGGCGAACCCGTCACGCTCGGCCAGCAGGTCATCAGGAGCGAGAGGTCGCGGGTTCGCGCGGTTGCGATGGCATGTGCGGTGTCGTTCGTCATGGGGCCTGCCGAAAGCGGTTGCATTGAGGGAAGCGCAAGGCTAGCCAAGGACGACGGCAGACGAAACGGCAATTTTTTGGAAAAATTGCAGGTCCTATTGCCGTTTCGCCAGCGAAGACTGACAATTCGGCAGGTATGATGGATACGATCGACCGCAAGCTCCTGGCCCTCCTGCGCAAGGACGGCCGCGCCTCGCTCTCGGCCCTCGCGGAAGAGCTGAAGGTCTCGCGCGGCACGGTGCAGAACCGGATCGAGCGCCTGACGCGCGACGGGGTCATCGCCGGCTTTTCCGTGCGCGTGACAGAGGCCGACGACCCGCATGCCGTGCGCGCCATCATGATGATCGAGATCACCGGCCAGAAGACGCTGGCCGCCATTCAGGCGTTGCGCGGCCTGCCGGAAGTGCGCGCCCTGCACACGACGAACGGCGCCTGGGACCTCGTGGCGGAGATCCATGCGGACAATCTCGTGGAATTCGAGCGCGTGCTGCGCGGCATCCGCGCCATGGACGGCGTCTCGAAATCGGAAACCAGCCTGCTGCTGACGACCTTGTGAGGCCTACGGCATCACGATGTCGATTTCCTCGCCGGTCGAGGAATAGGTGATGCGCCCGCCCTTCCAGCCGTCGGCGGCCTCCAGCCGGATTTCGAGCGTCACCTTGCCGTCCGGCGAGGGCACCATGAATCTGCCGTCCGGCGACATGAGCTGGCCGATGGAGAAGGTGTAGCGCGCCACCGCCATTTCCGTGCCGACCTGCAGGCGGGTGAAGGTCCGTGCCGTCAGCTCGCCGAGCTTTTCGGCGGAGAAGAAGGCGAGGTCCTCCATGCGGAAGAGCCGCTCCGGCCGGAATTCCGCATCCCAGGGCATCATCATGCTCGATGCGGTGATCCCGCGGTCGTTGGCGTTGTAATCGCGCATGGTGCCGGGCGTGTCGGGCACTTCGGCAAGCAGGCTCATCGAATCCTTGCTGACGGTGATCTCGGCGAAGCGGGCGTTCTTGCCGAACTGCTCGCCGATCGTGCCGAACGTCTGCCAGGTCATGGCGGGGTCGAGCCAGTTGCGCTTCGGCTTGCGGGCGTCGGGCAGGTTGGCGACGCGCACCGTGCCGTCCGTCGTCAATTCCACGGTGCCGCTGGCGGTAAACAGCGTCATTTCCCCCGGCTGGCCGAGATCGGTGAGATTCACCACCCAGCGCAGTTCCGGCTTGCCAGGCCCGTCGGTCGAGAGTTTCAGCATCATGTAGCTCATCGTCGACTTGTCGTTCTGCCAGGCCGCCTTCGCCTTGTCGCGGATCATCGTGAGCTTGGAGAGGTCGACATCGCCGATCGAAAAGCCGGGAAGGGCCGATGTGCCCGGGAACATCGGCGAGGTGATGGGCGAGCGCGTGACGCCGGAAATATCCCAGGAATAGCCGACCGTGGTTTCCGGCAGGCTGGGATGGTCGGCCTTCACCTGCACGGATTTCGGGTAGATCGTCAGGTCGCGGACGACGGGCTTGTTGCCGATGACGGAGGCGAGGCTTTCCAGCGCGGCCTCCTTCGGCCAGTCCTCGTCCTTGAAGAAATCCATCTGGCGGGCGCGGTTGGTGTTGGAGAGGTCGCCGCCGATGATCGTGCCTGCGGCATCGGCATAGACCGTGGCGCTTTCGCGCGGCGAGGCGACGTAGATCGCCCAGCGGATATCGCCGTAGGAGGGTGTCGGCAAAAGATTCACGCGCTTCGAGATCTCGATCGACTGCACCGCGCCGCCGCCCTCCAGCCTGGCATAGCCGATGGCGCGGGTGGCGACCTGGTCGGCCTTCGCAAGGGGGATCGCGTCGAGCGGGAAGAGGCCGCTCGCCAGATCGGCGACCATGGCCGGCGCGGACCGCGCCGAGGGGCCGCTGACGATCTCCGCTTCGAAGAACAGGAGGCGGGGCGCCTGCCGCACCCGCCATTCGTCCACGTCGCCGGTGCCAGCCCCCTGGACGACGAGGTTCACTTCCTTCTCGGTGATTCGGATCGTGTGCACCTGCGGCGTCCTGCCGAGCGCTTCGGCGACGCGCCCCACCGCACGGGCGGCCTCGCCGGGGCTGGTGATGTAGCTTTCCGCGGCACGGGCGGGCAGGCAGGCAAGAAGCAGCAGGGTAAGCCACGCGGCCAGGAACGCCCGCACGATGCTGGAAACAAAAGCCATGAGCGATCCTCCGCCCGCCACCGGATGCGCATCATCCGTGCTGGATAACGGCATGGCAAGCCGGTTTATTCCGGCAATGGCAGGTGGCGGGACGAAAAGCGGCTTTCCATTGCCGGTCAGCCGGTTACACTCGCCCGGCATTGCCGGAAGGACCCTTGAAAGCCCCCATGTCGCTACGCCTCGCCACCTTCAATATCGAAAACCTCATGACCCGTTTCGATTTCACGGGCTTTCGCAACCAGCTTCGCCAGGACCGTGTGCTGCGCCTCTTCGATATCCGCAACGAGGCGGAATACCAGCGGCTGGAGGAAGCGCGCACCATCGCGCATACGGACGATACCCGCCAGCATACGGCACTTGCCATCGCTGATGCGGATGCCGACATCCTCTGCCTGCAGGAAACCGACAACATGGCGGCCCTGCAGGCGTTCGAATACGGCTATCTCTTCCGCATGGTCGGCAACGGCTACCGGCAGAAATACCTGATCGAGGGCAATGACAGCCGCGGAATCGACGTTTCCGTGCTGATGCGCGAGGAAACGCGCGACGGCCAGCGCATCGAATGCGTCGACATCCGCAGCCACGCCGCGGTCACCTATCGCGATTTCGACCTCCATACGCCGGATCTCGGGCAGGGGCTCAATCCGGACGACAGGATCTTCAAGCGCGATTGCCTGGAGATGGACCTGCGCATCGGCGGCCTGCCGCTGACGCTCTATGTGGTGCATTTCAAGTCGATGGGGCCGGGCAGGGAGGGCATGGACGGGCGCCAGTCGACCATGCCGGTGCGCATGGCCGAGGCGAAGGCGGTGCGCCGGATCATCGAGGATCGCTTCGGCGCCGGCCATACGGCGGGCAAGGCCTTCGCCATCTGCGGCGACATGAACGACTATCAGGAGAAGCTGGCGATCGAGGGCGACAAGCGCAGCGGCTTTCGCTTCATCCCCCGCAAGGAGGCGGTGAGCGCGCTCGATGCCTTCAGCGCGGACGGCTTCGCCGTGAATCCGATGCTGCGCCGGCCGGTGGACGATCGCTGGACGCTCTATCACAGCCGGGGGCCGGAGGAGCGCCATCTCTGCCAGCTCGACTATATCTGGCTCTCGCCCTCGCTTGCCGAGCGCAACGCGCAGCGCGTTCCCGACATCATCCGCGCCGGCCAGCCCTTCCGCACGCCCTTCCCGCCGGGGCAGGAGGTGGAGCGGTATCCCCGCGTCGGCTGGGACCGGCCGAAGGCCTCCGACCATTGCCCCATCGTGATGACGCTCGATCTGTGAAGCCCCGGCTTGCGGCCGTCGGCGAAGTGCCCGGGCGGCGGGCGGCGTCATTTTCCCTTGCCCGCGGGATGGGCCTCGGGCAATTCTAGCAAAATGCTCTCGGGCAAAAACTGAACAGGGAGAATGCCTTGTCCCGTCGCTATGCCATCTATGACGTCTTCACCGACACGCGGCTCGCCGGCAATCCGCTGGCCGTCGTCTTCGACGCCGACGATCTCGACGACGGCACGATGCAGCGGATTGCCGGCGAGTTCAATCTTTCCGAGACCGTCTTCGTCAGGACGGCGGAAAACCCGGCGCACAGCGCGCGCCTGCGCATCTTCACGCCCGGCCGGGAACTGCCCTTTGCCGGCCATCCGACGGTGGGCGCGGCGATCGCCATTGCCGAGGCGGGCGAGGGGGACGCGGCCGTGCCGCGCGATCTCGTCAGCGTTCTGGAGGAAAATGTCGGACCGGTGCGCTGCGCGGTGAAGCTCGGCGCGCGCAAGGCCGCCTTTGCCGAATTCGACGTGCCGCGCAAGGCGGCGCGCCTGGAGGCCGCGTTCGACCGGCAGGCACTTGCCGATGCCTTCAGCCTGAAGCCCGGCCAGATCGGCTTCGAGAATCACGTTCCCTCGCTGTGGAGCGCCGGTGTCGCCTTCGTGATGATCCCGGTGCACGACCTTGCGGCGGCCGCCGCGGTGGAATTCGACCCGGCGCTCTGGGAGCGCTGCGCGCCCTTCGCCGAGGGGCGGCTTGCCTCGGCCTATCTCTATCGCCGCGGCGGGGTCAATCACGTCGCCCGCTTCCATACCCGCATGTTCGCGCCCGACATGGGCATCGCCGAGGATCCGGCGACGGGGGCCGCGGTCGCCGCCATGTCCGGCGCCATCCACTTCTTCGACAAGCTGGTGGACGGCCACCATCCGCTGCTGATCGAGCAGGGCGTCGAAATGGGCCGCCCCTCGTTCATCCACCTGCATCTCGATATCGCGGGTGGGGCGATCGCCGGCGCGCGCATCGGCGGCGAGGCCATCCGCATTGCGTCCGGGGTGCTGGATTTGTGATGGTTTTTTTGCGCTGCGGAAGAAATTTATCCGCAAACGCATTTTTTTCCGGATCGCTATGGACAAGCTCCACGAAGGCCTTTATACGCCCCGTCAGACCGCTGGAGCGGTCAAGTGGGTGATTAGCTCAGTTGGTAGAGCAGCTGACTCTTAATCAGCGGGTCCACGGTTCGAGCCCGTGATCACCCACCAAATACAATTACTTAGCGGAATTCTACCAACCCGCGTTCTACAGCAAGACGGAAACTTACAGGTCCATTTCCGATCTGTTCCCCGGCCGATGGCGTCAACAGCCTCCCGACCAGCGCGATAGCGCTTGCGGATGATCGACTCATCCGTAGAGTGCCCGGAAACCTCCGACATCAGCTTGATTTTCTCTTCGCGCGCCCGGTCAAGGTGCGCCTATGCGAAGGTGTTCGCCGTCCCGCCGGCGATCGTGGAATGCCGAGTCTTTTCATTTTCTTGTGCCATGACGCTCGAAGGCCGCTGGAGGTCCATCCGTGGCCGAATGAATTGACGAGAACGCGGTGCTGACCAAAAGCGTGCCGGCTGCCTATCCGTCCAGATGATCATGTCCCGGTGTGGCATCCCGGACAGGGACCGCACGATCTGCCGCCGTTTCACAGACGCTCGTAAAGATTGACATGTGAAGGCTTTTGAATTACGACTGACGAAATTCTAAAATCGTCAGTCGTAATTCATAACCGATGGGCAAGGCCATGAGCGAGACACGGGAAGCAGTGTTGGAACCCGATCGGCAGGGCACCGTGGAGCGCATTCTCGAGGCGGGCGAGCGGCTGTTCCGGCACTACGGCTATTCGAAGACCACGGTGGCCGACATCGCCCGCGACCTCGGCATGTCGCCGGCCAATATCTACCGGTTCTTCGCCTCCAAGGTCGAAATCCACCAGGCGATCTGCGGCCGGATGCTGGCGGCGGTGCTTGAGGCCCTTTCCGGCATCGCGCGGCTGCCGCTCCCGGCGGAGGAGCGCCTGCGCCGCTGCATTGCCGAGCAGCATCGCGTGACGGTCGAAACCATGCTCGACCAGGAAAAGGTGCACGAGATGGTGATCGTCGCCATCGAGCGCGACTGGCATGTCATCGAGCGCCATATCGATCAGGTCCATGCCGTCTATGCGGAGATCATCCGCCAAGGCATCGTGGCGGGCGAGTTCGCCGACCGCGATGTGGATGTCGCGGCGAAATGCTTCGGCGCGGGCACCGCGATGCTGTGCCACCCGCAGATGGTGGCCCAGTGCGCGCGCAAGGCCAACCGCGCGACGCCCGAGGAGCTGATCGAATTCGCCCTCAGGGCACTGAGATGACGCAACCAACCGGCAATGGGAGTTGATGCCATGATGGCGTTGCAGTTTTCTTTCAGGGGTACGCTGGCAAGGCTGGCGCTCGTCGCCGCGCTCGGTGCGACCCTTGCCGCCTGCACCGAAGCGCAGAGCGAAACCGTCCCCGCCGCCGAACGCCCCGTCAAGGTCGTCGAGATCGGCCGGGCGGAGACGGCGCGGGTGGTGGAGTATTCCGGTGCCGTGAAGGCCCGCAGACAGGCCGATCTCGGTTTTCGCGTGGCCGGCAAGCTCGTCGAGCGGGCGGTCGATATCGGCGACCGCGTGAAGGCCGGCGACCTGCTTGCCCGGATCGACGCCACCGACTACACGCTCGCGGTGACGGCCGCCGAAGCGAGCCTCGCGGCGGCCGGAAAACAGGTCGAGACGGCCGCCCTGACGCGCGGGCGCGCCGAGCGGCTTTCGGCGAAAAACGTTGCCTCGCAGTCGGCCCTGGACGAAGCGGTGCTCGCCCATCACCAGGCGATCGCGACGCGCGATGCGGCGGCGGCCTCGCTGCAACAGGCGAAGAACCAGGTCGGCTATACGGAGTTGCGGGCGGATCGCAGCGGCATCGTCACCGCGATCGGCGCGGATAGCGGCCAGGTCGTCGCCATCGGCACGCCCGTCGTCTCGGTGGCGGTCGACGGCGAGAAGGAGATCGAGGTCGCCGTGCCTGAAACGGAGATCCGCTCCTTCACACCCGGCATGGCGGTCGAGGTCGGCTTGTGGACCGACGACACGTTGAAGCTGGACGGCAAGGTGCGCGAGATCGCCGGCAGCGCCGATCCGCGCTCGCGGACATTCGGCGTGCGCGTCAGCCTGCCGGACGATCCGCGCATCCTGCTCGGCATGACGGCGACGATCAGGGCAAGCGTGGGCGCGGACGCGCCGCTGGTTTCCGTTCCGCTGGAGGCGCTGGCCGAGAAGAATGGCGGCAAGATCGTCTGGGTGGCGGACCCTGCGAGCGCGACCGTGCATGCCCGCGCCGTCGAGGTGGCCGATTTCGGGCCGGACGGCGTGCGGATATCGAAGGGCCTTGCGGAAAACGACCTCGTCGTCGCCGCCGGCACGCAGTTCATGCAGGAAAACATGAAGGTGAAGCTGCCCTAGACGGCGCTCCGGAAACCTTCCCCGAACCCGATGGAGGCGGCCATGACGGCGTCTGCAAGCGAGAAGACACGTTTCAACCTGTCGCGCTGGGCGATCGGCCATCCGAGCATCGCGCGTTTCCTCTTCGCGCTGATCATCGTCGCCGGCGGCTTCGGCCTCCTGCGCATGGGCCAGAGCGAGGATCCGGACTTCACCTTCCGCGTCATGGTCGTGCAGGCCGTCTGGCCGGGCGCCTCCATCGAGGACATGCAGGACCAGGTGGTCAACAAGATCGAGCGCAAGCTGCAGGAAACGCCGCATCTCGATTTCGTGCGCTCCTACACGCGCGCCGGCAGCGCCGTCATCATGCTGCAGGTCAAGGGCGATACCGACGCCGACGAGGTCGCGGACGCCTTCTACCAGGTGCGCAAGAAGGTCGGCGATATCGAAGGCGACCTGCCGCCGGGCCTGCTCGGCCCCTATTTCAACGACGAATTCGGTGACACGTTCATCACGCTGCACTCGGTGAGCGGCGCGGGCTATTCCTATCCGGAGCTGAAGCGGTTCGCCATCGAGGCGCGCGACATGCTGCTGACGACGCCCGGCGTCGAGAAGGCCGTCGTCATCGGCGACCAGCCGCAGGCGATCCATATCGACATCTCATCCAAGGTGCTGGCCGAGCGCGGCCTGACGCTGATGGACGTGCAGAACGCCATCAGGGGGCAGAACAGCGTCGATCCGGCCGGTTCCGTCGACACCGGCACGCGCTCCGTGCGCATCTCCGTCGCGGGCGACGTCACGCGGGTCGAGGACATCCGGGAGCTGCGCCTTCGTGCCGGGGAAAGCGTCACGCGGCTCGGCGATATCGCCACGGTGACGGCCGGCCTCGAAGACCCCTACCAGCGCAAGTTCCGGTTCAACGGAAAGGACAGCGTGCAGATCGGCGTCGTCATGGCCAAGGGATTCAAGGTGACGGATGTCGGCGCGGAGGTGGAGGCGACCTACCGCCGCTTCGAGCAGGCGCTGCCCTACGGCGTCGAGATCGAGCAGATCGCCAACCAGCCCGAGGTGGTCACGGACGCGATCGGCGAATTCATGAAGGCGCTCGGCGAAGCGCTGTTGATCGTTCTCATCGTCTCCTTCCTGTCGATCGGCTGGCGCTCGGGGCTGGTCATCGCCATCACCATTCCGCTGGTGCTGGCCGCCACCTTCGCCGTCATGTACCAGCTCGGCATCGACCTGCAGCGCATCTCGCTCGGCGCGCTGATCATCGCGCTCGGCCTCCTGGTGGACGACGCGATGATCGTCGTGGAACTGATGGAGCGCAAGCTTGAGGAAGGGCTCGGCAAGCTCGATGCGGCGAGCTTCGCCTATCGTTCCACCGCCTTCCCGATGCTGACCGGCACGCTGATCACCACGGCGGGCTTCATCCCGGTCGGCTTTGCCGAATCGACCGCCGGCGAATATGTCCGCTCGCTGTTCTTCGTGGTCGGCATCGCGCTGGTCGTATCCTGGTTCGTGGCGGTCTATTTCACGCCCTGGCTCGGCCACATGATCCTGAAGGAGCGCCGCCATGCCGGCGGGCATCACGACGTCTTCGACACGCCCTTCTACCGACGCCTCGGTGCGACCGTCGGCTGGGCGGTGCGCCACCGCATCGCCGTGCTCGCCCTGACGCTCGCCGTCTTCGCCGCCAGCCTCTGGAGCTTCCAGTTCATCCCGCAGAATTTCTTCCCGCAGTCCGAGCGGCCGGAAATCCTCGTCGATCTCTGGCTGCCCGAGGGCACGAGCATCAAGGAGGTCGAAGCCCAGGCCAAGGCGCTGGAGGCGCGGATGATGGACGACGGGGACAAGCGTTTCATCGCCACCTATGTCGGCGAGGGCGCGCCGCGCTTCTTCCTGCCGCTCGACCAGCAATTGCGCAATCCGAATTTCGCCCAGCTTCTCGTCATGGCGAAGGACGAGCCGGCCCGCGAGCGGCTGATCACGAAACTCCGCACCATCCTCGCCGCCGACTTCCCCTCGGTGCGCGCCAAGGTGGACCGCCTGTTCCTCGGCCCGCCCACCGGCTGGCCGGTGCAGCTTCGCGTCATGGGGCCGGACCGCACCGAGGTGCGCCGGATCGCCGATGCGGTGAAGGCGCGCTTCGACGCCGAACCGCTGCTCGGCGCCGTGCATGACGACTGGCTGGAGCCGGTGCCGGCCATGCGCCTGGTGATCGACCAGGACCGCGCCCGCGCGCTCGGCGTCACCTCGCAGCGCGTGCGCCAGATGCTGCAGGCGGCGATGACCGGCGTGCCGCTGGATACGTTCCGCGACGGGGAGGAGACCGTCTCGATCATCGCCCGCGAGCCGGCGGAGAGCCGCTCGCTGCTGTCTGCCGTCAATTCGGTCTATGTGCCGACCGACACGGGCGCCTTCGTGCCGGTGTCGCAGGTCGCCCGCGTCGTGCCGGTGCTCGAACCCGGTATCGAATGGCGGCGCGACCGGCTGCCGACGATCACCGTGCGGGCGACGCTGCCCGACGGCGTGCAGGCCAACGACGTCGCCATGCGGCTCCATGCCGGCATGCAGGACCTGCGCGACCGGCTGCCGGAAGGCTATCGGATCGAGATCCAGGGCGGGGCCGAGGACGCGGCGGAAAGCCAGGCCTCGATCGCGGCCAAGGCGCCGGTCATGCTGCTCGTCATCGTCGTGCTCCTGATGGTGCAGCTCCAGCATTTCGGCAAGGCGATGCTGGTGCTCGCCACCGGGCCGCTCGGCATCATCGGCGCGGCGGCGGCCCTGCTGGTCAGCGGCGCGCCCTTCGGCTTCGTCGCCATCCTCGGCGTCATCGCGCTGCTCGGCATCATCATCCGCAATTCCATCATCCTCGTCGACCAGATCGACCAGGACATCGCCGCGGGCGTGGCGCGCGCCGAGGCGATCGTCGGCGCGGCGGTCAGGCGCTTCCGGCCGATCATGCTGACCGCGCTGACGGCGGTGCTGGCGCTGATCCCGATCTCGCGCGGCGTCTTCTGGGGGCCGCTCGCCTATGCGATGATGGGCGGCATCCTGGTCGCGACCGTGCTGACCATCCTCGTCCTGCCCGCCGGCTATGCGCTGTTCTTCGGCCGGGAGCGGCAGAAGGCGGGCGAAAACCCGGAGCCGGCGGAGAGCGAGGAGGGCGCAGCCGGAACCTACGCCCCGCTTGCGATGGCTGCCGAATAGACATCCGGCCGGAACGGTCGCTTCAGCCGATCAGGGCGATGGCTGCCACTGACCCAGGAAATGTTGCGAACGCGGCCTGAACGCCGGCGGCGCATGAGGCCGGGGCGGATGATCATGGGCAGCAGTCCCCGGGCGGCGGCGCGGCGGTCGTCGTTCGGCCATGAGGGACGGATTCGGTTTGTAGAGGCATTGTCATCGCTATATCGTTGCGAATATAGCGCGCCACCGAAAAGGCGACCGCGGCCGTCTTGTCAACGGGAAAGACGTTCCGCGCTTTCGCAATGACCCGTCGTGCAAAGGCCCCTGGAATGACCGAACCCGCCGATATCCTCTTGTTTTCCTACGGCACGCTGCAGTTGGAAAGCGTCCAGCTCTCCTCCTTCGGCCGCCTGCTCGACGGGGAGGACGATGCGATGACCGGTTATCGCAAGGACATGGTCGAGATCACCGATCCCGACGTGCTGCGCCGGAGCGGCGAGCGCTTTCATCCGCTCGTCGTGCCCTCGGGCACAGCCGCAGACGAAGTGCCGGGCAAGGTCTTTCGCATCACCGCGCGAGAGCTGGCGGCGGCGGATGCCTATGAGGTCTCGGACTACAAGCGCGTCGAGGTGACCCTGAAATCGGGCCGGCGGGCCTTCGTCTACGTGAAGGCGTAGGAGCAGCGCATGACCGAGGATGCACCGAAATCGCTGCAGGACGCACGGGCCTTCATCGCCGGCTATATCGAAACGCCGTTACCGCCCGTTCGGATGGCATTGTCCGCTGCCTTCGGCCATGTCCTCGCGGAGGATATCGTCGCATCCGTCTTCCTGCCGCGCTTCGACAATGCCGCGATGGACGGTTTTGCCATCCGCTCCGGCGATATCGGTTCCGACGGGACGGCCGTTCTGAGGATCGCGCAGACGATCACGGCGGGCGAGGCCACCGTGCCCGAGCTTCGCCCGGGCGAGGCGGCGCGCATCACGACCGGTGCGCCGGTCCCGCCGGGGGCCGACCGCATCGTCGTGCAGGAAGCCGCTGCGGTCGATGGCGACACGGTGCGCCTTCTCGTGCAGGCCGGCGCCAGGCCGCATATCCGCCATGTCGGCGAGGACGTTTCGCGGGGTGACACCTTGCTCAGGGCCGGCATGCGCATCGGTCCGGCCCAGATGGCGCTCCTCACCGCCCTTGGCCTGCGCTCCGTCCTGGTGGCGCCCCGGCCGAAGGTGGCCGTGCTTTCCACCGGCGACGAGCTTATGGAAAATCCCGGCGCGCTGGCGGCGGGCCAGATCTTCGATACCAACCGCCCCATGCTGTCGCACATGCTGCTTGCGGCCGGCGCCGAGGTGACGGATCTCGGCATCGCGCGGGACGATCCGGAGGCGATCCTTGCGCGGCTCGTCGAGGCGTCGGCCGATCATGATCTCCTGCTGTCGTCCGGCGGCGCGTCGGTCGGTTTTGCCGATCACCTGACAAAAATCGTCGCCCGCCGCGGCTTTCTCGAATTCTGGAAGCTGGACATGCGGCCGGGAAAGCCGATCGGCTTCGGCGATATCGACGACTGTCCGATCCTCCTCCTGCCGGGAAACCCGCTTGCCGCCGCCGTCGGCTTCGCGCTGGTGGGCCGGGCGATCCTCGCGCGGCTCGAAGGGCGGCCGGCGAATGAGGGCGGCTTCCTGCGCCTGCCGGTCGATCGTCCGCTCGCAAGGCCCGTCGGGCGGATCGATGTGCGCCTGGGGCGCTTCCGCTTCGATCCGCAGGGCGGGGCGACGACGGTGGAGCCGCTGCCTCATGCCGGATCGGCGGGCCTGCGTTTTCTCGCGCTTGCGGATGTCATGATCCTTCTCCAGCCCGGGGAGGCGGAGATCGGCGCGGGCGAACTCGTCGACATCCTGCCGGTCTGGCAGGGTTTTGCCGGCTGATCGGACGTGTGCGAGAATCCGCGCTGTTGCCATGTGGACGCAAAGCACGGATATATTCCCCGGAACATATCGTGGGAGAGATTCATGCCGGCCCTGCGCTGCCTTGCCGTTCTTCTTGCCCTGCTCCT
Organism: Shinella sp. HZN7; assembly: GCF_001652565.1. Lineage (NCBI taxonomy): Bacteria > Pseudomonadati > Pseudomonadota > Alphaproteobacteria > Hyphomicrobiales > Rhizobiaceae > Shinella > Shinella sp. HZN7. The sequence continues at coordinate 2,257,146 of NZ_CP015736.1, read as the reverse complement.
CTCGGTCCTGCCCGCTGCGGCGCGCTCGATCACCGATGCGGCCGGGCGCGTCGTGGATATTCCGGACAAGGTGGAGCGGGTGCTTGCCGCCGGCCCGCCGGCTTCGGTGCTCGTCTACGTGCTGGCGCCGGAAAAACTTGCCGGCTGGGTGCGCGAACCGAAGGCGGAGGAGAAGGCCTTCCTGCTGCCCGCCACGCGCGACCTCCCGACCTTCGGCCAGTTGACCGGCAAGGGCGGCACGGCCAATATCGAGGCGGTGCTGGCGGCCAAGCCCGACATCATCATCGATGTGGGCACGGTGAACCCGACCTATGCCTCGCTCGCCGACAAGGTGCAGGCGCAGACCGGCATTCCCTATGTGCTCGTCGACGGTGCCTTTGCCCGAACCGGGGCGATGCTGCGCGAGGCCGGTGTCCTGCTCGGCGCCGAGGCGCGGGCGGAAACGCTGGCGGCCTATGCGGACGAGACGCTTGCCGCCCTGGAAAAAGGCCTTGCGGGCCTTCCGCAAGGCAGGCGCCCATCGGTCTATTACGGCCGCGGCGCGGAAGGGCTGGAAACCGGTCTTGCCGGCTCGATCAACATGGAGATCCTCGAGGCGGTCGGCGCGCGCAATGTCGCGGCCGCCGCGGGCGCGGGCGGGCTCACCCAGGTCTCGCTGGAGCAGGTGCTCTCCTGGAAGCCGGATGTCATCCTCGCCGCCTCGCCGCAATTCGCGAAAGCCGTGAAGGACGATCCGCTCTGGGCGGGGCTGGAGGCGGTGAAGGCCGGCCGCATCCACGCGACGCCGACGCTGCCCTTCGGCTGGATCGATTCCCCGCCCGGCATCAACCGCCTGATCGGTGTCGCCTGGCTGGAGCACACGCTCTATCCGGACGTGTTTCCCGCCGCGCTCGACGAGGAGGTGCGGACCTTCTTCAAGCTGTTCTACCAGGTGGAGCTCAGCGACGAACAGCTCGGGACGCTGCTCGGGGAAGGCGCGGCGAAGTAGATGCGGGTGCGCGCCCTGCCGGGCCGGCTGGCGGCAGGGCTCGGCCTTGGCGGCCTTCTCGCGCTGGTCCTCCTGTCGATGATGGTGGGCAAATATGGCGACGGGCCGCAGCCGCTGCTTTCGGCCCTGCGGCAGCTCGTGACGGGCGAGACGACGGACCCGCTGCTTGCCACCGTGCTGTGGAACGTGCGCCTGCCGCGCGTCATGGCGGCGGTGGTCGTCGGCGCGGGGCTGGCGGCGGCGGGGGCGACCTATCAGGGGCTGTTCCGCAATCCGCTCGTCTCGCCGGACCTGCTCGGCGTCTCGGTCGGCGCCAGCCTCGGGGCGGTGCTCGGCATTTTTCTGTCGCTGCCGGTGCTCGCCATCCAGCTTGCCGCCTTTGCCGGCGGGCTCATGGCCGTGCTTGTCGTCGCCGGCATCGGCGCGCTGGTGCGCGAGCGGGACCCGGTGCTGACGCTGGTGCTGGCCGGCATCGCCATCCAGGCGCTGATCGGCGCCGGCATCTCGCTCATCAAGGTGCTGGCCGATCCCTACGACCAGTTGCCGGCCATCACCTACTGGCTGCTCGGCAGCATGACGGCGATCACCCGCTTCGACGTCGTCTCCATCCTGCCCGCCGTCGTCGTCGGCCTGGTGCCGCTGGTGCTGCTGCGCTGGCGCATGAACATCCTGACGCTCGGCGAGGAGGAGGCGCGCGCGCTCGGCATCGATACGCGCAAGACCCGCATCGTGCTCATCGCCGGCGCGACGCTGGTGACGGCGGCGACGGTCTCCGTGACGGGCATCATCGGCTGGATCGGCCTCGTCATCCCGCACATCGCCCGCATGCTCGTCGGGCCGGATTTCCGCCGCCTGTTGCCGGCCGCCATGCTGCTCGGGGCGGCGTATCTCCTCGTCGTCGACATGCTGGCGCGCTCCATCGCCGCCATCGAGGTGCCGCTCGGCATTCTCACGGCCACGGTCGGCGCGCCCTTCTTCCTGTGGCTGCTGATCGCCGGAAAGCGGGGCTGGTGAGGGGGCCGCTCGCCGCGCTCTGCGTCGCGGCAAGCGATCTTCCAGGCAGGTTTCAGTCGACCGCGACCATCACGTCGGACGCCTTGACGACCGCATAGGCCTCGCCGCCGACGGCAAGGCCCAGCTCGTCGACGGATTCGTTGGTGATCGACGCGGTGACGATGGCACCGCCGGCGACTTCGATGCGCACATGGGCGGTGGTCGCGCCCTTGGTCACTTCGACGATCTTGCCCTTGAGGCGGTTGCGTGCGCTGATTTTCATCGGGTTCTCCTGTGCTGGTGTGTTGACGGCGCGCCATAATATGCCGGGCCACCCGGTGACTACCATGCAAACCGGGAAAACACCTCCAGATTTGCCGGCATTTTCCCGCAAGCCGCTCAACGTAATATTTCTGAAAATATAACGTTGTCGCTTGCCGGGGCTACCTGCTATCCCTGCGCCTTAACGGGAGGATTTCTTCATGCTCGCTCGCCTTGCCGCAACCCCGAAGATCGCGCTCGCGATCGCCGGCCTTCTCTTCGCCACGCCCGCCTGGGCCGATCGGGTCGTCACCGACCAGATCGGCCGCGAGGTGCACGTTCCCGATCAGGTGAACCGCGTCGTCATCCTGCAGCACCAGACCCTCAACATCGCGGTGCAGCTCGATGCCATGGACAAGGTCGTCGGCGTGCTCGACGAGTGGAAGAAGCAGCTCGGCGCGCACTATGTGCGGCTGGCGCCGAACCTTCCGGACCTTGCCATGCCGGGCGGCCTGACCAAGGTGAACATCGAGGAGCTCTTGACGCTGAAGCCGGACGTGGTGTTCGTCACGAACTATGCGCCGGCCGACATGGTCAAGCAGATCGAGGATGCCGGGCTTGCCGTCGTCGCCATCTCGCTGCTCGACGTGCCGCCGGAAGAGGCCGTCAAGATGAACCCGAGCGTCGCGGACGAGCCGGCGGCGATCGATGCCGGTTTTGCCGCGGGCGTGCGGCTGATCGCCGACATCCTCGATAAAAAGGAGAAGGGCGAGGCGATGATCGCGGTCACCAAGAAGACCCGCGCCCTCGTCGCCGAGCGTCTTGCCGACATTCCCGAGGATCAGCGCGTGCCGGTCTACATGGCCAATCCGGATCTTTCGACCTATGGCCGCGGCAAATATACCGGGCTGATGATGGAGCGCGCCGGCGCCCGCAACGTCGCCAACGAGATTGCCGGCTTCAAGCAGGTGACGATGGAGGATGTGCTCAAATGGAACCCGTCGGTCATCTTCGTGCAGGAGCGTTATCCGGCCGTGGTCGACGAGATCAAGACGACGGCATCCTGGCAGACGATCGACGCCGTCAGGAACGGCCGCATCCACCTGATGCCGCAATATGCCAAGGCCTGGGGTTATCCGATGCCGGAAGCCATGGCGCTCGGCGAACTCTGGATGGCGAAGACGCTCTATCCGGAGCGTTTCGCCGACATCGACATGCAGAAGGAGGCGGACGCCTATTACAAGGAGTTCTACCGCACCGACTACCGCGCCGTGCAATGAGCGGTGAGGGTGCCGCGCGGCGGCCGGCCCGGGCAACGATTGTCCTTCTCGTGATCGCGCTGGCGGTCACCGCCGTTGCCGCGCTCGGCATCGGCCGCTACGACATTCCCTTTCTACGCGTGATCGCCATCCTGCTTGCGCCCGTCAGTCCGCCGGATATCGCCGTCACGCCGATGGAGGCGAATGTCGTGTTCACGGTGCGTTTGCCCCGCATTCTCATGGCGGTGCTGGCGGGGGCGGGGCTTGCCCTGTCCGGCGCGGCGCTGCAGGGCGTGTTCCGCAATCCGCTGGTCGGGCCGCAGGTGGTCGGCGTCTCCTCGGGCGCCGCCTTCGGCGGCACGCTCGCCATCCTCCTCGGTCTCCCGCGCTATGGGCTTCTCGCCTCGGCCTTCGCCTTCGGACTGTCGGCCATCGTCCTCGTCTACGCCCTCAACGGCATCGTCGCGCGCCGCAACATTCTCGCCCTCGTCCTCGCCGGTGTCGTCGTCACCGGCTTTTTCGGCGCGCTGGTGAGCCTTGTGCAATATCTCGCCGATACCGAGGACAAGCTTCCGGTCATGGTGTTCTGGCTGCTCGGCAGTTTCGCCACGGCGAACCGGGACAAGTTTCTGCTGGTCGCCGCGCCGGTCGTGCTTGGCGGCCTGCTGCTGATCGGCCTGCGCTGGCGCATCAATCTCCTGTCGATGGGCGACGAGGACGCCCGCACCCTCGGCGTTCCCGTCGAGCCGCTGCGCTGGCTGGTGCTGGTGCTCGTCTCGTGCATCGTCGCCGCGCAGGTCGCCGTCAGCGGCGTCATCGGCTGGGTCGGTCTCGTCGTGCCGCATATGGCGCGCCTGCTGGTCGGGCCGGATCATCGTGTGATGATGCCGGCCTCGCTGATCACGGGCGCGCTCTACCTGCTGGTGATCGACACGGTCGCCCGCACCGCCACCAGCACGGAGATCCCGCTCGGCATCCTGACCGCGCTGATCGGCACGCCGGTCTTCGCGCTGGTGCTGCGGCAGACGCAGCGGGGCAACCATGGCCTCTGACCTCGTCATGCTCCGCCTCGACAAGGCCGGTCATTCCTACGACGGCGAGCGCTGGCAGTTCCGCGCGCTCGACCTCGGCCTCAGTGCGGGCGAGATCACCGCCATCCTCGGTCCGAACGGCCGCGGCAAATCCACGCTCTTGCGCGTGCTTGCCGGGCTGCTGAAGCCGACCTCCGGTGTCGTCGATTGCAATCCGCGCACCGGTTTCGTGCCGCAGGAGTTTTCCGGCGCCTTTCCCTATTCGGTGCTGGACATCGTGCTGATGGGGCGTGCCCGGCACATCGCGCTCTTCGGCACGCCCGGCCCCGCCGATGTCGAGAAGGCGATGGCGGCGCTGGACGCCACGGGCATGGCGGATTACGCGGCGCGCAGCATCGGGTCGCTCTCCGGCGGGGAGCGCCAGCTCGTTTTGATCGCCCGTGCGCTGGCCGGCGAGAACGACGTCCTGCTGCTCGACGAACCGGCCTCCGCGCTCGACCTGAAGAACCAGGACATCGTGCTTTCCCTGCTCGGCAGGCTGGCCGACGGCCAGAAGCTGGCGATCGCCTTCACCACGCACCAGCCGAACCATGCCACGGCGATTGCGGACAGGGTCCTGCTGATGCTTCCGGACACGCAGACCCTCTTCGGCCCGACGGAGGTCGTCATGACGGAATCGAGCCTGGAATCGCTCTATGGCGTTCCCGTCAGCGCGGTGCGGCTCGGCAGCGGCGACCGGGAGGAGACCGCTTTCGTGCCGCTCTTCCGGCAACGGGCGCGCAGGAGCGGGCGCCATGGCTGAGCCCGTCCGAATCCTCGCCGCCGGCAGCCTGCGGCATGTCCTGCCGGACATCACCGCCGCCTTCGAGGAAACCACCGGCATTCCGGTCTCCCTGTCGCTGGGACCCGCCGGGCTGCTGCGCGAACGGATCGAGGCGGGGGACCCGTTCGATCTCTTCGCGTCCGCCAACATGGCTCATCCGCGGCATCTCGTTTCGATCGGACTGGCGAAGGAGGCGGTCTGTTTCGCACGCAACCGGCTTGTCATCCTCGCGCGCGCCGGCCTCGGGCTGACCATGGAAAATCTCGTAACCGTGCTTTCGGCTCCCTCGACCCGGATCGGCACGTCGACGCCGGGCGACGACCCGTCGGGCGACTACGCGTTCGAAATGTTCGACCGACTGGAGGTCGGCCATCCGGGCCTTGGCGACGCGCTCAAGACCCGCGCCCTGCAACTGGTCGGCGGCCGTCACACGCCGGCGGGACGGAGCGCGGCCGGTCTGATCGCCGGCGGCGTGGTCGATCTTTTCCTCGGCTATGCCTCGAATGCCCGTCTCCATGAAAAAGACCCGGAACTTGGCATCGTGGACATCCCGCCCGAATATTCGCCGAACATCGAATATGGCCTCGTGCTCCGCAACGGGGCGGCGGACGAAGCCGTTGCCCTGCGCGATTTCCTGATGTCGGACCATGCGGAGCAGCTTCTGGTGCGGCACGGCTTCGAAAGCCGCGTCGGCGCGGGGCCTTGACGGTTCCGCCATCATCGACGGCCTGACAGGAGACGGCGCCGGCCTGGCCGGGCAAATTCAATCCGATGTGCCGAACCTTCGCAACAGACCCGCCGTCGCCGAGAACAGGGCGATCAGCGTGCCGTAGGCCAGCGTCGTCGCCGTCAGCCCGAAGATGCCGACCGCGATGCCGGCGAGCAGGGTGGGCAGGCCGAATGCGAGGTAGCTCAGCGTGAACAGCGAGGCGAAGAGTTCGCCGCGCTCGTCCGGACGCACGGTCGGAACGATCGAGCGCAGCACGCCGTAGAAGCAGGTCCCAAAGCCCGTTCCGGCAATCACCAGGGCCGCGAGATAGGCGGGCAGGGATTGCCAGCCGATCGCCGCGAGCGTCAGCGCCGTGCCGATCGAAAGCGCCGCGGTTCCGTAGAGCGTCACCCGCCGCGAGGAATGCCCGCGCGCGACATAGCAGGCGACGGCGCCGGCGGCGCAGAGCAGCACGATCACGCTGGCCTGGGTCACATGATCCTTCGCGCCGAAGACGTGCCGGATGATCGGTGCGCCGAGCGAGAGGTAGAGCCCGCCCGTCGCCCAGCCGGCGATGACGGCCGGCGCGCTGCGCCAGAAGGAGCTGGCGGCGGTGGCCGGTATGCCGACCCGCGGCCGGAGCGAGGCCCAGACGCCCTCATGCCGCGGCGCGGTCTCCGGGATGAGCCAGATCGCAGCGGCAAACAGCGCATAGGCGGCGACCAGCGTGCCGAACACATCCGCTTCCGCCATGTCCGTCACGTCCATCAGGATGCCTGCCGCAAGGGCACCCACGGCAAGCCCGCCCAGCGGAATGACCGCGTTCCAGACCGAGGCGCTGCCCGGCCTGTCCTTCGGCTCGAGGTCGACAACGGCGGCCGAGAGGGCGGAGAGCAGCAGGCCTGCCGCGACGCCCTGCAGCGCCCGCGCCACGATCAATCCGGCCACGTCGCCCGCCTGCCAGAACAACAGCAGGCTCAGCGCCAACAGGGCAAAGCCGGTCGAGATCACCGGTCGCCGGCCGACATGGTCCGACAGCGAGCCCGTGACGAGCAGAGAGGCCAGCAGCGTGATGGTGTAGACCGCGAAGATGCCGGTCAGCGTTGCCGCCGAAAAGCCGATCTCCTGCTGCAGCGAGGGATAGAAGGGCGAGGGCGCGCTGGCGCCGGCCATCATCACCGCCATGCCGGCAAGCGTGATGCGGAAGCCCGCTAGGTTGCGCATCGCCAGGGAGAGCGTCGTATCGATCACGGGGCACCTGATTGTTCGAATAATTTCGAACCAATCCCTACTATCATTTTCGTGACGGTTCAACTAAATTCGAACCATGGCAACCGAGATCCCAGAACTTTCGCATCCCGACCGCAGCGACCTGCTGCTGACCGACGTGCTCTTTGCGCTGAGCGATCCCGAGCGCCTGGCCATCGTGCGCCAGCTCGCCGGCGGTCCGCTCGAAATGGCCCAATGCCATCTTTCCGACCCCTCGATGCCGAAATCGACCAAGTCGCATCTGATGAAGGTGCTGCGCGAGGCCGGCATCATCCGGAACGAACCCCTGGGACGCGGCCGCCGCCTCAGCCTCCGGCGGGACGATCTGGAGGCGCGGTTTCCGGGATTGATCGGTTCGGTGCTCTCCGCCTCCGCCGAGACATAGCCGGTCCATCGACGGCCGCGGACGGGGTCTCGAAGGGCCGCATGTTGACATTCCGTCTTTGTCGATCTTATCGTGACGACACGTCAGTCCGCTGACGGGGCGGCAATGTTGCCGCAGGACTTCTGAGCGCAATGTCGCCTCCCGTGCCTCGCATCGTTCCGAGGCTGGGAGGTTTTTTGTTTTCTGGCGGGAGAAAGAAAACGGGCGCATCCGGGGTACGCGGACGGGCGGCACTTCGGCGAGCTGGGGCGAAGAGGCGATCAGACCTCACCAGCGGTGACCGATAAAAAGAGGGGTCAAGTAAAGGGATGAACCGAGACAATGGGAGCTCTAAACCGAAACCAACGGACTTCTGCGCCATGGCGTGTCGGGGTTCTGTTCTCCAAGACCGGCTTCATGTCGGTCATAGAGGAAACACAACTGCGCGGCACGCTGATCGCCATCGATGAAATCAACGACCGGGGCGGTGTCAACGGACGCCCGATCGAGCCGATCGTCTACGATCCCGGCTCGGAGATCCGGTCCTACGGACAATATGCCAAGCGCCTGATGGTCGAGGACGGCGTGAGCACGATCTTCGGCTGCTACACCTCGTCGAGCCGCAAGGCGGTTCTGCCGGTCGTGGAACGGCTGGACGGCCTTCTGTGGTATCCGACGCTCTACGAGGGCTTCGAGTTCTCGCCGAATGTGATCTATACGGGCGCCACGCCGAACCAGAACTCCGTGCAGCTTTGCAAGGCGCTGATGAGCCAGTTCGGCAACCGCTTCTTCTTCGTCGGGTCGGATTATGTCTATCCGCGTGAATCCAACCGGGTGATGCGGGAACTGGTGCGCAACAACGGCGGAACGGTCGTGGGCGAGCGATATCTGCGTCTCGAGGCGGACCGCAGCGAATTCGTGCCGCTCGTTCGCGAGATCAAGGAGGCGCAGCCGGACGTGATCTTTTCCACCGTCGTCGGCGAATCCACCACCTTCCTCTATCAGGCCTATCACGATCTCGGGCTCAACCCGAAGACGGTGCCCATCGCCAGCCTCACCACGACCGAGGCGGAGATCCGCGCCATGGGATATGATGTCGGGGAGGGGCATTATACGGCCGCGTCCTATTTCCAGGGCGTGGAGACGGCGCGCAACAACAGCTTCGTCAGCCATTACCAGAAACGCTACGGCGGCGACGAGCCGACCAATATGTGCCTCGAAGCCTCGTATTTTCAGGTCAACCTCTTCGCGCGCACGCTCGAAGAGACCAATTCCCTTGACACCAGGCAATTGCGCACCTTCGTCATGGGCGCGGAGTTCGAGGCGCCGCAGGGCAGCGTGTCGATCAATCCCGTCTGGGGCCATGCGGATGTCTGGACGCGCATCGGGCGGGCCAACCGCCAGGGCCAGTTCGACATCGTCTTCGAGTCGCAGGCGAGCGTGAAAGCCGATCCCTATCTCATCGGCTACGGCCGTTGTCTGGAGAATTGTTGAATGCAGCGTACAGGAACGCGCTATCCCGCGCGGGAGGAGCAGGTGCCGGACATGTCGAGGGCGGACTATGGACACGACCGCTGGATCGGTGGGCAAAGACCGGAAAATCGCGTTGCCGTGGAGGAGCGCCCGCGGCAGGCCGGCCTGCCGGCCGAGTTCACGGTCGCCGTCATCGTCGAGCGGGACGACAACGGCGAGTTCCTGATCCGGGAATTGCAGCGCCAGCGCGTCGCCGTCCGGCACATCTGGCCGAAGCCGGCGCAGATCCCCCTGCAATATGATGCGATCTTCTGCCTCCTGTCGGACGATCTTCCCCAGCGCATCCCCTGGGTGCCGGGCGAGCCGTCCTCGGCGCTCATCCTCGTGGATGACGGCAAGGCACCGCTCAACCTCAAGCTCGTCCACAACTGCGCGGCGCATGGCATGCTGCATTATCCGGCCACCGCCCGGATGATCCAGTCGGTGCTGATGATGGCGCGCGAGCATTTCCAATATGAGCGGCGCCTTCGCGGGCGGATCGACAAGCTCGACGAGAACCTGCGCACCATGCGCCTCGTCGAGCGGGCGAAGGCGCTGCTCATCCGCTTGAAAAACCTGAGCGAAGAGGAGGCCTACAACTTCCTGCGCAAGCAGGCGATGGAGAAGCGCGTGACGATCGGCGCCGTCGCTGCGGCGGTGATTGACTCGCACGAACTTCTCAGTTAGCGTTTCGGAATTGTCCGCGGCAAAGACGCTGCGCACATAAAGGGTGACGAAACCCCGCGGGTCCGCCGAAAGCGGAACGTGGGGTTTTTTGTTTTTCTGCATGGCCTGACGCACAGCCGGTGAAGGCACGCAACAGCGTTGCATCCGGACCGTGCCCAGACGAAGCGCATTCCCCGCGGCGAGGACGCCGCAAACAAATCCAGAGGCGAAGAGGCCCCGAAACGATCTGCCGGAACCGGCGGAGCGCTTCGGGGCCTTTGTTTTTTGATGGAGACAGAGGGTGAACAAGAACAGGCGCGAATTTCTGAAAGTTGGAGCTGCAGCGGGCGCGGTGTCGCTGGTCGGCTTTCCCCATATCTGGTCGAAGAATTCCTCGCTGGCCTTCGCACAGGACGGCGAGATCAAGGTGGGCGTGCTCTTCTCGCTGACCGGCACGACGGCGATCATCGAGGAGTCGCTGAACAAGGCGACGCTGATGGCGATCGAGGAGATCAACGCCAATGGCGGCATCAACGGGTTGAAGATCACGCCGGTCGTGGAGGACCCCGCTTCGGACCCGGCGACCTTCGCCGAGAAGGCCCGCAAGCTGGTGCTCTCCGACCGCTGCGTCTCCGTCTTCGGCTCCTATACCTCGGCGAGCCGCAAGGCGGTGCTGCCGGTCTTCGAGAAGCAGGAGAACCTCTTCTGGTATCCGACGCTCTACGAGGGCCGCGAATGCTCCAAGAACGTCATCTATACCGGCGCCGTGCCGAACCAGCAGCAGGACGATTTCATCCCCTGGCTCGTCGAGAAGTTCGGCAAGCGCTGGTACCTGATCGGCTCGAACTACATCTATCCGAAGGAAGAGAACAACTACTGCAAGAAGCTGCTCGAAGGGCTCGGCGCGGAGGTCATCGCCGAGGAATACGTGCCGCTCGGCCATTCGGAATTCTCCTCCGTCATCAACAAGTTCCGCTCGGAAAAGCCGAACGTCATCTTCTCGACGGTGGTCGGCGATTCCGTCGTGGCGCTGCACCGGCAGTACCGTGCGGCCGGCCTCGACCCGGCGACCATGCCGATGGCGAGCCTCACCACCTCGGAGAACGAGGTCGCGGCGATGGGCGGTGACGCCGCCGCCGGCCACTTCACCTCCGCGCCCTATTTCATGGTTTTCGATTCCCCGGAGAACCAGCGTTTCGTCGAGGCCTATCGCTCCCGCTGGGGCGGTGACAAGGTCACGCATTTCGTGTCGGAATCCTCCTACTTCCAGATCCACCTCTTCAAGCAGGCGGTCGCCAAGCTTGCGGCGAGCGACATCAGCCCGCTCGCCATCCGCGAGGCGGTGAAGAGCGAGGAATACAAGGCGCCGCAGGGGCTCGTGAAGGTGGAGCCGGAGAACCTGCATTGCTGGCTGCGCCCGAAGATCGGGCAATGTAAGGCGGACGGGCAGTTCGAGATCCTGACGCAGTCCGCCGACTGGCTGGAGCCCAACCCGTACAGCGCCTATCCCAACCAGAAGTGCACCGCCGAAGGCCTCAAGGAGGTCTGATCCCCCCAAGCAGCCGGCGGCCGTCTGTCGGTCGGCCGCCGGCCCAACCTGCGGAGAAGGTGCATATGGACTTCGTCGTTTCGCAAATCCTGACGGGCCTCAGCCTGTCGTCGATCCTGCTTCTCGTGGCCCTCGGGCTTGCGATCATCTACGGGGTGACCGGGGTCATCAATCTCGCCCACGGCGAGTTCGTGATGCTCGGCGCCTACTGCGCCTGGCTGCTGCAGGGCCAGTTCGGCTGGAGCCTGCTGGCGAGCCTTGCCGTGATCTTCCTCCTGATCGCCGCGCTCGGCTGGCTGATCGAGGTCGCCGTCATCCGCCATCTCTACGACCGGCCGCTGGACACGATCCTTGCCACCTGGGGTCTTGGCGTGATGACCCAGCAGATCGTGCGCCTCACGGCCGGCGGCGAGCTGCGCTACGTCCAGATGCCGCCGTCGCTGTCCGGCAGCGTCGACATCCTCGGTGCGACCGACTCGGCCTACCGGCTCTTCGTGCTCGCCGTGGCGCTCGGCCTCTTCGTGCTGACCTGGTGCATCTACCGCTACACGTCCTTTGGCCTGAAGCTCCGGGCCATCACCCAGAACCGCGCCATCGCGTCGAGCTTCGGCATCAATTCCGCCAGAGCCTACCGGCTGACCTTTGCCTATGGGGCGGGCATCGCCGGGCTCGCCGGCGCGCTGATCTCGCCCTTGAAGAGCGTCTCGCCCGAGATGGGCACGACCTATGTCGTCGACGCCTTCATGGTGGTCGTGCTCGGCGGCGTGCAGAGCCTTGTCGGCACGCTCGCGAGTTCCGCCGTGCTCGGCGAGACCTCCGGGCTCCTTGCCTATTACAGCAACGACACGATCGCCAAGGCGCTCGTCCTCGTCGCCATCGTCATCATCATCCGGTTCCGGCCGCAGGGCTTGTTCGCCCCGCGTGTGCGCGCCTGACCGCCTGCGTCAACGAGAGGTTCCGTCTTGTCTGGAAAAGTCTCCCGCCAAATCCTCCTCTACGGCGTCGTCTGTCTGGCGATCCTCATCGTGCCCGTGCTGGTCGACGACGCCTTCCTGCTCAACAAATATGCCCGCTACCTGATCTTCGGCATGCTGGCGATCGCGCTCAGCCTGTCCTGGGGCTATGCCGGCATCCTCAATCTCGGCCAGGCGACGACCTTCGGCCTCGGCTCCTACTGCATGGCCATGTTCCTGAAGCTGAAGACGGTGCCGATCCACACCGGCAGCGACGGTCTTCCCGACTTCATGGTCTGGAACAACGTCACCGAACTGCCGTGGATCTGGGTGCCGTTCCATTCCATGCCCGTTGCGCTCCTTGCCGGCATCCTGGTCCCGGCGCTCTTCGCGGCGCTGCTCGGCTGGTTCATGTTCGGCGGGCGCATCGCCGGCGTCTATGCGGCGATCATCACGCTTGCCGCCATGGTGGTGGTCAATCTCATCATCATCGACCAGCAGAGCTATACCGGCGGCTTCAACGGCATCACCGACCTCGCGCGGTTCGAGATTTTCGGCCTGACTTTCGACGCCTATTCGGCCTCGACCTACTATCTCGTCGCGATCTGCCTCACGGTCACGCTGTTCCTCGCGCTCGCCGTCTCGCGCAGCAAGACCGGCCTCATCCTGCAGGCGGTGCGTGACCAGGAGGAGCGGGTGCGCTTCTTCGGCTATGACGTGGCGCTCTACAAGACCTTCGTCTTCGCGCTTTCGGCCGCCATCGCCGGCCTTGCGGGCATGCTCTACACGATCATCATGGAATTCGCCTCGCCGACCTTCCTCGGCGTGCCGCTCAGCCTTTCCATCGTGATCTGGGTCGCCGTCGGCGGCCGGCAGAGCCTTCTCGGCGCCATGCTGGGCGCGGTGCTCGTCACCGGCGTGCAGGGCGCGCTGTCGGAAACCGAGGCCTTCCTCGAAACCTGGACCCTCGTCATGGGCGGCCTCTTCGTCCTCATCGTGCTGTTCATGCCGAAGGGGCTGGCGGGCGCCTTCGAAGCCCTCGTGCGCCGCTTCCCTAAGGCAGCGCGCGAGGGCGGCGCCCGCCATGCCGCCGAACAATCCTCCAAATCCCAACCCCATCTCGGAGGTGCGCTATGACGGCCGCCCGCGAACAGCTCCTTGCGCTTAAACAGGTAACCGTGGCCTTTTCCGGTTTCATCGCGGTCGACCGGCTCGACTTCGAGGTGGCATCGGGCGAACTGCGCTGCCTGATCGGGCCGAACGGCGCGGGTAAGTCCACGACGCTTGACCTCATCTGCGGCAAGTCCCGCATCACGGCCGGCGAGATCGCCTTCCGGGGGGCGCCGATCCATGCCTTCCGGGAGTTCCGGATCGCGCGCACCGGCATCGGCCGCAAGTTCCAGGTGCCGAGCGTCTTTCGCGAACTGACCGTCCGGGAAAACCTGGAGATCGGCTGCTCGCGCGATCCGGGCGTCTGGCGCAACCTGTTCCGCTTCACCGGCGGGGTGGATACCGAGCGGCTGGAACGCCTCGCCGTCCTCGTCGGGCTGGAGGATCATCTCGAAACCCAGGCGGCGCAACTCTCGCACGGCCAGACGCAGTGGCTGGAGATCGCCCTCATCCTCGCCCAGGACCCGGCGCTCATCCTGATGGACGAGCCGACGGCCGGCATGACGGCGCATGAGACCAATATGACCGCCGAGCTCTTCAACCGGCTGCGCGGCAAGCACACGCTGATCGTCGTCGAGCACGACATGGGCTTCGTGCGCGACATCGCCGAGACGATCTCGGTCATGCATCAGGGCAAGCTGCTGGCGCAGGGCACCGCCGACGAGGTTTCGCAGGATGCGAAGGTCCGCGAGGCCTATCTCGGTTCGGGAGGCATCGGCCATGCTTGAGCTTTCCGATGTCGACGGCTTCTACGGCCGCAGCCGCGCGCTCCAGTCCGTCTCGCTCTCGGTGCGGGAGGGGGAATTCCTGACGGTGCTCGGGCGCAACGGCGTCGGCAAGACGACGCTGTTGCGCACCATCCTCGGCCTCATGTCGCGCTGCGCCGGCTCGATCCGGCTCGACGGGGCGGAGATCAATCATCTCCCCACGCATATGAGGGCCCGCGCCGGGCTCGGCTACGTGCCGCAGGGGCGGGGCATCCTGCCGAGCTTCACCGTGCGCGAGAACCTTCTCATCGGCACCTTCGCCGCGGAAAAGCCTGCCCGCACGATCCCCGACCACATCTTCGATCTCTTCCCGATCCTCAAGGAGTTCCTCGGCCGGCGCGGAGGCAATCTCTCGGGCGGCCAGCAGCAGCAGCTCGCCATCGCGCGGGCGCTCCTGTCGGAGCCGAAGATCCTGCTGCTCGACGAGCCGACGGAGGGCATCCAGCCCAACATCGTCGAGCAGATCGAGGACGTGCTGATCGATCTCAACCGCAAGCACGGCCTCGCCGTGATCCTCGTCGAACAGAACATCAAATTCGCGCGGCGGGCCTCGCACCGCTTCGCGATCCTCAATCGCGGAAGCGTGGCCCTGTCCGACGACATCGGCGCGCTCAGCGATGAGCTCATCCAGAGCCACCTCGTCGTCTAAGGAGACTTGAAATGTACCATGGTGACATCAGCAGCAGCAAAGATACCGTCGGCGTTGCTGTCGTGAACTACAAGATGCCGCGGCTGCACACCAAGGCCGAAGTGCTGGACAATGCCCGCAAGATCGCCGCCATGATCGAGGGCATGAAGATCGGCCTGCCGGGCATGGATCTGGTCGTCTTCCCGGAATATTCGACCCACGGGATCATGTACGATTCCAAGGAGATGTACGAGACCGCCTCGCAGATTCCGGGCGAGGAGACGGCGATCTTCGCCGAGGCCTGCCGCAAGGCCAATGTCTGGGGCGTCTTCTCGCTGACGGGCGAGCGCCACGAGGAGCACCCGAACAAGGCGCCCTACAACACGCTCATCCTCATGAACAACAAGGGCGAGATCGTCCAGAAATACCGCAAGATCATGCCCTGGGTGCCGATCGAGGGCTGGTATCCCGGCGACTGCACCTATGTCTCCGAGGGGCCGAAGGGCCTGAAGATCAGCCTCATCATCTGTGACGACGGCAACTATCCGGAAATCTGGCGCGACTGCGCGATGCGGGGCGCCGAGCTCATCATCCGCTGCCAGGGCTACATGTATCCGGCCAAGGAGCAGCAGGTGCAGATCTCCAAGTCGATGGCCTGGGCGAACAATGTCTATGTCGCGGTCGCCAATGCCGCCGGCTTCGACGGCGTCTATTCCTATTTCGGCCATTCCGCGATCATCGGCTTCGACGGGCGCACGCTCGGCGAATGCGGCACGGAGGAGAACGGCATCCAATATGCCCAGCTCTCCGTCTCGGCCATCCGCGACGCCCGCCGCAACGGCCAGTCGCAGAACCATCTCTTCAAGCTCCTGCACCGCGGCTACACCGGCACGATCAATTCCGGCGACGGCGACCGCGGCGTGGCGGCCTGCCCCTACAACTTCTACGCCAGGTGGGTGAACGATCCGGACGGGACGCGCGAGATGGTCGAGGCCATGACCCGCGGCACGGTCGGCACCGACGAATGCCCGATCGACGGCATCCCGCACGCCACCGCCCATCGCTGATGCCAACCGGGCCATCCGGTCCTGGGAACCGGATGGCCTTCCTCAACAAGAAAGACATGAGGGGAACGAACATGTCTACACACTCCAAAGGGCCTGGCGATCCGTCGCCGCTCGATGCCGGCCATGTGCTCGGCGAGGAATATGAACATGCGCCGGTGCCGCTTTCGGCCCGGCACAGCCTGTTTTCCATGGTGACGGTCTGGGCCGGCTTCCCGGCGATCATCACCGGCTCCATGACCGGCTCGATCCTCGTGCTCGGCATGGGCTTTTCCCGCGCGCTCGCGGCAATGGTCATCGGCAACCTGATCATGTTCGCCTATGTCGGCGCGCTCGGGCTTTCGGCGACGCGGAGCGGGCGGAATTTCGCGCTGATCGCCTCCGGGGTCTTCGGCACGAAGGGCTATGCGCTCGCCTCGGGCCTGCTCTCGACGCTGCTGCTCGGCTGGTTCGCCGTGCAGACCGGCATTACCGGCGCGCTCATCGCCAGCACCTACGAGATGAACTATGTGGCGATGACCATCGTGGCGGGCCTGCTCTACATCGCCATCACCTTCATCGGCGTGCGCGGCCTGCACCTGATCGGCCTCGTCTCGGTGCCGCTGTTCTTCGTGCTCGGCCTCTTCGTCGTCATGCATTCCGCCTCGACCACCACCTTCGATGCGATCTGGAACTATGCCGGCAACAACGGCGTCGCCACCATGTCGATGGGCGTCGGGCTGACGGTCGTCATCGCCCTCTTCATCGATGCCGGCACGGTCACCGCCGACTTCAACCGCTGGGCCCGGACCGGCACCCATTCCCTCATCGCAACCTTCTCGGCCTTTCCGGTCTCCAACCTTGTCGCCATGCTTGTCGGCGGCATCCTGACGGCGGCCCTCGCCGTGCCGGACGCCAACCCGTTCGGGGCGGACAACATGTTCGGCTACATGAACACGCTGCAGATCGGCTGGCTCAGCGCGCTCGCCTTCCTGTTCCTCTACATCAACCTCGGCTCGGTCTGCTCGCACTGCCTCTACAATGCGGCGACAGGCTGGTCGCGCATCCTCGGCTCGAAGATGCGGCTGCTCGCCGTCGTGCTCGGCATCCTCGGCATCGTCATCGCCGCGGGCAATGTCTGGGCCTTCTTCATCCAGTGGCTGTCGCTGCTCGGCATCGTGGTCCCGCCCATCGGCATGATCCTCCTCGTCGAAGCCTACATCTTCAAGAGCGGCGGCATGGCGGACAGGGAATGGCGTTCGACGCCCTTCATCTCCTGGGCGATCGGCGCGGCGGTCGGCTTCCTCGTCGAGTTCTATGCGCCGCAGCTTTCCACCGCGATCAGCGCGGGCATCGTCGCCGGCATCGCCCATTTCGCGCTCTCCTCGCTGAAGGACCGGCGGCGCGCCGTGGATGCATCCGTCTGAAAGCGGCGGCGTGCTGAACGCGCAATTTCAATGAAGGAAAACAGACATGACGCTCGATTACGAAATCCTCGGACTCGGCGATTTCGCCCTGCAGAACGGCGCGATCCTGCGCGATGCCAAACTCGCCTACAAGACCTTCGGCAGCCTCAATGCCACGAAGGACAACGCCATCCTCTACCCGACCTGGTATTCCGGCCAGCACTACGACAACGAATGGCTGGTCGGCCGGGGCATGGCGCTCGATCCCGACAGGTATTTCATCATCATCCCCAACATGTTCGGCAATGGCCTGTCCTCCTCGCCGAGCAACACGCCGGAGCCCTACAATGCCGCGCGCTTCCCGAAGGTGACGGCCTATGACAATGTGCGCGCCCAGCACCGGCTGGTGACGGAGCATCTGGGGATTTCGCATCTGCGCCTGGTGACAGGCTGGTCCATGGGCGGGCTCCAGACCTTCCATTGGGGGGCGATGTATCCCGACATGATGGACCTTTTGGCGCCCTTCTGCGGCTCGGCGAAATGCTCGCGCCACAACTTCGTCTTCCTCGAAGGCGTGAAGGCGGCCCTGACGGCGGACGGTGCCTTCCAGGACGGCTGGTATACGGAAAAGCCGCACAAGGGCCTGCGCGCCGCCGCCCGTGTCTATGCCGGCTGGGGCTTCTCGCAATCCTTCTACCGCGAGGAGCTCGACCTGAAGACGCTGGGCTACGCCTCGCTGGAGGATTTCCTCGTCTCCTTCTGGGAGGGCTTCTTCCTGCCGAAGGATCCGAACAACCTGCTCGCCATGCTGTGGACCTGGCAGAATGGCGACATCTCGGCAAACGAACTCTACAACGGCGACTACAAGGCCGCGCTCGGCGCGATCAAGGCGAAGACCTATGTCATGCCGGGCAGAACCGACCTCTACTTCCCGCCGGAGGACAGCGAGAACGAGGTCGCGAACATGCCGAACGCGACCTATGTGCCGATCCCCTCGATCTGGGGGCATTTTGCCGGCGGGCCGGGCACCAACCCCGTCGACGTCAAGTTCCTGGACGACAAGCTGAAGGAACTGCTGGCGTCCTGAATTTTCCCGCGCCGCGATGGCCGGGAGCATCGCGGCGCCAACTCCATGAGGTCTGATCGTGACGAACCTGGATGCCTATCGCATTTCCAGCGAACCCTTCTATCGGCCGGTCGAAAGCGAGATCGCGCTGTTCGAGGCCGCCCACAAGAGCCGCATGCCCGTCATGCTGAAAGGGCCGACCGGCTGCGGCAAGACGCGCTTCGTCGAGCACATGGCCTGGCGGCTGGGCAAGCCGCTGATCACCGTCTCCTGCCACGAGGACATGACCGCCTCCGACCTCGTCGGCCGCTACCTGCTCGATACGGACGGCACGGTCTGGCACGACGGGCCGCTGACGCTCGCCGTGCGCGAGGGCGCCATCTGCTATCTCGACGAGATCGTCGAGGCACGGCAGGACACGACCGTCGTCATCCATTCTCTGACCGACGACCGGCGCATCCTGCCGCTCGAGAAGAAGAACGAGGTGGTACGGGCGCACCCGGATTTCCAGGTCGTCATCTCCTACAATCCGGGCTATCAGAGCGTGCTCAAGGACCTGAAGGAATCGACCAAGCAGCGCTTCGGTGCCATCGCCTTCGGCTATCCGTCGCCGGATATCGAGGCGGAGATCGTCGCCCGGGAGGCGGGCATCGACCGTCGCACGGCGGAGGTGCTGGTGCGCATCGCCGAGCGGTCGCGCAATCTCAAGGGGCAGGGCCTCGAAGAAGGGGCCTCCACGCGCATGCTCATCAATGCCGGCCTGCTCGTTGCCGCCGGCATCGCCATCGAGGCGGCCTGCCAGGTGGCGATGGTCGTGCCGATCACCGACGACCCGGACCTGCGCGACGCGCTCACCGGCGCGATCGCCGCCTGCCTCTGAGGCGCGCCATGCAGGAGGCCGCAACCATGAATGCGCCCGATGGGTTTCCGCCGGAATGGCGGGAGCGCTGGCATGTCGCGCATGGTCGCATCGACCAGGCCGGCTACGGCGACCTCGTCGCCGATGCCTATCGCCGCGCCGGTCCGGCCCTTGCCGCCGAGGTCGGCCCGGCCTTTGCCATACGGCTCGCCGCCACGATCTCGAACGTCGCGATCCGCTCGGGCCGGCTTGCCGCCAGCCTCGTGCCGCAGGCGGCGCGGGCCGCCTCGCGGCATTTTGACGAGGCGGCGCTGAATTCCTGGGCGGCGGCGGTGGAGGATGTCGCGCGCCGGGCGCCGGAGGCCGTGCTTGCCCTTCTGGAAAACACCGGCCGGCTCGCCCAGGCGCTGGCTCCGCCGGACTTCATCGCCTTCGTGCGCATGGGCCTCCATCTCGGGGACAAGGATGCCGGGCGCCGGCGCGCCTTCTTCGCACTGGAAAGCGGCGAGGCGATCCGCCTGGTCGAGGGGCGTGGCGCCGATGGCGGCCTTGCCGGTCTGCGCCACGGCCTTGGCCTTTATCTCAATGCGCTCTGGGGCCTTGCGCCGCCGATCGCCGAGGCGCCCCCGGATGCGCCGGACCAGATGCGGCGCAGGCCCGGTTTCGGCGGCGGCGGCGTGCGCCTGCCGGCCGCCTTCGCCGGCTTCGAGGATGGCGAGGCCAAGCTGCTCTATCGCGCCGCCGTCGCCCATATCGGCGCCCATCACCGTTTCACGCGGGAGAAATTCCCCGCAACCGGGTTGAAACCCCTGCAGATCGCCCTCGTTTCCCTCATCGAGGATGCGCGCGTCGAAAGGCTCGCCGCCCGGACGATGCCCGGTCTCGCCGCCCTCTGGCGGCGCTTCCACGTCGCCCGGCCGGACGGCCCGCCCATCGCGATCGCCCTGATGACCCGGCTCTCGCGGGCGCTGGCGGACCCCGACTACGCCGATCCGCATGGCTGGGTGGAAAAGGGGCGGGCGCTGTTTGCCGAGGCCGTTCGCGAGAATATCGGCGACCAGCAGCTCAGCCGGCGCATCGGCGGGCTGCTCGGCAACGATATCGGCCAGATGCGCCTGCAGTTCGACGCCAGGGCCTATGTGGTCCAGCCGGCCTATCGCGACGACAATATGGGCATCTGGGATTTCGGCCCGGATGACAGCCAGGCGCCGGTCGAGATCGAGGCCATGCTCGAAGGGGCGCGGATCGAGCAGCAGGCCGGCGACGACGGCCGCCGCAAGGAGGGCGAGGACGGCGACACGGCGAGCGGGCGGCTGGCCGAGGCGCAGGACGAGGACGGCCTGCTCGTCGCCCGCTATCCGGAATACGATCACGTCACCGGCCGCTACCGGCCCGAATGGTGCCGGGTGCGCGAGATGCCGGGCGGGATCGGCGCGCCCCGCGTGGCGTCGGCGCTTGGCGAGGCGCGCTCCGACATCGTCGAGCGGCTTTCGACGCTGATCAAGGCGTCGCGGATCAGCCGCCAGCAGCGGGTCCGCGGCCAGACCGAGGGGGAGTTCCTCGACATGGACGCGAGCATCGCCGCCATGATCGCGCGGCGGGCTGGCGAGGTGCCGGATACGCGGGTCTACGGCCGCTACGAGCGGCGTTCGCGCGACATGTCGGTGCTCGTGCTGATCGATGCCTCGCGCTCCACGACGGAGAGGGTGCGGGGATCGCAAGGTTCCGTGCTGGAGATGGAGCGGCTGTCGACGGCGCTGCTCGCCCGCGCGATGACGGATGTCGGCGATCCCTTCGCCATCGCCGCCTTCTGCTCCAACGGGCGGGAGGACGTGCGCTATGTGCGCGTCAAGGATTTCGACCGTCCCCTCGACCGCTTCGCCATGGCCCGCCTCGCGGGGCTTGCCGGCGACTATTCGACGAGGCTCGGCGCGGTCATCCGCCACGCCGGCCGCGATCTTCGCCGGCAGCGGAGCTATCGCAGGCTGCTGCTCGTCGTCACGGACGGCGAACCCTCGGACATCGACGTCGACGACCGGCGCTATCTGGTGGAGGACGCCCGGATGGCGGTGCATGAACTCGGCCGCGAGGGCATCGACACTTTCTGCGTGGCGCTGGACTGCGATGCGGATTCCTACGCCCAGCGCATTTTCGGCCCGCGCGGCGCGACCGTCATCGATACGATCGACCGGCTCGATCGTCTGCTGCCGGCGGTTTATCTGAGGCTGCGTTCCTAGAGCAATTCCAGCAAAAGTGCGAAGCGGTTTGCGTCCGGAATTGCGTTAAAACAAAGAGTTGGAGCGTTCTCGCGCTTCGAAGAAAAGCGGAATTCTCTAAAAAGCCGTTTCGAGTTCGGCCAACAGGCGAACCAGCGCCGCATCGCAACGATCGAGCTGGGCGCGGCTGACGAACTCGTCCGGCTTGTGGCCCTGCTCCATCGAGCCGGGGCCGCAGATCGCGGTGGAAAGGCCAAGGCCCTGCTGGAAAAGCCCGCCCTCGGTGCCGAAGGCGACCTTGTGCGTGCCGTCGTCATCGAGAATCCGTTTCAGGAGGCGCACGGCGGGCGCGTCCGCGCGGGTGTCGAGGCCGGGATAGTCCGAGACGGGCTCGATCTCGATGCAGGCCATGGGAAACCGGTCGCGATAGGGCCTTGCGATGGCCTCGGCATCGGCTGCGATGCCGGCGAGGATGGCGCGCGGATCGTCCTCGGCGATGGTGCGGATCTCGAAATCGATCTCGCAGCGGTTCGGCACGATGTTGAGCGCGGTGCCGCCCCGCATCATGCCCGCATGGATGGTGGAATAGGGGATGTCGTAGCCGGGGTCGCGGACGCCGCTTGCCGCGAGGGCCTCCTGCCGCGCCTGGAGCGCGCTTATGAAGGCGGCGCCGAGATGCAGCGCGTTGAGGGCGTTCGGGGCGAGGGCGGAATGGCCCTCCTGCCCGTGGCAGCAGGCCCGCAGCGCCTGCTTGCCCTTGTGGCCGGTGGCGATGCGCATCTGCGTCGGTTCGCCGACGATGCAGAGCGCCGGCCGCTCGGCCCGTCCCGCCAGCGCCGCGATCATGCCGCGCACGCCGATGCAGCCGATCTCCTCGTCGTAGGAAAGGGCGAGATGCAGGGGGCGTTTCAGCGGCCGGCCGGCGGCAAGGAGCGCGGCCCGCAGGCCTGCCGCGACGAAGCCCTTCATGTCCGCCGTGCCGCGGCCGTAAAGACGCCCGTTCCGCTCCGTCAGCGTGAAGGGATCGCTGCTCCAGGCTTGTCCCTCGACCGGCACCACATCCGTATGGCCCGACAGGACCACGCCGCCCGGTCCTTCCGGGCCGATGCTCGCCCAGAGGTTGGCGCGGCTGCCGTCCGGATGGGCGAAGCGCTCGATGCGCGCGCCCGCCGGGTGCAGCAACCCTTCCACATGATCGAGCAGCGCAAGATTGGAGCGGCGGGAGATCGTCGGTTCTGCGACGAGGCGGGCGAGGATGTCAGGGGTTGCGGGGATCATGGTTCACAGGTCGCCCGGCACGCCGTAGCTGGGGGCTCCCGAAGGGTCGAGCGCGCGCGTGACATAGGCGTCCATCTCGCTGCGCCAGCGCTCCCACAGCGCGGCGCAGTCTTCGATCGGGTCGCCGTCGGTCCAGTCGATGCGCAGGTCCGCGACGTTCCAGGACACCTTGTCGACCATGACGAGGCCCATGGAATGGACCGGTCCTTCCTCCCCGCCGGCGGCGACGGCCGCGCGCATCGCGGCGATCAGCCGGTCGCCGAGATGCTGCCCCGCCGTGGCCTCGAAAGCCTCGACCATCTTTCGCGGGATCTCCGTCGTCGTCAGCATGTTGCCGGCGGCGACCACGTCCTTCCCGCGCGCTGTCGCGTGCGTGCCGAGGGTCCTTGCGCCCGAATAGGCGGCCGTGCGGCCGGCCGCGTCGACGAGGGCGAGCTGGCGGTATTCGATGTGCGGGGCTTCCGCGACGAGACGGTCGAGCGCCGCCTCCGCCGAGAGCCCGCCCGCCATCAGGTCGAGCCCCTTCGGGCCGAGGCGGGGATCGGTGACGTTCTGCGTCGAGACGGCGCCGACGCCGGCGCGCACATGGGCGCAGCGCGCCGCAACGCTCGGCGAGGAGGAGGAGACGGCGATGCCGAACATCCCGGTGTCGGCGCAGCGGCCGGAGACGGAAAAGGTCATGCCGCCCTCCGTCAGGCTTCGTCGGGAATGACGGCGGTCGCCTCGATCTCGACCAGCCATTCCGGCCGGGCGAGCGCCGAGACCACGAGGCCCGTGGAGACGGGGAACACGCCCTGGAGATATTTTCCCATCTCCGTATAGACGGCCTCGCGGTAGCGGATGTCGACGAGGTAGACGACGACGCGGCAGATATGGCTGAGGTCGGAGCCTGCCTCTTCCAGCAGCATCTTGATGTTTTCCATGGCCTTGCGGGCCTGCGCGCCGGCATCGCCGATATGCAGGCTCTCGCGCGTGTCGAGATCCTGCGCGATCTGCCCGCGCACGAACACCGTCGCCCCGCGCGCCACCACCGCCTGGCAGAGGTCGTTGTTCAGCTTTTGCTCGGGATAGGTGTCCTTCGTGTTGAAGGGGCGGATGCGGGTGTGCACGGGCATGGATGTCTCCTTGATGATGGCGGCAAGCGCCGCGGTCGCCCGCGGCGCGACGGCGGGGCTATTGCAGAAGCTGCGTCCAGACGCGGGTCACGAGATCCTGCGCGGTGGCCGAGCAGGTGCGCGAGAAGGTGATCGGCACCTCGGGATAGAGTTCCGGCGCCTCGTCTCTGGTGTAGACGACCTTTTCCTGGATGACCTTCATCGGCGAGGAATGGGCGTAGAAGTTCATCTGGTCGGTGGCATTCTCCTGCGTGGAGAGGAATTCGATGAACTTCACGGCATTGTCGCGGTTCGGCGCGCCCTTGGGGATGACGAGGCTGTCCATCCAGCCGACGAGGCCTTCCTTGGTCATGGCGAGGCTGACGGGCGAGCCGGCCTTGCGCGCCTTCAGCGAATCGCCGTCCCACCAGAAATGGGCCGAGACCTCGCCGGAAGCGAGGCGGCTTGCGATATTGTCGGAGGAATAGGCGGCGACGGACGGTTTCTGGGCCATCAGCAGGTCCAGCACCTTCTTCATCTCGGCCTGGTCCTCCGAGCAGAAGGGCACACCGAGATAGAGCTGGGCGGCGCCGATCACCTCGTCGGGATAGGAGAGCATGGCGATCTTGCCCTTGAGTTCGCCGTCCGGCTCGAAGAAATATCTGAAGCTGTCGGTCGGCCCCTTGTACTCGGCTGTGTTCACCACGAAGCCGGCGGTGCCGTAGGCGAGCGGGATCGAATAGGCCTGTTCCTCATCCCACCACTGGTTGCGCCATTTCTCCTCGATGCTCTCGAAGGCCTTCAGCTTGCTGGCCTCGAAATTCTCGATGAGGCCTTCGTCGATCATCACGCGCAGGAAGTGCTGCGAGGGCGTGGCGATGTCGTAGCCGGAAGAGCCGGCCTGCAGCTTGGTCAGGAGGTCTTCGTTGGAGGTGAAGCTGTCGACGTTCACCTTCACGTCGTTCTCCCTGGAGAACTTTTCGATGAGGGCCGGCGAGATGGATTCGGCCCAGGCGTAGATGTTCAGCTCTCCTGCCGCCTGTGCGCCGGTGGCGAAGCAGAGGGCAAGGGCCGTGGCTGCGAGATATGTCTTCATTGTCTGTTCCTCTCTTTGATTATGGTTTGGCCTGTCATGGTTCGGCTTCTTCACGGGCGCCGCGCGCAGCGACCAGCAGCGCGACGGTGGCAAGGACGAGCGAGGCAAGGATCAGCAGTGTCGCGATGGCGTTCAGTTCCGGCGAGGTGCCGGCGCGGATCAGCGAGAAGATGTAGACGGGCAGCGTCGTCGAGCCGCCGGTGGCAAGCAGGTTCGAGGTGATGAAGTCGTCCATCGAGATGAGGAAGGCGAGCATCGCGCCGGAGAAGACGCCCGGGAAGATCAAAGGCAGCGTCACCCGGCGGAAGGTCGTCCAGCGATCGGCATAGAGGTCGGCGCTCGCCTCTTCCAGATCGAGCGACATGCCCTGCAGGCGGGCGCGGATCGGCAGGAAGGCGAAGGGCGTGCAGAAGGCGGTGTGGGCGACGACGAGCCGCAGCATGCCGTTCTGGATGTCGAGCAGCGAGAAGAGGATGAGCGTGGCGACGGCAAGCACGATTTCCGGCAGGAGCAGCGGCAGGTTGACGATGGTCTCGGAAAGCTTGCGGAAGCGCAGGTTCTTGCCGCGGATGATGGCGAGCGCGGCGGAAAGCGCGATGAGGGTGGAGACGGCGGTCGCGACGGCGGCCACCGTCAGCGAGGTCTTCAGCGCGTTCACCAGCGCGGCATTGTCGAGTGCGGAGCCGTACCATTTGAGCGAAAAGCCCGTCCAGACGCCGGCCACGCGGTTGGCGTTGAAGGAATAGACGACGATGACCGCGAGCGGGGCATAGAGATAGAGGAAGAAGACGGCGGTGAGGGCCCTGAGGCCCGGATAGCGCTTGACGTCGTGGCTGATACTCATGGCGCCACCTCCCTACGGGCGGCGCGCAGCGCCGTGACGATCAGGAAGATCATGACGAGAGCCATCAGCGTCATCGCGATCGCCGCGCCGAAAGGCCAGTTGCGGCCGCCGCCGAACTGCAACTGGATCAGCGATCCCATCATCATCTGCTTGCCGCCGCCCATCAGCGTCGGTTCCAGCACCGCGCCGAGCGAGGGCACGAAGACGAGGATGGCACCGGCCGTAAGGCCGGGGGCGGTCAACGGCAGGATCACCCGGCGCAGCGTCACCCAGCGGTCGCCGTAGAGGTCGTGCGAGGCCTCGATCAGCGTGCCGTCCAGCTTCTCGATGGAGGCGAAGACCGGCAGGACCATCAGCGGCATGGCGGTATAGACCATCGCCGTCAGCGTCGCGCCGTCGTTGAACATGAAGCTCATGCCGGCGGGAAATCCAAGGGTCTCTAAGAGGCGCGGCAGGGTGCCGTCCTTGCCGAGGATGATCATCCAGGCATAGACGCGCAGGATCATCGAGACCCAGAACGGCAGCGTCACGAGGTAGACGAGCGCCGCCTTGCGGCCGGGCGGCTGGCGCGAGATGAAATAGGCGACCGGCACGGCGAAGAGGAGGCAGATCACCGTCGTCGCGCCGGCGAGCAGGAAGGTGCGCCCGATGATCAGGAGGTATTGCGGGGTGAATTCCAGCTCGCCCGTCCAGCCCTCGTTGAAGAGGATCTGGCGGTAGCCGGCAAGGTTGAGGTCCCAGGCAAAGCCGCCATGGGCGCCGCGCGTGGCGAGCGAGACGGCGGCGATGATGAAGATCGGCAGGATCAGCGCAAAGCCCATCAGCAGCCGCGACGGCAACAGCCCCCAGAAGGAGAGGTCGTGCCAGAAACGGGCGCGGGGCGCGTGCTCCGTTTCGGCGGGGGCGTGGAGGGCGCTGTCCGTCATGCCGCCAGCACCCGCGCCGAACCCGCCACGAAGCCGACCGGAACCGTCGCGCCGAGCGGGATCGTGTCGCCCTCGCGCGAGGCGTTGCGGCGCGAGGCGCGCAGCTCCGTTCCCGAAACGTCGAGCGTGTAATGGGTGTAGCCGCCCATATAGTTCTTGTTGACGATGCGGCCTTCGAAGATGAGCCCCTGGGCCTGGTTGCCGAGATTGATCTTTTCCGGGCGCACGGAGAGCGTTGCGCGGCCCCGGGCGGTGGGGCCGGTGGCCGGCACGGTGATCGACAGGCCGAAGGGCGTGCGGATGGTCGCCTCTCCGCCAGCGGTCTCCAGCACCTCGACTTCCAGGAAATTCGTCTCGCCGACGAAATCGGCGACGAAGCGGTTCACCGGCTCCTCGTAGATTTCCGTCGGCGTGCCGATCTGCTGCACCTCGCCGCCGCCGAGAACCGCGATGCGGTCGGACATGTCGAGCGCTTCTTCCTGATCGTGCGTGACGAAGACGAAGGTGATGCCGGTGTCGCGCTGGAGCGTGCGCAGCTCGTCGCGCATCGCCTGGCGCAGCTTCAGGTCGAGCGCAGAAAGCGGCTCGTCGAGCAGCAGCACCTCCGGCTCGGGCGCAAGCGCGCGGGCGAGCGCGATGCGCTGGCGCTGGCCGCCGGAAAGCTGGGCGGGCCTGCGTCTGGCCATCGGGCCCATATGCACGCGCTCCAGCATCTCGCCGACGCGGTTTTTGATGCGCGCCTGCTCCCAGCCGAGGTTTTCGAGGCCGTAGGCGACGTTCTGCTCCAGCGTCATGTGCGGGAAGAGCGCGTAGCTCTGGAACACGGTGTTGACCCGCCTCCTGTGCGGCGGGATGGCGACGACCTCCTTGCCGTTGAGGAGGATCGAGCCCGAATCCGGGCTTTCGAAACCGGCCAGCATGCGCAAGAGCGTGGTCTTGCCGCAGCCGGACGGGCCGAGCATCGTGAAGAACTCGTTGCTGCCGATGTCGAAGCTGACCGATTTCAGCGCCTGGTAGGCCCCGAAGCTCTTGGAGACCGATTTCACTTCGATGGCCTTTTGGGCTCCAGTGGAATGGGGCTGGGTCATGCCGTGTTCCTCACGCCGGTTCGAGCTGGGTGACTTCGCGGCGGAAGGGCAGGGCATCGCCGATGTCGGGCGTGTCCAGTTCCCGCGCATAGCGATGGCCGGCATAGGTCGCCCAGGCGATCGGTGCGGGGGCGCTTGCATCGCCGATGATCTTGACCGTCCTGATGCCGGCATCGGCCCAGTCCGCCTGGCGGGCGAGGAGGTCGTTGTAGAGCGCGTCCTCGGAAAGGCGCGAGGCGACCATGACGACGGCGTCGCAGCCGATGGCCTTGCGGCGGCCGGTATAGGTGCAGTTCGTCTCGACCTCGCCGGCGCGGATGGCGGTGACGCCGCGGTTGAGGCGGATGTCGACGCCGAGATCGTCGAGGCGCACATGGATGGCACCCTGTTCCAGCGTGTTGCGCGTCCAGTCGGAGACATAGGCCGAGGGCGTGACGAGAATGACCGTCGCGCCGGCCTTCGCCATCACCTCGGCCATGACGCCGCCCATGTAGTAGTGGTCGTCGTCATAGACGACGACGGTCTTGCCCGCGAGGTTTTCGGGATGGACCTTCGCCATGATGTCGTCGGGCGTCCAGAGCGTCATTCCCGGGTCGATCGGCATGGGCACGACATGCTGGCGGGCGACGCCGTCGCGGCGCCAGTGCGAACCGGTGGCGATGGCGACATGCTCGAAGCCGAAGCCCAGCACGTCCTCGGCGGTCAGGCGGCTGTCGAAATAGGTCTCGACATTGGTGCGCTGGGAAATCTGGTACTGGCGGTAATCGACGACGCGGCCCCAGGCGGAAAGGCCGGGCAGCAGGCGTTCGCGGGCGACACGGCCGCCGAGCGTGGTGGTGGCCTCGGCCAGCGTCACGTCATAGCCGCGCAGCGCGAGCGCCCTTGTCGCCTCCAGCCCAGCCGGGCCGGCGCCGACGACGAGCACGGTCTGGCTCTCGCCCTTCGCGTTCATGCGCTCGGGATGCCAGCCCTTGCGCCATTCCTCCATGAAGGTCGGGTTCTGCGTGCAGCGGCTGATCGACATGGTCATGTCGCCGGTGATGCACATGTTGCAGCCGATGCATTCGCGGATGTCCTCGATGCGACCCTCCTCGATCTTCTTCGGCAGGAAGGGATCGGCGATGGAGGGGCGGGCGCAGCCGATGAAGTCGAGCACGCCCTGGCGGATCATGCGCGCCATCACATCCGGCGAGGTGAAGCGTCCGACGCCGACGACGGGTTTCGTCGAGAGTTCCCGGATGCCCTTCACCAGGATTTCCTGCGCCCCCTCCTCCTTGAAGCGGGAGGGGCCGGAACAGTCCTCCCAGGCGCCATGCGCGAGGTCCCAGAGATCCGGCAGGTCGGCGTTCATCTCGACGAATTCGCGCACCTCGGCATTGGAAAAGCCGAGCTCGCCGATGGTCTCGTCGAGGCTGACGCGCATGGTGATCGCGGTCGTGTCGCCGACGGCCTCGCGGATATCGGCCACCACCTCGCGGGCGAAGCGCGAGCGGTTTTCCAGGCTCCCGCCATAGTCGTCGGTGCGCTGGTTGGTGGCGCGCGACAGGAAGTGCTGGAAGATGCCGAACCCGTGCGCGCCGTAAAGACAAATGAGGTCGAAGCCGGCGATCTTCGAGCGCTTGGCCGCGTTGACGAACCAGCGACGCAGATTCCTGATATCGGTGCGGTCGAGCGCGCGGGCCTGCACCGGATCGTTGGTGAAGGTGCGGATCGGCAGCGCGGAGGGGGCGAGCGGCACTTCCTTCGTATAGAAGTTCGGGCCGTTGATGCCGGAATAGGCGAGCTGGATGCCGGCGAGGGCGCCATGCACCTTCATCGCGTCGGACATGCGGCGCAGGCCCGGAATGTCCTTGTCTTCCCACAGGCGCAGTTCGATGAAGGGCGTGATCTCCGAGGTGTGGTGCATCTCGGTCTGCTCGGTGAAGATGACGCCCCAGCCGCCCTCGGACTTGATGCCGCGCATGGCCGCGGCCGCGGACGGATCGCGATAGCCGCCGCCGTTGCAGTGCGGCACCTGATAGAACCGGTTTTTCGCGACATGCGGGCCGATCGCGAGGGGCTCGAACAGGATGTCGTATTTGGCGTCACGCATGGCAATCCTCGGGGTTTGTGCGGCTATAGGATTGGCGGAAGGGCTTCGGGTAAATGATGCGTTCCGGAAGCATGGATTAGGTTCAGGCTAATCGAGACCGCCCGTGCGGCGGCCCGGTTTTCCCGATCGGGGCGAGATTATTCAGCGGCTTGAAAAATATCTTTTGATTTCAGTCAATTATGAAAAGGATGGGCGCCGGATTCCGCGGTGGAGAACCGGCGCCCTTGATGGCTGAGATCCGGGCGCGGCGAAGGCCCGGTGGATCGATGCCTAGTATTTCACCCACACGGTCTTGAGCGCGCAGTATTTGTCGAAGCTGTGAAGGGAAAGGTCGCGGCCGAAGCCGGACTGCTTCATGCCGCCGAAGGGCGTCATGGCCGAGAGCGCGTCGACCGTGTTGACCGAAACCGTCCCGGCATGGAGGCGATCGGAAACGCAGAGCGCGCGCGAAAGGTCCTTCGTCCAGACGGAGGCGGCCAGGCCGTATTCGCTGTCGTTGGCCATGCGCAGCGCCTCCTCATCGCTGTCGAAGGGCGTGATGGCGAGCACGGGGCCGAAGATCTCCTCCCGCGCGATGCGGGCATCCGGCGCGACCTCGTTGAAGATCGTCGGCCGGATATAGCAATCCGAGCCGTCGCGCGTCTCGCGCTGGCCGCCATGGGCGAGGCGGGCCTCCTTGCGGCCGATCTCGATATAGGAGGCGACGCGGTCGGCATGGGCCTTTTCGACGAGCGGGCCCATGCGGGTCGCCGGGTCGAGCGGGTCGCCGAGCGGCCAGGCGGCGGTGGCGGCGATCACCTTCTGCGTGAATTCCTCCTGTACGGAGCGGTGCACCAGCAGGCGCGAATTGGCCGAGCACACCTCGCCGGAATTGAACAGGATGCCGAAGGCCGCCATCTCGGCCGCCTTGTCGAGATCGGCGTCGGCGAAGACGAGGTTCGGCGACTTGCCGCCGGTCTCCAGCCAGACCTGCTTCATGTTGCTTTGCCCGGCATAGGTCATGAAGAGCTTGCCGACCTTGGTCGAGCCGGTGAAGACCAGCGCATCGACATCCGCATGCAGGCCGAGCGCCCGGCCGGCATCCTCGCCATAGCCGGGCACGACGTTGAGCACGCCGTCCGGCAGGCCGGCCTCGGAGGCGAGTTCGGCCAGCATCAGGGCGGAGAGCGGCGATTGTTCGGCCGGTTTCAGCACCACGCAATTGCCCGTGGCGAGCGCCGGCGCGAGCTTCCACGTCGCCATGTCGAGCGGGAAGTTCCACGGCACCACGGCGCCGATGACGCCGAGCGGCACGCGGCGGATCAGGGCGAGATCGCCACGGCCGGTGGGGGCGATTTCGTCATAGAGCTTGTCGATGGCCTCGGCGTGCCATTGGAAGAAATGGGCCGAACCGGGGGCGTCGATGGTCGAGCTGTCGCCGATCGGCTTGCCGACGTCGAGCGTCTCGAGAAGGGCCAGTTCCGGAATGTTGTCGCGGATGAGGGCGGCCAGGCGCAGCAGCACCTCCTTGCGCTCGGCCGGCGACCTGCCCGACCAGCGGCCGTCGTCGAAGGCGCGGCGGGCGGATGCCACGGCGATGTCGATATCCTCGGCGGTGCCGCGGGAAACGGCGGTCAGGACTTCGGCATTGGCCGGGTTCACGGTCTCGAACCGGCCGCCCTTCGCCGCGTCGCGAAAGCCGCCGTCGATATAGAGGCCGTTGCGGAATTTCAGGCGTGCCGCGCGTTCGCGCCAATCGGTGGTCGTCGTCATGAACTGCCTTTCTCTTGCTGAGGGTCGTCGGCGCAAACCGGCAGGTCCATGCCCATGCCGCGGATCGTCTCGCCGCAGAAATCGATGAAGCGCCGGACGGTGAGCGCCGGGGTCGCGCCGGCCATCGAGA
Organism: Shinella sp. HZN7; assembly: GCF_001652565.1. Lineage (NCBI taxonomy): Bacteria > Pseudomonadati > Pseudomonadota > Alphaproteobacteria > Hyphomicrobiales > Rhizobiaceae > Shinella > Shinella sp. HZN7. Next base: position 2,225,314 of record NZ_CP015736.1, on the reverse strand, counting down.
GGATGCCCATGCGCATGGGGCGCAGGTTCCCGGTCAGCGGCACGAAGGTGAGCCGGCCGCCATCCAGCGCATAGGTGGAAACCGGCCTGATATTGGCGATGGAATAGCCGAAGCGGTTGGCGACCATGGCGCGCATGACGGACATGTCGCGCGTGCGCTCGGCGATATGGGGCGTGACGCCGGCCTCGCGGAAGAGCGAGAGGAAATAGGCAGAGCTGTGCGGCAGGTCGAGCAGGATCATCGGATGGGGGGCGAGCTCCTCCACCGTCACGCCGCGGCGGCCGGCCAGCGGATGGTCCTCGTGCAGCACCGCGTAGGGCGGCAGCACGGCAAGCTCGTGGAAGGTCACGTCGGCGGGAATGTCGAGGTCGTAGCTGAGCGCGATGTCGAAGCGCGCCATGCGCAGGCCTTCGAGGATGCGCGCCTGGTCGCGCTCGTACTGGAAGAAATCGACGTCGGGATAGACATCGGAAAAGGCGCGGCGCAGCGAGGGGATGACGGCCTGCGCGAAGGTGACGAGACAGGCGACATGCAGCGGCCCGCGCACCTGGCCGGTCAGCTCGTTGGAAAGGGCGTTGAGCTTTGCGGCTTCCGAGAGGATCTGCCGCGCCTGCGCGACGAAGCTGTGGCCGGCCTGCGTCAGCGACAGGCCATGGGCGTGGCGGCGCACGAAGAGATTGATGCCGAATTCCTTCTCGAGCTGCGAGATCGCCGCCGAGACCGACGGGGCGGATACGTTCACCCGTTCGGCCGCCTCCGTGACCGAGCCGAATTCCCCGACCGCGACGAGATATTCCAGTTGCCGGAGCGTGAAGCGCAACACCATGTCTGTTCCCCTGTTGAGGCGCCAATTAAGGAACAGATTCGCACGCGCGGAAAGGGTGCGCGCCTCGGGGCTGTGGACGGCAGGGTCGTCCTCGGGGGCGGGATGTCGGTTCATGGCATGCTCGCTTCCTCCTTGCGGGCGGCCGGTGCCGGTGCCTTTCAGGAGGCCGCGGCGGCGGCGGTTCTCTCTGCGCTGCGATGCTCGGCGATGTAGCCGGCAAGGTAGTCCGCATCGTGCCAGCAGCCCCAGATGAAGGAGGAGGCACGGCGCGAGAGCCAGGGCAGGCCGACGAAGAAGAGACCGGGCACTTTGGAGATGCCGCGGTCGTGGATGGGGCGGCCCTTCTCGTCGAGCGCGTCGAGCTTCAGCCAGCCGTAATCGACCGCATAGCCCGTCGCCCAGATGATGGTGCTTATGCCGGCTTCCTTGAGGTCCAGCGCAAGGATCGGATCGGTCAGGCAGGCCGGATCCGGCTCCTTGCGGCGCGCCTCGGGTTCCTCCGGCAGGTCGAGATGGTTTTCGGCCACATAGGCGTCGGCGCGATCGAGCAGGGAGAGATGATTGGCATCGCCCCGCGCAATGTTCTCCTCAAGATCGGCGGCGACATGCAGCACGCCGCCCGCAAACCGCTCCGCCCGGCCGAGCAGCGTCATGCCGCGATTGCCGAGGCGGCGGAAATCGACGGTGTTGCCGCCGTAGGCGCCGCTGACGGCGATGGTGACGTGTTCGGTGTTCGGCGCGGGCACCTTGAGGTCCCAGATGCCGAGCACGCCGAGCCACCAGCAGAAGTCCTTGCCGCGATAGCGCCGCGGCGGCCGGTCGTGCGGGCCGATGGAAAGGTAGACGCGCCGGCCGGACCGCAGCAGTTCTTCGGCGATCTGCGTGCCGGAGGAGCCGGCGCCGATCACCAGCACCGCGCCCTCGGGCAGCCGGCCGGGATTGCGGTAGGCGTTGGAATGGATCTGCGTGAGGCCCGCTTGCGCCGGTACGAGGGCGGGCATGACCGGGCGCTGGAAGGCGCCGGTGGCGGAGACCACGTTCCGCGCCTCGATCACGCCGTCGGAGGTTTCGACGCGGAAGGTGTCGCCCTCCTTGCGCACGGACCGCACCTCGACGCCGCAGCGGATCGGCGCCTTGATCTTTTCCGCATAGGTCACGAAGTAGTCCGCCACCTGCTCCTTCGGGGCGAAGGCGTCGTCGTGGAGGCCGGCGAAGGTCAGGCCGGGGAAACGATCGTGCCAGGCCGGGCCGTTGGCGACGAGGCTGTCCCAGCGGGCGGTGCGCCAGCTTTCGGCGATGCGGGCCTTTTCGAGCACGAGATGGGCAATGCCGCGCCTGCCGAGATGTTCGCTCATCGCCACGCCCGCCTGACCGGCGCCGATGACGAGCGTATCCACTTTTTCCACTGCCATGCCGCTTTCCTTCCCGTTTCCGGAGCACCGGCCCGGCGACCGGCCCTTACCGCTGTGTCGGGGTCGATGTGTAGTGGAAGGCGGAAAGCGCCGACATGAGCGTTTGATTCAGCGCTGATTAGGCGGCCGCTAAGCTGCGCGCGTTTTGCCGGGCCCTCCGTGGCGCCGGTGGATTGACGGGGTCTTGCCGGATGCGCCCCGGCGCGCCGCCGGGGCCGGTCGTCAGATGCCGCCCATGCAGAGGTACTTCATCTCCAGATAGTCCTCCAGGCCGTGGCGGGAGCCCTCGCGGCCCATGCCGGATTGCTTGACGCCGCCGAAGGGAGCGGCCTCCGAGGACATGCGGCCGGTATTGATGCCGACCATGCCGTATTCCAGGGCCTCGGCCACCCGCCAGACGCGGCTGAGATTGGAGGCGTAGAAATAGGCGGCGAGGCCGTAGATCGTGTCGTTCGCCTCGCGCACCACCGCATCGGCATCCGTAAAGCGGATGATCGGGGCGAGCGGGCCGAAGGTTTCCTCCTGCGCGATGCGCATGTCGCGGGAGATGCCGGTGAGCACGGTGGGCGCGAAGAAGGTGCCGGCGCCCGCGATGCGTCTTCCGCCGCAATGGACGCTGCCGCCGCGCTCGACCGCATCGGCGACATGCGCCTCGATCTTGGCGAGCGCCCGCGTGTCGATCAGCGGGCCGATCGCGACATCGGGATCGAAACCGTCGCCGACGGAGAGCGTGCGCACCCGCTCGGTGAATTTCCGCGCGAATTCGTCGTGCACGCCGGCCTGGACGTAGAGCCGGTTCGCGGAAACGCAGGTCTGGCCGGCATTGCGGAATTTGGCCTGGATGGCGCCGTCCACGGCAGCCTCGACATCGGCATCGTCGAAGACGATGAAGGGTGCGTTGCCGCCGAGCTCCAGGCTGAGCTTCTTCACCTGGTCGGCGCATTGCCGCATCAGGAGCCGCCCCACTTCCGTCGAGCCGGTGAAGCTGATCTTGCGCACCTTGGCATTGGCGCAGAGCTCTCGCCCGATGGCATCCCCCTCGGAGGCATAGACCAGGTTGACGACGCCGGCCGGAAAGCCGGCCTTTTCGGCAAGCGCGAACATCGCGCCCGCCACCAGCGGCGTCTGTTCGGCCGGCTTGAGCACGACCGTGCAGCCGGCCGCAAGCGCCGGCGAGATTTTTCGCGCCACCATCGAGGCGGGGAAGTTCCAGGGCGTGATGGCGCCGACAACGCCGATCGGCTGCTTGATGACGATCATGCGCCGGTCGCGGGAAGGGGCCGGGATCGTCTCGCCATAGACCCGGTTCGCTTCCTCCGCATACCATTGCAGATAGGCCGCAGCATGCGAGACCTCGGATTTCGCTTCGGCAAGCGGCTTGCCCATCTCGGCGGTCAGGATGATGGCGAGGTCGTCCGTGTGCTGTACGATGAGCTGGTGCCAGCGCCACAGCGTATCGGAGCGCTCGCGCGCCGTGCGCGCGGCCCATTCGGTCTGGGCCTCGCCGGCCCGGTCGATCGCCGCGCGCGCCTCGGCGGTGCCCATGTCGGGAATGTCGGCCAGCAGCGCGCCGGTGGCGGGATTGAAGACCGCGAACGTGGGATTGTCGGCGGCAAGGCCAAGCCAGGCGGGGTCGGCGATCGCTTCGAACAGCGCCGGGTTCTGCAGGCGGCGAATGAGATTGTGAGACAGGGCCAAGCGGTGTCCTCCCGATGAGACGTCTTGACGATGCAATAGGGGAGCAGCCGGCCGCCTGCAATCGGGATGATGCATCCGGGAAGCGCTCCGGAACCGGCCGTCCTGCCGCAATGAAAAAGGGGCAGGGGATTGTCGGCGTGACGCTTTGACCTCTTCCCGGCTTTCGGCGATGAATGGACGGGCGGGAAGGGGCGGGACCGCTACGGCATCCAATCCGTTCGCGCATGAAAGAGACAATCGCCGGCCGTCTTCGCGGTACTCGCCAGCCGGTGCATACCAATGGGTGACGGAGCATGGAAATTCTGACGGCCGCCGGCCTGACGGCGCTTTTGCAGGTCATCGCAATCGACCTTGTCCTTGCCGGCGACAATGCGGTGGTCATCGGTCTTGCGGCGGCGGGCCTTCCGGCCGAGCAGCGCAAGAAGGCGATCCTGGTCGGCATCCTTGCGGCGACCGTGCTGCGCATTGCCTTCGCCACGGTTGCGGTGCATCTGCTCGCGATCATCGGTCTCCTGCTCGCCGGCGGCCTGCTGCTGCTCTGGGTGTGCTGGAAGATGTGGCGCGAGCTGCATGCCGGTCATGGCGGCGAGGAGGAGGTGAGCCTTCAGGACACGCCGAAAAAGACCTTCCTGCAGGCCGCCACGCAGATCGTCGTCGCCGACGTTTCCATGTCGCTCGACAATGTGCTGGCCGTCGCCGGTGCGGCGCGGGAGCATCCGAGCGTGCTGATCATCGGCCTTGCGCTCTCCATCGCGCTGATGGGCATCGCGGCCAACTTCATCGCCAACCTGCTCAACAAGCACCGCTGGATCGCCTATATCGGTCTTGCGATCATTCTCTATGTCGCGCTCGACATGATCTATCGCGGCGCGATGGAGGTGATGCCCTATCTGGCGGTCGGCTAGAGCAATTCCGGCAAAAGGGCGAAGCGTTTTTTCGCGTTTCCGTGAGGGATTGGCGTGGGTGAAGGAATGGGCAAGGCCATGGCCGTGAGCACGGCGAAGGATGGCGGGCAGATCGCAACGGGGAGACAGCAATGCCGCATGTGATTCTCAAGATGGTCGAGGGGCGCACTGAAGAGCAGAAAAAGGCGCTCGCCGAGGCGCTCACCCGGGCCGTGACGACGACGCTCGGATGCGGCGAAGACCTCGTATCGGTCGCGATCGAGGACTTCAAGGATGCGGAATGGATGGCCAGGGTCTATGTGCCTGATATTCAGCAGCGGCCCGATACGATCTACCGGATGCCGGGCTACGGCCCCGAAGATTAGACTTCGAACCAGGCACCTGCCTTTCGGCACTGCGGCACGGTCGTCGACCGGTCCGCGAGTTCTGCGCGGCCGCGCCGGCAGTGGTGATGCTTCTGCTCGTGCCTCCGGCGCCTTTCACATGAAGATCAGCCCCATGCCGATGACGACGAGGACGGCGCCGGCCCAGGCGCCGCCGGCGGGCCGTTCGCCGGTCTTCAGCCAGAGCATGGGCAGGATCATAACCGGCGAGGTGGCGGACAGCGTCGAGACGATGCCGACCTTTCCGCCGGACAGCGCAAACAGCAGCAGCGTCATGCCGATGGCGAGCGCGAGGATGCCGGTCAGGGCGGTCATCGCCGCGACCTTGAGCGTCAGCGGTCCCTTCGGTTTTATGGAGGGGATGGGCAACTGGATGAGGATGCTGAGGCAGAAGGCGGCGACGCCGACGCGCAGGAGCGAGGCGAGGAAGGGATCGATGCCGGTCGCCATGACCGGCCGGGCGAGGATCGAGCCGATGGCTTGGCCCGTCGCCGCGCCGATGCCGAGCAGCACGCCGATCGACAGCGGCCCCTTGATCGTTTCCCATTGATGCATCTGCGCCCGGCGCTTGCCGAAGACGATGGCGAGCAACACGCCCGATGCCGTCAGCAGGATGCCCGTCACCGCGAAGGCCGACAGCGTTTCGCCGAGCACCAGCCAGCCGAGCAGGGCGGTGATGGGCGCGTTCAGGGCGAAGAGGATGCCGGAGCGGCGCGGGCCGAGACGGTTGAGCGTTTCGAAGAGCAGCGTGTCGCCGACGAAGATGCCGATCAGCCCGGACAAAAGCAGCGGCCCGGCGCTCCCCATGTCCAGCTCGCGCCAGACGCCCGTGAGCAGGACGTAGCATGCCAGGAGCCCGGTGACGAAGACCTGGCGGGCCCGGTTGAAGGCCGGTGCGCCGAGATGGCCTGCGGGACCGGCCGAGATCAGTCCGGTCAAGGCCCAGCAGGTCGCGGCGCCCAGCGCGGCAAGTTCGTGGATTGGCATGGCTTTCCGATCGGTGAAGGACGGTCCGGGAGATGATTGCGTGTCACGCCGTTAAAGCGGGATCGCGCGGCTTTCGTCCAGAGCTGCCTGTGTCCGTCAACAGGGACTTTCGATCGGGGGGATGACGACCTCGCCGAAGACACGACCCTGTGCCGGCGAAACAAAATTTGCCGGAGACGGGGAGATCAGGGGGGCGAATGGCGGATTTGCCGGCTTTGGCAATCATTAGCCGGCTCAATGTCGTCGCTGGTCTTGGCCTTCCCAGCCGCCTTCGCGTCCTGTTCGCGGAACCTCGATGCGGGAAAAGTGTCACATAGGTGTCAAGCGATGGGGGTAGGGAGCGATGACGTTCCCGGAAGGATGCTCTCATGAAAACCCTTGTTTCCGCCTTCGCCCTTCTCGCCGCCGGCCTTGCCGCCCTGCCGGTCTCTGCCGCAAATCTCGTGCTCTACACCAGCCAGCCGAACGAGGACGCACAGGCGACCGTCGACGGCTTCACGGCCGCCAACCCCGATATCAAGGTCGACTGGGTGCGCGACGGCACGCCGAAGATCATGGCCAAGCTCCAGGCCGAGATCGCGGCCGGCAATCCGGTTGCCGATGTGCTGCTGATCGCCGACACCGTCACGCTGGAGCGCCTGAAGCAGGACGGCAAGCTGCTCGCCTATGCCTCGCCGGAAGCCGGCAACTACGATGCCAGCCTCTACGACAAGGACGGCTACTATTATTCGACCAAGCTGATCACCACCGGCATCGTCTATAATACCGCGGCCGCGATGAAGCCGGCAAGCTGGCAGGACCTCGCAAAGCCGGAGGCCAAGGGCCTTGCCACCATGCCGAGCCCGCTGACCTCGGGCGCCGCCCTCATCCACGCCCAGACGCTGGCCTCTGTCGACGGCCTCGGCTGGGACTACTACAAGGCGCTTGCCGAAAACGGCGCGACGGCGGCGGGCGGCAACGGCGCAGTGCTGAAGGCCGTCGCCTCGGGCGAGAAGGCCTATGGCATGGTCGTCGACTACATGCCGATCCGGGAAAAGGCGAAGGGCGCGCCGGTCGCGTTCGTCTTCCCGGCCGAAGGCGTTTCCGCCGTCACCGAGCCCGTCGGCATCCTCGCCTCCTCGAAGAATGCCGAGGCGGCGAAGAAGTTCGTCGATTACGTTCTTTCGGTCGAGGGCCAGGAAGGCTTCGTCAAGCTCGGCTATATTCCGGCCCGCAACGGCATCGCCATGCCGGACGGTTTCCCGGCGCGCGAGACGATCCGCGTGCTGCCGCTCGATGCGGCGACGGCGCTGAACAACACCGATGCGGACCTGAAGACGTTCTCCGGTTATTTCGGCTCGAACTGAGGCACGCCGCCAGCTTCATGCATGGATATGTTCGTCCGGGAAACAGCCAGCCCATCTGGCTGTTTCCGTTCATCGCAAGCGTGGTCGTCGTCCTCAGCGTGCTGCCCCTCATGCGGCTGGCGGTGACCGGCATCGCCGCGTTTGCCGATGGCGGCGCCATCGAGGTGCTTTCCGATCGCACGCTCTGGTCGGCAACCTATTTCACGCTGGTCACCGCCATCATCGGCACCCTCGTCTCGCTGGCGATCGGCTCGCTCTTCGCCTTCCTGCTGACCTTGACCGACATGCCGGCCCGGGGGGCGCTGAGCTTTCTCTTCGTGCTGCCCATGATGATCCCGCCGCAGGTGACGGCGCTCGCCTGGGTGCAGATGTCCGGCCCATCTAGCCCGCTCCTGAAGGCGCTGCACATCGCGCCGCCCCTCGGCTCGCCGCAGCCGCTCTATTCGGTGGGCGGGATCGCGCTGCTCTACGGCGTGCAGCATGCGCCGCTCGTCTATCTCGCCCTCAGGGCGGGGCTGATGAACGTGCCCCGCGACGGGATGGAGGCGGCGCGGCTTTCCGGCGCTTCGGCCCTGCGCACGTTCCGGGATATCGTCCTGCCGCTGGCGCTGCCCGGCATGATCGCGGGTGCCGCCATCGCCTTCGTCTCCTGCATCGGCAATTTCGGCATCCCGGCGATCCTCGGCATCCCCGCCTCGATCTACACCCTTTCAACCCTCGTCTTCACCAAGTTCGCGGCCTTCACGGATCGCACCTTCGGCGAGGTCGCGCTGCTTTCCGGCGTCATCGCGCTGATCTCGGTGGCGGGGCTTGCCGTGCAGGAGCGCGCGCTCGGCGGCCGGGATTATCGCATTCTCGGCCAGTCCGGCGCGGCGGCATGCCTTCCCGTCGGCCGGTGGCGGTTCGTCTTCCTACCCGTGCTGGTGATCCTGCTCTTCTTCATGCTGGTCGCGCCCTTCCTCGCGCTGCTCGCGGGTTCGCTGGTGCCGGCCTATGGCGTGCCGCTGACAGTCGAGACCCTGTCCTTCCACGCCTTCGAGGAGGTGTTGCTGCGGCAGGCGATCACCCGGACCGCCTTCGCCAATTCCCTGTTCCTCGCCGCCGCCACCGCCATCGGCCTGCTCGTCCTGTCGGTGCTTGCGGGCTATTTGCTGACGCGCCGGCGGGATGCGGCATCGCGCATGGTGGCGAGCCTGATCGAGATCCCCTATGCGCTTCCCGGCATCGTCGTCGCCGTGGCGTTCATCCTCGTCTTCGCGGCCCCGCTGCCGGTCTTCAACGTGACGCTCTACGGCACGATCTGGATCATCCTCGTCGCCTATTTCGCGAGCTTCTTCGCGGTCAGCCTCAAGCCCGTCGTCAGCGCCTATCGCCAGCTCGACCCGGCGCTGGAGGAGGCGGCGCGCCTTGCCGGCGCCGGCTTCTTCACGCGCCTCAGGGATATCCTGATACCGCTCGTCGCGCCCGCCGCGGGCGCTTCCGTCATCCTCGTGTTCCTTATCGCCTGCAACGAACTGACGGTTTCGGCGCTGCTCTGGTCCGCGGGCACGCAGACGCTCGGCGTCGTGATCTACAATCTCGACGACAGCGGCGGCTCGGATCTCGCCTCCGCGCTTTCCGTGCTCGTGGTCCTCATGGTCGTCGCCATGATGCTGCTGCTCGAAGCGATGGCGAAGCACCTGCCGAAGGGGGCGGTGCCGTGGCGAAGCTGATCCTCAACCATGTCAGCAAGGACTTCGGCACCGGCCAGCCGGCAGTGAGCCGCGTTTCGCTCGACGTGCGCGAGGGCGGTTTCCTCGCGCTGCTCGGCCCGTCCGGCTGCGGCAAGACGACCGTGCTGCGGATGATCGCCGGCTTCGAGGCGCCGAGCGACGGCGCGATCTTCCTCGGCGAACGGCTCCTGGCCGATCCCGCCCAGTCGCTGCCGCCCGAGCGGCGCAACATGGCGATGGTGTTCCAGTCCTATGCGCTGTGGCCGCATATGAGCGTCGCCGACAATGTCGGCTATCCGCTGAAGGTGCGCGGCGTTTCGAAGGATGTCCGCCGCCGCCGGATATGCGAGGCACTCGATACGGTGCGCCTTGCCGATCTCGCCGACCGTCGCCCCGCGGAGCTTTCCGGCGGCCAGCGCCAGCGCGTCGCGCTCGCGCGCTGCCTCGTCACCCAGCCGGATGTCGTGCTGCTCGACGAGCCGCTCGCCAATCTCGACCGGCATCTGCGCCAGGAGATGGAGGAGACCTTCCGCGAGTTCCATCAGCGCTCCGGCGCGACGATGGTCTATGTCACGCATGACCAGAGCGAGGCCATGGCGCTCGCCACCGACATCGCGGTCATGTCCCGGGGCGAGCTGCTGCAGGTCGCGCCGCCGCAGGAGATCTATGCGCGTCCGGAAGGGCGGCTTGTCGGCAGCCTGATCGGCCGCGGCGCCATCCTCTCGCTCGCCGTGCCCGCGGCGGCGCCACGCAAGCTCGAATGGGACGCGATCTGCGCGCTGCTGGGCGCATCCGCGCCTGACGGCGGGGTTCTGGCCGACGTCCTGGTCCGGCCGGAGGATGTCAGGCTGGGCGGCGAGGGGGCTGCCGCGCGTGTCCGCTCATCGCTCTATGAGGGGGAGCGCTATAGCGTGACGCTGGACCTGGCGGACGGCCAGACCCTCCGGGCCTTCAGCCGCGAAAGGCCGATGCCGGGTGACACCGTATCCGTGACGATCACGTCCGCCTGGCGGCTCTAGCGAAGAATCTCCGGGAACCAGCGTCCGGCAGAATCGTTCGTCTCTCATCTTTCAATGGAGAACAGGTTGCCATGGACGAGAAGTCACAGGTTTCGAAGTCGAAGGAAGACAGGCGCCGGGAGGAGAAGAAGCCCGGCGTGATCGTTGCCGGCCCGGAGGCCCATGCGCGCGAGCGCGCCGGAAAGGCGCCGGAGGGGCGCAAGCCGAAATCCGGGGACGTGCAGCCGAAGAGCCCGGCAAATCCGTCGTAGGGCGTTTCCGCTTTTCCGCCCTTTTGCCGGAATTGCTCTAGCCTTGCGGCCTTGCATTCCTGCCGAAACCTTCCCCCGCTCGCGCGGGGGAAGGTGTGCGTCTGATGGCCTGCCGGTCAGGCGGCCAGATCGAACCGGTCGGCGTTCATGACCTTGACCCAGGCGGCGACGAAGTCGTTGACGAACTTTTCCTTGCTGTCGTCCTGGGCATAGACTTCCGCATAGGCGCGCAGGATCGAGTTCGAGCCGAAGACGAGGTCGACGCGCGTCGCCGAGTATTTGGCGGCGCCCGACTTGCGGTCGCGGATCTCGTAGAGGTTGTTGCCCGTCGGGATCCACGAATAGGCCATGTCGGTGAGCGTGACGAAGAAGTCCGTCGTCAGCGCGCCGACGCGGTCGGTGAAGACGCCATGGGCGGTGCCGGCATGGTTGGTGCCGATGACGCGCAGGCCGCCGACGAGGGCCGTCATTTCCGGTGCCGTCAGGCCCATGAGCTGGGCGCGGTCGAGCAGCAGCTCTTCCGGGCTCACCACATAGTCCTTCTTCTGCCAGTTGCGGAAACCGTCGGCGAGCGGTTCCAGCGGGGCGAAGCCGTCCACATCGGTCTGCTCGGCCGTCGCATCGCCGCGGCCCGGTGCGAAGGGGACCGTGACGTCGAAGCCCGCGGCCTTCGCCGCCTGCTCGACACCCCAGTTGCCGGCGAGCACGATGACGTCGGCAAGGCTTGCGCCCGAGGCGGCCGCGATCGGCTCCAGGACGGCAAGCACCCGGCCGAGACGCGCCGGCTCGTTGCCTTCCCAGTCCTTCTGCGGGGCAAGGCGGATGCGCGCGCCGTTCGCGCCGCCACGGAAGTCGGAACCGCGGAAGGTGCGGGCGCTGTCCCAGGCGGTGGCGACGAGGTCCGCGGCCGACAGGCCGGAGGCGGCGATCTTCGCCTTGACGGCGGCGACGTCATAGTCCGTGCGGCCGGCCGGGATCGGATCCTGCCAGACGAGGTCTTCCGCCGGCACGTCCGGGCCGAAGTAACGCGACTTCGGGCCCATGTCGCGATGGGTCAGCTTGAACCAGGCGCGGGCGAAGGCATCGGAGAACGCGGCGAAGTCGTTCTTGAAGCGCAGCGAGATCTCGCGGTAGATCGGGTCCACCTTGAGCGCCATGTCCGCGTCGGTCATCATCGGGATGGTGCGGATCGAGGGATCCTCCACGTCGACCGGCTTGTCTTCCTCGGCAATGACGATCGGCGCCCACTGCGATGCGCCGGCCGGGCTGTGGGTCAGCGTCCATTCATGCTTGAACAGCATTTCGAAGAAGCCGTTGTCCCACTTCGTCGGCTCGGAGGTCCATGCGCCTTCGATGCCCGAGACGACCGTGTTGCGGCCGATGCCGCGGCCCTTCGTGTTCATCCAGCCGAGACCCTGGAATTCCGGGCCGGCGGCTTCCGGATCCGGGCTGAGATCGCCCGCGCTGCCATTGCCGTGCGACTTGCCGATCGTGTGGCCGCCGGCCGTCAGCGCGACGGTTTCCTCGTCGTCCATGCCCATGCGGGCGAAGGTCTCGCGCATCTGCGCGGCCGTCGCCAGCGGGTCGGACTTGCCGTTGACGCCTTCCGGGTTGACGTAGATGAGGCCCATCTGAACGGCGGCGAGCGGGTTTTCCAGCGTTTCCGGCTTGGAGACGTCGCCATAACGGCCGTCGCTCGGGGCGAGCCACTGCTTTTCGTCACCCCAGTAGACGTCCTTTTCCGGCGCCCAGATGTCTTCGCGGCCGAAGGCGAAGCCGAAGGTCTTCAGGCCCGCCACGTCATAGGCGATGGTGCCGGCGAGCGCGATCAGGTCGGCCCAGGAGATCTTGTTGCCGTATTTCTTCTTGATCGGCCAGAGCAGGCGGCGGCCCTTGTCGGTGTTGACGTTGTCCGGCCAGGAATTGAGCGGGGCAAAGCGTTGGTTGCCCGTATTGGCGCCGCCGCGGCCGTCCGCGGCGCGATAGGAGCCGGCGGCGTGCCAGGTGACGCGCGCCATCATGCCGACATAGCTGCCCCAGTCGGCCGGCCACCAGTCCTGGCTGTCCGTCATCAGGGCGCGCAGGTCTGCCTTCAGCGCCTCCACGTCCAGTGTCTTGAGCTCTTCGCGGTAGTTGAAGCCCTTGCCCAGCGGATTGGTCTTCGTGTCGTGCTGGTGCAGGATGTCGAGGTTGAGCGCGTTGGGCCACCAGTCCATGACGGAATTGTTGAGGGCGGTGGCGCCGCCGTGCATGACCGGACACTTGCCGGTCGTCGTCGTCTTCGTATCCATTTGGTCCTCCAACGGATTTTCTTGATTCGACAGGTCACCGGAAGGGGACTTGCAGGCGCGCCTCTTGGGTCGGCGCCGCGGTGAAGCGTCTTCCGGGTTGCCAAGGCGTAGCAAAGGCCAGTCATAAATTCCAATTGTAAAAACTAAAGGCTCCGATATGCTCAGGTTATGAATGGCCTGACCATGAAACATCTGCGCTATTTCGAGGCGCTTGCCCGCATCGGCCATTTCGGCCGGGCGGCGGAGAGCTGCGCCATTTCGCAACCGGCGCTCTCCGTGCAGATCCGCGAGCTGGAGGAACTGGTGGGCGTGCCGCTCGTCGAGCGGGGCGGGCGGCGCATCCGGCTGACGGGGCTTGGCGAGGAATTCGCCGAGCGGACGCGGGCGATCCTGCGCTCGGTCGACGAGCTGGAGGATCTCGGGCGGGCGGCGCACGGGCCGATCGCCGGCCGCCTTCGCCTCGGCGTCATCCCGACGGTCGCGCCCTATCTCCTGCCCGACATCATCAAGGCGCTGGCGCGGCTCTATCCCGGTATCGATCCGCGGCCGCGCGAGGCGATCACGCAGCGGCTGATCGAGGACCTGACGGAGGCAAAGCTCGACGCTGCCATCGTCGCGCTGCCGATTTCGGAGCCGGCCCTCAAGGAGATCGCGCTCTTCGACGAGGAGTTCGTGCTGGTGCGGCCTCTGGAGGACGCCGGAAAGCCGGTGCCGAGTTCCGACAGGCTGCATGAAATGCGCCTGCTGCTGCTGGAGGAGGGGCACTGCTTCCGCGACCAGGCCCTTTCGGTCTGCAATATCGGGGCATCCTCGGTGCGCGACCTGATGGAGGGAAGCTCGCTCTCGACGCTGGTGCAGATGGTCGGGGCGGGCATCGGCGTGACGCTCATTCCGCAGATGGCGGTCGATACGGAAACCCGGTCCGCATCGGTCTGCATATCGTCGCTGGCCGAACCCCGGCCGACGCGGACGATCGGCATGGTCTGGCGCAAGAGCAACCCGCTTTCGGCGCAGTTCGCCACGATCGCCGAGATCGTCCGCGATACCGGCCTGAAGAAGCAGGCATGAGCGGGCGGGCGCGTCCCGGAAGGGCGCCCGTCCCCGTCATGGCGCCATCAGGGCCAGGCTTGCAACCAGCCAGACGAGCTTGCACAGGAGATGCAGGGCCTGGTCCTGCGCGAAGCTGATCTTCCGCCTGATCTTGGTCTCGTCGATCAGGACATGCAGGACCCATTCGGCAAGGCCGAGCAGGGCGCTTCCCGTCACCAGCAGCACCACGGCGCCGTGGATGCCGGCATGGGCGACGAGGTGGTAGGCCCGCAAGGGGCCCTCGACCTTCGCTTTCACCAGGAAGTCCGATTGCAGGGGATAGTCGGCCAGCCAGTGCCCTGCGCACAGCAACAGACCCATGGTCAGAATTTCGTTCGTCATCGAATGAACTGTGCGGTTTGGGCGTTATGGTCATGCCGCCGGTGGCCGGGGATCCATGCAATCGGCGGGGCTGAACCGCTGTTCTATTGCACCATCCGCGTCGCGCTGTTCCCTGGGGAACAGCGTGGCCGCCCGGAGACCTTTTGTTGCGCCATATGCGATTACCCTGCGCCGCGCCAAAGGCCTTCGGGTCAGGGCATGTCCTAGAGCAGGAAGTCGCCTTTGCTCAGCGCCAGCTTGCCGTCGAGGTCGAGGCGGAAATCGGCGGCCTTGTCGCCGTCGATGTCGCCTTCCACGATGTTGACGGCCTTGCCGTTTGCCGTCGTCGTGTACCAGCGCAATTCGCCGGCATCGCCCGTGAAGGCCTTGCCCCGCGCAAGAAGGGTGAAGCTGTGGCCGGCCTCGGGACCGTTGGCGTCGATGGCGGAAAGGTCGATGCGGTCGCGGCCGGGCTCGAAATCCGTGATGCGGTCGCGCGTCGCAAGGCCGATCTCGGCGGCGCTGCGGAAGACGAAGGTGTCGGCGCCCGCCCCGCCCGTCAGCCGGTCCGCACCCGCCCCGCCGTTCAGCCAGTCGTTGCCGGCGCCGCCGTCGAGCCGGTCGTTGCCGGCAAGGCCCACGAGCGCGTCATCGCCGCGGCCGCCGGAAAGCGTGTTGGCGTGCGAGGATCCGACGAGGAGGTCGGCGTCGTTGGCGGCCGAATCATGCGCCGTGCCGTCGCCTGTAAGATTGCGCGCTGTGGCGGAGGCGACCTGCAGTTCCTCAAGCGCCATGCCCCTGGTTATGCCGTAGGCGGCCTTCAGCCGGGCGATGGCGGGGGCATATTCCTCGAAGATCGAATCGATGCCGGAAAAGCCCTTGATGCGGCCGGCGGCGTCAGCGTCGAAGCGGCTTTCATAGGAGAGGATCTTTTCCCGGTGCGCGGCGTACATGCGGCCCGCGTCGAGCGCCTCCGCCGTCGTCGCCATGCCCTCTCTGGCGAAGAGCTTGAATTGCTCGGCCTCGACATAACGCCGGTTGGCGATGCCGGCATGGCCGCTGCCGTTGGAATTGTAGCGGATCTCGTACCAGGCCTCGGCCCGGTCGCCGGCAAGGATCGCGGCCTTCAGCTTCGGTCCGAGCAGGGCGGGTGCATTGTAGGCCATGCTGAAGAGCACGGCGCGCTCGGTGGAGTTCGGGATGCCGGCGAGCCATTTGTCGATCGCCGCCTCGTAGCGCGGCGAGAGCGCGGCCAGCGCCGTCTGGATCTCGGCATCGGAGGAGAAGGCGAAGGTCTTCGGCACGCCCGGATCGCGCGTGGCGTTCCAGTCGGCCATGACCTTGTCGAGCCGGCTGTTGAGCAGCGCGGTCTCGTCCCTGGCGTAGCCCTGGTCGATGACGGCCTTCAGCTTCGCCTGCAGCGCCGCGCTCCAGCCGCTGCCGGCGATCGCCTTCAGCACGGGTTCGAGATTGTAGCGCAGGTTGAAGCCGATGCCGATCGTCGGCGCCGGATCGGCCGCCGTGTCGAGATAGGCCCGCCGCGTCGAGCCCTC
The DNA here is from genome assembly GCF_001652565.1 of Shinella sp. HZN7. Classification (NCBI taxonomy): domain Bacteria; kingdom Pseudomonadati; phylum Pseudomonadota; class Alphaproteobacteria; order Hyphomicrobiales; family Rhizobiaceae; genus Shinella; species Shinella sp. HZN7. The sequence goes on along the minus strand of NZ_CP015736.1, from coordinate 2,209,521 downwards.
CAGGGCAAGGAGCAGGTCGAAACCCGTCTTCCGATAGGCGGAGGTGGAAAGACCGGTGAATTTCAGCATCGCTTGCCCTGCTTTCGTCGCGTGCGCACAGCCTAGCGCGGGCGAGGTAAAGGCACCGCTCACGAAAAGGGGAAACGCTTTGCTAACGCCGCCCCCTTGCAACCCGGTCGCACACCGCCATATTGCCGCCAGGACGAATGGAGACGGATGGCATGGGCGAGAGCAGGATCAGGACACCGCTGGAGGTCGTCGACTTCTGGTGCGAGACGCTGACGGCCAAGGACTGGTGGCAATCGACGCCGGCGCTCGACGCGCATGTGCGCGAGACCTTCGCCGAAACCCATTTCGCCCTCTCTCAGGCGGTGACGGCGCCGTGGCAGGCAAGCCCGGAGGCGCGGCTTGCCGCCATCATCGTGCTCGACCAGTTCCCCCGCAACATGTACCGCGCCTCGCCGCTGGCCTTCGCCACGGACTGGATCGCCCGGCGCGAAGCGCGCCTTGCGCTGGAGGCCGGCGCCGACAAGGCCGTCCCCTATGACCGCCGCCATTTCTTCTACATGCCGCTTGAACATTCCGAGGATCTTGCGGACCAGGACCTCTCCGTCGCGCTCTTCGAGGCGCATGGCGACGAGATGTATCTCGACTATGCCGTCCGCCACCGGGACGTCATCGTCGAATATGGCCGCTTTCCGCATCGCAATGCCTTCCTCGGCCGTGTCTCGACCCGGGAGGAGGCGGCCTATCTCGCCGAGCCGGGCGCCGGATTCTAGCAACACGGGCAGGCCGGTTTAAAATGGCCGCATTCGCGGGTAGAACGGGGGCGCAATCGCGTGTCCCGCGCTGCATCGTCTGTTTCCGTTCAATCGAGGATGGCCTGTTGCCGACCTTCCGCCTTCTCTGCGTCCTTCTCACGGTCCTCCTGCTTGCGGCCGCGCCCGCCGCGGCGCAGACCGCCGCGGCGCCCGCCCTCGTCGATGCGACGCAGATCGAGCAGGCGAGCAACGATCTCGACCGTGCCAGCGGCCAGCTCAATGCGATTCGCGAGCGGGTGGAGCGCCACAAGGACGACGATGCGCGGCTCGTGGAGCTGAAGATCGAGGCCGAGGCGCTGAACCGGACGATCCTGGCCATTTCCGTCGCGACGCGGCCGCGGCTGGAGGCGATCAAGGCGCGCCAGGCCGAACTTGGCGACCCGCCGGCCGAGGGTGCGCCGGCCGAAGGCGCCGTCGTGGTGGAGGAGCGCAAGAAGCTTGCCGTAGAGCGCAACGAAATCAACGCGCTGACCGGCGAGGCGGAAAACCTCTCCATCGAGGCGACGAAGCTTTCGAACCGCATCACGGAAATCCGACGGCAGCTCTTCACCGACGCCATCCTCAAGCGCACGGGCGTCAACACCGCGCTCTTCACGGAGGCCTCCGGTGCGCTGACCCACGAGGCGGCGACGTTCGGCCGCACGGTGACGGCGTGGCTGCAATTCGTCTGGAAATTCAAGCGCATGCAGCTTCTGGGCGCCGTCGCCCTGTCGCTGGTGGCCGCGCTGGTGCTGCTGTCCGGCAGCTACCGGCTGTTCTCCCCCTTCATCACGCGCGCCGTGCAGCAGGAGAAGCCGCATTACATCACGCGGCTTTCCGTCGCCTTCTGGTCGACGATCCTGCCGAGCATGGCGGCGGGTGCCTTTGCCGGCACGAGCTATTTCTTCCTCGATACGTTCAACGTGCTGCGCTCCGACATCGCGCCGATCATCTCGATCGCGCTGGCGGTGATGGTGGCGATCTTCTTCGTCGCCCAGCTTGCCAATGCGGTGCTTTCGCCCGGCGACGGGCACTGGCGGCTGGTGCGGGTGTCCGATCGCGGCGCGCAGCTTCTGTGGCTGCTGATCTTCAGCATGGCCATCGTCAACGGCGCCGACTATTTCCTCGGCACGATCAGCGAGGTGCTGGGCTCCCCGGTCGTCCTCACGGTGGTGAAGAGCTTCTTCGCCTCGATCGTCATCGGCGCGCTGCTCGTCGTCACCGCCTTCATCAAGCCGGTGCTGCACCAGGGGGAAGCGCACGATTCGCAGGGGCGCCCGTGGCCGCGGTCGATCTTCATCCTCCTGATGCTGACCGGCCTCGGGCTCATCTTCGCCTCGCTGCTCGGCTATGTCGGCATGGCGCGCTTCATCGCCACGCAGATCGTCGTGACGGGCGCGATCGTCGTGACCATGTATATCGGCTTCCTGTCCGGCCGCGCCGTCTCCGCGCCCAATGCCTTTGCCGAAACGGCGGTCGGCAAGCGGCTGGAGCAGCGCTTCGGCCTCGGCCAGGTGGCGCTCGACCAGGTCGGGCTTGCCGCGGGGCTCAGCATCTATCTGCTGATCTTCGTCGTCTTCGTGCCGATGGTGCTGCTGCAATGGGGCTTCCAGGTCGCGGATATCGAATCCTGGACCTACCGCATCTTCACGGAAATCCGCATCGGCAGCATCACCATCTCGCTGATCGGCATCCTTGCGGGCATCCTGCTCTTCGTCGCCGGCCTCGTCGTCACGCGCTGGTTCCAGAAATGGGTGGACGGCAATGTCCTGGCGCGCAGCCAGGTCGATGCCGGCGTGCGCAATTCCGTCCGCACCGCCGTCGGCTATGCCGGCGTGGCGCTGGCCGGCCTTGTCGGCATATCGGCGGCGGGCATCAACCTGTCCAGCCTCGCGCTCGTTGCCGGCGCCCTCTCGCTCGGTATCGGTTTCGGCCTGCAGAACATCGTCTCGAACTTCGTCTCGGGCCTCATCCTGCTCGCCGAGCGGCCGTTCAAGGTGGGCGACTGGGTGGTGGCCGGCACGACCGAGGGCTTCGTGCGCCGCATCTCCGTGCGCGCCACCGAGATCGAGACCTTCCAGCGCCAGACGGTGATCGTGCCGAACTCGGTGCTGATCAACGGGCAGGTCGGCAACTGGACGCACCGCAACAAGCTCGGCCGCATCGACATAGCGATCAGCGTGCATGGCGGCAACGATCCGCGCCGGGTGCAGGAGATCCTCGTCGAGGTCGTGCGCGGGCAGCAGGGGCTGCTGCGCAATCCCGAGCCGATGGTGGTCTTCCAGGCGTTCTCCTCGGCGACGCTCGACTTCGAGATCCGGGCCTTCCTTGCGGATATCCTCAACGGCACGGGCGTGAAATCCGATCTGCGCGCCGCCATCCTCGAACGGTTCCGGGCCGAAGGCATCGCCATCGGCGCGCCGGCGGCGGCGGAGGTGCCGATCAAGATCTCGCCGGAAGGGGCCGATCTCATCACCGCGCTGCTCGACCAGGCGACGCAGAAGGTCCGCCCGCCAGCGGCAGGCCGGCGCGGCAAGCCGGCGGACGACGCATCCGGCACCTGACCGCCGCGCCCGATTTGCGGCACATGAACGCCGCATTCACGCTGCATTCAGCCGTGGCCCCATAAAACACATGCAAATCCCGGCGAGGAACGATAGTGTTCCGCAAGGGCTTGTGAACAGGGGCGGCGCTAAAGCGCCGGGCGAAGATGAAGCGAATGATCATGATGCTGCTGGTGTCGGCCGCTGTGTCCGCTCCGGCCATGGCTGCCTCGGTGACCAACAAGGACGGCGACACCCAGGTGCTCGTCATCGTGGAGGGCGGCAGCCGCATGGAGGTCGCGCTGGAGCCCGGTGCGACGGAGACGATCTGCCCGTCCGGCTGCTTCGTCACCCTGCCGAACGGCGACCGCATCGCCCTGAACGGCGGCGAGAATGTCGAGATCGAGGGCGGTTCAGCCTCGGTCAAGTAAGCTTCGGGACGGTTGTTTGCTGCGGCGCGGAAGTCGAACCGCGCCGTTTTGCTTTTGTGCGGTTGGTTTTGCGCGATGCGGCCGAGTTTCGCCTCCCGCCTTTTCATGCCCTCTAAATTTAACGCTTTCGCAAAGGGTTGCCGCTAGGTCTTAACTTGGGGAACATTCTGTTACGAAGGCATATCATGGCGTTTATCGGCATTTCCGGAATGCAGTATTCCGGCGCGTCTCTCTCGCATCACCGTATTCTTGTTGCCGAGGACTCGAATGTCTTCACCTCCATGATCTCCAAGCGCCTGAAGGAGCTTTTCGACATCGATGTCGAGATCTGCCGCAGCTTCGAGGAACTGGAGCTTGCCTATGACAAGTCCAGCGAGAAGATCACGCTCGCGATCTCGAACATCAACCTGCCGGGTGCCGAGAACGGCGAGGCGCTGAACTACCTGGTCGACCTCAGCATTCCGACGATCGTCTTCACCGGCACGTTCCAGCAGACGACGCGCGACCAGTTACTCTCCAAGGAAATCGTCGACTACATCCTGAAGGACAATATCTTCGCCGTCGACATGCTGGCCGAATCGGTCTGCCGCTTCCTCACCAACCACAACCACCACGTCCTGATCGTCGACGACAGCGCGACGGCCCGGGCGTTGCTGACGACGCGCCTGAAGCGCTACAACTTCCGCGTCAGCACGGCGGAGAACGGTTCGGCTGCGCTCGCGCTGCTCAAGGCCAATCCCGATATCGGCCTGATGATCACCGACTACAACATGCCCGACATCGACGGTTTCGAGCTGACGCGGCGCATCCGCGGCACGATCGGATCGCACCAGTTGCGCATCATCGGCGTGTCGTCCTCGACCGATCGCCTGCTGTCCGCCCGCTTCCTGAAGGCCGGCGGCAACGACTTCATCATGCGCCCGTTCATCGATGAGGAATTCTACTGCCGCGTTAATCAGAACCTCGACACGCTGACCCAGATCAAGACGGCCCAGCGGCGTCTTACGGCTTGATTTCCCTGCTGTTTCGGCAATCCACCCTTATATGTCCCTTACGTAGCGTAAGATATTTCTTTGCGGATTAACCAGTTGGTAAAACCGGTGGTTTGTAATGCGTTCCAGACCGGAACATCATCAGGGTACTGGACGACGTGGGAGTGGATCCAAATCCGCAGCGAGGGCCTGCATTTCTGCGCCATTCAGGCCAGCAGGTGCTGCTTGTGGAAGACTCGCGCATGTTTTCCACCGCGCTCAAGTACCGGCTTGAGCGGGAGCTCGGCCTTTCCGTCACCCATTGTTCCAGCATGGCCGCCGTCCGGGCGATCTTCCAGGGCGAGGCGCCGGAATTCGTTCTGGCCGTTCTCGACCTCAACCTTCCCGACGCGCCGAACTGCGAAGCGCTCGACTATGTGATCTCGAAGGGCATCGCGCCGCTGGTCTTCACCGGCTCCTTCAGCGATGCCACCCGCGACCATATCCTCGCCAAGAACGTGCTGGACTATGTCGTCAAGGACAATCCGGCAGCGATCCAGCAACTGGTGCTTGCCGTCGATCGCATCCTGACGAGCGGCAAGACGCAGGTGCTCGTCGTCGATTCCGATCCGGAGAGCCTGCAGCGGCAGGTGAGCCTGATCGCTAAGCAGCGGTTCCAGATCATCGCGGTCGAAAGCGGTGCGGCGGCGCTCGATGCGCTGGATTCGCATGGCGGCATCGACATGGTGGTCTGCGATCTCGCGCTTGCCGACATGGACGGATTCGACCTCCTGAGCGAGATCCGCCAGCGCCACGGCGACGATGCCGTGCGGGTCGTCGGCCTATCGACCTCGGAGGACCGCATGGTCGCCGCCCGCTTCCTGCGCGCCGGCGGCGATGAATATATCCAGAAGCCGTTCCTCATCGAAGAGTTCAACAGCCGCATCTTCCACGTCGCGGCGATCCAGAAGCGTGTCCAGTCGCTGCACCGCATCGCCGCGCGGGACTATCTCACCGACATCTACAACCGGCGCTACTTTTTCGAGGCAGGGCCGCGGCTCGTCGACCAGGCGCTGCGCCGGGGCGAGCCCATGTCGATCGCCATCCTCGACATCGACCATTTCAAGCGTCTCAACGACACCTACGGCCACGAGGTCGGCGACATCGTGCTGAAGGCCGTCTCGCGCCGGCTCAAGCACCGGGTCGGCGACCGCCATCTCCTGGCGCGGCTCGGCGGCGAGGAGTTCGGCATCATCTTCCACGGCCTGGAGCTGGAAGGGGCGCTGGAATATTGCGAAAAGCTGCGCCTGGAACTGGCGGCCCAGCCGATCAATGCGGATGGCGAGCCCCTGACGATCACCGTCTCCGCCGGTCTTGCGGCGATCTCCGGCCGGGAAACCTTCGACAACTATCTGAACGCTGCCGACCAGTTCCTCTACATGGCCAAGCATGCCGGCCGGAACCGCGTCTTCTCCGAACTGTCGCTGATGAGCGCGCTGGCAAGCTGAGCCCCGCCGTGGCGGGGCCTTTGGTCGATCAGCGGGCGATGGCCGACAGCGTCAGCTTGCGCTCGGCGCGCTCCTGCTGGGGCGAGCGGTTGTAGAGTTCGCGGTAACACTTGGAGAAGTGCGAGGCGGAGACGAAGCCGCAGGCGACCGCCACTTCCACCACCGGCATCGAGGATTGTACGAGCAGGTGGCGCGCCCGGTCGAGCCGGATCTCGAGATAGTAGCGGGCGGGCGAGCGGCCCATCTCCTGGCGGAACAGCCGCTCGATCTGGCGGCGCGAGAGGTCCGCGCTGTCGGCGATCTCCAGCAGCGACAGCGGCTCGGAGAGGTTGCTCTCCATCAGCTCGATGATCGACAGCACCTTGGCGTTCTGCACGCCGAGGCGGGCGCGCAGCGGCAGGCGCTGGCGGTCGTGCGGCCCGCGCACGCGGTCGGTCAGCGCCTGTTCGCAGACGCGGTTGACGAGATTCTCGCCGAAATCCTGGTCGATCAGGTTCAGCATCATGTCGAGCGAGGCGGTGCCGCCGGCGCAGGTATAGATGTTGCTGTCGATCTCGTAGAGGTCGGCATAGACGTCGGCCTGCGGGAAGGCCTCGGCAAAGCCCGGCAGGTTCTCCCAGTGGATCGCGCAGCGCTTGCCGGTGAGCAGGCCCGCCTGGGCGAGCACATGGGCGCCGGTGCACAGCGAGCCGACGGCGATGCCGCGGTTGTAGACCTCGCGCAGCCAGGCATTGACCGACTTGTTGGAGAAGTCCTCGACATAGATGCCGGAACAGACCAGCACCATGGAGGGCCGGTTCTCGCCGCCGAGATATTTGCGCTCGTCGGCGAGCGAGGAGTTCACCTCGATGCCGATGCCGCTGGAGGAGAGCACCTGCTGGCCGTCCGTCGAGGCGAGGCGCCAGGTATAGGCCTCGTAGCCGAGCATGCGGTTGGCGATGCGCAGGGTCTCGATCGCCGCCGAGAAGGGCAGCATGGAGAAGTTGGGCACCAGGAAGAAAACGAGAGAACGCTTCTTGACGTTTGGCTTGTTCATCGGAGTGTCCATGCTGGAGGCGCGATGTCGCAATCGTTGCAGGCAGTCCGGCAGTCGCGCTAGTATTTTTGCGACACCGAAAGGGATGGTTACGACTGAATCCCGCTACGTATCGCTGAAATGCCAGTGCCTTCCGGCGGAATTGTGTCCATGCCTTCGCACTTGCACATTTGCGACCCTGCCGCCGGCATCGTCCGATTGCGACAGCTTGCCCCGATATACGGGAACCGCGTCGTTCCGTTTGACAACCAGGCCCGCCTCGCGACATAGGAAGCAGGATTTTTGCAGGGTGATGTCGATGCTGCCAGATGGATATTCGGATGTGCCGGCGGGAAAGCTCGCCGCCGTGGTGACCTGCCTTGAAATGCGGGCGCCGCCGCCCGAGCGCGCCGATCCCGGACAGGCCGGCATCACGCTCGAACGCATCGTGCGGCCGGAGATCGCCTGGTATCGCGACCTCTATGGCCGCATCGGCGCCGAATGGCTCTGGGCCTCGCGTCTCGCCATGGCCGAGGCCGATCTGACCGAAATCCTCCATCACCCGGATGTCGAGGTCCATGCCGTGATGAAGGACGGGCGGGGCGAGGGGCTGCTGGAACTGGATTTTCGCGAGGAGGGCGTCTGCGAGCTCGCCTTCTTCGGCCTGACGCCGGCGACGATCGGCAATGGAACGGGGCGCTGGCTGATGAACCGGGCGATCGCGCGGGCCTGGTCGCGGTACGGGCATCCGCCGATCCGCCGCTTCTGGGTGCATACCTGCACGCTCGATGCGCCGCAGGCCCTGTCGTTCTATATCCGCTCCGGCTTTACGCCGGTGAAGCGCCAGGTGGAGGTCTTCGACGATCCACGGGTGACGGGCATCCTGCCGGAAACCGTGGCGCCCCAGGTGCCGATCCTGCGGCCATGAAAGAAAACCGCCGGAGGGACGTTTTACGGTCAGCTCCGGCGGTATGTGGCGTCGTCTTCCTTCGGCGTGTTGCCGCTACAGTCGTCCGTCATCGTGTGGTCTTGTCCGACGAACGGAAGCCGATATCCTTGCGCTGGTCGAAGGACAGGCCTTCCAGTTCGCGCGCGATACGATAGCGCCGCCAGGCGGAGACGATCCGTTCGAAGGTGTCCCGCAGGGGATGGGACGGGCTGCCGGCGTGACGGGTGCGAGACGCATGCCGTACCGGACGATGTTCCAATGCTAGTGCCATTTCAGGGTCCTTTCGAGCTTGGGAGGTTTCGAAAGGTCGCGACCTTGATCGTGACTATGTCGCAACCTCATGCATCAATCAAACGAATATATTTGATTGGATTGATCAGCCTTCCTCATGGTTTGTGATGGCCGGCCAGTTGATGTCGTCCTTGAGGTACGGCGGTAGCTGGGCCAGTTCCTTGGCCGTGTGGCGGACCGCATTGCGCCGGCGGCGGGCTTCGATCGCCTCGCCCACGAAGCGCCGTATTGCGTAGTAAAATCCGTTTCCACGAACCGTAACGGCGAGATCGGCGCCGTTTTTGTACGATTTCTGCGTATCCATGGCGTTTTTCCTTCCACTCGTTGGCTTGTGAGGTTGACTATCCGCCCGTCTCGGTTTTCAATCAAACGAAATGAAGTGACGCTTTGCTTCAGATTTTCTGATCCATGGAGGTAGGCATGAACCTGCTGATGCGCCAGACGCTCCCCTTGCTGGAACTCGATATCCTGAAAACCTTCGTGGCGATTGCCGAGACCGGCAACTTCACCACCGCCGCCGAAACGGTGCACCGCACGCCGTCCGCCGTCTCCATGCAGATCAAGAAGCTGGAGGAACTGCTCGGCTGCACGCTGTTCCGCCGCGATGCGCGCTCCGTGGTGCTGACGCATCATGGCGAAGTGCTGCTCTCCTATGCGCGCCGGCTGATCGCGCTCAGCAACGAGGCGGTGTCGCGCTTCATGATGCCGGAAATGAACGGCGTGGTGCGGCTCGGCGCGCCCGACGACGTGGGCGAACTCATCCTGCCGGAAGTGCTGCGCCGCTTTGCCGATACCTATCCGTCGATCGCCGTCAACGTGTCGATCGAGACGAGCGGCAACCTGCGCCGCGCCGTCGCCGAGCGCCGGCTCGACCTTGCCATCTTCAATGCCTCCGACGGCACGCTCCCCGTTCCGGGCGAGATCCTGCTCAAGGAACAGCTCGTCTGGGCCGGCAAGAACTGCGGCAATGCGCATCTGAAGAACCCGCTGCCGGTGTCGGTCTGGGAAGAGGGCTGCATCTGGCGGGCGCGGGCGCTGGAGGAACTGAGCCGTTCAGGCCGCGATTTCCGCGTCGCCTATTTCTGCGCCCATCACATGGGCCAGCGCGCCGCCATCCGCGCCGATCTTGCGGTCGCGCCGCTCGCGCGCTTCCTGGTCGGGGACGACATGGTGGCGCTCGGCGAGAAGGACGGCCTGCCGGACCTCGGCCACTATCTCATCGGCCTCGTCGTCAGCGAGGAGGCTGATACGCCGGCGCTCGCCGTGGCGGATTACATCCGCGCCGCCTTCGCCCGCATCGAGCGCCGGCCGATGGACATGCTGCAGGTCGCCTGCTGAGGGAAATCGCCTATGGAATTCTGAGGGTGCCTCCTGCCCCTTCTCCCCTGTGGGGAGAAGGTCGCGGCAGCGGGATGAGGCGGGTGGCGCAGACGTTGAGACGCCGTGCAAATCCCCCCTCATCCGACCCTTCGGGCCACCTTCTCCCCACGGGGGAGAAGAAGACGAGCGGCAACGTCGCTGCTTGTACGAAGGCCCTGCCGCTTGCGGGGAGAGAGGGAAAACCCGACAATCGGCAATCCTCAGGGGGCGGGAGGCTGGGAAAAACGTCGAAGGCCTATTCCCTGCTGCGCCGCCTGCGCCGGCCGCCGCCTTCGCCGCCGTCGTCGGCCAGCACCTTGCGTTCCGGCAGGGTCACCACCTTGGCGAGCTCCGGGAAGGGATCCACCTTGTTCGGCAGCGCCATGGCGTTGACGAAGAGCTGCTGGAAGTTCGGCTCCAGTGCGGTTTCGATCTTCTCGATGCGGGCGACGGTGCGCTCGATCTCGCGGCGGTGGTCACGGTTGAGGAGGGCCATCAGCGCGCCGGTGCCGGCGGCATTGCCGACCGCCTTCACCTCGTTCAAATCGCAGTCCGGAATGAGGCCGAGCACCATGGCGTATTTCGGATCGATGAAGGAGCCAAAGGCGCCGGCGAAGCGGATCGTGTCGACATGGTCGATGCCCTGCTTTTCCATGAGCAGCTTGATGCCGGCATAGAGCGCGGATTTGGCGAGCTGGATGGCGCGGATGTCGTTCTGCGTCACGGTGATGCGCTGCTCGCCGTCATGCAGCAGGTAGGAGAAGGTGCGGCCGTTGGCAAGGATGCGCGGGCTCTTCTCCGCCATCGCGCCATCGACCACGCCGTCTTCGGAGATGATGCCGGAAAGATACATCTCCGCGACGACCTCGATGATCGCCGAGCCGCAGATGCCGGTGACGCCGACGCTGGCGGCGGCCTCGGCGAAACCGTCCTCGTCCGACCACTTGTCGACGCCGATGACGCGGAAGCGCGGCTCCAGCGTCGCGGGATCGATGCGCACGCGCTCGATCGCGCCGGGGGCGGCGCGCTGGCCGGAGGAGATTTCCGCGCCCTCGAAGGCGGGGCCGGTCGGCGAGGAGGCGGCGACGACGCGGTCTTTGTTGCCGAGCACGATTTCCGCATTGGTGCCGACATCGACCAGCAGCATCATGCGGTCCTGCCGGTAGGGGCCTTCGGACAAGGTGGCACCCGCCGCATCCGCGCCGACATGGCCGGCGATGCAGGGCAGGGTGTAGAGCCGGGCGCCGCGATTCACCTCGATGTCGAGTTCATGCGCCCAGTATTGCAGCGCGCCCGACACGGCGAGCGCGAAGGGCGCCTGGCCGAGCTCCGTCGGGTCGATGCCGAGGAAGAGGTGGTGCATGATGGGGTTGGCGACGAACACCATGTCGAGGATGTCGTGCCGGTCGACCTCGCCTTCGGCGCAGACCTTGCCGATCAGGCCGTTGACGGCCTCGCGCACCGCCTTCGTCATGGCTTCCCTTCCGTCCGGGTTCATCATGACATAGGAGACACGGCTCATCAGGTCTTCGCCGAAGCGGATCTGCGGATTGGACGTGCCGGACGAGGCGACGATGCGGCCCGACAGCAGCGAGACGAGATGCATGGCGATGGTCGTCGAGCCGATATCGCAGGCAATGCCGTAGGCCTCGTTCTTCAGGCCCGGATAGAGGGCGACGATGAAGGGGCGCGATGAATCCATGTCGCGGTGGATGGCGGCGGTGACGCCCCAGTTGCCCTTGCGCAGGATCGACTGTACCTGCGGGATGAGGTGCGGGGCGATCAGGAGGTCCTTCCAGCCCCAGTCCTTCTCCAGCATCACCTTCAGGCGGTCGAGATCGCCGAGCGGCTTGTGCATGTCGGGCTCGTCCACTTCGACATAGCAGAGCTGGACGGCGGCGTTGCGCTCGATGACGCGGTCCGACGCCGCCTTGCGTACGACCTGCGCGTTGATGACGGTGTCCTGCGGCACGTCGACGACGAGGTCGCCGAGGATGAGGGCGGAACAGGAGAGGCGGCGGCCTTCCGGCAGGCCGCGGATCTTTTCGTAGCGCTCTTCCTTCGGGCCTTTTTCCGAGATGTGGTCGAGCGAGGAGACGATCTTGTGCTTGGCGAAATTGCCTTCCTGCACCTCGATCTGACAGCGCCCGCAGGTCGCGCGCCCGCCGCAGACGCTCTCGACATAGACGCCGAGTTTGCGCGCCGCTTCGAGGACGGGGGTGCCGACCGGGAAGCGGCCGCGCTTGCCCGAGGGCATGAAGAGGACGAGCGGCTCCTTCACCGACGTTTCGGTCATGTTGGTCTCGTTCTCACCTTCGATGCGCATCGGTCGTACTCTCTTTTTTCGGCCTGAAACGGCGTTCCTCAGCCCTTCCTGGCCGAGAGACGTCGCACATTGCGGCGCACGCGCTTGCCGTAGGGTTTCAGCGCGGCCTCGGAGACGGCGCGGGCCGTGGCTTGCGGCGAGGCCGCCGTCATCACGGCCTTTGCAACGGCAAAATTGGCTGCCACGACGCTCTCCGCCGTGGCAGCCATCTTTTCGGTGACCATCCGGGTCATTTCGGCCGTGTTCTGCGTCGAGCCCGTCAGCGCCGCCATCTGCATCTCGTGGCAGCGCATGGCGATGACCAGCGGCGCCTGCAGCCAGAGGCTGAAGGCATCGCGACGAAACTGGCGCCCGCCGGCCACGTTATTCTCGCGCCGCGCCGGCGCCGGCGCGGGCTGCGCGGCCGCCGCGGCGACCACCGCCGGCTGCCGGTGCTGCGGATGCGGCCGCGACGGCGCCGCCTTCGGCGGGCTTGTGGTCGCGGTAGGTCATGATCCAGTTGGTGCAGTTCGCATCCGTGCCGTTGAGCACGTTCGCGGCGCGCACGGCTTCCATCTCCTGCGGGCGGCAGGGGTTCATGATGGCCGAGGTCATGCCGGCGCCGATGACCATGGGGATGAAGCCGGCATTGATGCCGTGGCGGTGCGGCAGGCCGAAGGAGATGTTGGAGAGGCCGCAGGTCGTGTTGACCTTCAGCTCGTTGCGCAGGCGATAGAGCAGCTGGAAGACCTGGCGGCCGGCATCGCCCAGCGCGCCGATCGGCATGACGAGCGGGTCGACGACGATGTCATGCGGCTTGATGCCGTGGTCCATGGCGCGTTCGACGATCTTCTTGGCGACGGCGAAGCGCACGTCCGGGTCCATGGAAATGCCGGTCTCGTCGTTCGAGATGGCGACGACCGGGACATCATACTTCTTGACGAGCGGCAGGATGGCTTCGAGCTTCTCCTCCTCGCCCGTGACGGAGTTGACCAGCGGACGGCCCTTGGCGACCTTCAGGCCGGCCTCGATGGCGGCGGTGACCGAACTGTCGATGGCGAGCGGGATGTCGACGAGACCCTGGACGATCTCCAGCGTCTGCACCAGAAGGCCCGGCTCCGTCTCGTTCGGGTTGACCGAGGTCACGCCCGCATTGATGTCGAGCATGGTGGCGCCGGCGGCGACCTGTTCCAGCGCATCCTTGATGACGGTCTCGAAATTGCCGGCCTGCATTTCCGCGGCCAGCTTCTTGCGGCCGGTCGGGTTGATGCGTTCGCCGATGACGCAGAAGGGCTGGTCGAAACCGATGACGATTTCGCGGGTGGCCGAGGCGACGATGGTGCGTGTCATATAGGGTCCTCTGGGGCGGGGCGCTGGGTCTGGTCTAGCGCGCGATTTCCGGTGTTACAAGCGGCATGCCCGGCGGCGGCCGGCATGGGATCAATGGGGGTGATGGGCGGCGGTCTCGGCCATCTGCTGCTGGTTCTGTTCGACGCCCTGGCGGGTCCTTTCGATGCGTTCGGCGACGAGCTGGTCGACCGGGTTCGGCTCGCGCTTCCAGGGCTGGCGGCCCTTCAGCACGCCGGAATCATGCACGATCTCCGCGACATATTCTTCCTGCCGGTAGGCCATGACGTGAATGCCGGAAACGCCCTCGATCTCCTTCACCTCGTTGATGATGTCGATGCAGAGCTGCTTGCCTTCCTTCTTCTGGTCCTGGGCGCCCTCAAGCCGCGCGATGACGGAATCGGGAATGTGGATGCCCGGCACGTTGGAGCGGATCCACTTCGCCGTCTTGGCCGAGGCCATGGGGCCGACGCCGACGAGGATGTAGCATTTCTCGTGCAGGCCGAGGTCGCGCACCTTCTTCATGTATTCGCGGAACATCGGCACGTCGAAGCAGTACTGGCTCTGCACGAACTGCGCGCCGGCCTCGATCTTCTTGGCGAGGCGATAGGGGCGGAAGTCGTAGGGCGGGGCGAAGGGGTTGATCGCCGCGCCGAGGAAGACCTTCGGCGGCGTCGTCAGCTTGCGGCCGGAGAGGAACTTCGAATTGTCGCGCATGATCCGCACGGTTTCGAGCAGCGACATGCAGTCGAGGTCGAAGACAGGCTTTGCGCCGGGCTGGTCGCCGGCCTGCACGCCGTCGCCGGTCAGGCACATGATGTTGCACACGCCCATGGCAGCGCCGCCGAGGACGTCGCCCTGGATGGCGATGCGGTTCTTGTCGCGGCAGGCGATCTGCATGATCGGCGCATAGCCCATGCGGGTGAGCAGCGCGCAGATACCGACGGAGGACATGTGGCAGTTGGCGCCCGACGCGTCGACCGCGTTGATGCCGTCCACCCAGCCGTCGAAGATCGCGGCGCGCTCGTAGACGTCTTCCGGATTGGCGCTGTCGGGCGGGTTGAGTTCCGTCGTGACGGCGAATTCGCCGCGGCGCAGCACGCGCTCCAGCCGGCCGAGCGAGGAATGGCCGGGCAGGGGATCGAGCGGCAGGTGGGGCCCGAGCGGGTTTTCATCGATATGCGCCATGGATCAGGCGTCCTTTCCGGCAGCGGCGGCTTCCCTGGCGGCGGCGGCCTCTGCCGTCACGCGCAGCCAGGAGGAGGTTTCGCGCAGCGACTGGTTCACCGGTTTCTGCACGTTCATGATGGCATCCCCCTTCGCCATGTTCTGCGATCCCTTCCAGGCCTGGACCCAGACGCAGGGCATGTCCGGCTCCACTTCGCAATTGCCGTTGGCGCGAACGCCGCCGCAGGGGCCGTTGCGAAGCTGCTTGGGACAGTTCATCGGGCAGGACATGCCCGTCGACGACAGCGCGCACTGGCCGCACATGCGACAGTCGAAGAGAAAACCCTTCACATGGCGCTCGACGAAGGTGATCGGCCGCTCGACGCGCTGGTAGCCGAAAAGCTTCCAGACCGGGTGCAGCAGCAGGAAGCCCTGGGCGAAGCGGTGGTAGAACCACTCGAAGAAGCGGGAATGGCGCACGGCCCACAGGCGGACGGTGTATTTGTGCCGGGCCCGACGGCTCGGCGAGACGCCGGCCGGCGTGAAGGCGCCGGTGGCGGCCTTCTTGGCGGGGGCGGCATTGCCCGGTTTCTGGACGGTGTCAGCCATTGTCGCGGCCTCCGGCCTTGACGAGGGCGACGAGCCGCTCGCGGTCATAGGCGGCTTCCAGCTCGGCCGCGGCCCTGTCGGCTTCCGCCTCCAGGTCGTCGGAGACCGGAACGGGATCGGCCTTGCGCCATTCGGCGAGGTAGTCGTCCGTTTCGGCCGCGCCGGTGCGCATGGCGCACATGTCGATCGCCTCGGTGAAGCGCAGCGACAGTTCCCGCTTGGCGCTCGTGCGGCCCTTCTTGATGATGACCTGGGCGGGGATGTCGCGCCAGTAGACGATGATGCGGTCTGCCATGTCGAAAATTCTCCTCGCGCTGACAATGCGATCTTGCCGCGTCGCGGGCTTCACCCGCCACGACTGCCCCATGCTCAAAAACGACGCGGGATTCGACTATACAGAAGCTTTTACCAGATGCCGCGGGTCACGCCGTTCCAGAGCCAGCTCCAGATCGGCGGATGATACCATTGCCGCGAGGGCGCCGCTATTTTCAAGGGCTTGAGATTGCCGGCCGCCGCATCGCGCATCGCCTCGACGATGATGCCGGTCGAGGCTGCCGTCTGGAGCAGCGGATAGGTGTGCATCGTGTCGCGTTTGGAAGGTTTGACGCGCTGCTGGTAGAGGACGTCGCCGGTGTCGACGCCCGGATCGACGAGGTGCACGGTGCCGCCGAAATTCTCCTCGTCGCGCTCGATGCGCGACCAGTAGCCGCCCTGCAGGCCGCGATATTGCGGGTTGATGCCGGCGTGGAAGTTGAGGACGGGGCAGGGGATCGCGGCAAGCGTTTGCGCCTTCATCATGCGGCAGCTCACGAGGAGCAGCGCGGCCGGCCGGATCTCTTCGAGCGCCTTCAGCAGTTCCGGGCTGTTGGCCGAGGGGACGGCGATGCGGCGGATTGCCGGGTCCACCGAGGGGTTTGCAGCGAATTGCTCAAGGATTTCCGCGGCGCGTTTCGTGGTGAAGCGCTTGCCGTATCGGGAGACGACCATGGTGGCGAGCTGGCCGAGGGCCTGTACCCAGCCGAGCTTTTTCGCCCGCCGCCGGATGAACAGCTTTTTCGATTCGGGCTGTTCCTCGATGACGACGAGGTTCGGGAAAGCGGCCTTGAGGGCGTTGACGACGATTTCCGGGTTGGGGCCGGGCTGGATCAGAATGGCGATGGTCGGTGCCGTCATCGAGGAGCCTATGCATTTGCGTCCGCCCCTCATCCGGCTGCCGCCACCTTCTCCCCGCAAGCGGGGAGAAGGAAATGCCGCGTCGGTTTCCTCGATCATGACCGGTTCGTCGGGCACGTTCCCTCTCCCCGCTTGCGGGGAGAGGGTAAGGGTGAGGGGCAATTTCGGCCGACACTGTCGCGCGCGGAGTTTATCGCCGTCTTAAGGGGAGGGGGAATCCGGCCGGATTGGATAACGCTTCCTTACCGCGCGCGCAAAAGCTCGCCCGTCAGGTCGCCATAGCCGGTGAAGCGATATTCGTAGGCGAGGCCGAGATAGTCCGCCGCCTCCTTCGCCTTCTGCTGCAGGCCCTCGTCCTCGACCTGCGAGAGATAGACGAGCTTGGTGTAGTTGCCGAAATACATGTCCTTCAGCTGCGGGTAGCGGTCGAGGCCGAGCGGCTCGATGACGAAGGCGCGGAACTGGCGGGCGAGGAAATCGGTGAGGAAGAAGGAGGTGACGTCGTCGTCCTTGGCCGCAAAGGCCTCGTTGCCGGCGAAGAAGGAATAACAGTGCGGGCCGGCGATGCGCTCGACGCCCTCGCGCTCGCAGAGCCGGTCGAGAAGGCCCCCGGTGCCGCAATCCGCATAGCCGACGAAGATGCGCGAAAACCCCTCGGCGCGCGCTTCGACGATCGCCTGCTCCACGCCGGGGGCGATCTTTTCCGGATGGGCGTGCCAGATGGCGGGAAGACAGAGGAGGTCGATATGGGAAAGGCCGTTCGCCTCGCGGATGGCGAGGACCTCGCGGGCGATGGCGCCGCAGGCGATGACGCGAACCTTTTCCGCGTTCATGCGTTCACCGGTGGGACTTCCATCCCGAAGTTCTGCGTCAACCACATCCATGAAAAGGGACTCCAATCATGACTGGGACGAACCTGACCCGTATGACCATCGTTCTCGCCGCCCTCCTGGCGCTCAGCGCCTGCGGCAACACCATTCGCGGCATGGGTCGGGATACGGCCAATGCCGTGGATGCGACGCAGGCCGCCGGCCAGGACATCGACAACGCCGCAAACTAAAGGTCGTCAGCGGACGGCGCCGATTCAAGACCGGCGCCGTCGAATTCAGTATCAGCCGGCAAGCATGTTGTGCTTGCGCTTCATGAATTCCTTGGCGGTTTCCACGGCCACGGCCGCGTCGCGGCAGTAGGCATCGGCGCCGACGGCCTTGCCGAATTCCTCGTTCAGCGGCGCGCCGCCGACGAGAACGACGTAGTCGTCGCGCAGGCCCTTTTCCTTCATCGTGTCGATGACGACCTTCATATAGGGCATGGTGGTCGTCAGCAGGGCCGACATGCCGAGGATGTCCGGCTGCTCGCGCTCGATGGCTTCGAGATAGTTCTCGACCGGGTTGTTGATGCCGAGGTCGATGACGTCGAAGCCGGCGCCTTCCATCATCATGCCGACGAGGTTCTTGCCGATGTCGTGGATGTCGCCCTTGACGGTGCCGATGACCATCTTGCCCTGCTTCGGCGCGCCGGTGGCGGCGAGCAGCGGGCGCAGGATCGCCATGCCGGCCTTCATCGCATTGGCCGAGAGCAGAACTTCCGGCACGAAGAGGATGCCGTCGCGGAAATCGACGCCGACGATGCGCATGCCTTCGACGAGGGCCTGGGTCAGGACGTCGTAAGGGGCCCAGCCACGCTCGAGCAGGATGTTGGTGCCTTCCTCGATTTCCTCCTTCAGGCCGTCGTAGAGGTCGTCGTGCATCTGCTGCACGAGCTCTTCGTCGGAGAGATCGGCGAGAATGATTTCGTCGTCAGACATTGTGTTTCCTCGTCTCCAGTGGCGCTGCGGCGGCAGGCTCTCACCACAAGGAATAACCTTCCTCTTGCGCGAACCTGATTTTGAAAGCGACGTCGCATATGGTGAAAAGCGACCAGCCTCCCACTTCTTGCATGCATAGCCGGTAAAGCCGTGAATTGACAGTGCAAACACGCGAATGCCGCTACGCTGCCCGTCGCAATCCCGCTATAGTTCCAGGCGAGCCGGTATCCCGCGTGCGCCACCGCTTGGCGCATTGAGAACCGCCCCGCCCCGGCGGCTTGCTAGCATAGAAAGAAAGGCGCGTTCGGGCGCCGGAAGAACAAGGCCCGCGGTGCTTTCGGCACCGGGATAACAAGGAAAGACGGATCATGAGCGAGGACATTCAGCAGGTGGCAAGCGAGGGTGGTGGTCGCCGCTCGCGTGAGGGGCGCGGTGCGGCCGCGCGGCGTGCCTCGCGCACGGGGGGCGGTCCGGGCCCGTCGCTGCCCTACATCACCCGCAAGATCAAGGAATACGAGGTCCTCGACGAGGAAGGCCTGCAGCTCATCGAGGCGAATGCCGACCGGGTGCTGGAGGAGATCGGCATCGAGTTCCGCGAGGATCCGGAAGCGCTCCAGCTCTGGAAGGAAGCCGGCGCCGACGTCAAGGGCGAGCGCGTCCACTTTCCGAAGGGCCTTTGCCGCGAGCTCCTGAAGACCGCGCCGTCCAGCTTCACCTGGCATGCCCGCAATCCCGAGCGCAGCGTGCATATCGGCGGCAAGGCCACCGTCTTCGTGCCGGTCTACGGCCCGCCCTTCGTGCGCGACCTCGAAGGCAACCGCCGCTATGCGACGATCGAGGATTTCCGCAATTTCGTGAAGCTCGCCTATATGGCGCCGTCCATGCATTCTTCCGGCGGCACGGTCTGCGAGCCGGTGGACGTTCCGGTGAACAAGCGTCACCTGGACATGGTCTACAGCCACATCAAATATTCCGACAAGCCGTTCATGGGCTCGGTCACCGCGCCGGAACGCGCGGAAGACTCGATCGCCATGGCCAAGATCGTCTTCGGCGACGAGTTCGTCGAAAACAACACGGTCATGATGAACCTCATCAACGCCAACTCGCCGATGGTCTTCGACGAGACCATGGTGGGCGCGCTGAAGGTCTATGCGCGGCACAACCAGGCCTGCGTCGTCTCGCCGTTCATCCTGTCGGGCGCGATGAGCCCGGTGACGGTCGCCGGCACGCTGACGCAGATCCTGGCCGAGGTTCTCGCCGGTGCCTCCTTCACCCAGCTCATCCGCAAGGGTGCGCCGGTATTGTTCGGCACCTTCGCCGCCTCGATCTCCATGCAGTCGGGCGCGCCGACCTTCGGCTCGCCCGAACCTTCGCTCGTTTCCTACGGCGCGGCGCAGCTTGCCCGCCGCCTCGGCATTCCGTTCCGGACCGGTGGTTCGCTCTGCGGCTCGAAGATCCCGGATGCGCAGGCTGCCCACGAATCGGCCAACACGCTGAACATGACGCTGCTCGCCGGCACGAACTTCGTGCTGCATGCAGCAGGCTGGCTGGAAGGCGGCCTCGTCGCCTCCTACGAAAAGTTCATGATCGACCAGGACCAGCTCGGCATGCAGCAGAAGTTCGCCGAGGGCATCGACCTTTCGGAGAATGCGCAGGCGCTCGATGCGATCCGCGAGGTCGGCCCGGGCAGCCACTATCTCGGCTGCGCCCATACCCAGGCCAACTTCCAGACCGCCTTCTACCGCTCGCCGCTCGCCGACAACAACTCGTTCGAGCAGTGGGAGATCGAGGGCCAGAAGCGCATCGAGGAC
The DNA here is from genome assembly GCF_001652565.1 of Shinella sp. HZN7. NCBI lineage: Bacteria > Pseudomonadati > Pseudomonadota > Alphaproteobacteria > Hyphomicrobiales > Rhizobiaceae > Shinella > Shinella sp. HZN7. Next base: position 2,189,435 of record NZ_CP015736.1, on the reverse strand, counting down.
CGCGCCAACGCGCTCTGCCGCACCTGGCTGGAGAGCTACGAGGCGCCCTATCTCGATCCGGCGATCGACGAGGCGCTGCTCGCCTACGTCAAGAGCCGCAAGGACTCGATGCCGGACGCCTTCACCTGAAAGGGTCCCGATCGCGCCAGGGAGCAAGGCGGAGCAACGCGGGTGGCGGACATGATCCAGAAGGAAGTCTGGCGTCCCCACTATGAACTCAAGGGGGACGTGACCCGGTGAGGGGGCGTCGCCCCGATCTCGATACGATCCGTGCGGCTCTGAAGCCGCACGGTCTTTTTTTGCGCGGCACCGTCGATTTGTCCGGGGACGAGACGGCACCAGACCTTGCGGATGGCCGCCCTGCGGCCGGCGTCGCGCTCGTCGGCAATATCGGCAGCTCGATCTGGCCGGCCTTTTCGCGCTGGCGGGCCGAACAGGCGGATCGCGACGGCCCGGACCCGCTCGACGCCTGGTCGAAAGAGGTCATCCGGACCGTCGCCGCGGCGGCCGGCGCGACCGCCTGGTTTCCCTCCGATCCGCCCTGGCAGCCGTTCCAGCGCTGGGCGATGCGGGCGGAAGGCCTGAAGGCCTCGCCGCTCGGCATCCTCATCCATCCCGTCTACGGCCTCTGGCACGGCTATCGCGGCGCGCTCGGCTTTTCGATGCCGATCGCGGACGCCCCCCTGCGCACCGCGCCGCACCCCTGTGCGCACTGTCCCGACAAGCCGTGCCTGGCGGCCTGTCCCGCCGGTGCCGTCCGTCTCGACATGTTCGACGTGCCCGCCTGCCGGGCGCATCTGCGCATGCCGGCGGGGCAGGGCGGCTGCATGGTCGCCGGCTGCCTTTCCCGCGCGGCCTGTCCCGTGGGGGCGGCCTATCGTTATGACGAGGCCCAGCTTCGCTTTCACATGGCGGCGCTGTCGCTTTGATCTTTTGTCGGGCCTGCTGCTAAATTCGCCGCATTGCCGGCGGAGCCAGGGGCATGCGCGTCCTTCTGTTCCTCTTTCTTCTTCTTGCCGCCCTGACCCTGCGGAGCATTGCCATGGCCGAACCGCCGAAATGTACCGAGATCGAGCATCTCTCCGGCCGCTACACCGTCTGCACATTCGACCCGGCGCAAGAGACGATCCGGCTCTTCGGTGCGGCCACGCTCGTCAGCCGCGGCGCGCGCTATGACCAGCTCAACACCCATCTCCTGCGCAACGGGCAGCACATGACCTTCGCCATGAACGGCGGCATGTATCACCCCGATTACGGGCCGGTCGGCCTTCTGGTGGAAGGGGGGCGGGAGGCCGGCGCGCTCAACCGGGGCGATGCGTTCGGCAATTTCTTCCTCAAGCCGAACGGCGTGTTCTGGGTTGGCGAGGGCAGGGCCGGCGTGATGGAGACGGAGGCTTTTGCCAGGGCAGGGCTTTCGCCGCGCGAGGCGACGCAATCCGGGCCGATGCTGGTCATCGACGGGAACATCCATCCGCGGTTCCTTGCCGATGGCACGAGCCTGCAGATCCGCAACGGGGTCGGCAGCCTTCCCGACGGGCGGATCGCCTTCGTCATCTCGAACGATCCCGTCCGGTTCCACGACTTCGCGACGCTCTTCCGGGACCGGCTGCACAGCCGCAACGCGCTTTTCCTCGATGGTAGCATTTCCAGCCTCTACGCCCCGGAAATCCGGCGCCACGACCGGGATGCCGTGATGGGCACCATCATCGCCGTCGTGAAAAATCTGCCCTGGTGAGAAAATTTTTTGGAAGGGCACCCAAGGATCGCGGCCCGACGCACGTCTGAAAGGACAGTGCACAGCAATCGGGATGGACCCGTGGAAACAGAACTCGTCGAAAAGGCGGCATCGGGCGACAGGCAGGCTTTCGCCGCGCTTGTCGAAAGCCGCTATGATTTCATCCATGCCGTCGCCTGGCGGTGGTGCGGCGACCGGCAGGATGCCGAGGACGTGGCGCAGGAGGTCTGCATACGCCTTGCAAGCGCCATCCGCGGCTTCAAGGGCGCGAGCCGTTTCGGTACCTGGCTCTATACGGTGACGCTGAATGCCGCGCGCGACCAGCTACGCAAGCGGCGCCGGGCCGAATGGCGCGACGCCGCCTATCTGCGCGAACAGGCGGTGCTCGACGGCACCCCCGCGGAGGACGGTAACGAGGAGCTCTGGCAGGCGGTGCGCCAGTTGCCCGACAAGCAGCGCGACGCGGTGCTTTTGATCTACGGCGAAGGCCTCAGCCATGCGGCCGCCGCCGACGTGCTCGGCTGCGCCGAAACGACGATTTCCTGGCATGTGCACGAGGCCCGCAAGCGCCTGAAGGTGCTCTTGCGCGATGCGGCCGCGTGACGGAAGGACAGACGATGAGCGATCTCGACCTCGAAAAACTCGCCCGCGACAGGGCGCCGGCCGCCGACCCCGCGGCCCGTGCCTGTGCGCTCGCCGCCGCCATGGAGGCGTTCGACGGCGCGGAAAAAAATGCGGCCAGCTCCCAAGGATCGTCCGCAGGCGGGCGTCAAAGCTCCATCTTCAACCGGATATGGAGCCCCATCATGAACCGCAGACTTCTCGCCGGCTCGGCCCTTGCCACGCTGCTCGTCGTGCCCGTCGCCGGCCTCGTGACCTATGAACTGGTGACCAACGGCACGGTGCCGCTCACCGTGACGACGGAGGTCGCCGAAACGTCCGGCGACCAGGATCTGCGCACCCGCCAGCAGGAGGCCAAGAAGACCACGCCGAACGCGGAGGCCGCGCAGCCGACCGGCATGCTGGCTGCCGAGCCTGTGCCGCTTGCCGAGAGCCGGGAAGAGGAGGCCCTCGCCGCCGCGCCGGATTCCTTTGCGCTGGGCGGGGCGGTCGCCACGCAGCCGCTGAGCCGCGCCATCACGCAGCCCTCCGCGACGGCGGACGCCATCGCGATGCCCGTGCCCGCGGAGGACCGCGAGCGTTTCGCCTCGGCCGATCCCAACCCGGTGAAGAGCGTCGCCACCGATCCGGTCTCGACCTTCTCCGCCGATGTCGACACGGCGTCCTATTCCTATGTGCGCCGCGCGCTGCTCGGCGGCAGCCTGCCGGACCGGGAGGCCGTTCGGGTGGAGGAGCTGGTCAACTACTTCCCCTATGACTGGAAGGGGCCGGAGACGGCGGAAAAGCCGTTCAACGCCACCGTCACCGTCCTGCCGACGCCGTGGAACAAGGACACCGAGCTGCTGCATATCGGCATCAAGGGGTTCGATACGGCGGCGACGGCGCAGCCCGCGGCCAACCTCGTCTTCCTCATCGACGTCTCCGGCTCGATGGACGCGCCGGACAAGCTGCCGCTCCTGAAGGGTGCCTTCCGCCTGCTGGTCGGCAAGCTGAAGGACACGGACACCGTCTCCATCGTCACCTATGCCGGCAATGCCGGCGTGGTGCTGGAGCCGACCGCGGTGAAGGACCGGCAGAAGATCCTCGACGCCATCGACACGCTGCAGCCGGGCGGCTCGACGGCAGGCGCGGAGGGAATCGAGGCGGCCTACCGGCTGGCTGAAAAAGCCTTCAAGACGGATGGCGTCAACCGCGTCATGCTGGCGACGGACGGCGATTTCAACGTCGGCCCCGCAAGCGACGACGACCTGAAGCGCATCATCGAGGAGCGGCGCAAGAGCGGCATCTTCCTCTCCGTGCTCGGCTTCGGCCGCGGCAACTACAATGACGGCATGATGCAGACGCTGGCGCAGAACGGCAACGGCACGGCCGCCTATATCGACACGCTGGCCGAGGCGCAGAAGACGCTGGTGGAGGAGGCGGGCGCCTCGCTCTTCCCCATCGCCAAGGACGTCAAGTTCCAGATCGAGTTCAACCCCGAGCGCATCGCCGAATACCGCCTGATCGGCTATGAGACCCGCGTGCTCAACCGCGAAGATTTCAACAACGACAAGGTGGATGCGGGCGACATCGGCTCCGGCCACCGGGTGACGGCGATCTACGAGGTGACGCCGAAGGGCAGCCCCGCCGTGCTGAACGATCCGCTGCGCTACGGCAAGGAGAACGCGGCAGCGGCGCCTGTGGCCGAGAGCGGCGAGCTCGCCTTCCTGAAGATGCGCTGGAAGAAGCCGGATGGCGACACGAGCGAGCTCGCCACCCTGCCGGTGACCGATGCCGATGCCGTCGCCGACGTGAACGCCGCTGCGCCGGATGTGCGCTTCTCCGTCGCCGTCGCCGCCTTCGGCCAGAAGCTGAAGGGCGTGAGCGCCCTGCAGGACTATGCCTATGGCTCGATCCTCGGCCTTGCGGAAGCGGCGAAGGGCAACGACCCCTTCGGTTATCGCGCGGAGTTCTTGAGGCTCGTCCAGCTCGCCGGCGGCCTTTCCGGCGAGAAGGCGGAATAGGGCAGGCCGCCTTGCCCCTGGCCCACCGGCCCTTGTCCTCGCGGGCAGAGGCAATCGGTACTCCCTTTGCCCCACCGGCCCTCTCCCCTTGAGGGCAAGGGATTCGCCTATGAAATGCAATCGTCGCCACAACTCCCTTCTCCGCCAGGGGGCGAAGGGAGTTGTGGCATCGTTCTGCCCCTATGCGCGAATCCCTTGCCCTCAAGGGGAGATGGCTGGCAGGCCAGAGGGGGATCTCGCCATATGCCGCAAGCCGAGGAAACGACCTACGCAGCGGGCTTTTCCTTCACATTGTGAATGTTGCTTGCGGAAGCGGGCGCGGCATCGCCGTCGCCCCGCCTGCGGGGAGAAGGCGGCGGCAGCCGGATGAGGGGCGCGGTCCAGCGGCGCTCCCTGACCTGTGGCAGCAGGGCATAGCCGCGCTCGCTGCCTTCGACCAAGGTCAGCCCCACATCGCGCAGCAGCCGTATATCCCGCCGCGCAACGAGCAGCCGCAAGGCTTCCCGCTCCGCCTGCCTGCGGCGAAACCGCATCCATTGTTTCAAGAGTTTTGCGATGATTCCCATGGCCTTGCCTTCCCTTTCAGGACAAAGCCAAGCAAAACCGTAGACATTTCACAAACGAATAGCGATTATGGCAGGCATCAGGAAAAGCGATGGCGCCAATGTATCCACCTCTCGAAAGCGACCTGCTCCGCATCTTCGTTGCCGTCGCCCAGGCCGGCAATGTCACCCATGCCGCCGACAGGCTCGGGCGAACGCAGTCGGCGATCAGCATGCAGGTGCGCAAGCTGGAGGACTCGGTGGGCGCGACGCTCTTCGAGCGCGGCCCGCGCGGCGTCGCCCTGACGCGGGAGGGCCAGCGGCTGCTGCCCTATGCGCGGCGCATCGTCGGGCTCGTCGACGAGACCACGGCGGCGATGCGCACGGTGCCGCTGGACGGGCCGGTGCGGGTCGGCATCCCCGAGGAATACAACCAGACGGTCCTGCCCAATGCGCTGGCCGCCTTCGCGGAAATCCATCCGGATACCGAGGTGACGGTGCTGTGCGGCTACACCGCCCAGCAGATGGCAGCGCTTGAGGCCGACGAACTGGACCTTGCCATCATCTTCGACTGGTGCGACGGGGTTTCCGGCGAGCTTCTGGCGATCGATCCGACGGTCTGGGTCACCTCCGTGGCGCACAACCGGCATCTGGAGCGCCCCATGCCGATCGCCGTCTACTGGCGCTCGAGCTGGTGCCGGGACTTTGCCCTGCGCTCGCTGGAGCGGCACGCGATCCCCTACCGCATCGCCTATACCTGCGACACCAGCGGCGGGCTGCGCTCGGCGGTGGCAAGCGGGCTTGCCGTCGCGCCGCTCTCCCGCAGCAACATCCCGCCCGGCACGCGCGAGCTGACCGCGGCGGACGGCTTCCCGCCGATCGATTCCTCCCGCGTCGTGCTGAAGCGCAATCCGCGGCGCGGCGGGCCGACCATCGACGGCATGGCCGACATGATCCGCAAATCCTTCGGCCCGCTGGCGGTGCCGGCGGATCAGGCCTTCGGATAGGCCCTTTCAAGGCCACCGGAGCGGGTGAGGCCCGCGCGGAAGGCGGCATGGGCGGCATGCTGGCTGGAGCGGGCCGCCTCGGTCAGCCGCATCTGCAGGCGTGCCGGCGCCGTCTCGCCCAGCCATTCGCCGAGCCTTTCCAGCTTAAGGGAATTGAGGAAACGGGCGGCGGCGGCGCGGTCGAGATACAGGTCGAGGCCTTCGAGCAGGTTCTCGTCCTGCTTGGGATTTTCCATCAGGAGGCGCAGATAGGCCTGGTCGGCCTCGCCGAGGACAGCCAGCTTGTCGGCCACGGTCTCCCGGTCGGGAAAGGCTGCAAGATCGGCACTCATGATCGTCTCCCAAGAATCGTTCTGACTTCTATTTTTAACGCAATTCCGGACGCAAGACCGCTGCGCACTCTTGCTGGAATTTCTCTGGATAGGACAGGGAGAAAGCGGGTCGCAAGCCTGTGACCGAATGTTTGGACTAAAAATCCAATATTGACAAATTATCTATCTTTGGATTGTTTGCCCGCATGTACGACTCATCAAACGCCGACCTGCTGCTTCGCCAGCACACCGCGACGGCCGCGGCCATCTCGACCCTGTTCTATCCCCATGCCGAGGTCGTGCTGCACGATCTCGAAACGGGGTTGATCGCCGGTATCTGGAACGCCTTTTCCGGCCGCAAGGCGGGCATGGAATCGCTCGTCGAGGAGGCGCTGGAGGAGGCCGGCGAGGGCGGCATCTACGGCCCCTACGAGAAGACCGGCGAGGACGGGCGGCGCCTGAAATCGGTGACGGCGGTGCTGAAGGACGATTTCGGCCGGGCGCTCGGCCTCTTCTGCATCAACATGGACGTGTCGCATTTCGACGCCGCGGCCAAGCTGCTTTCGGCCTTTGCCGGCGCGGCGGCCGCCCGCCCGGCATCGCTTTTCGCCGGCGACTGGCGCGAGGAGATCAACACGGCGCTGCACGACTGGCTGCGCACCCGCGGGCTGGCGCTGACGGCGCTGAAGAAGGGCGACCGGGTGGCGCTCGTCGCCGCGCTCGACGAGCGCGGCCTGTTCCAGACCCGCAATGCCGTCGACCATCTCGCCGGCCTCATCGGTGCCTCGCGCGCCTCGATCTACAATTACCTCGCCGATGCCCGGCGCCAGAGCCAGAAGGACAGGACCCCGTGACCACGCTGCCGGATTTCCGCCTCGAAACCCATTTCTCGCGCTGGGAATTCAAGGCGCGCCATCACATGACGGCAAGCGATGCCGAGACGATGACCATGTCGGACCTCCTGGCGCTGGCCGGTCCGGAGGATCGCGAGGCCTGGGAGCGCGTTGCGCTCGGCTATACCGAGACCTGGGGTGCGCCCGAACTGCGCGAGACCATCGCGACGACCTATGACACGCTGTCAGGCGCCGATATCCTCACCTTCGCCGGTGCGGAGGAGGGGCTCTACTGCGCCATGCTGGCGCTGCTTGCGCCCGGCGACCATGCCATCGTCACCGTGCCGAACTACCAGTCGATGGAGACGATGCCGGTCACCATATCAGGCCATGTCACGGGCATCGCGCTCCGGCCGGAAAACCGCTGGCAGCTCGATCTCGACGACGTGCGCGCCGCGCTGCGCCCCGAAACAAAACTCATCGCCGTCAATTTCCCCAACAACCCGACGGGCACCATCGCCGACCAGGCAATCTTCCGCGGCCTGGTCGATCTTTGCGCCGGGCGCGGCATCCATCTCTTTTCCGACGAGGTCTATCGCGGGCTGGAGATCGACGCCGCAAAACGCCTGCCGCAGGCGGCCGACCTGTTCGACAAGGGCATTTCGCTCAACGTGATGTCCAAGGCCTACGGCCTGCCAGGTCTGCGCATCGGCTGGATCGCCAGCAAGGACCATGCCCTGCTGGCGCGCATGGAGAAGATGAAGCACTACCTCTCCATCTGCAATGCGCGCCCCTCCGAGGTGCTGGCCGGCATCGCGATCAAGGTGCGCGAAACGATCTTCGCCCGCAACCGCGCGCTCTGCGCGGAGAACATGGCAAGGCTCGGCGCCTTCTTCGCCGATTATCCGGATCTCTACGAATGGGCCGAGCCGGACGGCGGCTGCGTCGCCTTTCCGCGCTATCGCGGCGCCGACGGCGTCGAGGCGCATTGCCGCCGGCTGGTGGAGGAGAAGGGCGTGCTGCTGCTGCCCTCCAGCCTCTACGTCTCGGACCTCCTGCCCGTGCCGCCGGATCGTTTCCGCGTCGGCTTCGGCCGGCGCAACATGGAGGCGGGGCTGGCGGCCTGGCGGGCGTTTCTTGCTGGGGAAGCGCGCTAGCCCTTCTGCAGGATGTCGGTCGCCTTGTGGTCGTCGTCGACGCCGTCGATCAGCAGCACGTCGCCATCCGCGTTGCGGGTGCGCAGCGGCAGGATCGCCTGGTAGGCGGGTGACGCGTACCAGGCCTCGGCGGCGCTGCGGCTCGGGAAGGACAGCATGACGACGTCACCGGAGAAGCTGCCTTCCAGCACGCGCTTGTTGCCGTCACCGTGCAGCACGAACCGGCCGCCGAAGGGCGCCATGGTGGCGTCGATCGCCTCGAGATAGGCGATGATTTCCGCGCCGAAGGCGACATTGCGAAGGTGGGCGAGCGCGTAGGTGGTCATGGGTCTCTCCTGTGCGTGGCGGTATGGGAGAACCCTACGGCGCCTTCCGCAGCAGATCGATTACCTTGCAGGTAATGCCGGCACCTATCCGCGTCCAAAGGTCGGGGCAAAGGAAAGCCGCCCGCGGCGTGGCCGGGGCGGCTGATGATCCTTCGTGCCGGCGGCTGGCCTCAGCCGCGGCGGCGGCTGCGTTCGCGGGCGGGCGCGGCGGCGCTTTCGTCGGCGGTCTTGTTGCGCAGCGGGCCGATCGTCTCGATGATCGCGGCGAGCGTCGGGCGTTCGCGCGGCTCGTGCGCGTCGAGCGCCACGCGCATGGCGGCAAGGTGTTCGCAGGACGTGCCGCAGCAGCCGCCGATGATGCGTGCGCCGGCATCGCGGGCAAGACGGGCATATTCGGCCATCAGCGGCGGCGTGCCGGAATAGTAGATTTCTGCGCCGCGATATTCCGGGATGCCGCAATTGCCCTTGACGACGACGGTCGCGGACGGGTCGGCGCCGGTCATGTCGAGCAGCGAGGAGAGGATGTCGGACGCACCGACGCCGCAATTGGCGCCGACGGCGAGGGGACCTGCGCCGATATCGCCGGCAACGCCGTGGATGTCCCGCGGATGCAGGCCCATCATCGTCTTGCCGGCCGTGTCGAACGAGCCGGTATAGACGAAGGGCAGGCCGACCTTGGTGGCGGCTTCGGCCGCGGCGCGGATTTCCTCCGGCGAGGACATGGTCTCGATCCAGGCGACGTCCGCGCCGCCGGCCTTCAGGCCCTCGATCTGCTCGGCGAAGGCGGAAACGGCGTCGTCATAGGTCATCGCGCCGAGCGGCACGAGCAGTTCGCCCGTCGGGCCGACGGAGCCGGCGACGATCACCGTGCGCGGCGCCTTGTCGGCGACCGCGCGGGCGATCTCGGCGGCCTTCCTGTTGAGGTCGAAGACGCGGTCCTGCGCATGGTGCAGCTTCAGGCGATGGCGCGTGCCGCCGAAAGTATTGGTGAGGATGATGTCCGCGCCGGCATCGACGAAGTCCTGGTGCAGCTTCGTGATGTTCTCCGGCCTGGCCTCGTTCCACAGTTCCGGCGCTTCCCCGGCTTCGAGGCCCATGGCGAAGAGCGAGGTCCCGGTCGCGCCATCGGCGAGCAGGAAGGGCTTTTCGGCAAGAAGCTGGGCAAGCGGGTTCGTCGCGGTCATCGGCATATCCTTCTGTTTGTCACATCATATAAAGATTTCTTTATGTGATTGCAATGATGGATTGGCGGCAAAGAAGAGGGTGTTCCGGAGGACGCTTCCAGTCGACGGGAAGCCGGGTGACTCCCTCTCCTCCCTCATGGTCGGGCTTGCCCCGACCATCCACACCCGGGTGCCGAGTGGACCCTCGGGTCAAGCCCGAGGGTGACGAAGGAGAGGGCGCCCCGGGCGCCCTCTCTGTTCGTCTGCCGGGCGGTTCAGGCCGCTTGCGCCTCGTGGCTCGTGGGCGTCACCATGCTGGAGATGATGGCGCTGAGGCTGAGCGCGCCGATCGGCCGGCCGGCTTCGTCGACGACATGGGCGAGCGTCTGGTTGGCCGCCGTCATGGCGCGGGCGGCCATTTCGAGCACCGTGCCCTTGGCGATCGGCATGCCCTCGGGATTGCCCGAGAGCGGCGCCATGATCGTCTCGACGTTGACGACGCGGCCGCGGTTCACCTCTTTCACGAAGGCGGTGATGTATTCGTCCGCCGGGTTCAGCACGATCTCCTGCCCGGTGCCCTGCTGCACGACCATGCCGTCGCGCAGGATCGCGATCTTGTCGCCGAGGCGCAGCGCCTCGTCGAGATCGTGGGTGATGAAGACCACGGTCTTCTTCAGCTCCTTCTGCAGGTCGAGCAGCACGGTCTGCATGTCGACGCGGATCAAGGGGTCGAGCGCCGAATAGGCTTCGTCCATCAAGAGGATGTCGGCGTCGTTGGTCAGCGCCCGGGCAAGGCCCACGCGCTGCTGCATGCCGCCCGAAAGCTGGTTCGGATAGTGGTTCTCGAAGCCGGCGAGGCCGACGCGGGCGATCCACTGCCTGGCGCGCTTCTCACGCTCCGCCTGCGCCACGCCCTGGATCTCCAGGCCGTAGACGGTGTTTTCCAGGACCGTGCGGTGCGGCAGCAGCGCGAATTTCTGAAACACCATCGCCGTCTTGTGCCGGCGGAATTCGCGCAGGTCGTTCTCGCTCATCTTGCAGACGTCGACGCCGTCATAGAGCACCTCGCCGGCGGTCGGGTCGATCAGCCGGTTGATGTGGCGGATCAACGTCGATTTTCCCGAGCCGGACAGGCCCATCACCACCATGATGCCGCCGGCGGGCATGGAGATGTTGATGTCGCGCAGGCCCAGCACATGGCCGTATTTCTGGTTCAGTTCCGCCTTGCCGAGGCCGTTCTTGACCGCATCGACATAGTCGCCGCCCCGCGGGCCGAAGATCTTGTAGAGATTGCGGACCTCGATTGCATGACTAACCATGAATTACCTCCGAATGCTTCTGCAGCCGCTTGCCATAGGCCTGGCTTGTACGGTCAAAGATGATGGCGATGGCCACGAGCGCGAACCCGTTGAGGAACCCGACCGTGAAGAACTGGTTGTTGATGGCCTGCAGCACGTTCTTGCCGAGCCCCCCGACGCCGACCATCGAGGCGACGACGACCATGGCGAGCGACATCATGATGGTCTGGTTGATGCCGGCCATGATGGTGGGCAGGGCGAGCGGCATCTGCACGTTCCTCAGCTTCTGCCAGCCGGAGGAGCCGAAGGCGTCGGCCGCTTCCAGCACCTCCTTGTCGACGAGGCGGATGCCGAGATTGGTGAGGCGGATCATCGGCGGCACGGCATAGATGACGACCGCGATGAGGCCCGGCACCTTGCCGATGCCGAAGATCATGACGACGGGGATGAGGTAGACGAAGCTCGGCATCGTCTGCATCACGTCGAGGACCGGGTTGACGAAGGACTGCACCCGGTCGGAGCGGGCCATGAGAATGCCGATCGGGATGCCGACGATGACGGCGATCAGCGTACAGACCGTCACCATGGCGAGCGTCACCATCGTGTCGTTCCACAGGCCGAGCAGCCCGATGGCGAACATGGAGAGGGCGGTGCCGACGGTGATCTTGATGTTGCGGCTGCCGAAATAGACGATGGCCAGCATCGCGATCAGGATGATCGGCCAGGGCGAGCTGACGAACAGCCGCTCCAGGTAGTTCAGGAACCACTGCAATGGCTGGACCATTGCATCGATGATGTTGACGTAACTCCTGACGAGGCTCTTGAAGCCGTCGTCTATGACTTTTCTTGCGCCGCGGATGCTGGCGTCACTGAAGGCTGGAAACTTGCAAAGAAAGCCTGGCAACAGTTCGCATAGGCCTGCCATCCTCTTCCCCTCTTCTACCGGAAGTTATTGTCCCGCACCGCAAGAGCGCTTTCTTGCCTTGCGAACGGGACGGCGCGCACAGGGATATTCTTGTTCTGGTTCCCGGCTTGCAGTCCGTCTTCTCACGAACTGCCGCTTGATACTGTGCTGTTTGCGACCTCTGCAGTTTCTTGAGCGGGCGTCGGGCGGTTTGCCTGCACCCTCGTTCAGGTCGCCGGAAAGCCGGCAGCCGTGAAGGGCTGCCGGCAGGCCGTCGTCAGAGCGCGGCCTTGACCTTTTCCGCGATATCCGGAGCGACCCACTTGGTCCACATGTCCGGATAGGTTTCGAGGAAGTGCTTGGCGGCGTCCTCGTTGGTGCCCTGGTTCTCGTCCATCCAGGCGAGAACCTTGCCGACCGTGCCGTTGTCCCACTGGCGCGTCTTCATGTAGTCCATGGCAACGCCGGCCTTTTCGGAGAAGGCCTTGGTCACGACGGTGAAGACGTCGGAGGTCGGATAGGAGTTGACCTTCGGGTTGGGGCAGTCCGGCACGGCGGTGCAGGCGTCCCAGTCGGCCTTGTCGTGTTCGACGCCGAAGGAGAGCTTGGTCATCTCGTACTTGCCGAGAATGGCGGTGGGCGCCCAGTAGTAGCCGAGCCAGCCGCTCTTCTTCTCGAAGGCATTGGCGATCGAGCCGTCGAGGCCCGCCGCCGAGCCCGTGTCAACGAGCGTGAAGCCGTCCTTGTCGGCATCCAGCGCGCGGTAGAGATTGTCCGTCGAGACCTGGCAGTTCCAGCCCGAGGGGCAGTTGTGCACGGCGCCCTTGGAGGAGTCTTCCGGCGCGGGGAAGAGTTCCGGATGCTTCAGCGCGTCCTGCACGGTCTTGATGTCGGGATGCGCGTCGGCGAGGAATTTCGGGATCCACCAGCCTTCGACGCCGCCTTCCGAAAGCAGCGGCGCAAGCTGGATCAGGCGGTCTTCGGCGATCGCCGCGTCGAGCGGCGTGCGCACGGCATTGACCCACATTTCGGGCGCGACGTCCGGCTCGCCCTTCTCGTTCATCGAGGTGAAGGTCGGCATCGTGTCGCCGGTCACCAGCGTGACCGAGCAGCCATAGCCGTTTTCGAGGATGAGCTTGTCGACATGGGCGGCGACGCCCGCCGAGGCCCAGTTCATTTCGGCGATCGAGACGTCGCCGCAGTCTGCCGCCTGGGCAGAACCGGCAAAGCCGTAAAGGCCGGCGGCAAGGATGGTGGAAGCAAGGAGCTTCTTCATGGATTAAGACCTCCCAGTCTTGGATGCAGCGATCAACCCGGAAGGCAGCGCAGGCTACTGCGTTGTCCCGACTGCCCGAAAGTTTTGCGACAGCCACGGGGATCCGATGCCAGGTGAGGCGAGCCAATCCCCCTGCTGCAGCGACGCCGAGCCTTTTTCTGGTTTGCCGGCGGAACCCTGTCACCGACAACCTATCTTCGTGCGTCACAAGGGCAGCCTACGGGTTCTCATAGAGAAATCAACCTCCTGCGCGGCCGGCATATGGCCGACGGGCTGCTCCGGCCGCCCGAAAGGCTGAAATTCCAGCAACCTTGCGGTGGAAAAAATGGGCGTTTGCTCGCATCAGGGCAAATGATCAGGGGGGTGGTTCGCACGGTAAGGCGCGATGGTCGCTGAAAGCGGACAAATCCTGTTCCGAATGCGCCGCTTCGGGCCTTCGGAAAATTATCGCAAAAATTTTCAAAAATAATCGCGATTCATCTTTGCTTAAGCTCCCGATAACGGTCCGGTAAGGATGTACCGCTATTGGTTCTCTCACGGCGGGGGACATCGCCGCCTGCTCCGGAAAGGTATTGCGTACCGGGGTGCCTGGGCTCCGACGCGTTTTTGTCGGACGCCGCCATGCGTATTTTGGCAAGCCGTGCATCACCGGAAGGGATGCACGGCTTTCGCCGTTTCAGGGCAATAAAAAACGCCGCCTCCCGGAGAGAGACGGCGCTGGATGCGAGCGGGACCTGACGTCGCGCTCGAAGGATCAGCCGACGTTGCGCGTGCGGATGAAGCCGAGGGGACCGAGCGGCGCGTCCATGACGACGTTGCGCACGCGGGACTGGCTCTGGGGGGCTTCGCCGTTCCAGGCGATCTGTACGAAGTTCGGCTTGCTGAAGATGAACAGCATTGTCTTTGTCCTTGAAACCCGAAGCCACGCGCCTCGGCTGTGTGATAGCGTTGATATAGGCGTTCTCCATGCGGAAAACCATGGTTGTTCACGGCGCAATATGTCGCAAAAGGAACAGCATGACAGCCATGCTCCCGGCGCATGACGGTTCGCCGGGAAAAGGCGCGAGCGGCCGGGCGCGGATTGCGGCTAAATTGCGGTAGGTCAGGGCTTTTCGGCAATGGGCGGGAATGCTACGAGGACCGCATGACCAGAACGATCATGCTCCAGGGCACCGGCTCGGATGTCGGAAAAACGGTATTGGTGGCGGGGCTGTGCCGCATTGCCGCCAATCGCGGGCTGAAGGTGCGCCCCTTCAAGCCGCAGAACATGTCGAACAATGCCGCCGTTTCGGCCGATGGCGGCGAGATCGGCCGGGCCCAGTGGCTGCAATCGCTGGCCGCCCGCGTGCCGTCCTCCGTGCACATGAACCCGGTGCTCCTGAAGCCGCAATCGGACGTCGGCAGCCAGATCATCGTGCAGGGCAGGGTGTTCGGCCAGGCGAAGGGGCGCGACTACCAGGCGCTGAAGCCGAAGCTGATGGGCGCCGTCATGGAAAGCTTCGAGACGATCGCGGACGGCGCCGATCTCGTCGTCGTCGAGGGTGCGGGCTCGCCGGCGGAAATCAACCTCCGGGCCGGGGACATCGCCAATATGGGCTTTGCCACGCGCGCCGGCGTGCCGGTCGTGCTCGTCGGCGACATCGACCGCGGCGGCGTCATCGCCTCGCTGGTCGGCACCCATGCCATCCTGCCGGAAGAGGACCGGCGCATGGTCACCGGCTATCTCATCAACAAGTTCCGGGGCGATGTGACGCTGTTCGACAGCGGCATTGCCGAGATCGCCCGCTTCACCGGCTGGCCCTGTTTCGGCGTCGTGCCGTGGCTGAGAGAGGCGGCGCGCCTGCCGGCCGAGGATTCGGTGGTGCTGGAGCGGCTGGCCAGGGGCGAGGGCGGGGCGCTGAAGGTCGCCGTGCCCGTTCTCTCCCGCATTGCCAATTTCGACGATCTCGATCCGCTGAAGGCCGAGCCGGAGGTGGACCTCGTCTTCGTGCGGCCGGGCGAACGGCTTCCGGCCAATGCCGGCCTTGTCGTCCTGCCGGGCTCGAAATCGACCATCGCGGATCTCAGGGATTTCCGTGCCGCCGGCTGGGACCGCGACCTTGCCCTGCACATGCGCCGCGGCGGCCGGGTCATCGGCATCTGCGGCGGCTACCAGATGCTCGGTAGCCGTGTCACCGACCCGCTCGGCATCGAGGGCAGTGAACGGGAGGTCGAGGGGCTCGGCCTGCTGGCGGTCGAGACCGAGATGGCGCCGGAAAAGACTGTGCGCAACAGCACGGCCCGCTCGCTGCAATATGACGTGCCGCTCGAAGGCTATGAGATCCATCTCGGCCGCACCACCGGGCCGGATGCGCTGCGTCCCTCCGTCAGCATCGACGGGCGGCCGGACGGCGCGCTCTCGCCCGACGGGCGGGTGATGGGCACCTATCTGCACGGCCT
This sequence comes from Shinella sp. HZN7, assembly GCF_001652565.1. Taxonomy (NCBI): domain Bacteria; kingdom Pseudomonadati; phylum Pseudomonadota; class Alphaproteobacteria; order Hyphomicrobiales; family Rhizobiaceae; genus Shinella; species Shinella sp. HZN7. The sequence goes on along the minus strand of NZ_CP015736.1, from coordinate 2,173,820 downwards.
TCTGTCGAGCGACGCCTATCGCGCCGGGCTGCTTGCCGATTTCGGCATCGAGGGCGGCGGCTTCGATTACCGGGCGAGCGTCGATGCGGCGCTCGACGGCGTGGCGGCGGAGCTGGAGGCGGTTCTCGATCCGCGCTGGCTCGATGGCCTGATTAAACCGGCCTTCTGAAACGTTCAGACATCGGGTTCCTCCGCTGCCGGCCTGCCGCACCAAAGTTGCGCCAGAATTCGGTGCGAGGAGTGACGGAAATCCGCCCGGGATCGCCGGGCGCTTGCGCCTTCGCGCGATCCGAAAGGGTGGGATATATGGGTTCTGGACCTCTCGCACGCTCCGTTCTGGTGCGGCTCGGCATTGCCGGCATCGTCGGGTTGTCGCTCGCCGGCCAGCCGGCGGTCGCCTTTGCCCAGGCTGCGACCGGCAAGGAGGCCGGCAGCGCCGGCAAACGCTGGGAAGAGGAGTTCTCGCTCTGGCAGAAGGTCTCGGCCGGCAGCGATGTCGCGCAATATGAAGGCTATCTGAAGCAATATCCGAACGGTACCTTCGCCTCCATGGCGCGCCTGCGCATCGCCGAACTGCAGGCCGCCGCCAAGGCGAAGCCGGCGACGGGCGCCTCCGAGCAGGCCGAGGCGGATGCCAAGGCCAAGGCCGACGCGGCGGCGGCCGCCGAAAAGGCGAAGGCTGAGGAACAGGCTGCCGCGGAAAAGGCCAAGGCCGAAGAAGAGGCCCGCAAGACCGCAGAAGCCGAGAAAGCCAAGGCGGATGCGGAAGCGGCGCGTGTGAAGGCGGAGGAAGAGGCGCGGAAGGTGGCGGACGCCGAGAAGGCGAAGGCCGAGGCGGAAGCCGCGCGCCTGAAGGCCGAAGAGGACGCGCAGAAAGCGGCGGAAGCCGAGAAGGTGAAAGCCGAGGCGGAGGCGGCGCGGCTGAAGGCGGAAGCGGACGCCAAGAAGGCGGAGGAAGCCGCCGCGGCGCGCAAGCTTGCCGAGGAAAAGGCTGCGGCCGAGGAGAAGGCGCGCGCGGAAGCCGCTGCGGCGGAAAAGGCCCGCGCCGAAGAGGCCGCCCGCCTGAAGGCGGAGACGGAAGAGAAGGAAGCGGCCGCCCGCAAGCTTGCCGAGGAGCAGGCCGCCGAGGCCGAGCGGCTGAAGGCGGAGGCCGCTGCCGCTGCCGAGAAGGCCAAGGCGGAGGAAGCCGCCCGCCTGAAGGCCGAGGCCGAGCGCCAGAAGGCCGAAGAGGCCGCCGCCGCGGAAAAGGCGCGTGCGGAGGAGGAAGCCGCTGCCCGGCGCGAGGCCGAGACCCGGCGCGTAGAAGCGGAAAAGGCTGCCGCGGCCGAGAAGGCGCGGATCGAGGAGGAGGCCGCCGCTGCCCGCAAGCTTGCAGAGGAAAAGGCCGCCGAGGTGGAACGGCTGAAGGCGGAAGCCGCCAAGGCCGCTGCCGACGCCGAGGCCAAGGCTGCCGAGGCGGCCCGCCTTGCCGAGGAAGCCGAAAAACGCGCCGAGGAAGCGGCCGCCGCCGAACGGGCCGCGCAGGCGAACGACACCGCGGCCCGCGAAAACGAAGCGCAGGACGCGGACACGAAGAACCGCGGCCTTGCCGTAGAACAGGCCGACGATGCGGCGAAACGCGAGGAGGAGACCTTCCAGAAGGCCGTGCTCGACGGTTCGGAAAAGGCCTTCCGCGCCTATCTCGACGCATATCCGGACGGCCGCTTCGTCGCTGATGCGCGCGAGCGCCTTGCGGCGCTGGCAGACACGGCCCGGCAGGCGGCCAAGCCGAAGCAGGAAAGCGAAACGGCCACCGTCGAGACCGAGCGCAAGGCCGAGCAGCCGGTCGTCGATCGCCGCGAGGCCTATATGGATCGATCGACCCGCGTGCAGGCGCAGCGCTGGCTGAGCATGCTCGGCTTCAACACCTATGGCGTCGACGGCGTCTTCGGCTCGCGCACCCGCGCCGCGATCGCCGCCTGGCAGGGCTCGTCCGGTTACCGCGCCGACGGTTACCTCTCCCGCCAGCAGTACCGCGCCCTCCGGCAGGCGGCGCAATATGCCGAGGCCCGGCAGAATCGCCAGCGCCGCTACCAGCAGGACTATGACGTGCTCGAAGGCCCGGTCGACGGCTATTACGAGCGCTACTACCGCGACGACGGCTATTACAATGGCGGCGGTGGCGTGGTGATCATCCCCGGCTATTGAGATCGCGACGGCCGGACGGCGGTTTCAGCACAGGTGATGACGCTGCCGGTCGATTGACTTCGCAGGGGCGGAAGCATAATCATCCGGAATATTGGATGGTTCCCGGATCCGGAAACGGATCGGGGAGTAAATGGGAATGTGACGCGGCGGACCCAATCAGGGCGCTGCAATCACGGCCGACCCCGCGACTGTAGAGTGGCGAGGGACGCCCATCCGGACGGGAGGATCTGCGCGGAAAGGGGCAATGGTGCCTTCGCCCCGCGTCTTGACGACCAGCCGGAAAAGCCACTGGGTGGCATCGCGATCAGCAGAGGTTGGACGCCTCTTTCTCTACGAATCGTCCGCCTTTTCGCGATGCCGGAGCCTGGGAAGGCGAGGGTGCCCCGCAGGCGTTTTGGACGCCGGACGCTGCGAGCCAGGAGACCTGCCAGCCAATGTAAGGGCATTTCGTCCGACCTGGGGAGGTTTCCCCGCTGCCTGCACGGAGGTTGTCATGGCTGTTTCGACTACGTCTTCTGTTACCCTTTCCGCAAACGATCGTCTCGTCGCCGGTGTCCTCGCTCTCCTGCTCGGCGCCTTCCTGGTCTTCGGTGCCGGCCTTGCGAATTCCGCCGTGCTGCACGACACGGCCCACGATACGCGTCACTCCTACGGCTTTCCCTGCCACTAAGGAGTTCTTGACATGATCGTTCGTTATCTCCTGGCCGCCCTGGTGGCCGGGCTGTTCTCCGGCGTGCTGATGACGGCCGCCCAGGAGGCCCGTGTCGTTCCGCTCATCCTGCATGCCGAGGAGTTCGAGGGCGGCGACGAAGCCGCGCCCGCCGCGGAAGGCACGACGCCCGGCACGGAAGGCGCCGCCCAGACGCAGGACCATTCTTCGCTCGGCGCGGTCATCCTGGACGTCGCCTCGGCGCTCTCGCCGGTCTCCGTCGCCTATGCCCACGAGGGCGAGGACCACGAGGAGGGCGGCATCATGTTCGGCATGAGCCGGTTCTCCGGCACGCTGCTCGCCAACCTCGTCACGGGCGCCGGCTTCGGCCTGCTGCTCGCCGGCCTCAGCCTCGTTTCCGGCCATCCGATCACGGTGGCGAACGGCGCGCTCTGGGGCGCGGCGGGGTGGCTTGCCGTGCACATGCTGCCGGCCATCGGCCTGCCGCCGGAGCTTCCGGGCTTCCCCGCCGCCGATCTCGGCGACCGCCAGGTCTGGTGGATCGCGACCGTCATCCTGTCGGCGGCCGGCCTCTACCTGCTGTTCCTCAAGCAGAACATCGTCGCCAAGGTCATCGGCATCGTGCTGATCGCGGCGCCGCAGGTCTATGGCGCGCCGCAGCCGGGCGACATCTCCAGCAACGTTCCGGCCGTGCTCGGCGCGGAATTCGCCGTCGCCGCCCTGGCCACGACCCTGTTCTTCTGGATCGTGCTCGGCCTCTCGCTCGGCTTTGCCAACGAGAAGATCGCCAAGGCTGCCTGACATGACATCGACATCGCCCGGAGCCGTCCTGGTTCTGGGCGGTGCGCGTTCCGGAAAATCCGCTTTTGCCGAGAGGCTGGTCGCTAAGACCGGCCTCTCGCGTCATTATATCGCCACCGGCCGCGCCTTCGACGACGAGATGCGCGCGCGCATCGCAAGGCACCGGGAGGATCGCGGCGATGGCTGGCAGACGCATGAGGAGCCGCTGGCGCTCGCCGCGCGCATAAGGGACGTGGCGCGGGCCGACAGGGCCGTGCTCGTCGACTGCCTGACGCTGTGGGTGACGAACCTGATGCTGGAAGAGCGGGACATCGCCGCCGAATCCTCCGGCCTCCTGGAGGCCATCCGGCAGGCGCCCGGCCGCATCGTCCTCGTCTCCAACGAGGTCGGCCTCGGCATCGTGCCTGACAATCGCATGGCGCGCGAATTCCGCGACCATGCCGGGCGGCTGCACCAGCAGGTCGCCGCCCTCGTGCCTGAAGTCTATTTTGTCGCGGCCGGACTGCCGCTGAAAATGAAGGGTTGAGCCATGCTGCAACAGAAGATCCCCGCCACCGTCATCACCGGCTTCCTCGGCGCGGGCAAGACGACGATGATCCGCAACCTCCTGCAGAATGCGGGGGGGAAACGCATCGCGCTCATCATCAACGAGTTCGGCGATCTCGGCGTCGACGGCGACGTGCTGAAGGGCTGCGGCGCGGAGGCCTGCAGCGAGGACGATATCATCGAGCTCACCAACGGCTGCATCTGCTGCACCGTCGCCGACGACTTCATCCCCACCATGACGAAGCTCCTGGAGCGGGAGAACCGGCCGGACCACATCGTCATCGAGACCTCGGGCCTTGCCCTGCCGCAGCCGCTCGTCGCCGCCTTCAACTGGCCGGAGATCAAGACGCAGGTGACGGTCGACGGCGTCATCACCGTGGTCGACAGCGCCGCCGTCGCCGCCGGCCGCTTTGCCGACGATCACGACAAGGTGGATGCGCTGCGCGTTGAAGACGAAAACCTCGACCATGAAAGCCCGCTGGAAGAACTGTTCGAGGACCAGCTCACCGCCGCCGACCTCATCGTGCTCAACAAGACCGACCTGATCGATGCCGACGGCCTGAAGTCGGTGCGTGACGAGGTCGCCTCCCGCACCGCCCGCAAGCCCTCGATGATCGAGGCGAAGAACGGCGAGGTCGCCGCCGCCGTGCTGCTCGGCCTCGGCGTCGGCACGGAGGACGACATCGCCAACCGCAAGTCGCACCACGAACTGGAGCACGAGAACGGCGAGGAGCACGACCACGACGAATTCGACAGCTTCGTCGTCGAGCTGCCCGCCATCGCCGAGCCGGCCGCCTTCATCGAGCGCCTCAAGGGCGTGATCGCCGAACATGACGTGCTGCGCGTCAAGGGCTTCGCCGACGTGCCCGGCAAGCCGCTGCGCCTGCTCGTCCAGGCCGTCGGCAGCCGCATCGACCACTATTTCGAGCGCGCCTGGGCCCCCGGCGAGACCCGCGGCACCCGCCTCGTCGTCATCGGCCTGCACGACATGGACGAGGCCGCCGTGCGCGCGGCCATCGCCGCGGCGGTGTGAGTTTCGGCATGAGCATGCGGCGGTTCCCTTCCTCGGCGTTTCAGGTACGGTTTGGCCTTTTTGGGCGTGCCGTGCCGGTGGATCCTCGGGTCAAGCCCGAGGATGACGGAGGGGAGGAGAGGCCGCAGAGCCTGTCGATCGGTGCGGCAGGGACAACCGCGGCTGTTGTCCGCCGCCCCGTCCTTCTGTCGTCATCCTCGGGCTTGACCCGAGGATCCACCCTCCCGGCACGCCGGCAAAGGGGAGGCGCCGCATGCACCTCCTCCTAGCGCAGAAGGGCACCATCGCCGACGGCAGCGAGGCGATCGACCTTGGCCAGACGCCGGGCGACATCCTCTTTCTTTCCGCCGCCGACACGGAGCTCGCCTCCATCGCCGCCGCCCATCGCGCGCGCGACACGCAAACGCGGCTGCGGCTCGCCAGCCTCGCCACGCTCTCCCATCCGATGTCGGTGGACACCTATATCGAGCGCACCGCCCGCCACGCCAAACTCATCGTCATCCGCGCCCTCGGCGGCGCCAGCTATTTCCGCTACGTGCTGGAAGCGCTGCTGGCGACCGCCGTTGCCAACGGCATCAGGCTCGTGGCGCTGCCCGGCGACGACCGGCCGGACGAGGGCCTCGCGCCCTTCAACCGCATCGACGACACCGACCGCCAGACCCTCTGGGCCTATCTCAACGAGGGTGGCGCCGACAATGCGGACCGCTTCCTCGCCTATGCCGACGCCCTGGTCTTCGGCGGCGACAGGCCGGAACCGGCCACGCCGCTGGAAAAGGCCGGCATCTGGTGGCCGGGGCGGGGCGTGGTCGATATCGAGGCGTGGCGGGTGCTGGCGGCGCTCCCCCCTCTGGCCTGCCGGCCATCTCCCCCTCCGGGGGGGAGATCGATGGGGCAGCGGTTTCCTTCCCATCTGCCGGCCCGGCAGGTCCGGACGGAATTGCGGGCGTAAGACCTCGCTTCCTGCCGATCTCCCCCCCGGAGGGGAGATGGCCGGCAGGCCAGAGGGGGGATTGTCGGCACGGACCGGGAGGAGGGATTCGAACCTCCGACCGCCGCCATCTGCTTCTACCGCGCCTATGTCCAGAGCGGCGAGACACGCCCCGTCGAAATGCTGATCGAGGCATTGGCCGCCGAGGGTGTCCGCGCCCTGCCGATTTTCGTCTCCAGCCTCAAGGAGCCCGTCTCCATCGAGACGGTGCGGGCCGCCTTCGCCACGGCCCGGCCGGAGGTCGTGCTGAATGCCACCAGCTTTGCCGTGTCCGCCCCCGGCGCCGGCCGCAAGCCGACCGTGCTCGACGAGACGGGGGCGCCGGTCCTGCAGGTCATCTTCTCCGGCTCCTCGCGCGCGGCCTGGGAGGCCTCCGGCCAGGGGCTGACGGCGCGTGACCTCGGCATGAACGTCTCCCTGCCGGAAGTCGACGGCCGCGTGCTCGCCCGGGCCGTCTCCTTCAAGGCCGCCGCGCGCTACGACGAGCGCGTCGAGACGAACATCGTCAGCCTCGATCCGGTCGAGGACCGCATCCGCTTTTCCGCCCGGCTGGCCGCCGGCTGGGCGCGGCTGCGGCGGGCGGCGCCGGCGGAACGCCGCATCGCGCTCGTGATGGCGAACTATCCGAACCGCGACGGGCGCCTCGGCAACGGCGTCGGCCTCGACACGCCCGCCGGCACGATGGAGGTGCTGCGCGCGATGGCGGTGGAGGGCTATGCGGTCGAAGGCCTGCCGGCCGACGGCGACGCGCTGATCGCCCACCTGATGGCCGGCCCGACCAATGCGGCGGGCGACGGGCGCGAAATCCGCGAAACGCTTTCCCTGAAGCAATACAAGGCTTTCTTCGCCTCCCTTCCGAAAGGGATTCAGGCGGAGATGACCGCCCGCTGGGGCGCGCCGGAGGACGATCCCTTCGTCATCGGCGACGTCTTCGCCCTGCCGCTCGCCCGTTTCGGCGAGACGCTGGTCGGCATCCAGCCGGCGCGCGGCTACAATATCGACCCGAAGGACACCTATCATTCGCCGGACCTCGTGCCGCCGCACGGTTATTTCGCCTTCTATGCCTTCCTGCGCCGGCACTTTGGCGCGCATGCCATCGTGCACATGGGCAAGCACGGCAATCTCGAATGGCTGCCGGGCAAGGCGCTGGCGCTATCGGAGGCCTGCTATCCGGAAGCCGTGCTCGGCCCGGTGCCGCATCTCTATCCCTTCATCGTCAACGATCCGGGCGAGGGCACGCAGGCCAAGCGCCGTTCCGCCGCCGTCATCATCGATCACCTGACGCCGCCCTTGACCCGCGCGGAGACCTACGGCCCGCTGAAGGACCTCGAAGCGCTGGTCGACGAATATTACGACGCCTCCGGCGGCGATCCGCGGCGCATCAAGCTGCTGACGAAGCAGATCCTTGACCTCGTGCGCGATATCGGCCTCGACCGCGACGCCGGCATCGCCCGGGGCGATGGCGAGGAGACGGCGTTGCAGAAGCTCGACGCCTATCTCTGCGACCTCAAGGAAATGCAGATCCGCGACGGCCTGCACGTCTTCGGCGTTTCGCCCGAGGGGCGGCTTCTGACCGACCTGACGCTGGCGCTCGCCCGCGTGCCGCGCGGCCTCGGCGAGGGCGGCGAGGCGAGCCTGCAGCGGGCGATCGCGGCGGATGCGTTCCGGGGCTTACCCCCCTCTGGCCTGCCGGCCATCTCCCCCTCAAGGGGGAGATCGATGGGGGCACGCACCCTGTTCCATCAGCAGCCAAGGCGGTTGGCTTCGACGCGGCGGGGAAAACGGAAACAGGCTCCCAGCCGATCTCCCCCCTTGAGGGGGAGATGCCCGGCAGGGCAGAGGGGGGTAGCGCACCATACGCCTTCGACCCACTCGACTGCACCCCCTCCGATCCCTGGACCGGCCCGCGCCCCGGCATCCTCGCCACGCAGACCGACGCCCCCTGGCGCAGCAAGGGCGACACGGTCGAGCGGATCGAACTGCTCGCCGCCAAACTGGTGGAGGGCGCGACCGCCTGCCCCGATGGCTGGCACGCCACCCGCGCCGTGCTCGATGTGATCGAGACCACCATCCGCCCCGCCATCGCCGCCTGCGGCCCGGCCGAGATCGCCGCGCTGCTGCGCGGCCTCGACGGGCGCTTCATCGAGCCGGGCCCTTCCGGCGCGCCGACGCGCGGGCGGCCGGACGTCCTGCCGACGGGCCGCAACTTCTACTCCGTCGACAGCCGCGCGGTGCCGACGCCGGCGGCCTGGGAGCTTGGCCGGAAATCCGCCGAGCTCATCGTCACCCGCTATGCGCAGGATCACGGCGAATGGCCGACCTCCTTCGGCATCACGGCCTGGGGCACCTCCAACATGCGCACCGGCGGCGACGACATCGCGCAGGCCATGGCGCTGATCGGCGTCAAGCCGACCTGGGACATGGCCTCGCGCCGCGTCACCGGCTTCGAGATCATCCCGCCGGCCGTGCTGCGCCATCCGCGCGTCGACGTGACGCTGCGCATTTCCGGCTTCTTCCGCGATGCCTTCCCGGAGCAGATCGCGCTGTTCGACCGGGCCGTGCGCGCCGTCGGCGCGCTGGACGAGGACGATGCCGACAACCCGATCGCCGCCCGCATGCGGGCGGAGGCGGCGGCGCTGGCGGCCAGGGGCGCGTCGCAGGACGAGGCGCTGAAGCAGGCCGGCTTCCGCATCTTCGGCGCCAAGTCCGGCGGCTACGGCGCCGGCCTGCAGACGATGATGGACGAGGGGCTGTGGACGGAGCGCGGCGACCTTGCCGAGGCCTGGCTCGCCTGGGGCGCGCATGCCTATGACGGGACGAGCGACGGCGTGCCGATGCGCGAGCGGCTGGAGGCGCGCATGAAGAGCCTCCAGGCCGTGGTGCAGAACCAGGACAGCCGCGAGCATGACCTGCTCGACAGCGATGAATACTACCAGTTCGAGGGCGGCATGGCCGCGGCGGCGGAGCATCTTTCCGGCAAGCAGCCGGTCGTCTATCACAACGACCTGTCGCGGCCGGAAAAGCCGGTCGTGCGCACGCTGGAGGACGAGATCGGCCGTGTCGTGCGCGCCCGCGTCGTCAATCCCAAATGGATCGACGGCGTCATGCGCCATGGCTACAAGGGCGCCTTCGAGATCGCCGCGACGGTCGATTTCATGTTCGCCTTCGCCGCCACGACCGGTGCGGTGAAGGACCACCATTTCGAGGCCGCCTATCAGGCCTATGTGCTCGATGAGCGGGTGCGCGATTTCCTGATGGAGAAGAACCCGGCGGCGCTGGCCGAAATGGCGGCGCGGTTCGCCGAGGCGATCGACCGGGGCCTGTGGACGCCGCGCTCGAACTCGGCACGCTTCGAACTGGACATGCTGGGCGCCCGCAGGGCCTCGTGACTGCGATTGAGACGAAGGGAAGAACGATGAGCGACAACCACGACGAAACCGCCGGCATGACCGAAGCCGAGCTCGCCCGCCACGCGGAGAAGATGGCGAAGAAGAAGCAGGCGCGCGAAAAGATCATGGCGACCAAGACGGACGAGAAGGGCCTCGTCATCGTCCATACCGGCAAGGGCAAGGGCAAGTCGACCGCCGGCTTCGGCATGATCTTCCGCCATATCGCGCACAAGAAGCCCTGCGCCGTCGTGCAGTTCATCAAGGGCGCCATGGCGACGGGCGAGCGCGACCTCATCGAGGCGCATTTCTCCGATCTCTGCCAGTTCTTCACGCTCGGCGAGGGCTTTACCTGGGAAACGCAGGACCGCGCGCGCGATGTCGCGATGGCCCAGAAGGCCTGGGAGAAGGCGAAGGAACTGATCCGCGACGAGCGCAATTCGATGGTGCTGCTCGACGAGATCAACATCGCGCTGCGCTACGATTATATCGATGTGGGCGAGGTGATCGAGTTCCTGAAGACGGAAAAACCCTACATGACGCATGTCGTCCTGACGGGCCGCAACGCCAAGGACGAGCTGATCGAGATCGCGGATCTTGCCACCGAGATGGAGCTGCTGAAGCACCCGTTCCGCTCGGGCATCAAGGCACAGCAGGGCGTGGAATACTGAACCCCCGGGGGCGTTGCCCCTCATCCCCCTGCCGGGACCTTCTCCCCGCAGGCGGGGAGAAGGAGGAAAACGGCGCGCCCATCGCTCCTCGCCCGCTTGCGGGAGAGGATGCCGGCAGGCAGGTGAGGGGCTTTGGTTGGTCGCTCGCCTTTCACCACCCCAGCCAGACGCGCAGCGGATGGCTCGGATCGGCCATCAGGCGGATGGCGAGCGCGATCGAGGTGACGACGAGGAGCGGCTTGATGATTCTGGCGCCGTTCTTCATCGCGACGCGCGAGCCCGCCTGCGCGCCGAGGAACTGGCCGGCGCCCATGACGAGGCCGACCTTCCACAGGACGACGCCATAGGCGAGGAAGACGGCGAAGGCGCCGACATTCGAGCCGAAGTTCAGCAGCTTGGTGTGCGCCGTCGCCTTCAGCACGCCGAAGCCCGCCAGCGTCACGAAGGCCAGCATGAAGAACGAGCCGGTGCCCGGGCCGAACACGCCGTCATAGAAACCGATCAGCGGCACGATGGTGGCGGTGAACAGGAAGACGCTCATGCGGCGATGCTTGTCGACATCGCCGATATTCGGCTTCAGCCCGAAATAGACGGCGATGGCCACCAGCAGGAAGGGCAGGATCGCCTTCAGCACGTCGCCCGGCACCACGGTGGCGAGCAGGGCGCCGAAGGCCGACCCCACCGCCGAGACCACGGCCATCGGCATCTGCTCGCGCAGCCGGACATGGCCGGCGCGGGCATAGGCGAGCGTCGCCGAGCCGGAGCCGAAGAGGGATTGCAGCTTGTTCGTGCCGAGCGTTTCGAGCGGCGGAATTCCGGCGATCAGCATGGCCGGAATGGTGATCATGCCGCCGCCGCCGGCGATGGAATCGATGAAGCCGGCGAGGAAGGCGGCAAGGAACAGGAAGACGAGGATATGAAGGGCGATATCGGCCAAGGCGGGACTCGGGGGAATGCGAGGAGCGGATTTTCAGCCCTTCTGTCAGACTGCGCGGCAAAAGCAAAGCCCGGTGCGCCCGCGGCGGGAGAGCGTGCCGGCCAATCTCGTCTCGGCCTGCGGCGTGGCGCATCCGGCGCGGGCGATGCCGCAATCCGGTTTGACCGGCTTCACGCCCTCCGGTACTAAGAAGCCTAGCGACGGTGCCCGCAGGGCGGGCCGAGCGGTGTCCGGTGCGGCCGACCCAGAGGGGCTTCATCCGGAACCGTCGGTGGACGGCAAGGCCGGGCCCTTTCGCGTGGAATTTTGCGAGAGACCGCCATGCGCGCCAAGGCCCCATCCCCTGACACCGGACGACGTCTGCTCGTCCTCGGCCTCGGCTGCGAACGCGGCACGCCGCCGGCAGAGCTGCTCGATCTCGCCCTCTCCGTCATTCCGGACCCTGAGGACATCGCCTTCGTCGCGACGCTGGACGCACGCGCGGAAGAGCCGGCCATGCATGCCGTCGCCCGGCATTTCTGCGTGCCGCTCGTGACCTTTCCGGCCGCCCGGCTCGAAGCCGAGACGCCGCGGCTTGCCAATCCTTCCGACCGCGTCTTCGCCATCACCGGCTGCCACGGCGTCGCAGAGGCGGCGGCGCTGGCGCAGGCGGGCAGCGGCGGCAGGCTCGTCGTGGAAAAGACGAAATCGGCCCATGCCACGGCGGCGATCGCTGAATCTTTCCAGCCGCTTGCGGCATTTTCCTGCGGCATCGATTCCGCGCCTTCGTTTTCTGATTCAAGCCGGGAGCCTGCCTGATGCATACCCTGTTTGCCGCCCTCCCGCCCATGGAAAGAGGCAGCGTCTGGCTCGTCGGCGCAGGCCCGGGCGATCCCGGCCTCCTGACGCTGCACGCCGCCCATGCCCTCCAGCAGGCGGATGTCATCGTGCATGACGCGCTGGTCAATGCCGAGTGCCTGTCGCTTGCCGGCCCGGACGCGGTGCTGGAATTCGCCGGCAAGCGCGGCGGCAAGCCCTCGCACAAGCAGCGGGACATTTCGCTGCGGCTCGTCGAGCTGGCACGCGCCGGCAACCGCGTGCTGCGGCTGAAGGGAGGCGATCCCTTCGTCTTCGGCCGCGGCGGCGAGGAGGCGCTGACCCTCATCGAGCACGGCGTTCCCTTCCGCATCGTTCCGGGCATCACGGCCGGCATCGGCGGCCTTGCCTATGCCGGCATCCCGGTGACGCATCGCGAGGTCAACCATGCCGTCACCTTCCTCACCGGCCATGATTCCTCCGGCCTCGTGCCCGACCGCATCAACTGGGAGGGCATCGCCAAGGGCTCGCCCGTCATCGTCATGTACATGGCGATGAAGCATATCGGCCAGATCGCCGGCAACCTCATCGCCGGCGGCCGCGCGCCGGAGGAGCCCGTCGCCTTTGTCTGCAATGCCGCGACCGCCGAACAGCAGGTGCTGGAAACGACGCTGGCGCGCGCGGAGGCGGATGTCACGGCCGCCGGCCTCGAACCGCCGGCCATCGTCGTCGTCGGCGAGGTCGTGCGCCTGCGCGCCTCGCTCGACTGGCTCGGTGCGCTGACGCAGGGTCGCGCGCTGGCGCCCGACCCGTTCGGCTCGCGCGAGTTGAAGGATCTGGCATGAGCGGACTGCTCATCGCCGCGCCCGCCTCCGGCTCCGGCAAGACGACGGTGACGCTGGGCCTGGCGCGCGCCTTCGCCGATGCCGGTCTCGGCCTCGTTTCCGGCAAGGCGGGGCCGGATTACATCGATCCGGCCTTCCACGCCGCCGCCAGCCGCAAGGCCTGCCTCAACTACGATCCCTGGGCGATGCGTCCGGAGCTCATCCGCGCCAATGCCGCGCAGCAGGCCGGCGCGGGGGATTTCCTGCTGGTCGAGGCGATGATGGGCCTTTTCGACGCCGCCGCCGACGGCACCGGCGCGCCCGCCGACCTTGCGGCGATGCTCGGCCTGCCCGTCGTGCTCGTCGTCGATTGCAGCCGCATGTCCCAGTCCGTCGCCGCGCTGGTGAAGGGCTACCGGGACCATCGCGGCGATGTCCACGTCGCCGGCGTCATCCTCAACAAGGTCGGCAGTGCCCGGCACGAGGCCATGCTGCGCGGCGCGCTGGAGGCGAGCGGCATCGAGATCTTCGGCGTGCTGCGGGGCGATCCGCTGCTTGCCCTGCCGGAACGGCATCTCGGCCTCGTGCAGGCCGGCGAGCATGGCATGCTGGAGACCTTCATCGCCCATGCCGCCGCCGTGGTGACGCGGTGCTGCGATCTGGAGCGCCTGGTCGCCGTCGCCGCGCGGCAGGGAGGGGCGCGGATGGAGGGCGCCGTGCCGCGCCTGCCGCCGCTCGGCCAGCGCATCGCGATCGCCCGCGACGTCGCCTTCGCGTTCACGTACGAGCATCTCCTGATGGGCTGGCGCATGGCGGGGGCGAGTCTTTCCTTCTTCTCGCCGCTGGCCGACGAGGCGCCCGCGGCCGATGCGGACGCCGTCTATCTGCCCGGCGGCTACCCGGAACTGCACGGGGCCGCTCTTGCCAATGCCGCTGCCTTCCGTCTAGGCATGCAGGAGGCAGCGCGCCGGGGGGCGCGCATCTATGGTGAATGCGGGGGCTATATGACTCTGGGGGAGGCTCTGGTTGCGGCGGATGGATCCCGCTACGGCATGCTCGGCCTCCTGCCGCTCGTCACCAGCTTTGCCGCGCGCCGTCGTCATCTCGGCTACCGCCGCGTGACGCCGCTTGCCGGCGCGGGCTTTTCGGCGCCGATGACCGCCCACGAATTTCACTATTCGACCGTCGCCAGCGAGGGCGCCGCGGAGCGCCTGTTTGCCGTCACGGACGCGATCGGCGAGGACCTCGGCGAGGCGGGCCTTCGCCGCGGAACCGTCAGCGGCTCCTACATGCATCTCATCGATCTTGCGCCGGAGGCGGCATGACCGCGCCGCGCATCGTTCACGGCGGCGGTATCGCCGCCGCCGCCCAGCGCTTCGGCGGCAGGCCGGAGGACTGGCTGGACCTTTCCACCGGCATCAACCCCAATCCCGCGGCGTTGCCCGCAGTGGATGCCGCCGCCTGGCACCGCCTGCCGGACCGCCATCGCCAGGATGCCGCCCGCGCTGCCGCCGCCCGCTATTACGGCACATCGGGCGCGCTGCCCTTTCCTGTTCCCGGCACGCAGTCCGTCATCCAGCTCCTGCCGCGTTTCGTCGCCGCCGGCCGGCGCGCCGCCGTCGTCTCGCCGACCTATGGCGAATATGCCCGCGTGCTGGAAAATGCCGGCGTGGCGGTGGATCGCATTGCAGGCCTCGATGCCGTGAGCGATGCCCATGGCCTGGTCGTCGTCGTCAACCCGAACAATCCGGACGGCCGGCTGTTCTCGCGCGAGGCGCTGCTCGACCTTCACCGGCGCGTTGCCGGCAGCGGCGGCCTTCTCGTCGTCGACGAGGCCTTCGGCGACATGCGCCCCGAAGCCGCCATCGCGCCGCTGGCCGGCGACAACATGCCGGGCCTTCTCGTCTTCCGGTCCTTCGGCAAGTTCTTCGGCCTTGCCGGCCTGCGCCTCGGTTTCGTGATCGGCGAGGCGCCGGTCGTCGATCGGATCGAGGACGGGCTCGGCCCCTGGGCCGTGTCCGGCCCGGCGCTCACCATCGCCACCGGCCTGATGACATCAGACACCGCCGCCATCCGCCGGTCGATCGACGCGCGCAAGGCGGCGCTCGAATCCGTCCTTGCCGCCGCCGGCCTCGATATCGTCGGCGGCACCGGCCTTTTCGCGCTGGTCGACCATGCGGATGCAACCGCCATCCACGAAGGGCTCTGCCGCCGCCATATCCTCGTTCGTCCCTTCGACTACAATGCGCGCTGGCTGCGCTTCGGCCTTGCGCCGGATGCCGCCTCGGATGCCCGGCTGGCGGCGGCGCTGGCGGAGGTGATGGCCGGGCGATGAGCGAAACGCTTCTCCTCCTTTTCCTGGCCCTGCTGCTCGATCGCCTTGTCGGCGACCCGGACAGGCTCTGGCGACGCGTGCCGCATCCGGTCGTGCTGTTCGGCCGGGCGATCGGGCTGATGGACAAGCTCTTCAACGGCAAGCGCCTCTCGGCCGATACGAAGCGCTTCAACGGTGCCGCCGGCATTGCCGTGCTGCTCGCCGCCAGCGCCTTCCTCGGCTTCTTCGTGCACCGGCTGCTCGCGCCGCTCGGCATCGTCGGCGCCCTCGTCGAGATCGTCATCGTCGCGATCTTCCTGGCGCAGAAGAGCCTTTACGATCATGTGCGTGCCGTCTCCAGCGGCCTGAAGCGCGGCGGCCTTGCGGGCGGGCGGCAGGCCGTGTCGATGATCGTCGGCCGCGATCCGGCGACGCTCGATGAGCCGGCCATTTGCCGCGCCGGCATCGAGAGCCTGGCGGAGAATTTTTCCGACGGCGTGGTGGCGCCGGCGCTCTGGTATGCGCTCTTCGGCCTGCCGGGCCTGTTCACCTACAAGATGCTGAACACGGCCGATTCGATGATCGGCCACAAAAACGCGAAATATCTCGATTTCGGCCGGGCCTCCGCCCGGCTGGACGATCTCGCCAACTGGCCCGCCGCACGCCTCTCCATCCTCTTCCTCGCCGCCGGCGCATGGGCGGTGAAGGGCAGGGCGGCGGCGCGCCATGCGATCGGCACGGCGCTGCGCGATGCGGGCCTCCACCGCTCGCCCAATTCCGGCTGGCCGGAAGCGGCCATGGCCGGCGCGCTCGGCATCAGCCTTGCCGGCCCGCGCATCTATGGCGGCACGCGCGTTGACGAACCGATGATGAACGCGAGCGGCCGCACCGTCGCGACGGTGGCGGATATCGATCTGTCCTTGCGGATCTTCTCGGCCGCCTGTGCTGCTCTTGCTGCCGCTGTATTGCTGGCCGCGCTTCTTGCCGCTTTGTTGTGAGCGCGCCGCGCGGCATTCAATAGAATTTTACATCTTAACTTCGTTTTCTTTTCTTGGCCCCGCCAATATTGTGGAAGGCTGAAACGTCTATATTCTGTCTCGACGCGAGACTGGCATCAAAGCCATGCGCAAACGAATAGAGGGGAAGTCATGCGTATCTTCTTTGCGACCGCTGTCGCGTTCCTTCTTGTGTTGTTCCAGACCCAGACCGCTCAGTCGGCCAATCTGACCGCCCGGATCAGCCTTTCTTCGCAGACCATGGTCGTTACTCAGAACGGCGCGGTGAAATATCGCTGGCCCGTCTCGACCGGTCGCAAGGGCTATGGCACGCCGACGGGCGCCTGGTCGGCGAAATGGGCCTCGCGCAACCACCGCTCGCGCAAGTACAACAATGCGCCGATGCCCTATGCGATCTTCTTCAAGGGGGGATATGCCGTGCATGCGACCTATGAGACGAAGCGCCTCGGCCGCCCGGCCTCGCATGGCTGCGTGCGCCTGCACCCGGACAATGCGGCGACCTTCTTCCAGATGGCCAACCGCAACGGGCTGTCCAACACGCGCATCGTCATCACGCGCTGAGCGTTTCGCTCAGTCGTTGCCGGCGTAGCGCATCAGCCGGTCCATGTCGGGAACGGTGACGTGACGGTTGTTCTCGATGCGGATGACGTTTTCCTTGCGCAGCTTGGTGAACTGCCGGCTGACGGTCTCGATCGTCAGCCCGAGGAAATCGGCGATGTCGGCGCGTGAGAGCGGCAGCTCGAAGGCCGACCTGTCGACGCTTTCCGGGTCGATATGGGTGGCGATCAGGTAGAGGAAGCTCGCCACCTTCTCCTGCGCCGTCTTGCGGCCGAGCGTCAGCATCCAGTCGCGCGCCTCGTCCAGCTCCTTCAGGGCCTGCTGGTGCAGCTTGTGCTCCAGCTCCGGCGTCCTCTTGACCAGCCGGTCCAGCACATGGCGCGGGAAGTTGCACACTTCGCTTTCCGTCGCCGCTTCCGCCGTGATGGCGCTTTCTTCCAGGAACGGGCGGCCGAGGAAATCGGGGGCGAACTGCAGGCCGACGATCTGCTGGCGGCCGTCCGCCATCACCTTGGTCAGCTTCACGACGCCGCGCATGATGTTGGAATAGTTCACCACCGTCTCGCCCTGGCCAATGACTTCGGCGCCGGTTTCCAGGCGGTTGCGGAAGGAATGCTTGTTGAGTTCGGAGAGCTGCTCGGAGGTCAGCGCGCCGCACACGCCGCCATGGCGCGCCTCGCAGGCACGGCAGACAAGAGGAATGTCGGAATTATGGATATCTTGGCGGCGAATTTCCATGTCGGCTTTCCTTTCGCCCGGCGGTTCCCGCGGCGCAACAATGCCGTGCTACCGCACGCGACCGTGAACATAAAGCGTGCCGCCTCGCGGCAAAATAGCGCTTCCTGACTATTGTCAAATCCTAGCGCACTCATTCCGGCTTTCACTTGATCAAAATCAAATGGTGACGACCGTTTCGGGTTTATTTGCCGTGTGAGCAAGGAGATGACCATGCAGCACGCCCTCGTCGAACGCCTTTCGTCGCCGGTTCCCCGCTATACAAGCTATCCGACCGCGCCGCATTTCAACGAAAGTATCGGGCCGGAGGTCTATGCGGACTGGCTGGGGCGTCTTGCGGCGGAGAATCGCCTCTCGCTCTATGCCCATATACCCTATTGCGACCGGCTGTGCTGGTTCTGCGCCTGTCACACCAAGCAGACGCTGCGCTACGAGCCTGTCGAGGCCTATCTCAAGGGCCTCCATGCGGAGATCGCCGCGATCGGCGCACGGGTGTTGCGGGAGGTGCCGGTCACGGCGCTGCATTTCGGCGGCGGTTCGCCGACCCTCCTGCGACCGGATGACATGCGGGCGCTGAAGGCCTGTCTGGAGAAGAATTTTTCCTTCGCGGCGGATGCGGAAATCTCCGTGGAGATGGATCCGAACGATCTGGACGAAGCCCGGCACGATGCGCTGGCCGATATCGGCATGACGCGCGCCAGCCTCGGCATCCAGGATTTCGATCCCAAGGTCCAGAAATCGATCAACCGCATCCAGACCTTCGAGCAGACCCGCGGCGTGGTGGAGGCCGCGCGGGCGCGGGGCGTGCGCTCGGTCAATTGCGACATCCTCTACGGGCTGCCCCACCAGACGCTGGAGACGCTGGCCGAGACGGTCCGGGCCGTCCTTTCGCTTGCGCCCGACCGCATCGCGCTCTTCGGCTATGCCCATGTGCCGTGGATGAAGAAGCACCAGACGATGATCGACGAGGCGGCGTTGCCGGGTGTCGTCGCGCGGTTCGAGCAGATGGCGCTGGCGGCCGACATGCTGGTTTCGGCCGGCTACGAGGCCATCGGCATCGATCATTTCGCGCTTCCCGCCGACCGGCTCGCCGCGGCGGCACGGCAGGGCACGCTGCGCCGCAATTTCCAGGGCTATACTGACGACCAGGCGGATGCGCTGGTCGGGCTCGGTGCCTCCTCCATCGGCCAGCTTCCCGAAGGCTATATCCAGAACATGCCGGCGACGGGCGAATACCTGCGCCGGGTGGAGGAGGGCGGTCTTGCCGCCGTCCGCGGTTATGCACTGACCGAGGAGGACCGTGCCCGCGCCTTCGTGATCGAGAAGATCATGTGCGATTTCGGCTTTTCCTTCGCTGCCCTTGCCGCGTGCCATCCGGCCTTCTCCGGCATCATCCGGGCGGAAGCGGTCGGCTTTGCCGCGGCGGACCGCGACGGGCTCGCCCGCATCGAGGGCGACCGGTTCGTCCTGACCGCGGCGGGGCGGCCCTTCGCGCGCACCGTCGCCGCGGTCTTCGATGCGCATCTGGCGAGCGGGCGCGGACGGCATTCCATCGCGGTCTGACCGGCGGCCCACGGCCATGCTGTTTGCGCAACACAGCATCGCCGACTGCGCAGGGCCCTCATCAAACCCATTGGCAATTGCGTCTTATTTCCATATAGGATCGCCCGACTATAGATTCATGAGGTATGGGCGTGACTGCTACATTCGACAAGGTTGCCGACATCATTGCTGAGACGAGCGAGATCGACCGCGAGACGATCACGCCCGACAGCCACACGATCGACGATCTCGGCATCGACAGCCTCGACTTCCTCGACATCGTCTTTGCGATCGACAAGGAATTCGGCATCAAGATCCCGCTGGAACAGTGGACCCAGGATGTCAACGAGGGCAAGGTCGCGACGGAAGAGTATTTCGTCCTGAAGAACCTTTGCGCCAAGATCGACGACCTGCGGGCCGCCAAGGCCTGAGGCAACGGCGTCGGCCGCTCTCGCGGCCGTGCTCCAGACGATCCCGGTGCTTGTGGCGCACGGCCTGCCGTTTCCGGCAGGCCTTTCGATTTCCGGAACCTGCCGGAGGTATCCCGATGCTGCTCGAATATTTCCAGATGATCGATCGCGTGGAGGCTGTCGACGGCGCGCGCCGCGTGCTGAAGGCCCGCTCTGTCGTGCCCGCGAAAAGCCCTGTTTTCGAAGGCCATTTTCCCGGCATGCCGCTCGTCCCGGGCGTGCTGCTCATCGAGACCATGGCGCAGGCCTCCGGCTTCCTCGTGCTCGCCGCGACGGATTTTGCCGCCATGCCCTTCCTGATGAGCGTCGATGGCGCCAAGATGCGCAGCTTCGTCGAGCCGGATGCCGTGCTCGACATCGAGGCGGTGCTGGAGCATGACGGGTCGGGCTATGCCGTCACCAAGGCGAAGATCTCGTGTTCCGGCAAGAAGGTCTGCGATGCGCAACTGAAGCTGCGCACCATGCCGTTTGCCGAAGTGCCGCTTGCCGATATCGTGCGGGCGCGCGCGGGCGAGGTGGGTTTGTTCGAGGCGCTCGACGCGTCGGCGGAAGGAAAGTGAGCATGGCGAAGGCGAACAACGATGTGGTGATCACCGGCGTCGGCATCGTCACCTGTCAGGGTGTCGGCGCGGCGGCGCATGTGGAAATCCTTGGCGGCGCGCGCGCGCCGGCGCTGAAGATCGAGACGGAGCGCTTCGCGCCCTATCCGGTGCACCCGATGCCTGACATTGACTGGAACCAGCAGATCCCCAAGCGCGGCGACCAGCGCCAGATGGAGAACTGGCAGCGCCTCGGCGTGTTCACCGCCGGCCTCGCGCTCGACGATGCCGGCTTCAAGGACGACGCGGAGGCCTGCGGCACGATGGACATGATCGTGGCGGCCGGCGGCGGCGAGCGCGATATCGCGGTCGATTCGCTGATCGTCGACGAGGGCCTGAAGCGCAACGACCGCGAGCGCCTGCTCAACGAGAAGCTGACCACCGAGCTGCGGCCCACGCTATTCCTCGCGCAGCTTTCCAACCTGCTCGCCGGCAATATCTCCATCGTGCACAAGGTCACCGGCTCCTCCCGCACCTTCATGGGCGAGGAGGCGGCCGGCATTTCCGCCATCGAGACTGCCTTCCACCGCATCCGCTCCGGCCAGTCGACGCACACGCTCGTCGGCAGCGCGCTGGTGGCCGAGCGGCAGGATGTCATCCTGCTTTACGAAGCGATCGGCGCGCATGCGACGGGCGGCTGGACGCCGCTCTGGTCGCGCGACGAGAAGGCCGGCGGCGGCATCGTCACCGGCACGGCTGCGGCCTTCCTCGTGCTGGAATCGCGCGCCCATGCCGAAGCGCGGGGCGCACGCATCTACGCGACCATCGACGCCATCGGCGGCGACCGCGGCCCGCGGGACGAGGGTCGGCTGGAAGCCCGCCTCGAACGGCTGGCCGACGGCGCTGCGGCCGGTGCCGGGACCGTCGTCTTCTCGGGCGCGTCCGGCCAGCATGGCGTGACGGCGCGCGAAAAAGCCTGGCTCGACACGCGTTTTTCCGGCAGTCCGGTGCGCGGCTTCAGCGCGGTCACCGGCCAGGCGCTGGAAGCGCAGTTCCCGCTCGGCCTTGCCATCGCCGCCCTGACGCTCGGCGCGGACGTCAAGGTCGCGCCGTTCGATACGACGGCCGAGGCCGCGATGACCGCAGCGGCGAAAAGCGCCGTGGTCACCACGGTCGGCCATGCGCGCGGCGAAGGCGTCGCAATCCTTTCCGCAGAGAAGTAGGAGCCGGCCATGACGAAAGCCGCTTACAGGGATCATCTCGGCCGCCCGATCGTCGCCGTCACGGGCATGGGCGTCATCACCTCGCTGGGGCAGGGCCTCAAGGACAACTGGACCGCGCTCGTCGGCGGCGTGTCGGGCATCCACGGCATCACGCGCTTTCCGGTCGACGGGCTGAACACCCGCATTTCCGGCACGGTCGATTTCATCGAGCTGCCCGTCGAGAACCCGGTCGAGCGCTCCTATGCCTATGCCCGCGAGACGGCGGACGAGGCACTGGCGCAAGCCGGCCTTTCCGGGGATTTCGGCGGTCCGCTCTTCCTTGCCGCCCCGCCGATCGAGCCTGACTGGCGCGACCGCTTCGCGCTCGCCGACCGTGCCCCGCCGTCGCAGCGTCCGGGCGATGCCTATGACCGCTTCCTCGCGGTGCTGCGTGAAAAGGCCGAACCCGCTCTGCACGAAGCCTGGGCCTTCGGCGCGATCTCCGAACGCCTCGCCGACCGTTTCGGCACCCGCGGACTGCCCGTCACGCTGTCGACCGCCTGCGCCTCCGGCGCGACGGCCATCCAGCTCGGCGTCGAGGCGATCCGCCAGGGCCGCACCGACCGCGCGCTCACCATCGGCACCGATGGCTCGGTGACGGCGGAGGCGCTGATCCGCTTCGCGCTGCTCTCCGCGCTCTCGACCCAGAACGACCCGCCGACCAAGGCCTCCAAGCCGTTCAGCAAGGATCGCGACGGCTTCGTCATCGCCGAAGGCGCGGCGACGCTGGTGCTGGAATCGCTCGAATCCGCCGTCGCCCGCGGCGCGAAGGTGCTCGGCATCCTCAAGGGCTGCGGCGAGAAGGCCGATCATTTCCACCGCACCCGCTCCTCGCCGGATGGCGGCCCCGCCATCGCGACGATCCGCGCGGCGCTCGAAGATGCCGGCATCGACGAGAGCGGCATCGGCTATATCAACGCCCACGGCACCTCGACGCCGGAAAACGACAAGATGGAATATCTCTCCATGTCGACCGTCTTCGGCGACACGCTGGCGAACATCCCGGTCTCCTCCAACAAGTCGATGATCGGCCACACGCTGACGGCGGCCGGCGCGGTCGAGGCCGTGTTCTCCATCCAGACCATGCTGACCGGCACCCTGCCGCCGACGATCAACTACACGAACCCCGACCCGGCCATCGTGCTCGACGTCGTGCCGAACGTGAAGCGCGATGCGCGCGTTTCCGCGGTTCTCTCCAACTCCTTCGGCTTCGGCGGCCAGAACGCCAGCCTCGTCATGACGGCCGAACCCGCCTGATAGGAATTTTGCCATGCGCGCCCTCCAGCTTCTCGACGACCGCAAGCTCGAACTGACCGATATCCCCGAGCCGGAGGCGCCCGGCCCCGGCGAAGTGACGCTGCGGGTCAAGGCCGTCGCGCTCAACCATATCGACGTCTGGGGCTGGCGCGGCATGGCCTTCGCCAAGCGCAAGATGCCGCTCGTCATCGGCGCGGAAGCGGCCGGCGTCGTCGAAACGCTCGGTCCGGGCGTCTCGAATGTCCTGCCCGGCCAACTCGTCTCGATCTACGGCGCGCGCACCTGCGGCCTCTGCAAGCCCTGCCGCGAAGGCCGCGACAATCTCTGCGAACATGTCGGCGGCGTGCACGGTTTCCATCTCGACGGCTTTGCGCAGGAGAAGGTCAACCTTCCCGCCCGCCTGCTCGTGCAGGCCCCGCCCGGCGTCGATGCGGTCGGTGCGGCGCTCGCTCCCGTCACCTTCGGCACGGTCGAGCACATGCTGTTCGACAATGCGAAACTCGAATCCGGCGAGACGATCCTCGTCCATGCCGGCGGCTCCGGCATCGGCACGGCGGCGATCCAGCTTGCCAAGAAGATCGGCTGCACCGTCATCACCACCGTCGGCTCGAACGACAAGATCGAGAAGGCCAAGGCGCTCGGCGCCGACCACGTCATCAACTACCGCGAGGACCGCTTCGAGGGCGTCGTGCGCAAGCTGACCAGGAAGAAGGGCGTCGACGTCGTCTTCGAACATGTCGGCAAGGACACCTGGGCGGGCTCCATGCTCTGCATGAAGCGCGGCGGGCGGCTCGTCACCTGCGGCTCCACCTCCGGCGTTTCCACCGACATGAACCTGATGATGCTGTTCCAGCAGCAATTGAAGCTCTTCGGTTCCTTCGGCTGCCGCATGGAGAACATGGCGAATGCCATGCAGAAGATGGCGCGGGGCCTCGTCCACCCGGTCATCGATACCGAAGTGACCTTCGACGGCATCGCGACGGCCCTGGAGCGCATGGAATCGCGCCAGATCTTCGGCAAGATCGTCCTGAAGCTGGATTGATGCCGTGCGGATGATCGTCACACGCCTCGTCCTGGCGCTCAGGAAGTTCAAGCAATGGCTGGTGGCGCAGTTCGTCTTCGGCCTGCTCAGCCTCCTGAAGCTCCTGCCGGCGGACGGTGCGATCAACTTCGCCGATCGCGCGGCGCGCTGGATCGGCCCGAAGACGCGCCGCCACACGCTGACGCTCACCAATCTCAGGAATGCCTTTCCGGAAAAGACCGAGGCGGAGATCGCGGCGATCGCGCTCGATGCCTGGGGCAATATGGGCCGGCTTGCGGCCGAATATGTCTTTCTCGACCGTCTGTTCGACTTCGATCCCGCGCGCACGGCGCCTGGCCGCATCGAGGTCTCCGGCATTCCGCTCTTCGTGGACCTGCGCGACAATCCGCGGCCCTTCATCGTCTTCACCGCCCATACCGGCAATTTCGAGCTGCTGCCGGTTGCCGGCGCGTCCTTTGGCCTCGATGTGACGGTGCTCTTCCGTCCGCCGAACAACCCCTACGTCGCCGACAAGGTTTTCGAGTTCCGCCGCGCACGCATGGGCGACCTCGTGCCCTCCCATGCCGGTTCGTCCTTCACGCTTGCCCGCAAGCTGGAGGCAGGCGGTCCGGTCGGCGTGCTGGTCGACCAGAAGTTCAACAAGGGCCTGCACACGACATTCTTCGGCCGGAAGGTGCAGACCAACCCGCTGCTCGCCAAGCTGGTGCGCCAGTTCGATTGCGAGGTCTATCCCGCCCGCTGCATCCGCCTGCCCGGCAACCGCTACCGCCTGGAGCTGGAGCCGGCGATGGACATCCCCCGCAAGGAGAACGGCGCCGTCGACGTCGATGCGACCGCGCAGATGCTGAACGACAAGGTCGAGCAATGGGTGCGCGAATATCCCGGCCAGTGGCTCTGGTATCACGACCGGTGGAATATCAAGCGCGGCCTTATTACTTGACTGCTTACGATCGTTTCTTTCCACCTCAATTTTGAATACGTTCAGTTTCCCGGAATATGCGACTTTAGGCTAATTTGGGGTTTGACATCCTTCCGTACGCTGTTACCATTTTGCTAATGTAAGTGCTTTCGACAGCATATTTCGGGAGGAGAGGGTCAAAGCTTTATCTCGTTTCTGAACATTTCAAATAGTGTAGTGGTGCAATTGCTGTAGATTTCAGCAATTCGGGGAGCATGAATTGAAAGCTCTTGTAGAGTTGTTCTGGTTTAAGTATTCACAACTCCAGCATGCCGTGAGGGCCGGGAACGAAAGGCTCGTTTCCATGCTGGACAGGGAAATCGAGCCGGCCCTGGCGGCCGTGCTGCGGAAGGAGGCGAGCGACGCTTCCGAACTTCGTTCCCAGTTCCAATTCGTGGTGGACCTGCTTCGGGAAGAGGCGGATGACAAGGCCTGCGTGCTCCGGCAGGCGCATCATTTCAAGCTGCTGCTGGATCGGTATTTCGGGACCGAGGAGGCCGCCGCGCCCTTCCGGATCGACATGCCGGGGGCCGGGCGTCCCGCCATCACGCCGCGTGTGGCGGAGGACGGGCTGCTCAACGAGGCGATCCTCGACAGCCTTCCCGACCGCGTCGCCGTCATCACGACGGATTACCGCTATCTCTATTCCAACCCGCTCAATGCCGAACGCTTCAGCGAGAAGCCCATAGACCTCGTCGGCCGGCACATCGTGGAGTTCATCGGCGTGCAGCGATTCGAGAGCCGCGTGAAGCGCAATCTCGACCATTGCTTCGCCGGCGACGTGGTGGAATACGACTATGTGTCCCCGCGCCGCGGCCAGGCGATCACGCGCTGCCGCATGACGCCCTGCCTGTCGGCGGCCGGAAACGTGCTCGGCGCCATTCTGGTCCTGCAGGAAACGGCGCAGCAGGGGCCGCTCGCCGCCTGATCCGTCAGGAGGTGAGGCCGGTGCCGCGCAGCATGAACTGCTGTTCGAAGGCGATATGGCGCCGGATCGATTCGAAGAAGCCGCGGAGCATGTAGCCCGCGGCTTCCGCGTTCACCGTGCCGTCGCCGCTGCCGAGCCGGGTCAGCGTGTCGGTCAGCTCCTCCGCAAAGCATTCGTCCTCGACATGCTCGAACTTCAGCCGGGCGATGGAATCGATGAGTTCCCGGTCGCCGGAGGCCATGCGCTCCAGCAGGGGGAAGACGGTTTCCTCTTCATAGCGATGGATGCCGTTGACCAGCGGAATCAGCGACTTGGCCGCGTACATGCATTTCTGCCGGTTGACGTTTGCCGGCAGGCTGTCGGCGATGTCCTCCAGCGCCGAGCAGAGCGTCAGTTGTGCGTCATGGGCCTTCTTCAACCAGTCCAGCGAAACGGCGTCCGTCGGGCGATCGGAAAGCAGCCGGGCGATCCCTGTATAATCCGTCATGTCCTGTTCCCTCGGTTCGGGAGTGCCGCGAGCGTTTCGACGCGCGGCTGCGTCAACCTGTCCCTTGATGCCGCCGGCAACCGCGCTTCGCCTTGATCCAAGTCAAGGATGCTTCCGGCCGCATCTGCGAAGGCTCAAGTCGAGCGCAAGGGCCGATTCCGCGAGGGAACCGGCCGTTGCGGGAAATTGACGAGTTGGGGGATGCCAACGATGAAATATGTAACGGAAATGATCGTCCTGGCCGTGGGGGCGTTCATCGCGCTGCTCGGCGCGGCGTTTGCCCAGGACAGGCTCTTCGAGGCCCATATGTGGGTCCTCTTCTTCGTGCTGCTCGCCAGCACGCTCTTCATGGTCCGGCGCATCTCCTTCGCGCCGGCCGTCGCGACCGGATCATCGCAGGATGACGAAGGATACTTCGACGAGGTCGTCAAGTACGGCGTCATCGCGACGGTGTTCTGGGGCGTCGTCGGCTTCCTGGTCGGCGTCGTCGTGGCGCTCCAACTGGCCTTCCCCGATCTCAACATCGAGCCCTGGCTCAATTTCGGCCGCACGCGTCCGCTGCACACCTCGGCGGTGATCTTCGCCTTCGGCGGCAACGCGCTGATCGCGACCTCCTTCTACGTCGTGCAGCGCACCTCGCGCGCCCGTCTCTTCGGCGGCAATCTCGGCTGGTTCGTGTTCTGGGGCTACCAGCTCTTCATCGTCATGGCCGCCACCGGCTACCTGCTCGGCATCACGCAGAGCCGGGAATATGCCGAGCCGGAATGGTATGTCGATATCTGGCTCACCATCGTCTGGGTCGCCTATCTGATCGCCTTCCTCGGCACGATCATGACGCGCAAGGAGCCGCACATCTACGTGGCGAACTGGTTCTTCCTGTCGTTCATCGTCACGATCGCCATGCTGCACGTCGTCAACAACCTGGCCGTCCCGGTCTCGTTCCTCGGCGTGAAGAGCTATTCGGCCTTCTCCGGCGTGCAGGATGCGCTGACGCAGTGGTGGTACGGCCACAACGCCGTGGGCTTCTTCCTGACGGCCGGCTTCCTCGGCATGATGTACTACTTCATCCCGAAGCAGGTGAACCGTCCGGTCTATTCCTACCGCCTGTCGATCATCCACTTCTGGGCCCTGATCTTCATGTATATCTGGGCCGGCCCGCACCACCTGCACTATACGGCGCTGCCCGACTGGGCGCAGACGCTCGGCATGGTCTTCTCGATCATGCTCTGGATGCCCTCGTGGGGCGGCATGATCAACGGCCTGATGACGCTCTCGGGCGCCTGGGACAAGATCCGCACCGACCCGATCGTGCGCATGATGGTCATGGCCGTCGCCTTCTACGGCATGGCGACCTTCGAAGGCCCGATGATGTCGATCAAGTCGGTCAACTCGCTCAGCCACTATACGGACTGGACCATCGGCCATGTGCATTCGGGCGCGCTCGGCTGGAACGGCCTCATCACCTTCGGCGCGATCTACTTCCTCGTCCCGAAGCTGTGGAACCGCGAGCGGCTCTATTCGATCCGCATGGTCAACTGGCACTTCTGGCTCGCCACCCTCGGCATCGTCGTCTACGCCGCCGTCATGTGGGTCGCCGGCATCCAGCAGGGCCTGATGTGGCGCGAATACGACGAGCAGGGCTTCCTGGTCTATTCGTTCGCCGAAACGATCGCCGCCATGTTCCCGTACTACGTGCTGCGCGCCGTCGGCGGTGGGCTGTTCCTCCTGGGGGCGCTCATCATGGCCTACAACGTGACCATGACAATCCTCGGCTACCAGCGCGACGAGGCCCCGATCCCGGGCGCCGCGCCGAAGCTGCAGCCGGCCGAATAGGAGGGACCCGATGTCCATTCTTGACAAACACGCGATCCTCGAGCGCAACGCGACGCTTCTGCTCGTCGGCTCGCTCTTCGTTGTCACCATCGGCGGCATCGTCGAGATCGCCCCGCTGTTCTACCTGGAGAACACCATCGAGAAGGTGGAGGGCATGCGGCCTTATTCGCCGCTGGAGCTCGCCGGCCGCGACATCTACATCCGCGAGGGCTGCTATACCTGTCACAGCCAGATGATCCGGCCGTTCCGCGACGAGGTGGAGCGCTACGGGCATTATTCGCTGGCGGCGGAATCGATGTACGACCATCCGTTCCAGTGGGGCTCCAAGCGCACCGGCCCGGACCTTGCCCGCGTGGGTGACCGCTATTCGAACGAATGGCACGTCCAGCACCTGATCGAGCCGCGCTCGGTCGTGCCGGAATCGGTGATGCCGAGCTATTCCTTCCTCAAGGAAACGCCATTGGAGGTGCGGAACGTCTCGATGCACCTGTCGGCCAACCGCGCCGTCGGCGTGCCCTATACGGACGAGATGCTCGAAAACGCCGAGGCCGACCTCAAGGCGCAGGCCGACCCGAATGCCGATACGTCCGGCATCGAGGCCCGCTACCCGAAGGCCAAGCTCGGCGATTTCGACGGCGACCCGGCAAAGCTCACCGAAATGGATGCGCTCGTCGCCTATCTGCAGATGCTCGGCACGCTGGTGGACTTCTCCACCTATGACGACGCCGCCGGTTACCGCTGAGGAGGACGCCCATGGAAACCTATACCGCCATGCGGCACTTCGCCGACAGTTGGGGACTGCTCGCCATGACGCTGTTCTTCCTCGCCGTCGTCGTCTTCACCCTTCGCCCCGGCGCCCGCAAGGCGGCCGAACGGGCCGCTGAAATCCCTCTCAAGGAGGACTGATCATGGCCGAGAAACACATTGACGAAATCTCGGGCGTCGAAACCACCGGCCACGAATGGGACGGCATCCGCGAACTGAACAACCCGATGCCGCGCTGGTGGGTCTGGACGTTCTACGCCACGATCGTCTGGGCGGTCGGTTACACGATCGCCTTTCCGGCCTGGCCGCTGATCTCCGATGCGACGACCGGCATGCTCGGCTGGTCGAGCCGCGCCAATGTCGCCGTCGAGCTGGCCGAGGCCAAGCAGGCGCAGGCCGGCTTCGTCGACCGCATCGCCAAATCCTCCCTGCAGGAGATCATGGCCGACCCGCAGCTCTCGCAGTTCGCGATCGCCGGCGGCGCCTCGGCCTTCAAGGTCAACTGCGCCCAGTGCCACGGTTCGGGCGCGGCCGGTGCGGCGGGCTTCCCCAACCTCAACGACGACGACTGGGTCTGGGGCGGCACGGTGGACGACATCTACCACACGATCGCCCACGGCATCCGCCATGCCGGCGACGACGAGACCCGCATCTCGGACATGCCGGCCTATGGCGATATCCTCCAGCCGGAGGAGATCAAGCAGGTCGCGGCCTATGTGGTCAGCCTGACGGGCACGCCGTCGAATGCCGGCCTCGTCGAGCCCGGCAAGCAGATCTTCGCCGACAACTGCGCCGCCTGCCACGGCGATGACGCCAGGGGCAACCGCGAGATGGGCGCCCCGAACCTTGCCGACGCCATCTGGCTGAAGGGCGAGGGCGAGGCCGCCATCGCCCAGCAGGTCCGTTCGCCGAAGCACGGCGTCATGCCCGCCTGGCTTCCCCGCCTCGGCGATCCGGCCGTCAAGCAGCTTGCCGTCTTCGTGCATTCGCTGGGCGGCGGCGAGTAGCGCCGGACCTCTCAAACGACGAAGGCCGCGGAAACCGCGGCCTTTTCTTTTTCGGGCAATCCGGCTGGCGGCATGGCGCTCAGGCGACGACCGTGTTCCGGCCCATCGATTTCGCACGGTAGAGGTTGCGGTCGGCGGCCGCGAGCGCCTCGACGGGATCGAAGCGCGGCGCGCAATGGAAGACGCCGATGCTGATGCCGAGCGCGATCCGCACGCCCGACGGCGCGTGGAGGTTGATCGCCTCCACCGCCTCGCGGATCGTCTGGGAATGGTCGAGCATGTGCGCCGGCGAGGCCTCGTCGAGGAAGACGGCGAACTCCTCGCCGCCGAGCCGGCCGACAAGGTCGTTCCTGCCCGTAAGGTCGTGCAGCACCGCCCCGACGAGGCGCAGTGCCTCGTCGCCGGCGGCATGGCCGAAACGGTCGTTGACGGACTTGAAGTGATCGAGGTCGAGGAAGAGCAGGCCACCGGAACGGCCGCCGCGGCTGTGGGCCTGGAGCTCGGCCATGAAGGTCGCGCGGTTGAGCACGCCCGTCAGCGCGTCGCGCTGCGCCTGGTGCTTGAGGCGGGCATAGGCTTGCGCAAGGTCGTCCTTGGCACAGGCGAGGGCGGCATTGGCGGCGCGCAGCCGGTCCGCCTGGTAGAAATGCAGGATCGAGACCGGAATGGAGATGGCGACCGGGCAGACGATGGTCATGACGAGGCCGGCGCCGGCCACTTCGCCGCCCATGAGCGGCACGAGGGCGAAGCTGATGGCGAGGGATGCCAGTGTCGAGAGACCGCCGACCGCCAATGCCTTGCCGAGGATTTTGTACATGGAAAAAGCCTGCGTCCGTTTTGATCGCAGGCCCTGACTAGGAGCGTCTTATTGAAAAAGCCTGAATTCGTTCGGTAAAAGGCGCCCGGCCGTTCACATTGACGTTACGGCAGGCACATCAGCGGTCGGACCAGACCGCCAGCTCGTAGCCGTCGGGGTCCGCGAACTGGAAGCGCCGGCCGCCGGGAAAGTCGAAGATCGGCTTGACGATCGTCCCGCCGGCCGCCGTCACCCGCTCCAGCACCTCTTCCAGCGCATCGGCAAAGAGGATGACGAGCGGGCCGCCCTTGGCGTTGACCGGGGCGAGCGTCGTGAAGCCGCCGGTGAGGCGGCCGTCCTGGAACTCGCAGTATTGCGGGCCGTAATCGGTGAAGGTCCAGCCGAAGGCGCCGCCGTAGAAGGCCTTGCTCGCCGCGATGTCCGCGACGTTGAACTCGATGTAGTCGATCTTGCGATCCGCGCCCCTGGTGCTCATTCCTGCACGTCCTTGTCTTCCATCAGCCCCGCCAGCGTCTCGAGGTCCTGCGCTATATGCGCCGCATCCCGCTCGAAGGCTTCGTCGTCCATATCCGGTTGCCGCAGCAACAGGAACATCACCTCCGCGCCGTCGCCGTTCGGCGCGATGCGCAGCGCATTGTCCACCACGCGCCCGTCCGGCAGCGTCACCCGGTGGTCGACGACGCCGAAATCGTTGGGCGGGGCGAAGCGCACGCGCACATTGCCGATCGGCCCGCCATCGGCGATCCAGTCCTCTCCGTCGCGCGTCAGCCCGGCGGCAAGGCCCGAGGCCCAGAGCGGCATGTTTTCCGGTCGGGCGGCAAAAGCGTGGACCGCGCGCCAGTCGCGCCGGATGGTGCGGTGGATGATACGGGCGGGCAGGGTGGTCATCGGCTTTCTCCATTCGGTGCCACGATACGCGGTCCCGCGTCGAAGTCTTGAACAAAACGGACAGTCAGCCGCGCATCTGCCGCCGGATCTCGCCGGGCGTCAGGCTGGTCAGCGCCAGCACCTCCCGGTTCATGTGCGCCTGGTCGGCAAAGCCCGCCTCGGCGGCAAGGCCGGCGAGGGAGGCCGCGGGGCTTGCGATCCGGCCGAGCAGGTCCTGCAGCCGGAGGATGCGGGCCAGCGTCTTCGGCCCGTAGCCGAACTCGGCGATGCTGATGCGCCGCAGCGTGCGCGTCGTCACGCCGATCTCGGCGGCGATGGCGTCCGGCGGCCGGCTTGCGCCGAGCGCATGCAGGGCCGCGGCGTCGGGCCGCAGGGCAGGCAGCTCTGCCATCCCGGCCGCGAAAAGCGCCTGAAGAAGCCGCAGCCTTTGCCGCGGGCCGGAAGCTGCAAGCAGGCGATCGTGGTGGGCGCTCAGCCCGTGCGCGCGGATATCGGCGAGAGGCACGACCTTGCCGGTCAGCGCGTCGAGGTCGCAGCGCAGCAGGTGGCGCGCGATGCCGGGGCGCAGGCGCAGCCCGAGGATCGTCTCGCCCGGCCGGAGCCTTGGAAAGGCGGCCGTGCGGTCCGGCCCGGCAATGAGGAAACCGGCTTCCGTCCACAGCAGGTCGACGCAGCCATCCGGCACCACGGCGATGCGCGGGGCGGGCGGGCCTTCCGGCGCATGGTGCATCCAGCTACAGCGTATGACGGCCGAGAGCGCGCCGGCCGCGGCATATTCGCGGTAGTCGCCGTAGCGCTTCGCCAGGATGGTCTCCGTCATCGTGTCCTCTCCGTGCGGCAACCCGCCACGCCCTGCCATATCCAAAACTTGACGTAGATCAACGATGGAGGCCGTCGTTGGCGTCATTGTGCCGGCACAACGACAGGTGCGGCCGGCAAACATGCAGCAGAATACCACGACGATCTACAATTCCATCGAGCGCCATGAGGCGGAACCCGTCAATTCGGCGAAGGTTCGCAAGCCGCTCTATGAAAAACGCAAGAAGATCTTCCCCAAGCGGGCGGAAGGTCGCTTCCGGCAGTTCAAGTGGCTGGTGATGCTGATCACGCTCGGCATCTACTACCTGACGCCGTGGATCCGCTGGGACCGGGGGCCGCATGCGCCGGACCAGGCCGTGCTCATCGACCTTGCCGGGCGCCGCTTCTATTTCTTCTTCATCGAGATCTGGCCGCAGGAATTCTTTTTCGTCGCCGGGCTGCTCGTCATGGCTGGCTTCGGGCTCTTCCTCGTCACCTCGGCCGTCGGGCGCGCCTGGTGCGGCTATGCCTGTCCGCAGACCGTCTGGGTCGATCTCTTCCTCGTCGTGGAACGGGCGATCGAGGGCGACCGCAATGCGCGCATGAAGCTCGATGCCGGGCCGTGGACGCTGGGCAAGGTCTGGAAGCGTGTCAGCAAGCACGCCGTCTGGCTGGTGATCGCGGTGGCGACGGGCGGCGCCTGGATCTTCTATTTTGCCGACGCGCCGACGCTGCTCGTCAATTTCGCGACGCTCAAGGCGCCGCCGGTCGCCTACATCACCGTCGCCATCCTGACCGCGACCACCTACATCTTCGGCGGGCTGATGCGCGAGCAGGTCTGCACCTATATGTGCCCCTGGCCGCGCATCCAGGCGGCGATGCTCGACGAGAGCTCGCTGGTCGTCACCTACAACGACTGGCGCGGCGAGCCGCGCACCCGCCATGCCAAGAAGGCGATCGCCGCCGGCGAGAGCGTCGGCGACTGCGTCGACTGCAATGCCTGCGTCGTCGTCTGTCCCATGGGCATCGACATCCGCGACGGCCAGCAGCTCGAATGCATCACCTGCGCGCTGTGCATCGATGCCTGCGATAACGTGATGGACAAGATCGGCAAGGAGCGCGGCCTCATCGCCTATGCCACGCTGTCGGACTATTCGGCCAACATGGCGCTCGCCACGGCGGGCGGCACCGTGCCGGTCGATCCGAAGCGCGTGCGCGGTGCCGATGGCGCCTTCGACGGCAAGATCCGGCATTTCGACTGGCGCATCATCTTCCGCCCGCGCACGCTGCTCTATTTCGGCGTCTGGTCGCTGGCGGGCCTGGCGCTGCTCTTCGCGCTCCTCTCGCGCGACCGGCTGGACCTCAACGTCATCCACGACCGCAATCCGCAGTTCGTCGTCGAATCGGACGGCTCGGTCCGCAACGGCTATGCGGTGAAGCTGCTCAACATGATTCCCGAGCCGCGCGTCATCACCGTGTCGATCGAGGGCATGCCCGGCGCAACGATGAAGATCGCCGGCCATGACAGCGCCGACGGCCGCAGCGTCGACGTGCCGGCCGATCCGGACAAGGTGACGGCGCTGCGTGTTTTCGTCACCCTGCCGAAGGATCGGCTTGCAGAAGCGGCCGAAGGCTTCCAGATTGTCGCGGAAGACCGGCAGGGCCACGAGCGCGACGTCTATTCCGCCAATTTCAACACGCCGGGAGCAAAGTGATGGCCATGGAACGCAAGGAACAGGGATTCGTCTTCACCGGCTGGCACATGGCGGGCGTCATGGTGCTGTTCTTCGGCACGATCATCACGGTCAACCTGATCATGGCCTGGAATGCCTCGAACAGTTGGAGCGGCCTCGTCGTGCCCAACACCTATGTCGCCAGCCAGCAGTTCAACGGCAAGGTGGCGCAGGCGCGGGCGCTCGCGGCCAGCGGCATCGAGGGCGACCTCACCGTGAAGGAAGGCCGCATCGCCTACCGCGTCACCGATGCGAAGGGCGCCCCCCTTGTCGCCGACGACGTTTCGGCGGTCTTCAAGCGGCCCGTCGACGAGCGCAAGGATTTCACGGTCGCGCTCGAGCCGGCGGGCGAGGGGCTGTTCGTGGCGGACCGGCCGGTGCCGGCCGGCCAGTGGATCGTCGATATCAGCACGAAGCGCGACGGCGAGAAGGTCTTCCACCAGACCGTGCGGACAGTCGTTGCGGGAGGGGCGAAATGAGCTGCTGCGCACCCGGCACGGAAGGCGCCGTCGAGGCGCAGCGCGTGGCACTGCCCTCCTCGGAGGAGCTGATGCTGGCGAGCCGCCCGGTCGGCGAGGGCCTGCGCCAGAGCGATCTCAGCGTGCCGGGCGTCTATTGCGGCACCTGCATCACCACCGTCGAAGGCGCGCTGAACGCGCTGCCGGCCGTGGAGCGGGCGCGCGTCAACCTCTCCACCCGCCGCGTTTCGGTGGTCTGGAAGGAGGAGGTCGCGGGCCGGCGCACCGATCCGCAGGAGATCGCCGCCGCCATCCGCGCCACGGGCTATGACACGCATCTCTTCTCGCTGGCGGCGGAAGGCGACGACCGGCTGCGCAACCAGTTGATCCGCGCCGTCGCCGTCTCGGGATTTGCGGCGACGAACATCATGCTGCTCTCGGTCTCCGTCTGGTCGGGTGCCGAGGCCGCGACGCGCGACCTCTTCCACTGGATCTCCGCGCTGATCGCCGGCCCGACGCTGATCTATGCCGGGCGCTTCTTCTACCAGTCGGCCTGGAATGCGCTGCGCCACGGCCGCACCAACATGGACGTGCCCATCGCGCTCGCCATCACGCTCTCCTATGTCGTCTCGCTCTGGGAAACGCTGCACAGCGCCGAGCACGCCTGGTTCGACGCCACGGTGAGCCTGCTCTTCTTCCTGCTCATCGGCCGCACGCTCGACCACGTCATGCGCGACCGCGCCCGCTCGGCCATCACCGGCCTTGCCCGCCTTTCGCCGCGCGGGGCGATGGTCATCCGGCCGGACGGCAGCCGCGACTACCGGCCCGTCGAGGAGATCGCCGTCGGCGAACACCTTTCCATCGCCGCCGGCGAGCGCATCCCGGTCGATTGCCGCGTGCTTTCGGGCGCAAGCGACATCGACCGATCGATCGTCAACGGCGAGAGCGATCCCTTCGCCGCCGTGCCGGGCACGCGGCTGGAAGCGGGCGCGATGAACCTCACCGGTTCGCTCACCGTCGAGGCCGTCGCTACGGCGCGCGATTCGTTCCTGTCGGAGGTCATCGGCCTCATGGAGGCCGCCGAGGGGGAAGGGCGCGCTATCGCCGCATCGCCGACCGCGCCGCGCAGATCTATTCGCCGGCCGTGCACCTGCTGGCGCTCGCCTCCTTCCTCGGCTGGGGTTTTTACGACGGCGACTGGAAGCATGCCATGCTCGTCGCCATCGCGGTGCTGATCATCACCTGCCCCTGCGCGCTCGGCCTTGCCGTGCCGGTGGTGCAGGTGGTGGCCGCGGGGCGCCTGTTTGCCGGCGGCGTGATGGTCAAGGACGGTTCGGCCATGGAGCGCCTTGCCGAGATCGACACCGCCGTCTTCGACAAGACCGGCACCCTGACGCTCGGCAAGCCGCGCCTCGTCGATCGGGAAAGGCTCAACCGCACCCATCTCGCGCTGGCCGCGGCGCTCGCCGCCCATTCGCGCCACCCGCTGTCGATGGCACTGGCGGGCGCCTGGCCGGGGCCGCTGCCGCTTGTCGAAAGCGTGACGGAAGTGGCCGGCGGCGGCCTTGAGGCCGAGACGCCCCAGGGCCTCTATCGCCTCGGCAACCGCGCCTTCGCCGGCGGCAGCGCCGCGGCCGGGGAAGAGGAGCACGGGCTCTCCGAGGTCGTGCTGTCGCGCGATGGCAAGGTGCTGGAAACCTTCCGTTTCGAGGATACCCTGCGGGCCGGGGCAGGCGAGGCCGTCGCCACGTTGAAGCGCGCGCATATCGCGATGGCGATCCTTTCCGGCGACCGCGCCCCCGCGGTCGCCCGCATTGCCGGCCTGCTCGGCATTGCCCGTTGGCGTGCGGCGCTGTCGCCGCGTGAGAAGACGGAAGCGGTCGCCGAACGGGCGGCCACCGGCCATCGCGTGCTGATGGTCGGCGACGGCATCAACGATGCGCCGGCGCTCGCCGCCGCCCACGTCTCCATCGCCCCGGCGACGGCGGCGGATGTCGGCCGGCAGGCGGCGGACTTCGTCTTCCTGCACGAGAGCCTGGAGGCCGTGCCCTTCGCGCATGAGACCGCCTGCCGTGCCGGCCGGCTCATCCGGCAGAATTTCGCGCTCGCCATCGGCTACAATGTCATTGCCGTGCCGATCGCCATCCTCGGCCACGCGACGCCGCTGATCGCCGCCATCGCCATGTCGACCTCGTCGATCATCGTCGTGGTGAACTCGCTGCGCCTGCGCGGGCAGATGCCGGCCTTCGCCGCGCGGGCGGCGGACGAGGCCCGTCCGGCCGATGTCCTGGTGCGCGCGGCATGAACACGCTGATCTTCCTCATCCCCATCGCGCTCTTCCTCGGCGGGCTCGGGCTCGCCGCCTTCCTCTGGTCTTTGAAGAGCGGGCAGTATGACGATGTCGAGGGCGCCGCCTGGCGTGTCCTCGACGATGGCGACGACAAGCCGCAGCGCTGACGGCGCGCGGATATGGGGTCATAGAAACCATGCAAGTGGCGGTGAAAATCCCGCCGAAGCCAAACAATCCCTTGTCGTAAATCGATTTGAATGCCAAAACACCACCGCTGGAGCGGAGCTCCTCACTCTCTTTCTGCGCGGCGTTTCCGGCATGGGTCCGGAAGCATCCCACGCCGCGCCATCCTACGGAGGTATGAACGTGGCACAGGCGGAAATCGGTCTCATCGGTCTCGGCGTGATGGGGTCCAACCTTGCGCTCAACATTGCCGAAAAGGGCAACAAGATCGCGGTCTTCAATCGCACGGTGGCGCGCACGAAGGAGTTCTATGAAGAGGCCGGCGCGCTCCAGGGCCAGATCGTGCCCTGCGAGACGATCGAAGAGTTCGTCGCCGCCATCCGCCCGCCGCGGCCGATCATCATCATGATCCAGGCCGGCGCCGCGGTCGACCAGCAGATGGATCTGCTGCGCCCCTATCTCGAACAGAACGACATCATGATCGATGCCGGCAACGCGAATTTCCGCGACACGATGCGCCGCTTCGATGCGCTGAAGGACAGCGGCCTCACCTTCATCGGCATGGGCGTTTCCGGCGGTGAGGAGGGCGCACGTCACGGCCCCTCCATCATGGTCGGCGGCACGGAGGATTCGTGGACGCGCGTCGAGAAGGTGCTGACCTCGATCGCCGCCAAGTACAAGGACGAGCCCTGCGTCGCCTGGCTCGGTGAGAACGGCGCCGGCCATTTCGTCAAGACCATCCACAACGGCATCGAATATGCCGACATGCAGATGATCGCCGAGATCTACGGCATCCTGCGCGACGGCCTGAAGATGAGCGCCTCCGAGATCAGCGCCGTCTTCGGCGAATGGAACAAGGGGCGCCTTGAATCCTATCTCATCGAGATCACCGAGAAGGTGCTTGCCGCCAAGGACCCGATCAGCGGCAACCCGATCGTCGACATGATCCTCGACAAGGCCGGCCAGAAGGGCACGGGAAAATGGTCCGCCATCGAGGCGCAGAACATGGGCGTGCCGGCGACCGGCATCGAGGCCGCCGTCGCCGCCCGTTCGATCTCCTCGTTCAAGACGGAGCGCGAAGCCGCCGAAAAGATCCTCGGCCTGCCGGACGTGCCGGCACTTGAGGTCGCCGACAAGGCCGCCTTCGTCAAGGACCTCGAAAGCGCGCTGCTCGCCGGCAAGATCGGCGCCTATGCGCAAGGCTTTGCGGTGATGTCCGCCGCCTCGAAGGAATATGGCTGGAACCTGCCGATGCCGACCATCGCCAAGATCTGGCGCGCCGGCTGCATCATCCGCTCGCAGTTCCTCGACGAGATCACCAGCGCCTTCACCAAGGCGCCGGATGCGGCGAACCTCATCGTCACCCCGGCCTTTGCCGCCATGGTCAAGGAAACCGACGGGGCGCTGCGCCGCGTCGTCGCCGCTGCCGCGCTGCATGGCCTGCCGGTCCCGGCGCTCGCCTCGGCGCTTGGCTATTTCGACAGCTACCGCCGCGCCCGCGGCACGGCCAACGTCATCCAGGCCCAGCGCGACTTCTTCGGCGCCCACGGCTTCGACCGCGTCGACGGCGCCGACAGCCATCACGGCCCGTGGGGCTCCGGCCTCAACGGTTGACGCCAACAGACGGCCCGGTCCAAGACCGGGCCGTTTGCTTTCGATGTTATGGATCTGCCCCTCATCCCCCTGCCGGGACCTTCTCCCCGCAAGCGGGGAGAAGGGGGTGCCGAACCGTTTTCCTTCATTCTGCCGAAGGGAGGAAACCGGTTCGCCCAGCCTTCCTCGCCCCGCTTGCGGGGAGAGGATGCCGGCAGGCAGGTGAGGGGCGGGACTTGCCGCTGGCCGAAAGGCGGGAGCCCGGTCTCATCCTTCTGTCGGGATCGGATAGCTCAGCGTCTGCAATTCCGCGGCCGCCGTCCCCTCGATGCGGCCGATGACGGCCTTGGCGAGTTCCCGGCCGGCAAGGCGGATGTCCTCGCGCATGGTCACGACCTCCGGCCGCAGCCATTGCAGGAACATGTGCGGCTCCTTCGACACCATGTCGATGTCGTGGCCGAGCTTGCGGCCCTTCGCCTCCAGCGCGGCGATCAGCGCTACCGCGCCGCCGCCGCTGCCCGAGACGATGCCGTCCGGCCCGTCCGGCGCGCTGAACAGGGATTCGGCGGCCTTGCGGATGTCGACGAGATTGTTGTCGAGATTCACCTGGTTGAAGGGCAGGGCCATCGCGCCGAAATCGCGGATGCCCTTTTCGAACCCCGCCCGCATGTGCAGGTAGAAGGTGAGATAGGGCGGCGGCTGCAGCAGGATCAGCCGCTTGCGGCCGCGCTCCACCAGTTTGCGCACGGCCTCATAGGCAAAACGCTCGTTGTCGAAATCGTGGTAGGGATGGATGAGGCCCATTTCCGTGCGCCCGTGCGTGGCGAAGGGAAAGTTGCGCTCCATCATCAGCGCGACGCGCGGGTCCTTCGGTTCGGTGCGCGAGATGATCACGCCGTCGGCCGCCCCCGTCTCCAGCACGTAGCGCACCGGATCCAGCGCATTGCCCTGCGCCCGGTAGGGCGTCACCACGAGATGGTATTGCGTCGTGGCGAGGACTTCCGAAATGCCGATGACCATGGGGCTGGTCAGGCCCATGATCTCCTCTTCCAGGCTGAGGATCAGGCTGATGACGTTCGTCTTGCCGGTCCGAAGGCGCACGCCGGCGCGGTTCGGCTGGTAGCCGATCTGGCGCGCGACGAGGCGCACGCGCTCCTTCGTCTCCGCGCCGATATCAGGCGCATCCTTGAGCGCCCGCGAAACGGTGGTGATGCCGAGACCGGTCATGAAGGCGATCGTCTTCAGCGTCGGCCGCTCGCTCGGATGCGGAAGTGCCGCCGCCGGGCCCTCGCTCATCGTCTTGTCCATCCCCTGCCTGTCACCTCTGCGCCCCTTGGACCGGTTATACATTTTTTACCCTCGCCCGCCACTCCCTCACGATCGATCGCTTGAAGCTGTAACGATGCAGGCGTTTTGTCGAGTGAAAAGTGCATCGTCAGTCGCCCGGGAGGGCAATCAGGCCTGTATTGCGCCGCAAAGTCATAAATTATGCATCTGCGAAAAATGGCTTGGGTCGTGTTTTCTTTTCTCTGCTTATATTCAAGGAAATTCAAACCATTAACTCGCAATTTCACGACGGGTTTGATGGCGTGCCGCTCTTTTTGCGTCGCCCATTTTGCACCAAAGAACCGGCACATGGAGGAAAAACCGATTTTGTGCCTCGACCCCCGTTGCACGATGAAATCGATTGGGCTACGTTTTTACTGCAACGTTTCAGTGAGGGAGGAGACTCATGAAAATGCGCTTTATGGCTGCTGCGCTGGCAGCGACCGTGGTCCTGCCGTCCGCCGCCGCCTATGCGACCGACCTGGAGGTGACCCATTGGTGGACGTCCGGCGGGGAGGCCGCGGCGGTCGCCGAGTTCGCGAAGGCGTTCGACGCCACGGGCAACAAGTGGATCGACGGTGCGATCGCCGGCGCCGGCAGCACGGCCCGCCCGATCATGGTCAGCCGGCTGACCGGCGGAGACCCGATGGGCGCCACGCAATTCAACCATGGACGCCAGGCGGAGGAACTGGTCGAGGCCGGCCTGCTGCGTGATCTCACCGACGTGGCGACGCGCGAGAACTGGAAGGAGATCATCAAGCCGGCCAGCCTGCTCGACAGTTGCACGGTCGACGGCAAGATCTATTGCGCGCCGGTCAACATCCATTCCTGGCAATGGCTGTGGCTGTCGAACGCCGCGTTCGAAACGGCGGGCGTGCCCGTGCCGAAGAACTGGGACGAGTTCGTCGCCGCCGCGCCGGCGCTGGAGAAGGCCGGCATTGTGCCGCTCGCCGTCGGCGGGCAGGCCTGGCAGGCGGCCGGCGCCTTCGACGTGCTGATGGTGGCCATCGCCGGCAAGGACACGTTCAACAAGGTGTTCAAGGACAAGGATGCCGACGTCGCGGCGGGACCCGACATGGCCAGGGTCTTCAAGGCGGCCGAGGATGCGCGGCGCATGTCCAGGGGCACCAACGTGCAGGACTGGAACCAGGCGACCAACATGGTGATAACCGGCAAGGCCGGCGGCCAGATCATGGGCGACTGGGCGCAGGGCGAGTTCGCGCTCGCCGGCAAGGTCGCCGGCAAGGACTATACCTGCCTTCCGGGCCTCGGCGTGAACGAGGTCATATCGACGGGCGGCGACGCCTTCTATTTCCCGGTTCTGGCGGACGAGGAGAAATCCAAGGCGCAGGAGGTGCTGGCCTCCACGCTGCTCGCACCGGCCACCCAGGTCGCCTTCAACCTCAAGAAGGGTTCGCTGCCCGTGCGCGGCGACGTCGACCTCGCCGCGGCGAACGACTGCATGAAGAAGGGCCTCGACATCCTCGCCAAGGGCAACGTGATCGAGGGCACCGACCAACTGCTTTCGGCCGACAGCCAGAAGCAGAAGGAGGATCTCTTCTCCGAATTCTTCGCCAATCCCTCGATGACGCCGGAAGACGCGCAGAAGCGTTTCGCCGCCATCATCGCGTCGGCGGACTGATCAGGCGGGCAGTTCCAGCACGGCTGCGCGGCGGCCTTGCATGCGGAATTGCGGGAGAAGGCATCGGCCGGCGGTTCGCCGCCGGCCAGGCGGCGCCCCCTGGGCGCTGCCCCTGATCGAGACCAAGGAGGAAGTGACCCATGACGGGCCAGGCACACACCGGTCGTCCCCGTAGACTGCTGCGCAATCTCAGTTCCAAGATTGCCTCCATTCCGATGATGCTCACCGCCGTCGTCATCTTTCTCGGCGGCACGACCTGGACGGTCGTCTATTCGTTCACCAATTCGAAGCTGCTGCCGCGGGCGAATTTCGTCGGTCTCGACCAGTACGAACGCCTGTGGGACGCGCCGCGCTGGATCGTCTCGATCCAGAACCTGGCGATCTACGGCGCGCTGACGCTGGTCTTCAGCCTGGTGATGGGTTTCGTGCTGGCGGCGCTGATGGACCAGAAGATCCGTTTCGAAAACACCTTCCGCACGATCTTCCTCTATCCCTTCGCGCTCTCCTTCATCGTCACCGGCCTCGTCTGGCAGTGGATCCTCAACCCGGAGTTCGGCGTGCAGTCCGTCGTGCGCGCGCTCGGCTGGACGAGTTTCACCTTCGATCCGCTCTACAATGCCGACATCGTCATCTACGGCGTCCTGATCGCCGGCCTCTGGCAGGGCACCGGGCTCGTCATGTGCCTGCTGCTGGCGGGCCTGCGCGGCATCGACGAGGACATCTGGAAGGCCGCGCGCGTCGACGGCATCCCGATGTGGAAGACCTATCTCTTCATCATCATCCCGATGATGCGCCCCGTCTTCATCACCACGCTCGTCATCATCGCGAGCGGCATCGTCAAGGTCTACGACCTCGTGGTGGCGCAGACGAGCGGCGGGCCGGGCATCGCCTCCGAAGTGCCGGCGAAATATGTCTACGACTACATGTTCCAGGCGCAGAACCTCGGCCAGGGCTTTGCCGCCTCCACCATGATGCTCGTCACGGTCGCCATCATCATCGTCCCCTGGGCCTATCTCGAATTCGGAGGGCGCAAGCGTGTCTGACAGCGTTGCTCTCAAATCCGCCCCCGCCGCCGCGTCGAAAGCCGAACCCTGGGGCGCCAAACCCCGCCGCGCGCTTTCCGGCCGCAACATCATGCTCTACGGCACGCTTATCGTCGCGGCGCTCTATTACCTGCTGCCGCTCTACGTGATGATCGTCACCTCGCTGAAGGGCATGCCGGAAATCCGCCTCGGCAACATCTTCTCGCCGCCGCTGGAAATCACCTTCGAACCCTGGGCGAAGGCCTGGGCCAGCGCCTGCACGGGCCTCAACTGCGACGGCCTGTCGCGCGGCTTCTGGAACTCCGTGCGCATCACCGTGCCCTCGACGCTGATCTCCATCCTCGTCGCCTCGGTCAACGGCTATGCGCTGGCCAACTGGAAGTTCAGGGGCGCGGACATCTTCTTCACCATCCTCATCGTCGGGGCCTTCATCCCCTATCAGGTGATGATCTATCCGATCGTCATCGTGCTGCGCGAAATGGGCATCTACGGCACGCTGACCGGCCTCGTCATCGTGCACACCATCTTCGGCATGCCGATCCTGACACTGCTCTTCCGCAACTATTTCTCCGCCCTGCCGGAAGAACTGTTCAAGGCGGCGCGCATCGACGGGGCGGGCTTCTGGCAGATCTACCTGCGCATCATGCTGCCCATGTCGCTGCCGATCTTCGTCGTCGCGATGATCCTGCAGATCACCGGCATCTGGAACGACTTCCTCTTCGGCGTCGTCTTCACCCGTCCGGAGGTCTACCCGATGACCGTGCAGCTCAACAACATCGTCAACTCCGTCCAGGGGGTGAAGGAATACAACGTCAACATGGCCGCGACCCTGCTCACCGGCGCGGTTCCGCTCATCGTCTATTTCGTGTCGGGGCGCCTTTTCGTCCGCGGCATCGCCGCCGGCGCCGTGAAGGGGTAAGCCATGCAGAAGTCCGTATCGATCAAAGACCTTTCGCTCAGCTTCGGCGCGGTCAACGTCCTGGAAAACCTCAATCTCGACATCGGCGACGGCGAGTTCCTCGTCCTCCTCGGCTCGTCCGGCTGCGGGAAATCGACGCTGCTCAACTGCATCGCCGGCCTCTTGGAGCCGACGGGCGGGCAGATCTTCATCAAGAACAAGAACGTCACCTGGGAAGAGCCGAAGGACCGCGGCATCGGCATGGTGTTCCAGTCCTATGCGCTCTATCCGCAGATGACGGTGGAGAAGAACCTCTCCTTCGGTCTGCAGGTCGCCAAGATGCCGCGGCCGGAGATCGACAAGCGCATCGCCCGCGCCGCCGAGATCCTGCAGATCGGCCCGCTGCTCAAGCGCAAGCCCTCCGAGCTCTCCGGCGGCCAGCGCCAGCGCGTGGCGATCGGCCGGGCGCTGGTGCGC
Source organism: Shinella sp. HZN7 (assembly GCF_001652565.1). NCBI lineage: Bacteria > Pseudomonadati > Pseudomonadota > Alphaproteobacteria > Hyphomicrobiales > Rhizobiaceae > Shinella > Shinella sp. HZN7. The sequence continues at coordinate 2,130,123 of NZ_CP015736.1, read as the reverse complement.
GACGTCGACGTCTTCCTCTTCGACGAGCCGCTGTCCAACCTCGATGCGAAGCTGCGCTCGGAACTGCGCGTGGAGATCAAGCGGCTGCACCAGTCGCTGAGGAACACGATGATCTACGTCACGCACGACCAGATCGAGGCGCTGACGCTTGCCGACCGCATCGCCATCATGAAAAGCGGCGTCATCCAGCAGCTCGCCGATCCGAACACGATCTACAACGCGCCGCGGAACATGTTCGTCGCCGGCTTCATCGGCTCCCCGTCGATGAATTTCCTGCGCGGTGAGATCGCAGGGCGGGACGGTCGCCCGGTCTTCGTCACCAATGGCGTGGAATTTGCGCTCGACGGCTACGACGCGTCCGAGGCGCTCCAGCCGGGGCGCAAGGTCGTGCTCGGCGTGCGGCCGGAACATGTCGCGGTCAACGCGGAGGGCGCCGAAACCCACCAGGCGACGGTCGATATCGAGGAACCGATGGGCGCCGACAACCTGCTCTGGCTCAAACATGCGGGCCACACCCTCTCCGTCCGCGTCGGCGGCGCGCGGCGCTTTGCGCCGGGGACAGTGGTGAAGCTCTCCTTCGACATGGGGCTCGCCTCGCTGTTCGATGCCGGGACGGAGGAGCGGATCTAGGGGTCGCACGGCTTCCCTCTCAGGCCTACCGATTTCCACTTTCAGCAAGACGAGGAGTTCTTGATGCAGACGGTCAGTTTCCAGCTTTACAGCGCCCGCAACTTCCAGCCTTTTTCGCAGGTCTTCCGCATCCTTGCCGAGGCCGGCTACAAGCAGGTGGAAGGCTACGGCGCCCTCTATGCCGAGCTCGACGATGCCGCGACCCTTGCGGTGAAGGCCGACCTCGACGCGAACGGCCTCACCATGCCCACCGCCCATTTCAGCCTCGACATGCTGGAGGCGGAGCCGGAGCGGGTGCTCGCCATCTGCCGTACGCTCGGCATTGCGGCGGTCTATTGCCCCTATCTCCTGCCGGAGGACCGCCCGACGGACGCCGCCGGCTGGCACGCCTTCGGCGCGCGTCTGCAGAAGGCCGGCGAACCGATCCGCAAGGCCGGCCTTACCTTCGGCTGGCACAATCACGACTTCGAGTTCTTCACGCTGCCCGACGGCACCGTGCCGCAGGACCATCTGTTCGCCGGCGGGCCGGACCTTGCCTGGGAGGCGGATATCGCCTGGATCATCCGCGGCGGCGCCGATCCCTTCGCCTGGATCCGGAAATACGGCGACCGCATCACCGCCGTGCATGTCAAGGACATCGCGCCGAAGGGCGAGAATGCGGAGGAGGACGGCTGGGCGGATGTCGGCCACGGCGTGGTGCCTTGGGGCGATCTCGCCAAGGCGCTCGCCGGCTCGCCCGTCAAACACTTCATCGTCGAGCACGACAATCCCAGGGACATCACCCGGCTCGCCACGCGCTCGATCGCGACCATCAAGGCATTCTGAGGACTGACCATCATGAGCAAGGAATACGGAGTCGGCATCATCGGCTGCGGCAACATATCGAGCGCCTATTTCAGGCTGATCCCGACCTTCAGGAACCTGAAGCTGGTCGCCTGCGCCGACATCAACCCCGCCGCGTCCAGGGCGCGGTCGGAGGAATTCGGCGTGGACGCGCAGGAGATCGACGCGCTGCTCGCCAATCCCGCCGTCGACGTCATCGTCAACCTGACGGTGCCGGAGGCGCACTATCCGGTCTCGAAAAGGGCGCTGGAGGCGGAAAAGCACGTCTATTCCGAAAAACCCTTTGTGCTGACGCTGGAACAGGGCGAGGACCTGCGCCGCATCGCCGATGCGCGGGGGCTGAAGGTTGGTTCGGCGCCGGATACCTATCTCGGCGGCGCGCACCAGTTCGTGCGCCATCTCATCGACAGCGGCAAGGTGGGGAAGATCATGTCCGGCACCGCGCATGTGCTGGGGCCGGGCATGGAGAGCTGGCATCCCAACCCGGACTTCTTCTTCGCGCCGGGCGGCGGGCCGATCCTCGACATGGGGCCGTATTACGTCAACAACCTCGTCAACCTCGTCGGGCCGGTGCGGCGCGTCGTGGCGCTCGCCAACCGGGCGCATGAGGAGCGCACCATCGGCAACGGCCCGCGCCTCGGCGAGAGGGTGCCGGTGGCCGTCGCGACGAACATCCACGCCATCCTCGACTTTGCCAGCGGCGCGCAGGTCGCGCTGATGGCGAGCTGGGATGTCTGGGCGCATCGCCACCAGAACATGGAGCTCTACGGCACTGCGGGCGCCGTCTTCGTGCCCGACCCGAATTTCTTCGGCGGCACCGTTGAGGTCGCCGGCACGGACCGCGAGCCGAAGGCGGTGGAGGTCTGGGACCATCCGCTGACGGCGCAGAACTATGAGTTCGACTGGGGCCTGCAGGCGAACTACCGCGGCATCGGCCTTGCCGACATGATGGAGGCGGTGACGACCGGCCGTGACTATCGCTGCTCGCTCGACCGCTCGCTGCACACGATCGACGTCCTGACCGCGATCCTGCGTTCGGCCGAGGAGGGCAGGGCGATCGACATCGTGACGACCTGTACGCAGCCCGCGGCGCTGGGCATCGAGGAGGCGCGGGCGCTTTTGCGATGATATCGCCTGCGGCCCGCCCCTTAACCGGCCTGCCGGCCCCCTTCTCCCCGCAAGCGGGGAGAAGGGGATATGCCGCACCGTTTTCCCCAAGCAATACCCGCTCGTGAGGCACGTCCCCTTTTCCCGCCTGCGGGGAGAGGGGTAGGGTGAGGGGCGAATGCCTCTTGTCGCGATGCGCGCGAGAGCGGTATTGAGACTTGCCCATAAAGAACGAAGGAATTTATCATGGCCTGGCAGCCTGCGGACAACCGTTACGACACGATGACCTACAACCGGCTGGGACGGTCCGGCCTGAAGCTGCCGGCGATCTCGCTCGGGCTGTGGCACAATTTCGGCGACGACACGCCGCATGACCGCAAGGTCGACATGTGCCGCACGGCCTTCGACCTCGGCATCACCCATTTCGACCTCGCCAACAATTACGGCCCGCCGCCCGGCACGGCCGAAACCGCCTTCGGCGAGATCCTGCGCACGGATTTCGCCCATCTGCGCGATGAGCTGATCATCTCCTCGAAGGCCGGCTACGACATGTGGCCGGGTCCCTATGGCGAGTGGGGCAGCCGCAAGTATCTGATCGCCTCCTGCGACCAGAGCCTGAAGCGCATGGGCCTCGACTATGTCGACATCTTCTATTCCCACCGCTTCGACCCGGAGACGCCGCTGGAGGAGACCTGCGGCGCGCTCGACCATATCGTGCGCTCCGGCCGCGCGCTCTATGTCGGCATCTCCTCCTACAATTCGCAGCGCACCCGCGAGGCGGCGGCGATCCTGAAGGACCTCGGCACGCCCTGCATCATCCACCAGCCGAGCTATTCCATGCTCAACCGCTGGATCGAGACGGACGGCCTCGTCGATACGCTGGACGAGCTCGGCATCGGCTCCATCGTCTTCTCGCCGCTGGCGCAGGGCATGCTGACGACGAAATATCTCGGCGGCATCCCGGGCGACAGCCGCGCGGCGCTGAACCACTTCCTCAAGAAGGATTTCATCCGTCCCGAGATCATCGACAACATCCGCAAGCTGAACGAGATCGCCGAGCGGCGCGGCCAGACGCTGGCGCAGATGGCGATCGCCTGGGTGCTGCGCGGCGGGCGCATCACCTCCGCGCTGATCGGCGCCAGCCGCTCCGCGCAGATCGTCGATTGCGTCAAGGCGCTGGAGAAGCCGGACTTTACCGCGGAGGAACTGGCGGCGATCGACACCTACAGCCAGGGCGCGGACATCAACCTCTGGAAAAAGTCCGCCGAACTCGACTGACGGGATCGCTCGCCCGGCGGCAAGGCCGGGCGGGCTCCTCATCCTCTCATCCCGCCTGGCGGACCCAGAGCGGGAAGGGATCCGGCAGGTTCGCCCAGCGCGCCGGCTCGAAAGTGTCCGCCTCGACGAGACAGGTATCGAGCCGGCGGCGGAGCGCGGCTTCATCCATCGGGTCCGCGCCGATGAAGACGAGCTCCTGCCGCCGGTCGCCCCAGACGGGGTCCGACGCGCGGACGATGGCCTCGACCGCCGCCGGGTCCTGCGGCCAATGCGGGCGCGGCACGGCGGCCCACCAGAGGCCGAGCCGGCCGCTGCGGACCAGCGCGCCTGCCTGGCTCAGTTCGCCGACATGCTGCGGCCGGGTGGCGAGCCAGAAGAAGCCCTTGGCGCGGATGACGCCGGGCCAGCTCTCGTTAAGGAAGGCCTTGAACCGGGTCGGATGGAACGGCTTCCTCGCGCGGTAGACGAAGGCGCGGATGCCGTATTCCTCGGTCTCCGGCACATGATCGCCGAAGCCGTGCAGTTCCTTGAACCAGAGCGGGTGCTCGCTCGCCTTCTCGAAATCGAAGCGGCCGGTGCCGAGGATGTCGGTGAGGTCGACGCGGCCGAAATCCGTTTCGATGATGCGGGCGGAACTGTTGAGGCTGCCGACGATCTGGCGCGCGGCGCGCAGGTCGGCGGGGCTGGCCGCGCCGGTCTTGTTGATGACGACGACATCGGAAAACTCGATCTGCTCGACGAGCAGCTCCACCAGCGTGCGCGTATCGCCTTCGCCGGCCGTCTCGCCGCGGTCGGCGAGAAAGTCCTCGGAAGCGTAGTCCTTCAGCAGGTTGGCGGCGTCGACGACGGTCACCATCGTGTCCAGCCGGGCGACATCCGAAAGGCTCCGGCCGTTCTCGTCGCGGAAATCGAAGGTGGTGGCGACGGGCAGCGGCTCGGAAATGCCGCTCGATTCGATCAGCAGGTAGTCGAAGCGGTTCATCTCCGCCAGCCGGCGGACCTCGGCGAGGAGGTCGTCGCGCAGCGTGCAGCAGATGCAGCCGTTCGTCATCTCGACGAGCTGTTCGTCGGTGCGCGAAAGGTCCGCCCCGCCATCGCGGATGAGGGCGGCGTCGATGTTGACCTCACTCATGTCGTTGACGATGACGGCGACGCGCAGGCCGCTGCGGTTGTTCAGCACATGATTGAGCAGCGTCGTCTTGCCGGCGCCGAGGAAGCCGGAGAGAACGGTGACGGGAAGGCGGTTGTCCATGATGTGATTGCCTTTAATGTTATACCATTACAACTGTGAGGCCGAAAAAGGCGGGATGCTCCCGCTTGGTTGCTCGTCGTCTCACTCCGGCCGGGGCAGGGCGATTGCCCACGGGGAGAAGATGGGCCCCACGGGTCTCGCCAAAGGCGAGCCCGAGGGCAGGCTCCGGGTCGGATAAGGGCGCGCCTCGTACGAATCGGTTGCGCCTGCGCCACCCCTTCATCCGCCTGCCGGCACCTTCTCCCCGCGGGGGAGAAGGGGGTGTGGCGGCAACGTCGAACTCCACGGGCGATTGCCCGCTCAGCTTGCCTGTCCGAGGCAATCGCGCAGCGACGTCGCGATGCTTCGCATCAGGGTGAAATAGAGGTCCGCGCCGGGCTCCAGCGTTGCGGCTTCCGGGTCGAGCGTGCCGGATTTCGCGTCGGTGCCCTCGATGACGACGTTCACCAGCTTGGGCTCGAACTGCGGCTCGGCAAAGACGCAGGTCGCGCCGAGCGTCTTCACCTTCTCGCGGATTTCCGTGAGGCGCGCGGCGCCGGGCATGGTTTCCGGGCTGACGGTGATGGAGCCGGCGGTGTTCACGCCGTAATGGTGCTCGAAATACTGATAGGCGTCATGGAAGACGATGAAGGGCTTGTCCTTCACTGGGGCGATGGTCGCGGCGATCTCCTTGTCGAGCGTGCCGAGCTTTTCCGTCAGCGCTGCGAGGTTCGCCTTGTAGGCGTCGGCATTGCCCGGATCCTTTTCCGACAGGACGCGGGTGGCTTCGGCGGCGATGGCGCGGGCATTGTCGGGACTCAGCCAAAGATGCATGTCGAAGGCGCCGTGTTCGTGCCCTTCATGCCCGGCTTCGCCGGCATGGTCGCCTTCGGCCTCCTTGTCGTGGTCGTGGCCTTCCTCGCCGTGGGCGTGATCATGGCCGTCCTCGCCCTCATGCGCATGCGCCTCGAACGGGCCGCCTTCGCGGAAGGGCAGCTTTTCGAGGCCGGGCGCGTCCTCCAGCTCCACGACGGTCGCCTTGTCGCCGAGCGCTTCCAGCGGCTTTTCGAGGAAGGCTTCCAGGCCGTGGCCCACCCAGAAGACGACGTCGGCATCCTGCAGCGCCGCGGCATTGGACGGCTTCAGTGCGTAGGTGTGCGGCGAGGCACCGCCCTCGACGATCAAGGCCGGCTCGCCGACGCCCTGCATGATCGCGGCGACGAGCGAATGGATCGGCTTGATCGACACGACCACGTCAGGCGTCTCGGCCCGCGCGGCGATGGTGCAGGCGGAAAAGAGCGCGGTGGTGAGGAGGAGGGTGCGAACGGCCTTTTGCATGGGGATCTCCGTCTTGAATAGCAATGTAATGTTATTACATCAATTGCGTTATGCTATAACGTGTGCCATACCCAGACGCAACAGGCTTTTGGAAAAATGATGCTGCAGACCCCGACCAAGACCGTCCAGCCGCTCGTCTCGCTTGCGGGCGTCGGTGTTCGCCGCCAGGGCCGCTGGCTCGTGCGCGGCGTGGAATTCTCCATCGCGCCGGGCGAGATCGTCACGCTGATCGGCCCCAACGGTTCCGGCAAGTCCACCACCGCCAAGACGGCGATCGGCGTGCTCAAGGCCGACGAGGGCAGGGTGGAGCGCAAGGCCGGCCTCAAGGTCGGCTACGTGCCGCAGAAGCTGTCGGTCGACTGGACCATGCCGCTGACCGTCGACCGGCTGATGACGCTGACCTCGCCGCTGAAGGGCGCGGAGATCGACGCCGCGCTGGACGCGACCGGCATCCGCCATCTCGCCCGCGCCGAGGTGCAGCACCTTTCGGGCGGCGAGTTCCAGCGCGCGCTGCTTGCCCGGGCGATCGCCCGCAGGCCGGACCTCCTGGTGCTCGACGAGCCGGTGCAGGGCGTCGATTTTTCCGGCGAGATCGCACTCTACGACCTCATCAAGACGATCCGCAACACCACCGGCTGCGGCATCCTGCTGATCTCGCACGACCTGCATGTGGTGATGGCGGAGACCGACACGGTCATCTGCCTCAACGGCCATGTCTGTTGCCGGGGCACGCCGGAGATCGTCAGCCAGAGCCCGGAATATCTGAAGCTCTTCGGCGCCCGCGCCGGCCAGACGCTCGCCTTCTACAACCACAACCACGACCATACGCACCTGCCGGACGGCCGCGTGCTGCATGCCGACGGCTCGATCACCGACGACTGCCGGCCGGAAGACGGGCGCCCCGTCGATATCCTGCCGACCGGCGGGCGGGCGGGGCCGATGCGCATCGGCCATGTGCATGGGCCGAACTGCGGCTGCGACCATGGACCGGCGCCGACCAGCCGCGACGAGGAGCGGCGCAATGCTTGACGATTTCTTCATCCGTGCCCTCGTTGCCGGCGTGGGTCTGGCGATCACCGCCGGGCCGCTCGGCTGTTTCGTCGTCTGGCGGCGCATGGCCTATTTCGGCGACACGATGGCGCATTCGGCCCTGCTCGGCGTCGCGCTGTCGCTGCTGATGGAGTTCAACCTGCTGCTCTCCGTCTTCATCGTCGCCGCGTCCGTCTCGCTCCTCCTCCTGCTGTTGCAGCGGCGCGGCACGCTTTCCACCGATGCGCTGCTCGGCATCCTCTCGCATGCGACGCTGGCGATCGGCCTCGTCATCGTCTCCTTCATGACCTGGGTGCGCATCGACCTCGTCGGCTTCCTGTTCGGCGACATTCTCGCCGTCACGCGCGCCGACGTGGACCTCGTCTGGGGTGGCGGCATCCTCGTCACCTTCGCCATCGTCTGGATGTGGCGCCCGCTGATCGCCTCGACGGTCAACCCGGAGCTGGCGGAGGCGGAAGGCCTGCAGCCCGAACGCACGCGGCTTGCCTTCATGCTTCTGATGGCGCTGGTCATCGCCATCGCCATGAAGATCGTCGGCATCCTGCTGATCACCTCGCTGCTGATCATCCCCGCCGCCACCGCCCGGCGCTTTTCCACGAGCCCGGAGATCATGGCGGTGCTCGCCTCCGTCGTCGGGGCGCTCGCCGTCGTCGGCGGGCTCTTCGGTTCCTTGAAATTCGACACGCCCTCCGGTCCCTCGATCGTGGTTGCAGCACTGGCCCTGTTCATTCTAAGCCTGCTCACCAAGCCGAGGATGAGCGGAGCGGATCATTCGGCGGCAAGCCAGGGAGGTCGGGCATGACCACGCAACCATTGACGCGCAACCAGGGCCTCGTCTTCGACGTGCTGACGCATTCCGAAGGCCCGCTCAGCGCCTATTCGATCCTCGACAAGCTGCGCGACGACGGGTTTCGCGCGCCGCTGCAGGTCTACCGGGCCCTCGACAAGCTCCTGGAATTCGGCCTCGTGCACCGGCTCGAAAGCATCAATGCCTTCGTCGCCTGCGCCCATCCGGAGGAGGGCTGCCACGCCCACGGCATCACCGCCTTCACGATCTGCGAGACCTGCGGCAAGGTCACCGAGTTCCACGACCATGTCATCGAGGACCGGCTGAAGGGCTTTGCCAAGGACTGCAACTTCAAGACCGGCAAGACGACGATCGAGATCCGCGGCACCTGCGCGGGCTGTGCCTAGAGCATTTCCGCTTTTCTTCGAATCGCGGAAATGCCCTGCTCACGCTGAGCTGACGACGTCCGCGAACCTCTCCTCCGTCATGGTCGGGCTCGACCCGACCATCCATGCCGCGGGTGGAGCTTGGATCATCGGGTCGAGCCCGAGGATGACGGAGCATTTGGAGCGATGGCTGTCATCGAACTGCGTCCGTTTGTTTTTGCGTAAAGCCGCTCCGCACCCTTGCGGGGATTGCTCCCGGTTCAACTGGCCTTCTGGTTGAAGATCGCTTCGACGGCACGAATGGTCGAAGGGCCGAACTGGCCGTCGAGCTGGCCGGTATAGACGCCGGCATCGGTCAGAATGCGCTGCAGCTCCTTGCGGAAGGCGAGCGACCAGGCGCGGCTGTTCTCCTTCACCTGCCGAAGCGAATCCTGGTGGCCGAGGCGAAGCGCCCGTTCGAACCAGCGGGCCGCCTCCTTCGGATCCGCGTCCTTGACGTCCCCGTCGAGAAGCGCGGCGACATTGTGGACGCCGTATGTGTTGCCCTTGTCTGCGGCCATGCGATACCAGCGCATCGCCTCTTCCTTGTCCTTCTTCACCGTCCGGCCGTTTTCATAGAAGGTGCCGATATTGTTCATGCCCTGCGCGTCGCCCGCGGCGGCGGCCTTGCGGTACCAGCGCATGGCCTCGGCATCGTCGCGCTTGACGCCGCGGCCGTTTGCCAGCGCCCAGCCGAGATTCGTCATCGACGCGGCGCTCCCGCCATCGGCGGCCTTCCTGTACCAGGCGAACGCTTCCTTCAGGTCCTGTTTCACGCCGAGGCCAAGGTCGTAGAAGTCGCCGATGTTCTGCATGGCAACGGCGATGCCGGCATCGCCGGACTTGCGGTACCATTCCAGCGCGGCGTTCAGATCCTCCGGCACGCCCTTGCCGTTGCGGTAGAGCAGGCCGACATTGTTCATTGCCAGGCCATTGCCGAGCTCGGCCGATTTGCGGAACCAGCGCATGGCCTCGGCATAATCCTGCGACGTGCCTTCCCCGTTCTCGTAGAGGATGGCGAGGTTGCGCATGGCCTGATGGTTGCCGAGATCGGCCGCCTTGCGGTATGCCGCCAGCGCTTCGGGAAAGCGGTTGCCGTGATCCAGCGACCGGCCGAGCTGGTAGAAGAATCGCTTTTCCTGCGGATTGTCGCGGATCGCCGCCTCGCAGGCCGGGATGGCGCGGGCGAAGTCTATATCATAGAAGCCTATCGGCTTGGCGGAGGCGAGCTTGAACGGGTCGTTTTCGGCCGCCGCAAGGCGGTCGCACTCCGTTTCGCCCGTCGCCTCCTGCACGCTGACGACGGGCGCGAGATCGGCCATGCGCTGGCGGGCTATGTTGGCAAAGGCGCATGTCGGGAAAAGGCGCAGGTGATCCTCGAACATCACCTTGTCCTTGCTCTCGCGGATCTCGGCCCAGTGCGCCGCCGCATCCCGGCAGGGATCGTTGTGGCCGATCGTGCCGGAGGCATCGGGCGCCAATCCCTTGCCGAGCATGACCGTTTCGAACAGCGAGCCGGTCTTGAAGGGGCGCTGCTTGCCGCCCGTCGCCTCGAACACATCCTTGGCGACCGCGCGCAGCGCCGCTTCGACCTCGAGGCCCGGCACGACGAGGTGGCGGGCGAGCGCCGTCGCATAGGGGCTCATCGTGCCCTCGCCATCGAGCGCCACTTCGCCCGGTGCCGTGGCATAGCCGATCAGCATGTTGCTTTCCGCACTGTCCACCCGCGCAAGGCCGCGGGTCGGGATGCCGCGGGTGGAGATCCGCTTCATGGAGGTCAGGAACGGGTTGTCGCGGCAGGCATCCAGCAGCACGAGCTTCAGCTTCGCGGCGCCTGCCAGCGCATGCAGCAGGTCGTCGAGCAGGATCGTCTCGTATTTGACGTCGCGGTCCGAGGCGAGCTTCGCATCGACCGGAATGAGGAAATTGTCGCCGTTCACCTCGATGCCGTGGCCGGAATAGTAGATGAGGCCGATATCGGCGCCGGTGACTTTCTCCTCGAAGGCGGCGAGCGCCGCCGACATCGCCGCGCGGCCGGCATCCTGCAGCACCGTCACCTCGAAGCCGGCGCCTTCCAGCGTCGCCTTCATGGTCGTGATGTCGTTGGGCGGGTTCTTCAGCACGGTCGCCGGCGCGGCATAGCCGGCATTGCCGATCAAAAGGGCGGCCTTGCGCTCGGCAAGGGCCGGCTGGCCGATGACGACGGCAAGAAACAGGATGGCGAGACGAAGCAGCATGGTCCCCTCACGCGGCCTTCATGGCGGGGAAAGTATGCCGCAACCTTGTCGTGCGGGGAAGTTTCGCCGGTGGATTTTTTCCGGTCGGATGCGTGCGTCAGAGCGCCTTGAGGCCGTTCTTGAAGCGCTGCCAGTTGCGCACATAGCTTTCGGCCGAGCGGGTGAGGCCGGCAATGGCCGCCTCGTCCAGCGTGCGGATCGCCTTGGCGGGGGACCCGACGATGAGGGAATTGTCCGGGAAGACCTTGCCCTCCGTCACCAGCGCATTGGCGCCGACGAGGCAGTTCCTGCCGATGACGGCGCCGTTCAGCACCGTCGCGCCCATGCCGACCAGGGAGTTGTCGCCGATCGTGCAGCCGTGGATGATGGCGCCGTGGCCGATCGTGCAGCCTTCGCCGATCGTCACCGGCTTGCCGGGATCGGTGTGCACGATGACGCCCTCCTGGATGTTCGAGCGCGCGCCGACGGTGATCGGCTCGTTGTCGCCGCGCAGCGTAGCGCCGAACCAGATGCCGACATCCGCGCCGAGCACCACGCGGCCGATGACATTCGCATCCGGCGCCACCCAGTAGCGCTCGTCTTCGGGAAGCGTCGGCTTCGTGTCGTCGAGGGCATAGAGCGGCATGGTATCCTCCGGCGGTCCTGATTCCTGCCGCCACTCTAGCACCCCGCCGGGCGGGCGGGGAAAGAGGCGAGGGTGGTTTTTTGGCCTGGGATGGAGTATGAGCCCGGCCATGACGAACGCAGCCACATTCTACCAGCAGGCCGTGCGCACGGGGACGAAGATTTTCGCCACCGCGCCGATGATCGACTGGTCCGACCGGCATTATCGCGTCTTCGCGCGGCAGCTCACGAAGAACGCGCTGCTCTTCACCGAGATGATCGTCGCCGATGCGATCCTGCGCGGCGATCGCGACCGGCTGCTCGGCTTCGACGCGGTGGAGCATCCCGTCGCGCTGCAGCTCGGCGGCAACGATCCGGCGAAGCTTGCCGAGGCGGCGCGGATCGGCGAGGGGTTCGGCTATGCCGAGATCAACCTCAATGTCGGCTGCCCCTCGGACCGGGTGCAATCCGGCACCTTCGGCGCCTGCCTGATGCGCGAGCCGCAGCTCGTGGCGGACTGCGTGGCGGCGATGAAGGCGGCGGTCGCCATTCCCGTCACCGTCAAGTGCCGCATCGGCGTCGACGACCAGGATCCCGAGGTGGCGCTGCGCGACCTCGTCTCGCGCGTGACGCGCGCCGGGGCGGACGCCGTCTGGGTCCATGCGCGCAAGGCCTGGCTGCAGGGGCTCTCGCCGAAGGAGAACCGGGACATCCCGCCGCTCGACTACGGCCTCGTGCGCCGGCTGAAGGCGGAGAACCCCAACCTTTTCGTCGGGCTCAACGGCGGGCTCCACACTTTGGGCCAGGCGCTCGGAGAGATGACGGGGCTGGACGGCGTCATGCTCGGACGGGCTGCGTACCAGGATAGCGGCATCCTGACGGGCGTGGACGATCTTTTTCCGCATCCGCTTCGGGCAGGCGATGAGCCGTCCGGTCCTGTCGCCCGTCCGCAGGCGCTTTCCGCTGACGACTGGGAGGCGGTGCGGGATGCGATGATGGCCTATGCGGGCGGGGTGATCGCCCGGGGCGGCCGGGTAGCGCATGTGACGCGGCACATGATCGGGCTCTTCCAGGGCATGCCGGGCGCGCGAAAATACCGGCAGATTCTCTCGACCGACGCGACGAAGCCGGGGGCGGGGCCGGAGGTGATCGCCGCGGCCTTCGCGGCGGTGCTGTCGGCGCGGGTCGAGACGGCCGCGGCGGCGGAGTAGTGCTTTCTGTGCATCGCCTTGGCCTGACCACAATTTCGTCCCCTCGGGGTCGGAGACTTTGCTAGACAGACGACGCAGTACAAAAGACGGACAGGTGGCCGCGTGATCGATCCCTACGCCATGCTCGGACTAGAGCGCGATGCCGACGACAACCAGGTGAAGGCGGCCTACCGCAAGGCCGCCAAGGGCATGCACCCCGATTCCGGCGGCGACGCGGACCAGTTCGCCCGCCTGCAGACCTGCTACGACCTCCTGCGCGACCCTGTGCGCCGCAAGGTCTTCGACGACACCGGCTTCGACCCGCAGCTCGCCGATCCGCGCGACCTCAAGGGCCTGATGCTGCTCGAACCGCTGGTCAACGACGTGATTCTCGACGAGCGCGAGCCCGGCAGCTTCGATCCGCTGGCGGCGATGCGGCGAAAGCTCTCCGACGACATCGTCAAGAGCCGCTTCCACATCCTCGAGCTGGAGCGCCACCGCAACCGCGTGCGCCAGCATATCGACCGGCTCGGCCGCAAGGCCGGCACGGATTTTCTCGGCTCCATGCTGCGCGCCCGCTCGCAGTCGATCACCGAGGCGATCCGCAATGCGGAGGGGCAGATCCAAGCCATCGAGCAGGCCTATTCCATGCTGGAAGGCTATTCCTACGAACTGGCCGTCGCGCTCGAACCCCTTTCCGTCGCGGTGAAGGGCGAGGCGGCGGAATAGGCCGGCCGCGCATCTCAAACCGTCAGCGGCGGCTCGCCGCCCTCGTATCGCACCGGCGGCTTTTTCGCCCGCGCGGCGGCGAAGGCGCGGAACTCGGCGAGCGCGGCGCCCCGCAGGAGCGGGCGGGCGACCTCCACCGCGGCGTCCTGAAGGGCGCGGGTCTCGCGGTAGGGCGAGGCGAAGGAGAGCTTGCCCCGGGAATTGCCGAGATCCCTGATATCGCGCGCCACCGCGACGAAGTCGTCGAAGAGGCGCCGTTGCGCCGCGTCGAGATTGGCGAGGCAGCAGGGCTCCTGCGTGTCGTGGAAGAACCAGACGCAGCGCCCCTGGCGGCGGCAGGCGCGGCTGCGGCAGACGCGCTGCGGCAGGGCCAGCATCTCGGCCGCGCGGGCGAGCAGGTGACGGTCGGGCGGGGGAAGCTGGTACGTCCTGGGCATCGGGGCTCCTCTGAGATGGGGGAGGCGGGCCCGGGGGCGCAAAGACGCCGCGTCCGGCGCTCGCTCCGGCCTTGAAGTCGTGTGGACACAGGTCCGCATCGCCGCGCGTGGAAAAGGGTCACGCCGGGGTCTGCGCATCGGGTTTCGGACGGGGCGCTGGAAGTCGCCGGGTCAGAAATCTGTATATGACGCCTTTCAGCGCCCCGTTCGGCGGTTTTTGCCCGCGACTTGGGTCTCTCTGCAAAGGCCGGGCGCAGGAATGTTGGCCGCCGGTTTCCGGGGCGGGTTCTGTCCGGTTTTGCGCGCCGGGCGGGCTCGCCTTGAGCCCGGCCCGGACGGAAAGGTTTTTGACGCCTTTCCCGGGAAAACGCCGCTCCGGCGGACGATGCCGACGCATCCGTCACGCCCGGCCTCCTTGTGTGCCGCACAGGCACGCCCGACGCGCCGTCCGGGGCTGAAACGACAGGGCCGGTCCGACGCCCCGCCGCTTCCCCCGTGTCGCCGGAGGGAGACCATTTTCCGCGAGCCCCCTTGGCGACGGCTTACGTCCGTCCCCCGCCAAAAGCGCCGACCCCGCCTCGCCGCAACGCCTTGCGGTGTATCCGCGGCGGGATGAGGGGAGTATGGCATGGGTGGGAGGGGGTGGGGAAAATGTAAGGACTAAACGTTGGTACTAACGAGGCTGCTTGGCTACCCTTGCCCGAAAATTTGTCGGTCGAATACCGCAATTTCGATCCCTGATCGAAATTGCTCGGAGATTGAGCGCCGCTCTCTGAGCGTCCTCACTAGAGAACGCATCAAAACCGTACCCAGTCTGGGGGTTACATGAACTCTCTTCCTGTCGACTCGCTTCGGGAGAAGGCGTCTATTTGCGGCCGCTGGCGGTTTCACCGCCCCGGCCGCCCCGTTTTCCCCTTCGTCCGCCCCTTGCGCTTTACCTCCGCCGGGTCCTCATAACTCCCGACGCCGATCTTCCCCCGCCGAACCGGTTTGGCGTCCTCGACGCCGTTTGCACGGTCGGGCTGGTCTTCGGGGAGGGGGGCGGGGCGTTTCTTGCTGGCGAGGGTTTCCGGGGGGCGGTCCGGCAGGTCGCCGGTGACGGGCTTTTCGGTGCGGCCGACGGTCATTTCGTCGAGCGTGTTCTTGCGGAAGAGGGATCTGCCCGTCGGGGTCGCGACGTCGCGGCCCATCTCGTCCAGGTGCGGCTTGCGGAAGAGGGGGCGCTCGGTGTCGGTGCCCGGGCCCATGTCGTCGAGCGAGGGTTTCTGGAAGAGGGATTTGGGCGCGGTCTTGCCAGAAGCGGCACCCCCCTCTGTCCTGCCGGACATCTCCCCCTCAAGGGGGAGATCGACTCGCGGCGGGGTTTCCCACTCTTTGCTCCACCTTCCTGCGCCTTCGCCTCGTCCCGCGCCATCGGGTCGTCCATGACGGCGAGTTCGGCGGCCTTGAGGCGCTTGATCTCGTCGCGGATGCGGGCGGCGGCTTCGAAGTCGAGGTCGGCGGCGGCGTCGCGCATCTGCTTTTCGAGCGCTTCGAGATGGGCCTTCAGGTTGTTGCCGACGAGGTGGCCGGCATCGGCGAAACCCTTGCCGGAGACGCCCGAGATGTCGGCGCGGACGTGGTCGCGCTCGTAGACCGAATCGAGGATGTCGGAGATCTTCGCCTTCACCGATTCCGGGGTGATGCCGTTGGCCTCGTTGTAGGCCACCTGCTTTTCGCGGCGGCGGCTCGTCTCGTCCATGGCGCGCTGCATGGAGCCGGTGATCGTGTCGGCATAGAGGATGACCTTGCCGTCGACGTTTCGCGCCGCGCGCCCGATGGTCTGGATAAGGGACGTCTCCGAGCGCAAAAAACCTTCCTTGTCGGCGTCGAGGATGGCGACGAAGCCGCATTCGGGAATGTCGAGGCCCTCGCGCAGGAGGTTGATGCCGACCAGCACGTCGAAGGCGCCGAGACGCAGGTCGCGGATGATCTCGATGCGCTCCAGCGTGTCGATGTCCGAGTGCATGTAGCGCACGCGAACGCCCTGTTCGTGCAGGTATTCGGTGAGGTCCTCGGCCATGCGCTTGGTGAGCACGGTGACGAGCGTGCGGTAGCCGGCCTGCGCGGTCTCGCGGATCTCGCCCAGGACGTCGTCGACCTGGCTCTTCGCCGGGCGCACCTCGACCGGCGGGTCGATGAGGCCGGTCGGGCGGATGACCTGCTCGGCGAAGACGCCGCCGGACTGCTCCAGCTCCCAGCCGCCGGGCGTCGCCGAGACGGCGATGGTGTCCGGGCGCATGGCGTCCCATTCCTCGAAGCGGAGCGGCCGGTTGTCCATGCAGGAGGGCAGGCGGAAGCCGTATTCGGCCAGCGTCGCCTTGCGTCGGAAGTCGCCGCGGTACATGGCGCCGATCTGCGGGATGGTGACGTGGCTTTCGTCGATGAAGATCAGCGCGTTGTCCGGCACGTATTCGAAGAGGGTCGGCGGCGGCTCGCCGGGGCGGCGGCCCGTCAGGTAGCGCGAATAGTTCTCGATGCCGGCGCAGGAGCCGGTGGCCTCCAGCATTTCGAGGTCGTAGCGCGTGCGCTGTTCGAGGCGCTGCGCCTCCAGGAGGCGGCCGGCCTTTTCCAGCTCGACGAGGCGGTGCTTCAGCTCCTCGCGGATGGCCTTGATGGCGCCGTTCAGCGTCGGGCGGGGGGTGACGTAGTGGCTGTTGGCGTAGATCTTCACCGATTTCAGGTCGCCGGTCTTCTGGCCGGTCAGCGGGTCGAACTCGGTGATCGCGTCGATCTCGTCGCCGAACATCGAGATGCGCCAGGCGGCATCCTCCAGGTGGGCGGGGAAGATCTCGATCGTGTCGCCGCGCACGCGGAAGGAGCCGCGCTGGAAATCCATCTCGCGGCGCTTGTACTGCTGGGCGACGAGGTCGGCCAGGAGCTGGCGCTGGTCGAGCCGCTCGCCGACCTCCATCTGGAAGGTCATGGCGGTGTAGGTCTCGACCGAGCCGATACCGTAGATGCAGGAGACCGAGGCGACGATGATGCAGTCGTCGCGCTCCAGCAGCGAGCGCGTGGCGGAGTGGCGCATGCGGTCGATCTGCTCGTTGATCGACGATTCCTTCTCGATATAGGTGTCCGAGCGCGGCACATAGGCTTCCGGCTGGTAATAGTCGTAGTAGGAGACGAAGTATTCGACCGCGTTTTCCGGGAAGAAGTTCTTGAATTCGCTGTAGAGCTGGGCAGCGAGCGTCTTGTTCGGGGCGAGGATAACGGCGGGGCGCTGCGTCTCCTCGATCACCTTGGCCATGGTGAAGGTCTTGCCCGAGCCGGTGACGCCGAGCAGGACCTGGCTGCGCTCGCCGTCGGAAAGGCCGTCGACGAGGTCCCTGATGGCGGTCGGCTGGTCGCCGGCGGGCTTGTAGTCGCTGATCATGCGGATCGGGATGCCGCCTTCCGACTTTTCCGGCCGGGCGGGGCGGTGCGGCGTCCAGAGCTTGCCGTCCTTGAAGAGCGGGTTGCCGCTCTCGATGAGCTTCGACAGGGCCTCCACGGTGGCGGTGACGCCGGAGCCCTTCTCCAGCGCGGCGGCGTCCTCCAGCGAGACGTCGAGGCCGGAGACGGGCATCAGGCCGGCGGCGGCGCGGGTCTTCGGGTCGGACGAGCCGCCGATCGAGACGCCGCGGGACGTTTTTGAGACCGTGACCTGCTCGGTATGGCGGCGGGCGGCGTTCTCCACCGTCTTGCGGTGTTTGCCCGCCTTGGAGGCGACCTCGCGGCGGCTTTCGACGCTCGCGGCCTCCGCCTCGGCTTCGAGCTGCTTCACCCAGTCGGAGACGCTGCCGGAAAGCGGCTCGCTCTTTTCTTCCGGGACTCGCTTGTCCTTCTCGTTCCACTCGAAGGGCGTCCCGGTGAAAGGCGATTGCGGGGCTTCCTCGAAACCGGTGTTCGAGGGCGAGGATTTCTTCGGTGATCTGGCCATGCGGGGAATATGGCGAGAGTCATGCCGAAAGGAAAGGGGTGAAGAGTACAAAAGGGAAACGAATTTGCGGGCGGGCCGGGCCGTTATGCTTCGGAAAAGGGGGCGGTCATGGACGTGATGGTGGACGAAGCGGCGCTGACGCCCGACAATGCGGCGCTGGAGGAGGTGCGGGCGGCGGTCGAGGCCTACAATGCGGCGCGGCCCAAGGTGGCGCGCGACATGTATCTGACCGTCACGCTGGTGCTCGGCGTCTACCTGCTCTTCTCGGCGCTGGTGCTCTATCTGGTCGCGACGCAGATCGAGGAGGACTGGACCTTCTTCACGCTGTTCATCCTGATCGCGGGGGCGACCTTCGCCTGGAAATTCGCCGTGGCGCCGGCGAAACGCTTCCAGCAGGGCCTGCGCGACCGCCTGCTGCCGCTGGTCTTCGGCTTCGTCGACGAGGTGCAGTATGTGCACGGCGCGACGCCGCGCTTCCTGTCGGGCATGCCGGGCAAGGAATTCGTGCCGCGCGACCGCGCCCAGCATGGCGACATGATCGCGGGGATACACGAAGGGCTGGTCTTCACGCTCTCGGAGACGGAGCTCAGCACGGGCAGCGGCAAGAGCCGGCAGACCACGTTCAAGGGCGTGATCTTCCATTTCCTGCGGGAGGAGGAGTTTCCCGGCCTCCTGATCGCCGCGCGCAAGCCGAATGCGGTGCAGCGCTTCATGCGCGACCTCTTCGGCGGCGGGGCGCTGGCGCTGGTCACCAGCGGCAATCCGGAGGTGGACGCCTTGCACGAATTCCGCACCGACCGGGCCGAGGCGGCGACGCCCATCGTGCAGGGTACGCTCGCGAAGGCACTGGACTACCTCGCGAGCGTGTGGCGGGACGACGTGGTCCGTCTCGCCCTCAAGGGCCGGGAATGCTACCTGCTGGTGCCGGCGAAGAAGGATTTCTTCGAGCTGCCGCCGGTCGACACGCCCATCGATTTCGACCGGTACATCAAGCCGATGATCCGCGACCTCGTCACGCTGCTGGCGACGGCGCAGCTCGTGCGCAAGATAGGCTAGGAGCACAAAACGCCGGCGAGGCCGGCGTTTCGCGTCGCCTGGGAGGAGCGATCAGAGGATGAAGTCACCCTTGTAGAGGTCGCCGAAGGAATCGACTTCGAGGATGAAGTCGGCCTTCTTGTCGCCGTTGACGTCGCCCATGACGAGCTTGGTGTAGTGGCCGTTGCCGAGCTTGGTTTCCGTCCAGGTCAGCTCGCCCTTCTTGCCGCTGAAGGCCGCGCCTTCCTTGGCCACCCAGGTGAAGGCGTCGTTCTTCTTCGTGCCGGCGATGGCGTCGATGGCGGACAGGTCGATCTTGTCGCGGCCGTCGAACGTGTTCGATTTGAACTGCTCGATCACGTCGCGGCGGCCTTCCGCCTTGCCGATCTCCGAGATGCTCTTGAAGACGAAGCGGTCCCCGCCGTCGCCGCCCCACATCTTGTCGACACCGGCGCCGCCATAGATGACGTCGCGGCCGTCGCCGCCGTGGATCTGGTCGTTGCCCTTGCCGCCCTCGATCGTGTTCTTGAAGTCGCCGCCGTAGATGATGTCGTTGCCGTCGCCGCCGTAGATCTTGTTATGCGCGCTGGAATGGCCGAAAATCCGGTCGTTGCCGCCGTAGCCATAGATATTGTAGACGGAATCGCCGTTCATCGGGTCCGCCATCAGGAAGTTGTTCTTGTTGTCACCTTTGAGGGTAGCCATAGAATATCTCCGGAATCATGAAACGCCGGCGGCCTTTCAGCCAGCCGGTGCGCATGAATGCTCGCGGGCCGCCCGGCTTGTGAAGCGCGGGGGCGGCGAAGGGGCGCAAAGCACCAGCCGAACGGTCGCACTTTCGACGAACGGCTGATTTTCGTCGGTGAACGGCACTCGACAGTTTTCCGGGAAAAAACGATTATTCGCGAAATGAGCACTGTTTCGAGTCTGCCATTTGTTTTTCACGCCGACCAGAGCGAATCGCAGTTGCAACGGGCCACGTTGCGCTTCGGCGGGCTGTATCTCGTCGCCGTTTTCCTGAGCTCCAGCCTGCTGTGGGGGCTGGCGGGCACGGACCCGATCGATTCGGCGATCGGCAAGGTCTTTCTCCTGTCGGGGGCCGCGCTGCTGGCGGCGGTCCTGACGATGCTGCTGGTCCGGCTGAAGGCGCTGCCGCTGCCGGCCAAGGCCGCGCTCTGCTTCGTGCTGTCGCTGGTCGGCGGGGTGCTCTATTGCGGCATCGACCATGCGATCTACACGATCTGCGTCTATCCCGGGGCGCCGGTCATCGACATGACGAACATCGCCTACAACGTGATCTACGGGACGTCGCTCTATTTCGGCTGGAGCTGCCTGTTCCTCGCCTTGTCCTACAGCTTCGACCTGCGCGATCGCGAGCGGCGGCTGGCGCAGATGCGCGAGGAGGCGATGGCGGCGCAGATGCGCGCGCTGCGCTACCAGCTCAACCCGCATTTCCTGTTCAACACGCTCAATTCGATGGCCGGGCTGATCGAGGAGGGCGAGCGCGACGACGCGCGGGACATGGTGTTCTCCCTCTCGGCCTATCTGCGCACGACCCTGGCGCTCGATCCCTTGCAGGACCTGCCCCTGGAAGATGAAGTCGCCTTGCAGGCCGGCTATCTGACCATCGAGCAGCGCCGCTTCTCCGACCGCATGGCGGTGGAGATCGACCTGCCGGAGGACCTGCGCAAGGTGCCGGTGCCGAGCCTCATCCTTCAGCCGCTCGTCGAGAACGCCGTCAAGCACGGCGCCTGCCGCAAGGCGGGGGGCGTGACCATCGCCATCCGCGCCCGGCAGGAGGCGGGACGCCTGTGGCTCGTCGTCGAAAACGACATGGCGCCTGCCGACCGGCTGCCCGGCGGGGCGAGCTTCGGCATCGGCCTCAGGAATGTCGGCGAACGCCTGTCGCGGCGCTTTCCCGACGCAAGCGGGTTTCACCACGGCCGGACCAGCGACGGCCGGTTCCGCGTGACCCTGACCATGCCCATCAGGACCGCATGACCGCATGACCGAAATTTCCGTCCTTATCATCGATGACGAACCCATCGCCCGCCGTCGCATGGTGCGCATGCTCGCGGCCGTCGAGGGCGTGAGCGTTGCCGGCGAGGCCGGCGACGTGCCGCAGGCGCTCGAAAAGATCGCCGCCCTTGCGCCCTCCGTGCTGCTGCTCGATATCCAGATGCCCGGCGGCAGCGGCTTCGACGTGCTGGAGCAGGCCGGCCCGCATGCGCCGCTGCCGATCTTCGTCACCGCTTTCGACCATCACGCCATCCGCGCCTTCGAGTGCAATGCGGTGGACTACCTGACGAAGCCGGTGACGCCCGAGCGGCTGCGGCAGGCGCTCGACCGGGCGCGCGACATGATCGTCGCCCGCGAGAACCGGGACACGGTGGCGGAACTGCGCGAGACCGTCGCCGCGCTGCGCAAGGCGCTGCGCGAGCAGGCCACGCGGCCGACGCAGTTCTGGGTGAAGTCGCGCCGGGAGACGATCCGCATCCCCGCCGAAAGGGTGCTGCGCTTCCAGGCGGACGGCGACTATGTGCAACTGCATGCCGATCAGGGCAGCTTTCTCTACAACGAGAGCCTCTCGGCGCTGGAGCGCCGCCTGCCGAGGGAGGATTTCCTGCGCATCAGCCGCAGCGCGATCGTGCGGCGCGACCAGGTGGCGCGGGTGAAGCGCGGGCCGCTGAACGTGCTGCACGTCGTGCTGCGCGACGAGACCGAGATCAAGGTCGGCCGGACCTATCTGCGGGCGGTGCGGGACGGGCTGATGCAGGGCTGACGGCAGGCGCGCGGCCGCGGTCTTGACGGGGCCGGCGGGTCGGGTATGCCCTTGTCCGACCTTTTCCGGAATCAGGATTCGCGATGCCTACCAGCCTTTCGCCCGCGGCCGTCTGGCCGATCGTGCTGCTCTGCCTCTCCAACGTCTTCATGACCTTCGCCTGGTACGGGCACCTCAAGTTCAAGTCCGCGCCGCTCTTCGTCGCGATCCTCGCCAGCTGGGGCATCGCCTTCTTCGAATATTGCCTGGCGGTTCCGGCCAACCGCATCGGCCACGAGGTCTATTCGGCGGCCCAGTTGAAGACGATCCAGGAGGTGATCACCCTTCTCGTCTTCGCCGGCTTCTCGGTGTTCTGGCTGAAAGAGAGCCTGACCTGGAACCACGCCATCGGCTTCCTGCTGATCGCCGCCGGCGCGGCCTTCGTCTTCAAGGGATAGGCCGGACAGCCTGCCGGGATGCCGGATGAAGCGCGCGACGCCTCCCGGCCGCTATTCGAGCGGAACGGGGGTCGGGTGGCCGTCCTTGTCGAGCGCGACCATGACGAAGGTGGCGCCCGTGACCTTTTCCAGCGTGGTGGTGAGATAGCGCTGTGCCCAGGCCTCGACGGAGAGCGTGATCGAGGTGCGGCCGACGCGCACGATATCCGTGTAGATGCTGAGCGTGTCGCCGATCTTCACCGGCAGGTCGAAGGCCATTTCCTTGACGGCGGCGGTGACGACGCGGCCCTGCGCGCGCTCGGCGGCGCGGATGCCCGAGGCAAGGTCCATCTGCGCCATGACCCAGCCGCCGAAAATATCGCCCGCGGCATTGGCATCGCCCGGCATGGCGAGCGTGCGAAGGGTGAGTTGTCCGTTCGGCGTGCTGGTGTCGGTCATGCGCGTCCTCTCCTTGGCTGAGACCGGTCTAGCGGAATGCGTGCGACGGCGGAAGAGGGCAAGTCGCGGCCGGCCCGGAACCGACGATCGGTATTTTCGAGTATTTTCAAGCTCTAAAAATTGATGATTGCAATTTTAGGCGATCTTAAAGGGTTTCCGGGACTTTCGGACAGATTGGAGTGCTGCGTGCATTCGTGTCGAGGAGAGCCCGGTGAAGAATTTCAGAATATCCACACGCCTGTCATTGCTGGTCGGTCTTGCCTTGACCATCATCGTCGCGGCGCTCGTCTACAGCCTCTATCATTACCAGGAAGCGATGGTGGCCGAGCGCAAGTCGAAGCTGGCGGCGATGGACGAGAGCATGCTGACGCTCTTCCAGCACTACCACGCGCTCGAGACCGCCGGCACGCTGACCCGCGAAGAGGCGCAGACGCGGGCGAAGGACGCGGTGCGGGCGCTGCGCTACGAGGACAGCGGCTATTTCTGGATCAACGACATGAACGCCGTGATCGTCATGCATCCGATCAAGCCGGAGCTCGACGGCACGGACCAGTCCGGCATGGCCGACCCGACCGGCAAGAGGATCTTCATCGAATTCGTGAAGGCCGTGAAGGGGAGCCCGACCGGCCAGGATTTCGTCGACTATCTGTGGCCGAAACCGGGCTTCGAGCAGCCGGTGCTGAAATATTCGCATGTCGCGGGCTTTGCCCCCTGGGGCTGGATCGTCGGCACGGGCGTCTATGCGGACGACCTTGCCGCCATGTTCCGCCGCAACGCCATCGAAACGGCGGTCATCCTCGCCCTCGGGGGCCTCGCCATCATCCTTGCCGCCTACGGCATCGTGAAGAGCGTGACCGGCCCCGTCTCGCGCCTGAAGGCCTCGATGCAGGCGATCGCCGAGGAGGACGTCTCCGGCGACGTGCCGGAGACCGACCGGAGGGACGAGATCGGCGAGATGGCCAAGGTGGTGTCGATCCTGCGCCAGTCGGTCGCCGAGCGCGCCGAGCTTCGCCTGCGCGAGGGTGAGCAGCAGCTTCGCCTCGACGAGGAGCGCAGCGAGGGCGAGCGCCGCCAGCGGGCCGTCAGCCAGAGCCAGGCGGACGCCATGAACACGGTCGGCCAGGCGCTGGAGCGCCTTGCCAATGGCGACCTGACGGTCTCGATCCAGGCGATCGCGCCGGAATATGCCAAGCTGCGCGACGACTTCAACCGCGCCGTCGATGCGCTCTCCAGCGTCATCACCGCCATTGCCCGCTCCACCGACATCGTGCACGGCAGTGCCGGCGGCATCGCGGAGGCGGCCAACAATCTGTCGCACCGCACGGAGCAGCAGGCCGCCTCGCTGGAGGAGACCGCCGCCGCGCTCGACGAGATCACCGCGACGGTGCGCAACGCCTCCGACCGCGCCGCCGAGGCGAGCCGCATGGTGGCCGAGACCAAGCAGTCGACCGGCCGCTCCGGCACGATCGTGCGCGACGCCGTCGCCGCGATGAGCCGCATCGAGGACGCGTCCAGCCGCATCAGCCAGATCATCGGCGTGATCGACGAGATCGCCTTCCAGACCAACCTTCTCGCCCTCAATGCCGGCGTCGAGGCGGCGCGGGCAGGGGAGGCCGGCCGGGGCTTTGCGGTCGTGGCGCAGGAGGTGCGCGAGCTTGCCCAGCGCTCGGCCAACGCGGCCAAGGAGATCAAGGGGCTGATCAGCAATTCGGCGGCCGAGGTCGGCACCGGCGTGGCGCTGGTGCGCTCGACGGGCGATGCGCTGACCGAGATCGAGGCGCTGGTCAACAAGGTGAACGACCAGGTGAACTCCATCGCCACCGCCGCGCGCGAGCAGGCGACCGGCCTTGCCGAGGTGAACACGGCCGTCAACCAGATGGACCAGATGACCCAGCAGAACGCCGCCATGGTGGAGGAAACCAACGCGGCCGGCCAGACGCTGACCCAGGAAAGCGAGCAGCTCAAGGCCCTGCTCGGGAATTTCCGGCTGACCGCAGCCGGAGCGGCGGACCACCGGCGCCGCGCGGCATAACGCAAAAGACGATCTCCGGACACGCTTGCCCCGGTGCCCCAGGCGCCGGGGTTTTTCGTTGGGGCGTGCGCAATTGTAGTGGGAAGGTCAGCCGGAAGGCCTGTGTCTCCCCCATAAGAGCAATGTTGTCCTGTGTGGCAGCACCCCCTCTGCCCTGCCGGGCGGCAGGCGAATTGCATATAACAGCACGCTGCTGCTTTCTCCTTCTCCCCCGCGGGGGAGAAGGGGCAAGACGCGTCGCCTCATTCCATATGCAATTCGCCTGCCCTCAAGGGGGAGATGCCCGGCAGGGCAGAGGGGTGCCACGGAGCGGTTTCGCCCCCGTTAATCTCGCGGGGCGCCTGGGAACGGTTCCTTTACCCTGTTGTGCGAAAATCCTCTGGAAATGCAGGACGATCGCTTTTCGCGTCCGGTTTCGGGCTTTTCCCGTCCGAATGCGGACAAAAGCGACCTGCACCATGACCGGACAACAATGTGCGCAACCGGGACCCCGCAGGACGGGGGCAGGGCTGGCGGAAGTGACAATGGGTATCGCGTTTGTTTCTCGTCTGCGCCGGCCGCTCGGGCTGGTCCTCGTCCCGGCGATGCTGGCGGCCTGTTCCGGGGGCATGACCCCGCCCGACGACATCGTCGGCGCCATCCGGCCGTCGGCGGAGGTCTCGCAGCGTCCCGCCGCCGACATGGGCGATACGGGCGGGGATCTTGCGGACTATCCGGTCGAGGCCGATACGGCGATGGTCACGCCCGCCGAGAAGAAGCGCCTGCCGATGATCGACAGCGACGAGGCGATGGGCATCGCCCAGCCCGTCCAGGCCTCCGGTGTGCTGACCGTGCCGGAAGACGGCGTCAACATGGATGCGGGCCTCGGCGTCGGGCGCGTCGAGGGGCTGGCGGAGGCGCAGGCGGGCGAGATCGCGGAAGGCAACGCCACGCAGGTCGTCGTCGACGGTATCGGCTCGGACACGCCGCAGCAGATCGGCCAGCCGGCGACGATCCCGATGTCGGAGGCCGGCGTCGAGCTTGGCGAGGCGCCGGACGGCGGCGGCTATCTCCAGGTGCCGGACAAGGCGACGACCCGCCGCCGGCAGGCAAGCGAGGGCGAGCAGGTCGCTTTCCTGCCGCGCCTCAACAACCCGATGCAGATGCCGGAAACCATGGGCGGCATGCCGGCCTCGGAAAAGGCCTGCCGGCAACGCCTGCTAAAGCTCGGCGTCACGTTCCGCGACGTGCCGCGCATTTCCCGCGGGCACTCCTGCGGCATCGCCTGGCCGATCGAGCTGTCCGGCCTTTCCGGCGGCATCCAGATCAAGCCGGCCGCGCAGGTCAACTGCCAGATCACCGAGGCCTTCGCGCGCTGGGTGAAGAACGAGCTCGTTCCCTCCAGCCGCACGCGCTACCTCTCGGGCGTCTCGGCCATCCACCAGATGTCCTCCTATTCCTGCCGCACCATGAACTCGCAGCGCGGCGCCGCCATGTCGGAACACGCCAAGGGCAACGCCATCGACGTCGGCAAGATCGTGCTGAAGAACGGCAAGGCGATCGCCATCGAGAAGAAGGGTTTCTTCGCCTTCCGCGAGAAGGGCCTCCTGAAGTCGGTGCGCGGCGATAGCTGCAAGTATTTCTCCACCGTGCTCGGCCCCGGCAGCGACCGCTACCACAAGGACCATTTCCACTTCGACCTCAGGGCGCGCAAATCCGGCTACCGGCATTGCAGCCTGTAGCGCCCTGATCCCGGGGCAAAAAAAGACCGGCGGGGCGCCGGTCGAAAAGGGGTGGCAGCGCGTAGGGTGCGGCTGCCTGGAACGTCACATTCCATCATCGGCGCCGGCGCGGACCGGCGAAGATGCCAGGCGTGCTTCCGCAAGGGAAGCGGGCGGATGGGGCCGCCGAAGGCTCCCTCAGGGTCCGGGAGCAAGGCCGCTGCGCGGGGCAGTGGGAACGTTGGGTGAGCGGGGTGCAGGTCGTTCCCGCCGGCCTCGCGGCAGACAATGGTTGAAATGGGTCACGGTTTGATGACAGTGCGCATTTCGCAAATGCGAAATTTCCGCGAGTCGCCGCCGCCCTGGCGGATCCCCAGGAGTATGCCATGCCGCCCCTCATCGATCTTGCCCTTTTTGCCCTCGCGCTTGCTGCGGCGGGTGTCGTGTCCGGCCTGCTCGCCGGCATCTTCGGCATCGGCGGCGGGGCGATCCTCGTGCCGGTCTTCTACCAGGTGTTCGGCTATCTCGACGTGCCGGAGGCGGTGCGCATGCACCTGTCCATCGGCACCTCCATCGCCATCATCGTGCCGACCTCGCTCCGCTCCTTCACCTCGCACCGGCTGCGCGGCGCGGTCGACACGGACCTCCTGAAGAGCTGGATCGTCGCGCTGCCCCTCGGCGCGATCCTCGCCTCGGTCATCGCGGCGGTGATCTCCAGCGTCGGCCTCCGCCTCGTCTTCGTCGCCATCGCGCTGCTGGTCGCGCTGCGCATGCTGTTCAACCGCGATACCTGGCGGGTCGGCGACGAGTTGCCGACGGGCATCGGCAACCAGGTGGCGGGCGTCGTCATCGGCACGCTCTCCGGCCTGATGGGCATCGGCGGCGGGGTGCTGAACAACACCTACATGACCTCCTTCGGCCGGCCGATCCACCAGGCGGTGGCGACCTCCTCCGGCGTCGGCGTGCTGATCTCCATTCCCGGCATCGTCGGCTATATATGGGCCGGCTGGGGCGAACCGGGCCTGCCGCCGTTCTCCACCGGCTTCATCAACTGGGTCGCCGTCGCGCTCATCGTGCCGATCGCGCTCGTCGTCACGCCCTGGGGCGTGCGGCTGGCGCATTCGATGAGCAAGCGGCAGCTCGAGATCGGCTTCGGCATCTTCCTCATCCTGGTCTCGCTGCGCTTTCTCGTCAGCATCTACGGCTGAGCGAGTTTTTTGCCCTCTCAGGGTGAAAATCGGCGAAGGGCACGCCATATAGGGTGTCCTTCCGCATGAAATCCCTCTCTCCGGACCCTCCCATGGCGCCCATCGTTTCCATTCGCAATCTCACCAAGAGCTACGCATCGGGGTTCCAGGCGCTCAAGGGCGTCGACCTCGACATCGAGGAGGGCGAGATCCTCGCGCTGCTCGGGCCGAACGGCGCCGGCAAGACGACGATGATCTCGATCATCTGCGGCATCGTCACGCCGAGCGGCGGCACGGTCACGGTCGCCGGCAGCGACATCCTCGCCGACTATCGCAAGACCCGTGCGATCATCGGCCTCGTGCCGCAGGAGCTGACGCTCGACGCCTTCGAGACGGTGTGGAACACGGTCGCCTTCTCGCGCGGCCTGCACGGCTGTTCGCCGAACCCGGCGCTGATCGAGCGCATCCTGCGCGACCTCTCGCTCTACGACAAGAAGGACACGATGCTGCGCCACCTCTCGGGCGGCATGCGGCGGCGCGTGCTGATCGCCAAGGCGCTGTCCTATGAACCCAAGGTGCTGTTCCTCGACGAGCCGACGGCGGGCGTCGACGTTTCGCTGCGCAAGGACATGTGGCAGCTCGTCGAGCGCCTGCGCGCCTCCGGCGTCACCATCATCCTGACGACGCACTATATCGAGGAGGCCGAGGAGATCGCCGACCGCATCGGCGTCATCAACCACGGGCAGATCCTGCTGGTCGAGGACAAGAAGGCGCTGATGGCGAAGCTCGGGCGCAAGCAGATGACCGTGGAACTGGCCGAGCCGCTGACGGCCGTGCCCGACGCGCTGTCGTCCTACGGGGTGACGCTGGCCGAGGGCGGCGGACGGCTCGTCTACGAGTTCGATGCCGCCGGCGAGCGCACCGGCATATCCTCGCTCCTCTCCGCGCTGTCGCAGGCGGGACTTCGGGTCAGGGACATCTCCACCGAGCAGAGTTCGCTGGAAGACATTTTCGTGGAACTGGTGGGAGAGGGCCGATGAACATCGAGGCGATCAAGTCCATCTACGCATTCGAGATGGCGCGCACGCGCCGCACGCTGCTGCAGAGCATCGTGTCGCCCGTCATCACCACCTCGCTCTATTTCATCGTCTTCGGCGCGGCGATCGGCTCGCGCATGCAGGAGGTGCAGGGCGTCTCCTACGGCGCCTTCATCGCGCCCGGCCTCATCATGCTGACGCTGCTCAACCAGTGCATCGGCAACGGCTCCTTCGGCATCTACTTCCCGAAATTCACCGGCACGATCTACGAGATCCTCTCCTCGCCCATCTCGATGATCGAGATCGTCATCGGCTATGTCGGCGCGGCGGCGACCAAGGGGCTGATCGTCGGCACGATCATCCTCGTCACCGCCTCGCTCTTCGTCGACATCTCGATCAAGCATCCGTTCATGATGGTGCTGTTCTTCGTGCTGACGGCCGTCAGCTTCAGCCTGTTCGGCTTCATGATCGGCATCTGGGCAAAGGACTTCGAGCAGCTCAACCTCTTCCCGATGCTGATCATCCCGCCACTCGTCTTCCTCGGCGGCAGCTTCTATTCGATCGACATGCTGCCGCCCTTCTGGCAGGCGGTAAGCCACTTCAACCCGGTGCTCTATCTCGTCTCCGGCTTCCGCTGGAGCTTCTACGAGATCGCCGACGTGAGCCCGGTCGTCAGCCTCGTGACGGTGCTCGGCTTCCTGGCGGTGTGCCTGACGATCACGGCCTGGATCTTCAAGACCGGCTACAAGCTGAAGAACTAGTCCTTCAGCCGCAATTCGTCGCGCGTGATCTCGATCGAGCCGAGCGTTTCGAGGAAGCTCATGCCGAGCAGGCTCTGCTCCAGCCGGCCCCGTTCGGTGACCATGCCGCGGATGGTGCCGCGCAGGATGGGGCCGATGGCGACCTGGCGCAGCGTGACGGGCGCGGCGAGCGCCCGGCCGTTGGCGGTGGACACGTCGATGGAGAAGACGAGATTGTCCGGGTTGATGCCGAGGCGCATGGCGTCCTCATAGGACAGCACGACGGAGCTTGCGCCGGTATCGACCAGCATGCGCAGCGGCGTGCCGTCGATCGTCACGTCGGCCTCGTAATGGCCGGAAACACCCTTGTGGATGACGAGGATCTGTTCGCCGCTGGCGCTGGTCGTCACCACGGCGCGGCCGGGGATGAGGCCGGCGGTGAGGCGGTTGCCGACTTCCTGCAGGTCGAAGCGGTAGAGGTAGCCGGTGGCGAGCAGGAGGATGATCACCAGCCAGATGCCGGCCTGGCGGATGCTTTCGCCCCATTGCCGCCGCCCGGCGAGGACCCCCGCCGCCATCATGGTGGCGATCGCCGACAGGGTGACGAGGCGGCCGAAGTCGTTGTTGTCCATGCCCATGGTGCGGCCGCTGTCGTGATTGAGGACCAGGGCGCCGAGGCCGACGGCGAGGATGCCGAGAAGGACGTAGAGCCTCATGCTTCGTCGCGCTCCCGGGCCATGCGGGCGCGGCGGGTCTCGCGCCGCGGCTTGCGCTCGACGGTGGCAAGGCGGGCCGGCAGCTCGGCCATGATGGCGCGGCGCTGATCGGACGAATAGAGCGTCCAGGCGCCGATTTCATCGCGCGTGCGGCCGCAGCCGAAGCAGTAGCCGGTCACCATGTCGATCGAACAGACGAGGATGCAGGGCGATTCCATCGCGGCTCCTGAAAATTGTCTTTTCCTATATCGGCAGCTCAGAGCGCCAAGGCAAGGGCGAAGAGCACTGACATTTCCGCGAGCTGCTGCGTGGCGCCGATCGTATCGCCCGTATGCCCGCCGATCTTGCCGAGGGCGAGGCGGTTGAAGGCGATGACGGCCGCGACGGCAAGGACGAGCGCCAGAACGAGGGCAAGCACGCTGCCATGCGGCAGCAGGAGGGCGGAGGCGAGGAGGATGCCGCTTGCGAGCGCGACGATGGTCGCGCCGCCGTCCGGCTCGCCGACCGAGGCGGCGACGCCGCCCTGCCGGGCGGGCGGCAGCAGCGACCAGTGCCAGACCATGGCGGTGCGGCTGGCCGCGGCGACGGCAAGCAGCGCCATGCCGAGGCCGGACGGGCTGAGGGCGGCGGCAAGGGCGGCGATGGCCGCGGCGCGCAGCCCGAAGGAGAGAATCAGCGCGACGGCGCCATAGGAGCCGATGCGGCTGTCCTTCATGATGGCGAGCGCGCTCTCGCGGTCCCGCCCGCCGCCGATGCCGTCGGCGCTGTCGGAGAGCCCGTCCTCGTGCAGCGCGCCGGTGACGAGGACCTGCACGGCGAGCGTGGCGAAGGCGACGAGCAGCGGCGGCGCATGGAAGGCCGAGAGCAGGGCGGCAAGGGCCGCGGCGGGCAGCACGATCAGGACGCCGGCGAGCGGAAAGGCGCGCACGGCGCGCGACAGCCGCCCGTCATGGCCGATGAAATGACGCTGCGGCACCGGCACGCGCGAGAGGAAGGCGACCGAGCGGGCGGTGTCGTCGATATAGTCCTGAATGGCCAAGTGAGTCCCCGTTAATGGAAAGGGGGTGCTGTGCGGGGTGGATCCTCGGGTCAAGCCCGAGGATGACGGAGGAGGGGGCGGTCGGCGACAAAAGCGATGCCACGACCGCTGCGAGGCTGCGTCGGGCGCTTGTGCGCTCCCTGACCGCTTACGGACCGTCTGGACCGTGCCTCACCCCTGCCGCCAGCCTTGCCCGTTCCTGCGCATGCCTGCACAAGTCTCCGGGCCGCCCTGGCACTTCCCCAAACTCCGTCATCCTCGGGCTTGACCCGAGAATCCACCCGCACGGCACGCCGCCAGACGTCCCATCCGCAAAACGCGCCGCCGGCCGCCGCAAATGCGGTTGTCGGATTCGCGCCCTGCCTCTATTAGGAGACACCAAACACCCGCCTTTGAAAGCCGAAACTTAAGGAATTCCCCAAGATGAGTGCCAGCGGCCTGCCGTTCGATGATTTTCGTGAATTGCTGCGCAACCTGCCCGGTCCCGATTCGGCCGCGCTGGTGGCGGCGCGCGAACGCGACAGGCAGCTCACCAAGCCGCCGGGCGCGCTCGGCCGGCTGGAGGAGATCGCCTTCTGGCTCGCCGCCTGGACCGGCCGTCCGCCGGCCGTGACGCGCCCGCTGGTCGCCATCTTCGCCGGCAACCACGGCGTCACCAAGCAGGGCATCACGCCCTATCCGTCCTCCGTCACCGCGCAGATGGTGGAGAATTTCGCGGCCGGGGGCGCTGCGATCAACCAGATCTGCGTGACGCACGATCTCGGGCTCAAGGTCTTCGACCTCGCGCTCGACTATCCGACCGCCGACATCACGGAAGAGGCGGCGCTCTCCGAGCGCGACTGCGCCGCCACCATGGCCTTCGGCATGGAGGCCGTCGCCGGCGGCACGGACCTCCTGTGCATCGGCGAGATGGGCATCGGCAACACGACGATCGCCGCGGCGATCAACCTGGCGCTCTACGGCGGCACGGCGGAGGAATGGGTCGGGCCCGGCACCGGTTCGGAAGGCGCGGTGCTGGAGCGCAAGGTGGCGGCGGTGAAGAAGGCCGTCGACTTGCACCGCGCGCATCTTTCCGACCCGCTCGAAGTGCTGCGCCGCCTCGGCGGCCGCGAGATCGCGGCGATGGCCGGCGCCATCCTCGCCGCGCGCATGCAGAAGATCCCCGTCATCCTCGACGGCTATGTGGCGACGGCGGCCGGCGCGATCCTGCGTGCGGCCAATCCGGCAGCGCTCGACCATTGCCTTATCGGCCATGTCTCGGCCGAGCCGGGGCACCTGAAGTCGATCGAGAAGCTCGGCAAGACGCCGCTGCTCGCGCTCGGCATGCGGCTCGGCGAGGGCACCGGCGCGGCGCTTGCCGCCGGCATCGTCAAGGCGGCGGCGGCCTGCCATTCGGGCATGGCGACCTTCGTTCAGGCGGGCGTCAGCAACCGGACGTAACGGGCGGCCGGCAAAAAGCCTCAATGGCAGGATTGAGACCTCGAAACACGCCCGTCACACGGGCGTGTTCCATGAGAGCGGCGACAACGGGATTGCGGGAATGGGTCAGGCACCAATCGAGAAGAAGACCGGCATCAGCCATCTGTTCGCGGCCGCGACCTATTCGGCGGCCGGCGCGCGGCGGCTGCTCGGCGAATCCGCCTTCCGCCACGAGCTGATCGCCTTCGGTGTCGCCATGGTGCTGTTCGCCGTCGTCGGCGCCTCGTTTTTCCAGTATGTCGCCATGGCGATCCTCTTCCTGCTGATGATCGCCTTCGAGGCGCTCAACACGGCGATCGAGGAGATCGTCGACCGCGTCTCGCCGGAAATCTCGGAGATGGGCAAGCACTCCAAGGACCTCGGCTCCTTCGCCGTCTTCTGCCTCATCGTCGCCAATGCCGTCTATGCCGGCTATGTGGTGGCGTCGAAGTTCATCTGAGCGGTTTCGGGCAGGCCAGTCCGCGTCTTTCGGCCACCAGCCTGCATGGCCGGGTTAAGGAGTGGGATGCGGCGCGCGGTGCGTCGCCTTCGCCGCAACCTCTCTCCTTTCGTCGTCCCCGGGCTGGCCCGAGGATCCAGCGTCAGCCGCGGTATTTCGCCAGCACGAGATGGCCGGGGATGGGTTCGCCTTCTTCGAGGCGCACGGTGATGTCGGTGATCTCGACGATGTCGAAGCCCGTTTCCTCGAGGCGCTGGCGGACATAGGCGGCGGCGTGGGCGAAGCGCTGGTGCGGGCCGACCATGAAGGGGCGGCCGGCGAAGGTCGCGTCGGGCAGGGTTTCGGAGGAGAAGATGAAATGGCCGCCGGGCAAGAGGTTTTCGGCTGCGCCGAAGAACAGCGGTTCGAGCGCGCCGAGATAGGGCAGCACGTCCGTCGCGGTGATGAGGTCGAAGGGCTCCTCTTCGTTGTCGTCGAGGAAATCGACGGCCTCGGCGACGTAGAGCGTCTCGTAGAGATCCTTGTCATGGGCGATCTCGACCATGTTCTCCGAGAGGTCGATGCCGGTGATGTCCTCCGCCATGTCGCGCAGCGCGCCGCCGGTCAGCCCCGTGCCGCAGCCGAGGTCGAGCACGCGCTTGAACGGGCCTATCCCCAGCGCCTGGAAGCGCTGGCGCACGGTGAGCGGCACGCAATAGCCGAGCTGGTCGACGAGCACGTTGTCGAAGACCTCGGCATGCTGGTCGAAGAGGGTGGTGACATAGGCGTCGGGCGCCTTTTCCGGCGTGTCGCCGCGGCCCATCGCGGCAAGGCGCACGGCGGCGCCGCCATGGTCGTCCGGATCGAGCGCCAGGACCTCGGCATAGGCCTTGGCGGCGGCATCGAAATCGCCGGATTTTTCCAGCGAAAGGGCGCGGTTGTAGGCTTCCGCGAGCGCGTCTTCGTCGATCTTCTTCATGGGCGTGTCTTACGGCCCGGCCAGGGCTTTGGCAATGGCGCCCTTCGGGCGCAAATAGGCATTTATCAATTGCCGAAAGAGGCGCATGATCGTCTTCCCAAAACCAAAAAGACCATTGGGAGGAATGACATGCCCGCCGATACGCCCCCTTTCCCGCTCTCCACCGACACGAAACGGACCGGCAGTCCGGCGCTGCCGGCGACGCCCGTGGAGACGATCAACACGATGGTGCACTACTATCGCGGCGAGCTCGGGCGCATGGCCGGCTGGCGCGACCGCATCGACCGCACCTCGAACTGGGCGATCACGGTGGTGGCGGCGCTGTTGTCCGTCTCGCTCTCCACGCCGACCTCGCATCATGGCGTGCTGCTCTTCGCGATATTGCTCGTCTCGCTGCTCCTGATGATCGAGGCGCGGCGCTACCGGTTCTTCGACGTCTACCGGGCGCGGGTGCGCCAGCTCGAGCGGTTCTACTTTGCCGAAATCCTCAATCCGCGCGCCACGCTGGACCGCGACTGGGCCGCGCCGATCGCCAAGAGTCTGCGCAAGCCGGAATTCCTGATCAGCTACCGCGACGCGGCCTGCCGGCGGCTGCGGCGCAACTACTGCTGGCTCTACCTCATCCTGCTGCTCGCCTGGGCGCTGAAGATCTCGTCCTCGATGATGCAGAGGCCGGCGACGGCGGGCAAGGACATGACGCTCGCCTTCGAGCACGTGGTCGCCAATGCGGCGCTCGGGCCGGTGCCCGGCGGCGTGGTGATCGCGCTCGTGCTGCTCTTCTATGCCGCCGTCCTCTATTTCTCGCTGAAGGTGGACATGTCCGACAGCGAGCTGTCGCACGGCTCGGTGCACGTCTGACCGTTGCGGTGCCTCAGTTGAGGATGAACTCGCCCTTCAGCGCCCGCCATTCCGTCGCCGAGATCAGCCGGCGGTGGACGTAGCGCACCGAGTGCAGCGGTCCGTCCAGCTTCTCCTGCCAGAACTTCAGGAAGCTCTTCATCTCCGGGAAATCCGGGGCGAGATCATAGTGCTGCCAGATATAGGTCTGCAGGAGCTGGGGGTGATCCGGCATGCGGTAGAGGATCTGGGCCGTGGTCATGCCGTAGCCCTTGAGCTGCATTGCCATGTCGTTCGTCATAGGGACCTCATTGCGTGATGAATGATGGTCCCTATGATTGAGCGCCTGCAAGGTTAATGAAAAGTTTAATTTCGATCCGGAACGGGAATATTTCTGTGAAATCAGGTGCTTGGCAGCACGTTCATGCGAGTGCTGCCAAGAGGTATCAGCGCTTCAGGTGGCGCGTCAGGCGCAGTTCCAGCCAGGCCCAGAGGTTGCGCAGGAGCTCCACCATCAGCAGATAGAGCAGCGCGGCCCACAGATAGGCCTGGTAGTCGAAGGTGCGCGAGAAGGCGCGGCGGGTCTCGCCCATCAGGTCGAAGACCGTGACGATGGCGACGATGGCCGAGCCCTTGATCATCAGGATGATCTCGTTGCCATAGGGGCGCAGCGCGACGATGAGCGCCTGCGGCAGGATGACCTTGAAGAAGGCGACCTTCTTGGGCAGGCCGAGCGCGTCGGCGCCCTCGTGCTGGCCGCGCGGCACGCTCTCGATGGCGCCGCGCAGGATCTCGGCCTGGTAGGCGGCGGTGTTGAGCGTGAAAGTCAAGAGCGCGCAGTTCCAGGCGTCGCGGAAGAACCACCACAGGCCCCAGGCCTTCAACTCGGCGGAGAAGCTGCCGAGGCCGTAATAGACGAGGAAGAGCTGCGTCAGCAGCGGCGTGCCGCGGAAGAAGTAGACATAGCCGTAGGCGAGCCAGGAGAAGACCGGATTCTTCGACATGCGCGCGAAGGCGAGCGGCAGCGAGATGAGGCCGCCGAGCACGACGGAGAGGCCGACGAGCAACAGCGTCACGCCGAGGCCGGAAAGGTAGCTCGGCCCATACCGGGTGAACTTTTCCGGATCCCAGCCGCCGACGATCATCAGGAAGACGCCGACGGTGAGCGCCAGCCACACGCCCATGAAGATGTTGCCGAAGAAGCGGCTGGCGGTGAAGGGCTTTGGCGGGGTTTCCGGCGGGGCCTGCGGCGGGATGAGGGTGGTGACGACGCTCATCGGGCGACCTCCGAACGTTTTGCCCAGCCTTCGATCGCGGAGAAGACCAGCGAGGAGAGGAAGGCGAGGACGAGGAAGAGCAGGCAGGCGATGGCGTAGAACTGGAAGGCTTCCTTCGTCACGCGCGCGGCGACGCCGGTCTGGCGCAGGATGTCCGGCAGGCCGATGACCGAGACGAGCGCGGTGTCCTTCAGGAGCGCCATCCACAGATTGCCGAGGCCGGGCAGGGCGACGCGGATGAGCTGCGGCAGCACGATGAGGCGCATGGTGCGGCCATGGTGCAGGCCGAGCGCATAGCCTGCCTCGTACTGGCCGCGCGGGATGGCCTTGAAGGCCGACAGCAGCACTTCCGAGCAATAGGCGGAGAAGACGACGCCGAGCGCGATCATGCCGGCGAAGAAGGCGTTGATCTCGACCGCGCCGCCATAGCCGAGCGCGGCCGCCAGGTTCTGCACGAGGATCTGCAGGCCGTAATAAACGATGAAGAGCGTCAGGAGCTCCGGCAGGCCGCGGAAGAGCGTCGTGTAGATATTGGCCGACAGCCGCAGCGACTTTTCTTCCGACTGCTTGGCCAGCGCGATGAAGAAGCCGGCGACGAGGCCGACGGGCAGGGTGGCGATGGCAAGGCTTGCCGTCACCAGGAAGCCGAAGGCGATCTCGTCGCCCCATCCGGCATTGCCGCAGGCGAGCAGCGTGCCGCCCGCAAAGAGATTGAAGATGCCGATCGGTCCGCAGAGGGGATCGATGATCCCGAGAATTGCGGATACCGCCTCGACGATGGCGGTGAAGAACCCGCTCATGCCAGAAGAACCCCCGATGCGCCTTGCGCTTCTTGTCCGGGCGCGTGATGCACCCGCCTTTTCTTATGTGCAAGTTCTCAAACAAAAGGAGCGGGAGAGCAAGCCCTCCCGCCCGTGCATTCTCGTGATGGGGTCAGAAAAAACCCGCATGACACGGACGTGCCGCGGATCAGTCGCCGTAGACGTCGAAGGGGAAGTACTTGGCGTTGATTTCCTGGTACTTGCCGCTGGCGCGGATCGCCGCGATCGCCGCGGTGAACTTGTCGGCCAGCTCCGTTTCGCCCTTGCGCACCGCGATGCCGGCGCCTTCGCCGTTGATGACCGGGTCGACCGGCAGCGTGCCGAGCAGCTTGCAGCAGGCGCCGTCATCGGACTTCAGCCATTCAGAGAGCACCACCACGTCGTCGACGACGGCGTCGATGCGGCCGTTGGCGATGTCGAGCTTGTACTCGTCGGCCGTCGGATACAGCTTGACCTCGGCATCCTTCATGTGCGCTTCGGCATAGTTGGAGTGGGTCGTCGAGCCCTGCGCGCCGAGCGTCTTGCCGGCAAGGGCCTCCGGAGTGGCTTCCGTGATCTCGCTATCCTTCGGCACGACGATGGCCGGCGGCGTGTTGTAGTACTTCTTGGAGAAGTCGACCTTCTCCTTGCGCTCGGCGGTGATCGACATGGAGGCGATGATCGCGTCGAACTTCTTGGCGATGAGCGCCGGAATGATGCCGTCCCAGTCCTGCGTGACGAAGGTGCACTCGGCCTTCATTTCCTCGCACAGCGCCTTGGCGATGTCGATGTCGAAGCCGGTCAGCGTGCCGTCGGATTCGAGGTTGTTGAAGGGCGGGTAGGCGCCTTCCGTGCCGATCACGATCTTCTCGCCTTCAGCCATCGCGGAGGACGCGAAGAGGGCGATGACCGCAGCCGAGGCTGCGAGCGTGAAACGTTTGGAAATACGCATGTTGATCCTCTCTGTTGAAGGCGCTCGGGTTTTTCTTGTTGTCCGGGCCTTGAAGTGAAGCGGGCAAGGGTTGCCCGCTTGGCGCGATAATCGACCGGTTTTCGCCCAAAAATCAACTGGATTCGCGCCGTCTTTCCGCCCGGTTTCCCCGACAATTTCATGCGCCCCCTCTGGCCGGGCGGCGGGCGCGGCCTATCTCGCGTCTCACCAGGCGTCGTTCAGGCGGGGTTAAGGCGGCGAATGCCAGGCCTTGGAAGGATTGTGACGGGCACGTCAACGGCCGGAAGAGCCGGGCTGCCCCTCTTTTGAGAACAAGACGGGACACCGTGAGGACAAAACGATGACTTTCCGCTCCAGACTTTTTGCAACCGTGGCGCTCCCGGTCCTGTCGACCGCGCTGATCGCGACGCCGGCGCTGGCCGATGCCCTGATGAAGCCGTTCGAGGTTGCCCAGGAAAGCACCGGCGAGGGCCAGCCGAGCGAGGAGGAGCTGCTGCTCCAGCAGCAGCAACAGCAGCAGGACGAGGCTGAGCGCGCCGCCGAGGAAGAAAAGCAGCGCCAGGCCGAGGAACAGAAGGCCGCCGAGGAGGCGGAACGCGCTGCCGCCGAGGAGAAGGCAGCGGAAGAGGAGGCCCAGCGCGCGGCGGCGGAGGAGCAGAAGGCGGCTGAAGAAGCCGAGAGGGCTGCAGCCGAGGAGAAGGCTGCCGAAGACGAGGCGCAGCGCGCTGCCGCGGAAGAAGAGCAGCGCCAGGCCGAAGAGCAGCAGGCTGCCGAAGAGGCGGAGAAGGCCGCGGCCGAGCAGAGGGCGGCCGAGGACGAAGCGCAGCGCGCCGCCGCCGAGGCAGAGCAGCAGCGGCAGGCGGATGAACGGCAGGCCGCCGAGGAGCAGAACGCACAGGAGGAGCAGACGCCGGCCGAAGAGCAGCAGGCCGAGCAGCCCGCGCAGCAGCCGGATGGCGGCGCTTCGCAAACGACGGCGGGCGAGCAGCCGGCCGCGGGCGAAGATGAACAGCCGGCAATTGTCGAAACGCCGGCCGAAACCGGCACGGACCAGCCTGCCACGGCCGAGACCGGCGAGACGCCGGCGGCCGAGCCGGTGCCCGACATCGTCGACACAATGAGCGAGGAAGAAAAGCAGGAGATCGCCGAGGACCCGGCCAGGACGGACGAGACGGTCGTGCTGCCGGTCGAGAACGGGGCCGCCGTGCTCGACAGCGACAAGGACGCCGACAATGCCGGCGGCCAGACCAGCCGCGAGGACCGCCGCAGGAAGCGCGAGGAGCTGCGCGCGCAGGAAGAGGAGGTGCCGGTTCCCGACACCGACGACGCGGCCCAGGCGACGATCTCCGAGGAGGTGCGCGAGGCCGTGCCCGGCAGGATCGAGGCCGCGATCAGGGAAGAGGGCCAGCGCGTGGACGCGGCGCCCGACTTCGCGGTGCCGGAGACGACCAACATCATCAACAACACCGTGATCAACAACACGGTCATCAACAACAACACCGTCAACAACACGACGATCGACAACAGCACCACCAAGGTGAACATCGTTGAGCGCTTCGAGAACCGCACGGTGCTGGAGGTCGGCGACCGGCTGATCGTGCGCGGCGACGACCGTCCGCGCCTGCGCCGTGATTCGGAAGAGGTCTATTACGACAACCTCGCCCGCGGCCGTGTGCGCGAGACGATCGTGCGGCCCGGCGGCGTCCGGATCGTGACGATCTACAACCGCTACGGCGACATCATCCAGCGTTCGCGCGTCGGCCTCGACGGGCGGGAATACATCCTCGTCTATGCGCCGGAGCTGGAGGACGATTCGCCGCGCCCGGGCCTCGTCGACATCGGCTATGAACTGCCGCCGATGCGCCTGCGCATCCCCGTCAGCGACTACATCATCGACACGTCGAGCAATCCGGACCGGGATTACTACGACTTCCTCGCCGAGCCGCCGGTCGAGCGCGTCGAGCGGGTCTATACGATCGACGAGGTGAAGCATTCGGCGCGCCTGCGCGACAAGGTGCGCCGCATCGACCTCGACACGATCACCTTCGCCACCGGCAGCGCCGACGTGCCGATGTCGCAGGCCCGCACGCTGCGCTCCGTCGCCGAGGCCATGCAGAAGGTGCTGGACAGGGATCCGGGCGAGACCTTCCTGATCGAGGGGCATACGGATGCCGTGGGATCCGACGCGTCCAACCTGGTCCTCTCGGACGAGCGGGCCGAATCGGTCGCCAGCCTCCTGACGGACGTCTACGGCATTCCGCCGGAAAACCTGCAGACCCAGGGCTATGGCGAACGCTTCCTGAAGGTGAAGACGCAGATTGCCGAGCAGCAGAACCGCCGCGTCACCATCCGCCGCGTCACCACGCTGGTGCGTCCCATGGCGCGGGCGAACTGATCGCACCGTCATGCGTTTACGACGGGGCCGCCGGCAAGCTGCCGGCGGCCCTTGTGCATTCAGCGCGGATTCATCTGCCATGGATTAGCGTCTTGCGTACAAACACAAATCCGCCCCAAACCCCGATGCAATAGCGTGGAATGCTGGCAAACGAGGAAACGCCAATGCTTAAAAGAACGAGACTTCTGGCAACGGTGGCCCTGCCCATCGCGTCGCTGTCGTTTATCTGGCAGCCGGTCGAGGCCGCCGTGATGCGGCCGGTGCTGCCGCTGGTCGAAAAATCCGACGTGACGACGGTGCAGGCCGGGGAAGGCCAGTTCGGCGACGACCTGCTCATCCCGAAGCGCCGCAACCGCGAGGACCAGGGCAACGGCAACGAGGGCCGGCAGGACCGCAAGCGCAATCGCGAGGACGAAGGCGGCGGCAAGAACAACCGCGAGGCCAAGGAACAGCTCGACCGTCAGCGCGAGGAGCGCCGCCAGCAGGAGCGCAGCAAGAGGCAGCGCGAGGAACAGCGCCAGCAGGATGACCAGCAGAAGGCACGCGAGGAGCGCCGCCAGCGCGACGCGGACCGCGACCGGCAGCGCAAGGAAGAGAATCAGCAGCGCAACCGCGAGGAGCGCAGCAAGAAGCAGCGTGACGCCGAGCGGGAGGAACAGCGCCGGCAGGACGACCAGCAGAAGGCACGCGAGGAGCGGCGCCAGCGCGATGCGGAACGTGACCGCAAGCGCCAGGAAGAGACCCAGCAAGGCAACCGCGAGGAGCGCCGCAAGAAGCAGCGTGACGCCGAGCGGGAAGAACAGCGCCGGCAGGACGAGCAGCAGAAGGCGCGTGAGGAGCGCAGCAAGAAGCAGCGCGATGCGGCGCGCGAAGAGCAGCGCCAGGGCGAGGAGCAGCAGCGCAACCGCGAGGAACGCAGGCGCGAGGCCGAGCGCGAGCGCAAGCGCCCGGACGAGACGGCGGGGCGTCCGCGCCGCGAGCGGGACAAGGAGCGCGAGCGCATCGCCCGCGACCCGTCGCGCACGACCGGGACGATCGAGCTGCCGTTCATCGACGGCGCCGCCGTTCTCGACAGCGACAAGGACTGGGACAACCGCCGCGACCGCTCGCGCGAGGAACTGCGCCGCGAACGCGAGGAAAAGCGCCGCGACGTGCGCGTGCGCGTCCCCGAATCCGACCGCGATGCACAGGTCGGCTGGGAAGGGCGTGACCGCATCCGCTACGAATCGGGCGACCGGGAGCGCGGCGAGCGGCGCGACCGCCGGCCGCGCTACGAGGAACGCGACGGCTGGCGCGTCCAGCGCGAGGTCGACAACCGCTTCGTGATCAATTTCGGCGACCGCATCATCGTGCGCTCCGACGACGGGCGTCGCCTGTCGCGCCGCGCCACGGATACCTATTACGAGGACCTGCCGAACGGCCGGGTGCGCGAGGTGATCGAACGGCCGAACGGCGACCGCGTCGTCACCATCCGCAACCGCTACGGCGAGATCATCCAGCGCTCGCGCATCGACGGCCGCGGCCGGGAATATGTGATGTTCTACGCGCCGGAGATCGACCGCGACAGCCGGCCGACCTTCGTCGATCCCGGCGAGCGGCTGCCGCCGATGCGCCTGACGATCCCGGTCGATGACTATATCGTCGACACGTCCGCGGAAGGAAGCATCGACTACCGCGACTTCCTGGGACGGCCCCCGGTCGAGCCGGTCGAGCGTGTCTATTCGCTCGACGAGGTGAAATATTCGGCCCGTATCCGCGACAAGGTGCGCCGCATCGACCTCGACACGATCACCTTCGCCACGGGCTCGGCGGAGATCTCGATGAACCAGGCCGCGACGCTGCGCAGGGTGGCCGAGGCGATGAACGAGATCCTCGACAAGGATCCCGGCGAGACCTTCCTGATCGAGGGCCACACGGATGCCGTCGGGTCGGACGAATCGAACCTCGTGCTCTCCGACGAGCGCGCCGAGGCCGTCGCCAACATCCTGACCGACGTCTACGACATCCCGCCGGAGAACCTGGCCACCCAGGGCTACGGCGAGCGCTTCCTGAAGATCGCCACGGACGCCGCCGAACAGCTCAACCGTCGCGTCACCATCCGCCGCGTCACCCCGCTGGTGAAGCCGGTGGCGATGGCCGAGTGACCGGTCGGCCCTGACGTACGCAAGGCCGCGGGTTTTGCCCGCGGCCTTTTTCGTCGCGGCTCAATGTTCCGGGGTCTTCAATCCCGTCACCGCCACGACGAAGTCGGCGATCGTCGCCGTGTCGTCGAGGTCGAAGACGGGCAGGCCCGCGTCCGGGACGGGGTGGTCGGCGGCGATGGCGGTGATGTGGGGATCTTCGGGGGCGAGCGGCGTCCGGTTGGCGGCCTCCAGCCGCCGGGCCTCGATCTTGGGGATCGGCTCGCGCTTGTAGCCTTCGATGAGAACGAGGTCGCAGGGCGCCAGGCGCGCGAGGATTTCCTCGAAGCTCGGCTCCGGGGCGCCGCGCAGCTCGTGCATGATGGCGTAGCGCGTGCCGGAGACGATGGTGACCTCGTGGGCGCCGGCCTGGCGGTGGCGATAGCTGTCGGCGCCGACCTTGTCGATGTCGAAGTCGTGGTGGGCATGCTTGATG
This sequence comes from Shinella sp. HZN7, assembly GCF_001652565.1. Classification (NCBI taxonomy): domain Bacteria; kingdom Pseudomonadati; phylum Pseudomonadota; class Alphaproteobacteria; order Hyphomicrobiales; family Rhizobiaceae; genus Shinella; species Shinella sp. HZN7. The sequence continues at coordinate 2,087,381 of NZ_CP015736.1, read as the reverse complement.
GTGGAGACGCGGTAGCCGCGGGCGACGAGTTCGCTCACCAGGCGCACGGCAAGGCCCGTCTTGCCGGAATTCTTCCATCCGGCAATTCCGAAGATCTTCGGTCGTGTCATCGTTCCAGCACCCAGAGCCAGTTTTCCGCCTCGTCGAGATCATCCGGCGTGTTGATGTTGAAGAAGGGATCGAACTCGCCGCGCGAGGTCTCGATCAGCGGGAAGGTGATTTCGCGGGCCTGGTGGCGCTCGAGATAGCTGCGCACGCGCAGCGCCCCGCCGCCTGCCAGCCATTCGGCGAGATCCGTGGCGAGGGTGACGGGCCAGAGGGCGAAGACGGGGTGGAGGCCGCTGACCGAGCGTGCCACCGCGATGCGCTCCGGCGTGTCGACGACGCGCGACAGGCGAGCGACGAGATCGGTCGGGAAGAAGGGGCTGTCCGTCGGAACGGTGGCGACGTGGCTCGCCTCGGGATGGTGGCGCCGCGCATAGTCGAGGGCGGCGAGCACGCCGCCGAGCGGGCCGGCGCGGGCGGCATCCAGATCGGCAAAGACCGGCAGTTCCTCGCCGCGCTCGAAGAGGACCGGGCCGTTGGCATTGACGGCGACGGCCGAGACCTGCGGCTTGAGGCGTCGCGCCGCACGGTCGATGAGGGCCGCGCCGCCGAGGCGGATGCGCGCCTTGTCCTGCCCCATGCGGGAGGAGAGGCCGCCGGCCAGGATCACGCCCACTATCGCATGCGTCGCTGTCATTTCGCTCCCATCGGCAGGTTTCGCCGTTTTCGTCTAGAGCATTTTGCGGCCGAGCGTAATCACCTTGCCCTTGTCATCATCGCAAAACCGCTGCGCGTTTTTGCGCGGGCACGCTCTGAAGACAGATGGAGCGGCAGCGGCGGCGCGCAACCCTGTCAGGGCGATTCCGGTTTCGATTCCTGTGCCACGGCCTCCACGTCCCGGCGGCGGTTTTCCCGGTAGAAGGTGTAGAGGCCGGAGGCGACGATGATGCCAACGCCGACGGTCATCCAGAAATCCGGCACCTCGCCGAAGAACAGGAAGCCGATGGCGATCGCCCAGATGAGGCTCGTATAGCGGAAGGGCGCGATGAAGGAGATCTCGCCGGTGCGCATGGCGATGACGATGGTCTGGTAGCCGACGAGCAGCAGCACGCTGGCGGCGGCGAGGCGGACGAAGGCTTCGCCGGAAACCGGCTGCCAGCCGCCCATCGGCACGATCATCACCGCGCCGGTGACGGTGATCGACGCCGCGGTGATGACGCTGATGAACAGCGACGGCACGGACCGGTCGATGCGGCGGGTACACAGATCCCGCGCCGCCGCGCCGACGACCGAGGCGATGACATAGACGGCGGCGAGCGAAAAGCCCTCCGGGCCGGGGCGGATGACGATCAGCACGCCGGCAAAGCCGGCGATGATGGCCAGCCACCGCCGCCAGCCGACCTTCTCGTTGAGGAAGAGCGCCGCGCCGAGCGTGACGGCGAGCGGCAGGGCCTGGAGGATCGAGGCCGTGTTGGCGAGCGGCATGGCGCCGAGCGCCGAGACATAGGCGAGCGAGGCGAGGATTTCGGCGGCGATGCGCAGCGCCACGGCCGGCTGCAGCACGATCCGCCAGGAGCCGAGCGCGCCCATCCACCGGGCGATGGCGACGACGAGCACCGTGGTCATCAGCCCGCGCACGAAGAGGATCTGGCCGGTGTTCATGTCGCCGGTGACGGACTTGACGAGCGCGTCGTTGCAGGTGAAGCCGATCATGGCGATGGCCATGAACAGGGCGCCCTTGGCGTTGGCGGTGGTGGTCATGCAGGTGATTCCAGGCGAGTCTTCGCCCTTCTTAGGCACAATGCCCGCCGTATGCCATCACCCTGGCGGCTGGAACAAACGGGGCGATTGCCGCACGGAGCGGCAGTTGCGCGAAATCCGTGCAGAAAAGTATGATGATTTGGGCGCAAAGGCTTGAATTCCTGCCGCTTTGCCGAAGGAATTCATTAAGCTTCCCCACCTATCGTTGCGTCATCCCAATGAGCGATCGCATGATGCGACGGGTGAGGGCGGGCCGCCTGATGCAAGATCGGCCGAAGCCTTGAATCAGCACCGGCCGCGCTCCGATGACGAGCCTGAGCGGCCGTTTCGGCTTTGAGGAACACCCGACGGGATCTTGGTCGTCATAAAAACGTCGGGGAACCCATGTCCTTCATCGACCGCCTGCTCCAGCAGCGCCGCATCGTTACCAAGGTGCTGCTGTTCGTCATTCCTCTCGTCGCGCTGATCGCGGGCATCGGCCTTGTCGGTTACTTCACCGCGAGCACGCTGAACGGCCACATGACGGTGACGCGCGAGACGATCAACAGTCTGTCGCATTTCCAGAATCTCCGCACCGGCTTGCAGGACTTCGTCGACAGGCCCGGCGAGGCGACGCGGGCGGCGCTCGGCGCGCGCATCGACGAGCAGGAGGCCGGTATCAACGATCTCGATGCCCTCCTGCCCGATGCGGCCGAGAAGGCGAAGATCGCCTCGGTGGTGGCGCTGGCCGGGACCATGCGCGAGCAGAGCGAAACGCTCTGGTCGATCGACCAGGAGCGCAACGCCGTGACGGCGGGGCTGGAGGAGGCGCTGGCGACGATGGCCAAGGACGGTGCCTTCGCCGAAAAGCAGATCGGTGTCATCCGCAACGAATCGGGCGAGAAGGAAGCCTTCGCCAAGGCGCTGCTGTTCGATGCCGCCGCCTATCAGGGCCTTGCCGAACGCATCGGCAAGTTCCGCAAGCCGGTGGCGCTCGCCATGAAGGCGGAGGACAAGGTCAAGGCGGCCGAGACCTACCTGCCGCAGCTCCTCAAGCAGCTCGACGAATCCCGGGCGATCGCCTCGCCGAAGGCGCTGGAGCAGATCAAGCCCTTCGAGGCCGAGCTCGCCAAGGTCAAGGACATCCTGGCCGGCAGCGACGATGCGGAAGCCAAGAAGACGAAGTTCGTGCCCGTTCTGACCAAGCTTTCCAAGTTCGACGCCGACTTCCTCAAGGAGGCCGGCAAGAATTCCGACACGGCGGCAAAGCGTTTCGTCGGCATGGATGCCGAGATCGCGCTCCTGAAGACGCTGATCACGCTGATGGGCGACACGTTCAAGGGCATCGACGAGACGCGCCTGCATATCAGCGAGCTGCACCGCAAGCTCGACCAGCCGAGCCGCGACGCCGTGCTGGCCGACGTGAAGGCCGTCGCCGGCAGCGCCGCCGAGCTTGCCAAGCTTGGCACGAAGAACGCCGCCCTGCGCGACCTCTCGCAGAAGCTCGCCCCGTCGCTCGCCAGGATCGAGCAGGGCACCCAGGACCTCATCTCCGTCGGCGAGAAGTGGCAGGCCGCGCGCGCCGCCGCCTATGCCTCCGTCGCCGATGCCAGCCAGACGCTGGAGCAGTTCGTCTCCAGCGCCCAGGAGGCGGGCAAGAAGGACAGCCAGCGCTCGGCCAACGTCTCGATCATCGCCATGGTCGCCGGCACGCTGCTCGCCATCATCGGCGGCCTGATGCTGGTCGAAACGCTGCGCGGCCCGCTGAAGCGGGTGACGGAAGCCATGTCGCGGCTGGCGAGCGGCGACCTCGACATCAGCATCGACGGCCGCAACCGCGGCGACGAGATCGGCGACATGGTGCGCTCGGTCGCCGTCTTCCGCGATGCGGCGCGGGAAAACATCCGCCTGGAGCAGGAGGCCGAGGCCCAGCGCCAGATGACGGCCGAGGAGCAGGCGCGCCGCGCCAGCGAGCAGGCCCGCATCGAGGCGGAGCAGACCGAGGCGCTGACGGCCCTGTCGGATGTGCTCGGCCAGCTTGCCGCCGGCAACCTGGAGGAAAGCATGACGGAGGCGCTGGCCGCCGAATATGTCGCGATGGCGCGCACCTACAACAATGCGGTCGAGGCGCTGCGCGTCACCCTGTCGGACGTGCGCGCGACGACGATGGAGATCAATGGCGGCACGGGCAACCTCGCCACCTCCGCCGACGATCTCGCCCGCCGAACCGAACAGCAGGCGGCGGCGCTGGAGGAAAGCTCGCGGGCGCTGCGCCAGCTCACCGACATCGTGCGTTCGACGGCCGAAAGCGCCCAGAAGACGGCGGTGTCCGTCGACGAGACGCACAGCTATGCGAAACGCTCCGGCGAGGTCGTGGCCAAGGCGGTGGACGCCATGGGCGAGATCAACCGGTCGTCGGAGAAGATCAGCACGATCATCGGCGTCATCGACGAGATCGCCTTCCAGACCAACCTGCTCGCGCTCAATGCCGGCGTCGAGGCGGCGCGGGCCGGCGAGGCGGGCCGCGGCTTTGCCGTCGTCGCGCAGGAGGTTCGCGAGCTTGCCCAGCGCTGCGCCGGTGCCGCCCGCGAGATCAAGGGCCTGATCTCCGACAGTTCGGCGCAGGTCCGGAACGGCGTTGCGCTCGTCACCGAGACCGGCGAGGCGCTGACCGTCATCAACGAGCACATCTCCTCGATCCATGCGCTGGTCGGCCAGATCGAGGCGGCCGCCGCCGCGCAGTATGACGGCATCAACGAGGTGAACCAGGCGGTGCACCAGGTCGAGCTCATTACGCAGCAGAACGCGGCGATGGTGGAGGAGAACACGGCCGAGATCCACGGCCTGCGCCATCGCGTCGAAGTCCTCAACCAGAAGATCGACCACTTCAAGACGCGCGACCTCGATACGCGCGAGGGCGGTTATTACGGGCAGCACCACGCGGCGTGATGCGCCTGCCATCAACGAAAACGGCCGGGTGGACGCCCGGCCGTTTTCGTTTGCGCCGTTTCCTTACTTGCCGGCCTCGTAGACTACGTAGCTCTCCGGCACCGTGGGGTCCGGGTCGCCGTAGGTGGGGTCGAACTCGAAGCGGGTCAGCGTGAAATCGCCGTTGCGGAAGACCCATTCGCCGCTGTCCCAGGCGTCACCGATGCCGCGCCAGGCGGTGTGGCTGGTGATGGTGCGGGTCTTCTCGTCGAAGCTCGCATTGACCAGCAGCGCGGTGGCGCGGAAGCCGCGGATCTTCGGCTCGGCGGTCAGCCGGCTGTTCTCCCCGTTCGCATATTCATAGGCAAGGTCCGGCGTGGCGAAGGCGATGAGTTTCGGCGTGTCGCTGTTGCCGGTCTTCAGGACGAAGGCATTGCGGATGTTGTAGGCGCCCGAGCCGCAGAACAACTGGTAGAGCTCGGCCTCGATGTCGGGACCGTTCGGATCGTAGCCGGGCTTGTAGGCGAAGCGGTAGAGGGCGTGGCCGAATCCTTCCGCCTCGGGACCGACCATCGGCACGTCCTCCATGCCGTTCATGTCGCAATCCGCGCCGAGGGCGGCCCTGGCGACCGCCTCGGCGGCGGCGATGCCCTCCGGCCGCTCGGCGGCAAGGCCGAGGGAAGGAAGGGCGGCGACAAGGAGGGCGGGGAGGAGGGCCGGAAGGACGTTCACCAAAACCTCGCTTTCGGCGGGGTCAGCCGCCGGTGACGCTCATGTGGCGGGCGACGGCCGGGCGGTTGCGGCGGTCGATGACGAAATCGTGGCCCTTCGGCTTGCGGGTGATCGCCTCGTCGATCGCCTGCGAGAGCAGGGCGTCGTCGTCGGAGGCCCGCAGCGGCAGGCGCAGGTCCGCCGCATCGTTCTGGCCGAGGCACATGTAGAGCGTGCCGGTGCAGGTGAGGCGCACGCGATTGCAGCTTTCGCAGAAATTGTGCGTCATCGGCGTGATGAAACCGAGCCGGCCGCCGGTCTCGGCGACCGTGACGTAGCGCGCCGGGCCGCCGGTGCGGTAGGCGTTCTCCGTCAGGGTGAAGTCGTCTTCGAGGCGGGCGCGCATCTCCGACAGCGGCATGTAGCGGTCTGTGCGGTCTTCCTCGATCTCGCCCATCGGCATGGTCTCGATGAGGGTGAGGTCCATGCCGCGGCCATGCGCCCAGCGCATCAGATCGGGGATCTCGCGGTCGTTGAAATCCTTCAGCGCCACGGCGTTGATCTTGATGTGGAGGCCGGCGGCCTGCGCGGCGTCGATGCCTTCCAGAACCTTGGAGAGGTCGCCCCAGCGGGTGATGGTCCGGAACTTCTGCGCGTCGAGCGTGTCGAGGGAGACGTTGATGCGGCGCACGCCGCAATCGGCAAGCTCGGCCGCGTGCCGGGCGAGCTGCGAGCCATTGGTCGTCAGCGTCAGTTCGTCGAGGCGCCCGTCATGCACCTGGCGGCCGAGTTCGCGCACGAGATGCATGATGTTCTTGCGCACCAGCGGCTCGCCGCCGGTCAGCCGGAGCTTGCGCACACCCTTGGCGATGAAGGTGGAACAGAGCCGGTTCAGCTCTTCCAGCGTCAGCAGGTCCTTCTTCGGCAGGAAGGTCATGTTCTCCGCCATGCAATAGGTGCAGCGGAAATCACAGCGGTCGGTTACCGACACGCGCAGATAGGTGATGGCGCGCCCGAAGGGGTCGATCATCGGTGCGTCGGACTGCGCGATCGGGTTCGCGCCACCCAGCGGGCCTGCATACGAATTCAAAACACGTCCTCCATTGCCGACATGTCGTGTGCCCGGGGCGCAGCGTCAAGCCGGTGCGGCGATTATGACAGCATTTTGCGCCTTGCGCATCCTCGATCTGGCGCATAGTCCTTCGCGACAACAGACGGGAAAGGAAACGGGATGAGCGATCTGTGGCCGACAGAACTGCGCGTGACGAAGGACCGCCAGCGCCTCGTCGTGACCTTCAACGACGGCGCGCGCTTCGATCTTTCCGCCGAACTCCTGCGCGTGCTCTCGCCCTCGGCGGAAGTGCAGGGCCACGGGCCGGGCCAGAAGGTGACGGTGCCGGGAAAGCGCAATGTCGCGATCATCTCGATGACGCCGACCGGCAATTATGCCGTGCGCATCGGCTTCGACGACCTTCACGATACCGGCATCTATACGTGGTCCTATCTCCGGGAACTCGGGGAAAAAGGCGCGGAACTCTTCGCCGCCTATGAGCGCGAGCTTGCGGAGAAAGGCATGAGCCGCGATATTTCGGAGAAACCGCGGTAACATGTCGGACTGCCTGACGAAGGTAGCGTCCACCCACAAACGAACGGGAGATGCCCCTTGGCAGGCGAAGCGAATGCAAATGATCTCACCCAGGTCGTCGTGCTCCTGGCGGCGGGCGTGGCGGCCGTGCCGGTCTTCAAGAAGATCGGCCTCGGCTCGGTGCTCGGCTATCTCGCCGCCGGGCTGGTGATCGGTCCCTTCGGGCTCGGCTTCTTCGCCGATCCGCAGGCGATCATCCATGTCGCTGAGCTCGGCGTGGTGATGTTCCTCTTCATCATCGGGCTGGAGATGCAGCCCTCCCGGCTCTGGGGCATGCGCAAGGACATTTTCGGGCTCGGCGCGATCCAGGTCATGGGTGCCATGGCGGCGCTGACGGGCATCGGCGTGTCGATGGGCTTTCCGCTCATTCCCTCCTTCGTCGCCGGCACCGGCTTCGTCCTCACCTCCACCGCCATCGTCATGCAGATGCTGCAGGAGCGCGGCACGATGTCGACGCTGAAGGGCCAGCGCATCATCGCGATCCTGCTCTTCGAGGACCTTGCCATCGTGCCGCTGCTGGCGATCGTCACGCTGCTCGGCACGGGGGCGGCGGCGACGGATGCCTCCGACCGCTGGCTTTCCATCGGCATCGCCATCGGCGCCATCGTGGCGCTGGTGCTGGCGGGGCGCTACCTGCTCAACCCGCTCTTCCGGGTGCTGGCGGCCTCCGGCGCGCGCGAGGTGATGACGGCGGCGGCGCTGCTCGTGGTGCTCGGATCGGCGCTCGCCATGCAGGTCTCCGGCCTCTCCATGGCCATGGGTGCGTTCCTTGCCGGGGTGCTGCTCTCCGAATCGAGCTTCCGCCACCAGCTCGAGGCCGACATCGAGCCGTTCCGCGGCATCCTGCTCGGCCTCTTCTTCCTCGGCGTCGGCATGGCGATCGACCTTGGGGTGATCGCCGCCAACTGGCAGCTCGTGGTGGCGAGCGTCGTCGGCTACATGATCGCGAAGCTCCTCCTGATCTACGTGGTCGCGCGCCTTCTCGGCACCTGCCATGCCGAAAGCCTGGAGCGCGCCGTGCTGATGGCGCAGGGCGGCGAATTCGCCTTCGTGCTCTATGCCGCGGCCGTTTCCGCCGGCATCCTCAACGGCGAGGAGAACGCCATCCTGACGGCGACGATCATCATCTCGATGGTGCTGACGCCGCTGATGGTCATCCTGCACGACCGCATCGTGCCGAAGCAGCAGCCGTCCACCGAGGGGCTGACCTTGCCGGAAAACGTCGAGGGCACGGTGCTGATGATCGGCTTCGGCCGCTTCGGCCAGATCGTCAGCCAGCCGCTGCTCGCCCGCGGCTACACGCTCTCGCTGATCGACAAGGATGCCGAGTTCGTGCGCGATGCCGCCGATTTCGGCTTCAAGGTCTATTACGGCGACGGCGCGCGCATCGACATCCTGCATGCCGCCGGCGCCTCGACCGCCAAGGCGATCCTCATCTGCCTCGACGACAAGGCGGCGGCGGTGAAGATCGCCGAGATCGTGCGCGAGGAGTTCCCGCTCGTGCCGATCCTGGCGCGCGCCTATGATCGCGGCCATGCCGTCGACCTCGTCCATGCCGGCGTCGACTTCCAGATCCGCGAGACCTTCGAATCGGCGATGGTGTTCAGCCGCGAGACGCTGAAGGCGCTGGGCGAGGACGAGGATCTTGCCGCCGAGGTGGTGGAGGAATTCCGCGACGTCGACCGAGAGCGGCTGGAGCTGGAAATGGTCGGCGGCATCTATGCCGGCCGCCAGCTCATCCGCGGCAACGCCCAGCCGGCCGACATCGTCGCGGCGCGCACCGCCCGCGAGCGGGCGGCGGAGGAGGAGCGGCACCGCCGCGAGCAGGAAGAGGCGAGCTGAGGCCGCCAGATCCGCCGGGGCGATGGGAACGTGTCTTGCCTCCTGCCCAATAGGTGCGACGGCGATCTTGCTTTGCCGCCGGCGCCTGTGAAATCCCGCAGGTGCGCGTCGGCGTGCACCCGTCTCCGGTTCACCGGAATTTCGCCAGGGGGGTATCGTCGGGTTCATCGCTCTCCATCGTCTGGAGAATGCGGATGATGTCCTCCATCGCCTCGGCGACCGCGAGGCAGCGCTCGGCCGGTGCTTGCGAGAGGGTGCGGTCGATGAGGCCGGTCTGGATGGCCATCGCCTCCTCGGTCAGGCTGCGACCCGTCCCGGTCAGCGACAGGCGGAGCACACGCTTGTCCTTGGCGTCGGCCCGGCGCTCGATCAGGCCGCGCTTTTCGAGCTGCGGCAGCAGCATGCTCATGTTGGAGCGGCCGACGAGCAGCTTGCGGGCGAGGTCCTGCTGGGAGATGCCGTCGAAGCGGTAGAGGTTGATCAGGATGTCGAGATGCGGCGGCTTGATGCCGAGGTCGGCGATCGCCCGGCCCATCGCCTGCTGCATGAGCTGGCAGGCGCGTCCCACGCCGATCCAGCTGCGAAAGCGCGGATGATCCCAGGGGAAGGCTTGATTTTTGTTCATCGTTGTACTTTATTGTTCAATATTGAACATTTTTCTGGAATCCCACTATGGCATCCTTTGGCTTGAAGGTCATCCGGCTGGCGCTGTCCGGCGTGGCCAGGATTTCTCCCGATGCGGCCGGCCGCGCCGCCTTCCGCCTCTTCGCGACGACGCCCGGCCGCCGGCCGCGCACGGCGAAGGAGAAGGAGCTTTTCGCGCGTTCCGAGGGGTGGATGCGGCAGGCGGAGCGCGTGCCGCTCGCCTTTGCCGGCGGCAGGGCGGTCGCGCACCGCTTCGCCGCCCGCCCGTGCCAGAGCTTTTCCGGCCGGGTGCTCGTGGTGCACGGCTGGGGCTCGCGCGCGGCCTATCTCACGGCGCTGACGGAAGCGCTGGTCGCCGCCGGCCACGAGGTCGTGGCGCTCGACCTGCCGGGGCATGGCGCCTCGGGCGGTCGCACGCTGACGCTGCCGATGGCCGTCCGGGCGATCGATGCGGCCTGGCAGCGCTTCGGCGGCTTCGACTATTTCTGCGGCCATTCCTTCGGCGGCGCCTCGCTCGCCTGTGCGGCGAGCGGCCTCGTGCCGTCGGTGCCGGCGCACCGGCCGCGCCGGCTGGTGACCATCGGCTCGCCGAGCGAGATGACCTGGCTGTTCAAGGACCTCGGCCGTTTCCTCAAGCTCGGGCCGAAGGCGCAGGTCGCGCTGGAGAACCATGTGGAGCGCATCGCCGGCGCGCCGCTTTCGGCCTTCGACGCGGCCAACGGGGCAGGGCGGCTGAAATCCCCCATGCTGGTGCTCCATGCTCAGGACGACAAGGAGGTGCCGGCGCTGCACGCCCGGCGCTACGCCGCCGCCGGCCCGAATGTCACGCTCGAATGGGCGAACGGTTTCGGCCATCGCCGCATCGTTTCCGCCGAGCCGGTGATCGACCGCATCGTGCAATTCCTTGCGGAGGATGCGGCGCGCATCGCCGCCTGACGGACTTTTCGTCACGCGCCTGTCATGCAAGGGTGCGATGCGCCGCAGCGGTCGCACAGCACGGGAGACAGGCATGAGCATCGTCACTTCGGTCGAGGAACTGAACGCGCTTTACGGGGTCCCGGGCGAGGCCTCGCTCGTCAAGGTGACGGACTACCTGCTGCCGGAATACCGCACGATGATCGAGGCCTCGCCCTTCATGGCGCTCGCCACCGTCGGGCCGGAAGGGCTCGATTGTTCGCCGCGCGGCGATGCCGGCGCCGTCATCCATGTCGAGGACGAGCGCACCTTGATGCTGCCCGACTGGCGCGGCAACAACCGCATCGATTCGCTCTCCAACATCGTGCGCGATCCGCGCGTCGCGCTGATGTTCCTCATCCCCGGCTCCAACACGACCATGCGCCTCAACGGCCGCGCCGTGGTGCGCATCGATGCCGAGATCACCGGGCGCTTCGTGATGGACGGGAAACATCCGCGCTCCGTGGTCGTCATCACCATCGAGGAGGTCTATTCGCAATGTGCTCGCGCCGTGCTGCGCGCCGACCTCTGGAATCCGGAAAAGTTCCGCGATACGGCGTGCCTGCCGACGGTCGGGCAGATGCTCGCCTCGGCCAGGAAGGGGTTTGACGGCGCTGCCTATGACCGGGAATGGCCGGGCCGCGCCGCCAAGTCCATGTGGTGAGCGCCGGCGAATATCCCGCCGCCGTCGCCCGTCTTGTTCTCGATGATGATCGGCCTTGGCCGGAACGTGGAGCAGGGAATGCGAAAAGGACTTTTTGCGGCGGCTTTCGCCGTCGTGCTTGCGGTTTCGACCGGGGCGGCCAGGGCGGACGAGCTGATTGAGAGCTACGGCGCCTATATCGGCCAGGACGATCTCTACAATTCCAGCAACGAGCGCCTGACGCAGCCCTGGCAGGTCATCCGCCAGGATCGCGCCAACGTGCACCGCTTCGGCGTGCGCCAGCCCGGCGACGATCTCGACAGCTTCTTCGCTTCCCCGCGCAACCGCGAGCTTGCCGAGCGCATGATCCGCGCCGGCCGCATCGAGCGCAGCGCCGCCCGCCGGCTGCTCGATGGCGACGTGCAGATCTACGTCGAAATCTGGCGCGGGGCGGGAGGCGACTATATCAACATCTCGGTCAACTAGCCGCCGCCTCGTTGCGGCCGTGCTCCTGCTGGCCGCGTCCCCGGCCGGCGCGGCGGAGCCCGATCTTGCGGCCCGCCTGGAGCTGCTGGTGGCCGCCTATCCGGAAAGCCTTGCCGGTATCGAGGGAAACGCGCTCCTCTTCAAGGACGGCGGGCCGCCGCTTCAGATCGACGACGGCAGGACGAAGGACCACCAGGCGGCGCTCGCCGCCGGCGATGTCGAGGACAGCCTGCGGCAGATCTATCCGCTGGGGGCTTGCGAGAGGACGCCGGAGGTCGATTTCGACCCCGGCCGCATCCGCAGCGACGCGCTGATGATGCGGCTCTACGGGGCCTCGGCGAAGGCGGTCTCGGCCGATCTCGTGCCGGTCAAATGGTTCGGCGAGACGCTGCGCGTGACGAAGCGGCAGGGCGCGGCCGCGGCCTTGGAGAAGGTGCGCGACGAACTTGTCGGCAGGCCGGAGCTGAAGCGCTACCTCTCGCCCTCGGCCGGCGTGTTCAACTGGCGCAAGGTCTCCGGGGCGAAGAACATGTCGGTGCACAGCTTCGGCGCGGCGCTCGATCTCAACACGAAGTTCGCGGACTACTGGGTCTGGTCCGGCGGCAAGCCCGGCAGGGTGCCGACATACGCCAACAAATATCCGCTCGAGATCGTCGAGATCTTCGAGCGGCACGGCTTCGTCTGGGGCGGGCGCTGGTATCACTACGATACGATGCATTTCGAGTACCGCCCGGACCTCATCGCGATCGCAAAGGCGGCAGGCGCTTCCGCCTGCCGCTGATTGGATCGTGGGGGCCGCCCGCCTCTTCCGGGAAATCAATCGCGGACGATGACCGTCACGCCCGTCGTGACCTGGGCATAGAGGTGCTCGACATCCTCGTTCGCCATGCGGATGCAGCCGGACGACTGTGCCTTGCCGAGCGAGGAGGGCTGGTTGGTGCCGTGGATGCGGTAGATGGTGGAGCCGAGATAGATGGCGCGCGAGCCGAGCGGGTTGTCGAGGCCGCCCTTCATCGAGACCGGCAGGATCTTGCCCTTCTTGGCCTCGCGGGCGCGCATGTCCTCCGGCGGCGTCCAGGTCGGCCATTCGCTCTTGCGCGTCACCTTTTCCACGCCGGTCCACAGGAAGCCTTCGCGGCCGACGCTGACGGCGTACTTCATGGCAAGGCCGGAGCCGAGGACGTGGTAGAGGCGGCGTTCGGAATTGTCGACGATGATCGTGCCCGGCGCGACCTTCTCGTTGAAGGCGACGAGTTCGCGGGCGATCGGCGCGCGGGAGACGGCGGCGATCTTCTTCTCCGACTTGACCGGCGTGCCGCCCGAGAGCACCTGCAGCCAGCCCGTCTTCTGGGCGGAGGAGGAGAGCGAGGCGACCTCGATCGGATCTACTGCCTTGTCGGCGGCGACGGCGGCGCCTGCGGTGGAAAGGAGGCCTGCGATAAATGCGATGGCGAGCGTTTTCATTGTCCTGGTCCCTGTCGTCGGCCGGCGGCTTCATGCCCGGCGCCTTGTTCTGATAGGGACGTTGTAGGACAGCGCTGCCGGCCACGATGTTCCGGCGGGAACAGGTTCGTCAGAACGGCTGGATCCAGACGAGGCTGCTCAGCATCAGCGCGGCGATCATCGTCAGTTCGAAAAATCCGGTTTGCATGGCACGATCCTCCCACGCCCGGAACGCGCGGGCGCCATCATGGTTCCCGTCGGAGGCAAAATGCAGAACGGCGCCCGCAGGCGCCGTTTTCGAGGGGAACAGGCCCGCTTACTTGCGGTAGATCAGCCAGCTCTTCGTGAAATCCTTCTTCATGCCGTCCTCGAAGGGCATGGTGCGGTTGCGCCCGCCGTTCTTGGCGCAATAAAGGGCGATGTCGGCCTTGGAGTAGAGTTCGCCCGGGCCATCCGCCCAGGAGGCCATGCAGAAGCCGAGCGAGATGGTGATCGGGCCGTAATTGACGCCGGTCTTGGAATTCTTGAAGGGCGTGTGCTCCAGCGCGACGCGGATGCGCTCGGCGATGGCCATCGCCTCTTCTTCGGTATTGCCCTCGACGATCATGGCGAATTCCTCGCCGCCGGTGCGGGCGACGAGGATGTCCTTGCGCACGTTCGCGCGGATCAGGCTGCCGACGGAGGCGAGGATCTTGTCGCCGACCGGGTGGCCGTAGGTGTCGTTGATCTTCTTGAAATGATCGATGTCGGCGAGGATCAGCGCGGTCACGTTGCGCGACATCGTCGAATTGTAGATGGCGGAGAGCTTGTCGTCGAAGGCGCGGCGGTTGGAAAGCTGCGTCAGCGAATCCGTGTTGGCGATGCGCTTGTACTCGTCGAGCTCCTTGCGCACATTGTCCATCTCGATCGATTTCTGCGCGACGTTCTGCACCATCTCCTTGCCCTGGTTGATGGTGTCGCCGGTCGCTTCCGTCAGAACGCCGATGACGCTCTTGATGATGTCGACGCTGGTGGCGTTCTTGCCGGTGATGCGCACGAAGGTCTCGTCGAGCAGCTTGTTGTAGCTTTCGAGCGAGGTCTGCTCCTGCTTGAGGAGGCGCAGCAGGCCTTCGAGCTCGCCGACGATCCGGGTATGCGCGCCGTCGATGGCGTTGGCGCCGTGGTGGTGGCCGAAATATTGCGCGCCGATCTCGTCCAGTTCCTCCTGGGAGGCCTTGCTGCCGAGCGCCGCCAGTTCCCGCGTCAGCTTGGGATTGGAGCCGATATAGGCCTCATAGAACAGCTCGTAGTTTCGCGGAATGGGCGAAACACCCATTATGCGCATCGCATAGGTCACTTGCGCGGCGATATCCGGCACCTGGACCTTTTGCGCAACGGCCGTGTTCATGTCGGCTGCTCCTGATTTCCTTCGTTGGCTCCCGACCCGCAAAATAAGACTAAAATGCTTTGGGAATTATTAACGGTTGTAGATGCCGCAGGGGAAAGCAGGCAGTAAAAAAGGCCGCAGATTCAATGATCTGCGGCCCGTGTAGAAGAATGTTCGAAAATTCTGCCTCAACCCGGCATAATCATTTTTTCCGGACGCACAACCGCGTCGAATTCCTCGTTGGTGACGTAGCCGCCGCCGACGGCTTCCTCGCGCAGCGTCGTGCCGTTCTTGTGGGCGGTCTTGGCGATCTTGGCGGCGTTGTCGTAGCCGATCTTCGGGGCGAGCGCAGTGACGAGCATCAGCGAGCGGTCGAGCGCCGCCTTGATGTTGTCCTCGCGGGCCTCGATGCCGGTGACGCAATTGTCGGTGAAGGAGATCGCGGCGTCGGAGAGGAGCTGGACGGATTGCAGGAAGTTGTAGGCCATCAGCGGGTTGAAGACGTTCAGCTCGAAATGGCCCTGGCTGCCGGCGAAGGTGAGGGAGGCATGGTTGCCGAAGACCTGGGCGCAGACCTGGGTCAGCGCCTCGCACTGGGTCGGGTTGACCTTGCCGGGCATGATGGACGAGCCGGGCTCGTTTTCCGGCAGCGCCAGCTCGCCGAGGCCCGAGCGCGGGCCGGAGCCGAGGAAGCGGATGTCGTTGGCGATCTTGAACAGCGCGGCGGCGGCCGCGTTGATCGCGCCATGCGAGAAGACCATGGAATCGTGGGCGGCCAGCGCCTCGAACTTGTTCGGCGCGGTCTTGAAGGCGATGCCGGTGATCGCGGCGATGTGCTCGGCGACCTTTTCGGCGAAGCCAACCGGGGCATTGAGGCCGGTGCCGACGGCGGTGCCGCCCTGGGCGAGCTCGCACAGGCCCGGCAGCGTCAGTTCGATGCGCTTGATGGAGGAGGCGACCTGCGCGGCGTAGCCGGAGAATTCCTGGCCGAGCGTCAGCGGGGTGGCGTCCTGCGTGTGCGTGCGGCCGATCTTGATGATGTGGTCGAAGGCCTTGACCTTCGCTTCCAGGGCCGCATGCAGGTGCTTCAGCGCCGGCAGGAGGTCATGGACGATGCGCTCGGCGCAGGCGATGTGCATGGCCGTCGGGTAGGTGTCGTTCGACGACTGGCTCATGTTGACGTGGTCGTTCGGGTGCACCGGCTTCTTCGAGCCCATGACGCCGCCGAGCATCTCGATCGCGCGGTTGGAGATCACCTCGTTGGCGTTCATGTTCGACTGTGTGCCCGAGCCCGTCTGCCAGACGACGAGCGGGAAGTGATCGTTCAGCTTGCCGTCGATGACTTCCTGGGCGGCTTCCGTGATCGCCTTGCCGATCTCGGGGTCGAGGCGGTTCAGCTCCATGTTGGCGCGGGCGGCGGCCTGCTTGACGATGCCGAGCGCGCGCACGACCGACAGCGGCTGCTTTTCCCAGCCGATCTTGAAGTTGCCGAGCGAGCGCTGGGCCTGCGCGCCCCAATAGCGGCTGTTGTCCACCTCGATGGGGCCGAATGTATCCGTTTCCGTGCGCGTCGATGTCATTGTGCTTCCCGCTAAATACCCATGCGCTTCGGTGAGCCGCCGGCGATGCCGCCGCATGGGAGGCGGCAGGCCGGGAACGCGCGTGCCCCCGGGGCTGCGCGCTGGCGCGAAAAAATCGCGCAAATCTCTGGCCCATCTGCGACGGGGTTGCAAGGGGCGGAATGATCCTGCGGGACGAGACTTTCGGTTAAAATCGATTAGGCCGGCGCACGGCCGCCGACGGTCCGGCCGGGCTTTCGACGCTGTGCCTTTTCCATCACAATCGTCCGCTTGTTTTTTCGCGCCCGCCAGGCGGAATTTTCCCGATTTGCGTTTCCTGCAGAAAAAATCGACGGCAATTCAAATTTTTACGGGGCCTCGTCCGTCTGGCTTGCCAGGGGCTGGCGTCACGGATTCGTGAGGTTTTGCGGGGGCTGCGGGAAGGGGCGTTTCCTTTTCATCAACCATCCTTTCCTATAACTTACCGGCCTGCTGGTTCGGGCGCCGCCAGAGACCGTGACGTACGGTTCATTCGGGGAATGGAATATAGATGAAGCTTACCAAGACTGCCGTGCTGGCCGCCACGCTGGCCCTTTCCTGCGCCACCGTTTCGCTCCATGCGACACCCGCCAACGCCCTGACCGTGATGGAATGGCTGAACGGCAAGAAGAAGCAGAAGTCCGAGCCGCTTCCGGGCGTCACGACCGGTATTGCACTGCCCGGCGCCGAGGTGAAGCAGGAGGCCAAGCCGCTGCCGCGCGTCACCGGCCCGCGCTACTACACCTACAAGGCGGACGCCCTGAAGCGCGTCGCCGTCGACAAGCTGGCCGACCCGGTCGTCACCAGCTCCATCTCGGCCGATGTCGCGCCGGCCGGCGATGCCGGCGTGCGCGCCGCCTTCTCCAGCATCGACGTGCGTGCGACGCCCGATGCCGCCAAGGCGGTCGAGACCTTCTACGGCACGCAGAAGAAATTCGTCTGGATCGACGGTACCGGCATCAACGACAAGGCGAAGACCGCCATCGCCGTGCTGGCCGACGCGGCCTCCGTCGGCCTCGACCCCTGGGACTATGCGGTCAAGATTCCGGCGGAAAGCTTCGACGGCGCCGACATGAGCGCGCGCTACAGCGAGCTTGCCGCCTTCGAGGTCGGCCTTTCCGCCGCCGTTGCCACCTATGTGCAGGACGCCGTGCGCGGCCGCATCGATCCGAACCGGATTTCCGGCTACCACGATTTCAAGCGCAAGGACGTCAACCTCGTCGCGGCGCTGAAGAACGTGGCGATGAGCAGCAATGTCAGGGGCTATCTCGAAAGCCGCTCGCCGGCGAGCGCCGATTTCCAGGCGCTGAAGGCGGAGCTTGCCAAATTGAAGGCCGAGACGGCGGGCGATGACCGCGTCGTCATCGCCGAGGACACGCTGCTGAAGCCGGGCCAGAGCAATCCGGAGCTCGCCAATGTCGTCAAGGGCATCGTCAAGCACGGTTCGGATGCGCTGAAGACCGATCATTCGCTCGCCATCGCCACCTACAAGGACACGCCGGAATACACGCCCGAACTGGTCGCGCTCGTCGAAGCCTTCCAGAAGGAGAACGGGCTGAAGCCGGACGGCGTCGTCGGCAAGGCGTCGATCCGCAAGCTCACGGGCGGCGATTCGGTCGCCGACAAGGTCGCCAAGCTGGAAGTGGCGCTGGAACAGGCGCGCTGGCTGCCGGTCGATCTCGGCGCTCGCCACGTCTTCATCAACCAGCCGGCCTTCCAGGTCTATTACTACGAGGACGGTGCGGAAAAATTCTCGATGCGCACGGTGGTCGGCTCGAAGTCGAACCAGACCTATTTCTTCGAGGACAAGGTGCAGACCGTCGAGGTGAATCCCTATTGGGGCGTGCCGCAGTCGATCATCATCAACGAGATGCTGCCGAAGCTCCGGAACGACCCGTCCTATCTCGACCGCATGGGCTACGAGGTCGCCGTCGGGGGGCGCGCGGTGGCGTCCTCCTCGGTCAACTGGTACGGCTCGACCGCGGGCGTCTCCGTGCGCCAGCCGCCAAGCGGCGACAATGCGCTGGGGGAACTGAAGATCCTGTTCCCGAACAGCCATGCCATCTACATGCACGACACGCCGTCGAAGAGCTTCTTCAAGAAGGACATGCGGGCGCTGAGCCATGGCTGCGTGCGCCTTGCCGAGCCGCGCAAGATGGCGGCCGCCGTGCTGGGCATCAGCGAGGAGGAGGTCGGCAGGGAAATCGCCGCCGGCAAGAACAAGGCGCTGAACGTCAAGGCCGATATCCCGATCTACATCGCCTACTTCACCGCCTGGCCGAACAAGGACGGCGTGGTCGAGTATTTCGACGACGTCTATGATCGCGACAGCTACATGCGCAAGGCCTTTGCCGCCACGCAGAAGGCGCGGCAGATCGAGGGCTGAGGGTTTTCGACCCCGCGTAGGCCGCCGGAAAAAGGCGACGTATCCTCTGGATGCGTCGCCTTCGCCGTTTCAGCGGGCGATGAGGCGCTCGATCAGGTCGGGCGTCAGTTCGTCGAAATGGCTGATGACGTGGTTCGGCTCAAGCGCGGCGACGGGCACGTCCGAATAGCCGAAGGGAACGCCGATCGAGGGCACGCCGGCATTGCGCGCGACGAGCATGTCGTTGAGGCTGTCGCCGATCATCACCGTGCGTTTCGGGTCGGCCTCGGCGAGACGGACGGTGCCCAGCAGGTGCTCGGCATCGGGCTTGCGCACGGCAAAGGTGTCGCCGCCGGTGATCGCGGCAAAGCGCGGGGTGAGGGCGAGGCCGTCGAGCAGGCGCCGGGCGAGGCCTTCCAGCTTGTTGGTGCAGACGGCGAGGCGGTAGCCGGCGCCGGCAAGGCGATCCATGGCGTCGACAAGGCCCGGATAGGGCACGGATACGCCGGGCATGGCTTCGGAATAGTGCTCGACGAAGGCGGCAAGCATGCGCTGCAGCTCCTCATTCGAGATTTCCCGACCGCGCAGCGCGAAGGCGCGCTTGATCATCACCTGGCCGCCATGGCCGACGAGATAGGTAAGGTCGTCGTAACCGACGGGATCGAGGCCTTCGAGGCCGATCGTGTGGTTGAGGCTTGCCACGAGATCGTGCGCCGTATCGATGAGCGTACCGTCGAGATCGAAGACTACGAGAGAAGCGGACATGGGAAAACCTTGTATGGGGAGGAGGCGGGCAGGCCCTTCCGGTATGCGATGGCGGCGGCATTTGCAATCGCCTTCTCCGCCCCGGCCGGCGCGGGACGGGCGGCGATTTTGGCTTTCGTTTGCCGGCGGGGGCGTGTAAGTGTCTCACCGGAAATCCGGCCGCTTCGGCGCCGGCCTACGACCATTCAAGGAGTTTTGGGCCATGGACGCCCGGGAAATGAAGATCAAGGCCGCAGAGGTCGCGCTCACCCATGTAGAGGATGGCATGCGCCTCGGCATCGGCACCGGATCGACCGCCGAGGAATTCGTGCGGCTCCTCGCCGAGAAGGTCGCTGACGGCCTGAAGGTCGAGGGCGTGCCCACCTCCGAGCGCACGGCGCGGCTCTGCGTCGAGCTCGGCGTGCCGCTGAAATCGCTCGACGAGCTGCCGGAACTCGACCTCACCATCGACGGCGCCGACGAAGTCGACGGCAGGCTGCGCCTCATCAAGGGCGGCGGCGGCGCGCTGCTGCGCGAGAAGATCGTCGCCAGCGCCTCGACGCGCATGATCGTCATTGCCGACGAGAGCAAGGTGGTCGAGACGCTCGGCGCCTTCAAGCTGCCGATCGAGGTCAATCCCTTCGGCCTCACCGCCACCCGCATCGCCATCGAGAAGACGGCGGCCCGCCTCGGGCTTTCCGGGGCGATCGCGCTGCGCGCCTCGGGCGACGGCACCTTCATGACGGATGGCGGACACTACATTCTCGACGCATCTTTTGGCCGCATTCCTGATGCAGATGCGCTCGCAAGCAGCCTCAATGACATTCCCGGTGTCGTCGAACACGGACTCTTCATCAACATGGCGTCGCTGGCCATCATCGCGGGACCCGCGGGTGCGCGCACGCTGACGGCAAAAGACTAGACAGGAGCACAGACCGACATGATCAAATTTGCTGGTTTCGGCCGGACCCTCGCGGCGACCCTCATCGTTTCGGCAGCGCTTGCCGGCGCCGCAAAGGCGCAGGACGTCACCGACGAGCAGGTCAAGGCCGCCCGCGCCGCCATCGACGCGATCGGCGCGACGAACGGTTTCGACAACATCCTGCCGGGCCTTGCCGTTCGCATCAAGGCGACGCTCGTCCAGGCCTCGCCGAACCACGAAACGGAAATCAACGCCACCGTCGACGAGCAGGCGCTCGCGCTCGCGCCGCGCCGCGCCGACCTGGAGCGGGAAGCCGCGACGATCTATGCCAAGACCTTCACCCAGGAAGAGCTGAAGGCGATCGCCGACTTCTACAGCTCGCCCGTCGGCAAGAAGCTGCTCTCGGACGGCCCGATCGCCACGCGCGAAGTCATGAAGGCCGCCGAGATCTGGGCCGTCGGCGTCGACCGCGACCTGCGCGCCGAAAGCGCCAAGAAGCTCAACCCGATCCTCGGCGCCGCCGCGCCGGCCGAGGGCGGCGAAGCGCAGCCTGCGCAGCAGTGATCGAATGACGAAAGGGCGGCGCAAGCCGCCCTTTTCCGTTGTGCCGCCCCGTCTCCGGCGCTGAGCGATCTCCTGCCGGTCGCGCCCGAGCCGCGCTTCTGGCGATGCGAAGGGGAGGGAAAGCCGGCATGCCGGGCTGCGGCGACGTGGTCTTTCCCTTTTGGCCCGGCTGTTCCTATATGTGTAGCGCCCGGCGACGGATTCGCGAGCGCCGGCCCCCGTCAGACGGCCGTCCGGCCAGGCTTGCCCGCAGGAGATCACCATGCCGACATTCGACTACGACCTCTTCGTCATCGGCGGAGGCTCCGGCGGCGTGCGCAGCGCGCGTCTTGCCGCCAGCATGGGCAAGAAGGTGGGTATCGCCGAGGAATTCCGCTTCGGCGGCACCTGCGTCATCCGCGGCTGCGTGCCGAAGAAGCTCTACGTCTATGCCTCGCAGTTCCCCGAGCATTTCGAGGATGCCGCCGGCTTCGGCTGGCAGGTCGGCGAGACGCGCTTCGACTGGCAGACGCTCGTTGCCGCCAAGGAGAAGGAGATCACCCGCCTGGAAGGCCTCTACCGCAAGGGCCTCGACAATGCCGGGGCGACGATCCTTGCGACCCGCGCCGTGCTCGTCGGGCCGAACACCCTGCGCCTGACGGCGACCGACGAACTGGTGACGGCCGAGCGCATCCTGATCGCCGTCGGCGGCCATCCGACGCCGCATGCCGACCTTCCCGGCCATGAGCTCTGCATCAGCTCCAACGAGGCCTTCGACCTGCCGGAGCTGCCGAAATCCATCCTGATTTCCGGCGGCGGCTATATCGCCGTCGAGTTCGCCAACATTTTCCATGGCCTCGGCGTCGAGACCACGCTGATCTACCGCGGCAGGCAGATCCTGTCGCGGTTCGACCAGGACATGCGCCAGGGCGTGCAGGCGGCGATGATCGCCAAGGGCATCCGCATCCTCTGCGAGGACATCATCACCAGCGTGAGCGAGGCGGCGGGCGGCGGGCGCACCGTCACGACCAAGGCGGGCGAGACGCTTGCCGTCGACCAGGTGATGCTGGCGCTCGGCCGGGTGCCGAACACCGGCAGCCTCGGCCTGGAGACGGCGGGCGTGGCGATGGACGAGCGGGGAGCGGTCGTCGTCGACGCCTATTCCCGCACCAACGTGCCGGGCATCTTCGCGCTCGGCGACGTGACGGACCGCGTGCAGCTCACCCCCGTCGCGATCCACGAGGCGATGTGCTTCATCGAGACGGAGTTCCGCGGCAACCCCGTTTCGCCGGACCACGACCTCATCGCCACCGCGGTCTTCTCCCAGCCGGAGATCGGCACCGTCGGCCTCAGCGAGGAGGCGGCGGCAAAAGCCTTCGATGAACTGGAGGTCTATCGCGCCGAGTTCCGACCGATGAAGGCGACGCTTTCCGGCCGGCAGGAGAAGATGATCATGAAGCTCATCGTCAATGCGGCCGACCGCAGGGTGGTGGGTGCCCATATTCTCGGCCACGAGGCCGGCGAGATGGCGCAGCTCCTCGGCATCTCGCTGAAGGCCGGCGTCACCAAGGACGACTTCGACCGCACCATGGCGGTGCACCCGACGGCATCGGAGGAACTGGTGACCATGTACCAGCCGAGCTACCGCGTCAGGAACGGACAGCGGGTCTGACGGACGGTTCTTTCTCGTCGGTCAGCCGGCCGGCGAAGCGATCCTCGTGGCGCTTGAAGAGGCTTGCGAGGCGATCGAGGACAAGCCGCATTTCCGGCCGGTGGCGGTCGTCGTCGTTGACGGCAAGCCAGAGCGGATGGGCGAGCGCCTCGATCGGTTCGCCCTCGCGCACGAGCGTCGGCATGGCATCGCCCACGAAGGTCGGCAGCACGCCGCGCCCGGCGCCGCTTGCGATCAGCCGGGCGAGCACGGCCGGCGCGTTCGTCCAGGTGTGGATCTGCGGCTCGTGGTTGCGGAAGACCCATTTTTCCGCATCGGAAACGGCGACCTCCGTGCCGATCGAGACCCAGGGCAGGTCCGCCTCGAAGGCGAGGTTCGCGGCGCGATAGACCGCATAGGCGACGGTCACCGACTTGCGCACGGCGACATTGCCGGACTTGGGCGTGCTGTGGAAGAGGGCGATCATGCCGTGGCGATAGGTCAGGTCCCCACCCGCCGGCAATTGCTTGCAGCAGAGGCGGAAGCTGTCGGCGGGGCTGCGCAGCTCGCTCGTGTTCTCCGCGACGAAGCCGATCAGCCAGATATCGCCGGCAATGGCGACGATGGGCAGCGCGAAGGCGTCGCCGTGCCAGCGGGTGATGTCGGCGGTCGTGCGGCGGATCGTCTGGACATGCTCGAACAGCACCATGCCGTCCGGCGCCAGCCGGTAGCCCTGCTGGCTGCGGATGAAGAGCGTGCGGCCCATGGCCCGCTCCAGCGCCAGCATGCGCCGGCCGATCGTCGGCGCGCTGGCGCCCGTGATCGCCGCGGCGCCGGCAAGCCCGCCTTCCGCCGCGACATGGAAGAAAAGCTGCAGATCGCTCCAGTCGACTTCCGACATGCATCGCTCCCGTTGAATGCCCCTTTCTAGCGCAAAAGCCGCCGGCCGGCATCGCTCATCCGTGAAACGGGCGTTTCATTTCCGCCTCTACGCGCGCCGCGAAGCGGTCGCTATCTCGGGAAGGACACCGAAACAGGAGGCCATCATGAGCCCGGAATGGATGATCGCCCTCGACAGGGCGGAGACGGATATGCGGAGGCGCCGGACGGATCCCTTGTCCGATCCGCTGGAAGCGGAAGCCTGGCGGGGCCTGGAGACGGTGAGCGCGCTTCTTTCGCGCCTCCTCAACGGTCGCGGCCGGCCGGAGCCAAGGGGCACGCGACGGGTCCTGCCGGACCGGGGCGTTGCCTCGCGTGCAATCCTGCGTCGCTTCTAGGCCAGACCCGTCGCCCCCGGTGCTCTACAGCCTGTCCCGGAGCGGAGGGCGCAACCGTCGCAAATGCGTCTTTGCTGCTGGAACTGCGGCTATGCAAGACCCATCTAACGGTTTATAAGCCCGCATCTTCAAACGGACGTGGCGCCCCCGGTCATTGCGGGCGCATCAGGACAGGTGAGCATCATGGCAGAGAATTGGACCCCGAGTAGCTGGCGGCACAAGCCCATCCAGCAGGTTCCTGACTATCCCGATCTCGCCGCATTGGCGGCGACAGAAGAGCGCCTTTCGAAGTTTCCGCCGCTCGTCTTCGCCGGCGAAGCACGGCGCCTGAAGGCCTCGCTCGCCAGCGTGGCGGAAGGCAACGGCTTCCTGCTGCAGGGCGGCGACTGTGCCGAAAGCTTCGCCGAACACGGCGCCGACACGATCCGCGACTTCTTCCGCGCCTTCCTCCAGATGGCCGTGGTGCTGACCTTCGGCGCCCAGCAGCCCGTCGTGAAGGTCGGCCGCATCGCCGGCCAGTTCGCCAAGCCGCGCTCCTCGGGCATCGAGAAGCAGGGCGACGTGACGCTGCCGTCCTACCGCGGCGACATCATCAACGGCATCGAGTTCACGGAAGAGGCCCGCGTGCCGAGCCCGGAACGCCAGATCATGGCCTATCGCCAGTCTGCCGCGACGCTGAACCTCCTGCGCGCCTTCGCGATGGGCGGCTATGCCAACCTGGAAAACGTGCACCAGTGGATGCTCGGCTTCGTCAAGGACTCGCCGCAGGCCGAGCGCTACCGCAAGCTCGCCGACCGGATTTCCGAGACCATGGATTTCATGAAGGCGATCGGCATCAGCGCGGAAAACCATCCGGGCCTGCGCGAGACCGATTTCTTCACCAGCCATGAGGCGCTGCTGCTCGGCTACGAGCAGGCGCTGACCCGCGTCGATTCGACCTCGGGCGACTGGTACGCGACCTCCGGCCACATGATCTGGATCGGCGACCGCACGCGCCAGGCCGACCATGCGCATGTCGAATATTGCCGCGGCATCAAGAACCCGCTCGGCCTCAAGTGCGGCCCGTCGCTGACCGCCGACAACCTGCTGGAACTGATCGATCTGCTCAACCCGCAGAACGAGGCGGGCCGCCTGACGCTGATCTGCCGCTTCGGCCATGACAAGGTGGCCGAGAACCTGCCGAAGCTCATCCGCGCCGTCGAGCGGGAAGGCAAGAAGGTCGTCTGGTCCTGCGATCCGATGCATGGCAACACGATCACGCTCAACAACTACAAGACCCGCCCGTTCGAGCGGATCCTGTCGGAAGTGGAAAGCTTCTTCCAGATCCACCGCGCGGAAGGCACGCATCCGGGCGGCATCCATGTCGAGATGACCGGCAACGACGTGACGGAATGCACGGGTGGCGCGCGGGCGCTGTCGGGCGACGACCTCGCCGACCGCTACCACACGCACTGCGATCCGCGCCTCAATGCCGACCAGGCGCTGGAGCTCGCCTTCCTTCTTGCCGAGCGCATGAAGGGCGGCCGTGATGAAAAACGTATGGTTGTGAACGGCTGATCGCCATCCGTTCATGCTTCGGTCCCGTAGATTAGCGGAACTGATGCAAACATTCAGGAATGTGAATTTGACAGGACCGGGCCGGCTCGCAAAGCTGGCCCGGTTTTCGTTTGGGGGAATGCATGAGTGAAGAGCATACGGGGCATTGCCTTTGCGGCGCGGTGCGCTTTCGCACCCGCGGGCCGCTGCGCGAGGTGATCGCCTGCCATTGCAGCCAGTGCCGACGCCAGACCGGACATTTCTACGCCGCGACCAATGTGCGCGACGATGCGATGGCGGTCGAGGGCGGGGAGAATGTCACCTGGTACCGGGCGAGCGACACGGCGGGGCGGGGGTTCTGCCGCATCTGCGGTTCGGCCCTGTTCTGGAAGGGCGACAATACGGATTATACCTCGATCATGGCCGGCACCTTCGACCAGCCGACCGGACTGGTTATCGGCAAGCACATCTTCTGCGCCGACAAGGGCGACTATTACGAGATCGAGGACGGCGCGCCGCAATATGCGCAGGGCCATTGAGGCGCACTTTTTTCCTCTCTTGCCGCTTTTCCCGCTCTACTGAACCAATGCCGGGCGCTGGCAGCGCACACCCGTGACGCGGATATCCGCCTCGCCGACCCGGACGCCCGCGAGGATCAGGAGGTTGTAGAGCAGTTCGTCGATGGCGGGCGTCACGGCGCCGAGCGTGCTGCCGAGCGCCGACGTGATGCCCGGGATGCCGATCGACAGGCCGAGCAGCTTGACGTTGATGTCGACGTCGAGATTGCCGAAGAGGGTGCGGACCGTGGAGGTGAGCTTGTCCCGCGTCGAGACGGATTTCGTCGTTCCGGCGGCGATCTCCGTCGGCGTATAGGTGAGGCGGGTCCGGCCGAGATTCTTCACCTCGGCATGGGCGATGGCGTCGATGCTCAGGAGGGCGGAATCGACGATCCGGGCCCTCTGCACGCGCGCCTTGTCGGAAAAATCCGAGAGGACGGACGGGTCGACCTTGCCGACGGCGACCTCGGCGACGCCGGGAACCGCCTCGACCACCACATTGGCGTTCACCGGCGAGCCGCCGAAGCAGCGGATATCGCTGAGCTTCGCCTCCGAGGCCGCGACCTCGACATAGAGCGGCAGCTTGATGCGCAGGCCGGCGAGCGCGGCAAGGCCGTCGATGCCCACTTCCACGGAAAGCCGCGTCTGGGCGCTGCGCACCGCGCTGCCCGGCGCGCCGAGCCGATGTGCCGGCGTTTCCACCGGCGGTTCGCCGATCGCAAGGTTCACCTTCACCGCGGCAAGGCCGGGCACGACGGCGCCGACATCGAGCGCCACCTGGTTCGCGCCGTTGGCGAGCGCCGCCGCGGACGTGATCATCTGCAGCGCGTTGATCGACATCTTCCAGTCGCCGCCGGTCGCCACCGCAAGGCCCTTCTTCGGGTCGAGGTTGAGGATGCGCGAGAGCGGCAGCTTCGCCTTGCTGGCGGCGGTTGCCTGCTCGATGAGATGGAGCGCCGAGCGCACGGGGCCGGAAAGGCCTTCGACGGCACGCATGGAGGCGAGGAGCTGGGGCATGGTGATGCCGGCATTCAGCACGTCCTCATAGGTGCCCGCCGTCAGGTCGAGCTTCGCGGCGACCGCTTTCAGGAACGGCTGAACGGAGATGTCGGTATCGACCAGCGCCCGGTAGTCCATGACGTTGAGCGAGAGGTTGGTGCCGAGCAGCTTGCCCAGAAGCGCATTCAGGATGCCGTCGTTGAGGCTGGCGAGGCGCGTGCCGATGGAAAAGGCCGCCGTCTTGGAGCGGGCGGCCGCGCCGGTCGCCGAGAGAAGCGGCGATCTGGGCGTGAAGAGGGCGGCGACGAAGAGGTCCGAGGCGCGGGTGAGCGTCACCCGCGCGGCGTCCGCATCGGCGCTCGCCGGTTTGAAGCGTTCTTCCGGTGCGATGTCCGGATCGGCGGTGTAGCGCCCGCGCTCGACGAGGGCGGTCGCCGGCGTCACCCTGGAATTGACCGCCGTCATCACGGCCGGGATGGTGGTGCCGTCCTTGCCCGTCACCGTGACGGGCAGGTTGTTCAGCGCGAAATAGCCGGCGGCGGATTTTTCCGCTTCTCCGACATTGGCGGCGGCGGCGATGGCGGCGAGGTCGGCCGCGGCCTGCAACGTGCGCTGCTGCACGGTGAGGTAGCCGTAGTCGACACCGAGGGCGAGCGAGAAGATGAGCAGCGGCAGGCTGATGGCGGCGAGCGTGCCGATATTGCCGTCGCGCTCGCGAAGAAGGCTGCGGGGGCGTTTCATGCTCACAGCCCTCCCACGCGCACGGTGGAATACCGTTCGATCGTCGGGCTCGGCAGGGCGAAGGTGAAGAGATTCCAGATCGGCAGATCGCCCGAATCATAGGTGATCGTGACGGTGAACTGTTCCGGATTGGCCGGATCGTCGGTGACGACGACCCGCATCTTCGTCCGGTTGAGGAAGGCATAGTCGAACCGCGAGGCGTCGAGATAGCGGTTGACCAGCGAGACGCGCTCGGTCTGGTTGAGGCCGGCGACCGCCGTGCGGGCGGCATCCGCGGCCACCTGCTGCACGGCATGGGTGACGCTGAGATAGATGCCGTAGGCGATCAGCGTGAAGAGGATGAGGAAGAAGAGAGGGGCGATGATCGCGAATTCCAGCGCCGACGTGCCGGCGCGATCCTTCGACAGACGGGACAGGGCGTACATGACATCTCCTTCTTGGGATTGTCCGACGACAAGGCTGTTGCGCATCCCGATGGATGCAGCTTTATCGTGCGCCCAGAGTCTTAATTTCTCCTATAGATTGATTTTCTTGAAAACATGCAACCGTTGATCTTTGCCCGGTTGTCATTTCCTCCGGCGCTGCGCCATCGGCTCGGCAGGCTCCGACAGGGGAGCCGGAACCCGGGCGTGCTGTCGCTTCGGAAAAATCAGGAGCCCGCGGCCATCAGTTCCGCATGGGAATTGAAGAAGCGTTCCAGGCCGTACTGCTTGCCGAACATGATGTCGTGCTGCAGGAAGCGGAAGTCGCGCACCAGCGGATCGATCGTCTTCTTGCGCGCCCAGTCGGCCGTGCCGTTGCCCTTGGCGTCGATCAGCATGTAGCGGTCGATGACGCGCAGCCTGTCGTGCACCGCGCCGAGGAAGCCGGTGTAATAGGGATGCTCGAAGCCGGCTTCCTTGAGGACGTAGTAGGAGAGGAACGCCGGGCTGATCGTGCCGATCTCCTTTTGCGCGCCGGACTTGTTCGACCAGATGACGAGCGGGGTCTCGTGCTCCTTCTTCATCTGCTCGGGAGAGCCCTTGCGCGAGGCAGTGACGCCCTTCATGTAGCCGGAATTCTTGTAGACCGTGTTGAGCGGCGGAAGGTGGTCGCCGAAGACGACGATGATCGTCTCGCGGTCGCGCGTCTTCGCCCAGTCCATTAGCATCTTCAGGCTGCTGTCGGCTTCCTTCACGCCCTGGGCGTAGCTCGCCAGCATGCGGTTGCTGCGGGCGTCGAGCTGGCCGTCGACATCGATGTCGGTCTTGGCGTAGCGGCCGTCGTCATAGGGGCCGTGACCCTGCAGCGTGACGGTGAAGAAGAAGAACGGGTCCTCCTGCATGTCCGCCTGGCGGATGAGCTCCCGCGTCAGCGCCTCGTCCGAGGTGAAGTTGCCGCGCTTTGCCAGCGGCGGCATCTTCTCGACGTCCTTGAAGGTCTCGAAGCCGAAGGCCTTGTAGACGCTCGTGCGGTTCCAGAACCAGCCGGAGAACGGGTGGATGGCGCGTGCCGTATAGCCTTCCGCCCGGAAGAAGGTGGCGAGCGAAGGGATCGGCTTGCGCACATATTGCTGGTAGGGGATCGAGCCCGTCGGCAGGAAGGCGTTGGAAAAGCCCGTCAGCGCCTCGAACTCGACATTGGCGGTGAGGCCGCCGAATTCCGGGGAGAAGACGCTGCCGCCCTGGTTCTCGCGGATGACGGGCATCGGGTCGGCCGAGAGCTTCACGGTTTCGAGGCGTGTCGGATCCCACAGCGATTCGCTCATGACGACGATGACATCGGGCTTGCTGCGATGGCTCGTGCCGGCCGGCACGGGCTTGGAGGGGATCTTGTCGATCGCGTCGATCATGTAGCCGGCGGGCGTCTGTACATTGGCCATCGGCAGGTTGATGGCGAAGGCCATGACGAAGCCGTTGTGACGATAGTTCTCCGCCTGGTCCCACATGATCGGGAAGATCTTCAGCCGGTCGCGGACCCAGGAGAACTGGTTGTAGTCCATGATGGACACGAAGCCGGCGAGAAGCGGCAGCGCGATGGCAAGCCGCGTCAGGCGTTCCTTCTTGGTCAGCGGCCGGAAACGGCGCCAGGCGAAGACCCAGAGACTGACGAGGCCGACGACGGAGGCGAGCACGGCGACCGCCATGAGGGCGGCCGTCCACGGGCGGTCCTGCACGAGAACGGGCATCAGCTCCAGGATCTGGCGGCCGAAGAGCAGGTCCGTCGGATAGAGCGGGTCGGTGAGGAAGACCTGCTTCTGCTGGGAGATCACGCCCATCAGCACGACGAGCGGCGAGACGAGCAGGACGGCCTTGTGCTGGCGGCCGATCAGGGCGTCGATGGCGAGATAGAGCAGGAAGAAGACGCCGGTCGTGGTCCAGGCCGGCCGGCCGAGGCTGGTGAAATAGATCCAAGTCTGGTCGAGCGAGCCGCGCGTGACGAGTTCGACGACGACGACGGTGAGGAGCGCGAGAAGCCCGGAAACGGCAAGCGAACGCAGGACGGCGAGCG
The DNA here is from genome assembly GCF_001652565.1 of Shinella sp. HZN7. NCBI lineage: Bacteria > Pseudomonadati > Pseudomonadota > Alphaproteobacteria > Hyphomicrobiales > Rhizobiaceae > Shinella > Shinella sp. HZN7. Next base: position 2,057,510 of record NZ_CP015736.1, on the reverse strand, counting down.
CCTTGGCGTGGCGCGCGAAGAAGCCTGCCTCGACGGCGATCTCTTCGCTTGCATTGATCGCCACGGTGGCGGAGGTGAGCAGGGCCAAGGCCGTCTCCAGATTTCATGAAAGTTTCGTGTATCTGTCATACGGTTGTCATCTTGAACAGGAGATGAACGTTTTCTGCAACGTTCTTCCCCTGTTTTGGTTCCTGCGCCGCAGGGTCGCGGTGGCGCGTCGAACCCTTTGAAAACCGGACATTTCCGCCGAAAGCGCCGGCAAAGGTTCCGCCCTTCATTCCCAAAACGCCCGTCATGCTCTAAAGAGCTTGTCGACCGTTCGAGAGTGCGACAGCGACGCGCGGCCGCAGGCTCGGACACCAGCAGGAGATGGGTCCGCAGACATGACTTCCGATCAAGACATGACCTCCGATCAGGGCAGGGCGACGCTGCGCATCGCGGTTGCGCAATTGAACCCGACCGTCGGCGACGTCGCCGGCAACCTCGCCAAGGCGCGCGCCGCCCGCGAGGACGCCGCCCGGCAGGGCGCCGACCTTTTGCTGCTGACCGAACTCTTCATCTCCGGCTATCCGCCGGAAGACCTCGTGCTGAAGCCCGCCTTCCTGAAGGCCTGCCGGCGCGCCGTCGACGATCTTGCCGCTGACACCGCCAGGGGCGGTCCCGGCGTCATCGTCGGCTTTCCACGGCAGGACGAGACGGGGCGCTACAACGCCGTCGCCGTCATCGACGGTGGCAAGGTGATCGCGGTGCGCGACAAGGTGGACCTGCCGAACTATGGCGAATTCGACGAAAAGCGCGTCTTCGACCAGGGCGCGATGCCTGGTCCCGTCAATTTCCGTGGCGTGCGCCTCGGCATCCCGATCTGCGAGGACATCTGGGGCGAGCTTGGCGTCTGCGAGACGCTGGCCGAGAGCGGCGCGGAAATCCTGCTGTCGCCGAACGGCTCGCCCTATTATCGCGGCAAGGTCGACATCCGCCACCAGGTCGCCCTGAAGCAGGTCATCGAGACCGGCCTGCCGCTGCTCTACGCCAACCAGCTCGGCGGCCAGGACGAGCTGGTCTTCGACGGCGCCAGCTTCGCCTTCAACGCCGACAAGTCGCTCGCCTTCCAGATGAGCCAGTTCGAGGAGACGGTCGCGCTCACCACCTGGAAGAAGCGTGCGGACGGCTGGATCTGCGACGGCGGGCCGACGTCGCGCATTCCCGAGAAGGAGGAGGCGGACTACCGCGCCTGCCTGCTCGGCTTCCGCGACTACGTCAACAAGAACGGCTTCAAGAACGTCGTGCTCGGCCTGTCCGGCGGCATCGATTCGGCGATCTGCGCGGCGATCGCCGTCGACGCGCTCGGCGAGGAGCGGGTGCGCTGCATCATGATGCCCTACCGCTATACGTCGAAGGATTCGCTGAAGGACGCGGCCGATTGCGCCCGGCTGCTCGGCTGCCGCTACGACATCGTGCCGATCGAGGCGCCGGTGACCGGCTTCCTCTCCTCGCTTTCGGAGCTCTTCGAAGGCACCGAGGAAGGCATCACCGAGGAGAACCTCCAGAGCCGCGCGCGCGGAACCATCCTCATGGCGGTCTCCAACAAGTTCGGCTCGATGGTCGTCACGACCGGCAACAAGTCGGAAATGTCGGTCGGCTATGCGACGCTCTACGGCGACATGAACGGCGGCTTCAACCCGATCAAGGACCTCTACAAGATGCAGGTCTACGCCATTTCGCGCTGGCGCAACGCGCATGTGCCGCCGGGCGCGCTCGGGCCGACGGGGGAGGTGATCCCGCAGAACATCATCGACAAGGCGCCGTCCGCGGAGCTGCGCCCCAACCAGACCGACCAGGATTCGCTGCCGCCCTATCCGGTGCTCGACGACATCCTCGAATGCCTGGTGGAGCTGGAGATGAGTACCGAGGAGATCGTCGCCCGCGGGCACGACGCGGCGACGGTGCACCGGGTCGAGCACCTGCTCTACATCGCCGAATACAAGCGCCGCCAGTCCGCCCCGGGCGTGAAGATCACCAGGAAGAATTTCGGCCGCGACCGGCGCTACCCGATCACCAACCGCTATCGCGACCGGGGGTAGGGCGTGGACGGGCCTGCCGACGCGCCGGCCGCTCGCCCGGCCTTCACCGAGGAGGAAATGCGGCTGATCCGGCTGTGGTCGCTGAGCGACCTTTCGGCCGGACGGCAGCTTTCGGCGCAGATCGCCTATTTCGCGACGCCGGCGGTTTTCGGCCTCTACGGCCTTGCCACCGGCGGCTTCGTCGTCCTCGGCGTCGCCTTCCTCTGCATCCTGCTCCTCCTCGCCTGGGGTTTCGTCACCACCTGGCGCGACCAGCGCGATCTCGTGCTGATGCAGTCGATCTGCCGGAAACTCTCGGCGGGCGAGGAGACGGAGCCGGCGGGCTTCCCAGATCCGGCCAGCCGGAGTTAAGTTTTCGCTCACCAGCCCGCTTAAGCGAATTTTGCCGTCTCTCAACTAGCCTTCGTTCAACAAAGCCGGGAAAACCGGCGGGGGACAGGCAGGGAAACGATGACGGGCAAGGCACAAGGGGGCCGCGCGAGGCGGCGACGCGGAGTTGGTTTGGCGATCCGGACGGCGGCGGTGATGATCGTCCTCCTGTTCGGCGTCGCGAATTATCTCGTCCTCGACTATGCGATCGAGCGGGCCGACAGTTTTGTCGCCGAGACCGAGCGCACGCTGGTGCGCAACGAGTTCGGCCACCAGATCGACCAGGTGGTGCAGTATCAGAGCCAGTTGTCCTTCTGGGACAAGACCTTCGCCGAACTGAAGGACGGCATGCCGGGCGATGTCTTCGTAAGGGACCATATCCGCGACTGGATGTGGGCCGATTTCGGTTTCTCCTGGATGATCTTCACCACGCCGGGCGGCGAGAAGGTGCTCGGCGTCCATCGCGGCGAGAAGGTCTCCGAACGCAAGGCGCGCGAAAAGCTGCATTGGGTGAGCGACCTTACCCTCAAGGCCGAGCGCGCCTACCGCGAGGCGCTGTCGCCCGATCGCGGCGGCTGGCAGGTCAAGGGCGCCAAGGAGGATCCCGATCTCCTGACGCCGGCGCTGCCGGAAATCCATGTCTCGGGCATGCGCCTCATCGACCGGGTCATGAGCATCGTCGTCGTGCAGGCCGTCATTCCGAAGTCGCTCTACGTTCCCGCCAGCCGGATGCAGCCGACGCTGCTGATCACCGTCAAGCCCGTTTCGCAGAAGATGCTGGCCAATACCGAGCGGCGGCTCGGCGTGCACGATCTCGGCTTCACGCCCATCGTGACGCAGGAGCCGGGGCTGGTGATGACGCCGGTCGGCGCGGACAGCTACAATCCGATGGTCGCCTCCTGGCGGCCGAACATGCCGGGCACCTTCGTGTGGAAATCGGCGCTGCCGCAGATCGCGATGTTCGTGCTGGTCTTCGCCGGCGTCATGCTCTTCGTCACGCTGCGCTTTTCCGCGCTCGTCAAGGCGCTGCAGCGCAGCGAGGCGCAGAACGCCTTCCTCGCGCGGCACGATCCGCTGACGGGGCTGAAGAACCGCAGCGGTTTCGACGAGGAGGTGCGCCGCGCCGTCCGCAAGGGCGAGAACCAGCCCTTCTCGATCCTCGCGCTCGACCTCGACCGGTTCAAGGCCGTCAACGACCGGCACGGCCATGCGGCAGGCGATGCGGTGCTGCAGGCCGTCGCCCGGCGCTTTTCCGAGCGCATCGGCACGCTCGGCTCGGTCGCGCGTCTCGGCGGCGACGAGTTTTCCGTGCTGCTCACCGGCGCCTTCAGCCGGGAGGCGCTCCTCGAACTCGCCGAGGGCCTCGTGCGCGATGCGCAAGTTCCGATCGCCCATGACGGGCAGTTGCTGGCCATCGGCGGCAGCGCGGGCATCGCCCAGTTCCCCGACCACGGCGGCAGCCTGCATGACGTGATGGTGATGGCGGATGCGGCGCTCTATGCGGCCAAGAATGGCGGTCGCAACCGCGCCGTCCATGCCGGCGACATGGGCAGCGAGGCGGTGGCCGAGGCCGGCGCGGCGCGCGCCGCTTGAGGCCGCTCGCACCCGCCTGTGCCGAAATTCCCCAGCGCCCTGTTTCCATAGGCTTTCCGGCAAGGCCTGTCTGGGGCGCAGACGCGCCGGCTTGCGGCGCGCGCGGGGCTTGATCGCGCCCGCGCGCCGTGCGCATATCCTTCGCGTCAGGTGCCCGCTTCGGCGGGAGAATCGGGAATCCGGTGCGGGCGGAAGGCCCAGGTCCGGAACGTGCCCAACGCTGTGACGGGGATGGTCTGCGCCATGAAAGCCTGAATCGATTCAGGCTTTTGCCACTGGTTTTTCAACCGGGAAGGCAGGTGCAGGCCGCGTGACCCGAAGTCAGAAGACCGGCCTGGCACGATAGACCGAACCGCGCGGACGGCGGCAGGTTGTGACGCATTGTTGGGGAGATGACGATGCGAAGCGAACCCTTGGACCCTCTGGTCCGGGCGGGCGCCTTTTCCCGTGAGGAAAGGCAGGCCGTCTACCGTGCCATCGAAACGCGCCGCGACGTGCGCGACCAGTTCCTGCCCGATCCCCTGCCGGACGATCTCGTCGGCCGCCTGCTGCAGGCTGCCCACAACGCCCCGTCCGTCGGCTTCATGCAGCCGTGGAACTTCCTGCTGGTGCGCGGCGTAGAGACACGGCGGGCGGTGCATGCGGCCTTCCTGAAGGCCAATGCCGAGGCGGCGGCGATGTTCGAAGGCGAGCGGCAGGCGCAGTATCGCGCTCTGAAGCTCGAGGGCATCCTGAAGGCGCCGCTGTCGATCTGCATCACCTGCGATCCGACCCGCGGCGGCGGCGTGGTGCTCGGGCGCACGCACAATCCGCGCATGGACGTCTATTCCACGGTCTGCGCCGTGCAGAACCTGTGGCTGGCGGCGCGGGCGGAAGGCGTGGGCGTCGGCTGGGTCAGCATCTTCCACGACAGCGACATCCGTTCGATCCTCAGCATCCCCGGGCATGTCGAGATCGTCGCCTGGCTCTGCGTCGGCTTCGTCGACCGGCTCTATGGCGAGCCGGAACTGGCGGTGAAGGGATGGCGGCAGCGCCTGCCGCTGGAAGAGCTGGTGTTCGAGGAGCGCTGGCCGGGGGAGGGCGTCAGTTGACGCCGGCATCCACCGGGCGGCCGAGGTCGATGGCGGATTCGTTGGCCGGCAGGAAGACCGGGCCGACCGTGCGCACCTTGCTGCTGGCCGGGTCGTAGTCGCGTTCCTCGACCTTCGCCGGCAGCTTGACCGGGGTCTCTTCCTTCTTCGGCAGGGTGCGGATGGTGGTGATCGAGCCGGTCTCCGCGTCGTCTCCCGCGCCGGCGCGCGCCGTTTCGCCCTCGCCCTTCAGCGCCTTCTCGCGCTTGATCATCTCCTGGTAATAGGCCGTAAGATTGCAGCCGCAGGTGCCGGGCTTGGAGAGGTCGCGCGTGCGGTAGGAGAAGGCGTTCGGCATCTCGTAATAGGGCCGGCCGGTGACGGTGGAGGTCATCTGCTCGGTTTCCTGGCCGCTGGTCATCGACTGGTAGAACAGTTCCGTCTCGGTCTGCGGGCACATCATCGCGCAGACCTTCTGGTCGCGCCGGAAGTCGAGCGGCGTCGCGCCCGACGAGATGGGGAAGAAGCCGCCGTCGCAGGTGCGCACGCAGACGGTGCGCAGGTTGCCGTGGCCGTTGCTGCCGCCGAGCGAGCGCAATTGCAGCCGCCCGCTGCCTTCCGGCGCGGTGCCGAGCGGCAGGGTGCGCTTTTCGTCGAGCGCGCGCAGCGTCTCGGTCGCCGCGACCGGCATGACCCTCGCCTCGTCGCCGCAGCCGTTGTTCTTGAGCAGGGCGGTGAGGCGGTTGCGCTTGCCCTGCGAGGACGTGCCACCGGCAAATTCGCGCCGCTTCCTGTCGAGGATGTCGAGGTTGCGCTCCATCTTGCCGATGACCGTGGCGAGCGTGTCGCAGGCCTCGGCATTCGCGCCGCCGATGACGAGGATGCTGCCGCTCGAGCAGCCGAGGCGGCGCTGGTCGCTCCGGGCCTTGCGAAGCTGGATGTTCTGGCGGGCGATGGCGCCGGCATATTTGCGGGCGCTTGCGGTATCGACAACCACCTTGGGCAGGTTGGCAAGCTCCGCCTGCAGCCGCTCGCACACGCCCGCCGCCGCCGTGCCGCCCGAAAACGTGAGCGTCAGCCCGGTCGCAATGGCAAGGAGGAGGCGGACAGGCCCTTTCAAATCATCGATCCCGTGAATGTGGATGGGCCGCGATCCGGCCGCATGTGCAGCCCATATCATAGGCCGTGGCGGGGGAAGCGCAACGTGCTCCCGGATTTGTGATTAACGCCGGGCACAAAATATGAGTTGCGTATTCATCTTTTTGGCCGTGCCCCGCAATTGATCTCCCCTGGGCCTTGGTGTAGCACTCTCGGCAAACTCAACAGCCGGTCTGCGCCCTTGCCGCGCACCGCCCCGGGCGGAACCGGCCCTTGCAGGCAGGTACTCATGCGGATTTCCTCCATCTTGCTCAGCCCCTGGTACGCGCTCCAGCTCGCGTCCGGCGCAAAGTCCTTCGCGGACAATCCCATCATCGGCAGCAAATGGCTGAACCGGAAGGGCCTGCACGAAAAGCGCGTCTCGCTCGCCATGCGCATGGCCGCCTGGCGCCGCAGGAAGCTGGAGAACCTCGTCGCCCCGGAATACCGCCGGCAATATGCCGAGAACGGCTTCGTGAAGATCGAGAACTTCCTGTCCCCGGAGGTCTTCGAGGCGGTCACCCGCGAGATCGCCGAACGGGATTTCGAGCGCTACGACATGCTGCAGGGCGACACCGTCACGCGCCGCGCGATCATCGACGACAGCGACCTCGAAAGCCTGCCGGGCTTCAAGGCGGCGCGCAACGACCCGCGCATCACCAATCTCCTGCGCTACGTCTCGTCCCATGCCGGCCAGCCGCTGCTCGTCGTGCAGGTGGTGATGGCGCTGCCGTCCGTCGTCACGCAGGGCTCGACCGATCCGCAGACCGCGCTGCACAGCGACACGTTCCAGCCGACGGCCAAGGCCTGGCTCTTCCTGCGCGATGTCGGCGAAGAGGACGGTCCGTTCGCCTATGTGCCGGGCTCGCACGAGATGACGCCGCAGCGCCTCGCCTGGGAGCGCCGCATCAGCGAGAATGCCGATGCGATCGAGAACAAGTATTCCGCGCGCGGCTCGCTGCGCATCATGCCGGACGAGCTGACGGCGCTGGGCTACGGCCAGCCGGTCAAGATGACGGTGAAGGCGAACACCTTGATCGTCGCCGACACGCACGGCTTCCATGCCCGCAGCCCGAGCTACAAGACGACGACGCGCATCGAGATCTACGGCTCGCTGCGCCGCAATCCCTTCCTGCCGTTCACCGGCCTGCACATCGCCTCGCTGCCCTTCATCGCCTCCGGCATGAACCGGCTGATCATCTCGGCCATGGGGCTGCGCGGCAAACTCGGCCTCAAGGGCTCGCCCTGGAAGGATGCCGGCAGGGGCAAGGCCGATGAGTGGTCGAAGCGGCTGAAACAGCCCTCGGCCTGAGCCTCAAGACAGGACGAAGCGGTCGCCGCCCTTGCAACGCGGCCGGTCCGTCCCTAGATTTCCGGCAACGCAATGCCGACCGGATGGTGCACCATGGATTTCAACCCGACCGCAAACCGACTTCGTTTTGTCCTCGGGGAAATCCGTATCCATGCCGCATTCCATTACCCTTTCGAAAATCCGGTGGTCCACGCCTGACGGCCACACCCTCCTTTCCGATCTCGACCTGACCTTCGGCGCCGAGCGCGCCGGCCTCATCGGCCGCAACGGCGTCGGCAAGACGACGCTGCTGAAGCTCGTCACCGGCGCGCTGGTGCCGCAGGCCGGCAGCGTCACCGTGAACGGCACGCTCGGGCTCCTGCGCCAGAGCGTGCAGATCAGCCCGCAGGAAACCGTCGCCAGCCTGTTCGGCATCGTCGAGGCGCTCGACCTGCTTTCCCGCGCCGCGCGCGGGGAGGCGGATGCCGACGCCCTTGCCGATGCGGACTGGACGCTGGAGGCGCGGCTTGCCGCCGCGCTTGCCCGCGTCGGGCTGGAGGCGGAGCCGCAGACGCCGCTTGCCGCCCTTTCCGGCGGACAGCGCACCCGCGCGGCGCTTGCCGCCCTCATCTTCCGCGAGCCCGACTTCCTGCTGCTCGACGAGCCGACGAACAATCTCGACCGGGACGGGCAGCAGGCGGTCATCGACCTGCTCGCCGGCTGGCGGGCGGGGCGATCGTCGTCAGCCACGACCGCGCGCTGCTGGAGACCATGGATGCCATCGTGGAGCTGACGACGCTCGGCGCGACCCGCTATGGCGGCAACTGGAGCGCCTATCGCGAACGCAAGATGCTGGAGCTTGCCGCCGCCCATCGCGACCTTGCGGATGCGGAAAAACATGCCGCCGAGGTGGCGCGCACCATGCAGGTCGTCGCCGAGCGCAAGGCGCGCAAGGACAGCGCCGGCCGCCGCAAGCGGGCGCGCGGCGACATTCCGCGCATCATGCTGGGCGCCATGAAGGAGCGCAGCGAACTGACGGGCGGCGCCAATGCGCGGCTGGCGGAAAACCGGCAGGCGCAGGCGGGCGAGGCGGTGGCGGCGGCGCGCGAGCGCATCGAGATCCTCCAGCCGCTGACCGTCGCCGTGCCGCCGACGCATCTGGCCGCCGGCAGGACGGTGCTCCGGATCGACGGCGTCACCGCCGGGTACCGGGCGGATCACCCGGTCATCCGCGACCTGTCCTTCACCATGACCGGGCCGGAGCGGGTGGCCGTGACGGGGCCGAACGGTTCTGGCAAGACGACCTTGCTGGCGCTCGTCACCGGCGCGCTCGCCCCCTGGCAGGGCAGCGTGCGGCTCCTTGCGGACGCCGCCATGCTCGACCAGAAGGTGAGCCTGCTCGACCCGGTCCTGTCGATCCGCGACAATTTTCGCCGGATCAATCCCGAGGCCGGCGAGAATGCCTGCCGGGCGGCGCTGGCGCGGTTCATGTTCCGCGCGGATGCCGCCCTGCAGGTCACCGGCAGCCTTTCGGGCGGGCAGCTCCTGCGCGCCGGCCTTGCCTGCGTGCTCGGCGGAGCCACGCCGCCGGCGCTGCTGATCCTCGACGAGCCGACGAACCATCTGGACATCGATTCGATCGAGGCGGTGGAGGCGGGGCTGCGGGCCTATGACGGCGCGCTCCTCGTCGTCAGCCACGACGAGGCGTTTCTTGCGGCGATCGGCATGACGCGCCGGCTGGCGCTTTCGGCGGGACAATAGGGAGGCCGGGCTTGCCGCCCGGCCTTTCGTCTTCAAGCCTTGCCGTAGCGCGCGATGACCTCGGCAAGCGGCACATGGCCCTTGAAGGCGCCCGCGCCGGCCGGCGTCTCGCCGCTTTCCAGCGCGGTGGCGAACACGACGGCAGGGTCGGCCTCCAGCCGGCCGCGGATGGCCGCGATGCGGGGCCAGCGGCTCGCCGGGGCGACCGCGTGGTAATCGAGCCACCGGGCGACGCCGATGAGCACGCCGTCCGCCAGCGTCGGCCGGTCGCCGGCAAGGTAAGGCGTGTCCCCGAGCATCGCCTCCAGCTTGTCGTGCCGCTCGATGACGCCCTTGCGGCCCCAGCGGCGGAGCGAATCCTCCAGCACCGGGTCCGGCGTCTCCAGTTCGAGCGCCGCCCAGAGCGGGCTGAAGGCGCCGGTGAAGCCGGTGTTGATATAGGCCATGAGCTGGACCATGCGGTCGGCCTCCGGCGTTGCGGGATCGAAGCTGACGCGCCGTTCCGTGTCGCGTGCGGCGATCCAGTGGGCGATGGCCATGGTCTCGGTGATCACCCGGCCGTCATCGGTGACGAGGGCGGGCGTTTCGTGCCGGGCGTTGAGGCGGGCATAGGAAGGGTCGCGCATTTCGCCCAGCATGTCGACGCGGCAGAGGCGATAGGGCTTTCCCAGCCATTCCAGCGCGGCGACGAGGCCCATGGAGCTTCCGGCGGGGAAGCCGTAGACGAGGATCGGTTCCAATGTTCTTCTCCGTGATTTCTGTTGACCACGCTGCGCAGCGACACTGGACCTAAGCCTTGCCGGCCCCCATGTAAATTACGCACATTTTTGTCACCACGCCGGAGCCCGCCATGAAGGATCTCGTTTCCCGTTGCCCGATCGAGGAGGTCATGCAGGTGCTGAGCGGCCGCTGGCCGACCCTGCTGATCTACTACCTGAAGGACGGCACGAAGCGCTTCAGCGACCTCAGGCGCGACAACCCGACCGTCTCGCACCGCATCCTGACGCTGGAACTGCGCAAGCTGGAAAAGGCCGGCATCGTGCGGCGGACGGTGTTCGACGGCTATCCGCTGCGGGTCGAATACGACCTCACGCCATCCGGCCTGACGCTGCTGCCGCTGGTCGATGCGCTCGGCGACTGGTGGGAGGCGCGGGATGCCAGGCGCCCGGCGCCGCAAATGAAGACGGCCGCCGAGGCGGCGGCCGTTTCGTAAGGCTAGAGCATTTCCGCTTTTCTTCGAATCGCGAAAACGATCTATCTGTTTGTTTTTACGCAATTCCGGACGCAAAACCGCTACGCACTTTTGCTGGAATTGCTCTAGGATGACCGGTCAGGCCGGGTTGGAGGCTTCCACCACGGCAAGCGCGGCCATGTTCACCACGCCGCGCGAGGTGACCGACGGCGAGAGGATATGGGCGGGCATGGCGGCGCCGAGCAGGATCGGGCCGACATGCAGGCTGTCCGTCATGGTCTTGACCACGCCGAGCGTGATGTTGGCGGCGTCGAGATTGGGGAAGACCAGGAGGTTGGCCTCGCCGGACAGCGTCGAGTTCGGCATGACGCGCTGGCGCAGGGCCTCGGAGATCGCGGCATCGCCGTGCATTTCGCCGTCCGCCTCCAGCGTCGGGTCCATCTCGTGCACCATCTCCATGGCGCGGCGCATCTTGAAGGCGCTGTCGGAATCGCGCGAGCCGAAGTTCGAATGGGAGACGAGGGCGGCGCGGGGCGTGATGCCGAAGCGGCGGATCTCCTGCGCGGCCATCACCGTCATCTGTGCCACTTCCTCGGCCGTCGGGTCGAAGGTGACATAGGTGTCGGTGAAGAAGGTGGCGCCACGCTGCGAGATCAGCAGGCTGAGCGCGGAGAAGTCGAGCACGCCCTCCTTCTTGCCGATGATCTGGCTGACATCGCGCAGGTGCTTGGCATAACGCCCCTCGACGCCGCAGATCAGCGCATCGGCCTCGCCACGCTTGAGGGCGAGCGCGCCGATGACCGTCTGGTTGGTGCGCACGATGGTGCGCGCGGCTTCCGGAATGACGCCGCGGCGGCCGACGATGCGGAAATAGTCGTCGACATAGTCGCGGTAGCGCGGATCGTCCTCGGGGTTCACCACCTCGAAGTCCGCCTGCGGGCGGATGCGCAGGCCGTAGCGCTTGAGGCGCGTTTCGATGATCTGCGGGCGGCCGATGAGGATCGGCTTGGCGATGTCCTCCTCCAGCAGCACCTGGGCGGCGCGCAGCACGCGCTCGTCCTCGCCTTCGGCAAAGATCACGCGCTTCTTGGCGGCGTTCTTCGCGGCGGCGAAGATCGGCTTCATGATGAAGCCCGAGCGCCAGACGAAGCGGTTGAGCTGGTCGAGATAGGCGTCGAAATCGGTGATCGGGCGCGTCGCCACGCCGGTTTCGGCGGCCGCGCGCGCGACGGCCGGCGCGATGCGCAGGATGAGGCGCTGGTCGAAGGGCGAGGGGATGAGGTAGTTCGGCCCGAAGCTCGGTGTTTCGCCGGAATAGGCGCGGGCGGCGACGTCGGACACTTCCTCGCGGGCGAGGGAGGCGATGGCGCGCACGGCGGCCATCTTCATCTCCTCGTTGATCGTGCGCGCGCCGCAATCGAGCGCGCCGCGGAAGATGTAGGGGAAGCAGAGGACGTTGTTGACCTGGTTGGGGAAGTCGGAGCGGCCGGTGCAGATCATCGCGTCCGGGCGGGCGGCGCGCGCCTCCTCGGGCATGATCTCCGGCGTCGGGTTGGCGAGCGCCATGATCAGCGGCTTTTCCGCCATGCGGGCGAGCAGTTCCGGCTTCAGCACGCCGGCGGCCGAAAGGCCGAGGAAGACGTCGGCGTCGTCGATGGTCTCGGAGAGCTGGCGCTTGTCCGTCTCCTGCGCATAGACGCTCTTCCACTGGTCCATCAGGGCCTCGCGGCCCTTGTAGACCACGCCTTCGATGTCGTGCACCCAGATGTTCTCGACCTTCGCGCCGAGCGAGACGAGCTGGTTGAGGCAGGCGAGCGCGGCCGCGCCCGCGCCCGAGGCGACGATCTTGGCGTCCGACAGCGCCTTGCCGGCGAGCTCCAGGCCGTTGAGGACCGCGGCGGCGACGATGATCGCCGTGCCGTGCTGGTCGTCGTGGAAGACGGGGATGTCCATCTTCTCGCGCAACTGGCGCTCCACCTCGAAACATTCCGGCGCCTTGATGTCTTCGAGGTTGATGCCGCCGAAGGTCGGCTCCAGCGCGGAGACGACGCTGACCATCTCGTCGACGGTCGGGGCGTCGATCTCGATGTCGAAGACGTCGATGCCGGCGAACTTCTTGAAGAGCACCGCCTTGCCCTCCATCACGGGCTTGGAGGCGAGCGGGCCGATATTGCCGAGGCCGAGCACGGCCGTGCCGTTGGAGACGACGGCGACGAGGTTGGCGCGGGCCGTGTAGTCGGCGGCGGTCTGCGGATCGTCGCGGATGGCGATGCAGGGGGCGGCGACACCCGGCGAATAGGCGAGCGCCAGGTCGCGCTGGTTGCCGAGCGGCTTGGTCGGGTTGATCTCGAGCTTGCCGGGGCGGGGGTGGCGGTGGAAGAAGAGGGCCTGCTGGTCGATGTCGCCGCTTGCCGGACCGTCCTGCGTCCGCGATTTGTCACCCGTGCTCATGATGCTCCCTGCCATATGCTGTTTTCGTTGCGGCCCTTCGCTCTGCGAAACGCCGCGACGTGAGGTTTTCCGAGTCTTCCATAAAGCCGCAATCAGCGGCCTGTGCAATGCCTATTTGCCGTCGAAAAAGGCATAGGTGTGTCATCAATCTGAAACAGGAGTCTGGTTTTCAACGGGATGAAAGCCGCCCTTTCCGACGACCACCGCGGCGGCCGGCCACCCGGAGAAAGACGCATGACTGCGACCCTTGCCGACCCCAATGTCCGCCACTTCCGCACGCTGTTCATCTCGGACGTGCATCTGGGATCGAAGGCGGCCAAGGCGGACTTCCTGATCGACTTCCTGCGGCATCATGAAGCCGAGACGATCGTGCTCGTCGGCGACATCGTCGACGGCTGGCGCCTGAAGCGCAACTGGTACTGGCCGCAGGCCTTCAACGACGTCACGCAGAAGCTCCTGCGCAAGGCGCGCAAGGGCACGCGCATCATCTACATTCCCGGCAACCACGACGAATTCCTGCGCGACTTTCCCGGCACCCATTTCGGCGGTGTGGAAGTGGCCGACCGCATCATCCACGAGGCGGCAGACGGCAAGCGCTACCTCGTGCTGCATGGCGACGAGTTCGACGTCGTCGTGCGCCATGCCCGCGTCGTCGCCTATCTCGGCGACTGGGCCTATGACGCGGCCATCGCCATCAACGTCGTCTTCGCCGCCATCCGCCGCCGGCTCGGCCTGCCGTACTGGTCCTTCTCCTCCTGGGCCAAGCAGCAGGTGAAGACGGCGGTGAACTTCATCGGCGAGTTCCAGAAGGTCGTCGTCGACGAGGCGCGGCGCCATGATGCCGACGGCGTGATCTGCGGCCACATCCACCATGCCGTCATCACCGAGATCGACGGCATCCGCTACATCAACAGCGGCGACTGGGTGGAAAGCTGCACGGCGATCGCCGAGCACCATGACGGCGAGATGGAACTGATCACCTGGCAGAAGCTCGCGGCCAACCCCGCCGAGGTGGTTCCGGTCTCGCGCCGGATGCTGGCGATCGAGACCCGGGAGCCGGAGGCCGCCTGAGCCTGCCGCGCAGAGTGCACGGCGGTTTTGCGGCAACGACACGGGCAACAGGCAGGGAGCCGGCGCGCAAGGTGCGAAGCTGAAAGATCGCGATGCGCTTAGCCGGCTTTCACAAATCCGGCATTCCCGCCGGCGGGCAGAAATAGCGGATTGGCGTACGTACATCGGCATGATAGAGCGGATGGCGTTCCAATGCAGGTTCCCCGCCAATGAATGCCCCCTCCGGTTTTACCGTGACCGCCGGCGCGCCGCCGTTCTTTGCCGCGCGCATCGCTCTCGTCTTCTGCGCGCCGATGATGGTCAACGGCATTGCCCTGCCGTTCTTTCCGGTCTGGCTGGAAACGCTGTCGATGAGCGATTTCCAGATCGGCATCGTCCTCGCCGTGCCGATGTTCGTGCGCGTCTTCACGGCGCCCGTGGCCGGCATCATCGCGGACCGGATCGGCGAGCGTTCCATCGTGCTGCTCTGGTCGGCGCTGCTGTCGCTTCTGACGGCGCTCGCGCTCTTTGCGACCGGGTCCTTCTGGCCGGTGCTGCTGCTCTATACGCTGCAGGGCGCGGTCTATTCGCCCTATGTGCCGATCACCGAGGCGATCATGCTGTCCGGCGTGCGGCGCTGGAATTTCGACTATGGCAAGATGCGCCTCTGGGGCTCGCTCGCCTTCATCGTCGCGACGATGATCGGCGGCTGGCTCGCCGGCCTCTACGGCGGCGCCATGGTGCTGCCGGCCATGGCCGTCGCCTTCGTGCTGACCGTGCTCGGCGCGGTGATCGCGCCGCGGATCGGCAAGCCGCGCCGCCCGTCGCCGATCGCGGCGATCGCCACCATGCCGACGAAGAGCACGCTGCGGCAGGCGGATGTGCAGCTCATGCTGATCGGCGTCTCGCTCGTCAATGCGAGCCACGCCATGCTGTTCGCCTTCTCGGCGATCTACTGGCAGAAGATGGGGTTCAGCGGCGTGGACGTCGGCATCCTGTGGAGCGCCGGCGTGCTGGCCGAAGTGGTCTTCTTCCTCTTCGCCGTCCAGTTGCGGCGGCGCTTCGATCTCTGGTCCATGATGATGGTCGGCGGCGCCGTGGCGGTCGGCCGCTGGGTTCTCTTTCCGATGGACATGTCCTTCGCCGGCTATTTCGCGCTGCAATGTCTGCACGCCTTCACCTATGCGCTCATCCATATGAGCGCGCAGAGCCGGCTCGTGGAGCGCGTGGCGGAGGAGCAGGAGGCGGCCGCGCAGGGGCTCTATTTCTTCTATACCGGCGTCTTCACCGCGCTCGCCACCTTCGTTTCGGGCTATGCCTATAGCTGGTACGGCGTCCAGGGCTTCTACCTGATGTCGCTCGTCGCCGCGGCCGGCCTCCTCTCGGTCATTGCCGGGCGCGTCGTCGCGCCGCGCGCTCAGCCCCAGAGCGCGGCGTCCGGCGGATAGACGGTCGAGCCTTCGTAGCGGAGGCCCGGCTCCCGGTCGCGGGCAAGCAGCAGGGGGCCGTCGAGATCGACGAAATCGGCGCCCTGCGCGAGCAGCACGGCCGGCGCCATGCCGAGCGACGTGCCGACCATGCAGCCCACCATGATCTTCAGCCCGTGCTCCTTCGCCGCCTCGCGTAGCGCCAGCGCCTCCGTCAGCCCGCCGGCCTTGTCGAGCTTGATGTTGATCGCGTCGTAGCGGTCGATGAGGCTCTTGACGTCCTGCGTGCGGTGCACGCTCTCGTCGGCGCAGATCGGGACGGGGCGGGCAAGGTCGCGCAGCGCCGAATCGTTTCCGGCCGGAAGCGGCTGCTCGACGAGGGCGATGCGCGCCTCGGCGCACAGGGCGAGGTGATGGGCGAGGTTTTCCGGCGTCCAGCCCTCGTTGGCATCGAGGATGATGGCGCTTTCCGGCGCGCCGGCGCGCACCGCGCGGATGCGGGCGGCATCGTCCGCCGTGCCGACCTTGACCTTGAGCAGGGGCCGGCCCGCCTCCTGCGCCGCCTGCCGCTGCATCGCCTCGGGCTCGCCGAGGGAGAGCGTGTAGGCGGTGACGAGCTCCTGCGGCGGCGCGGCGTTGATCACCTGCCAGGTCGGCACGCCGGACAGCTTCGCTTCGAGGTCCCACAGCGCGCAGTCGATGGCGTTGCGCGCCGCGCCCGCGGGCATGATCCGCGCCAGTTCCTCGCGGCCCATGCCATCCTCCACGGCGCCGCGCATGTCCTCGATGGCGGCAAGCACGCCGGCGACCGATTCGCCGTAGCGCGCATAGGGAACGCATTCGCCGCGTCCGGAAAGGCCGGAGCCCTTGATCGTGCAGGTGACCACCTCGGCCGTCGTCTTGGCGCCGCGGGAAATGGTGAATGTGCCGGCAATCGGGAAGCTTTCGGCGGTGGCGAGCATTGTGCGGCGCATGGGACTGATCCTGGCAGGCTTGAAAAAATCGCGGCGGGAAGGGGCTTTTGCGGGTTCGTTCGGTGACAGACGGGCGGCGAGCCGGTAAGACAGGCGCATGTTGTCCCAAGCACGGGAAGATGCAAGAGACTTGACCGGCGCCCGTTCCCCCCTCGACATCGCGATCGAAAAGCTGCCCGGCAAGGACGGGGAGGTCTGGCGCCTTTCCGGCGAATGGGTGAACACGACCGCGGTTGCCGCGAGCAAGCGGCTTGCGGATATCGGCCGCGGGCAGGGCGGCGCCCTGGAAATCGACCTCGGCGGCGTTACAGCCATGGATACGGCCGGCGCCTGGCTGCTGCGCCGGGCCATCACCGAGCGGCAGGGCGGCGGCGGCGCGGTGAGCCTCACCGACCGCGAGGGCACGCACTATGCCGACCTGATTTCGGCATTGCCGGAAAAGCTTGCCGAGCCGCGCGATGAGGGCGGCGGGAAAGGCACGCTGTTCGAGCGCATCTTCGAGCCCGTCGGCCGCACCGTGGTGGATATCTGGGAGGATGCGGTCGCCGCCATGTTCATCCTCGGCTCGGCGGTGCGCGGGGCCCAGTTGAAGCTTGGCCGCCGCAGCGGCGTGTCGCCCTCGGCGATCGTGCACCAGATCGACCATATGGGCGTGCGCGCCGTGCCGATCATCCTGCTGATGTCCTTCCTCATCGGCGCGATCATCGCCCAGCAGGGCGCCTTCCAGCTACGCTATTTCGGCGCCGAGGTTTTCGTCGTCGACCTCGTCGGCATCCTCCAGTTGCGCGAGGTCGGCGTGCTGCTCACCGCCATCATGATCGCCGGCCGCTCGGGCAGCGCGATCACGGCCGAGATCGGCTCGATGAAGATGCGCGAGGAGATCGACGCGCTGAAGGTCATGGGCCTCAGCCCCATCGGCGTGCTCGTCTTCCCGCGGCTCGTGGCGCTGACGGTCGCGCTGCCGCTGCTCACCATCATCGCCAACTTCGCCGCCCTCGGCGGGGCCGCCTTCGTCGCCTGGTCCTATTCCGGCATTACTTTCGACACCTTCCTGTCGCGCCTTCGCGAGGCGATCGACCTGTCGACCGTGGTGTCCGGCATGATCAAGGCGCCGTTCATGGCGCTGATCATCGGCATCGTCGCCTCGGTGGAGGGGCTGAAGGTCGGCGGCAGCGCCGAATCGCTCGGCCGCCACGTCACCGCCGCCGTGGTGAAGTCCATCTTCGTCGTCATTCTCGTCGATGGGCTCTTCGCCATGTTCTACGCCGCGATCGATTTCTGAGGACATCCATGGAGCAGGTTTCGGCAAAGGCGGATGACGTGATGCTCTCGGTCAAGGACCTGACCGTCGGCTTCGGCAGCAACATCGTGCTCGACAAGCTCAATCTTGACATCTACCGCGGCGAGATCCTCGGCTTCGTCGGCGCCTCCGGCACGGGCAAGTCGGTGCTGATGCGCACGGTGCTGCGCCTCTTGCGCCGCCGCTCGGGTACGATCCGCATCTTCGGCTTGGATTTCGACAAGGCGAGCGAGGCGGAGCGCCTGGCGCTCGACATGAAGCTCGGCGTGCTCTTCCAGCATGGCGCGCTGTTCTCCTCGCTGACGGTCAAGGAGAACATCCAGGTGCCGATGCGCGAATATCTCGACCTGCCGCAGGCGATGATGGACGAGCTGGCGCGGCTGAAGATCGAGCTGGTGGGCCTCGCCCCGGAGGCGGCGAACAAATATCCGTCCGAGCTTTCGGGCGGCATGATCAAGCGTGCGGCGCTGGCCCGCGCGCTGGCGCTCGACCCGGCCCTCGTCTTCCTCGACGAGCCGACCTCGGGCCTCGACCCCATCGGTGCGGCGGAATTCGACGAGCTGATCGCCAAACTGCGCGACACCCTCGGATTGACCGTGTATATGGTGACTCACGACCTCGACAGCCTGTTTTCGGTTTGCGATCGCATCGCCGTTCTCGGGCAGAAGAAGGTCATGGTCGAAGGCACGATCGAGGACATGCTGGCCTTTGACGATCCCTGGGTGCAGTCCTATTTCCGGGGCAAGCGCGCGCGATCGATCGTGCGGAAAACGTGAGGACGTGTCCGGGGCCGGCAGGCCCTGGCGGATGGAACTGCGAGCAGGATAGCCCGAAGCATGGAAACCAAAGCCAATTACGCCCTCGTCGGTTTCTTCACCGTCCTCGTCATGGCTGCCGCCTTCGTCTTCGTCTACTGGATGTCGCAATATGGCCGTGGCGGCGAGATGGCGCAGCTTGCGATCCGCATTCCCGGTTCGGCGAACGGCCTCAGCATCGGCTCGCCCGTGCGCTTCAATGGCATTCCGGTCGGCTCCGTGCGCAGCCTTGCCATCGATGCCGACGACCCGCGCTTCTCCGTCGCCATGACGGAGGTCTCGACCAGCGCGCCGGTCAAGCAGAGCACGACCGCGGTCCTTGAAGTGCAGGGCCTGACGGGGGCGGCCTATATCGAGCTTTCCGGCGGCAGCGCGGGCGATCCGAACATCCTGCGCCAGGCCGTCGACAACGAGGTTCCGGCCGTGCTGCAGGCGGAACAGTCGAGCGTGACGAACATCCTGTCCACCGCCGACAAGATCCTGAAGCGCGCCGATGCCGCGATCACCGACATCCAGGGCTTCGTCGCCGATGCGCGCGGCCCGCTGACGACGACGATCCAGAATGCCGAGCAGTTCTCCGGCGCGCTCGCCCGCAACGGCGAGAAGGTGGATCAATTCCTGCAGAGCGTCGGGGGGCTTTCGGAGACCTTCCGCAATCTTTCCGGCCAGCTCGATTCGACGCTCGCCTCGGTCGACGCGCTGATCAAGGCGGTCGACCCGAAGAAGGTCGAGGATTTCGTCGGCAATGTCGACAAGGTCAGCAGGGATATCGCCGATGCCTCCGGCGACATCAAGGCGACCGTCGAAGGCTTCCGCAAGACGGCGGAGACCTTCGATACCTTCGGCAAGCAGGCGACGGTGACGCTCGACAAGGTCGACAGCCTCGTCGCCGCGGTCGATACGCAGAAGGTCGGCGGCGCGATCGACGACATTTCGGTCGCGACCGCCGATGCCCGCAAGGCCATCGCCTCCGTCACCGGCGTCGCCAACCGCATCGGTGCGCGGGAGGAGGATATCGACCAGATCATCACCGACGTGCAGCAGATGAGCAACAAGCTGAACGCGGCCTCCACGCGCGTCGACGGCGTGCTCGCCAAGCTCGACGGCTTCCTCGGCGAGGGGGATTCCGAATCGCTCTTCGCCGAAGCCAAGGCGACGCTGCAATCGATCAAGCAGGCGGCCGACACGCTGAACGGCCGGATCGGGCCGATCGCCGACGGGCTGCAGCGATTCTCCGGCTCGGGCCTGCGCGATGTCGAGGCGCTGGTGCTCGACACGCGCCGCACTATCCAGAATCTCGACAGCGCGATCTCCGGTTTCGAGCGCAACCCGCAACGCCTGCTCTTCGGCGGGGAGACGGTCAAGCAGTATGACGGCCGCAACCGGCGCTGATCCGGCCGCAAGGTGTGGCCCTATCCCCACAACTGCCAACCGCTGGTGGTTCATGGCAGATTTGTCCGTCCGCGCGGCGGTGACAGCATGCCGTACCGCTGCTACACAGGCCGGTACACGGGTTTGAGGGCGACATGACGGGTTCGGGTATGGGTTTGTTGCGGAACGGGACTGCGGCGCGCGCCGCGCTCGTTGCCGTTCTGGCGACAATGCTCGCCGCCTGCGGCAGCACGCAGGCCAGGAACGATACGTTCGCGCTCACCTCCGTCGCCACCGCCGACGGTCCTTCGGTCAGGAGCCGGCAGATCCTCGTGCCGCAGCCCTCGGCGCTGAAGGCGCTCGACGGCGAGCAGATCGTCATCCGCCCATCCGCCTCCGAAATCCAGTATCTCGCGGGCGCGCAGTGGAGCGACAGCCTGAGCAAGATGGTGCAGGCCAAGCTCGTGCAGGCCTTCGAGAACACCGGCCGCCTCGGCGGCGTCGGCATGCCGGGGCAGGGCCTCGCGATCGACTACCAGATCGTCACCGACATCCGCGCCTTCGAGGTGCAGACGGCCGGTGCCGATGCGGCGGTGGTGGAGATCTCCGCAAAGCTGCTCAACGACCGCAACGGCACGGTGCGGGCGCAGAAGGTGTTTCGCGCGACGGTTCCGGTCGGCGGAACCGGCAACCCGGCCTTCGTGAGGGCGCTCGACGCGGCCTTCGCCGCGGTCACGGCCGATATCGTCGGCTGGACGCTCGGCACGATCTGATTTTCTTGATGCGTTCGGTTGGTGATGCGGGGGGTGCTAAAGCCCCTCATCCCGCTGCCGCGACCTTCTCCCCGCAGGCGGGGAGAAGGGGCAAGTGGCATGGCTTTCCAAATCAGCGCGACGTCATTTGTTTGGGGAAACCCACAAGGCGCTCCCCTTCGCCCCGCTTGCGGGGAGAAGGTGCCGGCAGGCGGATGAGGGGCCGCACGTCGACGCGCAGCCCGTCCCGTCAGGCGTTCTCGACGCCCTGGATGGCCGAGACCTTCCAGTCGCTGCCGTTGCGGCGCACGAAGGTCCAGATCTCGACGGCTTCCGTCAGGTTGTCCGGATCGCCGGAAACGAGCGCGCCGGTCGCGCGGTCGCGCATCACGTCGATGCTCTCGTAGCGCATGGCGACGGTGGCGTATTCGTCGGCGCCTTCACGCCAGGCCTCGGCAATGTCGCCCTGCACGAGATGGATGTCGCGCACCTCGTTCTTCAGGCCCTGGGTGGCGTTGTCGCCGAGCTCCTCGGCGAGATAGGACATCGCCTCCGGCGTGGTGATCTGGCGCAGCGTGCGGAAATCCTCTGCCGCATAGGCTGCCTGCAGCTCCTTCAGCATGCTCTCGAACTGTTCGAGGTCGGCCTGCTTGATGCCGATCTCGTCGCCGCCCTTCGGCTGCGGCGTGGCCTGGCGGCTGCCGCCGCCGATGCTCGGGATCTTGAAGTCCGGGCCGTTGTTCGGCGCGGCGTTGCGGGCATGGGCGGCGCCGGCATAGGCGGGCGCGTTCTTCTGCGCGAACATGCGGCGCAGGAACAGGAAGAGGCCGGCGATCAGCAGCACCTGCAGGATCAGGCCGAGGAAGCCGATGCCGCCGCCGAGGCCCTGGCCGAGCAGCATGCCGACGAGGCCGCCGAGCATCAGGCCGCCGAGCAGCGTGCCGCCGAATCCGCCGAAGAGGCCGGGGCGCGGATTGGTGGCCGTGGCGTTGCGGCCGGCGGAGGGCTGGGCCGACTGCTGGCGCGTCATGGTGCGGTCGATCGGCTGGGCATCCGTCGGTGCGGTGCGCGTCGTCGAGGGCGTCGAGAAGGTGCGGCTGCCGCGGCTGCCGAAACCGCCGCCGGCGCGGCGGGCCTCCGCCACGTCCACCACCGTCATCATCACCATCACCGCGACCGCAAGCGTCGCCAGAATGCGTCCAAAGCCTTGTATAAAGATCATTTCCGTCTCTCTTCCCATGCGCCTTGTGGCGCGACGGACCGCATATAGCGGCTGGCGGCCCGGATTTTAAGGTTGTGCGGCCGGAAATCGGCGGGCCGGGACGGTCGGCGTCATCAAAGGTGCGTTATCGGCGCCTTCAGCCAGAAGCCTCAACGCAGAACGGCCGCCTTGCGGGCGGCCGTTCGATCCCTTCTGTCCGCTTCGCTTAGCTGAAGCGGCCCGCGGCATGGGCCAGCATGGTGTAGACCTTGCCGGTGTCCGAGGTGAGGTAGGTCTGCGTCATCACCTTGTCGCGGTCGTTGCGGGCCACATCGGCGAGCAGCTTCTCGAAATCCGAGATGTAGCGGTCCACAGCGGTGCGGAATTCCGGCTCGCGCTCGTACTTGCGCTTGATCTCGTCGAAGGTCTGCTGGCCCTTCAGCGTGTAGAGGCGGCGCGTGAAGACGTCACGCTCGCCGCGCTGGTAGCGGCGCCACAGGTCGACCGAGGCATCGTGGTCGATGGCGCGGGCGATGTCGACCGAAAGCGAGTTCAGCGATTCGACGACATGACGCGGGTTGCGGTTGTCCGGGCGGGCGGCCTGGCCGTCGGTGCGCGGCTGGCCGAACTGGGCCTCCTCGCGCGAGACGGCGCCGCGCAGAAGATCCCGCATCCAGCCGCCTTCGCCACCGGTGGTCCTGGCTTCGGCTTCCGCGGGCAGGGGCTGTGCGCGCTGCGGCACGGTCGCCGTCGCGGCACGCTCCAGGCCGAGGCTGCCGCGCAGTTGGGCCGGTTCCTCGCGGCGGGGCTCGGCGCGGGTTTCCTGCACCGGCTGTGCCTGCTGGACGACCCTGGCCTGGACCACGGCCGGGCGGGAGACTTCCAGCGCCGAGGAGGACTTGCTGATGATGTCGGACAGGTCCTGCAGGGCCTTGATCTGCTCGCTGACGGCGCGGCGCATCTGGGCGGCGCTTTCCTTGGCTTCTTCCGGCAGGTCGAAGGCGCCGCGCTTCAGCTCGCCGCGGGTCTGGTCGAGCTCCTTGCGGATATCGGCGGCGGCGCGGCGGATTTCCTCGGTCGCGCCGGAGAACTTGCCGACGGCTTCCTCGACGGCTTCGCGCAGCGTTTCGCGCATGACGGTCGTGGCGGCCTCGGACTTCTTGCCGCTTTCGGCAAGCATGCGATCGACATCGGAGAGCGAGGCGCCGACGCTGCCGCGCAGGCGGTTCGCCACTTCCCTGGTCCGCTCCTCGGCACGGGCGAAGGAGCCCTCGACCGACTGGCCCGCTTCCTCGCCGGCCTTGACCAGTTGCTCGCGCAACATATTGGCCGCGGCCTCGGCGCGTTTCTCGGTCTCGCCGAGAATGCGGCCGACTTCGGCGAAGGAGGTCTGGATGCCGCCGCGCAGGTTGCCGGCGATGAGGTTCGAACGCTCCTCGGCGCGGCTGAAGACGCCCTCGACCATGCCTTCGAGCGACTGCATGGTCTTCTCGATCTCCTCCGAGCGCTGCACGAGGCCGACGGAGAGCGAACGCAGCGCGTCCTGGCGCTCTTCCAGCGTCGAGACGAGGTTCGACTGGGCGGCGGCGAGCAGGTCGGAGGCCTGCGACAGGATCTTCGAGTGGTCCTCGAAGCGCCCGACGATGCCGCCGATCTGCGACAGCGTGCCGGACGAGATGTCGGACAGGCGGTCCACCTTGCCCTCGAGCAGGCGCGACGTGGTGGACACCATGTCGGAGGCGCGCTCGGCGGAGGTGGAGAAGCGCTCGGCCGTGCTCATCAGGCGGCTGTCGATGGCGCCGAGCGTTTGGCTGGCCGCATCGACGATGCCGGCAATGGCGCCGTTGCTTTCCGAAAGGCGGGCGATCAGGCTTTCGACATTGGCCGCAAGGCCGCTTTCGATCTCGCGCATCGTGCCGGCGGCTTCTTCCGTGCGGCTGGTGATGGCGGCGAGCGTGTCGGCCGTGCGGGCGGAGATCGCGTTGATGAGCGCGGCGTTCTCGTTGCGCAGGCGTTCGGCGCTTTCGCGGGCGACGCCGCTGATGCGCTCGGCAGCATCACGGGCGACACCCCCGATGCCCTCGGCAGCCTCGCGGCCGACGGCGGCATAGCTGTCGATGACCGGACGGGCCTCCTCGTCGATCAGGCGGGCAAGCTCTTCCGTTCGGCTTGCCAGCATGGAGTTGAGCTCGCGGGTGCGCTCGTCGAGCGTCGAGCGAATGGAGGCGCCACGGGCTTCCAGGGCCTTCTCGACGTCGCCGAGGCCGGCGCGCAGCGACTGGGCCTGGTCGGCGAGGCGGTTTTCCGTCTCGGCGAAGCGGGCAACAGCGGTCGCGGTGGTCTCCTCGACGGCGCGGGTGAAGGCTTCGTTGCGGGCCGAAAGATTGCCGGCGAACTCCTCGCCCGTGCGGGCGATGTTTTCGGCGGCGCGCTGGGCTTCGGCCCCCATTTCCTGGGCCGCGCGGGAAACCGCGCCGCGCAGCGACGAGCTGAGGCTGACGAATTCCTCGCCGGTCTTGGCGAGCGACTGGGCGGAGCGGATCGCTTCGGCGTCCATGTCCTGGGCGGCCTGCGAAACCGCTTCGCGCAGGGTTGCGGCGAGGCCGGCGGCCTTGCCGTCGATCGTGCGGTTGACGCTGTCGAGACCGATGGTCAGGGCCCGGTCCATCGTGCCGAGGCGTTCCTCGATGCGGCCGGTCTTCTCGTCGATCGTGCCGGCGATGCGCTCGGCGGCTTCGCCCGTGATGCGTTCGATGTCGCCGGTGCGGGCCGTGAGCGTGCCGTCGATGCGTTCGGCGGCTTCCCCGGCAATGCGGGCGATGTCGCTGGCGCGGCTTGCCAGCGTGCCGTCGATGCGCTCGGCGGCCTCGCCGACGGCGCGGCTGATCTCGTCGGCGCGATTGACGAGGGCACCATCGATGCGTTCGGCGGCATTGCCGACGGACCGCTCGATCTGGCTTGCCCGGTTGAGGAGCGTGCCGTCGAGGCGTTCGGCGGCCTCGCCGACGGTGCGGCTGATCTCGTCGACGCGGCCGACAAGGGCGCCGTCGATGCGCTCGGCGGCATTGTCGACCGTCAGTTCGATCTGCGTTGCGCGGGCCAGCAGCGTGTCGTCGATACGCTCGGCGACGTTGCCGACGGTCATCTCGATCTGGGTGGCGCGGGCAATCAGCGTGTCGTCGATGCGGTCCGCCGCTTCCCCGGCAATGCGGGCGATCTGGTCGGCACGGCTTGCCAGCGTACCGTCGATGCGCTCGGCGGCTTCGCCGGTGACACGCTCGATATCGGTGAGGCGACCGGAAAGGGCGCCTTCGATGCGCTCGGCCGCGCTGGCGCCGAGGCGCTCGATGTCGGTGACGCGGCCGGCAAGGGCGGCCGCGATGCGCGCCGTCGTCTCGTCGCCGATGCGCTCGACCTCGGCCATCGGCCGGGAGAGGGCTTCGGACACGCGCAGCGATACGTCGCCGCCGACGCGGTCGAGATCGGTGAGGCGTTCCGACAGCGTGTCGGAAATGCGCGAGGCGGCCGTGTCGACGAGGCCGGAGACGTGGTCGACGCTGTACTCGATGCGGGATTCGAGCTTGCCGAGGTTTTCCTCCAGGCGGCTGCCGGTCGTGTCGAAGCGATTGGCGACGCTGTCGACCGTCTGCTCCATGCGGTTGCCGAAGGTATCGGCCGCCTGGACGATCTTCGCCGAGGTTTCGACGAGGCGTTCGGCGACGGCGCCGACGCTTTCGCGCACGCGCTGGTCGAGCAGGGCGCCGCTGCCGTCGATGGTGCGGCGCAGCGCTTCCTCGTGCTGCTCCATGGACAGTTCCAGCATGCCGGCGCTGGTGGCGATCGAGGTGCCGATCGTGGTCACCTGGTCGTTCAGCGTCTCGGTGAGATGGTTGCGGCCCTCGGTGATGGCGAGGTTGATCGCATTGATGCGGTCGTCGAGCGTCGCGCGGATCTCGTCATGGGTGGTGACGAGCGAGCCGGTGAGCGCGGAGGCGCGGTCCGAGAGCTGTTCCATCGACAGTTCCAGCATGCCGGTGCTGGTGGCGATCGAGGTGCCGATGGAGGTGACCTGGTCGTTCAGCGTCTCGGTGAGCTGGTTGCGGCCCTCGGTGATGGCGAGGTTGATCGCGTCGATGCGGTCGTCGAGCGTCGCGCGGATCTGCTCATGGGTAGAGACGAGCGAGCCGGCGAGCTCCGAGGCGCGGCCCGAAAGCTGCTCGGCGATGGTGGCGGCGCGGCCGGAGAAGGCTTCGGCGAACTCGGCGGCCTGGCCGTGCAGGACGCCCGTGAGCTGCTGGTTGCCTTCGGACAGGACCGTCTCGACGCGCTCTGCCGCCGCATCGATGGCGGACTGCATGGCGCCGGCGCTGTTGGACAGGACCGAGGCGAGGTTGGCCGTGCGGCCCGTGATGGCGTCGTCGATCTGGCGGGCGGCGCCCGTCAGGGCGTTCTCGACACGGCTGGCGGCGGTGCCGACGGACTGTTCGAGCTGGCTGCCCGTCTCGTTAAGCATGGAGGAGAGGGCGGCGGTGCGCTCGGAAAGCGCGCTGTCGATGCGGTTGTGGCTGGCGGCGATCGTCGACGCGATCTCGTCGGCGCGGGTGCCGAGCGCCTCTTCCATGCGGGCCTGGGCGGCCTCGATGCCGCTGGCGATTGAGGTGCCGCGGGAATCGAGTGCCTCCGTCAGGCGGCGTTCGCTGCCGGAGATGCTTTCCACCAGCGCGCTGGCGCGGGCGCCGAGCGCTTCCTCCATGCGGGCCTGCGCGGCCTCGATATCGGTGGCGATGGCCGAGCCGCGGGAATCGAGCGCGTCCGTCAGGCGGCGTTCGCTGCTCGAAATGCTTTCCGCCAGCGCATCCGCACGGGTGCCGAAGCCGCTTTCGATGCGGTTCTGCACCTCGGCGAGGCCACCGAGAAGCGCGGCGGACTTTTCCGAGAGGACCGCGCCCATGCGCTCATGCGCACCGCTGACGGCATTGGAGATGGCGTCGGCATGGCCGGAGACGGCGCTTTCGATGACCTCCTGGCTGGTGGCGAGCGTCGTCGCCAGGGCGAAGGACTGGTCGGTGAGCGTGCTGCCGAGGCGGTCGATGCTGGAGGTAAGGATGCCGTCCATCGCGTCGCGGCCGCTGGCGACCGTTTCGTTGATGCGGGCAAGGCTCTCCATCAGCTTGCTGTCGAGCGAGCCGGCGCGCTGGTCGAAGGCCTGCGCGAATTCCTCGACGCGGTGGTCGAAGGCGCTGGCGATTTGGCCGACGGTCGCCTGCATGCGCTCGTCGAAGAAGCCGGTGCGCAGGTCGAGGTCCATGACCGTGTCGTCGGCGGCGTTCTTGAGGCTCTGGCGGAACTGCGCGCCCTTCTCGTCGAGCGCGGCGTTCATCGACTGGAGAACGTGGTCGAGGCCGCCGGTGACGGCCTGCTGGCCGATCGACAGGCTTTCGCTGATCTCGCGGGTGCGGGCGATCAGCGTCTCGTTGAGCTGCTTGGCGCGCTCGTTCAGCGCGGCATTCAGCTTTTCGGTGTTCGTGTCGAGCGAGGTGGCGCGGGTCTCGAATTGCTGCAAGAGGTCACGGCCGCGCGAATCGAGGGTCTTGGTGAGATGGTCGAGGCGGCTGTCGAACTCGTTGGCGAGCGCCAGGCCCGACGAGCTCAGCGTCGACAGCAGGCTGTCGGTGCGGGCCGACAGCATGGCGCCGATCGTCTGCGTCGCGCTGTCGGATTTTTCCATCAGCATGGCGGCGCGGGTGTCGAGCATGGAGGCGAAGGCTTCGCCCGAGGTGGCGAGGCGCTGGGTGATGTTGTCGCCGGCGCTGGCCAGCTCGTCCTTCAGTTGCTCGTGCGCGCCCGAGATCGACGAGCGGATGCGCTCGGCGTGGCTGACGATGGCTTCGCGCTCGGCACCGAGCTCCTGGACGAGGGTGCGCACGCGCATCTCGTTGTCGGAATAGCTGCGCTCGAGGGCGTTGACTTCCGAATGCACGAGTGTTTCGAGCTCGGTGGCGCGGGCGATGGTGCGCTCGATGCCCTCGTTCATCGCGGAGACTTCGCGGCGCACGGCCTGGCCGACGGTCATGATGCGGTCGCTGGCGACGGTTTCCGGCTCGGAAAGGCGGAGCGCGACTTCCGCCATGGAACGGGCGGCGCTGCGCAGTTCCTGGGCGCGGGAAATCATGATCGCGAAGGCGAAGAACAGCATGATCGGCATGACGATGGCGACGACCATGCCGATGGCGCCGGGCAGCGCCACGAGGTCGGCGACCGAGCGGATCTGCCAGATCTCGGGCGCATAGAGCAGATTGGCGACACCGAGCCCGCCGATGACCCAGAGAACGGACATCAGGATGGCCATGCGGATCGAGGCGCGGCCGGAGCGCACGTCGAGCGACTTCAGGATCGCGGCGGGCGTCTTGCGCGAGCCGTCATTGGCGGGCGTGAAGGCCGGGGTTTTCGGCGCCTGCTCGGGGCTGAGGCCGCGTGCGGCTTCGCCGGATGCAGGGCGATTGGCAGGTTTTTCCTGCGTCTTGTTGGGAGCGCGGCTTGCTGGTTCAGACACATGGGCCTCCGAAGCGTCCTTCTTCGAGGGCGTCTCCGGCGCCAGATCATCAAAGTCGATCTTCAGTGCTTCTTCCAGGGCCTGGAAGGCCTTGTCGTCGATCGACTCGGTGGGCTTGTTCGTCGCCATGCGGATACGCCTCGTTACCATGTCCGGGATCGGGCTTCATGCGCGCTGCCGCTGCTCAGGCGCATTCGAACCGGTCCGGTTGGTGGCCGGTCTTGCTGCATACCCTCATGGCATGCAGCGTCCGGGCCGCCGTTCATTCCAAATTCGCTCGATAGACCGAAAAGGCGAAGCGGTGTATCTCCGCCCACGGCTTATCCACCGGGACTATCCGGCCGTATCGTAGTGACACATTAGCCTGTATCACACAATTCATTGCCATCTCCCTTCGCCCGAAACTTAACAGGAAGTTAATATCGGGCGATTCTGTATCGCGATGGAAAACCTGCGAAAATGGCTATTTTTCAGCCGTTAACCATAGTTTGCGATTCATGCCCATTTTGCGCCGTCTTTTAATCGGATAGGCGCGCCGGCCGCGCAGAATGACGGTCCCATGTCCCTGTGCGGAACGACGGATACATCCGTGCCGCACAGACATCTGCGTGCACCACAAGGAAACAAGCGTACATCGCGTCTATAAGGATATTGGCAAATGGCAGCGCTCAACATCGCATTCGAGGCGCCCGACAATGCAGGCGGCATGTCCCATTCCGGGGAAAAGCCGATCGATCTGGTACACCTTGCCCGCCAGACCATGGGCGACAAGGGGCTGGAACTGGACGTGCTGCAGATGTTCGCGCGCCAGGCGCGCGCAAGCATGAAGGAACTGGCGATCTGCGAGGGCGCCGCCCGCGCTGCCGTCGCCCATCGCCTCAAGGGCTCCGCCCAGTCCGTCGGCGCCACCGCCGTCAGCAGGACGGCCGCCGCGCTCGAGGACAATCCGGCCGACGCCATCGCCCTTGCCGGCGTCGCCGCCGCCGTGGTCGAGGCGGAAAACTTCATCCTGAAGCTCTGCCGCTGATCGCCGCAGGCCCCGCCGTGTCTTCCCTGGCGCGGCGGGAAAAGCCGACGCCGCGCCCGGACCATCCGGAACCCGCCGGGCGCGCGATGTTGACTGGGGAGGGGTTTTGTTGGAAACGTCCGCGGAAAACCGGCGCGTTCGACCATCCTTCCGCCGGCCGTTCGTTCGCCCGCCCGGGCAGTCTTGAGGATCCGGAAGCCATCATGAGCAAACTCACCATCGTCGCCTTCGACGGCACGCGCCACGAACTGGATGTCGCCAACGGCTCCACGGTCATGGAAAACGCCGTGCGCAACTCCGTGCCCGGCATCGAGGCCGAGTGCGGCGGCGCCTGCGCCTGCGCGACCTGTCATGTCTATGTCGACGACGCCTGGAGCGCGATCGTCGGCCCGCCGGAAGCGATGGAAGAGGACATGCTGGACTTCGCCTACGAGGTGCGTCCCACCTCGCGGCTCTCCTGTCAGATCAAGATGTCGGATGCGCTCGACGGGCTCGTGGTCCACGTTCCCGAACGCCAGGCCTGACATCTTTTCCTTCAGACTGACTGAAGCGCTGGCCGAACCCGATCCGGTTTCGGCCAGCATCTTGTCGTCTCTTCTTTCCGCAGGAAGAAGAGATCGCGAAGTTCTGCGGGATCGGAAGAATAGAAGAACAAAAAAAGAGCCTCGCCGGTCGGTCAGGACGAGCGAGGCCAGGAGGGCGCATCGCAGACAGGAGAGGGAGGAGACACCTGCTGCTTTGATTGGGACGCGCCAGGAGAACCTGTTACAAACCGTTTCATGCAACTTCGGGAAGGAAAATCGTCTTCCCGTTCACTGTTGGTATGAAAATACGGTGATTTGCGGAATTGCGCTATCGCTAAAACTAACCAGTCATTTCATGCATGGGAATGCGCGCGGGCCTTGGCCCGGTCCCGTTCCATTAAAGCTCTTTCAAGAAATACCTGCCGGGGTGGCGTGTCTACTCGGCGCGGCTCTTCAGCCGGTGTACGAGCAGGCGCATCATCCGGTCGTTGAAGTTCTTCGATTCAATGCGGTCGAAGCGCGCCTGGTCGGCGTCGTGCTTCGACACGGCGTCGGCCGTCGCCCGGTCGACGCGCGCCTGCATGCGCTCGCAGTCGGCCTCGGGGCGCAGCGTCTTCAGCGTGCGTTCCAGGTTGCGGGCGTGGGTGCGGGCGATTTCGGCGTGGCGTTCCTCGTGGCGCTTGATGTCGCTCGAAAGCGTGTCCCAGATGAGCGCGAGCGACGGGGTGGCGCGCTTGCGGTGCTTCCAGCGCGGCAGGATGATCTCGGTGGAGAGCGTCACCCGCGCCTCGCCGACCGCGCAGCGGCTGCCGCGGCGCACATAGGTCACCGAGCCGCCCCATTTGATCCGGGTGGCGCCGGGGTGGCGCGCGCCGCTGTGTTTCATGACCGGGCCGCGCTTCGAGAGCTCCTCGTCGAGTTCGGCCGCCGTGCGCCCGCCGACGGAAAAATAGGCGAAGGTCTTGGAGGTGATGGTCTCGGCGCGGGCCGGCTGGAGCGCGAGGCAGGCGAGGGCGGCAAGGGCCATCAGGCGGGCGATGGTCGTCATTCAGTCAGCTTTCCTTTCGCCACCGGATGATCCGATACACAGGCCGGCTGAAGGCGCCGGTTGAACTTCCCCCAAGCTTGGGGCATAGGCTCGGCGAGCGCAACACCCTTTGCGGGACGCCGCTCGATACCCTTAGCTTCAAACCCGTTGATTTAAAGCTAAGGGTGCCGAGAAGATTCAAAGTATCGTCCTAGCGTCCCTGGCGTGCGGCGCCGTCGCTGACTGCGGAAGGAAACCGCCATGTTCTCGCCATTCGAACCCTTTCGCTGGGCGCTCGCCCATGGCCGGTCGCTGGAGCTGGGCCCCCGTGGCATCCTGATGGCGATCGTCAACGTCACGCCGGATTCCTTTTCCGACGGGGGCCGGTTCGACAGCGCGGACAAGGCCGTGGCGCAGGCCGTCCTCTGTCTCGAAGAGGGGGCGGAGATCGTCGATATCGGCGGGGAATCGACGCGCCCCGGCGCGGCTCCCGTGTCGGCGGCGGAGGAGCAGGACCGCATCCTGCCGGTCATCGAGGCGCTTGCGGGCACGACGGACGCGCTCATCTCGGTCGATACCTACCGGGCCGAGACGGCGCGGCTTGCCGTTGCGGCCGGCGCCCATATCGTCAACGACGTGCACGGCCTGCAGCGCGAACCCGACATTGCCGGCGTTGCCGCCGGGACCGGGGCGGGGCTCTGCATCATGCATACCGGCCGCGACCGCCAGAAGCGGCCGGATGTGGTGGAGGACCAGTATCTCTTCCTCGGCCGTTCGCTGGAGATCGCCCGGGCGGCGGGTATCGCGCGCGAGGCGATGGTGCTCGATCCCGGCTTCGGCTTTGCCAAGGATACGGACGAAAACCTCGAACTGATGGCGCGTTTCGGCGAGCTTTACGGCTTCGAACTGCCCATCCTGGCCGGCACCTCGCGCAAGCGCTTCGTCGGCGCCGTCACGGGGCGCGAGGCGGAAGGCCGCGATGCCGGCACGGCCGCCACCACCGCGCTGCTGCGGGTCGCCGGCGCGGCGGTCTTCAGGGTGCACGATGTCGCAATCAACAGGGATGCGCTGGCGATGGCGGATGCTATGCTCGCTGCGGGGCGCAAGGTGACGGCGCGCGAGGCGCGCACCTGACAGGCAGCCAGACAGGAAAGACCATGACCACCACCTACACGATCACGCTCAAGAACTGCGCCTTCTTCGCCCGCCACGGCCTGCACGATGCCGAGGAATTCCTCGGCCAGCGGTTCTTCGTCGACGCGGAGCTGGAGGTCAGGCCGCTGCGCCCGCTCTCCGACGATGCGATCGAATCGACCGTCGACTACGGCGTCGCTTTCCAGGAAATCGAGAAGATCGTCACCGGCCAGCGCCGCTATCTCATCGAGGCGCTGGCGCAGGAGATCGCCACCGTGCTCTGTGCCCGCTTCCCGCAGATTTCGCGCGCACGCATCACGGTGCGCAAGCCGAATGCGCCGGTGCCCGGCGTGCTGGACCATGTGCAGGTGACGGTCGATCATGCCGTTTGAGCCCTTCCGCCAGGCCGCGCTCGGCCTCGGCGGCAATATCGGCGATCCCGTGCGCGCCATGGCCGAGGCGCTGCGGGCGCTGGACGCACGGGACGATTGCCGCGTGACGGCCGTCTCGCGGCTCTACCGCACGCCGCCCTGGGGAAAGACCGACCAGGACTGGTTCTTCAACGCCTGTGCGCTGGTGGAGACGACGCTCGCGCCCGAGCCGCTGCTCGACACCTGCCTTGCCATCGAGCGCGACATGAAGCGCGAGCGCAAGGATCGCTGGGGGCCGCGCACCATCGACATCGATGTCCTGACCTACGACGGCGTGGCGCAATCCGGCGGTCGGCTGGACCTGCCGCATCCGCGCATGACGGGGCGCGGCTTCGTGCTGATGCCGCTCGCGGACGTGGCGCCCGACCTCGCGGTCGAGGGACGCACGGTGGCCTCGTGGCTGGAGGATGCGGATGTCGCGGGCATCGAGCCGGCAAGTGCCGGCCCGGAATGGTGGAAGGCTACTTGATCGAGCCGACGGCGATGTCGTCGAGATTGCGGTCGAGCGAGACGCCGATGACCGGCACCATCTTGTCCTCGACCTTCACCGAGATGGTGATGTTCATCTTGTTGTCGCCGTCCAGGCGCGCGATCATCGCGCCGTTCAGCTTCTGCCGGTTGATGCCGACGACCACCTTGTTGCCGTTGACCTGGCCGGAGGTGATGTCGAGCCCCTTGCCGGCGGCGCCGTCGAGGAACTTGCCCTTGTAGGTGCTGCCCGACCGGGTGATGAGGGCGGACATCGGCTGCTTGAAGACGCCCACGCGGCAGAAGCCGTCGAGCTGGATGCCGGCGCCCTTGGCCGGCGCGGTGTCGCCCGTCAGGTCGCAGGCGAACTTGGTGCCCTTGTACTTGCCGGCGACGATCTCGCCCTTGCCCTGCCAACTGCCGGTGACCTGCTCGAAGAAGGCCTTGTCGCGCGAGCCGGCGGAGGCCGGAAGGGCGACGGCGGTGGCTGCGAGGAAGGCCGCTACGGAGACGCGGGCGATCAAAGAAGTGCGCGAGTACATGAACGATCCTTGATGGGCGACGGCCATCCGGCCTGCTTGTGTGCGACGAGATTTGCTCGAAAATGGTTAATGGACGGTTTCCGCCCGTCTTGCCCTTCGTCATTTACCTGCGGTGCAGGCCCGGAAAACCGGGGTGTTGCAACGAGTCCACAGTTCTGCAGCGTCCTTTGCGCGTCGTGATTGAACCGTGGCGCGGCAGGTCACGCCTCCTCGCGCCGGCCGCCCGCCATGTTCGGTGTCAGGTCGCCGATGAAATCGCCGATGCCGGGCCGTTTCAGCGCGCGGAAAGGCATGGGCCGGCAGAGGTCCATGGCGGCGATGCCGATTCGCGCCGTCATCAGGCCGTTGATGACGCCTTCGCCGAGCCGGGCGGAGAGTTTCGAGGCGAGCCCATGGCCCAGCACCTGCTGCACCAGGCTGTCGCCCATGGCGATGGAGCCGGTGACGGCGAGATGGGCGATGACGTCGCGCATCAGCCGCAGCATGCCGATCTTGCCGGGGCGCCCGCCGTAGAGCTCCGCCATGCCGCGCACCAGCCGGCTGCTCTCGTAGACGACATAGCCGAGATCGACCAGCGCCCGCGGGCTGACGGCGGTGACGATGGAGACCCGCTTGGCGGCGCCGAGGATCAGCGCGCGCGCCTCGCGGTCGAGCGGCGCCATCAGCTCGCGCTCGGCAAGGTCGACGAGGTGGGCCGCGTCGATGATCTCGCCTTCGGTCTCGGCAAGGCGTGCGCGCCCGCGTGCCGTCTGCGGCCGGGCGGCGGCGAGATGCACGAGGCGGGCGAGGATGGCGCGGCCGACCGACGGGCTCGGCGAGAGGGCGGCCTCGGCGACGTCGCGCTTGAGGTCCTGCACGGCGGCGAGACGGCGCAGGCCGATCAGCTCGCGCGCGACGAGGCCGAGCACGGCGAGAACGGCGATGGCGGCGGCGGCGATCGCGAGATAGCCGAGCCAGTCGTTACGGCTGAAGAGGTCGCGGATCAGCGCATCGACCCAGAGGCCGATGGCGAGCGAGACGAGGAGCCCGAGCGCGCCGAGGGCGATGCGGCCGAGCGTCAGGCGGCGCTTGCGCGGGGTTGCGACCGGCGGCGTCAGGTCCGGCAGGTCGGCGGTGGTGGCGATGAAGGGATCCTCGGCATCCGGCGTCAGCGTGACGGCGTCGTCGAAGGCGGCGGGAGCACGGGGCCTCGTGCGCTCTGGAGGCTGCGGGGAGCCGCCGGGCAGCGAGAAGGCGGCGGGCTTGCGCGGGCGGTCGTTCATGCGAGCCGGTCTCCGATCAGGTATTGCAGCGCGCGGTCGAGGCGGATGTGCGGCACGGAAAGCTTCAGGCCGCCGCCCGTCTCCTCGATATGCGGCGGGCGGAAGCGCACGAAGTTCAAGAGATGCGGCGCCTCGCCTTGAGGCAAGGATTCAAGTTCCTTGAAAAGCGAATCCGGATCCTTCGGCAAGTCCCCGGGAAATATGGCTGTTTTCCGTTCGCCGTCGAAGACCTCGCCATTGATCCGCTCGCCGGCCATGGGCACGCCGACGATGACCGGCAGCTCCTCGCCGTCGTGCTTGACGGTCGCCTCGCGGGTGGCGCGCACGGAGGCGAGCGCCATCACCTCGATGCCGGCGCCGCTCATGCCGATGCGCTCGATGGCGCGCTCGACGAGGCGGCGGGTGACGGCTTCCAGCCGCGCATGGCTCTCGTGGTGCAGGTGGTCGGCCTTGGTGGCGGCAATCACGATGCGGTCGATGCGGCGCGTCACGAAGGAGGAGAGGAAGCTGTTCGTTCCGGCGCGGAAGCAATCGAGTACGTCGCCCAGCGCGCGCTCCAGGTCGTGCACGGCCTCGGCGCCGCGGTTGATTGCCTGCAGGGCGTCGATCAGCACGATCTGCCGGTCGAGCCGGGCGAAGTGCTCGCGGAAGAACGGGCGCACCACATGTGTCTTGTAAGCCTCGTAGCGGCGCTCCATCATGGCATGCAGCGATCCCCTGGCGGGGCGGCCTTCCTGAAGGTTCGGCAGCGGCGCGAAGGTGAGGGCGGGCGAGCCTTCGAGATCGCCGGGCATCAGGAAACGGCCGGGCGGCAGGGTGGAGAGCGAGCGCTCGTCGGACTTGCAGGCCTTCAGATAGGCGGTGAACGCTTCCGCCAGCGTGCGCGCCGTCGCTTCCTCGGCTTCGGCGGCAGGATCCATGGTGGCCGACAGCGCCAGCCAGTCGCGCGCCAGCTCCGCGCGGATGCCGGACTGCGCCAGCGACACGGTGTTCGCGCTGAAGGCGCGGAAATCCTGCGCGAGCAGCGGCAGGTCGAGCAGCCATTCGCCGGGATAGTCGACGATGTCGATCGACAGCCGTCCGGGCGAGAAGAGGCGGCCCCAGCCGGAGGCGCTCTCATAGTCGAGCGTCAGGCGCAATTGCGAGATGGCGCGGGTCGAATCCGGCCAGAGGCGGTCGGCGACCAGCGCGCGGATATGGTCCTCGTACTGGAAGCGCGGCACGGCGTCGTCCGGCTGCGGCTCCAGCCGGATTTTTGACACGCGCCCCGAGCGCCCCGCCTCGAACAGCGGCAGGCGGCCGCCGTTGAGGAGATTGTGCACGAGCGAGGAGATGAACACCGTCTTGCCGGCGCGCGACAGGCCCGTCACGCCGAGGCGGATCGACGGGTTGACGAGATTGGTGGCGCGGCCGGTCAGCGCGTCGAGCGCGAGCAGGGCTTCGTCGGTCAGGGTGGTCAGGCTAGGGGGCAAGGTCTCTTTCCAGCATCGAAGGCGATATAGGAAACGAAATCCGGCGGAAAAAGAGGCCGGCCCTTTCGCTCAAACCATGTCGCGCGCACGTCTGCAGCGGTTTTGCGCCAATGCGATGCGGAAAATCAAGGTGCCCGCCTGGAAGATCGCGATGCGCGTCAGTGCGCCGGGCGCGGCGTCATGAAGCCGGCAAGGCAGGCGCCGCGATAATCGTCCTCGGTCGGGCGTTCGTCGAAATCGAGGATGGCGAGGCCGGCCGTCGGATAGCCGAAGGGTGCGGCGGTCTCGGCGATCTCCTTGCCGACGAGGCGATGGAAGAATTCCTCGATCATCGGATTGTGGCCGACGATCATCACGGCGCTCTCCTGCCGCTCCGCGAAGGCGAGTTCGGCATAGGTATCGACCGAGCCGGAATAGAGGGAATCGACATAGTCGATCGTCAGGTCCTCGCTGACCGAGCGGTGGAAGGGCTCGGCCGTCTGGCGGCAGCGCGTGGCGGTGGAGGAGATGATGAGGTCCGGCCGGTAGCCCTGGTCGGCCGCCTCCTCGGCGATCACCTCGGCTTCGGCAAAGCCGTCGTCGTCGAGCGCGCGGTCGAAATCCGACTGGCCGGGCTCGGCCCAGGCGGCGCGGGCATGACGAAGGATGTAGAGCCGGAAGGCCGGCGTGCCGAGAGATGCCAAGTGTGTCCTCCATCCACCTGCGGCAAGCGATCCGAGCCGCGTTCCGACTTCATGTCTGTCCTTGCCGGAAAGATCAACCGGTTTTGCGCGCGGGCACGTTCACGATCGTGTCGGATGGCGCCCGGTAGGCCAGCGTGTCCTCCAGCCGCTCGGGCCTTGCGAAATAGTAGCCCTGCATCATGCGGCAGCCGAGGCCGCGCAGCGCCGCCACCTGCTCATGGGTCTCCATGCCCTCGACGATGCAGACGCAGCCGATGTTGCGGGAAAGGTCGACGATTGTCTTGACGATGCTGCGGCTGAGTTCGTTCGTGGCGATATCGACGATGAAGCTGCGGTCGATCTTGATCTTGGTGAGCGGCAGCCTGTGCACATAGCTGAGGCTGGAATGGCCCGTGCCGAAATCGTCGAGCGCGATGCCGATGCCGCGTTCGGCCAGACGCCGGATATTGTCCGCGGCGAGCGCGAAATTGCGCATGACGGCCGTCTCCGTCACCTCGATGTCGAGACGGGCGGGATCGATGCCGCTTCGCGCGATGATCTCGAGCAGCGCATCGACCGTCCTGTTGGAGACGACGTCGCGGGTCGACAGGTTGACGGAGAGGCGGATGTGATCCGGCCAGCTCTGCGCGGCCTCCAGCGCCTTCTGCATCAGGGTCTCGGTCAGGCGGCCGATGATGCCCGTCCGCTCGGCAGCCCGGATGAAGACGCCGGGCGACACGTTGCCGAGGACCGGGCTTTCCCAGCGGGCCAGCGCCTCGTAGGCGAAAATGCCGTTCGTGTCCGCATCGACCATCGGCTGGAAGACGAGGTGCATCTCCTTTTCGAAGTCGGCGGCGCACAATGCCTGCTGGATGCGGCCCTGTTCGTTGATCTCGGCCTCGTGCTCGGCGGAGAAGACGACCGCCGTGCCGCGAAAATTCTGCTTGGCGAGGTAGAGGGCGAAGTCGGCGCGGTCGAACAGCCGGTCGGCCGTGGTGCCGGCCTCGCCGAGGATGGAGATGCCGAGCGAACCAGAGACCCGCGCCGTCTGGCCGTTGAAGACATAGGGCTCCTGGAGCGCGGCGCAGATCTCCTCGCCGAGCGCATGGAGCCGCTCCGCGCAGGCGCCTGCCTCGAAGAGGATGCCGAATTCGTCGCCGCCGAGGCGGGCCGGAAACAGGCCCTGGCCGGCAAAGGCGGTGAGCCGTTCGCCGACCTCCATGAGCAGCTTGTCGCCGATGCCGTGGCCGAACGTGTCGTTGACCGGCTTGAAACCGTCGAGGTCGATGAGGCCGAGGGCAAGGCCGGTGCCGTTTTTCTCCG
Source organism: Shinella sp. HZN7 (assembly GCF_001652565.1). Classification (NCBI taxonomy): domain Bacteria; kingdom Pseudomonadati; phylum Pseudomonadota; class Alphaproteobacteria; order Hyphomicrobiales; family Rhizobiaceae; genus Shinella; species Shinella sp. HZN7. Next base: position 2,019,250 of record NZ_CP015736.1, on the reverse strand, counting down.
CCCGTGCGATCCGTGTTTCGAGCTCGGCGCGGAACTGGCGGCGGTTGGGCAGGTTGGTCAGGCTGTCGAGATTGGCAAGGCGATGGTTCTCGTCGCTGAGGCGCTGGGTTTCTGCCTGGCGCGCCGTCAGTTCCTTCTGCGACCGGATGAGGGCGCCGAAATCCCGGTAGTAGGTGAAGAGGATGAACACCATGGCGACGGTGACGAGCGCGACGTTGAGGGCGAGCGCGGTGAAGACCGGATTGCCCGAGGTGCCGAAGAAGATCGTGAACGGCCCGAGCACGATGGCCGTCAGCGCCAGCGCGGCGGCGCGCAGGTGCATCAGGCAGAAGATGCAGCCGACGACCGTGTTGGCGATGTAGAAGGCGACATGGGACTGCTGGTAGGCGTCGCCATAGGGATAGAGGCTGAGCGACCAGGCGCAGAAGCCGGCGCCGAGCAGCGCGGTCAGGCGATAGGTCGAGCGCAGCCGGCCGATCGCCTCCTCATGGGTGTAACGCCGGTTGCGGCTGAACCACCAGTGCACGAGGCGAAACAGGCTGACGGCATAGAGGGCGCCGGGAACGTAAAGGGTGAGATAGGCGGGGGCCGCGCCGAAATGGGTGATGGTGAGGGCGACAGTATTCGTCACGAGCATGAAGTAGAGCAGCGGCACCTGCTTGGTAAAGGCGGCAAGCTGCGCCTGGACGAGCTCCGGATTGCCGGATTCGATCGAAAGAATGGCCTTCGTCCTGCTGAACATCGATGCGCGTGCTCCTGCCCTTGCGGAAAGAGAGAAGCATGAGTTGCTAAAATAAGTCTGAATCCACGGGCGCAACAGGTTCGCGAAAGAAAATCGTCCTATCATCCATCCTCAATCGCGAGTCCGTACCTATATTGGGGGCAGGACGGAGCGGCAGGCGGGCGATCCGGCCGGCGATCCGGCGGTCGGTTTTGCCATCTCGTTGTAATCTTGATGAAATATTAGTCAGGCAAGGTTCAAATTAGAGGCAAGCGTGAAAAACCGTGGGTAAGTTTCTGCAGGCTTGAAACACGTTACCCGTGGGGATATACAGCGCGCCTTGAGATGTTCTTCAGGAGAATCGCGTTGAGTGAGAAGATCGATCTTAGCAATTTCGTCCTCGACGAGGACGATGAATTCATGAATGCAAACCAGCGGGCTTACTTTCGAGCGAAGCTGAACGCCTGGAAAAACGACATCCTGCGCGAAGCGCGCGAAACCCTCGACCACCTGGCAGAAGAAAGCGCCAACCATCCGGATCTTGCGGACCGGGCGTCTTCGGAAACCGACCGTGCCATCGAACTTCGGGCACGCGACCGCCAGCGCAAGCTGATCTCCAAGATCGATGCGGCGCTGCAGCGTCTCGACGAAGGCACCTACGGCTACTGCGAGGAAACGGGCGAACCGATCGGCCTCAAGCGTCTCGACGCCCGCCCGATCGCCACGCTTTCGATCGAGGCGCAGGAGCGCCATGAGCGTCGGGAAAAGGTGTATCGCGACGAGTAGGCCTTTCCGCGGATCCGAGGAGGTCCGAGGCAGGGTTCGCGGTGATCGAACACCGGATGTTTCCGGTGCTGGCAGGTTTCGTGCTGCCCGGCACCGGCAAGACCAAAATTAAGCCGCTGGAAACCCGCGCGTTTCCAGCGGCTTTTTTCTTGTCCGGTTCGGGTGAGGCTATCTTATGCCTTGCGGCTGGCGGCGATTTCACCGAGCAGGCGCGCCATTTCCGCTTCCGTTTCCTCGCGGCTTTTCGCGACGGGCTGCCCGTGGCCGATCGTTGCGGCGGTCTGCGTCGGGTTGAGCGTCGGCTGGGCGGCCGTGCGGGCGGTGGTGCCGGCTGCGGCATTGCTGGCCATTTCGGCTTCCAGGATCTTTTCGAATTCGCTGACCAGGGCCGGATTGTCGGCGAGCTGGGGCGTCGGCTTGGCGAGCGTCGGGGTGGCCATCGGGCGCTGCACCGGCTGGCCGGCGGTCGCCTGCGCGGTGGTCGTCGCCGTGGATTGGGGCAGGACGCGCTGGCGGTTCTGTTCGAGGACGTCTTCGATACGACGCTCCGGCGTGCGCTGCTGCGTTCCCGTCTGCACCTGCTGGGTCGTCTGGACCGGCTGGGCGACGGTCTGCACGGGTGTGGTGCGGGGGGCGGCGTCTTCGTCTCCGGCATAGAGCACCTTGGCCATGGCCGAGACGCCCTCCGGCGTTGCTGCAGGCCGGCGTTCCGCGGTGCCGCCGGTCGCCGCGACCGCGCCGGCCGAGGCGGCGGTGCGGGCCGCGACCGCGGTCTCCGCCGCCTTCACCGGTGTTTCCTGCAGCACCGGCGCAGGTTCGGCGCGCTCGGTCTTGTGGATGGCCCTTTCAGCCGGTTGGGCATTCGTGGCGGGCTGGGCACTTTCGGCCGATGCGGGGGCGATGCGCGTCTCGATGACGATGTCGGTCGGGCCGCCGATCATCAGGAGGTGTTCCACGTCGTCCCGGCGCACCAGCACGAGCCGGCGGCGCGTGTCGATCGCGGCGGCATCGAGCACGGCAAGGCGCGGCGCGCGGTTGCGACCGCCGCGGATGAAGGGCGAGGAGGGGCGGCCCCGGATGATCCAGAGCACCAGCGCGAGGCAGAGAAGGCCGAGCAGCACCACCACCGCGGCGATGACGAACTTCGTGCCGTTCTCTGCGAGAATCTCCTGGAACATGGCGCGGTCACTCCTTCTCAGCAGTTTGGCTCAGCAGTTTGGCTCGGCAGCTTGGCCTCTCGGGCCGATTGGCTGCATTTGACGGCTTTCCCCGGGGTCCTACAAGCGCGGCGCACCGGTTGTCCAGCGTGTATTGCCGTCGTCATCGTCGCGTAAGTATGGCAGGTTAGGGAAATTGCGATGTATGAGCCGGGAATATTCCCTGTGAATTCGCGGCCTTGCTTCCCCTCGACGGCTTTTTGCGCTTCCCTCGTGCGGATAAACATGATTCTGGCATCGGGTTCGGGTCAAGCGCAAGGCCCTGACTGTTGCAGACGAGGGATTGATGACGACGATGAAGCGGCCGGACGGGGATAATGTGCCGATCGTGGACCGCGGGGTGCGGCCGGCGGTGGCGCTGCGCGTCGTGCTGCTCGCGATCGTGCTGGCGGCTTCGGCCGGGGCGTTCATCGTCTTCAAGAACCAGCTCGACAACGAGCTCGTGCTCGGCGTTCTCGGCGTCCTCGCCATGGCCGGCATCTTCTTCGTCGTCTCCGCGCTGATCGGCTTCATCGAGGTCATGCCGCAGGCGGCGCGCTCGGACGAGCTGGCGCGCGCCTTTCTCGATTCCCATCCGGACGGCACGGTCGTCACCGACCGCAAGGGCCGCATCGTCTATGCCAATGCCGCCTATGGCGCGCTGACCGGGGCGAACGGCGCTGCCGAGGTGCAGACGCTCGAAACCCTGCTGTCGCGCAATCGCGACGCCACCGAAGCCGTCTATCGCCTGACGAACGGCCTGCACGAGGGCAAGGAGGGGGCGGAGGAGTTCCGCGTCCAGAAATCGCTCAACCCGGCTGCCGCTGGCGGTTCCGGCGCGCAGTGGTATCGCCTCAAGGCGCGCATCCTGCCGAACCGCGACAAGCCGAAGCAGCCGCTCTACATCTGGCAGATCTCCAACATCACCTCCGAGCGGGACGACCAGGAGCGCTTCTTCAAGGAATTGCAGAACGCCATCGACTATCTCGACCACGCGCCGGCCGGCTTCTTCTCCGCCGGCCGCAAGGGCGAGATCGTCTACCTGAACGCGACGCTCGCCGAATGGCTCGGCATCGACCTTGCAAAATTCCATCCCGGCTCGCTGTCGATCGCCGAGGTGGTGGCGGGCGAGGGGCTGGCCCTCATCCAGTCCGTGCAGGCCGAGCCCGGCCTGAAGCGCACGGAAATGCTCGACCTCGACCTGCGCAAGACCAACGGCCAGAGCCTGCCGGTGCGCATCGTGCACCGCGTCTCCACGACGCGCGACGGGGCGCCAGGCGAAAGCCGCACCATCGTTCTCGCGCGCGAGGAGGGCAGCACGAACGACCAGTCCGCCTCGATCGCCTCCATGCGCTTCACGCGCTTCTTCAACAACACGCCGATGGCGATCGCTTCCGTCGACGGCGACGGCCGGATCCTGCGCACCAATGCGCCGTTCCTGAAACTCTTTTCGGGCGTCGTCTCGCGCGACGATATCGATCGCGGCGCCAAGCTCGAGACCATCGTGCACGAGACGGACCGCCTGCGCCTGCAATCGGCGCTCGACGCGGCGAAGGACCGGCAGGGCGACATCGCGCCGCTCGATTCGCTGCACCCGGCCGATGACGGCCGGCATTTCCGCTTCTATGTGAACGCCGTCATCGACCAGAGCGACGAGGCGCCGGAGGAGGCGGCCATCGTCTATGCCGTCGAGATCACCGAGCAGAAGGCGCTCGAGACGCAGATGGCGCAGACGCAGAAGATGAACGCGGTCGGCACGCTCGCCGGCGGCATCGCGCACGACTTCAACAACGTGCTGACGGCGATCCTGCTCTCCTCCGACCACCTGCTTCTGTCCGCCCGCCCGTCCGATGCGAGCTTTGCCGATCTCATGGAGATCAAGCGCAATGCCAACCGGGCGGCCGTGCTGGTGCGCCAGCTTCTCGCCTTCTCGCGCAAGCAGACGATGCGCCCGACCGTCCTGAACCTCACCGACGTCATCGGCGACCTGCGCATGCTCGTCGACCGCATGACCGGAACGAACGTCAAGATCGACGTGGAATACGGCCGCGACCTCTGGCCGGTGAAGACCGATCTCGGCCAGTTCGAGCAGGTGTTGATCAACCTTGCGGTGAACGCGCGCGACGCCATGCCGGAAGGGGGAACGATCACCTTCCGCACCCGGAATGTGGAGGCCGAGGAGGCCGCGGCGCGGAACCTGCGCGACCTGCCGCCGGGCGACTATGTGGAAGTGGAAGTGGCCGACCAGGGCACCGGCATTCCGCCCGAGATCATCGACAAGATCTTCGAGCCCTTCTTCACCACGAAGGAGGTCGGCAAGGGCACCGGGCTTGGCCTCTCCATGGTCTACGGCATCGTCAAGCAGTCCGGCGGCTACATCTATCTCGATTCCGAGGTCGGCCGGGGCACGACCTTCCGCATCCTCATGCCGCGCCATACCGAAGAGGCGGTGCCGTCGGAGGCGGCGGGCACGGCACATGCGCTGCCGCAGGCCGGCGGCCAGTCTGTGGCGATGCAGGCGGCGGACAAGGAGCCGCGCGACCTTACCGGCGGTTCGGCCGTGGTGCTGCTTGTGGAGGACGAGGAGGCCGTGCGGCGCGGCGGCAAGCGCATGCTGGAGACCCGCGGCTATACCGTGCACGAGGCCGGTTCCGGCGTCGAGGCGCTCGACATCATGGAAGAGCTGAACGGTGCCGTCGACATCGTCGTCTCCGACGTGGTCATGCCCGAGATGGACGGCCCGTCGCTGCTGCGCGAGCTGCGCAAGTCCTATCCGGACCTCAAGTTCATCTTCGTCTCCGGTTACGCCGAGGACGCCTTCGCCCGCAACCTGCCGGCGGACGCCAAGTTCGGCTTCCTGCCCAAGCCGTTCTCGCTGAAGCAGCTCGCCGAGGCCGTGCGGGAAATGCTCGACGCCTGAACGCCTTCCCGCTCGTCGTACGCCCCGGGGCAGAGCGCACGACGGCACCGCCGCCACGCAAGGAAAATGAAGACCGCGTCGGCGGATGCGGCCAAGCCGCTGACAACGTCCGCAAACCTTTCCTTCGTCATGGTCGGACTTGACCCGACCATCCACAACCGTTGAAAAGAATGGATCCTCGGGGCAAGCCCGAGGATGACGGAGTATTGGGAGTGAGTTTGTCATCAAGCTGAACGCATCGGCAGGTGCGGTTTTCTCCTTGCCCGTCGATCATGGTCAATGGTCGGTTAACCGCTTGCCGCTAGTGTCGAACCCGTATTGCGTATCGGGGCGACCTTGCATGTGGACCAAACACCATAAGAAGCGGAAATTCGGCCGGCTGACGCTGCCGGTAATTACAGTCGCATTCCTGTCCTACTTCGGCTATCATTCCGTGCATGGCGATTTCGGCCTCAGGGGGATGGAGGAGTTCGAACGGCAGAGAGTTCAGCGTCAGGCGCGCCTGGACGTCCTCGTGCGGCAGCGCCAGATCCTGGAAAAAGAGGTGGCCCTGATGAGCGATGGCTCGCTCGAGCGCGACATGCTCGACGAAAAGGCACGCTCCTATCTCAACATGTCCAGAGCCGACGAAATCGTGATTTTCCATTGAGAGAGTGGATTAACCGAAATCTAGTTAATCGTAAATATGCCTTACTAATCAGTGGCTTGCGAAGAATATAAGCCATGCATTTATGGCATTGCTGAGGCGGACTTTCTCCCCTATGGTTTCCTCCAAGAGGCAAACATAGGGAGGAACGAATGGCTCCGCGTAAAACCGCGTCCACGTCCAGCCGCAAAACGGCGGCAAAGCCTGCAAAGAAAGACTTCACCGGCGGCACCATCGCCGATTTCTCCAAGGAAGACGACCTGAAGGCCTATCGCGAGATGCTGCTGATCCGGCGTTTCGAGGAAAAGGCCGGCCAGCTCTACGGCATGGGCTTCATCGGCGGCTTCTGTCACCTCTATATCGGCCAGGAAGCGGTCGTCGTCGGCATGCAACTGGCGCTGAAGGAAGGTGACCAGGTCATCACCGGTTACCGCGACCACGGCCACATGCTCGCTTGCGGCATGAGCGCGCGCGGCGTGATGGCGGAACTGACCGGACGCCGCGGCGGCCTTTCCAAGGGCAAGGGCGGCTCCATGCACATGTTCTCCAAGGAGAAGCATTTCTACGGCGGCCACGGCATCGTCGGTGCCCAGGTCTCGCTCGGCACGGGCCTCGCCTTCGCCAACAAGTACCGCGGCAACGATAATGTCTCGCTCGCCTATTTCGGCGACGGCGCGGCCAACCAGGGCCAGGTCTACGAAAGCTTCAACATGGCCGCGCTCTGGAAGCTGCCGGTCATCTACATCATCGAGAACAACCGCTACGCCATGGGCACCGCCGTCTCGCGCGCCTCGGCCCAGACGGACTTCTCCCAGCGCGGTGCCTCCTTCAACATCCCGGGCTTCCAGGTCGACGGCATGGATGTGCGCGCGGTCAAGGCCGCTGCCGACGAGGCCGTCGAGCACTGCCGCTCCGGCAAGGGGCCGATCATCCTCGAAATGCAGACCTACCGCTACCGCGGCCACTCCATGTCCGACCCGGCGAAATACCGCTCGAAGGACGAGGTGCAGAAGATGCGGTCCGAGCACGACCCGATCGAGCAGGTGCGCGCCCGCCTTCTGGAAAACAAATGGGCAAGCGAGGACGATCTCAAGCAGATCGACAAGGACGTCCGTGACATCGTCGCCGACAGCGCCGATTTCGCGCAGGCCGATCCGGAGCCGGATGCATCCGAACTCTACACCGACATCCTGCTGTAATCCGGGGAGGGACACCAATGCCAATCGAGATTCTCATGCCCGCCCTGTCTCCGACCATGGAGGAGGGCACGCTCTCCAAATGGGTCAAGAACGAGGGTGACACCGTCAAGTCCGGCGACGTGATCGCCGAAATCGAAACCGACAAGGCGACGATGGAAGTCGAGGCCGTCGACGAAGGCGTGATCGGCAAGATCCTGATCCCGGCCGGCACGGAAGGCGTCAAGGTCAACACGGCGATCGCCGTGCTGTTGCAGGACGGCGAGAGCGCCGATGCGATGGCTGCGCCGAAGGTCGCCGAAAAGCAGGCCGAAGCTGCCGCGCCGAAGGTCGAGGAGGCGGAAAAGCCGACCGAACAGGGTTCTGCTTCCGCGCCCGTTCCGGCAGCGCCGAAGGGTGAAATCGCCGCCGACCCGGATATCCCGGCCGGCACCGAAATGGTCCCGACGACGGTGCGCGAAGCGCTGCGCGACGCCATGGCGGAAGAGATGCGCCGCGACGACGACGTCTTCGTCATGGGCGAGGAAGTCGCCGAATACCAGGGCGCCTACAAGATCACGCAAGGGCTGCTGCAGGAATTCGGCGCCCGCCGCGTCATCGACACCCCGATCACCGAACACGGCTTTGCCGGCGTCGGCGTCGGCGCGGCGATGACGGGCCTCAAGCCGATCGTCGAGTTCATGACCTTCAACTTCGCCATGCAGGCGATCGACCAGATCATCAACTCCGCCGCCAAGACGCTCTACATGTCGGGCGGCCAGATGGGCGCGCCGATCGTCTTCCGCGGCCCGAACGGCGCGGCGGCGCGCGTCGCCGCCCAGCACTCGCAGTGCTATGCCGCCTGGTACAGCCATATTCCGGGCCTCAAGGTGGTCATGCCCTACACGGCGGCCGATGCGAAGGGTCTCCTGAAGGCGGCCATCCGCGATCCGAACCCAGTCATCTTCCTCGAAAACGAAATCCTCTACGGCCAGAGCTTCGACGTGCCGAAGATGGACGATTTCGTGCTGCCGATCGGCAAGGCGCGCGTGCACAAGAAGGGCAACGACGCCACCGTCGTCTCCTTCGGCATCGGCATGACCTATGCCATCAAGGCGATCGCGGAGCTGGAGAAGGACGGCATCGACGTCGAATTGATCGACCTTCGCACCATCCGCCCGATGGACCTGCCGACGATCATCGAATCCGTCAAGAAGACCGGCCGCCTCGTCGTCGTCGAAGAGGGCTATCCGCAGTCCTCCGTCGGCACCGAGATCGCGACCCGCGTCATGCAGCAGGCCTTCGACTATCTCGATGCGCCGATCCTGACGATCGCCGGCAAGGACGTTCCGATGCCCTATGCCGCCAATCTCGAAAAGCTGGCGCTGCCGAATGTCGGCGAAGTCGTCCAGGCGGTCAAAACCGTCTGCTACAAATAAGGGGAGGGCGCCGAAATGCCGATCAACATTACGATGCCCGCCCTCTCGCCTACCATGGAAGAGGGCAACCTCGCCAAGTGGCTGGTCAAGGAAGGCGACGCCGTGAAATCCGGTGACGTCATCGCCGAGATCGAGACCGACAAGGCGACGATGGAGGTCGAGGCCGTCGACGAGGGCACGGTCGCCAAGATCGTCGTTCCCGCCGGCACGGAAGGCGTGAAGGTCAACAGCCTGATCGCCATTCTCGCCGCCGATGGCGAGGATGTGAGCGCCGCCGCTGCCGACGGCGGTTCGGCGCCCAAGGCGGATGCCAAGCCCGCCGAAGCCAAGCCGGCCGAGTCCAAGGCCGAAGCGCCGAAGGACGCGGAAAAGCCGGCTGCTGCGGCCCCGGCTGCCACCGCATCCGCAGGTCCGGCTCCGGCCAAGGATGGCAACCGCGTGTTCTCCTCGCCGCTTGCCCGCCGCCTCGCCAAGGAAGCCGGCATCGACATTTCGGCGGTTTCCGGATCCGGCCCGCACGGCCGCGTGGTCAAGAGCGACGTCGAGAAGGCAGCGGCCTCCGGCGGTGCCAAGCCCGCTGCCGCCGCAGCGCCGGCTGCTGCCGCAGCCGCCGCCCCGGCCGCCGCGCCGAAGGGCATGTCGGACGATGCCGTGCTGAAGCTCTTCGACGAGGGCTCCTACGAGCTCGTACCGCATGACGGCATGCGTAAGACCATCGCCAAGCGCCTGCAGGAATCCAAGCAGACGATCCCGCACTTCTACGTGTCGGTCGATGTGGAGCTCGACGCGCTGCTGGCGCTGCGCGCCCAGCTCAACGATTCGGCGCCGCGCAAGGAAGACAAGCCGGCCTACAAGCTTTCGGTCAACGACATGGTGATCAAGGCCATGGCGCTCGCGCTGCGCGACGTGCCGGACGCCAACGTCTCCTGGACCGATACGAACATGGTCAAGCACAAGCATGCGGATGTCGGCGTCGCCGTCTCCATTCCGGGCGGTCTCATCACGCCGATCATCCGCAAGGCGGAGCTGAAGACCCTGTCGGCCATCTCCAACGAGATGAAGGACCTCGGCAAGCGCGCCAAGGAACGCAAGCTGAAGCCCGAGGAGTACCAGGGCGGCACGACCGCGGTCTCGAACATGGGCATGATGGGCGTCTCGAACTTCGCCGCCGTCGTCAACCCGCCGCATGCGACGATCCTGGCGGTCGGCGCGGGCACGGAGCGGGTCGTGGTCAAGAAGGGGGAGATGGTCATCGTCAATGCGATGACGGTCACGCTCTCCACCGACCACCGCTGCGTCGACGGGGCGCTCGGCGCCGAGCTGCTCGGGGCCTTCAAGCGCTATATCGAGAACCCGATGGGGATGCTCGTCTGAGACGCTTTCCCTCCCCCTTGCGGGGAGGGTGTCCGCGCAGCGGACGGGTGGGGGTGCCGATTGGGGCAGGAACGGTGAACATGGTCTGGAATCGCGAAAAATCGAATCCGCCCAGTCGTGAAGCGGCGATGAACGCGCCGCGCCTTCGCCGCTCGATGACGGATGCGGAACGCCGCCTTTGGGCCGCGCTTCGCAAGGAATTGCCGGGCATTCCGGGAACTCATTTCCGTCGACAAGTGCCAATCGGTCGTTACGTCGCGGATTTCGTATGTCTGGGCAGGAGGCTCGTTCTCGAGGTCGACGGTGAAATCCATGCCGATGCGGGACGGAAAAGACGAGATGTCGAGCGGGAGGCTTATCTTCGTGAACAGAATTTTCGCGTCATTCGTTTCCAGAACCGCGAAGTGATGCTGGATATGACGTCTGTCCTCAGAAGGATCGCCATGGAACTCCGCGGAACCACCCCCACCCCTGACCCCTCCCCGCAAGGGGGAGGGGAATATCCCGGGGGATGCTGTGAAAACCATTCTCTGCTACGGCGACAGCCTGACCTGGGGCTACAATGCGGAAACGCTCGACCGGCACGCCTTCGAGGATCGCTGGCCGAGCGTGCTCGCCAAGGCCCTCGGGCCTGGCGTCACCGTGATCGCGGAGGGCCTCAACGGCCGCACCACCGCCTATGACGACCATCTGGCGGATTGCGACCGCAACGGTGCGCGCATCCTGCCGACGATCCTGCACAGCCACGACCCGATCGACCTCGTCATCCTGTTCCTCGGCGCCAACGACATGAAGCCCGCCATCTGCGGCACGGCCTTCGGCGCGGTGCAGGGCATGGAGCGGCTGGTGGAGCTGGTGCGCCACCACGCCTGGTCGTTCGACGCGGCGGAAGGGCCGGAGGTGCTGATCGTCTCGCCGCCGCCGCTCTGCGAAACGGCGAACACCGCCTTCGCGGCCATGTTCGCCGGCGGCGTGGAGCAATCGGCGATGCTGGCGACGCTCTATGCGGATCTTGCGGACGAGCGCGGCTGCGGCTTTTTCGATGCGGGTTCGGTGGCCGAGACGACACCGCTCGACGGCGTGCATCTCGATGCGAGGAACACGCGGGCGATCGGCAAGGGGCTGGAGCCGGTCGTGCGCATGATGCTCGGGCTTTGACCGGGATCAAGGAGGGAAGGCGCGGGCGCGCTAGGCTGTCACCATCATCAGAAGAAGGAGATGGACATGCCGAACACCCCGCACCAGCTGGCAGAGGAATTTCCGGAGCATCTGGCCAAGATCCGCCACCTGCGCGAGATCGATGGCCACTTCCACCGGATTTCCGAGGAATACCAGGCGGTGAATCTCGCGATCCACCGCGCCGAGACGGATATCGAGCCGGTCGATGACTTCCACATGGCCGACATGCGGAAGGAAAGGATGCGGCTCAAGGATGAAATCTACGGGATGCTGACGCGGCCGGAAAAGGTCGACGAGCTTCCCTGAGGGGCGGAGTGCTTCCGCTCCTCGTCAAGGCCGCGGCGGCGCCAGTCGACCGCGGGCGCAGAAGAACAACAGAGGAGTGGAAGCGCTCATGTCGAATGCCTACGACATCATCGTTATCGGTTCGGGTCCGGGCGGCTACATCGCCGCGATCCGCGCCGCGCAATTGGGCCTGAAGACGGCCATCGTCGAGCGCGAGCATCTCGCCGGCATCTGCTCCAACTGGGGCTGCATCCCGACCAAGGCGCTGCTGCGCTCGGCCGAAATCTTCCACTATGCCCAGCATCCGGGCGATTACGGCGTGAAGATCGAGGGCACGGTGACGCCGGACCTGAAGGCGATCGTCGCCCGCTCGCGCGGCATCGCAAGCCGCATGAACGGCGGCGTCGGCTTCCTGATGAAGAAGAACAAGGTCGACATCATCTGGGGCGAAGCCAAGCTCACCAAGCCCGGCGAGATCGTCGTCTCCAAGACGACCAAGGCGATCCAGCAGCCGCAGGCGCCGCTGCCGAAGAACGTCCTGCCCGAGGGCACCTACAAGGCCAAGCACATCGTGATCGCCACCGGCGCCCGTCCGCGCGCGCTGCCGGGCATCGAGCCGGACGGCAAGCTGATCTGGACCTACTTTGAAGCGATGAAGCCGGAGGAAATGCCGAAGTCGCTGCTCGTCATGGGCTCGGGCGCCATCGGCATCGAGTTCGCCTCCTTCTACCGCACGCTCGGCGTCGACGTGACCGTCGTCGAGGTGATGAAGACGGTGATGCCGGTCGAGGACGCGGAAATCTCGGCGCTCGCCAAGAAGCAGTTCGAGAAGCAGGGCATGAAGATCCATCTGGAGGCCAAGGTCGCAAAGGTGGAGAAGGGCGCCAACTCCATCACCGCCCATGTCGAGATGAAGGACGGCAAGGTCGAGAAGATCACCGCCGACCGCATGATCTCGGCCGTCGGCGTGCAGGCGAACATCGAGAATATCGGCCTTGAAGCCATCGGCGTGAAGACCGACCGCGGCTTCATCGCCATCGACGGCTACGGCAAGACGAACGTGCCGGGCATCTACGCGATCGGCGACGTCGCAGGTCCCCCGATGCTCGCCCACAAGGCCGAGCACGAGGCCGTCATCTGCATCGAGAAGATCGCCGGCCTGCCGAACGTGCATCCGATGGACAAGGCGAAGATCCCGGGCTGCACCTATTGCCACCCGCAGGTCGCCTCCGTCGGCCTGACGGAAGCCAAGGCCAAGGAGCAGGGCCGCGACATCCGCGTCGGCCGCTTCCCCTTCGTCGCCAACGGCAAGGCCATCGCGCTCGGCGAGGACCAGGGCCTCGTCAAGACGATCTTCGACAAGAAGACGGGCGAACTTCTGGGCGCCCACCTCGTCGGGGCGGAAGTGACCGAGCTTATCCAGGGCTTCGTCATCGCCATGAACCTCGAGACGACCGAGGAAGAGCTGATGCACACGATCTTCCCGCACCCGACCATTTCGGAAACGCTGAAGGAAAGCGTGCTCGATGCCTATGGGCGTGCACTGAACGCTTGAACATGCTAAAGCCCGCCTCCACATGAGGCGGGCTCCTATTTTCGGTCCGCAGGATGGGCGCGACGCCGCCCGCCAGGAAAGTGGAAACGACATGGTCACCATTCTCGACCGCACCAATCTCGATCCCAACGCTCCGCGGGTGCGCCATCCGGAAAAGGCCCATCGGCCGGATACGGAAGTGCTGCGCAAGCCGGAATGGATCCGCGTCAAGGCGCCGGTCTCCAAGGGCTACCAGGAAACGCGCGATCTCGTGCGCTCGCACAAGCTGGTGACGGTGTGCGAGGAGGCGGGCTGCCCGAACATCGGCGAGTGCTGGGACAAGAAGCACGCGACCTTCATGATCATGGGCGAGATCTGTACGCGCGCCTGCGCCTTCTGCAACGTGGCGACGGGCAAGCCGAATGCACTCGACCAGGACGAGCCGGAAAACGTCGCCAAGGCCGTCAGGCAGATGGGCCTGTCGCATGTCGTCATCACCTCCGTCGACCGCGATGACCTTGCCGATGGCGGCGCGGAGCACTTCGAAAAGGTGATCTGGGCGATCCGCGCGGCTTCGCCCTCGACGACGATCGAGATCCTGACGCCGGACTTTTTGAAGAAGCCGGGGGCATTGGAGCGCGTCGTCGCGGCCAAGCCGGACGTCTTCAACCACAACATGGAGACCGTGCCGGGCAACTATCTCACGGTGCGCCCCGGCGCGCGCTACTTCCACTCCGTGCGCCTCTTGCAGCGCGTGAAGGAGCTGGATCCGACCATGTTCACCAAGTCGGGCATCATGGTGGGCCTCGGCGAGGAGCGCAACGAAGTGCTCCAGTTGATGGACGACCTCAGGACCGCCGATGTCGACTTCCTGACCATCGGCCAGTATCTCCAGCCGACCCGCAAGCACCACAAGGTCGACCGCTTCGTGACGCCGGACGAGTTCAAGTCCTATGAGACGGTCGCCTACAGCAAGGGCTTCCTGATGGTCTCCTCCAGCCCGCTGACGCGCTCCTCGCACCATGCCGGCGATGACTTCGCCCGGCTTCGGGCGGCGCGCGAGCGCAAACTTCTTGCCGCCGCGGAATAGACTTTTCCGCCGCCTTCCTTTAAGCCCCGCCGTCCTGCCCGACGGCGGGGTTTTTCGTTTCGGGGACGGCGATGACGGTTTCGATCACGATGGAGGACGCTGCCGAACGGCTGAAGACCGCGCAGCGCGTGCTGGTCATCGGGTGCTCGGGCAGCGGGAAGTCGACGCTGGCGCGAAAGCTCGGCGCGCGGCTGGGCCTGCCCTATGTCTCGATGGACCGCGAGATCTTCTGGCTGCCGGGCTGGACGGTGCGTCCGCGTGCGGAAGCCCTGGCGCGCCTGCGGGCGATCCTGGCGGAGGAGCACTGGATCATCGACGGCACCAGTCCCGGCACGCTCGAATTGCGCCTGCCGCGCACGCATCTCGTCCTCTGGCTTCGCCCGCCGCGCTGGACGTCGCTTTACGGCGTGCTCTCGCGCTGGCTGAAATTCCGCGGCCGGTCGCGGCCGGAAATGGCCGATGGCTGCCCGGAGCGGATGACGCGCGAATTCCTCACCTATATCTGGAACTTCGAAAAGACGCAGAGCCCGGAAATTGAGGAGAACCTTGCGGCATATGGCCCTGATGTGCCGGTTTGCGTGTTGAAATCCAAGGCGGAGAACCGCCGGCTACTTGCCATCCTCGCGCGGCAATATTAGCTCTCGGCCATGCCCCAGTTCGAAACCCGCCGTCCGGTTCCCCACACGCCAGAACAGATGTACGACCTCGTTGCCGATGTCGAGCGCTATCCGGAATTCCTGCCGCTCTGCGAGGCGCTGACCGTTCGTTCGCGCAAGGAGCGCGACGGCAAGGAGCTCCTGGTCGCCGACATGACCGTCGGCTACAAGGCGATCCGCGAGACCTTCACCACCCAGGTCCTCCTCAACCGCGCCGAGCGGGCGATCGACGTCAAATATATCGACGGGCCGTTCCGCTATCTCGACAACCGCTGGCGCTTCGAGGCGGCGCCGGACGGTGGCTGTTCCGTGCATTTCTTCATCGACTACGAGTTCAAGAGCCGCATTCTCGGCGCGCTGATGGGCTCGATGTTCGATCGTGCCTTCCGCATGTTCACCGACGCCTTCGAGAAACGCGCCTCGACGATCTACGGCGGCTGAACAAAACGGCGCGGCCATCCGTCATTCACCCGAGGATCAACGGCCGGGAGGCGGGCGATGGGACGTTTGCGCTGTTTTCTATTGGCGTCTTCGATATTGGCGGCTCATGGCGCCTCCGCCGAGCCGGACCTCGCGCTCCTGCGCAAGCCGGGAAGCTACGTGCTGCTGCTCGATGCGGAAAAGCGCCCGATCGCCGGCAATTACTGGCTCTCCGAAGGGCTGAAGGTGAGCACGCGGTCGCGCAATCCCGGATCCTATCCCGAGCCGCTTGTTTACAGCGACCAGGATTTTCCGCCCGGTCGCGTCGCCAACATGTATCTGTTCCTCAACGGGAAGGAGACCGTGACGCCGGACATCAGGGCCGTGCCCGTCGGCGAGACGGCGACGGTGACGCGCAGGTTCGAGCCGCTGGGGCAGCTGGCGGGAAAGGCCGAGGCGCGAAGCCTCACCTACACGCTCACCACCGTTGCTGTCATCTCCGAGGCGATGGCGGGCGCAAAGCTCCTCAGCCGGATCTACGAGATCGCGCCGGTGGATCCGGCGAACAAGGAGATGGACTGGGGGCGGCGGGTCTATATCGAGACCCTCGACCTCGACATTTCCCGCGAGCAGGCGGCGCGCGTCGTCGACATCGAGACCGGCAAGGCCGGCAGCACGGGGGATTTCGAGGGCATCTATGCCAGCCGCGTGCTTGCGGGCGACGACTATGCCACATGCATGGCGGAGAAGCGCGCCGGCAAGGAATATCAGGACGCCGTTCGCCGCGAGCACGAGACGAACGATGCCTGGATGGCCAAGGAATATCTGGCGACGGGCGTTCCCTGGTGGGAGCAGGACGACGCGGCGGTCCGCATGGAGGCCTTGCTCAACGTTACCGGGCTCTGTCTGCCGGGAGCGGCGAAATAGCTCAGTCCGCTTCCGACAGTTCTATCAGCATTTCGAGCGCCGTGCGCACGGTCGCAAGGCGCACGGCGCTGCGGCCGATATCGCCGTAGCGCATTTCCCGGTGCAGCGTTTCATGCCCCCTGCGGGCGGCGGCGAGGTGGACGAGGCCGACCGGTTTTTCTTCCGAACCGCCGCCAGGCCCGGCGATGCCGGTCACGGCAACCGAGATGTTCGCGGCGGAATTGCCGATGGCGCCTTCGGCCATCTCGATGGCGGTCGGGCGGGAGACGGCGCCGTGCGCCTTCAGCGTGGCATTGGCGACGCCGATCATCTCCCGCTTCGCTTCGTTGGAATAGGTCACGAAGCCGCGGTCGAAGACGTTCGACGAGCCCGATATCTCGGTGATTGCGCCGGCGATGAGGCCGGCGGTGCAGGATTCGGCGGTGGCGATCAACAGGCCGCGCTCCGTGAAATCGGCGACGATTTTTCGCGCGGTGTCTTCGATGTCCCTTGGCCAGAGGCTCATGCGTCGGTTCCCCCGTAGACGACGGTGGCGGTGGCGATGGCGGCGATGCCCTCGCGGCGGCCGATGAAGCCGATCTTCTCGTTGGTCGTCGCCTTGACCGAGCAACGGTCGATGGAGATGCCGAGGAAATCGGCAAGGTTGCGGCGCATCGCCTCGCGGTGCGGGCCGACCTTGGGTGCCTCGGCGATCAGCGAGACGTCGGCGTTCATGATCGTGCCGCCCTTCGCGCGCACGATGCCGGCGGCATGTTCGAGGAAGATGCGCGAGGCCGCGCCCTTCCATTGCGGATCGGAGGGCGGGAAATGATCGCCGATATCGCCCGCCCCGCAGGTGGCGAGCAGCGCGTCCGTCAGCGCATGCAGCGCGACGTCGGCGTCGGAATGACCGGAGAGTTTCTGGTCGTGTGCAATGAAGAGCCCGCAGAGCGTGACGCCGTCGCCTTCGACGAGCTGGTGCACGTCATAGCCGTTGCCGGTGCGAACGTCCGGCAGGCCGTGGGAAAGGCGTTGGTCGGCCATGGCGATATCCTTCTGCAAGGTGAGCTTGACGTTGCCGGCGCTGCCCTCGACGAGATGCACGCGCACGCCCGCCCATTCGGCGATCGAGGCGTCGTCGGTGAAATCGGTGCGGCCGGAGGCGCTGGCGCGGCGGTGGGCCTCCAGGATGGTGGCGAGGTGGAAGGATTGCGGCGTCTGGGCGGCGAAGAGGCCGGAACGCGAGACGGTCTCGGCGACATTGCCGTTGGCGTCCGCCCGCTTCAGCGTGTCGGCGACGGCAACGGCCGGCAGCACGGCGCGGGCGCCGTGCTGGAAGGCGGCGAGGGTGCGCTCCAGGATGGCGGGCTCGACGAAGGGGCGCACCGCATCCTGGATGAGAACGTGGCTGACCTCGCCCGCCGGAAGGGCCTCCAGGCCGGCAAGCACGGACTGCTGGCGCGTCGGGCCGCCATGGACGACGGTGAGGCGCTCCCCGGCGGGAAGGGCGGCGGCGCGGGCCGTTTCGAACAGCGCCGCGTCATCGGGGTGTATCACGACCACGATATGCCGGGCGTGCGGCCAATTGACAAAGAGATCGAGCGTATGGGAGATGACCGGCCTTCCGCCGATGCGCCGGTACTGCTTGGGGCCTTCGGCATGGCTGCCGGCCCGTTCGCCTCGCCCGGCGGCGACGATCACCACACCGCAGGATAGCGCATTTTCCGCCAGCATTTCGGTCTCGCACCTCCCGGTTCAAAGCGTTTTGAGGTGGTTTAGCCGGAAGGATGGCGCAATTCCAGCGTCCTTTGGAAAATTGCGGCGGCATGTGATTGCGGCTTGGCAAGAACGACAAGAATGGCTAAAAATAGTGCACAGACATGACTTGCTTGAAAGATGAGCATTTGACGATCCCCTCCCTGTCAGCGCCGCTCGATGTCGGCGGCCGGAGCCTTCGCAACCGGGTGGTTCTGGCGCCGATGTCCGGCGTCACGGACCTGCCGTTCCGCGATCTCGCCTGGCGTTTTGGCGCGGGGCTGGTGGTCACCGAGATGGTGGCGAGCCGTGAGCTGGCGCTGAACGCGCGGGAAAGCTGGTCGCGCATCCGCAATTGCGGCATCCGCCCGCACATGGTGCAGCTTGCCGGCCGCGAAGCGCACTGGATGGCCGAGGCGGCGAGGATCGCCGAAGCCGAGGGCGCCGACATCATCGACATCAACATGGGCTGCCCCGCCAAGAAGGTGATCGGCGGCTATTCCGGCTCGGCGCTGATGCGCGATCCCGACCATGCGCTCGGCCTGATCGAGGCGACCGTCAAGGCGGTGAAGGTGCCGGTGACGGTGAAGATGCGGCTCGGCTGGGATCACGATTCGATCAATGCGCCGCATATCGCGGCCCGCGCCGAGGCGGCGGGAGCGGCGATGATCACCGTGCACGGGCGCACGCGCATGCAGTTCTACGAGGGCAGGGCCGATTGGGACGCGATCCGCGCGGTGCGCGACGTGCTCTCCATTCCGCTGGTGGCCAACGGCGATGTCGATACCGCGCAGGATGCCGAAGACATCCTGCGGCGTTCCGGCGCCGATGCGGTGATGGTCGGGCGCTCGGCGCAGGGCCGGCCGTGGCATCCGGCGGTGCTGGCCGGCGCCTGCACGCATCCCTCGACGGCGGAGATCGCCGCGCTTGCGGTGGAGCACTATCGCATGATGCTTGATTTCTACGGCGCCGAGGCGGGGCTGCGCCATGCGCGAAAACATCTCGGCTGGTATCTGGAGCGTTTCGCTCCCGGCTTCACCGGCCCGGCCAAGGCCGAGCTCATGACGGCGCGCGACAGCGACTTCGTCGCCGGCAGGCTGGCCGAGGCGCTGCTGGCCGGCGCGGCGCCGGCATTCGGAGAAGCGGCATGACAGGCAAGCCGGTCGACCCCAATGCCGCGAAGGCGCCGGACCTGGCGCTCGCCGTGCTCAACGCCATCCAGAACCCGGTCATCCTCGTCGATGCGGGCGGACTGATCGCCTTTGCCAACTGGGAGGCGGAATCCTTCTTCGGGGCGAGCGCCGGCTATCTCGCCCGGCACGACATTTCCACCTTCATTCCCTTCGGCAGCCCGCTCCTGACGCTGATCGACCAGGTGCGCGAGCGCAAGGCGCCGGTCAGCGAATACCGCGTCGACCTCAGCTCGCCGCGGCTCGGCGCGGAAAAGCTCGTCGATATCTATGTCGCGCCCGTGACGACCGAGCCGGGTTCGGTGGTGGTCGTCATCCAGGAACGCTCGATGGCGGACAAGATCGACCGGCAGCTCACCCATCGTGGTGCGGCCCGCTCGGTGACGGGGCTCGCCTCCATGCTGGCGCACGAGATCAAGAACCCGCTCTCCGGCATCCGCGGCGCCGCGCAGCTTCTCGAAACGTCCGTGGGCGACGAGGACCGGGCGCTGACGCGGCTCATCTGCGACGAGACGGACCGCATCGTCTCGCTGGTCGATCGCATGGAGGTGTTTTCCGACGAGCGGCCGGTCGACCGCGTGCCGCTCAACATCCACTCCGTGCTCGACCATGTGAAGATCGTCGCCAAGGCGGGTTTTGCACGCAACATCAAGATCACCGAGCTCTACGACCCGTCGCTGCCGCCGGTCTTCGCCAATCGCGACCAACTGGTGCAGGTGTTCCTCAACCTCATCAAGAACGCCTCCGAGGCGATCGGCGACCGGCCGGACGGCGAAATCCAGCTTACGACCGCCTACCGCCCGGGCATCCGCCTCTCCGTCGCCGGCACGCGGGAGAAGATTTCGCTGCCGCTGGAATTCTGCGTGCACGACAACGGGCCGGGCGTGCCGGCGGACCTCCTGCCGCATCTCTTCGATCCCTTCATCACCACCAAGACCAACGGCTCGGGCCTCGGCCTTGCGCTGGTGGCGAAGATCATCGGCGGGCATGGCGGTATTGTCGAATGCGACAGCCAGGGATCCCGGACCACCTTCCGCGTGCTGATGCCGGCCTCGCGCGGCGTCAGCGAAGACGACGACTTTCCCAAGACCAAAGGACATGATTGATGACAGGCGCCACAGTCCTCGTTGCCGATGACGATGCCGCGATCCGCACGGTTCTCAACCAGGCTCTCAGCCGCGCGGGTTATGACGTGCGCATCACCTCCAATGCGGCGACGCTGTGGCGCTGGATCGCCGCCGGCGAGGGCGACATCGTCGTCACCGACGTGGTGATGCCGGACGAGAACGCCTTCGACCTCCTGCCGCGCATCAAGAAGGCGCGGCCGGACCTGCCGGTGCTCGTGATGAGCGCGCAGAACACCTTCATGACGGCGATCAAGGCCTCGGAGAAGGGCGCCTACGACTACCTGCCGAAACCCTTCGACCTCACTGAGCTGATCGCGATCATCGGCCGGGCGCTGTCCGAGCCGAAGCGCAAGCCCGCCCGGCTCGACGACGACACGCAGGACGGCATGCCGCTGGTCGGCCGATCGGCGGCGATGCAGGAGATCTACCGCGTGCTCGCCCGGCTGATGCAGACGGACCTGACGCTGATGATCACCGGCGAATCGGGCACCGGCAAAGAGCTGGTGGCCCGCGCGCTGCACGACTACGGCAAGCGCCGCAACGGCCCCTTCGTCGCCATCAACATGGCGGCCATTCCGCGCGACCTCATCGAATCCGAACTGTTCGGCCATGAGAAGGGCGCCTTCACCGGCGCGCAGAACCGCTCGACCGGCCGCTTCGAGCAGGCCGAGGGCGGCACGCTGTTCCTCGACGAGATCGGCGACATGCCGATGGATGCGCAGACCCGCCTTCTGCGCGTGCTCCAGCAGGGGGAATATACCACCGTCGGCGGCCGCACGCCGATCCGCACCGACGTGCGCATTGTCGCGGCGACCAACAAGGACCTGAAACAGTCGATAAATCAAGGGCTTTTCCGGGAAGACCTCTACTATCGCCTTAACGTCGTGCCGCTGCGCCTGCCGCCGCTGCGCGACCGGGCGGAGGACATTCCGGACCTCGTGCGCCATTTCGTGCAGCAGGCGGAAAAGGAAGGGCTCGACGCCAAGCGCTTCGACCAGGAGGCGCTGGAGCTGATGAAGGCGCATCCCTGGCCGGGCAATGTGCGCGAGCTGGAAAACGTCGTGCGCCGGCTCACCGCGCTCTATCCGCAGGACGTCATCACCCGCGAGATCATAGAGACGGAGCTGCGCGCCGATATCCCGGACAGCCCGATCGAGAAGACCGTGGTGCGCAGCGGCTCTCTGTCCATCTCCCAGGCGGTGGAGGAGAACATGCGGCAGTATTTCGCCAGCTTCGGCGACGGCCTGCCGCCGACCGGGCTTTACGACCGCGTGCTTGCCGAGGTGGAATATCCGCTGATTCTCGCCGCGCTCACCGCCACCCGCGGCAACCAGATCAAGGCGGCCGACCTGCTCGGCCTCAACCGCAACACGCTGCGCAAGAAAATTCGCGAACTGGGTGTGTCTGTATACAGAAGTTCGCGCTCTGCTTGACTTGATGGCCGCAGGCGTTGCATTTTGGCCACAATCTGTTGCTTGAGGGTAACAGAGGGGTTTGCGGCCGAATAGGTCCGCGTGCCCGATCGTCATGGATGCGGGTGCGAATGCGGCCGGTCCCTCGCGCGGTCGGCGCTACTCCGGAAAACACGAGAAGAACGCCGGCGCCTTTCGGGATGCCCGGCCGGGGAAGCGATGCGGCAGATGACGGACGGCGTGAGCCTGCTTTCGAGCGAAAATGGAAGGGGAGCGGGCGGCGACCGGCGCGCTTCCTTCGCCTTGCCCGGCCTGGTGCTGGCCGGCGGCGCCCTCGTCGCCGCGACGATCTCGCTCTTCATCCTGCTCGGCCTGACGCCGATCAAGCCGGAGGCCAATGTCGTCATCGCCTCGGCGGCGATCAATGCGGTCTTCATCGTCGGCCTGATGTTCCTGATCGGCCGCGAGATACTGCGCCTGTTGCGCGCCCGTCGCCGCGGCCGCGCCGCCGCGCGCCTGCATGTGCGCATCGTGGCGCTGTTCTCCATCGTCGCGATCACGCCGGCGGTGCTCGTCGCCATCTTCGCCTCCATCACGCTCGATGTCGGCCTCGACCGCTGGTTCTCCATCCGCACCCAGTCGATCGTCAGTTCCTCGCTCAATGTGGCGCAGGCCTATGTGCTGGAGAATGCGAGCTATCTCCAGGGCCAGACCGCCTCGATGGCGAATGACCTCGACCGCAACCGCCAGCTCTACAGCCTCGACCGCACCGGTTTCGTCGACCTGATGACGCGGCAGGCGCGCGGGCGCGGCATGCTCGGCGCCTTCCTCCTGCGTGCCGACGGCTCGACCATCCTGCAGGCCAATATCCAGATCGAGAACCCGCTGCCGGCCGTGCCGGAGGATGCGCTGAAGGCCTCTGCCGCCGGCCAGCCGACGCTGATACCGCCGGGCACGACGAATCTCGTCGGCGCCATCATCAAGCTCGACAACATTTCCGACGCCTTCCTCTATACGATCCGCACCGTCGACCCCGAGGTCATGCGCTCCATGCGGCTGATGGAGGAGAACACGGCGGAGTACCGGGCGCTGGAGGCGGGGCGCACGACGCTGCAGATCGCCTTCGGCGTGCTCTATCTCGGTTTTGCCCTCATCGTGCTGCTCGCCGCGATCTGGACGGCGATCGCCGTCGCCGACCGCATCGTCCGGCCGATCCGCCAGCTCATCGGCGCCGCCGACAGCGTCGCCTCGGGCAATCTCGACGTCAGCGTGCCGGTGCGCACGGTCGATGGCGACGTCGGCAACCTCTCGCGCACCTTCAACAAGATGATCGCGGAAATCCGCGCGCAGCAGGAGCAGATCCTCGACGCGAAGGACGAGGTCGATCACCGTCGTCGTTTCATCGAGGCGGTGCTGTCGGGCGTGACGGCGGCGGTCATTGGCGTCGAGGAGGACGGGCGCGTGACCATCGCCAATCTTTCGGCCGAGATCCTGCTCGGGCGCAACGCGAGTGAGCTGATCGGCAAGCCGCTGACCGAGGTGGCGCCGGAGATTGCGGCGGTGCTGGCTGAGGGCTCCACCCGCCACCGCAACAATTACCGCAAGCAGATCAACATCATGCACGGCGGCAAGGAGCGGACGCTGAACGTGCAGGTGACGCGCGAGGAGGCGAAGGATGCAAAGGAATCCTATGTCGTCACCATCGACGACATCACCGATCTCGTCATCGCGCAGCGCTCCACCGCCTGGGCGGACGTGGCGCGGCGCATCGCCCACGAGATCAAGAACCCGCTGACGCCGATCCAGCTTTCCGCCGAACGCATCCGCCGCCGTTACGGCAAGCAGATCGATCCCGAGGATCGCGCGGTCTTCGACCAGTGTACGGACACGATCGTGCGGCAGGTCGAGGACATCGGCCGCATGGTCGACGAATTCTCCGCCTTCGCGCGCATGCCGAAGCCGACGAAGGAGCGTTCGGACCTGCGCAACATCCTGAAGGACGCGGTCTTCCTGCGCGAGATGGGCAATACCCATGTCGATTTCCGCAAGGATCTCGGCGAGGTGCCGCTCGAAGGGCTGTTCGACACGCGCATGCTCGGCCAGGCCTTCGGCAATCTCATCAAGAATGCGGTGGAGGCCATCGAGGCGCTTCCGCCGGACGTGGCGCGCGAGGAGCGGAAGATCCTCGTGCGGGCGACGCCCGACGACGCAGGACGGCGGTTCGTCGTTGACGTGATTGACAACGGCAGGGGTTTGCCGACGGAGAACCGGCACCGGATTCTCGAACCCTACATGACGATGCGCGAGAAGGGCACGGGGCTCGGCCTCGCCATCGTGAAGAAGATCATCGAGGACCACGGCGGGCAACTGGAACTGCATGACGCCCCCGCGGATTTCGACAACGGCCAGGGGGCGATGATCCGCGTGATCCTGCCCTACGAGGAAACGGCGGCCGTCGATGCGGACAAGAAGAGCAAGGAAGTGAGCCATGGCGTCTGATATTCTTGTGGTGGATGACGAAGAGGACATCCGCGAGATCGTCTCCGGCATTCTTTCGGACGAGGGGCACGAGACGCGCACCGCCTATGACAGCGACAGCGCGCTCGCCGCCATCAGCGACCGCGTGCCGCGCCTCGTCTTCCTCGACATCTGGATGCAGGGCAGCAAGCTCGACGGCCTTGCGCTGCTCGACGAGATCAAGAGCCGCCATCCGGACCTGCCTGTCGTGATGATCTCCGGCCACGGCAATATCGAGACGGCCGTCTCGGCCATCCGCCGCGGCGCCTATGATTTCATCGAGAAGCCGTTCAAGGCGGACCGGCTGATCCTCATCGCCGAGCGGGCGCTGGAGAATTCCAAGCTGCGCCGCGAGGTGACGGAGCTGAAGAAGCGCTCCGGCGATCCGGTGGAGCTGATCGGCACCTCCGTCGCCGTCTCGCAGTTGCGCCAGAACATCGAGAAGGTCTCGCCGACCAACAGCCGCATCATGATCCTCGGCCCCTCCGGTTCCGGCAAGGAGCTGGTGGCGCGCATGATCCACCGCAAGTCGAGCCGCGCGAACGGCCCGTTCGTCGTGCTGAACGCGGCGGCGATCACGCCCGAGCGCATGGAGATCGCGCTGTTCGGCACGGAGGGCACGCCCGGCCAGCCGCGCAAGACCGGGGCGCTGGAG
Organism: Shinella sp. HZN7; assembly: GCF_001652565.1. Taxonomy (NCBI): domain Bacteria; kingdom Pseudomonadati; phylum Pseudomonadota; class Alphaproteobacteria; order Hyphomicrobiales; family Rhizobiaceae; genus Shinella; species Shinella sp. HZN7. Next base: position 1,994,267 of record NZ_CP015736.1, on the reverse strand, counting down.
GAGGCGCATGGCGGCATCCTCTATCTCGACGAGATCGGCGAGATGCCGCGCGAGACGCAGAACAAGATCCTGCGCGTGCTCGTCGACCAGCAGTTCGAGCGCGTCGGCGGCTCCAAGCGGGTGAAGGTGGATGTGCGCATCATCTCCTCCACCGCCTACAATCTCGAAAGCCTGATCGCCGAGGGCGGTTTTCGCGAGGACCTCTATCACCGGCTTGCGGTCGTGCCCGTGCGCGTGCCGCCGCTTGCCGAGCGGCGCGAGGACATTCCCTTCCTCGTCGACATGTTCATGCGCCAAATCAGCGAGCAGGCGGGCATCCGCTCCCGCAAGATCGGCGACGACGCGCTAGCGGTGCTGCAGGCGCACGACTGGCCGGGCAATATCCGCCAGTTGCGCAACAATATCGAGCGCCTGATGATCCTCGCCCGCAGCGACGGCCCGGACACGCCGATCAGCGCCGACATGCTGCCGACGGAAGTGGGCGACATGCTGCCGAAGATCTCCACGCAGGGCGACCAGCACATCATGACGCTGCCGCTGCGCGAGGCGCGCGAAATGTTCGAGCGGGACTATCTCATCGCCCAGATCAACCGCTTCGGCGGCAACATTTCCCGCACGGCCGAATTCGTCGGCATGGAGCGCTCCGCGCTCCATCGCAAACTGAAGTCGCTTGGCGTATAAGGCGCCGAGCGACGTGAGGGATTCTGGGGCATGAAGGTCATCATCTGCGGTGCGGGACGCGTCGGCTACGGGATTGCGGAACGGCTCTCGCAAGAGGGCAACGATGTTTCGGTGATCGACACGCAGCCCTCGCTGATATCGGCCATCACCGAGACGCTCGATGTCAGCGGTATTGTCGGCCACGGCGCGCATCCCGAGGTGCTGGCCAAGGCCGGCGCCGACCAGGCGGACATGCTGATCGCCGTCACGCTGTTCGACGAGATCAACATGGTCGCCTGCCAGGTGGCCCATTCGCTGTTCAACGTGCCGACGAAGATCGCCCGCATCCGCTCGCAGAGCTACCTCGCACCGGAATATTCCGACCTCTATTCCCGCGACGACATGCCGATCGACGTCACCATCTCGCCGGAAATCGAGGTGGGCAAGATGGTGCTGCGGCGCATTTCCTTCCCGGGCGCGACCGACGTGGTGCGCTTTGCCGACGACCGCATCGTCATGGTGGCGATCGAATGCATGGAGGATTGCCCGGTCGTCGAGACGCCGCTGAAGCAGCTCAGCGAACTCTTCCCCGACCTCAACGCCACCGTCACCGGCATCTTTTCCAATGGAAAACTGTTCGTGCCGAACTCCACCGACCAGCTGCATTCGGGCGATCTCGCCTATGTGGTCTGCGACAAGGAGCATGTCCGGCGCACGCTGGCGCTGTTTGGCCATGAGGAGCAGGAGGCGGCGCGCATCGTCATCGCCGGCGGCGGCAATATCGGCTATTTCGTCGCCAAGGCGATCGAGGACTACCAGGCGAAGACGCGGCTGAAGATCATCGAGAGCGACCGCGAGCGCGCCGTGGCGATCGCCGACAAGCTGCGCAATACCGTCGTGCTGCACGGCTCGGCGCTCGACCAGAAGATGCTGCTGCAGGCGGATATCCAGGATGCGGACCTGATCGTCGCGCTGACCAACAACGACCAGATCAACATTCTAGGCAGCGTGATGGCCAAGCGCCTCGGCTGCAAGCAGAACCTCGTGCTGATCAACGATCCGATGTATCAGGATTTCACCAAGACGCTTGGCATCGACGCGCATATCAATCCGCGCGCGGTGACGATATCGGGCATCCTGCAGCACGTCCGCAAGGGCCGCATCCGCTCGGTCTATGCGGTGCAGAAGGGTTCTGCCGAGGTGATCGAGGCGGAGGCGCTGGAGACCTCGCCGCTCGTCGGCCGGCCGCTGCGCGAGATCGAGCTGCCGCCCGGCATCCGCATCGGCGCGATCTACCGCGACAAGGCGGTGATCCGGCCGGACGGCAGCACGAAGATCAAGGCGAAGGATCGCGTCGTGCTGTTCGCCGCCGCCGCGGCCGTGCGCCATGTCGAGCAGCTCTTCCGCGTCAGCATCCAGTATTTCTAGGAAACCCCATGCCGCGCATCGCCTATGTCAACGGCCGTTATGTCCGCCATGCCGATGCGGTGGTGCCTATCCTGGATCGCGGTTTCGTCTTTGCCGATGCGGTCTACGAGGTCTGCCAGGTCCAGCAGGGTTATATCGTCGATCTGTCGCGTCATCTCGACCGGCTCGACCGGTCGCTTGCGGAAATCCGCATCCGCCCGCCAATGCCGCGCGCGGCGCTGACCGGCATCCTGCGGCAGGTGCTGCGCCGCAACCGCGTGACCAATGGCATGGTCTATCTTCAGGTGACGCGCGGCGTCGCCAAGCGGGATCATGTCTTTCCCTCGCCGGAGGTGCGCCCCACGCTGGTCGTCACGGCGAAAAGCCTGGACCCCGCGGCGAACGCCGCCCGGTATGCCTCGGGCGTCAAGGCGGTCACGGTCGCCGACAACCGCTGGGGGCGGGTGGACATCAAGACCGTCGGCCTGCTGCCGAACGTCCTGGCCCGCCAGCAGGCGAAGGAGGCCGGCGCGCAGGAGGCGATTTTTGTGGATGCCGAAGGCCATGTGACGGAAGGCGGCGCGACGAATCTCTGGATCGTCGACAGGACGGGAACGCTCGTCACGCGGCCGGCCGACCACGGCATCCTCAACGGCATCACCCGCACGACGCTGATGGATGTCGCCGGAACGCTCGGGCTTGCCGTCGAGGAGCGCCGGTTTTCCGTGGCGGAGATGCTGGACGCGCGGGAAGTGTTCGTGACCGGGGCGACGACGATCTGCCTGCCGGTCGTCGCCATCGACGGGCACACGATCGCCAACGGCCATCCCGGCATGACGGCACAGAAAATCCGCGAGGCCTTTTTCGCCGTTGCGGAGAAGACCGCGATTTGATACCAAAATCGACGGTCCGCCACGTCGTGTCGGGCATGGGGACATTTTATTTTAGTCAACCGGTCTCAAGGGCCGGCAATCAGAAAGAAGCGGCGCGATGGCGGAACGTTCTCAGAACCTGCAGGATCTTTTTCTTAATACCGTTCGCAAGCAAAAGATTTCCCTGACGATCTTTCTCATCAACGGGGTCAAACTGACCGGGGTTGTCACCTCCTTCGACAATTTCTGCGTGCTGCTCCGTCGCGACGGTCATTCGCAGCTCGTGTACAAGCACGCGATCTCGACCATCATGCCCGGCCAGCCGTTGCAGATGTTCGAGACCGAGGAAAGCGGCTCCTGACAGGACCCAAGATCATTAAAAAATCCGATACAAGCAAGGATTCCATCGTTCCGGAGGCTGAAAAGCACCGGGACGATATGCGTGCCGTCGTCATCGTGCCGGTCCTGAAGGCCGCGCGCGGAAAACCCGATCCGACGGTGACCACGCGGTCCGACGAGGCGCGGCTGGAAGAGGCCGTCGGCCTTGCGCGCGCCATCGACCTCACCGTCGCCCATTCGGCCATCGTGCCCGTCAGCCAGCCGAAGCCCGGCACGCTGCTCGGCACCGGCAAGATCGCGGAGATCAAGGCGGCGCTCGACGAACACGATGCCGGCCTCGTCATCGTCGACCATCCGCTGACGCCGGTGCAGCAGCGCAACCTCGAAAAGGAGTGGGGCGCCAAGGTCATCGACCGCACGGGCCTCATCCTCGAAATCTTCGGCCGGCGCGCCTCCACCAAGGAAGGCACGCTGCAGGTCGAGCTCGCCCATCTCAACTACCAGAAGGGCCGGCTGGTCCGCAGCTGGACCCACCTCGAGCGCCAGCGCGGCGGCGCCGGCTTCATGGGCGGCCCGGGCGAAACGCAGATCGAGGCCGACCGCCGGCTCCTGCAGGACAAGATCGTCAAGCTGGAGCGCGAGCTGGAGCAGGTGCGCCGCACCCGCCAGTTGCACCGCTCCAAGCGCAAGAAGGTGCCGCATCCGATCGTCGCGCTCGTCGGCTATACGAACGCCGGCAAGTCGACGCTGTTCAACCGCATCACCGGGGCAGGGGTTCTGGCCGAGGACATGCTCTTCGCCACGCTCGACCCGACGCTGCGCCGCATGAAGCTGCCGCAGGGCCGCACCGTCATCCTGTCCGACACCGTGGGCTTCATCTCGGACCTGCCGACCCACCTCGTCGCCGCCTTCCGCGCGACGCTGGAAGAGGTGCTGGAGGCGGACCTGATCCTGCATGTGCGCGACATGTCGGACCCTGACAACGGCGCGCAGTCCTCGGACGTTCTGCGCATCCTCGCCGATCTCGGCATCGACGAGAAGGACGGCGCCGAGCGCATCCTCGAGGTCTGGAACAAGATCGACCGGCTGGAGCCCGAAGCGCGCGCGGCGCTGGTGCAGAAGGCCGAGGGCCAGCCGAACGTCATCGCCGTCTCCGCCATCTCCGGCGAGGGCGTCGACAGGCTGCTTTCCGAGATCAACCAGCGGCTTTCCGGCGTGCTGGTCGACCGCGACGTCATTCTGCCGGTCACGCTGCTGCAGCTTCTGCCCTGGGTCTACGACCATTCGATCGTCGATGGACGCGAGGACCTGGAAGACGGCACCGTGCGGCTTGACCTGCGGCTGACCGAAACGGAAGCCGCCGAACTCGACCGCCGGCTCGGCATCGGGCAGAAGGCGGTGCGGGAGGATTGGGAGCGGTAAGGGCGCAAGTCTGCAGAAAAGCCCCTCATCCGCCTGCCGGCACCTTCTCCCCGCAAGCGGGGCGAAGGGGATGCAGCGCCGGTTTCCCCAAACGGAAACGTCTCGGATGAAGAGAAGGCCTTTCGTCTTGCCCCTTCTCCCCGCTTGCGGGGAGAAGGTCGCGGCAGCGGGATGAGGGGCTTTGAGACCCTTTACGTCTCCAGCTGCCGCTCGATCCGCTTCGCCGCCTGCCAAAGCGCTTCCATCCGCTCCAGCGTTGCCGCTTCGAGGCTTTCGCCATTCGCTGCAAGGCTGTCCTCGATATGCGAGAACCGGTTGCGGAATTTCGTGTTCGTGCCGCGCAGGGCCATTTCCGGGTCGGCGCCGACATGGCGGCCGATATTGACCAGCGCGAAGATGAGGTCGCCGAGTTCGTCGGCGACGGCCTTTTGGTCGTCGTTGCGCAGCGCCTCGCGCAGCTCGCCGACCTCCTCCTCGATCTTGTCGAGGATCGGCGCCGGATCGGACCAGTCGAAGCCCACCTTGGCGGCGCGTTCCTGGAGCTTCAGCGCCTCGACGAGGGCCGGGAAGGAGCGCTGCACGGAGCCGAGATGGCCGCGGAGCGGATCCTCCGGCAGGCCGCGCCTGGCGCGGCGCTCCTTGCGCTCGCGCTTTTCCGCCTGCTTGATCGCATCCCATTGCAGCTTCACCGCCTCGGGCGTTTCCGCATCCGAGCGGGCGAAGACATGCGGATGGCGGCGGATCATCTTGCGCGTGACGGCTTCGACCACGTTGCCGAAGTCGAATTCGCCGCGCTCCTGCGCCATGCGGGCATGGAAGACCACCTGGAGGAGGAGGTCGCCCAGCTCCTCGCACAGGTCGTCCATGTCGTTACGCTCGATGGCGTCGGCGACCTCATAGGCTTCCTCGATCGTGTAGGGCTTGATCGTCTCGAAGGTCTGGACGACGTCCCAGGGGCAGCCGGTCTCGGGTTGGCGCAGGGCGGCCATGATCTCGATCAGGCGTTCGATGTCGCGGCTCGGTTCCATCGCGGTTCTCAGTTGAGCGGGATGTTGTTGCCGGTCTTGCCGGACTGGTAGGCGCCCGACAGGTCGTCATAGGCGGCGCGGATCCTCGTGTCCTGCGCCCTCAATGCCGCCTTCGCGGGCTCGTCGGACGTGGCGATCAGATCGGCGATGGCGGCGGAGTGCCAGAAGGCGTTCGTCCTGGCATAGCCGCCCGGATCGAGCCGGAAGACCTCCTTGAGGATGCGCAGATCGTGCGGGATCGCGAAACTGTCGCGCGAATCCTCGTGACTGAATAAATAGTAGAAGTTGTCGAAGCCGGCCCAGGTGATGGCCGAAAGGCACATGGAGCAGGGCTCGTGCGTGGAGAGGAAGACGTAATCCCTGGTATCCGGCTTCTCGATGCGTTCGTAGAGGCGTTTCAGCGTGTGCACCTCGCCGTGCCAGAGCGGGTTTTCCGTCTCGTTGTTCGTTTCGGCGATGACCAGCGACAGATCGGACTTGTTGAGGATCGCCGCGCCGAAAACCTTGTTGCCGGCGGCGACGCCGTCGCGCGTCAGCGGCAGGATATCGGCTTCGATGACGTCGAGGAGGCGCTTTGCGAGGGCGGACTGGTCCATGATGGGAATCCCCTTTGGCGTGATGATGCCTCCTTAGCGGTCGCCGCGGTGGGCAGGCAAGGGCGGCCGGTGACTTATGCTCAAAATGCGGGAGGTGCGAGCAAAACAATACGCGCCCCCGGAGCCATTGGAATTTCTGTTTCTTTTGTTCCTGGCTATTTTTCGCGATAGTGCGCACACTTCAACCGGACCACACCATGACCGCAGCAAACCAGAAGCTTTCGACATTCCCGGCGTTCTTCCGCGTCAGCGGCCGGACGGTCGTTGTCGTGGGCGAGGGCGACGAGGCTTTCGCCAAGGCCCGGCTGCTGTTCAACACGGATGCCCGGATCGTCGTGCTCGCCGAGGCGCCGGAGGCCGATTTCGCCCGCTTCATCGCCGACAAGGGGCTGGAGCTGGTGCGCGCGCCCTTTTCCAGCGATGCCATCGCCGATGCGGCGCTCGTCTTCGCCGCGACGGGGGATGCCGCCGCCGACCGTGCGATCTCCGCCGCGGCCCGGGCGCTGCGCATTCCGGTCAATGCCGTCGACCAGCCGGACCATTGCGATTTCTTCACGCCGGCGCTCGTCAACCGGGCGCCCGTCGCCGTCGCCATCGGTACGGAGGGCGCAGGCCCCGTTCTGGCGCAGATGATCCGCGCGCAGGTCGACCAGATCCTTTCGCCCTCGCTCGGCCGGCTCGCCAGCCTTGCCAACGGCTACCGCGAGGCCGTCGATCGTCTCCTGCCGCGCGGCGTGACGCGCCGCGTCTTCTGGCGCCGCTTCTTCCAGGGCGCCGTGGCCGATGCCGTCAATAATGGCGATATCGATCTCGCGCACCGCACCGCCGATTCGCTCCTGACCTCGCAGGGCAGGGCCGCCGGCCATGTCTGGCTGGTCGGCGCCGGCCCGGGCGCGGAGGATCTCCTGACGCTGCGCGCCCAGCGCGTGATGATGGAAGCCGATGTCATCGTCTTCGATGCGCTCGTGCCGCAGGCCATCGTCGACATGGGGCGCCGCGATGCCGAGCGCCTTTCCGTCGGCAAGCGCAAGGGCTGTCACTCCAAGTCGCAGGAAGAGATCAACGACCTCATCGTCGAACTCGGCAAGGCGGGAAAGCGCGTCGTGCGCCTGAAATCCGGCGATCCCTTGGTCTACGGCCGCGCCGGCGAGGAAATGGCGGCGCTTCGCCAGGCGGGCGTCACCTACGAGGTCGTGCCCGGCATCACCTCCGCCTTCGCCGCGGCCGCCGATTTCGAACTGCCGCTGACGCTGCGCGGCGTCGCCTCCTCGCTCGTCTTCACGACGGGCCACGACCTGACGGGCTCGGTCCTGCCGGATTGGGCGCGGCTTGCGATTTCCGGCGCCACCGTCGCCGTCTATATGGGCCGCACGGTCGCGGCTTCTGTCGCCGCCCGGCTGATGGAGGCGGGCCTGCCGGCCGAGACGACGGTCGCCGTCGTGGAGAATGCCAGCCGGCGGGAAAAGCGGCTGCTGCACGGCACGCTGAAGGACCTGCCGGGCCTGGAGCATCGCGACGAGCTGACCGGTCCCGTCATGGTGATCATCGGCGATGCCGTCGCCGGCGCTAATTTCGAACATTCCGAACCGCTCGCCGTGCACGAGCCGGTTCGCGACACAGCAGCATTGGGAGCATGACATGGCCGACAAGGTTCTGACAGCCAACCGCCTTTCCGACGGCATCTCCGTCTGGCTGGACGCCGCCGGCAACTGGAACGAATCCCTCCAGGCCGCCTTCGTCGCGCGCCACAAGGAAGCCGTCGACGCGCTGGAAGCCACCGGCAAGCAGGCTTTTGCCGATAACAAGGTGGTTGACGTCAACGTCGTCGACGTCGAAGAAGTGGATGGCGTGCTGCGGCCGCTGCGCATGCGCGAGCGCATCCGCGCCGCCGGCCCGACCATTGCCTATGCCGCCGGTTATGCCGGCCTGACTGCGACGGCCGTACCGGCCGCCTGAGGAACGCTTATGTATCGCTACGACGAATTCGATCACGCCTTTGTTTCCAGCCGGGTGGAGCAGTTCCGCGATCAGGTCGGCCGTCGCCTCTCCGGCGAGCTGGCCGAGGATGCCTTCAAGCCGCTGCGCCTGATGAACGGCGTCTATCTGCAGCTTCATGCCTACATGCTGCGCGTCGCCATTCCCTACGGCACGCTGAATGCGCGCCAGATGCGCATGCTCGCCTATATCGCGCGCAAGTACGACCGCGGCTACGGCCATTTCACCACGCGCCAGAACATCCAGTACAACTGGCCGAAGCTCTCCGAACTGCCGGATGCGCTGGCCGATCTCGCGACGGTCGAGATGCATGCGCTGCAGACCTCGGGCAACTGCATCCGCAACGTCACGGCCGACCACTTCGCCGGCGCTTCGGCCGATGAGGTCGCCGATCCGCGTCCCTATGCGGAAATCCTGCGCCAGTGGTCCTCCGTGCATCCGGAGTTCTCCTTCCTGCCGCGCAAGTTCAAGATCGCCGTCACCGGTGCCGAGCGCGACCGCGCGGCCATCCAGGTGCACGACATCGGCCTGCATCTGAAGAAGAACGACAACGGCGAGATCGGCTTTGCCGTCTATGTCGGCGGCGGGCAGGGCCGTACGCCGATGGTCGCCAAGAAGATCCGCGACTTCCTGCCGGAAGAGGATCTCTTGTCCTACACGACCGCGATCATGCGCGTGTACAACCTGCACGGCCGGCGCGACAACAAGTACAAGGCGCGCATCAAGATCCTCGTGCACGAGACGGGCGCGGAGGAACTGGCGCGGCAGGTGGAGGTCGAGTTCGCCGAGCTCAGGAACACCGAGCTGAAGCTGCCGGAAAAGGACATCGCCGCCATCACCGCCTATTTCGCGCCGCCGGCGCTTGCCGCCCGCGCCGAAGGCTGGGCGAGCCTTGCGCAGTGGAAGAAGGCCGATGCCGACTTCGCCCGCTGGGTGCAGCACAACGTGCATCCGCACAAGCACCCCGACTATGCCAGCGTGACGATCTCGCTGAAGCCGATCGGCGGCATTCCGGGCGATGCGACGGATGCGCAGATGGAGGCCGTCGCCGATATCGCGGAGGAATACGCCTTCGACGAGATCCGCGTGAGCCACGAGCAGAACCTCATCCTGCCGCATGTGGCGCTGGCCGACCTCGAACCGATCTATCGCGGCCTCGTCGCCGCCGGGCTCGAAACCGCCAATGCCGGCCTCATCACGGATATCATCGCCTGTCCGGGGCTGGACTACTGCGCGCTGGCCAATGCCCGATCGATCCCGGTCGCGCAGGAGATCTCCACCCGCTTCGGCTCGCCCGAGCGCCAGGCCGAGATCGGCGAGCTGAAGATCAAGATCTCCGGCTGCATCAATGCCTGCGGCCACCATCATGTCGGCCATATCGGCCTGCTCGGCGTGGAGAAGAAGGGCGAGGAGCTTTACCAGATCACCCTCGGCGGCTCCGGCGACGAGAACACGTCGATCGGCGAGATCATTGGCCGCGGCTTCGAGCCGGAGAAGGTGACGGACGCGATCGAGGTGATTGTCGATACCTATCTCGGCCTCCGCCTCGATCCCTCCGAGACCTTCCTGACGGCCTATCGCCGCGTCGGGCCGCAGCCGTTCAAGGATGCGCTCTACGGCGACAAGACCGCCGCGGCAGCCTGAGGAGACCGGTGATGACGAAAATCTGGAACGAAACCGGTTTCGTGACCGACGATCCCTGGGTGATCGAAAGCGAAGAGACCAAGGCGGGCTCGAACGAGAAGGCGATCCTCGGCCTCGGCGACTTCCTTGCCAAGGTCTCCGAGACCGACGAGACCGGCCTCGGCGTGCTGATCAACCCGGCGGACGACGTGCGCAAGCTCGAAGGCCATCAGGGCCGCATCGCGCTGGTCGCGGTCGCCTTCCCGGCCTTCAACGACGGGCGGGCCTTCAGCCATGCCTCGCTGCTGCGCGCGCGCCTCGGCTTCAAGGGCGAGGTGAGGGCGGTCGGCGACGTGCTGATCGACCAGATCCCGCTGATGTTGCGCTGTGGCATCGACAGCTTTGCCGTCACCAATGCGACGGCGCTGAAGCGGCTTGCGGAAAACCGCCTGCCGGGCATCGACAACCACTACCAGCCGACCGCCCGTCCCTCCGAGGACGTCGGCTCCTACAGCTGGCGCCGCCGGGCCTGAAGGCAGGGACCGGTCGGCGAATAGCCGCAATTTCGTGGCAGGTTTGCGCAAGATCAAGGCCGGGCGGCCGGCCTTGCGCAAAATCGGCGCGAACGGCAAACTATTGCGCGGCCAATCAGCGCATTGGAACGGAATACCTTCCTTTGCCGCTCGACTTGTAATATCTGCCTATCGTCAAATTTTCTCGACGCGAAGCCAGGACCGATCCCGAAATGAACGCACCTGCCAAGACCGAAGATTTTGTCGCTTCCGCAATCCCCGCCGGCGTTTTCGCCGAGACGGTGACGAGCGTGCAGCACTATACGGATCGCCTGTTCCGCTTCCGCATGACGCGTCCGGAAAGCTTCCGCTTCCGCTCGGGCGAGTTCGCGATGATCGGCCTGATGGTCGGCGACAAGCCCGTCTACCGTGCCTATTCGATCGCCAGCCCCTCCTGGGACGAGGAACTGGAGTTCTTCTCGATCAAGGTGCCGGACGGTCCGCTGACCTCCCATCTCCAGCAGATCAAGCCGGGCGACACGGTGCTGATGCGCAAGAAGCCGACCGGCACGCTGGTGCTCGATGCGCTGACGCCGGGCAAGCGGCTCTACATGTTCTCGACCGGCACGGGCATCGCGCCCTTCGCCAGCCTCATCCGCGATCCGGAAACCTACGAGAAGTTCGACGAGGTCATCCTGACGCATACCTGCCGCGAGGTCGCCGAGCTGAAATACGGCTTCGACCTCGTCGAGGAGATCCGCAACCACGAGTTCCTGGCGGAAGTCGTCGGCAACAAGCTGCGCCATTATGCGACCGTGACGCGCGAGGACTATCCGTTCCAGGGCCGCATCACCGACCTCATCCGCAACGGCAAGATGTTTTCCGATCTCGGCGTGCCGCATTTCGACCCGGCGGTCGACCGCGGCATGATCTGCGGCTCGTCGGCGATGCTGAAGGAAACCAAGGCGCTGCTGGAAGAGGCAGGCCTCATCGAGGGCGCCAACAACAAGCCCGGCGAATTCGTCATCGAGCGCGCCTTCGTCGATTGAGCGAACGGTTCCTTGAGGATTGACGGGGCGGCTTTCGGGCCGCCCTTTTCGTTTCAGCCGGTGAGGTCGTCGATGAGGGTCGCCATGGCCGCGGCGGCGGCCGGGCCGTCGGCGTTGCGGATGGCGCGGATCACCTTCACATGCAGGTCCACCGAGCGGTCCATCTGCCGGTTGTCGGCGCGGGCGAACCAGAGGCGGCGGGCATGGGTCTGCAGCGGGGCGAGGGCGGCCGTCAGGAAGCGGTTGGGGCAGGCCGCCTCCATGATCTCGTCGAACGCCTTGTCGGCGGCCAGGAAGCCTTCCATGTCGGAATGGATCGAACAGGCGGTCATCGCCTGTGCGCAGGCGACGAGCTGTTCGCGATGCGCCCCGCCGGCATGGCGGGCGACGAGATCGGCGGCAAGCGGTTCGAGCTGGCGGCGCGTCGCCATCACCTCGGCATGGTCCTCGGGCCTGATCGCGGTGATCTGCAGGCCGGCGCGCGGGCGCACGGCGATCAGGCCCTGCCATTCCAGCTTCTGGATCGCCTCGCGCACCGGCGTGCGGCCATGGCCGGCAAGCGCGATGAGCTGGCGTTCCGTGACGAGCGAGCCGGGCTTCAGCTTGAGCGTGACGATCAGCCCTTCGAGGGCGAGATAGGCGAGGTGGGCTTGCGAGGCCGCGCTTTCCGTCATGTCAGGTCCCTGATTGATATATCACACGGTGGCACGCCATGATGCGCTTGTCCATTATCCTGATATATCAGGAATGGCACGGGGCGAGGAGATGACATGAAAAAGGCCGGAACCCGGGGTTCCGGCCTGTGCTGTCCGTGGATTCTGCCGGCAGTCAGAGCAGGAAGTCGCGCGCGTCGAGATCCTTCAGCCTGAAGTCGTCGAGGATCAGGATGTCGGTGGCCGAGAGCTTGATATGCACGTCGTCGCCGACCTGCGAGGCCTTGCCGAGCACGCTGCTCACCGTGGAGAAATTGTAGGAGCGCAGGTCGATGTCGTCGACATTGTCCTTGAAGTCGGTGATCGTGTCGCGGCCGTAACCCTTCTTGAAGACGAAGTCGTCAGCGCCCGCGCCACCGGTGAGCACGTCGTTGCCGGCGCCGCCATCGAGCTTGTCGTTACCGGCCATGCCGAAGAGCTTGTCGTTGCCGGCATTGCCCTGCAGCGTGTTGTTCGCCTGGTTGCCGCGCAGCAGGTCGTTGCCGCTGCCGCCCTTGGCGTTCTCGATCAACGAGCGCACATCGCCCTTGAAGAGGAGCGCGTTGAAGATGTTGCCGCGGGCATAGGCGTCCGTCTCGTAGTTCAGGAGGGCAAGCTGGACGTCGCTGAATTTCGAATGCTGTCCGGGGCGAAGGTCGACGCTGACGCCGGTCTTGTAGGCGGAGAGGTCATAGGTGTCCTTCCCGCCGCCGTCCCAGATGGTGGCGAAGATGCGGTTGCCGCCGGCATCGATGGCGACCTTGCCGTTGACGAGCGTATCGCCACTGCCCGGCGTCCATTTGTAGACGGTGTTGCCGGAATTGGTCGAGAAGTCGGCGCCATACATGCGCTGCAGGGCGGCGATATCGGCCATCATGAAGCTCTGGGCATAGTCGAACTCGCCGTTCATGTAGCCGTCGCTCGCCGAGCCGCCCACCTCTGACCGGTAGGTCATGAGGGAATATTCCATCGAATCCTTGTTGCCCGGCAGGCTGGAGAAGCCGTTTTCGGATTCATGGCCGTGCTTGAGGCCGAGCGCGTGGCCGATCTCGTGCAGCATGGTCGTCCAGGCATAGTTGCCGGCGACGGGCGAGCGGTAGTCGTACTCGCGGCCGAACCAGAGGTCGCCGTCGCCGTCGGTCCTTCCGGGATAGTAGGCCCAGGCCGTGTCCGGATCGTTCGATTCGGCGAAGCGCAGGTTGGCGCTCGTGGTGCTTCCCTGCGAAATGGAAAGGCCGGTGAAGCCTTCGACCGAAAAGCCGTCATTGGCCTTGTTGCCGAAGCTCGTGTCGAGCGCGAAGCGGGCGGCCGATTGCTGCATCGAGGAGATCGTGCCGAAGCCGTTGTCCTTTTCGCCTGCATAGGTGTAGGCGGATGAGGAGGTGGGGAACGCATAGGTCACCGCGCCCGACCAGGCGGTTCCCGACAGGACGCCGTCAATCATCGCTATGCCCGTCTTGCTGATCGTCTTGGTGGTCTTGCCGATGCCTGTCATGTCGCATTGTCCTCGTATGCTGGATGTCTTGGATGCGTGCCTTGGATAGACCGCAATTCAGGTTGATTCTGTGAATGCTTGAAACATGTCCGCATTCCGTGATGCAATGAAAGCCCCGTGGCGCAGGATGGATTGTTGCCGAATGCTACTCGACCGGAGGTTAAAATTGTTGTCAAAGATATCCATGGTGGCGACCATAAGTCTTGTCCTGGCAGCGGCCGGCGAAGCGCCCGCGGGCACCGGCGGCATCATGGCGAGACCCTCGGACCCCGAGAAGGCCGTACAGGCGGAATATGAAAACCTGAAGTCGAAGGGCACGCGCGAGGCGCTGGAACTGTTCATCGCGCGCCATCCCGACCATCCGCTCGCCGACCGGGCGCGCGAGGAGATCAAAGGGCTCGCCCGGTAGCCGCACCGGCAAGACCGACCGAAAAAGGGGCGCCGCAAGGCGCCCTTTGCGCATTCGCCGTGCGCCCTTTCCAGATGTTTCCCCTTCCTAATAAACCATCCCGAATAAAGCCGTGCGCCCGCCCGTCGATAGGAGGAATGCGGTTGACGAACGTCATGGGCCTTGCCAGCATGCCCCTGGATTTCGGACCGGGCCAGTTGAATTTGTGGGGGCATACGTTGACTGCGGGTTCCATCGTCGCGACGATCTTGATCATTTTTGCCGGGCTGCTGGCCGTGCCGGCCGTCAGCCATACCAATGCGGGAACCACCTTCTCCCTGATGGCCTCCTCCATGGCCTTCGTCGCCATGGGAATCGCGCAGTTCATGGCGACGCGTCCGCCCTTCATCGAAAAGCTGTTCGGCGGGCTCGACCGCATCTACCAGTTCCATCGCAAGATCGGCATCGCGGTGCTCTGTCTCATCCTCGTGCACTATTTCGTGGCGCCGGATTTCCAGGGCCTGTCGGTGACGAGCGGCCTCAACGTGCTCGCCAGGACGGCGGGCGAATGGGCCTTCTACGGTTTCGTCTTCCTGCTCGTCCTCAGCCTGGTGAAGGTGATCCCCAAGACGCGCTTCCAGATCCCCTACCAGTACTGGCGCATCACGCACCGCTTCATCGGCCTGCTCTTCGTGCTCGTCGCCTTCCACCAGATGTTCATCAAGCGTCCCTATGACGGCACGGTGCTGCTGGCGGTCTATCTCAACCTCTTCGCCGCGCTCGGCATCCTCAGCTACGCCTATACCCAGCTCCTGCCCTGGCTGCGCACGCGCAAATACGAGGTGGTGAATGTCGAGCGCCATGACGGGGCGACGATCATCTCGGCGAAGCCGACGGGCCGCAAGCTCAGGGCCATGCCCGGCCAGTTCGGTTTCTTCCGCGTCGACAAGCCGGGCCTGCGCGAGCCGCATCCCTTCACCATCGCCGGCATCGAGGACGACGGCTCGGTGCGCTTCGCCATCAAGCCGCTCGGCGACTACACCAAGGCGCTGCGCGAGGCGGTGGCGGTCGGCGATGCGCTGACGCTGGAGGGCGGCTACGGGCATTTCAACCACAGGCGCGGCGGCAAGAAGCAGATCTGGCTTGCCGGCGGCATCGGCGTCACGCCGTTCCTCGCCATGGCGAGCCGGCTGAAGGGCGATGAGGGGCAGGACATCCACATGGTCTACTGCGTGCGCGACGGGGCCGAGGCGATCGGCCTCGACACGTTCCGGGCGCAGGCGGAAAAGCTCGAGAACTTCAACTTCGTGCTGCACAATTCGGCGACGGACGGGCGCTTCGACGCGACCAAGCTCGTCTCCGGCACCAGCATGAACCCGGCCGAGGCCGATCTGTGGTTCTGCGGTCCGCCGCCGCTCAGGCTGGCGATCGAAAAGGGTTTGAAGGAACTCG
Organism: Shinella sp. HZN7; assembly: GCF_001652565.1. Lineage (NCBI taxonomy): Bacteria > Pseudomonadati > Pseudomonadota > Alphaproteobacteria > Hyphomicrobiales > Rhizobiaceae > Shinella > Shinella sp. HZN7. The sequence goes on along the minus strand of NZ_CP015736.1, from coordinate 1,978,737 downwards.
GCAAGGCACCGCGCCGTGTCGAGTTCGAGCGTTTCGAATTTCGCTAGGACAGTTTCCGAGGAAACTGCAAGGCGGTTTCTCATTCGGAATTGTGTCTCAAGGATTGCATTTCCAGCCGGTGCGCCGGCTCCATGGAGCGAAAGGAACAAGCCATGCGCATGTTCAGGACATCATTCTTCAGCCCCGGCGCCCGGCTTGCCGCTGCCTTCGGCCTTGCCGTGGCGGCATTCTGTCCGACCGGGGCGCTCGCCGTCGACCAGTTCGCGCCGGATGCCTTCGGCACCTACAAGGCGGATGCGGAAAACGGCAAGCTCCTGTTCAACGCCGCCGGCTGCGGCGCCTGCCACGGCTCGGGCGACAATATCGAGCTGCTCTCCGGCGGCATGGAGATGCAGACGGCGATCGGCAAGTTCTTCGCGCCGAACATTTCCGCCCATCCGAACGGCATCGGCGGCTGGTCCAATGCGGACTTCCTGAATGCCGTGATGGTCGGCCTCAAGAGGAACGGCGACAATCTCTACCCGGTCATGCCCTACACCTCCTATGGCGGCATGAAGCCGGAGGACGTGCTGGATATCAAGGCCTATATCGAGACGCTGCCGCAATCCGACGCCACCTCGAAGGAACACGAGATCGCCTTCCCGTTCAGCCGCCAGACGACGATCACGCTCTGGAAGCGCAGCCATTTCACCGTGCCGGCCTACCAGCCGCGCGAGGAGACGCAGATGGAGCGCGGCCGCTACCTGATCGAGAATGTCGGCGGCTGCGGCGATTGCCACACGCCGCGCACCACGACCTACGGCCTCGATCTCGCCCGCGCCTATGAGGGCGAGAAGGGCCTGACCGGCGCCGTCGCACCCGATATCACCAAGGCGCGCATGAGCGGCCTTGCCTCGCATGAGGTCTTCACCAGGGGCCTGATCGACGAGGGCAAGAAACTCTCCGGTTCGCCGCTGTCCGACCCGGTCATGCGCCGCATCGCGCAGGGCCTTTCGACGCTCTCCGACGAGGACAAGCAGGCGATGTACGCCTTCCTCGCCGACCGCGAGGTGAAGGTGACGCCGGTCGAGACCAGCACCGCGCCTGTCTGCAGCGAAGCGACCGCCGAAAGCGCGCTGACCGCCGGCGGCGGCAGCGCCGAGTTCGCCTCGGCGGCCGATGCCTTCATCGGCAAATATTGCCGCAACTGCCATGGCCCGGGCGAAAGCTCGCAGGGCTCGTTCCCGGCGGGCGACCTAGCCTCGATCGCCGCCAATCCGGCCTTCGTGACGCCGGGCGATGCCGCCAAGTCGCTGCTCTACACCAGTGTCACGAGCGGGCGCATGCCGCTCGGCAAGCGCCCGGACGATGCGGAGGTGCAGAGCCTTGCCAACTGGATCAACTCGCTGAACAAGGAAGCCATCCCGACGGCCGTCTCCGCCACGAAGACCGAGCGCTCGCGGCCGATGCTGAAATATCTCGATTTCGTCGAGCTGGCGCTGCGCGACATCTCCAAGGTCGACGAGCACGACCAGCCCTTCATGCGCTACTTCAGCTATCGCGACCAGTACAACGGCATGATGAGCTGCGAGAGCCATGAGACCTTCCTGAAGCGCATGAGGGTGCTGGCGGGCGGCTTCAAGAAGCTGCTCAACTCGCTCTCCTACGGGCCGGACCTGGTGCTTCCGGAAGAGGTGGCAGGCTCCGACGGCCTGCTCGTGCGCGTCGACCTGCGCGATCTCGAATGGAGCCAGCAGGACTACGACTTCCTGATCAACGAGTATTTCTACGGCGTCGATCCGGTGAGCGATGCCCAGTTGCACTCGCTTGCCAAGGCGACGCAGACGCAACTGCCGATCATGCGCGTCGACTGGTTCATGAGCAACGGCGCCCGGCCGAAGGTCTATAACCGCCTCATGAAGCTGCCGACGAACATTGCCGAGCTGGAAAAGCGCTTCGGCGTGCCCGTCGAGCAGAACATCGAGCGCCGCCGCATCGTCCGTGCCGGTTTTGCCGACGGTTCGTCCGGCGTTTCCGACCACAACCGCATGCTGGAACGGCACGACATGCCCTTCGGCGGCTATTACTGGAAGTCCTACGACTTCGCCGGCGATGTCGGCCGGCAGGTGCTGAAGCGCTTCCCGGCAGGACCGGAGGGTATTCGCCTCAAGGCCGGCCTCCAGGCCTTCGAGCATGACGGCGGCGAAATGATCTTCTCGCTCCCGAACGGCATGCAGGGCTACTACCTGTCGACCAACAAGGGCGACCAGCTCGATGTCGGTCCGACGTCGATCGTCTCCTTCCGCAAGCGGCCGATCGGCAAGGGCGTCGAGATCATCAATGCGCGCTCGTGCTTCGACTGCCATTTCGACGGCATTCTCTCCAAGCGGGACCAGATCCGCGAGCATATCGAGACGTCGACGCTGTTCTCCAAGGACCAGCAGGACGAGCTGCTCGCCGTCTACGTGCCGCAGGAGGAGCTGAACGAGGTCTATAAGCGCGACACGGATCGCTTCGTCGCCGCGCTCGACCGCCTCGGCATTACGGAGCCGACGGCCGGCGGCGGCAAGACCAGCCTGAAGGCCCCCGGCGGCGCGGAGATCTTCACCTACTTCGCCGACAAGTACGAGGACGAGCTGAACTTCGAGCAGCTTGCGGCAGAGTTCGACATGACGCCGGAGGAGTTCTCGTCCGACATCCGCCGCCTCACCGACGTCAATGCGCTGCGCATCGGCCTCGACTGGGTCGCGACGCTTGAAGCAGGCGCCACCATCCCGCGCGTCGAGGTGGAGGAGCAATATGCCTACATGCTGCAGCCGCTGCTCCAGCTCGAACCGCTGAAGCGCGGCGTCAATTCGGATGCCTATGCCGGCCAGCAGTCGGCCGACAATTCGGCCTACCAGCAGCAACAGCAGCAGTCCGGCTACCAGCAGCCGGAGCAGAAGCAGGAGCAGGCGGCCGGCAACGATGCCTACCAGCAGCAGCCGGAACAGAAGCAGGAACAGGCCTCCGGCACCGACTACCAGCAGAAGCCGGCCGACCAGGCTGCGGGCGGCGACCAGTATGCCAAGCCCGAGGAGAAGGCCTATGTCCCGGCCTACAAGCAGGACGACAAGGCGCAGGCCGAGAAGGTGAAGCTTGCCGTGCATGTGGCATCGACAAGTGCGAAGGTTGGGGATTACCTTGCCTTCGAACTGAGCACCAACCATGCCTGCGAGCTGCAGGTGATGTATGTGGAGGATACCGGCAACGTGGAGATCATTCCGGACGTGATGATCGGCAATACGACGCTGAATGCCGGGGAACGCCGCCTGATCCCGCAGCCGGGCACGGGCAACCTCACCTTCGATTCGCCGTCGCCCGGCGAAACGATGATCGCCTATTGCCGCATCGGCGGCCTTGGCGACCAGAAGCTGACGGCCGAGAAGGCCAAGGAACTGGCCGCAAGCACGAAGCAGCCGGTGACGCGGGGCCTTGCCATCAATCTCGCCAAGCAGGCCGAGAAGGACAACGGGGCAAGCGGCGTCCAGATGGTGACGTTCGAGATCAAATGATGCATGGGGCAGGGGCCTTCGGGCCCCTGTCCGTTTCTTCCATGAGGACATGAGGGCTGGACCGACAATGCTGAAGCGATCCCTTGCAGCGACACTTTTCGTACTGGCCGGAGCGGCTCCGGCTGCCGCGGCCTGCGACTCCTTTACCGGCGTGGTCGAGGCGCTCAATGCAGGGGACGAACAGAAGGCGCATGCGCTCGCCGAAACGGCCAGCACGGCCAATTGCAGCGCCAACGAGCGCGCGCTCACCGGCCGTGTCGCGTCGCTCGTCACCTTCAACCGCATCGTCGCCGCTGTCGGCGCCGGCGGAAAGCTTTCCGACCACCAGCAGGCGCTGGAAGACCTGCAGCGCCGGTATGGCGGTCCCTGGCAGGTGCTGGATGCGCTGGGCGATCTCGCGCGCGAGCGCAAGGATTACGAACAGGCCGCCCGCTTCTACCAGCTCGCTTTGGAGGACGGCTCGAACGAGACGATGACGCCGGACTGGATGGCACCGGACGAGCAGTACATCCTGCGCCTCGACAAGCTCGCCAGCGAAATGCGCCTTGCCGCGCCGCGGCCCGTGCAGCTTGCCATGCGCGGCGGCTGCAAGGTCTCCTTCCGCGGCGTGAAGATCAAGAAGAAGTCGACGCCCGTGCGCTATGTCTTCGGCACGGCGGATTTCACGCCGGAGGGTGTCGAGGCCGCGAAGGACCTCGCGGAATGCCTGAAGGCGGTCAAGCCCGCATCGATCACGCTGATCGGCCATACCGACCCCGTCGGCTCGGCGGAGGCCAACTACAGGCTGTCCGTCGCGCGCGCCGAGACGCTGAAGGGCTATCTTTCCAGCAACGGCTATGCCGGCGCGATCACCGTGGTGGGCAAGGGCGAGGACCAGCCCTTCACGCCGGACGACGCCAGTGCCTATGACACGGAAACGCTGAACCAGTTGCACCGCCGGGTGGAAGTGGACGTGGAGTGATGAGGATGCTGCCTCCCCTGCCGGAGCATGCCCGCTTTTCCTCGAAGAGCGAAAGCGCCTTGACCGCCCGGCTCCCCGCATGGCCGGGCGCAAGGCCGCGCCGCATCCTTGCCGGAGCCGCCTTTGCGCTTTCCCTTGCCGCCGCGCTGCCGGTGCCGGCCTTTGCCGCGCAGACCCACGCGCTCGTCGTCGGGGTCGACCAGTATCCCAACGATGTCAGCCTCGACGGCGCGGTGCGCGATGCGGAGGACGTCTCTCGCGCGATGAGCGCGGCGGGCTTCATCGTCAGGAAATTCACCAATGCCGAGGCGCGCAAGGACGATATCCGCAAGGCCTGGATCGATATGGTCGCGGCGGCGGCGGCGGGCGATACGATCATCTTCACCTATGCCGGCCACGGCGCGCAGATGCCCGAGCTCGTCGCCGGCGACGAGGCCGACGGGCTCGACGAATTCCTCCAGCTGCCGGGCTTCGATCGCAACCGCTATGCGGAGACCTCGAACGAGATCATCGTCGACAACGAGATGAACGCCTGGTTCGGCGAGGCGGAAAGCAAGGGCGTGCATGTGCTCTTCGTGTCCGACAGTTGCTTTTCCGGCGGCATGAGCCGTTCCGTCACCGGCAAGAGCCGGCTTGCGCCCGCCGTCACGGTCAAGCTTGCGCCGCCCTCGCAGGAGGCGCTGGCCGGCGCCAACCTCAAGGAGATCGATTTCAAGCAGGTGACGGTGCTGGCCGCCTCGCTGGAAAGCCAGCCGACGCCGGAGGTCATCATCGACGGCGAGCCGCGCGGCGCGCTCAGCTGGAGTTTCGCCCGCGCCGTGGAAGGCAGCGCCGACCGCGACGGCAACGGCGTCATCACCCGCATCGAGCTGGAGGACTACATCTTCTCCAACGTGAAGAACCGCTCGGAAGCCCTGCAGGTGCCGAACTTCATGCCGCAGGTCGCCCGCTCGGAGAGCGAGGTCGTCGTCACCCTGACACGCGGCATTCCCATTGCGGCCAACACGACCGACACGACCACCGATACCGGCAGCACCGCAACCGTCACGCAGAAAACCATCAAGCCGGCCAAGGACCTCGGCTGGACGGGCAGCATCGCGCTCCAGATCGACGGCACCGCCGACAGGCCGAAGAACGCGGACGGCGCCGGCACGCCCTATCGCTGGGATGTGGCGAGCGGCGTCTTCTACACCCCGAACGGCGACGTGGCGGCGGAAAATGTCGGGGCGGACCGCATCCAGGCGGTGGTCGACAAATATGTCCTGCTCGACTTCCTGAAGGCGCTTGCCAGCCAGAACCCCGGCTCCGTCTCGCTGACGCCGGTGAAAGACATCTACGCTGCCGGAAACCGCCTGCGCTTCGACGCCCCGCCCGGCCGCTATCCCAACATGCTGGTCTTCAACCTTGCCAATACGGGCGAGGTGCAGTTCCTCGACATGCAGGTGGCCGGCACCGCCAGCTCGCAGTTCAAGCTGACCGATGTCGAGGTGGTCAAGCCCTTCGGCGCCGATCACCTGATCACGATCTGGACCGCGGAACCGGTCGACGCGATCGGCGCGGTGCTCGCCGACAAGGCCGTGACATCCGAAACCCTGCTGAAGGCGCTCCTGACCCGGCTCGACGGCAAGGAGGCGAGCGTCGCCATCCAGCCCCTCTATACGCGGGAAACGCTCTGATGATCCGTTATGCCGCCGCTCTTCTCCTCTCGCTCTGCCTCGTTTCCGGCGCCAAGGCGGCCGACCGGGCGCTTCTGATCGGCATCGGCACCTATGCCACGCTGCCCGAGAAGATGTTCCTCGAAGGCCCGAAGAACGACGTGCCGCTGATCGAGAAGCTGCTCAAGGAGAAGCAGGGTTTCGCCCCCGAATCGATCCGCATCCTGCGTGACGCGGACGCGACCCGGGCCGCCATTCTCGCCAGCATCGACGAATGGCTGATCGCCGGAACCCAGCCCGGCGACCGCGTCTACTTCTACTTCTCCGGCCATGGTCTGCAGGTGAAGGACCAGAGCGGCGACGAAGAGGACGGGCTGGACGAGGCGCTCTCCACCTTCGACATCGCCGCTGGCGACGGCGACTGGACCAATGTCATCCTCGACGACGAGATCGACGCGATGCTCGCCAAGCTCAAGGACCGCGCCGTCTCCATCGTCATCGATGCCTGCCATTCGGGCACGATCTCGCGCTCGCTCTCGCCCAAGGTCGGCGAGGTGCTGGAAAGCGCGCGCTTCCTGCCGCGCCCCTTCGCCAAGCCGGTGGAGGCGGTCAAGACGCGCGGCCTGCGCATCGACGTCGCGGTGGTCGACAAGCCCGAAATCGCCAAGCAGAACGGGGTGGAGGCCTGGAGCGCCGCCTCCTCCTACCAGGTCGCCTGGGACGACACGCGCCTGCCGCCGGACGAGCGCCACGGCGTCTTCACGCTTTCCTATGTGAACGGCCACGAGATCACCGCGGGCGACAGCAACGGCAACGGCATCGTCTCCAATGCCGAACTGCTCGAATATGTGAAGAAGCAGTCGCAGACCTATTGCGCCGCACAGACCCAGTGCCAGGCTCTCGACCCGCAACTGGAGGTCAACTACGCCCTGCTCGGCGCCAGCGCCGTCACCCCGACCGCCGACGCCCAGCAATACCAGCAGCCGCAGACGGGCGGCGACACCCAGCAGCAGACGCCCGACTACGGCAAGGTCGAGGAGGTGAAGGTCGAGAACACCCAGCAGACCGCCTATGTCGCCGCCGACCCGGTGGATGCCGTCGGCGATATCCTCGGCAAGGCCGAGACCGGCGACGTCAAGGTGGCGCTCTCCTCCGGGTACCTGAAGACCGGCGACGTCTTCCGCATCACCGTGACCAGCAGCACGGGCGGGCACCTCATCCTCTACGACGTCGACAAGGAGGGCAAGGCAACCCAGATCTTCCCGAACGAAGCGGCCCGCAAGATCACGCCGCTCTCCGCCAATGCCCCGCTCACCATTCCGGACGATTATTACGGCTTCGATTTCGAGGCGGAAGGCCCGAGCGAAAATGTGCTGGTCGCCATCGTCATCGCCGACGACGTCGACCTCACCAAGGTCGCCCCCAACGACTACGGCCTGACCAAGGAACTCGACGCCCGCACCACCATCGCGGACATCGCCGGCACCTTGCAGCAGACCTGGACCCGCGACACGGAAAACCGCAGCGTCAACTGGTCGCTCGGGCTTTTGAAATACGCGGTCTACTGACAGCGCCGCCGATCACGAGGCCTGCGCCGCGTGCGAAAGCGACAACCGTAACCAGAAGAATGAGCCGTTCCCTGTCCATGACGGCCTCGTTGCGCTCTTCGACCATGGTCGATCCAACCCCGCAGCAATGCGTGCGGACTGGCGATGTCGTCGGGCGCCGCTTCTAAGCCACGACCCCGATGGACTGCGCCACGGACGAACCCTTCGCGATGCTGCGCTCTTGGTCACGCGCCTTGACCAAATGGACCAGGCTACTTTGGATGGCGGCCAGCTCGGCATATGCGTCCTTGTCGTCTCCGAGCTTTGGAATGAGTGTGCGTCGTACCTCAACAAGGCGATCCAGCGCCCTCTCGATATCGTCCACGTAGTTCGACATTTCTTCCTCCCTCTGATTGCAATAGCTTCTCACCGCCAGACTTGGTTGTCCAGAGGCGCTCGCCAGGCGGGAGTCGCTCGACGGCATCGCTGCCGCGACCGACGCCTGTTCAATCACGCTGAAGCGGTACGTGGGCAAAGGCCCCGGCTCGAGGGTCGGATTGTCCATGTTCAAGTCATCATCGACGCTTTCGGCTGAGACGGCACCCCGGTTGCCGGCGGCTTCAACGAGCCCCCTGTCTCCATTTCCATGGCGGACAAGGAGGGGCTGGTCCTTGCTTTTTATGTTGCGGCGCGCAATATGCGCGGCCGGCCGCTCAAGGGCGGCGTTCAACAGGAGTGTCAGCGATGGTCCGCCGCGGAGCCATTCGCCGGTGATCACCGTTTTTCCTCGCCAGGACCTGCGACAGCCTCATGTCGCATTCGCGCTTGCGCACTTCCTGCCGGGCCTGTCGATGCTCGAGTCCTGCAGAACGCCTGCGCTCACCCCCACACGCTGGGGGCTGTCGTGATGTCGGCAATCCTCCCGTTCTTCTTTTTCCGCTGAAAGGCTGGCTTTAGAGCCCGAACGCCCATGCAAGCACATGCCGCAAGTGCCTCGCATTCCCGCAGCAGGTCGCGCACGCTGTTCCTTCTCGCCCTCGGATCCGTCGGCGTCGTCTATGGCGACATCGGCACGAGCCCGCTCTATGCTTTTCGCGAGGCGCTGCGCCCCATCTCGCAGAACGGCCTCGTGCGCACGGAGGTCATCGGCCTCATCTCGCTGATGATCTGGACGCTGACGGTCATCGTGACGATCAAATACGTCCTCTTCCTGCTGCGCGCCGATAACCACGGTGAGGGCGGCACGCTCTCGCTCCTCGCCCTGCTGACAAAAGCCACGAAAGGCCGCACGGCGCTCTTGTTCTTCCTGGGGGCGGCCGGGGCCGCGCTCTTCATCGGCGATGCGATGATCACGCCTGCGCTCTCGGTGCTTTCGGCCGTCGAGGGTGCCAAGCTGGTGACGCCGACACTCGCCGACTACGTGGTGCCGATCTCCGTCGTCATCCTCGTCGCGATGTTTGCCGTGCAGTCCTGGGGCACGGCAGCGGTGTCCAAGTTCTTCGGGCCGATCACCGCCATCTGGTTCATCGTCATGGGCCTTGCCGGCCTCAACCATATCAGCGACGACCTCGGCATCCTCGCCGCCTTCAATCCCTACTACGCCGTCATGTTCATGTATAACGAGGGTTATCTCGGCCTCGTCGTGCTGGGCGCGGTTTTCCTGACGGTCACCGGCGCGGAGGCGCTTTACGCCGACCTCGGCCATTTCGGCCGCCGGCCGATCCAGTGGGCCTGGTTCTGCCTGGTCTTTCCGGCGCTGACGCTGAACTATCTCGGCCAGGGCGCGCTGGTGCTCGCCCATCCGGAGACGATTGGCAATCCGTTCTTCCTGATGTTCCCGAAATGGGCGCTGCTGCCGGTCGTCATCCTTGCCACCGCCGCGACGATCATCGCCAGCCAGGCCGTCATCACCGGCGCCTTCTCGCTGACGCGCCAGGCGATCCATCTCGGCTTCCTGCCGCGCATGGAGATCTATCACACCTCGGAAACCCAGACCGGGCAGATCTATCTGCCGGCCGTCAACACGGTGCTGCTCTTCGGCGTGATGCTGCTGGTCTTCCTGTTCGGCTCCTCGGAGGCGCTGGCGACTGCCTACGGCATTTCCGTCACGGGCGCGATGGTGGTGACGACCGTGCTCGCCTTCGAGTTCCTGCGCATGCGCTGGCGCTGGACGCCGCTTGCCGCCGGCGCCGTGCTGTTGCCGCTCTTCCTTCTGGAGCTCACCTTCCTCGGCGCGAACCTCCTGAAGGTGCATGACGGCGGCTATGTGCCGGTGGCGATCGCAGCCGCCGTCGTCCTCGTCATGTGGACCTGGACGCGCGGCACGCGCATCCTGCGCGAGAAGACCCGCCGTATCGAAGTGCCGCTGCCGGCCTTCGTGAAATCCGTGGAGAAGCAGGGGGCGCATGCGCCCGTGCAGGTATCCGGCACCGCGATCTTCCTGACCAGCGATCCGGACTTCGCCCCCGCCGCGCTGCTGCACAACATCAAGCACAATCATGTGCTTCACGAGCGGAACTTCATCCTGACGGTGCGGACCGCCAACACGCCGCGGGTCATGCCGGCCGAGCGCTTCTCGGTCGAGAAGATCTCGGAGCGCTTTTCCTGCATCGAGATGCGCTTCGGCTTCATGGAGATGCAGAACGTCTCCCAGGCCCTCGGCCTGATGCGCAAGGCGGGGCACAAGTTCGACATCATGTCCACCTCCTTCTATCTCGGCCGCCGCAAGCTGGTGCCCGATGCGCAGTCGGGCATGCCCATGTGGCAGGACCGGCTGTTCATCGGGCTCGCCAACCTCGCGACCGACCCCTCCGATTATTTCCGCCTGCCGACCAACCGCGTGGTGGAACTCGGTTCGCATGTCGTAATCTGATGAAAAGTGGTTCTGTTTTCCGCATACTGCGCCGGCATCACCATCGTGCATCTGGTGCGGACGCTTTGATCCGACCGATCCGGCCCACTAGCCCAATGGATGGAGCAGAGGATTTCTAGCCTTCAGGGTCCGAGTGGGCGGCATCCGGTTGGAACATCTGTTTTCAGTGAGAGTTCCGCTCCCAGCAAAGGAGAGCTCCCATGAACCGGATCATCTATATCGTCGGACTAGTCGTCATCGTCCTGATCGTCCTGTCCTTCTTCGGCTTGAGGTAAGCGGCCATGAACGACGAACGCGAAAGGCGGATCAAGGCGCGCGCCTTCGAGCTATGGCAGCAGGAAGGGTCGCCTGACGGGCGCACACTGGGCCATTGGCTTCAGGCGGAACGGGAAATCCAGGAAGAAGAGGCGGAAGCCGCGAGTCGGGATCAGGCAGGGATGGTCGGCTTGGCCGCTGCGGCAAATCCGACGCATTGAGCCGCAACCGGACAGGGAATATCAAGCTGCCTGACTTGAGGGGGTGGGCGATTTCTCATGCGTGCGCTATGTGCCTCAAATGCTTGCAAAAACGCGGAAAGCGACGGCAAATTCAGGTAACGTGTCCCTGGTATTATAGCTTACCGCATCGAATTTATTGAGACGTCTGTGGTGAGCGCGCAGGGATTCGAACCCTGGACCTACTGATTAAAAGTCAGTTGCTCTACCGGCTGAGCTACGCGCTCCCTGGCGGTGCGAAGGCGCCCCGCGGAAGTGCGCGGAACATAGGCAGGAGGATTTGCCGGGTCAACCCGGAAAATGCGGCGAAAAACAGCTTTTGCTGCATTTCGCCGCGTTCTCCAAAAGGTGATTGGCAGGAGAGGGTTTCGGCGGATACTAGGAAGCGCCATTGGAGGGGCGGGTATGGCCGGTTTCGGGCCTGGCCGCCTTTGCCCGCCGCTGCGGAGTAGTTCTTTGTCGATCGCCGATATTTCCCTGTTGAGCGCGCTTCTTGCCGGGGCCCTCTCGTTCCTGTCGCCCTGCGTCCTGCCGCTCGTTCCGCCCTATCTCTGTTACATGGCCGGCATTTCCGTCGAGCAGTTCAAGGGCGGGGATGCGGTGGCGGTGCGGCGCGAGACGCGCGGGGCCGTTCTCCTGGCGGCCTTCTGCTTCACGCTCGGTTTCGCCACGGTCTTCGTGGCGCTCGGGGCCGGCGCCTCGACGATCGGCATGGTGCTGCGCCGGCATCTCGACATTCTCGCGCAGGTCGGCGGCGTCATCATCATCCTGATGGGCCTGCATTTCCTCGGCGTGCTGCGGATCGGGCTCTTTGCCCGCGAGGCGCGCTTCCAGGGCGGCGGCAAGCCGGCGACGGCGTCCGGTGCCTATATCATGGGCCTTGCCTTCGCCTTCGGCTGGACGCCCTGCATCGGGCCGGTGCTGGGGGCGATCCTCGGCGTCGCCGCGGCGCGCGAGACGGTCGGCGACGGGGCCGTCCTGCTTGCGATCTATTCTCTGGGGCTTGCGGTGCCGTTCTGGATCGCGGCCGGCTTTTCCGGCGCGTTCATGCGCTTCCTCATGCGTTTCCGCCGCCATCTCGGCACGGTGGAGAAGGTGATGGGCGTGCTGCTCGTCCTCACCGGCCTTGCCTTCATCTTCGGCTATATCAGCACTGTCGCCATCTGGTTCCAGCAAACGTTTCCCATTCTCTCGCAAATCGGCTAGTCGGGACGAAGCTTGAGGCACCGCGATCCCACCGGATTCGCGCCGTCACGCGTCAGGCCCTCGATTTTTCGCATGTCGCGCAGAGCCGCCGCACGCTCTTGCGCGATATGCCCCAGGCAAGCGGGAGCAGGCTTCGGCCCATGGCTGACATCATCGGACTGGTGCTGCCGTTCTTCGGCATGATTTTCCTCGGCTACGTGGTCGCCCGCATCACGCGGCAGCCGGTCGAGGCGCTCGGCTGGCTCAACACCTTCATCATCTACATCGCGCTGCCCGCGCTGTTCTTCAAGCTGGTCGCCAAGACGCCGATCGAGCAATTGACGCGCATCGACTTCATCCTCGCCAATATCAGCGCGACCTACCTGGTCTTCGGCCTGATCTTCGCGATCGGGCTCTGGCTGCGGCGGGCGTCGATAAGCGAGGCGACGATCCAGGGGCTGGCGGCCGCTTATGGCAATATCGGCTATATGGGGCCGGGACTGGCGCTGCTCGCCTTCGGCGAGCCGGCGGCGGTGCCGGTGGCGCTGGTCTTCTGCTTCGAGAACATGCTGCATTTCATGGTCGCGCCGGCGCTGATGGCGCTTGCCGGCGGGGAGAAGCAGCCGGCGCTCAAGATCGCCGGCGGGGTGCTGCGCAAGATCGTCACCCATCCCTTCATCATCGCGACGGCGGCCGGATTCGTCGCGGCCTTTGCCGGCTTCGAGCCGCCGGCGCCGCTGCAGCGGCTGATCGATTACCTGGCGCAGGCGGCGGCACCCTGTGCGCTCTTCGCCATGGGCGTCACGCTGGCGCTCCGGCCCCTGAAGCGGGTACCGGTGGAGATCGGCTATATCGTGCCGGCAAAACTCCTGCTGCTGCCGGTCGCCATGTATCTGGTGCTCGGACTTGCCGGCAATTTCGATCCGGTCTGGGTCTTCACCGCGGTGCTGCTCGCGGCCCTGCCGACGGCGACCAACGTCTTCGTCATCGGCCAGCAATATGGCGTGTGGCAGGAGCGGGCGTCGGCGACCATCCTCATCACGACGGTGCTGTCCGTCGCGACGGTGACGATCCTGCTCTATCTCATCAAGTCAGGCGCGCTTCCGGGCGACCCGTTCCCGTAGGCCGTCGCGAAAGGCCTTCAGCGAGCCGAGCGGTTCTATGCCTTCGCGCATGACGATGCTGCGCAAGGGGCCGAGGGCGGAGAGCAGGTGCAGGCCGGCCGAGCGCAGGAACTGCACGGGCAGGAAATCGGAGAGCAGCGAGCGGTTGAGCAGGTCGACGCTGAGCGTGCGCGAGCGGATGTCCGCCTGCCGCTTGCGGTCGAAGCGCTCGCCGATCCCCGCGTCGTTCGCCGGTGTCGCTCCCTGGATGAGCGCCTTCAAGGCCATGATGTCGCGCAGGCTGAGATTGAGGCCCTGCGCGCCGATCGGCGGAAAGGCATGGGCGGCTTCGCCGAGGAGCACGATGCGGCCCTTGCCGAACCGCTCGGCCGTCATGCCGGAAAGCGGGAAACGCTGCGCCGCGCCCTCGACGGTGACCTTGCCGAGCATGGATTGCATGCGTGCCTCGACCGCATGGCCAAGTTCGGCGGCGGACAGGTCGCCGAGGCGCGCCGCCTCCTGCGGCGGCAGCACCCAGACGAGGCTGGAGCGCCGGCCGGGCAGGGGAACCTGCGTGAAGGGGCCGCTCTCGGTGTGGAACTCCGTCGAGACATTGCCGTGCGGCCGTTCGTGCGAGAAATTGAGCACGAGGGCGGCCTGCGGATAGGACCAGGCCTTGACGCCGATGCCGGCGCTCTCGCGGATCTTCGACTTCCGGCCGTCGGCACCGGCGACAAGGCCGGCCAGGACGCGCCCGCCGTCGTCAAGCGTCAGCTCGACGCCCTCTTCGAATGCATTGGCGGCCGTCACGCCGCTCTCGATCCGCGCGATATTGCCGGTCGCTGCGATGCGGGCGTCCAGCACCGCGAGGAAGGGCGCGTTCGGGATATTGTAGCCGAAGGCCTCCAGCCCGACCTCGCTGGAGCGGAAGGCGACGGGCGGGGCGCGCAGCAGGCGCGCCGTGCCGTCGAGGATCTGCATGGTTTCGAGCGCGGCGGCATGGCGGGCGATCTCCTCCCACAGGCCGAGCGTCTTGAGGAAGGCGATGGACTGGTCCATCAGCGCCGTGGTGCGGCCGTCATTTGCGCGGGCGGGCGGGGCGATCAGCGCGACGCTTGCGCCCGAATCGGCGAGCGCCAGCGCCGCGAGGCTGCCGGCAAGGCCGGCGCCGACGACCGCGATATCGAATTGTCTCATGCCCGACCTCCGAAGCGGCAAGCGTTACCCACAGGATCGGGGTCGCTTCTACCGGCAGAATCTAGGCCGGGAAAGAGGCAATTTCCATGGGATGAATCGGCGCAGGGCGCCAAGTCGCCGGACGGGTGGCCGATTTGCACTGGCGATGCCGGGCAATCAATGCATATTACGGGCAGTGACCGCGTAAGAGGGCATGTCGGCGCGCCGCCGATGAAAACCCCAGGGATGGACTGCGAAGGGCTATGAAGTTTTTCAACTACAAACGCGTACCCTACGCGGAGATCCGTGCCTTTTCCGTCCATATCCTGACGGCGTCCGGTTCCTTCCTCGCCTTTCTCGGCGTGGTGGCCGCGGGCGAGCATCGTTTCGTCGACATGTTCTGGTGGCTTGGCCTGGCGCTGCTCGTCGACGGCATCGACGGGCCGATCGCGCGCAAGGTGCGGGTCAAGGAAGTGCTGCCGAACTGGTCCGGCGATACGCTGGACAATGTCATCGACTATGTGACCTACGTGCTTTTGCCCGCCTTTGCGCTCTACCAGAGCGGCATGATCGGCGAGCCCTGGTCCTTCGTGGCCGCGGGGGCCATCGTCGTGTCGAGCGCCATCTATTATGCCGACATGGGCATGAAGACGGACGAATATTTCTTCTCCGGTTTCCCGGTCGTCTGGAACATGGTGGTGTTCACGCTGTTCGTCATCCAGGCGAGCGAACTGACGGCGTCGATCATCGTCTTCGTCTCCGTCTTCCTCACCTTCATGCCGATCAACTTCCTGCATCCGGTGCGCGTCGAGCGGCTGCGGGCGCTGAACCTTGCCGTTTTCTTCCTCTGGGCGCTGCTCGGCGGCTATGCGCTGCTCCTGCATTTCGATACGCCGGCCTGGGTGGTCTGGGGCGTGGTGGCGACGGGGATCTATCTTTATGTCGTCGGAGCCGTTCTACAGGTCTTTCCCAATCTCGGCCGGTAGAAACAACAATCGGGAGAGTTTTTGATGACCAAGGCGATCGTCGTCCGCAGTCTCGGCGGACCGGAAGTATTGAAGCTTGAGGACGTGCCGCTGGATGCGCCGGGCCCGGGCGAGGTGCAGATCAGGCAGGCCGCCGTCGGGCTCAATTTCATCGACGTCTATTTCCGCACGGGCCTCTACAAGGCCGATCCGCCGTTCATTCCCGGCAAGGAGGGGGCGGGCACGATCACCGCGCTCGGGGAGGGCGTGACGGATTTCGCCGTCGGCGACCGCGTCGCCTATGCCTCGGCGGACGGCGCCTATGC
The DNA here is from genome assembly GCF_001652565.1 of Shinella sp. HZN7. Classification (NCBI taxonomy): domain Bacteria; kingdom Pseudomonadati; phylum Pseudomonadota; class Alphaproteobacteria; order Hyphomicrobiales; family Rhizobiaceae; genus Shinella; species Shinella sp. HZN7. The sequence continues at coordinate 1,962,920 of NZ_CP015736.1, read as the reverse complement.
CGCCGAGCGCAACGTCGCGACGAAACATCTGGTGAAGGTGCCTGACGGCATCTCGCTCGAAACGGCGGCGGCGATGATGCTCAAGGGCATGACGGCGCAATACCTTTTGCTCCAGACCTATCAGGTGAAGCCGGGCACCGTGCTGCTGTTCCATGCGGCGGCCGGCGGTGTCGGGCTCATTGCCGGGCAATGGGCGAAGGCGCTCGGCGCGACGGTGATCGGCACGGCGGGGTCGCAGGCGAAGGTCGAACTTGCGCTGGCGAATGGCTACGACCATGTCATCGACTACACGAAGGAAGACTTCGTCGCGCGCGTGCGCGAACTGACGGGCGGGGCGGGCGTCGACGTCGTCTACGATTCCGTCGGCAAGGACACGTTCCCGCAATCGCTGGACTGCCTGAAGCCGCGCGGCCTCTTCGTCAGCTTCGGCAATTCCTCCGGCCCGGTCGAGGCCTTCAACATGGGCCTGCTCTCGCAGAAGGGCTCGCTCTACGCCACGCGCCCGACGCTCTTTGCCTATATCGCCACGCGCGAGGCGCTGGATGCATGTGCAAACTCGCTCTTTGATGTTGTGCAAAGCAACAAAGTGCGTATCAATATTCATCAGACTTATCCGTTGGCCGAGGCGGGACGCGCGCACACGGATCTGGAAGCAAGAAAAACGAGTGGAACGACGCTGCTCATTCCCTGACACGACCCGAACGGGCGGCAGGATGGGTTTGCAGGAAAGAGGGGAAGAGTGTCAGCCGTTGGAGCGTCCGGGGGCAGTCCGTTGCTGGCTGTCCGCAGCCTGACAAAGCTATTTGGTTCGTTTGCCGCGTGTAACGCCATCGATCTCGATATCCAGCCGGGCGAAATCCACGCCCTGCTGGGCGAGAACGGCGCCGGTAAATCCACCCTCGTCAAGATGCTCTTCGGCGTGCTGGCGCCGACCAGCGGACAGATCCTGTGGAAGGGCGAGCCCGTGCGGATCCCGAGCCCGGGCGCTGCCCGCCGGCTTGGCATCGGCATGGTTTTCCAGCACTTTTCGCTGTTCGAGGCGCTGACGGTCGCCGAGAACATCGCTTTGTCGCTGAGCCCCGGCATCTCGCTCTCCAAGGTGGCGGAGGAGGCCTCGCGCCTCTCCCGTCTCTACGGCCTGCCGCTCGATCCGAAGGCGCATGTCGCGGACCTTTCGGTCGGCGAGCGCCAGCGCATCGAGATCGTGCGCGCGCTGCTGCAGAACCCGGAACTGATCATCCTCGACGAGCCGACCTCGGTTCTGACGCCGCAGGAGGCCGACCGGCTGTTCGAGACGCTGGCCAAGCTGAAGGCCGAAGGGCGTTCGGTGCTCTATATCAGCCACCGCCTCGAAGAGGTGCAGCGCATCTGCGACCGTGCCACGGTGCTGCGCCACGGCAAGGTTACGGGCGCCTGCGATCCGCGCCAGGAAACGCCGGCCTCGCTGGCGCGCATGATGGTCGGCAGCGACGTCGCCTCGGTGAGCGCGGCCGGCACCAACACGAAGGGCGACGTGCTGCTCGAAGCCCGGCACCTCAGCGTTCCCGCGCGCACGCCTTTTGCCGTCGCGCTGAAGAATGTCTGTCTGAAGGTGCGTGGCGGCGAGGTTCTGGCGATCGCCGGCGTTGCCGGCAACGGCCAGGGCGAGCTGTTCGATGCGCTCTCGGGCGAATATCCGGTGCCGGATGCCGGCGCCGTCTCCATCCGCGGCAAGGCGGCCGGCAATCTCGGCATCACGGCGCGCCGCCTGATGGGCGCCGGCTTCGTGCCGGAGGAGCGCCACGGCCATGCCGCCGTGCCGGCGCTGCCGCTCTCCGACAATCTCGTCCTGGCGCGCAACCAGTCGGACCGCAAGACGTTCCTTGCCGGCGGCGTGCTCGGCGTCATCCGCCATGCGGTCGTGCGCATCGCCTCGAAGCGCATTTCCGAGACGATGGACGTGCGCAAGAGCGGCGAGAACCCGGCGGCCGGCTCGCTCTCCGGCGGCAACCTGCAGAAATATATCGTCGGGCGCGAGCTCGACCGCCAGCCGGCCGTGCTGATCGTCAACCAGCCGACCTGGGGCGTCGATGCGGGCGCGGCAAGCCGCATCCGCCAGGCGCTCGTCGATCTCGCCAAGGCCGGCTCGGCCGTGCTTGTCATCAGCCAGGACCTCGACGAGATCTTCGAGGTCGCGACCGAGATCGCGGTGATCAGCGAGGGGCGGCTGTCCGATGCCTATCCGGCGCATGACCTGACCCGCGAGAAGATCGGCCTCCTGATGGGCGGCATGTACGGCAAGACGGAAGGCGAGGTAGCCCATGCGCATTGAACTGGAAAAGCGCGCCAATCCCTCGACGCCCTACTCCATCCTCTCGCCCTTCCTCGCGCTCGGCCTGACGGTGATCGCCGGCGGCATCATGTTCGCGCTGATCGGCAAGGATCCGGTTTCGGCGCTCTACAGCTTCTTCATCGAGCCGCTGCTCGATATCTGGTCGCTGCACGAGATCGCCATCAAGGCCGCGCCGCTGATCCTCATCGGCGCCGGCCTTTCGATCTGCTACCGCTCGAACAACTGGAACATCGGCGCCGAGGGCCAGTTCATCATGGGCGCCATTGCCGGCGCCATCGTGCCCGTCGTCTTCCATGACTGGCATTCGCCGCTCGTCCTGCCGCTGATGCTGGTCTTCGGCATGATCGGCGGCGCGCTCTACGCCGCCATCCCCGCCTTCCTCAAGGCGCACATGAACACCAACGAGATCCTGACGAGCCTGATGCTGGTCTATATCGCCCAGCTCTTCCTCGACTGGCTGGTGCGCGGCCCCTGGCGCAGCCCGGACGCCTACAATTTCCCGGTGACGCGCGATTTCGCGCCGGAAGCGATCCTTCCCGAGCTCATCGCCTCGGGCCGCGCCAATCTCGGTTTCGCCTTCGCGGTTCTCGCGGCCGTCGGCCTGTGGCTCATGATGCGCTACACGCTGAAGGGGTTCGAGATCACCGTGCTCGGCCAGTCGGAGCGGGCAGGGCGCTTCGCCGGCTTCTCGTCGAAACGCATGATCTGGTTCTCGATGCTGCTGTCCGGCGCGCTCGCCGGTCTTGCCGGCATTTCCGAGGTCAGCGGCACGATCGGCAAGCTGCAGCCGATCATCTCGCCCGGCTACGGCTTCACCGCGATCATCGTCGCCTTCCTCGGCCGACTCAATCCGCTCGGCATCATCGCCGCCGGCCTCTTCCTGGCGCTCACCTATGTGGGCGGCGAGGCGGTGCAGTTGACGCTCAGCGTCTCCGACAAGGTGACGCGCGTCTTCCAGGGGCTGCTCCTGTTCTTCGTGCTCTCCTGCGACACGCTCATCCAGTACAAGATCCGGCTGGTCTTCTCCCGGATCGGTCAGTCCAGCGAAGGGGGAGCGCACTGATGGGTATCATCGAAGCGATCCTTCTCACCGTCATCACCGCGGCAACGCCGCTGGTGCTGGCTTCCCTCGGCGAGCTCGTCAGCGAGCGGGCGGGCGTGCTCAATCTCGGCGTCGAGGGCATGATGGTCATGGGCGCCGTGCTGGCCTTCGCGGTGACGCAGGCGACCGGCTCGCCCTATATCGGCGTTCTCGCCGGCATTGCCTGCGGCGCGCTGTTCTCGCTGCTCTTCGGCTTCCTGACCCTGACGCTCGTCGCCAACCAGGTGGCGACCGGCCTTGCGCTCACCATTCTCGGCCTCGGCATTTCCGGCCAGATCGGCGAGCCCTATGTCGGCATGTCGGGCATCAAGCTCCAGCCGATCGCGATCCCGCTGCTGTCGGACATTCCCTTCCTCGGTCCGCTGCTCTTCAGGCAGGACATCATCTTCTACCTGTCGATCGCGCTCGTCTTCGGCGTCAACTGGTTCCTGTTCCGCAGCCGCGCGGGCCTGAAGGTGCGGGCGATCGGCGACAGCCACGCCTCCGCCCATGCCCTCGGCATCCATGTCATCCGCACGCGCTATCTCGCGGTGATGTTCGGCGGCGCCTGCGCGGGCCTTGCCGGCGCGCAGCTCTCGCTGGTCTATACGCCGCAATGGGTGGAGAACATGTCCGCCGGGCGCGGCTGGATCGCGCTCGCGCTCGTCGTCTTCGCCTCCTGGCGGCCCTGGCGGCTGCTGGCGGGCGGCTATCTCTTCGGCGCGGTCTCGATCAGCCAGCTGCACGCCCAGGCGCTCGGCATCGGCATCCCCTCGCAGTTCCTGTCGGCGCTTCCCTACATCGCCACGGTTGTCGTCCTCATCCTGATATCGCACAATCGGCGGATGACGCTGATCAACACGCCTGCCTCGCTCGGAAAACCGTTCGTGCCCGACCGGTGACCAAGAACAAGAAGACGGGAAAACCACTCCTGATAACCTACAGAGGATAAAATGAAGAAAATCATTCTCGCTCTCGCAACCTCGGCAGCCGTCCTCGGCTTTGCCGCCGCCGCCAGCGCCCAGGACAAGACGAAGATCTGCTTCATCTATGTCGGCTCCAAGACCGACGGCGGCTGGACCCAGGCGCATGATATCGGCCGCCAGGAACTGCAGGCGCATTTCGGCGACAAGATCGAAACGCCCTTCCTCGAAAACGTGCCGGAAGGCCCGGATGCCGAGCGCGCGATCGAGCGCATGGCCCGTTCCGGCTGCGCACTGGTCTTCACCACCTCGTTCGGCTTCATGGACGCCACGATCAAGGTCGCGGAAAAGTTCCCCGACGTGAAATTCGAGCATGCCACGGGCTTCAAGTCGGGGCCGAACGTCGCGACCTACAATTCGCGCTTCTATGAAGGCCGCTATATCCAGGGCCTGATCGCCGCGAAGATGTCCGAAAAGGGCGTCGCCGGCTACATCGCCTCCTTCCCGATCCCGGAAGTGGTGATGGGCATCAACGCCTTCGTGCACGGCGCGCAGTCGATCAACCCGGACTTCAAGGTCAAGGTCATCTGGGCCAACACCTGGTTCGATCCGGGCAAGGAAGCCGATGCCGCCAAGGCGCTGATCGACCAGGGCGTCGACATCCTGACGCAGCACACGGACACGACCGCGCCGATGCAGGTCGCCTCCGAGCGCGGCATCAAGGCCTTCGGCCAGGCCTCCGACATGATCGCCGCCGGCCCGAACACCCAGCTCACCGCCATCGTCGACACCTGGGGCGCCTACTACATCAAGCGCACCCAGGCGGTTCTCGACGGCACCTGGAAGTCGGAGCAGGTCTGGGACGGCCTCAAGGACGGCATCCTCACCATGGCGCCCTACACCAACATGCCCGACGACGTGAAGACGCTGGCGGAAGAGGCGGAAGCCAAGATCCGCTCCGGCGAGCTGCACCCCTTCACCGGCCCGATCAAGAAGCAGGACGGTTCGGACTGGCTGGCGGAGGGCGCCGTTTCCGACGACGGCACGCTGCTCGGCATGAACTTCTACATCGCCGGCGTCGACGACCAGCTGCCGAAGTAAGCCGCAACTGATCCGCGACGGCACAGGAGGCGCCCCGCGAGGGGCGCCTTTTTCGTTTGTAAAGGATCGATGACGCGAACGGCCTTTGCGGAATCGGCGGCGCGCTCTATACCTGCCGGGTGGCTTTGGACCAAAATGGGTGGTCCTTGGCGGAGGAGGGGACGTCATTGCGCAGGGGTTTGCTTGAAACCGTCATCAGCGGGATGAACACGCGTACCAGTCACGCGCAGGTCGTCAATGAGCTGGGCAGGGCGATCATCGCGGGAGACTATCCGGTGGGCGCGACCTTGCCGGGCGATGCCGAGCTTGCCGCCCGCTTCAAGGTCTCCCGCACGGTGCTGCGCGAGGCGATGAAGACGCTCGCCGCCAAGGGGCTCGTCGTGCCGCGCGCGCGCATCGGCACGCGCGTGACGCCGAACACCCAGTGGAACCTCTTCGACAGCGATATCCTCACCTGGTACTTCGCCGTCGGCGTCAACGAGGAATTCCTGCTGCACCTGTCCGAAGTGCGCCTTGCCTTCGAGCCGCAGGCGGCGGCGCTGGCGGCGCGCCATGCGACGGAGGCCGATATCAGCCAGATGATGCGCCTTGCCGTCGCGATGGGCGATCCGGAGCATACGGCCGAGACGCTGGCCATGGCCGACCTGAAATTCCATCTCTCCGTGCTCGAGGCCTCGCGCAACCCCTTCCTGCGCACGCTGGGCAGCCTCATCGAGGCCGGCCTCGTCGGTGCCTTCAAGCTTTCCTCCCCCGCTGCCGACCGCGGCAAGATCGGCGACGTCTCGACCAGCCATATCCGCATCGTCGAGGAGATCGACAAGCGGGACGAGGACGGTGCGCGCCGGGCGATGGAGAATGTCATCAAGGTCGGGCGCGAGCGCGTCGTGCAGACGCTGCGCGAGGGGAAATAGCGCGTCCGGCAGCCTTGCGCTGCGTTTGGGGCGACAGGCGCGCCCGTCAGACCGGGGACGGCGCGGGAAGGTCGAGTTCTCCTTGCGCGCTGTCGCCGCTCGGTACGGGACGCGCCTCTCCGGAAAGGAGCCGGTCGGCCATGGCCGCGGCGACCTCCTCCTTGGCGATCACGATATGGTTGGCGCCGAACTGGCGCAGGTGGTCGGCTTCGGCCTGCGATGTCGCCCGTGCCACGATGCGGATCGCGCCATTGGCCGAGCGCGCCTGCTCGATCAGCGTGCCGGCCGCAAAGGCATCCGGTATGGCCGTCACGAACCAGCGCGCGCCGGCAATGTTCGCCTGCGCCAGCACGCCGCGGCCGCCTGCCGGCTCGCCGATCGCCTCGATGCCGCTTTCCCGCAGGGCTTCCGCAACGCCGGCCCGTTCCTCGATCACCAGGACGGGCAGGCCGGCGGCGTGCAGCCGCTCGACGACGCGCCTGCCGACCCGGCCGTAGCCGACGACGATCGCATGGTCGGTGAGCGCCGTCGGTTCCGGCATGTCGTCGGCGGGCTCTTCCGGCTGGGGGGCTGCGTCCGCGCTGCCGTCCGGCTCCTGCGCCGCTGCGGCATCGAGCTTGGCGCCGTAGTGATCGACCGCCATGAAGAGCAGGGGATTGACCAGGATCGAAAACAGCGCGCCCGCCACGATGAGATCCTGCGCCACGGCCGGCAGCAGATCGAGGCCGACCCCGAGCACGACGAGGATGAAGGAGAATTCGCCGATCTGCGCCAGGCTTGCGGCAATGGCCAGCGCGATGGTGCGCGGATAGCCGAAGGCCTTGACGATGAGATAGGCGGCGGCCGACTTGATGAAGACGATGGTGACGAAGGTCGCGAGGATCGCCAGCGGCCGCTCGATCAGGTTGAGCGGGTTGAACAGCATGCCGACGGAGACGAAGAAGAGCACCGCGAAGGCATCGCGCAGCGGCAGCGTCTCGCGCGCCGCCTGCTGGCTGAGCTGCGATTCCGCCAGCACCATGCCGGCAAAGAAGGCGCCGAGCGCGAAGGAGACGCCGAACAGCTTCGCCGAGCCGTAGGCGACGCCAAGCGCGATGGCGAGGACGGACAGGCGGAACAGTTCGCGCGAGCCCGTATGCGCCACGTAATGCAGGATCATCGGGATGACCTTGCGGCCGACGACGAGCATCAGTGCGATGAAGGCCGAGACCTTGAGCGCCGTCACGCCCACCGCCGTCCAGACCGCGCCGATGCCGAGCGCCCGCGTCAGGTCCGGGTCGACATCGGCCGTTTGCGCCGTGCCGCCCAGCACGCCGGCAAGCGGCGGCAGCAGCACGAGGGTCAGCACCATGACGAGGTCCTCTACAATCAGCCAGCCGACCGCGATGCGGCCCCGTTCCGTCTCCACCAGGCGGCGTTCCTGCAGGGCGCGCAGCAGCACCACGGTGCTGGCGACGGAAAGCGACAGGCCGAAGACGAAGCCGCTGCCGGCGGACCAGCCCATGGCCAGCGCAAGCAGCAGGCCGAAGACGGTCGCGACGGCGATCTGGCCGATCGCGCCGGGAATGGCGATCGCCCGCACGGAGAGGAGGTCCTTCAGCGAGAAATGCAGGCCCACGCCGAACATCAGCAGGATGACGCCGATTTCCGCGAGCTCGTTCGCCAGATTCTGGTTGGCGACGAAACCCGGCGTGAACGGGCCGATGACGACGCCGGCGAGAAGATAGCCGGCGATCGGCGGCAGGCGGAAACGATGCGCCACCAAGCCCGCCAGGAAGGCAAGGCAGATACCGGCAACGAGGGTTGCGATCAGCGGTGTCGCATGGGGCAAGCGCGTCTATCCTTAATCCGTGAGAATTCAAGAGGATAGGGTAGGGCCGCCGGCCCCGTCGCGCAAGGCGGGAAAAGTGTCAGTCGTCGTTGCTGGCATTCAGCTCTTCCGGCCGCTTGCCCTCGTCCGCCGTACGGGTGGCAAGCTGGGCCGCGCCCATCGACTGGTAGAGGTTGAACAGGGCTTCGCTCGCCCGGGCGGCCAGGCGGAACCATTCGTCGTTGCCGGCGATGGCGGGGTGATGGAGAAGCTGGTCGTCGACGAGATCGAGCACGATGGAGGCGGTATGCACCGCCTCGTGGAAACCGAAGGAGCCGGACGCATAATGCGACAGCAGCTCCGACGGCGTCATGGCGCGCTCCCGCGCCAGAATGTCGAGCTGCCTCAGCCGTTCGTCTTCCAGTTCGATGTCGGTGCTTTCCAGCATTGTCGTCTCCATGGCCTGCGTCACCTCAGATCAGAAATACTCGATTCGCGTGTAGCGGTGGATCAGGAGGAGCGAACGATCCGGCTGGATGCGGTAGGTTTCCACCACGGGGCGGCCATAGCGGTCGTTGAACGTGTGTTCGAACGTGCTGCCGATCGGCGCCTTGGTGAGCTTCGTGCGCGGCTGGCCGCCATAGGTAATGCTGCCGGGAATGGGTTCGACGGCGCGGGGTCCGCCCGTCGTGCAGGCGGCAAGGAAAAGCGCGGCGAAAAAGGCGAGGGCGATGCGGGTCATGTGTAAACTCCTCCCGTGCAACTCTAGCAGAACGCCGGCGCGCGGCAAAAGAAAAGGGCGGCCGAGGCCGCCCGTCTCCCTGTCTCAGCCCTGCGGCGTGAGGGTCACCGATGTGCCGGTGGCCGCAAGGTTCAGGCCGATCTGGCCGCTGACGCTGATCGTCTGCAGGTGGATCGATCCGGACGTGCCGCCGACGAGCACATTGGTGCCGACGCCGAAGCCGAGCGTCGCCTCGGCCGTCGCGCCCTGATAGAGGCCGCCGAGCGAGCCCTGATGGTAGCCGGCCGTCGGCGCGAAGACCGCCCAGACGATGCGGCCCTGCGTGGTGAAGCCGAGGTCGACGCCCATCTTGCGGATGACGCCGCTATAGGCGTCCTGCTCGCCGCGGGTGGACGAGAAGACGCAATCGACGTTCTTGGCCGAGCCGATGACATAGCCGACGCCGCCGCCGACATCGCAGGTCAGCATGCCGATCTTCACGCCATCGCGATCGCCGCCGCGCTCGGCATAGGTCGGCGCCTCCTCGCGGATGACCATGTCTGCCGCGCCAGCGGTCGTAGCGAAAGCCTGCGCAAGGCCCAGCGCAAGGACAGTTCCAAGCTTCGTGTTCATCTGTGCACTCCTTCTAACTGGCACGATAATGGCGAATCCGGTGCATTGGTTCCCGGCCGCAGGTCATCTCATGGGGAAGATCGTGGCAGAGTGTGGGCGGGTAACGGTTTGATAACACATTGCGCCGACGGCCCCGCACGGCGCGTGCCGGGCGCGGCTTTTCGATCACATGCCGGAGGCGCGCCGACGGCCTATACGCGATTGATCGTCGGCAGATGGGTGATCACCTCGTCGCGGCGCCTGTCGTCCAGCGGGGCGATATGCTCGTTCCAGAACGCTTCGGCTGCCGGTGTATCGTGCGACCATTGGCGGGTGCCGACGAGGTTGTCGTCGATCTTGGCGCGCCGGCCGCCGCCGAGGCGCAGATATTCGGCTGCCAGCCTTGCGGTGTGTGTCTGTTCCATGACCAGTCTCCTCTGGTGTCGGAACGAAACCTCTCCCGCCGGCGATTGTTCCGGCAACAAAAAAGGCCGGGGCGAAAACGCACCGACCTTCCTCATCATCACCCTTTTCACCAGTGCCAGTACATCCGTGGTCAAAGGCATCAGGTGATGCGGCAATTGCGAGCGGCAGAAGCTTTCCAGCGCTCATCAGCAATGCCGATGACGGCTATATAGGAGGCCATTGTGTTCAAAACAAGGTCTCGGCGACGAAGTCTGCTGCAAGCCCCTTCCTCGCACGTTGACGATGCAGCCAAAGCTGCTACAAAGCCGGCATCGCCTGAAGGGGGAACCGCTCGAAACGAGGTTCCGCCGCTTTCCCAAAACCGGAAAGCGCCGCTTCACAGGGGAAGAGTGTCCGAGTGGTTTAAGGAACCGGTCTTGAAAACCGGCGTGCGGGAAACCGTACCGTGGGTTCGAATCCCACCTCTTCCGCCATTGGCGGCCAATTGTCTTCCATGGAATACGATATCGCGGAACCGCCAGGAAACGGGATGGTGGTCGCCGGTCCTCAAGGCTCCTGCGCGAATTGCCGCCGATACACCACGGGGTCGGCATGCGATGCAAAAGGCCGGAGCATCATAGAGTGCTCCGGCCGTGTGTCGTGCCGCGGGGCTTGGCAGCCTGTTAGTGCAGGATCTGGCTGAGGAAGAGCCTGGTGCGCTCGTGCTGCGGGTTGTCGAAGAACTCGGCCGGCGAGTTCTGCTCGACGATCTGGCCCTGGTCCATGAAGATGACGCGGTTGGCGACCTGGCGGGCAAAGCCCATTTCGTGCGTCACGCACAGCATGGTCATGCCTTCCTCGGCGAGCGAGACCATTGTGTCGAGCACTTCCTTCACCATTTCCGGGTCGAGCGCCGAGGTCGGCTCGTCGAACAGCATGATCTTCGGCTTCATGCACAGCGAGCGGGCGATCGCCACGCGCTGCTGCTGGCCGCCGGAGAGCTGGCCGGGATACTTGTTCGCCTGCTCGGGGATCTTGACGCGCTTGAGGTAGTGCATCGCCACTTCCTCGGCGTCCTTCTTCGGCATCTTGCGCACCCAGATCGGGGCGAGCGTGCAGTTCTCCAGGATCGTCAGATGGGGGAAGAGGTTGAAGTGCTGGAACACCATGCCGACCTCGCGGCGCACCTCGTCGATCTTCTTCAGGTCGTTGGTCAGCTCGATGCCGTCGACGACGATCTGGCCCTTCTGGTGTTCTTCCAGGCGGTTGATGCAGCGGATCATCGTCGACTTGCCGGAGCCCGACGGGCCGGCGATGACGATGCGCTCGCCCTTCATGACCTTGAGGTTGATGTCGCGCAGCACGTGGAAATCGCCGTACCACTTGTTCATGTTGACGATCTCGACGGCGACATCCGTCGCGGAGACCGTCATCTTTTGCGCCTGGGCCTGGTTTGCCATTGTTGTTGTTTCCTCTCAGTTATCTCTTGTGGCCCGTGTCGAGCCGGCGTTCCACGAAGGCCGAATAGCGCGACATGCCGAAGCAGAAAATCCAGAACACGAAGCCGGCGAAGATCAGACCCGTCAACGGCGTGACCGGCGTGATCCAGCCCGAATCCCCAAAACTCGCCTTCACGATGCCGAGCAGGTCATACATCGAAATGATCGTGACGAGGGAGGTATCCTTGAACATGCCGATGAAGGTGTTCACGATGCCCGGGATCACGAGTTTGATGGCCTGCGGAAGCACGACGAAGGTCATTTTGTGGAAGTAGTTTAGACCAAGAGCGTCGGCCGCTTCATATTGCCCTTTCGGAATGGCTTGAAGACCACCGCGAATAACCTCCGCCATATAGGCGGACGCGAAGATCGACACGCCGATCAGCGCGCGCAGGAACTTGTCGATGTTGTTGCCGGGCTCGAGGAAGAGCGGCAGGAGCACGCTCGCCATGAAGAGCACGGTGATCAGCGGCACGCCGCGGATCAGCTCGATGAAGGCGATGCAGACCGTCTTCAGGATCGGCATCTGCGAGCGCCGGCCGAGCGCCAGGAGGATGCCGGCGGGCAGCGAGACGACGATGCCGACGAAGGAGATGATGAGCGTCACCATCAGCCCGCCCCACAGCGAGGTCTCCACATGGCGCAGGCCGAACGTGCCGCCGAGCAGCAGGAAGAAGGAGACGATCGGGAAGACGACGAGCAGCAGGAGCGCGTTCAGCCCCTTGCGCGGCACCTTGGGGATCAGGAACGGGATGAGCAGGCCGACGAACATGGCGACGACGAGCAGCGGCCGCCACAGCTCGCCGCGCGGATAGGAGCCGAACATGAACTGCACGAAGCGGTCGTTCACATAGGCCCAGCAGGCGCCGCTCCAGCCGGCGGGAAGCTGCCCGCCCTGTTCGGTGGTGAGGCAGACGGTACGGTCCGCGCCGGTCCACACGGCGGAGATGAACAGCCAGTTGATGGCCGCCGGCAGGTACCAGACGATCGCCAGGATGGCGATGATCGTCATCGCGCCGTCGGTGGCCGAGGCGAAGAGGTTGTGACGAATCCAGGCGAGGGCCGAACTGTCGGAGGTCGGCGGTTTTTCCGCTTCGATGAAGCGGTCGCGGACATAGGTGATGCTTTCAGCCATCTCAGCGCTCCACCAGGGCCATCTTGGCGTTGAACCAGTTCATGAACAGCGAGGTGATGAGGCTGATCGAGACATAGATCAGCATCCAGATCGAGATGATCTCGATCGACTTGCCGGACTGGTTGAGGATGGTGCCGCCGACCGCGACGAGGTCGGCATAACCGACGGCGACCGCGAGCGAGGAGTTCTTGATGAGGTTGAGATACTGCGAGGTGAGCGGCGGGATGATGATCCTGAGCGCCTGCGGCAGCACGACGAGGCGGGTCGCCTGGCCGGGCCGAAGGCCCAGCGCATAGGAGGCTTCCGTCTGGCCCTTGGACACGCCGCGGATGCCGGCGCGCACGATCTCGGCGATGAACGAGGCCGTATAGAGCGACAGCGCGAGGTAGAGCGCCAGGAACTCCGGCCCGATCACCATGCCGCCCCGCATGTTGAAGGAGCCCGGCACCGCATAGTCGAGCGTCATCGGGCTGCCCATGACGAGGAAGACGAGGAAGGGGAGGAGCACGATCAGGCTGAGATTGACCCAGAGCACCGGCGGGCGCAGGCCCGTGGCGCGCTGGCGCGCATTGGCCCAGACCGTGAAGGCGATGGCCGCGACGATGCCGATCGCGAAGGCGATGACCACCGCGCCGAACCCTTCGCCGAAGACCGGCGCCGGCATGTAGATGCCGCGGTTCGAGATGAAGAAGACCGCGTCCGGGTTTTCCTCCAGGTGCTGGAAGATGGAGCGGATCGACGGCAGCAGGGCGAGAACGCCGAGATACCAGAAGAAGATGACGAGCAGCGGCGGAATGTTGCGGAAGATTTCCACATAGACCGTGCAGAGCCGCGCGATCAGCCAGTTGTGCGAGAGGCGCCCGATGCCGACCAGGAGGCCGACGATCGTCGCCGTGATGACGCCGGCGGCGGCGACGACAAGCGTGTTGATGAGACCGACCTGCAGCGCCCGGAAATAGGTCGAGTCGCTCGAATAGTCGATCAGGCTTTGCGCGAGGTCGAAGCCGGCGCGGCTGTTCAGGAAACCGAAACCGGCCGTCATGTTGGCGCGCGCGAGGTTCTGGACGACGTTGTTCCACGCATACCAGACGACCGCGACGATCACGACGAGCGTGACGACCTGATAGACGATGCTTCTCAGTGCCGGATTGTAGAGAAGAGATACCTTCGGCGGTTCGCCGGACCCTGTTCGGGCATCCGCAAGAGCCATGCATTTCCCCTGACGTTGGTTCGCCCTGTTTTCCGGGCGTTTGTTCAAAGGGGAGGGCGGTTATCCGCCCTCCCGGAAGGATTGGCGCAGGCCGCTCAGCGAACCGGCGGCGCGTATTGCAGGCCGCCCTTCGTCCACAGCCCGTTCAGGCCGCGGGCGATCTTGAGCGGGGAGCCTTCGCCGACATTGCGCTCGAAGGATTCGCCATAGTTGCCGACAGCCTTGATGATCTGCACGGCCCAGTCCTTGGGCAGGCCGAGGTCGGCGCCGATCGACGAGTCAGCCTCTTCGCCGAGGAAGCGCTTGATATCCGGGTTGGCGGATGCCTTCATTTCCTCGACATTGGCCGTCGTGATGCCGAATTCCTCGGCGGCGACCATCGCATAGTGCGACCAGCTCACGATATCGAGCCACCGCGAATCGTTCTGGCGGACGGCCGGACCGAGCGGCTCCTTGGAGATGATTTCCGGCAGAACCAAATGGTCGTCCGGGTTGGCCATCTTCAGGCGGATCGAGTAGAGGCCCGAGGCGTCGGTCGTGTAGGCGTCGCAGCGGCCGGCATTGTAGGCGGCGTCCGCTTCGTCCTGCGCTTCGAAGACGACCGGCTTGAAGTCCATGTTGTTGGAGCGGAAGTAGTCGGCGAGGTTGAGTTCGGTCGTGGTGCCGGACTGCACGCAGACGGAGGCGCCGGACAGTTCCAGCGCGGACTTCACACCGAGTTCCTTCTTCACCATGAAGCCCTGGCCGTCATAGTAGTTCACGGCGCGGAAATCGAAGCCGAGCTGCGAATCGCGGCTGACGCTCCAGGTGGTGTTGCGGGCCAGAAGATCGATTTCGCCCGACTGAAGGGCCGGGAAGCGGTCCTTGGCCGAAAGCGGGGTGAATTTCACCTTGGTGGCATCGCCGAAGACGGCCGCGGCCACGGCCTTGCAGAGGTCGACGTCGAGACCCGCCCAGTTGCCCGACGAATCCTGCGCGCCGAAACCGGCGAGGTTCGAGCCGTTCACGCCGCACTGCACGAAGCCCTTGGCCTTCACGTCAGAGAGCGTGTCCGCCTGTGCTGCCGTTGCGCCAAGCCCCAGTACGGCAGCGCCGACGAGCGCCGTCACGATTTTTTTTGCCATTTTTTCACAACCTTTTTCTGTTGTCTTTGTTTTGTCCGCAGGTCCCGCGCCCTTGTCGGGCGCGCCCATGGAACTCGCCACCCTCCCGGCGCGAGGTTGCTTATCTCATGCTCAAAATTTCACAGGGTCAAGTGAGGGCGGCCATTTTCCGGTCGGTAACCTAAATTTGTCGGCCTGTGACCGGATTTTGGGCGAAAGATCGGGGATTTGTGCAGTAAATCGCTCAAAAAATTCGCGTCTTTAACACTTGAAGCGCTTTGGGAGCCGGGATCGCATCGTCGCATGGGGTTGACCTGTCGCCCCGCCTGTCCAAAAGTCGGCGCCACAAACCCCCTCGCATCTTCTTCGGATCGATCATGAAAAACAGAGACGAAATCCTCGCCGGCGCCGGCGTGAACACCCGCCTTGCCCATGCCGGAAACGACCCGGCGGACTACCATGGTTTCGTCAATCCGCCCGTCGTGCACGCCTCGACCGTGCTCTTCCCGGATGCGGCGACGATGGAAAGCCGCGCGCAGAAATACACCTATGGCACGCGCGGCACGCCGACGACGGATGCGCTCTGCGCGGCTATCGACGAACTGGAGGGTTCCGCCGGCACCATCCTCGTTCCCTCGGGCCTTGCCGCCGTCACGGTGCCGTTCCTCGCCTTCCTGTCGGCCGGCGACCATGCGCTCATCGTCGATTCGGTCTATCACCCGACCCGCCATTTCTGCGACACGATGCTGAAGCGCCTCGGCGTTTCGGTCGAATATTACGACCCGGCGATCGGCGCCGGCATCGAGGCGCTGATCCGGCCGAACACCAGGTTGGTGCACACCGAGGCGCCGGGTTCGAACACCTTCGAGATGCAGGACATCCCGGCGATCGCCGCAGTGGCCCACAAGCATGGCGCCGTGGTCAGCATGGACAATACCTGGGCGACGCCGCTCTTTTTCCGCCCGCTGGATTTCGGCGTCGACATTTCCATCCACGCGGCGACGAAATACCCGGCAGGCCATTCCGACATCCTTTTCGGCACCGTCTCGGCCAATGCGGCCCATTGGGCCCAACTGCACGACGCGCAGATCACGCTCGGCACCTGCGCCTCGCCGGACGACGCCTACCAGGTGCTGCGCGGCCTGCGCACCATGGGTGTCAGGCTGGAGCGGCACCAGGAAAGCGCGCTGGAGCTGGCCCGCTGGCTGGAGGGCGTCGACGACGTCTCCCGCGTGCTGCATCCGGCCCTGCCGAGCTTTCCCGGCCACGCGCTCTGGAAGCGCGACTTCAAGGGCGCGAGCGGCATCTTCTCCATCGTTCTCAAGGGCGGTTCGCCGGAGCGCTACAAGGCGAAGGCCCATGCCTTCCTCGACGCGCTCGGCATTTTCGGCCTCGGCTATTCCTGGGGCGGCTTCGAGTGCCTTGCCGTGCATGTCAATCTCAACGACCGCCGCGTCGCCAAGGGGCCGGAGGAAGGCCCGGTGCTTCGTCTCCAGATCGGCCTTGAGGACGTGAAGGACATCAAGGCTGATATCGAGCGCGGGCTCGCGGCGGCGCGGGCCGTCTGAGGGGCCTGATCAGTCCGGCGTGCGGTAGCCGTAGAGCCAGTCGAGATCGGCGGCGAGGCTTTCGGGGCCGCGCAGCGACAGGATGAAATTGCGGGTCAGCGCGATCGGGCCGCGGGCATGGTAGGCGAAGCGGTTGAAGGCGCCGCGGCTGCGCACCCTGGCGATTCGTTCGCGGCGGGTCGCCTCGAATTGCCGCAGCGCCTGTCCCGTGTCGGATGCCCGGGCGAGGCGGTTTGCCAGCAGCGCCGCATCCTCGATCGCCATCGCCGCGCCCTGGGCGGCAAAGGGCGTCATGGCATGCGCGGCATCGCCGATCAGCACGGTCTTCCCACCATCGGTCCAGGCCCCGTCGGGGCATTCGAAGAGCGGCCACATCAGCGGATCGCGCGCCTCGGCAAGCAACTGGCGGATATCGGCATGCCAGCCGGAGAAGGCATCGAGCAGGCGGGCGCGGGCCGCGGCATCGCCCTTGCGGGACCAGCCGGCCGCCGGTGCCTGCCGATGCGCGTGGAGGGCGACGATGTTGAACGCCTGCGCTTCGACAAGCGGATAGGCGACGAGATGGGCCTGCGGGCCTAGGAAGGCCGTAACGGTGCGTGGATTGAGGAAGGGCGGCGCGGCGCCATAGGGCACGAGGAAACGCCAGGCGATGGTGCCGGAATAGCGCGCGGGCAGGGCACCGGGCACCCCCTGGCGCAACTGCGACCAGACACCGTCGGCGGCGATCACCAGATCGGCCGGTGCGGCGGCCAGATCATTCTCGCTTTTCTGCGAACCGTTAAAACGCCCCGGCCCTTCGGTTTCCCGCAATTCCGGATGCAAGGCCGCTGCGCGCCATTGCTGGACTTGCTCCAGGGCATGCTCGGCCGTTTCGATTCGCCGGCCGGTCGTCAGCGTGCAGAGCGGTTCCCGGCTGACGGCGTCGAACAGCACGGCCTGCAGCGAGGCGCGGTGCAGCACGCCGTAGGGCGCCCCCCAGCGTCCGCGTGCGGCGGCGCCGGCCGGGACGGAGGCGAGGGGGGCGAGCGCATGGCCCGAGGACAGCAGGATATGGTCCGGCTCGCTCCAGCGCGCGGCAAGGACATCGAGCAGGCCGAGCTCGGCGAGGATGCGCGAGGCATTGGGCGAGAGCTGCAGGCCGGCGCCGACCTCTTCGAGGGCGGGGGCCTGTTCCAGGACATGCACCGCAACGCCCTTGCGGGCGAGCGCAAGGGCCGCCGTCAGGCCGGCAATGCCGGCGCCGACGATGCTTGCGGATTTTACGGAAGGCATGGTTGCGGCGGCCTTCCGGCCGTCACGCCGCGACCTGGTTGGTGAAGGTGCAGCCCGCCGGGTCGGTCTGGCTGGCCTTGAGCGCCGGGTTGTAGCGGTAGAGCGTCGAGCAGTAGGGGCAGACCTTCTCGTTGTCGTCGCCCATGTCGAGGAAGACATGCGGGTGGTCGTAGGGCACGGAAGCGCCGACGCACATGAATTCCTTCACGCCGATCTCGATCGAGCGATGGCCGCCGTCGTTCTGGAAATGGGGAATGCTGTGGCCAGCCATGTCGATGCTCCTGGGATGCCGTCTTTCTGGCGCGGACCATAGTCGCCTTCGCCGCAAATGTGTAGATGCAAAACCGCCGCGCCCCGGGAGATTTCCGCCTGCCGGCCGTTTTCTCCGCGGGCAAAGGGCAGTAAGAGCGGGGACATGCAAACGAAAGACGGCCCGCGATGAACCTCGATCCCCCGCCCTTTTCCCGTTTCACCCACGACGGCCTTGAGCTCGCCTTCTTCGATGAGGGCGATCCGTCGGGGCCTCCCGTGCTGCTGATCCACGGCTTTGCCTCCAGTGCCAATGTCAACTGGGTGTTTCCCGGCTGGCTGAAGACGCTGGGGGATGCCGGCTACCGCGTCATCGCGCTCGACAATCGCGGCCACGGCAGGAGCGCCAAGCCGCATGATCCCGCGCTCTACACGCCGCCGCTGATGGCGGGCGACGCCGCCGCGCTGCTCGATCACCTGGCGATCCCCGAAGCCCATGTCTTCGGCTATTCCATGGGCGCGCGCATCACCGCTTTCATGGCGCTCGCCCATCCGCACCGCGTGCGCTCCGTCGTCTTCGGTGGCCTCGGCATCGGCATGGTGGAAGGCGTCGGCGACTGGGACCCGATCGCCGACGCGCTGCTGGCGCCCTCGCTCGACGCCGTGACGCATGATCGCGGCCGCATGTTCCGCGCCTTCGCCGACCAGACGAAATCCGACCGGCAGGCGCTTGCCGCCTGCATCATGACCTCGCGCGATCTCCTGACGGCAGCCGACATGGCCCGCATCGACATGCCCGCGCTGATCGGCGTCGGCACGAAGGACGACATTGCAGGC
The DNA here is from genome assembly GCF_001652565.1 of Shinella sp. HZN7. Lineage (NCBI taxonomy): Bacteria > Pseudomonadati > Pseudomonadota > Alphaproteobacteria > Hyphomicrobiales > Rhizobiaceae > Shinella > Shinella sp. HZN7. The sequence goes on along the minus strand of NZ_CP015736.1, from coordinate 1,944,151 downwards.
AGCCCGCAGCCGCTCGCCGACCTCATGCCGGATGCACGCGCGCTCGACATTCCCGGCCGTGACCACATGCTGGCCGTCGGCGACAAGGTCTTCAAGCGCGCCGTGCTGGAATTCTATGCGCAGATCGGCGACCGCTGAGCGGCCGTTTACGACGATGGTCGCCGGCCATTTCGCGCCGGCGCCATTTGCTCTATATAGAGTGGGACAGACGACAAGGAGTGCGGCGATGGTCGCGATGAACGAACTGCGGGCCGGCGAGAAGCTCAAGGCCATGGATCCGATCTGGGACAGCCTGCGCGAGGAAGCCCGCGTCGCCGCCCAGGCCGAGCCGCTGCTGGCGGCCTTCCTCTATTCGACGGTGCTGAACCAGCGGTCGCTCGAGGAAAGCGTGATCCACCGCGTCTGCGAACGGCTCGACCATCCGGACCTGCAGGCCAACCTCCTGCACCAGATCTTCGACGAGATGCTGGACGAGTGGCCGGAATGGGGCGGCATCCTGCGCGTCGACATCCAGGCCGTCTACGACCGCGACCCCGCCTGCCTGCGCTTCCTCGATGCCGTGCTCTATTTCAAGGGCTTCCACGCCATCCAGACCCATCGCCTGGCCAACTGGCTCCATGCGAAGGGGCGGCGCGACCTTGCGCTCTATCTGCAAAGCCGCTCCTCCAGCGTCTTCCAGACGGACATCAACCCGGCCGCGCGCATCGGCAAGGGCTTCTTCCTCGACCATGCGACGGGCCTCGTCGTCGGCGAGACGGCCGTCATCGGCGACAATGTCTCGATCCTCCACAACGTCACGCTCGGCGGCACCGGCAAGGAGGGCGGCGACCGCCATCCGAAGATCGGCGACGGCGTGATGATCGGCGCGGGCGCAAAAATCCTCGGCAACATCCATATCGGCCATTGCTCGCGCATCGCCGCAGGTTCCGTCGTGCTCAAGCCTGTTCCGCCGAAATCGACCGTTGCGGGCGTGCCCGCCAAGGTGATCGGCGAGGCGGGCTGCAACGAGCCGTCCCGCGCCATGGACCAGCTTCTGGCCGCCTTCGACTACGACCTCTGACGGGCCGCGGAACACGGGCGGGCGGTTTTGCCGCTCGGCGCTGCGCGAACACGCCAACGCGGGAAAAGTCGCTTTCTTCCGGAATTCGAGGGTTTACAGGACCGGAAGCAGGTGCGAGAAGCGCGGCAACTCAACCGATGACGGAGACAGATCGTGAAGCCGGAAGAAATCAGGAAGCTCGAAGCCTATTTCAAGCGCAATCTCAACAAGGAGATTGTCGTGAAGGCCCGTCCGCGCAAGGACGAGTCCGCGGAAGTCTATCTCGGCGACGAATTCCTGGGCGTCATCTTCCGTGACGACGAGGACGGGGAACTCTCCTACAACTTCTCCATGGCGATCCTCGACATCGATCTGTGATCTGCCGGCAATCGCACGGAATAAAGGCCCGGTAGCCCTTGGCGCCGGGCCTTTTCATTATAATTTTGCGACAACTAGGCTTTTGTCAGCCCCAATAATCATACCTATGACGCAAGGTCTTGCTTTGCCTGCGAAATATTGCATCGCAGCAATTCATTGACTTTTTTGTGCATCGCATATAGATTTTGGACCATATCACCGGGATCCAAAGGAGACTTCGATGTTCAATTTCGACGAGGCAAACAAGAAGAGCAAGGAAGCCGTGGACACGTTCGTCAAGAGCTACACGACGGCCGCACAGGGCTGGCAGGCGATCGCCACCGAAACGGCAGACTATTCCAAGAAGTCCTTCGAAAACGGCCTCGCCCACTTCGAGAAGCTCTCGGGCGTCAAGAGCGTCGAAGCCGCTCTCGAACTGCAGACCGCCTTCGTGAAGTCCTCCTATGAAGGTTTCGTCGCCGAAGCCACCAAGCTTGGCGAAATGTATGCCGATCTCGCCAAGGGCGCCTACAAGCCCTACGAAGCGCCGGTCGCCAAGGCCACTGCTGCCGCCAAGGCCGCCGTCGCCGCCTGATCTTTCAGAGTACTGCGTACGCGTATAGCGTTCATGGGCCGGCTGTGGGCAACCGCAGCCGGCCTTCGCGCGTTCCGGGGATTGCGCGAGGCTGACGCAGCGGCAGCAAATTTCGCTATTTCCTTCGGATGACCCGCGATTATGATTGCAGTGCGAAGCGGGGGTCTTACAATCGTGTGCCGAGACATTAGATAACAGGTCCAGAAGACAACCTCGGACAGGCGGTACGCCACAGGTAAGCGACCGCGATCAAGGGCCCGCACAGTCAAGGGAATGAAGACGAAAATGGATGTGAGACGGGTTCGAATGCAGGATGGGGAAGGCGGCGGCGACACTCCCGGTCGCAGCACCTCCGTCATTACCCGCACGAAACCTAAGACGAAGAAGCCGAGCCTGTATCGCGTCCTGCTTCTCAATGATGATTATACGCCCATGGAGTTTGTGATCCACATCCTGGAACGTTTCTTCCAGAAGGACCGGGAAGCGGCCACGCGGATCATGCTGCATGTGCACAATCATGGCGTAGGCGAGTGTGGCGTGTTCACCTACGAGGTTGCCGAAACCAAAGTGACACAGGTGATGGATTTCTCCCGCCAGCACCAGCATCCGCTGCAATGTGTCATGGAAAAGAAATGAGGAACGAACGTGCCAACATTTTCTGCCAGCCTTGAAAAGGCCCTCCACCAGGCACTGACCTATGCGAACGAGCGCCATCACGAATATGCGACGCTCGAACATCTCCTGCTCGCCCTGATCGACGACGGCGACGCGGCCGCCGTGATGGGCGCCTGCAACGTCAATCTCGACGTTCTGCGCAAGACCGTCACCGATTATGTCGACCATGATCTTGCCAACCTGGTGACAGGTTACGAGGAGGATTCCAAGCCGACTTCCGGCTTCCAGCGCGTCATCCAGCGCGCGGTGATCCATGTCCAGTCCTCCGGCCGCGAGGAAGTGACCGGCGCCAACGTGCTCGTCGCGATCTTCGCCGAGCGCGAGAGCCATGCCGCCTATTTCCTGCAGGAGCAGGAGATGACGCGCTACGACGCCGTTAACTTCATCTCGCACGGCATCGGCAAGCGCCCCGGCACCTCCGAGCAGCGCCCGGTGCGCGGCGCGGATGACGCCGAGAACGAACAGAAGCAGACCCGCGGCGCCAACGAGCAGGAGGAGCCCGCCAAGAAGCAGGACGCCCTGACGGCCTATTGCGTCAACCTCAACGAGAAGGCGAAGGGCGGCAAGATCGATCCGCTGATCGGCCGTCACGCCGAGGTCAACCGCACGATCCAGGTCCTGTGCCGTCGTTCCAAGAACAACCCGCTCTATGTGGGCGATCCCGGCGTCGGCAAGACGGCCATCGCCGAGGGCCTCGCCAAGCGCATCGTCGAAGGCAAGGTGCCGGAAGCGCTGGCCGACGCGACGATCTTCTCGCTCGACATGGGCACGCTGCTCGCCGGCACCCGCTATCGCGGTGACTTCGAGGAGCGCCTGAAGCAGGTCGTCAAGGAACTGGAAGACTATCCGGGCGCCGTCCTCTTCATCGACGAGATCCATACGGTCATCGGCGCGGGCGCCACCTCGGGCGGCGCGATGGACGCCTCGAACCTCCTGAAGCCGGCGCTCTCCTCCGGCGCGATCCGCTGCATCGGCTCGACGACCTACAAGGAATACCGCCAGTTCTTCGAGAAGGACCGGGCTCTTGTCCGCCGCTTCCAGAAGATCGACGTCAACGAGCCGACCATCGACGACACGATCGAGATCATGAAGGGGCTGAAGCCCTATTTCGAGGAGTATCACAAGCTCCGCTATTCCAACGAGGCGATCAAGACGGCGGTGGAACTGTCGGCGCGCTACATCAACGACCGCAAGCTGCCGGACAAGGCGATCGACGTGATCGACGAGACCGGTGCGGCCCAGATGCTGCTGCCCGCCGGCAAGCGCCGCAAGCTGATCACCGAGAAGGAGATCGAGGCGACGATCGCCACCATGGCCCGCATTCCGCCGAAGACCGTGTCGAAGGACGACGAGCAGGTGCTCGCCAACCTCGACAAGGAGCTGCGCTCGGTCGTCTACGGCCAGGACCTCGCCATCGAGGCGCTGTCGTCGGCGATCAAGCTGTCGCGGGCCGGCCTTCGCGAACCGAACAAGCCGATCGGCTGCTACCTGTTCTCCGGCCCCACCGGCGTCGGCAAGACGGAAGTCGCCAAGCAACTCGCAGCGTCGCTCGGCGTGGAGCTCCTGCGCTTCGACATGTCGGAATACATGGAGCGGCACACGGTTTCCCGCCTGCTCGGGGCACCTCCCGGCTATGTCGGCTTCGATCAGGGCGGCCTCCTGACCGACGGCGTCGACCAGCATCCGCATTGCGTGCTGCTGCTCGACGAGATCGAGAAGGCGCATCCGGACCTCTACAACATCCTGTTGCAGGTCATGGATCACGGCTCGCTGACCGACCATAACGGCAAGAAGATCGACTTCCGCAACGTCATCCTGATCATGACGACCAATGCGGGCGCTTCCGACATGGCGAAAGCCGCCATCGGCTTCGGCTCGTCCAAGCGCGAGGGCGAGGACATGGAGGCGATCAACCGCCTGTTCACGCCGGAATTCCGCAACCGCCTCGATGCGATCATCCCGTTCGGCTCGCTGCCAACGCCGGTCATCCATCAGGTCGTGCAGAAGTTCGTCATGCAACTGGAAACCCAGCTTGCCGAGCGCAACGTCACCTTCGATCTCCAGCCCGAGGCGATCTCCTGGCTGGCGGAGAAGGGCTACGACGAGAAGATGGGTGCCCGCCCGCTGGCGCGCGTCATCCAGGAGAACATCAAGAAGAAGCTCGCCGACGAGATCCTCTTCGGCAAGCTGAAGAAGGGCGGCGTCGTGCGCGTCACCGTCGGCCTGAAGGAAGACGGCTCGAAGGGCCTGATCCTTGACGCCGTGCCGGAAACCGCGCCGATCAAGCCGAAGGCCGAGGTCGAGGAGGCAGCCGCCAAGAAGGCCAAGCCCCGCAAGCCCAAGGAGACCGTCGCCGCCGAGGCCGCGCCCGCCAAGGCCCGCGCTTCGAAGAAGGCGGTGGAGGCCAAGGCCGAGGAGCCGAAGGACGAGCCGCCGCGCAAGGCGTCCGGCGCCGTTCCCAAGGTGCCGCGCAAGAAATAACGGTTTGCAGATTGAAGGGGCCGGGCAGGCGACTGCCCGGCCCATATTGTTGAAGAAATGGCGCAAGCCATCCTGCCAAGCCGGTCCCATACGATCGCAAACCGCGCCCACCCTCTGCCGTCATCCTCGGCCCCGAGCCGAGGATCCACAAGCGCGGGCGGGGCGTGGATGGTCGGGTCAAGCCCGACCATGACGGAGGGGTAGCCGTCCGGCTTTGTTTTTCTGCAAGAGAATTGAATGACCGCCCCGCCAGAACCCCAATCCCAGAGCCACTGGTTCCTCCTCGGCATGCGCGGCATCTTCAGCCTGCCGGCGATCATCCTGATGCTGTCCTTCGTGGGGTTCGCCGCCTTCACGGCGGAGGCGAAGGTGCCGGTCGACCAGGTGATGTTCATGACCGGCATGGTCTGGGCGCTGCCGGCCAAGGTGATTCTCGTCGGCTCCATGCTGTCGGGCGCGCATATCGCGACGGCGTTCCTCGCGGTGACGTTGTCCTCGGTGCGCATGATGCCGATGGTGGCGGCGCTCATCCCGGAAATCCGTGACCGCCGCACACCGACCTGGCTGCTGCTGATCGTCTCGCATTTCGTCGCCATCACCGCTTGGGTCTTCGCGATGGAGAAGGTGCGGGACGTGCCGCGCGGCGGCCGCGTCGCCTTCTTCGCCGGCTTCGGCGTGACGCTGACGCTCACCAATATCGTGCTCGTCGGCCTCGTCTATGGCGCGGTCTCGGAGTTCCCGCCGATCGTCTCCGGCTGCCTGTTCTTCCTGACGCCGGTCTATTTCCTCACCTCGATCTGGATTTCCGCGCGCCACCGGGTGATCTACTGGGCGCTCGGCATCGGGCTCGCGCTCGGCACCATCTTCGCGGTGGTCGCGCCCGAATACGACATCCTGCTGGCCGGCGTCATCGGCGGCACCGCGGCCTGGTGGGGCGAGCGCGCGCTGCGCCGCCGGGAGGCGGCGCGATGAGCTTCGACGGTCTCTGGCCCTATATCTACATCGCCATCGCCGGCTGGCTGGCGACGGATCTCTGGCGCTGGGCAGGCGTCATCGCTGGCAACCGCATCGATGAACGGTCCGAGCTCCTGAACTGGGTGAGGGCAGTGGCGACGGCGCTGGTGGCGGCGGTCATCGCCAAGCTGATCGCCTTCCCGACCGGCACGCTGGAGGCCTCGCCTCTCTGGCTGCGGCTCGGGGCCGTCGTATTCGGCGGTTTCTGTTTCTTCATCGGTGGCCGCTTCCGCCAGATCGCCGGCATCGCCGCGGCCATCGCGTTCCTTGCCGCGGGGCTGGCCTTGCTGGGTGTTTGAAACGGGCGATTCCGTGTGGGGTTTGCCCCTCACCCTGTCCCTCTCCCCGCACGCGCGGAGAGGGACTTGCCCAAAGAACCGGTGAGGAGCTGGGGAAGCGGGCGCGGCATATCCTCTTCGCCCCGTTTACGGGGAGAAGGCGGCCGGCAGGCCGGATGAGGGGGCGCGGCGGATATGTCAGCCCTTCAGCGCCTTGCGCAGCTTCTCCGCATTGGCCGCGAGCACGCCCTGGTCCTCCATCGTGCCGGAATGCGGCTTCAGCGGCTGGCCCTCGACGCGCGGGATGACGTGGAAATGCAGGTGGTAGACGGTCTGGCCGGCGGCCGGTTCGTTGAACTGCATGACGGTGACGCCGTCGGCCTCGAAAGCCTCCTTGGCGGCGGCCGCCACCTTCTGCACCACCGGCAGCAGGCGCGACAGCGTCTGCGGGGCGGCGTCGAGGATGTTGCGCGACGGCGTCTTGGGGATGACGAGCGTGTGCCCGTTCGCCTGCGGCATCACGTCCATGAAGGCGACCGTGTCGTCGTCCTCGTAGACGCGGTGCGCGGGGATCTCGCCGCGCAGGATCTTCGCGAAGATGTTGTTCGTGTCGTAGGCGGTCATGCTCGTCTCCGATGTGCTCAGTCGTGGTCGTCCTGGTCGCTCATGCGGCGGAAGGGGCCGTGTTCGGCAAGATATTCGCCCGTCGCCTCGACGTCACGGCGCTCGCGCTCGAGATAATCGGCGACGGCACGCCGCAGGCCCGGATGGGTGATGTGGTGGGCCGAATGGGTGGTGACGGGCAGGTAGCCGCGCGCCAGCTTGTGCTCGCCCTGCGCGCCGGCCTCGACCCGCGCCAGCCCCTTCTCGATCGCGAAATCGATGGCCTGGTGGTAGCAGACCTCGAAATGCAGGAAGGCATGGTCCTCGATGCAGCCCCAATGCCGGCCGAAGAGCGTGCCGCCGCCGATAAAGTTGATCGCGCCGGCGATGTAGCGGCCGTTGCGCCTTGCCATCACGAGCAGGATGTCGTCCGCCATGCGCTCGCCGATCAGGCTGTAGAAGCGTCGGTTGAGATAGGGCCGGCCCCATTTGCGGCTGCCGGTGTCCATGTAGAAGGTGAAGAACTGGTCCCAGATTTTTTCGGTCAGGTCCCCGCCGGTCAGCCAGTCGATTTCGATGCCGTTCTCGAGCGCCGTGCGGCGCTCCTTCTTCAGCGCCTTGCGCTTGCGGGAGGCGAGCGTTTCCAGGAAATCCGCATGCGAGCCGTAGCCCGCATTGAGGAAATGGAACTGCTGGTCCGTGCGGTGCAGGTAGCCGGCGGCCTCGAAGACCGGCATTTCCGCTTCCGGCACGAAGGTGACATGCGCCGAGGAGACGCCGTGTCGTTTCGACAGTTCCTTCAGTCCCTCGGCCAGCGCGGCCTGCGTCGCGATGACCGGCTGGTCCGCCCGGTGGAGGAGGCGCGGGCCGGTGGCCGGGGTGAAGGGAATGGAGGCCTGCAGCTTGGGATAATAGCGCCCGCCGGCACGCTCGAAGGCGTCGGCCCAGCCATGGTCGAAGACATATTCGCCCTGGCTGTGGTTCTTCAGATAGACGGGCAGGGCGCCGAGAAGGGCGCCGTCGTCGCCCTCCAGGAGGAGGTGCTGGCCGAGCCAGCCGGTCTCGGCGACGGCACAGCCCGATTCTTCCAGCGCGGAGAGGAAGGCGTGGCTGACAAAGGGATTGTACGGCACCTGTGCGTCGCCCCTGGAGGCGCCGGAAAGACGCCCCCAGTCGCCCGCCGGAATATCGGCGAAGCTGGTTTCGACACGGATGCGCACCGTCCCGGCCATGTTATGCCGTCAGCGGCTCGCGCGGATCGAAGCCCTCGAAGGTCATCTGGTCCGCGTTGAGCGCCGTGATCGTGCGCGCCTCGTCGTCGCGCACGGTCCAGGTGATGACCTGCCGGCCGAGGTCGCGCTGCCGGCTGACGAAGGCGTTCGGCAGGTGGCCGTAATAATAGGAGATGAAGTCGAGCCCGAGCTGCATCGCCTCCTCGTGCACGGCGAAGTTTTCCGGCCGCGCGCCTTCCGCCGTCAGGCCGACGGGACGGCTGGTGCCGATCGCCTTGAGGTCCTTCAAGAGCCAATGGTCGAAGCTCATCAGCGCGACGGGGCCGTCATAGTCCTCGATCGTGTCGAGCACGGCCATGGCGAAGCCGTCGTCATCGCCCTCGCGCCCCTTCAGCTCCAGGACGAGCGGCACGCGGCCCTTCACGAGGTCGAGGAGCTGCCGGAGCGTCGGCACGCCGTCCTGCGTGCCGCCGACCTTCAGGAGGCCGAGTTCGGCGGCGGTGCGCTGGCGCACGTCCCCCTCGATGCCGCAGAGCCGCTTCAGGTCGTCGTCATGGAACACGACGGGAATGGCATCGGCGGCATAGTGCAGGTCGCATTCGATGGCAAAGCCGGCATCGGCCGCGCGGGCGAAGGCGGAGAGCGTGTTTTCCCAGACCTTGCGGTTGAGATCGTGATAGCCGCGATGGGCGATCGGCCGCTCGGTCAGCCAGTGGAATTTCTGCATCAGGCGATTTCCATGATGGCGTCGATCTCGACGGCCGCATTCAGGGGAAGCGCGGCCATGCCGACGGCGGCGCGGGCATGCTTGCCGGCATCGCCGAGGGCCGCGACGAGGAAGTTCGACGCGCCGTTGATGACGAGGTGCTGTTCGACGAAATCCGGCGCGGAGGCGACGAAGCCGTTGATCTTGATGATGCGCTTGATGCGCGAGAGGTCGCCGAGGGCGGCCTTGGCCTGGGCGAGAAGGCCGAGCGCGCACAATTCCGCCGCCTTCTGGCCGCCGGGTACGTCGACATTCCTGCCGAGATGGCCGGTGACGGCGAGCTTGCCATCCAGCATCGGCAACTGGCCGGAAATGTGGAGCACGTTGCCGCTGATGACGAAGGGCACGTAGTTGGCGGCCGGCGCTGCGGCCACGGGAATGTCGTAGCCCAGTTCCTTGACGCGGTTTTCGATTTCAGCGGACATTCCGGTCTCCGTTTCTTGTCGCCGGTCCATAGATAGGAGCGGCGAGGGGCGGCTGTGAGGGGCATTGCGGCGCGGATCGTCGCAATGGTGGAAATGAAGTTGGCAAGACGTGGATATTGCCTCGCTTTTGCCGGAAGAGTTCATATAACATCACGACCGACTTCAACAGGAGGAAACGGATGTTTCGTTCAGCCTTTGTCGCCGCCCTGACGGCCGGGGCATGCTTCGCCGGCAGCGGCGTTCCGAGCGCCTTTGCCACGCCGGCGACCGGGCTTGCGCCGCACCGCGCCGTCTATGACCTCAAGCTGAAGGACGCGACCGAGCGCTCCGGCATCGCCGGCATGTACGGCCGCATGGTCTACGAGTTCAACGGCAGCCCGTGCGACGGCTACACGGTGAGCTTCCGCTTCGTCACGCAGGTCAATACCGGCGAGGAAACGCGCCTCACCGACCAGCAGACGACCACCTACGAGGACCTGAAGAACGGCAGCTTCCGCTTCCTCACCCGCTCCTTCACCGACGAGAAGCTGGACAAGGAGGTGCGCGGCACGGCGCGCGAGGACAAGGAAGGCGTCAGCGTCGATCTCACCGCGCCGGACACGAAGCAGGTGGAGCTTGCCGCAAGCCGTTTCCCGACCGAGCACATGCTCGACGTCATCGAACACGCCAGGAAGGGCGAGCGTTTCTTCGAGGCGCGCCTCTTCGACGGCTCGGACGCCGGCGACAAGACGCTGATGACGACCGCCGTCGTCGGCAAGAAGGAAATGCCCAAGGCGGGCGATCCGGATGCCGACAAGGCCGGCAGCTTCTCCAAGGAAGCGTTCTGGCCGGTGTCGATCGCCTATTACAACGATACGAGCGAAGGCGACGCGCTGCCGGTCTACCGCATGTCCTTCAAGCTCTACGAGAACGGAATCACCCGTGACCTCACCATGGACTACGGCGAGTTCGTGCTGAGCGGGAAGCTTGCCAAGCTTGAGATGTTCAAGCCGCAGGAATGCAAATAGGGCGGCGGGCGAAGGACGTCCGCTCAACCTCTCCTCCGTCATGGTCGGGCTTGACCCGACCATCCACGCCGCGGGCGCCAGGTGGATCCTCGGGTCGAGCCCGAGGATGACGACAGTGGATGGGCGACGTTCGTTGTCGATGTGGCCTCTTTGGAGACGCAAAAGGGGCGCCGACTACCGGGCAAATGCCAAGGGCAATGTCCTGCATACCCACTTTTTTACCCCGCTGCCCTTGATTTGCCGGGAAACTGCGGTTAAGGGGCAGCCATTCCACACGTGAGGCATGGGATTGTCCGGGAGAAATCCGGGCGGTTCCGCCGGTGGCGTTTCCGAAGGAAGCGCTGATCGCCTTGCGGAGGTTCAACCGGAAAAGGATGACAAGGCATGGCATTGCCCGATTTCTCTATGCGCCAGCTCCTGGAAGCCGGCGTTCACTTCGGCCACCAGACCCACCGCTGGAACCCGAAGATGAAGCCGTATATCTTCGGCGACCGCAACAACGTCCACATCATCGACCTGGCACAGACCGTTCCGCTCTTGTCGCGCGCCCTTCAGGTCGTGTCCGACACCGTTGCCGGTGGCGGCCGCGTGCTCTTCGTCGGCACCAAGCGCCAGGCGTCCGACATCATCGCCGATGCCGCCAAGCGTTCGGCCCAGTACTACGTCAACGCCCGCTGGCTCGGCGGCATGCTGACGAACTGGAAGACCATCTCCAACTCGATTCAGCGCCTGCGCAAGCTCGACGAGATCCTGTCCTCGGAAGGCTCCGGCTACTCCAAGAAGGAACGCCTCAACCTCGAGCGCGAACGCGAGAAGCTTGAAAAGGCCCTCGGCGGTATCCGCGACATGGGCGGCACGCCGGACCTGATGTTCATCATCGACACCAACAAGGAATCGATCGCGATCCAGGAAGCCAAGCGTCTCGGCATCCCGGTCGTCGCCATCATCGATTCGAACTGCGATCCGGACCCGATCGACTTCCCGATCCCCGGCAACGACGACGCCTCGCGCGCCATCGCCCTCTACTGCGACCTGATCGCGCGCGCCGCCATCGACGGCATCGCCCGCCAGCAGGGCGCATCGGGCCGTGACCTTGGCGCGTCCGCCGAGGTTCCGGTCGAGCCGGCTCTCGAAGCCGAAGCGTAAGGCCGAGGTCGGAGCGAGGTTTCGTTCCTGCTTTCCTATCCAACCGAGGCCAGAGAGACGATCCCTGGCCTCGGCTTGTTTGAAGACCCTGTCTGCCACGATCCCGAAGGATCGCTTTTGCGGCGACAGGTCGGCGGTGATCTTCATCACCCTGTCACACTTCCGGGTACATTCGTTCCCAAAACCTTGAGTTCGCCGAGGTTTTCCGGCGACACGCAACAAGAACCGACAAGAGGCTCACAATGGCTGAAATCACCGCTGCACTGGTGAAGGAACTGCGCGAAAAGTCCGGCGCAGGCATGATGGACTGCAAGAAGGCGCTGGCGGAAAACAACGGCGACATCGAAGCGGCAATCGACTGGCTGCGCGCCAAGGGCATCGCCAAGGCCGACAAGAAGTCGGGCCGCACCGCAGCCGAAGGCCTGATCGGCATCGCCAGCGCCGGCACCAAGGCCGTCGTCGTCGAGATCAACTCCGAAACCGACTTCGTTGCCCGCAACGATGCCTTCCAGTCCATGGTTCGCGGCGTTGCCGACGTGGCGCTCACCACTGACGGCACCGTCGAAGCCGTTGGCGCCGCCACCTACCCGGCAACCGGCAAGTCGGTCACCGATACGATCAAGGACGCCGTCGCCACCATCGGCGAGAACATGAACCTGCGCCGCTCGGTCCTGCTGTCGGTCGAGGACGGCGTCGTCGCGACCTACATCCACAATGCCGCCGCCGACCGTCTCGGCAAGCTCGGCGTTCTCGTCGCGCTGAAGTCGACCGGCGACAAGGAAGCCCTGAACGCCATCGGCCGCCAGGTCGCCATGCACGTCGCCGCCACCGCGCCGCTCGCCATCCGCGCCGAAGAAGTCGACGCTGCCGTCGCCGAGCGTGAACGCAACGTCTTCATCGAGCAGTCGCGCGCCTCCGGCAAGCCGGACGCCATCATCGAGAAGATGGTCGAAGGCCGCATGCGCAAGTTCTTCGAGGAAGTCGCCCTGCTGTCGCAGGCCTTCGTCATGAACCCCGACCTCACGGTCGGCGCTGCCGTCAAGGAAGCGGAAAAGACCGTCGGCGCGCCGATCGAAGTCGTCGGCATGGCCCGCCTGCTGCTCGGCGAAGGCGTCGAGAAGGAAGAAACCGACTTCGCCGCCGAAGTCGCAGCCGTCGCCAAGGGCTGATTTCTTAATCCCGTTAGGGAAAAGAACGGGGCGCCGCGTGACAACGCGGCGCCCTTCGTGTATCCGGCTTGCCGAAATGCCTGCCCCGAAATTCTCAAGCGGCGATGGCTGCCCTCAAGCGGGACCGCCCCCGGTTCCGCCCGGCTGCCGGTTCGGGAGAGCAGGCGCACGAGTTCAGGAGCGATCATGACGGCCAAGCCAATCTACAAACGTGTTCTGTTGAAAGCCTCCGGCGAAGCGCTGATGGGCTCGCAGGGCTTCGGCATCGACGTGGCGGTCGCCGACCGCATCGCCTCCGACATCGCCGAGGCCCGCGCGCTCGGCGTGGAGGTCGGCGTCGTCGTCGGCGGCGGCAACATCTTCCGCGGCGTCGCTGTCGCCTCCAAGGGGGGCGATCGCGTCACCGGCGACCACATGGGCATGCTGGCGACCGTCATCAACGCCCTGGCGCTGGCCACCTCGCTGCGCAAGCTCGACATCGACACCGTCGTCCTCTCGGCGATCGCCATGCCGGAGATCTGCGAGAGCTTCTCCCAGCGTGCGACGCTTCATCACCTCTCGCTCGGCCGCGTGGTGATCTTCGCCGGCGGCACGGGCAACCCGTTCTTCACGACCGATTCGGCCGCCGCGCTGCGCGCCGCCGAAATGGGCGCCGAGGCGATCTTCAAGGGCACGCAGGTCGACGGCATCTATTCGGCCGATCCGAAGAAGGACCCGACCGCCACCCGTTTCGACCGCCTGAGCCACAGCGAAGTCCTGGAAAAGGGCCTTGCCGTCATGGACGTCGCCGCCGTCGCGCTGGCGCGTGAAAACCATATTCCGATCATCGTCTTCTCCATCCATGAAAAAGGCGGCTTTGCCGAAATATTGACCGGTGGCGGACGCGGGACCATCGTAACCGACAACTGATTCTTGAGGCGCGCACGCGGAGCGCGTGCAGCCGCTCTATGAAAACGGGAGCATCCGATGAGTGAAGGTATTGACCTGAAGGAACTGAAGCGTCGCATGGACGGCGCGATCACCGCATTCAAGAACGACATCGCGTCGCTGCGCACCGGCCGCGCCTCGGCCAACGTGCTCGATCCGGTGCAGGTCGAGGCCTATGGGTCGCGCGTGCCGCTGAACCAGGTCGCCAACATCTCCGTTCCCGAGCCCCGCATGCTGTCGGTCTCCGTCTGGGACAAGGGCATGGTCGGCGCCGTCGAGCGCGGCATCCGCGAATCCAATCTCGGCCTCAACCCGATCATCGACGGCCAGAATCTGCGCATTCCGCTGCCGGAGCTCAACGAGGAGCGCCGCAAGTCGCTCGTCAAGGTCGCCCATGACTATGCCGAAAAGGCCAAGGTCGCGATCCGCCATGTGCGCCGCGACGGTATGGACGACCTCAAGAAAGCCGAAAAGGATGGCGATATCGGGCAGGACCTCTCCCGCAGCCAGTCCGAAAAGGTGCAGAAGATGACGGACGAGACGATTTTGGACGTCGATCGCTTGCTTGCCGAGAAGGAAAAGGAAATCATGCAGGTCTAGGGCTCCGGCCACCTGCCTCCGTTTCTCCTTTCCGGATCGTTCATGAACCAGCTCTCGCCCAGCACCGCACCGGCACACGTCGCCATCATCATGGATGGCAACGGACGCTGGGCGAATGCACGCGGCCTGCCGCGCGCCATGGGGCACCGCAAGGGTGTCGAAGCGGTGCGCGAGGCCGTGCGCACGGCCGCCGAATGCGGCGTCTCCTACCTCACGCTCTTCGCCTTCTCCTCGGAAAACTGGAGCCGGCCCGAGAGCGAGATTTCCGACCTGATGGGGTTGCTGAAGACTTTCATCCGGCGCGATCTTGCGATCCTCCACCGCGAGAACGTGCGCATCCGCGTCATCGGCGACAAGTCGAACCTTTCGAGCGACATCCTGCCGTTGCTGCTGGAGGCCGAGGACACGACCCGGGCAAACACCGGCATCACCCTCGTCATCGCCTTCAACTACGGCGCGCGCGACGAGATCGCCCGCGCCATGCGCCGGCTTGCGGCCGATGTCGCCGCCGGCCGCCTCGATCCTTCCGAGATCACCCCGGACCGTATCGGCGCCTCGCTCGACACGTCGGGCATTCCCGACCCCGACCTCATCATCCGCACCAGCGGCGAGGAACGGCTGTCCAACTTCCTGCTCTGGCAGGCGGCCTATGCGGAACTGATGTTCATTCCCGAATTCTGGCCCGATTTTTCGCGCGACACCTTTGTCGCCGCGCTGTCGCGCTACGCCATGCGCGAGCGCCGCTTCGGCGGCCTGCAGGCGGCAAAGACGCTTGCGGTGGGGTCGTGATGCATAGCGAACTGCGCCTGCGCATCCTCTCCGGCATCGTGCTTGCCGCCGTCGTTCTGGCCGCGACATGGCTCGGCGGCCTTGCCTTCCGGCTGCTCGCCTCGGCCATCGCGCTGCTCGTCTACTACGAGTGGTCGACGATCATCCGCCTTCCGGAAACGGATTTTCGCGCCAACGCCTTCGGTTGGCTGTCGGTCGTGCTCGTCGCGGCGCTGGTGCTCTTCGGCTTCGACGAGCTCGCGCTGCCGGCGCTGATCGGCGCCACCCTGATCGGCATCGCCTATGCTTTTGCCCTGAAGGGCAGCGGCTGGCTTGCCGGCGGCATCGTCTATTCCGGCCTGACGGCGATCTCGCTCGCCGCCATCCGCGGCGACACCGGCCATGGCTTTGCCGCCATGCTGTTCATCTTCGCCGTCGTCTGGGCGACGGACATCCTTGCCTATTTCGTCGGCCGGGCGATCGGCGGGCCGAAGCTCGCCCCGCCCATCTCGCCGGGAAAGACTTGGTCGGGGGCGATCGGCGGGGCGATTTCGGCGGTTATCGCCGGCACGCTCGTACACATGATCTTCTTCCCGCTGAACGGCCTGTGGGTGCCGGCGATCGCGCTCGTTCTGTCGGTCTTCAGCCAGGTGGGCGACCTTTTCGAGTCCTTCATCAAGCGCCGTTTCGGCGTGAAGGATTCCAGCCGCCTCATTCCGGGACATGGCGGTGTCATGGACCGGGTCGACGGCCTTGTTTTTGCCTGCTTCGCCGCGTTCCTCATTGCGTTTGGCGATGCGATCGTTTCGGGCACCGTCAACACGCCGGCCGGCGTGTTCCTTTTCGGCCCGTAGCGGCGACACATTGGGGATTGGGTTCATGGACATGCTGGCTGGCTCCGTTGGATTCGTGACGGGCTACATCCTTCCCTTCCTGGTCGTGCTGACGCTCATCGTCTTCGTGCACGAGATGGGCCACTACCTTGCCGGCCGCTGGTCCGGCATCGGCATCACGGCCTTTTCCGTCGGGTTCGGCCCGGAGCTTCTCGGCTTCACCGACCGCCACGGCACGCGCTGGAAGCTCTCCGCCATCCCGCTCGGCGGCTATGTGAAGTTCCTCGGCGACGACGACCCGGCCTCCATACCGGACTACAATGCCGTCGCCGCGCTGCCGGACGATGTGCGCAAGCGCACCTTCCTCGGCGCCGCGCTCTGGAAACGGGCGGTCACGGTCGCCGCCGGTCCCATCGCCAATTTCATCCTCGCCATCGCCATCTTCGCCGTGATGTTCTCCATCTACGGCCGCCAGATCGCCGATCCGATCGTCGCGGAGGTGCGGCCGGACAGCGCCGCGCAGGAGGCGGGCGTGCGGCCGGGCGACCTGCTGGTCGCGCTCGACGGCAACCCGGTCGCGACCTTCGACGACGTGCGCCGCTATGTCAGCGTGCGTCCGGAGCTGACGATCACGGTGACGGTGCGCCGCGACGGCCAGGACCTCGACCTGCCCATGGTGCCCAAGCGCACCGAGATCACCGACCAGTTCGGCAACAAGATCGAACTCGGCCTGATCGGCATCGTGACCAACCAGAAAAGCGGCAATTTCCGCGTCGTGGAATACGGTCCGGTCGAGGCCGTGGGGCAGGGCGCGCTGCAGAGCTGGCACATCGTGACGGGGACGTTCGACTATCTGTCCAACCTCGTCATGGGGCGCATGAAGGCCGACCAACTCGGCGGGCCCATCCGCGTGGCGCAGGCTTCCGGCCAGATGGCGACGCTCGGTGTTGCCGCCCTGCTGCAGCTTGCCGCCGTTCTGTCTGTTTCCATTGGACTTTTGAACCTGATGCCGGTTCCGGTACTTGATGGCGGCCATCTGATGTTCTATGCGGTGGAGGCTATCCGGGGCAGGCCTGTCGGGCCCGGGGCGCAGGAGATCGCATTCCGCATCGGCATGGCGCTGGTGCTCATGCTGATGGTTTTCGCGACCTGGAACGACATTTCCATGCTCCTCGGCTGAGGTTTGCCGCATTGCCGGCAGGGAATCAAAAAAGGGGGCCGCTTACGCTGGGGCAGTCGCGCTAACGCTCTGTTTACCGTAATGAAACGGATGTAGTGGCCTTCGGGCCACGGTTGGAATTGAAGTAAACAGAAATTAACGCGTGCGCTTGCTTGTATGGCAAAAGCGGTTAAAACGGCAAACGTGACCGGAGTCGGGCGCGCGCCTGCCGGGACGTTGAAACGAAGGTAAGTAGTGAAGATGAAAGCTGGTTCAAACTTTTTGAACGCCGTGTCGGCCGTTGCATTGTCGGCCAGTATGGTTGTCACGGGCGGCTCTTTTGCCACGCTTGTCTCCGCCACCGTCGCGGAAGCGGCCGTTATCCGTAGCATTCAGGTGCGTGGTGCCAGCCGTGTGAGCGCCGATACGGTCAAGGCGAACATCACCATCACGCCCGGCAAGAACTTCTCCAATACCGATATCGACGCGTCCGTGCGCCGTCTCTTCGCGACCGGCTACTTCTCGGATGTGAAGATCTCCGTTTCCGGCAGCACGCTCGTCGTCACGGTCGATGAAAACCAGTTGATCAACCAGGTCGTCATCAACGGCAACCGCAAGATCAAGGACGAGAAGCTCACGCCCGTTCTGCGCTCGCAGTCGCTCGGCCCGTACAGCGAAACCGCTATCGAGGCCGACAAGCAGGCCATCCGCGATGCCTATGCCTCGATCGGCCGTTCCGACGCCACCGTCACGACGCAGGTCTATCCGCTCGGCAACGGCCGCGTGAACGTCGCTTTCGTCGTCGACGAAGGTGACCGCACGAAGATCTCGCAGATCAATTTCGTCGGCAACCAGGCCTACAGCAACAGCCGTCTGCAGGCCGTCATCGTCACCAAGAAGTCGAACTTCCTGTCGTTCCTGACCCGCAAGGACGTCTACAGCGAAGACAAGCTGCGCGCCGACGAAGAGGCGCTGCGCCAGTTCTACTTCAACAACGGCTATGCCGACTTCCGCGTCGTCTCGTCGGAAGCCGTCCTCAACGAAGCGTCCAACGAATATGTCGTGACCTTCACGGTCGAGGAAGGCCAGCGTTACGATTTCGGGGAGATCAACGTCGAATCGACGGTCGAGGGCATCGACGGGGACGAACTGAAGGGCCTCGTCGAATCGCGCCCGGGCAAGATCTACCGCGCCCGCGACGTGCAGGACACGATGTCCGAGATTTCCAGGCGCGTTGCGGCCAACGGCTATCCGTTCGCCCGCGTGACGCCGCGCGGCAACCGCGACCTCGGCAACGGCACGATCGCCGTCGACTACCTCGTCGACCAGGGTGAGCGCGCCTATGTCGAGCGCATCGAGATCCGCGGCAACACCCGCACGCGCGACTACGTCATCCGCCGCGAGTTCGATATCGGTGAAGGCGATGCCTTCAACCAGGAAGTCATCACGCGCGCCAAGCGCCGCCTCGAGGCGCTCGGCTACTTCTCGACCGTCAACATCTCCACGGCGCCGGGCAGCTCGCCGGACCGCGTGGTTCTGGTCGTCGACGTCCAGGACCAGTCGACCGGTTCGTTCGGTATCGGCGCCGGTTACGAGACGGGCAACAAGGGCGGCTTCAAGCTGGAGGCCTCGATCGAGGAGAAGAACTTCCTCGGCCGCGGCCAGTATATCCGTGTTGCTGCCGGTGGTGGCGAGAACTCGCGCGACTACAACCTGTCGTTCACCGAGCCTTATTTCCTCGGCTACCGCCTGGCGGCCGGCTTCGACGTCTTCAAGAACGAGGACGACAGCGAGGATTACTACAGCGTCGATACGCAGGGCTTCACCCTGCGCGTGACGGCTCCGATCACGGAAGACCTGTCGACATCGCTGCGCTACAACTACACCAAGCTCGACTACAATTCGGGCGACCTGGACGAGTTGTCCTCGCCGTACCAGCATGCCGTGGTCAATGGTCCCTGGGTTCGTTCTTCGATCTCGCACAGCCTGACCTACGACACGATCGACGACCGTACGCTGCCGCGCGAAGGTATCTTCGCCCAGATCACGCAGGAATTTGCCGGCCTCGGCGGCGATTCGGATTTCTACAAGATTTCGGGCAAGGCCCGTTACTTCCATACGCTGCTGGAAGACGCCGACGTCATCGGCTCGATCGCGGTCAGCGGCGGTCACATGTGGGGCCGCAACGACGTGAAGGTCTTCGACCAGTTCACGCTGTCGGCGAACGACCTGCGTGGCTTCGAATCGGCCGGTATCGGCCCGCGGGCGACCTCGACACGCGACTCGCTCGGCGGCACGACCTACTTCACGGCGTCCGCGGAAGCCTCCTTCCCGCTGCCGTTCATCGCCCGTGACTCGGGCTTCCGCGGTGCTGTCTTCGTCGATGCCGGCACGCTTTACGGCAATGACGTCAAGACCGTGGCGGCCGACAGGGTTCGCGGTGACGACATGAGCCTGCGCGCTTCGGTCGGTGCCTCGATCATCTGGGCGTCGCCGTTCGGTCCGCTGCGTGTCGACTATGCGGTTCCGATCAAGAAGGAATCCTTCGACGAGGTGCAGCGCTTCAAGTTCGGCATCGCGACCCAGTTCTGAGGTAGGCAGTCCAGAACTGCGAGAAGACGGACGTTCTGGAGTCATGCCTATGGAGCATAACTGGTTTTTTCCGCCCCATGACGGCATTCGCCTGGGTGACCTTGCCGCACGGCTTGGGGCGGAACTCGCCGATCCTGCGCAGGCCGACCGTGTCGTGCGCAGCGTCTCGCCCGTGAACCGGGCGAAGGACGGCGATCTCTGTTACATCCTGTCCCGAAAATTCCGCGCCGAGCTCGAGACGAGCGAAGCGACGGCGATCCTGTGCGACCGGGCTCTGGCTTCGCTCGTTCCGCCGAAGATCGCCGTTCTGATTTCGGCCCGCCCGCACACCGCCTTTGCCCGTGCCGGGGAAATGCTGCACCCCTCGGCCATGCGGCCGGAGGCGATGACCTCGGCGCCGGCCGGCATCGCACAGGGTGCCTATGTCGATCCGCAGGCGCGTCTCGAAGACAATGTCTCCGTCGAACCCATGGCGGTGATCGGCAGGGGTGCGGAGATCGGGGAGGGCAGCCGCATCGGCCCGGGCGCGATCATCGGCGCGGGCGTGCGCATCGGCCGTGACTGCACGATCGCCGCGGGCGTCACGATCCAGTGCGCGCTGATCGGCAACAATGTCATCATCCATCCCGGCGCACGCATCGGCCAGGACGGCTTCGGCTATGCGCCCGGCCTCAAGCCCGGCATGATCAAGATCGTCCAGATCGGCCGCGTCATCATCCAGGACCATGTGGAGATCGGCGCGAACACGACGGTCGACCGGGGCACGATGGACGACACCGTCATCGGCGAGGGGACCAAGATCGACAACCAGGTGCAGGTCGGCCACAATGTGCGCATCGGCCGCCATTGCGGCATCGTCAGCGGCGTCGGCATCGCCGGCAGCACGCGCATCGGCGACGGCGTGATGATCGGCGGCGCGGCCGGCATCAACGGTCATATCACCATTGGCGACGGCGTGCAGATTGCTGCCATGAGCGGTGTCGTCGCCGATATTCCACCGGGCGAGAAATACGGCGGCATTCCCGCCCGCCCGATGCGCGATTTCCTGCGCGACATGGCGGAGATCGCCATGCGTTCCAGCACTCGAGTCCAGAAAAAGGGGGGCAACGATGAGTGAAGAGACCAAGGCGACGCTCGGCGTGGCTGATCTGCGTGAAATCCTGACGCTGCTTCCTCATCGCTATCCATTCCTGCTCGTCGACAAGATCATCGACATCGACGGCGACGATTCGGCTGTCGGCATCAAGAACGTCACGGTCAACGAGCCGCAGTTCATGGGCCATTTCCCCGACCACCCGATCATGCCGGGCGTGCTGCTCATCGAGGGCATGGCGCAGACGGCCGGCGCGATCTGCGCCCGCAAGACGCGCTCGGGCTCCAACCTCGTCTACTTCATGACGATCGACAATGCCCGCTTCCGCAAGCCGGTCGTGCCCGGTGACCGCGTCGAGTTCCATGTCGTCAAGCAGAAGCAGCGCGGCAATATCTGGAAGTTTCACTGCGATGCAAAAGTTGATGGGCAACTCGTCGCGGAAGCTGATATCGGCGCGATGATCGTCAAGAAGGAAGACGCCTGATCATGATTGCCGCCAGCGCGAAGATCCACCCGCTCTCCGTCATCGAGGACGGGGCGGTCATCGGTGAGAACGTCGTCGTGGGACCCTTCTGCCATGTCGGGCCCAAGGTCGTTCTCGCCGAGGGCGTGGAGCTTCTGACGCATGTGGTGGTCACCGGCCGTACCGATATCGGCCGCGGCACGCGCATCTTCGCCAATGCCGTCATCGGCGGCGATCCGCAGAGCGTGCATCACGATGGCGCCGAGACGACGCTTTCCGTCGGCGAGATGTGCGTCATCCGCGAAGGCGTGACGATGAACACCGGCACGACCGAGGGCGGCGGCAGGACCGTCGTCGGCAGCAACAACCTGTTCCTCGCCAATTCGCATGTCGCGCACGATTGCCAGCTCGGCAACCACATCATCCTGTCGAACAATGTCATGCTCGCCGGCCATGTGACTGTCGAGGACCGGGTGATCCTCGGCGGCGGTTCGGCGGTGCACCAGTTCACTCGCATCGGCCGGCAGGCCTTCATCGGCGGCCTTTCGGCGGTGTCCTACGACGTCATTCCCTATGGCATGCTGAACGGCAATCCGGGCATCCTCGGCGGCCTCAATGTCGTGGGCATGAGCCGCGCCGGCATGGAGAAGGCGACGATCCACGCGGTCCGTCGCGCCTTCAAGCAGATCTTCGACGGCGAGGGCTCGATCCGCGCCAATGCGGCCGCGATCCGTGCGGATTATGCGGACAGCGTGCCCGTCATGCACATCCTCGATTTCATCGCGGCCGAAAGCGACCGCGCGCTCTCGTCCCCGAACCGCGGCAAGGGCTGAGCGGCATGGCGGACGGCCGGCCCCTCGTGCGCGACCGGCTGGCCATCATCGCCGGCGGCGGCCTCCTGCCGCGCTACGTCGCGGATGCGGCCCGCGCGCATGGCGAGGATCCCTACATCCTGGCGCTGCGCGACGAATCCGGTCCGGACTGGTCCGGCTTCGACCATCAGGTCACCTCCATCGGCGACTATGCCGGCATCGGCGCCGCCTTCCGGTCGAAGGGCATCGGCCGCGCCGTGCTGTCGGGTTCCGTCCGGCGCCGGCCGGAATGGCGGGACATCCATGCGCCGCTGAAGGCCCTTGCCGCCGTTCCCTCCATCATCCGCACGCTGCTGAAGGGCGGCGACGACGCGGTGCTGAAGATGGTCATCCGGCTGATCGAGGCCGAAGGGGTGCGTGTCGTCGGCGCGCATGAGATCGTGCCGGACCTGCTCGGCAGTGAAGGCCCACTCGGCGCCGTCGCGCCGGATGCGGCGGCCGAGGCCGATATCGCCGCCGCCGCCGCCGCCGCGCTGGCGCTCGGCCGCCTCGACGTGGGGCAGGGCGCCGTCGCGCTCGGCGGGCGCGTGGTGGCGCTGGAGGGGGCGGAGGGCACGGATGCGATGCTGGAGCGGGTGGCGGGCCTGCGTGCGGCTGGGCGCATCTCCGCGCGGCGCAAGGGTGTTCTCGTCAAGCTCTGCAAGCCGGAGCAGGACCTGCGTGCCGACCTGCCGTCGATCGGTATGGAAACGCTGCACCGCGCCCGTGCTGCCGGCCTTGCCGGCATTGCGGTGGAAGCGGGGCGCTCGCTGGTGCTGGAGCGCGCGACGCTCGTTGCAGAAGCGGATGCCCATGGCCTGTTCGTGACGGGCATCGTGCCGGACAGGACGGAGATGCAACGATGACGGAAAGGCCCCTGACGATCGGCGTCGTTGCCGGCGAGGTTTCCGGCGATCTGCTCGGCGGCGATCTGATCGCGGCGCTGCGGGCCGCCCATGCCGGGCCGGTGGCATTGGTCGGTGTTGGCGGCGAGGCGTTGGAGCGGCAGGGGCTCACATCCCTGTTCGATTTCTCCGAACTCTCCATCATGGGCATCTCGCAGGTGCTGAAACGCCTGCCGTCGCTCATCCGCCGCATCCGCCAGACGGCCGATGCGCTGATCGCCGCACGGCCGGACGTGCTTCTCATCATCGACAGTCCGGACTTCACCCACCGCGTGGCGCGCCGCGTGCGCAAGGCGCTGCCAGGCCTGCCGGTCGTCAACTATGTCTGCCCGAGCGTCTGGGCCTGGAAGGAAGAGCGCGCACCGCGCATGCGCGCCTATGTCGACCATGTACTCGCCCTGCTGCCCTTCGAGCCCGCCGTGATGGAGCGGCTCGGCGGCCCGGCGACGACCTATGTCGGCCACAGGCTGATCGGCGATCCCGACATCCAGCACATCCGCGCCGCGCGCCTTGCCCGCGCCGGGCAAGTGCCCGGCGAGCGCGTCTGCCTGCTGCTTCCCGGTTCACGCGGCACCGAAATCACCCGCCTGCTGCCGGTCTTCGGCGAGGCCGTGCAGGAGATCACCGCACGAAACCCCGGCACGCGCTTCCTCCTGCCCACCGTGCCGCGGCAGGAGGCGCTGGTGCGCAAACTGACGGCCGACTGGCCGGTGAAGCCGCAGATCACCGTGTCCACCGCGCAGAAATGGCAGGCCTTCATCGATGCCGATGCGGCGATCGCGGCATCCGGCACCGTCATCCTCGAACTGGCGCTTGCCCGCGTGCCCGTCGTCTCGACCTATCGTTTCGACTGGCTCGCCAACCTCTTCCTCGGCAAGGTGAAGATCTGGACGGCGGCGATCCCCAACATCATCGCCGACTATGCCGTCGTGCCGGAATACCTGAACGACATGGTGCGCCCCGGCAGCCTGACCCGCTGGTTCGAGCGGCTTTCGACCGACACCGCGCAGCGCAGCGCCATGCTGGAAGGCTACGACCTCGTGCATGCGCGCATGCAGACCACCCGCCCACCCGGCGAGACCGGCGCGGCAGTCATCCTCGATCTGCTCGCAACGAAAAAGCAGGGCCGTTAGACGTCAAGCACCGCCGCTCCGTGTTCTCGCATGGCGACGATAGCGAGTTTTGCCGGCTTTCCCTTTGGCTTGAGGCGCCCGAAAGGTGGCTTTCTCTCGCGCGCCTTGCCGGAGGGAGGGGTATGGCCCTCCTCAAACCGGCTTGTTATGCGGCTGGAACAGCTTTCCGCGCTCGGCGATCAAGACGAAGATCAGTCCGATGATCGACAGCACGAAGAAGCCCATGACCAGCGGCAGGGCCGTGCCGTTGAAGGCCTGGCCGATGAGGGCGCCGAGGATCGTGCCGCCGGCCGTGCCCATGAAGCCGAGCACCGAGGAGGCGGTGCCGGCGACGTGGCCGAGCGGCTCCATGGCGAGCGAGTTGAAGTTCGAGCCGATCCAGCCGAACTGGAACATCGACAGCGCGAAGAGCACGATGAAGATCGGGAAGGGCAGGTGCGGCATCCAGACGAGCGTCAAGAGCAGCCACAGCGCGTTGACGCCGAGGAAGCCCAGCAGCGCGCCATGCGACAGGCGCCGCATGCCGAACTTGCCGACGAGCCGGGCGTTGACGAAGGACGACAGCGCCATGAAGGCGGCGACGCCGGCAAAGGCGACCGGGAACCAGACGCCGAGGCCGTAGATGCCGACATAGATCTGCTGCGCCGAGTTGATGAAGCCGAACAGCGCGCCGAAGATGAAGGTGCTGGCGAGCGTGTAGCAAAGTGCCACGCGGTCCGTCAGGACGATGCGGAAGCCGCCGAGGATCGAGCGGACCGTGAAGGGCCGCACGTCTTCGGGATGCAGGGTTTCCGGCAGGCGGAAATACATCCAGGCCCAGATTATGGCGGCCATGACCGCCATGAAGACGAAGATGAGGTGCCAGTCGCCGAACAGCATGACGACCTGGCCCGTGCCTGGCGCCAGAACCGGAACGACCATGAAGACCATCATGATCAGCGACATGACTTCCGCCATCGCGCGGCCGCCGAAAATGTCGCGGACGATCGAGATGGTGATGACGCGCATGGCGGCCGAACCGATGCCCTGGATGAAGCGCAGCGCAAGAAGCGCGGCAAAGCTCGGCACGAGGATCGCGGCGAGCGACGAGACGACATAGATGCCAAGGCCGACGAACATGGGGATGCGCCGGCCGAACCGGTCGGAGATCGGTCCGTAGAGCAACTGTGCGAAGGCGAAGCCGATCAGATAGGCGGAAATGACATATTGCCGGTGGTTCTCGTTCTCGACGCCGAGGCTGGCGCCGATTTCCTGCAGGCCAGGCAGCATGATGTCGATGGCAAGTGCATTGAGCGCCATCAGGAGCGCCATGAGCGCAATGAATTCCATCTTGCCCATGCCTTTGAGGCGCTGGGCCGATTCAGGGGAAAGTCCAGACATAATCACTATATTCCATGAAAGAGATAAGGCGCCGCTGGATGCGGCGCCTTTGAAAAGCTTGGGGTCTTCGGGAAGACCGTTAAGCGTCAGGCAGCGCCCTTGATCGAAATACCCTGTTCCTGCAGATGCGACTGCAATTCGCCCGACTGGAACATCTCGCGCACGATGTCGCAACCGCCGATGAACTCGCCCTTCACGTAAAGCTGCGGGATGGTCGGCCAGTTGGAATAGTCCTTGATGCCCTGACGGATGTCGGCGTCGGCCAGCACGTTGATGCCCTTGTAGCCCACGCCCACGTAGTCGAGGATCTGTACGACCTGACCGGAGAACCCACACTGCGGGAATTCCGGCGTGCCCTTCATGAACAGGACGACGTCGTTCGTCTTCACTTCGTTTTCAATGAAATCGTGGATGCCACTCATAGCCGTATTCCCTAGCAAATCGGCTTCAAGGGCCGATGCGATGAACCATTCGCCCTAGATAACAACCTCGTGTGACAAATGCCAGAAGCCCCGCCACAAAAAAGTGCGGGGCTTCCTTACCATTTCAGCGGTGTTGCGCGTTCGCCGCGCCCGGTTTGCGGCCTATCCGGCACGCTGGCGGCTGCGGCTTGCCGCCGTGCGACGGCGGCTCACCTGCTTGCGCGGGCGCTTGGCCGGCGTCTTTTCCGGCTTCAGCACGGCTTCTATGATGTCACCGAGGAGCCCGCCGGACGCTTTCTTGCCCGTCGTCGTCTTGCGGCGCGTGCGCTTCGTCGAGGCCTTGCGCACGCCGGTCTTCTTCAGCACCTCCTTGAGGGCTGCATCGACCACGCCGTTGACGAGTTCCTTGATGAGATCGGCCATGGCTAGATCAGTCCGGGATCGAGGTCTGCAGGGCAAGGGCATGCAGGATGCCGCCCATATTGCCCTTCAGCGCATCGTAGACCATCTGGTGCTGCTGCACGCGGGTCTTGCCGCGAAAGGCTTCCGCGACGACTTCGGCGGCGTAGTGATCGCCGTCGCCGGCAAGATCGCGGATGACCACCTTTGCTCCGGGAATGCCGGATTTGATCATGTCTTCGATATCGCCGGGTGACATAGGCATGTGAACTGCTCCCTTATCGTTATTCCGCGGCGGCAGCGACGGTGCCGTTGCCATCCATGAAGTCAGGGAACCACGATTCATGGGTGTCGCGCAATTGTTCAATCGGCAGCGACAGCAGGCCGTCCACCACGAGCGCATCGCCACCGACCGTGCCGAGGCGGCGGAACGGCACGCCCGCGCCTTCCGCATTGGCACACAGGAAGTTGGCGAGATCGGCCGGGACGGCGATCACGTAGCGGGCCTGGTCCTCACCGAAGAGCAGCGCATGGGCCGGGCCGTTGCTTCCGGAAAGGTCGACCTTGGCGCCCTTGCCGGAGGCCATCGCCATTTCCGCGAGCGCGACGGCGAGACCGCCGGAGGAGATGTCGTGGCAGGCGGTGACCTGGCCGTTGCGGATGGCCGAGCGCACGAAATCGCCGTTTCGGCGTTCGGCGTGGAGATCGACCTCCGGCGCCGGGCCGTCGACAAGGCCGAGCACGTCGCGCAGATAGACGGACTGGCCGAGATGGCTGCCGTCGACGCCGATCAGCACGAGCTGGTTGCCGTCCTTCGCGCCGCCGATCCTCGCCATGGCGGACCAGTCCGGCAGCAGGCCGACGCCGGCAATGGTCGGGGTCGGCAGGATGGCGATGCCGTTCGTCTCGTTGTAGAGCGAGACGTTGCCGGAGACGATCGGGAAATCGAGGGCGCGGCAGGCTTCGCCGATGCCCTGGATGGCTTTCACGAACTGGCCCATGATTTCCGGCTTTTCCGGATTGCCGAAGTTGAGGTTGTCGGTGGAGGCGAGGGGCTCCGCGCCGGTTGCCGTGATGTTGCGCCAGCATTCGGCGACGGCCTGCTTGCCACCCTCGAACGGATCGGCCTCGACATAGCGCGGGGTGACGTCCGAGGAGAAGGCGAGCGCCTTGGTGGGATGGCCCTCGACGCGCACGACGCCGGCGTCACCGCCGGGGATCTGCAGCGAATTGCCCTGGATCAGCGTGTCGTACTGCTCGTAGACCCAGCGTCGGCTCGACTGGTTCGGCGAGCCGACCAGCTTCAGCACCGCCTGGCCGTAATCGCCCGGTTCGGCGACGAGGTTTGCCGGCAGCGGCGCGGGCTTGCCCGGCTCGCGCCAGGGGCGGTCGTATTCCGGCGCCTGGTCGCCCAGGTCCTTGATCGGCAGGTTGGCGACTTCCTCGCCCTGGTGCAGGATGCGGAAGCGCAGGTCGTCCGTCGTCTTGCCGACGATGGCGAAGTCGAGGCCCCACTTGACGAAGATCGCCTTGGCGATCTCCTCCTTGGCAGGTTCGAGAACCATGAGCATGCGCTCCTGGCTTTCCGACAGCATCATCTCGTAGGCGGTCATTCTCTCTTCGCGCACCGGCACGAGATCGAGGTTCAATTCGATGCCGAGGTCGCCCTTGGCGCCCATCTCGACGGCCGAGCAGGTGAGGCCGGCCGCGCCCATGTCCTGGATGGCGATGACGGCGCCGGTCTGCATCAGTTCGAGGCAGGCTTCCAGCAGGCACTTTTCGGTGAAGGGATCGCCGACCTGCACGGTCGGGCGCTTCTCTTCGATGGATTCGTCGAATTCGGCCGATGCCATGGTGGCGCCGCCGACGCCGTCACGACCGGTTTTCGCGCCGAGATAGACGACCGGCAGGCCGACGCCCTTGGCTTCGGACAGGAAGATCGCGTTCGACTTGGCAAGGCCCGCGGCAAAGGCGTTGACGAGGATGTTGCCGTTGTAGCGCGGGTCGAATTCCACTTCGCCGCCGACGGTCGGCACGCCGAAGGAATTGCCGTAGCCGCCCACACCGGCGACGACGCCGGAAACGAGGTGGCGGGTCTTCGGATGGTCCGGTGCGCCGAAGCGCAGCGCGTTCATCGCCGCGACCGGGCGCGCGCCCATGGTGAAGACGTCGCGCAGGATGCCGCCGACGCCCGTCGCCGCGCCCTGGTAGGGCTCGATATAGGACGGGTGGTTGTGGCTCTCCATCTTGAAGACGACGCAGTCGCCGTCATCGATATCCACCACGCCGGCATTTTCCCCGGGGCCCTGGATGACGCGCGGACCCTTGGTCGGCAGCGTGCGCAGCCAGCGCTTGGAGGACTTGTACGAGCAGTGCTCGTTCCACATGGCCGAGAAGATGCCGAGTTCGGTGAAGGTCGGCTCGCGGCCGATCAGCGAGAGGATGCGGTCGTATTCATCCGGCTTCAGCCCATGGGCGGCAATCAGCTCCGGGGTGATCGGGCGGGTGTTCGAAATGGTCATCGTCGCTCGTCTTGTCGTGGAGGGCAGGATTGCGGTCTCTTTAACCTATGCCGCCCGGCAGTGCGACAGGAAAATGTCCCCGATCACAGGCGAAACGGCGCGTTTTCAGGCCGGGCTGTCATAGCCCGTCGGGCCATGGGCGATGAGGCGGCGCAGCCGCGAGAGGCCGGTGACGACATCCGCACGGCTTTCCGGCGAGGAGAGGCCAATACGCACGCGGTAGAATGTCTTCTCCGAACGGCCGGCCTTGAACTCGTCCTCGTCGTCGATGAGGATGTCTTCGGCGAAGGCCGCCTGGCGGAACGTGCCGGACAGCCACGGGTCCGGCAGCTTCAGCCAGAGGAAGGGCACGCGCGGGTGCGAGTTGAAATCGAGCCCCGCGAAGATGTCGCGGGCATGCGCCTCGCGCGCCTCGACCTCCGCGGAGACCTTCGCGCGGATGGCGTCCGCCATGCCGGACAGCACCAGCCGGGCGCCGAGTTCGGCGAGCAGGTAGGGCAGGCCGCCGCTCACCATCTTGTGGGCGATGCGCACGCGCTGGGCAAGGTGCGGCGGGCAGGCGATCCAGCCGCCGCGCACGCCCGCCGCCACGCTCTTCGACAGGCCGCCGACGAGGAAGGTCCGGTCCGGCGCGATTTCCGCCAGGAGCGGAATGCCGGCGTCGATCGTGCCGCCATAGAGATTGTCCTCGATGAGGAAGACATTGTGCCGCCGGGCGATGGCGGCGATGGCGCGGCGCCGCTCTTCGGGCATGACGGCGAGCGTCGGGTTCTGGCCCGACGACATCAGGAAGGCGAGCTTGGGATGCTGCTGCACGCAGACGCGCTCGAAATCCTCCGGGATCACGCCATGGGCATCCGATTCGACCAGCACCGTCTGGCGGCCGATGAGGGCGGTGCCGCGGCTCACCTGCGAATAGGTGACGTGCTCGAAGACGATGCGGTCGCCGGGCGCGGTGATGACCGAGACGGCGGCGATGACGGCGGCATGGGCGCCGAGCGTCGGCACGATGCTCTCGATCGCCGGCTGCCAGTCGTCCCGCCTCAACCAGCGCCGCCCGGCCTCCAGCCATTGGACCGGGAAGTTCCGGGTGTAGCTGGCGATCTCGTTCGGCTGCTCCCGGCAGATGTCCGTGAGGATGTCGGTGATCGCGGTCGACTGGCCGACATCGGTGGCGGCCGTCGTGTCGAAGCGCAGTTTGCCGGGTGGTGCATTGGCCGCACGGGTGCCGACCAGCCGGGCGCTGACCGGATCCATGGCCGCCGGATCATTGTCCTGCGTCGAGCCGAGCACATAGGTGCCGCGGCCGACCTCGCCGCTGACGAGGCCGCGCTCGCGCACCATCGTATAGGCGCGGCTGACGGTGCCGATGGTCACGCCGATGTCATAGGCGAGGTTACGCTGCGGCGGCAGCTTGCTGCCGGCGGCGAGCGCGCCGGTGCTGATTGCCTGCTCGATCTGGTCGGCAATGCGCACATAGAGCGGGCCGTCGGAGGCCTGGAGGTCGGGAAGCCAATTTGTCATGGTGCCAATTCTTAGATTGCACCGCAGTGAAAGTCAATTATTTCCTGAATGCACCGTTTGTCACGAGAGCTTGTGACGCTTCAGGAGAGACGACTATGGCAATCGATACAATATTCACCGCGGCAGGGCCCCGCAGGCCCGGCGGCCTGCGCGCGATGCTGCATCGCGCCTGGCACGCAGGCCGTGCCTGGAGCGTCACGCGGCGCACGCGCCACGCGCTGGTGGAAATGACGGACGATCAGCTCCGCGACATCGGCGTCAGCCGTGCCGAAGCAGCGCGGGAGATCCGCAAGTCGATCTATTGGGATTGACGGCTGCCGTCAGCAGCCCTTGCCGCCGGCGGCCCAGCGCTTGACGTCGGTCGCGATGCGCGGGCCGACGGCCTCGCCCATCATCGGGCCGAAGGTATCGAGCCTGGCCGGGTTGCCCTCCGCCTGCACGACGAGCAGCGGGCGCGATTCCGGCGAATTGCGGTGGACGACGAGGATGCGCGGGCGACCGGAGAAGGAGTTCAGCTCCGGCGCGAGGCGATAGGCCTTGAAGGCCGGGTCGCCCGACTTGAACCAGCAGCTGTTCGCCGCGAGCGCGACGCGCTCCATGGTCGGCAGGGCGGCGCCGTTGACCTGCGGTGCCGGGGTCTTCGCCTGGCAAGCCGCCAGAGCCGCAACGGCGAGAAGCGGCAGGAAGAGCTTGGCGGCAGGAAAAGAGTGCATGGAGGGCCTTTCGGGGGTGGACATGCGCCCTTGATAGCAACAGGGCGTTAAGAGAGCCTGACGAAACGGCGCGCGGGCCGGCGGCATCCGTTTCCGTCATCCGAGCCGATGCTCTCAGCATCGGTATACATCTGCGGGCCGGTGACGATCCGCGATCATCCCGGCCCGAAGATTTCCTGCGGTTGTCAGGCCGCGATGACGTCGAGCACCGAGGCGAAGAGGCCGCGGCCATCGGAACCGCCATGGGCGGCCTCGATGAGGTTTTCCGGGTGCGGCATCAGGCCGAGCACGTTGCCCCTTGCGTTCATCACGCCGGCAATGTCGTTGATCGAGCCGTTCGGGTTGGTGCCTTGCGCATAGCGGAACACGACCTGGCCATTGCCTTCGATGGCGGCCAGCGTCTCGGCGTCGGCGAAATAGTTGCCGTCGTGATGGGCGACCGGGCAGCGGATGATCTGGCCCTTCTCATAAGCGCGGGTGAAGTCGGTCTCGGCATTGGCCACTTCGAGCTTCACCTCGCGGCAGACGAATTTCAGCGAGGCATTGCGCATCAACGCGCCGGGCAGGAGGCCGGATTCGAGCAGGATCTGGAAGCCGTTGCACACGCCCAGCACCTTCACGCCGGCCTCGGCCTTCGCCTTGATCGCCTGCATGACGGGCATGCGGGCGGCAATCGCGCCGCAACGCAGGTAGTCGCCGTAGGAGAAACCGCCCGGGATGACGATCAGGTCGACGTCGGGCAGCTCCGTTTCCGTCTGCCAGACGGTGACCGGCGCCTGGCCGGAGATCTTGGTCAGCGCCGCGATCATGTCGCGGTCACGGTTGAGGCCGGGAAGTTGGACGACGGCGGACTTCATGGGTGTGGTTCAAACCTTGCCTGGGCCTCGGCGAGTTCACGCAGTTCGAGGCGGTTTTCGATACGGTCGAGGCGCTGGTCCACGCGGTCCAGGCGCGAGTAGATGTGATGCACATCCTGCTGGATGGTCACGATGTTACCGCGCATCGTGATCATCTCGCTGCGGAGGTCGGCCAAACCCCTGTCCAACTTGTCCATGCGGACATGAAAGCTTTTCAGCAATTCATGGAGCAGGTCGTTTGTCGCATCCGCCATTTGCCATCTCCTTCAACCGTCAGGCGAGGGCGATAGTATAGTTCTCGATTACCGTGTTGGCCAGCAGCTTGTCGCACATGGCCTTGAGGTCGGCTTCGGCCTTGGCGCGGTCGGCGGTGGCGAGCTCCAGGTCGAAGACCTTGCCTTGGCGGACCTGGCCGACGCCGTCGAAGCCGAGGCTGCCGAGGGCGCCCTCGATCGCCTTGCCCTGCGGGTCCAAAACACCGTTCTTGAGCGTAACCGTTACGCGTGCCTTGATCATGTCTGTCTGTCCATCCTTGGAAGGCGTGTTACTTCACCAGAACCGGGCCGGTGCCGCGCACGGGCTCGTTCTCGTTGATGATGCCGAGGCGGCGGGCCACTTCCTGGTAGGCCTCGACCAGGCCGCCCATGTCGCGGCGGAAGCGGTCCTTGTCCATCTTCTCCTGGGTGGCGATGTCCCAGAGGCGGCAGCTGTCCGGCGAGATCTCGTCGGCGATGATGATGCGCATCATGTCGCCTTCGTAGAGCCGGCCGCACTCGATCTTGAAATCGACGAGCTGGATGCCGACGCCGAGGAAGAGGCCGGAGAGGAAGTCGTTGACGCGGATGGCGAGCGCCATGATGTCGTCGAGTTCCTGCGGGCTTGCCCAGCCGAAGGCGGTGATGTGCTCTTCGGAGACCATGGGGTCTTCCAGCGCATCGGCCTTGAAATAGAATTCGATGATCGAGCGCGGCAGCACGGTGCCTTCCTCGATGCCGAGACGCTTGGAGAGCGAGCCGGCCGCGACGTTGCGCACGACCACTTCCAGCGGGATGATCTCGACTTCCTTGATCAACTGCTCGCGCATGTTGAGCCGGCGGATGAAGTGGGTCGGGATGCCCATCTTGTTGAGCTGGGTGAAGATGTACTCGGAGATCCGGTTGTTCAGCACACCCTTTCCGTCGATGACATCGTGTTTCTTCTTGTTGAAGGCGGTGGCGTCATCCTTGAAGAACTGGATCAGCGTGCCCGGCTCGGGACCCTCGTACAGGATCTTGGCCTTGCCTTCGTAGATACGGCGGCGACGGTTCATGGATTTTATCTCTGTTGTTGGCGCGCTTGGGCCGCGCAGGTGTCGTTCGTTTGCGCTCCCATAAACGAAATGCCGCAGTTTAACAATCGCTGTCACGGCCGATCCCCCGTTTTCCGGGAAGTACGGACCTCACGAAAGTTCGCATTGCACTTTTGCCGTTGTTTTGATTTATGGGCGGAAAGCCTAACGGGTCAGAGAATCTACGGGAGCCATAGATGACCAGCATGCAGGATCGGGAAAAGGCCTTCGAGGCCAAGTTCGCGCTGGACGAGGAGCTGCGCTTCAAGGCCGAAGCACGCCGCAACAAGCTGGTCGGCCTGTGGGCTGCCGGCCTGCTCGGCAAGACGGACAGCGATGCGGACGCCTATGCCAAGGAAGTCATTGCCGCCGATTTCGAGGAAGTCGGCCATGAGGACGTCGTGCGCAAGATCAAGGCCGATTTCGACGCGGCCGGCGTTGCCCGCAGCGAAGACGAGATTCGCGTCCAGATGATCGAGCTCCTGGCCGTCGCCATCGCGCAGCTCGAAGTGGGCTGACGGCATTTCCGCCATCAGGCCGTGCCATTCAAAGCCGTCCGGTCCGCCGGGCGGCTTTTCTCGTTCTAGCGGGTGACGGCGCGGCGGACCTCGTTCTGGAGGTCGCGTGCATTGCCGCCCTGGTGGCGCCATTCCTGGCGCTGCACGAATTCCGGAATGGCGCCTGCCGGCATGGGCCGGGCGAGCGCATAGCCCTGCAGGATGTCGCAGCCGAGATCGCGCATGATGGCGACATGGGCCGGCGTCTCGACGCCTTCGGCCACCACCTCGATGTTCAGCGAGCGGCCGATCTCGACGATGGTGCCGACGAGCTTGCGCTGGCCGGGCGAGCGGCTGACCGGCTTGACAAGCTGCCGGTCGATCTTCAGCCGGCGCGGCGAGAGCTTCATCAGGCTGATGATCGAGGCATGGCCGGTGCCGAAATCGTCGATCTCGATATCGATGCCGAGCTTGCGCATCTCGGCGAGGTTTTCCAGCACGGTGCGGTCGCAATCGTCGAGGAAGATCGATTCCAGGAGTTCGAAGGACAGGGATTTCGGGCGGATGGCCAGCGTTTGCAGCGAGCGGGCCAGCTCCGGATCGTGCAGGCGCTTGGAGGAGACATTGACCGAGATCTTCTCGATGCCGAGGTCGAGCGCCTGCCAGCAGGCATAGTCGGCAAGCGATTTTTCGAGCACGATGCGGTCGATCATCGCCACGCAGTCGAGATCCTCGGCGATCTTCAGGAAGGTATCGGGCGCGAGGATGCCGCGGGTCGGGTGGTCCCAGCGTGCCAGCGTCTCGACGCCGACCACGTCGAGCGTGCGGGCACAGAACTGCGGCTGATAGTAGGGCAGGAAGCGCTGCTGCTCGATGCCCGTGAGGATTTCGTCGGCCGTCTTCTTGTTGACGATGATCTGCGCCTGGAAATCGCTGGTGAAGAATTCATGCCGGCTGCGCCCGCGGTTCTTGGCGCGATAGAGCGCGAGATCGGCATTGACGAGGAGCTGCTTGGCGTCAATGGCGTCGCCTGACTGGCTGGCGATGCCGACGCTCGCGCCGAAGCGGCAGATATGACCGTTGAAGGTGACGGGCTTGCGCATCGCCGCCACGATCGCCTCGGCGAGCATGGCGAGGTTGCGTCCGGCCGAGCCGGTCGACAGGAAGACGAACTCGTCGCCGCCGATGCGGGCGACGAAATCACCGGGGCCCTTCAGCTCATTGAGCACGCCGGCGGCGTGGACGAGCATCTGGTCGCCGGCAAGATGCCCGAGCGTGTCGTTGATCTCCTTGAAGCGATCGAGATCGATATGCAGCACGGCAAGGCGGCTGCCGCTCTGCTTTGCCTCCCGTGCGGCCGCCTCGATGGCGGCGTCGAGATAACGGCGGTTCGGCAGGCCGGTCAGGTGATCGTGCAGGGCCGTGTATTCGATGCGTGCCCGGGCGGCCTCCAGTTCGGCATTGCGCGCTTCCGCCAGTTCCTTGGCATGCTGCAGCTCTTCCTGGAGCCGCATGTCGTCGGTGATGTCCCAGTTCACGCCGATGAGGCGCGGCGCGCCTGCCATGTCGACATAGGGGGCCGCGCGGCTGCGGATGTGGCGGATTTCGCCATCGCCGCGGATGATGCGGAACTCGTTGGCGAAATCCTGGCTGCGGAAGAGGCTGTCGCTGACCTTTGCCTTTGCCTTCGACTGGTCCTGCGGATGAAGCGCCCGTTCCCAGGTGCCTGCGTCCGGCTTTTCCGTCACGCCGTACATCTCGATCATGCGATTGTCCCAGCGCACGTCGCCGGTCTGCAGGTTGACATCGAAGACGCCGATGCGCGAGACGCCGAGCGCCAGTTCCAGCCGGCGGGAAAGCTGGGCGAGGCGCTCTTCCGCCTCCTTGCGCTCGGTTATGTCCGTGTCGGTGCCGGCGATGCGGCTCGGCTTGCCGTCCGGCCCGTAGTCGACGACGGCGCCGCGGCTCTCGATCCAGACGAAGTGACCGTCCTTGTGACGCTCGCGATAGGAGAACACGTTGAACGGCGTCTGGCCGGTTTCCTGCTTGTGGATCTCCTCCAGGACATGCGCCCGGTCGTCGGGATGCACGCATTGAAGCCAGTCCTCCAGGGAGGATTCGATGGGGTCGTCCGGCTGCAGGCCGCGGATCGCCCGCCACTGGCGGGAATAGAAGAGGTCGCCGCGGGCGAAATCATGGTCCCAGACGCCCTGGCCGGCGGATTCGAGCGCATGGTTCCAGCGGCTTTCGCGCTCCGCCAGTTCGAGCGTGTTGCGCTTGCGCTCGTCGATGTCGGTGGTCTGGATGAGGAGGGCGGGCGCTGGCGGCTCGCCGGGCAGGACCGGCGCCTCGACGAAGGATGCCAGCACCCAGAATTCGGTGCCATCGGGCCGCTGCAGGCGGATTTCCCACGGCGCCTGTTCGGCAGGGCCTGGACGCATCGCAAAGGCGATGACGGCGCGGTCCTTGGGCGAGACGCAATCGGGGAAGGGAGGAAGGGCGGAGGGGCAGGAGACGCCGAAGGGCCGCAGGAACGCCCCGTTCGCCTCGAGGATGCGCCCCTCGG
Organism: Shinella sp. HZN7; assembly: GCF_001652565.1. Lineage (NCBI taxonomy): Bacteria > Pseudomonadati > Pseudomonadota > Alphaproteobacteria > Hyphomicrobiales > Rhizobiaceae > Shinella > Shinella sp. HZN7. The sequence continues at coordinate 1,907,833 of NZ_CP015736.1, read as the reverse complement.
CATCGAGCGCGGCGAAACCGAATCCGGACCGCGCAAAAAGCCAGCGATAAAACGGCTCGCGCTCCGTTTCATGCACGGCAATGGAGGTCGAACCGGATGGTTTGGCCATGAAACGCGGCGCCTGCTTGGAACTCAACGGGGCCAGCGTGCAGGATTTCTATGAAATTCCTCTTAATGAGGCCGGAAGGTGCCCGTCATTCGGGCGCCTTGAGCCGGCTCAGGAACTGGGCGAAGACCATCGTGCCCTCCGGCCAGGGGCCATGGCCGGACTCCGTGTTGATATGCCCGGCCTCTCCCGCATCGAGCAGCAGCGCCCCCCAGGCGGCGGCGATGTCGTCGGCATGCTCGTAGGTGCCGAAGGGATCGTTGCGGCTTGCGACGACGAGCGAGGGGAAGCGGAGCGGCTCGCGCGGATAGGGGCCGAAGGTCATCAGGTGCTTCGGCCGGATGCCCTCGTTGGCGACATCGGGCGGCGCGACGAGAAAGGCGCCGGCCACCTTGTTGCCGAGATGCGGGGCGGCATGGATCGCCGCTGCCACGCCCAGCGAATGGGCGACGAGCACGACGGGCTTGCTGGCGGCCGCGACCTCTTCGATCACGCGCTGCACCCAGTCCTCGCGCACGGGTTTGGACCATTCTGCCTGCTCGACGCGCCGCGCCGAACCGAGCTTGGACTGCCAGCGGCTCTGCCAATGCTCGGGCCCGGAATTGGTGTAGCCGGGGATGATGAGGATTTCTGCTTCTGAGGCTTTCATGCGCCGGCATGTGCGTTCACGAAGTGCTGAAGTCAAGGGGGAGGGACAAATCAACCGCCCGGGTGTATGATCCGATCCCTTCAATGCCAATCACGGCACGCCCTGGTGGCGGACGATTGCCTTCCATGCGCGCGCGCCGAGACGGTCTCGAACCGGCAAGGAGGAATTGTCATGGCGACCTTTCATGTGATGGCAGGCCACGATCAGATGGCGGCGCGCCCGGCGATCCGGCGGATCGGCATTTCCGACGTGATGGATGCGCTTCGCCGCGGCTTCGACGATTTTCGCGCCAAGCCGTCGCACTACGTCTTCCTCAGCCTCATCTATCCGATCGCGGGCGTGGTGCTCGTCACCTGGAGTTCCGGCGTCAACATGCTGCCGCTGATCTTTCCGCTGGTGGCCGGTTTTGCGCTGCTCGGACCGTTCTTCGCCATCGGCCTCTACGAGATCAGCCGGCGGCGCGAGCGCGGCATGGATGCCTCCTGGCGCCATGCGCTGGAGGTGCGCAACTCGCCGGCTCTGCCGTCCATCCTTGCCGTCGGCGCCATGCTGATGGCGCTGTTCATCGCCTGGCTGGTCTTCGCGCAACTGCTCTATACCAGCCTGTTCGGGCCGGAGCCGCCGCAGTCGCTCGCCCTGTTCTTCGCCTCCGTCTTCGGTTCGGAGAACGGGTTGCTGCTGATGCTGGCCGGCAATACCATCGGCTTCTGCTTCGCGCTCGTCGTCCTGGCGACGACGGTGGTCACCTTTCCGCTGCTGCTCGACCGGGATGTCGGCGCCGTGGCGGCCATCGAGACCTCGCTGCGCGCCACGCTGGTGAACCCGGTGCCGGTCGCCTGCTGGGGGCTGATCGTCGCCGCGCTGCTGGTCGTCGGCTCCATCCCGGTCTTCGTGGGGCTCGCCGTGATCATGCCCATCCTCGGCCATGCCACCTGGCATCTCTATCGCAAGATCGTCGTCGACGAGCAGCGATGACGCCGTTTTGCGGGCGGCACGCGCCAGGAGGAGAGTGCAAGGCCGCCCGTCAGAGGGGAGCGATGGCGCCAATGGCGCCATCGCCGTTTCCGGCCCTCATTTGTCCAGCGGATAACACCTGTCGGTGGAAAAGGCGCCGTCCTTGAAGCCGATCTGGCAGATGACGACCGTGTCGTCCTTCTCCAGGAAGACCGCATAGCTTTCGGCGATCGGCGACACATTGATGATGTCGTAGCCGGCGGTCAGGAGTTCGACGACGGATTGCGGTGTCTGTGCCTGCGCCGTTCCGGCGAAGAAAGCCACGGCGAGAAGCACGGCAGCAGGAAACCTCATGTTCAGCCCCCGGGAAGGCGTGCGCCATTGCACGCAAGGGAAGTCTAATACAGAGGGGCCGGCCGGCGAAGAGGCTTCGCCGGCCGATCGCGAAAGCGTGGGTTACACGGTGCCGAAGACGCGGCGGAAGATCGTGTCGACGTGCTTGGTGTGGTAGCCAAGATCGAATTTTTCGCGGATCTGCTCTTCGGTGAGGGCGGCGCGCACCTCGGCGTCGGCCAGCAGTTCTTCCAGGAAGTCCTTGCCCTGTTCCCAGACCTTCATGGCGTTGCGCTGCACGAGGCGGTAGGAATCCTCGCGCGACACACCGGCTTGCGTAAGGGCAAGCAGGACGCGCTGCGAGTGAACGAGGCCGCGGAACTTGTTGAGATTCTTCATCATGTTGTCCGGGTAGATCACCAGCTTCTCGATGACGCCGGCAAGCCGGTTCAGCGCGAAGTCGAGCGTGATCGTCGTATCCGGGCCGATGCCGCGCTCGACGCTGGAATGGGAGATGTCGCGCTCGTGCCAGAGCGCCACGTTCTCCATGGCTGGGGTGACGGCCATGCGCACGAGGCGGGCGAGGCCCGTCAGGTTTTCCGTCAGCACCGGGTTGCGCTTGTGCGGCATGGCGGACGAGCCCTTCTGGCCGGGCGAGAAGAATTCCTCCGCCTCCAGCACTTCCGTGCGCTGCATGTGGCGGATCTCGATCGCGACGTTCTCGATGGACGATGCGATGACGCCGAGCGTGGCGAAGAACATGGCGTGGCGGTCGCGGGGGATGACCTGCGTGGAGACCGGCTCGGGCACGAGGCCGAGCTTGGCGCAGACATGTTCCTCGACGCGCGGGTCGATATTGGCGAAGGTGCCGACGGCGCCGGAGATCGCGCCCGTGGCGATTTCCGCGCGGGCGGCGACGAGGCGGGCGCGGCCCCGGTCCATCTCGGCGTAGAAGCGGGCGAGCGTCAGGCCCATCGTCGTCGGCTCGGCATGGATGCCGTGGCTGCGGCCGATGCGGATCGTGTCCTTGTGCTCGAAGGCGCGGGCCTTCAGCGCGGCGAGCACGCGGTCCATGCCGGCAAGCAGGATGTCGGCGGCGCGCACGAGCTGGATGTTGAAGGTCGTGTCGAGCACGTCGGAGGAGGTCATGCCCTGGTGCACGAAGCGGCTGTCCGGGCCGACGAATTCGGCGAGGTGCGTCAGGAAGGCGATGACGTCATGCTTGGTGACGGCCTCGATCTCGTCGATGCGGGCGACGTCGAATTCGGCCTTGCCGCCCTTCTCCCAGATCGTCTCGGCGGCCGATTTCGGGATGACGCCGAGCTCTGCGAGCGCATCGCAGGCATGGGCTTCGATTTCGAACCAGATGCGGAACTTCGTTTCGGGCGACCAGATGGCGACCATGTCCGGTCGGGAATAGCGAGGGATCATCGGCTCTTGGCTTTCCTTGGCAGGGTGGGAATTGCCGCCGCTTTAGCAAAGATGGCCGGCAAGCTCAACGTATGGATCGGGGGATGGATCGGGAGAGCCACAGGCTGGCGCCCGCAACGACGGGCAATCCGACCGGCAGGTACAGGCTAAGGCCCATGACGAGGAACTGGTAGACAGCGCCGGCAATGGTGAAGACGAAATGGTAGATCCAGATGCGCGTGCCGGGCGCATGGTGCCATTGCGCGTAGAACAGCCGGTAGTCCAGGGCAAAGAGGAAGGCCGTCACGGCGATGGTGCCGAGGCTGAGCAGCGCGAAATGGGCGGCAAAGCGGGTTTCGAACGGCCGGTGGCGGGTGAGGAACCGCGCCAGCGGCAGGGCGAGGGGCCAGGCGGCAAGGCCGCCGGCAAAATAGATTACGAGGATCCGCATGAGCTGGAAGTTTTCGGCGCGCCCCTGCAGCGTCAGCGACAGAAGGGCGCCGGCCGCCATCAGCGCGCCCCAGCCAAGCGCGCCGCCGAGACAGACCGGCAGCGACGGGAAGATCGGCGCGGACGGCTGCCGCCTTGCGGCATCAGGCCCGTCCCGTCCCGTCGCGGCCAGCTCCATGGTCAGGGCCGGAAGGGCACGGCGATCCAGCGGCCGTCGCTGCCCTCGAAGCCGAAGCTGCGCACCAGGACGAGCGCGACATGGACCGGGTCGCCGTCGATCGGATTGAAGGTGAACGCGCCGGAAACCTGGTAGGAAAGCGGGCAGGCGCGGCTGTCGGGCACGTGCGCATCCTCATGCACCACCGTGTCGGCCGCTTCGCCGTCGCGCCTGACGAGCGTCAGGCGGAATCCCTTGCCGCCCTCCGGCGTGATGTCGCGGCACTTTTCGGAGAGCGCAAGCGGGATTTCCTCCAGCGCGAGGGCGAAGCTGCCGCCCGGCGTCGGTTCGATGGCGTGTTTCAGATATTCTATGCGGCTCCTGTCGGCGCCGACTTCGCCCATCGGGTTGAAGGCGGCCATCACGCCGGGATGGGAGAGCACCTTGTGCGTCTCGATCAGCGCCCCGGCCTTGTCGCGGCTTTGCGCGCGCGCCTGGGCGATATCCGCCGCCTCGTCGTCGATCCGCACGCGGATCGGCGTGCCCGAGAGATAGGTGTCCTTTTCCGTGTCGATGAAATAGACGTTGGAATAGGGAAAGCCCGAGCCGTCCTGGACGCCGAATTCCTCGAAGGCATAGACCTTGCCGTCCGGCGAGAAGCCGAGCGACTGGAAGGTGGAGAAATCGCCGGCCGTGGCCGCGCTCGCCGCCAGCAGGCATGCCGCAAGGGCGCTTGCCGCCTTCCGGAACATCGTCACGCCCGCGCGCCCTCCGCATTGCTGCGCAGAGTGTCGATGGTTTTGCGATAGGCGTCAACATGACCGCCGCTGAAGATCGCCGAGCCCGCGACGAAGACATTGGCGCCGGCCGCGGCGGGCAGGGCGATCGTATCGACGGCGATGCCGCCGTCGACCTCAATGTCGATCGGCCGGTCGCCGACCATTTTCCGAACGCGGCGCAGTTTTTCCTGCATGGCCGGGATGAACTTCTGGCCGCCGAAGCCGGGATTGACCGTCATGACGAGGATGAGGTCGATCTTGTCGAGCAGGTAGTCCAGCACGCTTTCCGAGGTGGCCGGGTTGATCGACACGCCGGCGCGCTTGCCGAGCGCGCGGATCGCCTGCAGCGAGCGGTCGAGGTGCGGGCCGGCCTCGGCATGCACGGTGATGCCGTCGCAGCCGGCCTTCGCGAAGGCTTCGAGATAGGGATCGGCGGGCGCGATCATCAGGTGGCAGTCGAAGAAGGCGTCGGTGTGCGGGCGCAGCGCCTTGATGACATCGGGACCGAAGGAGATGTTCGGCACGAAATGGCCGTCCATGATGTCGAGATGGATCCAGTCCGCCCCGGCCGAAACGACGTCGCGCACTTCCTGACCCAGCTTGGCATAGTCGGCGGCGAGGATGGAGGGCGCGATCCGGATGGGAAGGGTCATGTCAGGCTCCGTCAAGAAGGAATTTGGCGTCGCCATACCATTCCCGGCAGGGGGGAACAACGGTCGAATTACCGCAGCGCCCAGCTCGGCAACATGTCGCCGGGCATCGGCGTCGCATCGTGTACGCCGCGGGCGATGGCGCGGGCCATGGTGGCGGCCGCAGTGGCGCAGAGCGTGATGAAGTCCTCCGGCGCCGGCCGGCGGCCGCTCCTGCCGGTCGAAAGTGCGAAGACGAGGTCGCCGTCGAGCGGCGTATGGGCCGGCCAGAGGGCACGGGCGAAGCCGTCATGGGCGGCGATCGCCAGCCGCTTGGCCTCGGCCTTGGTGAGGACCGCATCGGTGGCGATGACGGCGATCGTCGTGTTTTCCGTGCCGCTCTGCCGCCGGGACAGTTTCGTGCGCGGCGTGCGGGCATCCGCTGGGAAGGGGAAGGGCAGGCCGAGGCCGCCGAATTCGTCCGCCTCCTCGAACGGCGCCGCCCAGAAATGCCGCGTATCGCCGATGGTGGCGGAGCCGAGCGCATTGACCGCGACAAGCGCGCCGATGGTGAAGCCGCCCTCGACGACGCTGGAGGCGGTGCCGAGCCCGCCCTTGCAGGTCGCCGTCAGCGCGCCGGTGCCGGCGCCGACGCTGCCGGTGGCAAAATCCGCCGTCGCCTCGGCAAGCGCCGTATGGCCGAGCTCGCGATAGGGCGGATAGCGGCCCCAGTCCTTGGCGCCGCCGTTCATCAGGTCGAAGAGGATGGCGGCCGGCACGATCGGCACGCGGTGCGGGCCGACGGCAAAGCCGCGCCCCCTTTCGCGAAGGCCCGCCTGTACCCCCGATGCCGCATCGAGCCCGAAGGCCGAGCCGCCGGACAGCACCAGCGCATCGACGGCCTCGACCGTGTTGTGCGGTTCCAGGAGATCGGTCTCGCGCGTGCCGGGCGCGCCGCCCAGCACCTGCACGGCGGCCGTCGCCGGTTCCTCGCAGAGGACGACGGTGACGCCGGAGCGAAGCACATGATCCGTGGCGTTGCCGACCGTGAGCCCGGCGACATCCGTCAGGCGGTTTCTCGGGCCGGGCCGCATCATTCGCTCCCCGTTGCCGTGTCGGCCGGCACGAAGGCGCCGGCGCGCCAGACGAGCAGGCGATAGGGATTTTCCGCGAGTTCGTGGTCGGCCCCGAAGGCGACGGTGCCGATCGCCGTCGCGAAGGGCGTGCCGGAAAGTGCCGCCGCAAGATCGCCGCCGCGGCTTGCCGCCGTCGCAAGGATGGTGACGGCCGCATGGGCGGGCAGCACATAGCCTTCCGCGAAAATATCCTTTTCCTTCATCGCCGCCGCGACGGCCTCGCCCTCCGGCAAGGCCTGGTAGTCCGGCAGCGCGATCGCCCCGACGCCGTCGGTCATCGGCACGAGCGGATCGGCGCCCATCAGGGCCTCGCCGCCGATAAGCGCCAGCGCCACCTTCTCCGTCCCGGCATCGCGCGCGATCACCGCCATATCCGTCCGGTCGCCGCCGACGAAGACGCGCGTGACGCCTGTCTGGGCGAGGCGGCGCACGAGGGTGAGCTGCTGCTCCTGCGCCGGGCGATAGGTGTCGACGAAGGCGGCTTTCATGCCGACCTCCTCCAGTCGCAGCCGGATCGTCTCGACCAGCTCGCGGGCATGGATCGTGCCGTCGTCGATGAGCGCGAAGGGCTCGGCCTTCCAGTCCCGGACGATGATCTCGACCGCCTTGTCGGCCTCCGCCTTCGGGCCGGGGGCGAGGCGGAAGAGCGGCCAATTCTTCTTCAGCGCATCCTCCATGAGGATGCCCGAGCGCACGGAAAGCGTGATCGCCGGCACCTTCGCCTCGGCAAGGGCGGGCAGGGCGGCGGCAAGCCCCTCCGTGCAGAGGAAGCCGACCGCGGCAACGGCATCCGCCGCCAGGATCGCCTTGCCGATCGCCGCGCCGTCGCTCTCATCGCAGGCCTCGGGAATTTCCACCACCGTGTCGCCGTTCGCCTGCGCGGCGAAGCGGGCGCCGTCGCGCACCTGCTGGCCGAGGATGGCGAGCGGCCCTTCCGCCGGCGCGACCACGGCGAAGGTGAGGCCGGCCGCGGCTGCGGGAGAGGCGGCAAGCACCGAGGCGCCGAGCAGGCTGGCAAGGAAGGCGGTTCTCATTCTCAATCCATCGATCGCGATGACGCTCTTTGTAAGGATCGGGCCGGCAGCGTCAAAGAGAAATATGGCCGCCTCGTCTCCGGCAGGACAGGAAAATTCGGGAACGGGGGTTACATTTTGCTTCATTTTCGCCATGTATCTCCTGTGGTGAAGGAGAATGCCGTGTTGGACAGATTGATGCTGGACCCGTCGCTCTACCGTGATGCGATGAGCCGCTATGCCGGCCATGTGCAGATCGTGACGACGGCGCATGCGGGCGAAAAGCGCGGCGTGACGATCACCGCCGCCTGCTCGGTGTCGGACAATCCGGCCATGGTGCTCGCCTGCGTCAACGCCTCCAATCCGAAGAACGCGATCTTCTCCAGAAGCGGCAATTTCGCGCTCAACACGCTTTCCGCCGGCCAGATCGACCTTGCCAACGCCTTTTCCGGCCGCGACCCGGCGCTGACGGCGGAGCAGCGCTTCTCCATGGGCAACTGGCAGGAGCTGGTGACCGGCGCGCCCGTGCTGAAGGATGCGCTGGCCGCCTTCGATTGCCGGCTTGTCGAGCTCAAGGTCATGGCGACGCATATGGTGCTGATCGGCGAGGTGATGGGCGTCTCCTTCGGCGAGCCCGGAGAGGCCCTTCTCTATATGGACCGGGGCTACCGCACGCTATAAGTTCGTTCTTCCAGACGGAGGAACGGCGTGGCCTATCAACGCGGAAACATCCCGCAATCCATCGACGAAACCGTGGAGATGCTGGCGGCGGGCAACTATCTCGCCGGACGGTCGCTGGCGACCGTCTTGTTCCTCGCGCTGCGCATGAAGCGGCCGCTCTTCCTGGAGGGCGAGGCCGGCGTCGGCAAGACGGAGATCGCAAAGGTGCTTGCCGCCGCACTCGACCGCCCGCTGATCCGCCTGCAATGCTACGAGGGCCTCGACATCTCCTCGGCGGTCTATGAGTGGAACTATCCGGCGCAGATGCTGGAGATCCGCCTTGCCGAGGCTGCCGGAACCACGGATCGCGGCCGCATCGAGGCTGACATCTTCTCCGAGCGCTATCTCATCCGCCGCCCCGTGCTGCAGGCGCTCTCCTCGCCGGATGGCCGGGCGCCGGTCTTCCTGATCGACGAACTGGACCGCACCGACGAGGCCTTCGAAGCCTTCCTCCTCGAAGTGCTGTCCGATTTCCAGGTGACGGTGCCGGAGCTCGGCACCATCCGCGCCGCCGAGCCGCCCATCGTCATCATCACGACGAACCGCACCCGCGAGGTGCACGACGCGCTGAAGCGCCGCTGTCTCTACCACTGGGTCGATTATCCCGCCGCCGCGCAGGAACTGGAGATCATCCGCCGCAAGGTGCCGGGCTGCAACGCGGCGCTCTCGCGGGAGGTCGTCGCCTATGTACAGAAGCTGCGCGGGCTCGATCTCTTCAAGAATCCGGGCGTCGCCGAAACCATCGACTGGGCGAGCGCGCTCACCGAGCTCGACCGCGTCGCGCTCGACCCGGAAACCGTGTCCGACACGCTCGGGACGCTGCTCAAGTACCAGGACGACATCGCCCGCATCGAGGGCGCGGAGGGGCGCAGGCTGCTGGATGGCGTGAAGGCCGATCTGGCGGCGGCGGGCTGAGCGATGACGGCGGCGGCGGACAACGGCCTATCGGGCGCGGCCTTCGAGGGGCGGCTTGCCGACAATATCGTGTTCTTCGCCCGCGTGTTGCGCAAGGCGGGCCTGCGCATCGGGCCGGCGGCGGTGACGGATGCCATCGAGGCGGTGCGGGCGATCGGCATCGGCGAGCGCGAGGAATTCTATACGGCGCTGCATGCGACGCTGGTCAAGCGGCACGAGGACGACGCGGTCTTCGACGAGGCGTTCCGGCTGTTCTGGCGCTCGCGCGAGCTCGTCGGCAAGATGATCGCGCTGATGTCGCCGGTGGTGCGGCGCGAGGCGGAGCGGGAGAAGCGCAAGGCGGGCGAGACGCGCGTCTCCGATGCGCTGTTCGGCGGCCGGCAGGACGAGCGGCGCCTGCGCGACGAGCCGGACATCGAGGTCGATGCCCGGTTCACCGCCTCCGGCAGCGAGGTGCTGCGCAAGACGGATTTCGCGCAGATGTCCGCGGCCGAGCTTGCCGCCGCCAAGCGCGCCATCGCCGGCCTCGTGCTGCCTCTCGACGAGGTGCGCACGCGCCGCTTCCGCCGTTCCACCCGGCCGGTGGCGATCGACGCGCGCGCCACGATGCGCCATGCCATGCGCACCGGCGGCGCGCTGATCCTGCCGCGCCACCGGGGGCCGAAGACGGTGCATCCGCCGCTCGTGGTGCTGGCCGACATTTCCGGCTCGATGAGCCAGTACACGCGCATCTTCCTGCATTTCCTGCATGCGCTCGGCGAACACCGCCGCCGCCTGCACGCCTTCCTGTTCGGCACGCGGCTCAGCAATGTCACGCGCCAGATGCGCCACCGCGATCCCGATATCGCGGTGGAGGCGTGCAGCCAGTCGGTCAGCGACTGGTCCGGCGGCACGCGCATCGGCGAGACGCTGAAGGAATTCAACCGGCTCTGGTCGCGCCGCGTGCTGGGGCAGGGCGCGGTCGTGTTGCTTATCACCGACGGGCTGGAGCGTGAGGGCATCGACCTCCTGGAAAGGGAGATGGACCGGCTGCACCGCTCCTGCCGGCGGCTCGTCTGGCTCAATCCGCTCCTGCGCTTCGAAGGGTTCGAGGCGCGGGCGCGCGGGGTGCGGGCGATGCTGCCGCATGTCGACGAATTGCGGCCGGTGCACAATCTGGAGGCCATGGCCGACCTGGTGGCGGCGCTTTCCGGCGAGGCGCCGCGCGGCACCGGCGATCCGCGGCGTTTCCTGCCGGCGGCATGAGGAGGGGAGAATGGAGACCAACGACGTGTTCGATCCGCTGGCCATCGCGGAACGCTGGATGGACGACGGGCGCATGGTGGCGCTCGCCACGGTCATCGAGACCTGGGGCTCGGCGCCGCGCCCGGTCGGCAGCCATCTGGTGATCGACGGCGAGGGCAATTTCCACGGCTCGGTTTCCGGCGGCTGCGTCGAGGGCGCCGTCATCGGCGAGGCGATGGAGGTGATTGCGGACGGCGAGCCGCGGCTCCTGGAATTCGGCGTCGCCGACGAGACCGCCTGGCGCGTCGGCCTGTCCTGCGGCGGGCGCATCCGGGTCTATGTGGAGCGCGTCGGCTGATGGATCCCTATCTCCTGCGCAAATTGAACGCGGAGCGCGCCGCCCGCCGTGCCGTCATCCACCTGACCGATCTCGGCGACGGCCGCGACCGGGTGATCCGCGAGGGCGATCCGGTCGCCGGCCCGCTCGGCGAGGCGATCACGCGCGCCTTCCGCTCCGGCCGGTCCGGCCTTGTGGAAGTCGAGGATCGAAAATTCTTCCTCAATGTCCACCTGCCGCCCGCCCGCATCGTCGCCATCGGCGCGGTCCATATCAGCCAGGCGCTGGCGCGGATGGCCGGCGTCGCCGGTTTCGACATCACCATCATCGACCCGCGCACCGCCTTTGCCACGGAAGAGCGCTTTGCCGGCATCGACCTTGCCGCCGACTGGCCGGAGGATGTGCTGAAGGTGCGGCCGCTCGATGCCTATACCGCCCTCGTCGCCGTCACGCACGATCCGAAGATCGACGATTTTCCGCTGTCGCAGGCGCTCACCACCGGCTGTTTCTATGTCGGCGCGCTCGGCAGCCGGAAGACCCATGCCAAGCGCGTCGAGCGCCTGACGGCGCTGGGGCACGGCGCGGCGGAGATCGCCCGCATCTCGGCGCCCATCGGCCTCGATATCGGCGCCGCGAGCCCGGCGGAGATCGCCGTCGCCATCCTGGCCGACATCGTGGCGCATCTGCGCCGGCGCCCCCTCCTCGGGGCCGGACCATGATCTTCGGGGAGGTTCCGGTGTCCGGGGCGCTGGGCGCGCGGCTGGCGCATGGCGTGCGCGTGGCGGGCCTGTCGCTGCACAAGGGGCATGTGGTGACGCAGGCGGATTGCGACGGGCTGCTTACCGCCGGTGTCGCGACCGTCATCGCCGTGCGCCTCGAAGCCGGCGATCTCGACGAGGACGCGGCGGCGGCGCTGATCGCCGAGGCGATACCGCCGGACCACCTGACCTTCACCCCGCCCACGACCGGCCGCATCAATCTCCATGCCGCCGCCAACGGGCTCTTCGTCGCCGACCGGGCGGCCATCGACCGGTTCAACCGGGTCGATCCGGCCATCACCATCGCCACCCTGCCGGACCATGCCAGCGTGACGGCCGGCGACATGGTGGCGACGATCAAGATCATTCCGCTGGCGGTGGCCGGCGATCTCGCACGCAAGGCGGCGGCGGTGCTGGCCTCCAGCCGGGCGCTGGAGGTCAAGCCGTTCGTGCCCCGCCGCGTCGGGCTCGTCGCGACGGAACTGCCGACGCTGAAACCCTCCGTGATGGACAAGACGCGCCGGCTGCTCGAACAGCGCCTGCATCCCTCCGGCAGCCGCTTGACCGGCGAGGTGCGGGTGCCGCACCAGGCATCCGGCGTCGCCGAGGCGATCCGTGTGGCGGTGGCAGACAACGACCTCGTGCTCGTCTTCGGCGCCTCCGCCGTCACCGATGGCAACGATGTCATCCCCGCGGCCATCCGGGCCGCCGGCGGCGTGGTCGAGCATGTCGGCATGCCGGTCGATCCCGGCAACCTGCTGGTCCTCGGCCGCGTGGGCGCGGTGCCGGTCATCGGTGCGCCCGGCTGCGCGCGCAGCCCGAAGGAAAACGGTTTCGACTGGATCCTCGCCCGCATCCTCGCCGGGGAAACGCCCGGCCCCACCGAGATCACCGGCATGGGCGTCGGCGGCCTTCTCGCCGAGATCCCGAGCCGGCCACAGCCGCGCGATGTCCGGGCAGAGGAACGGCCGCTCTCCGTCGCGGCACTGGTGCTCGCCGCCGGCCGCGCCAGCCGCATGCACGGCCGCCACAAGCTGCTCGCCGCCTTCGACGGCAAGGCGCTCGTCCGCCGTTCGACGGAGGCGGCGCTGGCAGCCCGGCCGGCGCGCGTGCTGGTGGTGACGGGACACCGGGCGCAGGAGGTGGAGGCGGAGCTTTCCGGCCTCAAGGTCGATCTCGTGCGCAATCCCGATCATGCGCAGGGCATGTCGACCTCGCTGCGGGCGGGCGTCGCCGCGCTCGGCCCGGGCTGCGACGGGGTCGCCGTCATGCTGGCCGACATGCCGCATGTCACCGGCGAGGACGTGCGCCGGCTGCTCGATGCCTTTGCCGCGGCCGGCGGCCATGCCATCGTGCGGGCCGTCTCCGGCGGAAAGCGCGGCAATCCCGTCGTGCTGCCGCGCACCACCTTCGCCGCGATCCTGCAGCTTGAAGGCGATGTCGGCGCGCGCCATATCGTCGAGAGCGCCGGGCTCGACATCGTCGACGTGGAGATCGGCGCGGCGGCGCATATCGACGTCGACACGCCGGAGGCGGTGCTGGCCGCGGGCGGGGTCCTGAAAGGGTAGGGCATGGATCGGGACGCGATCGAGGAGATGTTCCAGGCGCTGGGACCGGTGACGATCAAGCGCATGTTCGGCGGCAAGGGCATCTACCACCAGGGCCGCATCCTGGCGCTGGAAGTCTATGACGAGATCCTGCTCAAGGCCGACGCGGTCAGCGCCCCGGATTTCGCGGCCGCCGGCTGCCGGCAATGGTTCTATGACGGCAAGAGCGGCAAGCCGGTGAAGATGCCCTACTGGTCCATTCCGGACGAGGCCTTCGACGATCCCGACCTCATGGCACTCTGGGTGCGCCGGGCCTACGAGGCGGCGCTGCGGGCCAAATAACCGCAGCCCGGAAAACGCGGCATTAAAACTTGACTTATATTGTCATGTTGTCCATTACCGATCGGTCCGCGCGTCAAAATTGCGCGGGCAGAGTGCGGTGAGGTCTCCATGAAACAGGTTCGTTTTCACGCGTCAACGCTTCTTGCGGGCACGGCCATGGCGCTTGCGCTGCTGGCAGCCGCCGGACCCGCCACCGCGCAGGACGCGACGGCGACCGACCTCCAGCAGATCAACGTGGAAGGCGATGGCAATGGCGACGGCATCGTCGACGTTCCGGCCGGCGTCTCGACCGCCGACCGCGAGAAGATCCAGGACCGCTATGCCGGCGACGTGATGCAGGTCCTGCGCTCCGCACCGGGCACCTTCACGCGCGAGCCGGCGGACCAGCCGGGCATCACCGTCAACATCCGCGGCATGCAGGGCATGGGCCGCGTCAACAGCATGATCGATGGCGTGCCGCAGACCTTCAGCAACCTGTCCGGCCATGGCGGCACCTTCGACAGCCTGCTTTATGTGGAACAGAACATGCTGGTCGGCATCGACGTGACGCGGGGCGCGGTCTCGGGTGCCGAGGGCATGGGCACGCTGGCGGGCGCGGCCAATTTCCGCACGCTCGACGTCGACGACGTGCTGCTGCCCGGCAGGGACTACGGGGTGATGACCTCGGTGCGCGCCGGTACCAACGGCTTCGACTATTCGCGCCTCCTCAGCGGCGCCGTGCGCACCGAGATGGGCGAGGGCGAGATCGGCATCGTCGGCGCGCTCAGCGACACGAAGAAGAGCCCCTACGAGAACGGCTCGGGCATCCTCTACCCGAATGCCGGCGACCAGCATCCGAAATCGGGCCTCTTCAAGGTCAACCTGTCGCCGAACGCCGATCACAAGCTGTCGCTCGGCGGCATCTGGTACGGCAACGAGTTCCTGCCGGGCAGCTCCGGCTACAACTGGATCGTCGAGAACCAGACCTATACGGCAAAATACAGCTACCAGCCCGGCAGCGACCTGATCGACCTCTCGATCAACGCCTATCTCAACATCACCGATCTCGAATTCGACGGCACCAACGGCAATGTCAGCACGTTCGACGGCCGCAAGGGCACCAACACGACGGCCGGCTTCGACATTTCCAACCGCATGCGCTTCGATCTTGGCGAGGAAACGGAGCTGAAGCTCACCTATGGCGGCGCCTACAGCCGCGACCGCTACGAGGGCAACGCCAAGCGCGGCGCCAATCCGGACGGGACGCTGGTGAAGGCGGGCGTCTTCAGCGAGGCGACGATCTCGCACGGCATCTTCGACCTGACCGGGGGCCTGCGCTACGACTACTGGTCGCTCGAAGGCGTCAGCGGCTACGACGCGCCGGGCACGAACGGCTGCGCTGCCGGCGGTGATCCGTGCCCGATGGAGACGCTGTCGCGCGACGGCGGCGACCTCAACCCGAAGGTCACCCTCTCGGCGCGCCCACTCGAATGGCTCCAGCCCTATGTGACCTATGCCCATACCGCCCGCCCGCCGACGGCGGCCGAGATGTTCTATCCCGGCGGCCACAGCTTCGACGGCTCCTCCGACCCGGTCAACAACAATCCCAACCTCGTGCCCGAAAAGAGCCGCGGCTGGGAGTTCGGCGTCAACATGACGACGGACGACCTCCTGACGCCGGGCGATTCCGCCTGGTTGAAGGTCGGCTATTTCCACAACCGCATCCGCGACTACATCACCTATGACATCGACACGGACGGCGCGGCGCGCTGGGTCAACGTGGATGGCACGACGGTGATGAAAGGGCTGGAAGTGGAGGGCGGCTACGATGCCGGCCGCTACTATGCCGGCTTCTCGCTGACGCTCGCCGACACCAAGCAGCCGGAAGGTTCCGCCGCCGGCGTCGGCAGCGACACGGGACGGCTGCCGGACGATTTCCTGACCATCGACGCCGGCATGCGCTTCCTGGAGGAAACGCTCACCGTCGGCGGCCGGATGCGTTATGTCGGCAAGAGCAAGCAGGCCTATATCAACCAGAGCATGGCCTTCGACGTCGACGCCTATACGCTGTTCGACGCGCATGCCTCCTGGCAGGTCAACGAGAACGCCAAGATCTTCTTCAATGTCGAGAACGTCTTCGACACGACCTACATGAAGGCGAATTCAGGCCTGATGGACAATTACGGCGGCGTCAAGAACGGCCGCGGCCGCACCTTCATCATCGGTGCGACCGCCCGGTTCTGATCATTTCCGCAAGGCTTTCACCGCATCGGCGGCAAAGCGCGAGAGCGGCGCGGGCAGGGCGTCGAGGGAGAACCAGCCGAATTCCGGCAGCTTCTCCGGCTCCATGACGCGCGGCTCGCCGGAAAAATCCTCCGTCACATAGATGAGCGACAGCCAGTGCTGGCGTTCGTCCGCGATGATCTGCTCGGAAATGCACAGGAAATCGACGGCGCCGATGGTCAGCCCCGATTCTTCCTCCGCCTCCCGGCGGGCGGAATCCACGGCGCGCTCCATGTGGTCGATCTTGCCGCCGACGATGTTCCATGCGCCGGCCTCCGGCGCGCGCAGGCGCCGGTAGAGCAGGAGCTTGCCCTCACGCAAAATCGCCAGGCCGCAACCGAGGCCTGGCACATCGATGCCTGGAATGGACATTCCGGGAGATCAGGCCTTGCCGGCGATCAGCATGAAGGCCGGAACCTCGTCGCCGAAACCGAGCGGCGTCGGGCCGTCATCGTCGTCGCGGCGGTAACGGCTGCGGCGATCGCGGCTGTCGTCATTGGCCGGACGCGGTGCGGCATGGTTTGCGGCACGCGGATTGCGAGCGGGATTCTGCGGCCGCCCTTCCGCCTTGCGTTCAGCTTTCACGGCTTCCACCTTCTCTTCGCTCTCGCTGGTCTCGATGCGCGTTTCGGTTGCGCGGGGTTCGCCCTTGCGGCCACGGGAACGATCGCGGTCGCGGTCACGACCGCCCCGATCGCGGCCGCCGCGGGGACGCTCGCGCTCCTCGCTCTCGGCCTGCGGCGGCAGGTCTTCGATGCCGCCGCTCAGCCATTCGATCTTCTGATCGATCAGCTTCTCGATGGCGTCGAGGAACTTCCCGTCGCGCTTGGATACCAGGGTGAAGGCGGCGCCCGAGCGGCCGGCACGGCCGGTGCGGCCGATGCGGTGGACATAGTCCTCGGCATGGATCGGGACGTCGAAATTGAAGACGTGGCTCACATCCGGAATGTCGAGGCCGCGGGCCGCGACGTCGGATGCCACGAGAAGGGTAAGCTTGTTTTCCTTGAAGTTGGCCAGCATCGTCGTGCGGGCCCGCTGGTCCATGTCGCCGTGCAGCGCGCCGACGGAGAAGCCGTGGCGGTCGAGCGAGCGGAAGAGCTCGGCGACGTCGACCTTGCGGTTGCAGAAGATGATGGCGTTCTTCAGGTCGTCCTGGGCGCGGATGAGATCGCGCAGCGTCGCGCGCTTCTCGTAGTCCTTGCCGTGCGTGGCGACGAGGCGCTGCGTCACGGTCTTGGCCGTGGAGGAGGGCGGTGCCACCTCGATGCGCTCGGGGTTCTGCAGGAAGCGGTCCGCGAGCTTCTGGATTTCCGGCGGCATGGTGGCCGAGAAGAACAGGGTCTGGCGGGTGAAGGGAATGAGCTTGGCGATGCGCTCGATATCCGGGATGAAGCCCATGTCGAGCATGCGGTCCGCCTCGTCGATGACGAGGATCTCGACGCCGGTCATCAGCAGCTTGCCGCGCTCGCAATGGTCGAGCAGGCGGCCGGGGGTGCAGATCAGCACGTCTGCGCCGCGCTCCAGCTTGCGGTCCTGCTCGTCGAAGGAGACGCCGCCGATGAGGAGGGCGACGTTCAGCTTGTGGTTCTTGCCGTATTTCTCGAAGTTTTCCGCAACCTGGGCGGCAAGCTCGCGCGTCGGCTCCAGGATGAGCGTGCGCGGCATGCGGGCGCGGGCACGGCCCTTTTCGAGCAGCGTCAGCATCGGCAGAACGAAGGACGCGGTCTTGCCGGTGCCCGTCTGGGCGATGCCGAGAATGTCGCGCCGCGCTAGCGCCGGCGGAATGGCACCCGCCTGGATCGGGGTCGGGATCGTGTATCCCGCGTCGGTGACGGCGGACAGGACTTTCGGGCTCAGGCCAAGATCAGCAAAAGTGGTCAAAGGGAAAACAGTTTCCGTTCCGGTTCTTGCGAACGCAATGGGTTTCAGCGGCCCTATCGCCGCGAGGATGCAGCGCAAATATGCCGAAAGTGCCGGAAAGTCAAGGAAATCAGCGAATTTGGTAAATGCGCGAGCGATTTGAAGCCCATGGCCGATATTTTTGTCATACCAGAGCGCTTCACCTTGCGTTACGTCAATCCATATAGGTCGTCAGCTTCATGCCGGCCGTGAGGAAGCGCATGGGGTCGAGCGCCTTGCCGTCGCGGCGCACTTCATAGTGCAGATGCGGGCCAGTGGAGCGGCCCGTCGTGCCGGAAAGCCCGATCGGGGTGGAGGCTTCCACATGGTCGCCGACCTTGACGAGCACGCGGGAAAGGTGGGCGTAGCGCGTCGTCAGGCCGTTGCCGTGGTCGATTTCCACCATATTGCCATAGCCACCGTTGCGCCCGGCCACGACGACCGTGCCCGCGCCGGTTGCGCCGATCTGCGTGCCGGTGCGGGCGCGAAAGTCGATGCCGGCATGCAGCGCGAGACGGCCGAGGAACGGGTCGGTGCGGTTGCCGAAACGGCTCGTGATGCTGCTGGCGGGCGAGGGATTGCCGAAGGGCAGCTTTCGCGCGGTGCGGCGGGCATTGTCGAGGCGGTCCAATGCGGTGTCGAGATCGTTGATCGAGGTTTCGAACGGATCGGTGACATCGACCGGCTCGACGAACGGGCCGCCGATCGCCGTTTCCGAATCGCCGCCCTCCGCCTTTTCGGCGACGTCGAAGCCGGTGCGGCGCAGGATGGTCTGGATGGCGTCGGCCGTTTCCGAGGCGCCGGCCGTCAGCGACTGGATGCGGTTGATCTGTTCGTGTTCCAGGTCCTTCAGTGAGAGCGTGACCTTGGAGAAGAGCCGGTCGGCGCGATCGGCGACCGATTCGTTCGTCGCGGCATAGGCAAGCTGCGCCGTCTTCTGCGAAGCGCTTCCGGTCGCGCCCATGATGGCATTGATGGCGCCCACCGCATCGGCCCGGCGCCCGTCCGTGACGGAAATCCCATCGGTAACGGGGGCGGTTGCGCCGGCATTTTCGGCGCGGTTCAGCAGGGCGTCGAGCTTGCCATGGCGGGCGGAGAGGGCGAGCTGTTGCTGCATCAGCTTCTCGACCTTCTCCTCGACGACCTGCTGGTCGAGGAGCTGGCGGCTGGTGACGCGGTCGACCTGCGCCCGCAGCGCGGAGATGCGGTCCTCGTAGTCGTGCTGCATGCGGGCCTGGCGCGCCATGGTGGCGCCGATCAGGTCGTCGCGCAGCACGAGATAGGAGGTGGCGGCAAGGTAGCCGACGGTGAACATGCCGGCAAAGCAGAAGGCGACGGCAGCCATCCAGGGACGGATGGTCATGTGGCGGATCTTGTCGCCGCTCGCGAAGATCACGATATGCTGCTGCGCACGCTTTCCGAAGACGCGGTTTTCAGGACGCTCCGCCACCATTTGCTCCCCGACCGATTCTTGAAGGTCTCGTGCCGGAATTACACATTGTTAGGGTTAACAAAGGCTTTCCCGGCGGGGTTGCGGGCGAGGAATATCAGCTTTGGCTGACGGAAACGAGCGAGCGGTAGAAGGAAGGCGTCAGGCCGGCTTCGGCCCGTGCGACATCGTTGAAGGGCGGCTTGAGCGGCCCGCGGAAGTTCGTGCGCACCAGTTCCCTGAAGGTGGCCGAAGGGTCCTTCTTCTCGCGGGCGCAGAGGAAGCGGAACCATTTGGCGCCCACCGCCACATGGCCCTTCTCGTCGTTGTAGATGACGTCGAGGATGTCGGCGCTGGCATCGTCCCCGGTCTCGCGCATCTTGGCCTGCAGCGTCGGCGTCACGTCGAGCCCGCGCGCCTCCAGGATGAGCGGCACGACGGCAAGGCGGGCGGTCAGGTCGTTGCGCGTGTCGTGCGCGGCCTGCCAGAGCCCGTCATGGGCCGGCAGGTCGCCATAATCGGCGCCGAGCTCGCGCAGGCGATCGCGGATCAGCCGGAAATGCTTGGCCTCCTCGAAGGCCACCTGCATCCAGCCGTCGAAGAAGGAATGCGGCACGCGCTCCGTCGTGAAGCGCGCGACGATGTCGAGCGCGAGGTCGACGGCATTGAGCTCGATATGGGCCAGCGCATGGAGAAGCGCGATGCGGCCCTTGAGCGTGTGCAGCGAGCGCTTCTCCATGTGCCTGGGCGGAATGAGCTCCGGTCTTTCCGGCCGGCCGGGCCGCGCCGGCAGGACCGGGTCGCGCGGCGAGCGCATCGAAAGTGTGCGGGCGAACCAGCGGCGCGCGGTCTCCTGCGCGAGCGCCGTCTTCAGGTCGAGATCGGCGGCCGCAATGGCCGCCGTGGTGCCGCCCCGAAGGCTTTCGATATGGGGAAGTTCCGTCATTTCAATTATTTGCCTTGAAAATTTAAAGCTTTCTGGCGGCTTCCAGCACGGCCTCGACATGGCCCTTGACCTTCACCTTCGACCAGATCTCGGCGATCTTGCCGTTGGCGTCAACGAGCACGGTCGTGCGCTCGACGCCCATGTAGGTGCGGCCATACATGCTCTTTTCCTTCCAGACACCGTAAGCCTCCAGCGTCTGGAGGCTCTCGTCCGAGGCGAGCGGCACGCCGAGCGCGTGTTTTGCGACGAACTTGTCGTGCTTCTTCACCGGATCGGGCGAAAGGCCGATGAGGGCGACGCCGGCGGCCTCGAAATCCGCTTTCGCGGCGGTAAAATCCTTCGCTTCCGTCGTGCAGCCTTCCGTGTCATCCTTGGGATAGAAGAAGAGGACGACGGGCCGGCCGCGGAATGCGGAGAGCGAAATGGTGCCGCCGCCATCGCGCGGAAGGGTGAAGTCCGGAGCTTCGACGCCCGGAGCCAGTTCTGCCATGGGATTTCCTTTCTTTGGCCGGCTTTTTGAGTCAAGGAGCCGGCCTCCCGATATATAGTGGCAGGCAGAATCGTCCAGCGGCGAGCGGACGGCAGGCAGCGATTCCATGGGATAACGCTGCGCAATGGGGCAAAGGAAACCAGCACGAGATGGCAGAACTCCGCGACGAGAAGGTCGTGTTCCGCAGAAAGGACATCGTTCCGCTGCACGAACTGCCGTCTGCGCAGGCGCATGACCCCATCGTCCTGCACGCGGTCGAGGCGAGCCGCACCGGCATCGCCTGCCGCATCATTGCCGCCACCGTCGCGCTCGTCCTGTTTCTCGGCGCCGTGCTCATCGGCCTCGTCGAGACCGGCCTCTTCGACAGCACGCTGAACGCACGGGCCGTCGCCGCGCTCAACCAGGCACTCGGCACGCGCTACCGCGCCTCCGTCGACCACACCGTGCTGCGGCTTGCCGGTTTCAACGGGTTCGCGCTGAAGGCGGAGAATGTCCGCATCGTCGAGGTCGAATCCGGCAAGGAACTGGCGACGACCGATTCGATCGGCATCGTGCTCGACCCGCTCGGGCTCGCCTCCGGCCGCATCGCCGTCTCGCGGCTCGATGTGGACGGCGCGATGTTCAATGCCGCGCTGCTGCCGAAGAGCAAGCCGCTCGACCTGGCGGCGCTGCGCATTTCCGACGTGCCGGACTATCTCGAAACCACCTTCGAGCGGCTCGACGGCGTCAGCCACCTCATCGACACGAACGGCATGCAGACCGTCAAGGCGTCCGACCTCGGCGCGACCTTCCAGGGGCCGGACGGCAAGGCGGTGACGCTGGCCATCGCCAGCCTGCAGTTCACCCGCGACGGCGACGGCACCATGTCGATCGACGGGCATTTCACGATGGATGGCGCCGAGGGCGAGATCGACCTGACCGCCTCGGGCGCCGAGGGATCCGTGCGCACGCTGGACGGGTCGATCCGCAATGTGGCGCTCGGGAAATTCCTGCTCGGCAACGATGTCAACGGCAATGTGCATGCCGGCGTCGACACGACGGCGGATGTCTCGGTCCATGCGGTGCGCGAGATCGACGGGACGAAGCCCGAACTCGGCCTCGACGTCGCGCTCGCCGCGGGCTCCGTCTATGGCGATGGCATTGCGGCGGAGCTGCGCCCGTCCACCCTCACGGTCGGCTACAATTTCGACAAGGGCTCGATCGAGCTCGCCTCCCAGGATGCCGGCGTCGGCCAGTCGCATTTTCCCTTCACCGGCGGCCTCATCGACCTCGACCGGGTCTCCGACCGGCCGGACAAGGGGTTCGCCATCGACCTCGTCTTCAGCAATGCGGTGAGCCGTCCCGTCGATTCCAGCGAGGCACCGATCCGTTTCGATGCCAAGGTCAACGGCTACTATCTGCCGAAGACGAAGAACCTGCTGTTCGAGGAGATGGCCGTCTCCAGCGAGAAGGGCAATGTCGCCGGCTCGCTGGCCATGCGCTTCGGCGAGCGGGACCCGGAGATCAGCTTCGTGATGATCGCCAGCGAGCTGGAATCGGCCGCCGTCAAGCAGTTCTGGCCGTTCTGGATGGCCAAGACGGCGCGTAGCTGGGTGATCAAGAACATTTTCGGCGGCACCGTCACCAATGGCCGCATCGAATTCTACCTTGCCGAAGGCCGCGAGCGCCTGCCGGGCGTGCCGATGCATCTCGGTCCGGAGGAGTTGAAGATCGACTTCGACATCGAGGGTGCGCGCATGAACGTCGCCGGCGAGATCCCGCCGCTGCGCGACACGTCCGGCAAATTCCGCCTGCGCGGGCCGCGCACGGAGATCGCGATCAACGGCGGCACGGCCTATTTCCCGTCCGGCCGCTCCGTCGCGCTGACCGGCGGCACCTTCGTGCTGCCCGACAACTACAGCAAGCCGCTGATGGCGGACATGGACATCGATGTCGCCGGCAATGCCGACGCCATCGCCGAACTGGTGACCTACCGGCCGATCCGCGCCCTGCCGGCGACCGGCTTTGCGCCAAATGATTTCAGCGGCGAGGTGAAGGCCAAGGTGCAGGCGCATTTCGGCGTCATCGCCGCCCACGACCCGCCGCCGCCGCAATGGACGGCGGCCCTGACGCTCGACGATGTCGACCTCGCCAAGCCGATCGCCGGGCGCACCGTGACGGGCCTGCGCGGCCTTCTCGCCATCGATCCCCAGAAGGCCGACCTCAAGGCCAGGGGCGATATCGATGGCGTGACGCTCGACCTCGAACTGGCCGAGCCCGTCGGCAAGGCCGCCGGCTTCAAGCGCAGGACGGTGCTGTCCGGCACGCTCGACAACAAGGACCGCCGCAAGCTGCTGCCGGGCCTTGAGGACGTGGTCGAGGGGCCTGTCGAGGTGCGGCTGGAGCAGGAGGGCGACGGGCCGCGCACGGTGGAGGCGGATGTCGGTTCCGCCGCGGTCTCCATTCCGTGGATCGGCTGGACCAAGGGCGCGGGCATCGGCGGCAAGGTCACGCTGACGGCGGACACGAAGGAGGGCGTCACCCGCGTCTCCGATTTCCGCTTTGCCGGCGACGGGTTCAACGTGGCGGGCAATCTCACCTTCCGCGGCGCGCGGCTTGACGCGGCGAACTTCTCCACCGTCCGGCTTTCGGCCGACGACCGGTTCCGCCTGAAGGTGGAGCGCGGAAAGTCCGGCTATTCGGTCGTGGCGGATGGCGAGGCGGCCGATGTGCGCGCCGTACTGGCGCGCCTCAAGAATGCGACCGGCGGTGGCGGCGAGAAGCAGGACGTCACCATCCGGGCCGATCTCGCACGGGCCGTCGGCTTCAACGGCGAAACGCTCTCCAATGTCAGCTTCCGCTACAGCACGGCGGGCAGCCGCATTTCGGGCGTGGACCTCTCGGCGGTGACGAAGAGCGGCGCGCCCGTCGTGGCGCAGCTTGCCAGCAATGGCGGCGCGGACGCTATCCAGCTCACCAGCGGCGATGCCGGTGCTGTCGCGCGTTTTGCCGATGTCTACAGCCACATGCGCGGCGGTCTCCTCAATGTCCGACTGCGCGAGACGGCGGGCAGCGGCTGGCGCGGATCCGTCGATATCAGGAACTTCTCGCTCGTCGGAGAGGAGCGCCTGCGCTCGCTCGTCTCGACGCCGGCCGGCGAAAGCGGGCGCAGCCTCAACGAAGCGGTGCGCCGCGAGATCGACGTCAGCGCCGTGAAATTCTCCCGCGGCTTTGCCCAGATACGCACCGGCGGCGGTGCGCTGAGCCTCGAAAACGGCGTGGTGCGCGGCGAAACGGTCGGCGCCACCTTCCAGGGCACGGTGCGCGATGCCAATGGCCGCACGGACATGACCGGCACCTTCATGCCGGCCTACGGCCTCAACCGGCTGTTCGCCGAACTGCCGCTGATCGGCATCCTCCTCGGCAACGGCAACGACCGCGGCCTGATCGGCATCACCTTCAAGCTCTCCGGTCCCTTCGACAAGCCGAAGCTGACGATCAACCCGCTGTCGATCATCGCCCCCGGCGTCTTCCGCAACATCTTCGAATTCCAATGAAAAAGGCCGCCCGGAGGCGGCCTTCGATCTGGTGGCAAGGTCCGCAAACCTCTCCTCCTACGCCATGGTCGGGCTTGACCCGACCATCCACAACCCGTTGAAAAGAACGGATCCCCGGGTCGAGCCCGAGGATGACGGAGTGCTTGGAGCGATGTCTGCCATCAAACTGAAGGCCGCCTGGAGGGGCCTTCAGTTTCGTTTGCCCGGTCAGGCCGGACGCACCAGGATGTGCTTCTTCTTGCCCAGCGACAGCTTGACGACGCCGTCGGCGGAAACGTCGGCGGTGCCGATGACGCGGCGCTCGTCGGAAACGGCGGCATCGTTGATGCGCACCGCGCCGCCCTGCACATGGCGGCGGGCTTCGCCGTTGGAGGCGGCAAGGCCGGCCTTGACGATGAGGGTGAGGAGGCCGATGCCGGCTTCGAGCTCACCGGCGGACACCGCGATCGACGGCAGGTTTTCGGCGATCGCGCCTTCCTCGAAGGTCTTGCGCGCGGTCTCGGCGGCCTGCTCGGCGGCCTCGCGGCCGTGCAGCATCGCCGTCACCTCGGTGGCGAGGACCTTCTTCACCTCGTTGATCTCGGCGCCGCCGAGCGCGGAGAGCCGGGCGATCTCGTCCATCGGCAGCGTCGTGTAGAGCTTCAGGAAGCGCGAGACGTCCGCATCCTCGGTGTTGCGCCAGTACTGCCAGAAGTCATAGGCCGACAGCATGTCCGGGTTGAGCCAGACGGCGCCGGAGAGCGACTTGCCCATCTTGGCGCCCGACGCGGTCGTCAGGAGCGGCGAGGTCAGCGCGTAGAGCTGCGGCGTGCCCATGCGGTGGCCGAGGTCGATGCCGTTGATGATATTGCCCCACTGGTCCGAGCCGCCCATCTGCAGGCGCACGTCGTAGCGCTTGTTCAGTTCGACGAAGTCGTAGGCCTGCAGGATCATGTAGTTGAATTCGAGGAAGGACAGCGAATGCTCGCGGTCGAGGCGCAGCTTCACGCTGTCGAAGGAGAGCATGCGGTTGACGGAAAAATGCCGGCCGACATCGCGCAGGAATTCGAGGTAGTTGATGCCGAGCAGCCAGTCGGCATTGTTGATCATCAGGGCGTCCTTCGGGCCCTCGCCATAGGTGAGGTAGTTCGAGAAGACCTTCTTGATGCTGGCGATGTTGCTGTTGATCGTGTCCGGCGTCATCAACTGGCGCGCCTCGTCCTTGAAGGACGGGTCGCCGACCATGCCGGTGCCGCCGCCCATCAGCGAGACCGGGCGGTGGCCGGTCTTCTGGAACCAGTGCAGCAGCATGATCTGGATGAGGCCACCGGCATGCAGGCTCGGTGCCGTCGGATCGAAGCCGATATAGGCCGTCACGGTTTCCTTGGCGAGAAGGTCGTCGAGGCCGGTTTCATCGGAGATCTGGTGGATGAAGCCGCGCTCTTTCAGCGTGCGAAGGAAATCGGATTTGAATTCGGACATGGCCTGTCTCTCTTGCCGGGATGCTTTGGGCGGGATGTTGGCGGCCGGAGATAATTTTCCGGCGGACCGCCGGGCGTTTAGCACTGTTTCACCGCATAATCACTTCAAAAGTGATTCTGGAGCGGATGGCATGACGGGACTGCGGACGGCGATCGGTCTGATGAGCGGCACGAGCCTCGACGGCATCGACGTCGCGCTGCTGCGTACGGATGGCGAGGCCGTCGTCGAGCGCGGCCCCTGTCTTGCGCGGCCCTACGATGCCGCCTTCCGCCGCCGCCTTCAGGGCGCGCTGGAGACTGCCAAGGGGATCGGCAAGCGCGACGAACGGCCGGGCGATCTTGCCGCGGTCGAGCGCGCGCTGACGCTGCGCCACGGCGAGGCCGTGCGCGCCTTCCTGGTGGAGAACGGGCTCGCGGCATCCGACATCGACATCATCGGCTTTCATGGCCAGACCGTGCTGCACCGGCCGGATGCCGGCCTGACGGTACAGCTCGGCGACGGCGGGCTGCTCGCCCGCGAGACCGGCATCGACGTGGTCTACGACATGCGGGCGAACGACATGGCGCATGGCGGGCAGGGCGCGCCGCTCATTCCCGCCTATCACGCCGCGCTTGCCGCCGGCCTTTCCGGCGCCACCGGCAAGGCGGTCGTCTTCGTCAATATCGGCGGCATTTCCAACATCACCTTCATCGGCGCGGGCGGGGCGATCGTCGCCTATGACAGCGGTCCCGGCAACACGCTGATCGACCAATGGGTCGAGGCCCATGCCGGCATTCCCTACGACCAGGGCGGCATGATCGCCTCGGAAGGCCGCGTCGATCCCGGCCTTGCGGAGCGTTACCTTGGCCATGCCTTCTTCACCGATCCGGTGCGCCGCTCGCTCGACCGCAACGATTTCCGCCCGCCCGAGGGTGCGGATGCGAGCCTTGAGGACGGTGCGCGCACGCTGGCCCATGTCACGGCCGCGGCCATCCTGCGCTCGGCCCGCCACCTGCCGGAGCGGCCGAAGCTCTATGTCGTGTGCGGCGGCGGCCGGCTCAACCGGGTGATCATGGGCGACCTTGCGGCGCTTGCCGAGACGGAGGGGGCGGAGGTGGTGACGGCCGAGGCGCTCGGTCTCGACGGTGACAGCATGGAGGCGGAGGCCTGGGCCTATCTCGCCGTCCGCTCGCTCGGCGGCCTGCCGCTCACCTTCCCGGGCACGACGGGCGTGACGGCGCCCGTTTCCGGTGGCCTCTTACGGAAACACGCCGCCCGCGATTAACGCTTTTTTCGCGGGCGCCTTCTAGGATTCGTCAGGATCGTTCCGGGCGCTTTTGCACGGAGCGGCTTTTATCTTGCGTAGGGTGGCCAATGAGTGGCGCGGGCTTCCTGCTGGCGGTGAATTTTCTCATCGCGCAGTGTTTCTGCATGTTTTTCCTGGCGGTATCCGCCAGGAGCCGCAACCGCGTTGCCGCCCGCTGGTTTGCCGGCACCTATGCCGTCGCCTCGCTCGCCACCATCTTCGAATTCCTCGTCGCCTATGTGCCGCCGGCAAAGCTCTGGGCGATTCTCGCCTTCGCCGCCATGCTCGGCGGCATGCTGATGCTGCGCGTCGGCATCGGTCATCTCTACGGCCTTCGCACCAACCGCTGGGGCCTGGCGGGTATCTTCGTCGCCTTCGTCGCGCTCGATTATGCCATCTACGACCTGCCGCGCGGCACGCTCGCCCATGCGCTGCCCTACCAGACGCCGTTCGCGGTGGCGCTCGGCATGAGCGCCTTCGCCGCCTGGCGGGCGCGTCCGGCCAGTTTCGTCGACCGGGCGCTCATCGTCCTGCTTGCGCTGACCAGCGTGCATTTCCTCGCAAAAGCCTTCGCCGCCGTGCTCGCCGGGGCGGGCAATACGGCGGAGGACTATCTCGCCAGCCAGTTCGCGCTCGTCTCGCAGAGCATGGGCGCGGTGCTGATCGTCGCGGTCGGCCTGATGCTGCTCTGCGTGCTCGTGCTGGAGATCGTCGCGGAGGAGAAGGGCAATGCGGAGGTCGATCCGCTGTCCGGCCTCCTCAACCGCCGCGGCTTCGACAACCGCATCGACGCGCTGCTTGCGGGCGCCGGGCCACATGGCCTCATCCTGTGCGACATCGATCATTTCAAGTCGGTCAACGACACCCATGGCCACCAGGGCGGCGACAGTGCCATCCGCGCCTTCGGCGAGGCGCTGCGTGTCGCGGCGCCGCCAGGTGCACTCGCGGCGCGCATCGGCGGGGAGGAGTTCGCGCTCTTCCTGCCGAACACAGGCAGGGAGGCGACGCTGCTCTTCGCCCAGACCCTGCGCGCCACCCGCGCCGTCGCCCCCATTCCCGGCCTGCCGCCGGCCGTGCGCATCACCGCCAGCTTCGGCGTCGCCGAGGTGACGCGCGGCGAGCCGCTGCGCTTTGCCATGCGCCGGGCGGACGACGCGCTCTATGCGGCCAAGAATGCCGGGCGCGACTGCGTGCGCGAGGCGGAGCCGCCCGCGGTGGTGCTGGAGGTAATCAAGCGCGCGACCTGAGGCGTGCGACCGGAAGGCAAAGAAAAAGCCCGGTGGACGTCACCGGGCTTCTTTGTTCTCTGTTCTCTTCTCGGCCGGTCAGCGGATGCGCTTGGCGGCCGGTTCCGGCGTCAGTTCGCCGGCAAGGCGGCGGTCGAGGTAATCCTCGCATTCGGCCATCAGGGTTTCCGTCTGGCCGTTGAAGAAGTGGTTGGCGCCCGCCACCGTGCGGTGGGTGATCAGGATGCCCTTCTGCGTCTTGAGCTTCTCGACGAGGCCGTTGACATCCTTCTCCGGCGCCACCTTGTCGGAATCGCCGTTGATGATGAGGCCCGACGACGGGCAGGGGGCGAGGAACGAGAAGTCGTAGATGTTCGGCTGCGGGGCGATCGACATGAAGCCTTCGATCTCCGGGCGGCGCATCAGGAGCTGCATGCCGATCCAGGCGCCGAAGGAATAACCGGCGACCCAGCAGCTCTTCGAATCGGGATGCAGGCTCTGCACCCAGTCGAGCGCCGAGGCCGCATCCGACAGTTCGCCCGCGCCGTGGTCGAATTCGCCCTGGCTGCGGCCGATGCCGCGGAAATTGAAGCGCAGCGTCGTAAAACCGCGCTTCTGGAACATGTAGAAGAGCTGGTAGACGATCTGGTTGTTCATCGTGCCGCCGAACTGCGGGTGCGGATGCAGCACGATGGCGATCGGGGCGTTCTTCTGCTTGGACGGCTGGTAACGGCCCTCAAGGCGACCGGCGGGTCCGTTGAAGATGATTTCGGGCATTCTTACTCCGGCAAGTTCGCGTTCTGGAACGGATTCTTGTCAACTGAAGTCTTGACGAAACCAGTCAGCTTTTCTAGAACCTAGTTTAGAACCATTCGAAACTGTATAGGCGTCCAGGGGACGCCGTGAGCTTGGTGTCATAAGGCAAGCCCGACGGAAAATTCAAGGAAAATGCACGCCGCACCGAATGTATCGTGCGTGCATGGGTGAGAAATGACGAAGACGGAGCGCACATATCTGGACTGGAACGCCACGGCGCCCCTGCTGCCGGCGGCGCGCGAGGCCGTTCTTGCCGCGCTCGACAGCGTCGGCAACCCGTCTTCCGTGCATGGCGAGGGCCGGGCGCTGCGCATGCTGGTGGAGGCCGCGCGCCGCGACGTCGCCGCGCTGGTCAACACGGCTCCGGCCCATGTGATCTTCACGAGCGGCGCGACCGAAGCGGCCAACCTCGTACTGACGCCCGATTACCGCATGGGCCGCACGCCGCTTGCCATCGGCCATCTCTATGTGTCCGAGATCGAGCACCCGGCGATCCGCGAGGGCGGGCGCTTTGCGCGCGATGCCGTGACGACGATCCCCGTCACCCGCGCCGGCCTCGTCGATCTCGATGCGCTGGAAACGCTTCTTGCGGGCCATGACAAGGCGAAGGGCCTGCCGATGGTGGCGGTCATGCTCGCCAACAACGAGACGGGCATCGTCCAGCCGGTGAAGGCGGCCGCCGAGATCGTGCGCCGCCATGGCGGCCTCCTCGTCGTCGATGCGGTGCAGGCTACCGGGCGGATGCCGGTCGATATGACGGCGCTCGACGCCGATTTCCTGATCGTCTCCTCGCACAAGCTGGGCGGCCCGAAGGGCGCCGGCGCGCTGGTCTCGCGCGGCGAGGTGCTGATGCCCGTGCCGCTGATCCGCGGCGGCGGGCAGGAGAAGGGGCACCGTTCCGGCACCGAAAACCCGGCGGCGCTTGCCGGCTTTGCCGCGGCCGCCCGCGCCGCTGCGACGGATCTTGCGGGGCGCAATGCGCGGATCGCCGCGCTGCGCGATGCCTTGGAGAACGGCATGCGGGCGGCGACGAACGACGTCGTCATCCATGGCGCGGATGTCGAGCGCATCGCCAACACCTCGTTCTTCAGCCTGCCGGGCCTGAAGTCGGAGACGGGGCAGATCGCCTTCGACCTTGAAGGCATCGCGCTTTCGGCGGGCTCCGCCTGCTCCTCCGGCAAGGTCGGGCAAAGCCATGTGCTTGTCGCCATGGGTTTCGATGCGGCGCTCGGCGGGCTTCGCGTGTCGCTCGGCCCCGCCTCGACCGAGGCGGATATAGACCGTTTTCTGGCTGCCTTTTCGCGCGTCGTGGCACGACGGCGGGCGGCCTGACGGGAATCTTGCGAGAACGCAAGTTTTCGCTTGCCAAAGGGTGGGAAAAGCCGCCTTTGGCGCTTACATAACCGGCGGGAGGCCCGCCACACGTTGACAAACTGCCGGACCTTGGATCCGGCAAGATTGGAGAACGATATGCCTGCGGTGCAGGAAACGATCGATCAGGTCCGTCAGATAGACGTCGACCAGTACAAATACGGCTTCGAGACGACGATCGAGATGGACAAGGCCCCGAAGGGCCTGTCCGAAGAGATCATCCGCTTCATCTCGGCCAAGAAGAGCGAGCCCGACTGGATGCTCGAATGGCGCCTGGAGGCCTATCGCCGCTGGCTGACGCTCGAAGAGCCGACCTGGGCGCGCGTCGACTATCCGAAGATCGACTTCAACGACCTCTATTATTATGCCGCGCCGAAGAACCAGACCGGCCCGAAGTCCATCGACGAGGTCGATCCCGAGCTTCTGAAGATGTACGAGAAGCTCGGCATTCCGCTGCGCGAGCAGGAAATCCTCGCCGGCGTGCAGACCTCGAAGATCGCCGTCGATGCCGTGTTCGATTCGGTCTCCGTCGTCACGACCTTCAAGGAAGAGCTGAAGAAGGCCGGCGTGATCTTCATGTCGATCTCGGAAGCCATCCGCGAGCATCCCGATCTCGTGAAGAAGTATCTCGGCACCGTCGTGCCGACGACCGACAATTTTTACGCGACGCTGAACTCCGCGGTCTTCACCGACGGCTCCTTCGTCTACGTGCCGAAGGGCGTTCGTTGCCCGATGGAGCTGTCCACCTACTTCCGCATCAACGAGAAGAACACCGGCCAGTTCGAGCGCACGCTGATCATCGCGGAGGAGGGCGCCTATGTGTCCTACCTCGAAGGCTGCACCGCGCCGCAGCGCGACGAGAACCAGCTTCACGCCGCCGTCGTGGAACTGGTGGCGCTCGATGATGCCGAGATCAAGTATTCCACCGTCCAGAACTGGTATCCGGGCGACAAGGACGGCAAGGGCGGCATCTACAACTTCGTGACGAAGCGCGGCGATTGCCGGGGCAAGAACTCGAAGATCTCGTGGACGCAGGTCGAGACCGGCTCCGCCATCACCTGGAAGTACCCGTCCTGCATCCTGCGCGGCGACGGTTCGCGCGGCGAGTTCTACTCGATCGCCGTCTCGAACGGCCACCAGCAGATCGATAGCGGCACCAAGATGATCCATCTCGGCAAGAACACGTCGAGCCGCATCGTCTCGAAGGGCATTTCCGCGGGTTTCTCCAACAACACCTATCGCGGCCAGGTCTCGGCCCACCGCAAGGCGGAGAACGCGCGCAACTTCACCCAGTGCGACTCGCTTTTGATCGGCGACAAGTGCGGCGCGCACACCGTGCCCTATATCGAGGCGAAGAACGCGACCGCCCATTTCGAGCACGAGGCGACCACCTCGAAGATCTCCGAGGACCAGCTGTTCTACTGCCTGCAGCGCGGCATCCCGACCGAAGCGGCGATCGCGCTGATCGTCAACGGCTTCGTCAAGGAAGTCATCCAGGAACTGCCGATGGAATTCGCCGTCGAGGCGCAGAAGCTGATCGGCATCTCGCTGGAAGGCTCGGTCGGCTGATCGGGTGAAGGAATGTCCCGGCGGGTTCCGCCGGGGGGCCGGACAGGCCTTTCGATGAAGTTTCCGCGTGATCCGTTATAGTAGCGGATGCGGCTCTCATCTGGAGGCGATGACATGGATCCGGTCAATCTGACGTACTACGCCGTGGTTTGCGGTGGACTTGCAGCCTATTCGCCGACGCTCACGAACAGGATCGTGCGGTTGGCGCTGGGGTTCGGGGTGGGTGCCCTTTCGGCGACGCTCCTTCCGGTGGTCCACTTCTTCCTCGGCTTCTGAAACGAAGACGGGAGCGCGGGACGCGCTCCGAAGCCAGGATCGAGAACATGCTTGAAATCAAGAATCTGCACGCACGCATCGCCGAGGACGGCACCGAGATCATCCGCGGCCTGAACCTTTCCGTGAAGGCCGGCGAAGTCGCCGCCATCATGGGCCCGAACGGCTCGGGCAAGTCGACGCTCTCCTACATCCTCTCCGGCCGCGAGGACTACGAGGTCACCGAAGGTGACATCCTCTACAACGGCGAGAGCATCCTGGAACTGGATCCGTCCGAGCGCGCCGCCAAGGGCATCTTCCTCGCCTTCCAGTACCCGGTCGAAATCCCGGGCGTCGCCACCATGCAGTTCCTGAAGGTCGCGATGAACGAGCAGCGCAAGGCGCGCGGCGAGGCGGAACTGACGACGCCGGACTTCATGCGCCGCGTCAAGGACGCCGCCGCGGAACTGAAGATCGCGCCGGAAATGCTGCGCCGTCCGCTGAATGTCGGTTTCTCCGGCGGTGAGAAGAAGCGCGCCGAAATCCTGCAGATGTCGCTCCTGGAGCCGA
Source organism: Shinella sp. HZN7 (assembly GCF_001652565.1). Taxonomy (NCBI): domain Bacteria; kingdom Pseudomonadati; phylum Pseudomonadota; class Alphaproteobacteria; order Hyphomicrobiales; family Rhizobiaceae; genus Shinella; species Shinella sp. HZN7. The sequence goes on along the minus strand of NZ_CP015736.1, from coordinate 1,875,262 downwards.
AGCTCTGCATCCTCGACGAGACGGATTCCGGCCTCGACATCGACGCGCTTAAGATCGTGGCCGACGGCGTCAATGCGCTGCGTTCGCCCGACCGCGCCGTCGTCGTCATCACCCACTACCAGCGCCTGCTCGACTATATCGTGCCCGATACGGTGCACGTTCTCTACAAGGGCCAGGTCATCAAGTCCGGCGACAAGACGCTGGCGCACGAGCTGGAAGCAAACGGCTACGCCGACATCATCGGCGCCGCCGCCTGACGGCTTGGCGAAGGAGTGATCTCATGAACATGCAGACAGGCATGAAGCTCTCCGTCGCCGAGACGGCGCTCTGCGAAGCCTACGACCACGCTATCGGCGAACTGCCGGGCGATGGCGCCGTGCTCGCCGCCCGCGACGTCCTCATCAGCGACTTCAAGGATGCCGGCCTTCCGACGCGCCGCGTCGAAGCCTGGCACTATACGGACCTCAAGGCGCTGCTGCGCGCCGTGCCGGCCTTCGATCCGGCGGCCTCAGCCGCCAGGTTCGACCCGCTGGTCGAAGGCTCGACGGTGCTCTCCGTCGTCAACGGCGTTGCGGATGGGCGGGGCTCGGTCGAGGGCGTGACGCTGCGCACCTTTGCCGACGCGCTTGCCGACGGCACGGCCGCAGGCGGCCTCGTCGCCCGCGACAGCGACGACACGATCGGCCGCATCAACGGTGCCTTCGTGCGCGACGGTTTCGTGCTGGATTTCCCCGCCGGCACCGAACTTGCAGCGCCGGTCGAAATCCAGACGGTGCAGAATGCCGGCCAGGTCCATACGCGCTTCCCGGTGACCTTCGGCGCGAACGCCAGGGCAACCATCATCGAGCGCCATGCGGCGGCCGGCGACAATGCCGCCTTTGTCACGACGATCAGCGACATCTCGCTTGCCGAGGGCGCCGATATCACCTGGGTCATCTTCCAGGGGCAGGGCGCGGCCGACACCCATCTCGGCCAGATCCGCGTCACGCTCGGCACGGATGCGAAACTGCGCCTTTATGTGATCAATGCCGGCGGCAAGCTCGTGCGGCAGGAAATCCATGTCGTGGTGGCGGGCGAGGGCTCCGACCTCATCCTGCGCGGCATCAACCTGCTCGGCGGCGAGACGCATACCGACGTGACCTTCACGGTCGGCCACGACGTGCCGAACACGACGTCGACGGAAGTGATCCGCAACGTGATCTTCGATCGCGCCCGCGGTGTCTTCCAGGGCCAGATCCGCGTGGCGCCGGACGCCCAGAAGACCGATGCCAAGATGTCGTGCAACACGCTGCTGCTTTCCGACGAAGCCGACTTCTCGGCCAAGCCGGAGCTGGAGATCTTCGCCGACGACGTGCAGTGCGGCCACGGCGCGACCGTGATCGACATCGACCACGTACAGCTCTTCTACCTGATGGCCCGCGGCATCCCGGAAAACAAGGCGCGCGCCATGCTGGTCAACGCCTTCGTCGCCGAGATCGTCGAGGAGCTGGAAGACGAGCCGCTGGTCGAGGCGCTGGAAGGCGTCATCGCCGGCTGGCTCGACAAGCACGCCTGATCGGTCGCGATCCCGGCGGGACCCGCATGGTGGCCGGTCCGGGATCGCGCAAACAAGCAAAGGGCGTTTTCGCGGTTCTGAGGAACAGGAACGCTCCAGGGCACGCCTGACATAGGACGAACGAGATGGAACACGCCCCCGCACTGGCCTACGACGTCGAGGCGATCCGCAAGGATTTCCCGATCCTGACGAAGACGGTCTACGGCAAGCCGCTGGTCTATCTCGACAACGGCGCCTCGGCGCAGAAGCCGCAGTCCGTGATCGACGCGATCGCATATGCCTATTCCAACGAATACGCCAATGTGCATCGCGGCCTGCACTTCCTGTCGAACGCCGCCACGGACGCCTACGAGGCGGCGCGCGAGAAGGTGCGCCGTTTCCTGAATGCCTCCTCGGTCGACGAGATCATCTTCACGAAATCCTCGACCGAAGCGATCAACACGGTCGCCTACGGTTACGGCATGCCGAAGATCGGCGCGGGCGACGAGATCGTGCTGTCGATCATGGAGCACCACTCCAACATCGTGCCCTGGCACTTCATCCGCGAGCGGCAGGGCGCGAAACTCGTCTGGGCGCCGGTGGACGATACGGGCGCCTTCCACATCGAAGACTTCGAGAAGTGCCTGACGGAGCGCACCAAGCTCATCGCCATCACGCATATGTCGAACGCGCTCGGCACCATCGTGCCGGTCAAGGAGATTTGCCGTATCGCCCGCGAGCGCGGCATTCCGGTGCTGGTCGACGGCTCGCAGGGCGCCGTGCACATGCCGGTGGACGTGCGCGACATCGATTGCGACTGGTACGTGATGACCGGCCACAAGCTCTATGGCCCGTCGGGCATCGGCGTGCTCTACGGCAAGATGGATCGCCTCAAGGAGATGCGGCCCTTCCAGGGCGGCGGCGAGATGATCGTCGACGTGACCGAGGACATCGTCACCTACAACGACCCGCCGCACCGCTTCGAGGCCGGAACGCCGCCGATCGTGCAGGCGATCGGGCTCGGCCATGCGCTCGACTACATGGAGAAGATCGGCCGCGCGGCGATCGCCACCCATGAAGCGGATTTGCGCGACTATGCCCATGAGCGGCTGTCGGCGATCAATTCGCTGAAGATCTTCGGCACGGCGCCGGGCAAGGGCTCGATCTTCTCCTTCGAGCTGGAAGGCATCCATGCCCATGACGTCTCGATGGTCATCGACCGGGCAGGGGTGGCGGTGCGCGCCGGCACCCATTGTGCCCAGCCGCTCTTGAAACGCTTCGGCGTCACCTCCACATGCCGGGCATCGTTCGGCCTGTACAACACGCGCGCCGAAGTCGATGCCCTGGCCGACGCGCTCGACCATGCCCGCAAGTTTTTCGCCTGAGGAGTAGGCCCATGTCCCTCGACACAACGGAAGACAAGAGCGACGTCCGCGACGGCATCGTGCATTCGGCGATCCCGGCCGACGAGCTGGCGCGCCTTTCCGACGATATCATTTCCGCGCTGAAGACCGTCTACGACCCGGAAATCCCGGCCGATATCTTCGAGCTCGGCCTGATCTACAAGATCGACATCGAAGACGACCGCATGGTCAAGATCGACATGACGCTGACGGCGCCCGGTTGCCCCGTGGCCGGCGAGATGCCGGGCTGGGTGGAGAATGCCGTGGGCGCGGTCGAGGGCGTGTCCGGCGTCGAGGTCAAGATGACCTTCGATCCGCCGTGGACGCCGGACCGCATGTCGGAAGAGGCCCAGGTCGCCGTCGGCTGGTATTGAAGCGAGGGGCAAACTCTCAGCGCTGTGACTTGATCCGTTAACCCGCCAACACTAGATTCAGAGTCGCAGACCGCCGGGCCTTGAACCCGGCCGGCGAAGGAGAATCGGCCCATGGCCTTTGCAGTGATGACACTTACCGATGCGGCGGCAGACCGCGTCAAGGCGATCGTCGACAATGCCGGCGGCGATGCAAAAGGCATTCGCGTCGGCATCAAGAAGGGCGGTTGCGCCGGCATGGAATATGCCATCGACCTCGTCACCGAGCCCAATGCCAAGGACGACCTGATCGAGCACAAGGGCGCCAGCGTCTGGGTCGCGCCGGAAGCGGTGCTCTACCTTCTCGGCACGCAGATGGATTTCGAGGTGACGACGCTGCGCTCCGGCTTCACCTTCCACAACCCGAACCAGACATCCGCTTGCGGCTGCGGCGAATCGGTCGAGCTGAAGCCCGCCGATCTCGCGGCCCTTGCCGCCTCCGGCCAGCCGACGGTTCGTGCCGGCTGAGTCTGGCACGCCGGGGACGCGCGAACAGCGCGCCTTGCGGCTTTTCTTTGGCGGCGGTTTTGCCTAGTCTCCCACGCGGCCCGAAAATCCGGTGCCGCGTGATCGCCAGGGAGAGGGGCGCGAGCGATGGACGGCTTTGCCGCGACACTGTACCAGAACCTGCCCTTTCCCGTCGTCCTCGTCGATGCCGAGGCGCGTCTCCTTTCCCATAACGATGCGGCCGCCCGCACCTTCGGCTGGAATCGCGACGACCGGGATCCGGCGGGCACGGCCGTGCTCGCGGGCGAAGGGGCCGCTGCCCGCCTTGCCCGCCAGGCCGCGGGCGGACGCGAAAACACCCATGCCCTCTGCTTCCGCCACGACAACGGCACCACCTTCGACGCGACGGCCCATGTGATCGCCCTGCCGGATGCAGCCGGCGGACCGGCCTATGCGATCCTCCTGCGCAGCCTCCTGAGCGGGGGCAGCCATGGCGAGCAGATCCTGCTCGGCCAGCGTATCGCCGCAGCGCTCGACACCATGACCGAGGGGTTTGCGATCTTCGACGAGGCGGAGCGCCTGGTCATGTTCAACCGCTCCTACAAGGAGCGGTGCGGGCCGGCCCGCGACGCCGTGCGCGTCGGCGTCACCCTCGAAAGCATTACGCGCGCCAACATCCGCGCCGGCATGTTTCCCGGCATCCGCGAGGGAACGCCGGAGGCCGAGGCGATGGTGCAGGCGCGCCTGGAAAGCCACAGACGGACCGGCAGCGGCGGAACGGTCTTCGAATTCGGCAAGGACCGGTGGATCCGCGGCGAGAGCCATGTGGCCGAGACCGGCGACATCGTCGCGCTGCGCGTCGATGTCTCGGAACTGAAGCGCGCCGAGGCGGCGCTGGAGAAGAAGCAGCGCGAATACCTGTCGCTGCTGCAGATCCTGCCCGACATGATCCTGCGCTTCGATCGCGACCTGACGATCCGTTTCGCCAATGACAAGTACGCCCATTTCGTCGGCTCGACGACGGACGAGCTGATCGGCCGTTACCTGCCGGATATCGCCTGCGCACCGGAAACGACCGCGGCGCTGATGGACGTTGAAAACTACACCCGCGCCGCGCCCGTCAAGACCGTGGAGATCTGCATCGAGGGGCATGACGGCCAGATGATGTGGATGCTCTGGACCGCCGTCGCGATCTTCGACGGGGAGGGTGTCTGCGAGGTCGTCTGCGTCGGGCGCGACATCACCGAGGCCAAGCGCCAGCAGCATCAGGTGGAAGCCCAGACGAAAGAGCTGCGCCGCAAGAACGAGGCGCTGGACCAGTTCACCGCCACGGTCTCGCATGACCTGAAGGCGCCGCTGCGCCATCTGTCCATGTTCGCCGAGATGATCTCGGAGGACCTGCATCGCGGCGACATCGCCGAGCTGCCGCATTATGCCGACCATGTGCGCAAGAGCGCCGCGCGCATGCGCCGGATCATCGACAGCCTGCTGGAATTCTCGCAGATCGCCTATCGCATCGTCGCGCCGAAGCCGGTTTCGCTCTCCGACGTGGTGCGCGATGCGCTGGCACTCCTGGAAAGCCATGTGCGGGAGGCCGACGGGCGCGTCGAGGTTGCGCCGATGCCGGAGGTGATGGGCGATCCCGAGCTCCTGAAGCGGCTGGCGCAGAACCTCATCGGCAATGCGCTGAAATATCGCCGGCCCGACGATCCTCCCGTCGTGCGCGTCTATTGCCGCGAGAGCGCTGACGGCACGCAGTTCATCGTCGAGGATGACGGCATCGGTATCGATCCACAGCATGTCGGGCGGATTTTCGAGGTGTTCCAACGCCTTCACCGCGACGAGACGGTGTATCAGGGCACCGGTGTCGGACTCGCGCTGGCGCGCCGGATCGTCGAGAGCCACAACGGGGTGATAACGCTTGACACGCAGTATGGTCCGGGGGCACGCTTCATCGTGACGTTTCCGAAACCCGTAAAATCGAAGGGGAACGATCGTGGGAGGCTCGGCTAGAAAGCTGATCGTCGTGGACGACGACCCGGTGGACGTGCGCTTCGTCATGCGTGCCTTCAGCGATGCCGGCAGCATGATCGAGATCACCCATGTCGCCGACGCGGAACTGGCGAGCGACCGGCTGGACCGCGAGGCCTTCGACTATATCCTTCTCGACATCAACATGCCCGGCACCAGCGGCATGGACCTGCTCAAGCGGCTGCGCGGGCGCGCCCGCACGGCGGTGACGCCCGTCATCATGCTGTCCTCGTCCTCCAGCACCGCCGACGTCAACCGCGCCTATGAGAACGGCGCCAATGCCTATGCCGTCAAACCCTCGACGCTGAGCGGCTACCGCGATTTCGCCGAAGGCTTTACCCGCTTTTGGGTGGACGTCGCCGTCTCGCCCTGATCCTTCCCTGCCCGCAATGAAAAACCCCGGCCGATGGCATCGGCCGGGGTTCATCAAGCTGAGGGAAAACCTCGCCCCCTCCACCGTCGTCATTCTCGCCCCTGAGCCGGGAATCCACATCCGCGGCGTGTCGGCCAGGGGATGGTCGGGTCGAGCCCGACCATGACGAAGGAAGGGTCGAAGCGACGTCCTACTCGGCAGCCTCCGCATAATCCTCCAGCGGCGGGCAGGAGCAGACGAGGTTGCGGTCGCCATAGACATTGTCGACGCGGTTGACGGGCGACCAGTATTTGTCGACGCGGAAGGCGCCCGGCGGATAGCAGGCCTGCTCGCGCGAATAGGGGCGATCCCATTCGCCGACGAGGTCTTCCACCGTATGGGGGGCGTTCTTCAGCGGGTTGTTGACCTTGTCCATCCGGCCTTCCTCGATGGCGCGGGCCTCCTCGCGGATCGCCAGCATCGCCTCGCAGAAGCGGTCGATCTCGGCCTTGGTCTCCGATTCGGTCGGCTCGATCATCAGCGTGCCGGCGACCGGCCAGCTCATGGTCGGGGCGTGGAAGCCGCTGTCGATCAGGCGTTTCGCAACGTCGTCGACGGTGACGCCGGCGCTGTCGGCGAGCGGGCGCGTGTCGATGATGCATTCATGCGCCACACGGCCCTTGGAGGACGCATAGAGCACGTCGTAAGCGCCCTTCAGGCGGGCGGCGATGTAGTTGGCGTTGAGGATCGCCACCTTCGTCGCCTGCGTCAGGCCCTCGCCGCCCATCATCAGGCAGTAGCTCCAGGAGATCGGCAGGATGGAGGCCGAGCCAAAGGGGGCGGCCGAGACCGCACCCGCCTCGCCGGTTGTCGGGCTGCCCGGCAGGAAGGGCGCAAGATGCGCCTTGACGCCGATCGGGCCCATGCCGGGACCGCCGCCGCCATGCGGGATGCAGAAGGTCTTGTGCAGGTTGAGGTGGCTGACGTCGCCGCCGATATCGCCGGGACGGGCCAGACCCACCATGGCGTTCATGTTGGCACCATCGATATAGACCTGGCCGCCGTGCTTGTGAACGATCTCGCAGATCTCGCGCACGTTCTCTTCAAAGACGCCATGCGTGGAGGGATAGGTGATCATGCAGCATGACAGGTTGTCCGCATGCTGCTCGGCTTTCGCGCGAAAATCCTCCATGTCGATGTCGCCATTGTCGGACACTTTCACGACGACGACCTTCATGCCGACCATCTGGGCCGATGCCGGGTTGGTGCCGTGCGCGGAGGTCGGGATGAGGCAGACGTCGCGGTGCGTGTCGCCATTGGCGAGGTGATAGGCGCGGATCGTCAGCAGGCCGGCATATTCGCCCTGCGCGCCGGAATTCGGCTGCATGGAGACGGCGTCGTAGCCAGTGATGTCGCAGAGCTTCTGTGACAGGTCCTCGATGAGGTATCGGTAGCCCTGCGCCTGGTCGGCGGGAACGAAGGGATGGATCTCCGCAAATTCCGGCCAGGTGATCGGCAGCATTTCCGCCGTGGCGTTCAGCTTCATCGTGCACGAGCCGAGCGGGATCATCGCCCGGTCGAGCGCCAGGTCCCGGTCGGAGAGGCGGCGGATGTAGCGCACCATCTCGCTTTCCGCTCGGTTCATGTGGAAGATCGGATGCGTCAGGTATTCGCTGGTGCGCAGCAGGTCCTCGGGCAGCCGGTAGTCCGGCTCGAACTCGGCCACCTCGAAATTCCCGCCGAAGGCGCGCCAGACGGCTTCCAGCGTGACGGGGCGCGAGCGCTCGTCGAGGCTGATGCCGATGCGGTCGTCACCGATCTTGCGCAGGTTCACCTCTTCCGCGACGGCCGTCTTCAGGATGATGCCCTGCAGCTTGCCGACATGCACGGTGATCGTGTCGAAGAAGACGTCGGGCTCGACGGTATAGCCGAGCTTTTCGAGGCCCTTGGCGAGGCGCACGGTCTTCTGGTGCACGCTCTGGGCGATCGCCTTCAGGCCCTGCGGGCCGTGGAAGACGGCGTACATCGAGGCCATGACGGCGAGCAGCACCTGCGCGGTGCAGATGTTCGACGTCGCCTTTTCACGGCGGATGTGCTGTTCGCGGGTCTGGAGCGACAGGCGGTAGGCGCGGTTGCCGCGCGCATCGATGGAGACGCCGACGAGGCGGCCGGGCATGGAGCGCTTGTAGGCATCCTTGACGGCCATGTAGGCCGCGTGCGGCCCGCCATAGCCCACCGGAACGCCGAAACGCTGGGTGGAGCCGATGGCGATGTCGGCATCCATGTCGCCGGGCGATTTGAGGAGGGCGAGCGCCAGCGGATCGGCCGCGACGACGGCGATGGCTCCGGTCTGGTGCAGGCGGGCGATCAGGCCCGAGAAATCGCGCACATGGCCGTAGGTGCCGGGATACTGGAAGATCGCGCCGAAGACGTCGACGGGGTCGAGATCGGTGAAGGGATCGCCGACAATGATCTGCCAGCCGAGCGGTTCGGAGCGGGTCTTCAGAAGCGCGATGGTCTGCGGGTGGCAGTTCTCGTCGACGAAGAAGGCCTTGGCCTTCGACTTCGAGACGCGCTCGGCCATGGCCATGGCTTCGGCGGCGGCCGTGGCCTCATCGAGCAGCGAGGCATTGGCGACATCGAGGCCGGTGAGGTCGCAGACCATGGTCTGGTAGTTGAGCAGCGCTTCCAGGCGCCCCTGGCTGATTTCCGGCTGGTAGGGCGTATAGGCCGTGTACCAGGCGGGGTTTTCCAGGATGTTGCGCTGGATGACCGGCGGGGTGATCGTGCCGTAATAGCCCTGGCCGATCAGCGAGACGAGTTTCTTGTTCTGGTTGGCGGTCTCGCGCAGCTTGTCGAGCGCCTCGCGCTCGGTCATCGGCGCGCCCCATTCGAGCGGTTTTTCCTGGCGGATCGATTTCGGCACGGTGTCGTCGATCAGCGCGTCGAGGCTGTCATAGCCGATCACCTTCAGCATCGCCTCCATCTCCTTCGGCGAGGGGCCGATATGGCGACGGTTGGCGAAGTCGTAGGGCTGGTAATCGGTGAAGGCGAAATCCTTGGGGAGAGACATCAGCCGACAAGCTCCTTGTAGGCGGCTTCGTCGAGCAGGCTGTCCGCATCGGCCGGGTTGGCGAGCTTCAGCTTGAAGAACCAGCCGGCGCCCTGCGGGTCGCTGTTGACGAGGGAGGGATCGGCGGTGATCGCCTCGTTGACCTCGACGATCTCGCCGTCAAGCGGACAATAGACGTCGGAGGCCGCCTTGACGCTCTCGACGGTGGCCGCATCGCCGCCCTTCTCGAAGGTCGCGCCGACTTCGGGCAGTTCCACGAAGACGAGGTCGCCGAGCTGTTCGGCCGCATGGACCGTGATGCCGACGGTCGCGACGCCGCCTTCGATCTTCAGCCACTCGTGTTCTTCGGTGAATTTCAGCATGTTCGTTCCTCTCTATGGGAAGGGTCGTTTGTTCTTTCGCCCCTCATCCGCCTGCCGGCACCTTCGCCCCGCAAGCGGTGCGAAGGAACCTGCCGCGCCCTCGCGTCTCCCTTGCCCCGCTTGCGGGGAGAGGGCGGGGTGAGGGCAATAGCTGGGCGGATCGGGTCATGGTCAGCGCTTGAAGGTGTTTTTCACGAAAGGCATCGCCGCCACGGTGATGGGCAGGAATTTTCCGCGCACGCCGGCATAGAGCTGCGTGCCGGGCGCGATGGCGGATTTGGTAACGTAGCCCATGGCGACGGGGCCGTCGGCATTCGGGCCGAAGCCACCGGAGGTGACGGTGCCGACGACGTCCTCGCCCTCGGCGTCGGTGGCGAGCACCGCACCGCCGCGCACCGGCGCACGGCCCTCCGCCTTCAGGCCGACGCGGCGGCGGGATGCGCCGTTTTCGAGCTGGTCGAGGATGACGGCCGCGCCCGGAAAGCCGCCGGCGCGCGCGCCGCCCGTGCGGCGCACCTTCTGGATGGCCCATTCGAGACCGGCTTCTACCGGGGTCGTCGTCGTGTCGATGTCGTTGCCGTAGAGGCAGAGACCGGCTTCGAGACGCAGCGAATCGCGCGCGCCAAGGCCGATCGGCAGCACGTCCGGATGGTCGAGCAGGCGGCGACAGACCGCTTCGGCAAGGCTGGCGGGAATGGAGATCTCGAACCCGTCCTCGCCCGTATAGCCCGAGCGCGAGACGATGCAGTCGGCATCGTGCAGGTCGCAGGCGCGCACGTCCATGAAGCGCATGGAGGAGACGTCCGCCCACAGTTCGGCGAGCACGGCCTCGGCATGCGGGCCCTGCAGCGCGATGAGGGCGCGGTCGTCGTGTAGCGTCAGCTCGCAGGTGTCGCCGATCTTCGCCTGCATATGGGCGAAATCCGCCTCCTTGCAGGCGGCGTTGACGACGACGTAGAAATGGTCGCCGCGATTGGCGATCATCAGGTCGTCGAGGATGCCGCCCGCGTCATTGGTGAAGAGGGCGTAGCGCTGGCGGCCCTCGCCGAGGCCGAGGACATCGACCGGCACCAGCGTCTCCAGCGCACGGGCGGCGTCCGCATTGTCGCCGGAGCGGGCACGCACGGTGACCTGGCCCATATGGGACACGTCGAAGAGGCCGGCGCTCGCGCGGGTATGCAGATGTTCCTTCATCACGCCGGCGGCATATTGCACCGGCATCTCGTAGCCGGCGAACGGCACCATGCGGGCGCCGAGCGAAATGTTCAGCGCATGAAGTGGGGTTTTCTTGAGTTCAGACGATCCGTCCAAAAGGCGCCCTCCAGTCCTGTGGCGCCCCCTATCCAACGGGCACCGGCTCACAATCCCGGCGCTTTCGCGCCGCTCTCCTGAGCCCCCTCTGTCCCTTCGCCTGAGATTGTTATCCCTTCGGCGAGCGCTCGAAAAACGCTTCTCTCCAGAGTTCCGACGGCACCTTGCTGGTCCTTTTGCCTGAGAGTTTCCGGGGCGGTTGCTCCTTCGGCACCGGCCATGCCCTTGGTCGGGCGGCCGGCTTCTCCCAGCGAGGTCGCCCCCAGATAACGGCGTTGCCTGCGCTTTGGCAAGAGCGTTGCGTCGCTCCCAAGCGAATTTTTGTCGTAGCGGGAAAGGGCCGGGGAAAGAGGCTGCGAAAAGAAAAAGCCCCGAGGGGGCCTGAGGTCGCAGGACGGCTGTTTCCGAGGGGAGGATCAGGCCGATTCCGGCAAGGCGGGCAGCTCGTTCTCGTCATAGAGGCGCTGCGCCTCGGCAACCGTCACCTGCGGCGCGCCTCCGGGACCGGTGATCAAGGCCAGGGCGAGGGCCGGCGGATGGATGACGTTGAGCGCGGCGATCGCGCGGGCATCCCCGCGCACCTTCGCATCCTCGCTCCAGGCGTGGATGCGCTCCTCGAAAAGCGTGTTCGCACGCGTCTGCGACCGCATCCCCTGCGATGCATAGGCGGCCGTTGCCGGCGAAACTGTCACGATCTGTGTCATGGCGTTCAACGGAGTTGGTTTTCGTTGTCGCAATTTAACAGTTGCATCTTTCCGGTGTATGAATTGCCATGGTTGCATTTTCATCGAATTTTAACGGTCTGTACGATTATCGGCCGGCCTTGCCTTTGCCGGCGGAATTCCGCCATAAGAGATGTGGAACGCCGCCGGAATCGGGCGGGAACAAGCATGCCGCCGATGGCGCGGGAGGACCGATGAAGCCGATTTTCGTGCAATTGCAATGCGCTCCGGGCAAGACTTACGAGGTCGCCGATGCGCTTTACGCTACGGAACTCATTTCGGAGCTCTATTCGACGAGCGGCGACTACGACCTTCTCCTGAAGATCTATGTCGACAGCGAGGAGGATATCGGCAAGTTCATCAACGACCACGTTGCCTCCATCCCGGGCATCGTGCGCTCGCTGACGACGCTGACCTTCCGCGCATTCTGACGCGCGCCGTTTCCAATATTCCCCTTCGCCCGTTCTTGCGCTAAAGCACGGCGCAACGAAAGAAGGCGAAGATGGCAGGCATCGAACATAAGCAGGTGGAGAATGACGAGGCGGGCATGCGGCTCGACCGGTGGTTCAAGGTCCACTATCCGGGCCTCGGCTTCGGCCAGTTGCAGAAGCTGCTGCGCTCCGGCCAGGTGCGCGTCGATGGCGGTCGCGCCAAGAGCGACACCCGCATCCAGCCCGGCCAGATGGTCCGCATCCCGCCGATGGACGTGGATGCCAAGGGGCCGAAGGCCGGCCCCATCGCCGGCCGCGACCTGAAACATTCCCCCGATGGCGAACTGCTCGCCCGCATGCTGCTGCATGAGGACGACAAGGTCTTCGTGCTCAACAAGCCGGCGGGCATCGCCGTGCAGGGCGGCTCGGGCGTCACCCGGCACATCGACAAGATGCTGGAAGCCTGGACGAACCAGAAGGGCGAGAAACCGCGCCTCGTGCACCGCCTCGACCGCGACACGTCGGGCGTGCTCGTCATCGCCCGCACGCGCGGCGCCGCGCAGAAGCTGACCGCCGCCTTCCGCGAGCGCGACACCAAGAAGACCTACTGGTCGCTGGTCAAGGGCGTGCCGAAGAAGCGCGAGGACAAGATCTCGACCTGGCTGGTGAAGGAGCAGACGCCTGACGGCGACCGCATGCGCATCGCCAAACATGGCGAGGACGGTGCGGACCACGCCGTTTCCTTCTACCGCGTCGTCGAGCAGGCGGGGCAGAATTTTGCCTGGCTGGAGATGGAGCCCTATACCGGGCGCACGCACCAGCTCCGCGTGCACGCCGCCCATATCGGCCACCCGATCCTCGGCGACCCGAAATATTTCGACGCGGACGTCAACTGGAGCTTTCCGGGCGGCGTGCAGAACCGCCTGCATCTCCATGCCCGCCATATCGACATCCCGCACCCGTCCGGCGGGCGCCTGCGCGTCACCGCGCCGCTGCCGCCGCACATGGTGCAGACCTGGAACCTCTTCGGCTTCGACCAGAACGCGGCGGACGAGGAAGACTGATGCGGCTCGTCCTTTTCGATTGCGACGGCACGCTGGTCGACAGCGTCAACCTGATCCATGAGGTCATGGCGCGCACCTTCGTCGATTTCGGCTTCGCACGGCCGGATATCGCGCAAACCAAGGCGATCATCGGCCTGACGCTCGACATCGCCATCGCCCGCATGCAGGGCAAGCCGCATGTCGACGACGAGGCGCTGGCGATGACCGCGCATTACAAGGCGGCCTATTCCGGCGTGCGCGCCGAACCCGGCTTCCAGGAGCCGCTCTTTCCGGGCATCGCCACGATGATGGCGCGGCTGGAGCGGCAGGACGACCTGATCCTCGGCGCGGTGACGGGAAAGTCCCGCCGCGGCCTCGATCTCATCCGCGCCGCACACGGCTTCGACAAGACCTTCTTCGTCTCGCGCACGGCCGACGACTGCCCCTCCAAGCCGCACCCGGCCATGGTGACGGAATGCTGCAGCGAGGCGGGCGTGGATGCTGTGCGCACGGTTGTCATCGGCGATGCGGTCTACGATATGCAGATGGCGAAGGCGGCGGGCGCGAAGGCGATCGGCGTTTCCTGGGGCTATGCCACCGTGCCCGAACTGGTCGAGGCCGGCGCGGACCACATCCTGCGCACGCCCGCCGACCTTCTCGAATGGCTGGAGATTTCCGATGCGTGACATCCTGAGCGACCTTTCCGATACGATGAGCGATCCCGATCCGGTGCGCCGCGCGCAGATCCAGATGAAGCGCCCGTTGCCGAAGCGGTTCTACAAGGCCGTCTCGACGGACGAGGCGGAGGAGGGCCACCGCATCCTGCTCGACGGCCGCCCGGTGCGCACGCCCGGCAAGAAGCTGCTCGCCGTGCCGGCCAGGCCGATCGCCGACCGTCTCGTTGCCGAATGGGACGGGCAGGGCGAGGAGATCGACCCGGCGAAGATGCCGGTGACGCGGCTCGTCAACACGGCCGTCGACGGCGTCGCGGAGAATTTCGATGCGGTCTTCGAGGAGATCGTGCGCTTTGCCGGCACGGACATGCTCTGCTACCGCGCGGATTCGCCGGCCGGGCTGGTCGAGCGGCAGCGCGAGGGCTGGGATCCGGTCATCCGCTGGGCGGCCGATGCAAGGGGCGCGCGCTTCATCCTCGTCGAAGGCGTGATGCACCAGGAACAGCCGGCCCCGGCGATCGAGGCCTTTTCCGCCGCGCTTGCCGCCTTCCGCGATCCGCTGGCGCTCGCCTGCCTGCACACGGTGACGACGCTCACCGGCTCGGCGCTGCTGGCGCTGGCGCTTGCCGAGAACGTCGTCGACGCCGACCGCGCCTGGACGCTCGCCCATGTCGACGAGGACTGGCAGATCGAGCATTGGGGCACGGACGAGGAGGCCTTCCGCCGGCGCGAGCTGCGCCGCGCGGAAATGGACGTCGCCGCCGCCGTGCTTGCGGAAATTCCACGCTGAAAAGACTTTGTTAAGAGGTCCGCACCATTTTGGCACGCGGCCGAAATCCGACATGGAGCAGTTCCGGTGAAATCCGGTTTACCGGAATTGCTCTAAACGCCTGTTTTTATCGCATTGTCCTGCGCCGGAGCGATGCCGCCTCGGCGGGAAATGCTCCAGCATACCGGTATCGAGTTCATGCAGTTCCTTGTTCGCACGCTTCTTTCCGCCACCCTTCTCCTTTCCACGCCCTTTGCCGCCAGCGCCGACGAGGCCTTTCCGGTCCGTGATATCCGCAAGATCGTGGTGAGCGGCGACGACAGCGCGTCCGCCACGGTGCTGAAGCGCATCGGCGAGCACCTGAAGCGGGCCGCCAGGGCGACGCGCCGGACCGTCGCGATCGACCCGGCGACGATGGATGTGCGGGTCTCCGGCGTCCGGGAGGGCAGCAATGGCCAGAGCACTGCGCGGGTGACGGTGACCTTGTCCGGCCCCGGCGCATCGTCGAAGAGGACGCTGACGATCAACAGCTTCATGCCGCAGCAGAAGGGCCGCGATGCGGCGCTGGGCGATGCCATCGCCAGGCGCGTGGCGCTCGCCTATCATCTGGCGCCGGTCGCAGGTGCCAAGGCGCCCGAGGGCAAGCGCCCGGGCAAGGGTCGCAAACATGCCGGCGGCAAGCGCCGCACGGCGACCACCACGTCCGTCCAGTCCTATTCGGGCGGGCAGGACCGCCCGCTCGTCATCCCCACCGAGGCGGCGCTGAACGTGCGCTCGCGCGCGCTGCCGGAAGGCTCGACGAAGAAGGTTGCACCCTGCGTCGTCACGCAGGCGATCAGCTGCGACTGATCGCCTGGCCGGGAGCGGCGACCAGGCGAAACCGGACAGCAAGCGTGATAGCATCCTCCTTTCGTTGAAACGGAGGGAGTGAACGGCATGTTCGAGGGATTATCGGCCTATCGGCCGCAGGCGCTGGCGGCGCTGCGCATCATGACGGCGCTGCTCTTCATCGAGCACGGCACGCAGAAATTCTTCAATTTCCCGCCGTCGGATCAGCCCTTCGGCGACCTGATGAACCTGATCGGGCTGGCCGGCGCGCTGGAGATCGCCGGCGGCCTTTTGATCCTGCTCGGCCTCTTCACGCGGCCGGCGGCCTTCGTGCTCTGCGGCTTCATGGCGGTCGCCTATTTCATGGCGCATGCGCCGCAGAGCTTCTTTCCGATCAACAATCGCGGCGACGCCGCGATCCTGTTCTGCTTCGTCTTCCTTTACCTGACAGCCGCAGGGCCGGGCGCCTTCGCCCTCGACAATCGCCGTTAGAACAACTGCGGACGATTGCTCTAGGCCGCGAATTTCAGGCCGAGGATGCCGGTGACGATGAGGGCGATGCAGCCCATGCGGATGGCCGTCACCGGCTCGGCGAAGAGAAAGATGCCGAGCATCACGGTGCCGACCGTGCCGATGCCGGTCCAGATCGCATAGGCGGTGCCGATCGGCAGCGTCTTCACGGCAAGGCCGAGCAGGACGATGGAAACGACCATCGAGCCGGCGGTGAGGGCCGTCGGCAGGGGTCTGGTGAAGCCGTCGGTATATTTGAGGCCGATCGCCCAGCCGATTTCGAACAGGCCGGCGAGGGTGAGGTAGATCCAGGGCATTGCCCACTCCGTATCAAGGGAGCGAGGCCGTCCCCGCATTCGTGACCGGATGTCATCCGGCGGTAGCCGTCTACCGGGACGCACTATACCGCTGTCGCGGGGAAGGGCAAGGACGGGGTCGGCATGCCAGCCATGCGCCCCCGCCATGGCGATGGCTTAGAGCATTTCCGCTTTTCTCCGAATCGCGAAACGCTCTATCTGTTTGTTTTCACGCAATTCCGGACGCAAAACCGCTCCGCACTTTTGCTGGAATTGCTCTAGCTGAGACGCTCGGCATGCCACTTCAGGTGATCGTCCATGAAGGTGGAGATGAAATAGTAGGAGTGGTCGTAGCGCTCGTGCATGCGCAACGTCAGCCCGATATCCGTCTCCTTGACCGCCGCCTCGAAGAGCCAGGGGCGCAGGCCGTTTTCCAGGAAGCCGTCCGCCTTGCCCTGGTCGATGAGGAATTCCGGAAACCGGGCGCCATCGGCGACGAGCGCGCAGGCATCGTATTGCCGCCACGCCGCCCTGTCGGCGCCGAGATACTTTTCGAAGGCCGGGGCCGACCAGTCGGCGGTGGACGGCTCGACGATCGGCGCGAAGGCCGAGCAGCTCCTGAAGCGCTCCGGGTTCTTGAGCGCGATCGTCATGGCGCCGTGGCCGCCCATCGAATGGCCGAAAATGCCCTGGCGCGCCATGTCCATGCGGAAATGCTGGCTGACGAAATTGGGCAGCTCCTCCGTCACGTAGCTGTACATCTGGTAGTGTTCCGCCCAGGGCGCCTCGGTCGCATCGAGATAGAAGCCGGCGCCCTTGCCCATCTGCCAGTTGGTGATTTCGTCCGGTACGTCGTTGCCACGCGGGCTGGTGTCCGGGCAGACGACGATAAGGCCGAGTTCGGCGGCCATGCGCCGGTATTCGCCCTTCTCCATGACATTGGCATGGCTGCAGGTGAGGCCGGACAGATACCAGAGCACGGGACGCGGCTCGTGGATCGCCTGCGGCGGCACGAAGACGGCGAAGGTCATCTCGCATTTGCACGCCTCGGAATCGTGGGCGAACACGCCCTGCATGCCGCCGAAGGCCGTGTTCTGGGAAAGCACTTTCATCTGGAAACTCCGCATGGGTTCAGGAAGCGAGCGACACCGCCGCATTGACGGCGGCGGCGACCAGCACCGTGTTGAAGAAGAAGGAAACGATCGCGTGCAGCAGGTTGACCTTGCGCATCGCCGTCGAGGTGATGGCGACGTCCGAGGTCTGCGCGGTCATGCCGATCACGAAGGCGAAATAGAGGAAATCGTAGGCACCGGGCGCGGCCTTGCCGGGAAAATCGAGGCCCCGGCCGGTGTCGGGGTCCGTTTCCGCGCTGCCGGGGCGCCAGTAGAGATGGGCATAGTGCATGGCCGCCATGGTGTGGATGGTGAGCCAGCCGAGTGCGACGGAGGCGAAGGCGAGCACGAATTCGCCGCTAGAGACGGCGGGCCGGTTGAGCACCACGAAGAGCGAGCCCGTGGAAACGGCGACGGCCGCAAAGGTGACGGCGAAGATGACCGCGACCGGCTCGTCCGTGTCCGTCGCATAATGTTCGAGATGGGCGGCGGTCAGGCGCGGCACGCGCCAGGCGGTCAAGAGCAGATAGCAGAGGAAGAAGACGACAACCGCGGTACCGATGGCGAAATCCGGCTCGAACCAGAGCGCAGGTGCAAGGCCGAGCGCCGCCGCGCCGATGCCGACATAGAAGGGCAGGTGCCTGCCGTAGATCCTCGGCCCCGGCGCGCTTTTCATGGGGACGGGCCAGCCTGCGCGTTCTTTGCCCGGCGGCAGAGCCGGTCGAGCATTTCGAGGAAGGCGGAGCGGTCGCGCGGGGAGAAGGCGGCATTGTAGCCCTTGCTCTCGCCCGTTTCGCGCAGATGCGCGCCGAGGTCGCGCATGGCGCTCGCCATGCCGATATTGGTCTTGTCGAAGAGGCGGCCGGTGGGGCCGGTGACATGCGCGCCCTTCTCGACGCAGCGCACGGCCAGCGGCACGTCGGCCGTCACGACGATGTCGTCGGCGCCGGCATGATCGGCGATCCAGTTGTCCGCCGCGTCGAAGGCACCCGAGACGATGACGTTGCGCACCATCGGGTCGCGCGACGGGCGCAGGCCCGAATTGGCGACGAAGGTCACCGCCATGCCATGGCGTTCCGCCACCTTGAGGATTTCGGCCTTTACCGGGCACGCATCCGCGTCAACGTAAATCATGGCGCCGTAATTTCCTGTATGTCGTGGTTCCGCACAGGCTCAAGAATGGCCGGCAGGACGCTGCATGTCGATATGGCGAATACCATCCTCGACATATTCCCCCGATGTCGGCGCGAAACCCAAGGATCGGTAGAAGTGCTCCAGATGGCCTTGCGCGGAAAGGGCGATGGGTTGCCCCGGAAAATGCGCCTCGCAGGCCGATATCGCTTCGTGCATCAGAGCCTCGCCGAGGCGTTTGCCCCGGTGTCCGGGCGAAACGAGGACGCGGCCGATGCGCGGCGCCTTGTTCTCCGGTTGCCACAGGCGCGCATAAGCGGCCGTCTCGCCGTTGATCAGCAGCCGCAGATGCAGCGCGTCCTCATCCTTGCCGTCGAGTTCGGGATAGGCGCAGGCCTGCTCCACGACGAAGACATCGACGCGCAGCCTCAAGAGAGCATAAAGCTCGACGGCGGAAAATGCTGCCATCCTCCGCACGTCGATTGTATAGGGAACCGTGTCCGTCAATAGACCACGACGCCGCGGATGGACTTTCCGGAATGCATGAGCTCGAAGCCCTCGTTGATGTCGTCGAGCGGCATGGTGTGGGTGATCATCGGGTCGATCTGGATCTTGCCCTCCATGTACCAGTCGACGATCTTCGGCACGTCCGTGCGCCCGCGCGCGCCGCCGAAAGCCGTACCCATCCACTGGCGGCCGGTGACGAGCTGGAACGGACGCGTCGAGATTTCCTGCCCCGCGCCGGCAACGCCGATGATCACCGACTTGCCCCATCCGCGATGGGCCGATTCCAGCGCCTGGCGCATCACCTTCGTGTTGCCCGTGCAGTCGAACGTGTAGTCCGCCCCGCCGATCAGGTCGCCGTTCCGCTTCGTCAGGTTGACGAGATAGGGCACGATGTCGCCGTCGACCTCCTTCGGATTGACGAAATGCGTCATGCCGAACTTCTCGCCCCAGGCCTTGCGGTCCGGGTTGATGTCGACGCCGATGATCATGTCTGCGCCGGCAAGGCGAAGGCCCTGCAGGACGTTGAGGCCGATGCCGCCGAGGCCGAAGACGATGGCGGTGGAGCCGATCTCGACCTTGGCCGTGTTGATGACGGCGCCGATGCCGGTCGTGACCCCGCAGCCGATGTAGCAGATCTTGTCGAAGGGGGCGTCCGGATTGACCTTGGCGAGCGCGATCTCCGGCAGCACCGTGTAGTTCGCGAAGGTCGAGCAGCCCATATAGTGGTGGATCTTGTCCTTGCCGATGGAGAAGCGCGAGGTGCCGTCGGGCATCAGGCCCTGGCCCTGGGTGGCGCGGATGGCGGTGCACAGGTTCGTCTTGCGGGAAAGGCAGGAATAACATTCGCGGCATTCGGGCGTGTAGAGCGGGATGACGTGATCGCCCTTCTTCACCGAAGTGACGCCGGGACCGACATCGACGACGATGCCG
Organism: Shinella sp. HZN7; assembly: GCF_001652565.1. Taxonomy (NCBI): domain Bacteria; kingdom Pseudomonadati; phylum Pseudomonadota; class Alphaproteobacteria; order Hyphomicrobiales; family Rhizobiaceae; genus Shinella; species Shinella sp. HZN7. The sequence continues at coordinate 1,855,386 of NZ_CP015736.1, read as the reverse complement.
GCGCCCTCATGGCCGAGGATGGCGGGGAAGAGGCCTTCCGGGTCGGCGCCCGACAGGGTGAAGTCGTCGGTGTGGCAGATGCCCGTCGCCTTCACCTCGACCAGCACCTCGCCGGCGCGCGGGCCTTCGAGCTGCACGGTCATGATTTCCAGTGGTTTTCCAGCCTGAACGGCAACGGCGGCGCGTACGTCCATCTTCGTCTCCCTATGCGGATTCTGTGTCGGGCCGACCATTGCAGAGCAGGTCCGGCCTCTCAAGTGCGGTTTCCGGAAAAAATCAGCCCTGATCTTTTTTGATCAATTTTGCGACCTCGGCTTCGAGCACGGCGATCGCCTTGCCGGCCTGGTCGTGCAACTTATGGATTTCCTGCAACTGTCGCATGAGCGGATGCAGGTGCTCCTCGCCGGAGGGGTCCGACGGCGCCTCGCCGATGCCGGCGATCAGCCAGGAGGGGGAGACCGAGAGAACGCCGGCCAGCATGAACAGCGCCTTCGTCTCCGGCTCGGCATGGTCGCGCTCCCAGCCGCTCACCGTGCCCTCGGGCAGGCCGAGGCGGGCGGCGAGGTCTTCCAGGCCGAGGCCCAGCGCATCGCGCGCGCGCCAGATGCGCCCGCCGAGCGTGTCGCCGTCGGCGCGGCCCGAAGGGAAGGGGATGGTGTTGCTCTCGCCGGGAAAGGTCATCGCGGCCTCCATTGTCCTTGCCGCAAGTCTACAGGCAAGGCGCAAGGCCGGGCTACCTCAAATGCGCCGCCCCGATGACGCGATTTCCGGCATTGCCAGTGTGCGGAAAAGGACTATGCAGAGGCGAACGAAGGAGTCGCAGCATGAACACCACGGCCAGCACCACCGATCCGTCGGGCGCCGGCACGATGCAGGGCGTGGCGCTGATGGCGGTCGCCATGCTGCTCCTGCCCTGCATGGATGCCATCGCCAAATACATGGCGACCTTCGCAGACATGTCGCCGGGCCAGGTGACGTTCTACCGCTTCTTCTTCCAGGTGGTCTGCACGATCCCGCTGATCTTCACGGCGGCCGGCAGCGCCATGCTGCGGCCGAAGCGGCCGTGGCTCAACCTGTTGCGCGGCGCGATCCACGGGGCGGCGAGCCTTCTCTTCTTCGCAGCGGTGAAATACATGCCGCTTGCCGACGTCTTCGCGATCTATTTCGTCGAACCCTTCATCCTGACCGCCATGTCCGCGGCCTTCCTCGGCGACAGGGTCGGCTGGCGGCGCTGGCTCGCCATCGTCGTCGGCTTCGGCGGGGCGCTGATCGTCATCCAGCCGAGTTTCGTGCTGTTCGGCTGGACGGCGCTGCTGCCGGTCGCCTGCGCCTTCCTCTATTCCATCTATCTCTTCATGAACCGCGCGATCGGCAATGCCGATTCGCCGCTGACCATGCAGACCATCGCGGGCTTCGGCGGCACGATCTTCATGGGCGCGGCGCTCTTCCTCGGCTCCTCCGCCGGCATCGCCGATTTCGAACCCTCGCTGCCGGGCTCGCTCTTCGGCCTCGTCCTGCTCGTCATCCTCGGCGCGCTCTCCGGCTATGCCCACATGCTCGTGGTTCGCGCCTTCCGCATGGCGCCGCTCTCGCTGCTCGCCCCGTTCCAGTATTTCGAGATCATCTCGGCGACCGTGCTCGGCTATGCCATCTTCGGCGACTTCCCGACCCCCTCGAAATGGCTGGGCATCGCCATCATCGTCGCCTCGGGCCTCTTCATCATCTGGCGCGAGCACAGGAGCCGCAAGCTCAGGGCCGACATCGCCTTCGACTGACAGGTTTTTCACGCCGGGGAACCTTAACATTTGTTAGGAGATTGCCGTTAGCCTCGATGCCACCTGCCATGACGGCCGGGGAGGACGGCATGTCGACATCGGTTTCGGTGATCCTGCTTCTGGCGATCAATCTCGGCCTGATCTGGCTGCTGATCGCCGCACCGGTCGGTCGCCGGACATTGCAGATAACCCGCATCTTCAAGGCCCCGCCACCGCGAATCGCCGCCCTCGTCAGCCCGTTCGGCAGGCAGGCAGACTGGCATCCCTCGGTCATCTCCAGCGAAAGGCTGTCGGCCGACCGCGTCCGGCAGACCTTTTCCCATCCCGACCGGCGCGGAAACCCGATCATCCGCACGCTGGCGGTCAACGAGGCGGCGGAGGCGGACAACATCGCCTGCGAAACGCGGGTGATCGAGGACAGCGCGCTCGATGCCGCCTTCTGGAAAAACTATGTGGAGCGGCGCACGCTGCGCCCGGTGCCGGGCGGCACGGCCCTGACCGTCGAGCAGACCGACCGCTACCGCGGCGTCGCCTTCCTCCTCTTCCGCTACATCCAGCTCCGCCGGGAGATGAAGGCGCTCGAACAATGGCTGGAGACCGGGAGCGGCGAGGTGCGGGGCGTGCTGGAGCGCCCGGCGACGCAGGCGGGGCTTGCGGTGCTCTCCACCCTGCTGCTCTGGCCGTTCTTCGGGCTGAACGCGCGGGGCCTGCTGCTGTCGACCCTGCTGACGGTGGTGATCGTCCTCCACGAGCTCGGCCACATGGCCGCCTACCGCACCTTCGGGCACCGGCGGGTGCGCATGATCTTCGTGCCGCTGCTCGGCGGCATCGCCGTCGGCGGGCGGCCGTACAATTCGCGATTCGAGGTGGCGGTCTGCGCCCTGATGGGCGCCGGCATGCCGGCTTTCCTCGTGCCGCCGCTCATCGCGCTGCACGATGCGGCGGGCCATCCGTCGGATGCCGTATTGCTGATCTTCCTGCTGATTCTCGGCGCCTTCAATCTCCTGAACCTCCTGCCCATGCACCGGTTCGACGGCGGGCAGGTGCTGCGGCAGGTCTTTTCGAGCAGGCTCGGTCTTCTGGCGGCCAGTTTTCTCGTGACGCTCGCGATCCTCTGGGTGGGCTGGCGGATCGGCCTGCCGGTCGGCCTGCTGATCGCCGGCCTTGCGGTCTTCACCGTGCTGAGCCTCATCGGCGCGGGCGGCGTGAAGCCGCGGATGGCGCTCGACCCGATGACGGCGCCGCAGCGCCTGCTCGCCGGCTTCGGCCTCTACGCCGCCATCGTCCTGCACGGTTATGCGATCATCTACGCCTGCGACAGGCTGACGGGCTGACAGTCGGCCTCCGAAACAGTGGGGCCGAAGACGCGCTCGAACGAATCACGGATGCGCATGTCCACATCGCTCATCATGACGGGCAGGCCGAGGTCGACGAGGCTCGTCACGCCGTAGCCGCGGATGCCGCAGGGCACGATGCCGGAGAAATGGTCGAGATCCGGGTCGACATTGAGCGAGAAGCCGTGAAAGCTCACCCACCGCCGCAGGCGGATGCCGATGGCCGCCACCTTGTCCTCCGCCGGCGAACCGTCCGGCAGCGGCGGACGCTCCGGCCGGCGCACCCAGACGCCGACGCGGTCCTCGCGCCGCTCGCCACGGACATTCATCGCGGACAGCGCGTCGATGACGACCTCCTCCAGTGCCGCCACGAAGGCGCGCACGTCCTGCCGTCGCCGCTTGAGGTCCAGCATGACGTAGACGACCCGCTGGCCGGGGCCGTGATAGGTGTATTCGCCGCCGCGGCCCGTGGAAAACACCGGGAAGCGATCGGGCGCCACGAGGTCGGCCGCGTCGGCGCTGGTGCCGGCCGTATAGAGCGGGGGATGTTCGACCAGCCAGACGAGCTCGTCGGCCTCGCCGTTCGCGATCGCCGCCGCCTCCCTTTCCATGGTTTCGACCGCCTCGTCATAGGCGACGAGGTCCTGCGCGACGCGCCAGCGCACCGGCGGCGAGCCCGGAATGGCGAGAAGGGAGGTGGAAATGTCCTGACGCTGCATGAGGGCCGTCCTTTTCGTTCCTTTGTGCCAGATATAGGCGCGATCCTGCAAGGATTTCAGGGGTTTCAGGGTGTTTGCACAGGCTCTGTTGAAATTGTTCGCTTTTCGTCATTTTTCTTTCGCGACGGCCTTGTGCACCCCAAATGCTTTTGCTACATGCACCCCCGTCGCCGCAAGACGACGCCTACCACGATGCGGTCGTGGCGGAATTGGTAGACGCGCAGCGTTGAGGTCGCTGTGGGGCAACCCGTGGAAGTTCGAGTCTTCTCGACCGCACCAAAAAAACCCGGCTGAAAAGCCGGGTTTTTTGTTTTCGTTTCGTGTTTCGATTTGCGCGTGGTCCAACGGCACCGAAACGCTGGACCGTTTCTCAGGAAACGATCTGCACGCGGGCTTCCCGTGCTGCGGCAATGAAGGCGAGGCGGGCGCGGACGGCACTGCCGCGGCCCTCCAGCGCGCGGGCGCAGAAGGCGAGCGCCCGCTGGTAGGCCTTGCCGTAGGTTACCGGCCAGAGTTCGGCCAGGACATACATCGCGTTCCCGATATCCTCGATGAAACGCGGGCGCAGGGCGCCCGGCAGCAGGATGCCCAATTTTCGGTTCCAGTGGGTGGTCGGCATTGGTCTCGTCCCTTGCATTCGCGCGTTAGAATGCGGGGCGGGACCGATGGTTCCCAAAAAAAAATGCGAGGCGATTCCGCTTCGTGCAGAAGGGTTTGCGCGGCTCAGGCCTTGCCCTTGCTGTACTTCCTGACGATGCGCTCGCGCTTCAGCCGCGACAGGCGGTCGATCCAGAAGATGCCGTCGAGCTGGTCGATTTCGTGCTGCAGGCAGACCGCGAGCAGGCCGTCGGCCTCCTCCGTCTGCGGGGCACCGGAAAGATCCTGGTAGGCAAGGCGGATGCGGGCAGGGCGCTCCACCTCGTCGGTCACGCCGGGCATGGAGACGCTGCCTTCCGTATGGCGCTGCTTTTCCGGCGAGAACCATTCGATATGCGGGTTCACATAGGCCTTGAGCGAACCTGGTCCGTCGAGCTCGATCACCGTCAGCCGTTCGAGAATGCCGACATGGGCCGCGGTGATGCCGATGCCGGGGGCGGCCCGCATCGTGGCGGCGAGATCGTCGGCAAGCCTCGCCAGCCGTGCATCGAAGGTTTCGACCGCCTGGCAGGGAAGGCGGAGGCGCGAATCGGGGTAACGCAGGATGGGAAGGATCGCCATGGTTTCTCCGGATGCCGGTTGAGCCGCTTTCCTAGCCCGTTTGCGGCAAGGGGAAAACGCTGCACCGGCGCGAGGCGTCGCGATTCGTGTGATTTTCGTGAAATTGCAACAGCTTGCGAAAATTTTGCATCCGGCCGGCTTTTGCCGCTTTCGGCGATGGACCGACCGCGTTCTTTGCTTTAGCACGAGCAAAGCAGCGCATAAGCTTGAGCGGCGCGCTGCACCCGAACCCTCTACGCAATCCCTGTCGTCCCAGCGCCACCGACATGCCGGGCGGGACGAGCCCGATACAAGGAGCGGCCCGATGGACGACACCGGCGACGACGACCGTATCCATCGGGGACAGGCAGAGCACAGTACCTTCGACGGCGAGGACATCTATGCCGAGGACGGTTCGATCCGCTCGGACTTCCTCATGCATGTCGGCGCGGCGATCGCCGACCGCGACCTGCTGTTCCTGCGCCGGCACGTCGCGCGGCTGCACGAATCGGAAATGGGCGACCTGCTGGAAGCGATCCAGCCGGAGCAGCGCCGCCAGCTCGTCTCCCTGCTCGGCGACGACTTCGACCTTGCGGCGCTGACCGAGGTCGACGAGGCGATCCGCCTCGACATCGTCGAGCACATGCCGAACGAGCAGATCGCCGCCGCGCTCGGCGAGATGGATTCGGACGACGCCGTATACATCCTGGAAGACCTCGACCAGGAGGACCAGGAGGAGATCCTCTCCAAGCTGCCGTTCACCGAGCGCATCCGCCTGCGCCGCTCGCTGGACTATCCCGAAAGCACGGCCGGGCGCCGCATGCAGACCGAATTCGTCGCCGTGCCGCCGTTCTGGACGGTCGGCCAGACGATCGACTACCTGCGCGAGGATGCCGACCTGCCGGAAAGTTTTTCGCAGATCTTCGTCATCGACCCGACCTTCCGCCTGCTCGGCGCCATCGATCTCGACCGCGTGCTGCGCACCAAGCGCGGCACGAAGATCGAGGCGATCATGCGCGAGACGAACCATCCGATCCCGGCCGAGATGGACCAGGAAGAGGCCGCCCAGCTCTTCGAGCAGTACGACCTTCTCTCCGCCGCGGTCGTCGACGAGAACGGCCGCCTCGTCGGCGTCCTGACCATCGACGACGTGGTCGACGTCATCCAGGAAGAGGCCGAGGAAGACCTGATGCGCCTCGGCGGCGTTGGTGACGAGGAGCTGTCCGACACCACCATCGAGACCGTGCGCTCGCGCGCGCCCTGGCTGCTCGTCAATCTCCTGACGGCCTTCATCGCCGCCTCGGTGATCTCGCTCTTCGAGGCGACGATCGAGGAGATCGTGGCGCTCGCCGTGCTGATGCCCATCGTCGCCGGCATGGGCGGCAATGCGGGCTCGCAGACGATGACGGTCACCGTGCGGGCGCTGGCGACCCGCAATCTCGACATCCACAATGCCTGGCGCGTCGTGCGGCGCGAGGCGGGCGTCGGCCTGCTGCACGGCGTCGCCTTCGGCCTGATGATCGGCCTTGTGGCGGGCATCTGGTTCCATGATGCCAATATCGGCGGCGTCATCGCGGCGGCCATGCTGATCAACATGAGCGCGGCGGCGCTCGCCGGCATCGCCATTCCGCTCTTCCTCGACAAGGCGGGGGCGGATCCGGCCGTCTCCTCCGCGGTCTTCGTGACCGCCGTCACCGATATCGTCGGGTTCTTCGCCTTCCTCGGGATCGCGACCTGGTGGTTCGCCATCCGCTGAGGCTTTTCCGGGAACGCACGGTGCGATTTTGCGTTCGGATAGACGTCGAAAAGAGCGAAAATTGACTTATACGTAAAAGTCAATAAAATGCCCGCCCAGACGAGATCGGAGCAGGCGTGGACAAGTTTTATACCATAACCGAGCTGACGCGCGAATTCGGGGTTTCCACCCGCACGCTGCGCTTCTACGAGGACGAGGGGCTGATCAACCCCGAGCGCCGCGGCCGCACGCGTCTCTTCCGCCCGGCCGACCGCCGCCTCATCCAGGAAATCCTGCGCGGCCGGCGCATCGGTTTCACCATCGCCGAGATCCGCGACATCATCCGCGTCTACAAGGATCCGCCGGGCGAGGTCGGGCAGCTGGAATTGCTGATGGCGAAGGTCAGCGAAAAGCGTGACGAATTGCGCCAGAAGCGGCGCGACATCGAGGAGACGCTGGCCGAGCTCGACAATGTCGAGGAGGCCTGCCTCACCCGCCTCGCCGAAATCGGCGTCGGCACCTGAACCCTCGTCAGATCCAGCGCGTCGTTCCGTTGCAATAACGTTCGAAATCGATGCCGAAGCGCGAGAGCAGGTGCAGCTCCTCGCGCTTGATGGCGACGATGCTCGTCAGCACGGCGGCGATCATCGCCGTCACGATGCACCAGGGATTGAGCACCGCAAGGCCGATGCCGGCGGTCGCCAGCGTATAGCCGAGATAGATCGGGTTGCGGGTGAAGCGGTAGGGGCCGGACGTCACGAGATGGGTCGAGCAGCGGTTCGGAAGGATCGTCGTATGGCAGTCGAGCAGCGTGCGCATCGCCCAGACATCCAGCACGATGGCCATGAAGATCAGGAGACCGCCGGCCGTGCGGGCGATCCAGATGTTCGTCTCGGCCGCCGCGAGCGGAAAATACGCCTGGAGCAGGAAGGCCGCCGCGAGCGCCGCGCCGTAGATCAGCGGGGGCCAGGGAAAGGCGAGTGGCTTCATGCGATAGGCATTCATGATCCTACTCCTTCAGGTCGGTCTTCGTTTCCGCATCCATCGTGCATTGCGACGAGATCGCGGCGATGCGCTCGTCCTTCGTCACATCGATCGCACCGCGCGCAAGGTCGGTGAACAGGTTCTCTTCCGTCAGCCGGTCCAGCGTGCAGCCGCAGAAGCTCCGGCAGAACCCGTCGCCGCGCTCGCTTTCGCAGGCGCGCATGCAGCTCTTCGTATAACCGACGACGGGATCGGCTGCAGGCGCGGGCACCACGAGGGAGAAGCCGTAGACCAGTGTGATCAGCACGGGCTGATGGATAAGGTAGATGGCGAGACTGTGGCGGCCGGCCTTTTCCAGAAGGCTTTTCCACCAGACTTTCGTCTGACCTCCGAAGCCCGCGAGCCGCTCGGGAAGCGGGCTTGAAACGAAGAGCCTGCCGAGCACGATGCCGATGAGGACCGGCGCCAGCCAGGGCAGCAGCGGCACATAGTCGTTCGATCGCGGGATGTCGACCGAAAGCCCGACCCACCAGAGCGCCGGGTGATCGAAGAGTGGGGCGCGCAGATAGAAGGGCGCTGCGACGGCGGCGGCGGCGGCAAGCAGCGTCACGACGAGCGGCAGGCGCAGGAAGAAGAGGCCGACGAGGCTCGCCGCGGCGATGGCATGCAGGATGCCGAAGAAGATGAAGGTCTCCGGGAAGGCGAACCAGGTGGCAAGTGTGATCGCCGCCGCCGCCAGCCCGATCTTGCCGAGGCGGATGAGGAAGGGCCTTGCGCGCAAACCCTGGACATGGCCGAGCACCAGGCTGAAGCCGACGAGGAACAGGAAGGAACCGGCGATCAGCCGAGCAAAGATCTTCCAGCCGCCGGTCGTCGCCGTGTCCGGTTCGATATAGCCGAAGAAGCCGAGGTCCCAGGTGAAGTGGTAGACCGCCATGGCGACCAGTGCGAGGGCACGGAGCTGGTCGATCAGCGGGATGCGCGGAAGGCGGCGCGGTGCCGCGCCTTCTCCTGCCACATTGCCGTCAATCACCGTCGTCGTCATGGGTCGGGGTCGCCGCATTGCTTTGGTCCATGGGAGAATGTCACGCCAAGCTTGCGCCGGGCGGATGGCCGAAAGGTGGCCGTCGGGAGGGGACGTCAGTCGATCCGTTCGAGAACGGCGAGCCGCGCTTCGGAATAGAACTGCCGGCGCACGAGCACGATGATGATGCCGACGGTCGTCGCGATGAAGAGATAGGGGCTGACGAACCAGCCGAGATAGCCGATCGACAGGAAGATGGCGCGCAGCCCCATGTTGAAGTGTTTCGCCGCGAGGATGTTCATGCGGATGACCTTGTCGGCGGCAAGGTCGGCGCCGGCCGGGTCCTTGTGGATGTCGCCGCTCATCGGGATCGCGCCGAGCAGGATCGTGCAGTAGTTGAAGAGGCGGTAGGACCAGCCGAACTTGAAGAAGGCGTAGCCGAAGATGCCTGCGAGCCCGCCGACCTTCAGCTCGAAGCCGGCGCGGCTGCCCTGGAAGACCAGCGGCAGGTCGCTGAAGATGGCGAAGACCTGTTCCGTGGCGCCGAGCAGCGCGAAACAGCCGCCGAGCGCCAGGATCGAGGTGGAGGCGAAGAAGGCCGTGCCGTTCTGCAGGCCGGCCATGATCTGCGTGTCGATCATGCGCAGGTCGCGGTGCATCGCGTTGCGGATCCAGACGGCGCGCTGCGAGCTCATCGCCCGGGTGAGGCTGACACGGTCGAAGAATTTCGCCCGCTCCGTGATCCAGGAATATCCCGTCCACAGCAGGAGGAAGATGGCAAGGGCGACAAGATCCGATATGCTCATGGCAAGCGTTGTGCCACGGATTCGGCATTTTGCAAGCGTCGCCCGGACGCCCGCACGGGCCTGTTCAGACCTTGGGCGAAAAGGCGGCAATCCGCCGCCGCGGCCGTGCCGTCCAACCGTCTGATTTTGCGATATGTCATGCGCCTGGCGCGGGGCTCCTATGATCAGGACGCCTTGGTTTCGCCATCTTTCGCGATTGCGGTTTCATGAATTCTTCATTAAACAGGGCGCCGTGCAGGGCCGTCGCGGCCGTTGCAACGACATCTTCCAATCGGGGAAATCATGGAAAGTACCGTTCAGAAATCCTGCTGGGGCGTCACCGCCCGCGCAGTCCTCGGTTTTTGCGCAGTTCTGGTCATCGCCTATCTTTTCGGCGGCATCTGAAAACACCGGTCTGGCATCCTTACATGAACAGCGTGCTTCCCCGCGAAGCACGCTGTTTTTGTTTCGTGGCCTGTTGGAAGGGACATGTCGCGCAGGTAAAACCCGATGTCGGGAGATCGCCTTAAGTGCGCCGCATGATGACGTAGCTTCAGGGATCAGTGCGCCTGCCAAGGCAAGGGAGAAGTTCGGGACATGTTTCTTTCGGTATTCGATGTTTTCAAGATCGGGATCGGGCCGTCGAGCTCCCACACGATGGGACCGATGTCGGCCGCCAACCGCTTTCTCGACCTGATCCTCTCCGCCGACTGGCCGCGCCCGTCGGGCGCGCAGGTCACGGCGATCCGCATGAGCCTGCACGGTTCGCTCGCCTATACCGGCGTCGGCCACGGTTCCGACCGCGCCGTCATCCTCGGCCTGATGGGCGAGCGGCCCGATTCGGTCGATCCGGACCGCATGGACGCGATCGTCGCCGAGGTGGAGCGCACCGGCCGCATCACCCCGCCGGGCCATCCCGGCTATGCCTTCCGGCCGAAGGACGACCTGATCTTCGACAAGAAGAACCCGCTGCCCGGCCATGCCAACGGCATGACCTTCTCGGCCTATGACCGCGACGACCGGCTGCTCCTCAAGCGCATCTACTATTCCGTCGGCGGCGGCTTCGTCGTCACCGACACCGAACTGGAACAGATGCGCGCCAGCAAGGCGCGCTCCAGCGACAAGAAGGTGCCGTTCCCCTTCGCCTCGGCCAGGCAGATGCTGGATATGGCGGAACGCTCCGGCATGACGATCGCCCAGATGAAGCGCGCCAACGAGGAAGCCACCATGTCGCGCGAGGAGCTGGATGCCGGCCTCGACCGCATCTGGGGCGCGATGAAGAGCTGCATCGACCGCGGCCTCAAGAACGAGGGCATCATGCCGGGCGGGCTGAAGGTGCGCCGCCGCGCCCGCTCGATCCATGACAAGCTGCAGGAGGAGTGGCGCTCCAACAAGGCGAACCCGCTGCTCGCCAACGACTGGCTTTCCGTCTATGCCATGGCGGTCAACGAGGAGAATGCGGCGGGCGGGCGCGTCGTCACCTCGCCGACCAACGGCGCGGCCGGCGTGGTGCCCGCGACGATCCGCTACTACCTGCATTTCCATGAGGATGCCGACCAGGACGGCATTCGCGACTACCTGCTGACGGCGGCCGCCGTCGGCGGCATCATCAAGCACAATGCCTCGATCTCGGGCGCGGAAGTCGGCTGTCAGGGGGAGGTGGGCTCCGCCTCCGCCATGGCCGCCGCCGGCCTTGCCGCCGTGATGGGCGGCACGCCGGAGCAGGTGGAGAATGCCGCGGAAATCGCGCTGGAACACCATCTCGGCATGACCTGCGATCCCATTGCCGGCCTCGTGCAGGTGCCCTGCATCGAGCGCAACGCGCTCGGCGCGGTGAAGGCCGTGACGGCCGCCTCGCTCGCGCTCAAGGGCGACGGCGTGCATTTTGTGCCGCTCGACGCCTGCATCGAGACGATGCGCCAGACGGGCGTCGACATGAACGAGAAGTACAAGGAAACCTCCACCGGCGGTCTTGCCGTCAATGTGGTGGAGTGCTGAGGCTTTCGCCGCGAACGCTGTGGAGTGCGACACGGCGGCCCCTTGACCGGGCCGCCGCAAGAGCGTTCAAAGGGGCATGGCCCTGCATCTCATCAAACTCTGTGTCGGCGCGGACTCGATCGAGGACCTGCGCGAATGGGTGTCCGAACGCTCGCTGATCGCGATCGCGGCGGGCATGGAACCGCATTCGAGCCACATCACCCGCATGGTGCCCAAGCGCGAGCAGGACCTGCTCGACGGCGGCTCGCTCTATTGGGTGATCAAGGGCCAGGTGCAGGCGCGCCAGCGCCTGCTCGACATCAAGACCTTCACGGATGCCGACGGCATTTCGCGCTGCGAGCTGGTGCTCGGGCCGGAGGTCGTCGAGACCGAGCTGCAGCCGCGCCGCGCCTTCCAGGGCTGGCGCTACCTGACGGACGACGACGCGCCGCGCGACCTGAAGAACATGGGTGACGGGACGGCCGACCTGCCGCTGGAATTGCGGCGGGAACTCGCCGAACTCGGCCTGCTCTGAAGAATCCCGCGCTCAGCGCAGGCGCAGGCGAACCGGATGGCGGCGTTCGCTGACGCCGACATGGAGATGGATCCCGGCGGCCGGCTGGCCCGAGCGCCAGGCCCTGGCGCCGTGGGCGAGCAGCATGCCGACGAGATCCTTCGTCCTGTTGCGCGAACGGCCGAGCCCGATATCCGCGATCCGCATCGCCGCCTCGTGCAGCGGATGGAGCGTGCCCTTCAGCGACCTGCGCTTTTCCGCGCTGGCCGCGGGAGGGACATCGAACAGGTTCTCGTTCATCGCCATGATCTGCCTCGTACGCATTACCCAATCGAGGATGGCAGAGCCGCTTTCGCGGCATTCCGCCTGCCTTGCTCCGCAGTCCCGGGACGCACTACCTGTCCGGTGACGTTGCTGGGGCAAGGCGGTAGTTGAGGGAGCGCGCCGAACCGCCGGCGCGTCCGGTCGTTCTTACTGCTGGCTGGCCCAGCAGGCGAAACCCTTGCGCTTCAGCGCGTTGCAGGCTGCCGTTGCGCCGTTCTGGTTGTCGAAGCCGCCGAAGCGGGCGCGGAACAGCTGCTGGCTGCCGCTGTTGACGGCGACGGTGAAAGGCTGTGCGCTGGAAAGCGCCTTGCCACCCTGGCTCTTCGCCTTGGCAAGCAGATCCTGTGCCTGGCCCTTGTCGGGCGTCGCGCCGATCTGGATGACCCAGCCGGAGGGCACGGCATTCGAGACGACGGTGGAGGAGGTGGTCAGCTCGTCGAGCGAGCCGCCCGTATCGCCCTGTTCCGTCAGGTCCGCCGGCGGCACGGCGGCGTCGCGCTGGATCTTCAGCGTTGCGGCGAGCGCACGCTTGCCGACGACTTCCGAGCTCGACGTTGCGGCATAGGCCGTCTCGATGCGGGCCTCGTTGTAGCGATAGGTCGGGATCGGGCCGTTCTCCGGCAGGTCGAGGCTACCGGAAACCGATGCGGTCGTCGCCTTGCTGGCGACTTCGGCGGTCAACGTCGGCGCATCCTTGGTTTCGGCGATCAGGTCGCCGCTGCCGCGGCGCGAGGCCTTCGGCATGTAGGTGGCGATCAGCTTGCGCATCTGCTGGTCGCGGGCCGCACCCGAGCGGCCGCCGATGACGACGCCGACGACGCTGCGCCCGTCGGCCACGGCCGAGGTCACGAGGTTGTAGCCGGAAGCGCGGGTATAGCCGGTCTTGATGCCGTCGACGCCGCGCACGGTGCCGAGCAGCCGGTTGTGGCCGTTGATGGTCTGCTTGCCGAAGCGGAAGCTGCGGACCGAGAAATAATCGTAATATTGCGGGAAATGCTGGCGCAGCGCGATGCCGAGGCGGGCCTGGTCACGGGCGGTGGTCACCTGCGCCGTATTGGGAAGGCCGTTGGCGTTGCGGTAGACGGTGCGCGTCATGCCGAGCGCGCGCGCCTTCTGCGTCATCATGCGGGCGAAGCGCTCTTCCGAACCGCCGAGGAATTCGGCGAGCGCCGTGGAGGCGTCGTTCGCCGAGCGGGTGATGAGGCCGAGCATCGCCTGTTCGACGGTGATCGAATTGCCGGCGCCGACACCGAGCTTCGTCGGCGGCTCGCTCGCGGCGTTCTTGGAGAAGGGGACGCGGGTGTCGAGGCGGATCTTCCCGGCCTCCAGCGCCTCGAAGGTGAGGTACAGCGTCATCATCTTGGTGAGCGATGCGGGATAACGCAGCGCGTCCGCATCCTCGCTGTAGAGCACCTTGCCCGTCTTGGCGTCGATGACGATGCCGGAATATTTCGGATTGGCTTCTGCCGGTGTGGCGACGGCGACGGTGGCGACCATTCCGATCATCACCAGACCTTTCGCCGCAATGGCAAATGCCTGGCAGGAGCGGGGGAGGAAATCGAGGAATACGGAACGGGACACTACGTTACTCTTCATTCTCGGATTGCACATGTTGTCCGGGCGTGACCTGCCGGATCGACCATTTCCGGGACAGTAGCGGGATAGCGTTACCAATCGGTTTATGATGAATCATTGGTTTCTGAGATTGGCGGTGTTTTATTGGCCGGGGCCGGTGGACGAGGGGCGGCCGTTGCGGATCAGCGACCGGCCGAGATAGTCGCGAATGCGCGCCTCCATGGCCTGCCACTGCGGCAAAAGTCTGCTCGAAAAACGATAAAGCACGGAAAGGTCCTCGCCGATGTGGATATCGCGCTGGCAATCGGCGCTGGTCGACTGCGCCTCCTCGGCCGGGATCATGCAGCGCACCGCATAGTCGGAACCGTCGGGCAGGCGGCCCGTGAAGAACACCTCGTCGCCATAACCGGAGTTCTCCTTCAGGCGCCGCAGGACGAGGCCGGCCGGGCCGGGCTCGAACGTGCCGGCGAAGAGATGGCCGTAGATCGGCTCCAGCCGGCCGGACATGTCCTTCGACATGGTGCTTTGCGAAAGATTGAGGAAGACCAGGCTTTCCGGGCGGCTGGCATCGTTGAAACGGCTGCGCTGGGCATTCGAATAGCCCCGCATTTCCGGCCAGGTGAGATAGAGGTCGACCCGGTCCGCGCGGCCCGTCTGGCGCTGCTCCTCGAAGCGGATCGTGTTGGCGGGAAGGCGGATCTGGTCCTGGCCGATGACGATGTCGACGAGTGCGGCATTCTCCGTGTGCCCCGCCAGCGCGATGCGTTCACCGAGAACGCGGCCGGCGACGCTGATCGCGACCGTCAGGCTCGCCAGCACGGCGACGCCGATCGTCAGGCGCGTCAGAAGGCGATGGGAGATGAGGGGGACATGTTCGTCATTGCCGGTCGCTGCCGCTGTCATCTCTTCCGCCTTCGATGGTCTGGCCGGAATCGGCTTCTTCCGCCGCCTCGACCCTGTGCGGAGCCTCTGTGAACAGGGTTAATTTTTGGTTGAGATCGGCGATCCGGTGCATCAGATCCGTCCGGCGCCGGGGCGCAATCCTGCAAGATTTCCCGACTTGTTGCTGACGCATTCTGCACCTAGACTTCTCGGCGCACCCGACAGAAATCCTGCCGGCTGGATGCGGAACAGGGGAGGCAGCCATGGACGTGCTTCGAGACCCCACGCATATCGGCATGTTCGAGCCTCAGGACCTTGTCGTCCTGCAAGGCGTCTTCACCCGATTGGCGGCGGCAAAAACCCCCAGTCTCGACGAAGACCGCGCCCGGTCGCTGGCCCGGTCGATCATCACCCTCTATAGACACGGCGTGCGCGACCCTGAGCAACTCTTCGACGTGCTGCAGGTCCAGGCCTCCTGAGACCGAAGACGATGGGCGGGTCGGCCCCGGATTAACCGGACATAAACCATGAATCATGGAAGCTTGCGGCGGGGTTCCCATCCATTCGCAATTTTGCCATCTTATTGGCATGATTAACGGACTGTTATTTACTGAGTGGCATTGACGGCCGACTTGCAGGGGCAAGGCAGTTGGCTGGCGCACCGTCGGGGACAATAGCGGCGTGGGACATAAAAAATCGAAGATCATTGCGACCCGGTTCGGCACGAGCCTGCGGTTGTTGACTATTCCGCTGGTCTGCGCGGGTCTTGCCGCCTGTGCGACGACCACGCCGGCGCCCAAGAAGAAGGTGCGCAGCAAGGAATACTTCTCCGAGGCCGAATACGGTGTGAAGGCCAGCCCGCGCGTCGTCGAGGAAGGCCAGCCCGTGCCCAAGGGCGGCGGCCGTTACCAGGTCGGCAAGGCCTACCAGGTTCGCGGCAAGTGGTATCAGCCGAAGGAAGAGCCGGGCTACAACAAGACCGGCCTTGCCTCCTGGTACGGTTCCGCCTTCCATGGCCGCAAGACGGCGAATGGCGAGGTCTACGACAAGTATCATCTCTCCGCCGCGCATCCGACCTTCCCGCTGCCGAGCTACGCGCGCGTCACCAATCTGGAGAACGGCACCTCCGTCGTGGTGCGCGTCAACGATCGCGGCCCCTATCATGAGGGCCGGGTGATCGACGTTTCCTCCAAGACGGCCGACCTGCTCGACATGAAGCGTACCGGCACGGCCAAGGTGCGCGTTCAATATGTCGGCAAGGCGCCGCTCGAGGGCAACGACATGCCCTATCTCATGGCGTCCTACGTCACCAAGGGCTCGCGCGTTCCGGCGGTCGATCCGGGCGGCCAGATCGCCACGGGCGTCATGGTGGCCTCGGCCGACAACAGCATGCTGCCGGGCGTCGGCCAGGGCGAGGGCATCCTCAGGGTTCCCGCCGAAAGCACGATGACGGCCCTTGCCAAGACAGCGCCGGCAAGCGACGCCTTCCAGGTCATGGAGCAGTTCGTCATGCTGCCTGACATCGGCCCGCTGCCCATCGAGCGGCCGAATTTCGTGCCGCAGCTTTCCGCCGATCCGAGCTATGCCGCAGCCTATGCGGACGAGCGCGTGCGGGATGCCGCCGGCGCCTTCGATGCCATCCTGACGATCGACGGCAAGCTGACGCCGCTCTCGGCGCTTGCCGACAACGCGGGCTGATCGCCCGCGTTCCCGAAGCCGTTTGCGCTCGGCAGGCGGCTGTGGGAGTGTGACGACATCCGGAGTCGCCATGCATCGCCGCCTTTTCGCCGCCCTTGTTCTCCTCCTGTCCGTCGCGAGCCTTGCGTTTGCCCAGTCGGCCGCGCCGCAGGCCGGTTTTGACGTCAAGGCGAAGCAGGTCTACCTCATCGAGGCGGAAACCGGCACGGTGCTGTTCGCACGCGCCGAAGACGAGGCGGTGCCGGCCGCCTCGCTCGCCAAGCTGATGACCATGGCGAGCGTCTTCAAGGCGCTCGCGGCCGGCGAGACGACGCTCGACACGACCTATCCCGTCACCGAACATGCCTGGCGCACGGGCGGCGCGCCGTCGCGCACCTCCACCATGTTCGCCGCCCTGAAATCGACGCCGCGCGTGGAAGACCTCATCCGCGGCGTCACGGTGCAGTTCGCCAACGATGCCTGCATCATCCTCGCCGAAGGCCTTGCCGGCTCGGAGACGGCCTTTGCCGAGCGGATGACAACGGAGGCGCGGGCGCTCGGCCTCGAAAACGCGACCTTCGCCAACGCGACCGGCCTGCCCAACCCCGGCAACACGGTGACGATGCGCGAGATGGTGGCGCTCGCCCGGCACCTCCAGACGACCTATCCCCAGCACATGGGCTACTATCTCGAGCCGGAATTCGAGTGGAACAAGATCAGGCAGCGCAACCGCAATCCGCTGCTGGCGCTCAATATCGGCGTCACCGGCTTCGTCACCGGGTTTTCGGAGGAGGGCGGCTACTCCATCGTCGCCGCCGTGAACCGGGACGGCAAGCATCTCGTACTCGCCATGGGCGGGATGGAAAACGACAAGACGCGTATCGACGAATCCCGCCGCATCATCGAATGGGCGCTCTCCTCCTTCGAACGCCGCACGCTGTTCAAGGAGGGCGAAGCGATCGCCGATGCCAGCGTCTATGGCGGCGATGCCTCGACGGTGCCGCTGGTCGCCGGCGAGCAGGTCGACGTCTTCCTGCCGAAGGACAATTCGCAGCGCCTCGTTGCGCGCGTCGTCTACAACTGGCCGGTGCGCGCGCCGGTGACGCCGGGGCAGGCGGTCGGCACGCTGAAGATCTGGAACGACAAGCAGCTCCTGCGCGAGGTGCCGGTGGAGACGGCGGGCACCGTCGGCGTCGGCACGCTGCGCGCCCGCGCGCTCGATGCGCTGATCGAACTGTTCTTCTTCTGGATCTGACGGGGCGGAGCGGGGCGAAAAGCGTTTCGCCGGCCGGAAACATGGGTTAGTAGTGTCCCGAGTCATCCCGGCCCTGCCGGATATCGCGCGTAAAAACGGAAACAGGATTTGTCGGCCGCACCGGGTTTGTTTGTCACGTTCGAGGGCGGCGAGGGCGCCGGAAAGTCGACGCAGATCCGACTTCTGGCCGATTCGTTGCGCGCGCGCGGCCTCACCGTGCTGATGACGCGCGAGCCGGGCGGCTCCAGGGGCGCGGAGGCGGTGCGTCACGTCCTGCTTTCGGGCGCCGCGGAACCCTATGGCATCCGCATGGAGGCGGTGCTCTTCGCCGCCGCGCGCAGCGACCATGTCGAAGAGGTGATCCGCCCGGCGCTTGCCGCCGGCACGGTGGTGCTGTGCGATCGCTTCATGGATTCCTCGCGCGTCTACCAGGGCATTACCGGCAACCTGGAACAGCCCTTCATCGAGGCGCTGGAGCGCGTCGCCATCAACGGCGTCGTGCCCGATTGCACGATCGTCTTCGACCTGCCCGCCGCCATCGGCCTGGAGCGCGCCCGCAAGCGCGGCGCCGGCGAGAGCGCGGCGCCCGACCGCTTCGAGAAGGAAGAGCTGGAGACCCACGAAAAGCGCCGCGAGGCCTTTCTCGACATTGCCGAGCGCGAGCCGCTGCGCTGCCGCGTCGTGGATGCGACGCAGGCCCCGGAGGCGATCGCCGCCCAGGTGCTCGCCCTCGTCGAACCGCTGCTGCCCATCACCGCCCATGGCCGGCAGGATCCGGAGCACGTCTCGTGAGCGAGGAGCGGCCCGGCATTCTCGACGGCGCGGTGCATCCTGCCGAACAGACGAAACTCTTCGGCCATGCCGAGGCGGAGGCTTTTCTTGCACGCTCCTATCGCTCCGGCAAGGGGCACCATGCCATCCTGATCGAGGGGCCGAACGGCATCGGCAAGGCGACGCTCGCCTTCCGCTTCGCCAACCACGTTCTCCACCACCCGGAACCCGCCGAGGCGCCGAAGACGATCGCCGATCCGTCGCCCGCCTCGCCGGTCACCCGGCAGCTTGCCGCCGGCGCCTCGCACAATCTCCTGCATCTCACCCGCCCGGTCGACGAGAAGACCGGCAAGGTGAAGGCCTTCATCACGGTCGACGAGGTGCGCAGGGCCGGAAAGTTGCTGGCGCAGACATCGGGCACCGGCAACTGGCGCATCGTCATCATCGACCCCGCCGACGACCTCAACCGCAACGCCGCCAACGCCATCCTGAAGATCCTGGAAGAACCGCCGAAGCGCTCGCTCTTCCTCGTGCTGACCCACGCCCCCGGAAAGCTCCTGCCGACCATCCGCTCGCGCTGCCTGCCGCTGGCGCTGTCGCCGTTGTCGCAGGACGATCTCGCCGCCGCCCTCGACAGCCTGGGCGCATCGCCATCCGGCCCGCGGGCAGGGGAGGTGCTTGCCGCCGCCCATGGCAGCGTCTCCGAAGCGCTGAAGCTCACCCATTATGGCGGCTTCGACATCGTGGAGGCCTTCCGCGCCATCGTCGCCATCCCGGCCGAGCCGCCGCGCCGCGACGTGCACAAGCTCGCCGACGTGCTTTCGGCGAAGGACAGCGACACGGTCTTCTCCTTCTTCTGCCAGCACGCCACCGATTTCGTCACCGACGCCGCGCGTTCCGCAGCGCTGTCCGGCGACCTCGCCCGCGCCGACCGCCTCGCCCAGCTCTCCTCGCAGCTCGGCGAGCGCATCGCCGTCGCGCAAGGCTACAATCTCGATCGCAAGCAGACGATCATCACCGTGCTCGACGACATTCGCGCCTCGCTTTAAGTGAACTTGCTGTTTCCCTTGCCGCCCGCATGGTCTAATACCTTGCGGCATTGCACAACCGAAGACAGAACGCTCCCATGACCGACACGTCCCGCTTCTACA
This sequence comes from Shinella sp. HZN7, assembly GCF_001652565.1. NCBI lineage: Bacteria > Pseudomonadati > Pseudomonadota > Alphaproteobacteria > Hyphomicrobiales > Rhizobiaceae > Shinella > Shinella sp. HZN7. The sequence goes on along the minus strand of NZ_CP015736.1, from coordinate 1,835,707 downwards.
TCACGACCGCCATTTCCTATCCGAACGGCAAGCCGCATATCGGCCATGCCTACGAGCTGATCGCGACGGATGCCATGGCGCGCTACCAGCGGCTGGACGGGCGCGACGTGTTCTTCCTGACCGGCACGGACGAGCATGGCCAGAAGATGCAGCAGACGGCGCGCAAGGAAGGCATTTCGCCGCGCGAGCTCGCCGATCGGAATTCAAAAGAATTCAAGGAGATGGCTGTTCTTCTTAATGCGTCGAACGATGATTTCATCCGCACGACGGAAGAGCGCCATTACGAGGCCTGCGCCGAGATCTGGCGCCGCATGGCCGCCAATGGCGACATCTACAAGGGCGGCTATGCCGGCTGGTACTCGGTGCGCGACGAGGCCTATTACCAGGAGAACGAGACGGAGATGCGCGACGACGGCGTGCGCTACGGCCCGCAGGGCACGCCCGTCGAATGGGTGGAGGAGGAGAGCTACTTCTTCCGCCTCTCCGCCTACCAGGACAGGCTGCTGAAGCATTACGAGGACAATCCGGACTTCGTCGGCCCGGCCGAGCGCCGCAACGAGGTGATCTCCTTCGTCAAGTCGGGCCTCAAGGACCTCTCGGTCTCGCGCACCACCTTCGACTGGGGCATCCCGGTTCCGGATGACCCTGATCATGTCATGTATGTCTGGGTCGACGCGCTGACCAACTACATCACCGCGACCGGCTACCTCACCGATCCCGAGGGACCGCGCGCCAAATACTGGCCGGCCAACATCCACATCATCGGCAAGGACATCATCCGCTTCCACGCCGTCTACTGGCCGGCCTTCCTGATGTCGGCCGGCCTGCCGCTGCCGGGCCGCGTCTTCGCCCATGGCTTCCTGCTCAACAAGGGCGAGAAGATGTCGAAGTCGCTCGGCAACGTGGTCGACCCGGTCAACCTCGTCAATCATTTCGGCCTCGACCCGATCCGCTACTTCTTCCTGCGCGAAGTCTCCTTCGGCCAGGATGGCAGCTACAGCGAGGAAGGCATCGCGACCCGCATCAACTCGGACCTCGCCAACGGCATCGGCAACCTCGCCAGCCGCTCGCTGTCGATGATCGTCAAGAACTGCGACGGCAAGGTGCCGGAGTGCGGCGACCTCTCCGACGCCGACCGCGCCATGCTCGCCTCCGTCGATGCGCTGCACGCCATCACCCGCGAGGAGATGGGCAGGCAGCAGATCCACAAGGCGCTGGCCGCGATCATCGCCGTCGTCTCGGAGGCAGACCGCTATTTCGCCGGCGAAGCGCCCTGGGCGCTGAAGAAGACCGATCCCGTCCGCATGGGCACCGTGCTTTATGTCACGGCGGAGGTCGTGCGGCAGATCGCGATCCTGCTGCAGCCCTTCATGCCGAAATCCGGCCGCAAGCTGCTCGATCTCGTTGCCGCGCCCGTCGAAAAACGCGATTTCGCGGCGCTCGGCGAGGCCGGTCGTCTCGTCAGCGGCACGCCGCTGGAAGCGCCGACCCCGGTCTTCCCGCGTTACGTCGCGCCCGAGGCGTAAATGCTGATCGATACCCATTGCCATCTGGATTTCCCCGACTTCGAAGCGGAGCGCGACGCTATCGTCGCGCGCGCGCACGCGGCCGGGGTGACGCAGATGATCACGATCTCGACGCGGGTGAAGAAATTCCCCGCGATCCTGGCGATCGCGGAAAAATACCCGTCCGTCTTCTGCTCGGTCGGCACCCATCCGCACAATGCGGACGAGGAGCTCGACATTCCGGTCTCGGAGCTGGTCGAACTCTCGAAGCACCCGCGCGTCGTGGCGATCGGCGAGGCGGGGCTCGACTATTTCTACGACAATGCACCGCGCGAGGCGCAGGCCATCGGCCTTCGCAACCACATCGCCGCCGCGCGGGAAACCGGCCTGCCGCTGGTCATCCACAGCCGCTCGGCGGACGAGGACATGGCGGCGATCCTGACCGAGGAAACGGGGAAGGGGGCCTTTCCCTTCCTGCTGCACTGCTTTTCCTCCGGGCCGGAGCTTGCCCGCACCGGCGTGGCGCTCGGCGGCTACGTCTCCTTCTCCGGCATCCTGACCTTCCCGAAATCGGAAGAGCTGCGGGAGATCGCGAAAACCGTGCCGCTGGAGCGCATGCTGGTCGAGACCGACGCGCCCTACCTTGCGCCGAAACCCTATCGGGGAAAACGCAACGAGCCGGCCTATGTGGCGCACACCGCCGCCGTGCTGGCGGAGACCGTCGGCGTCAGCGAGGACGAGATCGCCCGCATCACCACCGAAAACGCCTTCCGCATCTTCTCGAAGATGCCGCGGGTGTAGCCGTGGCCACGACGCGGCGCTTCACCATTCTCGGCTGCGGTTCGTCGCCCGGCGTGCCGCGCATCACCGGCGACTGGGGCGCCTGCGATCCCGCCAACCCGAAGAACCGCCGCACCCGCGCCGCCTTCCTCGTCGAGCAGATCGGCCCGGAAGGCAGGACGACCGTCGTCATCGACACGGGGCCGGATTTCCGCATGCAGATGATCGCCGCGGGCGTGGAAGGCATCGACGCGGTGCTCTACACCCACGCCCATGCCGACCATATCCACGGCATCGACGACATCAGGGGCTTCGTGCTGCAGAACCACAAACAGGTGCCGATCTGGGCCGATCCGGTGACGATGGAGCGCATCCGCGAGGGGTTCGGCTACTGCCTGAAGACGCCGCCGGGCAGCATGTATCCGCCCATCGTGACGGAAAACCTGATCGAGCCGATGGATGCACCGGTGACGATCGACGGGCGAGGGGGCGCGATCACCTTCCAGCCCCTCCTCCAGGTGCACGGCTCCATCCATTCCCTCGGCTTCCGCATCGGCGACGTCGCCTATTGCAGCGATATCAGCGACTTCCCGGACGAGACGATCCCGCGGCTCGAAAACCTCGACATGCTGATCGTCGATGCCCTGCAATACCGCTTCCATTCCAGCCACCTGTCGCTCAGCCAGGCGCTGGAATGGATCGAGCGGCTGAAGCCGGCGCGCGCCATCCTGACCCATATGCATGTGCCGCTCGATTACGACACGGTGCAAAGGGAAACGCCGGCCCATGTGGAACCGGCGTTTGACGGGCTCAGCTTCGAGATCGAACTTCCGGACGATCAGGCGAAATAGGGCTTCAGGTTCTCGCGGATCCGTTCCAGCACCGTCGCGCCCGAAAGGTCGGGCACGAAGGTCTTGCCGGTGATCTGCTCATAGGCCTGGATATAGACCTTCGAGGTCTGCTCGACGAGTTCGCGCGGGATTTCCGGGATCGGGTCCTTGTAGGGATCGCAGCGCTCGGTGACCCAGGCACGCACGAAATCCTTGTCGAAGCTCGCCGGGCGGCCGCCCGTGGCGAAACTCTGCTCGTAGCTGTCGGCGATCCAGTAGCGGCTCGAATCCGGCGTGTGGATCTCGTCGGCCAGCACGATGCGGCCGTCCTTGTCCGTGCCGAATTCGTATTTGGTGTCGACGAGGATCAGCCCGCGTTCGGCCGCACGGGCCTGTCCGCGCGCAAAGAGCGCCAGCGCATAGCGCGACACCGTTTCCCATTGCTCGGGCGTCAGCAGGCCTTGCTCAAGGATTTCTGCGCCGGAGAGCGGTTCGTCGTGACCGCCGTCAAAGGCCTTGCTGGTCGGCGTGATGATCGGCTCGGGCAGCTTCTCGTTGTCCTTCAGGCCATCCGGCAGCGTGATGCCGTACATTTCGCGCTCGCCCTTGCGGTATTTCGTCAGGATCGAGGTGCTGGTCGTGCCGGCGAGATAGCCGCGCACGACGATCTCGACCGGCAGGATGTCGAGCCGCGTGCCGATGACGACGTTCGGGTCCGGATAGGAGATGACGTGGTTCGGGCAGATGTCGGCGGTTTCCTCGAACCAGTAGCGCGCCGTCTGGGTGAGAACCTGGCCCTTGAAGGGAATGGCGGTGAGGATGACGTCGAAGGCGCTGAGCCGGTCCGTCGCGATGATGACGCGGCTGCCGTCCGCAAGGTCGTAGTTCTCGCGGACCTTGCCGTTGTAGCGGTTCGGCAGTTCCGGGATATGGGCGTCGGAGAGAATGCGCAAATCGCTCATCGTGGCGGGCTTTCGCTGTTGGTTTCGTCTGCCGTTTCGCTTAAGGCCACGGGTGGTGAAGGGTCAAGGCGGAAACCGGATTTCCAGAGGGTTTGGGACGTTTGCGAGCATCGTATAGTTCCATAATCTATCTTATGTGATACTTGGATATGGTCGAATACGCCCTCCTTCCGGGTGCTGCACCCGCATGAATTGGACGGCGTCGTGCTGGAACCGCGACGCCATTTGCATCCCGCCCGCGCGGATAGCCGCCCCTTTCGCTGACGCGATATCGACGGTTCCGATCAATTCGTAGTAGAATGCCACGAATCCCGGCCTTCGGCGTCAAGGCGAACACCCGCTCCAGCTCGCCATGTCGTCCAACCCCGCACGATCCCATGCCCGATATCCCTGTGCTTGAAACCGACCGTCTCGTCCTGCGCGGCTTTCGCCCGGACGATCTCGATGCCATGACCGCGATGTGGGCCATGCCCGAGGTCGTGCGTTATATCGGTGGCGTGCCGCTGTCCCGCGAACAGTCGTGGACCCGCCTGCTGCGCCAGATCGGCATGTGGAGCGTCATGAACTTCGGCTTCTGGGCGGTCACCGAAAAGACCTCCGGCCGGCTCATCGGCGAAGCCGGGTTCCATGAGATGCGCCGCGAGATGTCGCCCAGCATCGAGAACACGCTGGAAGCCGGCTGGGGCCTGCTCCCGGATTTCCGCGGCCGCGGCTATGCCAGCGAGGCGCTGGATGTGATGCTGCCCTGGGCGGCGGCGAACCACGGCGACCTGCCGGTGACCTGCATCATCGACCCGGAAAACACGGCCTCCATCCGGCTTGCCGAGCGGCACGGCTTCCGCGAATTCGCCCGGTCGACCTATCAGGGAACCGAGATCGTCGTCTTCCGGAAGGTCCCGTCATAGGTGTTTGCGCGCCACCCGCTGCTGCGGGTTGCGCGCATATCACAAATAAGTGATATTAAATCAAATTATTAGATTTTTACGACATACCACTGTTTCCAAAAGACATTTTTGTCTTGAATATTCGACGGCCGGCACATATGGCCGCGTGGCAGTTCTTTTCCGACGTCCATGCTATTCTAGTTTCGTCCGAAAAGGAGAGTGCGCCATGAAAATGCTTGCCGCCGTGTTCCTTTGCATTTCGCTGTTCCCGCTTTCCAATGCCCGGGCGGACGAACCCGTCGATACGGTTCAGGGCATCATCCAGAGCCAGATAACCGCCTTCCTGAACGACGACGCGAAGACCGCCTATTCCTTCGCCTCGCCGACCATCCGCGGGAAGTTCCCGACCGAGGACGCCTTCTTCGACATGGTGAAGAAGGGTTACGCGCCGGTCTACCGCCCGGGCAATTTCGCCTTCGGCCGCTTCAAGGTCGCGGACGACACGGTGGTGCAGGAGGTGCTGATCTCGGGGCCTGATGGCAAGGACTGGACGGCGCTCTACCAGGTCGTGAAGCAGCCGGACGGCAGCTACAAGATCAACGGCGTGCACATGGTGCGCACCGCGCCGGGGCCGGAAATCTGACCAACCGGAGATCTGACCAGGGAGGCGCGCCGGAGCGCCCTCAGAGGGGGGCGAGATCGCCCCTCGCCCAGTTCTCCTGCGTCTCCGCCATGAAATCGGCAAAACGCCCCTCCTCGATCGCCGTGCGGATGCCGGCCATCAGGTCCTGGTAGTAGGAGAGGTTGTTCCAGGTCAGAAGCATGCCGCCGAGGGATTCGTTGGCGCGGATGAGGTGGTGCAGGTAGGCGCGCGAATAGTCGCGCGCCGCCGGGCAGGTCGATTCCTCGTCGAGCGGGCGCATGTCCTCGGCGTGGCGCGCATTGCGCAGGTTGATGCGGCCGCGGCGGGTGAAGGCGAGGCCATGGCGGCCGGAGCGGGTCGGCATCACGCAGTCGAACATGTCGATGCCGCGGGCGACGGATTTCAGCATGTCGTCGGGCGTGCCGACACCCATCAGGTAGCGCGGCTTTTCGGTCGGCATGTGCGGCACGGTCGTGTCGATCATGTCGAGCATGACCTCCTGCGGCTCACCGACGGCAAGGCCGCCGATGGCGTAGCCCTTGAGGTTCAATTCGGCGAGCGCCTGCGCGGAGCGCACGCGCAGATGCGGGATGTCGCCGCCCTGCACGATGCCGAACATCGCCTTGCCCGGCTGGTCGCCGAAGGCGGTCTTGCAGCGCTCGGCCCAGCGCAGCGACATTTCCATGGCGCGCTCGATTTCCTTCGGCGAGGCCGGCAGCGCCACGCATTCGTCGAGCTGCATCTGGATATCGCTGTCGAGCAGGCCCTGGATCTCGATCGAGCGCTCCGGCGACATATGGTGCAGCGCGCCGTCGACATGGCTCTTGAAGGTGACGCCCTTCTCGTCGAGCTTGCGCAGGCCCGCGAGCGACATGACCTGGAAGCCGCCCGAATCGGTGAGGATCGGGTGCGGCCAGCGGATGAGCTCGTGCAGGCCGCCGAGGCGCGCGACGCGCTCCGGGCCGGGGCGCAGCATCAGGTGATAGGTGTTGCCGAGGATGATGTCGGCGCCGAGGTCGCGCACCTGGTCGAGATACATCGCCTTGACGGTGCCCACCGTACCGACCGGCATGAAAGCCGGCGTGCGGATCGTGCCGCGCGGCATGGAGACCTCGCCGCGGCGCGCCTTGCCATCGGTCGCAAGCAGTTTGAACTGGAAGGTTTCGGTCATCGGTCGTTCCGGAAAAGCAGGCTGGAGTCGCCGTAGGAATAGAAGCGGTAGCCGGTGGCGATCGCATGGGCATAGGCGCCGCGCATCGTCTCCAGGCCTGAAAAGGCGCAGACGAGCATGAAGAGCGTCGATTTCGGCAGGTGGAAGTTGGTCATCAGCATGTCGGCCGTGCGGAAGCGGTAGCCGGGCGTGATGAAGATGCCCGTCGCGCCGGACCAGGGCCGGATCGTGCCGTCTTCGTCCGCGGCGCTTTCGAGGAGGCGCAGCGAGGTGGTGCCGACGGAAACGATGCGCCCGCCCCTCGCCCTGACGGCGTTGAGCGCGGCGGCCGTCGCCTCGCAGACATGGCCGATCTCCTCGTGCATGACATGGTCCGTCGTGTCGTCGGCCTTCACGGGCAGGAAGGTGCCGGCGCCGACATGCAGCGTCACGAAATGCCGTTCGACGCCGAGCGCGTCGAGTTTTTCGAAGAGGGCGTCTGTGAAATGCAGGCCGGCCGTCGGCGCCGCGACGGCGCCCTCCTCGCGGGCGTAGATCGTCTGGTAGTCGCGGCGGTCCGCCTCGTCGTCCTCGCGCTTGGAGGCGATGTAGGGCGGCAGCGGGATATGGCCGACGGTGGCGATGGCGCGGTCGAGATCGGGACCGGAGACGTCGAAATGCAGGGTGACCTCCCCGCCCTCGCCTTTCTGCTCGACGGTCGCCGAAAGCGCCTCCGCCGCGCCGAAGGTGATGCGGTCGCCGCGCTTGATGCGCTTGCCGGGCCTGGCAAAGGCCTTCCAGCGGTCGCCGGCGATGCGCATGTGCAGCGTCGCGGACACCTTCTGGCCACCGGCGCCATCGCGATGGCGGATGCCTTCGAGCTGGGCGGGGATGACGCGCGTGTCGTTGAAGACCAGCGCATCGCCGGGCCGGAGCAGCGAGGGCAGGTCGCCGACGGTGCGGTCCGCGTAGGGCGTCTCCTGCCCCGGGCGCACGACGAGCAGTCTTGCCGCCTCGCGCGGCATCACCGGACGAAGCGCGATATTGTCTTCCGGAAGATCGAAATCGAAGAGATCGACGCGCATGCCCGGCCTCAATACAAGCGGATCAGCAGCGCACCGACGACGAGCAGCATGGCCCCCGCGATGCGGCCGAGGGAGATTTCGCGCACGGCCATGCCGAGAAAGCCGATGCGGTCGAGCAGGATGCCGGCCATGAGCTGACCGGAAACGGCGAAGGCCATGACGGCGGCCGCGCCGATGCGCGGCGTCAGGAAGATGGCGGTCGTCACATAGACCGTGCCGAGCGCGCCGCCGGCAAAATAGAGCCAGGCATCCGGCCCGCGCCAGTCCGGCGCCCGGCCCTCAAAGGCGGCGGTGGCGAAGACGACGAGGGCGAGGACGAGCGCGCCCGAGAAGAACGAGACGCAGGCGGCGGCGACCGGCATGCCGAGCCCGCGGCCAAGCAGCGCATTGATGGGGGCCTGGATGGCGATGCACGCGCCCGCCGCAATGCCGAGCAGCGCCCAGAGGAAAGCAGCCATATCGACTTGTCTCTTGAAAAGCGCACAAAGAAAAACCGCGCCCGCCGGGGCGAGCGCGGTCGAAAACGAAAGGTTCTCTATCAGGCCGCCACGTCGGCGGCAACCTTCATCGAGACGATGGTGTCGGGATCGCGCACCGGCTCGCCGCGCTTGATCTTGTCGATGTTTTCCATGCCTTCGACGACCTGGCCCCAGACGGAATACTGCTTGTTGAGCCAGGGAGCGTCGGTGAAGCAGATGAAGAACTGCGAGTTGGCCGAGTTCGGCATCTGGCTGCGGGCCATGGAGCAGGTGCCGCGCACATGGCTCATGTTGGAGAACTCGGCCTTGAGGTCCGGCTTTTCCGAGCCGCCCATGCCGGCGCGGGCCGGGTTGAAGTCCTTGCCGCCGGTCTTGCCGTACTGCACGTCGCCGGTCTGGGCCATGAAGTCCTCGATGACGCGGTGGAACACGACGCCGTCATAGGCGCCTTCGCGCGTCAGCTCCTTGATGCGCGCGACGTGGCCCGGTGCGAGATCCGGAAGCAGCTGGATGACCACCTTGCCCTTCGTGGTCTCCATGATGATGGTGTTTTCCGGATCCTTGATCTCGGCCATGGTCTTTCTCCTTCAAAGGCATGTTGCGCAAAAGGTGTGTCGCCGTTCTGCGATTGCAACGGGCGACACAGCAAAAAGTGGATTACTTGCCGACGGTGACCTTGATCATCCGGTCGGGATCGGTGACCGCGCCGTTATTGGCCTCGTCGCCGCGCTTGATCTTGTCGACGTTCTCCATGCCGGAAACGACCTTGCCGACGACCGTGTACTGGCCGTTCAGGAAGTCGCCCGGGGCGAACATGATGAAGAACTGCGAATTGGCGGAGTTCGGGTCCTGCGAACGGGCCATGCCGACCGTGCCGCGCTCGAAGGGCACGTCGGAGAATTCCTGCGGCAGGTCCGGCTGGCTGGAACCGCCCGTGCCGGCCGCGCCCGGCTGGAAGCCGTCTTCCATGTCGCCGAACTGCACGTCGCCGGTCTGTGCCATGAAGCCTTCGATCACGCGGTGGAAGGCGACATTGTCGTATTCGCCGGCGGCGGCGAGCGCCTTGATGCGCTCGACATGCTTGGGCGCGACCTTATCGTTCAGCTCGACGACGACGGGGCCGTCCTTGAGCTGGATCGTGATGAACTCGGCGGCCTGGGCAACGACGGCGCTCGTCGTGGTCGCAAGGAAGAGGGCTCCTGCAAAGGCAAAACGGAGGATGGTCATGATAGCTCCCTTGAGGGGTTCAGGATGATGGGCTCAGCCCGTCTTGCGGGCTTTCAGCGCCGTGAAGACGGGCGCCGGAACGAAGGCACTGACATCGCCGCCCATGGCCGCGATCTGGCGGACCAATGTGGCGGTAATGGGCCGCGAGGCGACGCCCGCCGGCAGGAAGACGGTCTGCACGTCGGGCGCCATCTGGCGGTTCATGCCGGCCATCTGCATTTCATAGTCGAGATCCGTGCCGTCGCGCAGGCCCCGGATCAAGAGGCGCGCACCGTGCTCGCGCGCGGCATCGACGACCAGATTGGAAAAGGAGACGACGCTGACGTCCCCTGACCGCGCCGGCAGCGCCTCGGCGATCGACCGGCGGATGAGGTCCGCGCGCTCCTCGAAGGAGAAGAGCGGCGTCTTGCCGGGATGGATGCCGATCGCGACGATGACCTCGGGCGCCACGTTCAGCGCCTGCACGAGCACGTCGATATGGCCGTTGGTGATCGGATCGAAAGAGCCAGGGTAGAAGGCGACTGTCATCGGCGGGGTCCCGTTTGCCGCCTTTTGTCACGGACGGCCCCTTTCCGCAAGGGCGCGGCCCGTCGCAGCCCGCACTGTCCCCTGCCAAGAACATGAACGCGGCATGAACGGGCCGTTCAAGACCATTTCAGGCGGGCCATGTCTAAATAGCAGCATCGGAGCCGGGAACAAAGGTCGCCCTCGCGCATTCTCCCGGCTGAATACAGTGAAACAAGTAATGCGTTTCCTTAGGCTTGAAGGAACACGAAAATGGCCCTCGCTCTACTCTGCATGACCATGTTCATCGCCCTTACCGCCGCGACCATCCATGCGCTGCGGGAAGAGGATCGCCCGGCAACGCCGAAAATCGCCGCCCGCGGCAAGTGGCTGCGTTGAGCGGAACAGCACCATGGCCGCGCTCACCATCTTCTTCACGATCTTCATCAGCACCGTCTTCACCTTCGACTTCGTGCGCACGATCCTTGAACTGAAACGGGACCGCGCAGCCCTGAAGGCGGCCAGGCTGAAAACCCAAGCAGGCGGCTTCGGCGTCTGAGAACGTCTCCCTGCGGCGCGCCGCCCCCGGCGTCGGACCTGCCGCAGCACGTATGCCGCCGTCAGAGCGGGCAGCCTTTCCTCCGGGCTGCCCGCAAAATTGAAAAGCCGGACGGTCGTTCCCTGCCCGTCCGGCTTTTCCGTTTCAAGAAAACAGGGCCTTTCCGGCGCGTGCCGGAAAGGCCCTGTTTTGTTTCGATTGCGAAGGCCGGACCGTTTCCGGCCTATTCCTCGGCCGGCGGCGTCGCATCCCCGGCGTCGACATCGCCTTCGATGCCGTTGCCGTCCGCATCGTCCTCGCCTTCCGGCTCGCTGATGCGCTCGACCGAGACGACCTTCTCGTCCTTGGCGGTGGAGAAGATGGTGACGCCCTTCGTCGCGCGGCTGGCGATGCGGATGCCGTCGACCGGCACGCGGATCAACTGGCCGCCGTCGGAGACGAGCATGAGCTGGTCCTTCTCCTCGACCGGGAAGGCGGCGACGAGTTCGCCGATCTCGTTGGTCTTCGAGGTGTCGGTGGCGCGGATGCCCTTGCCGCCGCGGCCGGAGGTGCGGAAGTCGTAGGAGGACGACCGCTTGCCGAAACCCTTCTGCGACACCGTCAGCACGAACTGCTCGCGGGACCTCAGGTCCTGGTAGCGCTCTTCGGAGAGGTCGCCGACTTCGCCGACCTCCTCGCCGACCAGCGCGATATCCTCCTCGTCGACGCCGCTGGCGCGGCGTTCCGCGGCGGAGCGCTTCAGGTAGGCGGCGCGCTCCCACGGTTCGGCATCGACATGGCTGACGATCGTCATCGAGATGATGCGGTCGCCGGCGCCCAGCGTGATGCCGCGCACGCCGACCGAGTTGCGGCCGGCGAAGACGCGCACGTCGTCGACCGGGAAGCGGATGCACTGGCCGAGCGCCGTCGTCAGCAGCACGTCGTCGTTCTCCGTGCAGGTCTCGACATTGAGGATCTCGTCGCCCTCTTCCTCCAGCTTCATCGCGATCTTGCCGTTTCGGTTGACCTGGACGAAATCGCTGAGCTTGTTGCGGCGCACCGTGCCGCGGGTCGTCGAGAACATAACGTCGAGGTTTTCCCAGGTCGTCTCGTCCTCGGGCAGCGGCATGATGGTGGTGATGCGCTCGCCGGGCTCCAGCGGCAGCATGTTGATCAGCGCCTTGCCCTTGGATTGCGGCGTGCCGATCGGCAGGCGCCAGACCTTCTCCTTGTAGACGATGCCGCGCGAGGAGAAGAACAGGACCGGCGTGTGCGTGTTGGCGACGAAGAGGCGGGTCGCGAAATCCTCGTCCTTCATGGCCATGCCGGAGCGGCCCTTGCCGCCGCGACGCTGCGCGCGGTAGGTGGCGAGCGGCACACGCTTGACGTAGCCGGCATGCGACACGGTAACGACCATGTCCTCGCGGGCAATCAGGTCCTCGTCGTCCATGTCCGGGCCGCCCTCGGCGATCTCGGTGCGGCGCGGCGTGCCGAATTCATCGCGGATCGCGCCGAGCTCGTCCTTGACGATGGTCATGATGCGCAGGCGCGAGGACAGGATGTCGAGGTAGTCCTTGATCTCCTCGCCGATCTTGTTCAGCTCCTCGTCGATTTCATCGCGGCCGAGGGCCGTGAGACGGGCGAGGCGCAGTTCGAGGATGGCGCGGGCCTGCTCTTCGGAGAGATTGTAGGTCAGGTCCTCGTTGATGCGGTGGCGCGGGTCGTCGATGAGGCGGATCAGCGCATCGACGTCCTTGGCCGGCCAGCGGCGCTCCATCAACTGCTCGCGCGCCGTCTGCGGATCGGGCGCGCGGCGGATGAGGCTGATCACCTCGTCGATGTTGGCGACGGCAATCGCAAGGCCGACCAGGACGTGGGCGCGGTCGCGCGCCTTGCGCAGGAGGTATTTCGTGCGGCGGCTGACGACCTCCTCGCGGAAGGCGACGAAGGCGCGCAGCATGTCGAGCAGCGTCATCTGCTCCGGCTTGCCGCCGTTCAGCGCCACCATGTTGCAGCCGAAGGAGGTCTGCAGCGGGGTGTAGCGGTAGAGCTGGTTGAGGATGACGTCGGCATTGGCGTCGCGCTTCAGTTCGATGACGACGCGGTAACCGTCGCGGTCGGACTCGTCGCGAAGGTCGGAAATGCCCTCGATGCGCTTGTCGCGCACGAGTTCCGCCATCTTCTCGATCATCGTCGCCTTGTTCACCTGGAACGGGATCTCGTTGATGATGATCTGCTCGCGGTCGCCGCGCATCGGCTCGATGCGGGCGCGGCCGCGCATGATGACGGAGCCGCGGCCGGTCTCGTAGGCCTGGCGGATGCCGGCACGGCCGAGGATCAGCGCGCCGGTCGGGAAATCCGGGCCGGGAATGATCTGCATCAGGTCGAGCAGTTCGATCGCCGGATTGTCGATCAGCGCGATACAGCCGTTGATGACCTCGGCGAGATTGTGCGGCGGGATGTTCGTCGCCATGCCGACGGCGATGCCGCCCGCGCCGTTGACGAGCAGGTTGGGGAATTTCGCGGGAACGACGACAGGCTCGCTCATCGTGCCGTCATAGTTGTCGCGGAAGTTCACCGTTTCCTTGTCGAGGTCGTCGAGCAGGGAATGGGCGGCCTTCTCAAGGCGGCATTCCGTATAACGCTGGGCCGCCGGCGGGTCGCCGTCGACGGAGCCGAAATTGCCCTGGCCGTCGATCAGCGGCAGGCGGAGCGACCAGTCCTGCGCCATGCGCGCCAGCGCGTCGTAGATCGCCGCGTCGCCGTGCGGATGGTATTTACCCATCACGTCACCGGTGACGCGCGCCGACTTCACGTATTTCTTGTTCCAGTCGACGCCCATCTCGCTCATCGAGTAGAGGATGCGCCGGTGCACTGGCTTGAGGCCGTCGCGCACATCGGGCAGCGCGCGGGACACGATCACGCTCATGGCGTAGTCGAGATAGGACCGCTGCATTTCCTCGATGATGGAAATAGGCTCAATGCCGGGAGGGTTTTTTCCGCCGGGTGTCGATTGCTCTGTCAATTTCGGTCACGATCGTTGTTCAGAATCAGAAGGGAATTTTATAGCCTACCGGCGCTGGGAGCGCCAATTTTGCCGGGGGTTTTGAACAGGCTTTTCCAAGTAAAATCCGCCAATTTGCGCATTTTCATGGCCGTGGCGCCGCATTGGTCCGACCGCCCTTCCCTTGCGCGGCGCCCTCCCCTAACAATAGCCGGACAAGGCCGGGAAAAATCGGCCGCGCAACGGCGAGGGGAACGCCCGACATGCTCAATATCGATCTTCTGATCAATGCGATCACGACCCTGCTCGTGACCATCGATCCGCCGGGCCTCGCCCCGATCTTCCTGGGGCTCACCGTCGGCATGACGCGCCCGCAGCGCACGCAGGTGGCGCTGCGCGGCTGCATCATCGCCTTCTGCATCCTCGCCGTCTTCGCGCTGACGGGCGCCGGCGTGCTCTCGCTGCTCGGCATCTCCATCGGCGCCTTCCGCATCGCCGGCGGCCTGCTCCTGTTCTGGATCGCCTTCGAGATGATCTTCGAGCGCCGCAACGAGCGGAAGGAAAAGACCAGCGAGGTGGCGATTACCCGCGACCACATCCACAACATCGCCGTCTTCCCGCTCGCCCTGCCGCTGATCGCCGGCCCCGGCGCGATCTCCGCGACGATCCTCACCTCGGGCTCCTTCCCCTCGGCGCTCGAACGCGGCGCCCTCATCGGCGTCATCGCGCTCTGCATCGCCATCCTGTTCCTGTCGCTGGTCATCGCCGAGCGCATCGACCGCTTCCTCGGCAAGACCGGCCGCGCCATCCTGACACGCCTGCTGGGCGTCATCCTCGCCGCGCTCGCCGTGCAGTTCGTGGTGGACGGCGTGAAGTCGGTGTTCATCGGCTGAGGATGCCCCGCTCCCCGCGGAGCGATCGCACGGGGAAGGAAACCGCCGCCACATCCTCCTTCTCCCCGCTTGCGGGGAGAAGGTGCCGGCAGGCGGATGAGGGGGATGCCGAAGGCAAGAAAAGCCAAGGATTTCACCCGCCCCTCATCCGATCCTTCGGGCCACCTTCTCTCCCAGGGGAGAAGGGAAGATCAGCGATGTCGGATTCCATACGCTCACCTGGGAGAAGCCTGGGAGGCACCCGCAGGGAGAGAGGCGTGGTGTCGTCATTCCACAGGCTATAGTCCGGCGCCTCGTGCGGGTGTCCGCCGGTCAGGGATTTTCGGCGAACCATTTTGCGATGGCCGGCATGTTCTCCTCGAAACCGCCGGGAAGGAACACGTTGAGCAGCCCGATGCGCTCGTCCGTGCGGTTCTCGAAGTCATGCAGCACGGTCGCCGGAATGCGCACGAAACTGCCCGCCGACGCCTCCAGCCACTCCTCGCCGGCCAGGATGCTGGCGACACCGGCGATCACGTAGAAAAGCTCGACATTGTCCGCATGGGAATGGGCGCCCGGCCCGGCAGCACCGGGCTCCAGCCACCATTCGGAGACGCTGTAGGCATTGCGGGTCTCGCCATGGTCCGCCTTGAAGACCGCGCTCATGCGGCCGAGCGGATAGCTGCGTCCCTCGCCCGGCCGCAGGAACAACACGTCTGCGGCCGTCTTTTCAAAGTCCATGACGCTTCCTTTCCTGGCGTGCCTGCCCGTCGAAAGCGCCCGGGAAGGCCGGCGACAGCCGGCCTCGCTCCCTATCCTCAGAACGGGATGTCGTCGTCCATGTCGCGCGAGAGCGAGCCGCTCGAACGGCTGCTGCTGCTGCCGCCGCCCGAAGCCGGACGCGAGCCGTAGTCGTCGTAGTTCGGCGCCGCGCCGAAGTCGCCGCCGCCCCGGCGCTCGCCGCCGCCTTCGCCGCGGCCGTCCAGCATGGTCAGGGTCGAGTTGAAGCCCTGCAGCACGACTTCCGTCGAATAGCGGTCGTTGCCGGTCTGGTCCTGCCACTTGCGGGTCTGCAGCGCGCCCTCGATATAGAGTTTCGCGCCCTTCTTCACATATTGCTCGACGACCTTGCACAGACCCTCGTTGAAGACCACGACATTGTGCCATTCGGTCTTCTCGCGGCGCTCGCCGCTGTTGCGGTCGCGCCAGGTTTCCGAGGTGGCGATGCGCAGGTTGGCGATCGGCCGACCGTCCTGCGTGCGCCGGATTTCCGGGTCCGCCCCGACATTGCCGATCAAGATCACCTTGTTGACGCTTCCAGCCATACCCGTAACTTCCCGTTATCGCGCCGGGCACATGGCGCCCGACATCATTTCACTACACGAATGCGGCATCTTATCGGCTGCCGATCGCCGGCGCCGCCCCGCACGAGTGGTAATCCACAGATCAATTGCAAAAATTCGTTCTTTTTTTGTTCTAATAATTCCCTACACTCTTGTCAACCGAATCGGAAACGGGCACGGAATTCTCAAGACCGCGCATGGACACGCCCCAACCCATCCCTACATAGGGGCCAGATCCGAAATTGATGCGCAACGACCCCTGACGCTGGATACCATGAGCGAACTCAAGACCATTTCCATTCGCGGCGCGCGCGAACACAATCTCAAGGGCATCGACCTCGACCTGCCCCGCAACAAGCTGATCGTCATGACCGGGCTTTCGGGCTCCGGCAAGTCGTCGCTCGCCTTCGACACGATCTATGCCGAGGGCCAGCGGCGTTATGTCGAGAGCCTTTCGGCCTATGCCCGCCAGTTCCTGGAGATGATGCAGAAGCCGGATGTCGACCAGATCGACGGCCTGTCGCCGGCCATCTCCATTGAGCAGAAGACGACCTCGAAGAACCCGCGCTCGACCGTCGGCACGGTCACCGAGATCTACGACTACATGCGCCTGCTCTTCGCGCGCGTCGGCGTGCCCTATTCGCCGGCGACCGGCCTGCCGATCGAGAGCCAGACGGTCAGCCAGATGGTCGACCGCGTCATCGACTTCGGCGAGGGAACGCGCCTCTACATCCTCGCGCCCGTCGTGCGCGGCCGCAAGGGCGAGTACAGGAAGGAACTCGCCGAATTGATGAAGAAGGGGTTCCAGCGCGTTAAGGTCGACGGCCAGTTCTACGAGATCGCCGACGTGCCGGCGCTCGACAAGAAATACAAGCACGACATCGACGTGGTGGTCGACCGCGTCGTCGTGCGCCCGGACCTTTCCTCGCGCCTGGCGGACAGCCTCGAGACCTGCCTGAAGCTCGCAGACGGCCTGGCGATCGCCGAATTCGCCGACAAGCCGCTGCCCGTCGAGGAGACGTCGGCCGGCGGCTCGGCCAACAAGTCGCTGAACGACACGCACGAGCGCGTGCTGTTTTCCGAAAAGTTCGCCTGCCCGGTTTCCGGCTTCACCATCCCGGAAATCGAGCCGCGGCTCTTCTCGTTCAACAACCCGTTCGGCGCCTGCCCGACCTGCGACGGCCTCGGCAGCCAGCAGAAGATAGACCCGGACCTCATCGTGCCCGAGGCGGAGCGCACGCTACGCGACGGCGCCATCGCGCCCTGGGCCAAATCCTCCTCGCCCTATTACAACCAGACGCTGGAAGCGCTCGGCGCCGCCTATGGCTTCAAGCTCTCCAGCCGCTGGTCGGAACTGTCGGAAGCCGCGCAGGACGCCATCCTCAACGGCACGAAGGAGAAGATCGAGTTCAACTACAAGGACGGCGCGCGCTCCTACAAGACGGTGAAAACCTTCGAGGGCATCGTGCCGAACCTCGAACGGCGCTGGAAGGAGACCGATTCCGCCTGGTCGCGGGAAGAGATCGAGCGTTACATGTCGGCCGCCCCCTGCCCGGCCTGCAACGGTTTTCGCCTGAAGCCGGAGGCGCTGGCGGTGAAGATCAACAGGCTGCATATCGGCGAGGCGACGGCCATGTCGATCCGCGTCGCGCGCGACTGGTTCGAGGCGCTGCCGGAGCACCTCAATGCCAAGCAGAACGAGATCGCCGTCCGCATCCTCAAGGAGATCCGCGAGCGTCTGCGCTTCCTCAACGATGTCGGCCTCGAATATCTTTCGCTCTCGCGCAATTCCGGCACGCTGTCGGGCGGCGAGAGCCAGCGCATCCGCCTCGCCTCGCAGATCGGCTCGGGCCTGACGGGCGTGCTCTACGTGCTGGACGAGCCCTCCATCGGCCTGCACCAGCGCGACAATGCGCGCCTGCTCGATACGCTGCGGCACCTGCGCGACATCGGCAACACCGTCATCGTCGTCGAGCATGACGAGGACGCGATCCTGACGGCGGACTACGTGGTCGATATCGGTCCCGCCGCCGGCATCCATGGCGGCGAGGTGATCGCGCAGGGCACGCCCGGCGAGGTCATCGCCAACCCGGCCTCGCTGACGGGGAAATACCTGTCGGGCGAACTTGCCGTCGCGGTTCCGGCGGAGCGCCGCAAACCGAAGAAAAAGAAGGAAATCAAGGTCGTCGGCGCGAAAGCGAACAATCTGAAGAATGTCACGGCATCGATCCCGCTCGGCGTCTTCACGGCGGTCACGGGCGTTTCGGGCGGCGGCAAGTCGACCTTCCTCATCGAGACGCTCTACAAGTCGGCCGCCCGCCGCATCATGGGCGCGCGCGAAATCCCGGCCGAGCATGAGCGCATCGACGGGTTCGAATATATCGACAAGGTCATCGACATCGACCAGTCGCCGATCGGCCGCACGCCGCGCTCCAACCCGGCGACCTATACCGGCGCCTTCACGCCGATCCGCGACTGGTTCGCCGGCCTGCCGGAGGCGAAGGCCCGCGGCTACCAGCCCGGCCGCTTCTCCTTCAACGTCAAGGGCGGACGCTGCGAGGCCTGCCAGGGCGACGGCGTCATCAAGATCGAGATGCACTTCCTGCCCGACGTCTACGTCACCTGCGACGTCTGCCACGGCAAGCGTTACAACCGCGAGACGCTCGACGTCACCTTCAAGGGCAAGTCGATCGCCGACGTGCTCGACATGACGGTGGAGGAAGGCGTCGAGTTCTTCGCCGCCGTGCCGGCCGTGCGCGACAAGCTGACGACGCTGAATCAGGTCGGCCTCGGCTATATCAAGGTCGGCCAGCAGGCGAACACGCTGTCGGGCGGCGAGGCGCAGCGCGTCAAGCTCGCCAAGGAACTGTCGAAGCGCTCGACCGGCCGCACGCTCTACATCCTCGACGAGCCGACGACGGGCCTGCACTTCCATGACGTGGCGAAGCTGCTCGAAGTGCTGCACGAACTGGTCAACCAGGGCAATTCGGTCGTCGTCATCGAGCACAATCTGGAGGTCATCAAGACCGCCGACTGGATCATCGACTTCGGCCCGGAAGGCGGCGACGGCGGCGGCGAGGTGATCGCCGAGGGCACGCCGGAGGACGTGGTGAAGGTGGAGCGCTCCTATACCGGCCACTTCCTCCGGGAATTGCTGGAACGCCGGCCGATGAAGAAGGTCGCGGCGGAGTAACCCATGATCCTGATCGGCCAGTACGATTCGTCCTTTGTGCGCCGTGTGGGCATTGCGCTGCGGCTCTACGGCCTCCCCTTCGAGCACCGGCCCTGGTCGGTGTTCGGCGAGGGCGACAAGGTGCAGGCGGTCAACCCGCTGATGCGGGTTCCGACGCTGGTGCTGGACGATGGCGACGTGGTGGCCGACAGCTCCTCGATCCTCGATCATCTCGACGGCCTCGTGCCGCCGGAAAAGCGCCTCCTGCCGCAGGCCGAGCCTGCACGGCGGCAGGCGCTGAAGGTGATGACCTTCGCGACCGGTCTTGCGGACAAGGGCGTCGGCCTGTTCTACGAGCTGCACCTGCACGAAACGCCTTCGGCCTTTTTCGTCGAGCGCTGCCGCTTGCAGATTTCAACCGTCCTTGCCGCGCTGGAGGCCGAGCGGGCCGCGCGGCCCGGAACATATTGGTTCGGCGGCATCACCCATGCCGATATCGCGGTCGCCTGCGCCTGGCGCCATGTCGGCGAGGCCCATCCCGGTCTCATCGACTCCGTCGCCTATCCCGCGCTCGCGGCCCATTGCGCCGGCATGGAGGCGCTGCCGGTGTTTCAGGACATTTCCCAGCCCTTTATCGCGCCCGCCTGAGAGGCGCCGCCATCTGTCTGTCGAGGAGAACTGACATGAGCACATCCGGCACCATCAGAACCGGCATCGGCGGCTGGACCTTCGATCCCTGGGAAGGCACGTTCTATCCGGAAAAACTGGCGAAGAAACGCCAGCTCGAATTCGCCAGCCGCGAACTGACGGCGATCGAGGTCAACGGCACCTATTACGGCTCGCAGAAGCCGGAAACCTTCGCCAAATGGGCCTCCGAAGTGCCGGACGGCTTCATCTTCTCGCTGAAGGCGAGCCGCTTCACGACGAACCGCAAGGTCCTGGCCGATGGCGGCGAATCCGTCGAAAAGTTCCTGACGCAGGGGCTGACCGAACTCGGCGACCATCTCGGCCCGATCCTCTGGCAGTTCCCGCCGACGAAGAAGTTCGAGCCGGATGATTTCGAGGGTTTCCTGAAGCTTTTGCCGGAAAAGCTGGACGGCCTCGCGCTGAAACATGCGCTGGAAGTGCGCAACGATACGTTCCTCGTGCCGGAATTCGCGGCGCTCGCCCGCAAGTACAAGACGGCGATCGTCTACGCCCAGCATGCCGACTATCCCGAGATCGCCGACGTGACGGCGGATTTCGTCTATGCCCGCCTGCAGAAGGGCTCCGACGACATCAAGACCTGCTACCCGCCCGAAGCGCTCGATGAATGGGCGGAGCGGCTCAAGGCCTGGTCCGGCGGCGGCGAGCCGGCCGATTTGCCGAAGATCGACCCGGCGACCAAGCCGGCGCAGAAACCGCGCGACGTTTTTGCCTTCTTCATCACGTCGGGCAAGGTGAACGCGCCGAACGGCGCGCGCGAGCTGCAGCGGCGCACCGGCTGATGCCGCCGGCTGCCGGGTCCCTCGCCTTCGCCCATGTCTTTCGGCGCGGGCGTCAGCCCGGAGCCGTGGAGCGGAAGAGCCCGGTGGCATCCCGTACGATGTCGGCATTGTCTGCCGCTGTCTCGCCATTGAGGCGCAGGCAACCGTCCTCCAGTCCGACACGGGTGGACCAGCGCTGTCGGTGGGCGCGCCGGACGAAATGCCAGACGGTCGCATCGGCCCCATGCAGCAGGATCGGCCGGCGGACATTCGCCCTTGCGAGAACTTCTGCGATCCCGTCGGCGGTGGCGTCCGCGTCGCCAAAATCCTGTTCGTGATCGATCTCGATGAGGACGCGCAGCGCCCGTCGGCAATCCGGCAGGGCGACGAACCGTTCGGCATCCGCCACGCTGGCCAGCCCCGCCTCGACGCCGACGCCCATGCGGTGCAACAGGGCCATGACGGCAGGCGCATCGGGTTCGCAGAGGTTAACGGAGGCATAGTCGGGGAGTTCTCGCCATGCCGCGATGCGATCGCGCGTCCGCTCCTCGTCGCCTTCGATCCACGCGCCCGTCGACACGCCGATGAACGTGCCGGGGGATGTCTCGCGCACGGCGCGCACCGTCTCGTCGACAGCCGCCAGGCTCTCGCGTCCGTCCGGCCCGCGCGGATGGATATGGAGTTCCGCCGCGCCGGCGGAAATGCAGGCGGCGGCGTCGATCGCCATCGCCTGTGCCGTCAGGGGCAGGCGCGGATGGTAGTCGGCGGGGCGCGCGCCGTTGATGCAGGCTTGAACGATCATGCCGGTCTCCCCGGGTCTGGTTGCGTTTGATCCCATGCAGGGATGCGATGCCTGTCCTATTCGGGCCAGGGCGGAATGGCGTCCGGCAGATCCTCCGCCGTCAGTCCCTCGCCTGCGATCCGGCCCGCCTCGCCATGGCGCCAGACGGCGCTGGCGGCCGCTTCGAAGGCGGGCATGCCCTGCGCGAGATGCGCGCCGACGATGCCGGCGAGCACGTCGCCGGAGCCGGCCGTAGCAAGCCAGGGCGGCGCGTTCCCGTTGACGAGGACCCGGCCGTCCGGCGCGGCGATCACGGTGTCGGCGCCCTTGAGGATCAGGATGCCGTTGCTGCGCGCGGCCGCCTTCCGGGCGCGATCGATTTTCGACAGGGCGCCGTCTTGCGCAAGATCCGGAAAGAGGCGGGCGAACTCGCCGTCATGCGGCGTCAGCACCAGCCGCGGGCTTTCGCCGGAAAAGAGCGCGAAGAGCGCCGCCGGATCGTCGCGGAAGGCGCTGATGCCGTCTGCATCGAGCACCAGGCGACGGCCGCCTTCGGCAAGCAGGCGGACGTGGCCCCGTGCCCGCGCGCCGTCGCCGAAGCCGGGGCCGAGCACGAAGGTCTGCAACCGCGCATCGTCGAGCAGGGCCGAAAGGTCATCGTCGCCGTCGACGGGTTTCAGCATCGCAGCGGTCAGGTGGGCGGCGTTGACGGAAAGCGCCTCCCGCGGCGAGAGCAGCGTGACGAGACCGGCGCCAGCGCGAAGGCCGGCCGCGGCGGAGAGGCGCGCGGCGCCCGTGGCCGTCGCCGGGCCGGAGAAGACGGCAAGATGGCCGCGCCCGTATTTGTGGATCGCCCCCTCCTGTTCGGGCAGCGCGAGACGCCAGATCGCCGGCACATTCACGCGCATGTGGTCCGCATGCCGGGCCAGCAGGCGTGCGGGGATGCCGATGTCGAAGACCTCCAGGTCGCCCGCGAGGCTGCGGCCGGGCAGCAGCAGGTGGCCGGGCTTGCGGCACATGAAGGTGACGGTCGCGCTGGCCTCGAAGGCCGCGCCGCGCACCTGCCCGGTCCGGCCGTCGACGCCGGAGGGCAGGTCCACCGCCAGCACGGGCAGCGCCGCCTTGCGGCACACGGCCTCGATGATATCGGCGACCGCCTGCGGCACGTCGCGCGACAGGCCCGCGCCGAACAGCGCATCGATGACCACGTCGCCGGCGGCGGGCACATAGGCGGAAAGCGGCGCGACGGAACCGGAAAAACAGGCGAAGGCGCTCGCCGCGTCTCCCGTCAGCACCGCGGTCTCCCCGAGCGCATGGACGGCGACCGCGGCCCCCGCCTCCTGCAAGGCGCGGGCGGCAACATAGCCGTCGCCGCCATTGTTGCCCGGCCCGCACAGGACGACAAAGCGCAGGGCGCCGGGAAAGCGGCGCAGCGCCGCGGCGGCAACCGCCTGTCCCGCCCGCTCCATCAGGCCGTAGCTCGAAAGATCGAGGGCGGCGGCGCGGTCGATCCGGCCCATGTCCTCGGGCGTGACGATGAGTGTGTCTATATCCTTGTGCATGCCGCCACCATGCGCGCAAAGCCGGGGTGGAGACAAGCCCGCGGATCGATCCGGCGTAACGACCGTTTTTTGTGCATTTGCACATTCCATGCGCTCAACATTGCAGCTTTACGCGGCAGGTCCGCCGGCCCGGCCCTCCAGAGGCATCGGCCCGGGTGGAAAGTGACAATTTTTAGGCAAATTCCGCTGGCCCTTTTGCCCGGAAAGCCGCATCATCCGCCGTGTGAGGACGGGCAGGATCGCACCGGAAGCGGATTTCATCTGATCCGGCACGCACCCTGCTCAAATTGGCATGATACGTGCATTTGAATGTGCAGCGGGCGCAAACCGCGCGCAAACGGGAGAAGCGGAGAGACATTTTCTCATGAAAAAGATCGAAGCGATCATCAAGCCCTTCAAGCTCGATGAAGTGAAGGAAGCCCTCCAGGAAGTTGGCCTGCAGGGTATCACCGTCACCGAGGCGAAGGGCTTTGGACGCCAGAAGGGCCACACGGAGCTTTACCGCGGGGCCGAATACGTCGTCGACTTTCTGCCCAAGGTGAAGGTCGAGGTCGTCCTGGCGGACGAAAACGCGGAGGCCGTCATCGAGGCCATCCGCAACGCGGCCCAGACCGGCCGCATCGGCGATGGCAAGATCTTTGTCTCCAACGTCGAAGAAGTCATCCGCATCCGCACCGGCGAAACCGGCGTCGACGCCATCTGATCCCGCCCGGCCGTCCGGCCGAGGCTTCCACCTCGTCATCTCACACAGGGACTCCATAAAATGACGACTGCCAATGAAATCCTCAAGCAAATCAAGGAAAACGACGTCAAGTTCGTCGACCTGCGCTTCACCGACCCGCGCGGCAAGATGCACCATGTGACGATGGACGTCGGCGTCGTCGACGAAGACATGTTCGCCGATGGCGTCATGTTCGACGGCTCCTCGATCGGCGGCTGGAAGGCGATCAACGAGTCCGACATGGTGCTGATGCCCGACCCGGCGACCGTGCACATGGACCCGTTCTTCGCGCAGTCCACCATGGTCGTCATGTGCGACATCCTCGACCCGGTCTCGGGCGAGAGCTACAACCGCGACCCGCGCGGCACGGCCAAGAAGGCCGAAGCCTACCTGAAGGCCTCGGGCATCGGCGACACGATCTATGCCGGCCCGGAACCGGAATTCTTCGTCTTCGACGACGTCAAGTACAAGGCCGACCCGTACAATACCGGCTTCAAGCTGGATTCCTCGGAACTGCCGTCCAACGACGACACCGACTACGAGACCGGCAACCTCGGCCATCGCCCGCGCGTCAAGGGCGGCTACTTCCCGGTTCCCCCGGTCGACAGCTGCCAGGACATGCGCTCGGAGATGCTGACCGTGCTCACCGAGATGGGCGTCACCGTCGAGAAGCAGCACCATGAGGTGGCGGCCGCCCAGCACGAGCTCGGCGTCAAGTTCGACACGCTGGTGCGCAGCGCCGACAAGGTGCAGATCTACAAGTATGTCGTGCACCAGGTCGCCAATGCCTATGGCAAGACGGCGACCTTCATGCCGAAGCCGGTCTTCGGCGACAACGGCTCGGGCATGCACGTGCACCTGTCGATCTGGAAGGACTCCAAGCCGCAGTTCGCCGGCGACGAATATGCCGGCCTGTCGGAAACCTGCCTCTACTTCATCGGCGGCATCATCAAGCATGCCAAGGCGATCAACGCCTTCACCAACCCGACGACGAACTCCTACAAGCGTCTCGTCCCGGGCTATGAGGCGCCGGTCCTGCTCGCCTACTCGGCCCGCAACCGCTCGGCCTCGTGCCGCATTCCGTTCGGCACCGGTCCGAAGTCCAAGCGCGTCGAGATCCGCTTCCCCGACCCGCTCGGCAACCCCTATCTCGGCTTCGCCGCCATGCTGATGGCCGGCCTCGACGGCATCAAGAACAAGATCCATCCCGGCAAGGCCATGGACAAGGACCTCTACGACCTGCCGCCGAAGGAGCTGAAGAAGATCCCGACCGTCTGCGGCAGCCTGCGCGAAGCGCTGGAAAGCCTCGACAAGGACCGCAAGTTCCTGACGGCCGGCGGCGTGTTCGACGACGACCAGATCGATTCCTACATCGAGCTGAAGATGGTGGAGGTCATGCGCTACGAAATGACCCCGCACCCGGTCGAGTTCGACATGTACTACTCCGCCTGATCGGCAGCGTTTTTGTGACGAAAAACCCGGCTTCTGGCCGGGTTTTTTGTTTGTCGGGGAGCGTTGTGGGTGGCGCTTGGATCCTCGGGTCGAGCCCGAGGATGACGGCGGGGAGGAGAAGCTGGCGGCCTATCGAACGGCGCGGCATGCGGTTCACTCGCCTGTTTTCGCCCGTCATCCCTTCTTTCGTCATCCTCGGGCTCGACCCGAGGATCCAACCACACGCGCGATGCCCGTCTTGAGAAAGGCGCGCGCTACGGCTGGAGCCGCTGCTTGAGCAGGTTGAGATATTCCTCGTTGCTGTCGTCCGTGGCGCTCGTGGCGGCAGCGGCGGCGGGTTTGCAGGCGGGCTTGTAATCGAGCGCCATGCCGGCCTTCACGCAGACGCCGACCTGCCAGCCGGGCGGCAGCGCGGTGAGGTCCACCGTCTTCCATTTCGGATGGCCCGTCGTCTTCAGCTTGTCGAGCCCGGTGACGATGAGGTTGGAGAAATCCGCCACCGTCTTGCAACTGTCCCGGTGATAGGCGTTGCGCTTGGTGTCGTAATCATAGGTCATCATCACGGCCTTGACGGCGATGAGGTCGACCGGCGTGTCCTGGAAGGAATAGGTGCCGGCCTCGATGCGCGAGGGCGTGTAGGTGGCGAGCAGCGGCGCCTCGGTGATCGGCACGAGATGGAACTTCGCCCTGTCGATGGTGTTGCCGGTAAAGAGCGAGGCCGGCGCGCCGGCGACGTAGAAGAAGGCGTCGATCTCGCCGGAGAGGAGTTTCGGCAGCGCCTCGTCCGGGTTGATGTCCATGCGCTCGCCGGCCTTGACCTGCAGGATGTCCATGATGAGCGTGGCGGTGAGGAAGGTGCCCGAATCCTTCTTGCCGACGGCGACCTTCTTGCCCGCGAGGTCCTTGAGGCCCGCAATGTCGGTGCGGGCGAGGACGTGGATCTCCTCGTTGTAGAGCGGGAACATGATGCGCACGCCCTTGACCGCCTTCTGCACTTCCGGATCGTTCTTCTCGAAGGTCTTCAGGTATTCGAGCACGTCGCTCTGCACGATGCCGAACTGGGTGTTGCGGCGGTTGCGCACGCCGACGAAGTTCTCCAGCGATCCCGCGCTTTCGAGGACATTGAGCGTCTGGCCGCATTCGGCGCCGAGCGCGGCGATGTCGCGGCCGATCTTGATATAGGTGCCCTGCGGGCCGCCGGTCATGATGTTGCGCTCGAAATCCGCGGCAAGGACGCCTGCGGTGGAAAGCGCCAGCCCGAGCGCGGCCAAAAGAACAGATCGCTTCATTCCTTTTCTCCCATCCAAGGCAGGTTCAGTGAGGGGTTCAGCAGTCGGCATCGAGGTCGCGCATGAGATTTCTGAGGGCAAGCACCGGAATGCGCCGGAAGACGCCGCCGAGCGCCCTGGTCACGCATTCGCCGGCGGCAAGCGAACGTTCGAGCTGTTCGCGCTGCACGCTGGTAAGGGCATCGAGGCCGGGCGTTTCGCGCATCACCTCGGCCACACGCGCGCCGTTGCGCGGGTTGAGGGCCTGGATGGTGATGTCCCGGGCGGCATCGTCGGTCGCCTGCTTGTCCGGCACCGCCTTCCTGCCATTGTCGTTCGGCTCCTTCGGCAGCGGCATGCAGTTGGCCGCCTCGAGAGCCTCGACCTGCCCCGTCAGCGCCTTGGTGCGCTCGCCGAGGGCGGCGATCTCCTTGTCCTTGCGGTCGATCTCGTCCTGAAGCGCCGGCAGGTTTTTCGTGCGCAGCGCCTCTTCGGCCGTGCGGGCCTTGTCCAGTTCCGCGCGCAGGCCGGCGGTCTGCGTCTTCAGGTCCTCGGCCTCCGCGCCGCGTGCGGCGGCCTCTTGCGTGCAGGACTTTTCAAGGCCGGCGATCTTGTCGGTCTGGAGCGAAAGCCGGCGCTCGCGGTCCTTGACGGCCTCCTCGGCCTTCTTCTGCTGCGCTTCGGCATCCGCGACGCGCTGGCCGAGCAGCTGGAGCTTTTCTTCGAGCGCGGGCACAACCTCCTGCGCAAGCCTGGTGCGTTCGGCGGCGATCGCCGCCACATCCGCGCCCGACGTATTCGCATCCTTGCGCAGGGTCTCGAGCTGGCGCTTGAGCGTGCCGTTCTCCTGCGTCAGCGCCTGCGCCTTCCGGGTGCTTTCCTCGACCTCGGCGGTGCGGGCGTCGAGGTCGCGCTGAAGGTCGGCGATACGCGTGTCGCGCGCTTCGAGCTCGCTGTGCGGAACCGTGTCGTCCATCATGCGGAAGGCGCCGTAGCCGCCGGCCGCGCCGAGCGCCAGGCACACCACGGAGGCGAACAGGATGCCTCCGATGCCGCCGCCTGCTGCCGGTCCGTTACCGCTCCTGCCCCACTGATTGTTCATGCCACCCGACCCACATGAGACGCCCCCTTTGGGGTACGCCGAAACCATCGGTGGCGCAAGCGCCCCGCTCCCTTGGATAAAGACGTGCGAGATGGCCGAACTATTGATGTTTCGGCGTATTTACCCAAATATAGGAGGAAAGGTAGGTACGACATGAAGATGCGTAACGCAAAATTTGCCATTGGCGACATCGTCCGCCACCGGGTTTTCCCCTTCCGTGGCGTGGTCTTCGATGTCGATCCGGAATTCGCCAACACGGAGGAATGGTGGAACGCCATTCCCGCCGAAATCCGGCCGTCCAAGGACCAGCCGTTCTATCATCTCTTCGCGGAGAACGAGGATACGGAATATGTCGCCTATGTCTCGGAGCAGAACCTCGTTCCCGACGACAGCGGCAAGCCGATCCGCCATCCGCAGGTCCGCGCCCTGATGGATGTGGAGAAGGGGCATTATCGCTGGAAGGAGCAGAGCGGCATTTTCCACTGAAGCGCGCCCGTCGCCGCGCTTCCGCTTCGCCCAACAAAAAACCCGGCCTTTGGCCGGGTTTTTCGTGATCGCATCAAGCGGGACGCTTACTGGCTCTTGGCGGCCTTCTGGGCCTCTTCGAGCTTCTTGCGGGCTTCTTCCGCCTTCTTCTGCATTTCTTCCTGCAGCAGGCGCTGGCGCTCTTCGAGCTGCGACTGTTCGATCGGCTCGCCGTCGAAGACGCCGGTGAAGCCTTCGAGCGAGATCTTGATCGGGTTCGGCGCGCGCTGGAAGTTGACCGAGGTCAGGACGAGTTCGCCGCCCTTCTTGAGGCTGGAGATCATCTGGTCGGTCAGCGGCACTTCGGCGACGCACTTGTCGGGCATGCAGATGGCGTAGTCGAGCTTCTGGGCCTTGCCGCCGTCGATCTGCATCTGGACGCCCGGCGGGATCAGGCGGGCGCTCGGCACAGAAACCTGCATGATCTTGCGGTTGGCCTTGCCGGCAACGGTGATGAGGCCGACCGCGGTGATGAGCTGGCCGCTGTTGGCCGTCAGCAGGTTCTGCACGATGCAGACGTCGTTGTCTTCCTGCTTGGTGCAGACCTTGAACCAGCCCTTCGGCGGCGCAGCCTGCTGCTGTGCCAGCGAAGCGGAAGGAGCAGCCGCCAGGGCAACGGAAGCAGCAAAGGCGGAAAGCACGGTCCGCTTGATGAGGTGCGATGTGAAGATCATAACGAGTTCGGTCTCCTGAAAATCCGGTGCCGGAGCGACAGCGCCCCCTTGGGGCCCTTTCGGGCGATTTGGTCAGCCGTGCGCTCTCCTGTCGGCGAAATGAGGCATTTGCATGACCCGCTTCGGGGAACCCTGTTACAATGGGCCGCGCCGGATATCCAGCCTTTCTTGATGAAATTCCCGCGTGCATCGGATTTCCCGCACCTGCCACGCTGCCGTCCCGTTTCGAGCGCGTATAATGGACGAGAATCATCCGGACCCCACGAGGAGACACAATTGCGCCCCTTCCTGACGGCCTTTGCCGCCTGCCTTCTCGGCCTGCCCGCCCCCCTCGCCCATGCCGCCCCGGTGCACGGCATCGCCATGCACGGCGAGCCGGCCCTGCCGGCGGACTACAAGCATTTCAGCTACGTCAATCCGGACGTGAAGAAGGGCGGGCGCATCTCCTACGGCGTCGTCGGCACCTTCGACAGCCTCAACCCCTTCATCCTGAAAAGCATGCGCACCACGGCGCGCGGCATGTGGGACCCGGAATTCGGCAACCTCGTCTACGAATCGCTGATGGTGCGCTCACGCGACGAGGCCTTCACCATGTACGGCCTGCTCGCCGAAAGCGTGGAATGGGACGACGACCGCAGCTTCGTCGAGTTCCACCTCAACCCGAAGGCGCGCTGGGCGGACGGCAAGCCGGTGACGCCCGAGGACGTCATCTTCACCTTCGAGCTGATGCGGGACAAGGGCCGCGCCCCCTTCAGCATCCGCCTGAACGGCGTGGAGAAACTC
Source organism: Shinella sp. HZN7 (assembly GCF_001652565.1). NCBI lineage: Bacteria > Pseudomonadati > Pseudomonadota > Alphaproteobacteria > Hyphomicrobiales > Rhizobiaceae > Shinella > Shinella sp. HZN7. The sequence goes on along the minus strand of NZ_CP015736.1, from coordinate 1,806,395 downwards.
GAAAAGACCGGTGAAAACAGCGTCCGCTTCACCTTCAACGAGAAGGGCGACCGCGAAGCGCCGCTCCTGATCGCGCTGTCGCCGATCCTGCCGAAGCACGCCACCGAAGTGGAGACCTTCGACCGGTCGTCGCTCACCTTCCCGCTCGGCTCCGGTCCCTACAAGGTCAAGGCCGTGAAGCCCGGCGAGCGCATCGTCTACGAGCGCGATCCGAACTATTGGGGCAAGGACATTCCCTCGAAGATCGGCTTCGACAATTACGACGAAATCTCCGTGGAATATTTCCTGCAGGACAATTCGCTGTTCGAGGCCTTCAAGAAGGGCGCCGTCGACGTCTACCAGGAAGGCAATCCGACGAAATGGGCGCGCGGCTACGATTTTCCCGCGGTCCAGTCCGGCACGGTCATCAAGGATGCGGTGAAGTCGAAGCTGCCACCGGTCATGTTCGGCTTCGTCTTCAACACGCGCCGCCCGGTCTTCCAGAACGCGGAACTGCGCAAGGCGCTGCTCTATGCCTTCGATTTCGAATGGGTCAACCGCAGCCTGTTCGAAAACGCCTATACGCGCACGGAAAGCTTCTGGCAGAACACCGAACTGTCCTCGATGAACGCGCCGATCGATGCGCGTGAGCGCGAAATCCTCGGCGAGGCGGTGAACCGGATCGATCCCGCCATCCTCGACGGCACCTATCGCCTGCCGGTGACCGACGGTTCGGGCCGCGACCGCAAGGTGCTGCGCGAGGCGATGAACCACTTCAAGAATGCCGGCTATTCCATCAAGGACGGCCGGATGGTCGATGCGTCGGGTACGCCGCTCGCCTTCGAGATCATGACGCAGAACGCCGACCAGGAAAAACTCGCCCTCGCCTACCAGCGCTTCCTCGGCGCGCTCGGCATCCACATCACCCTCAGGACCGTCGATGATTCGCAGTACCAGAGCCGCAGCCAGACCTTCGACTACGACGTCATCATGAAGGCCTTCCTTTCGTCCCTGTCGCCGGGGCTCGAACAGGTGCGGCGCTGGGGATCGCAGGCGCGCGACACCGAGGGCAGCGAGAGCTTTGCCGGCGTTGCCGATCCCGACCTCGACCGCGTCATGGCGGCCATTCTCTCCGCGCGCACGGCAGAGGATTTCCGCTCGGCCGTTCGGGCCCAGGACAGGATGCTGCTCTCCGGCAACTATGTCGTCCCGCTCTATCACCTCGGGGAGCAATGGATCGCGCGCAACAAGACCATCGGCCGTCCGGAGGTGACGCCGCTCTGGGGCTTCCAGCTCCCCGTCTGGTGGGATGAACGGGTGCAATGAAAAGGGGCTATCCCCAGAATTGGGGTTACCGCAAGGTAACCTGTTGAAAGCCGTCGCAAGCCGGCCTATCTCGGCGGTGAGAGCGGCACGCCGAGCCGCCGCCGCAGATGTCAGACACTGCCACGCAGCCCGCAGGACGCGGCGGCGCGGCGGCCGGGATTGTCCGGCGCCTTGAAAGGAAACGCAGATGGAAGCCATTACGATCGATGTCGTCTCCGACGTCGTCTGCCCATGGTGCTATCTCGGCAAGAAGCGGCTCGACAAGGCGATCGAGGCCGTCGGCGACGATCTCGCCGTCGCCGTGACGTTCCGCCCCTACCAGCTCAATCCCGACATGCCGGCCGAAGGCGTCGACCACAAGACGCACCTTGCCGAAAAGCTCGGCGGCGACGAGGCCGTGACGCGCGCCCACGAGATGCTGGCGGGCCTCGGCCAGGAAGCCGGCATCGCTTTCGACTTTCCCGCGGTGAAGATCAGCCCGAACACGCTCGACGCCCACCGGCTGCTGCGCTGGGCGATGATCGAAGGTCCCGAGGTGCAGAACCGGGTCGCGCTCGCCCTGTTCAAGGCCTATTTCGAGGAAGGCCGCAATGTCGGCGACCGCACCGTCCTGCTCGACATCGCCGAAGCCTGCGGCATGGACCGGGCCGTCGTCACCGCCCTCTTCTCGGCCGGCGCGGATGTCGATTCGGTCAAGGAAGAGATCGGCATGGCCCGCGACATGGGCGTGACGGGCGTGCCCTGCTTCATCATCGACAACAAATATGCCGTGATGGGCGCGCAGTCGGTGGACGTGCTGACCAATGCCTTCCGCGAGATCGCGGCCCTGAAGGCGCAGGAGCGCATCGGGAAGAACTGACCGGCCTCACGCCCCGGCGGCGATGACGGAGGGGCGGGCCTTGACCCGCTCCCACCAGGCGTGGATTTCCGGAAAATCCGCAAGCAGCGCCGCGCCTTCCGGCGCCTGACCGAACAGGGCGAACATCGGCGCGGCGTGAAAATCGGCAAGCGACGCGTCCGGCCCGGCCAGCCAATGCCCCTTGCCGGATAGGCCGGAAAGCGCCGCAAGGACGGTGCGCGCCTTTTCCAGCCCGGCGGCGATGCGCGCCTCGTCCGCAGGCGCCGTTTCCACGCGCTGGACATAGACGTCCCACACCATCGGCCGATAGGCGTAATTGTCCAGCATGGCGATGATCTGGTTCATCCGTGCCCGCTCGCGCAGGCCACGCGGCTGGAGCGGCGAGCCGGGGAAGGCCTCGTCCACATAGCGGGTGATGGCGCTCGCCTCGTAGAGGCCGAAACCGTCATGCTCGAAGGCGGGGATGCGGCCGAACGGATGGCGCGCCCGATAGTCCGCCGGCAATCCGCCCTCGGCGAACACGTCGATCGGTACGAGATCGTAGGGCACGCCCTTCTCGTGGAGGGCGATCCGCACGATGCGGACATAGACGCTGTAGGTGGCGCCGTAGACGGTGACGGATGCATCGGCGGCAGACATCTTCATCCTCCATCCCGGCGCAGCGCACCGGAGCATGTGCGCTTTTCTCCGAACCGCGAAAACGCCCTATTGCTTCGCCAGTCCCGCAAGCTGCGTCATCACCTGCGCCGCACCCGTCAGCCGCTTTTCCGGCGTCGGGTAGTCCCGGGCGAGGAACAGGCTCTGGTCGGGCCGGATCTTGGCCAGCGTGCCCTGCTTGGCGATATAGCCGACGAGCGCCGCCGGATTCGGGAACTCCTTGTGGCGGAACTGCACGACGACACCCTTCGGGCCGGCATCCAGCTTCTCGACATTGGCCACGCGGCAGAGCGACTTGATGTAGACGATCTTCAGGAGATGCTGCACCTCGACCGGCAGCGGCCCGAAGCGGTCGATGAGCTCGGCGCCGAAGGCGTCGATGTCGCCGAGCTCGGTGATTTCGCCGAGGCGGCGGTAGAGGCCGAGGCGCAGGTGCAGGTCCGGCACGTAGTCGTCGGGGATCATCACCGGCGTGCCGACGGAGATCTGCGGCGACCAGCCGCTGTCGGCAACCTCCTCGTCGCCCTTGATCTCCGCGACCGCCTCTTCGAGCATCTGCTGGTAAAGCTCGAAGCCGACCTCCTTGATATGGCCGGACTGTTCCTCGCCGAGCAGGTTGCCGGCGCCGCGGATGTCGAGGTCGTGGCTGGCGAGCTGGAAGCCCGCGCCGAGCGTATCGAGCGATTGCAGCACCTTGAGGCGCCGCTCCGCCGTACCCGTCAGCGTTCGATTGACCGGGAGCGTGAGAAGCGCGAAGGCGCGCACCTTCGACCGGCCGACACGGCCGCGCAACTGGTAGAGCTGGGCAAGGCCGAACATGTCGGCGCGGTGGATGATCATCGTGTTCGCCGTCGGCACGTCGAGGCCGGATTCGACGATGGTCGTCGAGAGCAGCACGTCGTAGCGGCCCTCGTAGAAGGCGTTCATGATGTCTTCGAGTTCGGTGGCCGGCATCTGGCCGTGCGCGACGGCGACCTTCAGTTCGGGAACATCCTGGCGCAGGAAATCGTGGATTTCCGAGAGGTCACTGAGGCGCGGGCAGACATAGAAACTCTGGCCGCCGCGATAGTGCTCGCGCATCAGCGTTTCGCGGATGACGAGCGGATCGAAGGGCGAGATGAAGGTGCGCACGGCCATGCGGTCGACCGGCGGCGTGGTGATCAGCGAGAGTTCGCGCACACCCGTCATGGCAAGCTGCAGGGTGCGCGGGATCGGCGTCGCCGAGAGCGTGAGCACATGCACGTCGCTCTTCAGCTCCTTCAGCCGCTCCTTGTGCTTGACGCCGAAATGCTGCTCCTCGTCGATGATCAGGAGGCCGAGATTGGCGAACTTGATCGACGAGCCGAGCAGCGCATGCGTTCCGACGACGATATCCGTCTTGCCTTCCGCCAGTTCCTTCTTGGTGAGCGCGAGTTCCTTCGAGCCGACCAGGCGGGAGGCCTGCTGGACACGGATGGGAAGCCCCCGGAACCGGTCGGAAAAGGTCTTGAAATGCTGGCGGGCGAGCAGCGTCGTCGGCACGACGACGGCGACCTGTACGCCGTTCATCGCCGCGATGAAAGCGGCGCGCAGCGCCACTTCCGTCTTGCCGAAGCCGACGTCGCCGCAGACGAGCCGGTCCATCGGCCGGCCGGCCCCGAGATCGTCGCGTACGGCATCGATGGCGTTCGCCTGGTCGTCGGTCTCGTCATAGGGGAAGCGGGCGGCGAATTCGTCGTAGACGCCCTCCGTGGAGACGAGCACCGGCGCATGGCGCACGAGGCGCGCGGCGGCGATCTGGATGAGTCCGCCGGCCATGTCGAGCAGGCGCTTCTTCAGCTTGGCCTTGCGCGCCTGCCAGGCGACGCCGCCGAGCTTGTCGAGCAGCGCGTCCGTGCCCTCGCCGCCATAGCGCGACAGGAGGTCGATGTTCTCGACGGGCAGGAAGAGCTTGGCCTCGTCCGCATAGACGAGTTCGAGGCAGGCATGCGGCGCGCCGGCGGCCTCGATGGTGCGAAGGCCGACGAAGCGGCCGATGCCGTGCTCGGCATGCACGACGATCGAGCCCTCGTCGAGCCCGGCGACCTCGGTGATGAAATCCGCCCCGCGCTTGCGCCGTTTCGAGCGCCGCACCATGCGGTCGCCCAGAATATCCTGCTCGCCGATGACGACGACGTCGCCGGCCTCGAAGCCGCTTTCGAGGCTGAGCACGGCCGAGCCCGCCTCGCCGGGCTTCAGCTTGCGGAGATCGGAGAACCTCTCGACCGGCACGACATTGCCGAGGCCGTGTTCGGCAAGCACCTGCAAGAGGCGGTCGAGCGAGCCTTCCGACCAGCCGGTGACCAGCACCTTGGCACCGGAGGCCCGCTTGTCGGCGATGTGTTTCACCGCCTGGTCGAAGACATTGACCCGGGCGCTGTCCGCATCCTCGCTGCCGGCCGGCCGTGCCCAGCGCATGCCGGGCCGCGCCGCGATGGTCTCGACATGCCGCGCCTCGCCCTCGTGCTCGTTGAAGGGCGAGAGGCGGATGGCGTCGCGTTCGTCGAATTCGCGGGCGAACCGCTCGGCATCGAGATAGAGAAGGCCCGGCGGCACCGGCTTGTAGGGCGTCGCCTGCGCCACCTGGCCCTTGCCGGGCGTCGCGGACGCCACGCGGGCATCGTAGTAGTCGCGCACGAGACGGGAGCGCTCGACGGCCGCCTCACGCACCGTATGGTCCGTGACGATACGGAAGCCGGCAAGATAGTCGAAGGCGGTTTCGAGGCCGTCGTAGAACAGCGGCAGCCAATGCTCCATGCCGGCGTAGCGCCGGCCTTCGGAAACGGCCAGGTAGAGCGCGTCGTCGCGCGTCGCGGCGCCGAAGGAAGAGAGATAGTGCTTGCGGAAATGCGAGATCGTCTCCGGCGTCAGCGTCACCTCGCTCATCGGGTTGAGGTCGAGGGAGCGCGCCTGGCCGGTCGTGCGCTGGCTGGCGGGATCGAAGGAGCGGATGCTCTCCAGCGTATCGCCGAAGAAATCGAGGCGCACCGGCTCGCCGCTGCCGGGCACGAAGACATCGAGGATGCCGCCGCGCACCGCATATTCGCCGACCTCGCGCACGGTCGCGACGCGCTCGAAGCCGTTGCGCTCCAGCCGGGCGGCGATGTCGTCCATGCGCACCTGGTTGCCGGGGCGGGCGGAAAAGGCAAGGCTCTCGATGATCGCGCGCGGCGCCGTCTTCTGCAGCATGGCGTTGACGGTGACGAGCACGATGGCCGCATGCGGCTTCTTCTGGTGGGCGATCAGCGCCGAGAGGGCGGAAAGGCGACGCGCGGACACTTCCGCGCTCGGCGAGACGCGGTCATAGGGCAGACAGTCCCAGCCCGGCAGCGTCAGCACCGGAATATCAGGCGCGACGAAGCCGAGCATCTGTTCGAGATCGGAGATGCGCTGGCCGTCCGACAGCACATAGGCAAGCGGGCCGGAGCTGCGGGCAAGTTCGGCAAGGATCAGCGGCTCGACGCCGGACGGCACGGCGCCGATGGTCATCGGCCGGCCGGCGGCCGCAATGCGTTCGGGGGAAAATCCGGGGATCATGCGCTGATGTCTTTGAAGAGCGGCGAGAAATCGGGGCGGTAGGCGGCGATGCGCGGGAAGAGGCCGTCGCGGAACGCCTCCGGCACCGGCTTTTCCCCCGTCACCCACTTGATGAGGTCGTTGTCCTCCTCGGCCATGATGCGCTCCAGCTCGTCGAGCTCGGCCTCGGAAAGCGTCTCGATCTCCGCATCGGCGAAAGCGCCGAGCACCAGGTCCATCTCACGGATGCCGCGGTGCCAGCAGCGGAAGAGGATGCGCTTGCGGCGCGGGTCGATCTCGGCGCTGGAGCGTGTCGTGCCCGTCATGATCGTGCTCGCTTTTCTTTCACTCAGGTATAATTCCGCGTTTCTATAGACCGGCAAAAGCCGCTTGTCAGCCTTGCCAAAGCGTCCTGGTCCGGCGATTTTGGCCGCCATGAGACCCGCACTGCTCGATCCGCTCTTCGCTCCCCTCTCCTCGCTCCCGGGCATCGGCCCGAAGCTCGGCGATCTCTTCGCGCGCCTGCTCGGCCAGGAAAGCATCGAGGACTGCCGGGTCATCGACCTCGTCTTCCATTTCCCGCACTCGATCGTCGACCGGCGCAACCAGCCGGGCATCGCCCATGCGCCGCAGGGCGTCATCGTCACCATCACCGGCCGCGTCGACCGCCACCAGCCGCCACCACCGGGCAAATCGAGCCAGCCCTACCGCGTCTTCCTGCACGACGAGACCGGAGAGCTGGCGCTCACCTTCTTCCGCGTCAAGGGCAACTGGCTGGAAAAGGCCCTGCCGATCGACGAGACGGTGGTGGTGAGCGGCAAGGTCGACTGGTTCAACGGCCGTCCCTCCATGGTGCATCCGGACTATATGGCCCGGCTCGGCGAGGCGGACAGCGTGCCGCTGGTCGAGCCCGTGCACGGCCTTACCGCCGGCCTCACCGCGCGCGTGCTGCGCAAGTCGGTGGAGGCGGCCGTCGCGCGCGTGCCGCACCTGCCGGAATGGATCGAGCCGACATTGCTGCAGCGGCAGGGTTTCTCCTCCGCCTTCGACGCCATCCACCGCCTGCACGATCCGCGCGACGAGACGGATCTCGACCCGCAGGCCCCCGCCCGCCGCCGGCTCGCCTATGACGAATTCCTGGCGGGCCAGATCTCGCTCGCTCTGGTGCGCCAGCGCCTGCGCAAGGTCGCGGGACGGCCGGTGATCGCGACCGGCGAACTGAGCCGCCCGGTGATCGATGCCCTGCCCTTCTCGCTGACCGGCAGCCAGCAGGCGGCGATCGCCGAGGTGCTGAAGGACATGGCGGGCGAGCAGCGCATGCTGCGGCTCCTCCAGGGCGATGTCGGCGCGGGCAAGACGGCGGTGGCGCTGATGGCGATGCTGGCGGCCGTCGAATCGGGCGGACAGGCCGTTCTGATGGCGCCGACGGAAATCCTGGCGCGCCAGCATTTCGCCACGCTCTCGCACATGGCGGCGCCGGCTGGCGTCACCATCGACGTCCTGACCGGCCGCACCAAGGGCCGCGAGCGCGACGCCATCTTGGACCGCATCGCCTCCGGCGAGACGCAGATCGTCATCGGCACGCACGCGCTCTTCCAGGACAATGTCGCCTACAGGGACCTCGTGCTCGCCGTGGTGGACGAGCAGCATCGTTTCGGCGTGCACCAGCGCCTGCGGCTGACGGCCAAGGGCATCTCGCCCCACATGCTCGTCATGACCGCGACGCCCATTCCCCGCACGCTGGTGCTCGCCGCCTTCGGCGACATGGACGTGTCGAAGCTCACGGAGAAGCCCGCCGGCCGCAAGCCGATCCAGACGGTCGTCATGCCCCAGGAGCGCATCGGCGACATCGTCGACCGGCTGCGCACGGCGCTTGCCGAGGGCAAGAAGGCCTACTGGATCTGCCCGCTGGTGGAGGAGACGGAAGAGAGCGAGCTGATGTCCGTCGAGGAACGGCATGCAACGCTCGCCAGCGTCTTCGGCGATGCGGCCGGGCTCGTGCACGGGCGGATGAGCGGGCCGGAGAAGGATGCCGCCATGCTCGCCTTCAAGAACGGCGAGACGCGGCTGCTTGTCGCGACGACCGTGGTGGAGGTCGGCGTCGACGTGCCGGATGCCTCCATCATGGTGATCGAACATGCGGAGCGTTTCGGCCTCGCGCAGCTTCACCAGTTGCGGGGGCGCGTCGGGCGCGGCGCGGAGGCGTCGAGCTGCATCCTCATCTACAAGGGGCCGCTCAGCGAGAACGGCCGGGCGCGGCTTTCCATCCTGCGCGAGACGGAGGACGGTTTCCGCATCGCCGAGGAGGACCTGAAGCTGCGCGGCGAAGGCGAGCTTCTGGGCACCCGCCAGTCCGGCACGCCCGGCTTCCTGGTGGCCAGCCTCGAAGCGCATGGCGACCTTCTCGAAATCGCCCGCAAGGACGCCGCCTATGTGCTGGAACGCGATGCGGACCTGACCAGCGAACGCGGCGAAGCGATCCGCACGCTGCTCTATCTCTACCGCCGCGACGAGGCGATCCGGTTCCTGCGCGCCGGCTAGAGTCCAGCCGCAAACGCTCCGGCCACAAAAACGTGATTTCGCCGATATCCGTCGTGAAGGCATACTTCCTCCTGCCTCAGCGAAGAAGGAGAAATGCCATGAAGACAGTTCTCGCAGTCGCAGCAACGCTCGGCCTTTCGGCGTCCGCCGCCTTTGCGGATTGCGCCTGGCACAACAAGGTCAATGCGGAGGTCAAGGTCGACAAGACGATCACCACCGCAAGCGTTACCACCACCCAGAAACAGTCCCGCCTGCCGGCGGAGGAAAGCAAGATCATTCTGGAAGACCAGACGGACGCCGCCGTCACTGAATAGGCTTTTCCGGCCGCCCCTTCGCGGGGCGGCTCGAAGGCTGAACGCCGATATCATGCGCAAACCTGCCCTCCGTCATCCTCGGACTTGACCCGAGGATTCATGCCGCAAAGTGGGGCGTGCCTTGACGCGTGGACCTCGGGTCAAGCCCGAGGATGACGTCGAGGGCGGGGCTGGCTCGCGGCAAACGAACCTCTTTGTCCGTCAGCCCTTCTTCTTGCTCTTCGCCTTGATCTTCTGTTCCTCGCTCTCGACGAGCTGAAGCGGCTTTTCCGGCGGCGTGACGAGGCCGACGGAGATGATGAGCTTTGCGGCGTCCTCCGCGCTCATGTCGAGCGGCACGATCTTCTCCCGCGGCACATAGACAAGCCACCCGGCCGTCGGGAACGGCGTCGGCGGCAGGAAGCAGGCGACCATGTCCTTGCCCATCGCCTTGAACTTCGTCGCGATCTCGCCGCGCGCATCCGTCGCCACGAAGACGATCGCCCAAAGGCCCGGGCTCGGATATTCGATCATCGCCGCCTTGTTGAACGAGGTGCCCTTGTCCTTCAGCACCGTCTCGAAGATCTGCTTCAGGCTCTTGTGCACCGTGCGCACCAGCGGCGTGCGGTTGAACAGCCCGTCGCCGAACTCGACGATGGTGCGGCCGATGAGGTTCTTGCCGAGGAAGCCGACGAGCGTGATCAGCACCAGCGCCGTCAAGAGGCCGAAGCCGGGAATGGCGAACTGGAGGTAGTTTTCCGGGTTGTACTGCGCCGGAATATAGGGCTTCACCCAGCTGTCGGCCCAGCGGATGAAGGTCCAGGTCAACCATATGGTGATGGCGATCGGCGCGCAGATGACGAGGCCGGTCAGGAAATTGTTGCGCAGCCGCATGGCAAGCGACTGCCTCGGGACAAGGTCGGTCATCGGATATCCAGCATCTGGCGAGCGTGGGAGGGCACTCAGCCGTAGAAACCCGGATGATAGGAAACGGTTCCTCCGCCGTAAACCGGTGAAAACGCCACACGCATGAAATAGTCCGGCGGCACGCCGTCGAGCGTCAGCTTCGGATCGGCCGCAAAGCCGAACCGGCCGTAATAGGCGGGATCGCCGAGCAGCACACAGCCCGCCGCACCCAGCGCCTTCAGCCGCTCCAGCCCGTCCTTGACGAGCCTGCCGCCGATGCCCTCGCCCTGGCGGGCCGGATCGACGGAAATCGGGCCGAGGCCGTACCAGCCCGCGCTGCCATCGGAAACCGTGACCGGCGAGAAGGCGACATGGCCGACGATCACGCCGTCCGATTCCATCACCACCGAGAGCGTCAGGGCGCCCGCGGCGCGCAGGCGGTCGATGATGAGGTGTTCGGTGCCGTCGGCATGCGGCGCCGTCCTGAAGGCCGTCTCCGTCAGCGTGCGGATGGCGTCCACGTCGTCGGGTCGTTCCGGGCGCAGAAAGATCATTCGACGGTCACGGATTTGGCGAGGTTGCGCGGCTGGTCGACGTCCGTGCCCATGAAGACGGCGGTGTGGTAGGCGAGAAGCTGGATGGGCAGCGAATAAATCATCGGCGCGATGATCTCGTCGACATTCGGCAGCACGATCGTCGCCATGGTTTCGAGTTTCGAGGCGGCCGCGCCCTTCTCGTCGGTGATAAAGATGATCCGCCCGCCGCGCGCCGCCACTTCCTGCATGTTCGACACGGTCTTCTCGAAGAAGCGGTCATGCGGGGCGATGACGATGACCGGCATGTTCTCGTCGATCAGCGCGATCGGTCCGTGCTTCAGTTCGCCGGCGGCATAGCCCTCGGCGTGGATATAGGAGATTTCCTTGAGCTTCAGCGCGCCTTCCATGGCCAGCGGATAGCTGGTGCCCCGGCCGAGATAGAGCACGTCCTTGCATTTGGAGAGTTCGCGCGACAGTTGCTCGATCGACGGCTGGATGGTGTTGAGCACACCGGCCATGATGCGCGGCATTTCCGCGAGATTGCGCACCAGCGCCTTCTCCTCGGCTTCGCTGATCGTGCCGCGCGCCCGTCCGGCACCGACCGCGAGCGCGGCCAGCACGGCGAGCTGGCAGGTGAAGGCCTTCGTCGAGGCGACGCCGATTTCCGGGCCGGCGAGGATCGGGAAGACGGCATCCGATTCGCGGGCGATCGTCGATTCGCGCGTGTTGACGACCGCGCCGATCTTCAGGCCGTTCTCCTTGCAGTAGCGCAGCGAGGCGAGCGTATCGGCCGTCTCGCCGGACTGCGAGATGAAGAGGGCGGCCGAGGCCGGGTTCAGCGGGATCTCGCGGTAGCGGAATTCCGATGCGACATCGATCTCCACCGGCAGGCGGGCATAGCGCTCGAACCAGTATTTGCCGACGAGGCCGGCGAGATAGGCCGTGCCGCAGGCGGAAATGGCAAGGCTCGGCACCTTGGAGAAATCGATTTCCGAGGCGATCGGCCGTACCGTATGGGCGAGGAAATCGACATAGTGGCTGAGCGCGTGCGAGATCGCTTCCGGCTGCTCATGGATTTCCTTTTCCATGAAGTGCCGATGATTGCCCTTGTCGATGAGATAGGCGGCGGCGGACGAGACCTGGCGCGGCCGCTCGACGCGGTTGCCGTCGATATCGAAGAGAAACGCGCCGTCGCGGCCGATCACCGCCCAGTCGCCGTCGACGAGATAGGTGATCTCGTTGGTGAAGGGGGCAAGCGCGATGGCGTCGGAGCCGAGGAACATCTCGCCGCGGCCTTGGCCGATGGCGAGCGGCGGACCGCTGCGGGCCGCCATGATGGTCGACGGGTCGTCCTCGAAGATCACCGCGAGCGCATAGGCGCCGGTGACGCGGCGCAGCATGGCATGCATCGCCTCGCGCCGGCCAAGGCCGTCGCGGCGGTACTTCGCCACCAGCTGGGCGACGACTTCCGTGTCGGTCTGCGTGGCGAAGGTCGCGCCGCCGGCGATCAGCTCGTCCTTCAGCTCGGAAAAATTCTCGATGATGCCGTTGTGCACGACGGCGACGCCCTCGACGAAATGCGGATGGGCATTGGCCTCCGTCGGCGCGCCATGCGTCGCCCAGCGGGTATGGGCGATGCCGACCGTGCCTGACAGGGGCTCCTCGGCGAGGCGCTTTTCGAGGTTGAAGAGCTTGCCTTCGGCGCGGCGGCGCACCAGCTTGCCCTCGACGATGGTGGCGACGCCGGCGGAATCATAGCCGCGATATTCAAGGCGCTTCAGGGCATCGACGAGACGGCCGGCAACAGGCTGGATTCCGACGATACCGACAATTCCGCACATGGAGCGCTCCGCAGGTTCAATTCGTTCTACTGCATTCGTTTCGTAGTGGTTTTTCGCGGCGGTGCAACACGACCGCACTCACTTTCGATTGCAAGCGTTAACGCGGGCAGCGGCCTATTCTGCGGCCTTCTTCCGTTCGGCCTTGATCGCCTGGTTTCGCTCGCGCACGAGGACGGCCCTGCCCTCCTTGTTCTCCTGCCGGGCCCGGCCGAAGGCGACGGCATCGTCGGGCACGTCGGCGGTGATGACGCTGCCCGAGGCGATATAGGCGCCATCGCCGATCGAAACGGGGGCGACGAGCGACGTATTGGAGCCGATGAAGGCATGCGCGCCGATGCGGGTCAGGTGCTTGTTGATGCCGTCATAGTTACACGTGATGGTGCCTGCACCGATATTCGTCTTTTCGCCGATGATGGCGTCGCCGATATAGGTAAGGTGGTTGACCTTGGCGCCCGCGCCGATCTCCGCCTTCTTCACCTCGCAGAAATTGCCGACCTTGGAATGCGGGCCGAGATTGGCGCCCGGCCGCAGGCGTGCATAGGGGCCGATCTCGGCATCGGCGGAAATATGCGCCCCTTCGATATGCGAGAAGGAATGGATGAGCGCGCCGCTTTCCACGGTGACGCCGGGGCCGAAGAAGACGTTCGGTTCGATGGTCACGTCCTGCGCGATCTCGGTGTCGAAGGAGAGGAAGACGGTCTCCGGCGCGATCATCGACACGCCGGCGAGCATCATTTCGTGGCGGCGGCGCTGCTGCCAGAGCCGCTCGATGACGGCAAGCTCGGCGCGGGTGTTGCAGCCGGTCAGTTCCTCCTCGGGCGCCTCGACGGCGATGGCATGGCTGCCCGCGGCGCGCACCACCTCGACGATGTCGGTGAGGTAATATTCGCCCTTGGCATTGCCGTTGCCGATCCGGCCGATCAGGTCGAGCGCCTTGCGCCCGTCGATCGCCATCAGGCCGCCGTTGCAATAGGTGATGGCGCGTTCGGCTTCGCTGGCGTCCTTCTGCTCGCGAATCGCCAGCAGTTCGCCGTTTTCGACGATCAGGCGGCCGTAGCCGGTCGGATCGGCCGTCTTGAAACCGATGACAACGACGTCGGCGCCTTCCGCAAGCCCTTCGCGCGCCGCCGTCAGCGGCGTTTCGGTGATGAGCGGCGTATCGCCGAAGATGACGAGCACGTCGTCATAGCCTTTGGCGATGGCCTCGCGGGCGGCGAGCACGGCGTGGGCGGTGCCGAGCCGTTCGGTCTGGATATGCACGGAGTTTTCGACCGCCGGATTGCGGGCCGCCGCTTCCACCTTTTCCGCATCGCGGCCGAGCACCAGCGCGATATCCGAAATGCCGGCCCTGGCCAGCGCGTCGACCACATGGGCGATCATCGGCCGGCCGGCCACGGGATGCAGCACTTTCGAGCGGGAGGATTTCATCCGCGTGCTTTCGCCGGCAGCCAGGATGACGGCCAGGCAGGTGCGCTTCGTTGCAGTCATGGGAATCCTCGTTCACCCGAAATAGACGCCGTTCCTTAGCAAAAACGGAACGCAGGAGACAAAGGGATTTCTCAGGCGGGCCGGCAAAGGCCGCCCGACCCCGCCCCTGGACCGAGGCCGTTTCAGCCGGCGCTGCTGCGCAGGCGGCTCTCCGTCAGGAGCCCGTTCTCGTCGAGGATCGGGTAGGCGACCGAGACGAGGTGGGCGTTGACGCGCTTCAGGTCGCGCAGCATGTCGAGATGCAGCGAACTCGTCTGGAGGCTGTCGAGCCGGCCGTCGCGCAGGCGCTCCAGGTGCCGCTCGGAGGACTGCTTCTCCATCCGCCGCACATCCACCTTCACCTCGACGAGCTGGCGCGCCAGCCCCTCGTCCCGCGTGACGAAGATCGTCTGGGCGATGCGCAGGTTCTCGATCGTCAGGTTGAAGAGGTTGGCCAGCTCCTTGTAGCCGTCGTCGGAGAATTTCAGGCCGTTGGCGATCTTCTTGCGCACCTGCTCCTGCAGGCCCTTCTCGATGATGTCGCCGACATGTTCGAGGTTGATCGCATAGTCGATGATGACGATGGAGCGCGCCGCGCTTTCGCCGGTGATGCCCTGCCGGCCGAGGCGCGAGAGGTAGATCTTCACCTCCTGCTGCAGGACGTCGACCTGCCGCTCCAGTTCGCCGACATCCTTCAGCGGCGCCAGGTTGTTGTCGTTGAACGCCCGCATGGTGCGGATCAGCATGGATTCGATGATGTCGCCGACGCGCAGCACCTCGCGCGTTGCGCCGGACAGCGCCACGACCGGGTTCGAAAGCGCGGAATCGTCGAGATATTTCGGCCCCGTCTCCGGCTGCTTTTCTTCCGGCACGAGCTTTTCCATCAACCTGGAAAGCGGGCCGGACAGCGGCCAGAGGATCAACGCCACCACGAGGTTGAACGCAAGGTGCACATCGACGGGAAGCTTGGTGGCCGGAATCGGCAGGAGCGCCAGCAGCTCGGCGACCTGTCCGGCGAAGGGCAGCACGGCAAGGCAGCCGACCCCGCGTACGAGAAGGTTTCCGAGCGTGACGCGCCGGGCCGAAGCCGCCGCCTTCAGCGTGGCGATGACCGGTGGCACGGCGCCGCCGAGATTGGCGCCGAGCACGAGGATGACCGTCAGCGCCGGCGACAGGATGCCCATCGCCGTCAGCGAGAGGATGAGCACGACGACGGCGAGGCTGGAGGAGGAAATGATGGCGAGAACCGTCGAGAAGGCGAGCGCGACGGGCCAGGCGCCGTCGAGCAGCGTCAGGAAGGCGCCGAGCGCGGGCGACTGGCGCATCGGCTCGGTCGCAAGGCTGAGCAGGTGCAGCGACAGCAGCATGAGGCCGATGCCGACCAGCGCGGAGCCGAGGCCCTGCCGGGCCGTGGAACTGCTCGATTTGTAGAAGACGATGCCGACGAGGATGATCAGCGGGGAGATCGATTCGATGCCCGTCGCCACCAGCCAGGCCGTCACCGCCGTGCCGACATTGGCGCCGAGCAGCACGATCTGCGCCATGCGCGCCCTGACGAGGTTGCGTTCGACGAAGGAGGCGATCATCAGCGCCGTGGCCGTCGAGCTCTGCAGCGCGACGGTGGCGACGAAACCGGCGAAGAAGGAGCGGAACGGCCCGCGCGTGCCGAGCGCCAGGCCCGAGCGCAGGCGTACGCCGAAGGCGCGCGTCATGCCGTCCTTCACCTGTGCAAGGCCGAAGAGCAGCAGCGCGACCGCGCCGAAAAGATTGATCATGACGATCGTGGATTCCACGTTCTGTCCTCCTTCCGGCCAGTGAAAACGGGACTCACCGGCCTGATCGCGCATCCGAGCACGAACTTTCCTATCGTGATAGGCCATTTTGGCGGCATTCCGTCAATAATTTCAGAAAACTTTTGTTTGCCGGCAAAATAAATCGGCAACGCCCGACACATTTGCGTCAAGCCGGCTTTTCCCAAGCATTGCACGCCCCGGGCGGACTTCAATTCCCGCGAACTTTCCGTTAAGAGACGATTTCCGGCCGCATGGCCGCCGAGATTGAGGAAATTTAGACGATGCTCGAAGCCCTGAGACGCGCCTCCCATACCTGGGTGGCAAAAGCCCTGCTGATCGTTCTGGTCGGTTCCTTCGCTGTCTGGGGCGTTTCGAGCTCTCTCATCACCGGCTCGGCCAATTCCGTCGTCACGGTCGGCGATGTCAGCGTCTCGCCGACGGATTTCCGCCTGGCCTACGAGCGCCAGGTCGCGACCATGTCGCAGCGCTTCGGCATGCGGCTGAACGCCGAGCAGGTCCGCGCCTTCGGCATCGAGAATCAGGTCTTCGCCGAACTCGTCGCCGGCGCCGCGCTCGACCAGCTGTCGCGCGACATGAATCTCGGCCTTTCCGAAGGCCGTCTCGCCCAGTTGATTGCCGACGATCCGGCCTTCCGCGGCGTCAACGGCCAGTTCGACCGCCTGGCCTTCTCCGCCGTGCTGCGCAATGCGGGCCTTCGCGAGAACGACTACATCAACAACCGCAGCCAGGTGGCGATCCGCGCGCAGGTCGTCGAGGCGGTTTCGGACGGCTACAAGGCCCCGGACGTGCTGACGGCGGCGCTGCGCCAGTACCGCAACGAATCCCGGACCATCGACTATCTCATCCTGAGCAATGCCAATATCGACCCGGTCAAGACGCCGGGCGACGATGTGCTTTCCCCCTGGTTCGAAGAGAACAAGGCCAGGTACCGCGCGCCGGAATACCGCAAGGTCGTCTATGTCTCGCTCGAGCCGAAGGACATCGTCGATACGGCCGCGATCACCGACGAGGCGCTCCGGGCCGATTATGAGAAGAACAGGGAAAAGTACCGCACGCCGGCCACGCGCACGATCGAGCAGCTGACCTTCGCCGACCGCGCGAGCGCGGACGATGCCGCCGCCAGGCTCGCCGCCGGCACGACCTTCGACGCGATCGTCGCCGAACAGGGCAAGACGGCCGCTGACGTCCTGCTCGGCGATTTCACCGAGGCGAACGTTCCGGACCAGAAATTCGCGGAACCCGCCTTCGCCGTTGCCGAAAACGGCGGCACGACGCCGGTCATCGACGGCACCTTCGGCCCGATCATCCTGCGCGTGACGAACATCCGCCCGGAAAACCTCAAGACCTTTGACGAGGTGAAGGAGGAGCTGCGCAACGAGCTGGCGCTGAGCGAGGCCGCCAACGGCATCCTCGCCGTGCACGACCGGCTGGAAGACGCGCGTGCCGAGGGCCTCGCCCTTGCGGAAGCCGCCGCCAAGAACAACCTGAAGGCCGTGACGATCGACGCCATCGACGCCCAGGGCAACGACCAGAAGGGCGAGGAGATCGACGGCCTGCCCGAAAAGGCCGCCCTCATCGCCGAGATCTTCAAGACGGATGTCGGCACGGAAACGCAGCCGATCAATGTCGGCCGCGAGGGCTATGCCTGGTTCGAGGTGCTCGACGTGATCCCGGACCGTGACCGCACGCTCGACGAGGTGCGCGAGCGCGTGATCGCCGACTGGACCGCCGAGCAGCAGCGCCAGACGCTTGCCAGGAAGGCCGAAGAGCTGGCCGAGCGCGTGCGCAAGGGCGGCGACATTGCCGCCATTGCCGGGGAACTCGGCATGGTCGTGGAGAACAAGACCGGCCTCAACCGCGGCGCCCAGGATCCGGTGCTGAGCCCGGCGGCCGTCGCCGCCGCTTTCGCCGGTCCCGTCGGCCATGTCGCCAACACGCCCGGCGTCGATGGCGAGGGCCAGATCCTCCTGAAGGTGACGGACGTGAACGCCGAGACCGCCACCGACGCGCTGTCGGGCGACGAGCAGCAGATCGCCGCCGTTGCCCGCGCCAGCGGCGACGACATCCTCGACCAGATGGTGAGCGCCCTGCAGGCCTCCTACGGCGTCTCGATCAACCGCACGCTCGCCGAGCAGAGCATCGCCCGATAGGGAGACGGGAACCGCATGTCCGACCTGAAACCCTATATCGCCAAGGTCGCCGGGGGCGCGGCGCTGGACCGCGAGGACGCCCGCGGCGCCTTCGAGATCATCATGTCCGGCGCCGCCACGCCCTCGCAGATCGGCGGCTTCCTGATGGCGCTGCGCGTGCGTGGCGAGACCGTCGACGAGATCTACGGCGCCGTCGGCTCGATGCGCGCCCGCATGCTGCCGGTCGATGTTCCCGCCGACGCGATCGACATCGTCGGCACGGGCGGTGATGGCGCCGGCACCTACAACATCTCGACGCTCGCGGCGATCATCGTCGCCGGTGCCGGCGTTCCGGTCGCCAAGCACGGCAACCGGGCACTGAGCTCGAAGTCGGGCACGGCGGACGCCCTCTCCTGCCTCGGCGTCAAGCTGGACATCGGCCCTGCCGAGATCGCCCGCTGCGTGCACGATGCCGGCCTCGGCTTCATGTTCGCCCAGTTGCACCATCCCGCCATGAAGCATGTCGGCCCGTCGCGCGTCGAGCTCGGCACGCGCACGATCTTCAATCTGCTCGGGCCCCTGTCCAACCCCGGCAGCGTCAAGCGCCAGCTTCTCGGCGTCTTCTCGCCGCACTGGCTGCTGCCGATCGCCGAGGTGATGCGCGACCTCGGCTCGGAGAGCATCTGGGTCGTGCATGGCGAAGGCCTCGACGAAATCACCACGACGGGCACCACCCGGGTCGCCGCGCTCGAAGACGGCAAGATCCGCACCTTCGAGCTGACGCCCGCCGATTTCGGCCTGCCCCAGGTGACGCTCGACGACCTGCGCGGCGGTGATGGCGCGCACAATGCCGCCGCGCTCCTCTCCGTGCTCGGCGGCGCGCACATGCCCTACCGGGACATTTCGCTCGCCAATGCCGCGGCCTCGCTGGTCGTCGCCGGCAAGGCGGAAACGCTGAAGGACGGCATGCGCCTTGCCGTCGATGCGCTCGAAAGCGGCCGCGCCCGCACCGTGCTGGAACGCCTTGTCGCGGTTTCCAACGAAGGCCAGGCGGAGTAGGATTGTCCATGACCGATATCCTGAAGAAGATCGAAGCCTACAAGCTGGAGGAGATTGCCGCCGCCAAGACGCGCGTTTCCCCGCCGAGCTTCGCGCCCGCATCCGCGACCAGGAGCCGCCGCGCGGCTTCTTCGCCAGCCTGAAGGCGAAAAAGGCCGAGGGCCGCTTCGGCCTCATCGCCGAGATCAAGAAGGCGAGCCCGTCCAAGGGCCTCATCCGGCCGGATTTCGATCCGCCGGCACTGGCGAAGGCGTATGAGGCCGGCGGTGCCGCCTGCCTTTCCGTGCTCACGGACACGCCGAGCTTCCAGGGCGCACCGGAGTTCCTGACGGCGGCGCGTGCGGCCTGCGCCCTGCCGGCGCTGCGCAAGGATTTCATGTTCGACAGCTACCAGGTGCTGGAGGCCCGCGCCTGGGGTGCCGACTGCATCCTCCTCATCATGGCCTCGCTCAGCGACGACGACGCGAAGATGCTGGAAGACGCCGCCTTCTCGCTCGGCATGGACGTGCTGATCGAGGTGCACGACGCCCCGGAAATGGAGCGCGCGCTGAAGCTCAGGTCCAAGCTCGTCGGCATCAACAACCGCAACCTGCGCACCTTCGAGGTGGATCTCGCCGTGTCGGAAAAGCTCGCCGGCATGGTGCCCGAGGACCGGCTGCTGGTCGGCGAGAGCGGCATCTTCACCCATGCGGATTGCGAACGGCTCGGCAAGGTCGGCATCTCCACCTTCCTCGTCGGCGAAAGCCTGATGCGCAAGGATGACGTGGCGGCGGCGACCCGCGAACTCCTCACCGGCTCGGCCGGCATGCTGGCAGCGGAATGATGGCCGAGGAGGCCCGCACGCTCACCCATATCGGCGCGTCCGGCGAAGCCAGCATGGTGGATGTCGGCGACAAGGCCGAGACGGTGCGCATCGCGGTTGCCGAAGGGTCCATCCGCATGGCGCCGGCAACGCTGGACCTCATCCTCAAGGGTGATGCCAAGAAGGGCGACGTGATCGGCACGGCGCGCCTTGCCGGCATCATGGCCGCCAAGCAGACCGCCAGCCTCATCCCGCTCTGCCATCCCCTGATGCTGACGAAGGTCGCCGTCGATATCCGCGAGGACCGCGCCCTTCCGGGCCTGCGCGTCGAGGCGATGGCCAGGCTCACCGGCCGCACCGGCGTCGAGATGGAGGCGCTGACGGCCGTCAGCGTCGCGTGCCTGACCATCTACGACATGGCGAAAGCCGCGGACCGCGAAATGGAGATAGGCGGCATCCGCCTCGTCGAAAAATCCGGCGGCCGCTCCGGCGACTACCGGCGCGGGGACGCCGGTTGATGGCGGCGCTGCTTCCCGTCGAGGACGCCCTCCACCGCCTGCTTCTGTCCGCCCGTCCGATCCGGCGCACGGAGACGGTCCGGCTGCAGGAGGCCGACGGCCGCGTGCTTGCCGAGGATGTCGCCGCCCGGCTGACGCAGCCGCCCTTCGACAATTCCGCGATGGACGGCTATGCCGTGCGCCACGCGGATATCGCCGCGCTCGGCGCGATCCTGAGGGTCGCAGGCCTCTCCTCCGCCGGCCACGCCTTCGAAGGCACCGCCGGTCCCGGCGAGGCCGTGCGCATCTTCACCGGCGCCCCGCTGCCGGCCTTCGCCGATACCGTGCTGCTGCAGGAAGATGCCGAGGTGCTGGAAGACGGCCGCATCCGCACCACCTTCCTCACGCCGAAAGGCCGCCACATCCGCCCGCGCGGCCAGGATTTTGCCGAAGGCGAGATCGTCCTGAAGGCCGGGGACGTGCTCGATGCCGGCCGCCTGACGGTCGCGGCGGCCATGAACCATGCGGAACTGACCGTCCGTGCCCGCCCGCGCATCGCCCTGCTCGCCACCGGCGACGAGCTCGTGCCGGCAGGTACGCCGCCCGGCGCCAGCCAGATCATCGCCTCCAACACCTACGGCGTCGCGGCCCTCGCCCGCGCGGCCGGCGCCGAGGTGATCGACCTCGGCATCGTCGCCGACGACAAGGAAGCGATGCTGGCGGCCGTGCGCCACGCGCTGACGCTCGGTATCGACGCCCTCGTCACGCTCGGCGGCGCCTCCGTCGGGGATTTCGACCTCGTGAAGCCCGTGCTCGGCGCGGCCGGCATGGATCTCGACTTCTGGCGAATCGCGATGCGCCCGGGCAAGCCCCTGATGGTCGGCCGCCTCGGCGCCGTCCAGGTCATCGGCCTGCCCGGCAATCCCGTTTCGAGCCTCGTCTGCTCCCACCTCTTCCTCGTCCCTCTCGTGCGCCGTCTTGCCCACCTGCCGGCGAAGAGCCTGGAGCATCCGGCCATCACCGTCGTCCCGCTCAAGGAAAACGACCACCGGCAGGATTATGTCCGCGCGCGCATCACCCGCGGCCCCGCCGGCGAACTGCGCGTCACGCCCCTCGAAAAGCAGGATTCCTCCATGATGAAGGCCTTCGCCACCGCCGAAGGCCTCCTCATCCGCCCGCCGCATGCCCCGGCGGCCCCGCGGGCGCGGCCTGCACGGTCCTGCTCCTGCGCGAACCGTCCGCCTGAACGGTATTATTGTTTCAGCAGCCCCTTGCAGAACACATATGGAACAGATAGTGTCTGTTCTGGATTTGTTTCACGATTCTCGGTGGAGGGGCCATGCTCACGCGGAAACAACAGGAACTCCTCCTGTTCATTCATGAACGGATGAAGGAATCCGGCATTCCCCCCTCTTTCGACGAGATGAAGGATGCGCTGGATCTCGCCTCCAAATCCGGCATCCACCGCCTCATCACGGCGCTGGAAGAGCGCGGTTTCATCCGGCGCCTGCCCAACCGGGCCCGCGCGCTGGAGGTGATAAAGCTCCCCGAAGCCTATACGCAGAGCCTGCAGCCGCGCCGCGGCTTCTCGCCGGCCGTCATCGAGGGCAGCCGCGGCAAGCAGCCGCCCGTCGCCGCCCCGCCGCAGCGCACGCCCGTGGCGGAGGTTTCCTCTTCCGTCTCCGTTCC
Source organism: Shinella sp. HZN7 (assembly GCF_001652565.1). NCBI lineage: Bacteria > Pseudomonadati > Pseudomonadota > Alphaproteobacteria > Hyphomicrobiales > Rhizobiaceae > Shinella > Shinella sp. HZN7. The sequence goes on along the minus strand of NZ_CP015736.1, from coordinate 1,784,466 downwards.
GGTCATGGGCCGCATCGCCGCCGGCGTGCCGATCTCCGCGATCCAGAACAACACCCATGACATCACCGTGCCGGCCGAGATGATCGGCAACGGCGAACACTACGCGCTGGAGGTCAAGGGCGATTCGATGATCGAGGCCGGCATTCTCGACGGCGACACGGTGATCATCCGCACGGCGAGCAGCGCCAATCCCGGCGAGATCATCGTCGCGCTCGTCGACGACGAGGAGGCCACGCTGAAGCGCTTCCGCCGCAAGGGCGCCTCCATCGCGCTCGAAGCGGCAAACCCCGCCTACGAGACCCGCATCTTCGGGCCGGACCGGGTGAAGATCCAGGGCAAGCTGGTCGGCCTCATCCGCCGCTATCACTGATCCCGGGAACAATTCCAGCAGACGTGCCAAGCGGTCCTGCGTCCGGAATTGCGTTAAAACAAAGAGTTGGAGTGTTCTCGCGGTTCGAGGAAAAGCGGAAATGCTCAAGACGGATCGAAGCTGCCGGTGCGCCAGTCATAGGTGCGGTGGCGGGTCCAGGGCCGGTCGAGGCTTTCCACGGCCGGCAGGATGCGCGCTTCGGAGACGGCGCGGGATGTGTCCCCGTCGGCCGGCTGGATTTCGAGGGCGCCGGTTCGCCTCAGGTGGCGCGCCGTCACAAGGCGCGCGCCGGAGCGGCAGGCCTCCAGCCGCAGGGCCAGGGACACGACGACAAGGTCGGCCGCATCGCAGGCCGTGCCCAGGAAGGCGACGTCGTCCAGGGTGACGATCCGCCAGCCGCTCGGCGAGACGGCGGCGCAGAATGCCTTTGCTTCACAGACGAAACCTTTGCCGGTCCGGGCCGCCGCGAGCGCTGAGACCATGGCATCCTTCGCCTTCTGCCGGTCGGCCTTGCGCCGCGGCCGTTTCTGCCCCGCGGTCATGCCGGTGGTTTCGCCGGCGTCCTCGAGGGTCAGTCCGGCGCTCCTGCGGATCTCCGGTTTCGTGAGATCGCCGAGCCGGAGGGCGCGCCGCCACTGGGCATAGATGAAGTCCGGCGGTCTCGCCCGGTTGGTCGCGACGGTTTCGCCGCGAAGGATGGCGACGAGGCGGCCGTCCTCGGACACCAGCACTTCCGGCGTGGCGCTTGCGACCGGAAAGCAGGCAAGCGCGAGGCCGAGACCGACAAGCAGCGTTCCGGCATGGCGCAGCCGCGTGCGCAGGATGCAGACAAGCCCGCCGCCGAGGCCGACCAGCAGGAACGCGGCCGGCGGAATGCGGCCGGTGACGATCTCGCCCTTCCAGCCTGCAACCCATGTCGACAGCGCGATCATCCAGTCGATGCCCTTGCCCATAATCGCGAAGGGCACGGCATCGAGGCCGAAGGGCATCAGCAGCACGGCGATGAGGCCGAAGGGCATGACGACGGCGCTGATGACGGGCATGGCAAGCAGGTTGCCGGCAAGTCCATAGGCCGGAATGCGATGGAAATGGCCGATGGAATAGATCAGCGTCGAGAACCCGCCGATCAGCGAGGACAGCATGAGCCCGCCGAAGAAGCGCCCGAGCGCGCCGCCGAACAGTTTCAGGCGCTCTCCCCCGCCCTCCCGGCGGACCGGACGCTCGCGCCAGGCCGCATAGCCGGCGACGAGACCGAGCGTTGCGGCATAGGACATCTGGAACCCCGGATTGGTGACGGCAGAGGGTGTCACGGCAAGGATGAGGATCGCCGAGAGCGCCACATTGCGCAGGCTTATCGCCGCGCGGCCGAACAGCACCGCCACCAGCATGATGCAGATCATGATCCAGGAGCGCACCGCGGAGATCGCGCCGCCCGAAACGAGGATGTAGAGCGTGACCATGACGAGCGCGCCGGCAGCGGCGATCTTCTTGGCGGGGTAACGCTCGGAGAACCCCGGGACGAGCGCCATCAGGACACGCGCGCCGACGAGGAAGGTGCCGGCGGCAAGCACCATGTTGAGCCCGGAAATGGCGAGCACATGGGCAAGGCCCGCCTGCCGCAGCGCCTCCACCGTCTGCGCGCCGATCGCCCGCTGCTCGGCCGTCACCAGCGCCGCGGCGATCGCGCCGGCATCGCCGCCGATCCGGCCGCGGATATGCTCGGTGAGGTTGTTGCGCCAGGTCGCGATCTCCTGCCGGATCCGCCCCTCCAATCCCGGCCCGGCCACCGCAATCGCGGTCGGCGCGCGATAGAAATAGCCGACAGCGCCGGTGCCGGCGAAATAGGCATCGAAGGCGAAGTCGTTGAGGCCGGACAGCGCCGGGCCGGAGGGCGGCCCGAGCCGCGCCCGCCCGGTTATGCCGCCGCCGATCGGGATCGGCGTGTGCCGGCTGCGGGCCAGGAGCGTCACCATGCCGGGCGGCCGCTTCAGCACCGGGTCGCGCGTCGCCTCCAGTGCGATGCGGTAGCGGATCGCACCCCGCTCGTCGCTTTCGCGCGCCAGCACCCGCCCGCTGATCTCGGTGGTGACAGGCGCGTCGAGCAGGACCGTTGCGAGCCGGGCGCTTTCGAGCGCCGCCAGCAGCATGCCCACTGGAACGAGCAGCGCGGCGCCGGCCGCAAGCGCGATCCAGTCCTCGCGATGGCGAAGGCGCCAGGCCGGCCAGAGCGCGAGCGCAATGACGAAAAGCGTGGTGGCAAGCGGCGGATCGGTGGCGGCGGCGAACCAGAGCGCCGCCCCCGCGCCGAGGAAGACCGGAACGAAAAGGAAGAAGTGGCCATGCGCCCTTTCTTCGGCGAATGCGGCCGCGCTTGGCTGCTTGGCAGCCACCGCAGCCTTGAAGCGCCCCGCTGCCCGCCGCAGTGTGGCCAGCGCTCCCCGGCGCACGGGATCGCGAACCGGGGCGCGCGGGACGGCGGCGTCATCGGGCGCCACCCGCCAGGCATCGGCCTCGGGCATTTCCCGCCGTTCCGCGACGCCGACCTTCTCCATGACCCCGGCCCCACCCGTTCCCGTCCCATTGTGCAACCGAACGGAAAAATCTTCAATCAACAGTAGGCGCGGAAAATGCTAAGCCAGGCAGAAAGGATGCCCCCTCCATATCTCGCGAAACACGCGTAAAAGTTGCTTGAAACTTGCGGGAAAGGGTAGATATTGCGTTGCCGGAAAGCCCATTTCCGCAATGCACAATTTGCCTTTCGTCTCGCTTGGCAGTCAGGTGCAAATGGGCTAGCAAAACGAGCATGTTCATGGTTCCGGCACAACCTCGTGCCGCCATTGGAAACAACGGAGGATCGTTATGACAGGAACAAGCGCGGATGTATCGATCGGTGGCAAGACAATCGAGTTGCCGACGCGATCCGGTACGATCGGCCCCGATGTGATCGACATCGGCACGCTGTACAAGAATACAGGCGCCTTCACCTACGATCCCGGGTTCACCTCCACCGCCTCCTGCGAATCGAAGATCACCTATATCGACGGCGATGAAGGCGTCCTGCTGCACCGCGGCTACCCCATCGAGCAGCTGGCCGAACACGGCGACTTCCTCGAAGTCTGCTATCTCCTGCTGTACGGCGAACTGCCGACCAAGTCGCAGAAGGACGATTTCGACTATCGCGTCACGCACCACACCATGGTGCACGAACAGATGTCGAAGTTCTTCACCGGTTTCCGCCGCGACGCCCACCCGATGGCCGTCATGTGCGGCGTCGTGGGCGCGCTGTCGGCCTTCTACCACGACTCGACCGACATCACCGATCCGCATCAGCGCATGGTCGCCTCGCTGCGCATGATCGCCAAGATGCCGACGATCGCCGCCATGGCCTACAAATACCATATCGGCCAGCCCTTCGTTTACCCGAAGAACGACCTCGACTACGCGTCGAACTTCCTGCGCATGTGTTTCGCCGTGCCGTGTGAAGACTATGTGGTGAACCCGGTGCTGTCGCGCGCCATGGACCGCATCTTCATCCTGCACGCCGACCATGAGCAGAACGCCTCCACCTCGACGGTCCGCCTCGCCGGTTCCTCCGGCGCCAACCCCTTCGCCTGCATCGCCGCCGGCATCGCCTGCCTCTGGGGCCCCGCCCATGGCGGCGCGAACGAGGCCGCGCTCAACATGCTGGCCGAGATCGGCTCCGTCGAGCGCATCCCGGAATATGTCGCCAAGGCCAAGGACAAGAACGATCCGTTCCGCCTGATGGGCTTCGGCCATCGCGTCTACAAGAACTACGACCCGCGCGCCCGCATCATGCAGAAGACGACGCACGAGGTTCTCGGCGAACTCGGCATCAAGGACGATCCGATGCTGGAAGTCGCCATGGAACTGGAGCGCATCGCGCTGACGGACGAGTATTTCATCGAGAAGAAGCTCTATCCGAACATCGACTTCTACTCCGGCATCACGCTGAAGGCGCTGGGCTTCCCCACCACCATGTTCACCGTGCTCTTCGCGCTCGCCCGCACGGTCGGCTGGATCGCCCAGTGGAACGAGATGATCGAAGACCCGGAACAGCGCATCGGCCGTCCGCGCCAGCTCTATATCGGCGCCCCGAAGCGGGACTACCTGCCGGTCTCCAAGCGCTGAGGCGAGAGCTACCCATGAAAAAGGCCCGGCTGCGGATGCAGCCGGGCCTTTTCCTTGATGTGAACCGCGCCTCAGTCGACGAAGACCTCGCGGCGCAGCATTTCCCAGCTCTCCTTGTCCGGCGCGACCAGGAGGCCGCCCTCGACATGGTGCGGCTTGTAGGCCGAACCGTCGAAGCGCGCGGCATAGGCGCCGGCCTCCTCCGCGATCAGCGTGCCGGCGAGGTGATCCCAGGGCATCAGCTTGTTGTACATCAGGTAATGCAGGTGACCGCCGGCAAGGGTGCGGTATTCGTGCGCCGCGCAGCGATAGTTGGAGACGAAGGCGACCTTGGCGAGGTTCGACAGGATGCGGGCGCGGCGCGCCCGGTCGAGGAAGCTGGTCGAGGCCATGCCGGTCATCGCTTCGAGCGGCGCGCCGCCGCGCGTCTTCAGCCGCACGGCCGGGCGGTGGTCACCGGTCTGCCAGGCGCCGCCGCCCTTTTCCGCCATGACGAAATCATCGCCCATCGGGTCGTAGATGATGCCGCCGACCGTCTCGCCGCCGGAGACGATCGCCGCCATGACGCCGAAGAGCGGCACGCCGGCGGCGAAGTTGAAGGTGCCGTCGATCGGGTCGACGACGATCGCGACATCCGCATCCTTGAGCTTCGGCAAGAGCGCCGGATCGGCCGCCACCGATTCCTCGCCGACGAAGAGAACGCCCGGAAACTGCGCCTTCACTTCGCGGCTGATGAAGCGTTCGGCCGCCTCGTCGGCTTCCGTCACCAGGTCGTTGGCGTCCGCCTTGGTGCGGATGTCGCCCTTGGCGAGCGCGCGGAAGCGCGGGCGGATTTCCGCCTCCGCCGCCTGTGCAAGCACGAGGGCGAGGGCATTGATGTCAATCGTCGTCATGGGGCCTTACCGTTTCGAGGGAGGAGAAATCGAAAAGCTTCGGGTCGAGAAGATGGGAGGGGTTGGTGTGGCCGAGCGCGCGCAGCATGGCGTCCTTGCGGCCCGGCATGCGCGTCTCGATATCCGCCAGCATCGCCTTCATCGCATTGCGCTGGAGGCCGTCCTGCGAGCCGCAGAGGTCGCAGGGGATGATCGGGAACCGCATGGCGACGGCGAATTTGGCAAGATCGTCCTCCGCCGCATAGGCGAGCGGACGCAGCACCATGAGGTCGCCCTCGTCGTTCAGAAGCTTCGGCGGCATGGCGGCAAGCCGCCCGCCATGGAAGAAGTTCATGAAGAAGGTTTCGAGAATATCCTCGCGATGGTGGCCGAGCACCAGCGCATCGCAGCCCTCCTCCCGGGCGATGCGATAGAGATTGCCGCGCCTGAGGCGCGAGCAGAGCGAACAATAGGTCGCCCCCGACGGCACCTTCTCCTTCACGATGGAATAGGTGTCGCGGTATTCGATCCGGTGCCTGACGCCGATGGATTTCAGGTAATCCGGCAGGATGTGCTTCGGGAAATTCGGCTGGCCCTGGTCGAGATTGCAGGCGACGAGCTCCACCGGCAAAAGGCCGCGCCATTGCAGGTCCATCAGCAGGGCGAGCAGGCCGTAGCTGTCCTTGCCGCCCGAAAGGCCGACGAGCCAGCGCCTCTGGCCCTTCAGCATCGCGAAATCGTCCATCGCCTGCCGGACCTGCCTGAGCAGGCGCTTGCGCAGCTTGTTGAAGGAGACGCTGGAAGGCGCATCCGCAAAGAGCGGATGGCGGCCGGCATCCGGTGCGTCGTCGTCGGTATCAGCAAAGGCCAAGGTCATGGGCCTGCAATGCCCCGAACCGGCCGCACAATCAAGCCCCGAACACCGACCAGCCGGTGCGCGCCGCCAGCATTTCCAGCGCCAGAGAGCCGATCAGCGAATTGCCGTTCTCGTTGAGCCCCGGCGACCAGACGGCGACCGAGGCCTTTCCGGGCGCAACGGCCAGGATCCCGCCGCCGACGCCGCTCTTGCCCGGCAGGCCGACGCGGTAGGCGAAGTCGCCCGAGCCGTCATAATGGCCGCAGGTCAGCATGAGTGCGTTGATACGCCGCGCCCGAAGATGCGAGACGACGCGGTGGCCGGTCAGCGGATTGGTGCCGTTGTTGGCAAGGAACAGCCCCGCCTTGGCGAGCTGCCGGCAGCTCATCGCCAGCGCGCACTGATGGAAATAGACGCCGAGCACCAGTTCGGCCGCATGGTCGAGCTTGCCGAAGGAGCGCATGAAATTGGCCAGCGCGACGTTTCGGAAGCCCGTCGCCTGCTCCGAGCGCGCCACGGCCTGGTCGATGATGATGTCGTCCTCGTCCGCGAGATAACGCAGGAACCGCACGATCTCGCCGATCGCCTCCTTCGGCGTATGGCCGGCGAGCACGAGGTCGGTGATGGCGATGGCGCCCGCATTGATGAAGGGATTGCGCGGAATGCCGCCCTCGTGCTCGAGCTGGACGATGGAGTTGAAGGCCGAGCCCGACGGCTCGCGCCCCACACGCTTCCAGATCGCCTCGCCATGCTTGCCGAGGGCGAGCGTGAGGGTGAAGACCTTGGAAATGCTCTGGATGGAAAAGGCCTCGTCCGCGTCGCCGGCAAGATGCACCGCGCCATCGACCGTCACCACGGCGATGCCGAACTTTTTGGGATCCACATGGGCAAGCTGCGGAATGTAGTCCGCCACCCTGCCCTCGCCGCATCGTGGCGACAGGTTCGCGTGGATCTCCTCGACAATGCCCTGCAAGTCCGTCATCCCGTTCCCCCGAAACGAAAAAGCCGCCAATCTCTTGGCGGCTTTTCCGGATTGCGCAAGGTGTCGCCCGCGAATTAACGCGAGTAGAATTCGACGACCAGGTGCGGTTCCATGACGACGGCATAGGGCACGTCGGAGAGAATCGGAACGCGAACGAAGGTCGCGGTCATCTTGTTGTGGTCGGCTTCGATATAGTCCGGAACGTCGCGTTCAGCGAGGCCCACGGATTCGAGAACCGTGACGAGCTGCTTGGACTTTTCCTTGACTTCGATGACGTCGCCCGGCTTGCAACGGTAGGAACCGATGTTGACGCGCACGCCGTTGACCTTGACGTGGCCGTGGTTGACGAACTGACGGGCAGCGAAGACCGTCGGAACGAACTTGGCGCGGTAGACGATCGCGTCGAGGCGCGATTCGAGCAGGCCGATCAGGTTTTCCGGGGTGTCGCCCTTGCGGCGCTCGGCTTCGGCGAAGATCGCGCGGAACTGCTTCTCGCGGATGTCGCCATAGTAGCCCTTCAGCTTCTGCTTGGCGCGGAGTTGGACACCGAAGTCCGAAAGCTTGGACTTGCGGCGCTGGCCGTGCTGGCCCGGGCCGTATTCGCGGCGGTTGACCGGGGACTTCGGACGGCCCCAGATGTTCTCGCCCATGCGGCGGTCGATTTTGTACTTGGATGCAGCGCGCTTGCTCATCGCATTTCCTCTTGGTCTTGTTATGCCGGGCCGTTGCCGGACCGGCTGAAGGAAACACGCCCTCCTCTGAACCTTTCGGGTTCCGACAGGCTTCTCACGATCGCGACCGGAGAATCCACGGGACATGTCAAATGAAACACCGGACATTTCTGCCCGGCGCTGGCGGGGTCATTAGGGGAGTTTTACAGGACTGTCAACGAGCAAGGCCCGGAAAATCCGCCAATTCCGCCGCATCGCGGTGGGAATCGGCAAGGTCCGGCCCGTTGGCGTCCCCCGGCAGCGTCTCGCAGTTCAGATCCGGGAAGGCGACGATGCGGTGGCCGGCAAGATCGCTGTGCACGACCACCAGCCCCTGCTCCTCGAAATAGCCGAGCAGCCGGCGGGCGCGGCGGGCGGAATGCGTGCCGTAGGCGCGCGCGATCCGGGCATCCGAGGGGCAGGCAAGCCCGCGCACCGCCGCCTGTGCGACGAGCAGGAACACGCCCTGCAGATCCTCGGTGACACTGCGGGAAAGGTCGAGCGCCCTGCTCCAGATCTCGCTCGCCGCCGTCTCGGCATCGACGCCGGAGCGCGCGACCGCCATCTTGCGGCGGAAGGCCGGCAGCGACAGCGGCGCGCCCGGCACGCGGCGGATGCGGCAGCGCACGAGGAAATCCTGGAACAGTTCGGCATCGGCCCGGAAGGCCGCATCGGGATTGCCGAGGATTTCGGCGAGCGCCTGGTCGAGAAGGCCTTCCCGCTCTTCGGCAGAGATTTCCGGCGCCGGGGCCTTCGCCTCCGCCTGCACCGGCTCCGGACGCGCGCGGGACAGTTCGGCGAGGATGTCCGTCGTCGGGCGCGGCGCCGGCGGCGCGCGGCGGACGAGCGGGCGGGAAAACTCGTCCGGATCGGGCGTGAAGATCAGGTCCTCCACGTCCGGCAGTGCATCCGGAAGCGGCATCAGCTTGGGGCTGGTCGAGCGCGCGGAGGTCTCGACCGCGCCGATCGTCACCGGCAAGGGGCGGCGCGACAGCGCCGGGCCGAGCGCGACGAAGGAACCGCGCGGCAGGTCGCGGAACATCTCCGCCTGCCGGCGATCGAGGCCGAGCAGGTCGGCGGCGCGCGCCATGTCGATATCGAGGAAGGTGCGGCCCATCAGGAAGTTGGAGGCCTCAGCCGCGACGTTCTTGGCAAGCTTGGCAAGGCGCTGCGTGGCGATGACGCCGGCGAGGCCGCGCTTGCGGCCGCGGCACATCAGGTTGGTCATCGCGCCGAGCGACAGTTTTCGCGCCTCCTCGGAGACCTCGCCGCTGACGGCGGGCGCAAAGAGCTGCGCCTCGTCGACGACGACGAGCACCGGATACCAGAAGTCCCGGTCCGCATCGAACAACGCATTGAGGAAGATGCCGGCCGCCCGCATCTGCTCGTCGGCTTCCAGCCCCTCCAGCGAGAGCACGCAGGAGACGCGGTGCTGGCGGATGCGGTTGGCGATGCCGACGAGTTCGGCTTCCGTGCGCTCGCCATCGACCACGACATGGCCGAACCGGTCGGAAAGCGTGACGAAATCCCCTTCGGGATCGATGATGACCTGCTGGACCCATTGGGCGGACTGTTCGAGCAGGCGCCGCAAGAGATGCGACTTTCCCGAGCCCGAATTGCCCTGCACGAGCAGGCGCGTCGCCAGCAGTTCCTCGATATCGAGCCTGGCCGGTGCGCCGCCCTGCACCGTTCCCATGTCGATGCCGACCTTCATCCCGTTCCTCGTTCCAAAATTCCTGATTCGCCGGCCGCCACCGGATATCCGGCAAGCCCTAACACGAAACCTTCAGCCGTCACGCCCGGCTTTTTGAAAAAATCCACAAGGTTCTCGCCGAGGCCGCGCTCAAGCGGCCTTGTCATCGAGTGGCTGTACCTCGGGCTGCGCGCGCTGCATCGCCTGCGCAAGATCGAAATTGGCCTGCATGGCGAGCCATGCGCGCGCCGTGCTGACCCCTGCCCGTTCGAGGCGCAGGGCAAGATCGGGGCTGACGGCGGCACGCCCATGCAGCACGCGCGAAAGCGCAACCCGGGACATGCCGAGCCGGCCGGCCGCGTCCGTCACCGAAAGGCCGAGCGGCTGAAGCACGTCCTCGCGGAGCAATTCACCGGGATGGGGCGGAAGTCTCATCATCGCCGTGTTCCTCTCAATGATAATCCTGGTAGTCGACCAGCTCGACATCGGTCCCGACGAAGCGGAACGTCACGCGCCAGTTGCCATTCACCCAAACCAGCCAATGTCCCTTCATCGTCCCCTTGAGGGGATGAAGCCTGAAGCCCGGCAGGTTGACATCGGCAGGTGCGCTCGCGACATCCAGCAAGCCAAGGATGCGTCCCAGCTTGGCGGCGTGCGATGCCTGGATCCCTTTCGTCGATCCCGACGCGTAGAAGAGTTCCAGACCCTTGTGTCGGAAACTGACGATCATGGCGCAGTGTATCGCGTATCGATACGCGATACAAGCCTCAGACGACCCGAAGCCCGAACCCCTGCATCAGCCGGCGTGTCGAAAAGTCCGGCTTGCCGGAGGTGAAGACGGCGATGTCCTCGCCCGGGGCGAGGGTTTCCAGCGGGGGGACGAGGCGGCGGGCCTGGCGGGCGATGGCCTCGGCGGGGTCGAGCCAGTCGACCGGCCAGGGGGCGAGCTTGCGGAAGAGGTTGGCCATGAAGGGATAGTGCGTGCAGGCGAGCACGACGATGTCCGTCTTGCGGCCGTCCTCGTCGACGAAGCAGGGCATGATCTCGGCGCGCACGGCCTCGTCGGAGAATATCTCGCCGCGGATATAGGCCTCGGCCATGCGGGCGAGGTTCTCAGAGCCGACGAGGCGCACGTCGCACTGGCTGGCGAAGGACTGGATGAGGTCGCGCGTATAGGCGCGCTTCACCGTGCCGGGCGTGGCCAGCACCGAGACGAGGCCGGAGCGCGTGCGCTCGGCGGCGGGCTTTATGGCGGGCACGGTGCCGACGAAGGGCATGTGGGGGAATGCGGCGCGCAGGTCCGCGCCGACGAGCGTGAAGGCCGTGTTGCAGGCGATGACGCAGACCTCCGGGTCGTGTTCGGCGAGCAGTCTTGCGAAGAGGTCGATGACATGCGCCTTCAGCGCCGGCTCTTCCCAGCCGCCATAGGGAAAGCCGGCATCGTCGGCCACATAGGTGAAGTGCCGCTCGGGTATCAGCACGCGCGCCTCGCGCAGCACGGTCAGACCGCCGATGCCGCTGTCGAACATCAGGATGGGCTTGGCCGACGCCTGTTCCGGAAAGGGCCTATGCGTCGTCACGGGGCACCTTGGGCCGGCGGTTGCGGGTGCGGTTGGGGTTGGTCACGCCGCGTGGCGATTCGCGGGTGAAGCGATCGAGGCAGGAGATGATGCCGCGCAGGACCTGGATCTCCGTGCCGGTGAAGGACGGGCGCGTCAGGATGGCGCGCAGGTTCTCCACCAGCTTGGGCTTTTTCTCGGCGGGCCGGAAGTAGCCGCGCGCCTCCAGCGTCTCCTCCACATGGTCGAACAGCCCCTGCAGTTCCTCCTTTTTGGCCGGGCGCTGCGGCAGCGCGTCGAAGGGCGTGTCCTCGACCGAGGCAAGGCCGCTCTTCATCCACTCGTAGCTCATCAGGAGCACGGCCTGGGCGAGGTTGAGCGAGGCGAAGGCGGGGTTGACCGGGAAGGTCACCAGCTCGTCGGCGAGCGCGATCTCCTCGTTGGTGAGGCCCGTGCGCTCGCGGCCGAAGAGAATGCCGGTCTTCTGCCCGGCGCGGAAACGCACGCGCAGGTCGTCGGCGGCGACGACCGGCGAGCGGACCTCCTTGTAGCCGTAGCGGTCGCGCGCGGTCGTCGCATAGACGAATTCGAGGTCGGCGACGGCCGCCTCCAGCGACGGATAGACCTTCGCCGCCTCGATGACGTGATCGGCCTTGCTGGCGGCGGAGATCGCCTTCTCGCTCGGCCAGCCGTCGCGCGGATTGACGAGGCGCAGTTCGGCAAGGCCGAAATTCGCCATGGCGCGCGCCACCATGCCGATATTCTCGCCGAGTTGCGGATGAACGAGGATGATCGCCGGTCCCTCGGCGATCAGCGTGCGTTCGCTGTTCGTGCCTGCCATGCCCAAATATCCCTGGAAAGTTCGGGCTTCACTGGCACAATAAGCAGCAAATGAAAAGCATGAAGCCGCTCATTCGGGGGATTCGGCAGCGCTGCCGTTGCCGTCATTGGCGCCGGCCTCGGCGATCTCCACCATTTCCTTCTTCAGGGAGGCGCCTTCTTCGAAGCTCGGGCGCTCGATGTCGTCGATGACCGCCCGGCCGTCCTCCTCGATTACCTTGAAGACCAGGGTTTCCGGCTGCCAGTCGGCGGCCCGCTCGCCGAAGCAATGGCTGTTGTCGAAGGTCACGGTCACGTCTTCCGCGCCGTTCGCCGGCTGCCCCTCGGTGGTCGTGACGTCCTTCAGCGCACAGCCGTCCTGGCCGCCGATGACCGGATCGTAGTCGAAGGGCGAACCGTCGTCCTCATAGGCGGGATACTTCGCCGCTTCCTTGTACTTGGCGACGAAATCCTTGCTGTAGAGGCGCTTCAGGAAGTCCTCGGAGAAGTAGTCGGCATAGGGCGGCGGCGTATCGGTGTCCGCGCCGAGATCCTGCCAGTTGGCCGCCGCGGCCGCCATGACCTCCGAAACGGGTGCCTTGAAATCGGCAGCCTCCACGGAAACGGGAAGCAAAAGGGCAAGCGCAACGAGGCCGAGACGCGACATCATGTTCTCCATTGAATGGCGGCGGACCGGAACGGCCGCCCGAGAGCCTTCCTGAAACGGAATTCCGGCGAAACTTATTCTCAACCCCGGCGAAAATAAACCGTCTCGGCAATTGGTTGGCTTTGCCTTCCCGGCCGCGAGTGCTATAGGGCCAAACATTCCTTTCAAGTCCACGATCCGGGGCGCAAGGCCCCGACAAAATACGAGGCTCTCCATGGCAAAGATCAAGGTCGCCAACCCGGTCGTCGAACTCGACGGCGACGAGATGACGCGCATCATCTGGCAGTTCATCAAGGACAAGCTGATCCATCCGTACCTGGACATCGACCTCGAATATTACGACCTCGGCATGGAGAACCGCGACGCCACCGACGACCAGGTGACGATCGACGCGGCCAACGCGATCAAGAAGCACGGCGTCGGCGTCAAGTGCGCGACGATCACGCCGGACGAGGCCCGCGTCGAGGAATTCAAGCTGAAGAAGATGTGGAAGTCGCCGAACGGCACGATCCGCAACATCCTCGGCGGCGTCATCTTCCGCGAGCCGATCATTGCCAAGAACGTGCCGCGCCTCGTTCCGGGCTGGACCAAGCCGATCATCGTCGGCCGCCATGCCTTCGGCGACCAGTACCGCGCCACCGACTTCAAGTTCCCCGGCAAGGGCAAGCTGACGATGAAGTTCGTCGGCGAGGACGGCAAGGAGATCGAATACGACGTGTTCGACGCGCCGTCGGCCGGTGTCGCCATGGGCATGTACAATCTCGACGATTCGATCACCGAATTCGCGAGGGCCTCGTTCAACTACGGCCTGCAGCGCAAGGTGCCGGTCTATCTCTCGACCAAGAACACCATCCTCAAGGTCTATGACGGCCGCTTCAAGGACATCTTCCAGCAGGTCTTCGACGCCGAATTCGCGGAAAAGTTCAAGGAAGCCAAGATCTGGTACGAACACCGCCTGATCGACGACATGGTCGCCTCGGCGCTGAAATGGTCCGGCGGCTATGTCTGGGCGTGCAAGAACTACGACGGCGACGTGCAGTCCGACATCGTGGCCCAGGGCTTCGGCTCGCTCGGCCTGATGACCTCGGTGCTGATGACGCCGGACGGCAAGACGGTGGAAGCGGAAGCCGCGCACGGCACGGTGACGCGCCACTACCGCCAGCACCAGAAGGGCGAGGAGACCTCGACCAACTCGATCGCCTCGATCTTCGCCTGGACGCGTGGCCTTGCCCACCGTGCCAAGCTGGACGGCAATGCGGAACTGGCCAAGTTCTCCGAGACGCTGGAGCGCGTCTGCGTCGAGACCGTCGAATCGGGCTTCATGACCAAGGACCTCGCGCTCCTCATCGGTCCCGACCAGCCGTGGCTCTCCACCACCGGCTTCCTCGACAAGATCGACGAGAACCTCAGGAAGGCCATGGCGGCCTGAAGCAGAAACACCAGGGAAAGCCCGGCCGAGCGCCGGGCTTTTTCGTTGCGGCCTCTTGCGGAGGGATCCGTCTGCCCTATCCTCCCGACCGCGCTTGCAAGAGGAGGACGGCATGGCCGAGGAACTGGTTTTCTATAGCAACCCGATGTCGCGCGGACGCATCGCCCGCTGGATGCTGGAGGAGGTCGGCGCGCCCTACCGCATCGAATGGCTGACCTTCGACGGCTCGATGAAGTCGCCGGAATTCCTGGCGATCAACCCGATGGGCAAGGTACCGACCATCCGCCACGGCGAGACCGTGGTGACGGAAGCGGCGGCGATCTGCGCCTATCTCGCCGATGCCTTCCCCGAAGCCGGCCTCGCCCCGCCGGTCGAGAAGCGCGGCGATTACTACCGCTGGCTCTTCTTCGCCGCCGGCCCGCTGGAAATGGCGGTCTCGCTGAAGGCCTTCGGCATCGAGGTTCCCAGGGAGCGCGAGCGCAGCATCGGCTGCGGCAGCTATGGCGCGGTGATGGACAGCCTGTCGCTGGCCGTCACGCGCCAGCCCTACATCACCGGCGAGAGCTTTACCGCCGCCGATGTCTATGTCGGCGCCCATATCAGCTGGGGCCTGCAATTCGGCTCGCTGGAGCCTCGGCCGGAATTCAAGGCCTATTGGGACCGCCTGAAGGAGCGGCCGGCCAGCAAGCGCGCGACCGCCCTCGACGACGAGGAGATGCACCGCCAGCTCCAGGCGGCGAAGGGTTAGGGCGGGCTTACCGCCCGCCCCCTGCCGTTCAGGCCGCGGCTTCGGCCGCCGGCTGGAGCGGCAGGCAGATTTCCGTCAGAAGCTCGTTCGGCGGCACCTCGCGCGGATTGTTGAGATAGGCCTCGAACATCACCTCGTCGCGAATCGAGCGGCCGGACGCCGGCAGCCATGTGCCGTAGAGCCAGCGATAGGCCACGCCCATATCGGCATAGGGGCCCTGGTGGCGCAGCACCGCATGGTCGCCGCCTGCCAGCGTTCGGCGCACGAGCGGCGCCTCGGCGGGAACGCCCTCGCCCGCCGTCACGCAGGCGAAGGAACGAAGCTCCTCCTCCGCCACGAGATCAGGATCGTCGAGGAAGACGCCGATCATGCGCATGTCCGGGCGGAAGAGGTTGCGCGAGAAGAGCGTGCCATGGAGCGTCTCGAAGGCCTTGCCGATGCCCATATAGGACCCGGTATGGGCAATGGCGAGCAGGCTCTGCTCGGGGATGGTGCGGATGGTCACGTCGAACATGCGGGAAGACTCCTTGGCGTTTTCGGGTTCGTAGGCGCGGTGGGAGCCCTCCCTGCGGTAGCGTGCCGGCGGCAGGCCGTAGGCGGCCGCAAAGACACGCGTGAAGGACTGGAGGTTGGGATAGCCCCAGCGCGCGGCGATGTCCCGGACGGTGCGGTCGCTGCGCACCAGGTCGCCCGCCGCACGGTGCAGACGCAGCCGGCGGACGGTCGCCGCCAGCGTCTCGTTGTGCACGGCGCGGTAGACGCGGTGCCAGTGATGGGCCGAAAGGCAGGCGATCTCCGACAGCCGGTCGAGGTCGAGATCCTCTTCCAGATGCTCGTGGATATAGGCGGAAACCCTGAGCAGGCGTTTCTCATAGGCCGCCCAGATCTCGCTCTCGCTCATGCCGTTTTCCTCTTGCCGGAACGCATTCAACCAAGCACGAAGCGATTTCACAAATCCTGCGCTTCTGCCGTGCCCTGCAATTTATGCATGGCCTTACCTTGTGCCATTGCAAAAACGGGCGACTCGGCGTGAGATGCCGTCGCCGGCCCCCTTCCTCCTTCCTCCGGCCTTCCGAGGCACCCATGACCGATACCTTGACGCCGAAGCTCGCCACCGTTTTCGCGGAGGGCTATGGCCCCGCGCGTTTCAAGGCCGATGCGCTGGCCGGCCTCACGGTAGCGATCGTCGCGCTGCCGCTGTCCATGGCGATCGCCATCGCCTCGGGCGTGACGCCCGATCGCGGCCTCTACACCGCCATCATCGGCGGCTTCCTGGTTTCCGCGCTCGGCGGCAGCCGCTTCCAGGTGGGCGGGCCGGCCGGCGCCTTCATCGTGCTCGTCTCGGCCACGGTCGCCCGCCACGGCGTCGAGGGCCTGCTGCTCGCAACGCTGCTCTCCGGCCTCTTTCTCGCGCTGGCCGGCTATCTCAGGCTCGGCAAATACATCAAGTTCATCCCCTATCCCGTCACGGTCGGCTTCACGGCCGGCATCGCGCTCATCATCTTCGCCAGCCAGATCGGCGAACTGTTCGGCCTGAAGCTGGACGGGCGCGAGCCGGGACCGATCGTCGAGAAGCTCGAAGCGCTCTGGGCCGCCCGCCCCACCTTCAACCCGGCCGCCTTCGGCGTCGCCGGGCTCACCATCGCCGTCATCCTGCTTTTGCGCCGCTTCCGCCCGAGCTGGCCGAACCTGCTCATCGCCGTCACCGTCGCCTCCTTCGCCACCGCGCTTCTCTCCCTGCCGGCAGACACGATCGGCACCCGCTTCAACGGCATTCCGCGCGGCCTGCCGCTGCCGGCGCTGCCTTCCTTCTCGCCCGACCTCGTGCTCGCCGTGCTTCCGGACGCCGTCGCCTTCGCGCTGCTCGGCGCCATCGAATCGCTGCTCTCGGCCGTCGTCGCCGATGGCATGACGGGGCGCAGGCACCGCTCCAGCATGGAACTGGTCGCCCAGGGGGTCGCCAATGTCGGCTCGGCGCTGTTCGGCGGCATCTGCGTGACGGGCACCATCGCGCGCACCGCCACGAACGTGCGCTCCGGCGCCACCAGCCCGGTCTCCGGCATGCTGCACGCGCTCTTCCTCCTGCTCTTCATGCTCGTCGCCGCGCCGCTCGCCAGCTATATCCCGCTCGCCGCGCTTGCCGGCGTGCTGGCGGTCGTCGCGTTCAACATGGTGGAGCGCCCGGCCATCGCCGCCCTCTTCCGCTCCTCGCGCGGCGATGCGGCGGTGCTCGTCGTCACCTTCCTGCTCGTCGTCTTCCGCGACCTGACGGAGGGCATCGTCGTCGGCTTCCTGCTCGGCGCGGTGCTGTTCATCGACCGCATGGGCAAATCCGTCGACATCCGCGAGGAGACGGTACCGCGCGTCGTGCGGGCGATCGAGAATGCCGGCGAGGACAGCGGCCTGCCCGAGCGGCCGGTCGCCGGCGACGATCCGGACACGGTGATCTACCGCATCAGCGGCGTCTTCTTCTTCGGCGCGGCGGCCAGCGTCGGCACGGTGCTCGACCGCATCGCCGACCAGCGGCGCAACTTCGTGCTCGACTGCTCCGACGTGCCGCTGCTCGATTCCACCGCCGCCAGCGTCATCGAGGGCCTGGTACGCAAGGCCGAGCGGGCCGGCGTGCGCGTCTTCATCACCGGGCTGAAGCCCGACATGCGCCGCCTGCTGGAAGCCCACGAGCTGCACGCCCCGCGCGTCACCTTCGCGGCGACGGTGGAAAGCGCGACGAACGAGATCGCGGCGGCGGCGCACTGAAGCGCGCCCGCGCAAAGGCGTGCGGCGATTTGCGAGAACGACAGACGGAAGATCAGGGCGCGACGCTGAAAGAGCGCGACGCGCCCTCGCCTGCGCGGGCGATGTCCGCGGCGGTGGAGGCTCTCATGCGCCCGGCGACATCGGCAAGCCCCAGCGAAGGCGCCGCGCGCTTCACCTGGTTGCGGCCGGCCTCCTTGGCCGCATAGAGCGCGCCGTCGGCAGCCGAATGCAGACGGTCGAAATCCGGCCCGAAGGTCGCGACATCGGCAAGGCCGATGCTGACCGAGACCGCGATCTCCTGGTCTCCGGCAGGCACCGGCAGGGCCTCCACCGCGCGCCGCAGCCCTTCGGCAAACGGCTCGGCGGCGGCCACATCGCGTCCCGGCGCGAAGAGCGCGAATTCCTCGCCGCCGAAGCGGCAGAACAGCATGCTCGCCTCCAGCCGGGCGGCGACCTGCGCGGCGAACCGTTTCAGCACGAGATCGCCGGCGACATGGCCGTAGGTGTCGTTGATCGCCTTGAACCGGTCGAGATCGAAGATCATCAGCGTGCCCTGCGGCCGGTCGGCCAGCAGCTTCTGTATGTCGTCCAGGAACGATCCGCGATTGGCGATGCCCGTCAGCGCATCGGTGCGCGAGGCCTGGCGGTAGAGCGCCTCGCCCCGCTCCTTGATCAGCACCAGCATGGCGACGGCGGCCAGGATCGTGTGGGCGAAGAGCTCCAGCGAGAAGAGCGCGAACCAGGCGGAATAGGCCGTGCCGTGGCCGAACGCCGTGGGCAGGGCGATCGCCATGGGAATGCGCAGGCCATAGATGATGCCGTGGCTGACGAAGAAGGCCGCGGCAAGCATGCGGGTCGGCAGCGGCTCGGTGCGGCGCCCGCGCCAGATGTCGACGCCGATCCACAGGCAATAGGCGGTGATGATGATCGAGCTGACGATGATGCGGTTGTTCACATCCTCCGACACCTGCGGGACGAGAAGATAGACGCAGCTCCAGAGGACGGGACCGGCCAGAACGACGGAAAGATAAACGCGGCGGCGATCGAAGACGCGGAAGCCGGCCCACATGAACGCATAGCCGAAGGCAGCGAGCGCATTGCCGAGGCCGACGGTCAGGAGGGGCAGGCCCATGGGACGCAGCGCGAACAGCAGCGTGCAGAGCGAGCCGACCCACATGGACAGGCACCAATAGCCGGCCGCCCTGTGCCGCCGGTCGGTCAGCCAAACCTGCAGCATGAAGATCCCGACGGCGGTCGTCGCCAGGAAGGTACAGACCATCAAGGTTGAAATACTGATGAAGTCTTCAATCAAAACAAGCACTCCGCTCGCGCAGAATGCTAGGGGCAAACCCTGAAGACTTCGCAAACAAAAGCGGCGGACCGAAGCCCGCCGCCGTGATCCTTTCGCGTTCCGGCCGGACCGATCAGCCGGCGATGGCGCCGGCGACCGCCTCGATCG
Source organism: Shinella sp. HZN7 (assembly GCF_001652565.1). Classification (NCBI taxonomy): domain Bacteria; kingdom Pseudomonadati; phylum Pseudomonadota; class Alphaproteobacteria; order Hyphomicrobiales; family Rhizobiaceae; genus Shinella; species Shinella sp. HZN7. The sequence continues at coordinate 1,765,396 of NZ_CP015736.1, read as the reverse complement.
CCTCGCCCGCTCTGGCGCCATCGGGGCCACCGGCCTGCGCCATGTCGGGACGCCCGCCGCCGCCCTTGCCGCCGAGCGCTTCGGAGGCGCGGCGCACGAGATCGACGGCGCTGAAGCGGCCGGTCAGATCCTCCGTGACGGCGACCACGGCGCTCGCCTTGCCATCGGCCGAAACGCCGACGAAGGTGACGATGCCGGAGCCGAGGCTCTTCTTGCCGTCGTCGGCAAGGCTCTTCAGGTCCTTCGGCTCGACACCGGTGACGACCTTGCCGAGATATTTCACGCCCGACACCTCGCGGACGCCGTCATCGCCGCCGGCAGTGCCGCCCGACAGCGCCAGCTTCTTCTTCGCCTCGGTCAGCTCGCGTTCCAGCTTGCGGCGTTCCTCGACCAGCGCCTCGACGCGGGCGAGCACGTCGCCCGGCTGCGCCTTCAGCGTCGTGGCGAGCGCCTTCACGCGCTCGTCCTGTTCGGCAAGGTAGGCCCGGGCCGCTTCGCCCGTCAGTGCTTCGAGGCGGCGCACGCCGGAGCCGACCGCGCTTTCGGAGAGGATGCGCACGAGGCCGATCTCGCCGGTCGCCGACACATGCGTGCCGCCGCACAGCTCGACCGAATAGGGCCGGTTCGCCTTGGCGCCGCGCAGGCCGGTGCCTATGGAGACCACGCGCACCTCGTCGCCATACTTCTCGCCGAAGAGCGCCATGGCGCCTTCCGCGATCGCATCGTCCACCGTCATCAGGCGGGTGGTGACCGGGGCGTTCTGCACGATAATCTCGTTCGCCATGTCCTCGATGACGCGCAGTTCCTCCGCCGACATGGGCTTGGGATGCGAGACGTCGAAGCGCAGGCGCTCGGGCGCGACCAGCGAACCCTTCTGGGCGACGTGGGTGCCGAGCACCTCGCGCAGCGCCTCGTGCAGGAGGTGGGTGGCGGAGTGGTTGGCGCGAAGGCGCGCGCGGCGGGCGTGATCGACGGCGAGCGCGACCGCATCGCCGACCTTGATCGTGCCTTCCTCGACGACCGCGCTGTGCACGAAGACGCCATCGCCCTTCTTCTGCGTGTCGGTGACCCGCAGGCGCGCCGCATCGGTGGTGATCGTGCCGGTATCGCCCATCTGGCCGCCCGATTCGCCGTAGAACGGCGTCTGGTTCAGCACCAGTTGCACCGTGTCGCCGGCCGCAGCCTGATCGATGGTCTTGCCCTCGCGCACGATCGCCTGGACGACGCCCTCGGCCGTCTCGGTGTCGTAGCCGAGGAATTCGGTCGCGCCGAGCTTCTCGCGCAGCTCGAACCAGACGGTTTCCGTCGCCGCCTCGCCGGAGCCGGCCCAATGGGCGCGCGCTTCCGCCTTCTGGCGTTCCATCGCGTCGGTAAAGCCGGTGAGGTCGACGCCGATGCCGCGGCCGCGCAGCGCGTCCTGCGTCAGGTCGAGCGGGAAGCCGTAGGTGTCGTAGAGCTTGAAGGCGGTCTCGCCGTCGAGCGTGTCGCCCTTGTGCAGCGTCGTCGTCGCGTCGGACAGCAGCGTCAGGCCGCGCTCCAGCGTGGTGCGGAAGCGGGTTTCCTCGAGCTTCAGCGTTTCGGAGATCAGCGCTTCGGCGCGCTGCAGCTCCGGATAGGCGCGGCCCATCTCGCCGACCAGCGTCGGCAGCAGCTTCCACATCAGCGGCTCCCTGGCGCCAAGCAGCTGCGCATGGCGCATGGCGCGGCGCATGATGCGGCGCAGCACGTAGCCGCGGCCGTCTTTGGCCGGCAGAACGCCGTCGGCGATCAGGAAGGCGGCGGAGCGCAGGTGGTCGGCGATGACCCGGTGGCTGGCGCGGGCCTCGCCCTCGGCCGGAACGCCGGTCGCCTCGACGGAGGCCTCGATCAGCGCGCGGAAGAGGTCGATGTCGTAATTGTCATGCTTGCCCTGCAGCAGAGCCGCGATGCGCTCCAGACCCATGCCGGTGTCGATCGACGGGCGCGGCAGGTCGACGCGCTCTTCCTTCGTGATCTGCTCGAACTGCATGAAGACGAGGTTCCAGATCTCGATGAAGCGGTCGCCGTCCTCCTCGGGCGAGCCGGGCGGGCCGCCCCAGATATGGTCGCCGTGGTCGTAGAAGATCTCCGAACAGGGACCGCACGGGCCGGTATCGCCCATCGCCCAGAAATTGTCGCTGGTCGGGATGCGGATGATGCGGTCGTCGGCAAGGCCGGCGATCTTCTTCCAGAGGTCGAAGGCCTGGTCGTCCGTATGGTAGACGGTGACGAGCAGGCGGTTCCTGTCGATGCCGAATTCCCTGGTGATCAGGTTCCAGGCGAGTTCGATCGCGCGCTCCTTGAAATAATCGCCGAACGAGAAGTTGCCGAGCATCTCGAAGAAGGTGTGGTGGCGCGCGGTGTAGCCGACATTGTCGAGGTCGTTGTGCTTGCCGCCGGCGCGCACGCATTTCTGTGCGGTGACCGCAGTGGAATAGGGACGCGATTCCAGGCCCGTGAAGACGTTCTTGAACTGCACCATGCCGGCATTGGTGAACATCAGCGTCGGGTCGTTGCGCGGCACGAGCGGACTGGACGGCACGACCTCGTGGCCGTTCTTTCGGAAATAGTCGAGGAAAGTCGACCGGATCTCATTCACGCCGCTCATATCGCGTCCTTCATCTGTGCCCTTTTGCGCCGGAAGACCGGCGCATCACCCACCCAATATCACTGCAACGATGGCGAAACCGCCTCGCCGGCCGGAGTGCCCGCCCGGAAGACCCCTCAAGGTCGCCCTTCCGCGAATTCCGTCGAAACTGCCCGCGCCTGCCGCCTGGGATGCGGAAAGGTCGAAAACCTTGGCGCGCGCGAGAACTGAAGGCTTTTATCGCCCGCCTCGGCCCCTGTCCAGACATCAAAAAACCGGCCTTCCGCGAAGAAGAGGCCGGTCTTTCATGTTTTTGCGAAAACGTTGCGCGGCGATTACAGGCCGGCCGCGTCGTCGGCGTCGTTCGGATCCGGCCCGCCGTTCTCCAGGAAGCGGTCGGCGATCAGGCCGGCATTCTGACGCAACGCCATCTCGATCTCGCGGGCGAGATCCGGATTGTCGCGCAGGAACGTCTTGGCGTTCTCGCGGCCCTGGCCGAGGCGCTGGCTGTTGTAGGAGAACCAGGCGCCGGACTTCTCCACGATGCCGGCCTTGACGCCGAGGTCGATGAGTTCGCCGGTCTTGGAGACGCCCTCGCCGTACATGATGTCGAACTCGACCTGCTTGAAGGGCGGGGCCATCTTGTTCTTGACGACCTTGACGCGCGTCTGGTTGCCGATCACCTCGTCGCGTTCCTTGACGGCGCCGATGCGGCGGATGTCGAGGCGGACGGAAGCATAGAACTTCAGCGCGTTGCCGCCCGTCGTCACTTCCGGCGAGCCGTAGACGACGCCGATCTTCATGCGGATCTGGTTGATGAAGATCACCATCGTGTTGGACTTGGAGATCGAGGCGGTGAGCTTGCGCAGCGCCTGGCTCATCAGGCGCGCCTGGAGGCCCGGCAGGCTCTCGCCCATCTCGCCCTCGATTTCGGCGCGCGGCGTCAGCGCGGCGACCGAATCGACGACCAGCACGTCGATCGCGCCGGAGCGCACCAGCGTGTCGGTGATTTCGAGCGCCTGCTCGCCAGTGTCGGGCTGCGAGATCAGCAGGTTCTGGAGATCGACGCCGAGCTTGCGGGCATAGACCGGGTCGAGCGCGTGCTCGGCATCGACGAAGGCGCAGATGCCGCCCGTCTTCTGGGCCTCGGCGATGGTCTGCAGCGCCAGCGTCGTCTTGCCCGAGCTTTCCGGACCGTAGATCTCGATGATGCGGCCCTTGGGCAGGCCGCCGATGCCGAGCGCGACGTCGAGGCTGAGCGAGCCCGTCGACACCGTCTCGATCTCGACGACGCTGTCCTTCGAGCCGAGCTTCATGATGGAGCCCTTGCCGAAGGAGCGCTCGATCTGGGAGAGTGCCGCTTCGAGTGCCTTGCTTTTATCCACTGCTTTATCCTCTACGAGCCGCAAAGTGTTCTGTGCCATTTGGTCCACCTTTAGGTTATTGAAGCAAGACAGGCAACGAAGCCGTCGATGAAAGCTATGTACACATTTTGTTCTCTTCTTGCAAGGTCCATTCATCCATTTGAATGATTTCGTGAATCGAGCGTGTGTTCTCTTTTCGTTTACGACTGCTGAAAGCCATGGCGGAACAAGGATGTACCCGCGCGGACGCTTCGCTCTTGCCGGCGAATCGCGCCCACGGGAATGAAGGAAGACGATGACGGGAAAGACGATACTGGTGATGGGCGGCGCCCATGTGGACAGGCGCGGGCGCATTGCCGGCGAGACGGCGCCGGGGGCGAGCAATCCCGGCGCCTGGTTCGTGGAAGCGGGCGGCGGTGCCTTCAATGCGGCGCGCAACCTGGCCCGGCTCGGCCGGACGGTGCGGCTCGTCTCGCCGCGCGGCGGCGATGCGGACGGCGCCATCGTCGCGGCGGCGGCGGAGGCGGCAGGCGTCGAGGACACGCCCTTTACCTTCCTCGACCGGGCGACCCCGAGCTATACGGCGATCATCGAGCGGGACGGCAACCTCGTCATCGCGCTGGCGGACATGGAGCTCTACCGCCTGTTCTCGCCGCGCCGCCTGCAGCAGCGGGCGATGCGCGAGGCGGTCGCGGCGGCGGGGCTGATCCTCACCGATGCCAACCTGCCGGCCGAGACGCTGGCGGCCATGGCGGCGGCGGCGCGGGCGGCCGGCGTGCCGATCGCCGGCATCGCCATTTCGCCGGCCAAGGTGCCGCGCTTTGCGGCAAGCCTCTCCGCCCTCGCCTTCCTGTTCATGAACGAGGCGGAGGCGCGCACGCTGGCGGGCGTCGCGCCGGAAGACCCGGCCGACTGGCCGAAGGCGCTGCGCGCGGCCGGCCTTTGCGCCGGCGTCGTGACGCGCGGCGGCCGGGGCGTCGTCGCCTTCGATGCGGAAAAGGCCGTGCTCGTCATGCCGCCGGAAGCGCCCGCGCTCGCCGACGTCACCGGGGCGGGCGATTCGCTCGCCTCCGGCTTCCTCGATGCCTGGATGGCCGGCCACGATATCGGCGAGGCGCTGCGCCACGGGGTCGCCGCCGCGGCGATCACCGTGCGTTCGCCGCTTGCCGTCGCCGAAGAAATGTCGCAGGCGGCGCTTCAGGCCGCACTTTCCCTTGTGCCGGAGGCCGAAGGGATGGCATGAGACTTTTTTGCCGAAATTCCTGCAAGGACCTCGCATGACCAGACCCGTTTCCGCCCTCCTGCCGATGCAGTATTCGGACGAAGTCGCCGCCGCCAAGGCCCGCGGCGCGCCGATCGTCGCGCTCGAATCGACGATCATCACCCACGGCATGCCCTATCCGGGCAACCTGAACATGGCCCGCAGCGTCGAGCGCATCATCCGCGAGGAAGGCGCCGTGCCGGCGACCATCGCCGTCATCGACGGCATCCTGCATATCGGCCTCGACGATGCGCTGCTGGAAGCTTTGGCGCAGACCGAGGGTGCGATGAAGCTCTCGCGCGCCGACCTTGCCTTCGCGATCGCCGAGCGCCGCACCGGCGCGACGACCGTGGCGGCGACGATGATCGGCGCGGCACGCGCCGGCATCAAGGTCTTCGCGACCGGCGGCATCGGCGGCGTGCACCGCAAGGCGGAGGAGACCTTCGACATCTCCGCCGACCTCGATGAACTGTCGCGCACCGGCGTGATCGTCGTCTGCGCGGGCGCCAAGGCGATCCTCGACATCCCCAAGACCCTGGAAGTGCTGGAGACGCGCGGCGTGCCCGTCGTCACCTATGACAGCCCGGTCTTCCCGGCCTTCTGGTCGCGCGATTCGGGCCTGAAGAGCCCGCTGACGCTGAACAGCCCGGCGGCCATCGCCAATTTCCAGAAGGTGCGCGACCAGCTCGGCGTCGACGGCGGCATGCTGATCGCCAATCCGGTGCCGGAGGCCGACGAGATCGAACGCGAGGAGATGGAGATCTACATCGCCCGCGCGCTCGACAATGCCGAACGCGACGAGATCGCCGGCAAGGCCGTGACGCCCTACCTGCTCGACAGCCTGTTCCGCCTGACGGACGGCCGCAGCCTCAAGACCAACATCGCGCTCGTCGAGAACAATGCACGGCTGGCGGCGGAAATCGCCGTGGCCCTGGCGGACTGAGCCGTCCCGGCCCCGGGGGTGACCTGCCCTTTGCTTGGGGTGGATTGCACAAGGATGGACAGGCTGCGGCTGTGGCACCCCCCTCTGGCCTGCCGGCCATCTCCCCCTCAAGGGGGGAGATCGGATGGAGCAGCGCTTCGCCTCTGTCCAACGGTGCTGATCAAGCTAGGTTTGCACGTCTTGCCAATCTCCCCCCCTTGAGGGGGAGATGGCCGGCAGGGCAGAGGGGGGTGCTTTGCCACATGCCGCAGCCCTGCCCTTCACAAAAAAACCGGCGGCAGCGCTGGTTCACGCTGCCGCCGGAAGATGCCGTGGGACCGATCAGCCGCGCAGGATGCCGCGGCCGGCGTATTTCGCCTGGGCGCCGAGCTGCTCCTCGATGCGGATGAGCTGGTTGTACTTGGCGGTACGGTCGGAGCGGGCGAGCGAGCCGGTCTTGATCTGGCCGCAGTTGGTGGCGACGGCGAGGTCGGCGATCGTCGAATCCTCGGTCTCGCCCGAGCGGTGCGACATGACGGCGGTGTAGCTCGCCTTGTGCGCGGTCTCGACGGCGTCGAGCGTTTCGGAGAGCGAGCCGATCTGGTTCACCTTGACGAGGATCGAGTTGCCGACGCCCATCTTGATGCCGTCGCGAAGGCGCGCGGAATTCGTCACGAACAGGTCGTCGCCGACGAGCTGCACCGTCTTGCCGATCTTGTCGGTCAGCGCCTTCCAGCCGTCCCAGTCGTCTTCCGCCATGCCGTCCTCGATCGAGAAGATCGGGTATTTTCCGGCAAGCTCGGCGAGATAGTCCGCCATGGCGCCCGGCTCCAGCGTGCGGCCTTCGCCTTCCAGCACGTACTTGCCGTCCTTGAAGAATTCGGTCGAGGCGCAGTCGAGCGCGATGAACATGTCCTCGCCCGGGCGGTAGCCGGCCTTCTCGATCGACTTCATGATGAAGTCGAGGGCGGCGGGGGCGGAGGCAAGGCCCGGCGCGAAGCCGCCCTCGTCGCCGACATTGGTGTTGTGGCCGTCGGCCGCAAGCTGCTTCTTCAGCGTGTGGAACACTTCCGAGCCCATGCGCACGGCATCGCGCACGGTGTCGGCGCCGACCGGAACGATCATGAACTCCTGGAAGTCGATCGGGTTGTCGGCATGCGCGCCGCCATTGATGATGTTCATCATCGGCACCGGCAGGACGCGGGCGTTCGGGCCGCCGACATAGCGGTAGAGCGGCAGGTTGGCGGCTTCCGCGGCGGCCTTGGCGACGGCGAGCGACACACCGAGGATGGCGTTGGCGCCGAGGCGCGCCTTGTTCGGCGTGCCGTCGAGCTCGATCATCGTCTGGTCGACGGCGATCTGGTCCTCGGCATCGAGCCCGCCGATCGCCTCGAAGATCTCGCCGTTGACGGCGGCGACGGCGTTCTCGACGCCCTTGCCGAGGTAGCGCTGGCCACCGTCGCGCAGTTCGACGGCTTCATGCGCGCCCGTGGAGGCGCCCGAGGGAACGGCCGCACGGCCGAAGCTGCCATCTTCGAGATGCACGTCCACTTCGACGGTGGGATTGCCGCGGCTGTCGAGAATCTCGCGGCCGATGATGTCGATGATTGCAGTCATGGAGATCGTCCTGTTCCGGGGTTTATAAATCGATTAAAATCCACTTTTAATCGAGGATGCAGAAATTACAATGGCGTCCGTCGCCCTGGGAAAGACGGATGGCATGTCTCCATGTCATCCGTTTGAAACGTCAGGCCTTGGCGATGTCGTCGAAGGCGACGAGCTTTTCCAGAAGCCGCGGCATGTCCTTCAGGTGCACCATGTTCGGGCCGTCGGAGGGGGCGTTGTCTGGGTCCTCATGGGTCTCGACGAAGAGACCGGCGATACCGACGGCGATCGCGGCGCGCGACAGCGTCTCGACGAATTCGCGCTGGCCGCCGGAGGAACCGCCCTGCCCGCCCGGCTGCTGCACCGAATGCGTCGCGTCGAAGACGACGGGCGCGCCGAGCGAGGCCATGATCGGCAGCGAGCGCATGTCGGAAACGAGCGTGTTGTAGCCGAAGGAGGCACCGCGCTCGCACAGCATGACGTTCGGGTTGCCGCTCTCGGTGAACTTCGTCAGCACGTTCTTCATGTCCCAGGGCGCCAGGAACTGGCCCTTCTTGACATTGATCGCCCGGCCGGTCCTGGCGGCGGCGACGAGCAGGTCCGTCTGGCGCGACAGGAAGGCGGGGATCTGCAGGATGTCGACCGTCTCGGCGACAATGGCGCACTGCTCTTCCGTGTGGATGTCGGTGAGGACCGGGAAGCCGAAATCCTTCTTGAGGTCGGCGAAGATCTCCAGCGCCTTTTCAAGGCCGATGCCGCGCTTGCCGGAGAGCGAGGTGCGGTTCGCCTTGTCGAAGGAGGACTTGTAGACGAGGCCGAGGCCGAGCTTTTCGGTCATCTCGACCAGCGCCTCGGCCATCATGTAGGCATGGTCGCGGCTCTCCATCTGGCAGGGGCCAGCGATCAGCGAGAAGCGCTTGTCCTGGGCGAAGGTGACCTTCTTGGCGCCTTCGCCGACGACGACTGTGGAATTGGTGTTCATCTCATTCTCCGAAGACAAGGAGGACGCCCTGCCCCGGTGCCGGCGGCACGAGGAGGCGGTTGTCCCGTTTCTGGAAGGCGACGCCGCGCTCCGTCAGGAGACGCTCGCATTCCGCTGTATTTTCAACCCTGAAGACGACCGCGCGCCCTTTCAGGCCGCGATCCGTGCCGGCGACCGGCGCGACCCCGTAAAACCCCTCCAGGCCCGCATCGTTGAGCACGGTGATGCGGCCGCGCGGCGTATCGACGGACATGCCGAAGGACAGGGCCTCGACCTCGCGCTCGTCGGCCGCCTCCTGCACGAGATACTGGAAATCCGTCGGGTTCTGTTCCGACAGGACGACCTCCGACAGCGCGATCACACCGTTCTCGTGCGTTTCCAGCGACGCGCGGTCGGCCGGCAGCGGCAGGATGCGCTGCGAGGCGAAGAAGAAGAAATCGGGGCTGCGCAGGTCGGCGGCGAAGGCAAGGCGGAAGCTGCCGGTCGCGCTGGTCCCGTCGGGCAGCAGCATGTCGCGGGAGAATTCCAGCACCTCGCCGCCGGAAAGGCCGGCATTGGTGTAGCGCTGGTCGTCCTCCCAGGCATCGCCGCTCGCCATGGCGATGGCGGAAAAGCCTTCGAGGCCGCGGCGGAAGCGGAAGGCCTGGTCGCGCGCGACGAAGACATTGCCGCCACGCGCCGCCGCCTCGCATTCCTCGCGATTGGCGATGCCGAGCGGCTCGAGATAGGAACCGTCGGCGAGGAAGACGCAACAGTTCTCCGTGCCGAAGGGATGGCGGGCGTCCCCGGCGACGGTGAAGCCGAGCGCGGTCAGGCGCGCGCGGGCCACCCCGAGGTCGGACACCGGCAGCACCAGATGGTCGATCGGGCGGGGCGTTCTCGAACTCACGGTCATGGCGAAAAATCCGGCATGTTTCAGGCGCCCCGTGCTTTGCCCGCTTTCGGCGCGCAATGCAAGCGCCAGCAAGGTCCGCCGCGCCCTGCGGGAACTTTTCCGCCCGTCGGCCATTCCCGCAGCGTCCCTCGACCGGAGCCCGCCCATTCCCAGATCCCGCGACATCACCCGCCAGCGCGACCTCCACGAATCCCGCCCCCTCTGGGCCGGTTCACCGCGCCTTGCTCTTCGCGCGCGGCCAAGGCCGTCGCGCGCCGACTACGACGTCATCATCGTCGGCGCCGGCATTTCCGGGGCGCTGATGGCCCATGCGCTGGCGGACGGCACGCGCTCGGTGCTCGTCGTCGACCGGCGCGTGCCCGTGCATGGCAGCACGCTTGCCAGCACCGCGATGATCCAGCACGAGATCGACATTCCTCTTTCCCGGCTTTCCGGCATGATCGGCGCACCAAAAGCCCGCCGCGCCTGGCAGCGCTCCGCCCGCGCCGTCGAGCGCCTGTCGGGCATCGTCGCCGATCTCGGCCTGTCCTGCAGCTTCGAGCGCAAGCAGACCCTGTTCCTCGCCGGCGAGGCCTATGGCCGCCGGGCCCTGCAGGCGGAGGCCGAGGCGCGCCGCGCCGCCGGCATCGCGGCCGAATATATTGACGCCGCCACCCTTGCCGAACGCTTTGCGATCACGCGCACCGGCGCCATTCTCAGCGACATCTCCGCCGCGGCGAACCCGGCGCAGATGGCCGCCGGCGTCCTGCGCGCGGCGATGACGCGCGGCGTGGAGCTCGTCAGCCCGCTGGAGATCACCGACCTGCGCACGACGGCGGACCGGGTGTTCCTCGCGACGGCGGAGGGACGGATCCTGTCCGCCGGCCACGCCGTCTTCTGCTCCGGCTACGAGTTCCTGGAGGCCGTCGCCGACAAGGAGCATGCCATCGTCTCCACCTGGGCGCTCGCCACGCCGCCCGGCACGGCGCTGCCGGACTGGCTGAAGACATGCATCGTCTGGGAGGGCGCCGATCCCTATCTCTATCTCCGCCGCACGCGCGACGGGCGGCTGATCGTCGGCGGCGAGGACGAGGACAGCGCCGAGGCCTATGCGTCCGAGAAGACGCTGCGGAAGAAGGCGGCGACCATCCGCCGCAAGGCCGAAACCCTGCTCGGCCTCACCCTGCCCGAGCCCGACCATGTCTGGGCGGCCCCCTTCGGCACCACGCGCACGGGCCTGCCACTGATCGGCCACGTGCCGGGCCTCGAAAATGTCTTCGCCGTCATGGGCTTCGGCGGCAACGGCATCACCTTCAGCCAGATCGCCGCCGAGATCGTCACCGCCGACATCGCCGGCCATGCCGATCCGGATGCCGACCTCTTCGCCTTCCCCAGCCGCCAGACTTGACGAAGTGAAGGCCCGGCCGGCCGATATTCCCCTTCCGTTGAATGGCTGCGGGCGCAAAGCCGGGTTATGCTCGCCCGACATCGATGAAGCCGGACTGCCATGCTGCTTGCCATCCTCTCCGATATCCACGCCAACCGCGAAGCCTTCGAGGCCGTGCTCGCCGCCGTCGAAGGCGCCGGAGCCGACCGCCTCGTGCTGCTCGGCGACATCGTCGGCTACGGGGCGGATCCGGAATGGTGTGCGGAACGGGCGATGGCGCTTGCCGCAGGCGGCGCCATCGTGCTGCGCGGCAACCATGACGAGGCGGTCGGCAATCCCGCCGTCTCGATGAACCCGACCGCGACCTTCGCCCTCGAATGGACGCGCCGCCAGCTCGGCAGCCAGACCCGCGCCTTCCTCGCCGCCCTGCCCTTCGAGGCGCGCGAGGGCGACTGTCTCTTCGTGCATGCCGATGCCAGCGCGCCGCCCGCCTGGAACTATGTGCTCGACGCCAGCGATGCCGGACGGCATCTTGCGGCCTGCGATGCCCGCGTCAGCTTCTGCGGCCATGTGCACAAGCCGGCGCTCTATTCGACGGCGCCGGGCGGCAGGGTCACGCATTTCCGCCCCGTCGCCGCCACCCCCGTGCCGCTCCTGCCGCAGCGCCGCTGGCTCGCCGTCATGGGCTCCGTCGGCCAGCCGCGCGACGGCGATCCCGCGGCCGCCTATGCGCTCTACGACACGCAGAGCGCCGAGCTCCGCTTCCAGCGCGCCGCCTATGACGTGGAGCGTGCGGCCGGGAAGATACGCGCGGCCGGGCTGCCGGCCTCGCTCGCCGACCGGCTTTTCAGGGGGCGCTGATGGTCAAGGCACGGCTGAAACCCGGCGACGTCATCGACGGCTTCCTCATCGAGGCCATCGCGCACAATGGCGGCATGGCGCGCATCTGGACCGTGTCGCGCCCCGACATCGATTTCCCGATCCTGATGAAGGTGCCGGTCATCGGCGAGGGCGACGATCCGGCCGCCATCGTCGGCTTCGAGATGGAGCAGATGATCCTGCCGCGCCTGTCCGGCCCGCATGTGCCGCGCTTCGTCGCCAACGGCGATTTCGCGACGCTGCCCTATATCGTCATGGAGCGCCTGCCCGGCACCTCGCTCTATCCGCTGCTGGAGCGCCTGCCGCTGCCGCCGGAGGAGGTCGCCGCGCTCGGCGCGAAGATCGCCGTCGCGCTCGATTCGCTGCACCGCCAGCATGTCGTGCATCTCGACCTGAAGCCCTCCAACGTCATGTTCCGCGAAAGCGGCGAGGCCGTGCTGATCGACTACGGCCTTGCCCGCCACATCCACCTGCCCGACCTGATGGACGAGCAGTTCCGCCTGCCCTACGGCACCGCGCCCTACATGGCGCCGGAACAGGTTCTCGGCACGCGCAGCGATTTCCGCAGCGATCTCTTCGCCCTCGGCGTCCTCCTGTACTTCTTCGCGACCGGCGAGCGTCCCTTCGGCGATCCGCAGCGCCTGAAGGGCCTGAAGCGCCGCCTGTGGCGCGATCCGCTGCCGCCGCGCGCCCGCAACGCCGCCATTCCGCCCGCCCTGCAGGAGGTCATCCTGCGCTGCCTGGAGGTCAACCCCGCCTGGCGCTATCCGAGCGCCGCCCAGCTCGCGCTCGACCTGCAGGACCTTTCCGCCGTCAAGCTGACGGCGCGGGCGGAGAAGATGAAGCGGGACCCGCTCGGCATGGTGCTGCGCCGCCGCTTCAACCCGGTGCTTATCGAGACCGTCAAGCCGCAGACGGCAGAAGCCCAGCTCGCCAATGCGCCGATCGTCGCCGTGGCGATCGACCTTGCCGCCAGCACGCCGGACCTTGCCGACGCCATGCACAGGACCGTCGCGCGCGTCATCGAGAACACGCCGGACGCCCGCATCGCCTGCATCAACGTCTTGAAGATCAACCGCATCGCCATCGACACCTCGCTGGACGAGGAAGGCCGCAACAAGCATGTGCTGCGCCTCGTCGAATTGCGCACCTGGTCGACGGGCCTTGCCGTCCCCGGCGGCGGCATCACCTTCCATGTGCTGGAGGCCGTCTCGCCGGCCGACGCCATCCTCGATTATGCCCGGGAAAACCATGTCGACCACATCGTGATGGGCGCGCGCGCCGAATCGGCCATGCGCTCCATGCTCGGCAGCGTCTCCGGCGAGGTCGCCGCCCACGCCCCCTGCACCGTCACCGTGGTGCGCAACCGCCCGCGGCCGGGTGGAGCGAGGGATTAGCTGTAACTGCGAGGATAGAATCACCTCTCGCCGGCTTCGTGAGCTCGACGATTTGTACAACGAATTGCCCGAAGCTCAGGCTGATTTTCATTCTTGTCTACACACGTTGGAAACGGCACCCTGAAGCCTTTCCAGCCGCCGCCGCGCTGCTTTCGTGTCGGATCCGGACTTCACCGGAATTGTTCCGTAGCGGCATCAAAAGACGGTGGCGATACGGTACGTTCTCAAACCTCACCCTAGGAGCACGCGATTCGAATGCTTAGCCTGCCACCTATCGCTGATGAAGCCGACTTTGACAGGTGGATGTCCCGCCCGGATCTATGGTTGCCCGTTGTGCACCACCTTGCGCGTGAGGCCAGTATCACAGCGGAAATTCTGGCCCAGTTCGACAACAGCACCAACCTCGTTGTGAATCTCGACGATCGGTCGATATTGAAGCTATTCCCCCCCATCTATCGCGTACAGTTCGATAGCGAGCGCAAAACCCTTCGGTATCTGGAAGGAAAAATGGAGATCGCTATTCCCCTGGTCGAGGCCGAGGGTGAATGCGACGGATGGGGCTGGCTTATTATCACCAAGCTGGACGGTCTGGTTGGCTCAGTGGCTTGGCCGCTTTTGCCAGAAGCGGAGAAACAGCGTGTACTTGAGCAAATCGGGCGCGCGATTTCCCATTTGCAGACACTTCCACCCGGCGACCTGATTGGGCAAAAACCCTCTTGGCAGGATTTTATTGAAAAACAAATCGACATCTGCCTTGCGCGTCATCGCCACCTAGGAATGCCGCCGGCTTTTCTCTCCGACCTCCGACTACTTCTTGCCGACGCTCCATCGGTCATTCCCCACGATGCGCCAAATGTCATCCTCACCGGAGATTGGATTCCCCAGAACATTTTGCTTTCAGAAGATCGCGGTAGATGGACACTCGCAGGGGTCATCGATTTCGGCGATGTGATGACGGGTTTGGGCGAGTACGATCTTCTTGCTCCTACTGCATTCATGTGTGCGGGGTTGCACGGTCGAACCCAGTCTCTTCTAAGGGGGTTCGGCATAGCGAATGGCGAATGCGACGACGCAATGCGCCGCCGTCTTTTGACGCTGACGTTTCTTCATGCGGAAAGTGATCTGCGCAAGATTGACATCGACGGTTGGCAAAGCCGGGCAACGACATTGTTCGATCTTGGTGAAATCATCTGGCCACGAGCCAGATAGCCACTGCAACTACTTTTGTTCGAAGATGCTAATTGTACCTCTCCTATGAAGGCAAACCATCAGTCGATCTGCCCCCTGTCTCTTGCCTGTGGCAGGCCGGGGTCAGAATGTCCACATCGTCCATCGCCTGCAAGAAGGAAACGCCATGAGCAAGCGCGCCATCATCATCGTCGACCTCCAGAAGGACTATCTCGCCACCGGCAGCTTCGCGCTGACCGGCATCGACGACGCCGCCGCCAATGCCGCGCGCGTCGTCGAGGCCGGGCGCGGCAGGGGCGACCGGATCATCCATGTCCACCATATCGCCAGGGAGGCCACCTCGCCGCTCTTCGCCCCGGGCACGGAGGGCATCGAGCCGATCCCGGCCGTCACGCCGCGGGAAGACGACACGGTCATCGTCAAGAACCACCCGAATTCCTTCCGCGGGACGGCGCTCGACGAGACGCTGCGGAACAATGGCATCGAGGATGTGGTGGTCGTCGGCGCGATGAGCGACGTCTGCATCGATGCGACGGCGCGCGCCGCCGCCGATCTCGGCTACAACCTCACCGTCGTGCACGATGCCTGCGCCACGCGCGACAAGGCCTTCGGTGATTCGCTCGTTCCGGCCGCCCAGGTCCACGCCACCATCATGTCGGCGCTGGAATTCGGCTACGGCAAGGTCACCACGACCGCCGATTTCCTGTCGTAGTCCCCGACGGCAGGGCGATCTTATCTGGCGCTCGACATTGCTGTTCTTCCCTTCTCCCCCGCGGGGAGAAGGTGGTCCCCACGGGTCTCGCCAGGGGCGAGCCCGAGGACAGGCTCCGGGTCGGATGAGGGGGTGGCTCTGACGGATCGTCTGCGCCTTCGCCATCCCCCTCATCCGCCTGCCGGCACCTTCTCCCCGCGGGGGAGAAGGGGATGGGGCGACGGTTTCCTTCCTATACGACAGCCCCCACCAGAGCCCGTCGCGCCGCCCGTCATTCCCCTGTCATGGGACGGTGGTGTCTCTTCGCGCGTGAATGCACCCCGGCGGCCGCATCGTGATCCGGCGCCCAGCGGAGTACGCGTGAATGGATACGGCTCAGGCCCTGGCCCTTGCCTCGGGCGCCCTCGTCGCCACCAATCTCCTCAGCATCCTCATCGCCGGAAGGCGGCTGAAGCCGACGGGCGCGGCGCCGCCCGAGATCGAGGAGAGACCGCCCGTCTCCATCGTCATCCCCGTGCGCGGCATCGAGAATTTCTCCACGGAGACGCTGGACCGCGCCTTCCGCCTCACCTGGCCGGACTACGAGCTTCTCTTCTGCGTCGCCCATGCGGGCGATCCCATCATCCCGCTGATCGAGGCGGCCGCCGTCGCCCATCCCCATGTCGCCGCGCGCATCCTCGTCGGCGATGATCGCATCAGCGCCAATCCGAAGCTCAACAATTGCGTCAAGGGCTGGCAGGCGGCGCGGCACGACTGGGTGGTGCTCGCCGATTCGAACGTCCTGATGCCGCCCGACTATATCCAGCACCTGATGGGCGGCTGGCGCAGCGATTCGGGCCTCGTCTGCTCGACGCCGCTCGGCTCGCGGCCGGACGGCTTCTGGGCCGAGGTCGAATGCATGTTCCTCAACACCCAGCAGGCCCGCTGGCAATATGCCGGCGAGGCACTCGGCCTCGGTTTCGCGCAGGGCAAGAGCATGCTCTGGTACAAGCCGATGCTCGATGCCAATGGCGGCATCCAGGCGCTGAACGCCGAGATCGCCGAGGACGCCGCCTCCACCAAGCTGGTCAGCCGTCTCGGACTCAAGGTGCACCTCGTCTCCGCGCCCTTCGAGCAGCCGCTGGGGCGGCGCTCCGGGCAGGAGGTCTGGTCGCGCCAGTGCCGCTGGTCGCGCCTGCGCCGCGTCACCTTCCCCGCCTTCTTCAGTCCGGAAATCCTGCTCGGCGCCGTCCCGCCGCTGCTTCTCATGCTCGCCGCGGTGCTTCTCGGCGATGTGCCGCTCCTGCCCGCCGTGCTGCTGGTGCTCGCCGGCCTCTACCTGCCGGAAGCCGCCCTTGCGCTTGCGAAGGGCTGGCGGCTTTCCCTGTGGTCCGTGCCGGCGATGATGGTGCGGGACGCCATGATGCCGGCCATCTGGCTGCGCGCCTGGATCGGCGGCGCCATCGACTGGCGCGGCAACACGATGACGATAGGCACGACGGCCTGCGAATTGAAGGAAGCCCCGGCGGGGCCGTAGGCGGCCCCTCAGCCCTTGACGCGCAGCCCCTCCAGCAGCGTTCGGAATCCCCTGACCGCGCGCCTGGAGGTCTCCTCCGGATCGTCCGACTTGGCGATCCACAGCGCCGCATGGCTGCTCGCGCCGTTGATCAGCCGGGCCGCCGCCTCCGTGTCGATGTCCCCCATAACGCCGTCAGCCTTCAGTTGCTCGATGCTGCGGCTGAGGGCGGCGATGCAGCCGTTGCTGGTCGGCCATTGCGAGACGTCGCCAAGCACCGCCGGGCCGTCGCGGAACATGATGCGCTGGATTTCCGGCTCCAGCGCCATCTCGATATAGGCGACGCATTCCGCGACAAAACCCTGCCAGCGGTTGGGCGCTGCGGCCGAGATCCGGTTGAGCCGCAAGGTCATTTCCGCGTCGATCTGCTGGATCACCGCCTGGAGCAGCCCCTTCTTGTCGCCGAAATGGTGGTAGAGCGCGCCGCGCGTCAGCCCGGCCCCGGCGGTGAAATCGTCCATCGAGGCGGCGGCATAGCCCACCGTGCCAAAGGCCTGCCGCCCGGCGGCGATCAGCTTGGCCCGTGTCTCGGCGATCATTTCCTCACGCGGCTTGCGCATGGCGTCTCCTCATTCACATACGCCGCGTATTTTATTTGACATACGCCACGTATGCAACTATCTCTTCAACATACGCCGCGTATGTAATTATCGAACCCGTCCCTTTCCAGGAGCAGGCCATGTCCAACCCCTACAAGGAAATTTTCAGCGTGCCGGGAACGAAGGCGTTCTCCGCCGCCGGCTTCCTCGCCCGCCTTCCCATCGCCATGGCGCCGATCGGCATCGTCGCCATGCTCTCGCAGACCCATGGCGAATACTGGCTCGCCGGCGCGGTCTCCGCCACCTTCGCGCTCACCAATGCGCTCATCGCCCCGCAGGTCTCCCGCCTCGTCGACCGCTTCGGCCAGGCCGCGGTGCTGACGCCCGCCACGATCGTCTCCGTCCTTGCCTTCCTGGCGCTGATCGCGGCCACCCACCAGGGCTGGCCGGTCTGGACGCTCTTTGCCTCCGCTTTCCTCGCCGCCGCCATGCCCTCGATGCCCGCCATGCTGCGCGCCCGCTGGACGGAGCTCTTCCGCGACCGGCCCGAGCTCAACACGGCCTTCGCCTTCGAATCGGCCGCCGACGAGCTGGTCTACATCGCCGGCGCCTCGCTCTCGGTCGGCCTTGCCGTCGCGCTCTTCCCGCAGGCCGGCATGCTGATCAGCACCGCCTTCCTCGCCGTCGGCACCCTCGCCTTCGTGTTGCAGCGCGCGACGGAACCGGCGGTGCGCCATGTCGCCGGCAGCGCGCCGCAGAAATCGGCGATCCGCCTGCGCCCCGTCCAGATCATCACGCTCGCCCTCGTCTTCGTCGGCGCCACCTTCGCCACCGCCGAGGTCTCGGCCGTGGCGATCACCAAGGATCTCGGCCAGCCGAATGCCGCCAGCCTCGTCATCGGCGTCTATGCCATCGGTTCCTTCGTCGTCGGCCTCGTCCTCGGCGCGCTGAACCCGAGGATGGCGCTGCAGAAGCAGTTGATGATCGCCGTCGCCGTGCTGGCGCTCACCGCCCTGCCGCTGCCCTTCGCCGGCACGGTGCCGCTGCTGGCCTTCGCCGTCTTCGTCAGCGGCATCGCCATCTCGCCCACCTTCATCACGGCCTTCGGCCTCGTCGAACGCCGCGTGCCGGCCGCCATGCTGACGGAGGGCGTCACCTGGGTGACGACCGGCATCGGCATCGGCATGGCGCTGGGCGCCTTCGTCGCCGGCTGGGCGGTGGACAATTTCGGCGCCCAGAACGGCTTCTGGGTCTCCGTCGCCGCCGGCCTCGGCGCTGCGCTCACCATCGGCATCGGCCAGCGGGTCCTCGCCGGCCAGGATCCCGACGACGGGATCGGCGCCCTCGCCCAGGCGGCCGAATGACAAAAGCGGGAAGCCCGGCAAAAATGCCGGGCTCCTTCTAGCGCCAAGGCAATCAACCTCTCCGAACCACGGGTGCGTGTGGATCCTCGGGTCAAGCCCGAGGATGACGGGAAAGGTGGTCCTTCCAAAAGCAAGAGCCCGGTGTCGCCACCGGGCTCGGTTCTTTGACAAGCCTCTCCCCGCCCTCTGCCGTCATCCTCGGGCTCGACCCGAGGATCCACCGCCGCCCCCGCGGCGAGGCCGGTCGGTCTGGCCCGACAGACGCGGAGGAGGCTTTCCTCAGACGAGGCGGCTCTGTTCCAGCGCCGCTTCCACGAAGCTCGCGAAGAGCGGGTGCGGATCGAGCGGGCGGCTCTTCAGTTCCGGGTGATACTGCACGCCGATGAACCACGGATGGTCGGGATATTCCACCGTCTCCGGCAGCACGCCGTCCGGCGACATGCCGGAGAAGACGAGGCCGCAGCTTTCGAGCCGGTCCTTGTAATCGACATTCACCTCGTAGCGGTGGCGGTGGCGCTCGGAAATATCCGTCGAGCTGTAGATGTCGGCGATCTTCGTGCCGCCCTTCAGCGCCGCGCGATAGGCGCCGAGGCGCATCGTGCCGCCGAGATCGCCGGAAGCCGAGCGCTTCTCCAGTTCGTTGCCCTTCACCCATTCCGTCATCAGGCCGACGACGGGTTCCGCCGTCTTGCCGAATTCGGTCGAGGAGGCCTTCTCGATGCCGGCGAGGTTGCGCGCCGCTTCCACCACCGCCATCTGCATGCCGAAGCAGATGCCGAAATAGGGCACCTTGCGCTCGCGGGCGAACCGCGCCGCATTGATCTTGCCCTCCGACCCGCGCTCGCCAAAACCGCCGGGAACGAGGATGCCGTGCACCTTTTCGAGGTAGGGCGCCGGATCCTCCTTCTCGAAGACCTCCGACTCGATCCATTCGAGCTTGACCTTGACGTGGTTGGCAATGCCGCCGTGATAGAGCGCCTCGATCAGCGACTTGTAGGCGTCCTTGAGGCCGGTATACTTGCCGACGATGGCGATCGTCACCTCGCCCTCGGGCGTCTTGATGCGGTCGGAAACGTTCTGCCAGGCTTCGAGGCGCGGCTTGGGCGCCGGCTCGATGCCGAAGGCGGCGAGAACCTCGTCGTCGAGGCCTTCCTTGTGATAGGCGAGCGGCACGTCGTAGATCGACGCGACGTCGAGCGCCTGGATGACGGCGGTCGGGCGCACGTTGCAGAAGAGCGAGAGCTTCCTGCGCTCGGCTTCCGGGATTTCCCGGTCGGCGCGCACCAGGAGGATATCCGGGTGGATGCCCATCGCCTGCAGCTCCTTGACGGAGTGCTGCGTCGGCTTGGTCTTCAGTTCGCCCGCCGCCGGAATATAGGGCATCAGCGTCAGGTGCACATAAACCGCGGTCCCGCGCGGCAGATCGTTGCCGAGCTGGCGGATCGCCTCCATGAAGGGCATGGCCTCGATGTCGCCAACGGTGCCGCCGATCTCGCACAGCACGAAGTCGTAGTCGTCATTGCCTTCGGTGACGAAGTTCTTGATCTCGTTGGTGACGTGCGGAATGACCTGCACGGTCGCGCCGAGATAGTCGCCGCGGCGTTCCTTGTCGATGATGTTCTTGTAGATGCGACCGGTGGTGATGTTGTCGGTCTTGGTGGCCGAGCGGCCGGTAAAGCGCTCGTAGTGGCCGAGGTCGAGGTCGGTTTCCGCGCCGTCGTCTGTGACGAACACCTCGCCGTGCTGGGTCGGGCTCATCGTGCCCGGGTCGACGTTGAGATAGGGGTCGAGCTTGCGCAGGCGGACGCGGTAACCGCGGGCCTGCAGGAGAGCTCCGAGTGCAGCGGCGGCAATGCCTTTTCCGAGGGAGGAAACCACGCCGCCTGTGATGAATACATATCGCGCCATGGGAGTCACCGGATACCTTTTCAAAATCGATTCCGCCACCGAAAAATCACCTTGGACGTGATTTCGGAAGTCGCAATCGGCGTTTTACACAAGAAGAAGGCCGGTTGGATTTCGCCAACCGGCCGGTTCGTTTTCGGTCCTTGCGGCTTACTGGCCGCTCGGGACGCCGGAATTCTGCTCCGTGCCCGTTGCAGCGCCCGTGCCGGTGCCCGTCGCGGGCGTGTCGCCGGTGCCGGTCGTCGTGCCGCCATCGGTCGGAACGGCGTCGGTGCCGGTCGTCGCGGGCGTCTGGTTGGTCGTGTTGCTGTTCTGGGTGCCTTCGCCCTGCGATGCGCCGCCGAGCGCGTCGAGCACGCCGCCGGTGCCGGTCGTGCCGGGGATGCGGTCGAGGATGTCGGTCGGCTGCGTCTCGTAGCGGGCGAGGATGCCCATGCCGAGCGCCAGCACGAAGAACAGCGTGGCGAGGATCGCCGTGGTGCGCGTCAGGGCATTGGCCGTGCCGCGCGCCGACATGAAGCCGGAGCCGCCACCGATGCCGAGGCCGCCGCCTTCAGACCGCTGGATCAGCACGACGCCGATCAGCGCGACGACGACCATGAGATAGATGACGAGCAAGATGGTCTGCATGTTTTCGGTATCCCGGCCAGATGGCCCAAATGTCAGGTTTGCGGCTCAATATACCAAGCCGCGCACCATTCCAAGCCCTTACCGGCCAATCCGCCGGCCCTTTTGCGGGACCGGCGCAAAGCCGTCAGGCGGTCAGTGCTTCGTATGCCCGGTAGATGGCAAGGAAGTCGTCCGATTTCAAGCTCGCCCCGCCGATCAGCGCGCCGTCGACATTGGCGACGCCCATCAGTTCCTGCGCATTGCCCGGCTTCACCGAGCCGCCGTAGAGGATGCGCATCGTGGCGCCCTCGCCGGCAAAGCGGCCGGTCAGCTCCGCGCGCATGAAGGCGTGCGCCTCCTCGACATCGGCCGCCGTCGGCGTAAGCCCCGTGCCGATCGCCCAGACGGGCTCGTAGGCGATGACGGTGTTTTCCGCCGTCGCACCGTCCGGCACGGAGGCTGCAAGCTGCGCCTTCAGCACGTCGAGCGTCTTGCCCGCCTTGCGCTCGTCGCCGGTCTCGCCGATGCAGATGATCGCAACGAGGTCGTTCGCATAGGCGATCTCCGCCTTGGCGCGCACCAGCGCGTCGCTTTCCTTGTGGTCCGTGCGGCGCTCGGAATGGCCGACGATGACATGGGTGCCGAAGCAATCGGCGATCATTTCCGCCGAGACATCGCCGGTATGGGCGCCGGAGGCCTTCTCGTGGCAGTCCTGCGCGCCGATCATCAGCGGGCTGTCGTCGCAGAGCGCGGTGGCCACATAGAGCAGCGTCGCCGGCGGGCAGATCAGCGTCTCGACCTTGTCGGAAAGCGGCCCCTTCACGCCTTCGGCCATCGCCTTGATCTGGTCGAGCGATGCGCGCGTGCCGTTCATCTTCCAGTTCCCGGCAACGAGCGGGGTTACATCCGGTGTCATGAGACCTCCCTGTCCTTGAAATTCGCGTGGCTTGCGGCGTAGCAAATCGGCGCCTATTGCGCAAACAGCCAGTTCAGCGTCTCGCGCCAGTCGGTCATGCGCACGGGCGTGCCGTGCCCCCCCGTCTGGAACAGCACGAAACGCGCCGGCACGCCGGCCTTGCGCAGCCGGCGGAACACCGCGATCTGGTCGTTCGCCTGGTAGACGCTGTCGCTGTCGCCATGGGTGAAGAAGACCGGCAGCTTCGCCTTGAAGGCCGGCGTCCCGCCGTAGTCGCCGTCGGCCGCCCCGCCCATCAGCACCATGCCGGCAAGGCTCTTCACCGCCGCCGGATCGCGCGCCACGCGGGCGCAGATGAAGCTGCCCATCGAGGCGCAGGCGAGGATGACCGGCGCCTCCGGCGACAGCGCCTTGGCCGTCAGGATGAGGCCGGAAATGCGCGCCGCGCCCTTGTCGTCGAAGGAAGGCACGCTCGGCGCGTAGTAGACGCCGCCGTTCTGCACGGCGAGGTTCTTCAGCCGGTTGAAGTTGCCGCCGAAATTCCAGTCGTTGTTGCCGAGCCGCCGGTCGCCGCCGCGGCCATGGATGAAGATGACGGTGAAGGCCGCGCCCTCCGCCTTGCCGGTCATCGCCACGTCGATCGGCCCGGCGGGCGTGGCGACCGTCGCGTTCTTCTGCGCCTTCTTCACCGCCGTCGAGACATAGGCCGCCTTCACCCGGCGCTCCGGCACCTGGTCGCGGCCGTTGATGTCGCGCAGTTCCTGGTAGTCGACGACCCTGAGCGCGCCGTCGTCCGCCGTCTCGATGACGGTGCCATAGCCGAAAAGCTCGTCCTTCCACGGCTTCAGCGTCAGCGCGGCGGCGTTTCCGGCGGCAAGACCGGTGAAGATCGCGGCCAAAACCAGCCGGGAAAGGCAATGAACTGTGGACTGACGCATGAACTGTGGCTCCCTGGAGGCTGCGATACTTGCCATCCGCCCGCCCGCAACGCAATCCTCCGCCAGCGGTTGGCGCGGCTTGGCGCATCCTGCACCGCACGAAAGCGGCCGTGGACGGACGGGGCGGCACGCCGCCGCGGCATCGCGAAAGCCCGCGGAATCTGGCAGGATCGCAAGTGATTCGCGTAACGACATCTTCTGCGCCAGACCCCGGTCCGCCATGGACCGGCGGGGAAACCGGCAAACGGAACAAAATCTGAACGGCCCATGCAAGACGACAGCAACGACCTCTTCGCCAACATGCCCTCCCAGCCCGCAACGCCGCCGGTCGAAAAGCCCGCAGCAGCGGCCGCCCCTACCCGCGAGGCGCGCCCCGCGCCGCCGAGCGAAGGCACCGGCGGCTACGACGCCTCGGCGATCCGCGTGCTGGAAGGCCTCGAACCGGTCCGCATGCGTCCCGGCATGTATATCGGCGGCACGGACGAAAAGGCGCTGCACCACCTCTTCGCCGAAGTCATCGACAACTCGATGGACGAGGCCGTCGCCGGCCACGCCAATTTCATCGAGGTCAATCTCGACGCCGAGGGCTTTCTGACCGTCACCGACAACGGCCGCGGCATTCCGGTGGAAAACCATCCGCAGATGCCGGGAAAATCCACGCTGGAGGTCATCCTCACCGTGCTGCATGCCGGCGGCAAGTTCGACGGCAAGGCCTATGAAACCTCGGGCGGCCTGCACGGCGTCGGCGTCTCGGTCGTCAACGCCCTCTCCGACCTTCTCGAAGTGGAGGTCGCGCGCAACAAGAAGCTCTACCGCCAGCGCTTCTCCCGCGGCAAGCCGCTCGGCCCGCTCGAAGAGCTCGGCGACGTGCACAACCGCCGCGGCACGAAGGTGCGCTTCCACCCGGACCCGGAGATCTTTGGCCCGCACGCGCATTTCGATCCGGGACGCGTCTTCCGCATGGCCCGCTCGAAAGCCTATCTCTTCGGCGGCGTCGAGATCCGCTGGAGCTGCGATCCCGCATTGCTGCCGGAAGGCTCAGAAACGCCGGAAAAGGCCGTCTTCCACTTCCCCGGCGGCCTCAAGGACTACCTTCAGGCGACGCTCGGCAAGGAGCACACCGTCACCCGCGAGATCTTCTCCGGCAAGAGCGAGAAATCCGGTGGGCACGGCTCGCTGGAATGGGCCGTCACCTGGTATGGCGGCGATTCGCTGATCCACTCCTACTGCAACACCATCCCGACGGCCGACGGCGGCACGCATGAGGCGGGCCTGCGCATCGCGCTCACCAAGGGCCTGAAGAACTATGCCGAGCTGACGCAGAACAAGCGCGCCGCCGCTATCACCACCGACGACGTGATGATCTCGGCCGTCGGCATGCTCTCCGTCTTCATCCGCGAGCCGGAATTCGTCGGCCAGACCAAGGACAAGCTTGCCACCGTCGAGGCCCAGCGCATCGTCGAGAACGCCCTGCGCGACCCGTTCGACCACTATCTCGCCGACAATCCGGGCGAAGCCGCCAAGCTGCTCGACTGGGTGATCGAGCGCGCGGAAGAGCGCCTGCGCCGCCGCAAGGAAAAGGAAGTCAGCCGCAAGACCGCCGTGCGCAAGCTGCGCCTGCCGGGAAAGCTCGCCGACTGCGCGCAGAATTCCGCCGAGGGCGCCGAGCTCTTCATCGTCGAGGGCGATTCGGCCGGCGGCTCGGCCAAGCAGGCGCGCAACCGCGCCAACCAGGCCATCCTGCCGCTCCGCGGAAAGATCCTCAACGTCGCCAGCGCCGGCCGGGAAAAGCTCGGCGCCAACCAGCAGATCTCCGATCTCGTGCAGGCGCTCGGCTGCGGCACGCGCTCGAAATACCGCGAGGACGACCTGCGCTACGAGCGCGTCATCGTCATGACCGATGCCGATGTCGACGGTGCCCACATCGCCTCGCTCCTCATCACCTTCTTCTACCAGGAGATGCCCGACCTCATCCGCGGCGGCCATCTCTATCTCGCCGTGCCGCCGCTCTACCGCCTCAGCCAGGGCGGCAAGACGCTCTATGCGCGCGACGACCCGCACCGCGAGGAGCTGATGCGCACCGAGTTCAACGGCCGCGGCAAGGTGGAGATCGGCCGCTTCAAGGGCCTTGGCGAGATGCTGCCGGCGCAGCTCAAGGAAACCACGATGGACCCGGCGAAGCGCACGCTGCTGAAGGTGGCGATCGACGACGTCGATTTCGAGGGCACGCGCACCGCCGTGGACGACCTGATGGGCACCAAGCCGGAAGCCCGCTTCCGCTTCATCCAGGAGCGCGCCGTCTTCGCCGACAACCTCGATATCTGAGGGTGCCGCGCCTTATTTTCGCGGCAATGCACGCCTCTAACCGGCAGGAACAAACCGGGAAAGGACGGCCATGAAAGCTGCGCTCATCGTCATGACGATCATGGGCTGCGACGACAGCGCGACCCAGTGCCACTATATCGATACGGTCGGCAGGAGCTGGCAGACCGTGGCGCTGTGCGATGCCCAGGCCGAGACCTACATCAACCGCCACCAGGACAAGAACTACCCCGTCATCGTGGCCGTCTGCGAAAGCGCCGGCGACCGCATCACCGCCGGCATCGCCAAGCCCTCACCCGATGCGACGCCGGCCAAAACCGCGGCCGAAGTCCCGGTGCCGGCCGAGACCGCCGAGACCAGGCAGGGCCTTGCGGCCCGCACGCTGGATTTCGTGAAGAAGGCCATCCCTGACAAGGCTGCCCTGAAAGCCGCCGTCACCACGCCGGTGCGCTATGCCGAGGACGGTTATTCCTGGGTGGTCAAACGCTTTGCCGACTAAGGATTGTTCACCGACAGCGTGGGCTTACGCCGCGTCGCGCGCGGCGATGAGGGCGTAGCTGCGCGCCGTCTGGCGCTGCTCGGCGATGGCGAGCCGCTCGACGAGTTCCAGCATGGACTGGCAGGAGGCATCGCCCGCCGCGCGGGCTCGGGAAAGCAGGCGCTCGGAGACCGACAGCCCGTCGTCCCCGCCCTTGGCCTCGCGCCGCCAGAGCATCGTCGCCTCGGCGAAAAGCGCACTGATGTCCCGGCCGAGGCCGGCGGATTCATAGAGCGCGCGCACCGCCGCCTCGCGCCCGTCGGAAAGGATCGAGCGGACGCGCCGCTCCGCCTGGCCCGAGAGATCGGTAATGGCGGCCGCAAAGAACTCGACCCGGCCGGTGCAGAGCGCATGCATCAGGAAGACCGGCGTCAGCCGGCCGGTCAGCCGCAGGTGCTCGACGAGCGCCGGCATTTCGGCAGCCGAAACCTCGCCCACCATGCCGATCGTCGCGACGTCGCAGGCCTCGCGCGTGATGCGCGCGACGCGGCTCGTGCCGACAGCCGCCTGGATCAGCCCGAAGCCGGCCAGCGCCGTGCCGATCTTCTCCACGAGCGCATGGCGCGCATCGCTCGGCAGGTCGTCGCGGTCGAGCAGCAGGGCGCGGATTTCCGCATCGTCGCCGAGCCGGTCGGCAATGCGCGCCAGGCTGCGCCGCGAAAGGACGGCGCCCTCGTTCTCCAGCAGCGCCAGCACGTCGGGCGCATCACCGATTTCCGCCAGCGCCGCCGAAACGGGGCGCGAAACGAAGGCGCGATGGGCAATCAGCATGCGCGTCGTCGCACTGCCCTTGGCGGCGAGATCGACGAGGTCGCCATCCGTCAGCAGCGGCGAACGCAGGATGATGTGGGCGGCGATTTCCGGCTGGTCTTCCGCCAACGGCAGGATGACGGCGCGCGGCGCATCCTCGCTGCCGGCGAGCGTTTCGGCGAGCGCCAGCCGCACCTGCGGCGCGGGATCGTCGAGCAGGAAGATCATCGCCATTTCCGCGGCGCGGCGGTCGTCCGGCGAAATGCGCGCCCGTGCGTAAGCCCGCGCCAACACACTGGCCGCCTTCGCCCGGTCGGCTGCCCGTGCGGTCTCGACCCAACGGAGAAAAGCATGAACGATCAATGGACGCCCCAAACGCCTGCAAAACGCTACTGGAAACACGTTAGCGCCAAAGTGTTTAAGATTGGTTCACCATATCCGTTAACCGGATCGTCATTGCCATTCCCGCGGGCCTGCGCCTATGAAGGGCCATGAACCCGCTGCCCCGCGCCCTTTTCGAAGCGACCGACACCCCTCCCGCCCTCCCCGAAGGTTGCGGCGTGCTGGTGCGCGCCGGCACCGCCGGCGACTCACGGATGAAAGGCAGCGTCGTCATCGTTGATAGGGCGGTCGAGGCTGAAACCCTCCGCCGCGCCATCGCCGGCGGCGCGGCCGGCATTGCCCTTTCCGGCTGGCGGACCGGCGCGGACCTCCAGCGCCTCGCCACCCTCCTGTCCGTCGCCGAGGCCGAGGAAGGCGGGGAAGACGGCCGCACCGGGATCCTCGCGATCACCGACGGCATCCTGCCGGCCCCCGTCTCGCCGCAGGGCCTTGCCGGCAAATCCGAACGCCTCGCCGCCCTCATCTGGGACCAGGGGCTCTTGAAGCAGACCCTCGACGCAAGCCGCGCGCTCACCGAAACCGGCGAATGGACCGCGGCCTTCGCCGCAGCCCGCAGCGCAACCCTCCTTGCCGCCGCGGCAGCCGGCATACCGGCCTATGATTCGTTGCCGGACCTGGCAGGCGGGGCGTTGGTGACGGCGTGCGAACGGTCGCGGGGCGACGGCTTCTTCGGCGGGCTTGCGGCGGATGCGGCGCAGGTAGCGACGATCCGAACCGTCTGGGAAGCTGATTGACCGGAGAGGATCGGCCCGGGCGATGACCGCCCGCGCCCCTCACCCCGCCTTCGGCCGCATCATGGCGAAAACCTCCGCCCCGCCGTCGCAGTAATCCATGTAGCCCATGCGCCCCAGCGGGCGCGCGACGCCCATGTCGATCATGCCGTCGCGCAGGATCTCCGGGCTGATATGAATGCCGAGCACCTGGCCGAAGACCACCCAGTTGTCCGATTCCCGCCCATCGATGTCGACCGGGCGGAGGGCCTGCGTCATCCGGCATTCCAGCATCGCATGGGCCTCGCCCACATAGGGCGCATCGACGAGGCGGCCGGCGACCGGCGTGAGGCCGGCGAGCGCGAACTCGTCGACGCCGCGCGGCACGGCGGCGGAGCTGGCATTCATCGCCTCAGCGAGATGCCGGCCGGCCAGCGAGCAGGTGAAGACGCCGGTTTCCTCGATATTCGCCACGCTGTCCTTGTGGCCGTTCGAGGAGAACATCACCAGCTTCGGCCTGTCGCTCACCGCGTTGAAGAACGAATAGGGCGCAAGGTTGCGCCGCCCGTCCGCCGCCTTCGTGCCGATCCAGCCGATCGGCCGCGGCGCGACGATCGCCTTGAAGGGATCGTGCTTCAGGCCGTGGGCGTTCTCCGCGGTCTCGTAGAACAACGCGTCAGGCCTCATCGCCGACCCATGTGACGATCTCGGAAAGCTCCGGCCGGGGCCGCTCGGTCGGCGGCACGGTGGGCGTGCCGATATGGATGAAGCCGGCGATCCGCTCGCCCGGCTTCACGCCGAGGATCGGATAGGCGCGTTCGTCGAAGGCGTACCATTCGGTCAGCCAGTTCGAGGCAAAGCCGTGCGCATTGGCGGCCATCGCCAGGTTGAGGCAGACGGCGCCCGCCGACATGACCTGCTCCCATTCCGGGATCTTGAAATGCGGCGCCGCGCGGCTGACGACGGCGATCACCACGGGCGCGCGGGTGAGCCGGGTGTTCTCCACCTTGACCATCTCGTCCGAAAGGTCCGGCTTGTCGCCCATCGCGATGGCGGCCAGCGCCTCGCTGATCCGCCGGCGCTCCTCGCCGCGATAGACGATGAAGCGCCAGGGCGCGAGCTTGCCGTGGTCGGGCACGCGCGAGGCGAGCGTCAGCATCTCCTCCACCTCGCCTTTCGAGGGGCCGGGTTCGCTCATCTGGAAGGCGGGGATCGACCGGCGGGTCGAAAGATAATCGATCAGCTTGATTTCGGTTTTCATCGGGTGGGAGTTCCAATACCTTGGCGCGCGGACGCGGCCTTGAAAATGCCATTAGCCGGGTCTTCAAGTGGAGCCTTACAGTCAGGAAGTCAACCGTCCCCATGCGCATGCCCCTCCCTCCCGCCATCGCCGTGAGCCTTGCCGTGGCCAGCCTCGTCACGTCGCTCGTTCCGGCCCGCGCGCAGGAGGCGCTGGACAGCTTTTCGCAGGTCACCACGCCCATGAAGGGCGGCAAGCTCACCTCGTTCAACCCGATCGTGACGGGCGAGGCGACGCCGGCGAACCTCAGGGACGTGACCTGCGAGGCGCTGTTGACGAAGGACGGCAGCCCCATGCAGCACGGGCTGACCTGGCGCGTCTTCTCGCCGATCCCCGGCGCCGACGGCAAGCTGCCGCTGCTGGCCACCTCCGAGGGCGGCTCGGCCGCCTTCCAGCTGGTGCCCGGCGAATATTTCGTCAATGTCGCCTTCGGCCGCGCCGGCGCCACCAAGAAGCTCGTCGTTCCCGATACGGGCGATGTCGACAAGCAGGTCATGGTGCTCGATGCCGGCGGCATCATGCTGAACGCCGTCTCCGGCTCGGACGTGCGCATTCCGCCGAAGGAGCTCAGCTTCTCCATCTTCGCCGCCGACGTGCGCGAGGACGGCGAGCGCAACCTCGTCGTCGCCGAGGTGAAGCCGAATTCCGTCGTGCGCCTCAATGCCGGCACCTACCACGTCGTCTCCGATTACGGCACGGTCAACGCCGTCATCCGCGCCGACATCCAGGTCGAGGCCGGCAAGCTGACGCGCGCGACGATCCAGCACCGCGCCGCCAAGCTCACGCTGAAGCTCGTCTCCGAGCCCGGCGGCGAGGCGATCGCCGATACGGCCTGGTCGATCCTCACCTCCTCGGGCGACACGGTCAGCGAAAGCGTCGGCGCCTTCCCGACGCTGGTGCTGGCCGAGGGCAGCTACATCGCCGTCGCCCGCAACAAGAACAAGATCTACCAGCGCGACTTCACCGTGAAGGCCGGCGTCAACACTGATGTCGAGGTGCTGCTCGACGAGAACGCCAACGGAGAAAAGGCCGCCGCCCAGGACGTGGTGGACTAAAGCTGCACGCAGGCGAAATCGCCCGAGTGCAGGAAAGAGGCTCCGGATTCAAAATAGAGCGCGCCCTTGCCGCCCGGCCCTCAGCCGGCGCGCCGCAGGAACGACCGCGGCCGGGGCGCCATCGCGAAGACGGCCTCGTGGAGCCGCGCCGTGATGTTCCTGCGGTCGCCCGCATCCAGCTCCGCCCAGGCAATGACGCCGCCGATGCGCGCGGCGATCGTCGAGCCCGAGAGCTTGCGGAACTCGCGAATCAGCAGCGACAGGCGCAGCGTCAGCGAGACCTTGCTGGCGAGATGGAAGAGCCGGCCGTTCTGCCCCTCGAAATAGACGGGGATGACATTGGCCCTGGCCGACTGGATGAGCTTTGCCGGGAACATCTTCCACGGCAGGTCCTCCGCCCGGCCGAACACCTTCCTTGCCGTCGCGACGCCCCCCGCCGGAAACACGATCACCGTCGTGCCCTCTTTCAGAAGCCGCACCGCCTCCGCCCGCGTCTTCATGTTGAGCGCCAGCGCCTCCTTCGTCTCCTCGAAGGAGACCGGCAGCGCATAGGGCTGCATTTCCGGCACTTTCAGCAGGTCGTTGTGGATCATCACCCTGAACGGCCGGCCGAGCTGCTCGGCGAGCGCCAGCACCGCGATGCCGTCGCCGATGCCGAAGGGATGGTTGGCGACGATGACGACCGGCCCCTCGGGCAGATCCGGCGGCGGCCAGGCGCCCTCGACACGCAGCCCGACATCGATGAGGTCGAGCATGTCGCCGAAGACCCGCGCGCTCTGCCCGACGACGGAGCTGCGCCAGACATGGTAGAGCCGGGCGTAACGGTTACGGCCGGCAAGGCCTTCCATGGAGCGGATGAACCATCGTTTGAGGCGCGGATCGTTTTCGTTGGCGTAGGACAGTTCCTTGAACCGCACGGCGTTCCCCAAAAAAGAAATCCCGTGCCGGGTGCACGAGACCTTCGACCCTCGACCTGCGGCGCCCTCTCCTCCGTCATCCTCGGGCTTGACCCGAGGATCCACCTTCGTTCAAGGGTTTGGATCCTCGGGTCAAGCCCGAGGATGACGGCGGCGGAGCACGGCCTGTCGCCAGCCTGATCCCGCACTGGCTAGCACGGGATTATTGCAGTTTTCCGACAGTTGCCGGGAAGGCTCACGCCTTGCCGAGCTTGCGCTTCAGGTCCGGCGCCATGGCCTCCAGCGACAGCGTCTCGATCGCCTCGTCGAGCGACATCGCCGTCTGGTTCTGCGACCCGAGCCGGCGGATGTTGACGGAGCGCTCCTCCGCCTCGCGCCTGCCGCAGACGATGATGACCGGCACCTTGGTCACCGAATGCTCGCGGACCTTGTAGTTGATCTTCTCGTTGCGAAGATCGGTCTCGACGGTCAGGCCGACATCGCGCAGCTTCTCCGCCACCTCGCGGGCATAATCGTCCGCCTCGGAGGTGATGGTCGCGACGACGACCTGCATCGGCGCGATCCACAGCGGCATGTGCCCGGCGAAGTTCTCGATGAGAATGCCGAGGAAGCGTTCCATCGAGCCGCAGATGGCGCGGTGGATCATGACAGGCTGGCGCTTTTCCGACGCCTGGTCGATATAGAAGGCGCCGAAGCGTTCCGGCAGGTTGAAGTCGACCTGCGTGGTGCCGCACTGCCATTCGCGGCCGATGGCGTCCTTCAGCGTATATTCGAACTTCGGCCCGTAGAACGCGCCCTCGCCCGGCAGGATGCCGGTCTTGATGCGCCCGCCGGACTGCGCCTCGATCTGCTTGAGAACGTCCATCATGACGCTCTCCGCCCGGTCCCACAGCGCATCGGAGCCGACGCGCTTTTCCGGACGGGTCGAAAGTTTCACCACGACCTCGTCGAAGCCGAAATCCTTGTAGACCGAGAGGATGAGGTCGTTGATGCGCAGGCATTCCGCCGCCATCTGCTCGTCGGTGCAGAAGACATGCGCATCGTCCTGCGTGAAGCCGCGCACGCGCATCAGCCCGTGCAGCGCGCCCGAGGGTTCATAGCGATGCACATTGCCGAATTCCGCAAGGCGAACAGGCAGTTCGCGATAGGACTTCAGGCCATGCTTGAAGATCTGCACATGCCCCGGGCAGTTCATCGGCTTCAGCGCGAAGACGCGCTCGTCGTCGGTCTCATCGCCCGCGACGGTCACCTTGAACATGTTGTCGCGATACCAGCCCCAGTGGCCGGAGGTTTCCCACAGCGACTTGTCGAGCACCTGCGGCGCGTTCACCTCCTCATAGGTGCCGGCGAGGCGACGGCGCATATAGGCGACGAGCGTCTGGAACATGCGCCAGCCCTTGCCGTGCCAGAAGACGACGCCCGGCCCTTCCTCCTGGAAATGGAACAGGTCCATTTCGCGCCCGAGCCGGCGATGGTCGCGCTTTTCGGCCTCGGCGAGGATGTTGAGATAGGTGTCGAGCTCTTCCTGCGTGCGCCAGGCGGTGCCGTAGATGCGCGTCAGCATGGGATTGTTCGAATCGCCGCGCCAATAGGCGCCCGCGACCTTCATCAGCTTGAAGGCCGTGCCGATCTGGCCGGTCGCGGCCATGTGCGGCCCGCGACACAGGTCGAACCAGTCGCCCTGGTAATAGATCTTGAGGTCCTGCCCCTCGGGGATCGCATCGACCAGCTCGACCTTGTACTTCTCGCCCTTCCCGGAGAAGACCTCCTTCGCCTTGTCGCGCGACCACACCTCCTTGGTGAACGGCTTGTTGCGCTGGATGATCTCCTTCATGCGCTTTTCGATCTTCGGCAGATCGTCCGGCGTGAAAGGCTCGTCCTTGGCAAAATCGTAGTAGAAACCGTTGTCGATGACCGGCCCGATGGTCACCTGCGTGCCCGGCCAGAGCTCCTGCACCGCCTCGGCCATCACATGCGCGGCATCGTGCCGGATCAGCTCCAGCGCCCGGTCGTCCTCGCGCGTCACGATCTCGATCCGTCCGTTCGAAACCGGATCGGAGAGATCGCGCAGCTCGCCATCGAGCGCAATCGCGATCGCCTTCTTGGCCAGCGACTTGGAAATCGCCTCGGCCACGTCACGCCCCGTCGAGCCCGCGGGATAATCGCGGACGGAGCCATCGGGAAAAGTCAGGGAAACAGGTGCAGACATCAAAAATCTCCTATCCAGTCCCGCCAACGAATGCGGGTGGTATGCGGGGGAATGGCCGGATGCGCCGGCGCGTTGCGGAGGGCGGTATACGGGGAAAATCGGGGGATTGGAAGGGGGAACGCGAAGACCTGGTTCGGCCCATTGCGGACATTCAAGTCCCCGGGCAGCCAAAAAGCGCCTCTCGGCTTATCTGGGACGCCGCGCCTCGAAACTGATGATCTCGTCGTCCTTGTGCGGCGCTCTTCCATGCTGGTAGTTGCCCGACACCACGACATCCACGAAGCCCGTGCGCTGTAGCGCCATCAAGAACTCTTCGACGCCCCACCACCGCAACTTGAACAAATCGAGTTCGGATTTCACAAGGTTTCCATCCCGCCAGTGTTCATAGCGGAGATGGGCCAGTGTGGTCTGCGCGACATAGTCGGTTTCAACCCGATGATCTGTGAGCGTGAGCAGATCGCCGTCCTCTGTCGTCCAACGCCGAACCGAGCCGGTCGGCCCGAGGAAGCTGCCGATGGGATCGAGGTCTATGATCAATTTCGCGCCGGGAACCAGGTGATCGTAAAACCGCCTCAGCACAGCGGTCGCCGATGTCGTATCCGTGACCAACTGAAACGACCCCGCCGGGATGATGATGGCCGCAAAGCCTTTGCCATAGGAGAACTCTTCGAACGTCTGTCGTGTCACGTTCGCGGAAAGATTGCGCTTGCTGCATTCCTCCTGGCAGTAGCCAAGCATCTCGTCAGACGCATCGAACCCCTCTATCGAGAACCCGGATTCGAGCAGCGGCACAAGAATACGACCGTTGCCGACAGCAGGCTCCAGGATCGGGCCTTCGGATTCCCCAAGGCGTTGCTGATAATATTCTACATCTCCGAATGAACGCCCGACCGGCTTATCCAGATTATAGACCCAGGACGCGAGTGTTCCGTAACGATTGTTCATTCCAGCCTCGTAGAATCGATTTGGCCGCGACGCTTTCGCCAGACGCGGAATCAACTGCCGTATAATTAAAGGAAACGATCCTCGCCAGTTTCAAGTGATCCATAAACGGGGCCGGAACGGGCCTTCGCGCAAGCGGCCGCTCTTGGCGCAAATGCCGGCGCGCGCGGCGCTGCATCGGCTGGCGCCCGGGCTAGGCATGCCGCCCCGACGCCCTCGACCCGGCGCTGCCGCCCTGCATCGCTGACGACGCCGACGCGCTGGGGCTGCTTGCGGCGCTCCGCGACCTCGCCCGGCCCACACCGGCGGACCGTAACGCACGGGACGGGGATGCGAAGGTCCAGGAGAGGCGTGGCGATCAGGCCACGCCGAGCGCTTCGGCAGAAATCCAGAACACCGCGTCCTGCGATTCGGCCGTCTCCAGCCAGACGAAGTCCAGATGCGGGAATTCCTCCTCCAGGATCTCGCGGCCCGAGCCGATCTCGCAGATCATGCCGCCGCCCGGATTGAGGTGATCGGCCGCCTCGGCGAGGATTTTTCGAACGAGGTCGAGCCCGTCTTCCCCGCCGTCATGGGCCATGACGGGCTCGGCGCGGAATTCCGGAGGGTAGCCGGCGAGCGCCGCATGGTCGACATAGGGCGGATTGGTGATGATGAGGTCGTAGGTGCGGCCGGCAAGCGGGGCGAAGAGATCGCCCTCGATAAGCGTCACCTGGTCCTCCACGTCGTGTTCGGCAAGGTTGAGCCTGGCGACCTCCAGCGCATCGGCCGACAGGTCCACCGCGTCCACGCTCGCCTGCGGGAAGAACTTTGCCGCCAGCACCGCAAGGCAGCCCGAGCCCGTACAGATGTCGACGGCGCTTTCCACCAGCATCGGATCGGGCAGGAAGGACGAACCGTGCTCGCCCAGATATTCGGAGAACAGGATCTCGCCGATATGCGAGCGCGGCACGATCACCCGCTCGTCGACATGGAAGCGCACGCCCTGGATATAGGACCGGCCGGTAAGGTAGGCCGAGGGTTTTCGCGTCGTGACGCGAGCCTCGATGCGTGCCGCGAGCAGTTGCCGCTCGGCCGGCAGCAGGCGGGCGTCGAGAAAGGGATCGAGCGTGTCGATCGGCAGGTCGAGCGTGTCGAGCAGGAGGAAGGCCGCGTCGTCGCCGGCCGTCGTCGTGCCGTGGCCGTAGCTGAGATCGGCCGCGTTGAAGCGGGAGATCGCATAGCGCCAGTAGTCGCGCAGCGTGACGAGTTCGGTTGTGATGTCGTCCTTGGTCAACGGCGGCCTCGCTTCGGCTATAGTGGATCGGAGCCGGCCGGCAAAAGGCGCGGCGGCCTTGCCGGACGGGCGGAGCCTTTTCGCGAACCGCGGGCCGGCGGAAAGGCTCTGGACGGACCCGGCTTTAGAATGGCATGGGCTGGCCGGTCAACCGCGGCGATCAGGGGTTTTACGGGCAGCATGGCGAAAGACACACGCAAACGGCCAATACCGGCCCCCCCGCGCAGGGCGGACACCGCCCCGAAGGCCCGTGCGGCCGCAAGGCCCAAGGCTCCCTCCGCCGGCAAGCGCGTCACCCTGCCCCGCGCCCTCTCCAAGCTCGGCTTCTGCTCGCGCACGGAGGCGGAAGGGCTGATTTCGGCCGGCCGCGTCGCCGTCGCCGGCCGCATCGTCACCGATCCCGAGACCTGGATCGACCTTGCCGACGCGCGCATCACGGTGGACGGCGCGGCGGTCGTCGCGGAAAAACCCGTCTACCTCATGCTGAACAAGCCGCGCGGCCTCGTCACCACCCGGCACGACCCGGAGGGCCGCCCGACGGTGTTCGATTGCCTGAAGCACCTCGATCCCGCGCATCTCTCCCCCGTCGGCCGGCTCGACAAGGCGAGCGAGGGCCTGCTGCTCTTTTCCAACGACACGGAATTCGCCAACGCCCTGCTCGATCCGAAGACCCATGTCGCCAAGACCTACCATGTCCAGATCGACCGCATCGCCGACCGGCCGGTCCTCGACGCGCTGGAGAAGGGCGTCCACCAAGACGGCGAATTCCTGCGTGCAAGGTCCGTGCGCAGGCTCAGGGACGGCGAACGGAACTCCTGGCTCGAAATCGTGCTCGACGAGGGCCGCAACCGCCAGATCCGCCGCATGCTGGAAGCACTCGATATCGCATGCCTTCGCCTCGTGCGCGTCGCCATCGGCGATCTCGTGCTCGGGGATCTCGAAAAGGGCGCCGTCCGCCCGCTGACGGAGGCGGAAGTCAAGAGGCTTCGCCGGCTCGTCCGGCGCTGAGCACCGCGACTGCGTTTTCCCCGCGCCGCCGGCCGGCCGCATACTGGATCGCACGGCGCGGGCCTTGACCCTCCAGGCACTGGAGCCGCGACCAAGACCGGAGGCCCGATACATACCGTTGCCCGTTCTTTCCGCGGCCCTCATGGCAGCCCATCGCGCCCACCGGCAGCGGGGGTGCCCCGGTGGCTGTGACGTCAGCCGAGCATGGCCGCAAGGCCGTTGACGGTGTTGGCGTTGCGCAGGGTGCCGATGCCGAGCTTCTTCGTCGTCAGGTGCGACAGGAGCTTCGTCTCACTCGGCTTTTGCGAGAAGTCCACCCAGAGATCGCCGTCGACGACGGCAAGGCGGATGCCGGGCGTGGCGATCCTTTCGAGCCCCGGCAGAACCTCCGGCCCCAGCGGCGTCCGCATGACGCGGATGCCCACATCCGCGCCGTTGCCACCCGGAAAAGGATTGCCGGCCGCCAGCCGCCGCCAGGCCTCCGCCGTGCGCAGGATGATGTCGACATGTTTTCCGAAGCGCGCGCGAAACGCCGCTTCCAGCCGGTCCTCGATGGCGCGAAGCGGTTCGTCCTCTGCCTCGAAGATCAGGTTGCCGGTGGCGACCAGGGTGCGCGTGCCGCGCAAGCCGAGGCCTTCGGCCATGGCCCTGAGGTCGGCCATCACGAGCCGCCGTCCGGGGCCGAGCACGATGGAATACAGAAGAGCGACATAGACCGTCATGCGCGCCAGAACTCCCGTGCGGCAGGCGGCAGCCGGTCGAGGACGCGCGCGAAGGCCGCCGGATCGACATGCCGGCCGAGGGCGGCGGCAACATCGGCGATGGCCGTCTCGGGGGAGACATTGTGGTCGCCGCGAAACGCCTGCACCTCGCGGGTCAGCACGTCCCGTTCCGCAAAGGGCCGGACCGGCTCGGCGATATCCCAGCCGGACACGAAAATCGCGCGCAGCACCGGCGGCAGGACGGCGGCAAAGGCAAGCGCGTCCGCCACCGAAAGCCGGCGGCGGAACACCGTCAGCACGGCCTCGATCATCGTGTATGCCTGGTTGGTGGTCTGCAGCATGGCCGTGTCGCGCGCATCGACGAGGAAGGCGTCGAAATCGCGCGAAGCCTGGCGGTATTCCATCGGCACGGTCATGGCGTCACCGCCTCTTTTCCGCAACGCGCCAGAGCCGCCAGGGCGCCCACCAGCGAAAGCGCGGCGCCAGCGCCTCCGGCACGGGATCGAAGCCATGGGTGCCGCCGGGGCCGCAGCGGGCGACGCGGAACAGCGCCAGGAAGCCGCCCCGCCACAGGCCGTGCCGGGCGACGGCCTCGTAGCCATATTCCGAGCAGGTCGGCAGGTGACGGCAGCCATTGCCGATGAAACCGGAAAGCGTCAACTGGTAGAACCGGATGAGGCCCATGCCGAGGAGGCGGCCCGGCGTCCGGCGGAACGGCCCCTGCCAGTTGCGCCCCCTATGGGCAGGCAGCGCATCGGCATGCCGGCAGTCGGGCGCATCGCACATCGCCCCTCACCCGGCCTTTTCCAGCCGCTTCGCCTCGATCTGGCCAATGGCGTCCACCACGGCGTCGAAGGTCAGCATGGTGGAGGCGTGGCGGGCCTTGTAGTCCTTGACGGGCCGCAGGAACCGCATGTCCTCGAAGCGGCCGTCCGGCCCCTCGCCGTCGGCCTTCAGCA
Source organism: Shinella sp. HZN7 (assembly GCF_001652565.1). Taxonomy (NCBI): domain Bacteria; kingdom Pseudomonadati; phylum Pseudomonadota; class Alphaproteobacteria; order Hyphomicrobiales; family Rhizobiaceae; genus Shinella; species Shinella sp. HZN7. The sequence continues at coordinate 1,727,284 of NZ_CP015736.1, read as the reverse complement.
TGGCGAGCATCTTGTCGCGCGCGTCGCGGATTTCCGCCGTCGTCGCGCCGATGACGTGGCGCGCCATGATCGAGGACGAGGCCTGGCCGAGCGCGCAGGCCTTCACCTCATGGGCGAAATCCGTGACCCGGTCGCCGTCGAGCTTCAGGTAGACCTTGACGCGCGAGCCGCACAGCTTGGAATGGGCGCCGGCCTCGCCGTCCGCATCGGCAAGCGTGCCGATGCGCGGGATGTTGCCGGCAAATTCGAGGATACGGCTGTTGTAGATATCGTCCATCATGGTCCCGTTTTCCGCATTTTTTGCGGAATCTTCAATGATCCGAGGAGATTATTCCGGCCTCGTCGGTAAAAAAGCACGGCGTGTCGTCTCAAGCCTCTTTCGCAGGCCTCGCCCGATACTATATGATAACTCGTATTGGGGTGAGCGTTTTGCAAGATGCGGGCAATTCCAGGAAACGTGCGAAGCGGTTTCCGTCGGGAATTGTGAAGGCAAAGGGCAAGTCGTTCACCTGTTGTTTGGGAAACCGTGCCGGACGGTCATGCGCACTGAGAAGCGAAGACCCGAAAGCCCCGGAGCCCGCCAACGGAACCCAAGCCTGCAGGGTTAGGCGAATGGCCAGTGGCGAGTCCGATAAACACGTCAGGTAACCTGCAGAAAGGTCAATGGGTCCATGGACGCCATAGTCACCAATTTTCCGCGCGTCGACGATCAGTCGGGCCGTCCCTCGCAAAAAGAGGCGGAGGATGCCGTTCGCGTCCTGCTGCGCTGGGCGGGCGACGATCCGGAGCGCGAGGGGCTGCTCGACACCCCTGCCCGCGTCGCAAAATCCTATCGCGAACTCTTCTCCGGCTATGACCTCGCCGCCGAGGACGTGCTCGGCCGCACCTTCGAGGAAGTCGCCGGCTACGACGACATGGTGCTGGTGAAGGACATCCCGTTCTTCTCGCATTGCGAGCATCACATGGTGCCGATCATCGGCAAGGCGCATGTCGCCTATCTGCCGAACGGCCGGGTGCTGGGCCTGTCCAAGATCGCCCGCGTGGTGGAGATCTACGGCCGCCGCCTGCAGACGCAGGAGACGATGACGGCGCAGATCGCCAAATCGATCGACGAGACGCTGAACCCGCGCGGCGTCGCCGTGATGATCGAGGCCGAGCATATGTGCATGGCGATGCGCGGCATCCAGAAGCAGGGCTCGACAACGCTCACCACCACCTTTACCGGTGCCTTCAAGACCGAACCGGCCGAACAGGTCCGGTTCATGACGATGATCCGGAGCTAGGCGACGGCCGGCTTCCTTCCGAGCAATTCCAGCAAAAGTGCGCAGCGGTTTTGCGTCCGGGATTGCGCCAAACAGAAAGATGGAGCATTTCGCGTTTCGAAGAAAACGAAATGCTCCAGAGTCGACCGCGATGCCGATGACCTTCAAGACCCCGCCCAAGGACAAGGCCGAGCTCGAAACGGGCCCGGCCTTCACGCCGCGCTTCGACGAGCACGGCCTGGTGACGGCCGTGGTGACGGATGCGAAGGACGGCGAACTGCTTATGGTCGCCCACATGAATGCCGAATCGCTGGCGCTGACCATCGAGACCGGCATCGCGCATTACTGGAGCCGCTCGCGCAAGGCGCTGTGGAAGAAGGGCGAAACGTCGGGCAACCTGCAGACCGTCGTGGAATTGCGGACGGATTGCGACCAGGATGCCGTCTGGCTGAAGGTCTCGGTCGCCGGCCATGACGCGACCTGCCACACCGGCCGCCGCTCCTGCTTCTACCGCACGGTCTCGAACGGTCCCGACGGCGCCGTGCTGACCATCACGGGCGGCGCGCCGCAGTTCGACCCGGCGGCGATCTACGGCAAAAATTAAGCATCCCGGCGAATTCCGTCCGGTTTCGGCACGGATTCACCAATTGGCAACCGGTCCCGACGCCTAATGTCCTGCATGGCGGCCTCTGTCCCCGCCATGCGGATCAGGACATGGAACCCCATCGCTCTCGTGCGTCACGACCGGTTTCCAAGGCCACCCCCACCGGGGCGACGATCCTGCGGGCCCGGGCCCTCCTCCAGCCGCGACCGGACGCACACGGGACCGCCCGCCGGCAGATTTCCTCCGGCAAAGTTCCCCGGGTCACAGAGTGCGTCTATCCTGTCATCTATTGTGTTGCCGAGGGTGGCGTGGCGCCGGAACCGATTGCCCCGCCGCGAATTCCTCTTGGTAATGGAGGTCCGGAATGTTGAACTGGAGTTTCAATCGTAGTCTTGTAACGGCGGATGCATCCGACCCCGGCGGCCCTTCCATGAACGACATGTCCCATATTCCTGCGCCGGCCCCGCCGCGCAAATCGAAGATCGCGCTGGCCCTGGGCGGCGGCGCCGCCCGCGGCTGGGCGCATATCGGCGTGCTGCGGGCGCTGGACGAGGAAGGCATCGAGGTCTCGATGATCGCCGGCACCTCCATCGGCGCCCTGGTCGGCGGCTGTTATCTCGCCGGCAAGCTGGACGAGCTGGAAGCCTTCGCCCGCTCGCTCACCATGCGGCGCATCGCCAGCCTCCTCGATTTCACCATTCGCGGCTCGGGCCTCTTCGGCGGCATGCGGCTGACCAAACGCATGCAGGAGCATCTGGAGAACCTCTCGATCGAGAGCCTCGACCGTCCCTTCGTCGCCGTCGCGACCGAGGTCAACAGCGGCCACGAGGTCTGGATCAACAGCGGTTCGCTGATCACCGCCATCCGCGCCTCCTACGCGCTGCCCGGCATCTTCGAGCCGATCAAGTGCAACAACCGCACGCTGGTCGACGGGGCGCTGGTCAATCCGGTGCCGGTGTCGGTCTGCCGCGCCCATGAGGAGCCGCTGGTCGTCGCCGTCAACCTCAACTACGACCTCTATGGCCGCTCGGCGGTGATCAAGCACAGCGCCAGCGAGCAGAAGATCGACGAACCGAGGCAGGAGGACAGCGCCGCCCGGCTCGGCCTGACGGGTGTCATGGTGCAATCCTTCAACATCATCCAGGACCGCATTTCCCGCGCACGCCTTGCCGGCGACCCGCCGGATCTCGCGCTGCACCCCAAGCTTTCGGATATCGGCCTGTCGGAGTTCCACCGCGCCGGCGAAGCGATCGATCGCGGTTACCTGGAAGCCAAGGCCCGCATTACCGAGATCAAGCGCATGCAGGAAGTGGTGCTGATGCGCTGAAGAGGAGATTTCATCGTCAATAGTCGAGCGGGCGGGGCGAGAAATCGCTCCGCCCGAAACCGTCGGGAGATCGGCCGTCAGCCGGCGATATAGGCCTTGATGGCATCCGCCTCGTGCTGGATCGCCCGGATATGGGATTTCACCACGTCGCCGATCGAGATGATACCGACGAGCCGGCCGTCCTTCTCCACCGGGATATGGCGGGCGCGCAGCGTGCTCATCATTTCCATGAGTTCGTCGACGGTCTGGTTCTCGCCGCAACGATGGACATTGCCCCACATGATGGAGGAAATGGGTTTGTCCAGGCATTCGGCCCCGTTGCGGGCGACGGCGGCGACGATGTCGCGCTCGGTGGCAATGCCGGCGATGCGGTCGTTGCGGTCGAGGATGACGATGGCGCCGATATGGTTTTCATGCAGGTAGACGGCGGCTTGCCTGACGGTGAGCTGCGGGCCGCCGGTAACGACGTTGCGGCCTTTTTCGTCCAGTATCGTCTTTACATACATGCGTACCTCCCGTGTGCATCATGACGCAGAGAGGCGGGACACCCGCACGGGGGTTGCCCTGCCACAGTACCGGCGACACCCGCTTCCTCCTGCAAGATGCCGCCCCGTTCCGGTGTGCATGTGCGAACCGGAACACGTCCATGGTGCGCCACGAAAGAGGCGATTGCAAGACCGCTAATGAACTAACGTTAATCCCGGCGGCTTTCCGCCACCCCGACGTCGAACAGCGGGAAGAAGAGGAAGCCGAACAGGAACCCGCCGATATGAGCCTCCCAGGCGATCGCCCCGCCGGCATCCGAGCCGAAGATCTGGCCGAAGCCGATCAGGAAGTTCGTCAGGAACCAGATGCCGGAAAAGACCAGAACTGAGCGGTTGGACAGCGCCTCCGCTATCGTCAGGCGGCGGTTGAGATGGGCGAACTGCCGGCTGATGCGCCCGCTCGGCGAGAAGACGAAGCGGGCCGCCGCGCCCATCAGGCCGGACACGACCCCGGAGGCGCCGACGACGAGGATCATCGCCCCCCAGTGCAGCGCGCTGTGGAAGGCGACGGCGGCGATGGCCGAAAGGCACCAGAACAGGAAGAAACGCGCGAGGCCGATGCGGCGTACCACGGGCGCCCCGAAGGCGACCATCCAGAACGCGTTGAAGATCAGGTGCTCCCAGCTACCGTGCAGCAGCGAATAGGTGACCGGCCCCCAGAGCCAGCCGAGATCCTGCTCGGCGAAGGGAATGACATAGCGGCCGGGAATGAAGGCGAAATGCAGGAGCACGAACTCGTCCGCCGAGGCGGAGAGAAGATAGGTGCGGATCACATGGATGGCGGTGAGGAATGCCAGGACCGCGACGAGACTGCCCGGCAGGTTGAAGGCCGGCTCCCGCTTGCGGATATCCGCACTGCCACCCTGCACGTCGACGCCGTCGTTACTCATGACCGAACCACCAAACTCATAAAATACGAATCGCGCTTATACAGAGAAAAGAAAGGCCGTGCAGCTTTCGCTGACGGCCGGCGCCCCCAATCCCCGGGGCTGAAATCGATGTGCAGTAAACCATTCCCTCATGGAGGGATGCCCGGATGTTCCCCCAAACCGGCGACCGGCGCAATCGAAACCAATCGTTAACCTTAACATTGCGCTGGCACGAAACTCGCTCCTTCCCCCGCATGAGCTCCGTATGCCCGGCCTTTCGTGCCGGAACGGAACAGAATCGATTGGAAATGAGCATGCAGACGAAGGCCATCACGGCCCTTTACGATTACTGGACGCGCCGGCGCGGCGAGCGCAGCGTGCCGTTGCGAAGCGCCATCGAGCCCGCCGACATCGCCCCGATCCTGCCCGACGTCTTCATCCTGGAACACGGCCGGCTGCACGATCCGCGCTTTCGCCTGGCGGGCACGCGCCTCTGCGCGCAGTTCGGCCGGGAGCTGAAGGCGACGGCCTTCGACGCGCTCTTCGCCCCCGACCAGCGCACCCGCATCGCGCGGATCACGGAAAACGTGATGGCGCATGCGGCGCCCGCCGTCATGCAGGTCGCGCTCGTCGACGGGCGGCTGGAGACCACCGAGGCCGAGATCGTGCTGCTGCCGCTTGCCAGCAAGGGCAAGGTGGCGGACCGCATCATCGGCGCCTTCGCGCCCCTGCCCGGCCAGCGCCAGCCGCTGAGCGCCTTTCGCTATGCGACGCTCGGCGCACTCTCGGTCATCGATCCGAACCGTGCGCGCAGCCTCAAGGGCAACCGGCCGGCCGTTCCCATGCCCACCTCCGTCATGGCCGTGCGACCGATCGGCCTCGGGCAGACGGTGAACCGCGTGCTGCATCTTCGCATCTTCGAGGGCGGCCGTCCGGCTGACGATGCGTGAGGCTGGCGGCGCCAATACAACCGAAAACGCCTCAGAGTTGTTGAAGAACGCGCTCGTGATGACTTTTCCATGGGGCAACAAACCTTCTGTTAACCCAGAAAGATTAAGAGTTGGAAAGAGATAGGATCACCAGGCCAGCGCGCACATGTACTCATTCCAGCAAGCATCGCCCGCCGCCCGCAAGCCGCAGCCCGAGCAGCGCAGCTTCCAGCGCGTCTCGGTGAACCTGCCGGGCCGGCTGATGCTGCCCAACCATGACGAATACGAGTGCACCGTGCTCGACATGTCGCCCGGCGATGCCAGCTTCGTCTGCGCCGCCCGCCCGCGCATGGGCGAGCGCATCATCGCCTATGTCGACCACCTCGGCCGCATCGAGGGCAGCGTGGCCGTCCTCAACGACAACGGCTTCGCCATCCTCCTCACCGCCACGGACCGCAAGCGCGAGAAACTCGCCGCGCAGCTCACCTGGATCGCCAACAAGCATGAACTGGGCCTGCCGGAAGACCGCCGCCACAACCGCCTGACGCCGCGCAACACCCGCACGGAACTGACACTCGACGACGGCCGGCGCTATCCCTGCCGCATCATCGACCTGTCGCTCTCCGGCGCCGCCGTCGATATCGACGTGCGGCCGGCCCTCGGCACGCCCATACAGCTCGGCAACATGAAGGGCCGCGTCGTGCGCCACTTCCAGGAGGGCGTCGCCATCGAGTTCTCCTCCGTGCAGTCGAAGGAAGCCCTGACCGCCTTCCTGTAACATTCCGGGACGGATACGACACCGATCTGTTCCAGGAGGGCCCTGCGGGGCCTTTTGCTGTTTCAGCATGGCACAGGCCATCGTCGCGAAAATAGATTCAAAAAAATTTTCGGCCCGCCAAAGCGTTCTGCTGTCCTTTCTGGCGATTCCATCGGTTTTCCGTCGGCCCGATCGGTGCCGCGGCTGGCGCCTTGCGTCCTTCGCCATCGCCTCCAGACCGCAAACAGGCTCTTGAAAAGCGCGGCGTAAAACGAAATATCCCTTTTATAATCAGCAAATTAGACCGCCTGCAGCGGCTTCGACACAGGCGGAATTTCGTTCAAATTTTAGTCAAATACACCTAAAATACAGTTCAAAACAACATCAAATTCTATTCTTATTTTATTCTTATACCATCTTGATTTGAACTAAGTTATACTTCGGCTTTTCGCGCAAGATCAAAACATAGCTGTCATTGTGACCTCATCAAACGGGGACGGACACAATGACAAAAACGATCAAGACAGGGACGTTTGCATTCCTCTTCTCTCTTGCCGCCGCAGGCGCCGCGATGGCCCTGCCCGCCAACATTCCGCTGGCCGGCGCGACCAACCAGCCCATCGGGCACTATGAATTCTGCAAGAAGTACAGCGACGAATGCGGCCCGACCGGCAAGGACACCGGCCCGCTCAAGCTGACGCAGGAAAACTGGAAGACGATCCTCAACGTCAACTACACCGCCAACACCGAATTCATGCCGCTGACGGACATGGAGATCTACGGCGTGGAAGAACAGTGGACCTATCCCGACGGCGCGGCGGACTGCGAGGACTACGTGCTCATCAAGCGCAAGCGCCTGATGGAAGCCGGCATCTCGCCGTCGAACCTGCTGATCACCGTCGTGCTGCAGCCGAACGGCGAAGGCCATGCCGTGCTGACCGTGCGCACCGACCGCGGCGACTTCGTGCTCGACAACATGCGCAACAAGGTCCTGCTCTGGTCGCAGACCGAATACCGCTACCTGAAGCGCCAGTCCTCGGTGAATGCCGGCAAGTGGGTCAAGCTTCAGGACGGTCGTGCCGACGCCGTCGGTAGTGTCAAGTAACATCCGGCCGCCGCAAGGCGCCGCATGACGAGATTGCCCGGCGATCCCGCCGGGCGCGAGAAAGGGCCCGGTCAGTCCCCCAATCCCCGTCCCCGACCATGGCCCTGCGGCCGGTTCTGCTGTCCCGGAACCGGCCGCGCTCTATTTGGCCCGCTGCTCGGCCCGAAGTTTGAGCGGGCTTGCGCCGAAGTGATTGCGAAAGGCGCGCGAAAAGGCGGAAAGGCTGTCAAAGCCGCTGCGCAACGCCACGTCCTGGATCGAAAGCGACGTATCGCGCACCAGCCGCTGGGCGGCCGTCAGCCGCAGGCGCAGGTAATATTTCCCCGGCCCGGTGCCGAGACCCGCGGTAAACAGCGTCTCCAGCTTGCGCGTGGAAAAGCCGAGCCGCCGGGCAAGCGCGGCAATGGTCAGCGGCCGGTCGATCGTGCGCTCCATCAGGCGGATCGCGGCGGCAAGCTCCGGCTGGTGCTCGCCCAGCCGGCCGAGCGAGACGAGCGGCTGCGCATCCGTCGCCGCATGGGTCTCGTCATAGACGAAGACGCTCGCCACATCGAGCGCCACCGCCGAGCCGAACCGTTCGCGCACCAGATGCAGCATCATGTCGAAGGTCGGCGAGGCGCCGCCCGAGGTCCAGAGCGGCCCGTCGGTGACGAACCGGTCGGCCCGCACGTTGAGCGCCGGAAAGGCCGCCGCGAAATCCTCCAGTTCCTCCCAATGCGCCGTCGCATCGCGCCCGTCGAGCAGGCCGGAGCGCGCCAGCAGCCAGCAGCCCGATTCGATGCCGGCCACCACGTCGAACCGCCGCGCCACCTTCTTCAGCCGCGACACGAAGGACCGGTCGGCATGGCGCTCCTGGTTGAAGCCGGCGATGACGAGCAGCGCGTCGCCACTCGTCACGTCGGCAAAGGCGCCGTCCACGCGGATCTCCACGCCGCAGGTCAGCAGCACCGGCTTGCCGAGCGGCGACAGGATCGTCCAGCGGAACACCGGCTCCGGCACGACGCGGTTTGCCGCGCGCATCGGGTCGAGCGCCGAGGCGAGCGACATGATCGAGGACTCCGGCAGAAGGACAATCGTGATGTCGAGCGGCCCCTGCCGCGGCGCTTTTTTGCTCATGTGGAAATCGTCAAAAAGTATGCGCATTATGTCAATCGAGAAAATTGCGTTCGGGCATGATCGGCCGCACAGGATATCTGGAGATGCAGCCGGATTGTGGTGAGAACCCCTGTACCCCGAACACCCTGATCCGCATTTTACCGGAACGGGTTGGCGAGCCGACAAGGCGGACCAACCCGTTTTTTTTTTTTGCCTGCGGGATCATGGCTTTCCACACATGCGGCTGGAACCACCCCGTCCTTCCCGCGTTCTGTCTTCGGAAAAGCAGGAAAGGTTTTTGCCATGTTGAATTTCAAGACTGGTCTTGCCGCAGGGGCGCTGTCCCTCGCGCTGGCCCTGACCTCCGTCATCCCGGCCCAGGCGGTGACCTTCGCACGGGTGCCCGTGCCGGAAGCCTCCGCCGTCGAGAAGGTGCAGTATCGTTCCGATCGCCGCGACCGCCGTGATCGTTATGAGCGGCGCACCGAGCGGCGCTGGCACGGTCATCGCGGCTCCCGCGACTATCGCCCGGGCTATCGCCGCCATTCGGACGGCTGGTGGTATCCGCTCGCCGCCTTCGGCCTCGGCGCGGCAATCGGCGGCGCGATCGCCAACCAGCCGCAGGCCGGCAGCGGATCGCACCAGAGCTGGTGTGCCAACCGCTATCGCTCGTACCGGGCCTATGACAACACGTTCCAGCCTTACAACGGCCCGCGCCAGCAGTGCGTCTCGCCCTATTCGTAAGCAAGACGCAAGTGGACAAACAGAAAGGGCAGCCATCCGGCTGCCCTTTTTTTGCGAAGGCGATTTGGCGACCCCTGCAGGGCTCGAACCTGCGACATTCTGCTTAGAAGGCAGATGCTCTATCCAGCTGAGCTAAGGGGCCGGGGCTGGCGGGCCAGCGAAACCTCAATGGGTCCAGGGCTGCATGCGGTTGAAGCGGAAGTTGTCCGGGTAGGCGACGCGCTTGCGGGTCGCTTCCTTCGGCTCGATCACGCGGAAGTCGATGCCCTTGCGCGTGGCATAGGCGATCGCCTCTTCGCTCGTTTCGAATGTCAGCTTGACCTGCTGGTACATGTCGCCGGAACTCGTATAGCCCATGATCGGGTCGATCGTCCGCGGCTTCTCGGCATCGAACTCCAGGACCCAGAGATGAGTCTTGGCCTTGCCGGACTGCATGGCGGTCTTGGCGGGACGATAGATCTTCGCGGTCATCGAAGCGGCTCCAGAATTCTCGCATAGCGGCGCACCGTTCCGCCGGCGCGCGTTCGAGAATGCATAACCCGGATTCCGTAAAGGGGGAATGACCGAAAGCGCATTTGGCATCGAAACGCCCGCCGGACTGGAGAGATTCAAACTCCCGGCCTGTGGTCCCAAACGACCGACACGGCCTATGCGAGGTATCAGATTCTCAGTTTCGGCCCACACCGGGCGAGCGTTGATGCCCGTTGTGCTCCGTTGTTTCGGCGGCAAACCGTGCCGGGCACGCTTTGCTTCCTTGTCCGTGGAAATGCCCGCTCGATCCGCGGGAGTCAAGCAGGCATTTCAGTTACGCAGCCCTGCGCTCTTCCTTCCCTCCGCGCCAGGCCGCGGCCCAGTGAACAGGCGTTCGGAGCGAAGGTTCGCATGGGACGGGAGCGATCTGGCGACGCCCCCTCGCCTTTTCTCAGAAATCCCAGTCCTCGTCCTCGGTCGCCACCGCCTTTCCGATGACATAGGACGAGCCGGAGCCGGAGAAGAAGTCGTGGTTCTCGTCGGCGTTCGGCGAGAGGGCCGAGAGGATGGCGGGATTGACCTTGCAGGCCTCGGGCGGGAAGAGCGCCTCGTAGCCGAGGTTCATCAGTGCCTTGTTGGCATTGTAGTGCAGGAATTTCTTCACATCCTCGGTGAGGCCGACGCCGTCATAGAGCTCCTCGGTGTATTTGGCCTCGTTGTCGTAGAGCTCCAGCAGGAAGTCGAAGGCGAAGTCCTTGATCTCCTGCCGCTTTTCGGCGCTCAGGCGCTCCATGCCGCGCTGGAACTTGTAGCCGATGTAATAGCCGTGCACGGCCTCGTCGCGGATGATGAGGCGGATCATGTCGGCGGTATTGGTGAGCCTGGCGCGGCTCGACCAGTACATGGGCAGGTAGAAGCCGGAATAGAACAGGAAGCTTTCGAGGAAGACGGAAGCGACCTTCTTCCTGAGCGGGTCGCCGGAGGCGTATTGCTCCAGGATCAGCGCGGACTTGCGTTGCAGGAACTCGTTCTCCTCCGACCAGCGATAGGCGTCGTCGACATCCGGCGTCAGGCACAGCGTCGAGAAGATGGAGGAATAGGAGCGCGCATGCACCGCCTCCATGAAGGCGATGTTGGAGAGCACCGCCTCCTCGTGCGGCGTGGCGGAATCCGCCATCAGCGTCACCGCGCCGACGCCGTTCTGGATCGTGTCGAGCAGGGTCAGGCCGGTGAAGACGCGGATGGTGAGCTTCTGCTCCTCGGCTTTGAGCGTCGCCCAGGACGGGATGTCGTTGGAGAGCGGCACCTTTTCCGGCAGCCAGAAATTGCCGGTCAAGCGGTTCCAGACTTCGAGGTCCTTGTCGTCCTCGATGCGGTTCCAGTTGATGGCGCGCACGGCGCTGGCGGCCTTCGGGGCCTTGGTCTTCACTTGGATGTTCATGGTCGTCACCGATATCAGAGGGCGCAGGAGACACAGCCCTGCACTTCCGTGCCGGACAGCGCCATCTGGCGAAGGCGGATGTAGTAGATGGTCTTGATGCCCTTCTTCCAGGCGTAGATCTGCGCCCGGTTGATGTCGCGCGTCGTCGCCGTGTCGCGGAAGAACAGCGTCAGCGACAGGCCCTGGTCGACATGCTGCGTCGCCGCCGCATAGGTGTCGATGATCTTCTCCGGGCCGATCTCGTAGGCGTCCTGGTAATAATCGAGATTGTCGTTGGTCAGGTAGGCGGCCGGGTAGTAGACGCGGCCGATCTTGCCCTCCTTGCGGATCTCGATCTTCGAGACGATCGGATGGATCGAGGACGTGGAGTGGTTGATATAGGAGATCGACCCCGTCGGCGGCACGGCCTGGAGGTTCTGGTTGTAGAGCCCGCCCTGCATGACCGCGGCCTTCAGCTCCAGCCAGTCCTCCCGGGTCGGAACATGGATGCCGGCCGTTTCGAAGAGCGCCTTCACCTTTTCCGTCGCCGGCAGCCATTCGGCCTCGGTATATTTGTCGAAATAGTCGCCGGAGGCGTATTTCGAGTTCTCGAAGCCCTTGAAGCTGACGCCCTTCTCCACCGCCAGCCGGTTCGAGGCGCGGATGGCGTGGTAGGTCACCGTGTAGAAATAGATGTTGGTGAAGTCGATGCCTTCCTGCGAGCCGTAGAAGATGCGCTCGCGGGCGAGGTAGCCGTGCAGGTTCATCTGGCCGAGGCCGATGGCGTGGCTGTCGTCATTGCCCTTCTCGATAGAGGGAACCGAGGAGATGTGGCTCATCTCGGAAACAGCCGTCAGCGCGCGGATGGACGTCTCGATGGTCTGGCCGAAATCCGGCGAGTCCATCGCGGCGGCGATGTTGAGCGAGCCGAGATTGCAGGAGATGTCCTTGCCCATCCTGGCGTAGGACAGGTCGTCGTTGAATTCGCTCGCCTCGCTGACCTGCAGGATTTCCGAGCAGAGATTGCTCATGGTGATGCGGCCGGCGATGGGGTTTTCCCGGTTCACCGTGTCCTCGAACATGATGTAGGGATAGCCCGACTCGAACTGGATCTCGGCGATGATCTGGAAGAAGTCGCGCGCCTTGATCTTCTTCTTGCGGATGCGGCCGTCCTCGACCATCTCGCGGTACTTTTCCGTCACCGAGATCTCGGTGAAGGGCACGCCGTAGACTCGCTCCACGTCATGCGGCGAGAAGAGGTACATGTCCTCGTTGTTGCGGGCGAGCTCGAAGGTGATGTCGGGAATGACGACGCCGAGCGACAGCGTCTTGATGCGGATCTTCTCGTCCGCATTCTCGCGCTTGGTGTCGAGGAAGCGCATGATGTCAGGATGATGGGCGTGGAGATAGACCGCGCCAGCCCCCTGCCGTGCGCCGAGCTGGTTGGCGTAGGAGAACGAATCCTCCAGGAGCTTCATGACGGGGATGACGCCGGAGGACTGGTTCTCGATCTGCTTGATCGGCGCCCCCATCTCGCGAAGGTTGGTGAGCGACAGCGCCACGCCCCCGCCCCGCTTGGAAAGCTGGAGGGCCGAATTGATCGAGCGGCCGATGCTCTCCATATTGTCCTCCACGCGCAGCAGGAAGCAGGACACGAGCTCGCCGCGCTGCTTCTTGCCCGCATTGAGGAAGGTGGGCGTCGCCGGCTGGAAGCGGCCGGACATGATCTCGTCGACGAGGTCGCGGGCAAGCGCCTCGCTGCCGCGCGCCAGCGTCAGCGCCACCATGCAGACGCGGTCCTCGTAGCGCTCCAGGTAACGCTTCCCGTCGAAGGTCTTCAGCGTATAGGACGTGTAGTACTTGAACGCCCCGAGGAAGGTCGGGAAGCGGAACTTCTTGTCGTAGGCGCGGTCGAAGAGATCGCGCACGAAATTGAAGGCATACTGGTCGAGCACCTCCTGCTCGTAATAGCCCTCCGTCACCAGATAATCGAGTTTCTCCCGGAGGTTATGGAAGAACACGGTGTTCTGGTTGACGTGCTGGAGGAAATACTGCTTGGCCGCCTGCCTGTCCTTGTCGAGCTGGATCTTCCCCTCCTCGTCGTAGAGGTTCAGCATCGCGTTCAGCGCGTGGTAGTCCAGCGCCGTGATTTCCGGGACCTTCGCCGGCTTCTCGCCCGTGCGCGGCACCAAAGAGTTCATCGTGTCCAAAATCGTTCCAGTCCCTGTCTGACGTTGTCGACGTCCTCATCCGTGCCGAGCAGTTCGAAACGGTAGAGGAACGGCACGGCGCATTTCGCGGCGATGATGTTGCCCGCGACGGCGTATCCCGTGCCGAAATTGGTGTTGCCCGCCGCGATCACGCCGCGGATCAGGCTTCGGTTGCGCGGATTGTTGAGGAAGCGGATGACCGGTTTCGGCACCGCCCCCTTCTCCCCGCCCCCGCCATAGGTCGGCGAGACCAGCACGAAGGGCTCCTCGACTTCCGGCGGTTCCTCCGCCGCATCGACCGGCAGGCGCAGGGCGTCGATGCCGAGCCTTGCCACGAAGCGGCGGGTATTTTCCGACCGGCTGGAGAAATAGACGAGCCCGGCCATGGCCCCGGCTCAGGCGAGCGCGCTGATCATGTCCGGGCGAAAGCCGGCCCAATGCCGCTCGCCGGCAATGACCACCGGAACCTGGCGGTAGCCGAGGCCCTGCACGAGGGCGAAGGCCTCGGCATTCTCGGAGATATCGACGATGCTGTAGTCGATGCCCTGGCGGTCGAGCGCGCGGGTGGTCGCGGTGCACTGGACGCAGGCGGGCTTGGAATAGACGGTGATCGACATGGCTTTCCTCGTTTTTTTTCAATCAGGCATGGGAAATCGTTCGGCCATCCGCCGATGGCCGTGCGATGAATTTCAAAGGGTACGGGCGGCTGTCTGCCGACGGCCGGGCGCGGGGCGCCGCCTACTCGCGCGGAGGAACTGGAAACAGGATCGACATGACCTCACCCCGAGACATTGCAGCAGGGTATCGGGGAGACGGCGGGGCGGCATCCTTCCGCAGCCCGACGCTCGCCATCCGGACACCCCGCCCGTGGACGTTCATGGACGAGGCAGGTCTCCTGGCTTGCGGGTCGCCGCATCCGTTCGCCTTCCCAAGGCATTGGCGCCTCAGTGGCTTATTCGAACGAATGCTCGCCGCTTACAGTTGCGGGGGCAGCTCCGGACAATCGCGGCCATCATGGCCGCCCCGGATTCCCGTCTTAGCCTTCGATCCTCTCGAATCGAAGGAACCTCGAACACAAGATATAGTAGACGAGGTAAAAAATGCGTCAATCACTATGATGGCTTATCAACGGTTTCGTCACGGCGGACGGGAACGGGCCGGTCCCGGCCGTCCACCGCGACCATGACGAAGCGGCCCTTCGCCGTGCAGGCGCGCGCGCCGCTCATCAGGTCTTCCGACCACAGTTCGACCGCGACGGTCATCGACGTGCGCCCGACGCGAACGACGGTCGCGACGGTGTCCACGATCGCCCCCACCGCGACCGGCGCGCGGAAATCGACCCGTTCCGAAGCGGCGAGCACCGTGATGCGCCGGCCGTGGCGTGTCGCCGCGACGAAGGCCGCCCTGGTCATGGCGGCGAGCGCCTCGCCGCCGAACATGCGGCCGAAACTGTTCGCCTGGTCGGCGAAAACGATGTCGCTCGCGCATGGGCCGAGGCCGGCCTCCTCCCGCACCGCCGCCACGGGCGGAAGGCACCAGCCCGGCGCTGCATGCGGCGGCGGAACGGCGACCATGCTGAAGCTGCCCCGCGTGCACAGCCGCCGCTCGCCGCTGACGAGGCCCTCGGCCACCATCTCCACCTCCACCGTCATGGATTTGCGGCCGACGCGCGTGACGCGTGCCACGAGTTCGACCAGTTCCCCGACACGCGCCGGGGCCTGGAAATCGACGCGATCGACGGACGCCGTCACGAAAGGCACGCGCCCGTGGCGGGTGGCGGCGATGAAGGCGATACGGTCCATCAGCGCGAGCCCCGCGCCGCCGAAGAGCGTTCCGTGATGGTTCGTATCGCCGGGAAAGACCAGGGCGATGAGACGGCTGGGCGGTGCCGGGATCGCTCCCGGCACCGCCGTGTCTTCGAGCGCGCGGCTCATCGCGCCGTCACCGCGGCGTCCTGCGGGCCGTCGGCATCGCGCAGGCGCCGAGCGGCCTCGACCATGTTGACGAGCGCCGGCCTCACCTCCTCCCACTTGCGGGTCTTGAGGCCGCAATCCGGATTGACCCAGAGCTGGCGATCCTGAAGGCGCTGGCGGGCGAGCGACAGGAGACCGGTCATCTCCTCGGTCCCGGGCACGCGCGGCGAGTGGATGTCGTAGACGCCGGGGCCGATCTCGTTCGGATACCGGAAGTTCCGGAACGCATCGAGAAGCTCCATCTTCGAGCGCGAGGTCTCGATGGAGATCACGTCGGCATCCATCGCCGCGATGGCCGGGATGATGTCGTTGAACTCCGAGTAGCACATATGGGTGTGGATCTGGGTTCCGTCCGCCACGCCGCTGGAGCACAGGCGGAAGGCTTCGACCGCCCAGTCCAGATAGTGCCGCCAGTCCTTGTGGCGGAGCGGCAGGCCTTCGCGAAGGGCGGCCTCGTCGATCTGGATCATCTTCGCGCCGGCCTTTTCGAGGTCCGACACCTCGTCGCGGATGGCAAGCGCGATCTGCCGGCACGTTTCGCTGCGCGGTATGTCGTCCCGCACGAAGGACCAGTTGAGGATGGTCACCGGCCCGGTCAGCATGCCCTTCACCGGCTTGCGGGTGAGCGACTGCGCATATTGCCACCAGCGCACGGTCATCGGGTTCGGGCGCGAGACGTCGCCGAAGATGATCGGCGGGCGGACGTAGCGCGAGCCGTAGCTCTGCACCCAGGCATGCCGGGTGAAGGCGAAGCCGGAAAGCTGCTCGCCGAAATACTGCACCATGTCGTTGCGCTCGAACTCGCCGTGCACCAGCACGTCGAGGCCGATCTCCTCCTGCCAGCGGATGGCGGCCGCCGTTTCCCTGCGCAGGAAGGCCTCGTAGTCCTTGTAGCTCAGCGCGCCCCCGGCATGGGCCGAGCGCGCCTTGCGGACATCGCTGGTCTGCGGGAACGAACCGATGGTCGTCGTGGGGAAGAGCGGCAAGGCGATGGCATCCGCCTGCGCCGCGCGGCGGTCCTCGAAAGCGCTTGCACGCGTCTTCATGCCCGCGTCGATACCGGCGACGCGCCCCCGGACGAGCGGATCCGTCACCTTCGGGGAGGAGGCGCGGGCGGCAATCGCCTGCGCGGCATCGTTCACCGCTTCCCGCACGGCATCCTTGCCTTGCGCCAGTCCCCTGCCGAGCGTTGCAAGCTCGCCGAGCTTCTGCGTGGCGAAGGCAAGCCAGGTCCTGAGGTCCGCATCCAGCGCGGTTTCAAGCTCCAGGTCGATCGGCACATGCAGCAGCGAGCAGGAAGCCGCGACCGCGACGGCATCGGCCCCGCGTGCGGCGACGACCGGCGCCAGCCGATCGAGAATGGCGGCAAGATCGGCACGCCAGATGTTGCGCCCGTCGATGACGCCGAGCGACAGGACCTGATCGGCCCGCACCGTCCTTGCGACCGCGTCGAGCTGTTCCGGGGCGCGCGCGAGATCGATGTGAAGGCCGGCCACCGGAAGCGCGGCGGCCGCTTCGAGATTGTCGGCCAGCGCACCGAAATATGTCGTCAGCATCACCTTCAGGCCGGGCGCAGCCTTGGCAAGGCGGTCATAGGCAAGCTTGAAGGCGTGGCGTTCGCCTTCGGTAAGGTCGAGCGCGAGGATCGGCTCGTCGACCTGCACCCAGTCCGCACCGGCCGCAGCGAGCCTGCGGAACAGTTCCTCGTAGACGGGGAGCAGACTTGCGAGAAGGTCGAGCGGCTTGAACGTCGCCGGCCGGGCCTTGGCAAGCTTGAGGAAGGTGACCGGGCCGAGCACGACCGGACGCGTATGGATGCCGAGTGCCTTCGCTTCCAGGAAATGGTCGACGGGTTTCTGCGAGGTGAGCGTGAAGACCTGGTCCTCGACAATGTCAGGAACCATGTAGTGATAGTTCGTGTCGAACCACTTGGTCATTTCGAGCGCCGGAACGCCATGGCCGCGATGGGCATGGCCGCAACCGACGGGACCGTCGCCCTCGCTGCCGCGGGCCATCGCGAAATAGAGGGAGAGCGGCACCTCGCCGCCCGTCCAGCCATAGACGGCGGGGATCGCGCCGACCATGACGGCGGTATCCAGCACATGGTCGTAGAAGGAGAAGTCGTTCGACGGGATCTGCGTGATCCCGTTGTCGCGCTGGAGCGCCCAGTTCTCGGCGCGCAGCGTCTTTGCCGTTTCGAGGAGGTCGCCTTCGGCGATCCTGCCGGACCAGTAACCTTCGAGCGCGAATTTCAATTCGCGATGGCGACCGATGCGCGGGAAGCCGAGGGAGGCGACCGGGAGAGTTCTGTTGGACATTGTCATACCCCATTGGTTTCTGGGGGCATGGGTAAGCGGACGCATGCAGGCACCCGCGCGAGGCGGGCCGCAGCAACCACCGGGACACCCCGCCCGTGGACGTTGTTTCGTCTTGGCAGGTCTCCTGGCTCACGGGTCGTCGCCGCTGTCCGTCTTCCCAAGGCTTTCGCCTCAGTGACATGGGTGGACAGCGGCTCGCCGCTCACAGTTGCGGGGGCAGCCCCGGCCTTGCCGAATGATCGGCGCACCGGATTCCCTCTTAGCCCTGAAGCAGCCAAAACCGCCCCAGGGAACCACGACGAGGACAGTTCTCGTCATCGCGACGGGAATGTCAATAGACATAAAGAAATGTTTATATCTTTATTTTTCTGATCTCTGCGCTCGGCATTCGAGAAACCGCGCTTGCGCCACGCCCGGTCAGCGCCGAGCGAGATCCAGTCCTGGTGTCGAGGAAGGGCGAAGCGCTTTCGCAATCGCCATGGGACGAATTCGCGTTCGCCGCAGTTCAAGGGGGAGTTGTCGCTGGCGGTCATCGGCCGGCGCCCGTTCGCAACAGAAAATTGGGCAGAACCTGCCGGAACCCGGGCTTTTCAGCCCGTCGGACGTGGTCGGAGTGGAGAGATTCGAACTCCCGACCCTCTGGTCCCAAACCAGATGCGCTACCAGACTGCGCTACACTCCGTCCGTCCCGGCGATGGGGAGATACACGCATCCGCCCTCTGCCGCAACAGGAAATGGGCGTCTTCAAGCGCTTGTCGCTGGAAATGGCGGGCTACTGCGCCTTGCGCAGGGAATCCATCAGCGCGTTCTCGACGCGGTTGCCCGCGCCGATGCCGAGACGCCGGACGGTGCCGCCGTTCAGTTCCAGCACGTAGTCGATCGGCCCCTGCGAATCGATGATCGATTCGGAATGCGGCTCGGCGTTCTCCTTGATCGCGCGCACCTTGCCGTCCCTGGCGATGAACAGCATGTCGAGCGGCAGATAGGTGTTCTTCATCCACATGAAAACCTGCCGCGTCTCGCCGAAGGCGAAGAGCATGCCGTGGTCCGGCGCCATCTCGCGGCGGTGCATCAGCCCCTGCTCGCGCTGGCGTGGCGTGATGGCGAGCTCCACCGTGAAGGCGTGGCGCTTGCCGTCCTTCGTGACGATCGTCAGCGGCTGCGTGTCGAACGTCTCCGCCGCAAGGACCGAAAGGGAAAAACAGAAGAAAAGCGCCAGGGCGGCGCTTGCGAGGCGCGCGAAACCGGCCGCCCGCGCGAAAAGGCCCATTAGTGGGCCCTGTTGCCGGGAACCGGCATGTCCGGATGGATCTCCGCCGCCATCAGGCCCTTCTCGCCGTCGCCGAAGCGCACGAGAACGACCTGGCCGGGGCGCAGCTCCGTCAGGCCGAAGCGGCGCAGCGTCTCCATATGGATGAAGATGTCCTCCGTGCCCTCGCCGCGCGTCAGGAAGCCGAAGCCCTTGGTGCGGTTGAACCACTTGACCAGCACGCGCTCCAGCCCGCTCGACGGGGTGACCTGCACATGGGTCTTGACCGGCGGCATCTGCGAGGGATGCACGGCCGTCGTCTGGTCCATGGAAAGGATGCGGAAGGCCTGGTAGCCGCGGTCGCGCTTCTGGATCAGCGCGACGACGCGCGTGCCCTCCAGGACCGTCTGGTAGCCGTCGCGGCGCAGGCACGTGACGTGCAGCAGCACGTCCTGCATGCCATTGTCGGGCACGATGAAGCCGAACCCCTTGGCAACGTCGAACCACTTGATGACCCCGGTGATCTCGATCAGATCGACGGCGTCATTGCTCTGGTCATCACGGCCCGTGATTTCCTTTGAAGACACCCTATCCGCCATGACCTGCCAGCCCCTCGTTTACGCGTCACATGAGTTACGGTTAACTGATTCTTGATAACCAGAATAACATTGTCCCGATGCGAATGCGCAAGCCCCTTTGAAAGTTTTGCCGGCCCCATTGGTAGGCTGCAAGGCTTGCCTGAGGCTGACAAAACCCTACTCTTTCGGACGATTCCACATTCAGAGGATATTCCAATGCGTTATCTCCACACGATGGTCCGCGTCAAAGACGTCGACACGTCCCTGCACTTCTATTCGACGCTGTTCGGCCTCAAGGAAGTGCGCCGCTACGAGAACGAAAAGGGCCGCTTCACGCTGATCTTCCTCGCCGCGCCCGAGGATATCGAGGCCGCGCGGGCGAACGCCGCGCCCTGCCTCGAGCTCACCTACAACTGGGACAGCGAGGATTATACCGGCGGGCGCAATTTCGGCCACCTCGCCTACGAGGTCGACGACATCTATGCGACCTGCCAGAAGCTGATGGACAACGGCGTCACCATCAACCGCCCGCCGCGCGACGGCCACATGGCCTTCGTGCGCTCGCCGGACGGCATTTCCATCGAGATCCTGCAGAAGGGCGAAAGCCTGCCGCCGGCCGAGCCCTGGGCCTCCATGGGCAATACCGGCGCCTGGTAGGCGAGAGCCGGACGCAAGCTCCGGGCAAAGCTTGCGCCCTATCATCCGTGCAACGATCATCGTTCCGCCGTATTTGACCGGAAATCTCTTGCCCATCCGGTCGATCGCCAGCGAGAGGGGTGCTTTGGCCGATTCGGGCCGGACAGCTTCCCGTTCTGCGTTTCACGGCTTTACGCGCTTCGGCCTTTACACCACCGGCCGAAACGTTAACATCGCAGCAACCGCAACCTGGCCTGTGGCTTTTCTCGATTGCGGTTGCGACTGTTTGAAGAAACGGCCCCATCGGCGGCAAGACCGAGGGCACGAACGTCGAAAGCGGGGGAAAGCCTTTGCAGGACATGCAGGGAAAGTGGCCAGGCCTGAAGGCGCTGCGGTATGGATTGCTGCTGGCCGTTTCGGTCGCCACGCTCTCGGGCTGCGTTTCCGCAGTCTCCACGGATATGCGCGCGGACAGCATGGGCGCGCAGGAAAGCGAAGACACGGTTGCCGAAGGCAGCACGGACGAGACCACCACGCCCGTGGTGAGCGCGGGCGCTGCCGGCCGGACGACCGGGGACGCCCCTGTCGATGTCGCCGCGGCGGTTGCGGCGGACCAGCAGGTCGCGGGCGATGCCGCCGCCGAGCGGGCGGGCCTCGTCCTGCAGCCGACGACGCTGAATGCCGGCAGGGCCAGCATCTACGGCAATGGCAGCGAGGCGGTCGCGACCGGCAATGCCTATGCGACGCAGACCGTGGGCGCCAATGCCGCCGTCAACAGCCTCTATGCCACGACCGGCGCCGCACAGGCGGCCGACCAGTCCGGCCGCCTGCCGGTCGAGGACATGCCGCCGGTCGGATCGACCGGCCAGCAGCCGCTCGCCACGCTCGGCGACGAGCAGGCGGAGATCACGCTGCCGGAAAACGGGCCGATCCCCAAGACCGCGCGAACGGCCCTCACCGCGGAAGCCGCCGCGGGCAACGCGGCCGATCTTGCGCTTGCGACGCCGGCAAACGACGGCGCCGCCGGCCAGGCAACCGCGACCGACATCAAGAAGGACGAGCCGCGAAAGACCGTGACGCTCGCCTCGCTCTTCGCCAACAAGCGCGAGGCCAAGCCGCAGTTCGACGGCGATCGTTTTGCCGAGCAGCCGCGCCGCGTGCTCAACCGGGAAAGCGCGAACGCCACCCGCAAGGCCTCGCTCGGCACGCTGCCCGGCGTTTCGGTGGCCAGTTCCATGTTCTCGACGGATCATTCGGAGGCCGAGGAGGTCGAGGACGACGGTCCGCAGTTCAAGGAAGTCGCCTCGCTCGCCGGCCTCGCCCGGCTTGCGCCGAACGGCCTGTGGCTGCAGACGGAGAAGGTGCGCACCGGCTGTTTCAAGCCGGAACTGCTGCAGGTGCTGAAGACGATCGAGAAGCATTACGACAAGCCGATCATCGTGACATCGGGCCTGCGCGACCTGAAGGTCAACCGCGCCAAGCAGTCGCTGCACACGCGCTGCGAGGCGGCCGATATCCAGATTTCCGGCGTCAGCAAATGGGAGCTTGCGGAATATCTGCGCAGCATGCCGGGCCGCGGCGGCGTCGGCACCTATTGCCACACCGAATCCGTGCATATCGACGTCGGCCCGGAGCGGGACTGGAACTGGCGCTGCCGGCGGCGCAAGTAGGCAGTACCCTAACCCTCTGTGATCGATGCCTTTTCGCATGAGGAGCCGCCCCCGGGGCGGCTTTTCATTTTTTTGTCACAACGGCTTTTTTCCGGCTTGCAGAAGGCCAAACGCCCTTCTATAAGACGCCCACCGCACGCGCCCTTCGTCTATCGGTTAGGACGTCAGATTTTCATTCTGAAAAGAGGGGTTCGACTCCCCTAGGGCGTGCCACCCCCTCCCCCTGAAATGAATTGCCGCCGATTGTTCGACGCTCAAGGCACCGTAGTGCCCGCAGGGCGTGCGGAACGAAGCATGGCCAGGAACGTTTACGATCCACGGCTGCGATCTTGCGCGGCCGGGCGAGAGGCCCCGTCGAGCTTGGCCCAGCGCTCCGGGGTCTCGAACCGCGCGGGGTCGCGCCGCCCGCCCGGCCCAGCTGCCGGACGAGCGGCTGCGTGTTGCCCACGGGGCAACGGGGCTGAGCCAGCGGGCGCCACCGGGAGGGTCGAACGGCGGCAGCCTCAGGTCCTCAGCACCAGATATATGGGAAGGCGCCCGCCGGATTGCCAGTCGTCAAATCGGGATGCCGGCAAGCCGCGCCGGCAGGCCGGCCCCTGCCCCTCGGGCGGGCTGGCCCGCATGGAAACGACGGCCCCCGTCTGCGTCTTTCCTGCCCTGTGAAAAAGTTGCCGCCGACGCGATTTTCCGTCTTGCGAATCCGGTCGGGCCCGACTAGATAACGCCCACCGCACGCGCCCTTCGTCTATCGGTTAGGACGTCAGATTTTCATTCTGAAAAGAGGGGTTCGACTCCCCTAGGGCGTGCCACCCTCCCTTGAGACATATCGATCGAAGTCCCGAAGTGCTTGCGGGGGGCAGCGCGACGACCGGCGGCCATGTTTCTTCAAGCCGCGGGAAAAATTGAAAATTCCTGCATTTGGGGCTTGCGCAAATCAGCGGTCCCGACTAGATAACGCCCACCGCACGCGCCCTTCGTCTATCGGTTAGGACGTCAGATTTTCATTCTGAAAAGAGGGGTTCGACTCCCCTAGGGCGTGCCACCCCTCCTCCTTATTCGACAATCGAGACCGTCCCGTCAGAACGCCTTTGCGGCGTCCAGAACGCGGAACTGTATGCGCCGGCTGCCCTGCCAGCTATCGGCGGAAAGCGTGCCGGCGATGTGCACCGCCTGCCCGCGCTGCTGCATCAGGAAAAGACCGAGATCGGCTTCCGCCGCGCGGAAGGCCATGGCGCCGAGGCGCCCGCCGTCGGGCCCTTCGAGCTCCAGGCGCAGGTGATTGACGCCGACGGGCCTGACGTCGCGCACCCGGTGCGCCGGCAGCGCGAAGATCGGCTGGGGATGGCCGGAGCCATAAGGGCCGGCCTGCTCCAGTTGGTCGGCGAGCGCCAGCGTCGCGCCGCCGGCGCTCAGCGCCCCGTCGATCTTCAGCGTTTCCACGGCCACCAGGTCGCGCACGGTCCGCTCGGCGCGTTCTTCGAAGAAGGCGCGCAGACGGCCGAGCTTTTCCCGCTCCACCGTCAGCCCCGCCGCCATGGCATGGCCGCCGCCCTTGACGAGGATGCCCTCCTCCACGGCGGCGCGCACCATGCGGCCGAGATCGAAGCCGCTGATCGAGCGGCCGGAGCCGGTGCCCTTGCCGGAGGGATCGAAGGCGATGGCGAAGGCGGGCCGGCGGAATCGGTCCTTGAGGCGCGAGGCGAGCAGGCCGACGACGCCCGGATGCCAGCCCTCGCGGGCCGTCAGGATGACGGAGGCGCTTTCGCCGGTGCCGTATTCCGCCTGCGCCTCGGCCTCCGCCTCGGCCAGCATGGCGGCCTCCATGGCCTGGCGCTCGCGGTTGAGGTCGTCGAGCTGCTTTGCGATTCGCTCGGCCTCGCCCGGCTCGTCGATCGTCAAAAGCCGGCTGCCGAGCGCCGCATCGCCGATGCGCCCGCCGGCATTGATGCGCGGGCCGACGAGGAAGCCGAGATGATAGGGCGTCACCGGCCCGCCGATGCCCGCCTGCTTCAGGAGCGCCGTCAGCCCGGCATTGCCGAGATGGCGCGCGGCGACGAGGCCCTTGACCACATAAGCGCGGTTGAGCCCCTTCAGGGGAACGACGTCGCAGACGGTGGAGAGCGCCACGAGGTCGAGCATGGCGAGGAGATCGAAGGTCTTCGCCCGTGCATCGCCCCTTTCCCGCATGACGCGCTGCAGCGCCACCAGGACGAGGAAGACGACGCCGGCGGCCGACAGGTGCCCCTGCCCCGACAGGTCGTCCTCGCGGTTCGGATTGACCAGCGCATGGGCCGGCGGCAGCGCCTCGCCCACCTGGTGGTGGTCGATGACGACCACGTCGACGCCGCGCGCCTTCGCCACGGCAAGCGATTCGTGGCTGGTCGAGCCGCAGTCGACCGTGACGATCAGCTCGGCGCCGCGCTCGATGAGCTGGGCGATGGCGTTGGGGTTCGGGCCATAGCCCTCGAAGATGCGGTCGGGGATGTAGATTTCCGCCTGCACGCCGAAATGCGCGAGGAAACGATAGAGGAGCGCCGAGGAGGATGCGCCGTCGACGTCATAGTCGCCGAAGATCGCGACGCGCTGGCGCCTTTCGATGGCCAGCGCCAGCCGCTCCGTGGCCGCCTCGCAGTCCATCAGGCTGTAGGGTTCGGGCATCAGGCGGCGCAGCGTCGGGTCGAGGAACTCGACGGCGCCTTCGAAGGGCACGCCCCGCCCCGCCAGCACGCGCGCGATGAGATCCGGCAGGCCATGGCTCTGGCTCATTGCCAGCGCCCGGTTCTCCCCCGCCTGGTCGAGCCGCGCCACCCAGCGCTGGCCGGTCACCGAGCGCTCGACATTCAGGAAGGCCCGGCTGACGGGGTCGGCGTTTTCCAGCATGCTCATGGCGGCTCCGGCAACGAGAGCTTTTCCGCTTTTCTCCGAATCGCGAAAACGCTCTATCTCCTTGTTTTGCCGCATTTCCGGACGCAAAACCGCTTCGCACTTTTGCTGGAAATGCTCTGGACTGCAGACAAGTCGCGAAGACCTTTCCCTCGAAAACCTCTCCTTCGTCATCCTCGGGTCAAGCCCGAGGATGACGGAGCGTGTCGCACAGGTTACCGAAAACCATTGCCGAGGTCTTCGATAATCTTGTGCCGCGTCAAGAGGATCTCAAATCAGGCCGTCTTCGGCCGCTCGATGCGGATCACCTGCGGTTCGCCGACAAGATAGCCCTCGCCCTTGACGGACCCCACGGCCTTGCGGACGGAATCCTCCATCGTCGCGTGGGTGACGAGGATGATGGTCTTCGGATCGGTCGATTCGGTCGTCGACTGCGCGCGCTGCACGATGGATTCCAGCGATATGCCGTTTTCCGCCATATGCTTGGCGATGCTGGCGAAGACGCCGGTGCGGTCTTCCACCGAAAGGCGGATGAAGTAGCCGCCGTGGTGCTTGCGGATCTGCGCGCGCTTGTAGGGGGCAAGCGAGGCGGCCGGGCGGCCGAGCGCCGGCACGGTCTGCGCGCCCGGGCGGCTCTTGGCGATGTCGGCAATGTCGCCGAGCGCGGCCGAGGCCGTCGCATTGCCGCCGGCGCCGGGGCCGACCATCAGCAGCTCGCCGAGAATGTCCGATTCGATCGCCACGGCATTCGTCACGCCGTCCACCTGCGCGATGACGCTGTCGAGCGGCACCATGGTCGGGTGCACGCGCTGTTCGACGCCCGTATCCGTCTTCTGCGCGACGCCGAGCAGCTTGATGCGGTAGCCGAGATCGGCGGCGGCGCGGATGTCGTCGATGGAGATGTTGGTGATGCCTTCGAGATAGATGTCGTCGGCCGAAATCTTCGTGCCGAAGGCGAGCGTCGTCAGGATCGACAGCTTGTGCGCCGTGTCGTTGCCCTCGATGTCGAAGGCGGGATCGGCCTCGGCATAACCGAGGCGCTGGGCTTCCTTGAGGCACGCCTCGAAGCTGAGGCCCTCCTTCTCCATCTTGGTCAGGATGTAGTTGCAGGTGCCGTTCATGATGCCGTAGACGCGGGAAATCGTGTTGCCCGTCAGCGACTCGCGCAGCGCCTTGATGACCGGAATGCCGCCGGCGACGGCCGCCTCGTAGTTGAGGATGCAGCCGTTCTCCTCGGCGATGCCGGCAAGCTCCACGCCATGGGCGGCGAGCAGCGCCTTGTTGGCCGTCACGACATGCACGCCGCGCGAAAGCGCCGCCTTGACCGCGGCATGGGCCGGATCGCCGGCCCCGCCCATCAGTTCCACGAAGACGTCGATCCTTGCCTCGCGGGCGAGCGCGACCGGATCGTCGAACCATTCGGCGGCGGAAAGATCGACGCCGCGGTCGCGGCCCTTGCTGCGAGCCGTCACGGCGGCGATCTCGATCGGCCGGCCGCACGTCGTCTGAAGCATGTCCCTGCGTTCGACGAGAATCTTCGCGAGCGAGGCACCAACGGTTCCCAAGCCCGCAATGCCGATCTTCAGGGCATCAGCCATGGTCATGTCCTATAACGTTTTGGAAGAAAGCCCTCCGCAGAGACGCGGAGGGCGGATTTTTCAGCGATGGGCGTTCAGCGAGATGACGTTGTGCATCGTCTCGTCCGCCGTGGAGAGGAACTTCTTGATATTGCGCGCCGCCTGGCGGATGCGGTGCTCGTTCTCGACCAGCGCGAGGCGGACGTAATCGTCGCCCTGCTCGCCGAAACCGACGCCCGGCGCCACGGCGACATCCGCCTTCTCGACGAGCAGCTTGGAGAATTCCAGCGAGCCGAGATGGCGGAACTTTTCCGGGATCTTCGCCCAGGCGAACATGGTGGCGGCCGGCGGCGGTACCTCGAAGCCGGCCTTGCCGAAGGTGTCGACCATCACGTCGCGGCGGCGCTTGTAGACGTTGCGCACTTCCGCGATGTCCGAGCCGTCGCCGTTCAGCGCATGGGTCGCGGCCACCTGGATCGGCGTGAAGGCGCCGTAGTCGAGGTAGGACTTGACGCGGGTCAGCGCGGCGATCAGCCGCTCGTTGCCGACGGCAAAGCCCATGCGCCAGCCGGGCATGGAGAAGGTCTTCGACATGGAGGTGAACTCCACCGCGATGTCGATGGCGCCGGGCACTTCCAGAACGGAGGGCGGCGGCGCGTTGTCGTCGAAGTAGATTTCCGAATAGGCAAGGTCGGAAAGCACGATGATGTCGTGCTTCTTCGCAAACGCGATGACGTCCTTGTAGAAATCGAGCGAGGCGACATGCGCCGTCGGGTTCGAGGGATAGTTGATGATCAGCGCCAGCGGCTTGGGGATCGAGTGGCGCACGGCCCTTTCGAGCGGCGGGAAGAAGCTCTCGTCCGGCTCGACCGACATGGAGCGGATCACGCCGCCGGCCATCAGGAAGCCGAAGGCGTGGATCGGATAGGTCGGGTTCGGGCAGAGGATGACGTCGCCCGGCGCGGTGATCGCCTGCGCCATGTTGGCGAAGCCCTCCTTGGAGCCGAGGGTCGCGACGACCTGCGTCTCCGGGTTCAGCTTCACGCCGAAGCGACGGGCGTAATAGGCGGCCTGGGCGCGGCGCAGGCCCGGAATGCCCTTGGACGAGGAATAGCGGTGCGTGCGCGGGTCCTGGACCACCTCGCAGAGCTTGTCGACGATGGCCTTGGGGGTCGGCAGGTCGGGGTTGCCCATGCCAAGGTCGATGATATCGGCGCCACCCGCTCGCGCGCTTGCTTTCAAACGGTTGACCTGTTCGAAAACATACGGCGGCAGACGCCGGACCTTGTGAAACTCTTCCATCTTCAACCCCGTTAGGCACGAAGCCCCTCCGGCGGCCTTGCCGGACGGCGCAAAACTCCGTGCGAATCAAGAAATCGGATACGGACGAAAGCGTTCGAAATGAAGGCGCTCCGCCCGGCCGACGGCCAATTGGCCGTCATCCGCTTTGCTGCCAAACGGCAAGAAACGCAAGCGCTAATTCGTCTTCTCGATTTGCGAAAGCGCCGCCTTGCCATGGCCGTCGCGCAGCGCCTGCAATTCGGCGAGCTGACGGCGGTATTCGGCTTCCGAGATCGCGCCCGAGCGGCGGCTGCCCGAGAGCGCCGTCAGGCGCGCGCTGTAGCTGGCCGCCTCCTCGTCGCTCATCTGCTGCGTCTCGGCGCTGACGATCGCCGTGATGTCGGGGTAGACGTCGGCCCGGTTCGCGCCGGCATTCACCGTCGCGGTCGACGTCGTCTCGCTCGAGGCGCAGGAGGCGAGCGCCGCCGCGGCGGCGGCCATGAGAAGAGCGGCGCGCAAGCGCCTGATTTCGAACGCCATGTGGCTGTATGCTCCTGTCGAAACGACCGGTTCCCGATATTGCCTTGTGCGGCTGTCAGGCCCTTGTAATCTGTTTCGTAGAGAATGTAAAAATACAAAAGTAACAATAAAATCGGGAGGGAACCATGGCCGACGAACGCAAGGCGAATGAACGCGATGCGGCCGGAAACAAACCCGGTTTCCAGCCCTTCGACCCCGCGACGATCGAGCCCTACATCGTCAAGGATCCCGAGGCGCTGACGGTCAACTTCGCGCGCACCATCGAACAGCTCGGCAAGGCCGCCTCCGCCTGGCTTGCCCCGCGCGAAAGCGGCGAGAAGGTCGACACGGTTTCCGAGCCGATGGTCGACATGGTGAAAACCCTCTCCAAAGTCTCCGAATACTGGCTGACGGACCCGCGCCGCACGCTGGAGGCGCAGACGCTGCTGCTCGGCGGCTATTTCAACATCTGGTCGCGCACGCTGGGGCGCCTTTCCGGCGAGGCGCAGGACGCCGCGCCCGATCCGCACGGCAAGGACAAGCGCTTTGCCGACGAAGACTGGGTGAAGAACCCCTTCTTCGATTTCCTGCGCCAGGCCTATTTCGTCACCTCCGACTGGGCGGAGAAGCTGGTCACGGATGCCGAAGGGCTCGACGAGCACACGCGCCACAAGGCGGGCTTCTATGTGAAGCAGATCGCCAGCGCGATCTCGCCGAGCAATTTCGTCACCACCAATCCGCAGCTCTACCGCGAGACGGTGGCTTCCAACGGCGCCAACCTCGTGCGCGGCATGAAGATGCTGGCCGAGGACATCGCCGCCGGCCGCGGCGACCTGAAGCTGCGCCAGACCGACACGAGCAAGTTCGCCATCGGCGAGAACATGGCGCTGACGCCGGGCAAGGTGCTGGCGCAGAGCGATGTCTGCCAGGTCATCCAGTACGACGCGACGACGGAAAAGGTGCTGAAGCGCCCGCTGCTCATCTGCCCGCCCTGGATCAACAAGTTCTACATCCTCGACCTCAACCCGGCGAAATCCTTCATCAAGTGGGCGGTCGACCAGGGCCACACGGTCTTCGTCATCTCCTGGGTGAACCCGGACGAGCGGCATGCGACCAAGGACTGGGAATCCTATGCCCGCGAGGGCATCGGCTTCGCGCTCGACACGATCAGCCAGGCAACCGGCGAGGACGAGGTGAACGCCATCGGCTATTGCGTCGGCGGCACGCTGCTTGCGGCCACCCTCGCCTTGCACGGCCAGGAGGGCGACAAGCGCATCCGCACGGCGACGCTCTTCACCACGCAGGTCGACTTCACCCATGCCGGCGACCTGAAGGTCTTCGCCGACGAGGAGCAGATCGACCTCATCGAGCGCGGCATGAAGACGACCGGCTATCTCGACGGCTCGAAGATGGCGACCGCCTTCAACATGCTGCGCGCCTCCGAGCTGATCTGGCCCTATTTCGTCAACAACTACCTGAAGGGCCAGGATCCCATGCCCTTCGACCTGCTCTACTGGAATTCGGATTCCACGCGAATGCCCGCCGCCAACCACTCGTTTTACCTGAGGAATTGTTATCTCAACAACACCCTTGCCAAGGGCGAGATGACGCTTGCCGGCAAGACGCTGTCGCTGAAGGACGTCAAGATCCCGATCTACAACCTCGCCACCAGGGAGGACCATATCGCGCCGGCGAAATCGGTTTTCGTCGGCAGCAAGTTCTTCGGCGGCAAGGTGACCTATGTGATGGCCGGCTCCGGCCACATCGCCGGCGTCGTCAATCCGCCGGACAAGATGAAATACCAGTACTGGACCGGCGGGCCGGTGAAGGGCGAATTCGAGGACTGGGTGGAAAAGGCGAAGGAGACGCCCGGCTCCTGGTGGCCGCACTGGCACGACTGGATCAAGGCGCAGGACGACCGCATGGTGCCGGCACGCAAGACCGGCGGCACGATGAACTCGATCGAGGAGGCGCCCGGCTCCTACGTGCGCGTGCGCGCCTGACCGTCGACGCCCATGAAGTTCGATCCGCCGCTCGTTTCCGGCACCCTTGTGCAGCGCTACAAGCGCTTCCTGTTCGACGCCATCCTCGACGACGGCTCGGCGATCACCGGCTCCTGCCCCAATACCGGCTCGATGCGCGGCCTGACGGCGCCGGGCTCGCGCATCTGGATGTCGCAGAGCGACAGCCCGACGCGCAAGCACCGCCATCGCCTCGAACTGGTGGAGGCGGATAACACCGTCGTCGGCATCAATACGGGCCTGCCGAACCGGCTGGCGGAGGAGGCGATCCGCGCCGGCCTGGTCGCCGATCTCGGCAGCTATCCCATTCTTGACCGGGAGAAGAAATACGGCCGCAACTCGCGCATCGACATCCTCCTCTCCGGCCCGGACCGTCCCCTCGCCTATGTCGAGGTGAAGAACGTGCATTTCCGCCGCGCCGCCGGCCTTGCGGAATTTCCCGACACGGTGACGGCGCGCGGCGCAAAACACCTCGAAGAGCTCGGCGACATGGCCGAGGCGGGTTTTCGCGCGGTGATGCTCTACCTGATCCAGCGGGAGGATTGCACGCGGTTCCGCATCTGCGCCGATCTCGACCCCGTCTATGCGGCCGGCTTCCGCCGGGCGCTTTCGCGCGGCGTCGAGGCCTATGCGGTCAAATGCGCCGTTACATCCCAGCAAATCCGGCCCGTGGCGTCGATCGCCATGGACGAACCCGGTATGGCTGATCTATGAACATGCGGACAGACTAGCGAAAGTTCGACCATGGTGACCTATATCGACGCGACCTCCGCGCCGCTGAAGAATACGGGCGTGATCCGCCTTTACGACGCCGAGGCCTTTGCCGGCATGCGCAAGGCCTGCCAGCTCACGGCGCGCTGCCTCGACGAGCTCTACCCGCTGGTCAAGCCGGGCGTTCCCACCGATGTCATCGACCGCTTCGTCTTCGAATTCGGCATGGACCACGGCGCCCTGCCCGCGACGCTGAACTACCGCGGCTACACCAGGTCGAGCTGCACCTCGATCAACCACGTCGTCTGTCACGGCATCCCCAACGAGAAGCCGCTGCGCGAGGGCGACGTCGTCAATATCGACGTCACCTTCATCCTCGACGGCTGGCACGGCGATTCGAGCCGCATGTATCCCGTCGGCGAGATCAAGCGCGCCGCCGAGCGCCTGCTCGAAGTCACCCACGAATGCCTGATGCGCGGCATCGCCGCCGTCAGGCCCGGCGCGCGCACCGGCGCCATCGGCGAGGCGATCCAGGCCTATGCCGAGGCCGAACGCTGCTCGGTGGTGCGCGATTTCTGCGGCCACGGCGTCGGCCGCCTCTTCCACGACGCGCCGAACATCCTGCACTACGGCCGCGCCAACGAGGGGCCGGAAATGAAGGAGGGCATGATCTTCACCATCGAGCCGATGATCAATCTCGGCCGCCCGCATGTGAAGGTGCTCTCCGACGGCTGGACGGCGGTGACGCGCGACCGCTCGCTCTCCGCCCAGTACGAGCACACGGTGGGCGTCACGGCGGATGGCTGCGAGATCTTCACGCTTTCGCCCGGCGGCCTCGACCGCCCCGGCCTTTCCGCTTAAGGCCGCCCATGACGGGATCGCGCGGACGCACGGACTCGACACACCCCGATGGGACGGGGAACGCCCCGACGACCGCCGACGACCTTTTCGATGCGCTCGACGAGCGGGGCCATTTCTTCGAGCGCCCCACCCATGCGACGCCCGCCAAGGCCCTTCCGGCAGCGGAAGACAAGCACTATCACGGCCACCGCGAGCGGTTGCGCCTGCGCTTCCGCGACAGCGGCGACGGGGCGCTCGCCGATTACGAGATCCTCGAACTCCTCCTCTTCCGCCTCATCCCCCGCCGCGACACGAAGCCGGTGGCAAAGGCCCTGCTCGACCGCTTCGGCACGCTGGCCGGCGTCTTCGGCGCGACACCCGCCCTGCTGCAGGAGGTGAAGGGCATCGGCGAGGCGGTGGCGCTGGACCTGAAGCTCGTCTCGGCCGTCGCCCAGCGCACGCTGAAGAGCGAGATCCGCAACAAGACCGTGCTCGCCTCCTGGTCCTCGGTCATTCAATATTGCCACGCCGCCATGGCGCACGAGCCGCGCGAGCAGTTCCGCATCCTCTTCCTCGACAAGCGCAACACGCTGATCGCCGACGAGGTGCAGGGCCACGGCACGGTGGACCACACGCCGGTCTATCCGCGCGAGGTGGTGCGCCGCGCGCTGGAACTGTCGTCGACGGCGATCATCCTCGTCCACAACCACCCCACTACCCCCTCCAACGTCACGTTGGATCACGCTCAATACCGCTGAATCATCAAGCGCATAGCCGCTTTTTGCGCATTGCGTACAGGGGGTGGTTATGGCAAATTGGGGGCGGTTAGAGGGATTGAAAACGGCTTTCCGATCCCAGCAAACGATCCCCGTTTCTCCTCGACCGATCCCTGTGGGGAGTAGGAGGAACGCCATGCCAAGCCTGACCGACACCACGATCCGACACGCACTGAAGCGCGTCGAACTGAGCCAGAAGCAGGAGAATCTCGCAGACGGCGAAGGACGCGGCACTGGCCGTCTGGTGCTCGTGCTCAAGCCTATGCCGAAGCGCGTTACGGCCGATTGGATGGCGCAGCAATGGCGAGACGGGAAACGCTCGAAGAAGAAGCTCGGTTCGTATCCCTCAATGTCACTCGCCCAAGCGCGTGAGATTTTCAAACGCGACTTCGCCGACGTGATCCAGAAAGGTCGCAGCATCAAGATCGCGACCGACACTCGGCCGGGAACCGTCGCCGATCTATTCGAGGGCTACGTTGCAGGGCTGAAAGCTGCCGGCAAGCCCTCCTGGAAGGAAACGGAGAAAGGCCTCAACAAGATTGCCGACACGCTCGGACGCAATCGCCTCGCCCGCGAGATCGAAGCCGATGAAATCGTGGAGCTGATCCGGCCGATCTATGAGCGCGGCGCTCGATCGATGGCTGATCATGTCCGGTCCTATATCCATGCTGCCTTTAGCTGGGGGATGAAGTCGGACAACGATTACCGGAACACATCTCCTCGCCGCTTCCGGCTTCCCTTCAACCCGGCCTCAGACATCCCGACTGAGCCGAAGGTCCAGGGCACACGCTGGCTCAGCGAGGATGAGTTCGTCCAGCTCTATCGCTGGCTGGATTGCCCCGACACTCCTGTCCACCCCTCATATCCGCGCGCCGTGCAGCTCATCATGCTCACCGGCCAGCGCGTGGAGGAGATCGCGCGACTTCATATCGATCAGTGGGACGCGGCCGAGCGCATCATCGACTGGTCAAAGACCAAGAACCTTCAACCGCACGCCGTCCCGGTCCCATCGCTTGCAGCCGAGCTTATCGAGTCGATTAAGCCGAACGAATTCGGCTGGTACTTTCCTTCGGCGAAGGATCCGTCGAAGCCGGTCAGCCACGGCACGCTTTACAGCTTCGTCTGGCGGCAGCGCGACCGCGGCGTCATACCCTACGCGACCAACCGCGACCTGCGGCGAACGTTCAAGACGCTCGCCGGCAAGGCGGGGGTGCCGAAAGAGATCCGGGACCGCCTCCAGAACCACGCGCTGCAGGACGTCAGCTCCAAGAACTACGATCGCTGGAACTACATGCCCGAGAAGCGCGCCGGCATGGCGCGCTGGGACAAGTTCGTCCGCGCGCTCCTGAAAAAGAAGAAGGGCAGCAGCACGTTGAAGGCTGCCGCGTGAGCCGCCGGTCTCTCCTTCTTGCCGGCGTGCTTGTCTTCTTCTGCTCGGTCGCGCCCGCCTTTGCAGATCCGTGCAAAGCGCCTCTGCCAGCCCAACCCGGTGTGCGGTTCTCCGGCACGGTCCAATACGTTGGCGACGGCGACGGCCTGTGCGTCGGCAGGACGGCCGATCCCAACGAGTGGATCGAGGTTCGCCTCGCCGATTTCGACGCGCCTGAGCTTCACCAACCCGGCGGCGCAGCGGCCAAGGCGGCGCTTGAGCGCATAGCCTTACATCGCGAGATCACGTGCACCGCGGAGCGCGGCCGCAGCGGCCGTGTCGTCTCATTCGATCGCGTGATCGCGCGCTGCCGGATCGGCACCGACAGCATCGGAGATCTTCTTCGCCAGGCCGGCGTCGTCGCGGGTGGCAACTGATGCCAGCACGTTCGCTCTTGACCCGACATAGCTTGGAAGCTATATGAACTGGGACGTCAGACTGCATGATGCCTTCGAGGCGGAGTTTCTGGCTTTCGAGCGCGGGGTCCAGACCGAATTGCTGGCCGTCGCGAAGCTGCTCGCCGAATACGGCCCGCAGCTCGGTCGGCCCTATGTCGACACGCTCAAGGGCTCGAAACACACCAACATGAAGGAGATGCGTTTCTCGGCCGCCGACGGCGAATGGCGCGCAGCCTTCGCGTTTGACCCCGAACGGAAGGCTATCCTCCTGATCGCGGGCGACAAGTCGGGCGTTAGCCAGAAGCGCTTCTACAAGCAGCTTATCGCAAAGGCGGATAGCCGGTTTTCCGACCATCTGGAAAACCTGAAATCCGTAAAGAAGGGATGATCCTATGGGACGGAGCCTGGATGAAGTTATAGCTTCGCTGCCCCGCGACCAGCAGGAGCAGATCGAGGCTCGCTACGACGAACTCCGGCAGGAAGTCGAAGGACTCCGCGAACTG
The DNA here is from genome assembly GCF_001652565.1 of Shinella sp. HZN7. NCBI lineage: Bacteria > Pseudomonadati > Pseudomonadota > Alphaproteobacteria > Hyphomicrobiales > Rhizobiaceae > Shinella > Shinella sp. HZN7. The sequence continues at coordinate 1,692,584 of NZ_CP015736.1, read as the reverse complement.
CGCCAGATCGCCGGCAAAGCCCAGGAAGACGTCGCGAGCGCATTGAACATCAAGCAGCCCTCGGTCTCCAAGATCGAGAAGCAGGCGGATATGTATCTCTCGACGCTGCGCAGTTATGTCGAGGCGATCGGCGGGAAGCTCGAATTGACGGTTAAGCTTCCAGCGCGCCCTGCGCTTCGGCTGCACAGCCTCGGCGATGTCGGCGTCGAGAGCAGTGCCCCAGTTCGCACCGTAGCGCGCCGTCGAAAGCAAGCCGGCGCCCGATGACTGAGAACTGTCTAATGCGCGGGCCGACACAAAAACAGCACGGGGGACAAGATGGCTGAAACTCAGATCGAGTGGACGGACGCCACTTGGAATCCCGTCGCGGGATGCTCAATCGTAACCGCCGGCTGCACGCATTGCTATGCCATGGAGATGGCCAAACGCCTCGAAGCGATGGGTGTACAGAAATATGCCGGTCTGACCCGCAGAACCGGAAAACGGACCGTCTGGAATGGTGTCGTGCGCGAGGATCGCGATGCGCTCTCGATTCCGCACCGCTGGCGCAAATCCCGCAAAATATTTGTTAACTCGATGAGCGACCTCTTTCATGAGCGCGTTAGCGACGCCTTCATTCGAGACGTCTGGAAGGTGATGCGCGAAACACCGCATCACAACTATCAGATCCTCACGAAGCGTCCCGAACGCATGGCCAAGTTGGTCGCCACCCTCATCGGCGACGTCCTGCCCAATGTCTGGCTCGGGACGAGCATCGAGAATGCGGACGTGGTCGGTCGCATAGAGCACCTACGCCAGGTGCCGGCAGCCATTCGGTTCATTTCCTTCGAGCCTCTTATCGGAGCCGTTGGCAATGTCGATCTCGCGGACATCCATTGGGCGATCGTCGGTGGCGAAAGTGGGAAGGCAGCGCGACCAATCCGTGAGGAGTGGATCGACGAAATTTATGTGCAGTGCCTATCAGCCGGGACGGCCTTCTTTTTCAAACAATGGGGCACCTGGGGCAAAGACAACAAGAAGCGGTCAAAAAAGGCCAACGGACGCGAATATAGGGGGCGGACCTGGGATGAGATGCCCACCGTTCCCTCCGCTGTTCCTTGAGGCGCAATACGGTCGGGGGGCGACGTGGTCGAAAAACGATATGAATGGGCTGATGGCGCAAAGCTCGAAGAGCATTCAAAGCGCAAACATAAAATCCTGCGCGAATACGTCTTCGATTATCTGACCGTCCGCTGCAGGCTGCCGCAACAGGAGCGCTTTCGGCTAGCAATTGTCGATGGATTTGCCGGTGGTGGACGATATCACTGCGGCACGCCTGGGTCACCACTGATATTCATCGAAGAGCTGAAACGTGCCGTCGAGGCAGTGAATACGCATCGTGCAGTTCAAGGCCTCGGCGCCATCGAGGTCGAGTGTCTTCTTATCTTCAACGATGCTAGCCGCGATGCCATAGAATTGCTGAAGACACATGTCGGACCGATGCAAGCCGACATTGTTCAGACGTGCCCGAAGCTACACCTTCGCGTGGAGTATCTAAACGAGTTTTTCGAGGTCGCTTATCCAAAGATCAAGACTTTTCTGGAGCAAGGGCGCTACAAAAGCGTCCTCTTCAATCTGGATCAATGTGGAGACAGTCACGTCGAGCGAGATACGCTTCTCGACATTATGCGCTCCTATCCCGCCGCTGAGATCTTTTACACCTTTATGATCAGTTCGCTTCTGGCGTTCCTGCAGAAGAACCAGCCGGAGCAGCTAAGGGTGCGGCTTGCTCATCTTGGGCTAACGAGCGCGAATGTCGATGCGCTTAATGGACTCATGAGCAAGAATGACTGGCTCGGGACGGCGGAGAAGATCGTCTTTGACACCTTTCGCCTGTGCGCTCCCTATGTCAGCCCCTTCTCGATCAACAATCCGGGCGGATGGCGGTATTGGTTGATCCACTTTGCCAACGCCTATCGCGCGAGGCAGGTCTACAACAACATCCTTCATGACAACGCGAGCCTTCAGGCTCATTTCGGTCGGTCCGGCCTCGACATGTTGTCTTACGATCCGAGGCACGATGAGGGCATGCTCTATCTCTTTGACGAGAGCGGTCGCGCGTCCGCGAAGAACCAGCTCTTGGGGGATATTCCGCGCCTCGTGACGGAATCAGGCGATGCCATGTCCGTCATGGACTTCTACGGGAGCATCTACAACATCACCCCTGCGCATGCGGATGATGTGCATGCAGCAATCATCGAGAACCCCGATCTTGAGGTAATCACGCCGGCAGGTGGAGAGCGACGGAAGGCCAACACAATTGCCGTCAATGACGTCATTAAGGTCAAGATGCAGCGAAGCTTCTTCCCCATGTTCCTGGGCGCGGGAACAGAGAAGAGTGACAAGCAGTGACCGCCCGGCGCCGTCAAGATCCCGAATGGCGCGAATTCGAGCGTTTGGTTGCGCGCATCGAGACGGACGCTGGCCCGCGTGGAATCGTTGTAAAATCCCCTGATCGCATCAGGTGTAAGATCACTGGTCGGCTGCGGGAGGTCGACGCAAGCATCCGCTGCCGGATCGGCACGGCCGAAATGCTTGTCACCATAGAGTGCCGTCGGAGAACGAAGATTCAAGACATCACCTGGATCGAACAACTTGCTACCAAAAAGAGCGCGATCGGCGCCGACCGAACGATAGCGGTGAGTGCGGCAGGCTTCACAGAATCCACGAAATCACTGGCCGATCAGAATGGCATTTCTCTTCGGAAACTATCCGATATCACCGCTGACGATATAAATTCTCTGTTGCGTTTAGACTTCGTGCTCTTTTGGCACAAAGCCTGCGCCGTCTCGCGGGTTGGCATTCGCAAATTTCGTTCTCTCGATTGGAAAATGCCCTCCTCCGAAGATGTCGACTTCGTCCTGCCCGAGAATACCGATCCGTTCGCGCCAATCTTCCGCAACGATGAGACCGGCGGGACTTGGTCTTTGAACGATCTTTGGCACCAACTGCAAGAGGCTACTGATCCATTTGAAGGGATTGAGAAGGCGCAGCCGCCCGCATTCCGTACCGCGTGCTTTCCCTATCCTGGAACAGTGACCCTCGTTTCTGCGGATGGGTCCTGCTTGCTTGGCGATGTCATCGTTACCATGGCGCTTTGGATGGAGGCTGAGCAGGTCCTTCTCGATGCCGCCAGGAAGATGGAATACGCGTCCGACGAAACGTCGGCGATACAGCGTGTCGAGTTTGCTTCGCGCCGGTCAAGGGAAAAGGACTGGCGCATCTCATTGCAGATTCCCAAGAACTCAACCGACATCGCTGACCTTCGAACTGGCGGTAATTGGCCAGACAGTGAGGAGCGGTCGTGATCATTCCAAACATCTGCCCGCCGATCAGCTCTCAACTACTCATCAAACTGGCGGATCGTGAGCCAAACCGTGGTTCGGAAACGCATCGCCAGATGATGCTCGCGCTCCCCTGCCATCAGCAATTCAGCCTTCGGGCACAACTCTTGGGGGACCGCACCCGATGTTCATCGAAAAGCTTATCTTGACCAATTTCCGTTGCTTCGGGCCGGCTCCGACAACGATTGATTTAACCAGCGGTCTCACAACCTTTGTCGGCGCCAACGGCGCGGGAAAAACTGCCGTAATGCAGGCCCTGCAGCGTCTCTTCGGCGTGACCGGCGATCAGCGACGGCTTCGGCGCCAGGATTTTCACATTCCTTCGGCCGAGCTCGCCTCCCCGCTGCAGCGAAGCTTCACGCTGGAAGCCATTATCGCCTTTCCCGAACTCGATGCCGGCGGCGCTGGTGGGGCCGCCGTTCCCGAGTTCTTCCACCAGATGGCCGCCGACGAGGCTGGAAGGCTTAAATGCCGTCTGCGTCTCGAGGCGACATGGACTGACGACGGATCGCTCGACGGAACGATTGAGCAGAAATATTGGGCGATTCGGACCTTCGGGCAATTCGCTGACGCAGATTGCACCGAGCTCAAGGCGACAGACCGCGCCCGCATTCAGATGATCTATGTCCCCGCAACACGCGACGGCGCCTCCCAGGTGACCGCCTTCCTGCGCGGTCGGCTCTGGCGAGCAATCAACTGGTCGCAAGGGGTTCGCTGTTGGTTTCCACGCAGAACTGAGCCGGTTAGGCGCATAATTTCCATTGAGAATTGAGCCATGTGAACCTTCCCCCAACGCGGAGAGCGACGGGGGCAACGGAGTGATCCACATGGGACTTTTAAATATCATTCGTCGGATGGCGCTGCGTGAGAAGCAGTCGATCCGCGAGATCAGCCGGCGAACAGGGCTGTCGCGGAACACGATCGCGAAGTATCTGAACGCTGGTACAATCGAACCAACATTCACCGTACCGGAACGACCGAGCAAGCTTGATCCGTTTGCCGACAAGCTGGCGGCCTGGCTGAAGACCGAGGCCGGGAAGTCGCGCAAACGTATGCGGCGTCCACGCCCCATGGATTTTTCGGTTGCAGCGATCTGACGACGATATCGGCCGTCAAATGAGCTCACCGAATAGTACCTGGCGAGCTCATTGTGAGGCCTTGCCGCGGGCGGCGTAAGCCCAAGGCATCAGAGCATCGATGTCTTTGGCGAGGTGGCCGTTCGCGAGGCGGGTGAAGAGGTCGCACAGGTAGGCGTAGGGCTCGACGCCGTTTATTTTACAAGTGCCGATGAGGCTGGCAAACCGAGCCCAATTGCGGCCCCCTTCATCGTGCCCGGCAAAGAGCGCATTGCGGCGATTCATGGCCGGTCGGCGGATCGCGTTTTCCACGAGGTTGGAGTCGATATCGACGTGGCCATCGTCCAGGAACAGCCGGAAGCCGTCCTGCCGCGTCAGCATATAGGCCAAGGCTTTTCCAAGGTCAGATTTGCGTGAGATGCGCTTGGCTTGCGCTGCCAGCCAGGCGAAGAACGCGTCCACCAGCGGGAGGGACAGGTCCTGTCGAACTGCCCGGCGATATTCGGGATCTGAGCCCCGGATACTGTCTTCGATCTTGTAGAGCGCGGCGATGCGAACCAGCGCCTCGTCGACGATGGGCGATCCGCTCTTCGGTGTGGCCTTGATCAGCTTCCTGCGCCCGTGTGCCCAACAGAAAGCCAGCTTCAAGGGCTTGCCACCGATGCGGTCCGATGTGGCGAGGTGAGAGTAGCCACCGTAGGCATCGACCTGGATCGTGCCGTTGAACCCGTTGAGGATTTCAGCGGCATATTCGCCTTTACGCCCGGGCCGGTAATGGAACACCACGCCCGGCGGCGCCGAACCATTCCAGCCGCGGTCGTCACGCAACACGGCCCAGAGATAGCCGGTTTTTGTCTTGCCTCGCCCCGGATCCAACACCGGAGCCGTTGTCTCGTCGACATAGAGGCGCGTGCTTTCCCACAGCAGTCGTTTGGCCATGTGGTCGACCACCGGTGCGATTTCGCGACCCGTACGCCCCATCCAGTCGGAAAGGACCGTGCGGTCGATCGGCACCCCGTGTCGCGCCATGACCTCAGCTTGCCGGTTGAGCGGCATATGTTCGGAATGCTTGGAGACGGCAATCTCAGCCAGAAGGGCTTCCGTCGGCCAGCTCCCTTCCAAAAGATGTGCCGGCGCTCTGGCCTGGACGACGCCCGTTCGACCCTTGGGACAGGCGTATTTCGGGCGGATCGTGACGATCACCTGATAGCGTGCCGGAATCCGGTCGAGCCGTTCCGTCCGGTCTTCGCCGATCCGGACCATGTTGCCACAACCGCAGGGACAAACGATGTTCTCGGGCTCGATCACTCTCTCGACCCGCGGCAGGTGTTCGGGAAGTGCACGGACCTTACGCTCCTTGCGAGGAGCAGCCTTGCCCGGATCGGGTGCGCTGGCTTCGATCTTTTTCTCAACGGCGGCGATCCGCGCCTGTGTCTCGGCAATCGCCGTTTCAAGGTCTTCCAGCGCCAGTTCCATCTGCGCCGGATCGAGCTTTTCCGATTTCGGCCCGAACTTCGTGCGCCGATAGTCGTGAACCTGACCTTCAAGCTTCTCGACCAGTTCCTTCAGCTCTGCGATGAACGCATCCTTTTCGGCCACCACAGCCTGCTCATGCTGACGGGCAGCACGCTCGACCGACAGCTCGAACTGCATCGCATCGAACGCCTTCACCACCTCTGGCGGAAGGTCCGGGAACAGGCTGAGATCAAGCGGCGATGACATGCTATCTTATAGCAAGACAGCACAAAAAAACCAAACAAAACAATGCAAAGACAACCGGATGCTCACCCTGCCGCCAACGGCGCCGTCACCCGTTGCGCCATGACCCGTCGCCAGTCGAGACCTTCGAACAAAGCTTCATACTGAGCCCTGGAAAGACGCATTGTTCCATCCTGCACCTTGGGCCAGGCAAAGCTTCCCTGTTCAAGGATTTTGTAGATCAGCACCATTCCGGTGCCATCCCATACCAGGATCTTCAAGCGATCCCCGCGCTTCGACCGGAAGATAACCGTCACCCCGGAATGCGGGTCGAGCTTCAATTCGGTCTGCACCATCAAAGCCAGCGCCTGATGCCCACAGCGGAAGTCCACCGGACGCGTTGCGATCAGGATTGGCAGTCGCTGGCCAGCGACGATCATGTCGTCCCTCGTACTGCCTGCACCAGAGCCGCTACGCGCTCAACCGGCACATCGCCAGGAACCCGCATCACAACGTCCGGGCCGATCTCCAGCGTCAAGACCGGCAAAACCGCCGCCGGCAGCGGCGGCGCCAAAACATTCACAGTCTCGCTCGGCTCCACCGCAATCGCCAAAGGTACAAAGGCAGGCTCGCCATCCCCGATCTCCGACGGGCCCGACATAGCCTCAAAAGGCAGGGCCAGAATGCCCTCACGCGCTTGCCGGCGCCAGAAGGAAAGCTGGTGCGGAACAACGTCGTGACGGCGTGCGACATCAGCAACTCGAACACCAGGCTCAAAGCTTTCCGCGACAATCCGCGCCTTCATATCATCCGGCCAACGCCGGTTCCCACGACGCGGCTCGACAACCTCGTAGCGCCCAACAAATCCATCATCTGCCATGCCAATCTCCAGATAGTCCTGGAAACCTTCTCGCACACGCAGAAAGCCTCAAAATATAGCCAACCCAATGGGACGCAGACGGCGCTTACGCGCAAACAGCGACGAACACTGAAGCAGGTTCATGCCGACCTGGTGGCTCTCGGCTTTACCGGCTCCTATGGTCGGGTTGCCGCCTTCGCCCGTGATTGGCGAGCGGAACGACAACGTGAGCAGCAGACGACGGGCCGCGGCATATTTGTTCCGCTGTCTTTCCGCCCAGGCGAAGCATTCCAATTCGATTGGAGTGAGGACTATGCCGTCATTGGCGGCGAGCGCACAAAGCTGCAGGTCGCGCATATCAAGCTATCGCACAGTCGCGCGTTTTTGGTCAGGGCGTATCTGCTGCAGACGCACGAGATGCTGTTTGACGCCCATTGGCACGGCTTCCGTGTGTTCGGCGGCGTCCCTGCTCGCGGCATTTACGATAACATGAAAACCGCGGTCGATCGCGTCGGTCGTGGCAAGGAGCGACAGGTCAATATCCGTTTCCTCGCGATGACGAACCACTACGTCTTTGCGCCTGAGTTTTGCAATCCTGCCGCGGGCTGGGAGAAGGGCCAGGTCGAGAAGAATGTCCAGGATGCCCGGCCGCGACTGTGGCAACAGATGCCGGACTTTCCTGATCTGGCGGCATTGAATGCCTGGCTGGAACAGCATTGCCAGGACCTGTGGCGCGACACAGCACACGGCACCTTGCCCGGCACGATCGCGGACGTCTGGTCCGCGGAACAGCCAGCATTGATGGCGCTCCCCGCTGCGTTTGACGGCTTCGTCGAGCAGGGCAAACGTGTCTCTCCGACATGCCTGATCACCTTCGAGCGGAACCGCTATAGCGTGCCTGCATCGTTTGCGAACCGGCCTGTCAGCTTGCGAATCTATCCCGAGCGACTGGTCGTTGCGGCCGAGGGTAATGTCCTATGCGAACATCCGAGGGTGATTGAGCGCAGCCACGACAAACCGCCGCGGACGATTTACGACTGGCGACACTACCTTGCCGTCATTCAGCGCAAGCCCGGTGCCTTGCGCAATGGTGCGCCTTTCCTGGAATTGCCGCTGGCCTTTCGACAGTTGCAGGACCAGATGCTGCGTCGCCTGGGCGGCGATCGTGAGATGGCCGATATGTCAATCGGCATCGAAACGGGACCCCCTATCGGCTCCCAAAAGGGACCCCTGCCTCTGGTTGCATCGGGTCAGCGCGCGTAGGCCCGGAGCTCTCCATTTAGCGCAGGGGCCTGCGGGCGCGGGTTGTTTGTCTTTTCGGCTTTAGCTTTGAGAGCGGTTTTTGAAGCGCCAGGATTCGTTCCCGGTTTCCACGATCTCGCAATGGTGGGTTAGTCTGTCGAGCAGAGCGGCGGTCATTTTGGCGTCGCCGAATACGGCGGGCCACTCGCCGAACGCCAGGTTTGTCGTGACGATGATCGAGGTCCGCTCGTAGAGCCTGCTGATCAGATGGAAGAGGAGCTGGCCGCCGGCCTGAGCGAATGGGAGGTAGCCGAGTTCGTCCATGATGACGAAGTCGAGCCTGGTGATGAAGTCGGCCAGCCGCCCCTGCTTTCCGCTACGTGCCTCCGTCTCAAGCCGATTGACGAGGTCGACGACGTTGAAGAAGCGACCGCGTGCTCCGTTGCGGATCAGAGCACGAGCAAGGGCGATGGACAAGTGGGACTTCCCCGTGCCGGTTCCGCCGACCAGAACGATATTGTGCTGCTCGGCGAGGAAGGCTCCTGTCGCAAGCTGGCGCACGAGCCCTTCGTTGACCGGCGTGTCGGTGAAGTCGAAGTCGTCGATGTCCTTGGCCAGCGGCAGCTTGGCGACGGTGATCTGGTATTTGATGGAGCGTGCTTGCTTCTCGGCGATCTCCGACTGTAGCAGGTCACCCACGATGCGCGGCGGTTCGTGCTGCCGCTTGATGCCGGAGGCCATGATCTCGTCATAAGCGCTGCGCATGCCGAACAGCTTCAGCGTGCCCATCATGTCGAGGATTTGGGATCGTTCCATATCAGCTTGCCCTCCTGAGGCTGTCGTAACGCGCGCAATCGGCCAGAGGCTCGTGGGTCAGGCGAAGCGCATCGGGAATGGAAAGGATGGCGGCCGGCTGCGGATCACGCTTGCGGGCCAGGATGTTGATGATGACGGCAGCCGAGAACACGCCCTGATCGAGCGCCTCCTGGCAGGCCGCTTCGACGGCGGGGAGCCCGTCCAGGCCCACACATTCGAGGATCGACACCATCTGCCGGTCGCCGTCATGCATGGACTTCAGCCGGCGGCGCACCTTCTCCATGGCGGCGGGCAAAACCCAGTCGTGGAATGGCGCACCGTTGCGCAGTGCTCCCGGCTTGCGGGTCAGGACCGGCACGTAATGCCAGGGATTATAGATCGTCTCGCCACGGCCGAAGCAGCGATCGTGTTGGCCGATCTCCACGCCATCCTGCCGGATGACGATGCGATCTGCATAGGCATGTATCTCGGCCGGGCGGCCGACTGCCGTGGATAGCACCGAGTATTTGTTGTTGTCGAAACGCACGAGGCAGGTCTTGCCGATCGAGGCCTGCACCGCGTGGAAGCCGTCGAACTTGCCGGGATAGCCGACCAGGTGCGGCCGTTCCCCATCGAACACCTCCCAGATCGTGCGCTCCGTTTGATCGACATGCTTATGGGCGCGGGCATAGCTGATGCACTTGTCCAGCAACCAGCCATTCAGTTCATCGTAGGACTTGAAGCGCAGCCGTGGCGTGAAGAAGCGTTCCCGCACCAGGTTGACCTGGTTCTCGACCTGGCCCTTCTCCCACCCCGACGCCGGCGTGCAGGCCACCGGCTCGATCAGGTAATGGCTACACATCTGCAGGAAGCGGCGATTGTATTGTCGTTCCCTGCCGACGAAGACCGTCTCCACCGCCGTCTTCATGTTATCGTAGATGCCGCGCGTGCAGGCCCCGCCGAAGAACGCAAATGCCCGGTCATGGGCATCGAAGACCATCTCCTGCGTCTCGCGCGGATAGGCTCTCACATACATCATCCGGCTGTGGCAGAGCCGGACATGCGCCACCTTTACCGTCGTCGTCACGCCGTTCAGCACGACGATCTCGTGGCTCCAGTCAAACTGGTAAGCCTCGCCCGGCGCATAATAGAGCGGCACGTAGGCTTCCGCCGTAACCGAGCCGCGTTCCTTCGCCCAGGTTCGGGCGTAACGCCGGACGGTGTCGTAACCGCCCTCGTAGCCGAGGTCGCGCAAGTCCTCGAACAGCCGGATCAGTGTCAGCCGTTCGCGAGAGGATTTGGCCGCATTGGCGAGCAGCATTCCATCGAGCTGATCGCGCCAGGGGCCGAGCTTCGGCTGAGGTTGACGGGTCCGCTCGTACTTGAACTCCGTCTCATCGCTGCGCAGAACCTTCCGCACCACTTTCCGCGATACACCCAACTCCCGGCAGATCGCCTTGATCGTCTTGCCCTGCACACGGGAAAGCCGACGTATCTTCAGAATTGTCTCCACAACAAGCATCCAAATAAAAAGCCTCCAATGAAACCGGAGGCTGTTGTAACCCCATCGCAGATGGGGGTCCCGTTTGGACGCCGATCACCCCATTTGCGGGGTCCTTATTCCATGCCGAAACACAGCCAATCACGGGCGAAGGCGGCAACCCGACCATAGGAGCCGGTAAAGCCGAGAGCCACCAGGTCGGCATGAACCTGCTTCAGTGTTCGTCGCTGTTTGCGCGACTTCCCGGCCTCGGTCTTCAGCCAGGCCGCCAGCTTGTCGGCAAACGGATCAAGCTTGCTCGGTCGTTCCGGTACGGTGAATGTTGGTTCGATTGTACCAGCGTTCAGATACTTCGCGATCGTGTTCCGCGACAGCCCTGTTCGCCGGCTGATCTCGCGGATCGACTGCTTCTCACGCAGCGCCATCCGACGAATGATATTTAAAAGTCCCATGTGGATCACTCCGTTGCCCCCGTCGCTCTCCGCGTTGGGGGAAGGTTCACATGGCTCAATTCTCAATGGAAATTATGCGCCTAACCGGCTCAGTTCTGCGTGGAAACCAACAGATCCATGCCTATGACGGCAGCGAAGAGGGCATCACGACCTTCACCGACCGGGGCATCGAAAGTCTAAAGGAATTCCTCGCCGATATCCGCACCTGGGATGGCGGTGTCCGACAGTTCCTTGTGGACGAGCAATGCGATTCTGCAAGGATCGAACGCATCATGGCAGACGAGCCGAAATCATAAACCCCGCGGCCTTCGCCGGATGGATACGGTCTAGATGCCGCTCGAGATCGAGATGTCGTAGTCGGCTTGGGTTTCGGAATTCGTGAAAAAGTCCCGCTAGGAATGGGATGCGAAGATACCGATTTATCCGGTCCCAGGTAAACGCGGTCCCGTCGCGATCACGCTGCCAAAGTGCCCAAGCAGCAAAAAGTCCATAGAAGGCCGTCTGTATCAGCGTCGACTTGAAGAATTCACGCCCGTCCTCGTCGTCGAGATCGAAACTAAGACCCAGCGCATCCCTATAGTCTTCAAGTAGTGACTCAAGATCACGCAAATCTCTTGGAAGGGCAGCCTTGGCGGCCTTGGCCTGCAACGCAAGGATCCGAGCAAGTGTCGCCGGCTCCCCGATCGGAGTGCTATCCAGCAATGTTGCCTGTAGCATTTCGATGAGTTCGTTCGCGAAGCGCGGCCTATCACTCTCCGCGGACCATAACGGCGCTGTGCGGACAAGCTCTCGGTCGACTGGCGGCACACGATCCAATCCGACCCGACTGACGCCGCTACGGCATAGTACTATGCCGATTTCGCGCACATTGCAGACGAGCACAACTCCGACTCTGGCAAGGTAGCGACCTATTTGGTCGTCTCTTTCCGTTGAACCAGCAAGTTGGACAAGATCGATGACCGGAGCCTTCACTTCACCGTATGCAACAATGAGCGAACCGTCAGCAACCACGAAATCCGGTCGATCGCGCCCCTTGCCAGGGCGGACTTCACTGGTTCCAGTTCGCACCTCAAATGGAAGCTGCGTATGCGCCAAAACCGTAGTAAGAAGCTGCCGGATACTGGGGTAGTAACTCTCCTCAGTGACGCCGAATTGGGTCGCAAGCGCACGCGTCTCAACATTGTAGGTATCAAACGCAGTTTGAACAACCTGCACGTCGGTCTCCCTTACGATCTTCGTCGGAAGAGCTAATCATGATCTTGGTAAATTAAGTATTATCGCGCAACTCCCAATTTTAAAAAGGCAACAACACCTGATCCCGTCAATAAATTTACCCATTTACTTCATCGACTGCTCGCTGTGCGCGTCTACATAGAAGTAGCGATTTGTAAGTTTCAGCCCATAAAGCGCGCCGATGATTTGCTTAATACCGCTTAACCTTCACCAAAATCGTTGACGTCAGCGTCGGGCAAATTGAGAAAACCTTTCTTCAAGACGGCCTCTGTCGGGATAGTCCTGACCACGGGTCGGCAGCTTGATAAGCTGCCCCGCCATCGCTTTAAGCCCATACTCAAACATAGGACCGTCGTTTATCGAAAGCAGAGCGTCGCTCACGTGGATCCGGTAATCTGCATCGATGCCAATCAAATTGGCATCAAACGCCGCATGATGAATTTTCGAAAGCGGAAGGCCGTTTTGGACGATCGGTTGTCCGAGATCTTCGTCTTTGTCTGGCATGATGTGGGCAGCGTCGAGCAGTCGCGCCTCCGGCAACCCGGTGATCGCGCATCTATTGCCATAGGCGCTTAAAATGGCCTCACGGAAAGTAGCTTGATGAAGACGCTGCCGAACCAGCCGCAAACCGTATCGTCGCTCCGGTGCATCTGGAATGGACCAATCCTTGTTCGTTGTGGCTGGAGCGCCGAAAGCAAGGCGTACTTTCAAATCCGGTGCTGACCATTCGGCGACATAAGTGGGCCAGATGAATGTGTAGCGCAGAGGCGCTACACCAAGGAAGTAGAGGATGGGAATTTGACCATCTCGTGCTTCGCGCAGCCACCGATTGTCCGCGGCACCCGCGTCCTTACCCATGAATGCATAGTCAATGAGTTCATCGCCACGCTCAATTTGTGCATGAACCGTGCGTTGATCGTCATACCAGACACGCGCGCCAGTTCGCGGATAGACGGTTCGGACACTGAGCAAATACTTCATGGACGCGGGCTTGAATATTCCGCGCTGGGGGTTGATCAGCGGAACGCGCTGCCCGTCTACAAGGAATCCCGCCCGTAGGTCGTCTGCCGTGATTACCCCACCAGCGCTCGCACGTTGGATGTGCTCGACGGCTGCCAATCGAATGCGCGCATCTATCGGAGCTTCACTCATGGCATCGTCCAGTCGGTAGCAAAGGGGTGAGAGAAGTGTTCATCCCAGATACCGATGCTCTCGATGCCACGACAGGGCGTCGACTGATGGCGCCGCATGGCGGTTCTTGGGAGGGCGAATGGGCGTTCCGTGAAGATCATAGTAATGCCGACCGTTATCGAAGTCAGCTTTCAAGCGGCCACTGACCTCGAACCGGCCATCCGTCGAGACAGTCACATATCCGAGGTCGAAAAGCCGGTGGATGTCAGTGCGAAGGAGCAAACCGTTCGAAGCGGCGTGCTCTCCGCCGGCCTCGAAAGCGCGGATGTGGGCGGCATCCAAAATCGGCAGGGTCTTTTCACCCGAGACAGCGCAACGGCGTTCATAGCTATCGGTGATCGTCAGGCGAAACGCGCCCTGCCCTAATCTCGGCTTGATCAGCGTCGGCTTGCCGAAGCGCTCAGCCATGACCGGCTCTGTATTGCGAATCTCAGGAACCGTGTTCAATCGCTCTGTGACTGCTGACCATAGATATTGCCCATCCCCTTCCTCCGCGCTGAATCCCTTGCCGGTCACGATGTTTGGCGACCAGCTCTCCGGAACAGGCAGCCAGAGCTCCCTCGGCCAAAAGAACGGTTGGGTCAGTATTCGACAACCAATGACGGGATCCTGTTTATCATCCAGAGCAATTGGATCCCGGCGATAGCTCGCAATTCGCGCCCGCATTTCAGAGCGACTGGAAACGCCGTTCTTAAGGCCAAAGGCTTCCCAGGCCAGAGACAGTGGCGCGATTGACGCGTGACCGAAGATGCCGCCGCCAACGATGAAGTTGTTTGGCGAATGCAGCTTGAAGAGGAATAGCTCGCCGGGCTGAAGCGCGCGAAACTGCGTCGTCCCGCTGGGTTGCCAGAAATTGACTTCGTCATGTGGAACAGAGGCGCTCAACTGATCGAACCAGGCCTTGTCCGTAACACCGACGAAGAGACGGACCATGGTCTAGCCTCTCAGCTCGGCTGTGTTTTGAAGCGCCGACGTTCTGGCAATCCACATTGTCAGCGCCGCAGCCCGAGAGCCAACTACTGCGGAGCGAAGCCTGCAGATCGTCGTCTTGTTCCTTTTCACTTCGGCGTTCCCAATGCGTCCTCCGTATCTCATGTCGCGAGCACCCGCCTGAGATTAGACAGTAGCTTTTCGCGTCGGCCCTCCGAAAGTTTGGCCAAGTTGTCGATCTTCCAGCGCACCGCCGGCAAGTCCGCGGCTCCAGGCACGCCAAGCAAGTCCCAATCTGGCTCGCCGGCCTTGAAGGAGAGAAGAAAGCGCCGGTGCTCGGCAGGCATCTTGCCAACGACCTCGGCGATTAAAGCTTCACGAGCATCGTACAACGCCTCGAGGGTCACGGGCTCTTCCGTCATGCCGGCAAACCCCGCGTCAAACTCGTGGCGCAAATCCTTGCGCGTCGGCGCCAAGACCTCGCCCATCGGCCTGTTGTGGCTTAGAATGTAGACAATGAAGGCACGCCGCAGCTCATCGGATATTCCCTCATTCGCGAGCAGATCCCTGACATCGAACAAATCTCGCGGATGCTGCCGATCCAAGGCGGCGACGATCTTGCCGGCATAGAGGTCCGGGAAGGACACAACGGGCACCTCGGCATATCCGAAGAGCTCTTCAACCCGGTCGCAAACCGCCCGTGTCTCCGGAGAGTAGACGCAGCCACGAATGACGGGCGTCACCTCGATTTTGATCTGCACGCCGTCGGAGGCAACCAGCACCTTTGTTGCAGCGCCTTCGCTGTGCAACGGCACGGCCTGGGTGCGGCTACGCGGTACATTCTCGGCTATTCGAGCAGCAATCCGTCGTATGGCGGCATCGATATTGGCGAGGGACGTCGCGCGATCCTCGACCGGCAGATAGGTCAGATCGATATCGACCGACAGGCGTGGAAGGTTTCTGACGAAGAGATTGATGGCCGTGCCGCCCTTCAACGCAAAGACGTTCTCCTCTGCAACAAGCGGCAGAACCCGAACGAGGAGACTGACTTGCGCGCGATAGGCTTCAGACGCCGGCATCGAGTGTCTCCGGCACAGTGATCTGATACTTGCTGTCCAGTCGACCGCCGACCACGATCTGACGCTTGCCATGACCGAGGTCGATACGTTTGAGATCGAGCCGGCCGAACCATGGATGGGCGTGCCGCTCGGCGAACCAGAGAAACAGCCGCTTCACCTTTACGCTGCGGCACGCTTCCAGCACGGCCTGAACCCGCTTCGGGCTCAGTGTGCGGACCGACTCCATTAGGACGTCGGCCTGATGGAACGTCTCCCGGGACGGGAGCAGGTCAAGAAGTTCGCAAAGCGCGCGCTCGGGCGCGGAGACATCGAGCTCCCATCCCCAATGTCCCCACACGATGCGTGTCCTTCCAGGTGCGTCGGCATCGAAGAGCTTCTCTGCCTTGTGTTCGACGAACTGAGCGTCGGTCGGTATCCGCTCGACCCAGCCAGGCAGACTGCCATAGGCATAGAGGTGGATTTCTGGCTTGCCAGAAAAGCGGAGGTAGTGCGTCAGGCCTTGTAGCTCGAGGGCACTGCGGCCGCCCACGTGCACGGATTTGTCCAGAAGTCGCTGGAGCGAGATGATCACGCGCTGCCAGGCTATCGCCTGATCAACGTTGCCGGTCGGTCGCTGATAGACGCCACGAACGACACCTTCGAGCCAGCCTTGCGCTACGTATTTTTCGCGCCACTGCCGACGGTATCCGTGTTTTTCCAGCCAAGCGGTGTCAACCACCAGCCCCTCGGGGAGCAGGCGATGAAGTTGGTTTATCTTTTCGTTTTTTTGACCTACCATTAGTGGGTGAAAATAGCATGAGTCCAAACTGCGGGGCAAGTTCGGAGTTACGCGCTTTCGACCCATCAATGGTAGGTATAAAAACGCAATATTCAAACTGGCGCCAGAGGGAAGCGACAAACGACGGGCGAGCCGGACGGCACCCCGGCTCGCCCGTCACATCATGCGACGTAACAATCCCACATGCGGCCGACCATATGACGGCCGGCCTAGTGGGCTTCATGCGGGTTCGCCGCCATTCCCACCACCATGCTTGATCCGCCTCACAGTGCGGCTTCTCCCATGGTCCCCGCGCTTATCGGGTCCGGGTCCCCGTTTTCTGTTCAGGCGTCCGGGGCTTCGCCGATCGGGCCGAGCATGTCGATCTCTGCAATCTTCTGAAACTCGCTCAGGTAATCCTGCTGATGGGTCGCCAACCAGCGAACGACGCGATTGTTTGCAAGAAGCTTGGCGATGTATCCGCGTGCCACCGTCAGATGCAGATTGTCGATGCCATAGGTTTCTTCAACCGACTCTACCTGAGTCTGAAGCGCCGCCAGCTCTCTCTCCATGCGGGCCATCTGCTGACCGGAAGGGGTGGGAACTGCCGCTCCCTTTCCCTTTTTTGCGGCAACAAGTTGATTATCGGGCGTGGCCGCGCGGATCGCACGGGCGAACATGATCGAGAAATTGTTCTGACCGATCATCAGATCGGAGGCCTCGATCTGCCTGACTGCGGACATCTGACGCAGAATGTCGAACACCTTCATCGAACAAGGTGTATCTTTCAACATCTCGGCCGCCTCGGGACTGATCCCCTCGAGCAATTTAAATCGCCGCAGAACAGATTCGGCCTGAAGATTCAGGGCATCAGCAATGTCAGTAGCCGAGACACCGCGCTCCATGGCACGCACGATCATTCGATGTTCTTGAATCGGCGGAATACGGTTGACGCGCTTATTGTAAGTGTAGGTATCATCATCGGTGGCGAGCAGGCATTCGACTTCCGTGACGCCAAGTTCCTTGAGAGCCTCCAACCGGAGATGGCCGTCGAGGAGAAACCATGTTCCTGCGTTGTTGGGGTCCGCCAAGACGACAGGCGCTTCGATCAGGCCGATAGCCTTGATGGAACTGAGAACCTGCGAATACGACCGGCTCGCTCTGGCGCCGTCCGGCAACGTCTTGAGCGGCACGATCGCAGCTACCGGAATCTTTAGGAAGTCTCGGTCGAAAGCCAGATGAATATGGCCATCTTCCTGATCTCTCGGCCCGTCAGTCATGATCGCCTCCCGATACCCGAGCGGCGAGTGCCCGAGGCATAGTTGCCAGTCCTTCCGCTCGCAGCAAGTTGACGAAGCCGTCCTCCGCGAGCAGATCCTTCAGCGCCTCAACGATGAACAGCAGTCGGGTTTGGGTAAAATCAGACTTTTTGACCAGGAGGCGCTGCTTTTCGGCTTCGCGTTGATAAATCTCCATGAGATCGGCAGCTGTCAGTCGCCGGCTGTTAGCCTTCCTGCCGAGGCGCCCAGTCGGTAACAGTCCCTTGCGTTGGCTCCGCATACGCATATCGAGCATGCGCCGGACGGCGGCGAGCTTCTTGCCTCTCAGCTTGCCGGTTTCATAGGCGTCAAGGAGCAGATTCTGCGCCTCCTCCGTCTCCGCCTTGGAAATCTCCATCGCCAGAGTGATCGGAATGAGGCCGGTTTCGACCGCAGCCACCAGACGCTCCTCGCCGCGTTCGAGGAGCGAAGCGATCATGTTGACCCAGGATGCCCCGACGCCGATCTTTTCGCCAATCGCGGCGTCGCTATATCCGCGCGATCGCAGAGCGCCGATCTCACGCATGATATCGATGGGACGAGGCGTGCGACGGGCGATATTTTCGACCAGACTCATCACCAGGCATTCGTTCTCACTGGCCTCGATCACCACGGCTGGAATCTCGGTTTGGCCGAGCATCTGAAAAGCTTCCAGCCGTCCTTCGCCGCAGACAAGATCATATCTTGGACCACCGGCCCCTTCACGACGGCTCACCGTGATCGGCCGTTTCAAGCCAATGGCTTCGATGTTGTTCACGATCTCCCGATGCTGACGCTTGTTACGCGCGCGTGGATTCAGGACCGTGATCCGGGAGATCGGAATCATTTCGATCCGATTTAGATGAACGGCAGGCATCAAGCGGCCTCCGAAAAGGGAATGGGTGTTGCGATGTCGTAGAGAAGATCGAGGTCGTCGAAGCGATAGGCGTCGAGACTAAGGGCGTTATCCTCCATCAGCCGCAGCTTCTCGGAGAGCATGTCGATGCGCGGAAATAGGTAGTAGTCGAGCGGCACGCGGTTGGTGCGGTCCATGCGGACGACGATGGTGATATCCGGTGCGAGGGAAGTGTCGAAGCGCGGCTTCCAACGCAAAAGCCCGGTCGAGGTTTCGAAGCATCGGGCCACTATTACCGAAAGGTTGAATTCGCCGTTGACGTTAACCCGGTCGGTCTGAGGATTCTGCCAGGCATCGCTGCCGGTGGCGCGTAATCCGTCGAGTACTTCACGGACGATGCCGGGATGTAGCTTGCGCAGCTCGCGATTGATTTCGACGTAGCGATAGTCGCGATCCGGCGTGAACCCGACGAGGCGGTAAGCCAGAAGCAGGCTGCCGAAGCGAGAGCTATAGGTGCTGCTGGACGGCAGATCGTCGCATTCGTCAATGACAATGCCCGACAGCAGACCTCTCCGCCGGTAGAGCGCCCTTAGGGATTCCAGCATCTCATCGTCACTCAGGCGAAACGAGCGCGCATTGATGATGGTTCTGGCTGCCTCGAACAGCTCGCGCTCGACGATGGCTTCGAATGCATCCTGAGCCTTGATCCACATCTCAGGCCCATTGCGGACACGCATCTTTTTCAGCTTGAAGGAACGGCGGTTCCATATGTTGTTGGAGTTGCCCCCAAAAGACCGGACATGCTCAGGTTTGAGATTGCGAGCTGATGAACTCGCGCGGTGATTGATATCCTAAAGCACTGTGCGGGTGAAGATTGTTGTAGTGCTCGAACCAGAGCGGCAGTTGCGCGATGACGGTTTCGGCATCCGGGGTGGGGTTCACCGCGACGTAGTCGCGCTTGAAGGTTTTGACGAAGGCCTCGGCCATGCCGTTCGATTGCGGGCTGCGCACGGGCGTCGTGCACGGCTCCATGCCGATGTCGCGGAGCAAGGATGCGGTATCCCTGGCGACGAAGCACGAACCGTTGTCGGTGAGCCATTCGATGGGCTCGGACAACATGTTGATGCGACCGAAGCGGTTCTCGACGGCGGTGATCACGAGGTCCTGCACGTCCTGGCTCTTGATGCCCTCCGTGGTGGCGACATGGGCGATTGCCTCACGGTCGCAGCAGTCGAGGGCGAAGGCGACACGGACCTTCTCCTTGTTGTCGCAGCCGATCTCGAAGCCGTCCGAGCACCATCGGATGTTGGAGCGTTCGACAGCGACCTGACCATCGTGGCGGCGATCATCGACCGCTCCGGTGTGGCGCACCAGAAGCAGGTTGTGCAGCTTCATGACCCGATAGACGCGCTTGGCGTTGGGCCACGAACGCCCGTCTTTCCGGGCATTCCGGCGCAGGATGGCATGGACCCGCCGATAGCCGTAGGTGGGCATGTCGGCAATGACGGCCCTGATTTCTTCCACCAGCTCCCGATCCGGGAGTGGCGGCCGTCCTCTGGCTCTGGAAGCGGAACCCGTGGCACGCGCAGCGATATTCGAGCGGGCGACACCCAAGGTTTCGCAGATGGTCTTCATTCCAAAATCCCTCTCGGCAGAGAGATCGAGCGCAACATCCGTTTTTTTGGGCCACCGGCGATTTCGAGGGCTTCCTTGAGGATTTCGCTCTCCATCGTCTTCTTGCCCAGCAGGCGTTGCAACTCCTTAACCTGGGCCTGAAGCGCCCGGTATTCGGATGCCGGAACGACCTCCTCTTCGGCGGCCGTCGCCGTCAGTGCTCCCTGGGATGCCAGCTTGCGCCAGGCGAACAACTGGTTCGGCTGGATGCCGTGCCGACGCGCGACGATGCTCACCGTTGCGTCCGCCTCGTAGGTCTCTTGAATGATCGCCAGCTTCTCTGCCGTGCTCCAGCGCCGCCGACGTTCCGGCCCGGAGAGAACTTCCATCTTAAAATTGCTACCAGTCATATTACCAACATTACTCCTACCCACTTAGCTAAGTGGGGGAGCATGTCCGGGCCTTTCGGGGGCTAATTCAGTTGTCTCCAACATATTTCTCATTGATCAGGAGTTGATGGACCGTGCCCCTGGTCCAAGGACGTCCGAGATCGGTTGGGATTCCCTGTTCATTGAGATCGGCCGCGATCTCGTTCTCACCGCGCCCCTGATGAACAAATGCCTGGTAAATATCGCGAACCAGATTGACTTCCTCCGCGGGGCCGAGGGTCAAGATCACGCGGTCGGTCTGGATGCTCTTATGCTCACCCCGCTGAAGCACGCCCTTGATGACGCCGTGCTCGTCGATCAGAGTCCGTCGAAGGCCGAAGCCCGCAGGGCCTCCCTGACGATAGCCCTTTTCGATCAGCCGCCCCTGCCCCGCGAACACCTTGGTCGAAAGTTCGCGGCTATATTCGCCGGCCATTGCACGCTTGACGCCCTTGACGATGGTCGAAATCGGACTGCCATCGTTCTCGAACTGCTCGGCGCAATACTCTACGGAGATGCCTGAGCGTCGGCAGATATATTCATAGTAGGCGCTTTCGTCGGCGTCCTGAAATCGGCCCCAACGGCTGACGTCATAGACGAGGACCATTGTGAAATTCGTGACGCCAGTCTGCACGTCCTCAATCAACTGCCGAAGTGCGTCACGCCCTTCGATTTTGAGACCGCTTTTGCCCGCGTCCGCATAAGACCGAACGATCTCAATCCCGCGCTCGGTCGCATATTTCCGGATCGCATCAGACTGGTTTTCCGTTGAGTATTTCTGATGATCCGTTGACATGCGGACGTATTCGGCAGCCCGAACAGGACGCTCCGGTTGCTCCGATTGATCATCGTCGTAAAGTTTCCGGATCGTCAAAATTCGCCCCTCCGACCCCGGACTGCGGTGGTCCGGGCGACCAACCGCCGCAGCGCATGACGGGGCTCTGCCGCCACTCCGCACTGAAGTCAGTCTAACTGCGGAGGAAGCGGAAGATGTTGCCGAAAAAGGGCAGGAAATTACCCCTATGGACGGGCGTTCTTGGAGGACGTGAGGCCTATGCCAAGACTATTGCCGGGCTGCTGCGCAAAGAGCACGGCGATAGCCATCGCGCGATCAAGCAACTCATGCGCCAGACGGGCGCAAGCGAGAGAACCGTCAAGCACTGGCTCTCGGCCCAACACGGCCCTGATACAGTATATTTCTTACGTCTCGTGATCTCATCACCAGTCATCAGGGCCTTCGTTCTCGGTCTGATCGAAAGCCCAGCAGCAAATCCGCTCACCGCTCCGGTAGATCGCCTCTCGCTTGCCAAGGCCAGAGAAGCCTACGCCGCCGGCGAAGCCGCTGGATTTGGACCGGCAACGGCTGCGCAAAAAAATGACCCTGAACGTGTCCTTGAACGCGACCCTATAAATGTCCCTGATCCGATAGAACTCAATGATCGACAACGTTGGTTTCTGGCTCGAGTCGCAGAAGGAAGCCGGTGCGGAGCTAGGGAGATCGTAGCGGTATGGCAGGTGAGCCTGAAAACCGCCCGACGCGACATAGGCGCTCTTCAGAAAGCCCAGTTGCTTGAGTATGTCGGATCACGCCGGAAAGGACGATACCGGCGAACACCTAGATAAGAGAAACGCAACGATATGCACGGCTCAGCATCAATTGCGAGTAAATCACACAGCCTCGGTGAAGGTCCGCCATTCAAAATTGTGCAACAAGCTGTTGCACAATTTCATGACCTTAGGAGAAGCCGTGTCCGCACCATTGTTCCTAACTCTCGATAAGATCATTAGGCCTGACGCTGACAGTCGGCAAGACAAATAGCTCCCTATGCGCTGCGTAAGAAGGGAATTACATTCCCGCTCGTGCGCAGGCAGCGCCCTTCAGCGGGGCCGGCCCCTCGCCGCCCCTTTAACGCACATGTGGACCGCACGAGTATCTTTCAAGTACAAGCCAATAGCGATTATTCAGATCGCCTTAGATTCCTCTGGCAGCGAAGAAGATCAGCGCTGTCTGCATCGAAGACAAGTGAGATGAATGGAAGGTTCCGGTTCAATTCCCAACAGCAGGCGCCGAGCCAAACCGGTATCGACGACGGCAACTCCGACCCATCAAAACTGGTCTCCACCCGACGATAGCGACGCCGGCTACGAGACCAAGATCGGCGGCAGCATCATTGATCAGTTCGTGCTCGGGCACGACCCGACGGACGTGTTGCGCGAGCTCGTCCAGAATGAATTCGATGCCAACGGCGACGTTATGGCCGTGACGTTTGGAACCGACCAGTTGTCCATTTCGGGCTCTGGCAGGCCCATCAACAAGAAGGGGTGGGAGCGCCTAGATGTTGTGATCGGCACCGGGAGGGTGGCCGGCGACACAAGCGGCGCGGAGATCAAGCCAAAAGAAAATGGGATTGGCTCGAAGAATTTTGGCCTTCGATCACTCTTTCTCTTCGGTGACCGGATCTATGTTCGTTCGAACGGTCGACGCGCCGTTCAGAATCTCATTCGGTTGGCCACAAAAATCGAAACCGATGTCGGATCGAAGGGACAGCGTGGCGTCAGCATCCACGTCCCTTATCGCACAAAGGCTTTCGCCAAGCTGCAACCATTTACGCCCGAACGCGAGGCCGAAACCTTTGACAAGATGGCGAGCGGACTCCTCGCGACGATGGTCAAGCTGGCGCTCCCGGGGCGAAAGCGCGGAATCCGTGAGATGACTCTGCGCTCTGACCGGCAGGAGCGGACCCTGTCGTGGCGCCAAGACGTCGAACCCGAGCCCTGCAAAGTGTTGGGCGTGAGCGCCCTTCGGCGGGTCGGTAGACTGACTGATCGAGCCGACCGAGGCGGAAAGCCAGCAACCCGGCGATTCGAGGAGATCGAGTTCACCCGCACGGTGCCGGTGCCGGCGAAATTCGCCGATCAAGCTATAGGATCCTATTACGCGGCGGCAGGAGGCACCGCCCGGATCGGAATTTCGCTTCCCATTCGCCTTAAGCGCCCCGACCTCACTATCACCGGTCGCTTTTTTTACCCGTTACAAGCGCCAAGCTCTGCAACCGGGTCCGTCGTAAGCGTGAGCGCACCCTTCGAGCTTGTAGCGGATCGCTCGGCCCTCTTGGACTGCGAGTGGAACAACTGGCTGATGAGCCAGGCGGCCGAGCTAACAGTGGCATTGTTAACCGGTGACTGGATTGCCCGATTTGGATCAGACGCCTTTCTCGCGATAAGGGGTATCACGGAGGCGAAGCCGGCAGCGTTTGCGTCTGCTTTGAGGAGGCACCTCGAGGAGGAAGCATGCTGGCCAACCTCATTATCGGGCCGCTTTGCAAAGGCCGCAGACCTCGTCCTTCCTGAGGATCCAACCTTTGCAGCTCTGCTGTCGGCATCACGATACCTTCGTACAGATTTGGCTGATGTCCCCGAGCTACGTGATTTCGTGCGGCAATGTGGGGCCAAACCCTTCACTCGCAACTCCATGATCCGCCTGCGCTGCGCTGGGAAGGATCTGTCCGGCTTGGCAACTAAGGTCCCGAAGGACGACGCAAACCTTCACTTTTCAGAATATGCTAGTACGCTTTCAGACCTGCAGCGACAACGCACTATGGCCAAGGCTATAGCCGCTGTACGCCGGCGGCTATCAAATGAAAACCGACGGGATTTGCGGTTCACCAAGTCGACCTTGGCCGCCGATGGGTCTCTGCAGGCGGCTGATACGCTAGTGGTGGTTGAAGACGATATCTGGGACATTTGCCAAGCACCGCTCGCTACGCGACTACACCGTTCGTTGAACGGCGAGAAAGCACTGACCGATCTTTGCACGCCGTTCGATCTCGACAATTGGGTGCGTGCCGCCGCCGAGCGCGCACGGACTGGCACGATCGACGAAGAGGAGCGCCAGAAACTATACAATCACCTACTCTCCGCTGATCTAACCCTCAGCCGGTCGCTTATCGCGGCAATCAAGCCAAGCCCTGTGCTCCGTGATCATCGTGGCGGCTGGACAGCGCCCATCGACATGGTCGTCCTCCCAGCCGCACAGGCTCAGCTCCTCTCGCCGACCATCCACGCGCCTGCGCCTGCCGTGGCCAAGCGCACAAATTTACTAGCTGCGCTTCGATTGCGGGAGAAGCTAACGGGCAATGATCTCGTGGATTTCGCGGAGCATCTCACCAATGAGCCGGGAAAAGCTTCGGCCTTTGAAGCCCTACTCAAGAACAACATTCAGTATCTCACCCCTGGCGTAGTGAAACGACTGAGGGCAATTCCAATCCTAACGACCCGCGCCGGCGGGCTGGCACCCCCGCGAGATTTGTTCCTCGACAATGAGGTCAACCGAATCTGTGCAGCAAATGACAGCAGGATCGTCGCGGGCCGAAATCATGCACTCTACATGCGCCTAGGATGTCAGGAGCGCCCCTCCACCGCCGTCATGCTAAACGCAATCGAGGAGTTGAAGGGCCAAGCTCGGCCGCGTCCGTCAAGTTGGTGTAATTTCGGGTGTGGTTCCGGGCCGTCATGATCAGGCGGCTCTGGGTGTAATTTGAAGTGTGGTTTCCTCCTCGACTGTCGATGGATTCAGCTCGGCCATCGCCTCGACCTGCATGTATCGGCTGAGCAGCTGCCATTCGTCGTTGGCTTCGAGCAGGACCGCGCCGATGAGCCGGACGATGCTGTCCTCGTTGGGAAAGATGCCGACGACATCGGCGCGGCGCTTCACCTCCTTGTTCAGCCGCTCCAGCGGATTCGTCGAATGTAATTTCGTGCGGTGCTGCGCGGGGAAGGCCATGTAGGCCAGCACGTCGGCCTCGGCGTTGTCCATGAAGGTGCCGAGCCTGGGCCATCTGACGCGGAGCTGGTCGGCGACATGCCGCCAGGTCTGGACGGCATTGTCATGGTCGGGCTGGATGAAGGCCTGGCGGATCGCGGCGGCGACCATGGTGTGCTGGCCCTTGGGAACGTAGGCCAGCGCGTTGCGCATTGCATGAACGCGGCACCTTTGCCATGTCGCGCTGAGGATGCGGGTGATGGCGGCCTTCAGCCCTTCATGAGCATCGGAGATCACCAGTTTGACGCCGGTGAGGCCCCGGCGCACCAGATCGCGCAGGAAGCTCGTCCAGAACGGCTCGGCTTCGGAGGGGCCGATATGCAGGCCGACGATTTCCCTTTTCCCGTCCGTGTTGACTGCCACCGCGATTATCGCCGCCACCGATACAATGCGCCCGCCCTCGCGCACCTTCAGATAGGTGGCGTCGAGCCATAGATATGGCCAGTCGCCGGAAAGGGGGCGCTTGAGGAAGGCGTTCACCCGCTCGTCGATGTCCTTGCAGAGCTTGGAAACGGAGGATTTGGAGATGCCCGTCATGCCCATCGCCTGCACCAGTTCATCGACCTTGCGCGTCGAGACACCGTTGATCCACGCCTCCTGGATCACGGCGACCAGCGCCTTCTCCACCATCTTCCTCGGCTCCAGGAAGCCGGGAAAGTAGGCTCCCTGCCGCATCTTCGGTATCTTCAGGTTCAGCGTGCCGAGCCGGGTGTCGAGCGAGCGGTCGCGGTAGCCGTTGCGCCATGTCTGGCGGCCGTCACCACGTTCATAGCGGCCAGCGCCGATCAGACCGTCAACGTCGGCTTCCATGATCAGTTGCAGCACGCTTTCGGCAATCGCTCGCAGAAAATCACTGTCGCCGCTCTTCGCGGCAAGCTCGGCAAGGGGTAATCTATCGTCGGTCATCGGGGTTCCTTTCGGTCTGGTTGAAGCTTTGCAACTCCACCTTCTCCGACAGGCCCGGTGCCCACCTTGCGCTCAACGAATACGGCAGCCCATTCTCCACCGCCGTTTCCACCTCAATGCGCCTCCGAAATTACACCATCTGCGCGGACGCTACCGCCAAGCTCGTCCACCGAATGATATCGCCACGTTCTACGCGGCTCTTGTTCACGCACTTCGAGCGGAAAAGATTTCCCTCGGCGGCCTCGCCGATCGACCGATCCTCTGGGCCCATGGCGCCTACCACGCTCCAAAGGACCTCCTCGTAGGCATGCGCATACCTTTGTGGTTTCAAAAAGCGACGCCGCTCTTGCGCAGCTCCCCGGGAATAGTCGACAGTTTCGAAGCCTTGGGCGCCGCTACGACGCCGTTGGACCACCACTGGATCAAGCTCCTTCAATGGGCTGAAGAGCAAGTGGCAGGGACCTCGATCGCGGTCACCGAGATCCGTCAGATCCTACGTGAGGCGTATCATCGGCGTGGCTCCTCGGGTTTGCCCGAATCTCTCCCAGAGGACACCCGTTGCCTTCTCGGGCAGGACGGCCGCCTGTTCAGTGTCGCCGACATTCGCTCCGGAGCCTTCGTCGAAGACGACTTTCCTACCCTTGCTACCGCGCTCGCGAAGGCGGGCGCCACCACGGGGTTTGCCGCGATCACGGAAGATACCCGACATTTTTTTGGTGCCCTATCACTGCGTCGGCTCACCTCGATCTCGGGCGCGCCCAAGCTCGCTGTCGGCCTCGAGAGCAAGCCGCCGCCTTGGTTCAAGAGTAGCCATTCGGACCGTATACTGACAATTCTAAGGCGCGATGACTTTCGCACCGCGGTCGACCTTCTGTTCTACGATTATCGGCGGGAGTACGGCAGCGTGCGAATTCTTCGCCAATCAGAAGTGATGACACGCCTCGCCTCCATCGAACGTGTCCGTTTTGTGACCGGCATTGATCGGCAGTACAGCGTAGGCGGCAAGACGGTCGCGATCACCACTGAGGCCGCTGCAATCGACGGCGACATAGCGCTAAGGCCAACGCGGACCAAGTTTGAGTTTGAGCAGAACTTAACCTATGCCTTGGCCGAACTTCTCGGCGCCACTCAGATGACCGACGCGCGCCGATTGTCGGTCGCGCTTCTACCACTTCTGATGTGCGAGTCTGGCGCGGATACGTACGCCTATCTGGAGCGCCAAGGGCTCAAGCCCCCAGCCTGGGTCGAGACCGCGGTATACCCTGAGGAACCTGCTTCGCACTTTGAGCCAGCAGAGTCGCCACAACAGGCGATGATACAGTCACTTTTGACCGAGATGTTCGACCATGCCAAAGCCTCCGGTCCAGACCAACTGCCGTCGCCACTAACGCCGGCGCAACTGCCGGCAGTGCGTTCGATCCCACCGATCTCTAGGCCCCAATTTGCCTTGCCCCCTATTGAGTCGGTTCTCCCACTCATCGAGCAGCCGAGCGCTCAGGCGGTAGCGGCCAGACCGCGCCCCGACGCCGGCGGCACCTGGTATTCTGGCGGAGCGAGCGGTTGGCGTCCGCCGGATGCCTACGACATAGAACGGGATCAAAAGGTCGGTACCCGCGGCGAAGAAATTGTATATCTCGCTGAGCTGGAGCGGGTTCGGCTTCTTGGCTATGAAGAACCCGAGAAGCACGTAATCTGGGTGTCAAAAGACCTGCCTGGTGCCGATCACGACATTCGATCCATCGACAGGGAGGGAAAGCCGCTTTGGCTCGAAGTGAAATCGACGATGGGCGTCGATGGCCGTTTCGAATGGTCGCAACGTGAGTTTGAAAAAGCACTTCGTGAACGAGACCGATACATTCTCTGGCGTGTCTACGAAGCACACACGACAAATCCAGTCGCAAAGCCGTTCGCAGATCCTGCTGGCCTGCTGGAACGGTCTATATTGCGAGTTGAGCTGAGCGGAATGGTTGGCTTTGTCGAGCCCAAATAACTCGACGCATAAGCGCTCATTGCTGGTCACGCATAACCGTAGTGGCCACAGTAACTCGTGCTCCTGCATGCGTTTCCGGAAGCTGGAAGGATCGGGCGGAATACGGCGGGATGGTCACGGAATGTCATTTGTTTCAGACACCAAACCCATACCCCAGTTTATCTGCAGGCATGCATAACATCCTGATAAACAACGACTTATTTTGTTGGCTGTTTTGATCCATAACCACCCGTCCGGCGACCCGACGCCGTCGCGCGCGGACATCGATATGACGAAGACGATCGTGGAGACCGCCCGACCGCTTGGTATCACGGTGCATGACCACATCATCATCGGCAAGGACGGGCATGCCAGCCTCAAGGGGCTGAGACTGATCTGAAAGGAAGGGCGGCGCCCTGTGGGGAACCGCCGAATCGCGTTACAAAACAACGAAATCGGGTGAGCGTTCCTTCATCCGATTGAAACGGTTTGCTGCCACATTCGGTTGACGAAAATTTGCACGGCGAAGACAATTGCTGCATCGCAATATGATTCTTCCCGCAAAAGGCTGGGGCCATCTTACATGCAGGAATATGATCTCGTCGTCGTGGGCAGCGGCCCCGCAGGCCGCCGCGGCGCCATCCAGGCGGCAAAGCTCGGGCGCAAAGTCCTCGTCATCGAACAGGGAAAACGCGTCGGCGGCGTTTCGGTGCACACCGGCACGATCCCCTCGAAGACGCTGCGCGAGACCGCGCTGAACCTTTCCGGCTGGCGCGAGCGCGGCTTCTACGGCCGCGCCTACCGCGTCAAGCAGGAGATCAGCGCCGACGACCTGCGCCGCCGCCTGCTCATCACGCTCGACCACGAGGTGGAGGTGCTGGAGCACCAGTTCGCCCGCAACCGCGTGCAGCACATGCGCGGCAAGGCGAAGTTCGTCACGCCGGAGACGATGGAGATCACCAGGGACGACGGCGAGACCGTTCACGTCCAGGCCAAGAGCATCATGCTGGCCGTCGGCACCAAGCCGTACCGCCCGGAAAGCATCCCCTTCGACGGCGTCAGCGTTCTCGACAGCGACGAGCTCCTTGATATCAAGGACCTGCCGCGCTCCATGGCCGTCATCGGCGCCGGCGTCATCGGCATCGAATATGCCACGATCTTCTCCGCGCTCGACACGCAGGTCACCGTCATCGATCCCAAGCCGACGATCCTCGATTTCATCGACAGGGAGATCGTCGAGGAATTCATCCACGATCTGCGCGACCGCAACATGAAGCTCATCCTCGGCCAGAAGGCCGACAAGGTGGAGAAGCTGGAAAACGGCAAATGCGAGATCACGCTGGACAACGGCCGCCACGTCACCTGCGACATGGTGCTTTATGCCGCCGGCCGCGTCGGCGCGACGGACAGCCTGAACCTCGCCGCAGCGGGCCTGACGGCCGATTCGCGCGGCCGCCTCAGCGTGAACCCGGAAACCTTCCAGACCGACGTGCCGCATATCTACGCCGCCGGCGACGTCGTCGGCTTCCCGAGCCTTGCCTCCACCTCGATGGAACAGGGCCGTATCGCCGCCCGTGTCGCTGTCGGCGCCATCGCCAAGGAGCCGCCAAAATATTTCCCCTACGGCATCTACGCCGTGCCGGAAATCTCGACCTGCGGCCTGACGGAGGAAGAGGTGAAGGAACGCGGCATCCCCTATGAATGCGGCATGGCGCGTTTCCGGGAGACCTCGCGCGGCCACATCATGGGCCTCAATTCCGGCCTGCTGAAGATGATCTTCTCGCTGAAGACACGCCGCCTGCTCGGCGTGCACATCGTCGGCGAAGGCGCGACGGAGCTCGTCCATATCGGCCAGGCCGTCTTGAACCTGAAGGGCACCGTCGAATATTTCGTGGAAAACACCTTCAACTATCCGACGCTCGCCGAAGCCTACAAGATCGCCGGCCTCGACGCCTGGAACCGCATGGGCGACCTGTCGCAGGCGAAGTGATCCTTCGCCGGCCAAGACGATCGGTTCACATGCCGATGCGGATCCACATCATGCGTCCGGGTTCGCAGGAAACGCGCGGGAGGAGCGGCACGCATGAGGATCCTGTCGCTGAACGTCTGGGGCGGCATGCTGCACGCGCCGCTCATCGACTATCTCAGGGCCGTCGACGCCGATGTCTATTGCCTGCAGGAGGTCCCGCGGGCCATCGCCGCGCGGTCGGCATGGCTGACCTATCGCGATGGCGCGGTGGAGCTCCAGCAGCGCGCCAATCTCTACCGGGATATCGCCGCCGCCCTGCCCGGCCATGACGGCTTCTTCGCGCCGGCCATGCGCGGCGAGCTGACGGATGGCGACCGCCCTTGCTGGCAGGAATTCGGCCTCGCCACCTTCATCCGCCAGGATATCGCCGTGATCGGCCAGGCGCTCGATTTCGTGCACGGCGCGTTCTCCCCGCACGGTTTCGGCCCCCACCCCCGTCCCCGCAACGCCCACGCCTTCCGCCTCTACGACTATGCCGCAGACCGCGCGCTCACCGTCGCGCAGCTCCACGGCCTTCGAACCGTCGACGGCAAGGGCGACACGCCGGAGCGCGCGGCGCAGGCCGAAGCCCTCGCCGCCCTCATCGCGCGCCTGCAGCGCCAGGACGAAGGCCTCGTCCTCTGCGGTGATTTCAACCTGCTGCCGCAGAGCCATACCTTCAAGACACTCGCACAGATCGGCCTCACCGACCTCGTCACCACCCGCGGCTTCACCGACACGCGGACCTCGCTCTACACGAAGCCCGGCCGCTATGCGGACTACATGCTGGTGAACGCGACGGTCCGCGTTGCCGATTTCACGGTGGTGGAATCGCCGGAGGTATCGGATCATCGGGCGCTGCTTCTCAGCACCGGCTGAAACCATGTCCCGGTTTCCTCCTGGAGGCGCCGGTACCGTGGCAGCTGTGTTCAGGCGAAGTCTGTCTTGTCGCGCTGCTCTCATCGAACACACTCATCGAGAAACACTTTCGCAAAAACCGATGATCCGCTACACCTCCTGCCAACGATTGCAGGAGGTTACAGCATGGCAAAGGTTGCATTCATCGGTCTCGGCGTCATGGGCTATCCCATGGCGGGACACCTCAAGGTCAAGGGCGGCCATGAGGTCGCGGTCTACAACCGCACCTTCGCCAAGGCGGAGACATGGGCCGCCCAATTCGGCGGCAAGGCCTTCCGCACCCCGGCGCAAGCCGCCGAGGGTGCCGATTTCGTCTTCACCTGCGTCGGCAATGACGACGACCTGCGCTCCGTCACCACCGCCGAGGACGGCGTCTTCGACGGCATGAAGCCCGGCGCCGTCCTCATCGACAACACCACCGCCTCCGCGGAAGTCGCGCGCGAACTCGACGCCGCGGCCCGCGAAAAGGGTTTCGCCTTCCTCGACGCGCCCGTCTCCGGCGGCCAGGCCGGCGCGGAAAACGGCGTCCTGACGGTCATGTGCGGCGGCGAGAAGGACACGTTCGACAAGGCGCGGCCGATCATCGACGCCTATGCCCGCATGGTCGGCCTGATGGGGCCGGCGGGCGCCGGCCAGCTTGCCAAGATGGTCAACCAGATCTGCGTCGCCGGCGTCGTGCAGGGGCTTGCCGAGGGCATCCATTTCGGCATGAAGGCCGGGCTCGACATGGAGGCGGTCATCGAGGTCATCTCCAAGGGCGCGGCCGGCTCCTGGCAGATGGACAACCGCCACAAGACGATGATCGCCGGCAAGTACGACTTCGGCTTCGCCATCGACTGGATGCGCAAGGACCTCGGCATCGTGCTTTCGGAAGCCCGCCTCAACGGCGCGAAACTGCCCGTCACCGCGCTGATCGACCAGTTCTACGGCGACGTGCAGGACATGGGCGGCAATCGCTGGGACACGTCCTCGCTGCTCGCGCGCCTTCAGAGGAAATGACGTGGCGCTCCGCCGCGCCCTCGTCTCCCTGATCGCCGGGGCCGCGCTTGCCGCCCCGGCGCTGGCGGACGATGCGGGCCGGCAGGCGCTCGCCGCCGCCCTGCACGGCAAGATCGCCGCGTGCTGGGTGCTGCCCGCGGACCTGCCGGACCATGTGCAGGCGATCCGGGTGAAATTCTCGCTGACGGAAGCGGGCGCGCTCGACGGCTCGCCGGAAATCGACGGCCCGGTCGGCGGCGATACGGCGACAAGGACCTTCGCCGCCAGCGCGGTGCGCGCGGTCGTGCGCTGCGCGCCCTTTGCCGGGCTGTCGGAGCTTGCGCCCTATGACTCGTGGAAGACGGTGGTCGTGACCTTCAGGCGGCCGGATTCCTGAAAGCCCGGCCGCAGCGGCGCAAAGCGCCTATTCCTCGCCGCTCTTCTGGTTGTCCACGACCATGTAGTCGAGCGGCAGCTCGGTCGTGTACTTGATCTGCTCCATCGCGAAGGCCGAGGAGACGTCGCGGATCTCGATGCGGGCGATCATGCGCTTGTAGAAGGCGTCATAGGCGGCGATGTCGGGCACGACGACGCGCAGCAGGTAATCCACCTCGCCGCTCATGCGGTAGAATTCCACCACTTCGGGGAATTCGACGATCACCTCGGAAAAGCGCTTCAGCCATTCCGTGGAATGGGCGTTGGTGCGGATCGACACGAAGACCGTGACCTTGGTGTTGATCTTGACCGGATCGAGCAGCGCGACGCGCTTGCGGATCACGCCGTCCTCTTCCATCTTCTGGATGCGCCGCCAGCAGGGCGTGGTCGAGAGCCCCACCTTCTTGGCGAGATCGGCCACGGCGAGCGTGGAATCTTCCTGCAAGAGGCGCAGGATTTTGCGGTCCAGACGGTCCATTGACTTCCCCTAAGAAATTTAATTCCCTCATATACCGCGATGGCGACAAATTGAAAGAATTGCATTTCATTCCGTAAGGGTTTTCACCCGCTTTCGCAACTCGGGCAGAACCTCCGCCTCGAACCACGGATTGCGCTTCAACCAGCCGGTGTTGCGCCAGCTCGGATGGGGCAGCGGCAGCACGGCCGGCCCCGCATTGCGATGAAGGTGCCGGCGCCAGTCGCGCACCGTCTCCGTCATGCTGGCGGCCTTCGCCGCCCCCAGATGCCAGGCCTGGGCATACTGGCCGATCGCCAGCACCAGTTCGATCTGCGGCATGGCGGCGATCGCCCGGGCGCGCCAGAGCGGCGCGCATTCGCGCCGCGGCGGCAGGTCGCTGCCATGGGCGTCGTAGCCCGGGAAACAGAGGCCCATCGGCACGATGGCGAATTTCCGCGGATCGTAGAACGCTTCGCGCGTCACACCGAGCCAGTCGCGCAGCCGGTCGCCGGAGGCATCGTTGAACGGCAGGCCGCTTTCATGCACCCGCAGCCCCGGCGCCTGGCCGGCGATCAGGATGCGCGCGGCCTCGGAGAGGACGGCGACGGGCCGCGGCTCGTGCGGCAGCCGGTCCTCAGGCCCCTTCGCCGGCGCGTCGCGGCAGAGCCGGCAGGCCGCGATCGCCGCGCGAAGGGCGGCAATCGCGCCGTCGGGTTCCGCATCGTCCATCATGCCTCCGTTCTAAAGCAAATCCTGCAAAGGTGCGAAGCGGTTTAAAGCCCGAACACGCGCAGGATCCCGTCGAGGATGCCCGGTTCCGCGTCATGGGCGTCCTCCTGCGGCCGGCCGTTCGTCCTGCGCCATTGCTGCGGCATGTCGAATTCCGCCCCCCACAGGCCCTTGCGCTCCGCCCGCGCGAACTGCTCCTCGTCCTCGTAGCCGCCATAGGCGACCGCGAGCCCTTCCCGCACCATGCGCGCCCCAAGGTCACCCGCCGCATTCTCGCAGCGCGCCAGCCAGCGGTCGTATCTGTCCGTGCCCTGCGTCCGGCAGGTGATCGGTCCGGCGCGCAGCAGCTCGGCAAGGCGCGAGCGCGCGGCGACGCCGCAGCGCCAGTCCGCGCCGTCGCGCCGGCAGACCTGCGTCAGCTCCGGCGAGTCCATGCCGACGAGCCGGATGCGGTGGCCGTCGAGCGTCAGCGTGTCGCCGTCCGCCGCCCGCGCCGCACCGGTGAAGGTCTCGCCGCCCTCGCCGCCGACGCGCGCCACGACCAGCGCCGTCAGCGCCAGGATCGCCACCGCCACGCCGACATCGCGCGCCCGCCTGGTAAGCCCCATGGAATTCCGTTCCTTGCGAAGAACAGTTCCAGCGGAAGCGCGCGGGCAGCCTGCCTCCGGAACTGCGAAAGATGAAAGAGATAGGGTGTTTTCGCGATTCGGAGAAAGGCGCAAATACCCCGGCGTCATGCCGTTACGGCACGATGTTGGCGCGCTGCCGGCGGACTGTTCCGGAAAATGCCGGAATGGTTCGCAAATGGTTTATGCGCGGCAGCATCTTCTTAAGGATTCCCCCCTAGACTTCAATGCCGTCCGCAACAGTTGCAATCGTGATGAGTACCGGCGTCAGTACATCGACCGACAAGATCATCGTCGACAAGTCGCGCAGCCATAGAAACAAGGCTGTTTCGCGCACCGTTCGCGCGACCCGGGAACGCCTGCAGACCGCCACGGGCATCGCGCCCGGCTTCGAGCGCGAGATGCTGCAACTGCATGTCGCCTCCGCCGCCCAGAGCGCGCTCGCCATTCCCGTCGTGGTCATGCTGATTGCCGCCGTCGGCGTCTACCTCACGCAGGAGATCGGCCTTCTCGCCTGGGCGATCCTGGCCCTCAGCGTGCATGCGCTCGGCATGATCGTCGCCCGCCGCGCGTACAAGCAGGAGATCACCGCCGACAACACCCGCCGCTGGCAGCGCGTCTTCCTGGCCGCGCAGGTCGCCATGGGCCTCACCTGGGCCGCCTTCTCCCTGCAGACCTGCGGCCCCTGCGGCGAGGTCACCTTCGATTTCTACAAGGGGTCCGCCCTGCTCGTGGCGCTGGCCGTCACCGCCATCAGCACGCTGATGCTGCGCCATGCGGTGCTCTATGCCTTCCTGCCGACGGTCGTCGCGCTCTCCGTCTCGGTCCTGCTGCGCCCCGACCCCGCGACCTTCGGCATGGCGGCCATCATCTCCGCCGCGCTGATCTTCCTCATCTTCATGACGAACCGCCTGCACCGCACCAGCGCGCAGCTGCTCTCCTCGCAATCGGAGAAGGACGACCTGATCGCCGAGCTGGAAGTGGCCAAGTCCATGTCGGACGAGGCCCGCCGGCGCGCCGAAGAGGCGAACCTTGCCAAATCCCGCTTCCTCGCCTCCATGTCGCATGAGCTGCGCACGCCGCTGAACGCCATCCTCGGCTTTTCCGAGGTCATGTCGACGGAAGTGCTCGGGCCGCTCAACAATCCGGTCTACAAGGAATACACCTCCGACATCCACCGCTCCGGCCAGCACCTGCTCAACCTCATCAACGAGATCCTCGACCTCTCGCGCATCGAGGCGGGCAAATACGACCTGTCGGAGGACAGCGTGCATCTCGTCGACATCGCCGAGGACTGCATCGGCATGGTGCAGTTGCGCGCCCGGGCGAAGAACATCGCCATTTCCGAGCAGGTCGAAGGCGACATGCCGGCCGTCTGGGCGGACGAGAAGGCGTTGCGCCAGGTCATCCTGAACCTCCTGTCGAATGCCGTGAAATTCACGCCCCAGGGCGGCGAGATCTTCGTCAAGGCCGGCTGGACCGCCGGCGGCGGCCAGTACATCTCGATCAAGGACAACGGACCCGGCATCCCGGAGGAGGAGATCCCCGTCGTGCTCTCCGCCTTCGGCCAGGGCTCCATCGCCATCAAGAGCGCCGAACAGGGCACCGGCCTCGGCCTGCCGATCGTCCAGGCGATCCTCGCCAAGCACAATGGCGAGTTCATCCTGAAATCCAAGCTGCGCGAGGGCACCGAGGCCATCGCCATCCTGCCGGCCAAGCGCGTGCTGCAGAGCCTGCCCGCCGTCACCGAAACCCAGGCCGTCGCCCCGCGCCGGAAGAGTTTTGCCTGAGACGATCGCTGCGATCCTCGGGGATCCGGGCCTCCATCGCGCCCTTTTCTCATCCCCGTTCCCGCCGCACATTTTCCCCGCCCCCGCCACCCATGCCTATAATCCTCCATCCCGCCGCGGATACACCGCGAGGCGTCGTGGCGAGGCGGGGTCGGCGCGGGGCGTGGGGGGAAGACGCAGAACCCCATGCACCGGGCTTGCGGAAAATGGTCTCCCTCCGGCGACACGGGGGAAGCGGCGGGCGTCGGACCGAGCCTTCCGTTTCACGCCCCGAACGGCGCGCCGGGCGTGCCTGTGCGGCACACAAGGGGGCTGGTCTGGCGGATGCGTCGGCATCGTCCGCCGGGATGAAGACCGTCCGGAAAGGCTTGCCTTTCCGTCCCCCGTCGCCAAGGCGCGCGATGGCGGATGCAAAAACGGAAAACGGCCTTCTCCCGGAAACCGACGGGAAACGTCCGCCCGGCCCGGCCTTTGCAGAGAGACCCAAGTCGCGGGCAGAAACCGCCGAACGGGGCGCTGAAAGGCGCCATACATATACATTCAGACGCGGCCCCTTCCAGCGCCCCGTCCGATGCTCTTTGAAAAACCACGGGCGGAAACCGCTGCGTGGACGGTGGTGCGAAAACAGCGGGGACGCGGCCCTAACCCGAGCCAAACAAAAAGGCCGCCCCGAAGGACGGCCTCTTCGCATGATATCCGGTCGGACCGATTATTCGGCGTCGCCTTCGGCGGCCTTCTTCTTGGCCGGGGCCTTCTTCTTCGGGGCGGCGTCTTCACCGTCCTGAGCTTCGGCCTTGGCGGCAGCCTTCTTCTTCGGCGCGGCCTTCTTGGTTTCCTTCTCGGAACCTTCGGCCTCGTCGTCCGCCATCAGCTCGTCCTTGGAGACGGTCTTGTCCGTCACCTTGATCTCGCCGAGCAGGTGGTCGACGACCTTCTCTTCGAAGATCGGCGCGCGCAGCGATGCGGCAGCGCCCGGGGTCTTCTGGAAGTATTCGAGGATCTGCTTTTCCTGGCCCGGGAACTGGC
This sequence comes from Shinella sp. HZN7, assembly GCF_001652565.1. Lineage (NCBI taxonomy): Bacteria > Pseudomonadati > Pseudomonadota > Alphaproteobacteria > Hyphomicrobiales > Rhizobiaceae > Shinella > Shinella sp. HZN7. Next base: position 1,655,528 of record NZ_CP015736.1, on the reverse strand, counting down.
GGAGCTGCTGGTAGAGCGACTGCTGCATTTCCTCGTCGCTCACCTGGACGCCGGCCTTCTCGCCGATTTCCGAGAGAACGAGGCCGAGGCGGACGCGGCGTTCGGCAAGCTTGCGATATTCTTCGCGCGCAGCCTCTTCCGTCGTGTCCTCGTCAGCGAAGGTCTTGCCGGACTGCTGGAGGTCCGTGTTGATCTGGCGCCAGATGTTCTCGAACTCGGCTTCGACCAGGCGCTCCGGCGTGTCGAACTTGTACATCTCGTCGAGCTGGTCGAGAATCTGGCGCTTGACCTTCTGGCGGGTGACCGAGCCGTACTGGCTCTCGATCTGGCCGCGGACGATCTCGCGCAGCTTGTCGGCCGATTCGAGGCCGAGCTTCTTGGCAAGCTCGTCGTTGATCTCGACGTCTGCCGGGGCGGCGACATCCTTGACGTTGATGTCGAAGGTGGCTTCCTTGCCGGCGAGATTGGCGGCCGGGTAGTCAGCGGGGAAGGTGACCGTGATGACCTTCTCGTCGCCGGCCTTCAGGCCGACGAGCTGCTCCTCGAAGCCGGGGATGAAGCGGTTGGAGCCGAGAACGAGTTCCGCGTCCTCGTCCTTGCCGCCGTCGAACGGCACGCCGTCGACCTTGCCGAGATAGTCGATGGTGACGCGGTCGCCGTCGGCGGCCTTGCCCTTCTTCGTCTCGTAGGAACGGGCGCTTTCGGCGATCTTGAGGATCTGCTCGTCGACTTCGGCGGCGTCGACTTCGACGACTTCGCGCGTGACGGCGATGCCGGAATTGTCCTTGAGGTCGATGGCCGGGATCACTTCATAGGAGAGCGTGAATTCGAAATCGGCCTGGCCGGCGAGGATCTTCTCAGCCTCGGCCTGGTCCTCGGTCATCGCGATTTCCGGCTGCGTCGCGGACTTTTCGCCGCGCTCGGAAAGGATGGCCGACGGACGGTCGCGGACGATCTCGTTGACGAGTTCGGCCATGATGGACTTGCCGTACATCTTCTTGAGATGGGCGAAGGGCACCTTGCCCGGACGGAAGCCGTTGATGCGGACACGGCCCTTGGCGTCTTCAAGACGCTCGTTCATCTGAGCTTCCATGTCCTTGGCCGGAATGACGACCTTGATTTCGCGCTTCAGCCCTTCAGCGAGCGTTTCGATAACCTGCATGTTCAAACCTTCATTTCGAGTTGGCGGTGCTCAAACCGGCCTGCCGGTTATGGCGAACACCCCGCCGGTCCATTTGCCGGCAGTGGCTTTACTGAATTCGGTGGCCTTTTGGCAAGCAAAATGGCGCTCTCGACAGCGCCGCGCGCCATTCACTGCGCGCAAAGGACGCTGTCATACTCTAGAATCTGCTGCATTATCCCTTAAATCCCAGGCGATTTAAGGGATAATGCAGCGGTCACCAACAGCCGCGGAAACCTCCATTTCCACGTCTGGTGGCTCTGGTGCGGGTAGAGAGACTTGAACTCCCACGCCTTGCGGCACCAGAACCTAAATCTGGCGTGTCTACCAATTTCACCATACCCGCGTCTCAGAAACCGCTATGCCACGGGCAGCGTAACCGCGCACCGTGGCGCCTTCCGAGCGCGGCGTCTCTATATCACCCGTTTCCGGCGGATCAAAGGAAAAATGCGGGGTTTTTCGGGCGCCGCGTTCAATAGAGCGGTTCGTCGTAGACGGGCTCGCCCCGAAGGACCAGCCGGGCGATCTGCGGCGTGCCGTCCTTCGAGACGCGCGCCTCCACCTCCAGTTCCTCCTGGTTGCGGGCGTCCTCCAGCACCCTGCCCTCGCCCTCCGGCACATAGTAGCGCTCCAGGCCGTAGGTGACGAAGAGGGTTTCCGGCAGGCCGCCGTCGCCGGCGGAATAGTAGTCGAAGGGCAGTGTGCGCAGGATGACGCTGCCCGCCTCCGGCGCAAGGTCGCCGAAGCGCGCCTCGCTCGCCGTCCACAGGCCGTCCGCGCCGGGCTTCAGCCGCACGGCGAGGCGCTGGCGGCCGCTTGCCTTCGGCACCTCGCCGGTGACGATGGCCTTCGGGATGGTCGAGATCGGATAGGACAGGATGACGTAGTCGCCGCGCAGGAGATCGCGCGGATCGACCGGCAGTGTCTTCAGCCTGATGTCGGCGCCGCTGCGCAGGATCGAGGCGCGGCTTTCGACCATGTAGCCGAGCACGGCGGTCTGCAGCGCGGCGGCGAGGATGCCGGCGACGAGCGGAGGGACGCGGAAAAAGCGGGATGTCGTCATGGTCAGGCCTCCGCCTTGGTTTCAGCCCTGGAAAAGCGCCGCTCCAGCGCGATCACGGCCCAGGCGACCAGCGCCACCACCAGGCCGGACACCAGGAAGAAGCCGGACGTGCCGATGATCGAGCCGATCGTCTCGGAGGCGAGATAGAGCGTCTCGGCGGCGAAGGTCGCATAACCGAGGTAACGCACGGCGCCGTTCTCCTTGCCGGACAGCGCGATGCCGGCAATGGCGGCGGCGAGCGTGACGATGCCGAGCAACAGCCGGTTCGCCATGTCGTCGAATTCGGCATGCAGCACGAGAAGGCCGACCACCAGCACCAGATAGGAATAGAAGGCCGGCGCGGCGCCGGCGCTGCGGGCGAGCGCATGGAGCGGCGATTGCGGCACGGCGGCAAGGAGATAGGCGACCGCGCCGAACCCCGCGATCGCGATGGCGGTCTCGGGCGTCTGGTATTCGCCATAGATAAAGGCGAGCCAGGCGACGAGCAGCAGATAGGCGAGATGCCGCACCCGCGCCGCGCCGGTATAACGCACCAGAAGGATGATGATCAGCGCCATCAGCGGCATCAGCCAGAGCAGCACCGTCTCGTCGACATTATAAGACGACGTCCAGTCCGCGCCGGACACGACGAAGGCGAGGAACCCGGCAACGGCCGTGACGGCGCCGGAGCGGAAGAGCGCGGCGGCGGCGACCGCGCCGGCGAACCAGACGAGCATCGCCTGGAACGTGTCGCCGGAGAGATGGTACATCTGTCCGACGAGCGCGATCGCGCCGCCGAAGGCGAGCGTGCCGAAGACGAGGAAGGCGGCCGCCAGCCGCTCCGCGCCGCGAGCGATCAGAACCGCGCCGCCGAGATAGGCGCCCCAGATCAGGCCGACGATGCCGACGAGCCGCACGATCCGCGGGATGGCCTCCCAGTTGGCCGCGACGAGCAGCAGCACCGCGGCGGCGACGAGCAGCGCCGCGATGATCATCAGCACGCGGCCGAGGCTGAAGGAACTGGGACGGGAATCATACTCCTGCAGCAGGCGCCCGGCCGTCGGGGCGTCGAGCAGGCCCTGTGCCGTCCAGTGTTTGAGGTCGCGCTCCAGCCTGCCTCTGTACATCCGTTCCCGCTCCGTTCGGAAAATGCCCGTGCTTCACGCCGATTCGGGCTTTGTCAACAGGAACGATACAGATCGGCCGGAAATTCGCAATCGGAGCAAAAATTCGCAAAAAGAGCATTTATTCGCTCCTCTCGCCCTTGAAGACGGGCCTGCGGCCACCAAGATTAACGGAAAACAAGGAAAGGCCTGATAAAAATGGCCTCGAAAGGCCGTTCGGCCCGGTGATTTCGGACATGCAGATGGCGCATATCATCCATGCTCATATTGCACTGCACAAAATCGACGGCCGGGTCTATAGTTCAGACATCGGATCAGAAGCGATCCGGCCCGCACATCAAGGCGCCGCGTAACGTAAGGCGACAGACAAACGGGAAAGGCGGACTGGTCGAACGCCCGGCATGATGCCGAATGACCCGAGCCCTGGAAACGGGATCGACAGGAATTCGGAACGACGCACTCCTCCTCCCAGTGTCGTTTCGATACGATTGGCAACACTCCTCCTCCCAGTTGCCAATCAATCTTAGTGACGCCCGCTGGACCTCCTCCCCCAGCGGGCGTTATTATTTGCGCAAGACGCATGGCAGGCCGCGCCAAAGCGGCCAAACACCCCAGATGATCCGCCATTCTGCCCAAGGCCTGGGCAAAGAACCCTGTTGCGCCGCATGACGCATGCACTATACGCATGGGTGCCATTCCCATCCTGCGCTTCCGCGCACGGCTCTCACGGTCTATATAAATCCCATCGGTCGGGCGACGATCTCCTCCTCCCAACGTCCCCGACAGGATTGGCGGCCCTCCCTCCTCCTCCCAGGCTGCCAATCGATATCAGCAACGCCCGCCGGATCTCCTCCCCCGGCGGGCGTTGTTTCTTTTGCACCGCACCCAACCAGTGATGCATAGCGGCCTTAACCTTTGTGGCCGAACGCCCGGAATTTGGCCTGAATTTTGTCAAAATTTCTGCTTGACATGCTCAAAACGCATAGGTGCCGTGCTGTAACAGCGCTGTTCTTTTCGGCGGCACAGCGTATATTTCAAAACATCAGATCGGGGCGGCGCCAAGGACGAGCGGCCGCCCAGCAGGAAGCCCAAGAAAGGGGTAAGAACATGAACCTGGCACGCTCTTTCAACAACTGGCGCAAGTACCGTCAGACCGTCAACGAACTCGGCCGCATGAGCGACCGTGAACTGCGCGACCTCGGCATCGGCCGCAGCGATATCCCGTACATCGCCCGCAAGGCCACCAACTAAGCCGAACGACCTTTAACGGTCCCGTTTCGAACGCCCTCCGGCTCCCGCCGGAGGGCGTTTTCGTTTGCGCGTCTTTTTGCGCCGCACAATGTCGCGATTTTCCTTCCGCGACATGCAGGGCCGCCCCTCCGCCGACAAGTGTTTTTTCTATCTGCCTGGAATGGCGGCATTTTCTGCCCATTTTGCCTGCAGGCGATCCATCTGCCCGATTGGTGGTCGTCTTATTGCACAAATGCATAGCAGCTGCATTTTCTTTGCACTGCACATTAACAAGGGCATCGCCTATATAGAGCTCACACACCGGTGAGACAGACCTCCCGGCCAACCCTTCGAGGAGATGACCATGAACCCGATCCGCATTGCAAAGAACTGGATTTCCTACCGCCGCACGATGAACGAACTGGGCAACCTGTCGAACCACACGCTGTCCGACATCGGCCTGACCCGTTACGACATCCGCGACATCGCAGCCCGTTCCTTCCGCTAAGACATAGCCGGTTTCCGCCGCTGCGGCCGGAAACGGCGACGCGCGAGGGACGCTTCAAACGGCACCATCCGGTGCCGTTTTTGATTCGGGCTTTTGCATCTCCGTGATGGAAAGCAGTCCGCGGGCATGGTAACGAACCGCCCATGACACAGACCTCCTCCCTCGCTCCCATCCACGTCATCGGCGGCGGCCTTGCCGGCTCGGAAGCCGCCTGGCAGATCGCCGAAAACGACGTCCCCGTCATCCTGCATGAAATGCGCGGCGTGCGCGGCACGGATGCCCACAAGACGGACGGCCTTGCCGAGCTCGTCTGTTCCAACTCCTTCCGCTCGGACGACGCGACCAGCAATGCCGTCGGCGTGCTGCACGCCGAAATGCGGCTCGCCGGTTCGCTGATCATGCGCGCGGCCGATGCCAGCCAGGTGCCGGCCGGCGGCGCGCTCGCCGTCGACCGCGACGGTTTTTCCGCCGCCGTCACCGCCGCGCTCGAAAGCCACCCGCTGATCACCATCACGCGCGAGGAAGTCACCGGCCTGCCGCCCGATGATTGGGACCAGGCGATCATCGCCACCGGACCGCTCACCGCCCCCTCGCTCGCCGCAGCGATCCAGGAACGCACCGGCGCCGATTCGCTCGCCTTCTTCGATGCCATCGCGCCGATCGTGCACACGGCCAGCGTCGACATGGACATCTGCTGGTTCCAGTCGCGCTACGACAAGGTCGGCCCCGGCGGCACGGGCAAGGACTACATCAACTGCCCGATGGACGAGGCGCAGTACAATGCCTTCATCGACGCCCTGATTGCCGGCGACACGACGGGCTTCAAGGAATGGGAAGGCACGCCCTATTTCGACGGCTGCCTGCCGATCGAGGTGATGGCGGAGCGCGGCCGCGAGACGCTGCGCCACGGGCCGATGAAGCCGATGGGCCTCACCAATGCGCACAATCCGACGGTCAAGCCTTATGCCGTCGTGCAGTTGCGGCAGGACAATGCGCTCGGCACGCTCTACAACATGGTCGGCTTCCAGACGAAGCTGAAATACGGCGCGCAGGCAGAGATCTTCCGCCTGATCCCCGGCCTCCAGAATGCGGAATTCGCCCGCCTCGGCGGCCTGCACCGCAACACCTACATCAACTCGCCGACGCTGCTCGACCGCTCGCTGACGCTGAAGGGCCGCCCGGGCCTGCGTTTCGCCGGCCAGATCACCGGTTGCGAGGGCTATGTGGAGAGCGCCAGCATCGGCCTGCTCGCCGGCCGCTTCGCGGTTGCCGAACGGCGCGGCGAAACGCCGTCGCTGCCGCCGGAAACCACGGCCTTCGGCTCGCTGCTCGGCCACATCACCGGCGGCCACATCGTTTCGGACGACGAGCCGGGCAAACGCTCCTTCCAGCCGATGAACATCAATTTCGGTCTGTTCCCGCCGCTGGAGCCGGGCACGGTGACGAAGCCGGAAGGCATGAAGCGGTTCCGCGGCAAGGACAAGGCCCTCGCCAAGAAGCAGGCGACGGCCGCCCGCGCGCTCGAAGACTGCGCCCGCTGGCTCGGCCGCTGATTCCCGGCCGGGCGGGGCTGCTGCCTCACCTTCGAGATCAGGATATGCATATAAGGCCCGGAGCGCGCCTCCTACCCCTCCCGCGCGGGCAGAACATCGCGGCAGTGGCGAAAGATGGCACGCGCGCCCTCATCCGGCCCTTCGGGCCACCTCTCTGCGGGGGAGAAGGCAAGACGGCAACGACGTGCCATATGCGATTGCCCTGCCTTTAAACCGGTCGGCCCGCGGCCTCCGGTCCAAGGCCGGCCACCGCCGGCATGAAGCTGCCGAGCAGCCAGAGGGAGACCTCCGCGGCCTCCCGCTCGTCGCGGAACTCGAAGACGCCGCCCTCGAAGGCGGCATTGGCGAATTTCACGGTGAGGCGCTTCGGGCCGGCGCTTTCGACGCGCACGGTGCCGGGTTCGATCCGGTGGCAGGAATAGTGGTGGCCATGAGCATGCATGCAGCCGGCCTTGCCGTCGTGCAGGCGCAGGAACACCGTGCGGCCGTCCGCCGTGGTGATGACCTCGCGGATCGCCTCGTCGGGGAAGGCCCGGCCGAATTCGAGGATCGCAAGCCCGGCATCCTCGCCGGCCATCTCCTGCTCCTCCTCCCGGCGAAACACCTGGCGGAAGACGAGGCCGGCCAAAAGCAGGCAGACGATGGTGATGGTCCAGAGCATCGGCGCGACTCCTCCCGAAAAACGTCCTGTCGCTGTAGCGGACAAGGCTTGCGCCAGTTTTGCGTCCTGCCAGGTGCCTGAGCGGGCAACAAGTCCGAAGGATCGCGACGCGCCTTAGAACGGGCCGCGGCGCAGCGCCCGCCACATCCACCACTGCCGCCGCCACTGGGCGGGCTGGAGGGAACGCTCCAGTGCCGCCGCGCCGGCCTTCTCCACTGCATCCAGTATAGGCGAAACGAGGGCGACCGGCAAAAAGGCCGGTCGATTGGCCGGTGAAATGCCGCCTGCGGCCCGCGCCTTGGCGAGATGCTCCCGGCCGAGGCCGACGAAGGCATCCACCGCGCGCGCGGCCGCGGCCGCGTCGTTGCCGGCGAGCAGGGCTTCCGGCGTTAGGCCCGTGGCAGCGAGAAGATCGGCCGGCAGGTAGACCTGGCCGCGCCGCCGGTGGATCGGCAGCATCAGGAGGGTGCCCGCAACGGTCTGCGCCACGCCGGCATGGCCGGCGGCCTCGGCCGATGCAGGCGCCCCTGCCGGATCGAGGATGAGGCTTGCGAGCTGGATCAGCGCCGAGGCGGTTTCGCCGGCATAACCTTCGAATGCCGCGCGGCTTTCCATCGGATCGTTGTAGACGTCGAAGATGCGCGCCTCGGTCATGTCCGTCAGCACGGCGACGGGAAGCCGATGCTCCTCGACGCAGGCTATCAGGCCCGCGGCGAGCGGGTTGGCCATGGCGTCACCCTCGGCGGTGCCGTCAAGCACGTCGCGCCACCATTGCAGGCGGATCTCGCCGGGCAGCGCCTCGCGCACCACGTCGCGCACGCGGGCGATCTCGGCATTGAAGGCGTAGAGCGCGGCGAGCGCGCCGCGCTTTTCCGCCGGGGCCAGCAGGCAGGCGAGATAGCGGTCGCGATCGGTCTCGCGAAGCATCGTCAGACAGTGCGCGTAATGGGCTTGCCGCGTTTCGGTCACGTCGAGAATACCGTTTTCCGTATCATACCGCGATGAGCGCGGCGGCGACGGCCCGGCTCTCGGCGAGCATGACATTGAAGGTGCGCACGGCGGCGCCCGTGCTCATCGGGTCGGAGCGGACCTTGCGCTCCGTGAGGGCCGCCTTAATCTCGGCCGAGAGCGGACGGATCTCCCTGCCGGTGCCGACGAGCAGCACCTCGATCTCGCCGGCCTCGTCCAGCACGCGCTGGAGGTCGGCCACCGTCAGCGGCGTGCCCTCCTCCTTGTCCCAGCCGTGGATGCCCGAGGGCAGGCAGAGGATGGAGCCGCGATGCGACATGTCGGCGAAGCGGAAACCGCCATTGCCATATGCGTCGATCGGCGCACGCCCGGGGAAATGCGCGTCCCGGATTTCGATGCCTTTAGCCATTGGCTCCCGTCGCCTCCGTGACCGGCCCCTTGCCGCCCTTGCCCGGGCGGTAGCACTCCGGCTGCAGGCGGAACAGGATGAGGATCGGTCCGGCAATGTAGATAGAGGATATGGTGCCGATCGCCACCCCGAAGAGCAGCGTCAGCGCGAAGGTGCCGATCGCCTCGCCGCCGAAGAGCGCGAGCGCGGCCAGCGCGATCAGCGTGGTCGCCGATGTCAGCACGGTGCGCGACAGCGTGCGGTTGATCGCGTCGTCGATCAGGATCGGCAGCGGCATCTGCTTGAAATGCCGGAGATTCTCGCGGATGCGATCGTAGACGACCATCGTGTCGTTCAGCGAATAGCCGGCGACCGTCAGCAGCGCGGCGACGGCGGTCACGTTGAACTCGATCTTGGCGAGCGCCAGGAAGCCGAGCGTGAAGAACACATCATGTGCCAGCGCGATGATCGCGCCGATGGCGAAATGCCATTCGAAGCGGATCCAGATATAGGCGACAAGCGCAAGCAGGCCGACGACGAAGCCGAGCGTCGCCGTGTCGATCAGCTCGCCGGAAATCGCCGGGCCGACCACCTCGACGCGGCGGAAGTCGTAATCGTCCTCCAGCTCGCCGCGGGCGACCAGCACGGAGGTCTGCTCGGCGTTCTCGCCCTCGCCCGCCGATGTCAGCCGCACCAGTGCATGGCGCGCGTCGCGTCGTTTCGTGACGGTCAGCACGTCCACGCCGGCATCGTTCAGGCGGGCGGTGATGTCGTCGAGATCGGCATTGCCGGCCTTCGCCTGCACTTCCAGCGCCGCGCCGCCGGTGAAATCGATGCCGAGCTTGAGCTTGCCGGCGACGAGCAGGCCGGCAATGGCGAGCGACAGCACCGCAGTCAGCAGGAAGACGCCGTTGCGCACCGCCATGAAGCGCAGGTTGAGGCGATCGAAGAGGCCGGTGCGCACGCCCTTCGGCAGGTGCGTCGCGTGGCTGCGGTTGAGCCAGACGGTGACAAGGCGGCGCGTCAGCGTGAAGGTGGTGATGAGCGTCGCGAAAAGGCCGATGCCGACGGCAAGCGCGAAGGCGCGCACGGGAGCTGCCGAAAGCAGGAAGAGGACCGCGATGGCGATGAACATGGTGACGGAGGCATCGAGCACCGTGGCACGGGCACGGCGGAAGCCGGTCAAGACCGACCGGGAGAGCTCCCGTCCGCCCTTCACCTCCTCGCGGATGCGCTCGAAGATCAGCACGCTGGCATCGACCGCGATGCCGACGGTCAGCACCATGCCTGCGATCATCGACAGCGAGACCGGCGCGCCAACAAGCGCCAGCACCGCGAAGGAGAGGACCATGGCGAAGGCCAGCGACAAGGAGGCAATGACGCCGAGCACGCCGTAGAAGAAGGTCATGAAGGCAACGACGGCGACGATGGCGACGGTGAGCGCGACGATGACCGTCGTGCCGGAGGTCGTGCCGAGCGCCGGCTCGATCGAGCGCTCCTCGATGATGGTGAGCGGGGCGGGCAGCGGACCGCTCGCGATGATGCGCGCGAGGTTCGCCGCCCCTTGCGCGTCGAAATCGCCGGAAAGGCGGCCGACGCCGTCGGTGATGGCGCCCTGGATGCGCGAGGTCGAGATCACCTGGCCGTCGAGCAGGATGGCGATGGTGCGCCCGCTGTTCTCCCGCGTGAAGGCGGCAAGCCGTTCGGCGGCATCCGCCTTCAGCACGAATTCGATGAAGGGTTCGTCATTGGCCGCAGGCTCGGCCGAGGCGACATCCACGGCGGTGAAAAGATCGTCCTGCCGCACGACATAGCCGACCGGCGGCTCGCCGGTGGAGTAGAGCACTTCGGAGCCCGCCGGCACGCCGTCCTCGATGGCCGTGTCGACCGGCACGCTGTCGTCGACGAGGCGGGCGGAAAGCTTGCCGACCGTCGCCAGCATGTCCTTGACGCGCTGCGGGTCGGTGAGGCCCGGCATGGCGACGACGATGCGGTCATGCTCGCCGCGCCCGACGAGGAGTTCGGGAATGTCGAGGCTCTCGACGCGGCGACGCACCGCATCGACGGCGCCGAGCGAAGCCGCGCTTGCGGCGCTGTCCACGGCATCGGCGGCAAGCACGATGCGGAACTTGCCGCTTTCCGGCTCGCTGAGCGCGCCGAGGCCGAGGCCGGTGAGCGCGGTGCGGGCCGCGTCGAGACGGTCGGGCGCCGTCACGGTGACGTCGATCGTGTCTTCCGCGCCGTTGAGGTCGCTGTGGGGAATGCGCGCGGCGCGCAGGGTGTTGCCGATGGTCTCGACGGCGGCGCGCAGGTGCTCGGCGGCGATGTCGCTGCGCGAGATCTCCAGCACGAGGCGGGAGCCGCCGGTGAGGTCGAGGCCGGGAACGAGGCGGTGGTCCGTCATCCAGCCGGGAAAGCCTGCGGTGAGGCGGGCAGGCAGAAGGCTCGGCAGAAGGACAAGAAGGCTCGCCGCAAGGACGAGCCAGAGGGAAAAGGTCTTCCAGCGGGCGGATGGCTGCATCGCGATCTCGACTAATCCGGCGCGCCGCCGGCTGAAAACCAGTCGGGCCGTCCGGCCGGGGATCAGCCCGGCCAGGCGGCAGGCCAAGTCATTCCTTGACGGGCTCGCCCTTGACGCGGACTTCGCTGACGCCGCTGCGCACGACGCGGATCTTGATGCCTTCGGCGATCTCGACTTCGAGTTCGTTGTCGTCGACGACCTTGGTGACCTTGCCGACGATGCCGCCGCCGGTGACGACCTGGTCGCCGCGGCGGATGTTCTTCAGAAGCTCATCGCGACGCTTCATGGCAGCGCGCTGCGGGCGGATGATGAGGAAATACATCACCACGAAGATCAACAGGAACGGCAGGACCGACATGAGAATGTCTGCGCCGCCTGCCCCGCCGGGTGCCGTCTGGGCGAAGGCCTCGGTAATGAACATCAACTACTCCTTGAAATCGTGAATTCGGGTGGCCTGCGGGGCCGTTTCGGTTGCCGGAATATAGGCAAGCGAGCCTTGAATGCAACACACGTCCTTGCGAAGCGGCCTGTTTTCAAGCGCTTTCCCCCTTTTCGCGACCCACCGCCGCATGCTACCCGGCAGGGACGCATGAGGAGAGAGAAATTGCAGGAAGATCACGTCAAGCTCTTGCTCGCCGAAATCGGCCGCATCAACGCCGCGCTGGAACGCCTCGCCGGCCCCGCCCCCGCCGTCAACGACTGGAATGCCGCGGAGGTGTTCGTCTGGTCGCCGGCCCGCCAGCACCTCCAGCCGGTCAGGCGGCCGAACCGCATCGAGATCGACCTGATCCGCGGCGTCGACCATGTCCGCGACATCCTCGTCGACAACACGCTGCGCTTTGCCCGCGGCCTGCCGGCGAACAACGTGCTGCTGTGGGGCGCGCGCGGCATGGGCAAGTCGTCGCTGGTCAAATCCGTCCATGCACTGGCCGCCAGGGAGACGGACAGCAAGCTGAAGCTGGTGGAGGTGCACCGCGAGGACATCGCCACGCTGCCGGCCTTGATGGACATCCTCAAGGAAGCGCCCTGCCCGGTCATCATCTTCTGCGACGACCTGTCCTTCGACCATGACGACACGTCCTACAAGTCGCTGAAGGCGGCGCTCGACGGGGGCGTCGAGGGCCGCCCGGACAATGTGCTGCTCTACGCCACCTCCAACCGCCGGCATCTGCTGCCGCGCGACATGATGGAGAACGAGCAGTCGACGGCGATCAACCCGTCGGAGGCGGTAGAGGAGAAGGTCTCGCTCTCCGACCGCTTCGGCCTCTGGCTCGGCTTCTACAAGTGCAGCCAGGCCGACTATCTCGAAATGATCGACGGCTATGCGCGGCATTTCGACCTCGACATCCCGGCAGAGCAGTTGCACGCCGAGGCGCTGGAATGGTCGACGACCCGCGGCTCCCGCTCCGGCCGCGTCGCCTGGCAATATGTGCAGGACCTTGCAGGCAGGCTGGGCAAGCCGCTCGTCAAATGAGAAAGGCAGCGAGCCGGGCCTCCGTCTGCCGCTTATCCTCGACCGTCACCCTCGGCCTTCGCCAAGGATCAACCGACGTGCCTGCGGCATGGATGGTCGGGTCAAGCCCGACCATGACGAAGGAGCGGTTCGGTGCCTTTGTCGGCAGCCCGAGGCGCTCCCCCCGACGTCATCCTCGGCCTTGAGCCGAGGGTCCACATCCGCGACTTACCCTTGGGTGGATGGTCGGCAGGCCCGAACGTTACGGAGGAGAGGTCGGACGGCATTGTCGGAAACAGAAAGGCCCGGTCGAGCCGGGCCTTTCTGTTTTTCTCGCGGACGATCGTCCCTATTCCAGGAAGGTCATCGGGTTGACCGGGGTGGCGTTCTTGCGCACTTCGAAGTGAACCTTCGGGCGGGTGGCGTTGCCGCTCATGCCGGAGGTGGCGACGGTCTGGCCGCGCTGGATCTTCTGGCCGCGCTGGACGTTGAGCTCGCCGGCATGGCCGTAGACCGTGACCGTGCCGTCGTCGTGGCGCACGAGGACGGCGTTGCCGAGTTCCTTCAGGCTGGAGCCGGCATAGATGACCACGCCGTTCTCGGCGGCCTTGATCGGCGTGCCCTCGGGGACGGAGATGTCGATGCCGTCGTTGCGGTTGCCTTCGACATTCGCACCGTAGCCGGCGATGACCGCGCCGCGCACCGGCCAGCGATACTTGCCGATGCCGGTCGATTCGGGCGCTTCGTCCGTGACATCGGATTTTTCCGCCACTTCCGTCACCGAGACGGTCTTCACCGGCGCCTTGTAGGCTTCCGGCTTCTTCTCCGCCGTCTCGACGGCCTTTTCCTTCTTGGCCGGAACCGATGCGGTCACCGTCTTGTCGGTCGTCGTCTCGGCCGCGGCCACGCTGCCGCCGGCCGGGATGACGAGGTTCTGGCCGATGCGGATCGATGCGGTCGTCAGCCCGTTCGCCTTCTTCAGCGCATCGACGGAGACGCCGTTGCTGCGGGCGATCTTGGCGAGCGAATCGCCCGGCTGCACTTCATAGCTGCCCTTGCCCTTGCCTTCGCCGGCATCGGCGACGTTCGAACTCGTCTGGCCGCTTTCCGACTTCAGCTTCTCACGGCTGGACGTGGTGGGCAGGATGGCGACATTCTGCTCGCCCTTGCGCTCGGGCGTCGGCAGCTTGTTGTCGACCTTGAGCGTGCTGTCGGTCGAGGCCTTGGCGGCGCTTGCCGTGGTGCTGAAGGTCGGGATGACGATCTTCTGGCCAGGCTCGGCATCCGACGCGCGCTTGAGGTTGTTGGCGGCGAGGATTTCCTTTTCCGGCACGCCATAACGGTTGGCGAGCGTCTTCACGCTTTCGCCCTGGCGCAGCATGACGACCGGCGCATTCGCCGTCGACCAGCCGGCCTTGCCCTTGTTGACGGTCGACGTCGTCAGGGTGTCGGCACCCTCCGCGATGGCCTTCGCCTTGCGTTCGGGAAGCTGCTGGCCGAGGGCGACCTCGCGCTCGGCGGCCTGGCGGGCGCCGGCGGTCGGGTCGGCAAGCTCGCCGCGCTGCACGCTCATCGGCGTCGTCGCCAGCCGCGTGCCGGAGCCGCCGGTGGTCGCGGTGTTGATCGGATCATAGGAAACGGCGCCCTGATCGGGGAACGGCTGGTTGAGCGCTTCCTCGCGCGACCCGAGCTGGTCGGCCGTCGCGAACTGCTGGCCGTTGCCGACATTGCCGCGCGGGACCGGATTGCCGCCGAGCAGCGTGCGGCGCGGGACCGAGCTCGTCGTGATGTTATCCTGACCGGAGGAGGAGAAGAGGCCGCCAAAGCGGGACACGTCCGAGCTGCACCCGGTCGCGACGCTGGCCAGCAAGGCGGCAACCACGAGGCGGGTCGCGGTCCTGGCAAAACTCGGCGATACACTCTTACGCATGTGACTACCCAATCGGTACGCTACTTGATGAGTACCGATTAAAGCGCGTTAGAGTTACTGCCCGGTTAAAGCAGGCCTATCCGCATTGTTTTTTTGATGAATTGATAACCATGGCGCATCCGCACCGTGGCGGAAGAGCCATGGAGACGGCTCAGAAGCCGGTCGCGTACATGGTGTCGGCGCGCGAGATGCGGCTGGTGACGACGCGGGCGGCATTCTCGAAATCCGCCTGGCTCGGCTGGAAGATCGCGGAGATGGGCGTCGCACGCCGGGTCGCCCTGTCGTCGGCGGCCGTCACGTTTTCGAGGGCGGCATCGGGCGCCGTCATGTCGAGGGCGCTCTCATTGTAGGCGATGGCGCGGAGCGCGGCGACGGCAGGCTCGCGCGTGCCGGCATAGCGGGCGCTGCGCTGGTCCTCGGCCGACATGCTGTCGAAATATTCGATATAGGCGCGGTAATAGGCCTTGCGGTCGCCCTCCTCCAGGAAGTGGCCGAAGGCCGTATATTCGCGCTTTTCCAGCGCTGCCGTATCGAGGTTCGCGCGCTCAGCCTCGGTAAGCGCCGGCTGACTGTAAGCCGTCTCTTCCTTGGCGACGCTGAGGACGAGCAGGGCATCGACCGAAAGACCGACATGGGCGGAGGGATCGTAGCTGCCGCCGGCCAACTGCGCGGTCGAGCCGGTCTCGGCATTGTCCTCGGCAACCTTGCCCGCAGCCTTGGTCGCGAGATAGGCGAGGCTGTCGCTGGTCGAGCTGCTGGCGATCCTGTTCGAGACGTGCATTTCCCTCTCCATCGGAACGGCCGCACCCTTGGAAAACCGGCGTCCTGCGTGGAAGTTTCTGCTTCGCTACCGGCCTACGCCCCGAAGCTTGCGCGAAGCTTGCGCTGGTTAACAAAAGGTTAACGCGCTGTATTCGCATGAGGAATTCGCGCGAAACGAGCAACCGCGCAGGACGGATGCGCTGGTTTTCCGGCAAAAATGCCGAAAGACTCAGCGGGCGTTCGCCTGGTGGACGAGAAGAAACGGTTTATGGAAGTGGATCAGAGGGCCTGCGCCATCTGGGGAACGATCGGCAGGTAGGGCACCTCGAAAAGGTCCTCACGATCGAAGCGGCTGCCGGTCTTGACCAGCTTCAGCATGCGACATTCGGTTTCGCTGACCATCACGGGGGCGATCAGCATGCCGCCGGACACCAGTTGCTCGGCGAAGAAGCGCGGCAGGGCCGGAAAGGCAGCGGTGACGAGGATGCGGTCGAAGGTGCCCTCGCCCGGCATGCCGTTGCTGCCATCGGCCTGTCGCACGATGACATTGCGGATGCCGGCCTTCTCGATGGATTGCTGCGCATTGGTGGCGAGCGTGCGGTAGCGGTCGACGGTGAGCACGCGCTCCGTCAGGCGTCCCATGACCGCGGCGGTGAAGCCGGAGCCGGTGCCGACCTCAAGGATGCGCTGGCCGGCCTTGAGGTTCAGGAGGTGCAGGAGCCGCACGGAAAGGTCGATCCCCTCCATGAAGGACCCGCAGTCGAGCGGCAGGACCCGGCGCGAATAGGCCTCGCCGGCAAATTGCGGCGGCACGAAAAGCGTGCGCGGCGTCTGCTCCACGGCGGTCAGCAGGTCGAGATTGTTGATGCCCTGGCCGCGCAGGCGCAGGGCCAGCGCGGCAAAACCCTCTTTCTCGATCACCCGTCCCGTGTTCAATCCGCATCCTCGCCGTTGAGCACGCGCTGCACGCGGTCCAGCACCGTATAGTCCGTGAGGTCGAGCTTGAGCGGCGTCACGGAGATCTTGTGGTTCTTCACTGCATGGATATCCGTTCCGGCACGGAAATCGCCCTTCCGCTCGCCGAAGCGCAGCCAGTAATAGGGGTAGCCGCGGCCGTCCATGCGCTCGTCGATCGTCAGGCCGAAATCGAGCTTGCCCTGGCTGGTGACCTCGACGCCGTTGAGCTCCGCAGGCGCGCAGTTCGGGAAATTGATGTTGAAGAAGGTCCAGTCCGGCAGCTCGACATCCATCAACTGGCGGATCAGCTTCGGCGCGAAGCTTTCGGCGACCTCCCACGGCACGACGCGGCCGCCGGCATGGTTGTAGGCCTGGCTCAGCGCCATGGACTTGATGCCCTGCAGCGTGCCCTCGATCGCGCCGGCGATCGTGCCCGAATAGGTGACGTCGTCGGCCATGTTGGCCCCGACATTGACGCCCGACAGCACGAGGTCCGGCTTCTCGTCGAGCACTTCGCGCACGCCCATGATGACGCAGTCCGTCGGCGTGCCGCGCAGCGCGTAGCGCTTGTCGTCGATCTTCCTGAGGCGCAGCGGCTCGGAGAGCGTCAGCGAATGGGCAAGGCCGCTCTGGTCCGTCTCGGGCGCGACGATCCAGACGTCGTCCGTCAGTTCGCGCGCGATCCGTTCGAGGGCCGCGAGGCCCTCGGCGTGGATACCATCGTCGTTCGTCAGAAGAATGCGCATCTCGTCTCCGCCTTCCGCCTCAGGCGGCCTTCTCGATCTTCTTCAGGCCGCCCATATAGGGCAGCAGCACGTCCGGCACGGTGACCGAGCCGTCCTCGTTGAGGTAGTTCTCCATAACGGCGATCAGCGCGCGGCCGACGGCCGTGCCCGAGCCGTTCAGCGTGTGCACGAACTTCGTCGCCTTGTCGTCCTTGCCGCGGTAGCGCGCGTTCATGCGGCGCGCCTGGAAATCGCCGCAGACCGAGCAGGACGAGATCTCGCGGAACGTGTCCTGTCCCGGCAACCAGACTTCGAGGTCGTAGGTCTTGCGGGCGCCGAACCCCATGTCGCCGGTGCACAGCGTCATGATGCGGTAGTGCAGGCCGAGGCGCTTCAGGATCTCCTCGGCGCAGGCCGTCATGCGCTCGTGCTCGTCGATCGAGCTTTCCGCATCGGTGATCGAGACGAGCTCGCACTTCATGAACTGGTGCTGGCGCAGCATGCCGCGCGTGTCGCGGCCGGCCGAACCGGCTTCCGAGCGGAAGCACGGCGTCAGCGCGGTAAAGCGCAGCGGCAGCTTCTCCTGGTCGAGGATATCCTCGCGCACGAGGTTGGTGAGCGAGACCTCCGCGGTCGGGATCAGCCAGCGGCCGTCCGTGGTGCGGAACAGGTCCTCGGAGAATTTCGGCAACTGGCCGGTGCCGAACATGGCATCGTCGCGCACCAGCAGCGGCGCATGCACTTCCGTATAGCCATG
The DNA here is from genome assembly GCF_001652565.1 of Shinella sp. HZN7. Classification (NCBI taxonomy): domain Bacteria; kingdom Pseudomonadati; phylum Pseudomonadota; class Alphaproteobacteria; order Hyphomicrobiales; family Rhizobiaceae; genus Shinella; species Shinella sp. HZN7. Next base: position 1,637,768 of record NZ_CP015736.1, on the reverse strand, counting down.
CTCGCCGGTATGCACGTCGATCATGAACTGGCCGAGGGCGCGTTCGAGGCGCGCGAGCTGGCCCTTCAGCACGGTGAAGCGTGAGCCGGCGATCTTCGCCGCGGCCTCGAAATCCATGTAGCCGAGGGCTTCGCCGATCTCGTAGTGCTCCAGCGCCTTGTGGTTCCAGCCGGGCTTTTCGCCCCATTTCAGCTTTTCCACATTGCCGGTCTCGTCCGTGCCGACCGGCACGTCGTCGAGCGGGATGTTCGGGATGCGCGACAGGGCGTCGTTGAGCTCGGCGGTGACCTGGCGCTCTTCCTCTTCCGCCGCGGGAAGCTGGTCCTTGATGGCCGAGACCTCGGCCTTCAGCCTGTCGGCAAGTTCGCTGTTCTTCGCCGCCATCGCCGCGCCGATCTCCTTGGAGGCGGCGTTGCGGCGCGACTGCATGTCCTGCGCCTTCTGGATGACGCTGCGGCGCTTCTCGTCGAGATCGATGAGGGCCTGGGCCAGGGGGCTGGCGCCGCGCTTTGCCAGGGCGGCGTCGAGAGCGGCGGCGTTGTCGCGGATCCATTTGATATCAAGCATTGTCGTTCCAGGCGTTCCGTGGATTGAGGCCCACCCGCGCCCGGCAGCACAGTGCGGCAACGCCGAAGATCAGGCCTTGTCGGCCTCTTCCGGCGTTGCAACGACCTCGTTCTCCGCATCCTGCGCGTTCGAGGCGCTCGCCCGCTGCCGTTCGATGAGTCGGGCCGTATAGATGGAAATCTCGTAGAGAAGGATGGCCGGCAGTGCAAGGCCGATCTGGGAAACCGGATCGGGCGGCGTCAGCACGGCGGCGACCACGAAGGCGATGACGATCGCGTATTTGCGCTTGTCGGCAAGCACCTTCGAATCGATGAAGCCGGCCCGTACCAAGAGCGAGGAAACCACCGGGAGCTGGAAGACGAGGCCGAAGGCGAAGATCAGCGACATGATGAGGCTGAGATATTCGGACACCTTCGGCAGGAGCTGGATCGAGACCTGCCCCTCGCCGCCGCCCTGCTCCATGGCCAGGAAGAACCACATGACCATGGGCGTGAAGAAGAAATAGACCAGCGCGGCGCCGATGAGGAAGAGGATCGGCGAGGCGATCAGGAACGGCAGGAAGGCGGCGCGCTCGTTCTTGTAGAGGCCGGGCGCGACGAACTTGTAGACCTGCTGGGCGATGACCGGAAACGCGATGACCAGCGCGCCGAACATGGCGACCTTGATCTGCGTGAAGAAGAATTCCTGCGGCGCCGTATAGATCAGCTCGACATTGCGGTGCGAGAGCCCCGCCCATTCCACCGACCATTTGAACGGCAGGACGAGCAGGTTGAACAGTTGCTTGGCGAAATAGAAGCAGACGAGGAAGGCGACGAAGAACGCCCCGACGGCCCACAGCAGGCGCTGGCGAAGCTCGATCAGGTGCTCGATGAGCGGCTGGGGCTTGTCTTCGATGTCGCCGCTCATGCGTCGCCCTTCTTGGTCTTTGCAGTCCTGGCCCTGGCGGGCGCGGCCTTCTTCTCGCCGGAGGCCTTCGCGGCGGCCTTGACGCCGCCCTCGGCCTTGACGCCGCCCTCGGCCTTGGCGGGCGCCTTGCGCGGCTTTGCCGCCTTGTCAGTGCCCTCGGCAGGCTTTTTCGTCGCCGTCTTCCTGGTCGGCCCCGCCTTCAGCGGAACGGCGGCAACGGGCTCGGCCGAGGCAGGCTTCTGCGCTTCGGAGGGTACGGCGACCGGCGTGCTGCCGGTGACGCTTTCGGCCGGCACGGCCGCGGGCGTTGCCGAGGAGACGGAACTCGTCGACTTCTGCAGGTCCGCCTTGATCTCGTCGCCCATCTGGCGCAGCGGATTGACCGCATCGCGAATGGTGTTCAGCGGATTGAGCTTCTGCGCCTCGCCGATCGTCTTCTTGACGTCCTCGAGGTCCGCTTCGCGCAGCGCCTCGTCGAACTGCTGGCGGAAATCGCTCGCCATGCCGCGCATCTTCGACATCATGCGGCCGAACGTGCGCAGCATCTGCGGCAGGTCCTTCGGACCGACCACGATGATCAGGACGATCGCGATGACGAGTATTTCGGTCCAGCCGACATCAAGCATAGGGTACTGTCCTCATGGGCCGCGAACCACCGTCCGCGGCCGAGCGCCGGTCACTTGACCTCGTCAGCCTTGTGGTCGACGGTCTTGGCCTTGTCGGCGGCGGCGGCTTCCTCGTCGGACATGCCCTTCTTGAAATTCTTGATGCCCTTGGCGACATCGCCCATCAGTTCCGGAATCTTGCCGCGGCCGAACAGCAGCAGCACCACCACCAGAACGATCAGCCAATGCCAGATGCTGAAAGAACCCATAATCTCGACTCCCTTTCGAACTCGTACCCCGATGTAAGACGTTCAGCCGTCTTTTTCAAACACTAGAATGTCGCGGTGGTTAGCCGAAAGCGTGACGTCGCGCAATCCGGAAGCCAATTGATCGGCCCTGACGCGCGCCCGGATCGGCCGGTCGGTGCCGGGCACGGCCAGATCGAGGAGCTCGACCACCCCGAGAAAGCGCCGCGACAATATGCGCGCGGGGATCTCGCCACCCCGTTCCATCACGCGCAGCCCCGAAAGGCGCACCGCGACATGGACCTTCTGGCCATCGGAAAACCGCGTGCCGTCGACATTGCCGAGCGGCGTTTCGACCACGCCGCCGCGCACACGGCCGGGAAATTCGTTGATTTCGGAGAAAAAGGCGGCGGCGAAGATGTTTTTCGGGTGCAGATAGAGCTCTTCCGCCGTGCCCACCTGCACGAGCCGGCCGTCCTTCAGAAGCGCGATCCGGTCGCCCATGCGCATCGCCTCCTCCGCATCGTGCGTCACCACGATGGCGCTGGCGCGCGACTGGCGCAGGATCGCCAGCGTATCGGCACGGATCGAATCCTTGAGGCGCGAATCGAGCCCGGAGAACGGCTCGTCCATCAAAAGCACCGAGGGGCGCGGTGCGAGCGCCCTGGCGAGCGCCACGCGCTGCTGCTCGCCGCCCGAAAGAACATGTGGAAACTTCTGGGCGTAGTGCAACAGACCGACGCGTTCGAGCGCGACCCGCGCCTCCGCCTCGGCCTCGGCGCGCGGCAGGGCCGTCAGGCCGAAGCGCACATTGTCGAGCACCGTCATGTGGGGGAAGAGCGCGAAATCCTGGAACATCAGGCCGACGCCGCGCCGCTCGGGCGGCAGGAAGACGGCGGGGCCGGCAATCTCGCGGTCGTTCAGGAGCACGCGGCCGGCCGTCTGTGCCTCGATGCCGGCGGCAATGCGCAGCAGCGTCGTCTTGCCGGAACCGGAGGGGCCGAGCAGGCAGAGGACCTCGCCGGGCTCCGCCGTCAGCGAAATGCCGCGGATCGTCTCCTTGTTGTGGTAGCTGTGGTGGATATCCTCGAAGGACAGGCGCGCCGCGAAGGTCACCGCCGATGCCCGCCTCGTCTCGATACCGTTGGAGCCTGACGGATCCAAAACCATGGGCCGAAGTCTTTCCCTGTCGCCGGCCGTGGCCGACGATGCAGTCCTGCGGGCGCATCCTGCGCGCCTTCGAAGCGCGAAAATGCTCCAACCGTTTGTTCTGGCACGGCTGCGCGCGCAAAACCGCGACGCGCTTTGCCGGAACCGCTCTATAAGCTTCGTCTATTCGTCTTCTTTTCCGCCCGGTGTCAAGAGACCGAGTTCTTCGAGGTCGAACTGGGTGATCGGGTCCTCGTCCTCCGCCAGTTCGTCCTCGCGCAGCGGCATGGGCACCTGGAAATTGGAGGGGATGCGGCCGGACAGGAGACCGGCGCCCTTGAGCTCTTCGAGGCCCGGCAGGTCGCGCAGGTCTTCGAGGCCGAAATGATCGAGGAAATCGCGCGTCGTGCCGAAGGTCACCGGGCGGCCCGGCGAGCGGCGGCGGCCGCGGAAACGCACCCAGCCCGCTTCCATCAGCACGTCGAGCGTGCCCTTGGACGTCTGCACGCCGCGGATATCCTCGATCTCGGCGCGCGTGACGGGCTGGTGATAGGCGATGATCGACAGGACCTCCAGCGCGGCGCGCGACAATTTGCGCACCTCCGTCTCGTCGGTACGGATGGCGAAGGAGAGGTCCGGCGCCGTGCGGAAGGCCCAGCTATCGTCGAGCTGGACGAGATTGACGCCGCGGCCGGCATAGAGCGCCTTCAGCTCGCGCATGACATGCAGCACGTCGACGCCGCGCGGCAGGCGCTCGGCGATATAGGCTTGCGACACAGGCCCGGCGGAGGCGAAGACCAGCGCCTCGGCGATGCGCGCCGCCTCGTGCAGCCGGCGCGGATCGACGATCGTGCCGCCGTCCGTCTCGCGCGGTGCGTCGTCCCCCGGTTCAGCCACGCCCGTCGCCCCCGTCATCGTCGCCCTCGGGCTTCGGCCCGCGGCGCAGGTAGATCGGCTGGAAGGCGCCGTCCTGGCGCAGTTCCAGGCGCCCTTCCCGGACCAGCTCCAGCGTCGCCGCGAAGGCACTGGCGATCGCCGTGGTGCGTTCCGCCGGGTCGCTGAGGTATCGCAGGATGAAACTGTCGAGCGCCGCCCAGTCGTCCTCGAAGCCGCCGATGAGCAGCGACAGGATCTCGCGCGCATCGGAAAGCGACCAGACCGTGCGCTTCTCGATGGTGACCTGGGTGACCGCGTGGCGCTGGCGCAGCGAAGAATAGGCGCTGAGCAGGTCGTAGAGCGAGGCCTCGAAGGACGAGCGCCGCTCGGTCGGAATGTGCTCCGGCATGCCGCGGGCAAAGACGTCGCGGCCGAGGCGGTTGCGGTTGACGAGGCGCGTCGCCGCATCGCGCATCGCCTCCAGCCGCTTCAGGCGGAAGGCGAGGCTGGCCGCCATCTCCTCGCCGGAGGGGCCGTCGTCCTTCGCCTGCCTGGGAATGAGCAGGCGCGACTTGAGATAGGCAAGCCAGGCCGCCATGACGAGATAGTCGGCAGCAAGCTCGATGCGGATCTTGCGCGCCCGCTCGATGAAGACGAGATATTGTTCGGCGAGCGCCAGCACGGAGATGCGGGTGAGGTCCACCTTCTGCGTGCGGGCAAGATGCAGGAGGAGGTCGAGCGGGCCTTCGAAGCCGGCGAGATCGACGACGAGGCTTTCCTCGGAAAGGCCCCGCGCCTCGGCGTCCTGCCACAGGTCGGCCATCGGCGCCCCTGCGCCGCGTCCCTTCTTCGGTGGCTTCGACCCCGTTCCCTGCACGTCGCCCCTTTCTTCGTCCCGCGCGCCTGCGACCGCGGGACCCCGCTTGCGGCGACCGTCAGGCCACCGCGATCATGGCGTTGAATTCCTCGCGCAGCGCCGCCTCGTCCGCCCCGTCCGGCGCCGGGAAGCCCGCGCGCACCGCATTCGCCCGCCGCAGGCTGTCGCCGGTGAGCGGCGGAACGTTCTCGGTCACCACGATCATTTCCTCCATGATGCCATGGCAATGCAACACCATGTCGAGGCCGGCGGCAATGATTCCCCGGCTTCTTGCGGCAATATCGCCCTTCAGGGCGTTCATCGACACGTCGTCGGACATCAGCAGCCCGTCGAAGCCGATATGGCCGCGGATGATCTCGCTCACCACCTTCGCCGAAGTGGTCGCCGGGTTGTCGGCATCGATGGCGGTGAAGACGATGTGGGCGGACATCGCCATCAGCTCGTCCTTCATGCGCCGGAAGGGCACGAAATCGCAGGCCTCCAGCTCGGCGCGGCTCGCGTGCACCACCGGCAGGTCATGGTGCGAATCGACCATGGTGCGGCCGTGACCGGGCATGTGCTTCATGATCGGCAGCAGGCCGCCGGCCTTGAGGCCCTCGGCCGCGGCCCCGCCCATCGCCGAAACGATCTCCGGCTCCTGCCCGTAGGCACGGTTGCCGATGACGTCGTGCACGCCCGGCACGGCAACGTCGAGCACCGGCAGGCAATCGACATTGATGCCGAGGCGCAGGAGATCGAAGGCGTGCAGGCGCGACATCAGCCAGGCGGCGCGCAGCCCCTTCTCCACGTCGGCGCGGTAGATGGCGCCGAGCGCGGCGGCATTCGGATATTGCTGCACATGCGGCGGCCTGATGCGCTGGACGCGGCCGCCCTCCTGGTCGATCAGCACCGGAATGTCCGCCCCGCCGCCGAGGCAGTCGCGCATCTCCGCGGTGAGGTCCGCCACCTGCGCCGGCTCGCCGATGTTGCGGCCGAACAGGATGAAGCCCCAGGGCCGCTCGCTGCGGAAGAAGGCTTTTTCGTCGGCGGTCAGGCTGAGGCCCTTGCAGCCGGAAAGGAAGGATTTCGATTCGCTCATGTCCGCAATCTTAAAGGTTCGGTGGGGAAAACGAAGGGTGCGCCCTGCCCGCCCATGCGGCAGCGGCCGGTCGGAATCGAAGAGGCGCGGACCATGCCCGCGCCTCTCCAGGAAATCGGTGTCCCCTCAGCGGGTGACGAGGCAGCTGCCGCCGGCGCTCTTGTAGCGGTTGCAGAGCGCATTGGCCTCCTCGCGCGAGCCGGCCGGGATGCGGACGCGGAAGTAGGTGCCCTTGTTCGGGATCTCCGCCTTCCTGATGTCCACGCCGCGCCCGCCGATGACGGAGGAGAACTTCGAGGAGAGCGAATTGTAGCTCTTCTGCGCTTCCGCCTCCGAGGGCAGCGAGGCGATCTGGATGACGTAGCTTCCCGGCGCGACGGCCGCGACCTGGGTCTGTTCCGCCGTCTGCGTCGGCCTGGCTTCGGCGGTCTGGGTGCCCGAGACATTGCCGTTTTCGGTGACGGTGCCGACCACGGTGACCGGCTGGTCGATCGGGCGGGTGCCCGGAACCGGCGCATTGCCGTCCGTCGAACCGGTCGTGGCGCCGATCGTCGTCGTCTTCACGGTGCGCACCGGCGCGGTGTCTTCGACCTCGGCATCGGCGACTTCCGCCAGCACGGAGCGCGGCTGGCCCTCGCTCGCCGCCTGCTCGGCGCTGAGCGAGGCATTGGTGTCGACCGTCGCATTGGCCGTGGCGGCGGCCTCGCCCGAGGCGCTGCCGGTGGTGGCGGTCGCCTTGGCGTCGAGGCCGGCGACTTCCGTCGCTGCTTCGCCGACCGTCTCTTCGCGGGCGACGAGCGTGCCGTCCGGCTTGACGATCATCGTCTTGACCTTGCGCGGCGAGACCAGCGGCTTGTTGCCGCCTTCGGCCGTCGCCGTTTCCGGCTCGTCGACGCCCGGCAGGACGCGGTTTTCGTTTTCCGCCGCGATGACCGCCTCGACGCCGTCTTCCGGGCCGTCGAACGGCAGGGTTTCCGGCGTCAGCGTGCGCTGCACGACATCGATGGGCTCTTCCGTCGAGGTGACGAGCTGTTCCTGCTGCGGCGTTGCGGCCGTATCGCCGGCAACGCGGTCATAGACCGCCTTGTCCTGGTTCGGCACGGTCTTGCCGCCCTTCTCCTCGGGCACGATCTTGACCGGGTCCTTGTCGGCAAGGATGACGCGCGGCTCACCGGAGCCAGCCGTGCCGCCGGTAAAGGCCGTCCAGGCATAGACGCCCCCGCCGCCGACCAGAAGCAGGGCCGCGATGGAAGCGGCGATCAGCAGGCCGCGCCGCGGGCGGGACTGTTCATCATCATAGCCGTCGCCGGCATAGAGCGTGTTGGCCTGGCCCGGGTCGACGGGGATCGCCATGCGCTCAGGCTGGTTCAGCGAGCGGCGGAAATCCTCTTCCAGGGCGCGTTCGAAATCGTCGACATCGTTGATCTGTGCCACCGGCTGGCTGGCGGCCGCGGCAACCGCGCCGACGGCAACGCCCGCCGACAGGTCCTCGCCGCGCGTCTTGGCGGCCGGCTCGGTGAAGAGCTGCGCCATTTCCGCGTCGATGTCGAAATCGTAGTCGGGCTGGTAGGCCGGCGGCTTTTCCTTCTCGATGACGGGAAGCTGCGGCACGTCGAGTTCGGTGACCGGGGAAACGCCCTCGTCCGTCTCGGCGATCATCGTCGGATCGAACGGCAGCGCGCCATCGGCCGTTTCGGCGATCACGGGCTGCGGCGCGGTGTAGGTCGAGACGGGAACGGCGACGGCCGGCTCGCGGCGCACGGGCGTCGGCATCTCGACGGACCTTGCGGCCTCGATACGAGGCTCCGGACGGGCTTCAAGGCGCGTCTCCGGTACCTTGGCCTCCTGGCGCACCGGCTCCTCGTCGAGCGAAAAATCGGAAAGATCGAGGTCGATATCGGAGAGGTCGAATTCCAGATTGTCGAAATCGGGTTCCGGCTCGGCTGCCGCCGGGGTCGACACGGCAACGGGCTCGCGGCGGGCTTCGACGACCGGCTCGCGATAGGCTTCCACCGCCGGGCTCTGGACGGGCTCGATCGCCGGTTCACGCGCGGTTTCGACCACGGGCGTGCGGGCCGTCTCGACGGACGGCTGGCGATGCGCGACGGGCGTTGCGCGGCCGAAGATCGAGGAAACGTTGGCCATGCCGCTGCGCGGCGTCGCGCTCACGGCGGCGAGCGAGGCAGCAGCGAGCGTGGCCGTCCCGAGCGGAGAGCGGCTGTCGGGAACGGGATAGCGCTCGACCTCGGCCAAAAGGGAATCCGCATCGTAATTGCGGCCCGGCTCGACCGATTCCAGCCGGTAGTCCGGCGCGGCATCGTGTACCGGCTCGGCGTCCTGCCACTGCGTCTCGGCTGCGGCCACGGCGCGGGCGCGGTCCTCCGGCGTCTCGAACGGCATTTCGGCGACGAAGTGCGGCTCGTCCCGGGCATAGGCCGGCTCGGCATGGAAAGGCTCGGAAACAGCGTGGCTCGCCGCGTCGGACATCCAGTCCTGCAGGGTCGGCTCGTTGCCGGCCTGCCTGGCATCGGTGCCGTGGACTTCGGAGAGCAGGTCGTCGGCAAAGCCGTCACCGATCGAAAGCTCCAGTTCGCGTTCCAGATCGAGGCCGATCTCGTCGATCGGGTTTTCCTCCGGGGCGAGCGGCTGGAAGCCGAGGACGACGGGCTGGCGCTCGTCGGCACTGGCGGCAAGCGGGGTCTCGACGATGGGTTCGCTGCGCACGGGCGGCTCGAAGCGCGGCTCCAGCCGGTCGACGAACTGGCGGCCGACATGCACCGTCGGCTCGGCATCGACGGCAGGCACGTCGTGTACGGCCGCTTCGAGCTCGTCGGCAAGAAGCAGGGCCGGATCGAACTCCAGCTCCGGCTCGGCCTCGACGGGCGCCGCGTCGGCGGCGACCTCTTCCACGTAGGACCGTTCGGCGTAGGACTGTTCGACCACGGGCTCTTCGAACGCCGGCGCACGATCGGCATCGCTCACGGCGACAGCCGGCTGCTCCACCTCGACCGGGCGCTCCTCCTCGAAGGAAGGCTCGGCGCCGAAAAACTGCTCCTCGAAGGAGGGGTCGCGATGAGCGGCATCACGCGGCGTCGTATCACGCGTCGGCACCTCGTCGAGAATGGCGTCGCGCTCCTCGGCGACCGGCTCGGGCATATCGAAGACGGGCTCGACATGGTGCGGCGCGGCGCGCTCGGCGACGACCGGCTCGACGCTCTCGCGGCGCGGCGTATCGTATTGCTCGAAGGCCCGCATCAGCTCGTCCTCGAGGGCGAGCACGGGATTGTCCATCCGCGGGACCGCGTGAGCGGGCTCGGAGGAAGACTTGCTGACGTCCTGGACCGGACGCGGTTCGTAGCCGACGAGACGGGTAAGCTCGGCCAACGGGTCGTCGTCCGCCAGGAGATCCGTGTCAGCGGTTCCGCTTCGCGCGAAGTTCTTGTCTGCCATACTGCTTCCCACTCACAAGCTACAAAAACGCGTTTGCCAGCTTATTGTGGGCAAATGGTGACGTTACCGCATTTCGTTCGGCGCAGCCGTGCCTGTAATGGACAGGCCCGACTTAAGAACAGAGGCGACAGCGTGCACCAGCCCAAGTCTGGCGATACTCAATTCTCTATTTTTATCGTTAACAAACCGTAATTCCGGCTGCTCTTTGCCTTTGTTCCAGTGCGCGTGGAATGCACTGGCAAGATCATAGAGGTAAAACGCGATGCGATGCGGCTCGTGCGCCAGTGCAGCGCCCTCCACCACACGCGGATATTCTGCGAGCTTCGCAAGAAGCTGCAATTCGGCCGGATCGGCGATGTTGCCCTCGATCGCGGCGGCGAGATCGAGCCCGGCGAGATCGAGGTCCGCAAACGCCTCGGCCGCCTGGCGGAACACCGACATGCAGCGCGCATGGGCATATTGCACATAGAAGACCGGATTGTCCTTGGACTGCTCCGTCACCTTGGCAAAGTCGAAGTCGAGCGGCTCGCTGTTCTTGCGGTAGAGCATCATGAAGCGCACCGGATCGCGGCCGACCTCGTCGACCACGTCCCGGAGCGTGACGAAGTCGCCGGAGCGCTTCGACATCTTCACGGGCTCGCCGTTGCGGAACAGCTTGACCAACTGGCAGAGCAGAACGGTCAGCTTCGACTTTCCTTCGGAGACGGCGCGCGCGACGGCCTCCAGGCGCTTGACGTAGCCGCCATGGTCGGCGCCGAGCACATAGATCATTTCGTCGAAACCGCGGTCGAACTTGTCCTTGAAGTAGGCGACGTCGGCGGCGAAATAGGTATAGGAGCCGTCCGACTTGATCAGCGGGCGGTCGATGTCGTCGCCGACCTCCGTCGAGCGGAAGAGCGTCTGCTCGCGGTCTTCCCAGTCTTCCGGCAACTGGCCCTTCGGCGGCGGCAGCACGCCCTTGTAGACATGGCCCTTGAAGGTGAGGTCGTTGATCGCGGTGCGGATCGGCGCGCCGTTGCCGGCATGCAGCGAGCGTTCGGAGAAGAAGACGTCGTGCGTGACGTTGAGGGCGGCCAGGTCCTCGCGGATCATCGCCATCATCGCGTCGATCGTCTTTTCCTTGACGATCGGCATCCACTGGTGCTCCGGCATGGCGCGCAGCGTCGTGCCGAACTCCTCGGCCAGCGCCTCGCCGACCGGCACCAGGTAGTCCCCCGGATAGAGGCCCGACGGGATGTCGCCGATCGTCTCGCCGAGCGCCTCGCGGTAGCGCAGGAAGGCCGAGCGCGCGAGCACGTCGATCTGCGAGCCCGCATCGTTGATGTAATATTCCTTGGTCACGGCATAGCCGGCAAAGGCGAGCAGGTTGGCCAGCGCATCGCCGACGACGGCGCCGCGGCAATGGCCGACATGCATCGGGCCGGTCGGGTTGGCCGAGACATATTCCACATTGACCTTGCGGCCGGCACCCTGCGCACCCCGGCCGTAATCGGTGCCGGCCCGGACGATCGCGGCCAGCAGCTTCTGCCAATAGGGAACGGAGAGGCGGACATTGATGAAGCCGGGGCCGGCGACGCCGACATCAGCCACTTCCGGATCCTTCTTCAGCTCGGCGACGATGAGGTCGGCCAGCGCCCGCGGGTTGAGCCCGAGCGGCTTTGCCAGCACCATCGCGGCATTGGTCGCGACATCGCCATGGCTCGCATCGCGCGGCGGTTCGACGCTGATACGGCCGAAGTCGAGGTCGGCGCGCTTTTCACGGACGATCTCAAGTCCTTCGAGTACGTTTTTGATTCTGCTGTCGAAGTCTGTAAAAAGGTTCATCTCATCCATCCGCGCGCAGCAAGCCCTTCCGGGCCATTCCTGCGAAGAAGTTCAGGTGGCCGGCTGACTATCGCAAATCGGGGGTATGGTCAAACAGCCGACGGTGCGTGTTGACCGCGTAATTGTCGGTCATGCCGGCGAGATAGTCGCCGACATGGCGGGCGCGGGCCGATTCCGGCATGGTCGCGATGCGGTCCACCCAGTAGTGTCCCTGCATGAGCTGCGGGTCGTCCATATAGGCGTGGTAGAGGTCCGTGAGGATCGAGGCGGCGTTCGCCCGCACCCGCATCACCTCCGGGTGCCGGTAGATGCGCGAGAACAGCAGCTTCTTGATCTGCTTGTCGGTGACCGCCATCTCCGCGGAGAAGGTCGCAAGGCAGCGGCGCGCCCTGCGCACGTCCTCGGCGCTTTCCGGCCGCTCCTCGCGGATCGCCTGCTGGGTATAGCCGATCACGTCCTCCACCATGGCGGTGATCTGGCGGCGCATGATCTCGTGGGTGAAGCGCGAGGCTTCGAGGCCCGGATAGCGCGCGCGCACGTCGTGCATCAGCCTGGCGAGGAACGGCACCTCCTCCAGCATCTCGAAGGTGAGATAGCCCGAGCGCAGGCCGTCGTCGATGTCATGGGTGTTGTAGGCGATGTCGTCGGCGATCGCCGCGACCTGCGCCTCCATGCTGGCGAAGCTGCCGAGCTCCAGATCGTGCGTGGCGCAATAGTCGAGGATCGGCCGTGGCACCTCGTCGCCATGGGTGCATTCGCCCGTCGGGCCGATCAGCGGCCCGTTGTGCTTGACGAGGCCTTCGAGGCTTTCCCAGGTGAGGTTCAGCCCGTCGAACTCGGCATAGCGTCGCTCCAGCTTGGTGACGATGCGCAGCGACTGGGCGTTATGGTCGAAGCCGCCGAAGGGTTTCAGCACCTCGTGCAGCGCGTCCTCGCCGGTATGGCCGAAGGGCGTGTGCCCGAAATCGTGCACCAGAGCCACGCCCTCGGCGAGGTCCTCGTCGAGCTTCAGGGCACGGGCCAGCGCGCGGGCGATCTGCGCCACCTCGATCGTGTGGGTCAGGCGCGTGCGGTAATGGTCGCCGTCGGCGGCGATGAAGACCTGCGTCTTGTGCTTGAGGCGGCGGAACGCCGTGGTGTGCACGATGCGGTCGCGGTCGCGCTGGAAATCCGACCGCGTCGGGCTTTCCGCTTCGGGATGGAGCCGTCCACGGGTCGCCCAGGGGTCGGAGGCATAGATGGCGCGTTGCCCCGCGCCGAAACCCAGCGCATGTCTGTCGAACGTCATTCTTCACCTGCATTCACGCCGCCCATTGACGCGGCCGCAATGCCTTCATACCTATAGTGTGCACAGCGGCAAGTCCGGCTGCAAGCCGAGCTTGAAATACAAGCCTTTTCAAGGATTTGTGTGAGACGGTTCGCAGCAGGCCGCGCCGGGAACGGCAAAGTCGCCGTTCGTGCAGGATAGCGATTCTCTCCGGATCTTGACCCCGGCAGGAGGCAGACATGACCGACAAGTCCGTTACCATTTCCGACGCCGCCGCCCGGCGTATCGCGTCGATCCTCACGGCCTCGCCCGAAAAACAGGCGCTGCGCGTCTCCGTCGAGGGTGGCGGCTGTTCCGGTTTTTCCTACAAATTCGACCTCGTCGAGGACCAGCAGGACGACGACCTGGTGCTCGAACGGGACAATGCCAAGGTGCTGATCGACCAGCTCTCCCTCGTCTACATGGACGGATCCGAGATCGATTTCGTCGACAACCTGCTCGGCCAGTCCTTCCAGATCAAGAACCCGAACGCCGTCGCCAGTTGCGGCTGCGGCACCAGTTTCTCGATCTAATCAATCAAAATCACGGGAACCCGCATGCCGATCAAGATTGCCACCTGGAACATCAACGGCGTGCGGGCGCGCATCGACAATCTCGTCGCCTGGCTGAAAGATTCCAATCCCGACATCGTCGGGCTCCAGGAAATCAAGACGATCGACGAAGGGTTTCCGCGCGGCGAGATCGAGGCGCTCGGCTATCATGTCGAAACGCACGGCCAGAAGGGCTTCAACGGCGTCGCCCTCCTCTCGAAGATCCGGCCGGACGAGGTGAACCGGGGCCTTCCCGGCGGTGACGGCGACGAGCAGTCCCGCTTCATCGAGGGTGTGTTCTCCGTAAAGGGCGGCGCAATCCGATTCTGCTCCATCTACCTGCCCAACGGCAATCCGGCGGACGACCCGGTCAAGTATCCCTACAAGCTTTCCTGGATGGACCGGCTGATCGCCTTTGCCGAGGACCGGCTGGCGCTCGAGGAGCCGCTGATCCTTGCCGGCGATTACAATGTCATTCCCGAGCCGCACGACTGCTGGGACGTGAAGGTCTGGGAGCGGGACGCGCTCTACCTGCCGCCGACCCGCCAGGCCTTCCGACGCCTGGAAAATCTCGGCCTCACGGACGCCGTGCGCGCCTCCACCGATGCCGTGCCGCATTATACGTTCTGGGACTACCAGGGCGGCTGCTGGCCGAAGAATTTCGGTATCCGCATCGACCATCTCATGCTGTCGGCCGAAGCCGCGGACCGCCTCGTCTCGACGGCGGTCGAAAAGCATGTGCGCAACTGGGAGAAGCCGTCCGACCATGTGCCGGTCGTGGCGGTGCTGGATTACGCGGCGTAAGGGACAGAGCCGCCCCTCATCCCGCTGCCGCGACCTTCTCCCCGCAGGCGGGGAGAAGGAAGATGGCGCACGGCCTTGCCACAAGTCCCTTCTCCCCGCCTGCGGGGAGAAGGTGGCCGGCAGGCCGGATGAGGGGCTGTTATCCTGCCGCTATTCTTCCGGGCTGAACCGGATGCTCTGGGCGAGTGCCACGCCCTTGCGGCGGTCGGCCTCGCTGGCGACGGAGAAGGCTTCTTCCTGCGTGGCCTGCAGCCAGCCGCAGTCCTTCGGCGGGCAATGGTCGAGCGCGGCAGTCATGAAGGCAAGGCCGCGGGCCGTCTGGCCTTCCTGGAAGAGGATGTTGCCGAAAAGGCCCATGGCGCCGGCATGGCCGTTGTTGCGCGCACGGTTCAGCCATTTCTTGGCCTGGTGCACGCTGACACCGCCGCCCTCGCCCGAAAGCATCATGCGGCCGAGCTGGAACTGGGCTTCGGGAATGCCGAAGGCGGAGGCAGCCTGGAAATAGAGCTGGCGGGCCTGCGTCATGTCGACCTTGACGGGGCTGTCCGGAATGCCGCGGCGATAGTAGCTGGCAAGCGCGATCAGCGCATTGGCGAAGTAGCCCGTATCCTCCGAGCCCGGCTCCACGCCGGCCCGGGCGATCTCGCTGTACATCTTGAAGGCTTCGAGGTCGTTCTCCGGCACGCCGTCGCCGTCGGCATACATGTTGGCGAGCGCCCAGCGCGAGCCCGTATGGCCCTTTTCGGCGGCATAGCGATAGGCCTCGACGGCGTCGCTCTTGCGCCCCTCCTTGTAGGAGAAGAAGCCGAACTTGAAGAGATCGAAGGGCCCGCTTTCCTTGCTGACGCCGGACTGGGGATCGAATGCGAGAGCCTGGGACGCCGCTCCGAAGGAGAGCGAAAGACAAAGACCCAATACCACTACTTTCATCGGCATCAACTCGGACTTCGGCATCACTTCTACTATTCCGCGCCGAACCTTCGTCCTTGCGCCAAACCGGGAACGCACGATCTTCGTGCGGATTTCCGGCAGTTCCGGCGGCAATGACATCGGCTGGCTCATCGTTTCCTTGGCGCGGTTCCACGCGTCTACATGTCCGTATCGCTGCGCCCCGTTTGTGGCGGGAAATGGACATTTCGTCGCTTCCCCGAATGTGTAGCAAACTCTGGGAAAAAAAGTGTTGCGATTCCGTCACATATTTTCAGGCGTCGCTGTGCTCTTTCCATCAAGCCTGCCGTGAAGCAACGAAGTGTTAACCAAGAAAAAGGGCCCGGTGATGACACCGGGCCCGATTCTGTCCGTTTGCTGGTCGGAAAGATCAGAACTTGATCTTCAGCGACGTGGAGATCGCCGTCACCAGGTCGTTGTCGAAATCATAGGAGACACGGCGGCCAAAGGTGCGGCCGTCCTTGACAATCTGGCCGGACGAGCCGCTCGTCAGGATGCCGAGCGCGCCGCTCAGGCGGAACTCGACATTCTCGTTCGCCGCATAGGAAAGGCCCGTGCCGACGGTCCAGGTGTCGGCATGCGTGCCGATGCCGGTGCTCGTGCCGCGGTCCCAGGTCAGGCTCACGGCGCCGCTGAGCTTGTCGTTGAACTTGTGGCCGATGCCGCCCGAAACGGTCCAGCCGTCGCGATAGAGCAGGTCGAGCGAGGTCACCTCCGTCGGGCCGCTCGTGCGGCAGTCGATGCCGCGCGTGGCGATCGGGCAGAAAGGCAGGCTCTGCAGCTGGCTCCAGTCTGTCCACTTGACCGAGCCGAAGGCCAGCCAGTCCGGAGCGATGCCCGTCTGGAACTTGAACTCCAGTGAATCGGGCATGTCGGCAGAGCCGAAGACCGGCGTGTTGACACCGGCAAAACCCGGCAGGACGGCGCCGGGAACCTGGCGCAGGTCCATGGTGCCGGTGATGTCGTCGAGCTTCACCGCGCTGTTGTAGACGAGGCTGGTGCGCAGCGCATATTCCTCGATCTCGTAGGCGATGCCGGCGCGCCAGCCCCAGCCATCGCCTTCCAGCTTCAGGCGGCCCATGCCGTTCAGCGGCGAGCCCTCGGGCATGGCGAAGACGAGGCGGTCCTTGAAGCCGGAAACCTCCTGGTAGAAACCGCCGCCGATCACGCGGAACTGGCCCGGCCCATGTCGAAGGAATAGGAGCAGGTCGCCGCGTAGTTATGGCTCTCGATCTTGGTCTCGACATTGTCGTTGGCGCCCGCCCAGTTGCGGCCGGGATTGATGTGCGCGCCCCAGGGCTGGGAATAGTCGGCCATGCAGTCGATCGCATCGGTGATCGCCGCCTTGAAGCCGATGCGCGGCACCCAGTAGCTTTCCGTATCGCGAATGCCGTTGCTGGGCAGGCCGTTCAGGTCGCCGTCGAGGGGAATGTTGTCGCGAACATTGTTCATGTCGCGCTGCGGATTGACGAAGGTCACCGCCGATTCGAAGACGTAGTCCGAGGGATCGAACAAGAGGTCGATATTGTACCCGCCACGCTCCAGGCCGCCGGCCTGCGCGGATGTCGCGGCCAGCAGGGCAATCGCCGTCATCCCAAGGCTGATGTTCTTCCGTTTCATGCAATCCTCCCCTGCAAAACGCCGGCGCAAACGATAGCTGCCTCTGCGTCGCGCCTCTCCACCCCGACTATCGAAGAGGACCGCGAAATTGGCAAACCCCAGTTCTTGTCCCTCATTTCCGATTGGGTGTTCAAAAAATTACGTAAGATTTTCATGAAGACCCTCAGCAGTTGAACGACCAGAAACGATTTTTCAAGGATTACGAATTTTGTGCTAATTAAGAGTTATCTTTTCCATAACGACGACCGCCTGTCACATTCCGGACACAGCCGCGGTATTGCGCGCAAGCCGGCGAATAAAAAACCGCGCCGGGGGTTCCGGCACGGTTTTCAAAGCTTCCCCACAAATTTTACGGGAATCAGCCCGCCTCGCTCACGCGGGCGAGCGCCACTGCGAGGCTGGCGAGCTGCTGCTCCAGCTCGGCGAAACGCTCGCGCTCGGCCTCGACCACCTCCGGCTTGGCATTGGCGACGAACTTCTCGTTCGACAGCTTGCCCTCGATGCGCGCGGCCTCCGCCTTCGCCTTGTCGATCGCCTTTTCGAGGCGGGCCTTTTCGGCCGCCAGATCGATCAGCGTGCCGAGCGGCAGGCAGGCGGTCGCCTCGCCGACGACGATCTGCGCCGCGCCCTTGGGCGCCGTATCCTCCAGGCGGATCTGCTCGACACGGGCAAGGCGCCGGATCGCCGAATCGTGCGTTTCGAGGCGCTTCCTCGTCATCGCATTGGCACCCACCATGACGAGCGGTGCCGTCGCGCTCGGCGGCACGTTCATTTCGGCGCGCACCGAGCGGATGCCGGAGACAAGGTCGATCAGCCAGTTGATCTCGTCGGCGGCCGCCTCGTCACCATAGGCCGGCGACGGCCATTCGGCGTGGCAGACCAGGGTTTCGCGCGTCTTGCCCTCACCGGCCGTGTGCGCCCAGAGCTCTTCCGTCATGAAGGGCATGAACGGATGCAGGAGCTTGTAGATCTCCTCCAGGACATAGGCCGCGCAGGCCTGCGATTCCGCCTTCGCCGCGGCATCCTCGCCGCTGAACACCGGCTTCAGCAATTCCAGGTACCAGTCGCAGAACTGGTTCCAGACGAAGCGGTAGAGCGTGCTCGCCGCGTCGTTGAAGCGGTAGGTCTCGATCGCCTCGGTGACGTCGCGCGCGGTGCGGGCGAGTTCCGTCAGGATCCAGCGGTTGATCGTCAGCGAGGCCGCTTCCGGCACGAATTTCGGATCGGTCGCAACGCCGTTCATCTCGGCAAAACGCGTGGCGTTCCACAGCTTGGTGCCGAAGTTGCGGTAGCCGGCGATGCGGGCCGGGTCGAGCTTCACGTCGCGCCCCTGCGCGGCCATGATGGCCAGCGTGAAGCGCAGCGCGTCCGCGCCGTATTCGTCGATCAGTTCGAGCGGGTCGATGACGTTGCCCTTCGACTTCGACATCTTCTGCCCGTTCTTGTCGCGCACCAGGGCGTGGACATAGACGGTGTGGAACGGCTCGACCGGATTGCCGAATTCGTCCTTCATGAAGTGCAGGCCCATCATCATCATGCGGGCGACCCAGAAGAAGATGATGTCGAAACCGGTGACGAGCACGTCGGTCTGGTAGTATTTTTCCAGTTCCGGCGTCTGTTCCGGCCAGCCGAGCGTCGAAAACGGCCAGAGCGCGGAGGAGAACCAGGTGTCGAGCACGTCCTCGTCGCGGGTCAGGATGTCGCCGGGGGCAAAGTTCTCCAGCTTCTCCTCGACCCAGGCCTTCCACGGGCCCTCATGGGCGATGTAGTGCTGGATGGCGGCGTGCAGCGCCTCCTCCTCGGTTTTTTCCACGAAGACCTGGCCGTCCGGGCCGTACCAGGCCGGGATCTGGTGGCCCCACCAGAGCTGGCGGGAGATGCACCAGGGCTCGATGTTCTCCATCCACTCGAAATAGGTCTTTTCCCAGTTCTTCGGGACGAAGTTGGTGCGGCCCTCGCGGACGGAGGCGATGGCGGGTTTCGCCAGCGTCGCAGCGTCGGCGAACCACTGGTCGGTCAGCATCGGCTCGATGACGACGCCGGAGCGGTCGCCGAACGGCTGCATGACCTTCTTGTTCTCGACGAAGGGCACGTCGTTGCCTTCGGCATCCTTGACGGTGACCGCCAGCCCCTCGGCATTGATCGCCTCGACGATGCGCTTGCGGGCCTCGTAGCGATCGAGGCCGCGATATTCGTCGGGAACGAGGTTGATGTCGTCGACCTCGGCCTCGTTCGGCAGGTTGCCGGTCCTCGCGATGTCGAGCGCCTGCGCCGCGTAGAAGGCATAGGGCTCGCCGTCGGCGCGCATGGCGGCGCGCGTGTCCATCAGGCGGTAGAGCGGGATGTTGTTGCGGCGGGCGACCTGGTAGTCGTTGAAATCGTGCGCGCCCGTGATCTTCACCGCGCCGGAGCCGAAGTCGGGTTCCGGATACTCGTCGGTGATGATCGGGATGAGGCGGCGGTGTTCCTTGGGGCCGACCGGGATCTCGCAGAGCTTTCCGACGATCGGCGCGTAGCGCTCGTCCGAGGGATGGACGGCGACCGCGCCATCGCCCAGCATCGTCTCGGGGCGCGTGGTCGCGATGGAAATGTAGTCGCGCTCCTCCTGGAAGACGACGTTGCCGTCGGCATCCTTCTCGACATAGGTGTAGGTCTCCCCGCCGGCGAGCGGGTACTTGAAATGCCACATGTGGCCGTCGACTTCCCTGTTCTCGACCTCGAGGTCGGAAATCGCCGTTTCGAATTTCGGATCCCAGTTGACCAGCCGCTTGCCGCGATAGATCAGGCCTTCCTTGTAGAGCGAGACGAAGACTTCAAGGACGGCGTCGGACAGCCCCTCGTCCATGGTGAAGCGCTCGCGCGACCAGTCGCAGGAGGCGCCGAGGCGCTTCAACTGGTTGAAGATCAGGCCGCCCGATTCCGCCTTCCACTCCCAGACCTTCTCGACGAAGGCCTCGCGGCCCATCTCACGCCGGCCCGGCAGCTTCTCGGCCGCGAGCTTGCGCTCGACGACCATCTGCGTCGCGATGCCGGCATGGTCCATGCCCGGCTGCCACAGCACGTCCTTGCCGCGCATGCGCTCGAAGCGGACCATGATGTCCTGCAGCGTGTTGTTGAGCGCGTGGCCCATATGCAGCGATCCCGTCACGTTCGGCGGCGGAATCACGATGGTGAAGGTCTCGGCGCCGGGTTTTGCACCCTCGCCGGCGCGGAACGCGTCCGCCTCTTCCCATGCCTTGGCAATGCGCGGCTCGACCGCTGCGGAATCATAGTTCTTTTCAAGCATTTTCGTGCGTGGCCTGCTGTTTGTCGGTTGCGTTTTCTAAACCGGATGGCCGGGGCGAAGTCAACAATATCAGAAGAAAAGCCGCCCCGGGGGCTCCGGCGCGGCTTAAACCAATCTTTTGAAGAATTGGCGGCGTCGGTCAGCGGCGCGGGCCGCGCGCCACCCGTTCGATCTCTTCGCGCACCAGCCGTTCGACGAGCGTCGGCAGGTTGTCGTCCAGCCATTCCTGCAGCATCGGGCGCAGCATCTCCTCGGCGATCTCGTCGAAGGAGCGGCGCGGGCCGGCGTCGAGCGCCTGCGCCAGCGCGCCGAAGGACTGGGCCACGCGCGCGCCGACATCCGGGGAGACGATCGCGGCGACATCCCGGCTGGCGGCAGCCGGCTCGGCGGCGCGTTCCTCGGCGATCGGCTCGACTATCGGCGCCGCCACCGCTTCGGCGACAGGCTCGGCCTTCGCGACGGTTTCGAATGCCGGCACGACGCGGCCGGCATTGGCTGCCATGCGCGCGGTCACGATCGGATTTTCCTCCCGTGCCGGCGCCTGCACCGGCTCGGCGGAAACGGGCTCCGGCATCTCGCGGCTGGCGACATGGCGCTCGGAGGCGGCGCGAACACGGGCGGCGACATCGGCAAGCGACAGGGCCGGCTGCCCGCCCTGCGCCGGTTCGGCACGCGGGACCGGCTGGGCAGCGGCAGAGCGGTGTTCTTCGGCATGGAACTGTTCGACCACGCCCGGATGATCGAGCAGGGTGCGGCCCTCGCTCTCCGTCGTGATGTCGAAGCCGCCGTCGTCCTCGGCATCGGCCGCAAGGTCCGGCATGGCTTCGTTGTTCTCGATGATCTTGCGAATGGACGCCAGGATTTCATCCATGGACGGTTCACGCGCGACATTTGGCTGAGCCATTTCTATCCCCGTTCTCTGCGGCGTCCCTGGCCAGCCTCTACGGGACCTGCCGGACATCACGAAAACCCTAGGCGAGTTCGACGACGAACTAAATCGCCGCGAATCATGTGTTCCCAGTGATGCACAGTTTTGTTTGCCCTGCCAAGGGCAAGGCGATCGCCATCGCCCCGCGCTGCCGCAGGAACCCCATCTCGCCTTGCGGGAAACGGCTTACTTGCCGTCGACGGTTCTCAGGCCGAACCACTTGTCCTTGACGGCCTCGTAGTGCACTTCGGCGCGGTATTCCGCGACCTCCAGCCCCTGGCTGCGCACCGTCAGGCTGCCCGTGGCGGCGAGCAGCGAATAGCTCGCCACGACCGCATTGCGCTGCACGGCGGCAAGGTCTTCCTGCGCATCGAGCACGTTCTGCTGGGCATTGAGCACGTCCAGCGTCGTGCGCTGGCCGACATTTCGCTCCTCGATGACACCGTTCAACGCCTGGTTGGCGGCCTCGATCTGCGCGCGGATGGCCGCGATCGAGGCATTTGCCGCCTCATATTGCGCATGCGCCGAGGCGATCGTGCGCTGGACTTCCATGCGCGCGGAATCGACGAGCAACTGGCTTTCGCCCAGCCGCTCCTTGGCCTGGCGAATCTGACCGTATTCCGCGCCGCCCTGATAGAGCGGAACGGTCAGGCGGGCAGATACCGCCCCACGCAGATTGTCGGCGGGGCCATCTTCCGAATTGACCGATTTATAGACACTTCCCTGCAGGGAGACGCCCGGCAGCATGGCGCCTTCAGCCTCCTTCACATTGTAGCCGGCAGCGTCAACACCGCGCATGGCAGCAAGAATATTCGGATTCTCGCGCATACCCGTCGCCACGGCGTTATCAAGCGAACCCGGCATGGCCTTCTTGGCAGGCGACGGCTGCTTGATACCTTTCGGCATTTCGCCAACGATCTGCACATATGCCGCCTCACTCTGCTTCAGCGACGAGACGGCTGCTGTCAGCAACGCCTTTGCGGAGGCCAGTTCCGCCTCGGCGAGGCTGACGTCGGTCCGCGTCCCCTCCCCGACATTGAGGCGCGCATTGGCGGCGTTCACCTGTTCGCGCAGGAAGGCGATGTTCTGCTTGCGGATGGACACTATCGTCTGGTCGCGCGCGATATTGGCGTAGGCCTCCACAGCCGCCAGAAGAATGGAGATTTCCTGAGCCCGCAGGGATTCGCGGTTCGCCAGAACATTCGCCTCGGCCGCCCTGACACGGTTGAGCGTCTGGAAGCCATCGAAGACCTGCTGGCTGATCGTGATGCCATAACTGGAGGCGACATAGTCCGTCTGCCGACCGGCCTGTCCTCCCAAAATGCCGCGAGGAGGCCGCACATCAAGGTTCGTCCGGCTGGCTTCCGCCTCCGCCACGCCCGTCACATGCGGCCGCATGCCGGACTTGGCGATCGTCACGTTCTCGTCGATGGCGCGCAGGGCGGCGCGGGCGGCGTTGAGGTCCGGGTTGTTCTCGTAGGCCTTGGCCATGGCGCCGGCCAGCGTTTCGGCAAGCGCCGCATGCGGCAGGACGTGGACGGCGGTGGCGAGCGCGAGCGCAAGGGCGGTTCGACGAAGAAGGGACACAGTACGAAACTCCGATCCTGGCCAGCCCGTCGCGAGAGCTGCCTACACACATTTCTCACCGGCGCGAAGGCCGGGCACATCTCATCCGGCATCGGTGGCCGGCCGCGGACGGGTCCGCTCCGCCCGCGATAATGCCTCTTCACTCATTCAGGAACAGTCGTCAGGCCTGTCAGGAAGGATTTGGTAACGACAATAGGGCAGGCCCGTTGCGAAAGTGCAACAAACGGGCCTGCAGGAAGGGTGCGCATCGGCACTGGCTCAGAACACGAATTCCCTGGCCTTGCGGAAGCCCGGCAGCGGCTTGACGGCGGTGTTGAAGACGTTGCGCTCGGAAACGCGCCCGCCTTCCTTGATATAGAGCCGCGCCTGCGAGGCGTTGCCATACCCCTCGACGACGACGAGGCGGCCGCCGTCGCGCAACTGGGCGAAGAGCGCCTGCGGAACGAATTCCACCGCGCCATGCACGAAGATCACCTCATAGGGCGCTTCCGGCGCATAGCCGGCCTCCAGATCGCCGGTGACGACGGCGACATTGTCGTAACCGAGGCGGGCAAGCGTTTCCGTCGCGCTCGCGGCCAGCGCCGCATCGCTCTCCAGCGCCACGACGGAACTGCCGAGGCGCGAGAGGATGGCCGAGGCATAGCCGGTGCCGCAGCCGACCTCCAGCACGACATCGGTGGCGGCGATCTCGGCGAGCTGGATCAGCTTGGCGAGCGGCGACGGCTCCATCAGGTAGCGGCCGGGGGCAATCTGGATATCGTCGTCGATATAGGCGAGCGGCTTGACGGCCGCGGGCACGAATTCCTCGCGCGCGACGGTCAGGAAGGCGTCGAGCACTTCATGCGCCGTGACGTCCGTCGTACGGATCTGGTTGTCCACCATCTTCGTGCGCGCTGCTTTGTAGTCAATCATCTCTAGCCCTGTGAGTAAGCGGCAGACCGCGGCACGA
Organism: Shinella sp. HZN7; assembly: GCF_001652565.1. Classification (NCBI taxonomy): domain Bacteria; kingdom Pseudomonadati; phylum Pseudomonadota; class Alphaproteobacteria; order Hyphomicrobiales; family Rhizobiaceae; genus Shinella; species Shinella sp. HZN7. The sequence goes on along the minus strand of NZ_CP015736.1, from coordinate 1,614,212 downwards.
AGGCCCGGTTGCGATGCCGGATGCGTCGCAATTCTCTTAGAGCGGTTTCGGGCCGGGTGTCCATAGGCGGCGATCGTCTGCGCGCAAAAACCGCGCCTCCGCGGTTTCGCCCCGGCCGGCTGCAGGACTTTCCGGAGCTTATCATGAATAAATTACTCAACATATTATTGCCTGCCCCCGCCATAATGTCGTATTGAGCAGTCAGGTTTTCGCGGCGCCTGGCGTCCGCACCATGCCCGTTTTTCGAACGGGCACCGTTTGAATTGAGACATGCAAGAGGAATACACCGTGCTGAAACGGTCTCGACTTCTATTCGCGATCATCCTGATGGCGCTCGCCACTCCGCCGGCCGTCCTGGCCCAGGCCCAGGAAACCCAGGGCCAGGTGCAGGGAACCTCCGCCCAGACAGATGGCCAGCCGGAAGCCGGACAGTCCAGCGGCGCCTCCACGACGACGACCACGACATCGCGGCCCGTGGCCGGCGACACGGCGACCGCGGCCGACGAGGATTTCGACGGCGAGGACGCGACCGAGCTCGATGCCGTCGATGATGCCGGCGCCGGCGAGCGGCAGGCCGGCCTGCCGCACGACCTTTCCCCCTGGGGCATGTTCATGGCGGCCGACATCGTCGTCAAGGGCGTGATGATCGGCCTTGCCTTCGCCTCCGTCGTCACCTGGGCCGTGCTTCTTGCCAAGCTCGTCGAACTGGCGGCAGCCCAGCGCTCCGCCAGCCGCGCCGTGCGGCAGCTCATCGTCGCCCGGGGCCTCGAAGACGGCGAGCAGGCGCTCGGCCGCAACCGCGGCACCGTCGCGCGCATGACGCGCGCTGCCCGCGAGGAAATGGAAGCCTCCGAACCCGTGCTCGACCACGTTTCGGACGGCGGCGTGAAGGAGCGCATCTCCTCGCGCCTCACCCGCATGGAAGTCCATGCCGGCCGTCGCATCGCCAAGGGCACGGGCCTGCTGGCCACCATCGGCTCCACGGCGCCCTTCGTCGGCCTGTTCGGCACCGTCTGGGGCATCATGAATTCGTTCATCGGCATCTCGAAGGCGCAGACCACGAACCTTGCCATCGTCGCGCCCGGCATCGCCGAGGCGCTGCTGGCGACGGCCATCGGCCTCGTCGCCGCCATTCCCGCCGTCGTGATCTACAATTTCCTCGCCCGCGCCATCACCGGCTACCGCCAGAACCTTGCCGATGCCTCGGCCGCCATCGAGCGGCTGGCCAGCCGCGACCTCGACATGCGCCGCTCGCTGCGCCACGGCACGCAGCGCAACGAACGGGCCGCCGGCTCCGTCGTGAAGATCGGGTGACATCATGGCGAGCAAGATCAAGGAAGGCGGCGGCGACGACCTGGAGGAGAACAGCGAGATCAACGTGACGCCGTTCATCGACGTCATGCTGGTGCTGCTCATCATCTTCATGGTGGCCGCCCCGCTCGCCACCGTCGACATCAATGTCGACCTGCCCTCCTCCGTCGCCCAGCCGACGCCGCGCGAGGACAAGCCGGTCTTCATGACGCTGAAGAAGGACCTGACGGTCTCGATCGGCAATGGCGCGATCGCCCGCGACAATTTCGGCCCGGAGCTCGACGCGGTGACGGAAGGCAACAAGGAGGCCCGCATCCTGCTGCGCGCCGACAAGGCCGTCGACTACGGCAATGTCATGGATGTGATGAACCTGCTGCGCGCGGCCGGATACGGCAAGATCGCCCTCGTCGGCCTCGAAGGCGGCGCCCCGGCGCAGCAGCAATAAGAAGGCGAGGCGCGCCTGCGGGCGCGCCGCCCTGCCCCATGGCCTTCTCGTGCCGCATGCCGGATTGCCGGCGAGGGCAACGAATGCTTCGCGAACATCCGCGCGGATGAAAAAAACCGCGTGTTCGGAATAAGCCCCTTGCGCCCTTTCTCAATTCGTTCTAAACGCCCGGCACCACTCGCTTTATAGCAAACGGACGGCCTCGTGGCGGAGTGGTTACGCAGAGGACTGCAAATCCTTGCACCCGAGTTCGATTCTCGGCGAGGCCTCCACTCTCTCCCCTTTATATAATCTACCGGCTTGATTTTACTGCCCAATATCCCACGTATGGTATTGAGCGCATCGTCATGCGCTTTGCCCGGAACCAGGCTGCTCGCATTCGGCCGGGTCGAGCGAGATGAACAGGAGAGAGTCCGATGCCCAGTCTCAAGACCGTCGCGGCCATCGCCATCGCCTTTGCCCTGACGGGCTGCACCGCCGCTTCCGCTCTGGAGCCGATTCCCGGGAGTATCATCTACAAGGGCCAGCCGCGGACGAAGCTGACGAAGGCGCCGATCGGCAGTACCTTCGAACACCGGTTCCGCGACCAGTTCGGCGATGAATATCTGGAGGTTTACCGGATCGCGCCGGATCGTTCCCTGGAACTGCTCTCCCGGCGCAGAATCGACATCGTCGAGTTCGGCCTGGGACGGTAAGCGGTTCAGGGCGCACGAAAAGGCCGGGATGGGTGGACGAGGTCGCCACAACCTGTCAGAAGCAGCGCGGGACGCGACTGCCGATAACGTTAGATCGGGGTCGGGCGACCGATTGACGTCACGTCGCTGCCGCGAGACCACGCTGGCCGTCCCATACGCCCCCTGAGACGCCGGAACGGCTGCCGTGCACCTCGATGCGGCGCCCTGCCCTCACCGCAGCAACAATGCCGTTCCGTAGAGCCCCAGGGCAAAAACCGTGTGCGAAACCAGATTGAGCACCCGCACCTGATTGGCATTGGGAAGCTTCGACGCCGCCACGCCGATCCCCAGGCCGGGCTGGAGCAGGAACCAGCCGGCGCCGACCGTGACGATGCCGAGGATAAAGGCCGGCAGGAAGGTCGGGGCGGCGAACCAGGCCTGCCCGACGATCAGCGCCAGAATGACGCCATAGAGAATGCCGACGGCATAGTGGCCGATCCAGCCGAGCGCGAGCTCCGACGTATGGGGTTCTGCCTTTCCTATATCGTCATGGAAGACGATGCCGTTCTTCAGGTGCCAGAACCAGCGGCCGACCGGCGCCCAGTTCGGCCGCGCCTGGCGGAAGACCTTCCAGAGGAAAACCGCCCACAGGTCCATCAGCACGGTGGCGCCGATGCCGATCGCCACGCCCTTCAACAGCAGTTCCATATGCGCCCCTTGCCCAAAGCTTGTCTTGCCCGGTTAGAGCAGGTCCGTCCCGGCGATGCAACAAAGCCCGTCAGCGCGCACTGCGCCGCGCCTTGCGGGTCGCCCACCAGACGGCAAGCCGGCGTCGCTGGCGGCGGACGAAGGGGGAATCGTGCGAAAGCACCAGAAGGCCGAGCGGCACCATCCAGAATCCGAGCACCGGCAGGAAGCCGAGAAGACCGCCGACGACGAGAAGGACGCCGATCGTGGTGCGCAGCCAACGCGATTCCGGCAGTTTCATCCGCAATGAGCCGATCACGATCTCCCGCGTGCGGGGATCTATCCCGAAATGCATATTTGTTTTTCGCGTCGTCATCCGCCGTCCATTTCACGCAAACGCCTGGTTTTCCAAGGCTCGTCCATCTCCCAGTTGGAGACTTCTCCACAATCAATCAAGTCTCGTGCATTTTTTTGTCAAAAAGCGCTTGGCAAATCGATCAGGCATTTGTATTACGCGCTCACTCCGCGGCGAGCGGATGATCCCTGGTAGCTCAGCGGTAGAGCATTCGACTGTTAATCGACAGGTCGCCGGTTCGAATCCGGCCCGGGGAGCCAGATTCTTGAAGGGCTGCGCTGGATAGCGCGGCCCTTCTGCTTTTCAGCCATCGGCAGATTTCCGCTCTGTAAAGCCGCATCGCCTAGCGTGGGCTGGCCGGCGGGCGCTTCGTGTTCATCTGGAGTTCGTGGCGGCTGGCGAAGCGGCCGAAGAGCAGGAGCAGCTTGCGCTCCTCAGCCTTGCCCAGCCCGTTCCTGCGGCAATGTTCGATGACGTCGAGGACATGGCGGGACTTAGGGGGCGTGAACCGGCGATTGTCGATGTGATGCGTCATCCGGGTGCCTCCTCCGTTCGGTATTCGAACAGGGAAGGAACGCGCCGGGGCAAGGCTTTGTTCCCGGCGCCCTTCGTATCAGGCCACCATTCCGGCGCCGGACTGGCCGGCCTTGCGGGAGAGGCTGTAGTCCCGGTCCTTGAGGGTGCGGCGGAAGACCTGGCTTCGGTCGCGCGGCGGGGCCGAAAGGTCGGCGAGCGGCGTTCCGATCGCGCCATCCGCATAGGTGCCGGTTGCAATGTCGTCCTCTGGCGTGGCCGGGTTCGCCTGAAAAAATCCGAAAAACATCATGCTCTCTCCCGTTTTCCCTCCAAACGGCCGAACGGGATTTGCGTTCCCGCCGACGCCGGATAGACGCAAAATTAACCATGTTTGCTAACAGATCGTTAAAACCCGCCGCTTTTGCGATCCGCAACCATCCCCTTCATGATCCGGCCTGTCACGATTCACGTCTTGGCGTTCGCCGCCATTGACGATAGCCTTCACCCAACGTCGGGTTGGCAGAGGGGCAATCGATGACGACTGAAATGATTTCAGAAAAGGCATTTTCCGAGCACGAAACACTGACGGCCGCCAATTTTGCCGAACGCACGAAGCGCCTGCCGTTGCGCGCCAGGATGGTGTTGCGCGGCCTCCTGGGCCTGGAGACCGGCGCGCTGGCCATGACCGTGCCGGACGGACAGACCTTCGTGATCCGCGGCAAGACCCCCGGCCCCCACGCCCTCGTCCGGCTCAACAACTGGAACCTCGTCCACCGCGCCGTCAGCGCCGGTACGATCGGCGTCGCGGAGAGCTATATGGACGGCGACTGGGAAAGCCCGGATGCCGGCGCCTTCCTCGAACTCTTCCTCGTCAATACGAATGTCGGCCGCAACTATACCAACGGGCCGCGCGGCCTCCTCCGCCTCGTGGAGAAATTCCGCCACTGGCTGAACGCCAACACCCGCCGCGGCTCCAAGCGCAACATCTCGGCGCACTACGATCTCGGCAACGAGTTCTATTCGCAGTGGCTCGACCCGACGATGACCTATTCCTCCGCGCTCTATTCGGGCGGGGCGAACGACCTCACCTCGGCCCAGGTCGCCAAATACCGCGCGCTGGCCGAGGCGACCGGCATCGGCCCGAACGACCATGTGCTGGAGATCGGCTGCGGCTGGGGCGGCTTTGCCGAGTTCGCCGCAGGCGAGATCGGCTGCAAGGTGACGGGCCTGACGATCAGCCGCGAGCAACTCGCCTTCGCGCGCGAGCGCATGGCGAAGGCCGGCCTTGCCGACCGGGTCGAGCTGAAGTTCCAGGACTACCGCGACGAGACCGGCACCTATGACCGCATCGTCTCCATCGAAATGTTCGAGGCGGTCGGCGAACGCTACTGGCCGGCCTATTTCTCAAAACTCAGCGAATGCCTGAAGCCGGGCGGCCGGGCGGGCCTGCAGATCATCACCATCCTGCAGGAGGCCTATGCGGAATACCGGGCCAATCCGGATTTCATCCAGAAATACGTCTTTCCCGGCGGCATGCTGCCGACCCGCGAGCATCTCGCCTCCCTCGGCCGGCAGGTCGGGCTCGCGACGGCCTCCGACATCGGCTTCGGCCACGATTATGCCCGCACGCTCGCCGAATGGCGCCACCGCTTCTGGGCCGCCTGGGAGTGCATCGTGCCGCTCGGCTTCGACGAGCGCTTCCGCAAGCTCTGGGAGTTCTACTTCTATTATTGCGAGGCGGGTTTCCGGGCGCGCAACATCGACGTTCGCCAGGTCGTCTATACCCGGTCCCCTGGCTGACGGACAGACATGGAAAAAATCCCTCTGGAAGGTCGCTCCACGGGAACACGATTTCTTGCAATGCGCCGCTTGCCGGCCGAAAAGACGCTTTCCAATCTAGGCAGATAACGCGAGGCTCGGGTCCCATGGCAATTCTTCCGTCCGTTCTGGATGCAATCGGCAACACGCCGCTGATCCGGCTCAAGGGGGCCTCGGAGGCGACGGGCTGCGAGATCCTTGGCAAGGCGGAGTTCCTGAACCCCGGCCAATCGGTCAAGGACCGGGCGGCGCTGTCGATCATCCGGGCGGCGGAGCGGTCCGGCGCCCTGCGGCCGGGCGGCGTCATCGTCGAGGGCACGGCGGGCAATACGGGCATCGGCCTTGCCCTCGTCGCGCAGGCGCTCGGCTACCGCACCGTCATCGTCATCCCGGAAACGCAGAGCCAGGAGAAGAAGGACGCGCTGCGGCTGCTCGGCGCCGAGCTCGTCGAGGTGCCGGCCGTTGCCTACAAGAACCCGAACAACTACGTGAAACTCTCCGGCCGCCTTGCCGAGCAGCTCGCCAAGACCGAGCCGAACGGCGCGATCTGGGCGAACCAGTTCGACAACGTCGCCAACCGCGACGCCCATATCGAGACGACGGCGCCGGAAATCTGGCGCGACACCGACGGCAAGGTCGACGGCTTCGTCTCAGCCGTCGGCTCGGGCGGCACGCTTGCCGGCGTCGCGGCGGGCCTCAGGGCGAAGAACCCCAACATCAAGATCGCCCTTGCCGACCCGGATGGCGCGGCCCTCTACAACTATTATGCGCATGGCGAGCTGAAATCCTCCGGCAGCTCCATCACCGAAGGCATCGGCCAGGGCCGCATCACGGCCAATCTGGAAGGCTTCACGCCCGACTATTCCTACCAGATCCCCGATTCGGAGGCCGTTCCGCTGGTCTTCGACCTGATCGAGAAGGAAGGCATCGCCGTCGGCGGCTCCACCGGCATCAACATTGCCGGCGCGATCCGGCTCGCCCGGGACCTCGGTCCCGGCCACACGATCGTGACGATCCTGTGCGACTATGCTAACCGCTACCAGTCGAAGCTCTTCAACGCGGACTTCCTCGATTCGAAGGGCCTGCCCGTTCCGGCATGGCTGAAGGCGAAATCGGGGATCAAGGTCCCCTACCAGCCGGTCGAATAGGTCCCATGTCCCTCACCACCACTGCCCTCTTCCGCGACGATTTCTATCTTTCGACGAACGAGGCGGTGGTGACGGCGGTGCACCAGGACGGCAGCATCGAACTCGACCAGACCTGTTTCTACGCGACGTCGGGCGGCCAGCCCGGCGACAGCGGCTTCCTGGAGCGCGCCGACGGCAGCCGCATCGCGCTCGGCCCGGCAGTGACCGGCGCGACCAAGGACATCATCCTCCATCGCCCGCTCGAAGGCGAGGCGCTGCCGATCGTCGGCGAGACGATCGTCGCCCATATCGACTGGGCGCGCCGCTACAAGCTGATGCGCATGCACACGGCCTGTCACCTGCTCTCCGTCGTCTGCCCCTACCCGATCACCGGCGCGGCCGTCGGCGAGGAGGACAGCCGCGTCGATTTCGACATGACGGAGACGATCGACAAGGACGAGGTCACGGCCAGATTGATGGCGCTCGTGCGCGAAAACCATCCGGTCTTCGTGCAGTGGATCACCGATGCGGAGCTTGCCGAAAATCCCGGCATCGTGAAATCGAAGAACGTTCGCCCGCCGATGGGCCTCGGTCGGGTCAGCCTCGTGTGCATCGGCGAAAATTCCGCTGTCGACAGCCAGCCCTGCGGCGGCACCCATGTGTCCGAAACCCAGGAAGTGGGCGCCATCCACATCGCCAAGATCGAGAAGAAGGGCAAGGAGAACCGCCGGTTCCGCATCCGCTTCGGAACACCGGAGGCCTGACGCGACAGGCTCCACGGTAAATCGACCAAGGGCAATTCCAGCAGGAATACGCAGCGGTTTTGCGCTGGGAATTGCGTTGAAACAAAAGGATAGAGCGTTTTCGCGGTTCGAAGCAGCGCAGAAATGCTCTAGGATATTTGCAGCATATTCAATTTCTTGCAGTGCACTTCCCGCGCCGCGGCGGATGCGGGACACTGCCGGCCTGAAAGGGAGAAGACCATGTCCAACGACAGGAGCCGGTTCGTCGTCTCGGCGGATTTCGTGGAAAAGCAGCTTGGCGCGCCGGAATTCCGCATCGTCGATGCCGCCTGGTATCTTCCCGCGCAGAACCGCAACGGCGCGGCCGAATATGCCGAAGGCCACATTCCCGGCGCCGTGTTCTTCGACCAGGACGTGATCGCCGATCATTCCGGCACGCTGCCGCACACCGTGCCCTCGCCGGAATTCTTTGCCGCAGAAGTCGGCAAGCTCGGCATTTCCGACACGGACACCATCGTCGTCTATGACGGCCCCGGCATCTTCACCGCCCCGCGCGTCTGGTGGCTGTTCCGCACGATGGGCGCGAAGAACGTCTTCGTGCTGGATGGCGGCCTCGATGGCTGGAAGAAGGAGGGACGGCCGCTTCAGACCGACCTGCCGGAGCCGGCACCGGCGGTCTTCCACACCAATTTCAACCCTTATACGGTCACCTCGTTCGAGGAGATGCGCGGCATCGTCGCGACGGACGCAAGGCAGATCGCCGATGCGCGCGGCGCCGGCCGCTTCACCGGCGAGGAGGCCGAGCCGCGCGCCGGCATGCGCGCCGGCCACATGCCGGGCGCAAAGAGCATGCCGTCGGGCACATTCTCCGAGGGCGGCCGGTTCAAGGACCTTGCCAGCCTGCGCCGGCATTTCGAGGAAGCCGGCATCGACCTCTCCAAGCCGGTCGTCACGACCTGCGGCTCGGGCATCACCGCCGCGATCATCACGCTGGCCCTGCATTCTCTCGGTCATGAGGACAACACGCTCTACGACGGCTCGTGGTCCGAATGGGGCGGCCGGGACGACACGCCCGTGGCGACGGGGAAAGACTGATGGCAAAGAAGGCCCAGTCCGCGCCGATCGCGGTGCATGTCACCACGCTGGAAATGACCGTGCCGCCGAAGCAGAGCCTGCCGGTGCCGGTCAACGTGCACACCGCCATCCTCAGCGCGCCCGATATCCCGCTCGCCTTCTATCGCTTCCTCTACCGGCAGGTCGGCGGGCGCTGGCACTGGGTCGACCGGCTGCGCATGGACGACGAGACGCTGGCGGCGACGCTGCACGACAAGCGCAACAGCGTGACGGTGCTCTATGTGAACGGCGCGCCCGCCGGCTTCTTCGAGCTGCTGCAGGTCGACGACGCGGTGGTGGAGCTCTCCCATTTCGGCCTGTTCGAGCGGGCGCTCGGCCTTGGCATCGGCAAGTGGTTCCTGCTCCAGACGCTCTATGCCGCCTGGGCGCTCGGCCCGACGCGCGTCACGGTCGACACCAACAATCTCGACCATCCGCGCGCGCTGCAGCTCTACCAGATGTTCGGCTTTTCGCCGGTCGGCACGCGGGATACCGAGATCGTCCCGCTATCCGATGCCGAGCTTCTGGCGCTCGCCAAGCGGGATTGCCTGCCGCCCGGCGAACCGCGTTAATCATTCTGAACGGAACCCAACAGACGGTTCAGGTCCGCTTCAGTTCGTGCATGGCACTTTCCGGCCAACAAAGATCAACCGAGCAAGGAAACACCGCCATGCAACGTCGCGCCTTTCTGACCGCCTTCGCCACCGCCCTCGCCGTTCCCGCCCTTCCGGGTCTGGTGCTTGCGCAGGAAACCCCGTCCTCGGAGATCATCCTGCGCCGGCTCGATGCGGCCCCGACGCGCCGCCTGCGCGATGACGAACGGGTGACGGTGCGCGAATTCAAGCGCCGGCCGGACCTGCGCGGCGCGGCGCCGTCGATCAACATCCAGTCGATCAACTTCGCCTTCGGCTCCGCGGATATCCCGCGCTCGGAATACGGCAAGGTGCGCCAGATCGCCCGCGCCATGGAGCAGTTGCTCCGGCGCCGCCGCCGCGCCGTCTTCCTGATCGAGGGCCATACGGATGCCGTCGGGTCCGCCGCCTCCAACCAGATCCTGTCGGAACGCCGCGCCGAATCGCTGAAGCGGCTGCTCGTGCAGGAATTCGGCCTCCCCTCCCGCGCCCTCGAAACCGTCGGCTATGGCGAGGATTACCTGCTCGTCCAGACGCTCAGCGAGGAATGGCGCAACCGGCGTGTGACGCTGCGCCGCATCGACGAGTTCGTGCGCTGACGCATGCCGGAAATACGGCAATCACCGCGGTTCGGCCCCTGCCGACACCGCGGTGATTGCCTTTCGGGCGACTGGTAGAGACCAATTCGCCGCTGGAAACGATGTCAGAGCTGTGCCATATGACTGTCACACGCAATTCCGGAGGCGACGGATCCGCTGGACGGATCGATCGGCAGACAAACGGAATTTCTCGCTCGCATGGACAGCCGCACGCCCGACCTTCGCGATCTGCTCGGCAAGCGGGTGCGCATCCTGCACACCAAGCGGCGCCTCAGCATCCAGAAACGCATCGTCGAGTTCGAGCAGCAGACCTATGTGCTGCATTTCTTCCTGCGCAAGTCGACGAAGGAGCGGTTCGAGGCGGCGGTGCGCAGGCTCCAGGAAGCGGGCATTTCCGCCCAGCATGTCTGTGCCGGCACCCGCTCGCGGCGCGAGGCGCTGCGGGCCGGCGGCCACTGGCTGGCGCTCTCCTTCCTGCCCGGCACGCCGCTGACGCGCAAGGCCCATCCGAAGGCTCTCGCCGCGCTCGGCGGGACGCTGGCGAAGCTGAACGCGATCGAAGGCGCCGCAGCGGGCGCGCTCTTCGAGCGGCGACGGCCCGTGCTGCCGCACGAGGCCTATCTCTCGCTGAACGGCGCGGCGCACACGCCGGAAGAGCAGCGCTGGATCGAGGAAAGCCTTGCCCGCATGCGCCGGCTCCCCGCCAACCAGCTCACCCATGGCGATCTCTACGGCAGCAACATCATCGAGCAGGACGACCATGCGATCGGCCTGATCGACTACGAGCTGATGACCTATGACGTGTCGGGCATCGAACTTGCCGCCACGCTGATGCGCCCCTTCTGCCGCCAGAGCGCGCAGCGGCAAAGCCTGCTTCAGGGGTATCTTGCCGCCTGCCCCGCCGCCCTCGCCGATATCTGGCAGCGCCACGCAGCCGATCTCGTCTTCACTGCCGCAACGCGTCTGCTGGCCGCGCGGCAGAAGCGAATCCGCCACCTCGCCATCCGTGATCGCCTGCTGGCGGCCGGCGAGCGCGTGCTGCCGGCCTCGATGCGCACGCGGGCGGGAGACCGGCGTGCGGCCATTACGAGGAACATTGCCTCCGCCCGGGAGAACGAAGCCTATTACCGGCATATCGCCAGGACCATGATCGGCCTCTGCCTTGCCGAACCGGCGATCGATCCCGTGCGCCTCCTGGAACAGTGCGACGCGCTCTTCCGCAAAACGCCCTGATCCGCAAGAAACGGGTGTCGCAGCCTCGGCAAAGACGGGAAGGTGCCGGCCTGTCAACCGGAGCTTCCGCCATGCCCATCCGCTTCCTTCCGATACCGACCGAAACCGTCACCGCCTACCGGACCGGCGGCAAGGATGCCTACGGCCTTTCCCCCGAACGCCATATCTCCGACGGCGTCGGCGTGCCCTGCCGTCATTGCCTGCAGATGGTCGGCGCCGGGGAACCCTATCTCATCCTGGCGCACCGCCCCTTCCCAGCCATGCAGCCCTTTGCGGAAACCGGGCCGATCTTCCTGCATGCCGAGCCCTGCGCGGCCCATGAGCCCTCGCAAATCCTGCCGCCGATGCTGACCAGCCGCGATTACATCGTGCGCGGCTATTCGGCGGAAAACCGCATCCTCTACGGCAGCGGCGCCGTGGTGCCGACGCCCGACATCCCGGACCATGCCGCAACGCTGCTCGCCCGGGAGGACGTCGCCTATCTGCATATCCGCTCCGCCCGCTACAATTGCTACCAGTGCCGCGTCGAGCGGGCATGAAAAAGGCCCGGATCGCTCCGGGCCTCCTCCTGTCCGTTGCCGTGGCCGGTCAGGCGACGTTCAGCACCGCTTCCGGCGCATAGGCCTCGTAGCCGAGCGCGTCGGCGACCGGGCGGTTCGTCACGCGGCCCTTGTGTACGTTGAGGCCGGCGCGCAGGTGCCGGTCCTCGGCGATCGCCTTCAGGCCCTTGTCGGCAAGCTGCAGGCCGTAATGCAGCGTCGCGTTGTTCAGGGCATGGGCCGAGGTGACCGGTACGGCGCCCGGCATGTTGGCGACGCAGTAGTGCACCACGCCGTCGACCTCGTAGGTCGGATCGGAATGGGTGGTGGCGTGCGAGGTCTCGAAGCAGCCGCCCTGGTCGATGGCGACGTCGACGATGACCGCGCCCTTCTTCATGCCCGAGAGCATTTCGCGCGTGACGAGCTTGGGCGCCGCCGCACCGGGGATCAGCACCGCGCCGATGACGAGATCGGCGGAGAAGACCTCCTCTTCCAGCGCGTCGATCGTCGAATAGCGGGTGTGGATGCGCCCGCCGAAGAGGTCATCGAGCTGGCGCAGGCGCGGGATCGAGCGGTCGAGGATGGAGACATCCGCGCCGAGGCCGGCGGCCATCTTCGCCGCATGCAGGCCGACGACGCCGCCGCCGATGATCGCGACCTTGGCCGGCAGCACGCCCGGCACGCCGCCGAGCAGGATGCCGCGGCCGCCATTGGCCTTCTGCAGCGCCGTCGCGCCCGCCTGGATGGAAAGGCGGCCGGCGACCTCGGACATCGGGGCGAGCAACGGCAGGCCGCCGCGCTCGTCCGTCACCGTCTCATAGGCGATGGCGGTGACGCCGGAGGCAAGAAGGCCCTTGGTCTGGTCCGGATCGGGCGCAAGGTGGAGGTAGGTGTAGAGAATCTGTCCGTCGCGGAGTTGCGCCCATTCGGCGGGCTGCGGTTCCTTGACCTTCACCACCATGTCGCATTTCTGGAAGATATCGGCGGCGGTGGCTGCAATCTTCGCGCCGGCGGCGCGATAGGCGTCATCGTCTGCGCCGATGCCGGCGCCGGCCTTGGTCTCGACGAGAACCTCGTGGCCGTGGGCCACATATTCGCGCACGGCACCGGGCGTCAGACCCACCCGATATTCATGATTCTTGATTTCCTTCGGACAACCGACACGCATGCGCGTTCCTTTCCCAGTCTGTTCCCGTTTTTGCTTGCCGCCGCTCCCGGCGGGGATCACCATGGAAGCAGAGGACGGACGCAATGTCCTTGCAAAGCCGGTTTGCGAAACGGCGACCTGTCGAATATTCTCCTGATATTAGCAGAATTTTCGAAGGAAATTCGAATGGCGCACTTGGATGCAATCGATACTGCGATCCTCAGGGTGATTCAGCAGAACGGGCGGATCTCCAATGCGGAGCTGGCCGAGCGTGTCGGCCTGTCGCCCTCGGCCTGCTCGCGCCGCCTCGACATCCTGGAAAAATCCGGCACCGTCACCGGGTACCATGCCCGCATCTCGCCCAAGGCGCTCGACTACAAGATGATCGCCATCGTGCACATCTCGCTGTCCGGCCAGTTCGCCAAGACGCTCGCGGAATTCGAGGCGGCGGTAAAACTCTGCCCCAATGTGCTGGTCTGCTACCTGATGTCGGGCGAATACGACTATATCCTGCGCGTCGCCGCCAAGGACCTTGAGGATTACGAGCGCATCCACCGCGACTGGCTGTCGGCGCTTCCCCATGTGGTGAAGATCAATTCGAGCTTTGCGTTGCGCGAGATCATCGACCGGCCGAATGTCGGGGTCTAGCTGGAAATAACCCGGTTGCGGCCGGCATTCTTGGCGGCGTAGAGCCGTGCATCGGCGGCCGAAAGCAGGGCGTTCAGCGTCGTGCCGTCGCTGTAGCTGTTGGCGACGCCGATGCTGACGGTCATCGGCACGCCGTCCGGCCGGCGGATTTCGGCCTCGACGGTCCGGCGCAGCATTTCCGCCCGCTCGGTGCCGGCTGCAGGGGCAATGTCCTCGCAGATGACGACGAACTCCTCGCCGCCGAAGCGGAACAGCCGGTCGCTGGCGCGAAGGGCCCGCTGCAGGCTGGCGGCGGTCTCCTTCAGCACGCCGTCGCCGGCAAGATGCCCGAAGCGGTCGTTGACGTCCTTGAAGTGGTCGGCGTCGATGATCATCAGCGCCAGCGGCTTGCCCGCCGCCATCATGGCCGAGAGCATGCGCGGCGCCTCGTATTCGAGGCGGCTGCGGTCATAGACGCCGGTCAGCGCGTCCCGGCCGGAGCGGTCGAGCAGGTCCTCGTAGCGCTCGCGGAAGGTCAGGTCGGCGAAGATGTCCGAGATGGGGCGCGGTGAGACAGGAATGGCCGAGATGCGCGAATAATGCAGATAGACGGTGATCAGCACCGCATAGGCGCTCGCCGCCAGCATCTTGGCGATCCAGCCGCCCCAGAACACCTCGGTCGGCGCGCCGTTCAGGAAATGCAGCGCGGCGAAGAAGCCGATCTGGTCGAAGGTGAGCACGGCGACGCCCGAGACGAAGAAGCGCAGGGCCGTGCTCTTCTTGAAGACCCGCCCGAGCCGCTCGTAGAGCAGGATGATCGCCAGCGAATCGAGATAGAGCAGCGTCGTGCCCCACAGCATCAGCCAGCCCATCTCGTCGATGAAGGCGAGATCGGCGATGCGGCCGGGCACCACGCCGATGGTCTGGTGGTGGCGCAGGAAGAAGCCGAGGCCGACCGTCAGGAAATTGCCGGCGAGCAGGCCGTAGATCGGCGCGCGCACCACGGAGGCGTCCTCCTTCACATAGAGGAGAAGGATCATCATCAGCTTGCCGGAAAACAGCACCGAGGAACCGGGCGAAATGACGCCGAAGGGCAGTTCGATATAGAAGACCGCCGCCAGGTAGGTCTCCAGGAAGTGCATGACGCCGAGCGCGGCGATGAACATGCCGATGCCCAGTTGATGGCGCAGGTGCAGAAGGCCCACCATGAAGACGAAGTAGAACCCGGCCTCGATGAGAAGCAGGATCAGGTTTTCAGTGCCCATGGCCGGTCCGCAGCATTTTCGATTGCCCGGCAGCTAATCGTACCGGGAGAGTCGCAACAAGTGATTTTCCCGCGGATACAGGCAATTGCGCCGGTTCTCCAGCGCCTTCGTGCAATTGTGTATGAGTTTTCACAGGGGCGGACGGAAAAATCCACCCTGGAGCCGTCAGACCTGCCGGCTTTCCGCGCCGTCCGCGAAGAGCGCGGCACCGTTCTGGTCGGCGATCTGCCTTGCCTTGCGGAAGGTCGCGGCGACCGTATCGTCCCGCGAGGAGAAGAGATCGGCGCGGATGAAGCTGCGGGTCAGCACCCGCTCTCCATCCCGCTTCTCGATCCGGCCGGCAAGGCGGTACTGCCCGCCCTCCGGAATGGGAGCCGCGACGAGGGTGAGGTCGTTGTAGGCCTCGGTTTCCTCCGCGACTTTCGCCGGAGCTGCCGAGTCGCCGCCGCGACCGAAGAGTTTTGAAAAGAACGATGCCATGGCCGATTGCTAACACAGGCCGCGGCGGCCTCCAAGGGGAGAGCTGTGGATAGTCTGCCTGCTGCCGCCCCCTCCACCGGCAAAGACGAGGAGGCGGCAGCGGGAAAAGGCAGGCTAGATGACGAGATTGGCCAGAATCTCGTTTTCCGTGATGTCCTGGTAGCGCAGGCCCGCCCCGTCGAAGGCCTTCTTCAGCGCGGCGAAATTCTCCGGCGCCTTGGTCTCGATGCCGATGAGGATCGAGCCGAAGTTGCGGGCGGATTTCTTGAGATATTCGAAGCGGGCGATGTCGTCGTCCGGACCGAGCAGGTTGAGGAAGTCGCGCAGCGCGCCGGGGCGCTGGGCAAGGCGCAGGATGAAGTATTTCTTCAGCCCCGCATGGCGCATGGCGCGTTCCTTGACGTCCGGCAGGCGCTCGAAGTCGAAATTGCCGCCGGAGACGACGGCGACGACCGTCTTGCCCTCCAGCGCCTCGCGGCCGAGCGCGTCGAGCGCCGTCAGCGACAGCGCGCCGGCCGGCTCCAGCACCACGCCCTCGACGTTCAGCATGTCGATCATCGTCACGCAGATCGCGTTTTCCGACAGCAGCATCACTTGGTCGGCGGAAAAACGGCTGAGCGCGGCGAAATTGAGCGCGCCGATCTGGCCGACCGCGGCGCCGTCGACAAAATTGTCGACCTGGTCGAGCGTCACCACCGCGCCGCTTTCGAGGCTGCGCCGCAGGCTCGGCGCGCCCGCCGGCTCGCAGAAGAGGAAGCTCGACGGGCCGATCCTGCCGTCGAGATAGCCCGTTATGCCGGAGGCGAGGCCGCCGCCGCCGACCGGCAGCACGACGAGGTCCGGCAGCTTGCCGTCGGGCAACTGCCGGACGAATTCCGCCGCCACCGTCGCCTGCCCCTCAATGATGTCGGCATGGTCGAAGGGCGGCACCATCAGCGCGCCGGTCGCCTCCGCATGGTCTCGGGCCGCCTTGTAGCACTGGTCGAAGAAGTCGCCGACGAGCTTGATCGTCACGAATTCGCCGCCGAACATGCGCGTCTTGTCGATCTTCTGCTGCGGCGTCGTCACCGGCATGAAGACCACGCCCGGCACGCCGAAATGGCGGCAGACGAAGGCGAAGCCCTGCGCGTGGTTGCCGGCCGAGGCGCAGACGAAGCTGCGCGCGCCGGCCTCGTCGGCGAGCACCTTGCGGAAGAAGTTGAAGGCCCCGCGGATCTTGTAGGAGCGCACCGGCGAGAGATCCTCGCGCTTGAGGTAGATCTCCGCACCGTAGCGGGCGGAGAGATGTTCGTTCAGTTGGAGCGGCGTTTCGGGAAAGAGGCCGCGCAGGGCCTCCATGGCCGTGTCGACGTCGGATGTCATGCTCTGGTCCGTGTTCGATGGATTGGGTTCAAAAAACTGCGTATCTCGCCTTCGGGAAAGGACAGAGGCAGGCAAAGCCGATCATTCTTCAAACCTTTCCGATGCTCCGCGCCGCGGGAGCCACGCGGCAGAACCGGTCCGCACCGGAATGGACCCGCGCCGGCGCGCCATCCTTGAGTTTGGACGATGCAAAGGCTATGGCATATCGACGCGACGGTTACCACCCGCCCTGGCCAGCATGGCCTCTTCGAGACCAGAACTTGAACGCCACCATCTTCCGATCCGCCATCAATATCGCAGCGATCAGCGGGATCTATCTTTCCGTGGCGATGCTGATCCCGGCCATCATCGATGTCTATTACGGCCATCCCGATTCGGAGGTGTTCTTCCTCTCCGCCTTCATGACCGGCGGCCTCTCGCTGGCCACGGCCGCGGCGACGCGCGCCGGCCCGCCGCCCTTCAACAAGCGCATGGGCTTTCTCGTCGTCAACATGCTCTGGCTTTCCGGCAGCATCATCGGCGCCATTCCGCTCTGGCTGTCCTCGCTGAACCTCACCTTCGCGCAGGCCTTCTTCGAATCGGTCTCGGCGATCAGCACGACCGGCTCCACCGTCATCACCGGCCTCGACGATGCGCCGCCGGGCGTGCTCATGTGGCGCTCGCTGCTGCACTGGCTCGGCGGCGTCGGCATCCTGGCGCTCGGCCTCTTCATCATGCCGTATCTGCGCGTCGGCGGCATGTCCTTCTTCAAGCTCGAATCATCGGACACGGCCGACAAGCCCTTCGCCCGCATCGCGAGCTACACCCGCGCCTTCCTCGCCCTCTATGTCGGCATCACCCTGCTTTGCGCCGTCGTCTACGCCGCGCTCGGCATGGGCCGCTTCGATGCGCTGAACCATGCCATGTCGACGGTGGCGACCGGCGGGCTTTCGACGCACGACGCCTCGTTCGGCTATTTCAACAGCCTGCCGCTGCTGTGGGCCGCCACCTTCTTCATGACGCTCTCCAGCCTGCCCTTCTCGGTGCTGATCCTCTTCGTCGTGCGCGGGCGGCTGGATGCGTGGCGCGACCCGCAGATCCGCGTCTTCCTCGGCTATCTCGCGTTCTTCGCCATTGCCGCGAGCGTCTTCCAGCGGCTGGAAAACGGCGTCAGCTTCCACGAGGCGCTCGCCCACGCCTTCTTCACCGTCGCCTCGATCCTGTCGACGACGGGCTTTGCCAGCGACGACTATACGCAATGGGGCCATTTCATCGTGGCACTCGCTTTCGTCGCCACCTTCATGGGCGGCTGTTCGGGCTCGACCTCCGGGGGCCTGAAGGCCTATCGCCTGATCATCCTCTTCAATTTCATCCGCACCGGCCTCTACCGCCTGATCTATCCGGACGGCATCCATGCCGTGCGCTACGGCACGATGACCGTCGATGCCGACTTCCAGCGCAGCGTCTTCCTGTTCTTCATCACCTATGTCGCGATCTCGGCCCTCGGGGCGATCCTGCTCGGCCTGATGGGTTACGACATCCTGACGGCGATCTCGGCCGCCGCCACCTCGCTGTCGAATGTCGGCCCCGGCGTCACGCAGGCGATCGGGCCGGCCGGCACGTTCGCCGGCTTCCACGACGCCGCGCTCTACGTGCTCTCCCTGCTGATGCTGCTCGGCCGCCTCGAAATCCTCACCGTTCTCGTCATCCTCACACCGCTCTTCTGGAAGAGCTGATCGCGGCGCGCGCCGCGCGGCGTTCTTGACTGTTGCCAAGCTTCTTCGCATCCTGCCGCCAACCGGCTGGAGGAAGACGGAATGTTCGTGTCGAAGTCCCTGTTGCGCATGACCCTTGTCGCCGCGCTCGCGCCCACGCTCGCCCTTGCCGGCCCCCTTGCGGATGCGGCCAGGAAGGCCGAGGAGCAGGCCGCGGCCGGCGACACGGTCGGCGCGCACAACACGATCCGCGATGCCTTCGGCGCCTTTGCCGCCACGCTGCCCTTCTCGATCGGCAAGGCCGTCTTCGTTTCGTCGGCACCGGAAGGCTACGGCATGTATGCGGTGCGGCCGGAAGCGAGCTTCAAGGCGGGCGAGGCACTCATCTCCTATGTCGAGCCGGTCGGCCTCACCTGGCGGCCGGCCGACGGGGGCCTGCTCGAATCGCATTTCACCGTCGACCTGGAACTGCTCGACCCGAAGGGCACGGTGCTCGCCGAGCAGAAGGCCTTCGGCTCCTTCGATTTCAAGGGCAGCGTGCGCAACCAGGAGGTCTTCGCCAAGCTGACGCTCAATCTCAGCGGCCCACCGGCCGGCGACTATGTGCTGCGCTATCGCTTCCGCGATGCCGCAAGCGGGGCGGTCGCTATCAGCGAGCAGCCGTTCAAGATCGTTCCCTGAGCGACTTTTCCACAGGCACGCAGAGAATTGTGACAAGCCGGAATCCGTGCTTTCCAGCGGGTTGACGGTCAATTATGACAGCCGCATGACAACCCCAGCCACGTAAGGGGCACCCATGCTTTCGCTGTTTCGCAAACTCATGCCGCGCGAGGACCGTTTCTTCGATCTCTTCGAGCAGCATTCCCGCACCGTCGTCGGCGCCGCCGAAGCCCTCCAGTCGCTCCTTGCCGGCGGGCCGGACATGGAAGAACACTGCAACCGCATCGTCGAACTGGAAGACAAGGCCGACGACATCACCCGCGAGGTGCTGCTCGCCGTGCGCCGCAGCTTCATCACGCCCTTCGACCGCGGCGACATCAAGGACCTGATCCAGTCGATGGACGACGCCATCGACATGATGCACAAGACGGTCAAGACCATCCGCCTCTACGAGCAGACGAGCTTCCAGCCCGGCATGCAGGAAATGGGCGCCGCCGTCGTCAAGGCCGCCCATCTCGTCGCCGAGGCCATTCCGCTGCTCGACAAGGTGGGCGTGCATGCCGGCCGCCTCACCTCGATCGCCGAGGAGGTCACCCGCGTCGAAGGCCGCTCGGACGAGCTGCACGACCAGGGGCTGAAAGACCTCTTCAGGCAATACGGCAAGACCGATCCGATGGCCTATATCATCGGCAGCGAGATCTATGGCGAGCTGGAGAAGGTCGTCGACCGCTTCGAGGACGTCGCCAATGAAATCAGCGGTATCGTGATCGAGAACGTCTGATGGACGCCACCCTCGCCTTTCCGCTGCTCGTCGGCCTCGTCGGCATCGCGCTGCTGTTCGATTTCCTGAACGGCCTGCACGATGCGGCGAACTCGATCGCCACGATCGTCTCGACGCGCGTGCTGCGCCCGCAATATGCCGTCATCTGGGCGGCGTTCTTCAACTTCATCGCCTTCCTGTTCTTCGGCCTGCATGTCGCCGAGACGCTCGGCAAGGGCATCATCGATCCCGGCATCGTCAACCCGCTCGTCATCTTCGCGGCGCTGATGGGCGCGATCATCTGGAACGTCGTCACCTGGATCTTCGGCATCCCCTCCTCCTCCTCGCACGCCCTCATCGGCGGCCTCGTCGGCGCGGGCCTTGCCAGGACCGGCTTCGAGGCCGTCGTCTGGAGCGGCCTCATCAAGACGGCAAGCGCCATCTTCCTGTCGCCCGCCATCGGCTTCCTGCTGGCGCTGATCCTGGTGCTCACGGTCTCCTGGCTCTTCGTGCGCCAGACGCCGTTCGCCGTCGACCGCACCTTCCGTGTCATGCAGTTCATCTCGGCCTCGCTCTATTCGCTCGGCCATGGCGGCAACGACGCGCAGAAGACCATGGGCATCATCGCCGTGCTGCTCTTCTCGCAGGGCTATCTCGGCGGCGAGTTCCATGTGCCCTTCTGGGTGGTCATCACCTGCCAGGCGGCGATGGCGCTCGGCACCCTGATGGGCGGCTGGCGCATCGTGCACACGATGGGTTCCAAGATCACTCGCCTCAACCCGATGCAGGGTTTCTGCGCGGAGACCGGCGGGGCGATCACCCTTTTCGCCGCCACCTGGCTCGGCATCCCGGTCTCGACGACGCATACGATCACCGGCGCGATCATCGGCGTCGGCGCCGCCCGGCGCGTTTCGGCCGTGCGCTGGGGCGTCGCCGGCAACATCGTCTGGGCCTGGATCATCACGCTGCCGTCCGCCGCCGCGATCTCCGCCCTCTTCTTCCTCGTCATCAACGCCGTCACCGGCTGAGGCCTTCTGAAACGAGAACGGCGGAAGCGTTGCCGCTTCCGCCGTTCCCGGCGTGCCGTTTCAAGCCGGATCAGAAAAGGTCCGGCACATGCTTGGCCACATGGACCGGCTGGCCGTGATCCTGCGAGGCGAGGAAGTCGAACGCGTCGGAGCCGGTCGCGCCCGAGGCATCGTCGATGGCGAAGGGCCGGGCGGCGAAGGCCGCATCGCCGTGGTCGCTGCCGGCTGCCGCCACCTTCTTGAACACGAAGGCGTCGGCACCGCCGTGATCGTCGTCCGCCGGCTCGCCCGCCTTCTTCTTCACGCTGGTGAACTTGAGCTGGAGCTTGCTGAAGAGCTCGGCGGTCTTGGCCGATTCGAAGAGATACTTGTCGCTCTTGTCGTAATAGTCGCCGAAGGCCTTGAGGTTGAGCTTGGCGGTGCCGATCACGTCGCCGTCGCCGTCCACCGCCTTGAACGTCACCACGTCGCCGGCAATCTTCGTCGAGGTGATGGTCATCTTCTCGGTGCCGAGGGCATAGACCAGCTTGAACTTGCTGAAATCCCCATCCTTTTCGAGGTTGAGGCTGTAGTTCATCTTGGTCTTGAAGCTGTCGGTATAGGTCGCCTTGATGGTGATTCCGGCCTTCGTCTGCGCCGTGGAATAGGCCAGCGTGCTGCTATAGCCCTCCCCCTTGATCTTCAGCGACAGGCTCGTCGTTGTCTTGCCCACCTTCATCAGGATGTCGGTGGTGCTGTCGCCGAAGCTGCTGTCGATCTCCACGGTGGCCTTCAGCGTCGTGGAGGTCTGGCTGTACTTGGTCAGCTTGACCGTAAAATCACCGACCCCGTTCAGCGAACCGTAAGTCTTCTGCAGATAGGCCTTCGTCAAATATTTCGGAAATTTCATCTATGCCCCCAATGTTGCCTCAAGTTGAAACATTGGGCGCTAATAAAACGAGAGTTTCTTCACCTTGCAAGAGACCGACTCTGGATTGCGTCTTGCCGCGTGGACGGAGACGGCGATGTGTTGCAAGGCCGGCACATTCCGGGCAGGGAGCGATGGAAACGTCTCAAGGGCAGCCGGTGGCGATCGCACTTCGCCGTATCCGCGATCCCCTCGGCCTGCGAATCACCCGTCTCCGGCGCCGAACGGCGTTCGCGGGGCAAACAGTGGTGCGGGCGGCGGGGATCGAACCCGCACAGCCAAGGCCGAGGGATTTTAAGTCCCTTGCGTCTACCAGTTTCGCCACGCCCGCCTAGCCTGCTTTTCGGGGAGTACGCCCGCTTCGTCAATAGGCTCGGCCGACTTCTCGAAACAGAAAAAGGGCGCAGCCCTGATGCGGGCCGCACCCTCTTCATCGGCGATGCTTCAGGAGAGCATCAGGCCGAGAGTTTTGCCGCGATCCTGGCGACATGAGCGCCCTGGAAGCGGGCGGCGTCCAGTTCGATCTCCGAGGGCTGGCGCGAGCCGTCGCCGTCGGTGATCGTCGAGGCGCCGTAGGGCGAGCCGCCCTTGACGGCTTCGACGCCCATCTGGCCCTGGAAGGCATAGGGCAGGCCGGCGACGACGAGGCCGTGGTGCAGCAGCGTCGGGATGAAGCCGAGGATGGTCGATTCCTGGCCGCCGTGCTGGGTGGCCGAGGAGGTGAAGACCGAGCCGACCTTGCCGACCAGCTTGCCCTGTGCCCAGAGGCTGCCCGTCTGGTCCCAGAAATTGCGCATCTGCGAGGCGACCGTGCCGAAGCGCGTGCCGGCACCGACGATGATGGCATCGTAGCCGGCCAGCTCGTCGACGGTGGCGATCTCGGCCTTCTGGTCGAGCTTGAAGTGCGAGGCCTTCGCCACCTCTTCCGGCACCAGCTCCGGAACGCGCTTGACGGTCACCTCGGCACCGGCCGACTTCGCGCCTTCCGCCACTGCATAGGCCATGGCTTCGATATGGCCATAGGCCGAGTAGTAAAGAACCAGTACGTTTGCCATCGTCGTCTCCTGTTTCGATGATGCCTTTCCGCTTGATCGCGGCGTCCCCTTGGATGTAGCACTTCGGGGTGGCGGTCCCCCAGCGGCTGCCCGGTCGACAGACTGTTCACCCGCCATTGACAATGCCGTCCCTTCCGGTCGGCATTTCTGTCCGAACTTCAGAGAGCGCCCATGAGTTCCCGCCCCATCGCCACCGCCGCCATGCTCGCCATCGGCGACGAACTGCTCTCCGGGCGCACCAAGGACAAGAATATCGGCCAGCTTGCCGACATGCTCTTCCTCGCGGGCATCGACCTCAAGGAGGTGCGCATCGTCGGCGACGACGAGGACGCGATCGTCGAGGCGCTGAATGCGCTGCGCGCCCGCCATACCTACGTCTTCACCTCCGGCGGCATCGGCCCGACCCATGACGACATCACGGCGGATGCCGTCTCGAAGGCCTTCGGCGTGCCCTGCCGGCACGATCCGCTCGCCATGCAGCTGCTCGGCGCCATGTACGAGCGCCGCGGCGTCGAGTTCAACGAGGCGCGCCAGCGCATGGCGCGCATGCCCGAGGGGGCCGTCCATATCGAGAACGCCGTCTCGACGGCGCCGGGCTTCCACATCGGCAATGTCTATGTCATGGCCGGCGTTCCGCAGGTCTTCACCGCCATGCTCGGCACCGTCGTGCCGAAGCTTGAAGGCGGCGTGCCGATGCTCTCGCGCTCCGTCGCCTCGCCCTTCGGCGAGGGCGACATCGGCAGCGCGCTGGCGGAGATCCAGAAGAAGCATCCCGAAACCAGCATCGGCTCCTATCCGCGCTTCAGCGAGAACCGCTTCTCGACGGAAATCGTCATCCGCAGCCGCGAAGACGCTCCGGCGGAAGCGGCCGAACGTGATATACTTCAGATGATTGCCGAAATCGCCGCGGCCAAGGCTGCGTCTTGATCCCGATCAAGGTTTGGCGACAACGGCAGGCGCATGCTTCCAGAGACCCAGAACAGGAGGCCGAAATGACCTACAAGACCATCGTGGCGGTGCTGAGCGCCGCCGAGGACGCCGGCAAGGTGACGGACCACGCGCTGGCGCTTGCGCGCGAGACGGGCGGCCATGTCATCGGCATCCATGCGGAAGCGCCGGTCGTGGTCACGCTGATCGCGCCTATGGAATATCCCGACCCGAACGCCGTGCTGGATTTGCAGGAGCGCGCCCAGCGCCAGTCGCGCGAGGTCGAGCAGGCCTTCAAGTCGCGCTGCGAACGCGACGACATCTCCTATGAATGGCGCCTCTTCACCGGCACCGCCGGCTATGCCTCCGCCGGCGTCATCGACAGTGCGCGCGGCGCCGACATCGTCATTGCCGGCCAGTTCGACCCCGATCTCGACGGCCCGGCGCGCGAGGACATCGAGGACCTGCTCTACGAGAGCGGCCGCCCGCTCTATCTCGTCTCCAACGCCCCGGCCGGTCCCGCGCCGATCGAGCGCGTGCTGCTCGCCTGGAACGGTTCGCGCGAGGCCGCCCGCGCCGCCTTCGACGCCCTGCCCTTCCTGACGGGCGCGAAGGAGGTGGAGATCTTCACCGTCGACCCGCCGGAAAACGCCATGCAGTCGCGCGATTTCTGCGGCGCCGAGCTTGCGGCGACGCTCGCCCGCCACGGCGTCAAGACGACGGTCGCCTCCGGCGCCTCCGGCGGCCATTCGGTGGCCGAGGTGCTGAACCGGCGCGCGACGGACATCGATGCCGGCCTCATCGTCATGGGCGCCTACAGCCATTCGCGGTTGCGCCAGCGCCTCTTCGGCGGCGTCACCAGCGCCATGATGCGCCATGCCCGCGTGCCGACGCTGATGTCGCGGTAGGCCGTATCGCCGCGACTTCGCTGTGGATCGCCCGGCTTCTGCGGCCGGGCGATGATTTTCATGGGTGCCGAACTGCGCTACGGAGAAGGAATCTTCTTTTTCTGCCTATCAGGAGCCCGCCATGTCGCTGCCCGACAAAGCCTTCCCCGTATCCTGGGATCAGTTTCATCGCGACGCGCGCGCGCTTGCCTGGCGGCTGGCGGATGGCGGGCGTGAGTGGCGGGCGATCGTCTGCATCACCCGCGGCGGCCTCGTGCCGGCGGCGATCGTCTCGCGCGAACTGAACATCCGCGTCATCGAGACCGTCTGTGTCGCCTCCTATCATGACTATGTCTCGCAGGGTGAAATGCATGTCCTGAAGGGCATCTCGGAGGAACTCAGCAAGGAAGGTGGCGAAGGCATCCTCATCGTCGACGACCTGACGGATACCGGCAAGACCGCCGCCGAGGTGCGCGCCATGCTGCCGAAGGCGCATTTCGCCGCCGTCTATGCCAAGCCGAAGGGCCGCCCGCTGGTCGACACCTTCGTCACCGAGGTCAGCCAGGACACCTGGATCTACTTCCCCTGGGACATGGGCTTCACCTACCAGGAGCCGATCGCCAAGGGCACGCGCGGCTGAGCCGCCATGTGCGACGGCGTGAAACAGCAGTCGCGCTACGACGCAACATGCTGATCCGGCGTTTTTTTTCGCTGATGGCCGGTGGATGCGGACCGCACCTGCCGGCTTAATCTTTCCGCAATTCCTGACAAAGATAGTGCTTATATTCACCGCGCCTCTGCGGTGATGGGAGGCATGGGCACGGATGCGCTACGCAAGGCCGGCAATCGCGGCAGCTCTCGTCGGCGTGCTGCTCTTCAGCGAGACGGCCGGCGCGCAGCAGGACGTGCGGGTCACCGCGGTCGCCGACTTCATCGACGCGAACGTTCGCCCCTGGCTTGACGAGCCCGCGATCCTCAATGCCGTCATCGCCCAGAACGCCGCCCATGCCGGGCTCGGCCGGGCGGAGATCGACGATCTCGACGCCCGCTGGCGCAGCGAGCTTTCCAGCGCCGACCGGCCGATGATCGAGGCACAGCTCTCCAATCCCCTCTCGCTCTACCTCAAGGGCCGCCAGCAGGCGGCGGAAGGCCTCATCACCGAAATCTTCGTCATGGACAATCGCGGCCTGAACGTCGGCCAGAGCGACGTCACCTCCGACTACTGGCAGGGGGACGAAGCGAAATGGCAGAAGAGCTTCGGCACCGGCGCCCTCCATATAGAGGAGGCGGAGCGCGATGAGTCCACCCAGCTCATGCAATCCCAGGCGAGCCTGCCGCTCCGCGACCCGGCAACCGGCGCCGTCATCGGGGCCATCACCGTCGGCGTCAATCTCGACGCGCTCTGACGTTACGGAAGAGAATCACTTTATCCACGGATCACAACTCCGTCCGGGTGGCTATTCCCTGAAGTCGGGGGGTGGAAAAGACCCCGGAAATTTACCTGTAATTTTTCTCGCTTTTCCACAGCCGCGTGCCGCCGCTTCCCCCCTTTTGCCCGGAACCCGCTGATTTTTCAGGCATCCGGCGATGTCCCCATTTTCCACAGCCGACAGGCACAAGATGTAGCGTTCAAACTTCCTTCACAAACCAGCCCTTGACGGGAATCGGCCAGATGAGGTTAATGAAATCCAAGTTGCGGCGGCGACTGGACCGGAGTGTTACGAGGTCGGTTCTCATCATGAAATCGCGTATCATGCGCATGTGGCCGGGTGGATGATCCGCTCGCCGCACGGGTTTTCTCGCGCACGTTTTCCTGAAACGCCACCGCATCCGATTGGGCTGGAAAAAAGAAGCTGTTGATACTATATTTAGTATTTGCAGCCATACTCAGCACAAGATACAGGAAGTCGAGATCGATCGGCTTTCCCGCACGGACTGGACGATTTGGGCTGGCTGCAAGCTATTGCGGCCGGACGGGGATAAATTGCGCCCTGTTTTTGAGGCAGGATGCGGCAGCGAAGGACAACGGACAATGCGCATAGAACGTCGTTTCACCAAACCCGGCCAGTCGGCCTATGCGGAAATCGAATTCCGCAAGGCCGTGAGCGAGATCAAGAACCCGGACGGCTCCATCGTCTTCCGCCTTGCGGATATCGACGTGCCGGCCCAGTTCTCCCAGGTCGCCGCCGACATCCTCGCGCAGAAATATTTCCGCAAGGCCGGCGTGCCGGCACGCCTGAAGAAGGTCGAGGAGAACGACGTCCCCTCCTTCCTGTGGCGCTCCGTGCCGGACACCGAAGCCCTGAAGGCGCTCCCCGAGGGTGAGCGCTACGGCTCGGAAACCGACGCCCGCCAGGTCTTCGACCGCCTCGCCGGCACCTGGACCTACTGGGGCTGGAAGGGCAAGTATTTCGCTTCCGAGGAAGACGCTGCCGCCTTCAAGGACGAACTCGCCTATATGCTCGCCACGCAGCGCGTCGCCCCGAACTCGCCGCAGTGGTTCAACACGGGCCTGCACTGGGCCTACGGCATCGACGGCCCCGGCCAGGGCCATTTCTATGTCGACCCCTTCACCGGCAAGCTTACCAAGTCCAAGTCCGCCTACGAGCATCCCCAGCCGCACGCCTGCTTCATCCAGTCCGTCGAGGACGACCTCGTCAACGAGAACGGCATCATGGACCTGTGGGTGCGTGAAGCCCGCCTCTTCAAATACGGCTCCGGCACCGGCTCCAACTTCTCGCACCTGCGCGGCGAAGGCGAAAGGCTTTCGGGCGGCGGCCGTTCCTCCGGCCTGATGAGCTTCCTGAAGATCGGCGACCGCGCGGCCGGTGCCATCAAGTCGGGCGGCACGACGCGCCGCGCGGCCAAGATGGTCGTGGTCGACATCGACCATCCCGATATCGAGGACTACATCAACTGGAAGGTCAAGGAAGAGCAGAAGGTGGCGGCCCTCGTCACCGGCTCGAAGATCGTTGCCAAGCACCTCAAGGCCATCATGAAGGCCTGCGTGAATTGCTCGGCCGACAACGACGCCTGCTTCGATCCCGCCGAGAACCCGGCCCTCAAGCGCGAGATCCGTGCCGCCAAGAAGGACCAGGTTCCGGAAAACTACATCAAGCGCGTCATCCAGTTCGCCAAGCAGGGCTACAAGGACATCGAGTTCAAGACCTACGACACGGACTGGGATTCGGAAGCCTATCTCACCGTCTCCGGCCAGAACTCGAACAATTCCGTCTCGCTGAAGGACGACTTCCTGCGCGCCGTCGAAAATGACGGCGACTGGCACCTCACCGCCCGCAAGGACGGCAAGGTCATGAAGACGCTGAAGGCGCGGGACCTGTGGGAATCGATCTCCTACGCCGCCTGGGCTTCGGCCGATCCGGGCCTGCACTTCAACACGACGATGAACGACTGGCACACCTGCCCGGCCGCCGGCCCGATCCGCGCGTCGAACCCGTGCTCGGAATATATGTTCCTCGACGACACGGCCTGCAACCTCGCCTCGCTGAACCTCCTGCAGTTCAAGGATGCGGCGACGAAGAAGATCAACATCGCCGACTACGAACACGCCGTCCGTCTCTGGACCATCGTGCTCGAAATCTCGGTGATGATGGCCCAGTTCCCGTCGCGCCAGATCGCCGAGCTCTCCTACGAATACCGCACGCTCGGCCTCGGCTATGCCAATATCGGCGGCCTGCTGATGTCCTCGGGCATTCCGTATGACTCGGCCGAAGGCCGCGCCATCGCAGGTAGCCTGACCGCCATCATGACCGGTGTCGCCTATGCGACCTCGGCCGAGATGGCCAGCGAACTCGGCCCCTTCCCGAATTTCGCGCCGAACCGCGACAACATGCTGCGCGTCATGCGCAACCACCGCCGCGCCGCCTATGGCGAGACCGCCGGCTACGAGGCCCTTTCGGTGAACCCGGTCGCCCTCGTCCATGCCGATTGCTCGGATGAGGCGCTTGTCGCCCATGCCGTCGCCGCCTGGGACAAGGCCGTCGAACTCGGCGAGAAGCACGGCTACCGCAATGCCCAGACGACCGTGATCGCGCCGACCGGCACGATCGGCCTCGTCATGGACTGCGACACCACCGGCATCGAGCCCGACTTCGCGCTGGTGAAGTTCAAGAAGCTCGCCGGCGGCGGCTACTTCAAGATCATCAACCGCGCCGTTCCGGAAGCCCTGCGCACGCTCGGCTATTCGGAAAGCCAGATCGCCGAGATCGAGGCCTATGCCGTCGGCCATGGCAATTTCAACCAGGCACCCGCCGTCAACCCCGGCTCGCTGAAGGCCAAGGGTTTTCCGGAAGACAAGATCGAGGCCGTCAATGCCGGCCTGAAGTCCGCCTTCGACATCAAGTTCGCCTTCAACCAGTGGACGCTCGGCGCCGACTTCCTGAAGGACGTGCTGAAGGTCTCGGACGAACAGCTCGCCGACATGTCCTTCAACCTGCTGGAGCATATCGGTTTCTCCAAGAAGGAGATCGAGGCTGCCAATATCCATGTCTGCGGCGCGATGACGCTGGAAGGCGCCCCCTTCCTCAAGGCGGAACACCTGCCGGTCTTCGATTGCGCCAATCCCTGCGGCAAGATCGGCAAGCGCTACCTTTCGGTCGAAAGCCACATCCGCATGATGGCGGCCGCCCAGCCGTTCATCTCGGGCGCCATCTCCAAGACGATCAACATGCCGAACGAGGCGACCGTCGAGGATTGCAAGAACGCCTACATGCTCTCCTGGAAGCTCGCGCTGAAGGCGAACGCCCTCTACCGCGACGGCTCGAAGCTGTCCCAGCCGCTCAACGCCTCGCTGATCGAGGACGCGGAGGACGAGGACGACGCCGTCGAGACGCTGGTCGCAAGCCCGGCCGCCGCCCAGGCCGTGGCGGTCACGGAAAAGATCGTCGAGAAGATCATCGAGCGCGTGGTGCGCGAGCGTGAGAAGCTGCCGAACCGCCGCCAGGGCTACACCCAGAAGGCCGTCATCGGCGGGCACAAGGTGTATCTGCGCACCGGCGAATTCGGCGACGGCCGCCTCGGCGAGATCTTCATCGACATGCACAAGGAAGGCGCCGCCTTCCGCGCGATGATGAACAACTTCGCCATCGCCATCTCGCTCGGCTTGCAGTACGGCGTGCCGCTGGAGGAATATGTGGAGGCCTTCACCTTCACCAAGTTCGAGCCGGCCGGCATCGTCGTGGGCAACGACGCGATCAAGAACGCGACGTCGATCCTCGACTATGTCTTCCGCGAGCTTGCCGTCTCCTATCTCGGCCGCCACGACCTTGCCCATGTCGATACGTCCGACTTCTCCAACACGGCGCTCGGCAAGGGCATCCAGGAAGGCAAGACGAACCTGATCTCGACCGGCTGGACGCGCGGCCACAAGCCGACGCTCATCCAGGGCGGCCAGGGCGGCGATCGCCCGCTGGCAGAACCCAAGGGCGCCGCCACCGCCGCCCCGGCCAAGGCCTCGTCCGTCAGCAACATCACCTCGTTCGCCGGCAGCGCGGCCCGCAAGATCGAGCCGGTGACGGCGATCTCCTCCTCCGAGATCGTTGCCTTCAAGCGCGACTACGAGGAGCGCGCGGCCGAACTTGCCGAGGAGATCGCGGACGAAACGGCCGAGGAAGCAACCGAGAGCATCACCGCCCTCTTCTCCGACAAGGCCGCCGCCCAAGCCGCCAGCGCCAAGGCCGACGCCAAGAAGCTGGAGAACGAGCGCCGCATGCGCTCCATCGCCCAGGGCTACACCGGCAACATGTGCTCCGAGTGCCAGAACTTCACGATGGTGCGCAACGGCACCTGCGAGAAGTGCGACACCTGCGGCTCGACGAGCGGCTGCAGCTGATCCCAGCTCTTCGGCAACAGGATAAAGCAGAACCCCGGGGAATGATCCCCGGGTTTTTTCATTCAGCGGGCAAGTTCGAACTGGATCTCGATCCTGTGGCAGGTGGCGCCCGACCCGTTCCAGCCGTGATAGACCTCCCGGCTTTCGCCGGAGAAGACGTGCCGCGACAGTTCGATCTCCGCGACCAGCGGTGCATAACCCTGGGTGAAGAGCGTGCGCAGGGATCCTTGATGGACCCGCGAGGCGACGATGGTGGGTTCGAGATGGCGCAGCTCCACCGCGCCTGCGTATTCTTCCGGCCTCTCCACCGGGCGGCAGATCTGCCAGTCGAATGGCGTCCTGCCGTCCTTCGGAAGGCCATGGGCTAGGAAGGTCCAGGGGCCGGCGACGGTGAGGCCGTGGTCGCCGATCGCCTTCTCGATGATCGGTGCAAGTTCCGTCGCCGCCTGCCGGATCTCGGGAATGCGGAGGCGGCGTTTCAGGCACAATACCCACATATCCGGCGTCTCGATGATGTTCATGGTCCCTCCTTTTCGCCGCAGACCTATGACCGCGATTGTTTTCGCGCAAGCGACTGCTTGGAAAGCCATGCCAAACTTGAAACCGAAACGGACGAGAGAGGGAAAAATCATTTCAAGGCTGCCGCGATGGCGCGATCTCTCCCGCGAACCTGCGGGCTGAAGCATGATGTCATTGCGGTGTCGGAAAGGGCGGGGTACATGCAAGCCTCCCGTTACGGGAATCGACCTGCCGTCCCGTGATGCAGAAGGAACAGTCGATGCCGATAGCGCCGCGCCGCGGGCCGATTGCCCTTGCCTACCGCGCCCTCGTCCTGCCGGGCGTCATTGCCTACCTCTTTTCCGTCAGCATCGTCGTGCTTGCCGCCGACCGGTTCTGGCTCGTCGACCTGCTCACCTTCGCCTGGCCCTATGTCATCGCCGCGGGCAGCCTGCTCGTCGTCGCGGCCCTGGTGACGCGGCGCCTGAAGGCGATCGTGATTGCCGGCGTCGGCCTTGCCATCGCCCTGATACCGGCGGCTGACGTGCCGACCGCCCGGACCTCTGCCGCCACCAGCGGCCTGAAGGTGCTGACCGCCAATCTCTTCGGACAGAATGTGCAGGATCCGGCCGCCTTCATCGCGCTGCTGCGCAGGGAAAAACCCGATATCGTCATTCTGGAGGAGACGACCGCGCGCTGGGAGCAGGCGCTCGCCGCCGCCGACCTCTATGCCTACGAAAGCAGCCGCGATACGCTCGCGCGGGATGCCATCAAGGTCTTCTCCGCCCTGCCGATCCGCTCGGAGACCGCGCTGAAGCGCGCCTTCATCGAGGAACGCGCCTACAAGCAGCCGCTGCGGCTGGAGCTGGACATGCGCGGCAAGCCGCTCTTCCTCTATGCCTTCCACCCCGAAACGCCGCGCCGGCCGTGGCAGTGGCGCGACCGCAATGCCTATCTTTCGGCCGCCGCCGATGCGGTGCGTGGCGATCTCGAGACGGCGCCGGTCATCGCCGCAGGCGACTGGAACACGCCGACCTGGTCGCCCTTCTTCCGCACCTTCCTCAAGCAGGCAGGCCTTGCCTCCACCGCGGGCGGCTGGCTGCAGCCGGTCACGCGCTTCAGCCCGAGGTTCGATACGATCGGCTATATCGGCGCCTCGATCGACCATGTCGCCGTCTCGCCGGATATTTCTGTGCGGGCACACCGCGTCGGCCCGAATTTCGGCTCGAAC
The DNA here is from genome assembly GCF_001652565.1 of Shinella sp. HZN7. NCBI lineage: Bacteria > Pseudomonadati > Pseudomonadota > Alphaproteobacteria > Hyphomicrobiales > Rhizobiaceae > Shinella > Shinella sp. HZN7. Next base: position 1,582,041 of record NZ_CP015736.1, on the reverse strand, counting down.
CACCTGCCCGTCATCGTCGAGCTCGCGCTGCCGGAAAACTGACCCCTCGCCCGGGCGCGAAAATACCCTATCTTAGAAGGGTGAAACCATTTTGAGGGAGACGATCATGCCGACGGAAAAGGACAGTCCCAAAGCGTCGCTCGAGGAGGAACGCGCCCGGCAGAAGCACAAGTCGGCCGAAGCCGAGCAGGACGATTATCTGGAAGAGGCGCTGGAAGAGACCTTTCCGGCCAGCGACCCGATCGCCCCCGGCGACGTCAAGGATCACGCCAAGTGAGCGGTCGCGCGCAGACCCGGACCTCACCGCGAATGACCTGAGCAGCGATGAGCAGCGCTTTCCTCTTCACCGGCCGGGACGACGCCGCGGTCACCCTGCTTCTTGCCCATGGCAGCGGAGCGCCGATGGATTCGGCGGCAATGAACGGGGCAGCGGAGGCTCTTGCGGCCGAGGGCTTGCGCGTCGCGCGCTTCGAATTCGCCTACATGGCCGCCCGGCGCACCGAGGGCAGCCGCCGGCCGCCGCCCCGGGCAGAGACGCTGAACCCGGAATTTCGCGCGGCCGTCACGGATCTCGCCGCCAAGGGGCCGCTCGTCATCGGCGGCAAGTCGATGGGCGGCCGCGTCGCCAGCATGGTGGCGGACGGGCTTTTTGCGGAAGGGCGCATCGCCGGCCTCCTCTGCCTCGGCTATCCGTTTCACCCGCCGGAAAAGCCGGCGCAACTGCGTACGGCCCACCTGATGACGCTGACGACGCCCATCCTCATCTGCCAGGGTACCCGCGACCCCTTCGGCACGAAGGACGAGGTGCCGGGCTATGGGCTGCCGGAGCGCATCCGCTTCCTGTGGCTGGAAGACGGTGACCATGACCTCAAGCCCCGCAAGAGCGTCTCCGGCTTTACCGCCGCCGATCACCTTTCGACCATGGCCCGCACCGTGAAGGCCTGGGCAGCAGATCTCGGCTGACCCTGTTCCACACGGAACAGCGCCCAAAACCGTCCCATGCGAAGGTTCGGTCACTGGATGGAACGAACCATCCCGACCGAACCAGAGGGGACCTTAACATGCGCAATCTCATCCTTGCCGCCGCCATCGCCTTCACCGCCGTCGCCGGCTTCGCCGCGCCGTCACAGGCCGGCTATTACAGCTACGACTACCAGCCCGCCTGCTTCATCAAGAAGATCAAGAGCTACGACTACTACGGCAACCTGATCGTCAAACGCGTCCGCGTCTGCCACTAGCCGGCGCCCCCGATCTGGGGTCGATCGATGTGTGGCCGCCGCTCGCAGACGGCCTCACGGACGCGCGGAAGCCCGGATGCATGGGAGTGCATCCGGGCTTCTCCTTTCCGGTTATTCGCCGCTCACCTGCCCGGCCCAGCTTTGCGCGCCGGTTTCGCCATTGAGGAACGGCAGGGCCGTGCCGACAAGCGCCGGGGCCGCAAAGGTCTCATAATGGGTGAGGCCCGGCAGGATGGCGAGGCGGTTCTTCACCATGTTCTCCCGCATCCAGCCGGCATCCCTCAACCCGCCGCCGAGCTTCTGGTAGAATTCGACGATATGCTCCGGGCGGATCATGTCGCTGTCGCCGAAGATCAGCATGACGGGCATGGCGAGCTTTGCCACCGCATCGGAGGCGTCGTAGTCGACGCGCATCGCCGCGCCCATGGCGTCGAGCAGCTTCGGGAACTCGGAGACATCAGGCGCGACGGCGGCATAGGACTTGTACATCGGCGTTTCCTTCATCATCTCGGCCATCGCGCCGGAGACCGCCTCCTGCTGCGGCAGCATTTCCGGGAAGAAGCCGTTCCTGGCGAAGGGCGCCGAGGCGATGACGAGGCGGCGCACCTTGTCCGGCGCGCCGGCGGCCATGTGCAGCGCCACGCCGCCGCCGAAGGAATAGCCGAGCACGTCGACCTTGTCGTAGCCCAGTTCCTCCACGAGCTCGGCCATATCGGCGCCGATGGCGGCAATGTCGATCGGACGCGTGCCGAGCGGCGTGCGGCCATGGCCCTGCAGGTCGACGCCGATCACTTGGCGGTTGTCCTGCAGCGTCTTGAGGTTGGCGCCGAACATCTCGATCTGGCCGAGGCCGCCATGCAGCAGCAGCAGCGGTTCGCCCTTGCCGCGGATCTCGTAATAGTAGTCGATGCCGTTCACCGTCAGGTGCCCCGCCTTGTCCGGCCTGCCGGCCTCGCCCTGCAACGGGTTCTCGGTCACATCCTCCGCCTGCGCCGAAAGCGGGGCGAAGGCGGCAAGGGCGGCGGTCAGAAGGGTGATGATGGTCATCTTCGGCATGTCTGTCTCCTCGGGTTCCGGCCGGCGGCGCTGCCGGCTTCATGCTCCAAGGACGCGGCCGGGGACGTCACTCCGACAGGGCGCGCAAAATTTTCGGCAGACGCCTGTAAAGAGGATTCAAGTCCTTGCCGGATCGAATCCGCTTCCTGCGACAACAGATTGAAAAGGCTGTTCTATTTCCGGTCGCCACGCCCTGCCTCCGCGGAAGGGAACATTAACCCGGGCGTGCGAATATTAGCGCAAAACCAGATATATCCGGGCAGACCATGGCACACAGCTTCTCCTACACGCATTACGACCTCGACATGCAGCGCGCCGGTACGGTGATCGAGATCACGCTCTCGGCCATCGCCAATGTGCGGCTGATGAGCCATGGCAATTTCGATCTCTTCAAGAATGCCCGCCAGCACAAGTTCCTCGGCGGCGTCGCCAAGCAATCGCCGATCCGGCTGAAGATCCCGGAAAACGGCCACTGGCATGTGGTGGTCGACATGGAGGGGCATCCTGGCAAGGCCGAATCGTCGATCAAGGTCGTGCCGCTCGCCCCGCACAAGCCCGTGCAGCGCTTCAGCGCCGCCTCCTGACGGCCGCGGCGGGCCTCAGCCGCGTTCCCGGCGCAGCTTCGCCCACCATTCCAGCCGCTTCCTCAGCTCCCGCTCGAAGCCGCGCTCGGGCGGATCGTAGAAGGTTTTCCGCCCCATCTTCTCCGGGAAATAATCCTGCCCGGAAAAGGCGTCCGGCATGTCGTGGTCGTAGCGATAGCCATCGCCATAGCCTTCGCCCTTCATCAGCTTCGTCGGCGCATTGAGGATGTGCTTCGGCGGCAGCAGCGAGCCGTTTTCCTTCGCCGCGCGCATCGCGGATTTGTAGGCGGTGTAGACGGCGTTCGATTTCGGCGCGGTGGCGAGATAGACGCAGGCCTGCGCCAGCGCCAGTTCCCCCTCCGGCGAGCCGAGGAAATCATAGGCATCCTTGGCGGCATTGCAGACGACGAGCGCCTGCGGATCGGCAAGCCCGATATCCTCCACCGCCATGCGCACCATGCGACGGCACAGGAACAGCGGGTCCTCGCCGGCATCCAGCATGCGGGTGAGATAGTAGAGCGCCGCATCGGGATCGGAGCCGCGCACGGATTTGTGCAGCGCGGAGATGAGATTGTAGTGGCCGTCCTGCGACTTGTCGTAGACGGGCGCCCGGCGCTGGACGATGCGGAAGAGATCGTCCTGCCCGAAGGTCTCGCCGGCGCGGGCGGCGCGCCAGACCTCCTCGGCAAGCGTCAGCACCGCCCGCCCGTCCCCATCGGCCATGCGCAGCAGCGAGGCGCGCGCCTCTTCGTCGAGCGGCAGCGGTTTTTCCTCGATCGCCTCGGCGCGTTTCAGAAGCTCCTCAAGGCTCTGTTCGTCATGCGGCTTGAAAGTCAGCACGCGGGCGCGGGAGAGTAGCGCGGCATTGAGCTCGAAGGACGGGTTCTCCGTCGTCGCGCCGACCAGCACGATCGTGCCGTCCTCCATGACCGGCAGGAAACTGTCCTGCTGGGCGCGGTTGAAGCGATGGATCTCGTCGACGAAGAGCAGGGTCTGCCGACCGCCCATGCGGCGCTGGCGCGCGGCCTCGAACACCTTCTTGAGATCGGCGACGCCGGAGAAGATCGCCGAGATCTGCTCGAAGGCAAGCCCCGTTTCGCCGGACAGGAGGCGCGCCACCGTCGTCTTGCCCGTGCCGGGCGGGCCCCAGAAAATCATCGAGCCGAGCGAGCCCGCCTCGATCATGCGCGAGAGCACGCCGTCGGGACCCGTCAGGTGCTCCTGGCCCGACACCTCGCCCAGCGTGCGGGGGCGCAGGCGATCGGCCAGGGGCCGCTTTGCCGCCATCTCCTCCGGTTCACGCGGGGCGAAGAGGTCGCTCATCGGAAGAACTGGCGGATGCGCTGGCCGTCGCGCTCGATCTCGACGCGCCAGATGGACGGGTCCTCGTTGACGAGCGAGGCGAGGCTTTCGGTCGAGGCGACCTCCGTGCCGTTGAGCGCGATGATGATGTCGCGCGGCCGCAGGCCGATGCGCGCGGCCGGCGAGCCGCGATTGACCTCGGTGACGACGACGCCGGCCGTGGTCCGGCTGGCCGGCATGCGCAGTTCCTCTGCCACGCGCGGCGAGAGATTGGCGACGACCGCGCCGGAGAAGGGGTTGCGGCCGTCGATCAGCCGCTCGTCGCGCGGCGTCGTCTCGGGCGCACGGTCGAGGGAGAGCGTCAGGTCCTCCTCCTTGCCGTTGGCGACGACCGTGACACGTGCCGTGCCGCCGATGCCGACCGTCGTGAGGCGATAGCCGAGCGCGTCGGGATGCTCGACCGGAACGCCGTTGACGGCGGTGACCACCTGCCCGGGCTTCATGCCGGCCTTTTCCGCCGGACTGCCGGCCTGCACCTGCGAGATCAGCGCGCCGCGGGCACGGTTCAGGCCGAGCGCCTCGGCGACCTCCGAGGTCACCGCATCGAAGGTGGCACCGATGAACGGGCGGTCGAAGGTGGCGCTGCCGTTTTCGGCGCTGGCGACGAAGGTCTTCACGAGATTGGCCGGAATGGCGAAGCCGACGCCGTTCGAGCCGCCGCCGCGCGAGAAGATCGCCGTGTTGATGCCGATCAGTTCGCCGTTCATGTTGATGAGGCCGCCGCCGGAATTGCCGGGATTGATCGACGCGTCCGTCTGGATGAAGAAGCCGAAATCGCCGGAACGGACCTGGTTGCGCGCCAGCGCCGAGACGATGCCACTCGTCACCGTCTGGCCGACGCCGAACGGATTGCCGATGGCCAGCACGAGATCGCCGACCTGCACGGCATCGCTGTCGCCGAGCGGCAATGCGGTGAAATCCGCATCCGCCTTGATCTTCAGGACGGCAAGGTCGACGCGCTCGTCCTTCAGCACCACGGTGCTTTCATATTCGCGGCCATCCGCCAGCGCGACCTTGATGTCGCTCGCACCCTCGATGACATGGTTGTTCGTCACCACGATGCCCTTTGCGCCGACGATGACGCCCGAACCGAGCGAGGACTGCTTCTCGCTGCGGTTCGGCATGCGCTGGCCGAAGAATTCCTCGAAGAAGGGATCGCCGTCGAAGATCGAGCGGCGCTCGACGACGCGCTCGGCATAGACGTTGACCACGGCGCTCTCGACCTGCTTGACCAGCGGCGCGAAGGAGAGCTGCATTTCCGTGCGCGATTGCGGCACGGTGCGCTCCTCGGCCATTGCGGGCGCCGCAAGGGCGAGAGCAACGGCAAGCGGGGCGGCAAGCAGGATGCGGACGTTCGGCATGGACGAGTCTCCTTCGTTTCTGCGTCACGATCAGATAGGATCTCGCAGGAAAAAAGGCAAACCGCAGAGATCGCGGCGATCTCACGCGGCGCGCACGAAAATGTGGTCGCCACAAATCTTTCGCTGCCGTTGAAACGACAAGGGCCGCGTTTACGTAGGTGTCAGGCAAAGCAACCGAACAGATCGAGCCCGCCATGTCTCTCTACCGCCCGCCCCGCATCCCCGCTTCGCAGATCACGCCGGAACACTGTTTCCTTGGGCGCCGCTCGTTTCTGGCGGCAGCGGCGGGCGGTGCGCTCCTGGCATCGGGGGCGCCCGCTTTCGCGGAAGCCCTGAAGGCGGCGAAATCGACCTACGCGGTGGACGAGGCGCTGACGCCTGAAAAGGACGTGACCAGCTACAACAATTTCTATGAATTCGGCATGGGCAAGGGCGACCCGATCGCCAATTCGGAAAAGTTCCGGCCGACACCCTGGACGGTGAAGGTCGACGGGCTCGTCGGCAAGCCGAAGGAATTCGGCCTGGAAGAGCTGATGGCCCTGCCGCTGGAGGAGCGGGTCTACCGCATGCGCTGCGTGGAGGCCTGGTCGATGGTCATCCCCTGGGTCGGCTTTCCGCTCGCCAGCCTGCTCGACAAGGTGGAGCCGTTGGGCGACGCAAGATATGTCGCCTTCGAAACCATCGTCAGGCCGGAGGAAATGCCCGGCCAGTCCGGCTATTTCCAGTCGTTGTCCTGGCCCTATGTCGAGGGCCTCAGGCTCGACGAGGCGCGCCATCCGCTGACGATCCTGTCCGTCGGCGTCTACGGCAAGACGCTGCCGAACCAGAACGGCGCGCCGATCCGCCTCGTCGTTCCATGGAAATACGGCTTCAAGGGCATCAAGTCGATCGTCAGGATCACGCTCACCGACAGGCAGCCGCCCTCCACCTGGAATCTCGCCGCGCCCGGCGAATACGGCTTCTACGCCAATGTGAATCCGGAGGTCGACCATCCGCGCTGGAGCCAGGCGAGCGAGAACCGCATCGGCGAAGGCGGCTTCTTCGGCGCCAACCGCCGGCCGACTTTGCCCTTCAACGGCTATGCGGAAGACGTCGCCGGCCTCTATAGCGGCATGGACCTCAGGGCGAACTACTGATGCTCACCCTGCCCCGCAAATACCATGCCGCCTCTATCTGGCTGCTCTACGCCGTCGGCCTCGTGCCGGCGGCCTGGGGTTTCTGGCTCGGCGCGACGGGCCGCCTGCCCGGCAATCCGGTCAAGGAATTCGAGCACCTGCTCGGCCTCTGGGCGCTGCGCTTCCTCGTCGCCACGCTCGCCATCACGCCGATCCGCGATCTTTTGGGCATCAACTGGATCCGCTACCGCCGGGCGCTCGGGCTTCTCGCCTTCTGGTACGTGCTGATGCATTTCCTGACCTACATGCTGCTCGACCAGTACCTGAATTTTCCGGCAATCCTCGCCGACATCGCCAAACGGCCCTTCATCACCATCGGCATGGCCGGCTTCGTGCTGCTCATCCCGCTGGCGCTGACCTCCAATGCCTGGTCGATCCGCCGGCTCGGGCCGCGCTGGGTGAAGCTGCACCGGCTCGTCTATGTCATCGCCGCCGCCGGCGCGCTGCATTTCGCCATGTCGGTGAAGGTCGTCGGGCCGGAGCCGTGGAGCTATATCGGCCTCGTCATCCTCCTGCTCCTTTGGCGTCCGATACGGCCACGCTTCAACCGCTGGAGACGCGGGGGCGACGGCAGGCCGCAGTTCAATCGGGCATAGCCCCTCACCTGCCTGCCGGCATCCTCTCCCCGTAAAGGGGCGAGGAACGATGGGCGCGCCGTCTTCCTCCTTCTCCCCGCCTGCGGGGAGAAGGTCCCGGCAGGGGGATGAGGGACTTCCAAACGCCCACAACGAAAAGGCCGGGAGATCGCTCTCCCGGCCTTTCTCAATTCTGCATCCCGAAAGATCAGGCGGCTTCGGCGGCGTCTGCTTCAGCAGCAACGCGGGCCTTGTCGGCTGCGCCCTTGGCATCGACGTCGCGGTCAACGAACTCGATGACGGCGAGCGGGGCGTTGTCGCCGTGGCGGTAGCCGGCCTTCATGATGCGCAGGTAGCCACCGTTGCGGCTGGCGTAGCGCGTGGCGATCGCGTCGAACAGCTTCGAAACGACGGCAACGTCGCGGATCTGCGAGATCGCCTGGCGGCGAGCGTGCAGGTCGCCGCGCTTGCCGAGGGTGACGAGCTTTTCGACGATCGGGCGAATTTCCTTCGCCTTCGGCAGGGTGGTGACGATCTGCTCATGCTGGATGAGCGAAGCAGCCATGTTGGCGAACATCGCCTTGCGGTGGCTGGCGGTACGGTTGAGTTTGCGACCGGAATTCTGGTGGCGCATCTCGGTTCTCCTTCACATGCAGGCTATTGCCTGCCGTTTGATGGTTAATATTGGTCTTCGTAGCGCTTGGCGAGATCTTCGATGTTCTCGGGCGGCCAGGCCGGCACTTCCATGCCGAGGTGCAGGCCCATGGAAGCGAGAACTTCCTTGATTTCGTTCAGCGACTTGCGACCAAAATTCGGAGTGCGAAGCATTTCGGCTTCGGTCTTCTGAATGAGATCGCCGATATAGACGATGTTGTCGTTCTTCAGGCAGTTCGCCGAACGGACGGAAAGTTCCAGTTCGTCGACCTTCTTGAGGAGCGCCGGGTTGAACGCCAGTTCGGTGACCGATTCTTCCTCGGCTTCCTTCTGCGGCTCGTCGAAATTGACGAAGACCGAGAGCTGGTCCTGGAGAATGCGGGCCGCGAACGCGATCGCATCTTCGCCCGTGACGGAACCGTCGGTCTCGATGGTCATCGTCAGCTTGTCGTAGTCGAGAACCTGGCCTTCACGGGTGTTTTCCACCTTGTAGGACACTTTCTTGACCGGCGAATACAGGCTGTCGACCGGGATGAGGCCGATCGGCGCGTCTTCGGAACGGTTACGGTCGGCCGGGACATAGCCCTTGCCGTTGTTGACCGTGAACTCCATGCGGATTTCCGCGCCCTCGTCGAGGGTGCAGATGACATGGTTGGGGTTCAGGATCTCGATGTCGCCGACCGTCTGGATGTCACCAGCCGTCACGACGCCCGGGCCCTGCTTGCGCACGACCATGCGCTTCGAGTCGTCGCCATCCATCTTGATGGCGATTTCCTTGATGTTGAGCACGATGTCGGTCACGTCTTCCCGGACGCCCGGGATGGACGAGAACTCGTGCAGCACGCCGTCGATCTGCACGGCGGTGACAGCCGCACCGCGCAGCGACGACAGGAGAACGCGACGCAGCGCGTTGCCGAGGGTCAGGCCGAAGCCACGCTCCAGCGGCTCGGCAACAAGGCTTGCCTTGGTGCGGCCGGAGGAGGTGAACTCGACCTTGTTCGGCTTGATCAGTTCCTGCCAGTTTTTCTGGATCATATGTTTTGCCTTCCGTTCGCCGCCACCATCCAATCGTGACGGCCGAGCCCTGAAGATCCGCGGAAGCCGTCACCCGGCTTCCACGGCAATTCGAATGCGATGATCAGACGCGGCGCTTCTTGCGCGGACGGCAACCGTTGTGCGGGATCGGGGTCACGTCGCGGATCGACGTGATCATGAAGCCGGCAGCCTGGAGGGCGCGCAGAGCCGATTCACGGCCGGAACCCGGACCGCAGACTTCGACTTCCAGCGACTTCATGCCGTGTTCCTGGGCCTTCTTGGCGCAGTCTTCGGCAGCGATCTGGGCGGCGAACGGGGTCGACTTGCGCGAACCCTTGAAGCCCTTCGCACCGGCCGACGACCAGGCAATGGCGTTGCCCTGTGCGTCGGTGATGGTGATCATCGTGTTGTTGAACGAAGAATTGACGTGAGCAACACCCGAGGTGATGTTCTTGCGTTCGCGACGGCGGACGCGTGCGGCTTCCTTGGCCATGGATAGTCCTTTCGTTGATCTCGACACCGCCGTAATGCCAGCGGCTCCACCGGACCGGGGCGAACCCCTGTCCTGAACAGTAATGTGCACGCATGCCCAGGAAGGCGATGCGTGCGGCGATATCGTCACTGCCGTAGTGCCAGCAGCTCCACCGACCGGGACCCTGGCCAGATGTAAGGCAAGGCCCCGCTCGAAACTCAAAAGAGGCCGGCGCGGCGCGCCAGCCTCCCGTTCCCCGTTTCCGGGAAATTACTTCTTCTTGCCTGCGATGGCCTTTGCCGGACCCTTGCGGGTGCGGGCATTGGTGTGCGTGCGCTGGCCGCGGACCGGAAGGCCACGGCGGTGACGCAGGCCACGGTAGCAACCGAGGTCCATGAGACGCTTGATGTTCATCGAGGTCTCGCGACGCAGGTCGCCTTCGACCTGGTAGTCGCGGTCGATGGCTTCGCGGATCTGCAGGATTTCTGCGTCCGTGAGCTGGTGAACGCGACGATCGGCCGGGATGCCGACCTTCTCGATGATTTCCTGTGCAAACTTCGGGCCGATCCCGTGAATGTAACGCAGCGCGATGACGACGCGTTTTGCAGTCGGGATGTTGACGCCAGCGATACGTGCCACGCCTGTTCTCCTTGCTTCCAGTTGCCATCCGGCAAGTGGTCTTCTTCATTCGATACGACCGAGAAGGCCGCTGTTCAATTGAGGTTCGGGACATGTCGAAAACGACCGCACCCGGACTTCGTTCTTCTGAAATCCGCGCCGATCGCAATGGTGTGTCGCGAGTTGGCGCTGTCATAAGGGGAATCGGCCGAAAAAGTCAACTCCCGGCCGGTCCTTTTTCGCCTGATCTCAGGCGTTCTCCAGGATTCCGGCGATCTCCGCGGTCACCTTGTCGACATTGGCCATGCCGTCGACCGTCTGGAGCTTGCCGGTCGAAGCGTAGTAGTTCGACAGCGGCGCGGTCTTTTCGCGGTATTCCGTCAAGCGGCGCTTGAAGGCTTCCGGATTGTCGTCGGAGCGAACGGTGCCGCCCGCGGCGATCGTCTCGGCCACGCGGGTCTCCATGCGCTTGACCAGCGCATCCTCGTCGACCTTCAGCTCGATCACGGCATCGAGCGAGAGGCCCTTGCCGGCGAGGATCCGGTCGAGGGCCTCGGCCTGCGGAACCGTGCGCGGGTAACCGTCGAGGATGAAGCCCCTGGCACAGTCGGCCTCGCCGATTCGGTCGGACACGATCTCGTTCACAATGGCGTCGGAGACGAGCTGGCCGGCATCCATGACGGCCTTGGCGCGCTTGCCGACATCGGTGCCGGCGGCGACGGCCGCCCGCAGCATGTCACCCGTGGAGAGCTGCGGAATACCGTGCTTCTCCGTCAGGAGCTTGGCCTGTGTCCCCTTGCCAGCACCCGGCGGTCCCAGAAAAATCAGTCTCATCGTCCCCTCTTACCTCCACGCAGCTTCGACTTCTTGATCAGCCCCTCATACTGCTGAGCAATCAGGTGGCCCTGTATCTGTGCTACAGTATCCAAGGTCACGCTGACAACAATCAAAAGCGACGTACCACCAAGGTAGAATGGCACCCCGGTCTGCGCGATGAGAATTTCGGGAAGGATACAGACGAAGACAAGATAGAGCGCGCCGATGACCGTGATGCGGGTCAGCACGTAATCGATATATTCGGCGGTGCGCTCGCCCGGACGAATGCCCGGAATGAAACCGCCATGCTTCTTCAGATTGTCGGCCGTGTCCTTCGGATTGAAGACGATGGCCGTGTAGAAGAAGGCGAAGAAGGCGATCATGCCCGCATAGAGCAGCATGTAGAGCGGCTGGCCGTGGCCGAGGGCGGCGATGATCATCGTTGCCCAGGAGGGCAGCTCGGCCGTGTTCGAGAAGCCTGCCAGCGTTGCCGGCAGCAGCAGCAGCGAGGAGGCGAAGATCGCCGGGATGACGCCCGCGGTGTTGAGCTTCAGCGGCAGGTGCGAGGTGTCGCCCTGGAACATGCGGTTGCCGACCTGTCGCTTCGGATACTGGATCAGAAGCCGGCGCTGGGCCCGCTCGACGAAGACGATGAGCGCGATGACGCCGATGGCCATGACCACGACGGCGATGACCACGCCGATCGAAAGGGCGCCCGTGCGGCTGAGTTCCAGCGTGCCGGCGAGTGCGCTCGGCAGGGCGGCGACGATGCCGGCGAAGATGATCAGCGAGATGCCGTTGCCGATGCCGCGCGAGGTGATCTGCTCACCCAGCCACATCAGGAACATGGTGCCGCCGAGCAGCGAGATGACGGTGGAGATGCGGAAGAACCAGCCCGGATCGTTGACCAGCCCTGCCCCGCTCTCAAGGCCGACCGCGATGCCGTAGGCCTGCAGCGTGCCGAGCAGCACCGTGCCGTAGCGGGTGTACTGGTTGATGATCTTGCGGCCCTGCTCGCCTTCCTTCTTCAACTGCTCCAGCGAGGGAACGACCGATGTCATGAGCTGCACGATGATCGAGGCGGAGATGTACGGCATGATGCCGAGCGCGAAGATCGCCATGCGCTCGACGGCGCCGCCGGAGAACATGTTGAAGAGGCCGAGAATGCCGCCCGACTGGCCGCGGAAGGCCTGCGCGAAGGCTTCGGGGTTGAGGCCCGGCAGGGGGATATAGGTGCCGAGGCGATAGACGAGCAGCGCGCCCAGCGTGAACCAGAGACGCTTCTTCAGATCTTCCGCCTTGGCGAAAGTCGAGAAGTTGAGATTAGAGGCAAGTTGTTCCGCTGCCGAAGCCATGCATTTCTCCGCGAAGCCGATCCGGCGGCGGGGAGCCCGGCCAGGTCCGGATTGGCTGATCCGTTGGCACGCCCCCTCGCCCCTCCTCGGACCGATGGACCATGCTGAAATTGGTCTTGCCCCTCTGCCGGTGCAGCAAAGCGGGCGGATGGAGCCTAAACCGGTTGAAACGCGGATTGTCAAGCAATCCCGGCCTCACCCTGGCTTTTAATTCCGGACAACAGCGGGGAGAAGAATCCCGGCCGTCGTTGTGAGGCTCACATATGGGAGCAAAATCGCCCGGTGTGAAGCACACCGGGCGATAATTTCGTCGAATTATTCGGCGGCTTCCGCAGCGGCCGAGAGCAGCTTGACCGAGCCGCCAGCCTTTTCGATCTTCTCGATCGCCGGCTTGGAGGCGCCGGCGACTTCGAAGGCCACCTTGGCCTTGAGTTCGCCGTCGGCGAGGATGCGGACACCGTCCTTCTCGCGGCGGATAACGCCGGCGGCCTTGAGGGCGGCTGCATCAACGGTCGCCTTGGCATCGAGCTTGCCGGCATCGATCGCCTTCTGGACGCGGTCCAGGGACACGATGACGAAGTCGGATGCGAAGATGTTGTTGAAGCCGCGCTTCGGCAGGCGACGGTAGATGGGCATCTGACCGCCTTCGAAGCCGTTGATGGCGACGCCGGAACGGGCCTTCTGACCCTTGACACCGCGACCACCGGTCTTGCCCTTGCCGGAACCGATACCGCGACCGACGCGCTTGCGGTTCTTCGAGGAGCCTTCGTTGTCCTTGATTTCGTTGAGTTTCATGATCTATCCCCTCACTTCTCTTCGACGACGCGAACGAGGTGCTGGACGGCACGGATCATGCCGCGGACAGACGGGGTGTCTTCCAGCGTGCGAACCCGATGCATCTTGTTGAGGCCCAGGCCGACCAGCGTTGCGCGCTGGATGGCCGGACGGCGGATGGGGCTGCCGATCTGCTCGACAGTCACCGTCTTCTTTGCGGTTTCTTTCTTAGCCATGGCTCACAGCTCCTTATTCTTCGGAAGCGACGCCGGCGGACGCACGACGGGCCTGCAGCGTGGCGTACTTCATGCCGCGCTGTGCCGCGATGTCCTTCGGGTGCATCTGGCTCTTGAGAGCGTCGAACGTCGCACGGATCATGTTGTACGGGTTCGAGGAGCCGGTCGACTTGGCGACGACGTCATGAACGCCGAGCGTTTCGAAGACGGCACGCATCGGGCCACCCGCGATGATACCGGTACCGGCCTTGGCCGAGCGAAGCAGAACCTTGCCGGCGCCGTGGCGGCCGTGCACGTCATGGTGCAGCGTGCGGCCGGAGCGCAGCGGAACGAAGATCAGGTCGCGCTTGGCGGCTTCCGTGGCCTTCCGGATCGCTTCCGGAACTTCACGTGCCTTGCCGTGGCCGAAGCCGACGCGACCCTTCTGGTCGCCGACGACGACGAGCGCTGCAAAACCGAAACGACGGCCGCCCTTGACGACCTTCGCGACGCGGTTGATCGCGACGAGCTTGTCGACAAACTCGCTGTCGCGCTCTTCGCGGTTCTGGCGGTCATCGCGACCGCGCTTTTCCTGTGCCATTGTCCTTTTCCTTTTTCTTTTCCGGGTGCAATCGGCAGATTGACGAAAGTCGCCCCCATTTCAGCAATGGAAGCGACCGATACCCTGCTGAGGATCGGCGGGGCGCACCAGGCGCCCGGCCGAATGATCAGAAGTTCAGACCACCTTCACGGGCAGCTTCGGCGAGAGCCTTGATGCGGCCGTGATAGATGAAGGCGCCACGGTCGAAAACGACCTCCTTGACGCCTGCCTTGACGGCACGCTCGGCGATGAGCTTGCCGACGGCAGCGGCTGCTGCCGTGTCGGCGCCCGTCTTCAGAGACGAGCGCAGATCGGTGTCGAGCGTGGAGGCGGACGCAAGCGTCTTGCCGGCCACGTCATCGATGACCTGTACGTAGATGTTCTTCGACGAGCGATGAACCGACAGGCGCGGACGGCCATTGGCGACCGCCTTGATGGAACGGCGCACGCGGTTGGCGCGGCGCTGGAGAGCTTCTTTCCTGCTAGCCATTTCGCGTGATCCTTACTTCTTCTTGCCTTCTTTGCGGACAATCCGCTCTTCGGCATACTTGACGCCCTTGCCCTTGTAGGGCTCGGGGCCACGGTATTCGCGGATTTCCGCGGCGACCTGGCCGACCTGCTGCTTGTTGATGCCGGAAACGATGATTTCCGTCGGCTTCGGAACAGCGATCGAGATGCCTTCCGGCGTCTGGTAGACCACGTCGTGGCTGAAGCCGAGTGCCAGCTGCAGGTTCTTGCCCTGGAGCGACGCGCGGTAACCGACGCCGTTGATTTCGAGCTTGCGCTCGTAGCCGTCCTTGACGCCCTTGAAGATGTTCTCGACCATCGTGCGGGACATGCCCCACTTGGAACGAGCGTCCTTCGAGTCGTTGACCGGCTGGACGACAACGGAGTTGTCTTCGAGCTTCACCGAAACTTCGTCGTTCGCGACGAAGAACAGTTCGCCCTTCGGGCCCTTCGCGGTGACCTTCTGACCATCGACGGTCGCGGTGACACCAGCGGGAACCGGAACGGGCTTCTTACCGATACGAGACATTGTTTTATCCTGTCTGTTCGTTATGGAAATTCCTGCTCAGCCTTAGAAGACCGAGCAAAGAATCTCGCCACCAACGTTCTGTTCGCGTGCCTGGTGATCGGCCATCACGCCCTTCGGGGTCGAAAGGATGGTGATGCCGAGGCCGTTCGCGACCTGCGGAATGGACTTGACCGAGACATAGACCCGGCGGCCCGGCTTGGAGACGCGGTCGATCTTGCGGATCACGGATGCGCCTTCATAGTACTTGAGTTCGATGTTCAGCTCGGCCTTGCCGTTGCCGAATTCGACTTCCGAATATCCACGGATGTAGCCTTCAGCCTGAAGGACGTCCAGAACACGGGCGCGCAGCTTGGAAGCCGGCGTCGAAACGCTCGACTTGCGGCGTGCGGCGCCGTTGCGGATACGGGTGAGCATATCGCCCAAAGGATCAGTCATTGCCATGTGCCCGTCTCCTTACCAGCTCGACTTGACGATGCCCGGCACCTTGCCGAGATTGCCCAGTTCGCGAAGCGCAATACGCGACATCTTGAGTTTGCGATAGAATGCGCGCGGACGGCCCGTGACTTCGCACCGGTTGCGGATGCGGGTCTTGGAACCATTGCGCGGCAGTTCGGCAAGCTTCAGGGTCGCCTTGAAGCGCTCTTCGATCGGAAGAGCCTGGTTCTGGATGATCGCCTTGAGGGCGGCACGCTTAGCGGCCTGGCTGGCGACCAGTTTGCGGCGGCGCTTGTTCTTTTCAACTGCGCTCGTTTTCGCCATAACAGTTATCCTTCTTTACGCTTGTCGTTACGGATCAGGCGCGGAACGGGAAGTTGAACTCTTTCAGAAGAGCCCGTGCTTCGTCGTCCGTCTTTGCCGTCGTGCAAACGATGATGTCCATGCCCCACATCTGATCAACCTTGTCGTAGTTGATCTCCGGGAACACAATGTGCTCCTTGATACCCATGGCGAAGTTGCCACGGCCATCGAAGGACTTCGGGTTCAGACCACGGAAGTCGCGTACGCGGGGCAGCGCGATGTTCACGAGGCGATCCAGAAATTCGTACATGCGGGCGCCGCGCAGGGTGACCTTCGCGCCGATCGGCATGCCTTCACGGACCTTGAAGCCCGCGATGGAGTTGCGAGCGCGCGTGATGACCGGCTTCTGGCCGGCGATCGCTGCGAGGTCGGCTGCAGCAACGGTGGGCTTCTTCGAGTCCGCCGTTGCTTCGCCTACGCCCATGTTGATGACGATCTTTTCGAGACGCGGGATCTGCATCTCGTTGGCGAAGGAGAACTGCTCCTGAAGCGCCTTGCGGATACGCTCGACGTATTCCTTCTTGAGGCGCGGCTCATACTTGGTGTCAGCCATCGATCGACACTCCCGAACGCTTTGCTACACGAACCTTCTTGTCGCCTTCGATCTTGAAGCCGACGCGGGTCGGCTTGCCGTCCTTGGGGTCGGCGATCGCGATGTTCGACAGGTGGATCGAAGCTTCCTTGGTGATGATGCCGGCTTCCTGGGTCTGGGTCTGGCGCTGGTGACGCTTCACCAGGTTGATCCCCTTGACGACCGCGCGGTCTTCCTTCGGCATGACCTGAACAACTTCACCGGTACGGCCCTTGTCCTTGCCGGTGAGCACGACGACCTTGTCGCCCTTACGAATCTTTTGCATAGCCATCGCTCCTTACAGTACTTCCGGAGCCAGCGAGATGATCTTCATGTGGTTCTTGGCGCGGAGTTCGCGCGGAACCGGTCCGAAGATACGGGTGCCGATCGGCTCTTTCTTGTTGTCGATCAGGACGGCTGCGTTGTTGTCAAAACGGATGACGCTGCCATCGGGGCGGCGGATGTCCTTGGCGGTGCGCACGACGACCGCCTTCATCACGTCACCCTTCTTCACGCGGCCGCGCGGGATCGCTTCCTTGATCGAGACGACGATAATGTCGCCGACCGAAGCGTACTTGCGCTTGGAGCCGCCCAGCACCTTGATGCACATGACACGACGTGCGCCGGAATTATCCGCGACGTCGAGGTTAGTCTGCATCTGAATCATGTCAGGTCGCCTTCTTGTTTTACCGGACTGGTTGGGCAAAAGCCCCCTGGTCCAGCTTATGGAAATTCATGTTTTCGCGCGGGATGGTCTCTTGCCAGGGTGGTTTCCTCAGATCGGCGAGCCGATGGGACCTTCCGTGCGCTCAAAGCAAAAGACGCTCGTGATTCCGAGCGTCCTTGCGCTGCTTCATACAGATTTCTGCGCCGAACACAAGGGCCCGGCGCAAATTCCGCTGTTATTAAGCGTGGGCCGACACGACGGTCCAGCGCTTGTCCTTGGAAATGGGCGCGCATTCCTGGATGGAAACGACGTCGCCGACCTTGTACTGGTTGGTTTCGTCATGCGCCTTGTACTTCTTGGACCGGCGAACGGTCTTCTGAAGCAGGGGATGGGCAAAACGGCGTTCGACGCGCACGACAACGGTCTTGTCGTTCTTGTCGCTGACAACAGTGCCCTGCAGAATGCGTTTCGGCATATTATTCGGTCCTTAGGCCTTGGCTTCTGCCGCCTTCTGGCGGGCAATGGTCTTGACGCGCGCGATATCCTTGCGGACTTCGTTGATGCGCGAGGTCTTCTCGAGCTGGCCGGTGGCCTTCTGGAAGCGCAGGTTGAACTGCTCCTTCTTCAGCTTGGCAAGCTCTTCGTTGAGCTGGTCGGCGCTCAGCGCCTTGACGTCTGCGGCTTTCATGGCCCTCGCTCCTTACTCTGCAATGCGCTGTACGAAGCGCGTCTTGACCGAGAGCTTGGCCGAGCCGAGACGAAGCGCCTCACGGGCGATCTCCTCGGAAACACCGTCGATCTCGAACATCATACGGCCGGGCTTGACCTTGGCCGCCCAGTATTCGACCGAACCCTTACCCTTACCCATGCGGACTTCCGTCGGCTTGGCGGTGACCGGAACGTCGGGGAACACGCGGATCCACACACGGCCGGCACGCTTCATGTAACGGGTGATCGCGCGGCGGGCCGCTTCGATCTCGCGAGCGTTCACGCGGTTCGGTTCCTGAGCCTTCAGGCCGAACTCGCCGAAGGCGAGCTCGGAGCCGCCCTTGGCGACGCCCTTGATGCGGCCCTTGAACTGCTTGCGGTACTTGGTACGCTTTGGCTGCAACATTTTTTTACTTCTCCGATATTGGCTGCCAAACGCGACTGTTACGCGTTTTCACGACGACGGTCGCCGCGGTCGCCGCGTTCACGGCTTGCGGGACCCTGGCTGTCACTTTCGCTTGCGCGACGCTCCGAGGCCATCGGGTCGTGCTCAAGGATTTCGCCCTTGAAGATCCAGACCTTGATGCCGCAGATGCCGAATGCGGTTTCGGCTTCGGCCGTACCGTAGTCGATGTCCGCACGCAGCGTGTGAAGCGGAACGCGACCTTCGCGATACCATTCCGTACGGGCGATTTCCGCGCCGCCGAGACGGCCGGCGCAGGTGATCTTGATGCCTTCGGCGCCAAGACGCATCGCGGACTGAACAGCGCGCTTCATCGCACGGCGGAAAGCCACGCGGCGTTCGAGCTGCTGGGCGATCGACTGGGCAACGAGGGTCGCGTCGACTTCCGGCTTGCGCACTTCAACGATGTTGAGGTGCGTTTCGGAGTTCGTCATCTCGGAAAGCTTCTTGCGGAGCTTCTCGATGTCCGCACCCTTCTTGCCGATGATCAGACCCGGGCGAGCCGAGTGGATCGTGACGCGGCACTTCTTGTGCGGGCGCTCGATGACGACCTTGGCGATACCGGCCTGCTTCAGCTCGTCCTGAACGAACTTGCGGATCTTCAGGTCTTCGTGGAGCAGCTGGCCGTATTCGGCGTTGTCGGCGAACCAGCGGCTGTCCCAGGTACGGTTGATGCCGAGGCGGAAACCGATCGGATTAATCTTCTGGCCCATTATGCGGCCTCCCCTTTGGCTTCGACTTCACGGACGACGATCGTCAGATGCGAGAAAGGCTTCTCGATCCGCGATGCTCGGCCGCGGCCACGAGCGGCGAAGCGCTTCATGACGATCGACTTGCCGACATACGCCTCAGCGACGATGAGCGAGTCAACGTCGAGGTCGTGGTTGTTTTCTGCGTTGGCGATCGCAGACTCGAGCGTCTTCTTGACGGTCTCGGCGCTACGCTTGCGCGAGAACTCGAGCTCGGCGAGAGCCCGGTCGACCTTCTTGCCGCGGATGAGCGCAGCAAGCAGGTTGAGCTTCTGGGGGCTGACGCGGATCGTGCGCGCGATGGCCTGCGCCTCGTTATCCTTCAGCCGACGTTCGGCTTTAGCCTTACCCATCGTTACTTCCTCTTCGCCTTCTTGTCCGCACCATGACCATAGTAGGTCCGGGTGGGAGCGAATTCACCAAACTTGTGGCCGACCATGTCTTCGTTGACGGCCACCGGGATGTGCTTCGAGCCATTGTAGACGCCGAAGGTGAGACCGACGAACTGCGGCAGGATCGTGGAGCGACGGCTCCAGATCTTGATCACTTCGCTGCGACCGCCTTCACGAACCTTCTCAGCCTTCTTGAGAAGATAGCCGTCAACAAACGGGCCTTTCCATACTGAACGAGCCATTCCTGACTACCTCTCTTACTTCTTCTTCAAGTGGCGCGAGCGCATGATGAACTTGTCGGTCGACTTGTTCGAGCGGGTACGCTTGCCCTTGGTGGGCTTGCCCCACGGGGATACCGGGTGACGACCACCGGAGGTGCGGCCTTCACCACCACCGTGCGGGTGGTCGACCGGGTTCATGACGACACCGCGGTTGTGCGGGGTCTTGCCGCGCCAGCGGGTACGACCGGCCTTGCCGTCGTTGATGTTGCCGTGGTCCGGGTTCGACACGGCGCCGACCGTTGCAAGGCAGGACGAGTGAACCAGGCGCTGTTCGCCGGAGTTCAGGCGAAGGATCGCCATGCCCTGGTCGCGACCGACGAGCTGGACGAAGGTGCCGGCGGAGCGGGCGATCTGGCCGCCCTTGCCCGGCTTCATCTCGACGTTGTGAACGATCGAACCGACCGGGATGTACTGCAGCGGCATGGTGTTGCCGGGCTTGACGTCAACCGCCTTGTTGGAGGCGATGACCTTGTCGCCGGCTGCCAGGCGCTGCGGGGCCAGGATATAGGCCTGCTCGCCGTCGGCATAGTTCACCAGAGCGATGAACGCCGTGCGGTTCGGGTCGTATTCCAGACGCTCGACCGTGCCCTCGACGTCGAACTTGCGACGCTTGAAGTCGACGAGACGGTAGGTGCGCTTGTGACCGCCGCCGATGAAGCGGGCGGTGATGCGACCGAGGTTGTTACGGCCACCGCTCTTGGAGAGACCTTCGGTCAGAGCCTTTACGGGCTTGCCCTTGTAAAGGCCCGACCGGTCGACGATGACCAGCTGACGCTGGCTCGGAGTGGTCGGGTTGTAGCTTTTCAATGCCATTTTTCTGTTTCCTTTTATCCGACTGCCCGATTAGAGCCCGGTGGAGACGTCGATGGACTGACCGTCAGCGAGCGTGACGATAGCCTTCTTGACATCTCCCTGCCGGCCGGAAAAGCCGCGGAAACGCTTGATCTTGCCCTTGCGGACGAGCGTGTTCACAGCCGTGACCTTGACGCCGAAGAGTGCTTCGACCGCAGCCTTGATTTCAGGCTTGGAAGCGCGCTTGGCAACGTTGAAGACGATCTGGTTGTTTTCGGAGACCAGCGTCGACTTTTCGGTGATCGAGGGGGATACGATCACATCGTAGTGGCGAAGATCCGTCATTTGAACCGCTCCTCGAGGGCTTCTACAGCAGCCTTGGAGAGCACGAGCTTGCCGCGGCGCAGGATGTCGTAAACATTGATGCCCTGGATCGGAAGAACATCCACGTTCGGGATGTTGCGTGCTGCGAGCTTGAAGTTGCCGTCAAGTTCTGCGCCGCCGATGAAGAGGGCATTGGTGAGGCCGAGCGAAGCGAATGCGCCGGCCAGAGCCTTCGTCTTTGCTTCCGCGGCGACGAGGTCGTCAACGATGATGACGTCGTCAGCCTTGATCTTGGCCGAGAGGGCGTGACGCAGGCCGAGCGCGCGAACCTGCTTGGGCAGGTCGTGGGCGTGGCTGCGGGATACCGGGCCGTGAGCCTTGGCACCGCCGCGGAACTGCGGAGCGCGCGCCGAATGGTGACGAGCGCGGCCCGTACCCTTCTGCTTGTACATCTTGGCGCCGGTGCGGGAAACTTCACCGCGGGTCAGCGACTGGTGCGTGCCCTGCTGCTTCTTGGCGAGCTGCCAGCGGATGACGCGGGCGATGATGTCTTCGCGCGGCTCCAGGCCGAAGATCGCGTCGGAGAGGGAGACCTTGCCGGCGTCCTTCCCGTCGAGGGTCGTGACTTTGAGATCCATGATCAGGCTCCCTTACTTGGCTGCGGCGCGCACGGCGGCCGGACGCGGCGCGTCGGACGGGGTGCCGGACTTGACGGCGTCACGAACGACGATCCAGGCGCCCTTGGAGCCCGGGACTGCGCCCTTGACGAGGATGAGACCGCGCTCTTCGTCGGTGGAGACGACTTCGAGGTTCTGGGTGGTGACGCGCGTCTGGCCCATGTGGCCGGCCATGCGCTTGCCCTTCCAGACCTTGCCCGGGTCCTGGTTGTTACCGGTCGAACCGTGCGAGCGGTGCGAAACGGAGACGCCGTGCGTTGCACGAAGACCGCCGAAGTTGTGGCGCTTCATGGCACCGGCGAAACCCTTACCGATCGTGGTGCCGGTGACGTCGACGAGCTGGCCCGCGACGAAATGGCTGGCGGTCAGCTCCGCACCGATCTCGATGAGGTTGTCTTCCGAAACGCGGAACTCGACGAGCTTGGCCTTCGGCTCGACGCTTGCGGCGGCGAACTGGCCGCGCAGTGCCTTTGCCGTGTTCTTCACCTTGGAAGAGCCGGCGCCGAGCTGGACGGCCGTGTAGCCGTTCTTGTCCTGCGTACGCTGGGCAACGACCTGGACGTTGTCCAGTCGCAATACTGTTACAGGGATGTGCTCACCTGCGTCATTATAGACGCGAGTCATCCCTACTTTCTGTGCAATCACACCTGAACGCATGGTTCAATCCTCTTAGAAGTCCTGGCGGGAGCGTGACGTCCCGTCATGCCTCTTGGTTTAAGGATTCCACTCGGGCTTCTTCGCCGTCGGGTTTCCCGTTTTCAGAAGACGTCGGCTTACGCCACGTACCTTCCTTGTTATTTCGGCTTGCGCCGGACTTAGAGCTTGATCTCTACGTCTACACCGGCCGCAAGGTCGAGCTTCATGAGAGCGTCAACGGTCTGCGGCGTCGGATCTACGATGTCGAGCAGGCGCTTGTGGGTGCGCATCTCGAACTGTTCACGGCTCTTCTTGTCGACGTGGGGCGAGCGGTTGACCGTGAACTTTTCAATACGGGTCGGGAGCGGAACGGGACCGCGGACGCTTGCGCCGGTGCGCTTTGCCGTCGACACGATCTCACGCGTGGAGGCATCAAGGATCCGGTGGTCAAACGCCTTGAGGCGGATGCGGATGTTCTGGCCGTTCATACGACTTTTCCTTAGTTCGTTATCCGCGCGATTCTCTTGGGAAAGCGCGCTTTTTGATTCTGGCGGTTCCCATAAAGGAACGCACACGAAAACACAATTGCCGAAAGGCCAGTCCGCTAAATTTTCAAAGACCGGAGGGGCAGGATCGGAACCCTGCCCTTCCTATTTCAGCGGCCTCAGGCCTTACGTCTTACTCGACGATCGAAGCGACGATGCCGGCGCCGACGGTGCGGCCGCCTTCGCGGATCGCGAAGCGCAGCTTTTCTTCCATCGCGATCGGAACGATCAGCTCGACGTCAACCGTCACGTTGTCGCCCGGCATCACCATTTCCGTGCCTTCCGGCAGCGTCACGATGCCCGTCACGTCCGTCGTGCGGAAGTAGAACTGCGGACGGTAGTTCGTGAAGAACGGCGTATGACGGCCGCCTTCTTCCTTCGTCAGGATGTAGGCTTCGGCCTTGAACTTCTTGTGCGGCTTGACCGAACCCGGCTTGCACAGGATCTGGCCACGCTCCACGCCGTCACGGTTCACACCGCGCAGCAGCGCACCGATGTTGTCGCCGGCCTGGCCCTGGTCGAGCAGCTTGCGGAACATCTCGACGCCCGTGCAGGTCGTCTTCGTCGTCGGGCGGATGCCGACGATCTCGATTTCCTCACCGACCTTGACGATACCGCGCTCGACGCGGCCCGTCACGACCGTGCCGCGGCCCGAGATCGAGAACACGTCTTCGATCGGCATCAGGAACGGCTGGTCGATCGGACGCTCCGGCGTCGGGATGTAGGCGTCGACAGCGGCCATCAGCTCGCGGATCGCGTCTTCGCCGATCTTCTTGTCCGAATCTTCGAGAGCGGCCAGAGCCGAGCCCTTGATGATCGGAATGTCGTCGCCCGGGAAGTCGTAGGACGACAGAAGTTCGCGCACTTCCAGCTCGACGAGCTCGAGCAGCTCGGCGTCGTCGACCTGGTCGACCTTGTTGAGGAACACGACAATCGCCGGAACGCCGACCTGGCGGGCGAGCAGGATGTGCTCGCGGGTCTGCGGCATCGGGCCGTCAGCGGCAGAGCAGACCAGGATCGCGCCGTCCATCTGGGCAGCACCGGTGATCATGTTCTTGACGTAGTCGGCGTGGCCGGGGCAGTCGACGTGCGCATAGTGACGGTTCGGCGTCTCGTACTCGACGTGCGCCGTCGAGATGGTGATGCCGCGGGCCTTTTCTTCCGGGGCGGCGTCGATCTGGTCATACGCCTTGAACTCGCCGAAATACTTCGTGATCGCTGCCGTCAGCGACGTCTTGCCATGGTCAACGTGGCCGATCGTGCCGATGTTTACGTGAGGCTTAGTGCGCTCAAACTTACCTTTTGCCATTTCCGGCTCTCCGTTCCTGATCCCGCAAAGGGAAATTCATACGAATGTTTGGGGGCGCACCCCGGTCACTTCTGACCGGAGTACTTTGCCTGGATTTCCTGCGCGACGTTCGAGGGAACCGGCGCATAGTGGTCGAAGACCATCGAGTACTGGGCGCGGCCCTGCGACATCGAGCGCAGGTTGTCCACGTACTTGAACATGTTGGCCAGCGGCACGTTGGCGGAGATCACCACGGCGACGCCGCGCGATTCCTGGCCCTGGATCTGGCCACGGCGGGAGTTCAGGTCGCCGATGACGTCGCCGACATAGTCTTCCGGCGTCACGACTTCGACCTTCATCATCGGCTCCAGCAGCTGGGCGCCGGCTTCACGGGATGCTTCACGGAAGCAGGCACGCGATGCGATTTCGAAGGCGAGGACCGAGGAGTCGACGTCGTGGAAGGCGCCGTCGATGAGCGTCGCCTTGACGCCGAGCATCGGGAAGCCTGCGAGCGGACCCGAGGACAGAACGCTTTCGATACCCTTCTGGACGCCCGGGATGTATTCCTTCGGAACAGCACCGCCGACGATCTTGGATTCGAAGAGGAAATCTTCGCCATCCGGGTTCGGTTCGAACACGAGCTTCACGCGGGCGAACTGGCCGGTACCACCGGTCTGCTTCTTGTGCGTGTAGTCCTTCTCGGTCTTGCGCGTGATCGTCTCACGATAGGCAACCTGCGGGGCGCCGACATTCGCTTCGACCTTGAACTCGCGACGCATGCGGTCGACGATGATGTCGAGGTGAAGTTCACCCATGCCTGCGATGATCGTCTGACCCGACTCTTCGTCGGTCTTGACGCGGAAGGACGGGTCTTCGGCGGCCAGGCGGTTCAGGGCAAGGCCCATCTTTTCCTGGTCGTTCTTGGTCTTCGGCTCGATCGCGATCTGGATGACCGGCTCGGGGAATTCCATGCGCTCCAGGATGACCGGCTTCAGCGGATCGCAGAGCGTGTCGCCCGTCGTCGTGTCCTTGAGGCCGGCGAGAGCAACGATGTCGCCCGCGAAGGCTTCTTCGATGTCTTCACGCGAGTTGGAGTGCATCTGCAGCATGCGGCCGACGCGCTCGCGCTTTTCCTTGACCGTGTTCATGACCGACGTGCCCTTTTCGAGCTTGCCGGAATAGATGCGGGCGAAGGTGAGCGAACCGACGAAGGGGTCGTTCATGATCTTGAAGGCGAGCATGGAGAGCGGCTCGGCGTCATCGGCGTGACGCTCGATCTCGGCTTCCGTCTTCACGTCGATGCCCTTGATCGCCGGGATGTCCGCCGGGGACGGCAGGTAGTCGACGACGGCGTCGAGCAGCGGCTGGACGCCCTTGTTCTTGAACGCGGTACCGCAGAACATCGGGTGGAACTTCACGTCGATGGTGCCGCGGCGAACGAGTTCGCGGATCTTGTCGTTGTCCGGGTAGTTGCCTTCGAGATAGGCTTCCATCGCGGCCTCGTCGATCTCGACGACGGTCTCGATGAGCTTCTCGCGGTACTCCTCGGCCTTTTCCTTCATGTCTTCCGGGATCTCGACGACGTCCCACTGGGCGCCGAGCGATTCATCGCGCCAGACGAGGGCGTTCATCTCGATCAGGTCGACGACGCCCTTGAATTCGCTTTCAGCGCCGATCGGCAACTGCATGACGACGGCGGTCGCACCGAGGCGCGACTTGATCATGGACACCGAGCGGTAGAAGTCCGCACCGGTCTTGTCCATCTTGTTGCAGAAGATCATGCGCGGAACGTTGTACTTCTCGGCCTGGCGCCAGACGGTTTCCGTCTGCGGCTCTACGCCTGCGTTGGCGTCGAGAAGGGCGATCGCACCGTCGAGCACGCGCAGCGAACGCTCGACTTCGATGGTGAAGTCGACGTGGCCGGGGGTGTCGATGATGTTGAAGCGGCGGGTCTTGCCGTCACGGCCCTTCCAGAAGGTCGTGGTGGCAGCGGACGTGATGGTGATGCCGCGTTCCTGCTCCTGCTCCATCCAGTCCATCGTGGCGGCGCCGTCATGGACTTCGCCGATCTTGTGGGACTTGCCGGTGTAGTAGAGGATGCGTTCGGTCGTCGTCGTCTTGCCGGCGTCGATATGCGCCATGATACCGAAATTTCGGTAGTCTTCGATTTTGTATTCGCGAGCCATTAACGGACTCCTTTCGAGACGTCTAGTTTCGGTTACCAGCGGTAGTGCGAGAAGGCGCGGTTGGCGTCGGCCATCTTGTGCGTGTCTTCGCGCTTCTTGACCGCGCTGCCGCGATTGTTCGCTGCGTCCATGAGTTCGCCGGAGAGGCGCTCGACCATGGTCGTTTCGTTACGCTTGCGGGCAGCGGCGATCAGCCAGCGGATGGCCAGAGCCTGACGGCGCTCCGGACGAACATCGACCGGAACCTGGTACGTCGCACCACCAACGCGGCGCGAGCGCACTTCGACGTGCGGCGCGACGTTGTCGAGAGCCGAATGGAACACGCCGAGCGGATCGGCCTTTGCCTTGCCCTGAACGACATCGAAGGCGCCGTAAACGATCGTTTCGGCGACGGACTTCTTGCCGTCCAGCATGATGGCGTTCATGAACTTGGTGACGACGAGATCGCCGAACTTCGGGTCCGGATTGATCTCGCGCTTTTCTGCTCTATGGCGACGGGACATACTTTTCGTCTTTCTTCAAATGGTTCCGACCAGCGAAATGGCGCCGGTTACTGTATTATTTCGGACGCTTCGCGCCGTACTTGGAGCGGCGCTGCTTGCGGTTCTTGACGCCCTGGGTGTCGAGAACGCCGCGGATGATGTGGTAGCGCACACCCGGAAGGTCCTTCACGCGGCCGCCACGGATCATGACGACGGAGTGTTCCTGCAGGTTGTGACCTTCGCCCGGGATGTAGCCGATGACTTCGAAGCCATTGGTCAGGCGGATCTTGGCGACCTTACGCAGAGCCGAGTTCGGCTTCTTCGGGGTCGTCGTGTAGACGCGGGTGCATACGCCGCGCTTCTGGGGGTTTTCCTGCAGAGCAGGAACCTTGTTGCGCTTTACCGACGCCTGGCGCGGCTTGCGGATCAACTGGTTTACGGTAGGCATAGAACCATCCCTTGCAATCGTGTCTCGTTACCCTTGCGGGCGGATACATGGCCACACGCGTGTTCATGCGCAATAAAAGGCCACTCCGCTTTTGCGGATGACCTCCATAGGCAGAGGACGCCATATCAGCGTCATGCGTGCAGCATTCATGTTCTCAACGTGCGTCGAGCCCTGTTTGAGGCGAACTTCAGAACGAGTCGTTCCGAACCAGCCAGCCTCACATAGGCTCTGATGGCGTGCGGTCTACTGACTTAAGGGCAAAAGGTCAAGGGGCGGGGCGAAAGAATCCCGGGGTGGAATGGCTGGCCTGCCTGAAAAGCAGGGCTTTCGGCGGCCTCCCCTGCCCCTTTCGGGGTGTATACCGGCTGCACCAGCCATCGCCGGAGAACATTAAGGAAGCGTGAAGACGGAATCAACTGCGCGCGATGGTGCGCGGCGAGCGTATCCGGGAATCACCTTTTGGTGCGCCCGCCGATTTTGCATTTGGGCCTTGCCGCCCTAGCCTTTATAGAACCGGCATCATCGACCCGAAAGGAGCCCGCCATGGCGGCCAATGCCGACAACGACAACAATACGCTCGACGACCCGATGGTCTTCATCATCATCGGCAAGGCCTATGAGCGCGAGGGCGACGAGGGCATCGACATCCACGTCATGCTGCGCGCGCCCGACGACGACACCGCCGTGCGCGAGGCGCTGAACGCGCTCTCCGAGGAAGGCTTCCTGGAAGCCGACCTGGACCAGATCGGCACCCTGACCGGCGTGCCGGAGGACGAGCCGCATGCCTCCGCCTACAAGGGCGCGCTCGAAGGAGAAGTGGCGATCATCCGGTTTGCCTGATGACCGCCCGCTTCCTTACTTGATTTCGCCGCTCGGCAGGGGCGTGTCATCCGTCTCTGCCGGCAGCACCGGATAGACCACGTCGGGCATCCGGCCTTCCAGCGTGCCGAGGAAGGCGACGATCCGGTCCACGTCGGCATCCGCCAGGTCCTCGCCGAGCTGCGAGGTGCCCATGATCGCGACGGCCTGCTTCAGGTTCCACACCTTGCCCGAGTGGAAATACGGTGCCGTCAGCGTGACGTTGCGCAGCGGCGCGGCGCGGAAGACATAGGAATCGTCCGCCGTCGCCGTCACGGCAAAGCGGCCCTTGTCGTTCTCCGGCAGCACCTCGGCGCCGGGCTTCTCGATGAGGCCGAACGGGTAATAGCCGTTGCCGCCGAGATTGATGCCGCTGTGACACGACGCGCAGCCCTTGTCGATGAAGAGCGCAAGCCCCTCCTTCTGCTCCACCGTCATCGCGCCCTCGTCGCCGTTGAGATAGGCGTCGAAGGCTGCCGGCGTGATCAGGGTCGCCTCGAAGGCCTCGATGGCCTTGGCCATGTTGTCGAAGGTCACCGGGTCGGCTTCGCCCGGGAAGGCCGCGGTGAACCACTCGACATATTTCGGCATCGACTTCAGCGTCGCGACGACCTGGTTGGGCGTATTGGCCATCTCGACGCCCGCCTGGATCGGCCCCTTCGCCTGCGCCTTCAGGTCTTCCGCGCGCCCGTCCCAGAACTGGGCCTCGTTGAAGACGGCATTCAGCGCCGTCGGCGAGTTGCGCGGTCCCTTCTGCCAGCCATGGCCGATCGAGGTTTCCAGGTTGTCGTCGCCGCCCGTCGCCAGGTTGTGACAGGAATTGCACGAGAAGACGCCCGAGGCCGAAAGCCGCGGATCGAAGAACAGCGCCTTGCCGAGGTCGATCTTCTCCGGCGTGATCGGATTGTCGCTGACCGCCGGATAGGTCGACGGCAAGGGCTTGAAGATGTCGAGCGCCGTCGCGCGCAGATCGGCCGGAACCGGATCGGCGGCAAGGGCCGCGGTCGCAATGACCGATGCGGCGACCGTCGCCAGCAGGATTTTCATGGCTACCTCCATTCGTTGGGTACGAATGGACTTTAGAACCGCTCCAATCTTGCCACTTGCGCCAGATCAAGCCGCCCTGCCCTGTCCTTGCGCATAAACAAAAAGCCGCCCGAAATATTTCGGGCGGCCTTTTCAATCGTCAAAAGTGGCAGCTTTTTACTCGGCATCAGCGTCCTCGCCGCCGGCCAAGGTTCCATCAGCATCGTGCTGGTCGATGCGGCCGGATCGTCAAAGGATGAAATCACCCTCGACAAGCGTATGTTTGCCATCGAGCTTGACGACGAAATCAGCCTTTTTGTCGCCGTCTATATCGCCTGAAATGAACGTTTCCCCCTTCTTGACGGCATAGTTCAGTTCGTTTCCGGCGCCGGTGAAGCCCTTTTTGCCGATGAAGTCGAAATCGGCGACCTTCGAGACGTCGATCCGATCCCCTTCCTTGCGGTTGAAGTCGCTGATGATATCGTTCTTCGAGGCGGTTGAGTGCTTGGCGGAAAGGAACACGAACATATCCGCGCCGTCCCCGCCGCGCATCCAGTTCTCTCCCGCCCCCGCAACCAGCCGATCGTCACCGCCACGCCCATCGACATAGCCGTCGGCCTTGCCCAACGTGAAGTCGTCGGCGAAATCCGAGCCTTCAAGGTTTTCGATGTTCTTGGCCGTTTCCCTGTTGCCGAAACCGTCGTTCAGGATGTTGTTGGTCGTCTTGCGGAGATCGACGACAGCACCCTTCTGGCCGAGATCATCCCAGAAGTGGAAATTGATCGTATCGGATCCCTTGCCGCCGTCGAAACTGTCCTTGCCGCTGAGGCCTCGGAAGTGATTATCCTTCGCGTCGCCTTTGAACTTGTCGTTGAAGAATGTGCCGAAGACGGCTTCGATATTCTTCACCGTATCCGTGCTGCCAAAACCGTCCTTGATCGTCCCCTTTTCCAGATCGACGACGATGCCTTTCTTCCCTCCGAATTTCTGGTCTCTGTGATAATAGACCTCATCGAAACCCTTGCCGCCGTCGATGTCATCCTTGCCGGCAAAGCCCATGAACGATTCGTCCTTGCTGGCTCCGATGAACTTGTCGCTATTGTGGGAGCCGCGATATCCCTCGAAATTCTTGATCTTGTCGGTTCCGCCCCAGCTATTCTGGACGGTCCCCTTGGTCGCATCGAGAACGATGCCTTTTTTGGCATTGCCCTTGTCGTAGTAGGTCTCTTCGTAGCTTAGATCATCCCAGCCCTTGCCGCCGTCCATGTAGTTGTCGCCGGCCGAGCCCTTGATGAAATCGTCGCCACCGCCACCGAGGATGCGGTCATCGCCGGCATTTTTCCCGATGATGATGTCATCACCGCTGCCGCCCCCGGTGATGACGTCGTCGCCCGCCGTCAGGTCCGAAAGAAGGCCATAAAAATCCTTGTTCTTCACGATTTCGAGGAGAAGCTCCTTGGCCTCGAAGTCTCCCTTGGTGAAGGTCAGGTACTTGTCGCCGGAGCCGGCGATGAAGTCGGCGCCCGTCACCGTCCCCTTCGTCGCAAGGTCGCCCTTGAATGTGAGCCCCTTGCCGGTGAGAACGATCTGATCGCCATCACCATCGCGAAAAACGGCCTTGGTGGCCGTCTTCGAGACCAGTTTCAGCGTTTTCATATCGTAGAAATCTTCCAGCCACCCCCAGTCCGTGAGGGCCTTGCCGAATGTGATGTTTGCCATGCCTTTTCTCCTTCCAGCCGACAGGCTTCGGCGCCGTCGATGCTTCCCTTGAGGATGGAGAAAGCGCGTGGTCCCGGCCGCAGCCGGGCGGGCATGCACAGAATGTCCAGGTCCTGCGTGCAGCGCAGCCGGGGCTGCGCGTGCAACACGGACCACAAGGATCCCTCGATCGTTCTCCGTCCTTCAACCCAGCATGGAACAAAACGGGTGCGCACCGCGACCCCCATTTGGGAGTTGCGCATCAGCTGCAAATTGACCTTGCACGTGAATAAGCTACTCTTGATAGACGGAGCAGTCGAACGACCACGGAGGGACCGGGTGGGAGAGTCTTTTGACGCGCACAGGATACGCACGATCGCCACCGAGATCGGCGAGGCGCTGGAGCTTGCCGCCGTTGGCGCCGAACCTTGGGAACAGGCGTTGCGGGTGTTTCATTCCGCTTTTCCGAATGCCTATTTTGCCTTGGTCAACCAGGATTTCTTGCACGACCGGATCAACCATGCGACCGCCTGGAACCTCGATCCCTCGCTGCTGGAAAGCTATTCGCGGTATTATGCCCAAATAAACCCCTACGGCGACTATTGGCGGGGTCTGAAAAGCGGCGAGATCCTGAATTCCGAAAACAGCATGCCCTCCAAAACCCTTCGGCATACGGAGTTCTACAATGACTGGCTTCACAAGGCGGACGCGCGCACCGCAGGCATGGGCCTGAAGATCGACGCCAGTCCGATCGACACGATCTACCTGCCCATGCATTGCGCGGAAGCCTATTTCGAACACTATGCAACGGCCTGCACAGAAATCCTCGCGCAGCTTCGCGGCCCCCTCGAACGGGCGATCCACATATCCCGCAGTTTGCAGCAGGCCGGCGACGGTGTCATCGCCCGGGCCGCCCTCATCGATCACGACAAGGGTCCGGCCCTCGTCATCGACCCGATGCTGCGCATCACCGAAGCCAATGGCGAAGCCTTGCGCATGTTGCAGAAGGACGCTCTTGCCGGCTCCCGCGGCGGACGTTTGCTGTTCCGAGACAAGGCTCTGTCGGAACGGATCGCCCGCCTGGTCAAGGACCTGGCATCCTCCCCCCTCTTTCAGGCATCGCGCCTCGGCTGGGACGACGGCGCCACGAAATGGCTGCTTTCCCTGATCCGGCTGCCCGTGGATCCCGTCCAGCGACTTCTGGCCCCGCGCCCACAAATCCTGCTGCGGCTGACCAACCTCTCAGCTCGGCCATCTTCCAGCGATCTCGCAGAGTTTGCCCGCCTCTTCCGCCTGACGCCCGCCGAGACGCGGCTTGCGGCGGCGCTGGGTGATGGCCTGTCGCTCACCGACGCGGCAACCTGCCTCGGCATCACCTTCGAGACGGCGCGGCAGCGGCTGAAGCAGGTTTTCCAGAAGACGGGAACCGCAAAGCAATCGGAACTCTGCGTCCTGCTTGTCCGCTTCCACAGCGGATGACGCCGAAACGAAAACGCCGGGCTCATCGCCCGGCGTTTTGCATTTTTCACGTGATCCAGCCTTATTCGGCTGCTGCACCCTCGCCGCCGGCGAGGTCCGCCAGCATCGGGGTGGCGACGCCGGCGCCTGTCGACTTGCGGCGCTCGTCGAGGATCATCTCGTCGCGGGCCGTCGCGATGCGGCGGATCTGGGTCATGGTGCCGCCCGTGCCGGCCGGGATGAGGCGGCCGACGATGACGTTTTCCTTGAGGCCCTGCAGGCCGTCGGTCTTGCCGGCGATCGCCGCTTCCGTGAGGACCTTGGTGGTCTCCTGGAACGAGGCGGCCGAGATGAAGGACGGGGTCTGCAGCGACGCCTTGGTGATACCGAGAAGGACCGGTTCGCCATAGGCCGGCTTCTTGCCTTCCTCGATCAGGGCGTCGTTGACGTCTTCCAGCTCGATCCGGTCGACATTGTCGCCGACGATGTAGGTGCTGTCACCTGCATCCGTGATCTCGACCTTCTGCAGCATCTGGCGAACGATCACCTCGATGTGCTTGTCGTTGATCACGACGCCCTGCAGACGGTAGACTTCCTGGATTTCGTTCACGAGGTAGGAAGCGAGTGCTTCCACGCCCTTGATCGCCAGGATGTCGTGCGGCGCCGGGTTGCCGTCGAGGATGTAGTCACCCTTTTCGATATAGTCGCCGTCCTGAAGGTGGAAGGGCTTGCCCTTCGGGATCAGGTACTCGACCGGCTCGACACCGTCTTCCGCCGGCTCGATCGTCACGCGACGCTTGTTCTTGTAGTCGCGGCCGAAGCGGACGGTACCATCGATCTCGGCGATGATGGCGTGGTCCTTCGGACGACGGGCTTCGAACAGTTCGGCAACGCGCGGCAGACCGCCGGTGATGTCCTTGGTCTTGGCGCTTTCCAGCGGCGAGCGGGCAAGAACGTCACCCTGGGAGACCTTCTGGCCCGGCTCGACCGAGAGGATCGCATCGACCGAGAGCAGGAAGCGGGCTTCGCCACCGCGGGACAGCTTGGCGACGGCGCCGTTCTTGTCCTTGATGACGATGGCCGGCTTCAGGTCCGTCCCGCGCGGCGTCGAGCGCCAGTCGATGACCGAGCGCTTGGTGATGCCGGTGGATTCGTCCGTCGATTCCAGGACCGAGATGCCGTCGACGACGTCTTCGAAGTGAACCGTCCCTTCCACTTCCGTCATCATCGGACGGGTGTAGGGGTCCCACTCGGCGAGACGCTGGCCGCGCTTCACCTTGTCGCCGTCGTCGACGAAGATCTTCGAACCGTAGGCGACGCGCTGGGCGGAGCGTTCCACGCCGCGCTCGTCGAGGATGGTGATCGCCATGTTGCGGCCCATCGCGACGAGTGCGCCGTCGGAATTGCGCAGCATGTTGCGGTTCTTGATCTGCACCGTGCCTTCATACGAGGCTTCCAGGAACGACTGGTCGACCACGGTCGCCGTGCCGCCCAGGTGGAAGGTGCGCATGGTGAGCTGGGTGCCCGGCTCGCCGATCGACTGTGCCGCGATGACGCCGACGGCCTCGCCCATGTTGACGGGCGTGCCACGTGCAAGGTCGCGACCGTAGCAGACGCCGCAGACGCCGGTCTGGATCTCGCAGGTCAGCGCCGAACGGATACGGATCGACTGGATGCCAGCCTTCTCGATCTCGACGACGTCCGCTTCGAGGATCATCTTGCCGGCATCGACGATGCGCGCACCCGTGACCGGATGATCGATATCGTCGAGCGCCGTACGGCCGAGAACGCGGGTGCCGATCGAAGCCACGACCTGGCCGGCATCGACGATCGCCGTCATCGTGAGGCCCTTGTCGGTGCCGCAGTCGACATGCGTGACGATGCAATCCTGCGCGACGTCGACGAGACGGCGGGTCAGGTAACCGGAGTTCGCGGTCTTCAAGGCGGTGTCCGCCAGACCCTTGCGGGCGCCGTGCGTCGAGTTGAAGTACTCGTTCACGGTCAGGCCTTCCTTGAAGTTCGAGATGATCGGCGTCTCGATGATCTCGCCCGAGGGCTTGGCCATGAGGCCGCGCATGCCGCCAAGCTGGCGCATCTGGTTCGGAGAACCGCGGGCGCCGGAGTGCGACATCATGTAGATCGAGTTCATCGGCTTCTGGCGGCCGGTCGCGGGGTCGAATTCGACGGCCTTGATGCGCGCCATCATCTCTTCCGCGACCTTTTCGGTGGCCTTGCCCCAGGCGTCGACGACCTTGTTGTACTTCTCGCCCTGGGTGATCAGGCCGTCATTGTACTGCTGCTCGTATTCCTTGACGAGATTTTCGGTGTCACCGACGATCTTCGCCTTGGTGTCCGGAATGACCATGTCGTCCTTGCCGAACGAGATGCCGGCGCGGCAGGCGTGGGCGAAGCCGAGCTGCATGATGCGGTCGCAGAAGATGACCGTGTCCTTCTGGCCGCAATGACGGTAGACCGTGTCGATCATCTTGGAGATGTTCTTCTTGGTCATTTCCTGGTTGCAGATGTCGAACGGGATGTTGCCGTTCTTCGGCAGCAGCTCGCCGATGATCATGCGGCCGGGCGTCGTCTCGTAGATCTTGCTGTAGGCCTTGCCTTCACCGTCGACCGACTTGTAGCGGCCGCGGATCTTCGCGTGCAGCGTGACGACCTTGTTTTCCAGCGCATGGTGCAGTTCGCCCATGTCGGAGAAGGCCATGCCTTCGCCCGGCTCGTTCTGGTTCATGATCGACAAATAGTAGAGACCGAGAACCATGTCCTGCGAGGGAACGATGATCGGTGCGCCGTTCGCCGGATGCAGGATGTTGTTCGTCGACATCATCAGCACGCGCGCTTCAAGCTGGGCTTCCAGCGAAAGCGGAACGTGGACGGCCATCTGGTCGCCGTCGAAGTCGGCGTTGAAGGCCGTGCAGACGAGCGGGTGCAGCTGGATCGCCTTGCCTTCGACCAGGATCGGTTCGAAGGCCTGGATGCCCAGGCGGTGCAGCGTCGGCGCGCGGTTGAGGAGAACCGGATGCTCGCGGATGACCTCGTCGAGGATATCCCAGACCTCAGGCTTTTCCTTCTCGACCAGCTTCTTGGCCTGCTTGACGGTCGAGGAGAAACCCTTGGCGTCGAGGCGGGCGTAGATGAACGGCTTGAAGAGTTCCAGCGCCATCTTCTTCGGCAGGCCGCACTGGTGCAGCTTGAGTTCCGGGCCGGTCACGATGACCGAACGGCCGGAATAGTCGACGCGCTTGCCGAGCAGGTTCTGGCGGAAGCGGCCCTGCTTGCCCTTGAGCATGTCGGACAGCGACTTCAGCGGACGCTTGTTGGCGCCGGTGATGACGCGGCCGCGGCGGCCGTTGTCGAACAGGGCGTCAACCGATTCCTGAAGCATGCGCTTCTCGTTGCGGATGATGATGCCCGGCGCGCGCAGCTCGATGAGGCGCTTCAGACGGTTGTTGCGGTTGATGACGCGGCGGTAGAGATCGTTGAGGTCCGACGTCGCGAAACGGCCGCCGTCCAGCGGGACGAGCGGACGCAGGTCCGGCGGGATCACCGGAACGACCTTCATGATCATCCATTCCGGACGGTTGCCGGATTCCATGAAGTTCTCGACGATCTTCAGGCGCTTCATCAGCTTCTTCTGCTTCAGATCCGACGTGGTTTCCGCCAGATCCGAACGCAGGTCGCCAGCGATCCGCTCGAGGTTCATCGAGGCGAGCATCTCGTAGATGGCCTCGGCGCCGATCATCGCCGTGAACTGGTCTTCACCATATTCATCGACGGCGATCATGTATTCTTCTTCGGAAAGAAGCTGGTTTTCCTTGAGCGCGGTGAGGCCCGGCTCGGTCACGATGTAGTTCTCGAAATAGAGAACGCGCTCGACATCCTTCAGCGTCATGTCGAGCAGCGTCGCGATGCGCGAGGGCAGCGACTTCAGGAACCAGATGTGGGCGACGGGCGCGGCCAGCTCGATATGGCCCATGCGCTCGCGGCGAACGCGCGACAGCGTGACTTCGACGCCGCACTTTTCGCAGATGATGCCCTTGTACTTCATGCGCTTGTACTTGCCGCACAGGCACTCGTAGTCCTTGATCGGCCCGAAGATGCGCGCGCAGAACAGGCCGTCGCGTTCCGGCTTGAACGTGCGGTAGTTGATGGTTTCCGGCTTCTTGATCTCGCCGTACGACCAGGAAAGAATCTTTTCCGGAGACGCGATCGAGATCCGGATGGAATCGAACGTCTGCGCAGGCACCTGCGGGTTGAAAAGGTTCATGACCTCTTGGTTCATGCCTATCTCCTTCGTGGGCCAATGGCCCTCTGCTTAGCAACCAATTGCGGCGATACCCGGGTGCCGCAAGGCTGCTCGAAACGGATGAGCCGCCCCTCGCCGACCGGCGGAGGCGGAAACGGTGCGCGCCCTTCGGCGCGCACCCTATCAAGGCTTATTCCGCGGCGTCGGGAAGCTGGCCGGCTTCCGCGTTCGCGTCGACCTTCGAGTTCTCCAGTTCGACCGACAGGCCGAGCGAGCGCATTTCCTTGACGAGAACGTTGAAGCTCTCCGGAATGCCCGCCTCGAACGTGTCGTCGCCACGCACGATCGCCTCGTACACCTTGGTGCGGCCCGCGACGTCGTCCGACTTCACGGTCAGCATTTCCTGGAGCGTGTAGGCGGCGCCGTAGGCTTCGAGCGCCCAGACTTCCATTTCCCCGAAGCGCTGGCCGCCGAACTGCGCCTTGCCGCCCAGCGGCTGCTGGGTAACGAGCGAGTACGGACCGATCGAGCGCGCATGGATCTTGTCGTCGACAAGGTGGTTCAGCTTGATCATGTACATGTAGCCGACGGTCACCTTGCGGTCGAAAGCCTCGCCCGTACGGCCGTCGTAGAGAACCGACTGGCCCGAGGACGCAAGGCCCGCACGCTCCAGCATGCTGGCGACATCAGGTTCATGCGCACCGTCGAAGACCGGCGTTGCGATGGAGACGCCCTTGCGGGACTGCTCGGCCAGCTTGACCAGGGCGGCGTCGTCGAAATGGGCGACTTCGTCCTTGGCTTCGCTCTCGTAGACTTCCGTCAGCTCGCGCTTCAGGTCGGAGATGTCCATGGTCTTGCGATACTCGTCGAGCAGGTCGCCGATCTTCTTGCCCATGCCGGCGCAAGCCCAGGCAAGGTGGGTTTCGAGGATCTGGCCGACGTTCATGCGCGAAGGCACGCCCAGCGGGTTCAGGCAGATGTCGACATGCGTGCCGTCTTCGAGGAACGGCATGTCCTCGATCGGCAGGATGCGCGAGACCACGCCCTTGTTGCCGTGACGGCCGGCCATCTTGTCGCCCGGCTGGATCTTGCGCTTCACGGCGACGAAGACTTTTACCATCTTCATGACGCCCGGAGGCATCTCGTCGCCGCGCTGGACCTTCTCGACCTTGTCCATGAAGCGCTGTTCAAGGCGCGACTTGGATTCGTCGTACTGGCCGCGGAGCGCTTCGATCTCGCCCTGGACCTTCTCGTCCTCGACGGCGAACATCCACCACTGCGAGCGGGGATATTCGGAGATCACGGCATTCGAAAGCTCGGTGCCCTTCTTGAAGGCCTTCGGGCCGGCGACGGCGACGTGGCCACGCAGCATGTCGGTCAGACGACCGTAGACGTTACGGTCGAGGATCGCCTGCTCGTCGTCACGGTCCTTCGCGAGACGCTCGATCTCCTCGCGCTCGATCGCCATCGCGCGTTCGTCCTTCTCCACGCCATGGCGGTTGAAGACGCGAACCTCGACGACCGTGCCGAAGGTGCCGGGCGGCATGCGCATGGAGGTGTCACGCACGTCGGAGGCCTTTTCACCGAAGATGGCGCGCAGGAGCTTTTCTTCCGGCGTCATCGGGCTTTCGCCCTTCGGGGTGATCTTGCCGACCAGGATGTCGCCCGGCTGAACCTCTGCGCCGATATAGACGATACCGGCTTCGTCGAGGTTCTTCAGCGCTTCTTCCGAAACGTTCGGAATGTCGCGCGTGATTTCTTCCGGGCCCAGCTTGGTGTCGCGGGCCATGACTTCGAATTCCTCGATGTGGATCGAGGTGAACACGTCGTCGGAGACGATGCGTTCGGACATCAGGATCGAGTCTTCGTAGTTGTAGCCGTTCCACGGCATGAACGCGACGAGCGCGTTGCGGCCGAGCGCGAGGTCGCCGAGGTCGGTCGACGGACCGTCCGCGATGATGTCGCCCTTGTTCAGAACGTCGCCGACGGTGACCAGCGGGCGCTGGTTGACGCAGGTGTTCTGGTTGGAACGCTGGAACTTCTGCAGCCGGTAGATATCGACGCCCGACTTCGACGGATCGAGGTCTTCGGTGGCGCGGATAACGATACGGGTCGCGTCGACCTGGTCGACGACGCCGCCGCGGCGGGCCGCGATGGCAGCGCCCGAGTCACGGGCGACGATCGGCTCCATGCCGGTGCCGACGAACGGGGCTTCCGCACGCAGAAGCGGCACGGCCTGGCGCTGCATGTTCGAACCCATGAGCGCGCGGTTCGCGTCGTCGTTCTCAAGGAACGGGATGAGCGCGGCCGCCACCGAAACGAGCTGCTTCGGCGAAACGTCCATCAGGTTGATCTGGTCGCGCGGGGCGAGCATGACTTCGCCGGCGTGACGGCAGACGACGAACTCTTCCGAGAAGGAGTTGTCGTCGTTGAGCGGCGAGTTGGCCTGGGCGACGTGGTACTTGGCCTCTTCCATGGCGGAGAGGTAGACCACATCGGTCGTCACCTTGCCGTCGACGATCTTGCGGTACGGGCTTTCGATGAAGCCGTACTTGTTGACGCGGGCGAAGGTGGCGAGCGAGTTGATCAGACCGATGTTCGGGCCTTCCGGCGTCTCGATCGGGCAAATACGGCCATAGTGGGTCGGGTGGACGTCGCGGACTTCGAAGCCGGCGCGCTCGCGGGTCAGACCACCCGGGCCAAGGGCCGAAAGACGGCGCTTGTGGGTGATTTCCGAAAGCGGGTTCACCTGGTCCATGAACTGCGAGAGCTGCGAGGAACCGAAGAATTCGCGAACGGCGGCAGCCGCCGGCTTCGCGTTGATCAGGTCCTGCGGCATCACCGTGTCGATCTCGATCGAGGACATGCGTTCCTTGATCGCGCGCTCCATGCGCAGCAGGCCGAGACGGTACTGGTTCTCCATCAGTTCGCCGACCGAACGGACACGGCGGTTGCCGAGGTTGTCGATGTCGTCGATCTCGCCCTTGCCGTCGCGCAGCTCGACCAGCATCTTCACGACGGCGAGGATGTCTTCCTTGCGCAGCGTGCGGACCGTGTCGGCGACGTCGAGGTCGAGGCGCATGTTCATCTTCACGCGGCCGACGGCGGAGAGGTCGTAGCGCTCCGCATCGAAGAACAGCGTGTTGAACATGGCTTCGGCCGAATCCATGGTCGGCGGCTCGCCCGGACGCATGACGCGGTAGATGTCGAACAGCGCGTCCTGGCGGTTCTCGTTCTTGTCTGCGGCAAGCGTGTTGCGGATATAGGCGCCGACATTGATGTGGTCGATGTCGAGGACCGGGATTTCGTCGAAACCGGCCGCGAGAATGACCGGCAGGGTCTTCTCGTCGATTTCGTCGCCGGCTTCGAGATAGATCTCACCCGTCGAGTAGTTGACGATGTCCTCGGCAAGATAGTTGCCGTAAAGCTCGTCGTCCGTCGCCTTGAGGGCCTTGAGGCCCTTTTCGGAGAGCTGCTTCAGGAGGCGCGGCGTCAGCTTCTTGCCGATCTCCACGACGACTTCGCCGGTGTCGGCATCCACCAGATCCGAGACGGCCTTCTGGCCCTTCAGCGCGTCCGGATTGAAGGGAATGCGCCAGCCTTCGCCGTCGCGCTGGTAGAGCGACTTCGTGTAGAAGGTCGACAGGATCTCTTCGCCGTCCATGCCGAGCGCCATGAGCAGCGAGGTGACGGGGATCTTGCGGCGACGGTCGATGCGGGCATGGACGATGTCCTTGGCGTCGAACTCGATGTCGAGCCAGGAGCCGCGGTACGGGATGACGCGGGCCGCGAAGAGCAGCTTGCCCGACGAGTGGCTCTTGCCCTTGTCGTGGTCGAAGAACACGCCCGGCGAACGGTGCATCTGGGAGACGATGACGCGCTCGGTGCCGTTGACGATGAACGTGCCGTTGTCGGTCATGAGCGGCATGTCGCCCATGTAGACGTTCTGTTCCTTGATGTCCTTGATGGACTTGGCGCCCGTATCCTCGTCGATATCGAACACGATGAGACGCAGCGTCACCTTGAGCGGCGCTGCATAGGTCAGATCACGCTGGCGGCATTCCTCGACGTCGAACTTCGGCTGTTCGAATTCGTAGGAAACGAATTCGAGCATGGAAGCGCCGGAGAAGTCGGTGATCGGGAAGACCGACTTGAAAACGGTCTGAAGGCCCTCGTCCGGGCGACCGCCGGCAGGCTCTTCAACCATCAGGAATTGGTCGTAGGATGCCTTCTGAACCTCGATGAGGTTCGGCATGACTGCGACTTCAGGGATTTTTCCAAAAAACTTGCGTACGCGCCTACGACCGTTAAACGAAAGGGTCTGAGCCATCGTCGCTCCTTCAAATTTGCATCCGGGCCTGCAACGGACGGGGTTCGCTGGCCAGTCGATCCCGTCGACCAATGGGTTGGTTCAATCTCGTCTCGCCTGCCAGGCCACGGGCCGGATTGCCCAATCGCTCGGCGGAAGACCATCCTCTTGAAGAACCCATTACCCAA
Source organism: Shinella sp. HZN7 (assembly GCF_001652565.1). Taxonomy (NCBI): domain Bacteria; kingdom Pseudomonadati; phylum Pseudomonadota; class Alphaproteobacteria; order Hyphomicrobiales; family Rhizobiaceae; genus Shinella; species Shinella sp. HZN7. Next base: position 1,541,312 of record NZ_CP015736.1, on the reverse strand, counting down.
AAGCCGGTTTTCGCGGCTTTTGGGTAATCAGTTCGGAGGAATCATCAATGGGAGAGGGTCGAAACCCTCTCCCACCGCATTCCGATATTACTTGACGTCGACCTTGGCGCCGGCGTCCTCAAGCTTCTTCTTGAGGTCAGCGGCTTCAGCCTTGGAGACGGCTTCCTTGACCGGCTTCGGAGCGCCTTCGACGAGGTCCTTGGCTTCCTTGAGGCCGAGACCCGTGATGCCGCGAACTTCCTTGATGACGTTGATCTTGTTGGCGCCAGCGTCAACGAGGATCACGTCGAATTCGGTCTTTTCTTCTTCAGCAGCAGCCGGGGCAGCGCCGCCGCCAACAGCAGCAACAGCAACGGGAGCTGCAGCCGAAACGCCCCACTTCTCTTCGAGAAGCTTGGAAAGCTCAGCAGCTTCCAGGACGGTCAGCGAGGAGAGGTCTTCAACGATCTTTGCGAGATCAGCCATTTTCTTAAGTCCTTTTGTTCGGTTCGAACTGGTGTGTTTGATTTACAGCGAAAAACCGCCTTACGCGGCTTCGTCCTTCTTGGCGTAGGCTGCGAACACGCGGGCAAGCTGGCTTGCCGGTGCTGCAACGACCGTGGCGACGCGCGTTGCCGGGGCATTGAGAAGGCCCAGCAGCTTTGCACGCAGCTCGTCGAGCGAAGGCAGGGTCGCAAGCGACTTGACTGCTTCTGCGTCGAGTGTGGTCGCACCCATGGCGCCGCCGAGCACAACGAGCTTGTCGTTGGTCTTGGCGAAGTCCATGGCTACCTTCGGAGCGATCATCGGATCATTTGCATATGCAATGAGCGTCTGACCCTGGAAGAGATCAGACATCCCTTCCGACTCCGTACCCTGAAGGGCAATTTTGGCCAGGCGGTTCTTCGCGACTTTGACGGTACCGCCAGCTGCACGCATCTTCGTACGAAGATCGTTCATCTGTGCAACGGTGATGCCGGCATAGCGGGCCACGACAACCGAACCGGAAGCCTTGAAGACTTCATTCAGCTCCGTGACGAATTCGCGTTTTTCCGCTCTTTCCACTGCCTATCTCCAGTTGACAGGACCGTGAGTTCTCACGGGACCTGCCGGGTTTGCCTTTGCCGCCAGGGATCCGCTTAAAAAGAAGATCCCGAGCGACGCTCGAGGATCCTGTCCCCCGCGCTCGACCCGAGGGCCGCGACACAGGCAAGGTAGGTTCGAACCGAATTCCGCGTCATCCGACGCTGAGTGAAATCCAGGTCTCACCCGTCTCATGCAGGCAACGTGATTAAGGCCTAACCACCTGCAATCTCGGACAGGAGTTCCGGGTTTCCCCGGAAATTCCCGGCCTGACTAAGGCCGGGAATTCTTTTGCGATCCAGCCGGAGCGGGATCTGAAAAAATCAGGCGCCTAAATCAGGCAACCGTCGCCGGGTCGATCTTCACGCCCGGGCCCATCGTCGAAGAGATGGCAACGCGCTTGACGTAGTTGCCCTTGGCGCCAGCCGGCTTCGCCTTGATGACGGCGTCGGCGAAAGCCTTGATGTTCTCTTCCAGAGCCTTGGCGTCGAAGGAGGCCTTGCCGATGCCGGCATGGATGATACCGGCCTTCTCGACGCGGAACTCGACAGCGCCGCCCTTGGACGCCTTGACGGCGCCGGTAACGTCCATGGTCACCGTACCGACCTTCGGGTTCGGCATCATGCCGCGCGGGCCGAGAACCTTGCCGAGACGGCCGACGAGCGGCATCATGTCCGGGGTCGCGATGCAGCGATCGAAATCGATCTTGCCGCCCTGGACGATCTCGAGCAGGTCTTCGGCGCCGACGATGTCCGCGCCGGCGGCCTTGGCTTCGTCGGCCTTGGCGCCGCGTGCGAAGACGGCGACGCGAACGTCACGGCCGGTACCGTTCGGCAGGTTGACCACGCCGCGGACCATCTGGTCTGCGTGGCGCGGGTCGACGCCGAGGTTCATGGCGATCTCGACGGTTTCGTCGAACTTGGCGACGGCACGCTCCTTGACGAGCGAGATGGCGTCCGAAAGGGCGACGAGCTTGGTCGGGTCGATGCCTTCGCGGATCTTCTGGAGACGCTTTGCTACCTTGGCCATGATCAACCTACCACTTCCAGGCCCATGGCGCGGGCAGAACCCTCGACCATCGCCATTGCGCCTTCGATATCGGCGGCGTTGAGATCCTTCATCTTGGCTTCGGCGATCGACTTGATCTGAGCCTTGGTGAGCTTGCCGACGGAACCGCCCTTGCCCGGGGTCTTCGAGCCGGACTGGATCTTGGCTTCCTTCTTGAGGAAGTAGGTCACCGGCGGCTGCTTCATCACGAAGGTGAAGGACTTGTCCTGGTAGTAGGTGATGACGACCGGGATCGGCATACCCTTTTCCATTTCCTGCGTCGCCGCGTTGAACGACTTGCAGAATTCCATGATGTTAATGCCACGCTGACCAAGCGCCGGGCCGATCGGCGGGGACGGGTTCGCCGATCCTGCCTTGACCTGAAGCTTGAGCTGGCCTGCAACTTTCTTAGCCATTTTCTCTGCCTTTCAGAATGCGACCGGTTGCCCGGCCCGTGATGCCGATCCTGGGACCGGCGGCTGCGGTTGCGTGGTGCGGTCCGGGCGCCCGGCTACAGGCCGCCTTCCCTTCCACGCGAATGGCGGAAACTTCCGCCGCCAACCCTCCGGAAAGGGCCGGATTTCAAACGAGCGGCGCCCTCCCGGGACGCCACTGAAATCAGATTTTTTCGACCTGAGCGTATTCCAGCTCGACCGGGGTGGCGCGGCCGAAGATCGACACTTCCACCTTGAGGCGCGACCGCTCCTCGTCGACATCCTGCACGGTGCCGTTGAACGAGGCGAACGGACCGTCGGAAACGCGGACCTGCTCGCCGATCTCGAACGAGACCGAAGGCTTCGGACGATCGACGCCGTCCTGGACCTGCGACAGGATGCGCTCGGCCTCGCTGTCCGGGATCGGAACCGGCTTGTTGTCCGAACCGAGGAATCCCGTGACCTTCGGCGTATTCTTGATGAGGTGGTACGCTTCGTCCGTCAGGTTCGCCCGCACCAGCACGTAGCCGGGGAAGAACTTGCGCTCCGAATCGACCTTGCGGCCGCGACGCACCTCGACAACCTTTTCGGTCGGCACGAGGATCTTCTCGAACAGGTGATCAAGGCCCTTCTGGCGCGCCTTGTTCTCGATGTCCTCTGCGACCTTCTTCTCGAAATTCGAATAGGCGTGGACGATGTACCAACGGGAAGCCATGTTCATCTCCAACCAATCAGACGCTGGCGCTGAGGACGAGGCCGATCAGCCAGCCAATCAACTGGTCCGCAGCGAAGAAGAACACTGCAGCCAGGAAGACCATGACGAACACCATGACGGTCGAGATCATCGTCTCGCGCCGCGAGGGCCAAGTCACTTTCGCCGTCTCGGAGCGAACCTGCTGCAGAAACGCAATCGGATTTGTTTTCGATGCCATTGAATGTCCACGCCATTACGGCACGTAAAGCTGAATTATCAGCCCCACGCACCGCGTGTCTGTTTTGCCCTACATAAAGCCCGATTCCCTTTTTCACAAGAGGCAACCGGACTTTTAACGAATTATGACGGCCGAACGCCGTCATGCCATCTTTCCCGTCGCTGCAAGTCGTCCGCGCTGTCCGGTGAAAATGGCAGGGGCAGAGGGGCTCGAACCCCCGACCTGCGGTTTTGGAGACCGCCGCTCTACCAACTGAGCTATACCCCTAGCTGCCTGCCGCTCCGTGGTGAAACACCTGTCGCCGGCAAGGCATGGCGTCTTTACGGCGCACGGATCGACTTGGCAAGCCCGAAGACGAGATTTTTTCACAGGTTAGCGCCAAGCGCCCTCCCCCGGCGTCCTCACCAGGCGAAACGAAGCCGCGCCCTGACCGCGCCGACCAGCCTCATGTCCTGCCGGCGCACGGAGGCGCCGAGGTCGAGGCAGTCGAAGACGCGCTGCTCGACGCCGAGTTCCGCGCCGATGTGCTTCTGTCCGCTGGCGGTCGAACCGGTGGCGACGAAGGACGTTCCGGTCGGCAGCGCCTGGATGCGCGCCTGCTGCGTCACGCGCACCGCGCCGCGATCGCCGCTGCGCATGTTGGCATCGGCGGAGACGGCGGGCGTGAGGACGATATCGATGGAGGGCGTTGCCATCCAGCGGCGGGAGAGGCCCGCGCTCGCCGAAACCCGGCCGGTCAGCGGATTGTAGCCGGCCGTGACGTTGCGCTCTGCACCGGACTGTCCCGTCCCGCGCATCTCCGCCCAGAGGCGCGCATTGTCGCGCGTGTCGCGGATGCGGCCGCTGGAGGACGCGGTGACGGAGATGTCCACCCCGGCGCTCATCTCGGCCGCCGTGGCGGCCTTGGCGCCCAGGCGCAGGCGATAGGCATAGCTGGACAGTTTTGCCGGGGACCAGATGACGAGGGAATCCTCCGCCCTGGCCGCGCCGGCCGGCGGAATCAGGAGAATCGTCGAGAGAGCGAGCGCTGCGCGCGCCGCGCCTGCAAAAGAGGTCATCGAGGTTCAGGCCCATGTCTGGTTGCCGTGATGCGCGCGGCACGGCCCGTGCCCGCCACACGCAGGGGCGCCGCCGCAATATACGGGATCGAAACGATCCCTCGGCGCCGGGCCTGCGGTTCACCGTCCAGGCCATGTCGCTCCAGGCGACGCGGCAAATCTACCCGCTGGCGCCGATCGCCTCTATCCCCAGACCTGACGAGTTATCGCCAATGGCTAAAAAAGCACACCATTTCAAAGCGCTTGAAAACAAAAAGGCCCCGCGGTCTCCCGCGGGGCCTTCATCCGGTCAAAGACCCGATATTACTCGACGATCGAGGCGACGATGCCGGCGCCGACGGTGCGGCCGCCTTCGCGGATCGCGAAGCGCAGCTTTTCTTCCATCGCGATCGGAACGATCAGCTCGACATCAACCGTCACGTTGTCGCCCGGCATCACCATTTCCGTGCCTTCCGGCAGCGTCACGATGCCCGTCACGTCCGTCGTGCGGAAGTAGAACTGCGGACGGTAGTTCGTGAAGAACGGCGTATGACGGCCGCCTTCTTCCTTCGTCAGGATGTAGGCTTCGGCCTTGAACTTCTTGTGCGGCTTGACCGAACCCGGCTTGCACAGGATCTGGCCACGCTCGACGCCGTCACGGTTCACACCGCGCAGCAGCGCACCGATGTTGTCGCCGGCCTGGCCCTGGTCGAGCAGCTTGCGGAACATCTCGACGCCCGTGCAGGTCGTCTTCGTCGTCGGGCGGATGCCGACGATCTCGATTTCCTCACCGACCTTGACGATACCGCGCTCGACGCGGCCCGTGACGACCGTGCCGCGGCCCGAGATCGAGAACACGTCTTCGATCGGCATCAGGAACGGCTGGTCGATCGGACGCTCCGGCGTCGGGATGTAGCTGTCGACGGCGGCCATCAGCTCGCGGATCGCGTCTTCGCCGATCTTCTTGTCCGAATCTTCGAGCGCGGCCAGAGCCGAGCCCTTGATGATCGGAATGTCGTCGCCCGGGAAGTCGTAGGACGACAGAAGTTCGCGCACTTCCAGCTCGACGAGCTCGAGCAGCTCGGCGTCGTCGACCTGGTCGACCTTGTTGAGGAACACGACGATGGCGGGAACGCCGACCTGGCGGGCGAGCAGGATGTGCTCGCGGGTCTGCGGCATCGGGCCGTCAGCGGCAGAGCAGACCAGGATCGCGCCGTCCATCTGGGCAGCACCGGTGATCATGTTCTTGACGTAGTCGGCGTGGCCGGGGCAGTCGACGTGCGCATAGTGACGGTTCGGCGTCTCGTACTCGACGTGCGCCGTCGAGATGGTGATGCCGCGGGCCTTTTCTTCCGGGGCGGCGTCGATCTGGTCATACGCCTTGAACTCGCCGAAATACTTCGTGATCGCTGCCGTCAGCGACGTCTTGCCATGGTCAACGTGGCCGATCGTGCCGATGTTTACGTGAGGCTTAGTGCGCTCAAACTTACCTTTTGCCATGTTTTTATTCCTACTGAACGAAAGTTGGGCTAACCGGCCCGTCCGGTTTGGCAGGCGTTTAAGGCTTTCGCAACGAATGCGCAAGCCTTAAATGCACAGGGGAAACATGCCGGAAACGGGCTGGGGCAAGCCGGATGGACGATAGATCGGGATGCGGAATCGCTTTTTCAAGGCAGGGCCTTAGAGCGGAACGCTGATTCTTTTTCTGAAGGAAAACTGGAGCGGGTAGCGGGAATCGAACCCGCGTATTCAGCTTGGAAGGCTGCTGCTCTACCATTGAGCTATACCCGCGGGGGCCTTGATCCGTCTGACAGAATGGTGGAGGGAGTTGGATTTGAACCAACGTAGGCTGAGCCAACGGATTTACAGTCCGTCCCCTTTAACCACTCGGGCATCCCTCCATATTCCGTCGGGATCAAGCGACCAGTGTCGACCGGCGGGCAGTGCCTTGTGGGCGGCGCCTTCGATCTGGCGGCGTATATGACGGGCACAAATCGTCCTGTCAACACGAGGCTACGGAAAAAATTGCGAAAAACATCATCGTCCCCAATCGGCGGCCGGCCGGCGCGGCTGGCGGGCCGCCGGCGTCCCGCCGGGAGCGTGCCGCGCGCGGGCCCAGGCGCCTCCTGCTCCCTGTTTTTCCGTTTTTTGCCCATCCCTTGCGCAAAACCGCTGCACAGTTCGATGCGACTTGGTCTATAAGGCCGCATGAGCAAAGACGACACTGGCGGCAAGTCCGCAAAAGACACCCACTATGCCAAGCTGCGCCGGGCGCATCGCGACCAGCGGCGCGAGCGCGGCGAGATTCCGACGCCCAGGGACGACCGCCGCCGCAAGCAGGCGGAAGGCTGGAAGGCACCGGCCCTGACGCCCGACCAGGTCTATCTCTACGGCCTGCACACGGTGCGCGCGGCGCTGGACAATCCGGAGCGCAAGATCATCAAGCTTTCGGTGAGCCAGAACGCCGCGCAGCGGCTGGAGCTGCCCGATTTCTCCACCCTGCCCTATCCTATCGAGACCGTGCTGCCGTCCGACCTCGACAAGGTGCTCGGCCCGGAAGCGATCCACCAGGGCGTGATGCTGGAGACGCGCCCCCTGCCCGTGCGCCGGCTGGAAGCGCTGAAGGACAGCCCGTTGCTGCTCGTGCTCGACCAGGTGACGGATCCGCACAATGTCGGCGCCATCATGCGTTCGGCGGTGGCCTTCAATGCCGGCGCCGTCATCACGACGCAGCGCCACTCGCCGACCGAATCGGGCGTGCTCGCCAAAACCGCGTCCGGCGCGCTGGAACTCATTCCCTATATCCAGGTCACCAATCTCGCCGACGCGCTGGAGGAGCTGCACAAGCTCGGCTTCCTGACGATCGGCCTTGATTCGGAAGGCCCTGAGCCGCTGGAAGGCACGCTGTCCGGCGACCGCATCGCGCTCGTCATGGGTGCGGAGGGCAAGGGCCTGCGGCAGAAGACGCGCGCCACCTGCAAGGCGCTCGCCCGGCTCGACATGCCCGGCGCGATCAAGTCGCTCAACGTCTCGAACGCCGCGGCGATCGCGCTCTATGCCACGCAGCGGCATCTCTTGAGCTGAACCGGCCACGCGCAAATGCGAAACGCCCGCCGGTTTCCACCGGCGGGCGTTTTGCATGTCGAGGAACGGCGCTTAGCTGGCAAGCTTCAGGGAACCGCGATCATTGATGGTGCGCTCGGCCTCGGAAATAGCCTCGATCTTCGAATCGGGGCTGAGGTTCAGGCCTTCGGCACGCACCACTTCCACATCCGTGATGCCAAGGAAGCCGAGCACGGCCTTCAGATAGCTTTCCTGGTGGTCCATGGCGGCCGCCGGACCGGCGGAATAGTGGCCGCCGCGGGTGGAGACGATGATGACCTTCTTGCCCTTGGCGAGGCCCTCGGGGCCTTCGGCGGTGTAGCGGAACGTCTTGCCGGAAACGGCGATGCGGTCGATCCAGGCCTTCAACTGGCTCGGCAAGGAGAAATTGTACATGGGCACACCGAGGATGATCGTGTCGGCGGCCAGGAACTCGTCGAGCACCACCTTGCCTTCGGCGACGTCGGCGGCGATCTGCGCGTCGACCTCTTCCGGCTTCGCATTGGCGGCCATCAGATGGGCGCCGGACAGGTGCGGCAGCGGATCGGCGGCAAGGTCGCGATAGGTGATGGTGGCGGCCGGCTGTTCGGCCTTGATCTGGGCGGCGACGGCGGCCGTCAGGCGGCGGGAGACGGAGTGCTCGCCGAGAATGCCGGAATCGATATGGAGGATGTTCATGGGTCAGCACCTTCGTTTCGGTTTGGGTGCGACACATATGTTCCGAAAACAATCGCGCGATTAGACAGCAAAAATCCAATTGACTGTTTCACCCGGGAAACAATAATTCGCAAAACCGCCCGGAGATAGCCATGCAGGACCTGAACGATCTCGCGCTCTACGCCGCCGTGGTGCGCCACAAGGGCTTTACAGCAGCGGCGAATGCGCTGTCCGTGCCGAAGTCCAAGATCAGCAAGCGCATCGCCGCTCTTGAGGAGCAGCTCGGCGTGCGCCTCATCGAGCGCTCCACCCGCAAGCTTGCCATCACCGATATCGGCCAGTCCTTCTACGAGCGCTGCGAGGCGGTGCTTTCCGGCGTGGAGGCGGCGGAGGCCGTGATCGCGGTCGCCAAGGCGGAACCGGCCGGCACGGTGCGCCTGTCGATGCCGCCCGGCTTTGCGCCCATGGTGGCCGACGTGCTGCCGAGCTTCATGAAGCGCTATCCCGGGGTGCGCCTCTCCATCCTCACCACCGGCCGCGCGGTCGATCTCATCGAGGAGCGCATAGACATCGCGCTGCGCGTGCGCGACGGGTACGACACGGACCAGTCGCTGATCGTGCGCCGCTTTGCCGGCACGCGGCGCTACCTCGCGGCAAGCCCGCGCTTTCTGGAGCAGCATGGCCCGATCGACCTCGAAACGATCGGCCGCGTTCCCACGCTCTCCATGCAGGAAAACAGCCCCAGGGCGATCTGGACGCTCTTCCACAAGAACGGCGACGTCTACGACGTCGCCCACTCCCCGGTGCTCTTGTGCTCGGATTTCAGCGTGCTGGAACGGGCCACGATCGAGGGCATCGGCCTTGCCCTCTTGCCGGACATGATCGTGGAACGCGGCTTCCGCAGCGGCTTCCTGATGCCGGTGCTGCCGGAATGGTCGAGCGCGGAATCAACCGTGCACGCCGTCTTCACCTCACGCCACGGCATGCTGCCGGCCGTGCGCGCCCTCATCGACCACCTCGCGGAAAACCTGCCCCGCTCCATGGAGCGCTGCCAGGAAATCGTCCCGATAACCGCGCTGGACAGCAACTGGTCGATCTGAACCCGCCCTTTTCCCTTTACAGCGGCGGAGAATATGCTAACTCCCTCGCTGAGTGCCCTTATAGCTCAGTTGGTAGAGCACCTGATTTGTAATCAGGGGGTCCCGGGTTCGAGTCCTGGTGGGGGCACCATTTTTGTTTGCGCGACGCCGCCCGCCAAGCCATCGCGCCGGTTCGCCTGCGCTCCGCTTCGACGCACCGTTTTGTTTTCGCGACACCACCTCCTTCCACATTGCCGTCCATTGCCGACTGGCCTATAGGCGTTTGATCGACGGGCGCCTCGGGGGCCTGCATTTCCGTTTCGCAGCATCGGCCGACACCGGCTATCGCGCGAAACCCATGGCGGAGGAACGAAGGTGGCGGACGACAAGGGACCGGTTTCGAAGGTGGTGGTCGAGAAGCGGATCGACGGGAAATATTTCTATTCGCTGACCTTCCGCGGTGTCACCTATCCCGTGAAGGGGCCGTTCGGCACGCCGATGGAGGCAGCCGCCAACGGGCAGGCCGTGCTGAAAAAGCTGGAGGAGCGGGCCGGGCCGGCCGGGACCTGAGCGCTGTCGCCTCACGACGTGCTGTCATATTTTTCAGATGCGCATGCCGTAAAGGCATGCGACAAAGACGGGCCTCGGGTGCAGGACGCGCCGCAGGCTTGCTCAGAGGATGCGGATCGACGGCATGGCGCGTAACTTCAACTCCCTCTCCTTCGTCGCCTCGCAGGCGGCCGAAGCGCAGGAAGCGCGCACCGAACTGATCTCGATCTACGGCAACGCCGATCCGGAAGAGGCCGATGTCATCGTCGCGCTCGGCGGCGACGGCTTCATGCTGCAGACGCTGCACACGACGATGAATTCCGGCAAGCCCGTCTACGGCATGAACCGCGGCTCCATCGGCTTCCTGATGAACCGCTACGACCCGAAGGATCTGCCCGACCGCATCGAAGGTGCGGTGGAGAACGCCTTCCGCCCGCTGGAGATGATCACCGGCGACGCGAGCGGCCAGGAGCGCCGGGCGCTCGCCATCAACGAGGTCTATCTCTTCCGCCAGTCCTACCAGGCGGCAAAGCTGCGCGTCAGCGTCGACGGGCGGGTGCGGCTGGAGGAACTGATCTGCGACGGGCTGCTGCTGGCGACGCCCGCGGGCTCGACCGCCTACAACCTTTCCGCCCATGGGCCGATCCTGCCGCTGGAAGCGCCGCTGCTGGCGCTGACGCCCGTCAGCGCCTTCCGGCCGCGGCGCTGGCGCGGCGCGCTGCTGCCCAACAAGGTGACGGTGGAAATCGAGGTGCTGGAGGCGGAGAAGCGGCCGGTCAATGCGGTGGCCGACAATACCGAGGTCAAATCGGTGACGTCGGTGCGCATTGCCGAATCGGCCGGACTTTCGGCGCATATCCTTTCCGATCCCGATCATTCCTGGTCCGACCGGATTCTTGCCGAACAGTTCGACTACTGACACGGTTATCCAGACCAGGGACAGGAGTTTCGCCATGACGCGGCACGCACTTGCCACCGCCCTCACCCTGCTTTTCCTTGCCGGACCGCCCGCCTTCGCGCAGGAATCGCCGGTCGCGGAAACCATCACCTTCGTCGTCTCCACCGGCTTCTGGGAGGAGCCGGTGGAGACGGACGAGGAAGACGCGGAGACCGCGGCCGAGACGCAGGAGCCCGCCGCCCTGCGCCGCGGCTATTACAAGCTGGTCGCGGCGCGCCAGCCGGATGGCACGGCGCAGGTCCACCTCCAGCAGATCGAGGCGACCGCCGAAGGCCCGAAGATCGCCTCCTCCACGGTGCTGGAGGAATTTTCGGCGATGAAACCCTATGTGACGGACATCCGGCCGGAGAATTCGTCCGGCATCACCACGCAGCCGGGGCTTTTCGCAACGGTCTATCTGAAGACGGACCCCAAGGCCGCAGAGCCCGAGGGCTGGACGGTGCTGATCGACGACCTCGGCGAGATCAAGATCGAGCGGGCGACGAACTGAGACCGGGCGCCTGCAACCTTTCCTCGGTCATCCTCGGGCGACGGAGGGGTTGCAGGATCATCGAACGAAAAACGGGCGCCGAAGCGCCCGTCACGATGTCGTTTATTGAAGATTTCAGTTCAGGTCGTCCACGACCGCGTCCGCCCCGCCGTTGACGCGGTGGGCGAGTGCGGCTTCCATGAACTCGTTGAGCTCGCCGTCGAGCACATCCGAGGGAGCGGTGCTTTCGACGCCGGTCCTGAGGTCCTTGACCAACTGGTAGGGCTGGAGGACGTAGGAGCGGATCTGGTGGCCCCAGCCGATATCCGTCTTGGAGGCGGCTTCGGCGTTGGCGGCTTCCTCGCGCTTCTTCAGTTCCGCTTCGTAGAGGCGCGCACGCAGCATGTCCCAGGCCTTGGCGCGGTTCTTGTGCTGCGAGCGCTCCTGCTGGCAGGCGACCACGATGCCGGTCGGGATATGCGTGATGCGCACGGCCGAATCGGTCGTGTTGACGTGCTGGCCGCCGGCGCCGGAGGAGCGGTAGGTGTCGATGCGGCAGTCGCTTTCGTTGACCTCGATGTTGATCGACTCGTCGACGACCGGGTAGACCCAGATCGACGAGAACGAGGTGTGGCGGCGCGCATTGCTGTCATAGGGCGAGATGCGCACGAGACGGTGCACGCCCGATTCGGTCTTCAGCCAGCCATAGGCATTGTGGCCCTTGACGAGCATCGTCGCGGACTTGATGCCGGCCTCTTCGCCGTCATGGACTTCCAGCAGCTCCACCTTGTAGCCCGAGCGCTCCGCCCAGCGGGTGTACATGCGCAGAAGCATGTTCGCCCAGTCCTGGCTTTCCGTGCCGCCGGCGCCGGAATGCACTTCGAGATAGGTGTCGTTGGCATCCGCCTCGCCGGACAGCATGGCCTCGACCTGCTTGCGCGCGGCCTCGACCTTGAGCACCTTCAGGGCGTTCTCGGCTTCCTTGACGATGTCAGCGTCGCCCTCTTCCTCACCGAGCTCGATGAGCTCGATATTGTCCTTGAGCTGCTGCTCGATGGCCTTGACGCCATTGATGCCCTCGTCCAGTTGCTGGCGCTCGCGCATCAGCTTCTGGGCTTCCTGGGCGTCGTTCCAGAGGGTCGGATCCTCTGCCTTGTTGTTCAACCAGTCCAGTCGTCTCAGCGCCTGATCCCAGTCAAAGATGCCTCCTCAGCAGGCTTATGGCCTGCTTGATTTCGTCGACGATGTTCTCGATTTCCGCGCGCATATCCGCCTTCTTCTTCAATGCTATTTCGGTGGCCGTGAAATAGAGAGGGCGGGCGCGGATGTAAAGCCCCGCGCCCGCCCTCGAACCGGATCATCGCTTGATCAGAACAGGCCGCCGCTGCCGCCCGTCACCGCCTGGTTGGCCTGCGGCGAGCTCCTCAGGATCTCCTCGGGGCTGGCATAGTCCTCACCGCCGATGACCGAGAAGACGGAGGCCGGGCCCGTGCCGGGCTTGAAGGCTTCCATGATCGTGTCGGGCTGGCCCTCGGAGGCCTGCATGCCGGTCTTGCGGTTGACGGCGATGAACTGCATGCCTTCCGGCACGATGAACTTCGTCGGGCGCGTGCCTTCGAGGGCGGCCTGCATGAATTCGTTGAAGATCGGCGCAGAGAGCGAGCCGCCCGTCGCGCCGCGGCCGAGCGGGGCCGGGCTGTCGAAGCCGATATAGAGGCCGGCGACGAGATCCGGCGTGTAGCCGACGAACCAGGCGTCCTTCTCGTCGTTGGTCGTGCCGGTCTTGCCGGCGGTCGGGCGGTCGAGCTTGATCTTGCCGGCGGCCGTGCCACGCGTGACGACGCCCTCCATCATCGAGGTGATCTGGTAGGCGGTCATCGGATCGAGCACCTGCTCGCGGTTGTCGACCAGCACCGGCTCTTCCTGGTTTTCCCAGTCATTGGCGTTGCAGTTCTCGCAGGTGCGCTCCTCGTGGCGGAAGATCGTCTTGCCGTAGCGGTCCTGGATGCGGTCGATCAGCGAGGGCTTGATCTGCTTGCCGCCATTGGCGAGCACCGAATAGGCCGAGACCATGCGCAGCACGGTCGTCTCGCCGGAACCGAGCGACATGGAAAGCACCGGATACATCTTGTCGTAGATGCCGAAGCGCTCGGCATATTCGGCGACGAGGTTCATGCCCATGTCATTGGCAAGGCGCACGGTCATCAGGTTGCGCGAGCGCTCGATGCCGAGGCGCAGCGTCGAGGGGCCGGCAGCCCCGCCGCCATAGTTCTGCGGGCGCCAGACCTGGCCGCCGGCGACGATCTCGATCGGCGCGTCCATGATGACGGAAGCCGGCGTATAGCCGTTGTCGAGCGCGGCGGCGTAGACGAAGGGCTTGAAGGAGGAGCCCGGCTGGCGCATCGCCTGCGAGGCGCGGTTGAATTCCGACTGCGCATAGGAGAAGCCGCCGACCATGGCGAGCACGCGCCCGGTATGCGGGTCCATGGCGACGAGGCCGCCCTGCACCTTCGGCGGCTGGCGCAGGCGGTACGTGCCGTCTTCCAGCGGCTCGACATAGACGACGTCGCCGACGGTGAAGACACCGGCCGGCGATTTCGCCGTCTTGCGGTCGCCCTTGGCCGAACGGTAGGCCCAGGTCATGGCCTTGGCCTCGATGCGGCCGGTCACGCGCTCCTCGACGACCTTGCCGGAGGCTTCCTTGCTCGGCTGGAGGCCGATATCGGCGCCGCCGTCATCGACGGCGAGAACGACGGCGAGCTTCCACTCCGGCACGTCGGACAGCGAGTCGACCTTGGCGAGTTCCACGCCCCAGTCGCCGCCGATCTCGATCGTCTTGATCGGGCCATGGAAGCCGCGGCGCTCGTCATAGCTGAGCAGGCCCTTCTGCAGCGCCTTGCGGGCGGCAACCTGGATGCGCGGATCGAGCGAGGTGCGCACCGAAAGACCGCCCTCGTAGAGCGCGTTGTCGCCATAGCGCTCGATGATCTGGCGGCGGACCTCTTCGGAGAAGAACTCCGAGGCGAAGAGATAGGAGCCGCGATGACGCGGCGTCACGCCGAGCGGCTGTGCCTTGGCATCCGCGCCGTCGCTCTGGGTGACGTAGCCGTTCTCGACCATGCGGTCGATGACCCAGTTGCGGCGCTCGATGGCGGCCTCGGTGCGGCGGAAGGGATGGTAGTTCGACGGGCCCTTCGGCAGGGCGGCGAGATAGGCGGTCTCGGCGATCGTCAGCTCGGTGACGGACTTGTCGAAATAGGTGAGCGCCGCGCCGGCGATGCCGTAGGAATTCAGCCCGAAGAAAATCTCGTTGAGATAGAGTTCGAGGATGCGGTCCTTGGAATAGGCCTGCTCGATGCGGAAGGAGAGGATCGCTTCCTTGACCTTGCGGTCGATGGTCTGGTCGGAGGAAAGCAGGAAGTTCTTGGCGACCTGCTGGGTGATCGTCGATGCGCCGACCGGACGGCGGCCGGACCCCATGTTCTGCACGTTGACCACGATGGCGCGGAAGAGGCCGGTCACGTCGACGCCGGGATGCTGGTAGAAATTCTTGTCCTCGGCGGAGAGGAAGGCGGCCTTGACGCGGTCCGGGATCGCCTGGATCGGCAGGTAGAGGCGGCGTTCCCTGGCATATTCGGCCATCAGCGCGCCGTTGCCGGCATGCACGCGCGTCGTCACCGGCGGGGCATAGCTGTTCAAGACCTCATAATCGGGAAGATCCTTGGTGACACTTCCGAGATAGAGCGCGACCGCGCCCGCCACGGCGAGGAAGAAGACGGCGCCAATCCCGAAGAAATATCCAATCAGTCTGATCATGAGCCAGTTACCGATGCCTTATGCTTATAATGTCATCGGGCAGACCTGCTGCCCGGCCTTGTACGCCCCCGGCTCATCCGGCCGTTGCGCGCTCCCGTCGAGGACGAGTCACCCCATTTTCTCGTTCCCGTCTAGCGAGCGGAATGTGAGGAAAATAGGGCTTACAGCATGCATCCGGGCTTCGCCACCGCACAATGGCGGCCGCTGTCACTTTTCCGGCACAGGCAAACCTAGCACGTTCCGCCCCTGCGCGCCGAAAAACCTCAGCCACCGTTGGCGACGACCGTCGCGCGGTACTGTTCCACGGCCCTGGCGACGAGACCCGCGACCTTCTTCTGCCAGGCCGGATCGATCAGCAACTGCTCGTCGTCCTTGTTCGACATGAAGCCGAGTTCGAGCAGGATCGAAGGCACGTCCGGCGCGGTCAGCACGCGGAAGCCCGCATGGCGATGCGGATTGTTGATCAGCAGCACCTGGTCCTTGAAATTGCTGACGACACTCTGGGCGAGGTTGATCGAGAAGGCCTGCGTCTCGCGGCGCGTCAGGTCGAGCAGGATATCGGCCACTTCGGCCGGCTCGTCGACGAAGGAGATGCCGGCGATCTGGTCGGACAGGTTTTCCCGCTCGGCAAGGCTGGCCGCGAGGCTGTCGGAGGCCTTGTCGGAAATGGTGTAGACCGTCGCGCCGCGGATGTCCTTCTGCTTCAGCGTGTCGGCGTGGATGGAGATGAGCAGGTTCGCCCCCTCGTTGCGGGCAAGCTGCACACGCTGCGAGAGCGAGAGGAACTCGTCCTTGTCGCGGGTGAGGATGGCGCGCGTGCCGGGCAGCGCGTTCAGCGCCTCGGTAAGCTGGCGGGCGAAGGCGAGCGTGACGTGCTTTTCCTCCGTCTTGGTGACGGCGCCGCGCGCGCCGTTGTCGATGCCGCCATGGCCGGCGTCGACCGCGATGACGAAGGGGCCGTCCGCCCGGCTGCCGGGCAGCATGACGGACGCCTGTTCGGCTCCTGGCGATACGGCCGCTTCCTGCCAGCTCTGCTTCTCCATCAGCCCCTGGAAGGCCTGGTCGGTGACGATCGCCGTGTCGACGACCAGCCGGTAGCTCGCCGCCCCCTCTTCTTCCTGCACCTCGGCCAGCACGACGCCGACCGGGCGCGATGCGGTCAGGACGATGCGCGAGCGGCCGGCGGCCATCGTGCCGTAGCGGATGTCGGAGAAGATGCCGCGCGCCTCCAGCTCTTCCGCCTTCACGCCGAAATCGGTTTCCGGCAGGTCGATCAGCACGCGGTAGGGATTGGCAACGTAGTGGACCTTGAAGTCCGGCTTGCGGTCGAAATCGATGATGAGGCGGGTGCGGGCATCGTCACCGGCAATGCGCGCGGAAAAGGCGAGCAGCGGCGCGGCCGAGGCCGAAACGGCAAGGGCGGGCGTGACGAGCGACAGGCTGAGTGCGGCGACGATCGCGCCGGCCGCGACGCGGGCAAGGGTTTCGGTCAGAAGGCGTAGCATCACCACTGGCAGTCCGTTCAAACGCGTGGAAACCGCGCGATGCGGCACAGGACGAGACCCATAGATGCCCCCATATGGTTAACCGAAGCTTGCCAAGGGGAAATGCCGCAGCGCCTCAGCAGCCATAGGGGCAATTCCATCAAGATTATGACGCTTTTGGCTTTTCCCTTGCCATTGTGACATATCCGCCATAAAAGCAAAATCAGGGAAAAAGAATAGACGGGATAGAATCGCTTAGAGCAGGCAGCCACTCCTTCGGGGCTTGGCGCCGAACCGGGCCTTCATCCGCCGTCGCACCGCTTTTTCCCGGCCGATAAGATCGCGTAAACCGGCGGTGGCCGGAACAGTCAAGGTGGATTTCCACCAAACGCCCTTACCCAAGGGCAATTTCATCGGACCGATCAGGTCTATGGCACAGGCATTCTCGTTGGACGTTGATGTTGTCACAGCGGATTTTATCAGAGGGTAACAGGCACCGGGGCGTTCGCGTACCGGCCGCCCTCCGTCCGCCAACCCCGCACCGGGGCCCGACGAGAACTTACATATCCGGCGCATCCCTCTCCTCCCCCGGCACTTCCCTAGATGGGAACGGTTCGCCGCCAGGATTGCGGCTGCGCCGAGGAGCTCAATCTACATGGCAGAGAAAATGCTTATCGATGCGTCTCACGCTGAAGAGACGCGCGTCGTTGTCGTACGCGGAAACCGCATAGAAGAATTCGACTTCGAATCCGAACACAAGAAACAGATCCGCGGCAACATCTACCTTGCCAAGGTCACACGCGTCGAACCGTCGCTCCAGGCGGCCTTCGTCGACTACGGCGGCAACCGCCACGGCTTCCTGGCCTTCGCCGAAATCCATCCGGACTACTACCAGATCCCGCTTGCCGACCGTCAGGCCCTGCTGAGGGCCGAGGCCGAGGAACATCGTCGCGACGACGATATCGAACCGGTCGAGACGGCCACCGATCTTTCCGAGGATACGGAAACGGCGGAGGTTGCCGAAGCCCCGGCGGCTGCCGAAGAGGCGCCGGTCGCCGCGGCCGCAGAGGCAGAGGTCGAGGTTGTCGAGACCGCCGCCGAGCCCGAGGTTGCCGAAGCCGCTGCCGCCCCTGCGGAAGAGGCCCCGGCCGAAAAGCCGAAGAAACCGCGCCGCCCGCGCAAGGCCAAGGCGAAGGCCGAGGACGCGCCGGCTGCCGAAGAGGCCGCCGCCCCCGCCGAAAGCGGCGACGACGAGACACCCGGCGGCGCGATGGCCATGGCTGTCGACACCGACGAGATCTCCGAGCCCGCCGAGCGCTCGCGCGGCCGCCGTCGCCGCGATGACGACGACGATGACGACGATCATCACGGCGAGGAGAAGGAAGTCATCGAATCCGTCGGCGCCGAAGACGCGATGGAAGAGGTTCCGGACCGCGTGCAGCGCAAGCCGCGCAAGCAGTACCGCATCCAGGAAGTCATCAAGCGCCGCCAGATCCTGCTCGTGCAGGTCGCCAAGGAAGAGCGCGGCAACAAGGGCGCGGCGCTGACCACGTACCTGTCGCTCGCCGGGCGCTACTCCGTCCTGATGCCGAACACGGCACGCGGCGGCGGCATTTCCCGCAAGATCACCAACCTGCAGGACCGCAAGCGCCTGAAGGAGATCGCCCGCGACCTCGAGGTTCCGCAGGGCATGGGCGTCATCCTGCGCACCGCCGGCGCGAACCGCACCCGCGTCGAGGTCAAGCGCGACTTCGAGTACCTGATGCGCCTGTGGGAGAACGTCCGCACGCTGACGCTCGCCTCCACGGCCCCCTGCCTCGTCTATGAGGAAGGCTCGCTCATCAAGCGCTCGATCCGCGACCTCTACAACAAGGACATCAGCGAGATCATCGTCGCCGGCGAGGAAGGCTATCGCGAAGCGAAAAGCTTCATGAAGATGCTGATGCCGAGCCATGCGAAGGTCGTGCAGCCCTATCGCGACGTGCATCCGATCTTCTCGCGCTCGGGCATCGAGGCCCAACTCGACCGCATGCTGCAGCCGCAGGTGACGCTGAAATCCGGCGGCTACATCATCATCAACCAGACCGAGGCGCTCGTCTCGATCGACGTCAACTCCGGTCGCTCGACGCGCGAGCACTCCATCGAGGAGACCGCGCTCCAGACGAACCTGGAAGCCGCCGAGGAAGTGGCGCGCCAGCTTCGCCTGCGCGACCTTGCCGGCCTCGTCGTCATCGACTTCATCGACATGGAGGAGAAGCGCAACAACCGCGCCGTCGAGAAGCGCCTGAAGGACCATCTCAAGAACGACCGCGCGCGCATCCAGGTCGGCCGCATCTCGCATTTCGGCCTTCTGGAAATGTCGCGCCAGCGCATCCGCGCCTCGGTCCTCGAATCCACCATGCAGACCTGCCCGCACTGCAACGGCACGGGCCATGTGCGCTCGCAGTCGTCGGTCGCGCTGCATGTCCTGCGCGGCATCGAGGAATATCTGCTCAAGAACACGACGCACAACATCACCGTGCGCACCACGCCCGACATCGCGCTCTACCTGCTCAACCACAAGCGCGGCACGATCATCGACTATGAGGGCCGCTTCGGCGTCGCCATCATCATCGAGGCGGATGCCCATGTCGGCGCGCAGCATTTCGCGATCGACCGCGGCGAGGCCGTCGAGAACCCGGTCAAGATCGAGCAGATCCTGCATTTCGAGCCCGAGCCCGAAGACGACGACATCGAGATCGAAGACGAGATCGACGAGGAAGAGGAAGAAGCGCGTCCCGCTGCGGCTGCGCAGTCCGCCTCGGCGTCGTCCTCCTCCGACGAGAACGGCCGCAACAAGCGCAAGCGCCGCCGCCGCCGCCGTGGCCGTGGCCGCGAGAATGGCGAAGGCACCGACACCGCCTCCTTCGGCGGCGAGCAGGCCGGCGATGAAGATGTGCTCGACGACGACGATGCCGATGGCGAAGAGGGTGTGGAAGCATCCCAGGCACAGGCCGACGACACGTCCGAGCGCCGTAAGCGACGCCGCCGCGGCAAGCGTGGCGGCCGCCGCAACCGTCTCGAGGACGGTTCGGTCGAAGCCGGCGCGGAAGAGGCCGAGGACGCCGGTGGCGAGGCAGATGAAGCCGAAGAGGGCGTGGCCGTCGAGGTGGAGGTCGCTGAAGTGACCGTCGCCGCGGAGGAAGCCCCGGTCGAGGCCGTTGCCGAAGAGCCGCCGGCCAAGCCGAAGCGTGCCCGCCGCAGCCGTGCCAAGGCCGCCGGAGAGGTCGCCACCGACGAGGCTGCCCGCAGCGAGATCGAGGCCCAACCGGTCGCCGCGGCCCCCGTCGAAGAGGTGACGCCGGCCGAGCCGGAAGTCGAAGTGGCCGCCGCCGATCTCCAGGAGCCGGCCAAGCCCGTGCGCGCCAACCGTGATCTCTCCAAGATCGCCTCCGAGCCGGTGGTGAAATCCTCGACGGCGAAGGAAGCGGCGCCGGCCGAGGAAGCGGAAAAGCCCAAGAAGGGCGGCTGGTGGCAGCGCCGCGGCTTCTTCTAAGAACCGCCTGCATCCAGAAAATCAAAAGACCCGGCATCGTCCGGGTCTTTTTTCGTCTGCGGGAATCGGGTGGTTCCCGCCGCTCCCTTCTGCGACATCCGGGCCGCAGGAAACCAGCAAGGGAGAATTCCATGCCCCGCCTCGACAACAAGATCGCCATCATCGCCGGCGCCAGTTCCGGTATCGGCCGCGCCGCCGCGCTTCTCTTTGCCCGGCAGGGCGCAAGGCTCGTGCTGTCCGCCCGCAGGCGCGGGCAGCTCGAAGAGCTCGCCAGCGACATCTGCGCGGCAGGTGGCGCCGCCATTGCGGTGCCGGGCGACGTGAGCGAGGAGGCGCACCACAAGGCGCTGGTCGACGCGGCACAGGTCGAATTCGGCGGCCTCGACATCGCCTTCAACAATGCGGGCACGACAGGCCCGGTCGGTCCTCTCACCGGCCTTTCGCTTGCCGAATGGCAGAACGTCGTCGCCGTCAACCTGACCAGCGGCTTCCTTGCCGCCAAGTACCAGCTACCGGCTCTGGAGGCGCGGGGTGGCGGCAGCCTTGTCTTCACCTCGACCTTCGTCGGCTACACGGCGGGTTTTCCGGGGCTTGCCGCCTATGCCGCCTCGAAATCCGGCCTTGTCGGCCTCGTGCAGGTGCTGGCCTCGGAATACGGGCGCAAGGGCATCCGCGTGAATGCGCTGCTGCCGGGCGCGACGGACACGCCGATGGGGCGGGAGGTGGCGAACACGCCGGAGGCCCGCGATTTCATCGCCGGCCTCAATGCCTTCAAGCGCATCGCCGCGCCGGAGGAGATCGCCCAGGCGGCGCTCTTCCTCTGCTCGGATGCCTCCAGCTTCACGACCGGCACGGCGATGCTCGTCGACGGCGGCGTGTCGATCAACCGGATCTGAGGCTCACAGGGAGAATCAGGGCCTTGCGGGAGTGATTCCGTTTCGCGCCACAAGCGCCTGAAACGGCATCACTTTTCCCGCTTCAGGCGAGCCAGCGCGCGAGGCGGTCGACCGCCTCGCTCATCTCCTCGAAGGATCCGGCATAGGAGAAGCGCATCGTATGATGCCCGTCCTGCGGATCGAAATCGGCGCCGGGCGTCGCCGCGACGTCGGTCTCCGCCAGCATGCGGCGGGCGAAGGCCATGCTGTCATTGGTGAAGCGGCTGACATCCACATAGGCGTAGAAGGCACCGTCCATCGGCGAGGCGACGGCAAAGCCGATTTCCGGCAGGCGCTTCACCAGGAAGTCGCGGTTCTCCCGGTAGGCGTCGCGATAGACGTTGAGTTCCGCCTCCGCCCCCAGCGCGGCCTCCGCCGCGATCTGCGAAAGCTCCGGCGCGGAGATGTAGAGGCTCTGCGCGATACGCTCGACCGGGCGCACCAGCGCTTCCGGCAGCACCATCCAGCCGATGCGCCAGCCCGTCATGCAATAGTATTTCGAGAAGGAGTTGATGATGACCGCCTCCTCGCCGAATTCCAGCGCCGTCGCCTCTTCGCCGACGAAGGTGAGGCCGTGATAGATCTCGTCCGAGATGAAGGCGATGCCGTTTTCCCGGCAATAGGCGGAGAGCGCGGAAAGGTTGGCGCGGCCGGTTACCGTGCCGGTCGGATTGGCGGGGCTGGCGAGCAGCACGCCGTCGATGCGGCCATGGGCGGCGACGGCCGCTTCCAGCGCTGCCGGCGTCAGCGTGAAGCCGTTCTCCGCGTTCACCTCGATCTCCACCGTCTCGATGCCGAGCGCGGCGAGGATGTTGCGATAGGCGGGGTAGCCGGGCCGCGCGATGGCGACGCGGTCGCCGGCATCGAACAGCGCCAGGAAGGCGAGGTTGAAGCCGGCCGACGAGCCCGTCGTGATGGCGATTCGGCCCGGATCGACGGAAACGCCGTGATGGCGCCGGTAAAAATCGGAGATGGCGCGGCGCAGCGAAAGCAGGCCGAGCGCATCCGTATAGCCGATGCGGCCGACGTCGAGCGCGCGGCGGGCCGCCTCTCGCGCCGCCTCCGGCGCGGGATGCACGGGCTGGCCGACGGCCATGGAGATCACCGGCCGGCCGGCGGCACGGCGCTTCGTCGCCTCGGCCAGCACATCCATGGCGTGAAAGGGTTCGACGGCGCCGCGGCGGGAGAGTTTCATGGGACTGCCTTCCGGTTCTTCGGGTCGCGTCTTCCTGCCGCAAGATGCCCGCCTTCACAATCCCGCGAGAGCCGAAAATCCGCCGTTTTTACCCTATCGTTTGCGCCTGCCCGGCCATAAGGTCGTTGAAGGCGCCGCGGTCCGCATTGACGTGCAGGGCCGCCAATGGCACTTCTCCGGCGCATCACGACGAGGACAGGAAAGACATGACATTCAAGACGAAGCTCGCGGCCACCGTAGCCCTTACCCTCTCGGTCGCAGCCCCCCTGCCCGCCCTTGCCCTCGACGATGCGCAGAAGAAGGAAATCGGCGAGTTCATCAAGGAATACCTCGTCGAGAACCCGGAGATTCTGCTGGACGTGCAGGAAGCCCTGCAGAAGAAGCAGGAAGCGCAGCAGCAGGCGAAGGCCCAGTCCGCCATCACCGACAACGAGAAGGCGATCTTCTCCTCGCCCTACGACATCGCGCTCGGCAACCCGGAGGGCGACGTTACCATCGTCGAGTTCTTCGACTACAATTGCGGCTACTGCAAGCGCGCGCTCTCCGACATGGACGAGATCCTGAAAGAGGACAGCAACGTCCGCTTCGTGCTGAAGGAACTGCCGATCCTCGGCCCCGATTCGCTCGCCGCCCACAAGGTGAGCGCCGCCGTGCGTGACCTCGCGCCGGAAAAATACGGCGAATTCCACCGCGCGCTGCTTGGCAACGAGGGTCGCGCGACGGAGGAAAGCGCCATCGCGCTTGCCGCAACGATGGGCCTTGCCGAGGCGGATGTCCGCAAGACCATGGCCGACAAGCCGCATGACGGCGCAGTGCGCGAGGCCTATTCGCTGGCCAACGAACTCGGCATCACCGGCACGCCCTCCTACGTGCTCGGCCAGGAGATGGTGTTCGGCGCGGTGGGCGCGGACGATCTTCGCGAAAAGATCGCCAATGTGAGGGCCTGCGGCAAGGCGACCTGCTGAAACCGCCATCTTCCTGCCATGCTGGCCGTGTTCAGCCGTTGCTGCTTGTGGACATCGCCTCCTTTGACCGGCAAAGCCCCTGCCCTTGGGGCTTTCCCTGTGGAAACCGCCGGTCTATAGGTACTTGTCTTTCCAGCATGCGGAATTGTGAATGGCTTCCACCCTGTTCGTGCTCAACGGTCCCAACCTGAACGCCCTCGGCAAACGCGAACCCGGCATCTATGGCGGGCATACGCTTGCGGACATCGAGGCGCTCTGCAAGGCGGAGGGCGAGAGGCTGGGCTTTGCCGTCGAGTTCCGCCAGTCCAACCATGAAGGCGACCTGGTCGACTGGATCCACGAAGGCGGCGACACCGCCGCCGGCATCGCCATCAACGCCGGTGCCTATACCCACACATCGATCGCCCTGCACGACGCCATCCGCGCCATCAAGATCCCGGTGGTCGAACTGCATCTTTCCAATGTGCATGCCCGCGAAGAATTCCGCCACACGTCGATGATCGCACCCGCCGTCAAGGGCGTCATCTGCGGTTTCGGCGCGCACAGCTACATCCTTGCGCTCCACGCGCTTTCGTCCATCACGAAATAAGAAAAACAAGAGGCTCATTTCCATGGCTGACAAGAAACACGGCATCGATCAGGCGCTCATCCGCGATCTCGCCAACATCCTCAACGAGACGGACCTCACCGAGATCGAAGTGGAGCAGGACGACCTGCGCATCCGCGTCTCGCGCGCCGGCACGCCGCAATTCGTCCAGGCGCCGATCGCCGCGCCCGCTCCGGCCTTCGCCGCACCGGCTGCCGTCGCCGCCGCTCCGGTCGCCGATGCGCGCAGCAACAAGAACGCCGTCACGGCGCCGATGGTCGGCACGGCCTATCTCTCGCCCGCCCCGGGCGCCCGCCCCTTCATCGAGGTCGGCGCGAGCGTCAAGGAAGGCCAGACCATCCTCATCATCGAAGCCATGAAGACGATGAACCAGATTCCGGCGCCGCGCTCCGGCAAGGTCACCGAAATCCTCGTCTCCGATGCAAGCCCCGTCGAATACGGCGAACCGCTGATCGTCATCGAATAAGGCGGCCCCCATGATCTCCAAAGTCCTCATTGCCAACCGCGGCGAAATCGCCCTTCGGGTCCTTCGGGCCTGCAAGGAGCTCGGCATCGCCACGGTCGCCGTGCATTCGACGGCAGATGCCGACGCCATGCATGTGCGCCTCGCCGACGAGAGCGTGTGCATCGGCCCGCCCCCGTCGCGCGAGAGCTATCTGAACATCCACCAGATCGTCGCGGCCTGCGAGATCACCGGCGCCGACGCCGTGCATCCGGGCTACGGCTTCCTCTCGGAAAACGCCAAGTTCGCGGAAATCCTCGACGCGCACGGCATCACCTTCATCGGCCCGACGGCGGAGCACATCCGCATCATGGGCGACAAGATCACCGCCAAGCAGACGGCGCAGGAACTCGGCATCCCCGTCGTTCCGGGCTCCGACGGCGAGGTGAAGCCGGAGAACGCCCTGGAAGTCGCCCGCAAGATCGGCTTTCCCGTGCTCATCAAGGCCACCGCCGGCGGCGGCGGGCGCGGCATGAAGGTCGCCAAGTCCGAGGCGGACCTTGAAGAAGCCGTCTCCACGGCCCGCTCCGAGGCGCTCGCCGCCTTCGGCAACGACGCCGTCTACATGGAAAAGTATCTCGGCAAGCCGCGCCATATCGAAATCCAGGTCGTCGGCGACGGCATGGGCAATGCCGTGCATCTCGGCGAGCGCGACTGCTCGCTGCAGCGCCGCCACCAGAAGGTCTGGGAAGAGGCCAACTCCCCCGCCCTCAATGTGGAACAGCGCATGAAGATCGGCCAGGTCTGCGCCGATGCCATGAAGAAGCTGAAATATCGCGGCGCCGGCACGATCGAGTTCCTCTACGAGAACGGCGAGTTCTACTTCATCGAGATGAACACCCGCCTGCAGGTGGAGCACCCGATCACCGAGGCGATCACCGGCATCGACCTCGTGCACGAGCAGATCCGCGTCGCCTCCGGCGCCGGCCTGTCGGTCAGCCAGGAAGACATCGTCTTTTCCGGCCATGCCATCGAGTGCCGCATCAATGCGGAGGATCCGCGCACCTTCGTTCCCTCGCCGGGCACGATCACGCATTTCCATGCGCCGGGCGGCCTTGGCGTGCGCGTCGATTCGGGCGCCTATCAGGGCTATAAAATCCCGCCCTACTACGACAGCCTGATCGGCAAGCTCATCGTGCACGGCCGCACCCGCGTCGAATGCATGATGCGCCTGCGCCGCGTGCTGGACGAATTCGTCATCGACGGCATCAAGACGACGCTGCCGCTCTTCCAGGACCTGATCGGCAACCAGGACATCGCCAACGGCGACTACGACATCCACTGGCTGGAGAATTATCTGGCCAGCAAGACCGACGCCTGAGGGGCGTCGGTCATGGCAGGGCGACGCAGCCGGCACCCGGAAATCACCCCGGACCTGCTTCTGCGCGCCTATTCCATCGGGCTCTTCCCGATGGCCGATTCGGCCGACGACCCGGAGCTGTTCTGGGTCGAGCCGGACATGCGGGGCGTCATCCTGCTCGATGAGTTCCACGTCTCGCGCAGCCTCGCCAAGACGATCCGCAAGAAGCCCTTCGACATCCGCTTCGACACCGCCTTCGACGCCGTGCTCGCGTCTTGCGCGGCGGCCGCGCCCGATCGGCCGTCGACCTGGATCAACGCCAAGATCAGGTCGCTCTACGGCACGCTGCACCGCATGGGCCACGCCCATTCGGTCGAAGCCTGGGAGGGGGAAAACCTCGTCGGCGGCCTCTACGGCGTCTCGCTCGGTGCCGCCTTCTTCGGCGAGAGCATGTTTTCGCGGCGCACGGATGCGTCGAAGATCTGTCTCGTGTATCTCGTCGAGCGGCTGAAGGCGCGCGGCTTCCGGTTGCTCGACACGCAGTTCACAACCGAGCACCTGAAGACGTTCGGCGCGATCGATGTGCCGAAAATCGAGTATGAGGACATGCTGGCAAACGCCTTGGCCTCGCCGCATCTGCCGTTTTGACGAAAAGGCGTGCCGTGGGTCGTGGGTCCTCGAGTCAAGCCCGAGGATGACGCAAGAAGGGAAGTCAGCGACAAAGCAGCCACCCGGTATGCCGCACCGCGCGATGCCGCATCGTTCCGGTGCTGCATGCCGAACCGTTCGATGGGAGGAAGCCAACGCCTCCCCTCCGTCATCCTCGGGCTTGACCCGAGGATCCACAGCCGCAGACGCAACATTCGTGGAAAGCGCCTTACTGGGTCTTCGCCTGGGAATCTTCCGGCGGCGGCACGTCGGACTTTGCCTTGCACTCGGTCAGCCAGACGTCATAGACGGCGTGCTCGACGGCGTTGAGGCCGGGGCTGTCAGCGAACATCCAGCCGGTGAAGATGCGGCGGATCTTGCGGTCGAGCGTGATCTCGTCGACCTCGACGAAGGAGGTCACCTTCTGCGCCTCGGTGTCGTCCCGGCTGTAGCAGACCTTCGGGGTCACCTGGAGCGCGCCGAACTGCACGGTCTCGCCGATATAGACGTCGAAATTGGTGATGCGGCCGGTGATCTTGTCGATGCCGGAGAAAACGGCGACCGGGTTCTCGATGCGGGCGGCCTCGGCGGCCACGGGCATCAGCCCGGCGCCCGCGGCGGCCACGGCAAGCGCGGCGACAAGGAACCGCCATCGGGCGTTTGCCGAGAAAAACCCTGATGTCATGAATGCCATCTCCTGCGAACCGCCCCGGCGTTCGCCGGTCGCCTGGAGCTGAAGCATTTCCGCTTTTCCCCGAAAAGCGGAAATGCTCTAACTCATTGTTTTAACGCAATTCCCGACGCAAAATCGCTACGCACTTTTGCTGGAATTGCTCTAGCGGCGAAATGTGGCCAAATCGGTATCAGTTGCCCGGAGTCCAGGCGTCGTAGTCGCCCGTCACGCGCGGGCGCTCGCCGGCGGCGGCAAGCGAACCCGGCGGGCGGTAGGCCTGGGCGGTGCCGGTCGGGTTCTGGCGGTGCGGCTTTTCCCACTCGCGGGCCTGGTACGTCTCGTCGGCCGGGGAAACGTCGGTGCGGTGGTGCATCCAGCCATGCCAGCCCGCAGGAATGGCGGAGGCTTCGGCATAACCGTTGTAGATCACCCAGCGGCGCGTGCGGCCTTCGGAATCCTTGCCGCCCTGGTAATAGACATTGCCGAATTCGTCCTGGCCGACCCGGGTGCCGAAGCGCCAGGTATGGAAGCGGGTGCCGATCGTCTGACCGTTCCACCAGGTGAAAATCTGCTTGAGAAGGTTCATGGGCTGGCGTCCTTGGCAGGGCCGTGCCGGAAGCGCGGCCCGAGACTGTTGGGCCGCCCGCGGAAAGCGGGCGATCTTTCTTTCGCTTATGGCGCGAGACCACCGGAATGTCCAGCGATTCCCGCCCCTTCGCCCCCGGCTTTTCGCCGCGGGTCAGCCGCCGAGCGGCTTCTCGTAGACATCAAGCGGCACGCCGGAGACGGCGTCCGCCGTATGCTGCGCCTCGCCCACCTTGGCAAAGCCGTGCGCCTGGTAGAAGGCAACCGCCGCCTCGTTGCGCGGATCGACCTCCAGGAGCATGGTGCTGGCATCCGGGAAGCAGGTCTCGAGCTCGGCGAACATGTCGCGGCCGATGCCCTGGCGCTGGTAGCGCGGCAGCACGTAGAGCTGATGCAGGAACGCCACCTTCGGCCGGTCCTTCGCCATGGCCGCATACCCCATGCCGGCAAGCTCCCTGCCGTTGTCGGCGACGACGAACTCGCTGTCCTTGCGCTCCAGCCGGGCCTTCAGCGCGGGCACGGCATGCCAGCGCGCGGTGATCTCGCTCACCTTGTCGGCGCCATAAAGCGCGTCATAGGTGGCGTGCCACGTCTCGGCCAGGAGCGCGCTGACCTTCGCCAGATCGCGCTCGGAGGCCGTGCGGACGAAGAACATGGAAAATTCCTTTGTTTCGAAGCGATTCCGGACGGAAAACCGCTTCACACCGTTCCTGGAACTGCTTCAGTCCTCGATGCCGAGCTTGGCCTTGACGAGGGCCTGCACCGCCTGCGGGTTGGCCTTGCCGCCCGTCGCCTTCATCACCTGGCCGACGAACCAGCCGGCAAGCGTGGGCTTGGCCTTCACCTTCTCGACCTGGTCCGGATTGGCGGCGATAATCTCGTCGACGGCCTTCTCGATGGCGCCGGTATCCGTCACCTGCTTCAGGCCGCGCGCCTCGACGATCTCCGCCGGGTTGCCGCCCTCGTTCCAGACGATCTCGAAGAGGTCCTTGGCGATCTTGCCGGAAATCGTGCCGTCCTTGATGAGATCGATGATCTGCCCAAGCTGTCCGGGTGAAACCGGAGTCTCTTCAATGGCCTTGCCGTCTTTGTTCAAGGCGCCCAGCAGGTCGTTGATGACCCAGTTGGCGGCGATCTTGCCGTCACGGCCGGCGGCCACGGCCTCGTAGTAGTCGGCGATCGCCTTTTCCGAGACGAGCACCGAGGCGTCGTAGACGGACAGGCCCAAATCCTTGACGAAGCGGATCTTCTTGTCGTCGGGCAGTTCCGGCAGGCCGGCGAGCAGCTTGCCGACGAACTCGTTGTCGAATTCCAGCGGCAGGAGGTCCGGATCGGGGAAATAGCGATAGTCGTGCGCGTCTTCCTTCGAGCGCATGGAGCGCGTCTCGCCCTTGCCGGGATCGAAGAGGCGGGTTTCCTGGTCGATGGTGCCGCCGTCCTCCAGGATGCCGATCTGGCGGCGGGCTTCGTATTCGATCGCCTGGCCGATGAAGCGGATGGAGTTGACGTTCTTGATCTCGCAGCGCGTGCCGAAGGCTTCGCCCGGACGGCGCACGGAGACGTTGACGTCGGCGCGCATGGAGCCTTCGTCCATGTTGCCGTCGCAGGTGCCGAGATAGCGCACGATGGAGCGCAGCTTCGTCATATAGGCCTTCGCCTCGTCCGACGAGCGCATGTCCGGCTTGGAGACGATCTCCATCAACGCGACGCCCGAACGGTTGAGGTCGACATAGGACATGGTCGGATGCTGGTCGTGCATCGACTTGCCGGCGTCCTGCTCCAGGTGCAGGCGCTCGATGCCGATCTCGATGTCTTCAAAGTTGCCCTGGCGGTCAGGCCCGAGCGAGATCGTGATCTTGCCTTCGCCGACGATCGGGTCCTTGAACTGGGAGATCTGGTAGCCCTGCGGCAGGTCCGGATAGAAGTAGTTCTTGCGGTCGAAGATCGAGCGGTGGTTGATCTGCGCCTTCAGGCCGAGGCCGGTACGCACGGCCTGCTTGACGCATTCCTCGTTGATGACCGGCAGCATGCCCGGCATGGCTGCATCGACGAGCGAGACGTTGGCGTTCGGCGCCTTGCCGAATTCGGTGGAGGCGCCGGAGAACAGCTTGGAATTGGAGAGGACCTGGGCGTGCACCTCCATGCCGATGATGACCTCCCAGTCGCCGGTGGCGCCGGGGATCAAGCGTTTCGGATCAGGGGTGCGGACGTCGACGATGGTCATGGGATGCTCTTTGCGAAAGCCTCGGATTTGCCTGCCTCGGTAGAACATATGGCCGGCCGGTGCAAGGCTTTGCCGCATATCCGACCCCTCTTCCCCATGGCCGCCGGTTGACAGGCAAGGCGATTCGTAACTATTATTGTTACATGAAAAGAAACAGCCGCCTTTCCGCCGTACTTCACGCCCTCATGCACATGGCCGAGCGCGAGGCGCCGATGACCTCGGACGACCTTGCGCTCTGCCTCGACACCAACGCCGTCGTCGTCCGGCGCACCATGGCCGGCCTTCGCGAGGCCGGCATCGTGCAGTCCGGCCGCGGCCATGGCGGCGGCTGGCATTTTGCCCGGCCGCTCGCCGACATCTCGCTGCTCGACATCTACAACGCGCTCGGCGAGCCGATCGTCTTCCAGATCGGCCCGGCGACGGAGATGCCGGGCTGCGTTGTCGAGCAATCCGTCAACCGGGTGATCGGCGAGGCGCTGAAGGATGCCGAGGCGATCCTGATGGCGCGCTTCGCCGGCACGACACTCGCCGACCTCGCCGCCGATTTCCGGGTGGCGGCGAAACGCTGCCGGGCCGATACCGGCTAAGCGGGAACGCCCTGCCGATACCCTGCATCGAACGACCGAGACCCCTCGGGCGCGCGATGCCGCATGTTCCACAGAAAGGATGAACCATGACCGAAGATGCCATCATCATCGGCGGGGGCTTTGCCGGCCTTTCCGCCGCCCTGCAGCTCGCCCGCGCCCGCCGCCGCATCACCGTTCTCGACACCGGCGAGCCGCGCAACCGCTTCGCCGCCCGTTCGCACGGCTTCCTTGCCCAGGACGGCCGGCCGGGCCGCGACATCCTCGCCGATGCCCGCCGGCAGCTTGCCGTCTACGGGACCGTCAGCTTCCGCGACGTGCCGGCCGAGCGGCTGGAGGGGGAAAAGGACGCCTTCTCCGTCGTCACCGGCGACGGCGGAAGGATCGAGGCGCGCCGCGTGCTGCTTGCCACCGGCTTCGAGGACCAGTTGCCGGCGATCCCCGGCCTTGCCGAACGGTGGGGCAAGACGGTGCTGCATTGCCCCTATTGCCATGGCTACGAGGTCGGCGGCGGGCCGGTCGGCGTCCTGGCGCGCACCGCCGAGGCGGCGCGCTTCGCGGCGGTGGTCGCCGACTGGGGCAATGTCACGCTCTTCACCAACACGGCGCCGGAGCCGGACGATGCGGCCCTTGCCGTGCTCGCCGAGCGCAATGTGAAGCTCCGGCCGGGCCGTGTCACCGCCATCGCCGACGGGCCGGACGGCATGCTGTCCGTCGAGACCGGGCCGGGCATCCCGACCCTGGTCAAGGCGCTCTTCGTGATGCCGGAGGCGCAGGTGCGGAGCGCCATTCCGGCCGAGCGCGGCCTGACGCTGAAGGAGACGCCGATCGGCAACATCCTCCACACCGACGACATGGGCCAGACCTCCCTGCCCGGCCTCTATGCGGCCGGAGACATCGCGCTCGGGCCGGCGAACATCTCGCTTGCCGCGGCCAACGGGGTGAAGACCGCCGTCTTCCTGCATCATTCCCTGATCTGGCCGGCGCATTGACCTTTGCGGATGTCCCGGCTATTTCGGGGCATCCGCAAATGGAGTCTTGATGTCCAATTCGTCTGAGGCCTGCTGAGGACCCTGCCCGCCACAGCGTGCGCGCAGGGTCTGGAAAAACGATGAGCCCTGCCACCTTTCGGGTGGCGGAACGTTTTTTCGCGTTCATCCGAACGCCGGACGGATTCTCAAGACAATGGACATTTCGCGCGCCGAACAGCGCATTCTCCACCTGCTCGCCCAGGGCGGCAGGATCGATATCGAAAAAGACGACAACCGGAAGATCATGACGGTCGCCTGCATCACGCGGGACGGCTGGCGGGCAAGCGGCCTCGACATCGACCTCTTTCGCAAACTGAAACGCCGGCGGTGCATCGCCTCCTCCGGCGGCAGGCCCTATCGCATCACGCAACGCGGCCTGGAGCTCGTACGCTCCCAGCAGGACAACCAGTGAACCGGCGGGAGGCGCGGCGAATGCCCGCCTCCCCTCAGAACGCGCCTGGCCCGTAGCCGACCGGTTCGTCCGCGACGAACTGCCGGCGCAGGCCGACCGATTCGACGTCGCGGTCGAGGCGCTCGGAATAGTCGATGGACAGCCAGTTCACGCTGTAGCCATGCTTCTGGAAGAAACCCACGGCGGCCGTGTTGCGGGCATGGGTCTGGAGGCGCGCCGCCTCGAAGCCCGCCGCGACGATCTCGGCTTCCATGGCCGCGAGCAGGGCGGAGCCGAGGCCCTTGTTCTGCTGCGGCGGATCGATCCAGAGGTCGCTGATCTCGTCGTCCAGCGCCTCGCGCGAGGCCCAGCCGGCCGGCCGGCCGTCGGCTTCCGCGACG
Source organism: Shinella sp. HZN7 (assembly GCF_001652565.1). Classification (NCBI taxonomy): domain Bacteria; kingdom Pseudomonadati; phylum Pseudomonadota; class Alphaproteobacteria; order Hyphomicrobiales; family Rhizobiaceae; genus Shinella; species Shinella sp. HZN7. Next base: position 1,509,110 of record NZ_CP015736.1, on the reverse strand, counting down.
CTGACCCGAAGCCAGTGACGGCCGAGGAACTGCTGGAAGGCGTTGCGGGCATAGTCGCGCCGCACCTGGAGGTCGGCGACGCCGACGACGGCCTGTTCCCAGGCTCGAACGCCGATTTCGACGAGAGCGGGAACGTCATCCTCACGGGCATTGCGAATGGCGATCATGCGGCCAGCCCTTTCCGGTGCCATGAAAGCACTGCCGGAGAGACTTGGCGAGGGAAACGAAAGGCTATCCACGGGATGATGGGAGGGATTGGAAAATGCGGCGGTGAAATCGGCGTCCAAAGGCGGCGCCCCCACCTTTCTTCCGTCATGCCCGGACGTGATCCGGCACGACGGAAGAACAGCTTTGAGGCCTATCCGCCCCTTACCACCACTTGGCCGGCGTGAAGCGGCCGGCGGCCTTTTCGATGACATGCGCGGTCTTGAAGAGGACGTCCTCCTCGAAAGGCTTGCCAATGAGCTGGAGGCTGAGGGGCAGGCCCTTGTGATCGAGGCCGGCGGGCACGGACAGGCCCGGCAGGCCCGCCATGTTCACCGTGACGGTGAAGATGTCCTGCAGGTACATCTTGACCGGATCGGATGCGAGTTCCTCGTCGGCGATGCCGAAGGCGGAGGACGGCGTGGCGGGGGTCAGGATCGCGTCGACGCCGGCATTGAAGGCGAGCTCGAAGTCGCGCTTGATCAGCGTGCGGACCTTCTGCGCCTGGAGGTAGTAGGCGTCGTAGTAGCCGGCCGACAGCACATAGGTGCCGATCATGATGCGGCGCTTGACCTCCTGGCCGAAGCCGGCCGCGCGGGTCTTCTCGTACATGTCGACGATGTCCTTGCCGTCGACGCGCAGGCCGTAGCGCACGCCGTCATAGCGGGCAAGGTTCGACGAGGCTTCGGCGGGCGCGACGATGTAATAGGCCGGCAGCGCGTATTTCGTGTGCGGCAGGGAAATGTCGACGACCTCGGCACCGGCCTCCTTCAGCCAGGCGATGCCCTGCTGCCAGAGCGCCTCGATCTCCTCGGGCATGCCCTCGACGCGGTATTCGCGCGGAATGCCGATGCGCATGCCCTTCAGCGACTGGCCGAGCGCGGCTTCGTAATCCGGCACCGGCAGGTCGACGGAGGTGGTGTCCTTGGCATCGACGCTCGCCATGGACTTCAGCAGGATCGCCGCATCGCGCACGTCGCGGGCGATGGGGCCGGCCTGGTCGAGCGAGGAGGCGAAGGCGACGATGCCCCAGCGCGAGCAGCGGCCATAGGTCGGCTTGATGCCGACGGTGCCGGTGAAGGCGGCGGGCTGGCGGATGGAGCCACCGGTATCCGTCGCCGTGGCGCCGGCGCACAGGAACGCGGCGACGGCCGCCGCCGAACCGCCGGACGAGCCGCCCGGCACCAGATCGGCATTGGAGCCGTTGGCGCGCCACGGGTTCTTGACCGCGCCGTAATAGGAGCTCTCGTTGGAGGAGCCCATGGCGAACTCGTCCATGTTCAATTTGCCGAGCATGACGGCGCCGTCGTTCCAGAGGTTCTGGGTGACGGTCGATTCGTATTTCGGGCGAAAGCCGTCGAGGATGTGGCTGCAGGCCTGGGTGTGCACGCCCTCGGTCGCGAACAGGTCCTTGATGCCGAGCGGGATGCCCTCCAGCGTGCCGGCCTTGCCGGCGGCGATGCGGGTGTCGGAAGCCTTCGCCATGTCGCGCGCCTTTTCCGGCGTCACGGTAACATAGGCGTTGATGACAGGGTTCGCCGCCTCGATCGCGCCAAGATAGGCGTCCGTAAGCTCGACGGCGGTGATCTCCTTGGCGCCGAGCTTTTCGCGGGCTTCGGCAATGGTCAGGCGGGTCAGATCGGTCATGGGAAGGCTACTTTCGGATTCGGACGGCTCGGGCGACGAAGAGGACGTTACTCGACGACCTTCGGGACCTGGAAGAAGTTGCGGTCGGAGGCCGGCGCATTGGCGACGATATCGTCCGCCTTGTTGCCGTCGTTGACGACGTCCTCGCGCTTCTTCATCTCCATCGGCGTGACGGAGGTCATCGGCTCGACGCCGCTAACATCGACTTCGGACAGTTGCTCGACAAAGCCGAGGATACCGTTCAGCTCGCCGGTCATGCGGTTTGCCTCTTCCTCGCTGACGGCGATGCGGGCAAGGCGCGCGACGCGCTTCACGGTGGCTAGATCTACGGACATGGGTGGTCTCCGCTCAGAAATTTCTACCCGCTATACTGACCAAGCCCAAGGGGCGCAACGGGGGAATGGTCCCTTCCACGCCCCCTCGCCCGTTTTCCGGCCGCTCAGCGCGAGACCACGCTGCCGACGCCCGGCACCTCGATCTTCGCCGAAGCGCCGTCCATCGCCTTCACGAAAAGATCGGCCGTCGGCGCCAGCAGGCCGAAGGAGCCGTAATGGCAGGGGATGACCGTGTCGAACGTGAAGAAGCGCTGGCAGGCGAGCGCGGCGACGGCACCGCCCATGGTGAAGCGGTCGCCGATCGGCACGAGGCCGATTTCCGGCTGGTGCAGCTCGTTGACCAGCGCCATGTCGGAAAAGATGTCGGTGTCGCCCATGTGATAGAGCGTCGGCTCGTCCTCGAAATGCAGGACAAGGCCGTTGGCATTGCCGAGCGAATGGGAAACGCCGTCCTCGGTGATCTGCGCGGAGGAATGCAGCGCATTGACGAAGGTGGTCGAGAAACCGTCGAAATGCACGGTGCCGCCGGTATTGCCCATGTCGACCTTTTCCACGCCCTTGGCGCCGAGCCAGGCCGCAAGGTCCGCATTGGCGAGCACGGTCGCGCCGGTCTCCTTCGCGATCCCGATCGTGTCGCCGACATGGTCGCCGTGGCCGTGGGTCAGCAGGATATGGGTAAGGCCCGCCACCGCGTCCTTGCGGGTCGCCTCGTCGAAGGCGGGATTGCCGGTGAAGAACGGATCGATCAGGATCCTGGCTTTCGCCGTTTCGATCCGGAAGGCGGAGTGGCCGAGCCAGGTGATTTTCATGCTTGTTCTCCCGTTTGGATCCTTGGCGCAATATAGAACCGGCGAAGGCCGTTTCCATCCATCGCCGGATCGTTATAAGCGTGGCCTTGAAGATGGAGCAACATGCAAGGAGCCGCCATGAGCGACGACGACTATATCTATGACGAGGCGACCGGCGAATGGCGGCCGGCATCCGAAATCGCCGCGGAGAAGGCGGCCCGGAACCAGGTGCGCGATGCCAGCGGTACCGTGCTTGCCGATGGCGATTCGGTCGTGCTCATCAAGGACCTGAAGGTGAAGGGCGCCGGCCAGACGCTGAAGCAGGGCACGGTGATCAAGTCGATCCGCCTCACCGACAATCCGGACGAGATCGACTGCCGGCACGAGACGATCAAGGGGCTGGTCCTGCGCACGGAATTCGTGCGCAAGCGCTGAGAGGGGCCTTCATGGCAACGCTGACACTGGAAGAACTGGCCGCAACGCTCGCGCCCGGCCAGCCGATCGCCGGCCTCGACCTCGGCACCAAGACCATCGGGCTTTCGGTCTCCGATCTCGGCCGGAGGCTGGCGACGCCGCGGCCGGTGCTCAAGCGCGTGAAGTTCACCCAGGATGCCGAGGTGCTGCTGGCCTTCGCGGCCAAGGAGAAGGTCGCCGCCTTCGTCATCGGCCTGCCGATGAACATGGACGGCAGTGCCGGGCCGCGCGTCCAGGCGACGCGCGCCTTCGTGCGCTCCATGGCCGACAAGACCGACATTCCCTTCGTCTTCTGGGACGAGCGGCTGTCGACGGTGGCGGCGGAGCGCACGCTGATCGAGATGGACGTGTCGCGCAAGAAGCGGGCCGAACGCATCGATTCGGCCGCCGCCTCCTTCATCCTTCAGGGCGCGCTGGACAGGCTCTCGTCGCTCGCAAGGGCGGCGGACGCGGACTGACGGCGGGCCTGCCACCAGGCGGCAATCTTCCTGCGGCGCCGGAAGGCGATGATGCCGAGCACGAGGAAGCTGTCGACGATGATGGCGCGCAGCACCAGCGGCGGCAGGTCCTCCGGCGGGATGCCGAGGATATGGCCGTAGATCTGGAACACCAGGTCATGCGCATCGCGCGTCAGCATGAAGAAGCCGAAGCTCATGTCGTAGTAGGAAAGCCCGTACCAGCTGCCGAGCAGCGCAATGGGGCCGGCCCAGAGAATCAGGAACCACTTCATGCCGCCCTCCTCTTCGGTGCGAGAAGGTCGCCGGCCGCAAAGACGATCTCGCTGACCGCCACGCCCGCGGCGATAACGAGAAGCGGAACGACGATATCCACCGCCACGAAACAAAACAGGGTCGTCATGACCGAAATCCGGGCCGTTCTGGCCATAGGCTGCACTCGCTCACATGGTTAACACCAGGTAAACGGCACCTTCACCCGTTAACCCTGTTCGCGCAACGCAAACCCGTCATTAAGGTTAATTTCCACACGGGTCCCGTCGGAGGTGAGCCTTGCAAGCCCGCGCAAGGCGTGGAATGAGCAGCGACCATCCCTCGCCCGCCCGGTTGCCATGCTCGCCATCTTCGAAAGCATCCTTCCCGTCTTCCTGCTCGTCGTGCTGGGGGTCTTCCTCAAGCGCTGGCGGCTGATCGACCGCGACATGTGGAACGGGCTCGAGCAGCTCGGCTTCTTCGTGCTGTTCCCCTGCCTGCTCTTCACGACGCTCGCCAAGGCGGAATTCTCCGGCATCGCCGCCGGCAGCGTGGCGCTCGGCTCCATCGGCTCCGTGACGCTCATCGCGGCGCTTCTGGCGCTCGCCTGGCCGCTTTTCCGCGCCGCGCAGGTTCCGGGCGCGTCGTTCACCTCCGTTTTCCAGACCTCGACACGCTGGAACGCCTTCATCGCGCTGGCGATCGGCGAGAAACTCTACGGCGCGGACAGCCTTGCCCTCGTCGCGCTCGTGGCGACGCTGATCATCATTCCCCTCAATTTCTACAATATCGCCGTTCTCGTCTGGTTCGGCGGCGGCACGCGCAGCCTCAGGACGTTCGCACAGAAAATCGTCACCAATCCGATGATCATCGGCTCGGTGCTCGGCGTTGCGATCAACCTCTTGGAGATCCCGATCTACGCGCCGCTGATGCAGGCGACGGAACTCGTCGCCGACACCTCGCTCAGCCTCGGCCTGATCATGGTCGGCGCCGGGCTGAAGCTCGCCGATGCGCTGAAACCCCGGCCGCTGGCGCTGCTGCCGGTCGCATTGAAGCTCGTGTTCATGCCGCTGGTCATGACGGCGGCCGCCTATGCGCTCGGCATGCGCGGCGAGCCGCTGCTGACGATCGCCATGGGGGCAAGCGTACCGACGGCGATGAACGGCTATGTGCTGGCCAAGCAGATGGGCGGCGACGCGCCGCTCTATGCCGCCGTCGCCACGCTGCAGACCATCGCCTCGTTCTTCACCATCCCCGTCGTGCTGGCGACGACCGCCTACCTTGCCGGCGGATAGAGCAGGTCGACGATATAGGCCGAATCGAAGCGCGAATCGAGCATGCCATAGGTCGAGCGCCAGCCCGAGGCGAGGCGCGTTTCGAGGAAGGCATCGGCGATGCGGCCGGCACCGGCACGGTAGAGCTCGGCAGCGGCGGCGGCAAGCGCCAGTTGCTCGACCAGCATGCGGGCCGCTCCCTCGTCGCGCTCGCAGAGCGACAGCGCCGCGCGCAGCACGTCGACCGTCTTCTTGCCGGCCGGGCCGAGATCGCGGGCAAGACCGGCGAACAGCATCTCGAACAGGTCCCTGCCCCGGCCGATGACGCGCATCAGGTCGAGCGCCATGACATTGCCCGAGCCCTCCCAGATCGCATTGACCGGCGCCTCGCGGTAATGCCGCGCGATCGGGCGTTCCTCGACATAGCCGCTGCCGCCGATGCACTCCATCGCCTCGTAGATGAGGGCGGGCGCGATCTTGCAGCACCAGTATTTCGTCACCGGCGTCATGATGCGGGCATAGGCGGCGTCCTCGGCGCTGTCGCGCGCCTTGTCGAAGGCCTCCGCCAGGCGCAGGGAGAGCGCGGTCGCGGCCGCGACGTCGAGCGCCATGTCGGCAAGCACGCGCGTCATGATCGGCTGGGCGACCAGCGGCTTGCCGAAGACGCTGCGGCCGCGCGTGTGGTGCACGGCCTCTGCGAGCGAGGCGCGCATGATGCCGGAGGAGGCCAGCGCGCAGTCGAGCCGCGTCAGCGTCACCATGTCGAGGATGGTGCGGATGCCGGCATCGGGCGTGCCGAGCAGGAAGCCGAAGGTTTCCGAGAACTCGACCTCGGACGAGGCGTTGGAGCGGTTGCCGACCTTGTCCTTCAGGCGCTGGAAGCGCAGGCCGTTGCTGGAGCCGTCCTCCAGCAGGCGCGGCACGAGGAAGCAGCCGACGCCCTCGCGGGTCTGGGCGAGCATGACGAAACCGTCGCTCATCGGCGCCGACATGAACCACTTGTGGCCGGAGAGCCGGTAGATGCCCTCGCCGACGCGCTCGGCGGTGGAGGTGTTGGCGCGCACATCCGTGCCGCCCTGCTTTTCCGTCATGCCCATGCCGATGGTGACGGCGCTCTTCTGCATGGCGGGCTTGTTGGTGCTGTCATACTTGCGCGACAGGATCTTCCGGCCCCATTCGCGCTGCACCTGCGGCGAGACGGACAGGGCGGCGACCGAGGCGCTCGTCATGGTCAGCGGGCAGAGATGGCCGCATTCGAGCTGGGCGGTGAGGTAGAAGCGCACGGCGCGTACCTTGTGCGCCCTGCCCTTCTCGTCCGGCACGTTCTCCCACAGCGAGGAATGCAGGCCGCTCGCCATGGAGCGGCGCATCAGCGCGTGCCAGGCGGGGTGGTAGTCGACGACGTCGAGGCGCTCGCCGCGCGGGCCATGCGTGCGCAACTGCGGCACGCCCTCGTTCGCCATGCGGGCGAGTTCCTGCGCTTCCGGCGAGGTCACGTAGCGGCCGATCGCGTCGAACTCGTCGCGCAGCCCCTTGGGCATGGCGTCGGTGGCATCGACCAGCAGCGGGTCGGAGCGATAGGCATTGATGCCCGACCAGAGCGGCGGCTGGTTGAGATCGGCGAGTTTCTGTTCGGTCGTCTTGTCGCGAGTCATGAGCGGGTTCTAGCCCAAGTCGCGGCGGGGCGAAACGGGGCCTTGCGGCTGCCGACGCGCTCGGCTTCACAAAAGCGTGGGAATGCGCGGGCTCGCCGCCGCTTCGCCTTGCCGCGGGGGAACCGACACTCTATAGACCCCGCGTATCCACGACAGTTGAGGCGGAGTTTCATGGACTTCTTTCCGCATCGCCACCTTCTCGGCATCAAGGGCCTGACCGAGCAGGAGATCACCCACCTGCTCGACCGCGCCGACGAGGCGGTGAAAATCTCCCGGCAGCGGGAGAAGAAAACGTCGACCCTTCGGGGCCTGACACAGATCAACCTGTTCTTCGAAGCCTCCACGCGCACGCAATCCTCCTTCGAGCTTGCCGGCAAACGCCTCGGCGCCGACGTGATGAACATGTCGGTCGGCAATTCCTCTGTGAAGAAGGGCGAGACGCTGATCGACACGGCGATGACGCTGAACGCCATGCACCCGGATGTGCTGGTCGTGCGCCATTCCTCCGCCGGTGCCGCCGCGCTTCTCGCGCAGAAGGTCTCCTGCTCGGTGGTCAATGCCGGCGACGGCCAGCACGAGCATCCGACCCAGGCCCTGCTCGACGCGCTGACCATCCGCCGCGCCAGGGGCAAGCTCTCGCGCATCATCGTCGCGATCTGCGGCGACGTGCTGCATTCGCGCGTCGCCCGCTCGAACATCCTGCTGCTCAACGCCATGGGCGCGCGCGTGCGCGTCGTGGCACCTGCAACGCTGCTTCCCTCCGGCATCGCCGACATGGGGGCGGAGGTCTACCATTCCATGGCGGAAGGCCTGAAGGATGCGGACGTCGTAATGATGCTGCGTCTGCAGCGCGAGCGCATGTCCGGCGCCTTCGTGCCCTCGGTGCGCGAATATTTCCATTATTACGGGCTCGATGCGGAAAAGCTGAAGGCGGCGAAGGAGGATGCGCTCGTCATGCATCCCGGGCCGATGAACCGCGGCGTGGAGATCGCCTCCGAGATCGCCGACGGGCCGCAGAGCGTCATCGAGCAGCAGGTCGAGATGGGCGTCGCCGTCCGCATGGCCGTGATGGAAACGCTTCTTGTTTCGCAGAATCAGGGTGTTCGCGCATGACCCGCACCACTGTCCTGAAAAACCTCCGCATCCTCGACCCCTCGCGCAACGTGGACGAAAAGGGCTCCATCGTCATCGAGAACGGCAGGATCGCCGCCATCGGCAGCGGCGCGCAGAACCAGGGCGCCCCCGAAGGCGCCGAGATCGTCGACGGCCGCGGCCTCATCGCCGCCCCCGGCCTGGTCGATGCCCGCGTCTTCGTCGGCGAGCCCGGCGCCGAGCACCGCGAGACGATCGAATCGGCCTCCCGCGCCGCGGCGGCCGGCGGCGTCACCACCTTCATCACCATGCCGGACACCGATCCCGTCATCGACGACATCGCGCTCGTCGAGTTCGTGCTGAAGAACGCGCGCGACAAGGCGATCGTCAACATCCACCCGGCCGCAGCCCTCACCAAGGGGCTTGCCGGCGAGGAGATGACCGAATTCGGCCTCCTGAAGGATGCCGGCGCCGTCGCCTTCACCAATGGCCGCAACCCGATGCACAATGCGCAGGTGCTGCGCCGGGCCATGACCTATGCCCGCGAATTCGGCAGCGTCATCGCGCTCGAAACCCGCGACAAGTATCTCGGCGCCGGCGGCGTGATGAACGAGGGACTGCTCGCAAGCTGGCTCGGCCTTTCCGGCAGCCCGCGCGAGGCCGAACTGATCCCGCTCGAACGGGACCTGCGCATCGCCGGCCTGACGCGCGGCAAATACCATGCGGCGCAGATCTCCGTGCCGGAATCGGCCGAAGCGGTGAAGATCGCGAAGGAACGCGGTGCAGACGTCACCTGCGGCATCTCGATCAACCACCTGACGCTGAACGAGAACGACATCGGCGAATACCGCACCTTCTTCAAGCTCTCCCCGCCGCTGCGCGGCGAGGACGACCGCAAGGCGATGGTCGACGCGCTCGCCCGCGGCGAGATCGACATCATCGTCTCCTCGCACGACCCGCAGGACGTTGACACCAAGCGCCTGCCCTTCGCGGACGCCGCCGACGGCGCGATCGGCCTCGAGACCATGCTGGCGGCGGCGCTCAGGCTGCATCACAGCGGCGAGGTTCCGCTGATGCGGCTCCTCGATGCGCTCTCGACGCGGCCGGCGCAGATCTTCGGCCTCGATGCCGGCACGCTTTCGCCCGGCGCGCGCGCCGACATCGTGCTGATCGATCCCGACGAGCCCTGGCTTGCCACCAAGGACCGCTTCGTCTCGCGCTCGAAGAACACGCCCTTCGAAGATGCCCGCTTTACGGGACGCGCGATTAGCACCTATGTTGCCGGCAAACGGGTGTATTCGCTGGACTGAACGGGACGTCGGACTGGCGGAGAGCGTGGATCCTCGGGTCGAGCCCGAGGATGGCGGAAGAAGGAAGACCGGAAGACGTTGAGAAACGTTGCCCCTGCCGGACCGTTTGATGGGGTCGGTAGCACCTCCCCCTCTCCGTCATCCTCGGGCTCGACCCGAGGATCCACGCCCCGCATGCAGACATTGGAACGGGGGAACTGACGTGTCCGACATCTTCACCTGGCAGCTCGGCGTCCTGCCGACGCTCGCCGCCCTCGCCTTCGGCTATCTCCTCGGCTCCATCCCCTTCGGCCTGGTCCTCACCCGCATGGCCGGGCTCGGCGACGTGCGCCAGATCGGCTCCGGCAATATCGGCGCGACGAACGTGCTGCGCACCGGCAACAGGAAGCTCGCCGCGGCGACCCTGCTGCTCGACGCCCTCAAGGGCACGGCAGCCACCGCCATCGCTTCGCGCTGGGGGCTCGATGCCGGCCTTGCGGCGGGCCTTGCCGCCTTCCTCGGCCATCTCTTTCCCGTCTGGCTCGGCTTCAAGGGCGGCAAGGGGGTCGCGACCTATGTCGGCCTGCTGCTCGGCCTCGTGCCTGTCATGCTCGCGGTCTTCGCCGCCGTCTGGATCGGCCTTGCCTATCTGACGCGCTATTCGTCCCTCTCGGCCCTGGTTGCAACCGCCGTATCTCCGGTTGTATTGTGGTTTCTGGGTCACGAGAAGGTGGCGGCGCTCTTCCTGCTGCTCACGCTCGTCACCTGGTGGAAGCATAGTGCCAATATCGGCCGCCTCCTGAGCGGTACGGAAAGCAAGATCGGCAGCAAGGGATAGAGATGGACGAGCGCAGCGCAAGGACACGGGGCATTGCGCTGACGGAAAGACAGAGGATCGCCTGGCTGCGCCTCATCCGCAGCGACAATGTCGGGCCGGTCACCTTCCGCGAACTCATCAATCATTTCGGCAGCGCCGAGACGGCGCTGGAGATGCTGCCGGAGCTTTCCCGTCGCGGCGGCGCCTCGCGCGCCATCCGCGTCGCCAGCCGGGCCGAAGCCGAGCGCGAACTCGACATCGCCGACCGGCACGGCGCCGCCTTCGTCGGCATCGGCGAACCCGACTATCCCTTCCTCCTGCGGCAGATCGACGGCGCGCCGCCGCTCTTGGCCGTCAAGGGCAACCGGGCCGTCGCGGCGGCATCGGCCGTCGGCATCGTCGGCGCCCGCAATGCGTCCCTGTCGGGCACGAAATTCGCCGGACTGCTGGCGCGCGAGATCGGGCGGGCGGGCTATACCATCGTCTCGGGCCTTGCCCGCGGCATCGATACGGCCGCCCATCGCGCCAGCCTCGACACCGGTACGGTCGCGGCCATGGCGGGCGGGCTCGACAAGCCCTATCCGCCGGAAAACATCGGCCTGCTTGCGGAAATCACCGAAGGGCAAGGCCTCGCCATCAGCGAAATGCCCTTCGGCTGGGAGCCGCGCGCCCGGGACTTTCCCCGCCGCAACCGGCTGATCGCCGGCATGTCGCTCGGCCTGGTGGTGGTGGAGGCGGCGGTGCGCTCCGGCTCGCTGATCACCGCGCGCAACGCGGCGGATTTCGGCCGGCTGGTCTTCGCCGTGCCCGGCTCGCCGCTCGATCCGCGCTGCGAAGGCACGAACGGCCTTCTCAAGGACGGCGCGACGATCACCACCACGCCCGAGGATGTCCTGGAAAGCCTGCGCCCGCTATCCGAGCCCGACCTTTTCACCCCCCGCCCCGGCGCCGACGAACCCGCCGAGGACACGCCGCCCGCCCTGCGGCTTCCCCCGGGCGATGGCGAACGGGCGCGCATAACGGACGCCTTGAGCCAGGTGCCGGCCGAAATCGACGAGATCATCCGCCATACCGGCATCGCCGCGGCGACCGTCTATCTCGTTCTCCTAGAACTTGACCTTGCCGGCCGGCTTCAGCGGCATGCCGATGGCCGGGTCTCGATGACCCCGGACTGAAAGCGGCCTGAGGCCGGTCAGGATGTCGCCTGCCTCGACATAGGCCATCTCGATCAGATAGCCCAGCATGTCGGCGCCTTCGTTTTTCACGACCGTGCGCAGCTCGCCCAGCATCTGCCGGGTGTAGGCAAGGTTTTCCTCTGTGGTGTGTGGCGGGAGGGCGGACTTGGCTGGTTTCGGGTTCATAGCGCTTCCGTTGCACCTACGTTTAAGAATCACCGTCAGGTTGCAATTCCTATACCCAGGGAAAGATACAACGATTATTCATAATTGCAATCTCTGATTAATCTCGCAATGGTTGTATCTCGTTGCATCCCACTAATTTCACCCCTGCCTCTTGACCGGAACGCTTTGTCTGTTCATGTCGAGACACGACTTTCCGGCGCAAGGCGCCCGTTTTGCCGCGCATCCCAGGGCGCGGCGTCCGGTATCAGAGAAATGACGATGAATGTTGTAGTTGTGGAATCGCCTGCCAAGGCCAAGACGATCAACAAGTATCTCGGCCCCGGCTACAAGGTGCTTGCCTCCTTCGGCCATGTGCGCGACCTGCCCGCCAAGGACGGCTCCGTGCGCCCGGACGAGGATTTCGAAATGTCCTGGGAAGTCGACAGCGCTTCGGCCAAGCGCATGAAGGATATCGCCGACGCCGTGAAATCCTCCGACGGCCTCATTCTTGCGACCGACCCGGATCGCGAAGGGGAAGCCATTTCCTGGCACGTGCTGGACGTCCTGAAGAAGAAGCGCGTCATCGGCGACAAGCCGGTCAAACGCGTCGTCTTCAACGCCATCACAAAGGCGGCGGTGCTCGATGCCATGCGCAACCCGCGCGACATCGATATCGCGCTGGTCGACGCCTATCTCGCCCGCCGCGCGCTCGACTATCTCGTCGGCTTCAATCTCTCGCCGGTTCTCTGGCGCAAGCTGCCGGGCGCCCGCTCGGCCGGCCGCGTGCAGTCGGTCGCGCTCCGCCTCGTCTGCGACCGGGAAGCGGAAATCGAGCGTTTCGTCTCGGAAGAATACTGGAACATCTCCGCCCTCTTGAAGACGCCGCGCGGCGACGAGTTCGAGGCGCGCCTCGTCTCGGCAGAAGGCAAACGCCTGCAGGCGCGGTCGATCGGCAATGGCGAGGAGGCGAACCGCCTCAAGACGCTGCTCGACGGCGCGACCTATCGCGTCGAAAGCGTCGAGGCCAAGCCCACCAAGCGCAACCCGGCACCGCCCTTCACCACCTCGACCCTGCAGCAGGCCGCCTCCTCCAAGCTCGGCTTCTCGGCATCGCGCACCATGCAGGTGGCGCAGAAGCTCTATGAAGGCATCGACATCGGCGGCGAGACCGTCGGTCTCATCACCTATATGCGTACCGATGGCGTGCAGATGGCGCCGGAGGCGATCGACGCCGCACGCCGCGCCGTCGCCGAACAGTTCGGCGCGCGCTACGTGCCCGAAAAACCCCGCCTCTACTCCACCAAGGCGAAGAACGCGCAGGAGGCCCACGAGGCGATCCGCCCGACCTCCTTCGACCGCACACCCGACCAGGTGAAGCGCTATCTCGATCCGGACCAGCTTAAGCTCTACGATCTCGTCTGGAAGCGCGGCATCGCCAGCCAGATGGCCTCGGCCGAAATCGAGCGCACGACGGTCGAGATCGAGGCGGACAATGGCGGGCGCAAGGCGGGCCTGCGCGCCACCGGTTCGGTCATCCGCTTCGACGGCTTCATCGCCGCCTACACCGACCAGAAGGAAGACGGCGAGCAGCCGGACGACGGGGACGACGACGGCCGCCTGCCCGAAATCAACGCGCAGGAAAAGCTCGCCAAGCAGAAGGTGAATGCCAGCCAGCACTTCACCGAGCCGCCGCCGCGCTACTCGGAAGCCTCGCTCATCAAGAAGATGGAAGAGCTCGGCATCGGCCGCCCGTCGACCTATGCCGCGACGCTCGCCACGCTGCGCGACCGCGAATACATCATCATCGACAAGCGCAAGCTGATCCCGGAAGCCAAGGGCCGCCTCGTCACGGCCTTCCTCGAAAGCTTCTTCACCCGCTATGTCGAATACGATTTCACGGCGGATCTGGAAGAAAAGCTCGACAAGATCTCGGCCGGCGAACTCGACTGGAAGCAGGTCCTCCGCGATTTCTGGAAGGATTTTTTCGCGCAGATCGAGGACACCAAGGAACTGCGCGTCACCAACGTGCTCGACGCGCTGAACGAGGAACTGGCCCCGCTGGTCTTCCCCAAGCGCGAGGACGGCAGCGACCCGCGCATCTGCCAGGTCTGCGGCACCGGCAAGCTTTCGCTGAAGCTCGGCAAGTTCGGCGCCTTCGTCGGCTGCTCGAACTATCCGGACTGCAACTACACCCGCCAGCTTTCCGCCGACAATGGCTCGGATGCGGAGGCGAATGGCTCCAACGAGCCGCAGAACCTCGGCAAGGACCCGCATACCGGCGAGGAGATCACGCTGCGCACCGGCCGCTTCGGACCCTATGTGCAGCGCGGAGACGGCAAGGAGGCCAAGCGCGCCAGCCTGCCGAAGGGCTGGACGCCGGCGAGCATCGACCACGAGAAGGCGCTCGCCCTGCTCTCGCTGCCGCGCGACATCGGCCAGCACCCGGAAACCGGCAAGATGATCTCCGCCGGCATCGGCCGCTACGGCCCGTTCCTGCTGCATGACGGCGGCTATGCCAATCTCGAAAGCGTCGAGGACGTCTTCTCGATCGGCCTCAACCGCGCCGTTGCCGTGATCGCCGACAAGCAGGCGAAGGGTCCCGGCGGCCGCGCGCGAGGCACGCCCGCCGCCCTGAAGACGCTTGGCGACCATCCGGACGGCGGCCCCATCACGGTGCGCGACGGCAAGTACGGCCCCTATGTCAACTGGGGCAAGGTCAACGCGACATTGCCCAAGGGCAAGGCCGCCGACAGCGTCACGCTGGAGGAGGCGCTCGTGCTGATCGCCGACAAGGCCGGCAAGACGCCCGCCAAGGGCAAGGCCAAGGCGACGAAGACCACCAAGGCGGCGAAGTCCGACGATGCCAAGGCCGCAAAGCCGAAGGCAGCGCCCAAGGCCAAGACCGCAACCAAGGCAAAGAAGGCCTGACGGCATGACGAGAGAACCACGCAGCCGGGCAGGACGATCCACGCGGCCCGGCCGCGCGGGCCGTGACGTGCCGCCGATAGACAATATCCCGATCATCCACGGCGTCATCCCGCCGCGCGACGTGCTGCTGCGCTTCATCGCCGACAATCCGGAACAGGCCTCGAAGCGCGAGATCGCCAAGGCCTTCGGCCTGAAGGGCGAAGCGCGTGTCGAGCTGAAGGCGCTGCTGAAATCCTTCGAGGAGGACGGGTTGCTGGAAAAGCGCCGCAAGTCGCTGGTCCGCCCCGGAGCCCTCCCCCCCGTCACCGTTCTCGATATCACGACGCGCGATATCGACGGCGAACTGATCGGCCGCCCGGCCGAATGGCTCGACGATGCGGGCGTCGCGCCCGCCGTGCTGATCCGCCAGTCGGCCGGCCTGCGCAAGGACAAGGCTCCCGTCGCCGGGCTCGGCGACCGGGTGCTGGCGAAGATCTTCCCGGCGAAGGAACGCGGCGGGCCGGCCTATACCGGGCGGGTCATCAAGGTGCTCGACAAGAAGAAGAATTCCGGCATGGGCGTGTTCCGCGCCATGGCGGGCGGCGGCGGGCGCATCATGCCGATCGACCGGCGCGGCGAGGAGATGGAGGTCGATGCGGAGTTCACGGCGGGCGCCACGGACGGCGACCTCGTGGAGATCGACGTCGTGCGCATGGGCCGCTACGGCCTGCCGCGCGCGCAGATCAAGGGCGTGATCGGCTCGGTCGCCTCGGAAAAGGCGATCTCGACGATCGCCATCCATTCCCACGGCATCCCCTATATCTTCCCCGACGCGGTGATCCGCGAGGCGGAAGCCGCAGGGCCCGCGACCATGGCGCACCGCGAGGACTGGCGCAGCCTGCCGCTCATCACCATCGACCCGGCCGACGCCAAGGACCATGACGACGCCGTCTTCGCCGAGCCCGACCCCTCTCCCGACAATCCCGGCGGCGTGATCGTCACCGTCGCCATCGCCGATGTCAGCTATTACGTGCGGCCGAAATCCGCGCTCGACCGCGAGGCGCTGAAGCGCGGCAACTCGGTCTATTTCCCGGACCGCGTCGTGCCCATGCTGCCGGAACGCATCTCCAACGACCTCTGCTCGCTGAAGGAAGGCGTCGACCGGCCGGCGCTCGCGGTGCGCATGGTCTTCTCGCATGAAGGCCGCAAGGCAAGCCACACCTTCCATCGCATCATGATGAAGAGCGCGGCAAAGCTCTCCTACCAGCAGGCCCAGGCGGCAATAGACGGCGCGCCCGACGACAAGACCGGACCGATCCTGGAGACGATCCTCAAGCCGCTGTGGAACGCCTACCGCATCATGACGGTCGGCCGGAACCGCCGCCAGCCGCTCGAACTCGACATGCCGGAACGCAAGATCCTCCTGAAGGAGGACGGCACCGTCGACCGGGTCTTCGTGCCGCCGCGGCTCGATGCGCACAAGCTCATCGAGGAGATGATGATCCAGGCCAACGTCGCGGCCGCCGAGACGCTGGAGAAGAAGAGGCAGGTCCTGGTGTACCGCGTGCACGACGCGCCCTCGCTCGCCAAGCAGGAGGTGCTGCGCGAGTTCCTGCAGACGCTCGACATCTCGCTGGTCAAGGGCGGCAACATGCGCTCCAACCATTTCAACGGCGTGCTTGCGAAGGCCAAGGACAAGCCGTTCGAGCAGATGGTGAGCGAGATGGTGCTGCGCTCGCAGAGCCAGGCGATCTACAGTCCGGACAATATCGGCCATTTCGGCCTGAACCTCATGAAATACGCCCATTTCACCTCGCCGATCCGCCGCTATGCGGACCTCATCGTGCACCGGGCGCTGGTGGGCTCGCTCGGGCTTGGCGAAGGCGGCATCACGCCGGACGAGGAAGCCACGCTCGACGATATCGCGGCCGAGATCTCGACCTTCGAGCGCCGCGCCATGGCGGCCGAGCGCGACACGGTCGGCCGGCTGATCGCCCATCACCTGGCCGGACGCATCGGCGAGGAATTCGACGGGCGCGTCTCCGGCGTGACCAAGGCGGGACTTTTTGTCACCCTGCCGGAGTATGGTGCCGATGGTTTCGTGCCTATATCTATGCTCGGACGCGACTACTACATCTATGACGAGGCGCATCAGGCGCTGTCCGGCGAAAAGACCGGGCTCGGCTATCGCCTCGGCGATGCGGTGCGTGTCAAACTCGCAGAAGCGGTGCCGCTTGCCGGTTCGCTCCGGTTCGACATGATCAGCGAGGGACGCAAGATGCCGACGGCGGTGCGCTCCTTCCACAAGTCGGGCCGGCGCAGGGGCAGCGCGCCGCGTCACCAGCCGGGCACGCGCCCGCCCCGCGGCAGACGCTGAACGGTATCGCGCCCGCCCCCGCGCGAAGACAGATGGCTGGTGCCCGGCACCGGCGGGAAGGACAGGACATGCAGGCGAACGAGACCACCGGCAGCACGCAGCATTTCGGCGACAGCCCGGCCGCCCGGCCGGCGGAGCGCCCGCTCGGCCGCGCCATCAAGCGCGGCATGCTGAACCGCTGCCCCGCCTGCGGCTCCGGCCGCCTGTTCAAGTCCTTCGTCAAGCCCGTGGAAAACTGCGCGGCCTGCGGCGAGGACTATACGCCCCAGCGCGCCGACGACCTGCCGCCCTATCTCGTCATCACCATCGTCGGCCATGTCGTGCTCGGCGGCTACATGGCGACGGACCTCGTCTGGCCGCTCACCACCTGGCAGCATCTCGCCATCTGGGCGCCGATCACCGTCATCCTGTCGCTTCTTCTGCTCCAGCCCATCAAGGGCGGCGCCATCGGCCTGCAATGGGCGTTGAAGATGCACGGCTTCGGCGACAAGCCGGAAGAGACGGAAGCGGAAACGACCGCCGCCTACGGCGACCGGACGGCATGACACCCGTCCGACCTGTCGATGCGGCCTCGATCCTGCTTCTCGACCGGTCGGGCGAGCGCATGCGGGTGCTCGTCGGCCGGCGCAGCAGCAAGCATGTCTTCATGCCTGATGTCTATGTCTTTCCCGGCGGCCGGCGCGATGCGGCGGACCGCCTCGTTCCCGTCTCCAATCCGTTGAACCCGCTGGCCTGCGAGCGGCTGGCGCTGCGCAGCGGCACGCGCTGTTCCGATTCGCGCCTGCGCGCGCTCGGCGTCGCGGCGCTGCGGGAACTCTACGAGGAAGCCGGCATTTCCGTCGGCGCGCCGCTCGATGCCGCGGCGCAGAACGCCCTGCCCTTCCGTCCCGACCTCTCGAACCTGCGTTTCCTTGCCCGCGCCATCACGCCGGCCGGCATGGTCCGGCGGTTCGACACGCGATTCTTCACGCTCTTTGCCGACGAGGCGGGCATCGACCCCGCCGGCGCGACAGCGAGCCATGAACTGGAAGACGTGCGCTGGGTGGATATTTTTGATCGCGGGGGCATCGAGATGCCCGACATAACCGTCTTGATCCTTGAAGAGCTTCAAAAAAGCCTTCAGGAAGACAAGTCTCTGCCCTTCGGAAGAGCCGCACCGCTGTACCACACCCGGCGCGGGCGCTTCCTTCGGGACCTTCTTTGAGGACCGATCGCATATGACGCAGCCGCAATCCGGCACCTCCGGCCCGGTGGAGAGCATCCACTGGCGATCCCTCATTGCAGCCGTCGCCGCCATTTCCGCCGTCGGCATCGCCATCGGCCTCGGCCTTCCGCTGCTCTCCATCATCATGGAGAAGCGCGGCATTTCCTCCACGATGATCGGCATCAATTCCGCCATGGCCGGCCTCGCCGCCATGGTTGCCGCGCCCTTCACCACGCGCCTTGCCCATGCCTGGGGCACCTCGACGACCATGCTCGCCGCCATCCTGCTGGCGGCCGTCAGCGGTCTCGGCTTCTACTACATCCAGAATTTCCTGCTGTGGTTCCCCCTCCGCCTCGTCTTCCATGGCGCGATCACCACGCTGTTCATCCTCTCCGAATTCTGGATCAACGCCGCCGCCCCGCCCCGGCGGCGCGGCCTGGTGCTCGGCATCTACGCCACGGTCCTCTCGCTCGGCTTCGCCACCGGCCCCCTGCTCTTCTCGCTGCTCGGCAGCGACGGCGTGCTGCCCTTCGCGGTGGGCGCCGCCATCATCCTCCTGGCCGCCGTTCCCATCTTCATCGCCCGCGGCGAAAGCCCCGATATCGACGAGAAGCCGGAGCTGCATTTCATGCGCTACATCCTTCTCGTGCCGACGGCGACGGCGGCGGTCTTCATCTTCGGCGCGGTGGAAGTCGGCGGCCTCTCGCTCTTTCCGATCTATGCGACGCGGGCCGGCTTCAGCGAGCCGCAGGCGGCCCTGCTGCTCACCGTCATGGGCATCGGCAACATGGCGTTCCAGATCCCGCTCGGCATGCTCTCCGACCGCATGAAGGACCGCAGGCGCCTGCTGACGATCATGGCCGTCATCGGCCTCGTCGGCGCCTTCTGCCTGCCGCTCATCTCGCACAGCTGGGTGCTGATGGCGACCGTCCTGCTCCTGTGGGGCGGCTGCGTCGCCGGTCTCTATACGGTCGGCCTCAGCCATCTCGGCTCGCGCCTCGTCGGCGCGGATCTTGCGGCGGCGAACGCCGCCTTCATCTTCTGCTATGCCGTCGGCACCGTCGTCGGTCCGCAGGCGATCGGCGCGGCGATGGACGTTTCCGGCAATGACGGTTTTGCCTGGGCGATCGTCGCCTTCTTCGGGTTTTACCTCGTACTTTCTCTCGCCAGGATGGTTTTCCGGCCGAAACGGGGTTGACTTTTCGGGCGCGATTTGTAGTTTCCGCCCAGATTTAAGCCGTGGAGCAGACTGGCTGTCCGCGGCTTCGTTTTTCATAAAGGCAGGACGACCATGGCCAAGGCTACCACCATCAAGATCAAGCTGCTGTCGACGGCCGACACCGGTTTCTTCTACGTGACCACGAAGAACAGCCGTACGATGACGGAAAAGATGACCAAGACGAAGTATGACCCGGTCGTCAAGAAGCACGTCGAATTCAAGGAAACCAAGATCAAGTAATCTTGGGAGCCGCTTCGGTTCGCAAAGGCGCTGGACGGAAACGTCCGGCGCCTTTTCCTTTGGCCGGACAACCTGCGGCCTGACGCACCCCGAATCAAAAACGCCGCTCCCTAGAAGGGAGCGGCGTTGAACGGGGGTCGGCCAGACACGACGACGGCACGAGGATTCCGTATTTGTCGTAGCTGACCGACCGACCCCACGACCCAGGAGATGCGGCGGACCTAGCATCATGGGGTAACCGGTTGTGCGGGCTTGTTTGCCGCCCATGAGTTGAGCATCGCCCGAAAAAGAAAAAAAATCAACGAATTCTTAACGCTCGCCCGCCGCCGCCTTGTCTCATAGTTAACCGCGGCAGGGACAGTTGTGCCATTGAGCGGCGGTTCCGTTATGGATCACAACAATGCCCGCTTCACAACCTCTCAACTGCTGCGCGAGCACCCTACAACCGTGGCAAATTCCCCCGTCGGCACTCCGATAGATCGCGCGCAACACAACCTGTTGATAAGGTTTGCTAAACCTGAATAGTATGATTTATAGCCAGATTTCACCACATGCCCCAATTCTAGGGGCTGTTCAGACCCGTGTCTGAGGTCGGCAGACAGCCGGGAGCAAATGCCCGATTTTCGAGGCAAATGCCCAAAATAAAATCCGGCCTGTGGACAATTTCATCACGAGCCGGCCGACTCAGGCGGCGGCAGCCACCACACGGTTGCGGCCCGAACGCTTCGCCTCGTAGAGCGCCGTGTCGGCGCGCTTCAGCAGCGCGTCCGGACTGTCCCCTGCCGGCAGCATGCTGGCAAGGCCGAGCGAGGCGGTGACGGGCAGGAAGACATCCGTGCCGGGCACGCGGAACGGCTCGCGCTCGACGATCGCGCGAAGGCGTTCCGCCACGCCTGCCGCCATCTCGGCCGAGGTATCCGGCATGACCAGGACGAACTCCTCCCCACCGTAACGGCAGGCGAGATCGGCACCGCGCACGGCCGCGCGCACGCGGTTGGCGAATTCACGCAGCACGGCATCGCCGGCATCGTGGCCATGGGTATCGTTGACCAGCTTGAAGCGGTCTATGTCGGTAATGCAGACCGACAGCGGCCGGCCGCGCGCCGTGGCGCGGTCGATCAGGAGCTTCATGTGGTTGTCGAGGTAGCGGCGGTTGTGCAGCCCCGTCAGGCCGTCCGTCACGGCCAGCTCGATCGTCTGGCGCACGCTGGCGCGCAGGCGGTCGTTGCAGCGCTTGCGGCGGATCTGGGTCAAGCTGCGGGCGATCAGCTCGTTCGGGTCGACCGGCCGCATCAGGTAGTCCGTCACGCCGAGATCGAGCGCGCGCACCACCATGTCGTCGTCGCCCTGCTCGGCGATCAGCAGGATCGGCAGGAAGCGCGTGCGCTCCAGCGAACGGAGCTGCGAACACAGGCGCAGCGGATCGTAATCGTCGAAATTGGCGTTGACGATCACCAGCTCGAAATTGCTCTCGGCCGCCTGGAAGAGCGCGGCCTGCGGGTCCGACATGGAGGTGACCTCGGCGATCGGCTTCAGCGCGCGGATGATGCGCTCCTGCGAACTGGCGCGGCCATCGACGAGGAGGATATCGCCCGGCTCGTCGCCGAGCGTGCCATCCAGCCCCTCCTCCAGGGAAATGGCGCGGGCGGTGGCCGCGCGCATGCGCAGCTCGTCCGTCAGCGTCTTCAGCCGCACGAGGCTCTTCACCCGCGACATGAGCTGCAGGTCGTTGACCGGCTTGGTGAGGAAATCGTCGGCGCCGGCCTTGAGGCCGCGCACGCGGTCGGAGGGCTGGTCGAGCGCCGTCACCATCACGACCGGGATATGGGCCGTGCGCGGATTGGCCTTCAGCCGCTCGCAGACCTCGAACCCATCGATGCCGGGCATCATGATGTCGAGCAGGATCAGGTCGACCTGGGTGCGCTCGCACATGGCGAGCGCCTCATAGCCGTTCTCGGCCGTCAGCACGTCGAAATATTCCGCAAGCAGCCGCGCCTCGAGCAGCTTCACATTGGCCGGAATGTCGTCGACGACGAGAATGCGTGCTGTCATGGCCCTGACCTTCGCCTCATGCGTCGCCGAGATAGGTTTTTATGGTCTCGATGAATTTCGGAACGGAGATCGGCTTGGAGACATAGGCCTCGCAGCCGCCCTGGCGGATTCGCTCCTCGTCGCCCTTCATCGCGAAGGCCGTCACCGCGATCACCGGGATGACATGGAGCTCGTCGTCCTCCTTCAGCCACTTGGTGACCTCGAGGCCCGAGACCTCGGGAAGCTGGATGTCCATCAGGATCAGGTCCGGCCGGTATTTGCGGGCGAGATCAAGGGCTTCCATACCATTCCTTGTCTGGATGGTCGTATAGCCGGACGCCTCGATGAGATCCCGGAAGAGCTTCATGTTGAGCTCGTTGTCCTCGACAATCATCACCTGCTTGGGCATCGTGCGTCCCTGTTCCTCTCGCCGGCCTTGCAACCTTCCGGGGGATCGATAAGTTGCGGCAAAGCCGAAATCACCCAGCCTGTCCGCAGCAACGTTAGCGCGATTTGGTTGATTAAAAGGTAAATTTCCCGAGGGAAAACGATGAAAAGCCAAAAAGATACACCCGCGGTCGCCGATGCGGAGGCGACCGCCGTCGCCATCCTCGGCTGGCTTGCCGGCGAACCGGAATTGCTCTCGCGTTTCCTCTCGCTCACCGGCGTCGCGCCCACCGAGGTGCGCAATGCCGTCGACGATCCCGGCTTCCTCGCCGGCGTCGTCGGCTTCCTGATGGACCACGAGCCGACGCTTCTCGCCTTCAGCGCGGCGACGGGCGTCACGCCGGAGGCGGTGGTGCGTGCCCATGCCATCCTCTCCGGGCCGTATGGCAGCGACGATTTCTGAACGGGCGATTCGCGAGGATCGCCGCGCGCCTGCCTGTGCGTCGTCATGCAATCACCTCCCGCGACTATTGAGACTCGTGAACTTAAGCAGTAATGTCGCGATGTTCAATATTTGTTCCATACGATGAGCATCGCCGACACGCGTTTTCCGGGCTTCTGCCGCGACTGCCTTGCCGGGCAGGCGGCCAACCTGCGCCGTTGCCGCGCCTGTGGCAGCCCCCGCCTCGTCTATCACGACGAGCTCTACGGCCTGACACTCGCCCATATCGACTGCGACGCCTTCTATGCCGCGATCGAGAAGCGCGACAATCCTGATCTCGCCGACAAGCCGGTCATCATCGGCGGCGGAAAGCGCGGCGTCGTTTCCACCGCCTGCTATGTCGCGCGCATTCACGGCGTGCGCTCGGCCATGCCGATGTTCAAGGCGCTGGAGGCCTGCCCCAACGCGGTCGTCATCAGTCCGAACATGGAGAAATACGTCGCCGTGGGCCGCCAGGTGCGCACGATGATGCAGGAGCTGACGCCGCTGGTGCAGCCGCTTTCCATCGACGAAGCCTTCCTGGAACTGAAGGGCACGGAGCGCCTGCACCACGATCCGCCCGCCCGCGTGCTGGCCCGCTTCGCCCAGCGCGTCGAGAAGGAGGTCGGCATCACCATCTCGATCGGCCTTTCCTATTGCAAGTTCCTCGCCAAGGTGGCCTCGGACCTCAACAAGCCGCGCGGCTTTTCCATCATCGGCGAAGCCGAGGCGCTCGGCTTCCTGCGCGACAAGCCGGTACGCCTTATCTGGGGCGTCGGCAAGGCCTTTGCCGAGACGCTGGAGCGCGACGGCATCCGCACCGTCGGCCAGCTCCAGACCATGGAGGAAACCGACCTGATGCGCCGCTACGGCGTGATGGGCAAGCGGCTCTTCAACCTTTCGCGCGGGCAGGACGACCGCGAGGTGCAGCCCAACGACCCGGCCAAGAGCGTCTCGGCCGAAACCACCTTCTTCGACGACATTTCAAGCTATGACGAACTGGTGGCGCACCTGCGCCGCCTCAGCGAGAAGGTGGCCGCGCGCCTGCGCAAGTCGGGCATTGCCGGCCACACGGTCGTGCTCAAGCTGAAGACGGCCGATTTCAAGGGCCGCACGCGCAACCGCAAGCTCGAAGACCCGACCATGCTGGCCGACCGCATCTTCCGCACCGGCATGGAACTCCTGCGCAAGGAGGTGGACGGCACCAAGTACCGGCTGATCGGGATCGGCGTCAGCGACCTTGCCGATCCCGGCCGCGCCGACCCGCCGGACCTCGTCGATCCCGCCGCCGCCCGCCGCGCCGCGGCGGAGGCGGCGATGAACACGCTGCGCGACAAGTTCGGCAAGGCGAGCGTGGAG
The DNA here is from genome assembly GCF_001652565.1 of Shinella sp. HZN7. NCBI lineage: Bacteria > Pseudomonadati > Pseudomonadota > Alphaproteobacteria > Hyphomicrobiales > Rhizobiaceae > Shinella > Shinella sp. HZN7. The sequence goes on along the minus strand of NZ_CP015736.1, from coordinate 1,485,283 downwards.
ACCGGTTACACGTTCGGCAAATCCGGCCCCGCGCGTTTTCACGAAAAGTTGACATTCAAGACCGCCGGGAAAATCGACGGTCCTTCCGAATAAATCCCTGCAGGCCGGCGTTCTTGACTGCATCGGGATGGCACAGATCGGGGGATCGTCTGCGTGCATCAAGCCTTCCTTAAACCGGATGCACTACGCTTCCCGCCGGTTTGTATTGCGTACGGATGGGTCACATGACGTTTCGCCTTGTTACCGGCATGAGCATAGTGGGCCTGATGCTGAGCTGCGCCACGGCGCTCGGCGGCACGCTCGAAGGTCCGCTCCAGATCATGGTGTCGAAGGACCTGCAGGAATTGAAGGTCTATGATGGCGGCGTGGTGGTCGCCACCTCGCGCGTCTCCACCGGCAAGGCGGGACATTCGACGCCGACCGGCATCTTCTCGATCCTCGAGAAGAAGCGCACGCATTTTTCCAATCTCTATGACAGCGCGCCGATGCCCTTCATGCAACGGCTGACCTGGTCGGGCATCGCGCTGCACGCCTCCAACAGCGTGCCCTCCTACCCTGCCTCGCACGGCTGCGTGCGCCTGCCGAACGATTTTGCAAAACGCCTGTTCGGCACGACGCGACGCGGCGGCCACGTCCTCATCACCGACCGCGAGATCGCCCCGCAGCACATCGTGCATGCCGCGCTGTTCAAGCCTGTCGTCGTCGTGCCGGATACGCCGCTCTTGTCGGATGCGGGCCTGCGTCCCGCCCTGATCGAGGCCGGCGACAGGAGCGTCGAAGTGGCGATGACCGATCCCAAGCCGGAGATCGTTCCGCCCGTCGTGCAGAAGACCGAGCAGGACCCGATCCGCATCCTCATCACCCGTCGCGGCGAGCGCGAGATGCTGATGGACCTGCAGACCCTGCTGACCGCGCTCGGCCATGACGCCGGCATCCCGGACGGCTTGCACGGCAAGCAGACCGTGACCGCCATCCGCGCCTTCCAGCACGCCGAAGGCCTGACGGAGGATGGCATGATCTCGCCGGAGCTTATCGCCGCCGTCTATGCCAAGGCCGGCAAGGGCGTGCCGCCGAACGGGCAGATCCTCGTTCGGCAGAAGTTCAAGCCCGTGCTCGAAATGCCGATCATCATCCGCAACCCGGAGATCGCCCTCGGCACGCATTTCCTGCTCGCCCGCGAGGTCGATGCCGACAAGGGCAAGGCGGAATGGTACGGCGTGAGCATGGACAACCAGCTCTCGCAGGCGACGATGAAGCGTCTCGGCATCACCGTCGAAGCCGATGCCGCCGCCCCCGACGCGCTCACGAGGACCCTCGACCGCCTCGATATCCCGGAGGACATGCGCCTGCGCATTTCCGGCCTGATGGGCGAAGGCGCCTCCCTTTCCATCTCCGACACCGGCCTTGGCCCGGAAACCGGCAACGGCACGGACTTCATCACCGTGACGCGCAAGGTGCAGAAGGCGGATGCCGGGATCGTGCAGGGCGGCAAGAAGGCAAAGAAGAAGACGTCGTCGGTCTCCGTCGTCAACTGACCGGAGACGTTTGACATGACATCAGGGCCGCCCGCTCTTCCGGCGCGGCGGCCCGTTTCGTTGCGTCCCTTGCCGAAACACCGCAGCAGAAATCGCGCACGCCCCGTCAGGCCGGCCGGGCGAGGAGACCCGTCGCAAGCGCCTGGAACACCTCGATCGCTTTCGGCAAGACGCCCTTCGGATCGTCGCTCGCCGCGATCCAGAGCGCAGCGTTGAACGCCATGCTGCTGAGGAGCCGGGCGGCGGCCTCGGCATCCACCTGCTTGAGCATTCCTTCGGCAATGAGCCGTTCCACCTTCGCCTGCGTGACCTGCAGGCAGTTGCTCTGGCTCGGCCATTGCGAGGGGTCTCCCAGCACGGCGGGTCCATCGAGCAGGACGATGCGCTGCACCTCGGGGTCGAGGGACATTTCGATATAGGCCGCCCCTTCCGCCAGGAGGCCGTTCCAATCGTCTCCGGCGCAAGCGCCGATCTGCTTGGCGCGCACGGCCATCTCCGTGTCGATCTGATGCACGACCGCCGCGAGAAGACCGCGCTTGTCGCCAAAAATATTGTAGAGCGCGCCGCGCGTCAGCCCCACATCGGCGGTCAGGTCGTCCATGGAGGCGGCCGCGTATCCCTTCCTGCCGAAGGCCTTGCGCGCTGCGCCGATCAGCTTGATCCGGTTTTCCTCCATCATCGCGATGCGTCGATTCACGCTTTCATCCTCATTCCTTCATATACGGTACGTATATGAACTTGACATCACGGCCTCGCGCACCCAATTTCATATACGCAACGTATATGAAATCATGATCGTTGTGAAGCATCCTGGCCTCCCCGGCCCCTTCCACCCTTGAAAGAGAGATCAGCCATGACCCAGCGCGAAGCGATTTTTCCGGCGGACAGACACGCCCTCTACGACGAGCACGGCTATTCGGCCGCGATCAAATCCGGTGACCTCCTGTTCGTCTCCGGCCAGGTCGGCAGCCGTGCCGACGGCACGCCGGAGCCCGATTTCGAGCAGCAGGTGCGCCTCGCCTTCCAGAATCTCAAAGCGACGCTCGCGGCAGCGGGCTGCACCTTCGACGACATCATCGACGTGACGTCCTTCCACACCGATCCCGAAAACCAGTTCGGCACGATCCTGGCCGTCAAGCAGGAAATCTTCGACACGCGCCCCTATCCGAACTGGACCGCGATCGGCGTCAACTGGCTCGCCGGTTTCGACTTCGAGATAAAGGTCGTCGCCCGCGTGCCGGCGGCCGCATAAAGCCTCAGACCAGCTCCACGTCCAGCACGCCCGGCGTGGAGCGCATGGCGGCGGCGATTTCGGAGGAGATGCGGAAGCGCTCGCCGAGTTCCACCTCGATCTCCCGCTGGCCGTTGTCCTTGATCACAATGAAGGAGACGAGGCCGTCGCCCTTGGTGTTGAGATGGGCGGCGATGGAGCGCAGCGGGCCGCTGTCGCGCACATAGACGCGCAGCGCCTTCTGGGTCTGCAGCGATTCCTCCTCGAGCGAGCGCAGCGTCTGGATGCGCAGGCCGATGCCCTCCGGCCGCTCTTCCGCCTGCACCGTCATGACCAGCGATTTGCCGGGCTCCAGGAGGTCGCGATACTGGTTCAGCATTTCGGAGAACAGCACCGCCTCGAACTGGCCGGACGAATCGGAGAAGGCGACGATGCCCATCTTGTTGCCGGTGCGCGTCTTGCGCTCCTGCTTGGAGGTCACCGTGCCGGCGAGGCGGCCGGCAGTCGCACCGCGCTTCACCGCGGCGGAAAAATCGCCGAAGGTCTGCACGCGCATCTTGGAGAGGATCGGCGCATAGGTGTCGAGCGGGTGGGCCGACAGGTAGAAGCCGAGCACCTGGAACTCGCGGTGCAGCTTTTCCGAGGCGAGCCAGGGCGTGTAGGCGGGGAGCGTGATGACCTCCGGCCCCGTCGCCGCGCCCATGCCGAAGATATCGCCCTGCCCGCTCGTCTTGTTCTCCTGCGCGCGCTGGGCGGCGCCGAGCAGCCGGTCGAGGCCGGCGATCATCGCGGCGCGGTCATGGCCGAAGCAATCGAAGGCGCCGGCGACGATCAGGCTCTCGAAGACGCGGCGGTTGACGAATTTCGGATCGATGCGCGCGCAGAAATCTTCCAGGCTCCTGAACGGCGCCGTGCCGCGCACGTCGACGATATGCTGCACCGCGGCCCCGCCGACGCCCTTGATGGCGGCAAGCGCATAGTAGATGCGGTTCTCGCCCGTCTCGAAATGGGCGAACGAGGTCTGCACCGAGGGCGGGATGACATCGATGCCGAGCCGTCCGGCATCCTGCCGGAAATCGTTCAGCTTGTCGGTGTTGGACATATCGTAGGTCATCGACGCGGCGAGGAACTCGACCGGGTAATGCGCCTTCAGATAGGCCGTCTGGTAGGAGACGATGGCGTAGGCGGCGGCGTGCGACTTGTTGAAGCCGTAGTTCGCGAACTTGGCGAGCAGATCGAAGATCAGGTCGGACTGCGGCTTCGACACGCCGTTCCTGACGGCGCCGTCGACGAAGCGGGCGCGCTGCTTGTCCATCTCCTCCTTGATCTTCTTGCCCATGGCGCGGCGCAGGAGGTCGGCTTCGCCGAGCGAATAGCCGGACAGGACCTGGGCGATCTGCATCACCTGTTCCTGGTAGACGATGACGCCCTGCGTCTCCTTGAGGAGATGGTCGATCATCGGGTGGATCGATTCGATCTCCTCCTCGCCGTGCTTGCGGGCATTGTAGACCGGGATGTTCTCCATCGGGCCGGGGCGGTAGAGCGCCACCAGCGCGATGATGTCCTCGATGCAGTCCGGCCGCATGCCGATCAGCGCCTTGCGCATGCCCGCGCTTTCCACCTGGAACACGCCGACCGTCTCGCCGCGCGACAGCATCTCGTAAGTGAGCTGGTCGTCGAGCGGCAGGCTTTCGAGCTTCACCTCGATGCCCCGCTTGCGGATGAAGTCGACCGCCGTCTTCAGCACGGTGAGCGTCTTCAGGCCGAGAAAGTCGAACTTGACGAGGCCGGCCTGCTCGACCCATTTCATGTTGAACTGGGTGACCGGCATGTCGGAACGCGGATCGCGGTACATCGGCACGAGCTGCGAGAGCGGCCGGTCGCCGATCACGATGCCGGCGGCGTGCGTGGAGGCGTGGCGGTAGAGGCCCTCGATCTTCTGGGCGATATCGAGCAGGCGCGCGACGACCGGCTCCTTCTCCGCCTCCTCCTGCAGTTTCGGCTCCTCCTCGATCGCCTTGTAGAGCGGCGTCGGGTTGGCCGGGTTGTTCGGCACCAGCTTGCAGATCTTGTCGACCTGGCCATAGGGCATTTCGAGCACGCGCCCGACGTCGCGCAGCGCCGCGCGGGCCTGGAGTGAACCGAAGGTGATGATCTGCGCCACCTGCTCGCGGCCGTATTTCTGCTGCACGTAGCGGATCACCTCTTCGCGGCGGTCCTGGCAGAAGTCGATGTCGAAGTCCGGCATCGAGACGCGTTCGGGATTGAGGAAGCGTTCGAAGAGCAGCGAGAAGCGCAGCGGGTCGACGTCGGTGATGGTCAGCGCGTACGCGACGAGCGAACCCGCACCGGAGCCGCGGCCCGGGCCGACCGGGATGTTGTGCTGCTTGGCCCATTTGATGAAGTCGGCAACGATCAGGAAGTAGCCGGGGAACTTCATGCGCTCGATGACGCTGAGCTCGAAATCCAGCCGCTCGCGGTAATCCTGTTCCGTATAGCCCGGCGTCAGGCCGAGCAGCTTCATGCGGCTTTCCAGCCCCTCCACGGACTGCCGGCGCAGCTCCGCGGCCTCCGCCCGCTCCGCCTCCTCCGGATCGTCCGTCGCGCCGGTGAAGCGCGGCAGGATCGGCCCGCGCGTCTTCAGCACGAAGGAGCAGCGCCGCGCGATCTCCACCGTGTTCTCCAGCGCCTCCGGCAGGTCGGCGAAGAGCTTCGCCATGTCCTTGCGGCTCTTGAGATAGTGGTCCGGCGACAGGCGGAAGCGGTTGTCGTCCGACACCATCGCATTGTGCGCCACCGCCATCAGCGCGTCATGGGCATCGTAGTCATCAGGCGCCGGGAAGAACGGCTCGTTGGTCGCGACCAGCGGCACGTCCTCAGCATAGGCAAGCTCGACCATGCGCCGCTCGTGCTGCCTGTCGTAGCGGCCATGGCGTTGCAGCTCGATATAGAGCCGGTCGCCGAAGACCTTTTTCAGCGCCTGAAGCCGCGCCAGCGCCATTGCCGGCTGGCCGGCAAGGAAGGCCATGTCGACCGGGCCACCACTCGCGCCGGAAAGCGCGATCAGTCCCTCCGTGCCCTCTTCCACCAGCCAGCTATAGGCGATGTGGATCGCCTGGTTGCCCTCGCCGCCGAGATAGGCGCGGCTAACGAGCGCGACGAGCCGGGCATAACCGGCATCCGTCGCCGCCAGAAGCACGATCGACGGCAGCTTCGCGAGCTGGGCCTGTCCGCCGCGCCGCTCGCCCTCTCCCTCGTCTTCCATGTCGATCGACAATTGGCAGCCGATCAGCGGCTGGATCCCCTCGCCGACCGCCTTCTGCGAGAATTCGAGCGCCGCGAACAGATTGTTCGTGTCGGTGATCGCGATCGCCGGCTGCTGGTCGGAGGTCGCCTTGCCGATGATCTTCTTGATCGGCAGGGCACCTTCGAGCAGCGAGAAGGCCGAATGCACGCGCAGGTGCACGAATTGCGGTGTCTGCGCGCCTATCCCGTCATCCGTCTTCTGAGCTGCATCCGCCATGGCATCGTCCTTCCGATCAAGGCCGGAAGCTTAAGCGGATTCGCACCCCTCCCGTCCAGACCGTTCTTGGCGTTGCACCCGCTTTCCACGCATGCAGCGCCCGCCGGACGGAGGCGATCCTGTCAGATGCCGAAGAGGATGACGGAGAAGCTGGCGACGAACATGGCCATGGAGGTGAATGCAGCAAGATCACGAAGAAAATCGGTCATTGTGGCTCCCTTTCCTTTTATGTTTCCATTTTGTTCCATTCTTGTTCTCGTGTCAACCGCTTTCCACAGGCCCTCTGGACCGGCGCGGCCGGGCGCAATAAGGTCGCCTCGATCAAACGGAGGAAAAAAGATGAAGTCGTTGATTGCCGCCCTTCTGCTGTCTGCCGCCCTGCCCGCTGCGGCGGGGGCTGCGGACTTTCCGGCCGAGCGCATCATGGCGATGGCGAGCGGCGACTGGAACAAGGACGGCACGGCGGATCTCGCCATCATCGCGACGGCGGACGAGGACAGCGGCGAAAACAGCGGGCTTTATGTCTATCTCGCCAAACCGGAGGAAGGCCGGCTGGCGCTGGTGCTTTCCCTGCCGAACTCCGTTTGGGGCAGCCTGCCCATCATGGCCGGCCAGGAGCCGGAGCTGGCGGCGCTTTCCAACGGTTCCTTCACGCTGGTGACGAAGAACGAATCGATCGGCCGGGACCGCTGGCGCCAGACGCTGACCGTCGCCTACCGCAATTTCGATTTCATCGTCGCAGGCTATACCTTCTCGTCCTACGATACGCTCAACCCGGACGGGGGAAGCGAATGCGACCTCAACGTGCTGACCGGCAAGGGCAAGGCGCTTGGCCAGCCGATCAGCGGCAAGGCGCAGTTCGTGCTGCTGAAGGACTGGAAGGACGAGATTGCGCGCTCGATCTGCGGGCTGGACAACTAGAGCGTTTCCGCGAATCGCGAAGACGCTCCACCCCTTTATTCCAACGCAATTCCGGACGCAAAACCGCTTCGCACTTGCTCTTTAGGCAAGCTCGCGCACGAGGCCGTCCTCGATCGTCACGCGGCGATCCATCAGGCCGGCAAGCTCATGGTTGTGGGTGGCGATCAGCGCGGCTAGGCCGGACTGGCGGGCGAGCGCTTCCAGCGCCTCGAAGACGTAGCCGGCCGTCTCCGGATCGAGGTTGCCGGTCGGCTCGTCGGCGAGAAGCAGGAGCGGCGCATTGGCGACGGCCCGGGCGATGGCGACGCGCTGCTGCTCGCCGCCGGAGAGTTCCGACGGCCGGTGGTCGGCGCGGTGGCCGATGCGCATATAGTCGAGCAGCTGGGCGGCCCGCTCGCGCGCCTCCGCCTTGGAAAGGCCGCCGATGAGCTGCGGCATCATGATGTTTTCCAGCGCGCTGAATTCCGGCAGGAGGTGATGGAACTGGTAGACGAAGCCGATCTCGCCGCGGCGGATTGCGGTGCGCTGGTCGTCGGGCAGCCTCGCGCAGGAATGGCCGTTGACGAAAACCTCGCCGGCATCGGGCTTTTCCAGAAGGCCGGCGATGTGCAGCAGCGTCGACTTGCCGGTGCCCGAGGGGGCGACGAGCGCGACCGTCTCGCCGCTCTTCAGCGTGAAGTCGGCCCCTTTCAGGATCGACAGCAGGGTCTCTCCCTGGCCGTAGTGCCGTTCGATGCCCTTCAGTTCCAGAGCGACGCGCGCATTCATGCGTTTATCCTATTCGTACCGCAGGGCCTGGACCGGATCGAGCTTGGAGGCACGCCAGGCGGGGAAGATCGTCGCGAGGAAGGAGAGCGCCAGCGCCATGACGATGACCGAGACCGTCTCGCCGGCATTCATGTCGGCCGGCAGTTGGCTGAGGAAATAGAGTTCCGGATTGAACAGCGTCGTGCCCGAGATCCAGGAGAAGAACTGGCGGATCGATTCGACATTGAGGCAGACGACGACGCCGAGCAGCACGCCCGCGAAGGTGCCCACCGTGCCGATCGCCGCGCCCGTCATGAAGAAGATGCGCATGATCGCGCCGGACGTCGCCCCCATGGTGCGCAGGATCGCGATGTCACTGCCCTTGTCCTTCACCAGCATGATGAGGCCGGAGATGATGTTGAGCGCGGCGACGAGCACGATCAGCGTCAGGATCATGAACATGACGTTGCGCTCGACCTGCAGGGCCGAAAAGAAGGTGCGGTTGCGCTGGCGCCAGTCGGTGATGAAGATCTGCCGTTCGGCCGCCGCCTCGATCGGCTGGCGCAGATTGTCGACATCATCGGGATTGGCGACGAAGAGCTCGATCGACTGCACGATGCCTTCGGCGTTAAAATAGAGCTGCGCCTCTTCGAGCGGCATGTAGATGATCGACGCGTCATATTCCGACATTCCGATCTCGAAGATGGCGGAGACCGTGTAGGTCTTCACGCGCGGATTGACGCCGAGCGGCGTCACGTCCCCTTCCGGCGCGACGAGCGTGATCTGGCCGCCGGCGCTGAGGCCGAGCTGTTCGGCCATGCGCGAGCCGATGGCAACGCCGCTGCCGGAGGCGAACCCGACGAGGTCGCCTTCCTTGATATTGTCGGAGACGGCCTTCATCTTGGCAAGGTCGTCGGCGCGCACGCCACGCACCAGCGCGCCGGTGCCGGCGCCCGCCGTGCCGGAGGCGAGCGTCTGGCCCTCGACGAGCGGGATCGCCGTGGTCACACCCGGAACCGCCGACAGGCGCTCGGCAAGCTGGGAGTAGTTGTTCAGCGGCGTATCGATCGGCTGGACGATCATGTGGCCGTTGATGCCGAGGATGCGCGAGATCAGCTCGGTGCGGAACCCGTTCATGACGGCCATGACGATGATGAGCGTCGCGACGCCCAGCATGATGCCGATGAAGGAGAAGCCGGCAATCACCGAGATGAAGGCTTCCTTGCGCCGGGAGCGCAGGTAGCGCCAGGCGACCATCCGCTCGAAGGCGGAGAACGGGCGGTTCTTGTTGAAGGCCTGCGCCCCGGTTGCAGATGCACCGTTCGCTGCGTCAGCCATGGTTCCTCCCGTTGCCGCCTGCGCCTGCGGGCATCAGTTGCCGGATGTCAGGCGGTTGATCGCCGCCTCGATGGTCAGCGTCTCGCGCTCGCCGGTCTTGCGGTCCTTGATCTCGACCTCGCCATTCGCGATGCCGCGCGGACCCGCGATGACCTGCACCGGCGCGCCGATGAGGTCGGCGGTCGCGAACTTCGCGCCGGCGCGCTCGTCCTTGTCGTCGTAGAGCACGTCGATGCCAGCCTTCAGCAGCGCGCCGTAGATCTGTTCGCAGGCCGCGTCGCAGGCGGCGTCGCCCGATTTCATGTTGATGACGATCGCCTCGAAGGGCGCGACGGCCTTCGGCCAGATGATGCCGTTCTCGTCATGCGAGGCTTCGATGATCGCCGGCACGAGGCGCGTCGGGCCGATGCCGTAGGAGCCCATATGCACGGTATGCTCCTTGCCGTCCGGGCCCTGTACCTTGGCGCCCATGGCTTCGGAATATTTCGTGCCGAAATAGAAGATGTGGCCGACCTCGATGCCGCGGGCGGACAGGCGCTCGCCTTCCGCGATCGCCTCGAAGGCGGGGGCGTCGTGCATTTCCGAGGTCGCGGCGTAGCGCGAGGTCCACTTGTCGAAGATCGCCTTGAGGCCCGCGACGTCCTCGAAGTTGGTGTCTTCGCCGGGGACGTCGAAGTTCAGGAAGTCCTTGTGGCAGAAGACTTCCGACTCGCCGGTATCGGCGAGGATGATGAATTCGTGGCTGAGATTGCCGCCGATCGGGCCGGTGTCGGCACGCATCGGAATGGCGCGCAGGCCCATGCGCGAGAAGGTGCGCAGATACGCTGCGAACATGCGGTTATAGGCATGCTCGGCGCCCTCGCGGTCGAGATCGAAGGAATAGGCGTCCTTCATCAGGAATTCGCGCGAGCGCATTGTGCCGAAGCGCGGGCGGATCTCGTCACGGAACTTCAGCTGGATATGGTAGAGGTTGAGCGGCAGGTCCTTGTAGGATTTCACGAACGAGCGGAAGACGTCGGTGATCATCTCCTCGTTGGTGGGGCCGTAGAGCATCGGACGCTCCTGCCGGTCCTTGATGCGCAGCATCTCCTTGCCATACGCGTCGTAACGGCCGCTTTCCTGCCAGAGCTCGGCGGACTGCAGCGTCGGCATCAGAAGCTCGACGGCGCCGGAGCGGTTCTGCTCCTCGCGGATGATGGCGTTCACCTTGTCGAGCACCCGCTTGCCGAGCGGCAGCCAGGTGTAGATGCCCTGGGACTGCTGCTTGATCATGCCCGCACGCAGCATGAGCCGGTGGGAGACGATCTCGGCCTCCTTGGGGTTTTCCTTGAGGATAGGCAGGAAGAAGCGGGAAAGGCGCATATCGGGTTCCGGAGTGACTGATCCGCCCTATTTCGGGAATCGGGCAAAATGACGTTGATTTTGATGCGTTCATAAACGCTTCGCCACAGGAAGGAAACCCGGCAGGCCGCGGCGGGGTGCCGACTCGATGCGCTGTCCACCGCCTGCGCGGCCCGATGAAATGTGGCAGAAAAAAGGGGCCGCCAATAACAGAAATTGCGCGCGCCTTGTCAATGGAAAAATTTTATTCCACTGTAGCAAAAATGCAAAAAAAGCGGATGACAACGCCTAACGTTTGGGCTAGTTTCTAGCCACAAAACAGGCAGGAAGTGCAAATTCTTGCCATTTTCGCGGTCAAGTCTTGGGAGGATCAGATCTTTGGCGCGCGCAGACGCTGCCACCGCACAACGGATAAAGATCACGCGATACCTGTAAAACAAGGCTTTCAGCCTTGTTTTTTTTTGCTTTTTGCCCGCAACGCCTCCCCCTCTAGCAAATTTGCTCGCCAGGTCCATGCGTCAAAGACGCACACCGCGCGGTCTCCGCGACACTCCGCCTCACCCAACGTAATGCAAAACCCTCCGAGAGCGCGTGACTCGACGTCAGCGCGGCAGTTCCGCCGGCTCTTTCCAGGAAAATCGGAGGTAGGGTCAGGGGAAGACTTTTCCAGCGCGGCCCGGGAGAGATGGAATGGCTTGCCTGCGGCGCTGAATGGCGCGTTAACCTTTGTGGCAGGCGCCTATTTGAAATCCGGCATGAATTGCGGGATGGAATCGATGCCGTAGCCGAGGCGCACCGACAGGACATACCAGATGCCATAGATGATGGCGGAGACGATCGTGGTTATCAGCACCACGCGGCCGCCACGGAAGCGCGCCGGCGCGCTTTCCACCGTGCCGGGCACCACCTCCTCCGCCTCGGCCTGCGTCTTCAGCCCGAAGGGCAGCACGGCGAAAAGCGTCATCCACCAGACGATGAAGTAGACGGCGAAGTAGGAAAAGATCTGCATGGACGGCCTCTCGTGCGACAGCGGGACTTTTACGCTCGTCGCGGGCGAAGTTCAAACGGCGCGAGGGCGGCGTGCTGTCACACCCGTCCGAGAGCCCCGCTCCCCCGCCGCGTGGGCGGCGGGACGAACGGTCCCCGCGCCCGTCTTCTCAGACCTTCGTCAGGAAGACGGTGACGACGGGCTTCTTGCCCCAGATCTCGTTCGCGGTGGAGCGCACGGCGCGGCGCACGGCCTCGCGCACCATCTCCAGGTCCTTGCGGCGCGCGCGCGGGATGCTCTCGACGGCGCCGAGCACGGCGTCATAGAGCGTGTCGCCCATGTCCTCGCCCTCGTCGTCGAACTGCGGCAGGCCGAAGGGCTCCACTTCGGGGTCGCCCTGGAAATCGTAGCGGCTGTCGAGCAGGACGCTGACAGCGACATGGCCGACGAAGGCGAGCTTGCGGCGATCGCCGATGCCCATCTCGTCATAGTCGCCGATGAGGTTGCCATCCTTAAAGATGCGGCCGAAGGGGGCCTGGTCGATCACCTCGGGCTCGCCCGGCGCCAGCTTCAGGATATCGCCGTTGCGCACGCGCGGCACCTCGGCGATGCCGGACTGTTCGGCAAGCTCGGCATGGGCTGTGAGATGCGTGGCCTCGCCATGCACGGGCACGACCATCTTCGGGCGCGTCCAGCCGTACATCTGCTGCAATTCGTGGCGGCGCGGGTGGCCGGAAACGTGCACCAGCGCTTCGCTGTCGGTGATGACGTTGATGCCCTGCTCGACCAGGCCGTTCTTGATATCGTTGATCGCCTTCTCGTTGCCCGGGATGGCGCGCGAGGAGAAGATGATCGTGTCGCCGTCGGTGAAGGCGACGTTGCGCATCTCGTCGCGGGCGATCTTGGCGAGCGCGGCCCGCGGCTCGCCCTGGCTGCCGGTCAGGATGACGACGACCTTGTCGCGCGGGATATAGCCGAACTCGTCTTCCGCGATGAACGGTTTCAGGCCCTCCATCAGGCCGATGTCGCGCGCCACGTCCGTCACGCGCTTCATGGAGCTGCCGAGCAGCAGCACCTCGCGGCCGGCGGCCTCGGCGGCCTGGGCGATGGAGCGGATGCGGCCGACATTCGAGGAGAAGGTCGTGATGCCCACCCGGCCCTCGGCGGCCTCGATGATCCTGGTGAGGCTTTCCGACACCTCGCGCTCGGAGGGCGAAACGCCGTCGCGCAACGCGTTCGTGCTGTCGCAGATCAGCGCCAGAACGCCCTCGTCGCCGAGCTTGCGGAAACGCGTCTCGTCGGTCAGCGGGCCGAGCGACGGGTCGAGGTCGATCTTCCAGTCGCCGGTATGGACGACGGTGCCGAGCGGCGTCTTGATCGCCAGCGACATCGGCTCGGGAATGGAGTGGTTGACGCCGATCGCCTCGATCTCGAACGGACCGACATTGATGCGATCGCCCTGCTTGAAGATCGTCACGGGGATTTCGGTGCGGCTCTTCTCGTAGTCGCGCTTGGCCTCCAGCATGCCGGCGGTGAAGGGCGAGGCATAGACCGGCACGTTGAGGCCCGGCCACAGCTCGTTCAGCGCGCCGTAATGGTCTTCATGCGCATGGGTGATGATGATGCCCTTGAGGTTCTCGCGCTCCTTGGCGAGAAAGCGGATATCGGGCAGCACGAGGTCGACCCCCGGCAGGTCCGGCCCCGGAAAGGTGACGCCGCAATCGACCATGATCCACTGGCGGTTCTTCCTCGGGCCGTAGCCGTAGAGCGCCAGGTTCATGCCGATTTCGCCGACGCCGCCAAGCGGCAGGAATACCAGTTCGTCTTCTTTTGCCATCGGCTTCTAAAATTCCTATCCAAAAAACACGTCGCCGGCCGCGATCAACCGCGTGCCGCCGTCATCCGTCTCCAGTTTCAGGAGACCTGTATCATCAATTCCGGAAAAGCGCCCGGAAATAGAACGGTCGGGAAGGTTGACCGTGATGTTTTCCCCGATGCCCCCCGCCACCCTTTTCCAGCGCTCCATGATGGCCGAAATCCCGTGTCCGCCGTCCCACAGCGACAGCGTTTCCGCCATCGACTGGAAGAGATAGGCGAACAATTCCTCAGGGGAAGCGGACGCACCGAAATCACGCAGCGTCGCGACGGGATAGAGCCCGGCATCGGGCGCCACCGAGACATTGATGCCGCAGCCGATGACCAGCGCATGGCGGCCATCGGGAAGCGTCTCGCCTTCGATCAGGATGCCGCAGACCTTGCGGCGGTCGATGAGGATGTCGTTCGGCCACTTGATCAGCACGTCGGGCGCATCGAGCGGCATGATGCGGCGCACCGCGTCCTGCACCGCGACGGCGACGGCGAGCGGCAGGGAGCCGAGCCGGTCCATCGGCGCCGGATCGATCAGGAGCAGCGAGGCGTAGAGGTTGCCCGGTTCGGAAAACCACGCCCGCCCGCGCCGGCCGCGCCCGCCCGTCTGCCGCTCCGCCGTGATCCAGAGACCGGAAAGCGCGCCCTTTCGGGCGCGCTCCAGGCATTCCGTATTGGTCGAGCCCACATCGGCGAGCGCCTCGTGCCGGAAGTCGTCGAGCGACATCCGGCGGTGCGTGCCGGACCCGCTCAAAAGAAGGTCCGGGCGGCGGCTTCGGCAGCCGCGCCGATCGGCCCGCCGATCAGCACATAGCCGACGACAAACAGGCCGGAGAGACCGAAGACCAGCTTCAGTTCGCCGGCGGTACGGGCGAATTCACCCGTCGGCTCGTCGAACCACATCACCTTGATGATGCGCAGGTAGTAGTAGGCGCCGACGACCGAGGCGAGCACGCCGATGATGGCGAGCGCATAGAGATGCGCCTCGATGGCCGCCATGAACACGAAGTATTTTGCGAAGAAGCCTGCCATCGGCGGGATGCCGGCGAGCGAGAACATCAGGATCGTCAGCACGGTCGCCATGAACGGATTGGTCGAGGAGAGGCCGGCGAGGTCGTTGATGTCCTCGACATTGCCGCCTTCCTTGCGGCGCATGGCGAGGATGATCGCGAAGGTGCCGAGCGTCATGACCATGTAGATGAGCATGTAGAGCGCGACGCCGCGCACGCCCGCCATGGAGCCGGCGGCAAGGCCGACCAGCGCATAGCCCATATGGCCGATAGAGGAATAGGCCATCAGGCGCTTGATGTTGCGCTGGCCGATGGCGGCAAACGCGCCGAGCAGCATGGAGGCGATCGAGATGAAGACGATGACCTGCTGCCAGTCGGCGACGACGGGCTCGAAGGCATCGATGACGATGCGCACCAGCATGGCCATGGCGGCGACCTTCGGCGCGGCGGCGAAGAAGGCCGTGACCGGGGTCGGCGCGCCCTCATAGACGTCCGGCGTCCACATGTGGAACGGCACGGCCGAGATCTTGAAGGCAAGGCCGGCGAGGATGAAGACCAGGCCGAAAACGAGGCCGAGCGAACGGCCCTCGGCTGTCAGCGCGGCGGCGATCTCCTGGAAGCCGATATGCCCGGTGAAGCCGTAGACCAGCGACATGCCGTAGAGCAGCATGCCCGAGGACAGCGCGCCGAGCACGAAATACTTCAGGCCCGCTTCCGTCGAGCGCAGGCTCTCGCGGTTGATCGCGGCGACGACGTAAAGTGCCAGCGACTGGAGTTCCAGCGCAAGATAGAGCGACAGAAGGCTGTTGGCCGAGATCATCAGCAGCATGCCGAGTGTCGACAGCACGATGAGGACCGGGAACTCGAAGCGGTCGAGCTGCTCCGAGCGGGCGTGGCCGACCGTCATCACCATGGCGGTGATCGAGCCGATCAGCGCCAGCACCTTCATGAACTTGGCGAAGGGATCGGAGACGAAGGCGCCACCATAGGCCTGGCCCTCGCCCGTGGCGAGAACCAGCCAGAGGCCGGAGATGATGAGCAGCGCGACGGCGAGCCCGGTGACGGTCGTGCCCGAGCGCTCGCCGGAGAACACGCCGATCATCAGAAGGACCAGGGCGCCGACGGCAAGAATGATCTCGGGGGTCGAGAGTTGAAGGCTGGCAAGGATCGTATCAGCGGTCATGTCTTCGAGTCCCGTCGTCAGTTCGCCGAAAGCGCAACGGATTGCGCCGCCTGCAGAGCCGCGGAGTAGTTATTGAGCAGCGCGTCGACCGAAGCCGCCGTCGCATCGAATACCGGCGCCGGATAGACACCGTAGAAGATCGTGAGGATCAGGAGCGGGTAGAGCAGCAGCTTCTCGCGCACATCGAGGTCGAGCAGCGCCTTCAGGCTTTCCTTCTCCAGCGCACCGAAGATCACCCGGCGGTAGAGCCAGAGCGCGTAGGCGGCCGAGAGGATGACGCCCGTGGTGGCGAAGAGCGCGACCCAGGTGTTGGCGCGGAAGACGCCGATCAGCGTCATGAACTCGCCGACGAAGCCCGACGTGCCCGGAAGGCCGACATTCGCCATGGTGAAGATCATGAAGGCGACGGCGTATTTCGGCATGTTGTTGACGAGGCCGCCATAGGCCGCGATCTCGCGGGTGTGCAGCCGGTCATAGACGACGCCGACGCACAGGAAGAGCGCGCCCGAGACGATGCCGTGCGAGAGCATCTGGAAGATGGCGCCCTGCAGGCCCTGCACATTCGCCGCGAAGATGCCCATGGTGACGTAGCCCATATGGGCGACCGACGAATAGGCGATCAGCTTCTTGATGTCGTCCTGCATCAGCGCCACCAGCGAGGTGTAGATGATGGCGATGACCGACAGGGCGAAGACGAAGGGCGCGAAATAGTCCGACGCCAGCGGGAACATGGCGAGCGAGAAGCGGATGAAACCGTAGCCGCCGAGCTTCAAGAGCACGCCGGCCAGGATGACCGAGCCTGCCGTCGGCGCCTGGACGTGCGCGTCGGGAAGCCAGGTGTGCACCGGCCACATCGGCATCTTCACCGCGAAGGAGGCGAAGAAGGCGAGCCACAGCCAGGTCTGCATGTGGGCCGGGAAGTTGTAGGCGAGCAGTTCAGTGATGTCGGTCGTGCCGGCCTGCCAGTACATCGCCATGATGGCGAGCAGCATCAGCACCGAGCCGAGCAGGGTATAGAGGAAGAACTTGTAGGAGGCGTAGACGCGATCCTTGCCGCCCCACACGCCGATGATGATGAACATCGGGATGAGGCCGGCTTCGAAGAAGACGTAGAAGAGCACGATGTCGAGCGAGACGAAGACGCCGACCATGAACACTTCCAGGAGCAGGAAGGCGATCATGTATTCGCGCAGGCGCTTTTCGACCGAATGCCAGCTTGCCAGCACGCAGAACGGCATCAGGAAGGTCGACAGGATGACGAACAGCATGGAGATGCCGTCGACGCCGAGATGGTAGGAAATGCCGGTGCCGAGCCATTCGGCCTTCTCGACCATCTGGAAACCGGGATTCGCATTGTCGAAGCCGATCCAGATGAAGAGCGAGAGCACGAAGGTGAAGACCGTCGTCAAAAGCGAGACGTTCAGGATGTTGCGGCGGCCGTAGGGGCTGTCCTCACGGGTCAGCAGCAGAAGCGCCACGCCGACGAGCGGGAGGAAGGTGACCGCTGAAAGAATGGGCCAATCGGTCATCAGAGGGAGCTCCCGAGCATCATCCAGGTGACGAGTGCTGCAATACCGAGCAGCATCGCGAATGCGTAGTGATAGAGGTAACCGGTCTGGAGGCGGACGACGCGATCCGTGACGTCCACGACGCGGGCGGCGACACCGTTCGGGCCGAGGCCGTCGATGACGGCGCCGTCACCCTTCTTCCAGAGGAACTTGCCGATCCACATGGCGGGACGGACGAAGATGAAGTCGTACAGTTCGTCGAAGTACCACTTGTTGAGCAGGAACTGGTAAAGGCCGCGATGCTGCTCGGCGAGGTATTTCGGCGTTTCCGGCGAACGGATGTACATGTACCAGGCGGTGACGAAGCCGATGGCCATGGCCGCGAACGGGCTCCACTTCACCCACAGCGGCACGTTGTGGAACTCGTGCACGAGGTGGTTTTCGGGAAGCGTGAAGAGCGCGCCCTGCCAGAATTCGTCGTAATGGTGGCCGTAGAAATATTCGACGAAGACCACGCCTGCGACCACCGCACCGGCGGCCAGCAGATAAAGCGGCACCAGCATGACGGACGGCGATTCATGCACATGATGCATGACGTCGGCCGAGGCGCGTGGCTTGCCGAAGAAGGTCATGAAGGCCAGGCGCCAGGAGTAGAAGCTGGTGAACAGCGCGGCGACGACCAGGAGCACGAAGGCGAAGCCGGCGACCGGGCTGTGCGAGGCGAAGGCCGATTCGATGATCGCATCCTTCGAGAAGAAGCCGGCAAAGCCGATGACGGTGCCCGGAATGCCGACGCCGGTCAGCGCCAGCGTGCCGATCGTCATCATCCAGAAGGTGATGGGGATATGCTTGCGAAGGCCGCCCATGTGGCGCATGTCCTGCTCGCCGTCGACGGCGTGGATCACGGAGCCCGCGCCGAGGAACAGCAGCGCCTTGAAGAAGGCGTGCGTGAACAGGTGGAAGATCGCCGCGCCATAGGCGCCGATGCCGAGCGCGACGAACATGTAACCGAGCTGCGAGCAGGTCGAATAGGCGATGACGCGCTTGATGTCGTTCTGCACGAGGCCGACAGTCGCCGCGAAGAAGGCGGTGATGGCGCCGACCAGAGTGACGACCACGAGGGCGTCATGCGACAGTTCGAAGATCGGCGACATGCGGGCGACGAGGAAGACGCCGGCGGTGACCATGGTCGCGGCATGGATGAGCGCCGAAACCGGGGTCGGGCCTTCCATGGCGTCCGGCAGCCAGGTGTGCAGCAGGAACTGCGCCGACTTGCCCATCGCGCCCATGAAGAGCAGGAGGCAGGTGGCGGTCAGCGCATGCGACTTGTCGAGCGTCATGCCGAACAGCGTGATGACCGGGTCGGCGGCATCCGCGGCGCCCTCGGCCGGCAGGTAGGTCGCGGCCGTTGCGAAGATCGTCTCCAGGTTGATCGAGCCGAAGAGCACGAACACGCTGGAAATGCCGAGGATGAAGCCGAAGTCGCCGACGCGGTTGACGATGAAGGCCTTCATGGCGGCGGCGCAGGCCGACGGCTTCTTGTACCAGAAACCGATGAGGAGGTAGGACGCAAGGCCCACGCCTTCCCAGCCGAAGAACATCTGCAGGAGGTTGTCCGACGTCACCAGCATGAGCATGGCGAAGGTGAAGAGCGACAGGTAGGCGAAGAAGCGCGGCCGATGCGGGTCATGATGCATGTAGCCGATCGAATAGACGTGCACGAGCGTCGAGACCGAATTGACGACGACGAGCATGACGGCCGTCAGCGTATCGACGCGGAACGCCCATTCGACATCCAGGCCGCCGGACTGGATCCAGCGCAGCACGCTGACCTTGACCATCTCCGTCTCGCCCATGGCGACGTCGAAGAAGACGATCCACGACAGCACGGCCGCGATGATCATGAAGCCGGACGTGACATATTCGGACGCCTTGGCGCCGATGGCATTGCCGCTGAGCCCGGCGATCAGGAAGCCGATCAGCGGAAGGAAGACGATTGCCTTGATGATGGTATCCATGACCCGATCAGCCCTTCATCATATTGACGTCTTCGACGGCGATCGAACCGCGGTTGCGGTAGAAGACGACGAGAATTGCAAGACCGATGGCCGCTTCCGCAGCCGCGACGGTCAGAATGAACAGCGCGAAGACCTGGCCGACGATGTCGTTCAGGAAGTGCGAGAATGCGACCATGTTGATGTTGACCGACAGCAGGATGAGTTCGATCGACATCAGGATGACGATGACGTTCTTCCGGTTCAGGAAGATGCCGAAGACGCCGAGGGTGAAGAGGATGGCGCTGACGGTGAGGTAGTGGGAAATACCGATTTCCATGATGCTTTTCCTTGGTCTCGCGCTGCCTCAGATGCCCTGCCCGGGCTTCACCTTGACGATCTCGACGGCGGTCTCCGGCGTGCGGGCGACCTGGGTCGGGATATCCTGGCGCTTGATATGCGGCTTGTGGCGCAGCGTCAGCACGATCGCGCCGATCATGGCGACGAGCAGCACGAGGCCGGCGATCTGGAAGAAGTAGGCGTAATGCGTATAGAGCACGTCGCCGAGGGCGGCCGTGTTCTGGCGCTCGGCGGCCGGCGGGATCGGCATCGCGGCATTGCTGGCGATTTCCGGCGAGAGCGTCGAGCCGCCGACGACGACCACGAGCTCGATCGCGAGGATCAGGCCGATCAGCGCGCCGACCGGCGCATATTCCAGTGCACCTGCCCTCAGTTCGGCGAAATCGATGTCGAGCATCATGACGACGAAGAGGAAGAGGACCGCGACCGCGCCGACATAGACGACCAGCAGGATCATCGCCAGGAACTCGGCGCCCGTCAGGAGGAAGAGGCCTGCCGAATTGAAGAAGGTGAGGATCAGGAACAGCACGGAATAGACCGGGTTCCTGGACGCGATCACCATGAAGGCGGACGCCACCGCCACGAAGGCGAACAGATAGAAGAATAGAGCCTGCAGACCCATTTTGGTGCCTTTTCGTCTTCCCCGGAGAAGGTTCCCCCTGCCCCGTCGAAGCCTGACGACCGCTCGTCAGGCACTTCACGTTCGTTATGCCTTCCGCCCGAAATCAGCGGTAAGGCGAATCCATAGCGATGTTGCGGGCGATTTCCCGCTCCCAGCGATCGCCGTTCTCGAGCAGCTTCTGCTTGTCGTAGTAGAGTTCTTCGCGCGTTTCCGTCGAGAACTCGAAGTTCGGGCCCTCGACGATGGCGTCGACCGGGCAGGCCTCCTGGCAGAAGCCGCAATAGATGCACTTCACCATGTCGATATCGTAACGCACCGTGCGGCGCGTGCCGTCGTTGCGGCGGGGGCCGGCCTCGATGGTGATGGCCTGAGCCGGACAGATGGCCTCGCACAGCTTGCAGGCAATGCAGCGCTCTTCGCCGTTGGGGTAGCGGCGCAGCGCATGCTCGCCGCGGAAGCGCGGGGAGACCGGGCCCTTTTCGAAGGGATAGTTCACCGTCGCCTTCGGACGGAAGAAGTAGCGCATCGACAGGAAGAACGCGCCGACGAATTCCTTGAGGAACAGCGAATTTACGGCTTGCGAAAGACTAGCCATTTCAAGCTCCAATGCTGCTGAAATCGCGGGCGGTCATGCGGACCAGCCCGTGAGCTTCAGCACGAATGCAACGATGACGACCATGGCGAGCGAGATCGGCAGGAAGACCTTCCAGCCGAGACGCATGAGCTGGTCGTAGCGGTAGCGCGGCACGAAAGCCTTCACCATCGCGAACATGAAGAAGACGAAGGACGCCTTCAGGACGAACCAGATGATGCCCGGGACCCAGTTGAGGAACCACACGTCGACCGGCGGCAGCCAGCCGCCGAGGAAGAGGATCGTGGTCAGCGCGCACATCAGGCAGATGGCGGCATATTCACCGAGCATGAACATCATGTACGGGGTGGAGCCGTATTCGACCATGAAGCCGGCGACGAGTTCGGATTCGGCTTCCGGAAGGTCGAAGGGCGGGCGGTTCGTCTCGGCCAGCGCCGAGATGAAGAACACCACGAACATCGGGAACAGCGCCAGCCAGTGCCAATCCAGGAAAGAACCTGGCAGGCCGATCATCGTGCCGAGGCCGTCGCGCTGCGAATTGACGATGTCCGTCAGGTTCAGCGAGCCGACGCAGAGCAGCACGGTGACGATGACGAAACCGATGGAGACTTCGTAGGAGACCATCTGCGCGGCGGAGCGCAGCGCGCCGAGGAACGGGTACTTCGAGTTCGAAGCCCAGCCGCCCATGATGATGCCGTAGACTTCGAGCGAGGAGATCGCGAAGATGTAGAGGATGCCGACATTGATGTTGGCGATCACCCAGCCGTCGTTCAGCGGCACGACCGCCCAGGTGGCGAGCGCCAGCGTCACGGAGACGAGCGGCGCGAGCAGGAAGATCACCTTGTTGGCCGTCGCCGGGATGACCGGCTCCTTGAAGACGAACTTCAGGAGGTCGGCGAAGGACTGGAAGAGACCCCAGGGGCCGACGACGTTCGGGCCGCGGCGAAGCTGCACGGCCGCCCAGATCTTGCGGTCTGCGAGAAGCACGTAGGCGATGAAGACCAGGAGCGCGACCAGGAGCAGCAACGACTGCGCCACCATGATCACGCCGGGCCAGACATAGGTCGAAATGAAAGCGTCCATTACCGTCTATTCCTTCGCGCTCATTCCGCCGCGGCTTTGAAATTGTTGCGGGCAAGCGCCGAGCACTCGGCCATGACCGCGGAGGCGCGCGCTATCGGGTTCGTCAAATAGAAGTCTTTGATCGGAGACGCAAACCCGGAATTCGCCATCGTCCCGCCTTTTTTCGCAAGCGCGGAAAGATCGGCGATTTGACCCGCAGCAATCTCGTCAATCGCAGCGAAATGCGGGTGCGCCTCGTAGAGCTTCGCGCGCAACTGGACGAGCGAATCGAAGGGCAGCTTCCTGCCGAGCACGTCGGACAGCGCGCGCAGGATCGCCCAGTCCTCGCGGGCGTCGCCCGGCGCGAAACCGGCGCGGTTGCCCATCTGGACGCGGCCTTCGGTGTTGACCCAGGTGCCCGACTTCTCGGTATAGGTCGCGCCCGGCAGGATGACGTCGGCGACATGCGCCGCATTGTCGCCGTGCGAGCCGATATAGACCGTGAAGGCGGTCTTCTTCGAAAAATCCATCTCGTCAGCGCCGAGCAGGAAGAGCACGTCGGTGCCGGTGAGCATGTCGGCCGCCGTCTTGCCCCCCTCGCCCGGCACGAAGCCGAGGTCGAGGCCGCCGACACGCGCGGCTGCGGTGTGGAGGACGGCAAGGCCGTTCCAGTCCGCCTTCACCGCGCCGACCTTCTCCGCCAGCGCGGAGACGGTCGAGAGGACGGCGAGGCCGTCGGGACGCGACAGCGCGCCCTGGCCGATGATGATCATCGGGCGTTCGGCCTTCTTCAGCTTGGCGGCGAACTTGACGGAACCGTCGAGGAGGCCGGAGAGCGTGTCCGTGCCGGCGCCGAGATACTCGTAGCCGTAGCGCAGCTCGCCCTCGACGCCGATCACGCCGATCGGGAAGTTGTCCATGCGCCAGCGCTTGCGGATGCGGGCGTTGAGCACGGCGGCTTCGAGGCGCGGATTGGCGCCGACGATGAGCAGCGCATCGGCCTGCTCGATGCCTTCGATGGTCGGGTTGAACAGGTAGCTGGCGCGGCCGAGCGACGGGTCGAGCACCGAACCGTCCTGGCGGCAGTCGACATTGACGGAGCCGAGGGCGGTCATCAGTTCGCGCAGCGCGTAGATCTCCTCGACCGAGGCGAGGTCGCCGGCAATCGCACCGATGCGCTCGCCCGGCTTGCCGGCGACGGCGGCCTTGATGGCGCCGAAGGCCTCGGCCCAGCTTGCGGGCTGCAGGCGGCCGTCCTTGCGGACATAGGGGCGGTCGAGGCGCTGGGTCTTCAGGCCGTCCCAGATGAAGCGGGTCTTGTCGGAGATCCACTCCTCGTTGATCTCCTCGTTGACGCGCGGCAGGATGCGCATCACCTCGCGGCCGCGGGTATCGACGCGGATGGCCGAGCCGACGGCGTCCATGACGTCGATCGATTCGGTCTTGCTCAGCTCCCACGGGCGGGCCGTGAAGGCGAAGGGCTTGGAGGTCAGCGCGCCGACCGGGCAGAGGTCGACCACGTTGCCCTGCAGCTCCGAGGTCATCGCCTGTTCGAGATAGGTGGTGATCTCGGCATCCTCGCCGCGGCCGATGAGGCCGAGCTCGGTGATTCCGGCCACTTCCGTCGTGAAACGAACGCAGCGCGTGCAGTGGATGCAGCGGTTCATGATCGTCTTGACGAGCGGACCGATATACTTGTCCTCGACCGCGCGCTTGTTCTCCGCGTAGCGCGACGAGTCGATGCCGAAGGCCATCGCCTGGTCCTGCAGGTCGCATTCGCCGCCCTGGTCGCAGATCGGGCAATCCAGCGGGTGGTTGATGAGCAGGAACTCCATCACGCCTTCGCGCGCCTTCTTGACCATCGGCGTGGTCGTGAAGACTTCCGGCGGCTCGCCGTTCGGGCCGGGACGCAGGTCCCGTACGCCCATGGCGCAGGAGGCCGCCGGCTTCGGCGGGCCGCCCTTCACCTCGACGAGGCACATGCGGCAGTTGCCGGCAACCGACAGCCGCTCGTGGAAACAGAAGCGCGGAACCTCGGCGCCGGCCTCCTCGCACGCCTGAAGCAGCGTGAAGTGATCCGGGACTTCGATTTCTTTTCCGTCGACTTTCAGCTTTGCCATATCTCAATCCCGCTTTTGACGCGGGAAAACCCCGCGTCTCGCCAGCGCCATTCTGTCCAGCCTCAGGTCCGGGTTCCGTCCCTTCGGCCTTGTTCCATCTGCCGGTTCCGGCGGGGTCTCAGCCCCTGCCCTTCGCCAGCGCCCTTGCCTGCTCCACCCAGCCATCGCGGGCGATGCGCCCTGCGAAACCGAGTTCGGCTTCGATCCTTGCGACATCGGCGGGCTTCAGGCCCGCGATGTCGGCATAGCGCCGGAAGCCCATGCCGTTCAGCACCTGCTCCAGCTTCGGCCCGATGCCCGAAATCGCTTTCAGGTCGTCGGCCTTTTCGGTCCTTGCCGCCGGAGCCTTGCGCACCGGCCTGGCCTCCGCCGTCTTCGGCGTCGCACTTTTCTCGCGCGCCACCGTTACCGTCTTCGCCACGGCGGGCTTTTCCGCCTTCGGCACCACGGTCAGCACCGGCTTCGCCTTGACCGGCTCCACCGGCTGCGGCGGCGCTTTCGCCTCCGCGGCCTCGTCCAGCGCCACCTTGGCCCGCTCCGCCGCGCTCTGCATCAGGCCCAGCATCGCACCGGCCATCTGGCCCGCAATGCCCAAGCCGATCGCGGTCGTCGCGGCCATCGCCGCCACCGGATGGGCCATCAGCGGGTGCAGCGGCACGTCCGGCATCGTTCTCAGCCAGGGCGCGAGCCCGAAAGGATCGCTCCCGCCGGTTTCCGCCGGCTGAACCCTGGTTGCATTCGCATCCTGTCCTGCCGGCGTCTTCATCGCCTTACTCCGCTGCTTCGAGCACGGCGCCATGCGCCATGGCGTTGGCCGTGTACTGGTCGATGCGTGCCTCGATTTCCGGGCGGAAATTGCGGATGAGGCCCTGGATCGGCCAGGCCGCCGCATCACCGAGCGCGCAGATCGTGTGGCCTTCGATCTGCTTCGTCACGTCGAACAGCATGTCGATTTCACGCTTCTGCGCATTGCCCCGCACCATGCGCTCCATGACGCGCATCATCCAGCCGGTGCCTTCGCGGCACGGCGTGCACTGGCCGCAACTCTCGTGCTTGAAGAAGGCCGAGATGCGCCAGATCGCCTTGATGATGTCGGTCGAGCGATCCATGATGATCATGCCGCCGGTGCCGAAGGAGGATTTCACCTCGCGCAGGCCGTCGAAGTCGAGCGTCACGTTCATCATGTCCTCGGCCTTGACGACCGGGCAGGATGCGCCGCCGGGGATGACGGCAAGCAGGTTGTCCCAGCCGCCGCGGATGCCGCCGCCGTGCTTTTCGACCATTTCCTTGAAGGAGATGCCCATGGCCTCCTCGACCGTGCAGGGACGGTTGACGTGGCCGGACATCATGAACAGCTTGGTGCCGACATTGTTCGGGCGGCCGAACGAGGAGAACCAGCTCGCGCCACGGCGCAGGATGGTCGGCGTCACGGCGATCGATTCGACGTTGTTGACCGTCGTCGGGCAGCCATAGAGGCCCATATTCGCCGGGAACGGCGGCTTCAGGCGCGGCTGGCCCTTCTTGCCTTCCAGGCTTTCGAGCAGCGCGGTCTCTTCCCCGCAGATATAGGCGCCGGCGCCGTGGTGGACATAGATGTCTATGTCGTAGCCGAGCTTGTTGTTCTTGCCGAGAAGGCCGGCGTCGTAGCACTCGTCGATCGCCGCCTGCAGCGCCTCGCGCTCGCGGATGAACTCGCCGCGCACATAGATATAGGCGGCGTTCGCGCCCATGGCGAAGGAGGCGACGACGCAGCCTTCGATCAGCGTGTGCGGATCGTGGCGCAGGATATCGCGGTCCTTGCAGGTGCCGGGCTCGGATTCGTCGGCGTTGACGACGAGATAGTGCGGACGGCCGTCGGATTCCTTCGGCATGAAGGACCACTTGAGGCCGGTCGGGAAGCCGGCGCCGCCGCGGCCGCGCAGGCCCGAAGCCTTGACCTCGTTGACGATCCAGTCACGGCCCTTTTCGAGCAGCTGCTTGGTGCCGTCCCAATGGCCGCGGGCCATGGCGCCCTTCAGCGACTTGTCCTTGGTGCCGTAGATGTTGGTGAAGATGCGATCCTGGTCCTTAAGCATGATTCACCCCTTTACCGCGGCTTCTTGCCGAAGACGCGGATGTATTCCGCTTCGCCGCCCTTGGCGAGCGCCTTGGCCTGCTTGACCCAGTCGTCGCGCTCGATGCGGCCCTTGAAATTCAGATAGGAATCGATCCATTCGCGCTCCGCCTTCTTCCAGGCCGCGACCTGCGCGAAGGTGAAGATGCCGAGCTCGTGGAGAATGCCCTCGATCTTCGGGCCGACGCCGGAGA
Organism: Shinella sp. HZN7; assembly: GCF_001652565.1. Taxonomy (NCBI): domain Bacteria; kingdom Pseudomonadati; phylum Pseudomonadota; class Alphaproteobacteria; order Hyphomicrobiales; family Rhizobiaceae; genus Shinella; species Shinella sp. HZN7. Next base: position 1,459,035 of record NZ_CP015736.1, on the reverse strand, counting down.
TGAGCTTCAGGTCGTCGGGCGTTTGCGGGCGGGCGATGCCGGCCGGACGGTTCTTGTCTTCCAGCGACGGCTTGCCGGTGGCGGCCGCGATCGGCTGCTTGGCGGCGGCATCGCCGCCTTCGGCGCGCGTGTCGCCGGTCACCTTGGTGTTGGCGGCCGCTTCGGCCTTGGCGGTCGCCGGCGTCTTCAGCTTGGGATCGGTCTCGACGGCATCCGTCTTCGGCTTTGCGGCATTCGACGGGGGAACGCTGATGCTCTCCTCCTCGGTCTTCCTGGCGCGGGCCGGCGCCTTCTTCGTCGCCGCTTCCGGCTCGTTGAGGCTGGTGAGGCCGCCGACCGGGGCGGAGAAGATGCGGTCGACCTGCGGGCCGGGCGTGATGTCGGCGCCCTTGCCGGCATCGAAACGGTCGATGATGTGCTCGAGCTGCGTCGCCGTCAGGTCCTCATAGCTGTCCTTGAAGATCATGATCATCGGCGCGTTGACGCAGGCGCCCTGACACTCGACCTCTTCCCAGGAGAGCGTGCCCGTCTCGTTGAGATGGAAGGGCTCGGGATGGATGCGCTTCTTGCAGACATTGATCAGGTCTTCCGCGCCGCGCAGCATGCAGGGCGTCGTGCCGCAGACCTGGACATGGGCGCGCGTACCGACCGGCAGCAGCTGGAACTGGGTGTAGAAGGTCGCGACCTCGAGCACGCGGATATAGGCCATGCCGAGCATGTCGGCGACGGATTCGATCGCCGCCTTGGTGACCCAGCCGTCCTGCTCCTGCGCCCGCATCAGAAGCGGGATGACCGCCGACTGCTGGCGGCCCTTCGGATACTTGTTGATCGTTGCCTTGGCCCAGGCCGCGTTCTCCTTGGTGAAGGCGAAGCTGGCGGGCTGGACATTGTCATCGGCTAGTCGACGAACGGACATTCTGTAACGCCTTGTCTCAATTGATCTGCCGGCACTGCGTTTGCGTCGTGTTGACGAATTCGCAGGCGTAGGCCGACGTGTCTTTCTGCATGAATACGACGTAGCGGCTGCCGTTCGGCGCCGCCGCCTTGATCTCGTAGCCCTGGCTCGCCAGTGCCCCCATGGTGGTGCCGGACGCACCGATCTGCACCTCCTGCTGCGCGTTGGCGGCAGCGGCGGTCCCCAAGAGGATCAGCGTGGCAAGGGCAACGTTCGGCATCAGCGATCGACCTCGCCGAACACGATATCGAGCGAGCCGAGGATCGCCGAGACATCGGCGAGCTGGTGGCCGCGACAGATGAAATCCATCGCCTGCAGGTGGGCGTAACCCGGGGCGCGGATCTTGCAGCGGTACGGCTTGTTGGTGCCATCGGCGACGACATAGACGCCGAACTCGCCCTTCGGCGCCTCGACGGCCGCGTACACCTCGCCGGCCGGCACGTGGTAGCCTTCGGTGTAGAGCTTGAAATGGTGGATGAGCGCTTCCATCGAGCGCTTCATCTGGCCGCGCTTCGGCGGCACCATCTTGCCGTCGATCGAAGAGACCGGGCCGACCTTGGCATCGCCGAGCAGGCGGTCGACGCACTGGCGCATGATCTTCGCCGCTTCGCGCATCTCGATCATGCGGATCACGTAACGGTCGTAGCAGTCGCCGTTCTTGCCGATCGGGATGTCGAAGTCGAGGTCGGAATAGCACTCGTAGGGCTGCGAACGGCGCAGGTCCCAGGCCGCGCCCGAGCCGCGCACCATCACGCCCGAAAAGCCCCAGGCCCAGCAGTCTTCCAGCTTCACGACGCCGATATCGACGTTGCGCTGCTTGAAGATGCGGTTGCCGGTCAGAAGCTCGTCGATGTCGTCGACGGTCTTCAGGAACGGGTCGATCCACTTGCCGATGTCTTCCACCAGCTCGTGTGGCAGATCCTGGTGCACGCCGCCGGGACGGATATAGGCCGAGTGCATGCGCGCGCCGCAGGCCCGCTCATAGAACACCATCAGCTTTTCACGCTCCTCGAAGCCCCAGAGCGGCGGCGTCAGCGCGCCGACGTCCATGGCCTGCGTCGTGACGTTGAGGAGGTGCGAGAGGATGCGGCCGATTTCCGAATAGAGCACGCGGATGAGCTGGCCTCGGATCGGCACTTCCGTGCCCGTCAGCTTTTCGACGGCAAGCGCGAAGGCGTGCTCCTGGTTCATCGGCGCCACGTAGTCGAGGCGGTCGAAATAGGGCACGGCCTGGAGATAGGTCTTCGTCTCGATCAGCTTCTCGGTGCCGCGGTGCAAGAGGCCGATATGCGGATCGACGCGCTCGACGATTTCGCCGTCGAGTTCGAGCACGAGGCGCAACACGCCGTGTGCTGCCGGGTGCTGCGGCCCGAAGTTGATATTAAAGTTGCGAACGTTGTGCTCGTTCATGGGCGCGCTCCGCGCTGGGAGGAATTAGCCAATAGGCAGTAGGCAGTAGGGGTTAGTTCATTCCGTGCGTTCATTTCGTCCATCCTGCAAACTGCGGATCAGCGATCTGAGCATCCTTCCTACTTCATCACTCGACTTCATCAAGGAAATCACCTTCTCAGGCGAAGCAATTCCAACGCGGGATGAAAGTATCAGATGCGTCTCCAACTCCTTCAGCGAACCCTGGGCGAACTTGAGATGCTGGACATAGTGCCCTGTAGCATCTCGGCCATGACCTTCCGCAATGTTGGCGGCAACCGAGGCCGCCGACCGGCGTATTTGCGATACCATTCCATAAACCTCTTCACGGGGAAACCGCCGCGTCAGTTCATAGCTTTCGACCGCTAGATCCATGGCACGCTGCCAAACCTTCAGGTCCTGATAGGAATTGATCGTCGTCCGCTTGCTCCTTCCTACTGCCTATTGGCTATTGCCTACTTCCTGATTACTGCTTCGCCTTCTCGTCGCCCGGCAGCACATAGTCCGTGCCTTCCCAGGGGGAGAGGAAGTCGAAGTTGCGGAATTCCTGCTTCAGTTCGACGGGCTCGTACACGACGCGCTTGACCTCGTCGTCGTAGCGCACTTCCACGAAGCCGGTCGTCGGGAAATCCTTGCGCAGCGGGTGCCCCTCGAAGCCGTAGTCGGTGAGGATGCGGCGCAGGTCCGGATGGCCGGTGAAGAGGATGCCGTACATGTCGTAGGCTTCGCGCTCGAACCAGTCGGCGCCCGGATAGACCGCGCAGGCGGAGGGGACGGGCTGGTCCTCGCCGGTCGCGACCTTGACGCGGATGCGCACGTTCTGGCGTGGCGACAGCAGGTGATAGACCACGTCGAAACGCTCGGCGCGGGCCGGCCAGTCCACGCCGCAGATATCGACGAGGTTGACGAAGCCGCACTGCACGTCGTCGCGCAGGAAGGTCAGAAGCTCGACGACGCGGGCGCCGTCCGTCTTCAGGGTGAGTTCGCCATAGGCGATATCGGCGGAGGCGACGAGATTGCCGGCCGCTTCGCCGATATGGGAGGAAAGCTCCTGGAGGGCTTCGCTCATATCTAAAGTCCCCTGCCCTTAACGCTCGATCGTACCGGTCCGGCGGATCTTCTTCTGCAGCAGGAGCACGCCGTAAAGGAGCGCTTCCGCCGTGGGAGGACAGCCTGGTACATAGATGTCGACCGGCACCACGCGGTCACAGCCGCGCACCACCGAATAGGAATAGTGATAGTAGCCGCCGCCGTTTGCGCAGGAGCCCATCGAGATGACGTAGCGCGGCTCCGGCATCTGGTCGTAGACCTTGCGGAGCGCAGGCGCCATCTTGTTGGTCAGCGTGCCGGCGACGATCATGACGTCGGACTGGCGCGGCGAGGCGCGCGGGGCGAAGCCGAAGCGCTCGACGTCGTAACGCGGCATGGAGAGCTGCATCATCTCGACCGCGCAGCAGGCGAGACCGAAGGTCATCCACATCAGCGAGCCGGTGCGGGCCCAGGTGATGAGCTCATCCGTCGAGGTGACGAGAAAGCCCTTGTCGGCGAGTTCGTTGTTGATCTCGCCGAAGAAGGCGTCGTTGCTGCCGACGGGCTTGCCGGTGTTGGGATCGATGATCCCCTTGGCCTGCGGCGCGACGAGCGTCGCGTTGGTGTGGGCTACTCCCATTCGAGCGCTCCCTTCTTCCATTCGTAGATAAAGCCGATGGTCAGCACACCGAGGAAGACCATCATCGACCAGAAGCCGAACCAGCCCATGTCGCCGAAGGAGACGGCCCAGGGAAAGAGGAAGGCGACTTCGAGGTCGAAGATGATGAAGAGGATCGACACCAGGTAGAAGCGGATATCGAATTTCATGCGCGCATCGTCAAACGCATTGAAGCCGCACTCGTAAGCGGAGAGCTTTTCCGAATCGGGGGCCTTGTATGCGACAGCAAACGGCGCGACCAGCAGTGCAAGGCCGATCACGAGCGCGATACCGATGAAGATGGCGATCGGGATATAGGAACCGAGAAGTTCAGTCATTGGCGTCCATCCTGCCTGCTCGTGGCGCCGGAGAGACGCCTGTTGGTCCAAGACCTGCAAGCCGAGAAAGTATGTTGCAACGCCCCGTCGTTAGCGCAGTGAGCGGCCCCGCGCAAGGCTTTGTCCGGCTTTCGCCCCATTCATTGTGTTGTTTTCCGGGCGGCCGCGAAACCCCGGACGCAAAGCCATTTAAATCGTTACGATTTCAGGATGGGTGCAATGCGGGACGTTTCGCCGCAGATGCGAAGAAAAAGGGCCGCAAACCGCCGGCATTGTGATCGGACACATGATCGCCCCACCGTATCGCCGCTGCGCGCGGGAAGCACCCACATCCCCAGATTTCAAGAGCTGGCCCGGAGGCGGAAGCCCCTCCCTCTCCGCATGGAATCACCGTCCTTCATGCCCAGGGCAGGAATTCCGGAACATGCGAGTCCATCGCAAGGAATATGGGTGAATCTTATAAAGAGAGGAACGGCGACCGGGCGCAAAGCATCACGCGAAGAAACTGCGGCAATACCCTGGGGAGAAAGAAGAATGGCGCGAGTGACGGGGCTCGAACCCGCGACCTCCGGCGTGACAGGCCGGCACTCTAACCGACTGAGCTACACCCGCGCATCTTGTGGCCCTGCGGCCCCCGCATGTTTCGTCCGGCCCTTCGAGTGGCGCGAGTGACGGGGCTCGAACCCGCGACCTCCGGCGTGACAGGCCGGCACTCTAACCGACTGAGCTACACCCGCATCCTCGAAAGCGACCGGAAGGCGAACCATCCGTCCCGAGCGGCCTGAGCCGTTCGATGAGCGGCTAACTAAGGGGTTCGCCTTTGGGTGTCAAGCAGGTTTCACGACAAAAGAATGACGCGTCCGAAAATGTTTCCACAGCCTCGGGCATCTTCATGGCCGCGTTCAAAAAAATGCAAAAACTTTGCGATTGCCTCTTGCGGTTTGATCCGGTTCCGCATAGATCACGGCCACCAACGCGGCGGGCGATTAGCTCAGTTGGTAGAGCGCCTCGTTTACACCGAGGATGTCGGGAGTTCGAGTCTCTCATCGCCCACCATTTTCCCTCAGAAATTCAAGTTCGTCTGTGATTTCAACGCGCTCTGCGCGGGGAACCGTCATTCCGGGGCCTGCCGCCACTGACGCCTGTCCTGTGCCCACGCCCTTTCGGGCCGCGTCCTCCCGTTCGAAGATCGCGGAGAATTGTCCCGTGGCGCATCAAATTCCGATTGCAATCAGGGCCCGAGCCGCTAGTTGACTCCAGAAAGAGCGGATTTGCACCGAGAGTTCCGTCGATGATGTCCATGCACCGGCAATCTGCCGACAAACCGGGCAAGACGCCGCGCCATCCTGCGGGTGGATTCTGGATCTCACGCCTATGAGGGGTTTTGCTTGAGCGGCAAGGTCGCGCCGGAGCAGCGTTTTGGCAGCGAAACCGGCGAACGCCCGGCGGTCTCCCGGGCGTTTTTGCGCCGGCTTCGGCTGTGGACGGGCCTGACCCTTTTTCTCTACGCGGCGATGCACCTTCTCAACCAGGCCTTCGGCATCCGCTCGATCGAGGCGATGGAAATGGCGAGCCGGGTGCTCTTCCAGCCGTGGCAGAGCCTGCCGGGGCGGGTCCTGCTGTACGGCGGGCTCGCCATCCACGCGGCACTCGGGCTGCGCGCCCTCTATCGGCGACGGCATCTGCGGCTTCCCGCGGTCGATGCGGTGCAGCTGGTCTTCGGGCTGGCCATCCCGGCCGTGCTCTTCGCCCATGCCGGGGCGATCGCCTATCTGAAGGGCGTCTACGGCGCGCGAATCGATTTCGACAAGACCGTCTACGCGCTCTGGGTCGCCAGTCCCGAGGTCGGCCTGCCCCGCCAGTTCCTGTTGATCGTCGTCGTGTGGATCCACGGCTGCATCGGCGTGCGCGCCTGGTTGCGCGGCAAGTCCTGGTATCCGCGTTCCGTGCCGATCCTGATGTCGCTCGCCACCCTGCTGCCCGTGCTGGCCGTGCTCGGCTTCATCAATGCGGGCCTCGACATGCGCGATCTCGCCGCGCAGGGCATGGAAGCCCTGCGGCCGGGGCTTCACGACCTGCCGGGTTCGCCTGCCGCCACCGCCGCGGCCGAGGCCAATGCCGTCGCAAACCGTCTCACCATGGGCTATCTCGCGCTGCTGGCCGGCATCGTCATCCTGCGCATGGCACGCGGCTGGCATGCCACGCGGTTCGATTCGGTCCGGATCACCTATCCCGGCGGCCGTGTCGTCTCCGTTCCCGCCGGTTTCAGCGTGCTGGAGGCGAGCCGCTGGTCGGCCATTCCGCACGCGTCCGTCTGCGGCGGCCGGGGCCGGTGTTCGACCTGCCGCGTCGAGGTCACCGCCGGCGGCGAAACGCTGCCGGCCCCGGCGGGCGACGAGCAGCGCCTCCTGCGGCGCATCGGGGCACCGCCATCCGTGCGGCTCGCCTGCCAGATCCGGCCTGAACACGATCTCACCGTCGTTCCGCTTGTGCATTCCGCCACCGCGGCGCAGTTGCCGAAGGGCCGGTTCGGGCCCGCGACGGCCGCCCGCCGGGAGGTGGAGGTGGCGGCGCTCTTCGTCGACCTGCGCCAATCCACGCGCCTTGCCGACGATCGCCTGCCCTACGACACCTTCTTCATCGTCGAACGCTACATCAAGGCCGTGTGCTCGGCCGTGCGGGCGAGCGGCGGCCATGTCACCAACATTGCCGGCGACGGCGTCATGAGCGTCTTCGGCACCGACGGGCCGACGCATGACGCCGCGCGCGACGCCTTTCGCGCCGCGCTGCGGCTTTGGGAGGGGATCGACGCCCTGAACGAGGAGCTGCGGCAGGAACTGAGCGAGCCGCTGCGCATCGGGATCGGCCTGCATGTCGGGGTGGCGGTCGTCGGCACGGAGTGGACGGGCGGCCTCGAAGGCATGCCCTTCCTTGGCGACACCGGCAATGTCGCCGCGCGCCTGGAGGCCCAGACCAAGCAGCTGGGCGCGACCCTGATTGCCTCCAGGGAAGCGGTCCTGATGGCGGCGGGCGAACCGCACGCCTTCACCTTCGCCCCCGTGATGCTGGCCGGGAAGCAGGAACCGATAGAGGTCCTGTGCTTTCGCGACAGCGAGGCGCTTCGCCAGCTCGTCGGCGCCGCCGTTTCCGGGTGACGCCTCGCCGGGGCCTTTATCCCGGCATCACTGCCATGGTCTTCCCGTCTTTCCGCCGGCCGTGTTCCGCACGGGCGCCAGACGCCGCTTGACAGTTGCCGTCAAAAATAAGAACATAAAGGGAACAAATGGAGGTGCCGATGCAAAGCGATGCCATCGAACGGGCCCTGGCCGAAGTTGCTGCCTGCCGGGCCCTGCGCGAAAAGCAGCAGGCGCACCGGGCGGAGTTCCAGCGCAAGCTGGAGGCGGTCGCGCGGCCCCTCTATGTGCTGAAGTCCAAGACGCAACTGGAGCTGCGGCTGCAATGATGCACATTGTGAGACGACAGGGCGCTATCGTGCGCGAGGAAGCCGCCGAAATCCTCGCCCTTCACAATGGCGATGCCCTGGAGGCGCTGCGCACGCTGATTGCCGAGCGGGACGCCGTCGAGGAACGACTTGCCGTCGCAACGCTCATCATGCGCCGGCAATACAAGGCCGAAGGGCGACCGTGATCCACGCCGGTCCGCGCCGGAAAGCGGCGCGATCCGTCACATACGCAGCAAGACGGCCGCAGCCGGCCTAAAGAACGAAATCCGTCACCTTCAGGCTGACGCTGGTGTCGAGCAGGATGGAGAAATCGGCCTTTCCGTCGCCGTTGACATCCGCATAGATGAACGTGTCGCCGCTCTTCTTCTCATAGCGCAGTTCACCTGCCTTCTTGTGGAAGGAATCGGTGCCGATGAACGTGAAGGCCTGGTCGCCGGCGGACTTCGTGTTCGCATCGATCGCCTTGAGATCGATCTTGTCCTTCTGGGCGCGATTGAAATCCGCGATCGTGTCGCGGCCGGATGCTGACGTGGTCGAATCCCGGATCGAGGCGAAGACGAAGACATCGGCGCCGGAGCCGCCGTGGAGACTGTCGGCACCGCCGCCGCCGCTGATCCTGTCGTTGCCGGCCTCGCCCATCAGCTTGTCCTTGCCGGCGGCGCCGCTGATCGTGTCGTTGCCGGTGCCGCCCAGCACGTAGTCGGCGCCGGCGCCGGCATAGATCCGGTCATTGCCGCTATTGCCGAAGATCAGGTTGTCGCCGGACGTGCCCTTCAGCACATCGGCACCTGCCTCGCCGAAGAAGTCGCCGGGGCTCCATTTTCCCTCGCCGTAGATCTTCTTCAGGATGGCATAGGCCTTCGGGTCGTATTTCGCGAGCTCGGTGCGGGTGTTGATCTCGTTGTGGATGCCGTCCGCGCCCTCCCGCTCGGGATTGTCGTTGAAATAGGCCTGGCTCAGCTCCGCGAAATATTCGTCGAGCGTGTCGTCCGCATAGGTGTTCTTCCATAGGCCCGCGCGCTTGGCATTGTCATAGGCGGCGGCGAAAGCGTCCATCAGCCCCTTGTCGACCGTCGATACGCCGAGATTGTCGATCGCGTGCGCCCATTCGTGCAGCGCGATGCTCTCGCTGCCGCCATAGGGGTCGGTCGGATAATTGAGCAGGTTCTCCTCGCCGGACGACGAGGTCGGCCGCCCCAGCACGGCCCCCAGCCCCCGATAGATGTCCCAGGACGCACCGAGATCAGAATAATCCGGCAGTTTGGTGATCTTGGTGCCTTCCGGGATGATGGCGAAGCGGCCGCCGGCATCGACGATCGCGGACACGTATTTTCCAGCCCCGGCGATCGCGTTGAAGACGATCTCCGCAGCCCGGTAGACCGCCTCGTCGGGAACGGCGTCGTTGGCAAGGATATAGATGCCCTTCCACTCGAACGCCTTGGTGTGAAAGCCTCGTGCATAGTCCGACGGTGGCTTCTTCAGCATCGCCCTCTCTCCCCCGCTCCCCAATCCCGGCAAGCGTAGGCTAATATTCCTCCCGCTAAAAGATGGCGTCGCGCCGTATTTGCGGCAAAGCCCGCCGCCGACGCGGAATTTTCCGGGATGAGCGGCATGGCGCCGCCGGCAGCAGGCTCAGCGCGTCGCCAGCAGCGCGACATAGGCGATGACCGTCATCAGCAGGCCGCGGAAGGCGAAGCCGACGAAGCGGTACTTGTCGCGGGCGATGGAGGCCATGGCATCGGCATTCTGCATGTACTGCTCGAAGAGATAGCCGATATCGCGGTCGTGCGCCGCCTTGCGGAAGCCCTCGCGGTGATGCGGCCAGGCGCCCCAGAACAGCGAGGTCGCCTTGTCCACCCGGCGCGGCAGCACGACGAGGATCGCCGAGACGATGGAGAAGATCAGCGCGAAGGCGAGCAGGCCGGAAAAGACGATCGCCGCCGGGTTGCCCTCCGCATAACGCGACCAGGTGAAGACGGCGCGGCTTTCGGTGGACGTGACCAGCAGCGCGATCATGAAGGTGAAGATATAGGCGGCCTTCTGGTCGGAGATCTTCACCTGGTCGTAGAAGACGTCGTTGATGCGGCGGATATGGTCGAAATGCTCAAGGGCGATGCCCTGCGTGCCATCGAGGGCCCGTTCGAGGATGGTCTGCCGCGTTTCCAAAGCCGTCATGTCGCTTCTATCCTTCCTGCACTCATTGCGTGATAGCCGAGTGCCTTGGGAAAGCAACGGCCTGCCCGCCGCACCGCTTGACTTTTTCGGGGGATGTCGAGTTCTGGTTGCATGCAGAACCTCGCCCCGCCCCCCGGCCCGTCGTCCCCAGCAGTCCAGCGCCGCGCCGCCCGGAGCTGCGCATGAGCGCGGCGCTGCGCCTTCCCCACCTGTGGTCGCGCCGCACCCGCCGGCTTGCCATGCTCGCCCTTGCGGTCATCGCGCTCGTCTCGGCCCTGACGCAGCTTCCGGCCTGGTCCCTCGCGGATTTGCGCGCCTTCGACTATCTTTCCACCGTCGACGATCCGCGCCCACCGGCCGGCGGGCCGGTGGTCGTCGCGATCGACGAGCCGTCGCTGGCGGAAATCAATGCGCAATGGCCCTGGCCGCGCGAGCTGCATGGCCGGCTGGTGGAAAGCCTGCGCAAGGCCGGCGCCACGGCGATCGGCCTCGACATCATCTTCGCCGAACCCTCCAATCCTGCCTCCGATGCCGCCTTTGCCGCGACGCTCGGGCCGGATGTCGTTCTGGCCGGCGACGAGAGCGTCATCGTCACGCCGCAGGCCGAACAACTCCTGCGCACGACGCCGCTGCCGGCGTTCACCGAAGCGGGCGCGGTGACGGGCATCGCCTCGATCACGCTCGGCGGCGACGGCGTCTTTCGCGACCTGCCGCGCTATGCGGACGGCTTTGCGCTCGCGCTCGCCCGCATCGCCGGCAAGCCAGCGGTCTCACCCGAGGGCAAGCTTCTGCAATCCTTCGGCCCGGCGCGCAGCTATCCGACGGTTTCCTATTACCAGGCGCTCGATCCGGAAAACATGCTGCCGAAGGATACGTTCAAGGATCGCGTGGTGATCGTCGGACTCAGCCTGCAGAATGCGCCCGTCATCAATTCCGGCGGCGCGGACGCCTTCGCCACGCCCTATACGGTCCATACCGGCCGGCTGGTGGCGGGGGCGGAAATCCAGGCGACGATCCTCGACAATCTCACCGCCGGCGCCGCGATCACCCGGTCGGGCACGCCGCTCGCCATCACTGCCGTCACGCTCGCCGCCCTGCTTTCAGCGGCGATCGTGCGTCGCGCGACGCGCTGGCAGACGGTCGTGCTCAGCGTCCTTGCAAGCGCCGTGCTCGGCCTCCTCAGCTTCGCGCTGATCCGCGAGGCCAATCTCTTCGTCTCGCCCATCGGCCCCACCATCGCGCTTCTCCTGGTCGCCGCCGGCCAGACGGCGCTCGACTATGCGGAGGAGCGGCGCCGACGCCGCGAGATCGTGCGCGCCTTCTCGCAATATCTCTCGCCCGCCCTCGTCGAGCGCCTCGCGCGCGATCCTTCGCAACTGAAGCTCGGCGGCGAGCGGCGCACGCTCTCCATCCTGTTTTGCGACGTGCGCGGCTTCACCACCATCGCCGAGACGATGAAGGACGACCCGGAACAACTGACGACGCTGATCAACCGGCTGCTGACCCCGCTCTCCGACATCGTGCTCAAGCACGGCGGCACGATCGACAAATATATCGGCGACTGCGTGATGGCCTTCTGGAACGCGCCGCTCGACGACGAGGACCATGCCCGCCATGCGGTGGCCGCCGCGCTCGACATGCTCGACGTGATGGCGACACTGAACGCAAAGCTCCAGGCGGAAGCCGCGGCGAGCGGCAGCTCCTATCATGCGCTGCGCATCGGCATCGGCATCAACACCGGCGAATGCGTGGTCGGCAACATGGGCTCCTCGCAGCGTTTCGACTATTCGGTGCTCGGCGATGCGGTGAACCTTGCCTCGCGCCTCGAAGGCGCCTCGAAGGCCTATGGCGTGCCGCTGCTCATCGGCGAAAGCACGGCAAGGCTGGCGGCGGCCGATTTCGCGGTGCTCGAACTCGACCGGATCACCGTCAAGGGCCGCAGCGTCGCCGCCCCCGTCTTCACCGCCATCCGCGGCCTGCCGGAAGAGGCAAAGGCGCTGCATGCCCGGTTCGTCGAGGACAAATATGCCGGGCGCCTCACCGTCGATGACGCGGCCTTCGACACGCTGATCGAGGCCGCCCCGGCACTCGCCCCCTATTACGCGACCATCCGGACCGAACATGTCGCCGGCGGGGCTTAGGCCGGCGCGCCCTGCTTGGGGTGCGACGGGGCGAACTCGGCGACGAGCTCGTGTTTTTCGCCGGGATAGGTCAGCCGCACATGGGTGACGTAGAGGCCGCCGCTCCAGGTGCGGCGCTCGACGACGAGGCAGGGCGTGCCGGGCGCGATCGCCAGGAGTTCGGCGGCGCGGGCGTCGGCCCCGACGGCGCGGATGCGGTGTTCGGCGGCGCTCCAGGGCACGCGGCTGATCAGCCAGGCGCCCGGCGCGATGTCGTCGAAGCTCTCGTCGGCCGCTTCCGGCACGGCTTCGAGGTTGATCAGGCGGTCCTCCAGGCAGAACGGCTGGGCGCCGGCGAAATGCAGGGCGCAGATGTCCGTCAGCCGGGCCTTTTCGGAAAGCTCCATCAGCCGCCGGTCGGCGGCCTTCGCAGCACGGTTTACCCGTGTGCGCCGCTCGTAGCGATACGGCAGGCCGAGCGATTCGACCTCCAGACGGATATCGTGGATTTCCAGCACCGCCGACTGGGCGTGCGGGTGGGTGACATAGCTGCCGGACTTGCGCCGGCGCTCGATCAGGCCGCGCTTGACCAGCTCGGTGATCGCCTTGTTCACCGTCATGCGCGAGCACTGGTATTGCTCGGTCAGTTCGTGCTCGAAGGGGATGCGGTGGCCCGGCGGCCATTCGCCCGAAAGGATCCTGCCCTCCACATCCTCCAAGATGCGGCGATGCAGCGACGGCTCCTTGGCCTCGGCCTGCCTGTTGTCCCCGAGAGTGGAAATGGTCGCCTCCGCGCTTGCCGGGCGCAGATTCGCCCGGTCCGGAAAAGTCATAGGAAAGGCGGGGCTGCCTTTCAATACGTCCTCAGGCCCCGGCCAGGGCCCGCATGGTGGCCGTGAAGCGCCGGCCGACCGCCGCGCGCGCCACATGGCGGCCGCCCTCGACCTGCCGGCGGCCATTCACCCAGACGCAATCGACCGCCGCGCCATTGGCGAAGATCCAGCCGTCGAGCAGCGCGTCGCCGGCAAGGTCGAGGCCGTGCCGGGCCTTGAGGCTGACGAAATCGGCGGGGCTGCCGGCCGAAAGGCCCGATTCGACGCCGAGCGCCGCCGCGCCGCCGAGCAGCGCGCCGTCGAACAGCGCCCGGCCCGTCGAGCCGCCGGGGGCGGCGAGCACGTTGCGGGCGCGATGGGCGAGTCGCTCAGAATATTCAAGCTGGCGCAGCTCATCCGGCAGGCCGATCAGCACGTTGGAATCCGAACCGACGCCGAAACGGCCGCTATGGGCAAGGAAATCCGGCGCCGGGAAGGTGCCGTCGCCGAGATTGGCCTCCGTCACCGGGCAGAGGCCGGCGATCGCGCCGGCCTTCGCCATGCCGCGCGTCTCGGCCTGCGTCATGTGCGTCGCGTGGATGAAGCACCAGCGGCCGTCGACCGCCTGGTTGTCGAGCAACCATTCCACCGGGCGGCGGCCGGACCAGGCGATGCTGTCCTCCACTTCCTTGACCTGCTCGGAAATATGGATGTGGACCGGCGCCTCGCCCGCCATACCCACGACGTCGGAAAGCTCGTCCGGGGTGACGGCGCGCAGGCTGTGCGGGGCGACGCCGGTGATGCCTCCCGGCAGCGCATCGGTCAGCGCACGGCAGCGCTCCAGCAATGCGGCATAGGACTGCCGGTCGTTGATGAAGCGGCGCTGGCCCTCGCCCGGCGCGGTGCCGCCGAAGCCGGCATGGGCGTAGAAGACGGGCAGCAGCGTCAGCGCGATGCCGGTCTTAGACGCCGCGGCGGCGATGCGCGCGGCCATCTCGGCGATATCGGCATAGTGCCCGCCGTCCTTGTCGTGGTGCAGGTAGTGGAACTCGCCGACACGGGTGAAGCCTGCCTCCAGCATCTCGACATAGAGCTGGCCTGCGACCGCCTCCACATCGTCGGGCGTCATGGACAGCGCGAAGCGATACATGACGTTGCGCCAGCTCCAGAACGAATCGCTGCCCGGTCCCCGCGTCTCCGCCAGTCCCGCCATGCCGCGCTGGAAGGCGTGGCTGTGCAGGTTGGGCATGCCGGCGACGATGGTGTCGTGGCGCTCGTCGCCCGGTGCCGGCGCGGCGCCGGTTTCGAGCGTCGTGATGCGGCCGTCCGCGATGCCCATGCGGACATCCTTCGCCCAGCCGCCCGCAAGCAGCGCCTGCCTTGCATGAATGATCGCCATCGCCCGCTCCTTCTCCCGATTGTGCATCCTCGGCGCCGCGCCGGCAAATTGGCTCTTGCGCCCTCACAATTATGTATATACATTATCTCCATCGCAGGGAAGAGGCAATCACGATGACGACACCGGAAAAGGACAGTCCCCGAGTCTGGCGCAATGCCCGGCTTGCGACACTCAAGGAGAGCCTGCCGGACCTCGGCATCGTCGAGAACGGCGCGATCGCCGTCCGCGACGGCCGCATCGCCTTTGCCGGGCCCGAGGCCGAGCTTCCCGCCGAATTCTCCGCCGCCGAGACCATCGACTGCGAAGGCCGCTGGATCACGCCGGGCCTCATCGACTGCCACACCCATCTCGTCCATGCCGGCGACCGCGCCCACGAATTCGAGCTGCGCCTTGCCGGCGCCTCCTATGAGGAGATCGCCCGGGCCGGCGGCGGCATCGTCTCCTCCGTCAAGGCGCTGCGCGCCGCGAGCGAGGACGAGCTGGTGCGCCAGACCCTGCCCCGCCTCGACGCGCTGATCGCCGAGGGCGTGACGACGGTCGAACTGAAATCCGGCTACGGCCTCGACACCGAGAACGAGGTGAAATCCCTGCGCGCCGCGCGGCGCCTCGCGGAGATGCGCGACGTTACCGTGCGCACCACCTTCCTCGGCGCCCATGCGCTGCCGCCGGAAATGAACGGCGACAAGGCGGCCTATATCGACAAGGTCATCCGTGAGATGCTGCCGGCCGTCGCGGCCGAGGGGCTTGCCGATGCCGTCGACGGCTTCTGCGAGGGCATCGCCTTCTCGCCGGAGGAGATGGCGAAGGTCTTCGATGCCGCGAAGGCGCACGGCCTGCCGGTAAAACTGCACGCCGACCAGCTTTCCAACCTGCACGGCGCGGAAATGGCCGCCCGTTACGGCGCGCTGTCGGCCGACCACCTCGAATATACCGACGATGCGGGCGCGGCCGCCATGGCCAAGGCCGGCACCGTCGCCGTCATCCTGCCCGGCGCCTTCTACTTCATCCGCGAGACGAAGAAGCCGCCGGTCGATCTCTTCCGCAAGCACGGCGTCAGGATGGCCGTCGCGACGGACGCCAATCCCGGCACCTCGCCGCTCACCTCGCTGCTCCTCACCATGAACATGGCCGCGACCCTCTTCGGCATGACCGTTGCGGAATGCATCGCCGGCACGACACGCGAGGCGGCCCGTGCCCTCGGCCTCGTCGACGAGGTGGGAACGCTCGAAGCCGGGAAATGGGCCGATTTCGTCCTCTGGGACATCGGCCGGCCGGCGGAACTGGTCTATCGCATGGGCTTCAACCCCATGCATGCCCGTATCCGCAGCGGACACTGATCCATTCAATACGCAGCACAGCGCTGCATCGGGGAATGCACCATGACGATCACGCTCCATCCGGGCTCCGTGCCCCTCAAGACCCTTGAAACCATCTACTGGACCGGCGAGGCCGCCAGGCTCGACGCCTCCTTCGACGCCGGCATTCAGAAGGCCGCCGCGCGCATCGCGCAAATCGCCGGCGGCGACGAGCCGGTCTACGGCATCAATACCGGCTTCGGCAAACTCGCCTCCATCAAGATCGCGCCGGCGGACGTCGCGACGCTCCAGCGCAACCTGATCCTGTCGCATTGCTGCGGCGTCGGCAAACCGCTGGCCGAAAACATCGTGCGCCTCATCATGGCGCTGAAGCTGATCTCGCTCGGGCGCGGCGCGTCCGGCGTGCGCATCGAGGTCGTGCGCCTCATCGAGGCGATGCAGGCCAAGGGCGTCATCCCGGTCATTCCGGAACAGGGCTCCGTCGGCGCTTCCGGCGACCTCGCCCCCCTCGCCCACATGACGGCGGTGATGATCGGCGAAGGCGAGGCCTTTCATGCCGGTGAGCGCCTTTCCGGCGGCAAGGCGCTGGAAAAGGCCGGCCTGAAGCCCGTCGTCCTCGCCGCCAAGGAGGGCCTTGCCCTCATCAACGGCACGCAGGTCTCGACCGCCCTGGCGCTCGCCGGCCTCTTCCGCGCCCACCGCGCCGCCCAGGCCGCCCTCGTCACCGGGGCGCTTTCCACCGACGCCGCGATGGGTTCCTCCGCGCCGTTCCATCCGGATATCCACACGCTGCGCGGCCACAAGGGCCAGATCGACGCCGCTTCCGCGCTGCGCGCCCTGCTTGCCGGCTCCGTCATCCGCGAAAGCCACATCACCGGCGACGAGCGGGTGCAGGACCCCTATTGCATCCGCTGCCAGCCGCAGGTCGACGGCGCCTGCCTCGATCTGCTGCGTGTCGCCGCCCGCACGCTCGAAATCGAGGCCAACGCCGTCACCGACAACCCGCTCGTCCTCTCCGACGACAGCGTCGTCTCGGGCGGCAACTTCCATGCCGAGCCCGTCGCCTTCGCCGCCGACCAGATCGCCATTGCGGCCTGCGAGATCGGCGCCATTGCCCAGCGCCGCATCGCGCTGCTCGTCGATCCCGCCCTCTCCTTCGGCCTGCCGGCCTTCCTCGCCAAGAAGCCGGGCCTCAATTCCGGCCTGATGATCGCCGAGGTCACCTCGGCCGCGCTGATGAGCGAGAACAAGCAGATGGCGCATCCGGCCTCGGTCGATTCGACGCCGACCTCCGCCAACCAGGAAGACCACGTCTCCATGGCCTGCCACGGCGCCCGCCGCCTCTTGCGCATGACGGAGAACCTTTCGGCCATCATCGGCATCGAGGCGCTGACGGCCGCGCAGGGCATCGAGTTCCGCGCCCCGCTCGTCACCAGCCCGGAGCTGCAGAAGGTCGTCGCCGCGCTGCGCACCGTCGTCGCGACGCTGGAAGAGGATCGCTACATGGCGCCCGACCTTGCCGCCGCCAGCACCTTCGTCTCCTCCGGCGCGCTCGCCGCCTCCGTCACCAAGGGCATCCTGCCGGTTCTGGAGGCGTAAGGTGGCGATGTTCGAACTTCACCAGGGCACTTCGCCCGTCATTCTCGCCTTCCCGCATACCGGCACGGATGTGCCGGCCGACATATGGGAACGCCTGAACGACAACGGCCGCATCCTCGCGGACACGGACTGGCACATCGAGCGCCTCTATGCCGGCCTGCTGCCGGCGGCGACGACGGTGCGGGCCACGTTCCACCGCTATGTCATCGACGCCAACCGCGATCCGGCCGGCGTCAGCCTCTATCCCGGCCAGAACACGACCGGCCTCGTTCCGGAAACGGATTTCGACGGCAAGCATATCTGGAAGGACGGCGCGGCGCCGACCGAGGCGGACATCGCCTACCGGCTCGCCCATTTCCACGCGCCCTACCATGCGGCCCTTGCCGCCGAGATCGAGCGCGTCAAGGCGATCCACGGCGTGGCGATCCTCTACGATTGCCACTCGATCCGCTCGCTGATCCCCTTCCTCTTCGAAGGCCGGCTGCCGGACTTCAATGTCGGCACCGACATGGGCCGCACCTGCGCCAAGGAGATCGAAACGGCGGCGTTCGAAATCAGCGCCAAGGCCGAGGGCTATACCGGCATCCTCAACGGCCGCTTCAAGGGCGGCTGGACGACGCGCCACTACGGCAGGCCGGAGACCGGCGTGCACGCCATCCAGATGGAGCTTGCGCAGGTCAGCCACCTTGCCACGGAGGCCCCGCCCTTCGCCCTCGACGAGGCGAAGGCCGCAAGACTGCGCATTCCCCTCAAAGACATCCTGAACCGTATCGAGGCCCTCGCCTCCACCCTTGCACGCTGATCCGGGAGAACCAGCCATGACCGACAATCCCCGCCACAACATCCGCGAAGTCCGCGCCGCCACCGGCACCGAGCGCACCGCCAAGAGCTGGCTGACCGAAGCGCCGCTGCGCATGCTGATGAACAACCTCGATCCCGACGTCGCGGAAAACCCGCACGAGCTCGTCGTCTACGGCGGCATCGGCCGCGCCGCCCGCACCTGGGCCGATTTCGACAGGATCGTCGCCTCGCTGCGCGACCTCGAAGACAACGAGACGCTGATCGTGCAGTCCGGCAAGCCGGTCGGCATCTTCCGCACGCACAAGGATGCCCCGCGCGTCCTCATCGCCAATTCCAACCTCGTGCCACACTGGGCCACCTGGGACCATTTCAACGAGCTCGACAAGAAGGGCCTTGCCATGTACGGCCAGATGACGGCCGGCTCGTGGATCTATATCGGCAGCCAAGGCATCGTGCAGGGCACCTACGAGACCTTCGTGGAGGCCGGCCGCCAGCACTATGGCGGCAACCTCAAGGGCAGGTGGGTGCTGACCGGCGGCCTCGGCGGCATGGGCGGCGCCCAGCCGCTCGCCGCCGTCATGGCCGGCGCCTCGTGCCTTGCCGTCGAGTGCAACCCGGATTCGATCGAGTTCCGCCTGCGCACCCGCTATATCGACGAGAAGGCCGAGACGCTCGACGAGGCCATGGCGATGATCGACCGCTGGACGAAGGCCGGCGAGGCCAAGTCCGTCGGCCTCCTCGGCAATGCCGCGGAAATCCTGCCGGAGATGATCCGCCGCGGCATCCGCCCCGACATGGTGACCGACCAGACCTCCGCCCATGACCCGATCAACGGCTACCTGCCGAAGGGCTGGACGATGGCCGAGTGGAAGGCCAGGCGCGAAAGCGACCCGAAGGCCGTCGAAAAGGCCGCCCGCGCCTCGATGCGCGAGCATGTCGAAGCGATGATCGCCTTCCAGGACATGGGCATCCCGACCTTCGACTACGGCAACAACATCCGCCAGGTCGCGAAAGACGAGGGCCTCGAAAACGCCTTCGCCTTCCCGGGCTTCGTGCCGGCCTATATCCGCCCGCTGTTCTGCAAGGGCATCGGCCCGTTCCGCTGGGCGGCGCTGTCCGGCGATCCGGAGGACATCTACAAGACCGACGCCAAGGTGAAGGAGCTCTTGCCCGACAACAAGCACCTTCACAACTGGCTGGACATGGCGAAGGAGCGCATCTCCTTCCAGGGCCTGCCGGCGCGCATCTGCTGGGTCGGCCTCGGCGACCGTCATCGCCTGGGTCTCGCCTTCAACGAGATGGTGCAGAACGGCGAGCTGAAGGCGCCGATCGTCATCGGCCGCGACCACCTCGATTCGGGCTCCGTCGCCTCGCCGAACCGCGAGACGGAAGCGATGAAGGACGGTTCGGACGCCGTGTCCGACTGGCCTCTGCTCAATGCCTTGCTGAACACCGCATCGGGCGCGACCTGGGTCTCGCTCCATCACGGCGGCGGCGTCGGCATGGGCTTCTCGCAACATTCGGGCGTCGTCATCTGCTGCGACGGCACGGATGAAGCCGCCGAGCGCGTCGGCCGCGTCCTGTGGAACGACCCGGCGACCGGCGTCATGCGGCATGCCGACGCCGGCTACGACATCGCACTCAACTGCGCCCGCGAAAAGGGCCTGCGCCTGCCGGGCATCCTCGGCAACTGATGCATATCGCCTAAAAGTGCGCAGCGGTTTTGGGAGAACGATATGCACAATAAACCGAGACTTTTGCGCAACGCCGACCATCGCCGCATGCCGTGGAAGAACGGCGGCGGCGAGACGGTCGAGGTGATCGTCCATCCGGAAGGCGCGAGCCTTTCGGATTTCGGCTGGCGCGTCAGCATGGCGCGCGTGGCGGGCGACGGGCCCTTCTCCGTCTTTCCCGGCATCGACCGCACGCTGGCCGTGCTTTCGGGCGGCGGCATGGCGCTCTCGATCGAGGGACTTGGCGAGACGCTGCTGACGCCCGCCTCCGCGCCCCTCGCCTTCCCGGCCGATGCGCCGACCACGGCGCGCCTCACGGGCGGGCCGATCACCGACCTCAACGTGATGACCCGGCGCGGCGCCTTCCGACACCGGCTGACGCATCACGTCGCGCGTGATGCACTGGCGCTGCCGGAAACGATGGGAGAACGTCTGCTGCTGGCGCTGGAACCGCTCGGCGTCTCCACGCCGGAAGGCCTCGTCGGGCTCCAGCCGCTCGATGCGCTCGTGCTCGGCGGCGCATTGGCGGCGGAGGTCGTGCCGATCGGCGATGAGGCGACCTTCTATCTGGTGGAAATCATCCAGGACTGACCCTTTGCCGGGACGCGATTTCCTTGTCCGCGCCGGAGCGGAGTGCTACCTCCCGACACATTCATTCATTGGGCATTTGTCGGGAGAGATTTTCATGAGACATCGCAAATTCGGCCGCACGGGTTTCACCACCACGGATATCGGCTTCGGCGCCTGGCAGATCGGCGGCGCCTGGGGTGATGTCAGCGAGGCGGACGGCCGTGCCGCCCTCAACGCCGCGCTCGATGCCGGCATGTCCTTCATCGACACCGCCGACGTCTATGGCGACGGCCGCTCGGAAAAGATCATCGCCGACGTCCTGAAGGACCGCGGCGGCCAGCGCCCGATGGTGGCCACCAAGGCCGGGCGTCGCCTCTCCCCGCATGTCGCCGACGGCTATACCCGGGAAAACCTCGAAGGCTTCATCGACCGCAGCCTGAAGAACCTCGGCGTCGAGCGGCTCGACCTCGTGCAGCTGCACTGCCCGCCGACGGAGGTCTACTACCGTCCGGAGGTCTTCCATGCGCTGGAAGAGATCAAGGCCGCCGGCAAGATCGCCAATTACGGCGTCAGCGTGGAGAAGGTCGAAGAGGCGCTGAAGGCGATCGAATATCCCGGCGTCGTCAGCGTGCAGATCATCTACAACATGTTCCGCCAGCGCCCGGCGCAGCTCTTCTTCAAGGAAGCCGCCCGCCGCCAGGTCGCCGTCATCGCCCGCGTGCCGCTGGCAAGCGGCTTGCTCTCGGGCAAGATCACGCGCGACACCGCCTTTGCCGCGGACGACCACCGCAACTTCAACCGCCAGGGCGATGCCTTCGATGTCGGCGAGACCTTTGCCGGCGTGCCCTTCGAGACCGGCCTTAAGGCCGTCGAGGAAATCCGTGCGCTGGTGCCGGCCGGCACCGCCATGGCCGCCTTCGCGCTGCGCTGGATCCTGATGGCCGATGCGGTCAGCGTCGTCATTCCGGGCGCGCGCAACGCCGCGCAGGCCGAGGCGAATGCCCGGGCCGCAAGCCTGCCGGCGCTTTCGGAAGACGTGATGGAGGCGACACGCGAGGTCTATTACCGGCTCGTCGCGCCGCATGTGCACGATCGCTGGTAGGGCCAGCCCCTGCGGCCTCGCACATCAACTGAAATGATAGCCAACATCATGGCTATCTATTTCGTTTATGTGCGAGGCCGCGCTACCGTTCCCCATCGGTCACAATCACAACAGGGGAACGACCATGAAGACAATGCTGCTCGCGCTGGCTCTCGCAGGCTCCACGCTGCTTTCCGGCCCGGCTTTCGCCGAGACGCTGAAGATCGGCACGGAAGGCGCCTACCCGCCCTTCAACTTCCAGGATTCCGCGGGAAAACTCGGCGGCTTTGACGTGGAGATCGGCCTTGCGCTCTGCGAGAAGATGGAGGTCGAGTGCGAGGTGGTCGCGCAGGACTGGGACGGCATCATTCCCGGCCTCGTCGCCAAGAAATACGACATGATCATCGCCTCGATGTTCATCACCGAAGAGCGCAAGAAGCAGGTCAACTTCACCGATCCCTACTATCTCGCCGCCATGACCCATGCCGCGCCGAAGGGCGCCGGCATCACCGACTTCACCAATGAAGGCATGAAGGGCAAGACGATCGGCGCCCAGTCCGGCACCACACAGGCCGATTTTGCCGCCGCCGTCTATCCGGATGCGGACATCAAGCTCTATCCGACGCAGGACGAGGTGAATCTCGACATGGCGAACGGCCGCCTCGACCTGCAGGTCGGCGACATGATCCCGCTGCTCGACTGGGTCACCAAGAACGACGACGGCAAAGCGTGCTGCGAATTGATCGGCGAGCCGATCACCGATCCGAAATTCGTCGGCGACGGCGTCGGCATCGCGGTGCGCCAGGAAGACAACGACCTGCGCGAGAAGCTGAATGCCGCGCTGACGGCGATCCGCGAGGACGGCACCTACCAGAAGATCAACGACAAATACTTCTCCATCGACATCTATACGATGAAGTAATCCCCCGACCCGATCATCCGCAGCCGCGGGAGCCGCGTGGGTCCTCCGGTTGAATTCGCGGATGACGCGAGTGGTCGGGGTAATGTTGCGATCAAATCGAGGCGGCTTCGGCCGCCTTTCACCTGTCCGGGCTCAGGGATGGAAGCGGGTGCGGTTTTCACTGCGCACACCCTCGATGGGCCGCGTGAAGAAGGCCTCGCCTCTATCCTCGCCGTCAAGGCTGACCAGAAACGGGTGTGGGTCCAGCGCCCGCCGCGGACGAAACTCCATGCGCGCCTCCACGCCGCCCGCCAGGAGCTCGTCGAGATAGGCTCCCGCGAGGCCGCTGGTGCTAAACCGTTCCCGCATAACGCATTTCCCCCTCTTTCGGCGACCGGAATGCGCCAGGCTCCTTTTTGGTTCCGCGAAAAACGGCACCTGCCGATCACATTTCGGCGCGCGCCATCCCGCCGCCTCTTGCCTTTCCCGACACCCTGGCCGTAGCTACGCGCATGCCGATCAACCGCCTCGAACGCTTCGCGCACAATCTCGACTGGAACCTCCTGCGTACCTTCGTGGTCGTGGTGGAGGAAGGCTCGATCACGCGGGCGGCGAACCGGCTGCTGCTGCAGCAGCCGGCCGTCAGCATGGCGCTGAAGCGGCTGGAGCAGTCGGTCGGCCACCGGCTGATCGACCGCAGCCCCGGCCGCTTCGAGCTGACGGACGCCGGCGAGCGGCTGCATGCGCTCTGCCACGACATCTTCACCGCCATCGTGCGCCTGCCCGAGGCCATGCAGCCTTCCGGCGAGGATATTTCCGGCCACATCACCCTCCATTCCGTCAGCCATGCCATGAACCCGGCCTGGGACCGGGCGATCGCCGAGTTCTTCCGGCTGCATCCGCGCGTCACCATGGGTGTGACGATCGAGACGACGACGGACGTCATCCGCTCGGTGGAACGGGGCGTCGCGACGCTCGGCCTTTCCGACGGCATCATTCCGGAAGGGCTGGAGAAGACGCCCTTCTGCTACGAGCGATACGCGCTCTATTGCGGCCGCGGGCACCGGTTGTTCGGCGTGCGGGATGCCCGGCTGGAGGACCTGCGGGGCGAGCCCTATGTCAGCTTCCTCGCCGACGTGCTCGGCGGGCCGCATATGGGGCCGGTGACGGCCGTGCGCGCCATCGGCTCCTTCGGCCAGCAGGTACGGGCGCTGGCCTTCAACGTGGAAGAGGTGTTGCGGCTGGTGGTGGCCAATGCCGGCATCGGCATGCTGCCGGTGCACCTCACCGGCGCGGCGCTGGCGGCCGGCGAGCTCTGGCAGTTGCCGCCCTATGACGACCTGCCGGTGACCGAGACCTTCCGCATCACCAATCCCGGTTCGGCGCTCAACCCGGCCGAACGCGCCTTCCTCGCCCATATGGCGGATGTGCCGCCCTGGCGCTGGGGCGAATGACATCAATCCTGATGATACCGACCTTCATCCCTATAAATTTGAAGAATGCCAACGGCTTGCTTAGGCAGGAGGGAGACGTTCATAGCGGAGGCAGGCCATGCGGACATTCGACATCGCGATCATCGGCGGCGGCATTGCCGGCCTTTCGCTCGCCTATTTCCTGAGCCCGCACCGCTCCGTCGTCGTGCTGGAGCGGGAGGGCGCGCTCGGCTATCACAGCACCGGCCGGTCGGCGGCGGAATTCACGCTGCGCGACAATGCACCGCCGGTGAACGCGCTTGCCCGCGCCAGCCATGATTTCCTGACGCGGCCGCCGGAGGGGTTTGCCGTCGTGCCGCTGCTCATCGAACGGGGCAGCATCATCCTCGGCACGGCGGAGAAGGCGGCGCTGGTGCGCGAGCGCTTCGAAGCCGCCCAAGCCCTCGGCGTGGCGGTGGAATGGCTGGACGAGGCCGCGATGCTCGCCCGTGCGCCGATGCTGGACCCGGCCTATGCGGCCGCCGCCTATTTCGACCCCGACTACTGGGATATCGAGGTGGACGCCCTGCTGCAGGCCTATGCCCGCCATGCCCGCCGTCATGGCGCGCAGATCCTCGAAGGCCGGGCATTCTCCGGCGCCCGGCGGGACGCAGGCGCATGGCGGATCGAAGCCGGCGACGAGACGATCTCCGCCGGCATGCTGGTGAACGCGGCCGGTGGCTGGGCGGATACGGTCGCGACGCTTTCCGGCGTCAGGCCCGTCGGCATCGTGCCGCACCGCCGCACCGCCATCACCGTCGATCTGCCCGACGGCATCGATGCGAGCCGCCTGCCGGAGATCAACGAGGTCGAGGAGCTGTTCTACTTCAAGCCGGAAGGGGGCCGCCTGCTGGCCTCGCCCGCCGATGCGACACCCTGCGAGCCGGCGGACGTGCAGCCGGAAGAGCTCGACGTCGCCTATGCCGCCCATTATGTCGAGGAGGCGACGACGCTCGCGGTGCGCCGCGTCTTCAGGAGCTGGGCCGGCATGCGCAGCTTTTCCGCGGACCGCCTGCCCGTCATCGGCCCGGCCGGGGACGAGTCGTCCTTCTTCTGGCTCGCCGGCCAGGGCGGTTACGGCATCCTGACGTCACCCGCCCTCGGCAGCCTTTCCGCCGCCCTCCTCACCGCAAGCCCGGTGCCCGAACCGCTCGCCCGCGAAGGCATAACGGCGGAAACCTTCAGTCCCCGCCGCTTCTCCTGAAACGAAACGGGCGCCGCAAGGGCGCCCGTTCGTTTTCATGCTTCCGTTGCCGGTGTCGTCGCCGCGCCGGCGGCGCGCGCTGTGTCGCGATCCTTCCACCAGCGGCTGAGGAAGAGCAGGATCGGACCGCCGATATAGATCGACGAGGTCGTGGCGACGACCACACCGAACAGCATCGGCCAGGCGAAGGGTTTCACCGTGTCGCCGCCCCAGATCGCCATCGGCAGCAGCGAGGCCGCGACGGCGACGGAGGTGAAGATGCATCGCATGACAACCTGGTTGATCGACAGGTCAATGAGGTCCGAGAAGGGCATCGACTTGTACTTGCGCAGGTTCTCGCGCATGCGGTCGTACACCACCACCTTGTCGTTGACCGAATAGCCGATCAGCGTCAGCACGGCGGCGATGGCCGTCAGGTTGAAGTCGATCTGCATCAGCGCGAAGAAACCGACCATCTTGGTGATGTCGAGGATCAGCGTCGCGATGGCGCCCACGGCGAAGTGCCATTCGAAGCGCCACCAGATGTAGATCAGGATCGCCAGCATGCCGAGGCCGACGGCCAGGAAGCCGGACCGGGCAAGCTCGGTGCTGACGGTCGGGCCGACCACTTCGGTGCGCTCGAAATTGGCGTCCGGGATCACTTCGGCAACGCCGTCTCGGACCTGCTGGAGGGCTGCGGTCTGCGCCTCCTCGCCGCCCGGCTGGCGCTGGACGCGCACGAGGACGGACGTGCCCTGGCCGAATTCCTGCAGGGCCACTTCACCGAGATTGAGGCCTTCCATCTTCTCGCGCAGCGGGGCGAGGTCGATCGGCGTCTTGGACGTCGCTTCGACCTGGATGCCGCCCACGAAGTCGATGCCGTAGTTGAGGCCCGGCGTGAAGAACAGGATGACCGAGCTGATCGAGATGAAGGCCGACATGGCGATGGCGATGTAGCGGCCACGCATGAAGGAGAAGCTCGGAATGCTCCAGACCTTGCCGAAGATCGAGTGGATGTCGATCCGCTTCATCTTGCGGCGGATCACCACCTCGCGCATCAAGAGGCGCACGAAGGTGATCGAGGTGAACATCGAGATCGCCAGGCCGATGATCATGGTGATGGCGAAGCCGCGCACCGGGCCGGAGCCGAACATGAAGAGCAGGATCATGCCGACCATGGTCGTCATGTTGCCGTCGACGATGGTCGCATAGGCCTTGTTGAAGCCGACGTCGAGCGCCTTCATGGCCCCCGCCCCGGCCGCCGTCTCCTCTCGGATACGGGCGTTGATCAGGATGTTGGCGTCAACGGCCATGCCGATGCCGAGGATGATGCCGGCGATGCCGGGCAAGGTGAGCGTCGAGCCGAGCAGGCCGAGCGTGCCGATGGTCAGTACCGTGTGCAGCACGAGGCCGAGATTGGCGATGAGGCCCCAGGAACCGTAGAGCACCTGCATCAGCACGACGACGGCGGCAAGACCGGCAAGGCCGGTATAGAGGCCCATGCGGATCGAGTCGGAGCCGAGGTTCGGGCCGACGGTGCGCTCCTCGATGATGGTGAGCGGCGCCGGCAGCGCGCCGGAGCGCAGCAGCGCCGAGAGAACGGTCGCCTCCTGCGGGTTGAAGTTGCCGGAAATCTGGCCCTGGCCGCCGATGATCGGCTCGCGGATGACCGGCGCCGTCAGCACCTTGCCGTCGAGCACGATGGCGAAGGGTTTGCCGACATTCGCCTGGGTGATTTCTGCGAACTGGCGCGCGCCCGTCGAATCGAAGCTGAACGAGACGATCGGCTCGTTCGTGCGCTGGTCGAAGCCGGCCTTGGCATCCGCAAGGCGATCGCCCGAGATGGCGACGCGCTCTTCCACGGCATATTTGCCGGCGTCGTTGGCGCCGGGCAGGATCATCACGCCACGCGGGGCGACGCCGTTCGGGTCCACGGTCTGGTCGACCATGTGGAAGCTCATCTGCGCGGTCGAGCCGAGCAACTGGCGCAGGCGCGTCGGGTCCTGCAGGCCGGGGAGCTGCACGAGGATGCGGTCCCCGCCGACGCGCTGGATCAGCGGTTCGGCAACGCCGACCTGGTCGACGCGGCGGCGGATGATCTCAAGGCTCTGCTCGACGGCGGCGGACATGCGCTCGTTGATGCCGGCTTCCGTCAGCGTGACGTTGATCAGGTTGCCGCTGGTGGCGACATCGATATCGGCGCTGCCGGCGGAAAAGCCGAGCGTCGTCGTCGGCGTCGCCAGCTTGCGCACTTCCGGCAGCACCTTGTCGAGCGTGGCCTGGTCGGGCAGCGTGATCGTCAGCGTCGTGCCGGCGAGGCGGGCGGCGGAGGCGCGCTCGCCGGCCGTGCGCAGGATGGCGCGGGAATCGTTCAGCAGCACGTCCATGCGCGCCTTGCGCAGCGCTGCGGAATCGACCTCCAGCACGAGATGCGAACCGCCCTTCAGGTCGAGGCCGAGGGTGACGGGATTGGCGGGCAGGTAGCGCCCGAATTTCGCCTGCTGCTCAGGCGTCAGCACGTTGGGCACGGCCGCGAGCACCCCGAAGAGGATGATCGCGATATAGACCAACAATGCCCATTTGGAGGTTTTCATGGGTCTGTTCCATCTAGACTGCCGGACGGGCGCGACGTGAAGCCGGCGCCGTCCGCGGGAATCGGAATTTCTAATGAATGGCGCGGCGTGCAAGGACGCCACAGGGCCTCAAGCGGAAAGCGCCGGGGGCGCGCGACTGCGGAAGGATGCCAGGCCCAGGCGGGCGGGCGCCGCATCGTCGACAGCGGCAAAGACCACCGCGGCGGCGGTCTCGAAGGGATAGAGCACGACACCGGCGCCCGGGGCGAGCGCCTTGCCGGCGGCATCGCCCTCCGGCAGGCCGCTCTTGGCCTTGGCGACCCGCCGCTCGGCATGGCCGCTTGCCGGGAGCCACATCTCGTCGCCGGAGGCCGAGAGCGGCGACGGCGCAACGCCGCCTTCGGCGGCGGCCCGCGGCGGATGGCCGGCGCCGTTCGCACTATCGGGCAGGGAAAACTGCGACAGGAACAGGGTGACGAGCAGCACGAGGAAGCCGACGGGCGCAAAACCCCGCTCCCAGATCGTCGCTTCTCTGCCGGTCCTCAACGTCATACCCGTCCGTTTCTTCAGGGCGGAGCGCCGCGCGAAGCAGGCTTCGCAGCAATGCCGATGGGGCGCCAAGAACCACTTACCATCGGCCAAGTCAAGTTTTGACGCCAACGCTTCCTTTACGCTTTAACGTTTCAGGCCTCACAATTCATGGATCGTGACGTCGGGGCAGGCCTTTTTCGCGAGATCGCAGAGATGCTCGTGATGGGTGAGGTAGATCACCTGCCCGCCCGTCGCCATCGCCCCCATCACCGTCAGGGCATTGAGCGCACGCCGGTCGTCGAAGGTCTCCATGATGTCGTCGGCGATGAAGGGCACGATCTCGCGGCTGGCGGCGATCTCGTGGTAGCCCGCCACGCGCAGCGCCAGATAGAGCTGGAAGCGCGTGCCCTTGGACAGGTCCTTCGCCAGCTTCGAGCCGCCGGACGCGGCATTGACGACGAGATATTCGCTGTCCTTTTCGAGGATCGTCGAAAGGCCGGTATATTCGCCCGCCGTGATGTCGCGGAACGTCCTCGACGCGCGCTCCATCATCGCGCTGCGGTGACGCTCGCGGTAGAGCCGCAGCGCCTGTTCGGCCGCCAGGATGCCGGCGCGCGTCGCCAGATAGCGCCGCGACTTCTCGGCAAGGTCGATCAGCACCGTGCGGCGCCGCTCCTCCAGCACCGCCGCCGCGTCGCTGCCGGCGACCTTCGCCAGCGCCTCCTCCGCCCGCGCCCGCAGCAGGTGCTGTTCCTGCACCGCGCGGTCGAGCTCTTCCAGCCGTGCGGAGAGGTCGTCCTTCTCCGCGGCAAGCTGGTCGTCGTCGACCGCCGAGAGCAGCGCCTCGGCCTCCTCGACCGTTTCCGTGCGCAGTTGCTGGGCAAGGTCGCGCCCGACATCGTGGACGCGCGCCAGGATCTCGTCGCGCTTGCGGTAGGCGTCGAGCATGAGGTCCGCCTCCGCGAGCGTGTCGCAGCCGAGGACGGCATAGACCTCCGAAAGCCGTGCGACGAGCACCGCGCGGCGCTCGTCCAGCGCCCTCTCCTCCTCGTCAAGGCGCAGCACTGCCTTGTCGATCGCCTCGCGCCGCTGGCGCACCGCCGTTGCCGCAGCGCGCCGCCGGCCGAAAGCCGCGACGGTGGAAAGCGGGTCCTCGGCGTCGAACGGCTCGGCAAGACGCTCGGCAAGACGGCGGGCATGGCCGGCGTAATCCTGCTGGTCGCGGCGCATGCCGGCGATCCGGTGATCGAACTCCCCGCGTCGTTCGACATTCTGGGCGAGCGCTTGCAACGCCGGAAGGAAGGCGGCGATGCGGTCCAGGGCGACGGGTGCCTCCTGCCTTGCGAGCCAGGTGCCGGCGATGTCCCGGTCCCATGCCGCCTGCCATGCCGCAAGCGCCGCCGTGGCGTCTTCCGCGGCCTTGCCGCGCATATCCGCATCGGCCTTCAGCCGGGCAAGCTGCGCGGCCGCGGCAAGCCGCCGGGCTTCCGTCGCCTTCCATGTTTCCAGCCGGTCCTCGGCAAGGAACAACGCCTCCTCGAACGGGCCATCCTCGGCCGGCGCTTCGCCAAGCAGCGCCGCCAGCCGCGCCAGCACGTCGCGCCTCTCCCTGTCGACGAGATCGGCTTCGACCGTACGCTGCGCGAGCCCGCCAAGCGCGTCCAGCGCCGCCGTCCGCCGCTCCAGCCAGCCGGCCATGTCCGCCAGCGCCGTTCCTTCGGGCAGGCCGAGGCGCGCGGCAAGCGAGGATACCTGCGCTTCGATGGCCGCCCGCGCCTCTGCCAGACGCGTCACCTCACCGCGCAGGGTTTCCAGCCGCGCCATGCCTTCCGCGACCGTCCGTTCCAGAAGGCGCAGGTCCGAAAGGCGGTCGGCATTGCGCAGGCGCGCATCCGAAGCCCGGTCGTCGTCGCGCATGGCCTGCTCGAAGGCGGCGGCGGAAGCCCTGTCGAGAATCCCGAGATGCGTCTGCCAGGCCGTTTCGCGCACGGCCCGCAGATGGCTCGCCTGCTCTTCGCCGGCGGCGCCGGTCGCCTTTTGCAGCGCCGCGAGCGTCGCGCGGGCGGAGGCGACGTCCAGTTCCAGCGCGGCAACCTGCTCCCGTTGACGATGCAGGGCCTCGTCGGCCGCGTCGTATCGTTTGCGCAGACCTTCGATTTCGGCCGGCGGCGGAACCGCCATGCCCTCGAGTGCCGCAGCGGTGCCGGACCAGGGAACGAGGCGGGCCATGGCGCCATCGGCATCCTGCCGTGCCAGCACGACGAGGCGCCGGGCCTCGCGAAGGCGCGCAGAAAGATCGCCGGACCGGGCGGTGCGCAGGGCGGCAGCGAGCCTTGATTGCAGTGCCGCATCCGCCTGCGCATCCTCCTCGGAAACGCTACCGGCCCCCTCGCCGGCGGCAGCGAGCGCGCGCTCCGCCTCGGCACGCTCGCGAAGCGCCGTCTCGGCGCGTTCGGCAAGCGTCGCCCGCCGCGACAGGAGGGATGAAAGCTTTTCGCCAAGCCCGGGAGGAAGCAGGACGCCGGCCGGGTCGGCATCCGCGGGCAGCCCGAGCGCGGCGAGGTTCGCCCCGATGGAAACGGCGACCCGGTCCCGCTCCGCCTCGCGGGAGGCAAGATCCATCGCCGCCGTGCGGAACCGGGCTTCGAGCGCGGAACCGGCCAGGGCCGTGATGTCGGCCTCCGCGGCCAGCACGGCCTCGTCCTCGGGCAGCGCCGCCAGTTCCTCGGCAAGATGCAGGCGCTCCGCCTCCATGCGCGCGGCGCGGGCGGCGATTTCCGCCTCCTCGCGCGCCAGTTCGCCGGAAAGCGACCGCCAGCCGGCCGGCGGCGATTCGCCGAGGTCGAAGGCGCCGAGTTCGGCGCGCAGCGCCCGCAGACGCCTGAGGTAGGGCAGCGCGGAGAGGCTGCGCTCGACCTGCGCCAGCGCGGCGCGCACCTCGGTCCGGGCGGCGGTCATCTCGCCGTGCCGCCCGGCGGCGGCATCGCGCTCGCGCACCAGCAGGCCGTAGTCGCGGGCGGCGACGTCGAGCGCCTTGCGCTCGGACGCCAATGCCTCGATATCCGCCTTGAGGGCCGAAAGCCCGTGCTTGCGGCCGGAGGGGCGGTAGAATTCGTCGGCCTCCGCCTTCAGCGCCGCAAGGCCCGTGGCCATGTCGGAAAGGCCGGAGCTGGCGGAAAAGAGCATCGCCCCGAGCTCGCCCTCGCTCTTCAGGATGTCCTCGCCGCCTTTCTCGATGCTCTCGTCGTCGAGCGAGAACATGGTGCGATAGGCATTGCGGTCCATGCCGCCGAGCACGGCGGCAAAGAGCGTCTCCGGCAGGGGCCGGTCGTCGGCGGAAACGAGCGAGGCCTGGTTGCGCTTCAGGCGATAGGCCTCGTGACGCTCGGCCCCGACGGAGAACTGCCCGCCGACGCGCATCAGGGCATAGGGATGCAGGAAGCCGTAGGCGCTGGATTTCTCGATGCCGAAGAGCAGATCGAGATAGGCGGAGAAGAGCGTCGACTTGCCCGCCTCGTTGGGGCCGTAGACGAGATGGAAATCCGGCTTGCCCGGCATGGCCGTGCCGAAATCGAGGCTGCGGTCGGTGAATTTCCCGTAACGGACGAGGTCCAGGCGATCGAGACGCATCGGCTATGCCCCCGCGTTTTCGCCGCCGAGGCGGGCAAGGACGGCATCGGCGCCCTGGAGGGCGAGGTCGTGGAGCAGGGCTTCCTCCGCCGCCTCGTCCGCCGCCAGCAGGCCGCGCGCCTCCTTGGGGAGCTGGCGCAGGAGATCGGCCAGCGTCTCGCGCAGTTCCTCCCGGTAGGCGTGGTTGCCGACGACATCCTCGCGCACCAGGCGCGACAACTCGGCGAGCGGGCCGGCATCGGCGCCCGCCGCCGCCAGCGGCGCGGAGACGGCAAGCTCCACCGCCTCGATCCAGCATTCGCCGAGCGAAGCGGCAAGGTTCTGCAATTCGGCGGTCAAGAGGTCCTCGTCGCGGCGCAGGCGCCAGGCGAGCGGCGTGGCGCCGGCAAGGGCGAGGCGCGCGACGAGATGGGCGCCGCCCGCCTCCGCCCGCGCCTCTGCCAGCACGGCTTCGGCGCGGTCGAGCATGCCATGCCAGTCGTCGATGCCGGAGAGATCGACGGAAAGCCGCTCGAACAGCGCGACGGCAACCGGATGCGCGGCGCAGGTGATCGTGCCGTCGTCCTCGACGGTGGCGAGTGTCACGCTCTTCGGCCCGCCCTCGTTGATGTCGCGGCCCTGCGGATTGCCGGGCATGACGATCCACGGCTTTTCGAGATGCACCCGGCGCTGGTGGATATGGCCGAGCGCCCAGTAGTCGAAGCCGTGCGCGGCAAGATCGGCTATGCCGACGGGCGCATAGGGATCGTGGCGGCTCGCGCCGGCAAGGCTGGTGTGCATGAGGCCGATATTGACGGCGTCCGGCACCGGTGCGCGGAAGCCCGGCAGCAGCGAGGCCGGGGCATGGGGATGGGCAAAGCTGATGCCGTGCACGTGGATTTCACGGCCGCTCGCCAACATGCCGGCCCTCACCGGCTTCCCGCGGCCGTCGAAGACGTGCACGTTCGGCGGAAAGGTCAGTTCGCGGGTGATCTGCGACTGGGCGTCGTGATTGCCGCGAATGAGGAAGACGCGGATGCCGGCCGCCTCCAGCCGGCGCATCTGCTCCATCAGGAAGAGCGCCGTCGCCATGGAGGTCTGCGAGCCGTCGTAGAGATCGCCGGCGATGATGAGCGCGTCGACGGCCTCCGTGATCGCAAGATCGACGATGCGCTCCAGCGCCTTGCGCGTCGCCCCACGCACCAGTTCGCCAAGCTCGGCATTGCGCAAAGCGAGCGATGTCAGGGGCGAATCGAGATGGAGATCGGCGGTGTGGATGAAGCGGAACGGCATGGTCGGACAATCGCTTTCCCCTTCCGCCGGGTCAATGCTTGGCGCTTCCTCGACAGGGTTATGCAGGAGAGAAATCGTCCCGCCCGGAAAAATCCGGAAAAGGGCGGAAATAACGTCGCTTGCCTGACCGTTCGCATTTACAGAGATCGTTCAATATATATGATCAAATTATCCGAAAAACTTCGTGATCATTTGACATGGTCCCTCATAATACCTATATTTCCCCTCATGAGTAGCACGATAGAAATCTCCCAGGGCATGTTCAAACTCTACCATCAGGTGAGTCGCCTGGTGAACGAGTGCATGATGGACGAAGGCGTGTCGCTTGCCCGCAGCAAGTTCCTGCTTCTTCTGGAATGTCAGGGCCCGCAGCGCTCGACGGACATCGCCTGCGCGCTCGGTTTCGCGCCCCGCACGGTGACGGAAGCGATCGACGGGCTGGAGCGCGACAAGCTCGTCAAGCGCGAGCCGGACCCGAAGGACCGCCGTGCCAAGATCGTCTCGATCACGGATATGGGCCGCACGGTGATCTCCGCCGCCCAGCAGCCGCAGCACAAGACGATCGAGGCGATCTTCGCGGTGCTGACCGAAGACCAGAAGCAGCACCTCAAGGAAATCGTCCGCTGCCTCAGCGAGAAGACCGAAGAATTGCAGCGGGAACGGGACAAGGCCGAGAGCGGCAGCGATACGGCGCCCGTGCGACCCTTGCGCGCCATCGGCTGAGCCGGGCGGCAATGACGAACAAAAAGGCCGGGATCCTGCGATCCCGGCCTTTTTCGTTTGAAGCGTTCGGCAGCCGGCTCCTCGTCCCGCTGCCTTCTCCCCGCTGGCGGGGGAGAAGGTTGGAGCAACGAGCCGTGACGCGGCCAGCTTACATGGCGTTCATCGGGCCGATGCCGAAGAACAGCGTCTCGCCGGAGGAATCGTCGACGCCGTCATTGTCGGTCACGACGAAGCCGTTGCCGGCGGCGTCGATGGCAAAGCCTTCGACCTTGTCGACGACGAAACCGTTGGTGGCGGCCTTGAGGTCCGGGATGAGGTCGCGAACCTCTTCCTTCCTGACGACGGGCAGTTCGCCGCCGAGCGCGGCCGGCTTCAGGTCCGCGAGCGCCACGCGGTAGAGCTTCTTCAGCCTGGCGGCCTGGCCGATCAGGTTGTCACGCTCGATGATGTAGGCATGGTCGCCGTGGACGGTGATTTCGGAAAGGCCGACCCAGCCGCTTTCCGTCTTTTCGAGCGGGTAGCGCACGGCGCCCCATTCCTTCGAGGAGGGCTTGTAGGAGACGAGCTTCACGAAACCCTTCTCGTCGTCGCCCCATTCGCGCTGCATGGCCATCCACAGCACCTTGTCATCGCCTTCGCCGACACTGGTGATGCCTTCGAAGCCGAACCGCGTCTCGCCGGCGCGCAGCGCGGCGGGAATGGCGATTTCCTTCTGGATCTCGCCCTTTTCGTCCACATGGAGGATGGCGTGGCTGACGAGCTTGTCGGCATCGCCTTCATTGGCGAGCCAGAAGCCGCCCTCACCATCCGGCGTCAGGCCTTCGCTGTCGAGCTTCTGGGCGGCAGCGCCGCCCCGGGTGATGCGCAGCGCATCGACGATCCTCGCCGGCTTCGCGGTGGCGTCGATCGTGAAGATCGTCGGCTGCAAGGCGTAGAAGGAATCGTTGACGGCATAGAGCATGCCCGGCTTGTCCTTGACCGGGGCGAGACCCGAGAGGGCGCCGAAGCCGATCAGTTCGCCGTCCTTGTCGTTGGAGACGATCTGCGGATAGGCAGCCTCCCCTTCCGCACGCTCGTAGATCATGACGTGTGAACGGGCGCCACCGCCCTCGACGAGGTCGGTTTCGTTGGCGGTCACGAAGAGGTTGCGGCTCGGGATCGCGACGGCGCCTTCCGGGCCGACGCCCGAGGGCAGCAACTGGAGAAGCTCGGGCTCGCCGCCGGTATCCTTGTAGACACCGACGATCGAGGCGCGCTCGGCCAGAACGAAGAACAGGTTGTCGTCGCCGAATTTCGCGGCCTCCATGCCTTCCGGCTCGATGCCCTTCTTGTTGCGCTTGTCCGGGTAGTGGCCGATCCTGGCGATCTCGCGCTCAAAGCCGGCGCCGTTCTCGTAGAGAACCTTGCCCTGCTTGTCGAAGATGGTGAAGCCGCGCGCGCCGCCCTTCCAGTCGCCTTCATTGGCGACGACCAGGCGGTTGTCGTCCAGCCACTTCACGGCGTCGGGCTCGCGGGCGACATCCTTCATCTCGCCGGTGAACTTGAGCGCACCGTCCTTCTTCGTGTCGATGCCTTCGAGGCTGACCGTGCCGGCGGAGAAATGGTTCTTCACCGTGCCCGTCTTGCCGTCGATGATGACGATGTGGTTGTTTTCCTGCAGCGTCAGGGCCACTTCGTCGAGGCTGTTGAAGTCGACGAACTCCGGTTCCGGGTCGTCGCCGGCGACATCGGCAAGGCCGGTCAGCGTGATATGCTTGATCGAGCCGCAATCGACGATGCCGTCCTTGAGGGAGAGCAGCACGAGATCGCCGGCCGGCATCTGCGGGATGGCGCCGTCATTGACCTCCTCGTCGCGCTCGTTCTCGATGGCGATGGCGGCGATCGTCCTGTCCTTGTTGAGGGCGATCGAATCCGGCTGGCCGCCGAGATCGCAGGTCGCATCGATGGCCTTGGAGGCGAGATCGACCTGGGCGAGGACGCCCGACGGCTTCACGAAGCTCTCGCGCGTGTTGATCGCGACGAGCGCCTTGCCGGCCGCGATGGTGACCGAGGTCGGCTCGCCCTCGAAGGAAAGGGAGCCGCCGGCCTTCGGGGCCCTGGCGTCCGATATGTCGATGAAGCCGATCGCCTTGTTCGGGCTGTCGGAATAGACGAGCGTGTTGCCGTCTTCGGAAGCGGTGATGATTTCGGACGAGGTCGGCGTCGCCTTGTCCACGCCCTCGGGCAGGTTGTCGGCGACGGCGAAGGACGCAATACGATTGAATACAGGCTCGGCGCTGGCGGCGGAAGCCACCGATGCGGCGAGAACCGCGGCGAGCGCGGCGGTGATCGAACGGGTTTTCATGAAATCCTCCGGGATCCGGTCAAAAGGAACCCGGCGGTTCTGAGGCTTTCCTGTTACAGGCCGATGACAATTCGGCAACAGGCGGAGCCCTTCCCCCATGCAAATAAAAGGGGGCCCGGAAGAACCGGACCCCGACCCTGAACTTCAGGTTTGGCGGCGGAGTGGATAACCGCTCTGCCCGAACCAAGGATCAGCCGTTGACGGCGTCCTTCAGGCCCTTGCCGGCCGAGAACTTCGGCACGTTGCGTGCCGGAATCTCGATCTCGGCGCCGGTCGAGAGGTTGCGGCCCTTCGAAGCTTCACGGCGCGATACGGAGAAATTGCCGAAACCGACGAGACGAACGTCGCCGCCGTTCTTGAGTTCGCCCTGGATCGTCTCGAAAACGGCGTCGACAGCAGATGCTGCGTCCGTCTTGGAGAGGCCAGACTTCTCAGCCACTGCGGATACGAGTTCATTCTTGTTCATGTTTCCACCCCTTTCATACGGTTTGAAACGACTCATACAAGTCGGGGGCAGAATACGCATCGCCCCTCGCCTCGCAAGAAAATTTCGCCGCAAAACCCTGAGAATCCGGGCTTTACACACGTTTTTCAACGAAAAAGACCGGCCGAAAGGCCGGTCTTTTCCCGTTTCGCTCCAAAATGCCGGGTGTGCCACCCGGCGCTAAGGCTCAATGCGCGATCGCGCCGGTGCCCTCGTCGGTCGATTCGACCGCCGGAACCTTGGCATCCTCGACCGTGCCGTCCCACTCGATCGGCTCCGGCCGGCGGACCAGCGCATGCTTGATCACCTCGCCCATGCGCGAGACCGGAACGATCTCCATGTTGTTCTTCACATTGTCCGGAATGTCCGCCAGGTCCTTGGCGTTCTCTTCCGGGATCAGCACCTTCTTGATGCCGCCGCGAAGTGCCGCGAGCAGCTTTTCCTTCAGGCCGCCGATCGGCAGCACCCGGCCGCGCAGCGTCACCTCGCCCGTCATCGCGATATCCTTCGAGACCGGGATGCCGGTCATGATGGAGACGATGGCGGTCGCCATGGCGATGCCGGCCGACGGGCCGTCCTTCGGCGTCGCGCCTTCCGGCACGTGCACGTGGATGTCCGTCTTGTCGAAGCGCGGCGGCTCGATGCCGAAATCGACGGCACGCGAGCGGACATAGGAGGCCGCCGCCGAGATCGATTCCTTCATCACGTCCTTCAGGTTGCCGGTCACCGTCATGCGGCCCTTGCCACCCGGCAGGCTGACGCCTTCGATGGTGAGCAGCTCGCCGCCGACTTCCGTCCAGGCAAGGCCCGTGACGACGCCGACCTGATCCTCGCGCTCGGCTTCGCCGTGGCGGAAGCGCGGAACGCCGAGGAAGTCATGGATGTTGTCCGCCGTGACCTCGACCGTCTTCGACTTGCCCTTGATGATCTCGGTGACCGCCTTGCGGGCGAGCTTCATCAGTTCACGCTCGAAGTTACGGACGCCCGCCTCGCGGGTGTACTGCTGGATGACCGCCATCAGCGCGCCGTCGGTGACCGAGAATTCCTTCGGCTGCAGCGCGTGGTCGCGGATCGCCTTGGGCAGCAGGTGCCGTTTGGCGATCTCCAGCTTTTCCTCTTCCGTGTAGCCGGCGATGCGGATCACTTCCATGCGGTCCATCAGGGGCGCGGGAATGTTCAGCGTGTTCGCCGTCGTCACGAACATGACGTTGGACAGGTCGTATTCGACTTCCAGGTAGTGGTCCATGAAGGTCGAGTTCTGTTCCGGATCCAGCACCTCCAGCAGGGCCGAGGACGGGTCGCCGCGGAAATCCATGCCCATCTTGTCGATCTCGTCGAGCAGGAAGAGCGGGTTGGACTTCTTCGCCTTCTTCATCGACTGGATGACCTTGCCGGGCATCGAGCCGATATAGGTGCGGCGGTGACCGCGGATCTCGGCCTCGTCGCGCACGCCGCCGAGCGCCATGCGGATGTACTCACGGCCGGTCGCCTTGGCGATCGATTTCGCAAGCGAGGTCTTGCCGACGCCCGGAGGGCCGACGAGGCACAGGATCGGGCCCTTGATCTTGGTCGAGCGGGCCTGCACGGCGAGATATTCGACGATGCGCTCCTTGACCTTGTCGAGGCCGAAATGATCCTCGTCGAGGATCTTCTCCGCGGCGTTGAGGTCGGTCTTGATCTTCGACTTCTTGCCCCACGGAATGCCCGTCAGCCAGTCGAGATAGTTGCGCACGACGGTGGCTTCCGCCGACATCGGGCTCATCTGGCGCAGCTTCTTCAATTCGGCATCCGCCTTCTCGCGGGCCTCCTTGGAGAGCTTGGCCTTGGCGATCTTTTCTTCCAGTTCGGCCATCTCGTCGCGGCCGTCCTCGCCGTCGCCGAGCTCCTTCTGGATCGCCTTCATCTGTTCGTTGAGGTAGTATTCGCGCTGGGTCTTCTCCATCTGGCGCTTGACACGCGAGCGGATGCGCTTTTCGACCTGCAGGACGGAAATCTCGCCTTCCATGAAGCCGAGCGCCTTTTCAAGGCGCAGCTTGACGCTGGTCGTCTCCAGCATCTCCTGCTTTTCGACGATCTTGATGGAAAGGTGCGAAGCGACGGTGTCGGCGAGCTTCGAGTAATCCTCGATCTGGCTCGCAGCGCCGACGACTTCCGGCGAAATCTTCTTGTTGAGCTTCACATAGTTTTCGAACTCGGAGACGACCGAGCGCGACAGCGCCTCGATCTCCACCGGGTCCTCTTCGGGCTCGGCCAGCACATGGGCCATCGCCTCGTAGAATTCCTCGCGGTCCGTGTAGCCGTCGATCTCGGCGCGCGCGCGGCCTTCGACCAGCACCTTGACGGTGCCGTCGGGCAGCTTGAGGAGCTGGAGCACGTTGGCGACGGTGCCGATGCGGTAGATGGCGTCGACTTCCGGGTCGTCATCGGAAGCGTTGATCTGGGTGGCAAGCATGATCTGCTTGTCGGTGCCCATCACCTCTTCCAGGGCGCGGATCGACTTCTCGCGGCCGACGAACAGCGGGACGATCATGTGCGGGAACACCACGATGTCGCGCAGGGGCAGGACCGGGAAGGCCGTGGAGTCGTGCGACGCAGACGTCTTTTTCGTCATGTCATTTCCTTTCAAACGTCCCGTTTCCGGGAACCGGTCCATTCGGCGCTTGGGGTGCCGGGCCGGCGATCTTTTCCATCCACAAGTGGCGTGCGGTTAACACATTTTCAAGCCCGGTTGCAGAGTGCCCCACTCCACGACGGACAAGCGAACCAGCGACAGGAAGTGTAGTCTTCCGCGCTGTCGCGGAACTTGCGGCCTTCCCCCGACGGGACCGCCGGAGCATACACAGCACAGAATCGACGCCTTCCATTCTGGCCCGGCGCAGACCGTTTCGCAACGGCTCGACGAAGCAGCGGAAGCCTGCCCATCATGCCCCTTCCCGCGGCACGCGACCAGTCACGAAATGTCACCAGGTGCCTCAAACGAAAAGACCCGCCGGCGGCGGGTCCTTCCTGAACAGGTCCGGCACGATCAGGCCGAAACGTTGGCCTTCTCGTCGGAACGCTCCGAATAGATGTAGAGCGGACGGGCCGAGCCCTTGACCACCTCGTCGGAGATGACGACCTCGCGCACGCCCTCCAGCGTCGGCAGTTCGAACATCGTGTCGAGCAGGATCTTCTCCATGATCGAGCGCAGGCCGCGTGCGCCGGTCTTGCGGACGATCGCCTTGCGGGCGATCTCGCGCAGCGCGTCCTCGTGGAAGGTCAGTTCCACGTCTTCCATCTCGAACAGGCGCTGGTACTGCTTGACGAGCGCGTTCTTCGGCTCCGACAGGATCTGGATCAGCGCGTCCTCGTCGAGGTCCTCCAGCGTCGCCAGGACCGGCAGGCGACCGATGAATTCCGGGATGAGGCCGAACTTCACCAGGTCTTCCGGCTCCAGCTCGCGCAGCACCTCGCCGACGCGGCGGTCTTCCGGTGCACGCACCGTCGCGCCGAAGCCGATCGAGGTCTTCTCGCCGCGGGCGGAGATGATCTTGTCGAGGCCGGCAAAGGCGCCGCCGCAGATGAACAGGATGTTCGTCGTGTCGACCTGCAGGAATTCCTGCTGCGGATGCTTGCGGCCACCCTGCGGCGGTACGGAAGCAACCGTGCCTTCCATGATCTTCAGAAGCGCCTGCTGCACGCCCTCGCCCGACACGTCCCGGGTGATGGACGGGTTGTCGGACTTGCGCGAGATCTTGTCGACCTCGTCGATATAGACGATGCCGCGTTGGGCGCGCTCGACATTGTAGTCGGCGGCCTGAAGCAGCTTCAGGATGATGTTCTCCACGTCCTCGCCGACGTAACCGGCTTCGGTCAGCGTCGTGGCGTCGGCCATGGTGAAGGGCACGTCGATGATGCGGGCGAGCGTCTGGGCGAGATAGGTCTTGCCGCAGCCGGTCGGGCCGACCAGCATGATGTTCGACTTCGCCAGTTCCACGTCCGAGCCCTTGGCGGCATGCGCCAGGCGCTTGTAGTGGTTGTGCACCGCGACCGACAGGATGCGTTTCGCCTGCTGCTGGCCGATGACGTATTCGTCGAGGACCTTGATGATATCCTGGGGCGTGGGAACGCCGTCGCGGGATTTCACCATCGAGGTCTTGTTCTCCTCGCGGATGATGTCCATGCACAATTCGACGCATTCATCGCAGATGAACACCGTCGGTCCGGCAATCAGTTTGCGGACCTCGTGCTGGCTCTTGCCGCAGAAGGAGCAGTAGAGGGTATTCTTGGAGTCGCCGCCGTTGCTGCCGCTGACCTTGCTCATATCACTTTCCTTCCAGCACGCCGTTCATCTCCCGGAAGATGGCCGGACAACTCAAACCGCCTTTGCCGGAGCCGCTCGCGCTTTCCTTCAAAGGCTCCAGGGGTACTGACCGGACAGGGCATCGCCCAAAACCGGTGGCAACGAATCCCCCACCGAAATACCAAATGCTAGGCCGTCACACATCAACATAGCATTAACGACCAATATTACCGGCTTTGCGGTGCGGATAAAGCCCCGTGACCCTTACAAATGTGTCACAATAGCTTCATCCGCGGCAAAACCATGACATTACACGCTTTCTGCGCCCTCGATCGCCTCGCGGCTCGTGATGACGCGATCGACGAGACCCCATTCCTTCGCCTCGTCGGCACTCATGAAATGGTCACGGTCGAGCGTCTGTTCCACTTCCTCGTAGGTGCGGCCGCAGTGCTTGACATAGACCTCGTTCAGCTTGCGCTTCATCTTGAGGATGTCCTTGGCGTGGCGCTCGATGTCCGATGCCTGGCCCTGGAAGCCGCCCGAGGGCTGGTGCACCATGATGCGGGCGTTCGGTGTCGCAAAGCGCATGTCCTTGTGGCCGGCGGCCAGCAGCAGCGAGCCCATCGACGCGGCCTGGCCGATGCAGAGCGTCGAGACGGCCGGCTTGATGAACTGCATCGTGTCGTAGATCGCCATGCCCGAGGTGACGACGCCACCCGGCGAATTGATGTAGAGCGCGATTTCCTTCTTCGGGTTTTCCGCTTCGAGGAAGAGGAGCTGCGCGCAGACGAGCGTGGCGATGTGATCCTCGACGGGACCCGTCAGGAAGATGATGCGCTCCTTCAGGAGGCGCGAATAGATGTCGTAGGAACGCTCGCCGCGGTTGGTCTGCTCGACGACCATCGGCACCAGAGCCATGGCGGTATCTACGGGATTTCTCATGTCAATCCTTCATCGGTGTGGCCCTGAAACCCCGCGCCAAGCGTTGGGAATCAGCAAGTTTCATCTTCCCTACATAGAGTGTCAGGGTGGCGGACTTCAAGACAGATGCGCGTTTTGCGGCGCTCTATGCGAGAATGCAGTTAACTCACGCAACGGGTGGCGGCGATTTCCACAACCGAACCGCCGGCAGGGTGAAGGAAGGATGAATCCCGATCCGCGCCTTGCCTCCCCCCGGCGATTGTCTGCACTATATCCTTCTCCAGCGGAGGCAGCCATGATGAAACGATCCCTCGTCGCCCTCGGGCTTCTTTTCCTGACATCGGCCGGGGCGTCCGCCCAGCAGGCCTCCGACAGCGTCGCGCCCGAGCGCGCGACAGGCCTCGCGGCGGCGAAGGTCGTCACCGCGAAGACCCATATGGTGGCGGCCGCCCATCCGCTTGCGGCCGAGGCCGGCGAAAGGATCCTCGCCGGCGGCGGCAGCGCGATCGACGCCATGATCGCCGTGCAGACCGTGCTCGGCCTCGTCGAGCCGCAATCCTCCGGTCTCGGCGGCGGCGCCTTCCTCGTCTACTACGATGCCGGAACGGGCCGCCTCACCACGCTTGACGGCCGCGAGACGGCGCCGATGGAGGCGACGCCCAAACTCTTCCTCGACGAC
Organism: Shinella sp. HZN7; assembly: GCF_001652565.1. NCBI lineage: Bacteria > Pseudomonadati > Pseudomonadota > Alphaproteobacteria > Hyphomicrobiales > Rhizobiaceae > Shinella > Shinella sp. HZN7. Next base: position 1,416,563 of record NZ_CP015736.1, on the reverse strand, counting down.
AAGGGCGCGCCGATGCAGTTCTTCGACGCCGTCGTCGGCGGGCGCTCGGTCGGCACGCCGGGCACCGTCATGCTGATGCAGGAGGCGCACAACCGCTGGGGCCAGACACCCTGGCAGGACCTTTTTGCGCCGGCGGAAAAACTCGCCCGCGACGGCTTTGCCGTCTCGCCGCGCCTTGCCGGTCTCGTCGCCGCGGAGGGCGACCGGCTGAAGACCTTCGAGGCGACCACCGCCTACTTCTTCGGCGCCGACGGCGCGCCGCTGAAGGCCGGCAGCATCCTCAGGAATCCGGCCTATGCCGAGACGCTCTCCGCCATCGCCAGAGGCGGCGCGGCGGCCTTCTATGGCGGCCCGATCGCCGAGGCGATCGTCGATACGGTGCGCACATCGGGAAGGAACGCCGGCGTGCTCTCGCTCGCCGATCTCGCCAACTACCAGGTGAAGGAGCGCCGGCCGGTCTGCGTCGCCTATCGCGCGCTCGACGTCTGCGGCATGGGGCCGCCCTCCTCCGGCGCGGTCGCCATCGGCCAGATGCTCGGCATGCTGGAGAATTTCGACCTCAAGGCGCTCGGCAGGGACAATCCGGAAAGCTGGCGGCTGATCGGCGACGCCCAGCGCCTCGCTTTCGCCGACCGCGAGCGTTACCTCGCCGACACGGATTTCGTGCCCGCCCCGATCAAGGGGCTTCTGGAGAAAACCTATCTCGGCGAGCGTGCAAGGCTGCTCGACGGCGACAGGGCGCTTGCCGACGACGCCGTGACAGCGGGCAAGCCGGAATGGGACCACGCCTTCAACTTCGGCCGCGACGCCGCGCTCGAACGGCCTTCCACCAGCCATTTCGTCATCGTCGACAAGGCGGGCAATGTCGTCTCGATGACGACCACCATCGAGAACGGCTTCGGCTCCCGGCTGATGACCGGCGGCTTCCTGCTCAACAACGAACTCACCGACTTCTCCTTCAAGACCCATGACGAGGGCCTGCCCGTCGCCAACCGCGTGGAGCCCGGAAAGCGCCCCCGTTCCTCCATGTCGCCGACCATCGTGCTGAAGGACGGCAAGCCCGTTCTGGCCATCGGCTCGCCCGGCGGCAGCCAGATCATCGGCTATGTCGCCCAGGCGCTGATCGCCCATATCGACTGGGGCATGGATGTCGGCGCGGTCGTCGCCATGCCGCACCTCGTCAACCGCTTCGGCCCCTACGACCTCGAAGCCGGAACGGACGCGGAAAAGCTCGCCGAACCGCTTAAGGCCCTCGGCTACGAGGTGAAGCTGAGCGAACTGAACTCCGGCCTGCACGCCATCACCCTCTCCGTCGACGGCCTCACCGGCGCTGCCGATCCGCGGCGAGAGGGCATTGCCATTGGAGAATAAGATCAGACGAGCCGGATCGGCCCCGGATAGGATGCCAGCCGTCGATCGGCAGTAAGCAGCAGAAGTCCCTCCGTTCGCGCCTGGGCGATAAGCATGCGGTCGAAGGGATCATTGTGAATGCCCGGAAGGTCCGCCACCGCGATTGCGTGAGCGGCGGCGATCGGCAGTTCCTCGTAGCCGCTTTCGATGAGACCGCGTCGCAGAAGCGATGCATCGACAGAGAAATCCTGCCGGTTCAAAGCCTGCTTGATCGCGACCTCCCAAATGCTCGCAGCGCTGAAGACCAGCACATTGTCCTGGTCGCCCATCAGCTTGACTGCTTCCGCGCTCAGGCGCTCGATCCCTTCGGCGGCCCAGATCAGGAGATGCGTGTCAATCAGCAGTCTCATTCTTCACCGCGGAACATCGTTTCGATCTCGTCCTGCCCCATCCTGTCGAAATCGTCGGGGATCCGCAGATGTCCCGAAAGGAATCCGAAGCGGCTCGGAGCCGGCTTCCTGACCGGCTCCTCCAGCGGCACGACCCGGACCATCGGCTTGCCCGCCTTGGCGATGACGAACGATTCTCCGTCCGCAGCCTGTTCGACAAGGCGCGAAAGATGGGTCTTCGCTTCGTGAATGTTGACGACACGCATGTTCGCCTCCTGTGGACTTAGTTCAATGAACTTAGTTTATTATCGCCGTTCAAGCAAATTCTGGTTTTCCTTTACGCCGGAATTCGTTACCGATGGGCCATGACGACGACACATCTCCCCTTCCTCTCCATCGATCCCGCCAGCCGCCGCGTCTCGCTCGACGGCCGCAATCCCGATTTCTACCGCGATCCGAACCCGGCATATGCGGCGCTGCATGCGCACTGTCCCACCTTCTGGTGGGAAGAGCAGAAGATGTGGTACTTCACCGGCTACGACCATGTGAACGGCCTCCTGCGCGACCGCCGCTTCGGCCGGCAGATCCTGCATGTGGCGACGCGCGAGGAGCTGGGCCTGCCGGAGCCGCAGGCGCATCTCGCCCATTTCGACGCCGCCGAAGCCTGGTCGCTGCTGGAGCTGGAGCCGCCGGAGCACACGCGGCTGCGCACCCTCGTCAACCGCGCCTTCGTCTCGCGCATGATCGAGAAGCTGACGCCGGAGATTTCCGCGCTCTGCCATGAGGCGATCGACCGGTTCGAGAAGAACGGGAAGGTCGAATTGCTTTCCGCCTTCGCCGACATCCTGCCGGTGACGATGATCGCCCGCATGATCGGCATTCCCGACGAGATGGGGCCGCAGCTCCTGAAATGGTCGCATGCCTATGTGCGCATGTACATGTTCGGCCGCACGCACGCGGACGAGATCGCGGCCGACAGGGCGGCCGAGGAATTCTCCGCCTATGTCCGCGGCGTCATCGCCGAGCGCCGGGCGGACCCGCGCGACGACCTGCTCTCGCACATGGTGCATACGGAGCACCGCGGCCAGCTCCTGACCGAGGACGAGCTGATCTCAACGACCATCGTGCTGCTCAATGCCGGCCACGAGGCGACAGTGCATCAGATCGGCAATGCGGTGCGCACCATCCTGGAAAACGGCGCCGACCCTTCGGTGCTCTTCGCCGACGGGAAGGCGACGGAGCGCACGGTCGAGGAATGCCTGCGCATCTCCGCGCCGGTGCACATCTTCGACCGTTTCGCGCTGGAGGATGTCGAACTCGACGGCATCCATTTCCGCCGCGGCGACAAGGTGGCGATGATCCTCGCGGCCGCCAATCTCGACCCGAGGAAATTCATCGATCCCCTCGTCTTCAAGCCGGACCGCGACGAGGGCGCCAACCTCTCCTTCGGCGCCGGCATCCACTTCTGCATCGGCGCCCCGCTCGCCCGGCTGGAGCTCAACATCGCCCTGCCGATCCTCTTCCAGCGCCTGCCGAACCTGCGGATCGCGAAGAAGCCCGTGGTGAAGGATGTCTATCACTTCCACGGGCTGGAGGCGCTGGAGCTGGAGTGGTGACGTCCTGGTAAAGTCCAAGGGCACACTTTTGTTGGAATTTCTAGACGCGGATGACGTAGTCTTTGCGAGTCGTTTCAACGACTTCCCAGGTTCCCTTGAAGCCGGGTCTCAGGATCAGGCGGTCGCCGGCCTTCAGGTGGGTGGTCTCGCCATTTTCCGAAACCACGATCGAGTGCCCCTCCAGGATGTGGAAATACTCCCACTCGTCGTACTGGATGCGCCATTTTCCCGGCGTCGACTGCCAGATGCCGGCATAGATGCCGCCGTCGGCCTCCTCGATGTTCCAGGTGGTGAAGACCGGGTCGCCCGCGATCAGCCGGTCGGCGGCTGGGCGGCCTTCCTCGGGCGTGATGCCGGAGACGTCGAAGGATTGCGCCTTGCTCATGCTGCTGTCCCTTTCCCGAAAGGAAACGGGCGGCTCGAAAGCCGCCCGGAGAGGTTCACGCCTTGGCCAGCGCCTGCTCGATATCCGCGATGATGTCGGCGACGTCCTCGATGCCGATCGACAGGCGCACGACGTCGGGGCCGGCGCCGGCGGCGACCTGCTGCTCCTCGCTGAGCTGGCGGTGGGTGGTCGAGGCCGGGTGAATGACGAGGGAGCGCGTGTCGCCGATATTGGCGAGGTGCGAGAGCATTTCCAGGCCCTCGACGAAGCGCTTGCCCGATTCGTAGCCGCCCTTGAGGCCGAAGGTGAAGACGGCACCGGCACCCTTGGGCGAATAGCGCTGCTGGGTGGCATGGTTCGGATCGTCCTCCAGGCCCGCATAGGTGACCCAGGAGATCTTGTCGTGGCCCTTCAGCCACTTGGCGACGGCGAGCGCATTGTCGCAATGGCGCTGCATCCTCAGCGGCAGGGTTTCGATGCCGGTCAGGATCTGGAAGGCGTTGAAGGGCGAGATGGCGGGGCCAAAATCGCGCAGGCCCAGCACGCGGCAGGCGATGGCGAAGGCGAAGTTGCCGAAGGTGGCATGCAGCACGATGCCGGCATATTCCGGCCGCGGCTCGGACAGCATCGGATATTTGCCGGAGGCCGTCCAGTCGAAGGTGCCGCCGTCGACGATGACGCCGCCCATGGAATTGCCATGGCCGCCCATGAACTTGGTCAGCGAATGCACGACGATGTCGGCGCCGTGCTCCAGCGGGCGCACGAGATAGGGCGTCGCCATGGTGTTGTCGACGATGAGCGGCAGGCCGTGGCGATGGGCGATCTCGGCGATACCCGCGATATCGACGAAGGTGCCGCCGGGGTTTGCCAGGCTCTCGATGAAGATCGCCTTGGTCTTGTCGTCGATCTGGCTTTCGAAGGAGGAGAGGTCGGCCGTATCGGCCCAGCGCACATGCCAGTCGAAGCTCTTGAAGGCATGGCCGAACTGGTTGATCGAGCCGCCATAGAGCCGGCGCGCGGCGATGAAATTGTCGCCCGGGCGCATGATCGTGTGGAAGACGAGGAGCTGGGCGGCATGGCCCGAGGCGACGGCGAGCGCCGCCGTGCCGCCTTCGAGCGCCGCCACGCGCTCTTCCAGCACCGCCTGGGTCGGGTTCATGATGCGGGTGTAGATGTTGCCGAAGGCCTGCAGGCCGAAGAGCGATGCGGCATGGTCCGTGTCGTTGAACACGAAGCTCGTGGTCTGGTAGATCGGCGTCGCGCGCGCGCCCGTCGTCGGATCCGGCTGGGCGCCGGCGTGGATGGCGAGCGTTGAAAATCCGGGCTTGTTCTTCGTCATGAAATGGCCTCCCTGGCTAAAGTCGGGCGCACTATTTCAGAGAGCTAAGAGCCGGTCAAAGAAAGATTTTCCGGAAAAAGCACGGGCGCGACAATCCGCGTTGCGCCGATGGCGGACCTTACGCGACGAGGCGGGGATATTCGATCGCCGGGCAGCGATCCATGACCACCTTGATGCCGGCCGCCTCCGCCCTCGCCGCCGCCGCGTCATGGCGCACCGAGAGCTGGCCCCAGATGACCCTCGGCAGCGGATTCAGCGCCAGCACCTCCTCGACGACCGACGGGAGCGCATCCGCCGCGCGGAAGACGTCGACCATGTCGATGGGTTCGACGATATCGGCAAGACGGGCGACGACCGGCTGGCCGAGGATTTCCTTGCCGGCCTGCCCGGGATTGACCGGGATGACGCGATAGCCCTTGCGCAGCAGGAACGCCATCACCCGATGGCTGGGGCGCTCCGGATTGGGCGAGGCGCCGACGAGCGCGATCAGCCTTGTCGAGCGCAGGATGTCGGCGATGTAATAGTCCGGATAGGAATCGTGGTTCATGCGGCTACCCCGTTTTGCTGCCGGAGAATTGGGGTAACGCTGCGTGAAGTCAATATGCGCGGCGCTCAGGAGGCCTTGAGCATCAGCACCGGATATTCCGTCACCGGGCAGCGATCCATGACCACCTGGATGCCGGCGGCCTCCGCCCGCGCGGCGGCGGCATCGTCGCGCACCGTGAACTGGCCCCAGAGCACGGAGGGAAGCGGATCGAGCGCCAGCACCTCGTCGACGACGGCAGAGAACTGGCTTGCCGCGCGAAAGACGTCGACCATGTCGATCGGCTCCGCGATATCGGCAAGATGCGCATAGACCTTCTGGCCGAGGATGGTCTTTCCGGCATGGCCGGGATTGACGGGGATGACATGATAGCCCTTGCCGAGCAGGAAGCCCATGACGCCATGGCTTGGCCGCGCGTCGTTCGGCGAGGCGCCGAGCACGGCGATCGTGTGCACGGATTTGAGAATGTGGCGGATGTAGCTGTCGGGATAGTGATCGTGGTTCATCGCTGCCTCCTCCGGCGTTCGCAACCGTCTCTCACATGTCTTCCTGCCCTCCAGGCTAACGCAGAACCTTAAAGAAGACGACCGCACCGGGACCGGCATTCGCGCGCCGATTGTGCCATTGTGGATCAGCTTCGGCCATTTTGCCGCAAAACCCGCCAGAATCCCGATTGCAAATCGGTGAAATTGCGCAGATGAAGGGCCGAGCCCCTCCCCCAATGGCCTGCCCCTCGAGGTCCCAGATTGCCGTTAGACGTTCTCTTTCTCGTGCTGTTCGGCGCGGCTCTTCATGCCGTCTGGAATGCCCTCGTCAAATCCGGCACGGACAAGTCGCTCGATGCGGCCATGGTCTCGCTCGGCGGCGGCATGGTCGGCCTTGCCTTCCTGCCGTTCGTCCCCATGCCCGATCCGGCGGCCTGGCCCTTCGTGCTCACCTCCGCCGTCCTGCAATTCGCCTATTTCCAGCTCGTGGCCGCCGCCTACCGGGCCGGCGATATCGGCCTCGTCTATCCGCTGATGCGCGGCGCCGCCCCCCTTCTTGTCGCCACGACGAGCGGCGTGGTCCTCGGCGAACACCTGACGCCGGGGGCGATGGCGGGCGTTCTCGTCATCTCCGTCGGCGTGCTGACGCTCGCCTTCGAATCGCGCCATGGCAGCCGCCGGGCCATCGCCTATGCGCTGGCGAACGCCGCCGTCATCGCCACCTATACTTTCGTCGACGGCGCCGGGGCGCGCGTTTCCGGCAATGCCGTCTCCTACACGCTGTGGATGTCGCTGCTGCCGCCGGTCCTGCTCTTCGGCTGGGCGGTCGTGCGGCGCGGCAGCAGGCCGGTCTGGACGCATGTGCGCCGCAACTGGGTGCGTGGCCTCCTCGGCGGCGCCGGCTCCATCGCCTCCTACGGCCTCGCCCTCTGGGCGATGACCAAGGCGCCGGTCGCCACCGTCGCGGCGCTGCGCGAAACCGCCATCCTCTTCGCCCTCCTCATCTCGGTCTTCATCCTCAAGGAGAAGGCCAGCATCTGGCGCTACATCGCCGGTGCGGTGATCGCGGCAGGCGTGCTGGTGCTGAAGCTGGCTTGAACGCTATGCGGCCGTCTGGGCCGGCAGGACTTCGCGCAATATCCTGTCACCGCTTTCACGCTGGGCGACCGCGAGATCATGCGCGGCCTGCAAGCCCAGCCAGAACTGCGGGTCGTTACCGAAATAGCGGCCCAGGCGAAGCGCCGTATCCGCGGAGATCCCGCGCTTGCCGTTCAATATTTCCGACACACGGCCGGAATTGATCCGCAGCGCGAGCGCAAGCGCGTTGCCGCTCATCTGTCGCGCTTCGAGTTCTTCCTTCAGGATCGAACCTGGATGAACCTCGAACATCCGCTTTCTCCTTCAATGATAGTCGACGATCTCGACATCGTAGGCATCGCCATTTTCGAAACGAAAACAAAGGCGCCAAGGCCCGTTGATCGTCATTGCCCATTGCCCCTTGCGGTCACCGGTCAATTTGTGAAGCCTGATCGAGCGCAAGGGCGATATGTCGTCCAGGCTTCGCGCGGCATTGAGGACATTCAAACGCGCCATCGCCCTTGCGACGTCGAGCCCGGAAAACCGCGACTTTCCCGTCTCAACAAACTGCCGTGTCGCCGTGTCCGCAATGGACTTGATCATTCGCTAAACATACTCCGCTTACCGAAATACGTCCAACGGAAACCTCATCTCCACTCCGGCATGCGCTTGCCGAGGAACGCGCCGATCCCCTCCTTCGCATCGTCGACGAGCATGTTGTCGACCATCGTCGCGACGGCGATGTCATAGGCTTCGGCAAGCGGCAGGCCGGCCTGGGCGCGGAAGGCTGCCTTGCCGATGCGCAGGGCCTGCGGCGACTTGGAGGCGATGACGGCGGCATATTTGTCGACGACCTGGCGCAGATACTGCTGCGGCACGATGCGGTTGACGAGGCCGAAATCCTTGGCGGTGGAGGCGTCGATCGTCTCGCCCGTCAGCAGCATCTCCATCGCCTGCTTGGGATGGGCGGCGCGGGTGACGGCGACCATCGGCGTCGAGCAGAACAGGCCGATATTGACGCCCGGCGTGCAGAAGGCGGAGGTGTCGGTGCAGATGGCAAGGTCGCAGCTCGCGACGAGCTGGCAGCCGGCGGCCGTGGCGAGTCCGTCGATCTCGGCGACGACCGGCTGCGGCAGCGCGGCGATCTTCAGCATGATATCCGCCGCCATGCGCATGGTCTTCTCGAAGAAGGCGCGCCCGCCGTCCGCATCGTCGCGACGGGCGGTCATCTCCTTGAGGTCGTGGCCGGCGGAAAACACCTTTCCGGTCGAGGCGAGCACGACGACGCGGATAGCCTCGTCGCCTGCGGCCGCATCCAGCGCCTCGCCGAGCGCCTCCATGACGGCGATGGAGAGAACATTGGCCGGCGGGTTGTTGAGCGTGATTCTGAGGATCGGCGCATGCCGTTCGACGCGCACCAGCCCGGCCGGCTCCTCTTTCCTGAACGACACCACATCCGCCATGATCGCCTCCCTTGTGAGCTTTCCCAGCGTCCTACGCTTCACCGCACCCCGTTTCAAGTTGGGCGACATAGACTTTGAGAGGGCTTGCCGACAGGCGCAAATCGGTCTGTAAACGCCAGGCAGGCGGAGGAGGAAACCATGAACCTGACCCCCATCATGGACCGGGACGCCCTGAACCGGTTCCTCGAAACCGATTTTCCGCAGATCCATACGGATGGAAAGGTTTTCGACGTGACCGATGTGGGGCCTGGCACGGTCGTCATGCGGCTCGCCCCGAACGAGCGGCATCTGCGCCCCGGCGGCACGGTCTCCGGCCCCACCCTGTTCGCGCTGGCCGATGTCGCGGCCTATTGCGTGGTGCTGGCGCATATCGGCCCCGTAGCGCTCGCCGTCACCACCAATCTCAACATCAACTTCCTGCGGAGGCCCGAACCCGGCCCCCTCACCTGCACCTGCCGGCTGCTCAAGCTCGGCAAGCGGCTGGCGGTGATCGAGGCGTCGATTTTCGGCGCGGATGGCGAGGATCTGGTGGCGCATGCGACCGCGACCTATTCGATTCCGCCGCGATAATTTGTGGTATTAAAATACCTCTTCACTAACACATTGTTTTTTCTATATTATCTTTGACACCCTCCGGATCGCGTCGCTTGACGTCCCATCGGCTCTCGCTTATAAGCCGCTCCAGATCGCGGTCCCCACGGGCCGCGTTCGATTTTTGGCACCCGCAAGGGGCCAAACCAAGCAACAAGAAACGCCCGTCGCCTCAAAACCTCGGGATCGCAAAAGAAAGACATCTCCCATGGCAACCTTCGTACAGAAGCCCGCCGAGGTAGAAAAGAAGTGGATCCTCATCGACGCCGAAGGCCTCGTTGTCGGTCGCCTCGCTACCCTCATCGCCAACCGCCTGCGCGGCAAGCACAAGGCAACCTTCACGCCCCACGTCGATGACGGCGACAACGTCATCGTCATCAACGCCGAGAAGGTCGTCTTCACCGGCAAGAAGTACTCCGACAAGAAGTACTACTGGCACACCGGTTACCCGGGCGGCATCAAGGAGCGCACGGCTCGCCAGATCATCGAAGGCCGCTTCCCGGAGCGCGTCCTCGAAAAGGCCGTCGAACGCATGGTTCCGCGTGGCCCGCTCGGCCGTCGCCAGATGAAGAACCTGCGCGTCTACGCCGGCGCCAACCACCCGCATGAAGCCCAGCAGCCCGTCGCCCTCGACGTCGCCAAGCTGAACAGCAAGAACACAAGGAGCGCCTGATAATGGCCGACCTCTCCTCGCTCAAGGACCTCGGCGTCGCTGCTGCAGCTCCGGCCGCTTCCGCCCCGGTTCACGTCAAGAAGGTTGACGCCCAGGGCCGTTCCTACGCCACCGGCAAGCGCAAGGACGCTGTCGCCCGCGTGTGGGTCAAGCCGGGCTCCGGCAAGATCACCGTCAACGGCAAGTCGTTCGAAGCCTATTTCGCACGCCCGGTCCTGCAGATGATCCTGCAGCAGCCGATCGTCGCGGCGGCCCGTGACGGCCAGTTCGACATCGACGCCACCGTCGCCGGCGGCGGCCTTTCCGGCCAGGCCGGTGCCGTTCGTCACGGCATCTCCAAGGCGCTGACCTACTTCGAGCCGGGCCTGCGCTCGATCCTCAAGAAGGGCGGCTTCCTGACCCGCGACTCGCGCGTCGTCGAACGCAAGAAGTACGGCAAGGCCAAGGCCCGCCGTTCGTTCCAGTTCTCCAAGCGTTGATCGCTCGGACGACATGCTCTTCAGGAAAGGCCGGGGTTCGCCCCGGCCTTTTCGTTTTCTGGGCCTCAAAAATCCCTTGCCTTGCGGCTCATGATTGGCGAACGTCCCGCCACATTCGGAGGGATTTTTCATGGCCAACAAGACGATCGACCACGCCATCACGGCGAAGACGCTGAAGAGCGCCGCCTCGGACCCGACCCATGCAGGCATCCTCTCCTTCATGCGCCGGCGCTACACCAAGATCCTGAAGGATGTCGACGCCGTCGTCTGGGGCATTCCCTTCGATGCCGCGACCTCCAACCGGCCCGGCACGCGCTTCGGGCCACAGGCCATCCGCCGCGCCTCGGCGATCATGGACAACGACCCGCAATATCCCTTCGAGCGCGACCTCTTCGCGGACATGGCCGTCATCGACTACGGCGACTGCCTGCTCGACTACGGCAACCACCAGAAGACGCCCGGCACCATCGAGCGCGAGGCGAAGAAGATCCTGAAATCCGGCGCCTACATGCTGACGCTCGGCGGCGACCATTTCATCACGCTGCCGCTCCTGCGCGCCCATGCGGAAAAATACGGCCCCCTCTCCCTCGTACAGTTCGATGCCCACCAGGATACCTGGGCGGACGAGAAGGGCCGCATCGACCATGGCTCCTTCGTCGGCACGGCGGTGCGCGAGGGGCTGATCGATCCCGAGACCTCGATCCAGATCGGCATCCGCACCCATGCGCCGGAGGATTGCGGCATCCGCATTCTCTACGGCTATGACGTCGAGGAGATGAGCGCTGGCGAGATCGCCGATGCGATCGTCCACCATGTCGGGGACGGGGCGACATACCTCACCTTCGATATCGACTGCCTCGACCCGGCCTTCGCGCCCGGCACCGGCACGCCCGTCTCCGGCGGCCCGTCGAGCGCGAAAATCCTGTCGGTCCTGCGCAAGCTCGGTGCGCTCAACATCGTCGGGTCCGACGTGGTCGAGGTCGCGCCGGCCTATGACCATGCGGACATCACGGCCATCGCCGGTTCCAACATCGCCATGTACATGCTGGGGCTTCACGCCGCAAAACTGGCCGAACGACGCTGACGGCGCCGCATTGAATGCGACGGGCCGAGGGGTTATATCGGGCCGGAAATTCTCTTATCCGCACGTTCGGACGCAAACCCGCAAACGGGGTTTGCTGGAATTGCGGCAGGCTTCTCACAGGATTGGATTGCAGATGAAACCGAAGATCTTCATCGATGGCGAACACGGCACGACGGGCCTGCAGATCCGCACACGCATGGCCGGCCGCGATGATGTCGAGCTCCTCTCGATCCCCGAGGTCGAGCGCCGCAATGCCAGGCTGCGCGAGGACCTCCTGAACAGCGCCGACGTTGCCATCCTCTGCCTGCCCGACGATGCGGCGAAGGAAGCCGTCGCCATGGTCGCCGGCAACAATTCCGTCCGCATCATCGACACCTCGACGGCGCACCGCGTCAATCCGGACTGGGCCTATGGCTTTGCCGAGATGGATCGGGAACAGCCGAAGAAGATCGCCGGTGCCCGTTACGTCGCCAATCCCGGCTGCTATCCGACGGGCGCCATCGGGCTGCTGCGCCCGCTCCGCCTTGCCGGCCTGCTGCCGGAGGACTATCCGGTCACGGTCAACGCCGTTTCGGGCTACACCGGCGGCGGCAAGCAGATGATCGCGCAGATGGAGGATGCAGGCCATCCGGAACACATCGATGCACCGCACTTCCTCTACGGCCTCACGCTCAAGCACAAGCATGTGCCGGAAATGCAGGTGCACGGCCTGCTTTCCCGCGCGCCCCTCTTCTCGCCCTCCGTCGGAAAGTTCCCGCAGGGCATGATCGTGCAGGTGCCGCTCTACCTTGCAGACCTCAACGACCACGCCTCGCTCGGCTCGATCCACGAGGCGCTGGCCGCGCATTATGCCGGCCAGGACATCGTCGAGGTGGTGGACCTCAAGGAAAGCGCCAACCTCGCCCGGGTCAACGCCGTTGAGCTGGCCGATACGGACCGCATGAAGCTCTACGTCTTCGGCACCGCCGGCGCGCCGCATGTCAACCTCGTCGCCCTGCTCGACAATCTCGGCAAGGGCGCATCGGGCGCTGCCGTGCAGAACATGGACCTGATGCTGAAGGGGTGAGTTCGCCTCAGGCAAGCGCGGAGCGTATATCCGTCAGGGCGAAATCGTTGCCCTTGAACAGCAAGGGCTCGTCGAGAGCCTTTGCGAGCGCGTAGGAAAAGCAGTCGCCGATATTCAGGCCTGCCGGATGCCTTTCCTTGCCATAGGTACGAAAGCCGGAAATAGCGAGATTGACCTGAGCGCCATCGACCGAGACGGTCTCGGCGCTCACCGCATCCAGCAGCGCCTCCAACGCGGCACGCCCTTCTTCGCCCTTTCTTCCTTCGATCACACAGGTGACTTCGACGCGTGTGACGGCGGAAATCAGGCATCGCCCGCCAGTTGCCAGCATCTCCTCGAAGATTGCCGCGTCATCTTCCTGAAACAGCACGGCCGCGAGCGCCGAGGTGTCGATGACCATCACCAGAGCCCGTCGCCATCATAGCCGACGATGTCGTCCGCGGAGCGGCCGTCCCTGTCGGGCAGCGCCGCGCAGGCGGCACCGATCGCGTGCAGGCGACGTTTCAGATCGGACGGCTGGCCGCGGCGGCGGCGTTCCCGGTCGAGACGCTCGGCAAGCGCCTTGCGGATCGCCGTCGTCAGGCTCTCACCGGTCAAGGCGGCCACTTCGCGGGCGAGCCGATCCGTTTCGGCATCCTTCAGGCTGAGTGCCATGGCACACCTCTTCTATAAAATCCTCGGGATTATATAAGAGAGGACGCTTCAAGTCACGACCGTTCCATTTCCCCGTAGAACCCGCGCCAATGGGCGACCGCGAAGCCGAGCACGACCAGCGCCCCGCCCTGGTGCGCCAGTGCCCAGCCGAGCGGGACCTGCCAGAGGAGCGTGAGGATGCCGATCGTCGCTTGGAGACAGACGAGGCCGAACAGCACGAGGGCGCGGCGGGCATGCGTCGTTTCGGGGGCGGCGCGCAGCGAGGCGATCATGTGGACGGCGACGAGCACGAAGAGCACGTAGGCGCCGATGCGGTGGACGAACTGCACCGTCTTCGGGTTCTCGAAGAGGTTGATCCACCAGGGCTGCTGCACGAAGAGGCCGCCGGGGACGACGGCGCCGTCCATCAGCGGCCAGGTGTTGTAGGTGAGGCCCGCGTCGAGGCCGGCGACGAGGGCGCCGAGATAGATCTGGAAGATCGCCATGCAGGCGATGATGCCGGCCATCCGGCGGGAACCGTCCGTCGGCGCGGCATCGTCGCTGTGCGGCGAAAGCGCCCGCATCAGCCATGTCGTCCAGGCGAAGATCAGACAGGCGATGGTAAGGTGCGTGGCGAGCCGGTACTGGCTGACGGAAACCCGCTCGGCAAGGCCGGATGTGACCATCCACCAGCCGATGAACCCCTGGAAACCGCCGAGCGCCAGAAGGCCCACGAGCGGCCAGCGCAGCTTCTTCTCGATCCGGCCGGTCAGCCAGAAGAAGGCGAGCGGCACGGCGAAGACGAAGCCGATGGAGCGGGCGATCAGCCGGTGGGCCCATTCCCACCAGAAGATCGTCTTGAACTCCTCGACGGTCATGTCCTTGTTGATCTGCTGATATTGCGGAATGCGCTTGTAGAGGTCGAACTCCTCCTGCCACTCCTTGTCGCCGATCGGCGGGATGACGCCGTGGATCGGCTTCCATTCGGTGATGGAAAGGCCGGATTCGGTGAGCCGCGTCGCGCCGCCCACCAGCACCAGCACGAACAGCGTGAACAGCACGAAGCCGAGCCACCGGCGCACCTGGCGGCGGTTGAGTTCGGTCCTGTCCGTGTCATTGTGGCTGCGGTATGCGGTCGCGGTCGTGGCGCTCATCGTCTCGGCTCCTTTTCCGGAGCGGCGGGCAGCCCGCCATTCCGGTTGCTTTCTCGCGTCCTTCCGGCAAAACCGCGCGCACGGCTTCAGCCGGAAGGACTGTGGCGTTGATTTGCCTGACCGGCCCGTGCAAAACAAGGCCCGAACCTTTGCGGCACGCCGTCGCGCCATTTTGCCGCTACCGAAGTGAAAGACTGCCCATGCCCCTCGCCTCAGAAAACTGATCGGCACGGTCCTGATCATCATCCTCGTGCTCGTCTATGCGCTGGTCGCGACCACCATCGCCGCCGCCACGCTCGGGCAATCGCCCTGGTACATCCATCTTCTCTACTTCACCGTGACCGGCCTTTTGTGGATCCTGCCGGCCATGCTGATCATCAAGTGGATGGAAAAGCCGGGCAAGCCGCGCGACGAATAGGCTATGTCTGAAGATGGGCGGCAAGGCCGGCGGGGTAGAGCTCCACGCCGGCCGGCAGCGCAAGCGGGTAGAACCAGCGCGCCGTCCAGACCGAGCGGTCATGCTCGACGAGCGTGATCTCGGGCCGGCGGTAGAGGCTTTCGTCGAGCAGGTAGATGTTCGCGGCGAAAATGAACTCGTGGCCCTGCGCGCCCTCATGCCAGAAGAGGTTCTCGAAGGTCGTCCACGGGCCGTCGATCGCGATCTCGCAGCCGAGCTCCTCGCGGAACTCGCGGGCGAGCGCCTCTTCCCGCGTTTCGCCGAACTCGATGGAGCCGCCGGGCGGGCGCACGCCCTTGACCGTGCCGTCGTCGCGCGTCACTTCCGCCGCCAGAAGCCGGCCGCCGTGCCAGACAAGGCCCAGCACCTTCACGTGGATCTTCTGCGGCGGCCGCCAGGTCTGCATGGGTCCCTCCCGCCGGCAGGCCGCCCGCCCGCCGCGCTCGTTATCGACTTGCTAACCGCGCTGGCCGATTTCCCGGGGCATACGCGCCGGCGCCAGCGGATTTAAACCAATTGCGCAAGCCTAGCGCCTATGGTGACGCTGCGGCAACCGAATGCACGAAGGCCAGACCATGGGAGCGATGCAACTCCATTTCCAGATCATGCCGTCCGAACGCGACCTTGCACGCGGCGATCCGGCACCTGCGGCCGAAAGGGACCATAAGCGCCCGCCGATGCCGCTGTCGATCCGCCTGCACGAGCGGATGGAACCGGTCGAGGCCTGCTGGCGGGCACTGGAAACGGACAACGCGCTTTCACTTCACCAGAGCTACGACTGGTGCCGCGCCTGGGTGGAAAGCCGCGCCTGCAGGCTGCTGATCATCGAGGGTTGCTCCGGCGGGCGCACGCATCTCCTGCTGCCATTCGAAATCGTGCGCCGCGGGCCGATCCGCATCGCCCGCTTCCTCGCCGCCCCGTTCAGCAACATCAATACGGGCCTCTATTCGCGGGATTTCCGCGCCCTCGCCGCCCCGCCGCGTCTCAGGCAGGCGCTTGAAACGGTGCGCAGCCAGCTTGCCCGCCACTGCGACATCTTCCTTCTGGAAAACATGCCGCTCGACTGGCGCGGCGAAACCAGCCCCTTTTCCGATCTTTCCGCGGTGCTGAACCAGAATGCCGCCTTCCAGATCGAACTCTTCGCCGATTTCGAGCGCACGCTGCAACAGGTCAACGCCCGCCGCCGCCGCAAGAAATTCCGCGCCTCCGAACGCCGCCTGATGGCGCTTGGCGGCTACGAGCACATCATCGCCGAGGCCGGCGCGGAAAGCCGGGCATTGCTGGAAACCTTCTTCCAGCAGAAGGCCGCGCGTTTCGACGCCATGGGCCTGCCGGACGTTTTCCGCAACGAGGACACCCGGGACTTCTTCCGTCGGCTGGTGTCCGTGCCCGAGGCGGACGGCAGCTATCCGCTGCAACTCCATGCGGTGCGCCTCAAGGGTGAAAATGAGGGCCGCATCGCTGCCATTGCCGGCCTGTCACGCAAGGGCGACCATGTGATCTGCCAGTTCGGCTCGATCGAGGACACGATCGCCGCGGATGCCAGCCCCGGTGAATTCCTGTTCTACCTTGCGATCCGGAAACTGTGCGGCGAGGGCGTGCGCCTCTTCGATTTCGGCATCGGCGACCAGCCCTACAAGCGCTCCTGGTGCACGATGGAAACGCGGCAGTACGACCTGCTCTGGCCGACGACGATGGCCGGCGCGACGGTGGCCGCGCTGCATCGGGCCAAGACCGGCGCGAAACGCCTGATCAAGCAGAACCCGCAGATCTACGCCTTCCTGCAACGCCTGCGCTCCGGCAGGACGGCGCCCGCGCCCACGGACTGACCTTACGCCGCGCGGCGGCCCGGATATTGCGGCGGTTCGCCCCCCTCGCCCGTCATCAGCATGACCTCGCTGTAGCCGGCCTCGCCGAAGGCGTCGATCATCTCGACGATCTCGTCCTCGTCGGCGCCCGGAAGGGAGAGGATGATATCCGTCTCCTGGTCGCGCGTCAGGCGCCGTACGGCCTCCACTTCGGCCGGGCCGCATTCGACGATCACCGCGTCATAGGCATCGGCAAGCGAGGAGATGACCATCGCCAGCCGGTCGATGCCGCGCATGGCGCGCTTGATGTTGGCATTGCCGCGCGGAATGATATGCGCGCCGGACAGCCGGTCGCCGTGGATGATGTCGCCGAAGGCGGCATCGCCGACGAGAAGGTCGGTGATGCCGGGCATATGGGCAGACTGGGCCATCAGGCGCGTCGGGCAGGCCGAACCGGTAAGGTCGATGATGAGCGTCTTGCGATGCTCTTCCGCGATGCGGCGGGCCAGCATGACGGTGGCCGTGGACCCGCGATCGCCGGAGGGCGAGACGGAGACCGCGACCGAAATATTGTTCTCGATCATATAGCGGGCAACAGCGGCGATGGAGAATTCGTCCTCCTCCTCCTCAAGGTCGAATGTATCGAGCAGCGACGCACTCTCGCCCTGCCCGGCCACCTTTTCCTTTTCTTCCTCTTCCTCGTCCTCATCGGGCGTGATGTCGGCCAGCAGCGACTTCACCGGCGCGCGGACATCGCGGATCGGGGCCGGGTCGAGGCGTGCGACCGGATCACGGCGCACGACGGGGGTCTTGTGGACGACCGGCGCCTCAGCCGTGACATCCGCCGCGACCGCGTCCTCGAAAACCTCTTCCTCGCGCCGCGCCGGCACCGCTGCGACGGCGCCGACCGGCTTCAGCGCCCGACCGCTGAACAGTTCGGCCAGCAGGATCGCGATCGCACTCAGCATGAAGCCTGCGACGCCGCCGACGATGGTGATCGGCACGACCTTCGGGAAGGCCACCTCCGTCGGCTCGACGGCAGCCGAGATGATGCGGGCATCGGCGGGCGTCGAGCCGCTGCCGGTGCGCGAGGTCGCCTCGCGGTAGCGGGCGAGATAGGTTTCGAGCAGTTGGCGCTGGGCGGTCGCCTCGCGCTCCAGCGCCTTGAGACCGACCTCGTCCTCGCCGGCGCGCGCGCTGTTCGCCTTCACCGTGTTGAGCTGCTGCAGGAGCTGGGTTTCACGCATCTGGGCGGTCTTGGCCTCGTTTTCGAGGCTCGACAGGATCTTCTGCGTCTCCGCCGTGATCTGCCCGCGGATGCCGGTGAGCTGCGAGCGCAGGCCCTTCAGGCGCGGATGGCCTTCGAGCAGCGAGGTGGAGAGATCGGAGATCTGGCCCTGGATCTGCGCCTCGCTTTCCTTCAGCCGCTGGATCATCTGCGAACCGACGACATCGGTCAGCGTGTCCGGCGCGCCGCCGGTCTTGAGCACGGTGCGCACGCTCTCGGCCCGCGCTTCCGCATTGGCGCGCTCGCCGCGCACGCGGGCGAGTTCCGTCGAGATGTCGGTGAGCTGGCGTGCGGCGAAGTTGGAGTTCTCGCCGGTCGGCAGCAGATCGGACTGCGAGCGATACTCGGCGACCTTCTGCTCGGCCTCGCGCACCTTCTCGCGCAGATTGGCGATTTCCGGCTCCAGCCAGCGCGTCGCCTCTGAATTGGTGTCGAGTTTCGCCCCGCTCTGCAGCGAGAGATAGACCTTCGCCATCTCGTTGGGGATCTCGGCGGCAAGGCGCGGGTCCTTCGAGGAGAACTCGATGCCGATGACGCGCGAGCGCTCCACCTGGTAGACGACGAGCTTGTCGACGAATTCCTTCAGCACGCGCTCTTCCGGTTCGAGGTCGAGCGGGCTCTTCTTCAGGCCGAAAAGGACGAGCATGTCGGAAATGGCCGAGGGTTTTGCCGCCGGATCGAACTCCTCCAGTTCATAGAGCTTCATGTTGCGCGCGACCTGCTTGATGAGGTCGGCGGACCTCAGGAGCTGGACCTGGCTGGCGATGCCGAGTTCGTCGAGGGCCGGCTGCTGCTCGCGACCCTGCGTGCGGTCGGTGCCCGTCGTGAAGGCCGGCTCGCGCGTTTCGATGAGCAGCCGGGCCTCGCCCTTGTAGCGCGGCGTGACGAGGCTGGCGCCGGCAAAGGCAACGCCCGCGCAGGCGACGGTGGCAAGCAGCACGCGCATGCGGTTGCGCCAGATCGCGCCGAAAAGGCCGCCAAGATCGATATCGACATCCTGCTGGCTGTGTGCGCCCGACATATCTCAACTCCAAACACGACGATTTCCGCGCACGGTAAACAAACATGGTAACGCAAGGGTTAATCATCGGCGGTTGTCTTACCCCTTCCCGCGCACCACCCTTGCGAAAAAATCCGCATCATCCCGCCCATCCCCGCCGCGCCTTTACCAGCCATTAACCCTAACGGATCGATAACGGGCTCCACACTTCTGATTCCGGGATTGGGTAAAGCGAATGGCATTCGCAACGATCAACAAGGGCGCGCTGCTTGCGCTGGCACTTATCGTGCCGGCGGTTGCCGGCTGCAGCGGCTACCGCCCCGCCCCAAAGGCGTTCCACGAGGCAACCATCCAGCCTTATCGCCTGGATAGCGGCGACCGGTTGCGCATCACCGTCTTCGAACAGGCCGGCCTCAGCAACACCTATTCGATCGACCAGGCCGGCTACGTGGCCTTCCCGCTCATCGGCGCCGTGCCGGCGCGCGGCCAGACGATCCAGGAACTGGAACGCATCATCGCGACGAAGCTCAGGCAGGGATATCTGCGCGATCCGGACGTCTCCATCGAGGTCGACCGCTACCGCGCGATCTACGTGATGGGCGAAGTGGGCCAGGCCGGGCAATACAGCTATGTCGCCGGCATGACGATCCAGAACGCCATCGCGTTGGCCGGCGGTTTCTCGCCGCGCGCCAACCAGGGCGATGTCGACGTCACCCGCAAGATCAACGGCAAGATCCTCACGGGCCGTGTGTCCATCTCCGATCCGGTGCTGGCCGGCGACACGATCTATGTCCGCGAACGGCTGTTCTAAGCAAGATGGCGGACGATGGGCCTCTGCGCATCATTCACTGCTTCCGCTCCCCCATCGGCGGGATCTTCCGCCATGTGCGCGATCTTGCCGAGTTCCACGCGAAGGCGGGCCACGAGGTCGGCATCGTCTGCGACAGTCTCACCGGCAGCTCCTATGAGGACGGCCTCTTCGATGAAATCCGCCCCTATCTCTCGCTCGGCCTCGTGCGCCTGCCGATCAGCCGGTCGATCAGCCCGCGCGACGTCGGCGCATTCTGGAACAGCTATCACGAAATAAAAGGTTTGCAGCCGGATGTCCTGCACGGGCACGGCGCCAAGGGTGGCGCCATTGCCCGGCTCATCGGCTCAGCCCTGCGGGTCAACAGGTATCGCGTAGCCCGCCTCTATTCGCCGCATGGCGGCAGCCTGCACTACAATCGCCGCACCGCGACGGGCATGGCGATCCTTACCGCCGAGCGCCTGCTGGAAAGACTCGGCGATGCGCTCGTCTTCGTCTGCGACTACGAGCGCGAGACCTATGCCGCCCGCGTCGGCCGGCCGCGCGTCAGGGCCGAGCGCATCTACAACGGCATCCACGACCGCGACTTCGCGCCCGTCTATTCCCGCGAGGATGCCGTCGATTTCCTCTATATCGGCATGCTGCGCGACCTGAAGGGGCCGGACGTCTTCGTCGAGGCCTTCGCCCGCACGGAACGCCGGATCGGCCGCCCGCTTTCCGCCCTGATGATCGGCGACGGGCCGGACAAGGCGAAATACGAGGACATGATGCTGCGCATGGGCCTCGGCCGGCGCATCGGCATGCTGCCGGCCATGAAGGCGCATGACGCCTTCGCGCTGACGCGCAACGTCATCGTGCCCTCGCGCGCCGAGGCCATGCCCTATATCGTGCTGGAGGCGCTCGCGGCGCGAAAACCGGTCATCGCCACCCGCGTCGGCGGCATTCCGGAAGTGCTCGGCCGAACGAGCATCGCGCTTACCGAACCGGGCGACCCGGACGGGCTCGCCGCCCTGATGGCCCAGGCGATCACCGATGCCGACTGGCCGCGCAAGGTGATGCCGGAACCGGCCGGCTTCAAGGCGTCCTTCTCCGCCTCCGTCATGTCCAGCGCCCTGCTCGACCTCTATCGCGACATTCTCGCCCGGCAGGCTGGCGGAAATCGGCACAGCGCCTGACGTTACGGCAGGCGCAACGTAAACGTTTCTTAGGGGCTTCGTGCTATTTCCGGGACGAAGCCCCTACAGGTGCGTGCCATGAACCATGTCGACAAACCCGTCTCCTTCGATCCGGAAGCGCTGCGGCGCAAGGTGTCCGAAATATCGGTCGCCGCGCCCGGGGAAAGCCAGGACGCCGGCCAGACCGTCGAGCTCAATCCGCTCGCCCGGAAGATCGCGGCGCAGTTTCGCGCCGACACCTATTCGCCGAGCATGATCATCGGCCTGCTGCGCCTGCTCGAATTCGGCGCGCTGCTGGCGCTCGGCTACGGCATTCATGCGCTCTATGTCAGCAGCATGGGCCTGTCCGTCTTCTACCTCTGCGTGCTCGTCGGCGGCGCGGCGATCGGCGTCCTGATGCTCCAGTTCGCCGATGCCTACCAGGTTCCCGCCTTGCGCTCGCCCTGGCGCATGACGCCGCGCATCCTCGCCGCCTGGGCGCTCGCCTTCGGCGCGATGGCGCTCATCGTCTTCTTCTTCAAGTTCGGCGAGCAGTATTCCCGCGTCTGGTTCGCCTCCTGGTTCGTGGCCGGCGCCCTCTATCTCGTCATCGAGCGGCAGGTGATCGCCTATTCGATCCGCCGCTGGGCGCGCAACGGCACCATGGAGCGCCGCGCCGTCATCGTCGGCGGCGGCGAGCCGGCCAAGGAGCTCATCCGCACGCTCGAACACCAGCCGGAGAACGACATCCGCATCTGCGGCATCTTCGACGACCGCGACGAGCGCCGCTCGCCCGCGATCATCGCCGGCTACCCGAAGCTCGGCAATGTCGCCGAGCTCGTCGAATTCGCCCGCCTCGCCCGCATCGACATGCTGATCATCTCGCTGCCGCTCTCGGCCGAGGCGCGTATCCTCGCCCTCCTCAAGAAGCTCTGGGTGCTGCCGGTCGACATCCGCCTTGCCGCCCATTCCAAGGGCCTGCGCTTCCGCCCGCGCAGCTATTCGCAGGTCGGCAGCCTGCCGATGCTCGACATCTTCGACAAGCCGATCGCCGACTGGGACAATGTCGCCAAGCGCCTCTTCGACGTCTTCTTCAGCGTCGTCGCGCTGCTGCTGCTCTGGCCGGTGATGCTCGGCGCGGCCATCGCGGTCAAGCTCTCCTCGCCCGGCCCGATCATCTTCAAGCAGAAGCGGCACGGCTTCAACAACGAGATCATCGAGGTCTACAAGTTCCGCTCGATGTACACGCACCTTGCCGACCCGACGGCGAAGGCCGCCGTGACGAAGGGCGATCCGCGCGTCACCCGCGTCGGCCGGTTCCTGCGCAAATCCTCGATCGACGAGCTGCCGCAGTTCTTCAATGTCCTGAAGGGCGACCTCTCCCTCGTCGGTCCGCGCCCGCACGCCATCCAGGCACAGTCGAACGACCGCAAATATGTCGATGTCGTCGAGAGCTACTTCGCCCGCCACCGGGTAAAGCCCGGCGTCACCGGCTGGGCGCAGATCAACGGCTGGCGCGGCGAGATCGACCATGACGACAAGATCCGCTTCCGCACCGAATTCGACCTCTACTACATCGAGAACTGGTCGCTCTGGCTGGACCTGAAGATTCTCTTCCTGACGCCCCTGCGCCTGCTCAACACGGAAAATGCGTATTGAGCGACGCGGCCCTCCCCTACGCCCCGCCGTTCCGTCCGCAACTGGCAGCCCTCGGCGTCATCGGCTCGCTGCTGGTGGCCGTCGGGGTCTTCCTCTCCGGCTTCGTCATCAGCGAGCCGGCGCCCTATGAGCTCTTCATGGCCGGGCTCATCGGCCTGTGGGCCATCGTTGGCCTGCGCATCTCGCGGGGCATCGCGCCGCTGCTCGCGCTGCTCATCCTGTTCAACATCGGCGGCATGCTCTCGCTGACGGTGCTCGACGACCTGTCGGTCGGGCCGATGTATATCGCCGTCTCGCTGTTCCTGGCGCTCTCCAGCGTGTTCTTCGCCGCCATCATCGAGGCGAAGCCGGCGCGGCTGGAGCTGATCTTCCGCGCCTGGGTCGCCGGCGCGCTCATCACCGCCTCGCTCGGCATCCTCGGCTATTTCCACGCCTTTCCCGGCGCGGAGGCCTTCACGCTCTACGACCGCGCCAAGGGCGCCTTCCAGGATCCGAACGTCTTCGGTCCCTTCCTCGTAGGCCCTTCGCTCTACCTGATGTACGGCCTGCTCGCCGGCCGCATCCTCGGTGCGCCGCTGAAGGTCGTCGGCGTGCTGATCCTGGCGCTCGGCATCTTCCTCTCCTTCTCGCGCGCCGCCTGGGGGCTCTATCTCGTCTGCGTGGCGGCGCTCGTCTTCGTCATGCTGCTGAAGGAGCGCACGGGGGCGTTCCGGCTGAAGATCCTCATCCTCAGCCTCTCGGCCGTCGGCCTGATGGTCGTGGCGCTCGTCGTCGCGCTGCAATTCGACAAGGTGGCGAACCTCTTTTCCAGCCGCACCCAGCTCGTGCAGGAGTATGACGGCGGCCATCTCGGCCGTTTCGAGCGCCACCGCATCGGCTTCCTCATGGCCATGGAAAAGCCGCTCGGCATCGGCCCGATGGAATTCAGCAAGATGTTCCCCGAGGACGAGCACAATATCTGGCTGAAATCGCTGACCACCTACGGCTGGCTCGGCTTCGTCTCCTACCTCGCCCTGATCCTCTGGACGTTCTCCGCCGGCTTCAAGGCGCTCTTGCGCAACCGGCCGTGGCAACCCTTCCTGATGATCTCCTACATCACCATCGCCGGCCACACCGCGATCGGCTTCGTCATCGACACGGATCACTGGCGGCATTTCTACCTGCTGCTCGGGATCGTGTGGGGATGCCTTGCCCTCGAGAAGCGGCACAACAGGCAGATCGCCCCGGACTGACCGCACCATGAGCAGAAAACAGGACAGGGTCTTGCGCCAGATGCGCCTCCTGGAGGTGCTGGAGACCGGCGGCGGCGGCTCCGGCCGGCATTTCATCGACCTGTGCCGCGGCCTCACGGCCCGCGGGCATGCCGTGCACGCCATCTATTCGCCGCTTCGGGCGGAAGCGCGCTTCGTCGAGGAGCTGCAGGCGCTCGGCCTTGCCGGCCTGCACGCCGTCGCCATGACGCGCGCGCCCGGCCCGTCCGACATCGGCGCCTGGCGCGCGATCCGCGCCGTCATGCGCAGCGCCGGCCCCTTCGACGTCGTCCATGCCCACAGCTCGAAGGCCGGCGCGCTGACGCGCCTGCGCCTGCCCGGCCGCCACATCCCGCGGGTCTACACGCCGCACGCCTTCTACACCATGGATCCCGGCCTTGGCACGCTCGGCCGCAGGGTCTACGGCTCGATCGAAAAGCTGCTCGCCCGCACCCTTACCGATCGCATCATCTGCGTCTCCGCCGATGAATATGCCCATGCCCGCGCGCTCGGCATGCCGCGCAAAAAGCTGTCGATCGTCGTCAACGGCGTCGAAACGCCGCCCGCCAATTCCCGCACCGCCGTGCGGCAGGCCCTCGGCATTCCCATGGAAGCCCTGCTCTTCGGCTTCGTCGGCCGGCTCTGCCACCAGAAGGCGCCCGAGCGCCTGGTGGCGGCCTTCGCGCAGGTCGCCGAACACGTGCCGCACGCCCATCTCCTGATGATCGGCAGCGGCGACATGGAAGCGGACGTGCGGCGGCAGGTCGAGGCGAGCGGCCAGAAGGCGCGCATCCACCTCACCACGGGCTTTACCGGCGTCGAGGCGATGGCGGCCATCGACGTGCTCACGATGCCGAGCCGCTACGAGGCCATGTCCTATGTCATGCTGGAAGGCGCCGCGGCCGGCAGGCCCCTGATCCTCACCGATGTCGGCGGCGTCTCCACGGTGCTGAAGGACGGCGAGAACGGCATTCTCCTGAAGAACGCCGACGATCCGGGGGCCCTGGCCGACGCCATGCTGCGCCTCAGCGATCCCGGCCACCTCGCCCGCCACACCGCCGCCGCCCTCACCCGCGCCCGCAGCCCCGAATACCGCCTCGACCGCATGGTCAGCGAAACGGAAGCGATCTACCGCGGCCTGATCGCCTGAAACGAAAGAACCGCCGTTCTTTCGGAACGACGGTCCTCGATCGATGAAACGATTTGTCTTCAGCGCGGCGTGTTAGCGCCTGATCGCCCGCGCCAGCGCGATGAGAACGCAGGCGCCGATGAAGCCCGCGATCAGATAGCCGATCCATCCGCCGAGCGAGACGCCGATCAGGCCGAGCAGAAGGTTCGCCACCGCCGCGCCGACAATGCCGAGCACGATGTTCATCAGCACGCCCATATTGCTCTTCATGAACATCTCGGCGAGCCAGCCCGCAACACCGCCGATAATGATGGCCGCAATCCAGCCTACGCCTGCATCTTCCATTTCCGTCTCCTCAGCTGCCGATATCACCGGCGAACGAGGCCGGCCGTCGAGAACGCAGGGAAACGCACAAGGTTCCCGGAGGAACCACGCAGAGTGTGGAAAATAAAAGGAAAATGGTCGGAATGGCGGGATTCGAACCCACGACCCCTTGACCCCCAGTCAAGTGCGCTACCGGGCTGCGCTACATTCCGGACCGCGCAAACCCCTATAGTCTCGGGCATTTGGATGCAAGCCTAAAAATAGGCGGCAGGGACGAAAGTGGAGAATTGTCCGCCACGCAAACGCCACGGCGGGACATTTCACGGAAAACCTTGTGGATTTCCGGCCTGCCCCGGGCGGAGCTTGTATGGACACGAACCCACCGCGCGACCGCGCCCTCTCCTCATGAATGGATGCGCCGCCGGCCTGGGCGCCGAAAAGTGCAATTTTTTTCACAACCGTACCGGAAACGCCGAATCAGACCTTCCCGGGCATTAGACGAAAGTCGTAGGATGTCCCTGCTCGCTTGTCATTTGCGAGCACTCCCCCGCGTCACTGAGAGCCAAGCGTGACGCTTGTTTGCCCCGCCACCGTGCGGGGCCTTTTCCTTCTGTCAGCCTGTTTCGAGCGCTTGACTCTACAGCGCAACGGAACATAATAAGAACAAAGGCGAAGGCCTGCTTATCTCGATCCCGGAAATCCCCGATTTTCTGTGTCACCACAGGAGAATGCCGACGTGCGACCGCTTCCCGAGTACGAAGCACAGACTGAACCGAAGGAGGACGGGGACGACGCCGTATGCGCCGCCCTTGCCTGGCATGACGGCGATGCGCGCGCGACGATCGCGACGCTGCTGGCCGATTGCGCGCATCTGCGGCGCCAGCTCGAACTGACCCGCTCGGCGATGGGGCGCGGCTTCGTGCGCGGCTGGGAGCCGATGCAGCAGCGGGATTGACGCGGCCCCCTTCGCTGCACGGATGCGGATGGAGCGGATCGAACCTGCGACATGACGGCGCCGGTGGATGGGTGGATCGCTTGGGCCGGGTGTTCCGGCCTGGCGGCCGACGACCAGGACGTACCGGGGCGACCGGGAAAGGCTCAGCGCACCTGGTCGAGCAGGCGCTTGCATTCCAGGAGATCGTAGAGCGCCTCCTGCAGGAGCGCGCGGTCTTCCTTGCCGACGCTGGTCTTGCCGATCGAGATTTCCGGCGTTTCGTCACCGCCGCCGACGAAGGAGAAGAAGCGGCGGCTGGCCGGCGCCTTGGCGCGGCCGACGATCTGGTCCTCGTCGCTGCCGGCCTTGGGCGGGGGCGGCTCCTCGTGGCTCGCCGCAGCCAGCGCCTCGACGGTGGCGAGGTCCCCGCTGGCAATGGCGGCGACGAAGCGGTTGCCGTTGACCTTCAGGAGCTTCTGCACGCCCTTGATCGTATAGCCGTGGTCGTAGAGGAGATGACGGATGCCCTTCAGGAGGTCCACGTCCTCGGGCCGATAGTAGCGGCGCCCGCCGCCGCGCTTCATCGGCTTGATCTGCGTGAAACGCGTCTCCCAGAAGCGCAGCACATGCTGCGGCAGGTCGAGATCGTCGGCAACCTCGCTGATGGTGCGGAACGCGTCCGGACTCTTGTCCATTCTACCCTCGATGAAAGCGCGTGGCACGGCAAACGGAGACGTTGCCGAATCGTATTCATTTCAGCGGGTTGCCGGACGATATTCAAGTTTCAAATTGCCGATCCGCCGGCAATCGGCAGAAAAACGCTCAGGAAGCGGGTGACGCCGGCTTCTGTTTCGCCTTGCGCGCGAGATGCGCCTTCAGCACCCGCTGCTTGAGCACGTTGGACGCCTTGAAGGTCATCACCCGGCGCGGTGAGATCGGCACTTCCTCGCCGGTTTTCGGGTTGCGACCGATGCGCTCGTTCTTGTCGCGCACCTGGAAGGTGGCGAAGGAGGAGAGTTTCACGCTCTCACCCCGCACGATGGCATTGCAGATCTCGTCGATCACGGTTTCGACAAGCTCTGCGGATTCGGTCCTCGAAAGGCCGACCTTCCGGAAAACCGATTCGGCCAAATCTGCGCGTGTCACCGTCTTGCCGCTCATCGTTCCTCACCGATATCCCATTGAAAGCCTATGGTTAAGTGGCGGAAGAGTATTGTCCTTGCCCCCGCGGGTCAAGCGGCGCTGCGCCTTGATGCGGGAGAGGCCGTTTCACCCGCCGCCGGCCGGTGTTCCGGCATGGCAAAGGCAGGGCCGGCGCCCGCCCGTTGCCCCGTGTTCCTCTTGTCGGGAAACCGCCTTGCGCGCGGCAAGGCGGCTGGAAGCGCCTACCAGCGCAGCAGCACCGCACCCCAGGTGAAGCCGCCGCCCATGGCCTCCAGCAGCACGAGGTCGCCGTCCTTGATTCGCCCGTCGCTCGCCGCGGCGGCCAGCGCCAGCGGGATCGAGGCGGCAGAGGTGTTGCCGTGCAGGTCGACGGTGACGACGACCTTTTCGAGGGGGATGCCGAGCTTCTTGGCCGAGCCGTCGATGATGCGCTTGTTCGCCTGGTGCGGCACCAGCCAGTCGACGTCCTCGGCGGTGAAGCCGGTGGCATCGAAGGCCGAGACGATCACGTCGGTGATCATGCCGACCGCGTGCTTGAAGACCTCGCGGCCCTCCATGCGCAGATGGCCGACCGTGCCCGTGGTGGACGGGCCGCCATCGACATAAAGCTTCTCGCGGTGCGCGCCGTCGGAGCGCAGTTGCGCCGTCAGGACGCCGCGATCCTGGTTGGTGCCCGCCCCTTCGGCGGCCTCCAGCACGATTGCGCCGGCGCCGTCGCCGAAGAGCACGCAGGTCGTGCGGTCGGTCCAGTCGAGGATGCGCGAGAAGGTTTCCGCGCCGATGACGAGCACGCGTTTTGCAAGGCCGCCGCGGATATAGGCGTCGGCGGTCGTCACCGCATAGACGAAGCCGGAACAGACGGCCTGCACGTCGAAGGCGAAGCCGTGATGCATGCCGAGGCGGTTCTGGATGTTGACGGCGGTCGCCGGAAACGTGTTGTCCGGCGTCGAGGTGGCGACGATGATGACGTCGATATCGGCGGCCGTCAGGCCCGCCTTGTCGAGCGCGGCGCGCGCGGCGCCCTCGCCGAGCGATGCGGTCGTCTCGCCCTCGCCGGCGATGTAGCGCTGGCGGATGCCGGTGCGCTGCACGATCCAGTCGTCGGACGTGTCGACCATGCTTTCCAGCTCGGCATTGGTGAGCACCCGTTTCGGAAGCGCCGTCCCGAAACCGCGGACCACTGAACGAATCATTCTATACCTCGTCGCTCATGCCCTGGGCGGCCCCTTCGACGGGGCGGCCGGCATGGTACTTCTGCAAATCTCTTTCGATCTTGTCCTTGAGGCCGTTGCGGGCCATGTCGTAGCCGACATCGACAGCCGCGGCGAAGCCCTCGGCGTCCGTGCCGCCATGGCTCTTGATGACGATGCCGTTGAGGCCGAGGAACACGCCGCCGTTCACCTTGCGCGGGTCCATCTTCTCGCGCACCCGGTCGAAGGCGCTCTTGGCGAGGATATAGCCGAGCTTGGCCATCCAGGTGCGCGACATCGCCGCGCGCAAGTATTCGGCGATCTGCCGCGCCGTGCCTTCCGCCGCCTTCAGCGCAATGTTGCCGGCAAAACCTTCCGTGACCACCACATCCACCGTACCGCGACCGATATCGTCGCCTTCGACGAAGCCGTAATAGTCAATCGTGTCGAAATTGGCCTCGCGGATGAGCTGGCCGGCGGCCTTCACCTCCTCCTGGCCCTTGATCTCCTCCACGCCGACATTGAGCAGGCCCAGCGTCGGCTTGTCGATCCCGAACAGCGCGCGCGCCATGGCGCCGCCCATCAGCGCGAAGTCGAAGAGCTGGTTCGCATCCGCGCCGATCGTCGCGCCGATATCGAGCACGATGCTCTCGCCCTTGAGGGTCGGCCAGATGCCGGCGATCGCCGGGCGTTCGATATTGGCCATCATGCGCAGGCAGAACTTCGACATGGCCATCAGCGCGCCGGTATTGCCGGCGGAGACGGCGACGTCGGCCTCGTTCTTGGCGACGGCGTCGATCGCCTGCCACATGGAGGACTTGCCGCGGCCGCGGCGCAAGGCCTGGCTCGGCTTCTCGTCCATGGCGACGGCGACGTCGCAATGGTTGAAGGTGCTGGCGGCCTTCAGTTTCGGATGCTGCGCCAGGAGCGGCTCGCATTCGGCGGCATTGCCAAAAAGCACGAAACGGATGTCGGGATGGCGCTCGAGAGCCTTGGCTGCGCCCGGGATAGCGACCTTGGGGCCGAAATCGCCACCCATGACGTCGACGGAAATTCTGACCACGCGTGTCTTGCCTTAATTCTTGTTTTCCAGGGGCAGAGGGCTGCCGCGGCGGAATTCGGTCAAAATACCGCTTTTCGCCGGGGGCACAACTGAATTATCGGGCGTTTCAGGAGCCGTTCAGTCTTTTTTCCAGTCCTTCAGAACGGCAAAAGGCGACGGTTTTTTGTCATCCTTGCCGGTGCTCTCGATATGGCCGGAAAAGTCCACGCCGGACTTGCGCGGATAGGGATCGATGGCGAGCGCGACATGTTCGGCCGCGACCACGCCGGCATCGACCGTATCGCCCGTGAAGATCTCCGGCGCATCCGGCCCGTCGGGATCGAGCAGCATCTCGCCGGTCTCGCTGGCAGCCGGAAGCCGCGCCAGCTTGGACCCTTCCGGCACGAAGACCACCTCGACCGGCTCGTCGATATGCGCCGCGACGGGATCGAGCGTGACGACGCAGGCCTGCACGATATCCGCCGTGACGCGGCCCTTGAGGCGCACGCCGTCGCGCTTCCAGCGCTGGAGCTGGAAGGTGGCGGAAAGCGCCCTCACCTCCAGCACGGACCAGAGTTTCGCAAGGCCCGCGCGCTCCTCGGCATCGGCGCTGATCGTCACCTCGACCGGATTGGCGGAAATGTGCCCCACCTTGACCGGGTAGGAGAACGGCGTTTCGTCGTCTGTCTTCATTCTTTTCCCTTTGGGCCGCCCTCAGGCGGCGTGTCCTTGCCGGTCCGGCTCCACCACGCCCAGCGCACCGATCCTGATCTCGTCTTCGCCGACGGCCATCATCGCCTTTTCAGCCGCGAAGAGATAGAGGGCCAGCCCCGTCATGGACGGCGCGCCCTCGCCCGCATCCGGATGGATGTTGCGCCGGAGCGCGGCGGCAAGGGCTTCATGGTCGCCGGAATCGAGCGCCGCGGCGTAGGATTCCAGCCGGCCGTAGAACATGCCGGCGAACTTCTTCATGCGCTTGGGCACGCCGACATCGCCGACGCCGAGCTCGCGAATCGAATGATCGACATCCTCGAAGAAGGCGTCGACGATCTCCTGGGCGATCTCCTGGCCGGACGTGCCGCTTGCGCGGGTGCGGCGGAAGTAAAGGATCAGCATTGCCGAGAGCATCTCGAAACGGCCGATTACCGTGTCGGGAACATCAAGCACTTCATAGAGATAGGGATGCCGTGCCGCCTTCGTCAGCGTCGCGTACTGCTTTTCGACGATGCGTCGGTTGCCGTTTTTTTTGCCGAACAGGCCGAAAATCATCATAAAGCCTAGTTTTGCCCGATTCAAACCATGGAGCCGTCGCAAGTCATGTTGCATGACGGTCGAAGCTGGTTTACCGAAGCAGGCATGAATTGCAATGGCTGCGCGGCCATCACAGTCCCGGGGATGCTGTTGAAGAGAGATGCTCTGAACATGAAGCTGTTGCGTAACGCCGCCATTGCCATCGCGCTTTCCTCGTCCGTTCTCGCAGGCTGCCAGGGTCCCGGCGAAGTGCTGCACCAGGGCTATGTCGTCGATCAGGAAACGCTGGCGCTGGCGCCGGTCGGCTCCTCGCGCGAACAGGTCCTGCTCTCGCTCGGCTCGCCGTCGGCGACCGCGACCTTCGACAACGAGGTCTTCTACTACGTCTCGCAGAAGCGCAGCCGCCCCGTCGCCTTCATGAAGCCGAAGGTCGTCGATCAGAGCGTGCTTGCCATCTATTTCGACAAGGACGGCGTGGTCGAGCGCCTCGCGCACTACACGCTGAAGGATGGCCGGGTCTTCGACATGATCTCCCGCGTCACGCCGACCGGCGGCATCGAGCTCACCTTCCTCGGCCAGCTTCTGCGCGGCACCGGCGGTGCGCCGGGCGCGGCGATCCAGAACATCTTCGGCGGCGGCGGCCCGAAATAAGGCGCCTCGGCCGGTCCCGGAATCAGGAAACCGCGGGGATCGCTCCCCGCGGTTTCTTTTTGGTCCCCGAACGGGCGGTGCCGGTCAGGCGAGAATGGCCAGCAGCAGGAGCGCCACGATATTGGTGATCTTGATCGCCGGGTTGACCGCCGGGCCTGCCGTGTCCTTGTAGGGGTCGCCCACGGTGTCGCCGGTGACGGAGGCCTTGTGGGCTTCCGATCCCTTCAGGTGGCGGGTGCCGTCCTTGTCGACGAAGCCGTCCTCGAAGCTCTTCTTGGCATTGTCCCAGGCCCCGCCACCGGAGGTCATGGAGATCGCCACGAAGAGGCCGTTGACGATGACGCCGAGCAGCGAGGCGCCGAGCGCCGCGAAGGCCGAGGCCTTGGAGCCGGAGATGAGCAGCACGCCGAAATAGACGACGAGCGGCGCCAGCACCGGCAGCAGCGAGGGCACGACCATCTCGCGGATCGCCGCCTTGGTGAGGATGTCCACCGCGCGCCCGTAATCCGGCCGCTCGGTGCCCGCCATGATGCCCGGCTTCTCGCGGAACTGCCGGCGCACCTCCTCGACGATCGAGCCGGCCGCACGGCCGACGGCCGTCATGGCGATACCGCCGAAGAGATAGGGGATGAGGCCGCCGAAGATCAGACCGGCCACGACATAGGGGTTGGAGAGGTCGAAGGAGATCGTACCGATGTCGGCGAAATAGGGATACCTGTCCCCGTTCGCGGCAAAGTAGGCAAGGTCGTTCGAATAGGCGGCGAAGAGCACCAGCGCGCCGAGACCGGCAGAACCGATCGCATAGCCCTTGGTGACGGCCTTCGTCGTGTTGCCGACCGCATCGAGCGCGTCGGTCGACTTGCGCACTTCCGGCGGCAGGTGCGACATCTCGGCGATGCCGCCGGCATTGTCGGTGACCGGGCCGAAGGCATCGAGCGCCACGATCATGCCGGCAATGCCGAGCATGGCGGTGACGGCGATGCCGGTGCCGAACAGGCCGGCGAGCTGGTAGGTCGCGATGATGCCGCCGACGATGACGATGGCCGGCAGTGCGGTCGATTCCAGCGAGACCGCGAGGCCCTGGATGACGTTCGTGCCGTGGCCGGTGACGGAGGCCTGCGCGATGGAGTTCACCGGGCGCTTGTTGGTGCCCGTGTAGTACTCCGTGATCACCACGATGAGCGCCGTCACCACGAGGCCGAGAAGGCCGCAGATGAACAGGTTCGTGCCGGTGATCTCCATGCCCGCGACCGTGCCGATGGCGCCCCAGCCGATGGTGAGCGACGTGGCGGCGGCAAGGCCGACGATCGACAGCAGGCCCGTCACGATGAGCCCCCTGTAGAGCGCGCCCATGATGGAACCGTTCGAGCCGAGCTTGACGAAGAAGGCGCCGACGATCGAGGTGATGATGCAGGCGCCGCAGATCGCCAGCGGATAGACCATCACGCTGGACAGAACCGGCGTGCCGGCAAAGAAGATCGCCGCGAGGACCATGGTGGCGACGACGGTCACCGCATAGGTCTCGAAGAGGTCGGCGGCCATGCCGGCGCAGTCGCCGACATTGTCGCCCACATTGTCGGCGATGGTCGCCGGGTTGCGCGGGTCGTCTTCGGGAATGCCGGCTTCCACCTTGCCGACGAGGTCGCCGCCGACATCCGCACCCTTGGTGAAGATGCCGCCGCCGAGACGGGCGAAGATGGAGATCAGCGAGGCGCCGAAGCCGAGCGCGACGAGCGCGTCGATGACCTCACGCGAGGCCGGCTCCTGACCGAGCAGGCCGGTGAGGACCCAGTAATAGATCGACACGCCGAGCAGCGCGAGGCCGGCGACAAGCATGCCGGTGATCGCGCCCGACTTGAAGGCGATGTCGAGGCCGGAGGACAGGCTGATGGATGCGGCCTGCGCCGTGCGCACATTGGCGCGGACGGACACGTGCATGCCGATGAAACCGGCGGCACCCGAGAGCACGGCGCCGATCAGGAACCCGATGGCAGCCGTGGCGGAAATCAGCAGCCAGGTGCCGACGAAGACGACGACCCCGACGATGGCAATGGTCTTGTACTGCCGGGTGAGATAGGCCTGCGCCCCTTCCCGGATATAACCTGCAATTTCCTGCATGCGGGCATTCCCCTGGTCGGCGGCAAGCACCGACCGTGTCGCCCAGATGGCATAGACCACCGAGAGCAACCCGCATGCGATAACGCCCAACAATATGGTCATTTCGCTCTGTCCTCCTTGGAGGCCGCAGGGTCCTCTCCCCGCAGCCGATATGCGCCCGCTCCCGCTTGCCTCCTCACAAGACTGGAGCCGGCGCGCGGCCAGAGTGCGTTTGCGAATCGGTTGCGTCAAGCCGCCGCACTGCGGCAAGCGGTGCGCTGCGCTGGATTTTTCGACGTCGGTCGCCCGGCGGGCTCAGGCCGCCGCGCGGCGGCTGCGCAAAAGCAGGAGGAGAACGAGCACGAGGCTCACCCCTGTTATCGGCCAGAACAGCAGGTTGATCGTCTGCCAGCCATAGGCGTTGAACACCTTGCCGGAGGAGAAGGAGGCGAGCGCCACCGTGCCGAAGAGGATGATGTCGTGGAACCCCTGCACCTTGTCGGCCTCGTGCGGCTTGTAGCTGGAGGCGACGATGGCGGTGGCGCCGATGAAGCCGAAGTTCCAGCCGACGCCGAGCAGGATCAGCGCGCCCCAGAAATTCCACAGCGCGATGCCGGCATGGGCGACCGCCGCGCAGGCCATGAGGATGAGGAGGCCGGCGGCGACCACCCTTTCCGTGCCGAAGCGCTGGATCAGCATGCCCGTGAAGAAGCTCGGCGCGAACATGGCGAGCACATGCCACTGGATGCCGAGCGTCGCCAGCTCCGGCGAGAAGCCGCAGCCGATGACCATGGCGAGCGGCGCGCCGGTCATCATGAAGGTCATCAGGGCGTAGGAGGAGATGCCGCAGATCATGCCCGTCATGAACCGCTGGGTCAGCACGATCTCGCCGAGCGGCCGCGTCGCCTCGCCCTTTGCCACGGCCGCCGCCTTGTGGTCCGGCAGGCGCAGGAACAGGAAGAGGCCGATCGCGGCAAGGCAGAGCGGCGCAAGCGCCACGAAGGCGCCGGCAAACAGCACCGGCTCGAACAGGTCCTTGGTGAGGATGACCACCTGGGGGCCGAGCACGGCGGAGATGACGCCGCCGGCGAGAATCCAGGAAATGGCGCGCGGCTTGTAGAAGGACGGCGAGGCATCGGCCGCCGCAAAGCGGATCTTCTGGGCAAAGCCGCTGGAAATGCCGACAAGCACGAAGCCGACGGCGAAGAGCCAGAAATCGCCGCGGAACAGCGCGATGGCGGCGATGAGCCCGCCGCCTGCGCCGACGAGCGACCCGACGATGAAGCCGTAGGTGCGGCCGAGCATGCGGGCCGCGATGGCGACGAGCACGGCGCCGAGCGCTACGCCGACATTGAAGCCGGTCAGCGGCGCGGTGGCGAGCGACTTGTCCGCGCCGAGCAGGTTGTAGCCGGCAAGCCCGCCGACGGAGAAGACGATCGGCCCGGCCGAGGCGAGCAAGGCCTGCGCGATCGTCAGGAGAAAGACATTGCGGCGCGCGGCCGAAAGTTCCCGTTCAAGACCTTCGACCGTACCCGTGCTCATGTCACCCTGCCAACCTACTTGCGTGTGTCCGGCCGAAGCTGCTTGGCGATGCGGTCGAGCACCGCATTCACCAGCTTCGGCTCCTCGTCCTCGAAGAACGCCTTGGCGATCTCGACATATTCCGTGACGATCACGGCGACCGGCACGTCCCTGCGCTCCTTCAATTCGAAGGTACCGGCGCGCAGGATGGCGCGCACGGTGGAATCGAGCCGGGACAGCGCCCAGTCGTCCTGCAGCGCCGCGCCGATCATCGGATCGAGCAGGCGCTGGTCGCGCACGACGCCCGAGACGATGGAGCGGAACCAGGAGGCGTCCGCCTTCAGGTAGGTGTCGCCGTCCAGTTCCTGGCCGAGACGATGCGCCTCGTATTCGGCGACGATCTCCAGGACGCCGGTGCCGCCGATATCCATCTGGTAGAGCGCCTGCACGGCGGCAAGGCGCGCCGCGCCGCGCTGGTTGGCCGGCTTCACCGGCTGCTTGTCCCTGTCCGTCGTCACTGTTCGCCGCCCAGTTTCTTCTTCAGATCGATCATGGTGAGTGCCGCGCGGGCCGCAAAGCCACCCTTGTCGCCTTCCGAACGGCGGGCACGCGCCCAGCCCTGCGCGTCGTTCTCGACGGTCAGGATGCCGTTGCCGATCGCCAGGCCCTCGCTGACGGACAGATC
Organism: Shinella sp. HZN7; assembly: GCF_001652565.1. Taxonomy (NCBI): domain Bacteria; kingdom Pseudomonadati; phylum Pseudomonadota; class Alphaproteobacteria; order Hyphomicrobiales; family Rhizobiaceae; genus Shinella; species Shinella sp. HZN7. The sequence goes on along the minus strand of NZ_CP015736.1, from coordinate 1,380,823 downwards.
CATCAGGGCACGGCTCGATTCGTTGGCGACGATGTCGAAATGGTAGGTCTCGCCGCGGATGACCATGCCGAGCGCGACGAAGCCGTCATACCAGGTGCCGCCGTTTTCCATGCCGTCGAGGGCCATGGAGATGGCGGCGGGGATTTCGAGCGCGCCCATGACGGTCACGATGTCGTAGGTGGCGCCGGCCGCATCGAGCGCATGCTTGGCGCCGTCGAGCATCGCATCGGCCATGTCATCGTAGAAGCGCGCCTCGACGATGAGGAGATGGGGATTATCGGTGTCGGCCATGATTCACCTGAAAATTGGAGGCAGGCCACGCATCAGCGGGCAGAGGCGGCGGTCAAACCACGACGGACGCAGCTTGGCAAGCATTTTCCACCCCCTGCGGCGATTTCGGCGCCCCGCCAGGAGCCGCATCGCGCGAACGGGATTGACACGAATGGAACAAAATGTGAACATTACACCAACAGCCGGAGGAGACATGAATGGATGCGCAGAAACCGCCGATCATCAACCTTGCCGGGCTGGCACTGGAGCACTGGACGCAGGGCACGCTCTACGAATCCCGCGACGCGTCGTTCGGCGCCCGCCTCGGCCTGAAGGATCTCGGCATCGGCTATGGCGAAGTTCCCCCCGGCAAGGCGGGCTGCCCCTTCCACAGCCACCATGTCGAGGACGAACTCTTCGTCATCCTGGAGGGGCACGGCACCTACCGCTATGGCAGCGAGCGGCATCTCGTCGGCCCCGGCGACGTGCTGGGCGCGCCGGCCGGCGGGCCGGAGACGGCGCACCAGATCCTCAACACCGGCACCGTGCCGCTGAAATATCTTTCCATTTCGTCCATGGCCGCGACGGAGATCTGCGAATACCCGGATTCGGCAAAATTCCTCGCCAAGACGCGCCTTGCCGCCGGCGGGCGGACCGAGTTTCGCACCATCGGCCGCGCGGGCGGGACCGTCGACTACTGGGAAGGCGAGCCCGGCGCCTGAAGCCGCTCAGGCCGCGAGCGACACGCGGTTGCGGCCGTTGCGCTTGGACATGTAGAGCGCCTTGTCGGCATTGCTGAGGAGGCAATCGAAGCTGGTGCCGTTTTCGCCGGCAAAGGCGATGCCGGCGCTGACGGTGCAGGAGATCGACCGGCTGCTTATCGGGATGAGCTTGGCGGCGAAATCCTCGCGGACGCGCTCGGCGATGCGCTGGGCGCGGTCCGGCGGGGTCCGCTCCAGGACAACGATGAACTCTTCGCCGCCGAGACGGGCGAGGCAGGCGGCCGTGCCGCAGGAATCCCGCAGGACATCGGCGAAGACCATGAGCACGGCGTCGCCCGCCGCATGGCCGTACCGGTCGTTGACCGCCTTAAAATTGTCGAGGTCGAAGGCGATCGCCGCCTGGTGTTCTCCGACGGGAAACGCCCCGTAGCGGTCGAAAAGCGCCCGGCGGTTGAGCAGGCCGGTCAGCGCATCGGTCATGGCCGCGTGCCGGTGATTGCCGGCGACGCGCCACTGGTTGAGCGCGAGCGACATGGCGCCAATGCCGGTAATGCCCATGATCGCCGCGATCAGGTTGAGGTTTTCCGCCCAGTTGTCCGGCGCATGTCCCATCACCCACCGGCCGTCATGGAGGAGCACGCCGGCGCAGAGCAGGAAAGAGGCGGCGGTCAGCAGGTAGAGGACGACGATGCCGGTCAGCGGCAGCGGCGCCTCCGCACGGCCCCGCCAGTATTCCCGGGCCGTCGCGGCGAGGCAGCCGGCGATGAGCAGGTTGAGCGCGATGAAGGCGATGCCGTCATAACCGGCCGCCAGCGGCGGGAGCGCGATGGCAAGGCAGGCCACGAACACGACGGCGATGCGCCGGCGCGCGCGCTTGCCGGAACGGAAGCGATAGGCCGCGCCGTAGATGAAGGCGAAGCCGAGGAACTGCAGCATGAAGGCAAGGCACCCGATCGCGACGCCCGCCTGATCGATATAGAGACTGTAGACCGCCACCGCCGGCACGATGCAGCCGATGCCGATGGACCAGGAGAGCAGGAAGCGCTCGACGCGGGCGGACATCCACGAGGCGAACAGCGTGGCCGACAGGCAGAAGCCCGCGAGCCCGATCGCCAGCAGAAGGGTTTGGTAGTCAGGCGCCATGCGGCAGCGGTCTCCAGCGGTCCGATGCGCGCACACTAGGGAGCAAGAGGTATCGATATCGTTACTTCAAAGAGGCCCCACGCATGTCGGATCGTGCCAATCCGCGACGCTCGCCGCGCGTGTCACGCCGCCGTCACGCCTTCGGGGCCGGGAACTCCGCAAGCCGCGCCGCATAGCGCGCCATGGTGTCGACCTCGAAATTGACGAAATCGCCCGCCTTGCGCTCGCCCCAGGTGGTGACTTCGAGCGTGTGGCGAATGAGGAGGACGTCGAAGACGGCGCCATCGACGGCGTTGACGGTCAGCGACGTGCCGTCGAGCGCGACCGAGCCCTTCGGCGCAACGAAACGTTCCAGGCCCTCGGGCGCGCGGATGCGGAAGCGCGTCGCGTCGCCCTCGGCCTCGACGGAGAGGATTTCCGCCCTGCCGTCGACATGGCCGGAGACGATATGGCCGCCGAGTTCGTCACCGATCTTCAGCGAGCGTTCGAGATTGATGCGGGTTCCGGCCGTCCAGCCGGCGATGGTCGTCAGCCGCAGGGCCTCTTCCCAGGCCTCGACCTCGAACCAGCGGTCATTCGAGCCCGCCTCGGGCAGCGCCGTGACGGTGAGGCAGGTGCCCGAATGGGCGATGGAGGCGCCCATGTCGATGGTGGCGGGGTCATAGGCCGTGCGCACGCGCAGGCGAACCCCCTCGTTCATGGGCTCGACCTTCTCGACCGTTCCGATATCCGTGACAATGCCGGTAAACATCAATCGTCTCTTTCGTATTCGTGCAAAACATCCGTGCCGTGGCGCGCCGTGCGGCGGAGCGAAAAGCCATCCGGCATGCGCCCGGACACACATGGGGATGCGACCCCGTCCTTGCCAATGGTGCCGGCACCCTCGAACAACAGGATGCGATCGACGAGACCGGCATCGAGGAAGGATCGTGCCGCCCGCGCGCCGCCTTCGACGAGCAGCGAGGAAATGCCGCGCGTCGCCAGCGCCATCAGGAGATCGTCGAGCCGGCGCGGGTCGCAGGTCACGATCTCGACGCCGGCGGCTTCGAGGGCCTGGGCGCGGGCGCTTCGGGTATCGGAGGCCGTGCCATCCATACCCCCCTCTGGCCTGCCGGCCATCTCCCCCTCAAGGGGGGAGATCGGATGGCAGCCTGATCCCCGCACTCCGGCATCCGCATCGCCTGCCGCGCCGGCATCCGATGTGGAAAGCGGCGTTTCCTCCTCGATCTCCCCCCTTGAGGGGGAGATGGCCGGCAGGCCAGAGGGGGGTAGCTCCGCCCCTTTCGTCGTCACCACGATGACCGGCACATCCTTTGCGGTCCGCGCCAGCTTCGAGGCCGGCGACAGTTCGAGCCGCGGGTCGAGCACGATGCGCACCGGCGAGCGGGTTTCCAGCCCCGGCAGGCGGCAGGTCAGTTCCGGATCGTCGGCGAGCGCCGTGCCGATGCCGACAAGGATCGCGTCCGTCTCGGCGCGCAGCACATGCACCTGCCCGCGCGAGACCGGCCCGGTGATCGCCACCTGGCCCGCGCCCAGCCGGCCGAGCATGCCATCGGCGGAAACGGCAAGCTTGAGAGTCACATAGGGCCGCTTCTTCGTCTGGCGGGTAAGATAGGCGGCAAGTGCTTCGCGGCCCTCCGCCTCCAGCACGCCCGTCTCGACGACGATGCCGGCATCGCGGAGCATCCCGAGCCCCCTGCCCGCCACGCGCTCGTCCGGGTCCGTCACCGACACGACGACGCGCGCAACGCCGGCGGCGATCAGCGCATCGGCGCAGGGCGGCGTCTTGCCGTGATGCGAGCAGGGTTCGAGCGTCACATAGGCCGTCGCGCCACGCGCGGCTTCGCCCGCTTCGGCCAGCGCCTGCGTCTCCGCATGCGGCCGGCCGCCGGGGGCGGTCACGGCCGCGCCGAGGACCACGCCGTCCTTGACGATCAGGCAGGCGACGGAGGGGTTGGTGGCGGTCAGGCCGAGATGGCGGCGGCAGAGGCGGATCGCCGCTGCCATGAAGCGTGCGTCATCTGTCGCCGCGCCGGACATCTAGCCTTCGGCGCCCGGATCCCGGGCGATCTTGGCAGCGACCTCGGAAAGGATCTTCTCGAAATCATCGACATGGGAGAAGTCGCGGTAGACCGAGGCGTAGCGCACGAAGCCGACGTCATCCAGCGCCTTCAGCGCCTCCAGCACCTGGAGGCCGATCTCTTCGGACGAGATTTCCGTCTCGCCGGAGCTTTCGAGGCGGCGGACGATCCCTGAGACCGCGCGTTCGATGCGGTCCCGGTCGACGGGCCGCTTGCGAAGCGCGATCTCGAAGGATTTCAAGAGCTTGTCGCGATCGAAGGGGGCCTTGCGGCCCGTCTTCTTGACGACCATCAGCTCGCGAAGCTGCACCCGCTCGAAGGTCGTGAAGCGACCGCCGCAATCCGGGCAGATGCGCCGGCGGCGAATGGCGGCCCCGTCCTCTGCCGGACGGGAATCCTTCACCTGCGTATCTTCCGAACCGCAATAGGGGCAGCGCATGCCGGCTCCTTACATGTAGGGGTACATCGGGAAGCGGTTCGTCAGCGCGACGACCTTCTCCCGCACGGCGGCTTCAACGGCGGCATTGCCCTCGTCGGAATTGGCGACCTTCAGGCCGTCGAGGACTTCGACGATCAGGCTGCCGATTTCCTTGAACTCTTCCTCCTTGAAGCCGCGGGTCGTGCCGGCCGGCGTGCCGAGGCGGACGCCCGAGGTGACGAAGGGCTTTTCGGGGTCGAACGGGATGCCGTTCTTGTTGCAGGTGACGTAGGCGCGGCCGAGCGCGGCTTCCGCGCGCTTGCCGGTCGCGTTCTTCTTGCGCAGGTCGACGAGCATCAGGTGGTTGTCGGTGCCGCCCGAGACGATGTCGAGGCCGCCGGCCTTCAGCGTCTCGGCGAGCGCCTTGGCGTTCTTGACGATCTGCGCGGCGTAGTCCTTGAACTCCGGCTGCAGCGCCTCGCCGAAGGCGACGGCCTTGGCGGCGATGATGTGCATCAGTGGGCCGCCCTGCAGGCCCGGGAAGACGGCCGAGTTGATCTTCTTGGCGATGTCCTCGTCGTTCGTCAGCACGATGCCGCCGCGCGGGCCGCGCAGCGACTTGTGCGTGGTGGTCGTCGCGACATGGCAATGCGGGAAGGGCGACGGGTGCTGGCCACCGGCGACGAGGCCGGCGATATGCGCCATGTCGACCATGAGGTAGGCACCGACTTCATCGGCGATCTCGCGGAAACGCTTCCAGTCCCAGATGCGGGAATAGGCGGTGCCGCCGGCGATGATGAGCTTCGGCTTGTTCTTGCGCGCCTTCTCGGCGACGTCGTCCATGTCGAGCAGGTGGTCTTCTTCCCGCACGCCGTAGGAGACGACGTTGAACCACTTGCCGGACATGTTGACCGGCGAACCGTGCGTCAGGTGGCCGCCCGAATTGAGATCGAGGCCCATGAAGGTGTCGCCCGGCTGGAGCAGCGCCAGGAAGACGGCCTGGTTCATCTGCGAGCCGGAATTCGGCTGGACGTTGGCGAAATTGACGCCGAACAGCTTTTTCGCGCGCTCGATGGCGAGTTCCTCTGCGATATCGACGAACTGGCAGCCGCCGTAATAGCGCTTGCCCGGATAGCCCTCGGCATACTTGTTCGTCATGATCGAGCCCTGGGCTTCGAGCACGGCGCGCGAAACGATGTTTTCCGAAGCGATCAGTTCGATCTCATGGCGCTGGCGACCGAGTTCCTTCTGGATCGAGCCGAAAATCTCCGGATCGGTATCGGCAAGGGAACGCGTGAAGAAAACGTCGGTAGCGGAAGAATTGCTCATCCTCGGGGCTCCTTAAGGGTGGTGGCACGGTGTTTAACGTCCTCGCATGGCAAGGGCAATATCCGCTCCACGGTTTGCGCCATTTCCCCGCGTGTTATGCGATAAAAACGACAAGCGCAGAAAGCCCGAAAAGAAAAAGGCCCCGCATTCCAACGGGAAGCGGGGCCTCGCAAAAAGTCCGATAAATTGCCTTATTGCGGCAGCAGGTCGCTGTCGACGGCCTGGCCGCCTTCCTGGTTGTAGTTCGTCTGGAGGGCGAGTTCGGTGGCGCCGTCCTTCTGGTAGATGTCGTCGCGGAACTGCACGACGCGGTCCTTGGCGGACCAGGCGGTGATGTAGGTGAAGAAAACAGGCACTTCCTCCGCCAGCTTGATCGGCGTGTTGACGCCGCTCTTGATCGTCGCTTCCATCTGCGAGCGCGACCAGCCGGGCGTGTCCTTCAGCAGCCAGACCGAGAGGTCGCGTACGTTCTGAACGCGCACGCAGCCCGACGATTCGAAGCGCATCAGCTTGTTGAACAGGCCCTGCTGCGGCGTATCGTGCATGTAGACTTGGTGCTCGTTGTGGAAGTTGATCTTCGTCGAGGACATGGCGTTGATCTTGCCCGGGTCCTGGCGGAACATCAGGTTCGGCGCCTTTTCGGCGTTCCAGTCGACGGTTTCCGGCGAGACTTCGCCGCCATTGCCGTCGAAGAGGCGGATCGAGTTGCGCGCCAGATAGGTCGGGTCCTTGCGCATCAGCGGCATGATGTCCTTCTGGATGATCGAGCGCGGCGCGGTCCAGTAGGGGTTGAGGATCACTTCGTAGATCTTGGAATTCAGCACCGGCGACTGGCGGTCGATCTTGCCGACGATGGCGGTGTGGCGCGAGGCGACGCGGCCGTTCTCGACAGCCTCGATATAGGCGGCCGGGATGTTGACCATGACATAGCGGCGGCCGAGGTCGCCGGACATCGCCTGGAGGCGCACGAGGTTGGTCTGGAGCTGGCCGAGACGGGTGACGGCCGGGACGTTCAGCGCCTTCAGCGTGTATTCGCCGACGGCACCGTCGGACGGCAGGCCGTGGCGGGCCTGGAAGCGCTTTACCGCGCCGTCCACGTAGGAATCGAAGGCGCCGTTCGTGCCGGCGGAGCGCGGCAGGTCGCCGGAAATGATGAGGCGCTGGCGAAGCTGCTGCACGGCCGGGTCGGAGACGCCCATTTCCAGCTTCTGCTGGGTGTTGACCGTCGGCCAGCCGCCGCTTGAAACGATGTTCTGGTAGTCGTTGATCGCCTGCTGGAGGGAACCGGTCGTGCCCGAGCCGAAGATCGGATTGTTGGAGACGACGGCGGTGGCGGTGCGCGATGCCTCGGCGTCGAACTGGTCGTCCCAGTTGCCGCGGCGCGGAGCATTGAGGATGTCGTCGAGCGCCGTCTGGGCCAGCGTCGGGCCGGCCACGGCGGCGGCGCCGAAGGTTGCGGCAGAGCGCAGGAATGCGCGGCGCGAGAACACATCAAATCCGGTTTTGCGAGACATCTATCCTACCATCTCCTGAGCGCCGCTGACGGCGGCAAGGTGCACGCGGCATGGCGACCCATGGGGCCATACCCGATGCAGCTATCACGAACAGGGTTAACAAACGCAAACCGGCCCTGCCGCCCGCGCATACCTTAGCCCAGCGTCCGGGTCTCACAGCAATATGGCCAATTCGTGTCTCGGGGGGCGTGGCCGGCCACAAGCGCCGGCACGCAAACGGAAAAGCCGGACGCGCAGGGGACGCGGCCGGCTTTTATGGAGGAGGTCGGAAAAGGCGCGCCGGCCTTACAGGCGGTAGAGGATCGAGTCGTTCCAGAAGCGATCGAGGCGCTGGAGCAGCTTGTTCATCTGGTTGAACTCGCCTTCGCCGATGCCGCCGACCTTCTGGATCGAGCCGATATGGCGCTCGTAGAGCTTTGCGACGGTTTCGGCGATCTCCTGGCCGCTTTCCGTCAGGCTGATGCGGACGGAACGGCGGTCGATGCGCGAGCGCTGGTGGTTGATGAAGCCGAGGTCGACCAGCTTCTTGACGTTGTAGGAGACGTTCGAGCCGAGATAGTAGCCGCGCGAGCGCAGTTCGCCGGCGGTCAGCTCGGAATTGCCGATGTTGAAGAGGAGCAGCGCCTGGACGGCGTTGACATCCGAGCGACCGGCGCGGTCGAACTCGTCCTTGATCACATCGAGCAGGCGACGGTGCAGGCGCTCGACGAGGTGGAGGGATTCCAGATAGAGGTTGCGGATCGCGTCTTCCTGCGGATCGACGACGGGGGCCTGCTGCGGCTTCATCTTGGTGTTCATGGTTACTGCCTCACTGTTTTGTTTGGCGGTGTGGTTTGTTTTCCCGCCTTGAGTGAGAACCTAACGAATGCATCTAAAATTCTACTTAAACCGCAGCCTTAACAGCGCCTTACCGGAAGGCGACCCTGTCTCAGGGTGAATCAGTCCTTACCGTGCGGGCCTGCCGGCGGCGCTGGACGAAGAGCGCGATGCGGAAAAGAACGAAGACAAGCGCAATGGCGCCGTGGGCGAAGACCAGCAGCCGGTTGACGCCGAAGGTCGAAGGATAGACCTCGTGCATGGCGATCTCGGTGGCGGCCGCGATGAGCCAGATCACCGGCCCCCAGGAGACGAGAAGCCAGAGGCCGACGGCCGCGACGGGGAACAATACGGCAAGCGCCGTATAGGCCGCCTTCCAGGCCGGTGGCAGCAGGTCGAACCGCCCCTGCCCGCCGAAGGAGAAGCCCGTCAGCATCGCCCAGTACTGCAGCGCGAACCACAGCGAGCCTACCGCCACCAGCCGCAGGAACAGCACGAACAGCGTTTCGGTCAGGCTGGGCCTCGGGCCCTTCGCAGAATCAGCAACCATGGCGCGGACAGTAAGGGCAAGGCCGGCCGGCATAAAGCCCGTAACCGCGATCATGCACGGCCATATGCCGCATGCCCCCGTATCGCTGGCGATTTGATTGGCGCATGCAGCATGATAAGGAGGCGAAAAACGGATCCACGCAAGGAAATGGCATCATGACCGGGAGCAGGAACATCGTCGACGAGATCACCGGCCACCGCCGCATGCGGCGCAACCGGAAGGCCGACTGGACGCGCCGGCTCGTGCAGGAAAACCGCCTGACGGTCGACGATCTCATCTGGCCGGTCTTCGTGGTGCCGGGCGAGAACGTCGTCGATCCCGTCGCCGCCATGCCCGGCGTCAACCGCATGAGCGTCGACAGATTGGTGGAAGCGGCGAAGGAAGCGGCCGACCTCGGCATTCCCGCCATCGCCACCTTCCCGAACATCGAGATGCACCTGCGCGACGAGACCGGCTCGAACAGCCTTGCGGCCGACAACCTCATCAACGAAGCGACGCGCGCCATCAAGAAGGCCGTGCCTGGCATCGGCGTCATCACCGATGTCGCGCTCGATCCCTTCACCAGCCATGGCCATGACGGCGTGCTGCGCGGCGACGTCATCGCCAACGACGAGACGGTCGAGCTGGTGGCGCGGGCCGCCGTCGTCCAGGCCGATGCCGGCTCCGATATCATCGCGCCCTCCGAAATGATGGACGGCCGCATCGGCGTCATCCGCCAGGCGCTCGACGCCGCGGGCCACCAGAATGTCGGCATCATGTCCTATGCGACGAAGTTCGCCTCCGCCTTCTACGGCCCCTATCGCGACGCGATCGGCACCGGCGGCCTGCTGAAGGGCGACAAGAAGACCTATTACATCGATCCGGCCAACGGCACGGAGGCGATCCGCGATGCGGCGCTCGACGTGGAGGAAGGCGCCGACATGCTGATGGTCAAGCCGGGCCTGCCCTATCTCGATATCTGTTGGCGCATGAAGGAAGCCTTCGGGCTGCCGGTCTTCGCCTACCAGGTTTCCGGCGAATACAGCCAGATCAAGGCCGCCGCGATGAACGGCTGGATCGACGGCGAGCGCGTGATGCTGGAGACCCTGCTGGCGTTCAAGCGCGCCGGGTGCGATGGCATCCTGACCTATTTCGCGATGGACGTGGCGCGGCATCTTGACCGCAAGGGCTGACCCCGGCAGCAAAGCCGTATCTGCCCCTCACCCTAACCCTCTCCCCGCAAGCGGGGAGAGGGGACGTGCCTCATGCACGGTTTTAGTCGGGGAAACCGGCACGGCATATCTCCTTCGCCCCGCTTGCGGGGCGAAGGTGGCCGGCAGGCCGGATGAGGGGCATATGCCCTTTACCGTTGTTTTCCCCCAAAGCGTCCCCATATGACAGGCATGTTCCATTCGGGAGACAGGCAGATGAGCGCTGATTTCAACGAAACGCGGGTTCCGACGACGGATTGGCAGGCCTATCGCGGCGTGCTGTCACGCCGGATCTTTGCGTTTCTGATCGACTATGCGATCGTCGCCCTGCTCTGGATCCCGGCCGCCGTCGTGGTGTTCTTCCTCGGCATCCTGACGCTCGGCCTCGGCTTCTTCCTCTATCCGGCGCTCTTCGCCATCGTCGCCATGCTCTATTTCGGCCTGACGATGGGCGGCCCGAGCCAGGCGAGCGCCGGCATGAACGTGATGGGCCTTGCGCTTGCCCGCGTGGATGGCAGGCCGGTCGATTTCCTGACGGCGATCGTGCATCTCGTGCTGTTCTGGATCGGCAATGCGCTGCTGACGCCGTTCATCGTGCTCGTCGGCCTCTTCACCGATCGCGGCCGCCTGCTGCACGACCTGCTGCTCGGCACGGTGATGGTGCGCCGCGACCGCTATTGAGAAAGACGAGGGACACCCTGCCTTGCATGATCCGTTGCGCCGGCCGATTCCGGCCTGAAGGGTCATGCGCCAGTTGACCTTTTTTTGAACTAGGCCATGGTATTGGCATAGAAGTGTCACACAGCGACGGAGTCGCCCCACGGCCGATGAATACGCAGGCAGCATCCTCTCCGCAATTCTATCTCACCGCGCCGGCGGCCTGTCCCTATCTACCGCAGGAGATGGAGAGGAAGGTGTTTACCCATCTGGTGGGCGAGCGCGCGCCGGAGCTGAACGACCTCCTGACGCAGGGCGGCTTCCGCCGCTCGCAGAACATCGCCTATAGACCCGCCTGCGAGACCTGCCGCGCCTGCATCTCCGTCCGCATCCTCGTCAACGAGTTCGAACCGCGCCGTTCCATGCGCAAGGTGCTGGCCGCCAATGCCGATCTCATCTCGCACGAATACCCGGCCGAGCCCTCCAGCGAACAATATTCCCTCTTCCGCCACTATCTCGACGCCCGCCACCAGAAAGGCGGCATGTCCGACATGTCGGTGCTCGACTATGCGATGATGGTGGAGGACACCCATGTGCACACAAAGATCATCGAATACCGCCTGCGCGAGGAAGGCTCGGGCCTCAAGGAGCGTCCGCAGGGCGAACTGCTGGCGGTGGCGCTGACCGACCGCATGGGCGATGGCCTCTCCATGGTCTATTCCTTCTACAATCCCGACGTGACGGACCGCTCCCTCGGCACCTTCATGATCCTCGACCACATCCGCCGCGCGAAAATGCTCGGCCTGCCGCATGTCTATCTCGGCTACTGGGTCAAGGGATCGCGCAAAATGGACTACAAGACAAAGTTCTTGCCGCAGGAGCACCTGATGCCGCGCGGCTGGGAACGCTATAACGACGAGGCCAACGCCACCTGAAACGGTTTTGGCAAAGTCCGATTCGCCCGAACCGCCCCAGCATATTGCATTCATTTCCAGCTTCTGATCCGGTCCCGCCGTGCCTTCCACAAGCGATCCCGCCCTTCACCGCAAGGGCCTTCTCATCACCGCCATCGGCGGCCTTGCCCTCTCCTTCGACATTCCGCTGATCCGCTCTGCCGGCGGCGACGTCTGGTCGATGGTCGCCGTGCGGAACATATCGGTGTTCGTGATGGCGATCGCCCTCTGGGCCTGCCTGAATTTCGTCCTGCACCGCAGGACGGTGCTCGTTCCCGGCCGCATCGGCCTGCTGATCGGCCTGTGCTACGGCATCAACGGGCTGACATTCATGCTGGCGGTGTTCAACACGACGACGGCCAATGTCGTCTTCATCCTCGCCTTCACCTCGATGTTCGCCGCGATCCTCTCCTGGATCTTCCTCGGCGAGCGCCCTGGCAACGCCACGCTCCTCACCATGGCCGCCATGGTCGCGGGCGTGCTCCTGATCGTGCATGACGGGCTGTCGAGCGGAAACCTCTTCGGCGACGCCATGGCCGCCTGCTCGGCGCTGCTCCTGGCGATCTCCCTGACGCTGAGCCGCAGGAGCGGCGCCGACATGGGTTTCGTACCGCTCGTCGCCGCCGTGCTGTCGGGCGTCATGGCGCTGTTCTTCCTGCCGCCCGGTGGCCTTTCGATCGCCGAACCCGTCTACATCCTCCTCAACGGCCTCGTGCTCCTGCCCCTCGCCTTCTGGTGCCTTGCCACCGGGCCCCGATATCTTTCCGCTCCGGAAGTCGGCATGTTCTACCTCGTGGAAACGGTGCTCGCCCCCATCTGGGTCTGGATCGTCTTTGCCGAAACGCCCACCACCCAGACCCTGATCGGCGGCTCGATCCTCATCCTCGCGCTGCTTGCGCACTCGCTGTGGCAGATGCGCTCGAAAGCCCGCGCTGCCAACGAGGACGTGGCGGCGGAATTCCCGTTCACGGGGTGAATTGAAGTTTGGGATGCCTTATGTTATAACTCAGTTATAACGAGGTGCGCTATGAACGTCACGATCCGCAAAATCGGCAATTCCGAAGGCGTCATCATCCCGAAGGACGTGCTTGATCGTATGGGCGTCAAGGCTGGCGATGAACTGACCCTTACGGAAGAGGATGGCAAGATCAAGCTGGTTCCGCAAAATGCCGACCTTGCGGAACAGTTGAAGGCCGCCCGTCTGGGCATGGAGAAATATCGCGTGGCCCTGCGCGAACTCGCCAAATGAGCGACATCAAATGGCTTTCGCGCCAGGCCGTCGAGATCATGCATGACGAGCAGCTTCGCGAGCATGGCGGGCTGGCTGGCCTCAAGGACGAAAACGCCCTGGAAGCCGCGCTGGCCCGCCCGCTCAACAAGGCTGCGTACGGTGAGCCCGACATCTTTGAGCTCGCCGCCGCCTATCTTTACGGCATCGTACGGAACCACCCGTTTTCGGACGGGAACAAGCGAACCGGCTTCCTCGCCGCGTTCTCATTCCTGATACTGAACGGCTTTCTGATCGAAGCATCGCAGGCCGATGTCATCGCGTTCGTCCTCGCCGTCGCCGCCGGCGAGATCGACGAGGAGGGCGCGACGCGCTTCCTTCGCGACGTCAGCGTCCCCTACTCCGGCTGATCAGCCGCTGAACTTGCCGCTGCGCGGAAACCCCTTCGGAACGGTGCGGCCGGCGCTGGCACGGTCGCCCATCCATTCGGTGAGTTCGTCCTTGCTGCGCACGAAGTTGCGGCCGGCGCTGTCGTCCCAGGTGAGGCCGTCGGCGATGGCGAAGCAGCGCAGGTCCGAGACGCCGCCGTCCTTGTAGCGCTGCAGGCGCACGCCCTTGCCGCGCGACATTTCCGGCAATTGCGCCAGCGGGAAGACCAGCATCTTGCGGTTCTCGCCGACGACGGCGACATGGTCGCCGCGCACCGGCACCACCAGCTTGGCCTCGTCCGGCATGCCGACATTCATCACCTGCTTGCCCTTGCGGGTGTTGGCGACCATCTCGGTTTCCGCGACCACGAATCCGTTGCCGGCCTGCGAGGCGACGATGACCTTGCGCGCGGCATCGTGCACGAAGGCGGTCAGCACGTCCTGGTCGTTTTCCATGTCGACCATGATGCGCAGCGGCTCGCCATGGCCGCGGCCGCCCGGCAGCTTGTCGGCGCCGAGCGTGAAGACCTTGCCGCCCGTCGTCATGATCAGCACCTTGTCGGTCGTCTGCGCCGGGAAGGCTACCTTCAGCGCGTCGCCCTCCTTGAACTGGAGGCCGGACGTATCGGCGATATGGCCCTTTAGCGCGCGGATCCAGCCCTTTTCCGAGATGACGACCGTGACCGGCTCCTTCTCGATCATCGCCTGCTGGATGGCCTCGACATCGGCCTCGGGCGCGCTGGCGAACTGGGTGCGGCGGCGGCCGATCTCGGTGGCCTTCGCGAACTTCTTGCGGACCTCGCCGATTTCCCAGGCGACGGTCTGCCATTGCTTTTCATCGGACGCCAGCAGCGCCTCGATCTCCGCCTTTTCCTTCGACAGGTTGTCGAACTCGGTGCGGATCTCGAATTCCTCCAGCTTGCGCAGCGAACGCAGGCGCATGTTGAGGATCGCCTCGGCCTGCACGTCGGTGAGCGAGAAGGCCTCCATCAGGGAAGTCTTCGGCTCGTCCTCCTCGCGGATGATACGGATCACCTCGTCGAGGTTGAGATAGGCGATGAGGTAGCCGCCGAGGATTTCCAGGCGGCGGTCGATGGCCGCGAGCCGGTGCCGCGAGCGGCGCTGCAGCACTTCGCGCCGATGCGCGAGCCACTCGACCAGCACGTCCTTGAGACCCATGACGCGCGGCACGCGGCCCATCGAGAGCACGTTCATGTTGAGCGGAATGCGGCTTTCCAGCTCGGAGAGCTTGAAGAGCGACTCCATCAGGATCGTCGGATCGACGGTGCGGCTCTTCGGCACCAGCACGATGCGCACGTCTTCCGCCGATTCGTCGCGGATGTCTTCGAGCAACGGCAGCTTGCGGGCGATGAGCAGCTCGGCGATCTTCTCGATCAGCCGCGACTTCTGCACCTGATAGGGGATTTCGGTGACGACGATCTGGTAGCCGCCGCGGCCGAGGTCTTCCGTCTGCCACTTGGAACGCACGCGAAAACCGCCGCGGCCCGTCTTGTAGGCCTCGATGATGCTCTCGCGGCTGTCGATGATGATGCCGCCGGTCGGGAGATCGGGCCCAAGCACGAATTCGGTGAGCTTTTCGACATCGGCGTCCGGATGGCGGATGAGGTGCAGCGCGGCATCGCACAGTTCATGCACGTTGTGCGAGGGAATGGACGTCGCCATGCCGACGGCGATGCCGGAGGACCCGTTCGCAAGCAGGTTCGGGAAGGCGCCGGGCAGGACGACCGGCTCCTCGTCCTCCTCGTTGTAGGTCGGGCGGAAGTCGACGGCGTCCTGGTCGATGCCTTCGAGCAGGAGCGTCGCGACCTCGGTCATGCGCGCTTCGGTGTATCGGTAGGCGGCGGCGTTGTCGCCGTCGATATTGCCGAAGTTCCCCTGCCCGTCGACGATCGGATAGCGCTGCGAGAAATCCTGCGCGAGGCGCACCAGCGCGTCGTAGACCGACTGGTCGCCGTGCGGATGGAACTTGCCGATGACGTCGCCGACGATGCGCGCGCATTTCTTGAAGGAGGAGTTGGACCGGAGGCCCATTTCGCTCATCGCATGGATGATGCGGCGGTGCACCGGCTTCAGGCCGTCGCGTACATCCGGCAGCGCGCGCTGCGTGATGGTCGAGAGCGCATAGGCAAGGTAGCGCTCTTCCAGCGCCGCCTTCAGGTCGACCGGCTGAATGTTGTCGTCTCCGCCATCCGGCGGCAAAGTGTTCTGTCCCATGGGACTTGACTAGCCCTCCTGCCGATTCGCGGCAAGGAAACCGGGCGATCGGCCTGTGGATAGCGCTTTGTAAAGGCTGTTTCCGAAATCCGGCCGGCGCCTGAGATTTCCATGGAAAGTTCCGGCGGCCCGAATATAGTCGCCGCGCCGCACGTATATGAGCGGTAACGGCAAGGCAGCCGTCCAAAAATCCAGAAAGAGAGCCTACAATGATGCGCACCTCCCATTTCCGCACCCTTCTCGCCGGCGCCGCGCTCGCCTCCCTGGCAAGCCCCGCTTTCGCGCTCGACGGCGCGGATCTGCTCGCCAAGCTGAACGCCACCTATGCCACGAGCGGCGTGACGATCAGCTCGTCGAACGTCGCCACCGACGGCTCCACCGTTACGCTGGAAAATGCCGAACTGAAGGCCACCGGCGCCGAGGCCCCGGTCAAGCTCGGCACCATCACCATGGACGGCGTCGAGGAAGACGGTGACGGCGGCTACACCGTCGAGACGGTCTCGTTCCAGGACATCAACGTCACCGAAGCGGATGCCACCGTCTCGGCCAAGGACATCGCGATCAACGGCGTCATCATTCCCGGCACGGTCGTTCCCGGCACGCTGGAATCGCTGCTGATGTACGAATCGGCCACCGCCGGCCCGGTCTCCGTCACCTCCAAGGGCAAGGAAGTCTTCTCCATGTCCGGCATGGAGGCGAACATCACGCGCATGGACGGCGATGCCGGCCTCGAATTCGACGCCACGCTCTCCGACCTCAAGGCCGACCTCACCTCGGTCGAAGACCCGAAGGCCAAGGACACGCTCGCCAAGCTCAACCTGCAGACGCTGGAAGGAAAGGTTTCCATGTCCGGTAGCTGGGAGCTCGCCAGCGGCAAGCTCGCCGTCGACGAATACGCCTTCGACTTCAAGGATGTCGGCCGCCTCAACCTGGCGCTGGAATTCTCCGGCTACACGCTCGACTTCCTGAAGGGCATGCAGGAGGCCATCAAGGCTGCCGAGGCCAACCCGAACAAGGAAGAGGCCAACGCCGCCATGGGCATGTCCATGATGGGCCTCGTGCAGCAGTTGACCTTCAACAGCGCCTCCATCTCCTTCGAAGACGCCTCGATCACCAGGAAGCTGCTCGACTATGCCGGCAGCGAACAGGGCGTTTCCGGCGACCAGATGGCCCAGTCGCTGAAGGGCCTGGTGCCGATCATGATCGCCCAGCTCAACATGCCCGATCTGCAGAACCAGATCGCCGAAGCCGTCAACACCTATCTCGACGACCCCAAGAGCATCACGATCAGCGCCGAGCCGAAGGACCCGGTGCCCTTCCCGATGATCATGGGCGCCGCCATGGGCGCACCGCAGACCATCCCGCAGGTGCTCGGCGTCACCATCACGGCCAACGACGAGATGTAAGACCTTCGGCTTTTGCCGGATTTAGGGGAGCCCGGAGCATCGCTCCGGGCTTTTTTGCTTGTAAGCTTTTTTGCTGACAAACCTCTCGCCACCCACTGTCGTCATCCTCGGCCCCCGAGCCGAGGATCCAAGCCGCGCCCCGGGGCGTGGATGGTCGGGTCAAGCCCGACCATGACGGATGAGAGGTGCGGTAGGTCCTGTCGGAGGTTGAGCCCGAGGCATTTGCCCCGGGGCTCTTCATTTCATCGCGCCGGGATCGCCTGCGGCGCCGACCATTCGACGCGGCGGGTCGCATACATGGTCGCGGCGATGGTGACGAAGGAGATCAGCGCGCCGGCGAGCAGCGCATATTCGTCCTCGCGCAGCACCGGGTACATGATGCCATAGGCCGAGAGCAGGACCGCGCCGAGCGACAGGCCGTTCCTGGGGCTGCCCGTCGCGCTGCCGAGATAGGCGGCGATCAACAGGGTCGTGGCGAGCGAGGCTACGGCATAGGCGATGGTGAAGCCGGTATGTTCGGCGAGCGCCAGCAGCAGCACGTAGAACACGATGAGCGCGAGGCCCGTCAGCACGTACTGGATCCAGTGCACCATGCGCCCGCCCTTCAGCTCCACGACGAAGACGGCGAGGAAGACGAGCGAGATGAAGCCGATCGAATATTTCAGCGTGCGCGAGACCACCTGGTAGAACTGCACGGGCTCCACGAGGTTGATGCTCATCATGCTGCCCGACAGCGGCAGGGTCGGGCCGGTGGCGACGCGGTCGATGCCGCGGGCGAGATAGGGGATCGTCCACCTCGCGGAGAAATCCGACGCGGTCACGGTCTTCTCCTCCGGCAGGAAGAGGCCTTCGAAACCCGGATGCGGCCAGTTCGCCCTGGCGGAAAAGCTCGTCGTCTGGCCGGCGGGCGCGACGGCGAAGCTGCGCGAGCCGTTCAGCGACAGGGCGATCTCGAAGGAGAAGCCGTTTTCGATGAGCGGGCGCTCGATGACCCGGTGCACGCCGGCGCTCGTTTGCGGCGAGGCATAGCCGTCCGTGCCGGTGCTCGCCATCGCGGAGATCTGCCGCATGCCGGGATCGAAGGGCCGCACGACGCCGTTGTCGATCTTCACGCCGGCATCGGAGCGGATGCCGGTGATGTCGTTGATGTTGAGCACCAGAAACGCCCGGTCGAGCTGCGGCGTGCCGTCGAGCAGCGCGAGGTCCTGCAGGATGTTGCCGGCAAAGCGGCCCTTCAGCGTCAGCGCGCCGTTATAGACCGGCAGCGTATAGATGGAGAGCTTGCGCTCCTCCGCCGTCAGGTCGGCCGTCACGTCGAGCGTCTCCGGCATGACGAGCACCCATTCCGTCACCCGCTCGACGATCGTGCGCGCATCCATCACGCGGCTGCGCTCGACCTCGAAGGGCACCGCGAGATAGGGGCCGTTGATTGCCTGGTCGCCGCCCCAGCCATGGGCGATGCGCCGGGAGACATCGGCGGCCCGCTGCGCGCGCTCCTCCGTCAGCCCCCAGACGAGCAGCAGCGGCACCAGGAGCGCCACGGAAATGATGCCGATCATGATGAACTTAACGCCGGGCGAGCGCAGGAACGTGGCGAGATTGCCGCGCGGCTCGATGGGCGGCATCTGCCTGGATGATGTCGGGACGGGATCGTCCGCTTCCGTCGCTGTCATGAAAAGTCCCTCCAGTCGTGAATCGCCTCTTTCGGGCGCGGCTTCACGCTAGGGGTGCATTTCGACTGATTGTGCGCGGAATTGGGATCGACTGGCGGCGAATTCGCGGCATTGTGGCGTCCGCTGCGGCGGGACACGCAAAACCCGGCGCGAAGCGCCGGGTTTTGTTTCGAACGGCTTATTCGAGAACCTGTATGACGGTGCGCGTCTGGGGGTTCACGATGACGCGGCGCTCGTTGACGACCGTATAGGCATAGTCGGCATTGCCGTCGATCGTGTGGATCTCCACCGCATCCGGGATCACCCGGCCCACGACGACGTCGCCCTCATAGGCGACCGAGGGGACGTCCTGTTCCAGGACGTAGGTGCGGACTTCGCCCGGCACGGCGACGGTCGATTCGGTGGTGACCGGATCGGTCTCCTCGATGATCACCGTGCTCTGGGCATAAGCCGAGGCGGAGAGCGTCAGGAGCGTCGCCGCCGTGGCAAGGAGTAGCTTGTTGCGCATGTTCGTTCTCCTGTGCTTGACGTAGAAAGAACGGCGATCACGCGCAACTGTTCCGCACGGCGGGAAGGACCGGCGCCCTTCCCGCCTCGCCTGGATCAATCCTTCTTCGACGGAACGACGCGCAGCGCGAGTTCACGAAGCTGCGCCGGGGTTGCCGGCGACGGGGCGTTCATCAAGAGATCCTGCGCCTGCTGGTTCATCGGGAACAGCGAGATCTCGCGGAGATTCTTCGCGCCGACAAGCAGCATGACCACGCGGTCGATGCCGAAGGCGCAGCCGCCGTGCGGCGGGGCGCCGTACTGGAAGGCGCGGTAGAGGCCGCCGAAGCGCTCTTCCACGTCCGCCTGGCTGAGGCCGACCTTCTCGAAGGCCTTGACCATCAGCTCCGGCGACTGGTTACGGATCGAGCCCGAGGCGATCTCGAAGCCGTTGCAGACCGCGTCGTACTGGTAGGCCTTCAGCTCCAGCGGGTCCTTGCTGTCGAAGGCTTCGAGGCCGCCCTGCGGCATGGAGAAGGGGTTGTGCGCGAAGTCGACCTTCTTCTCGTCCTCGTTCCACTCGTAGAAGGGGAAGTCGACGATCCAGCACATTTCGAAGCGGTCGCGGTCGACAAGGTTCAGCTCCTCGCCGGCGCGGGTGCGCGCTTCGCCGGCGAACTTGTGGAACTTCGCCGGATCGCCGGCGACGAAGAAGCAGGCGTCGCCGTCGTCGAGGCCGAGCTGCGTGCGGATGGCGTCCGTGCGCTCCTCACCGATGTTCTTGGCGAGCGGGCCGGCACCTTCGAGCTTCTCGCCCTCCTTGCGCCAGAAGATATAGCCGAGGCCCGGCTGACCCTGCGACTGCGCCCAGGCGTTCATGCGGTCGCAGAAGGCGCGGCTGCCGCCGGTCTTCGCCGGGATCGCCCAGACCTCGACCTTCGGGTTCGACGCGATCATGTTCGCGAAGACCTTGAAGCCGGAGCCGGCGAAATGCTCGGTGACGGCCTGCATGACGATCGGGTTGCGCAGGTCCGGCTTGTCGGAACCGTACTTGCGGATGGCCTCGTCATAGGGAATGCGCGGCCAGTTCTTCGTTACCGGCTTGCCTTCGGCGAATTCCTCGAAGACCGCCGTCATCATCGGCTCCATGGTCTCCCAGACGTCCTCCTGGGTGACGAAGCTCATCTCGACGTCGAGCTGGTAGAATTCGCCCGGCAGGCGGTCGGCGCGCGGGTCTTCGTCGCGGAAGCACGGCGCGATCTGGAAATAGCGGTCGAAGCCGGCGACCATCAGGAGCTGCTTGTACTGCTGCGGGGCCTGCGGCAGGGCGAAGAATTTTCCTTCATGGATGCGCGACGGCACGAGGAAGTCGCGCGCGCCTTCCGGCGAGGAGGCGGTGAGGATCGGCGTCGTGTATTCGGCAAAACCCGCCTCGCCCATGCCCTTGCGCATGGCGGAGATGATCTGCGTGCGCTTGATGATGTTCTTGTGCAGCGTCTCGCGGCGCAGGTCGATGAAGCGGTACTTCAGGCGCACGTCTTCCGGATAGTCCGGCTCGCCGAAGACCGGCAGCGGCAGTTCCCTGGCGGCGGAGAGAACCTCGATCTCCTGCGCGTAAAGCTCGATCTCGCCGGTCGGCATGCCCTTGTTGACCGTGTCCTCGGTGCGCGCCTTGACGAGGCCGTCGATGCGGATCACCCATTCGCCGCGCACGGTCTCGGCCTTCTTGAAGGCTGGCGAATCGGGGTCGGCAACGACCTGGGTGATGCCGTAATGGTCGCGCAGGTCGATGAAGAGCACGCCGCCATGATCTCGGACGCGGTGGACCCAGCCGGAAAGACGGACGGTCTGGCCGACATCGGACTTGCGGAGGGCGGCGCAGGTGTGGCTGCGGTAACGGTGCATCGTGGTATCCTGAAATGCTGATAGGCCGCGCGGGAAGAACCCGGCGCAGCGACCAAGAAAAATCGCGCGGAAAAGCGCATGGCCGGGGCTGTTTGTCAAGGCTTGCGGGTCTTTTGCCGGGGGCCGTGCTGCTTGACCATGAAAGACACAAAGGCGATTGCCAGGAATATACGGCCCCTCATCCGGCCTGCCGGCCACCTTCTCCCCGCAAGCGGGGCGAAGGAGATATGCCGCACTGTCTTCCTCAACCAATCCCCGTCCGCGGGGCAAGCCCCCTCTCCCCGCTTGCGGGGAGAGGGTTTGGGTGAGGGGCCGCATACGTTCGGCATTCCCGCCCTGAAGTGAGCCCTTGGGATCGAGAATCACTCCCGCCCGATCAGCCGAACTCCGCCCGATGCAGCATCAGCCATTGCAGCATGACGATCGTCTTGGCATCCTGAATGCCGCCGGTGGCGATGAGGCCGTAGGCTTCGTCGATCGGCAGTTCGACGATCTCGATATCCTCGCCCTCCCCGTCGACGCCGCCGCCCTTGCCGTCGCGGGCCGTGGCGTCGATGCGGGCGACGAAGCAGCCGACGCGCTCGGTCAGCGTGCCGGGGCTGGAATAGATGTCGAAGAGATGGCGCACGCCCTGCACCGCATAGCCGGTCTCCTCCATCGCCTCCCGGGCGACGGCCGCCTCGGGCGCGTCATCGTCGAGCAGGCCCGCCGGCACTTCCGAGAGGAAACCATCCGGATGGCCGCCGAAGAAGGCGCCGGGGCGGAACTGGCGCACCAGGATGACCGACTGGCGGGCAGGATCGACGAGCAGCACGCAGGCCGCCGGGCCATGGTCGTGCACCTCGCGGTCGAGCCGCTCGACCCGGCCGTCCGCCCGCGTCTGCTCGACCACGACGGTGCGAAGGTGGATGAACCGCTTCCAGACCGTCTGCTGGTCGACGATGCGGATGGCGGAGGACGTGTCGAGCGTCATGAAAAATCCTTGCGTGACGATTCAGGCCTTGCGCAGCCAAACGCGATTGTCGTGGAAGGCGGCACCGCCATAGGGCGCGACCGGATCAGCGCCGGTCAGGACATTGATGCCCTCCCCGTCGAGATGGGCGGAATTCGGCCAGATGCCCTCGGCGATCAGGACGCCGGGCTTCACGCCGTCGGTGACCTTGGCATGCAGGCGGATCTCGCCGCGGGGATTGCCGAGCTGCACGATATCGCCGTCCGCGACGCCGTTCGCCGCCGCGTCCTCGGGGTGGATCATCACCTCCGGCCGGCCCTCGCGCTCACGGGACCCCTTCGTCTCCGTGAAGGTGGAGTTGAGGAAGGTGCGGGCGGGCGACGTGGCGAGGCGGAAGGGATGATCCGCATCCGGCGTCTCGATGATCGCCACATGATCCGGGAAGGCCGGCAGCGCCTCGTGCGGGCCGAAAGCGCCGAGCACCTTGGGCGGCCGGTTGGGCGCAGGTGTGTTCGTCCAGTTCGGCCGGAAGCGGAATTTACCATCCGGAAAGCCGAACCCCTTCACGAAATGCGCGGTGTCGAAATCCGGCTGGCAGTCGATCCACTTCTCCTCGCTCAGCCTGTCGAAATCCATCTCGTAATAGGGCAGCATACGGGTGATGTGCTCGCGCTCGGACAGCCCGAAGCCCGGCCTGTCGCCGACGCCGAGGCGCTTGGCCAGTTCCTCGATGACGAAGAGATTGGTGCGCACGGTGGCGGGCGGCTCCACGAGCTTGGGGCCGAGCAGGATGTGCTGGTGGCCGCCGCCGCGGTAGATGTCGTCGTGCTCGACGAACATGGTGGCGGGCAGCACAATATCGGCGAGCCTTGCCGTATCGGTCATGAAATGCTCGTGCACGGCGACGAAGAGGTCGTCGCGCAGGAAGCCCTGCTTCACCAGGCGCTGCTCCGGCGCGACGTTCGCCGGGTTGGTGTTCTGGATGAGCATGGCGGTGACGGGGCCGCGCCCGCGCAGCGCGACGGCATCGCCGGTGAGGACGCGGCCGATCTGCGACTGGTCGAGCATGCGGATGTCGCTGTCCGCCATCCTTGCGCCCGTCAGCTCTGCCTTGCGCAGATGGAAGATGTCGGAATTGCTGTGGAAGGCGCCGCCGCCCTCGTATTGCCAGGAGCCGAGCACGGTGGCGACCGAAAGCGCCGCATGCATGGAGACCGCGCCGTTGCGGCTGCGGGTGAAGCCGTAGCCGAGGCGGAAGAAGCTCTTCTTCGTGCGTCCGACCAGGGCGGCGAAGGCCTCGATCTCCGCGACGCCGAGGCCGGTGATGCCGGCCGCCCATTCCGGGTTGCGCGTTGCAAGATGCGCTTCGAGGCCCGCCGGATCGTCGGCAAATCTTTCCATGTAGGCGCGGTCGGCATAGCCGTCGCGGAACGCGACGTGCATGACGGCGCAGGCGAGCGCGGCATCCGTGCCGGGGCGCAGCTTCAGCGCGATGTCCGCCTGCTTCATCGTCGGGTTGTCGTAGATGTCGATGACGACGATCTTCGCGCCACGCTCCTTGCGCGCCTTCACCGCATGGGTCATCACATTGACCTGGGTGGAGACCGGATTGGTGCCCCAGATCACCACGCAATCGGATTTCGCCATCTCGCGCGGATCGGGGCCGCGCAGCGTGCCCGCGCCCATGGTGTAGCCGGTCCAGGCCGGATTGGTGCAGATCGAACCGAAGAAGCCGGAATAGCGCTTGGCGTGGCGCAGGCGATCGATGGAATCGCGCTGCACGAGGCCCATCGTGCCGGCGTAATAATAGGGCCAGACCGCCTCGCTGCCATGGGCCTGCTCGGCCTTGACGAAGCTTTCGGCAATGGCGTCGAGCGCGGCTTCCCAGGAAATGTCGGCCCATTCGCCGCCGCCCTTCGCGCCCCTGCGCACCAGCGGCTTCATCAGCCGGTCGGGATGGTAGAGGCGGTCGGCATAGCGGGCGACCTTGGCGCAGATGACGCCGGCCGTGTAGCTGTTGTCGGCGCTGCCCTTGACGCGGCCGATGCGTCCGTCCGCGCTTATCTCGACATCGAGGGCGCAGGTGGAGGGACAGTCATGCGGACAGGCCGAATGGCCGATGCGCGGTTTTCCGAGATGGGGGGTCGCAACGTTCATGGCTTTTCTATATTGCAGAGCACGAAGTGCCAAAAGGCAAATCATTCTACCATTGCAACAATTCATCGTCGCATCAGCGCGGATGATCGTGGGCGTCGCACGGGGCCTGAAATGAACTACCGCCACATCTACCATGCCGGCAATTTCGCGGACGTGCTGAAACATGCCGTGCTCGCCCGCCTCGTCCTCTACATGCAGGGCAAGGACAAGGCCTTTCGCGTGCTCGACACCCATGCCGGCATCGGCCTCTACGACCTTTCGAGCGAGGAAGCGCAGAAAACCGGCGAATGGCGCGACGGCATCGGCCGGCTCCTCGACGGCGACCTGCCGGCCCCGGTGGCCGATATCCTCGCCCCCTATCTGAAGGCCGTTCAGGACCTCAATCCGCAGGGCGGGCTGACCTGGTATCCCGGCTCGCCGAAACTGGCGCGCCTGCTCTTCCGTCCGCAGGACCGGCTCTCCGCCATGGAACTGCACCCGGACGACTACGAGACGCTGCACCGGCTGTTCGACGGCGACTTTCAGAGCCGCATCACCAGGCTCGACGGCTGGCTGTCGCTCGGCGCGCACCTGCCGCCGAAGGAAAAACGCGGCATCGTGCTGGTCGATCCGCCCTTCGAGATCGAGGGCGAATACGAGCGGCTGGTGGAGGGGCTGGAAAAGGCCGTGCGGCGCTTTGCCGGCGGGGTCTATTGCCTGTGGTATCCGCTGAAGAAGAACGCCCCCATCGCCGCCTTCCACAAGGCGCTGAAGGAGACGGGCATTCCCAAGATGCTCTGCGCGGAGCTTTCGGTGAAGAGCGACCGCGAGACGACGGGGCTGACGGGTTCCGGCCTCATCGTCGTCAATCCGCCCTATACGCTGAAGCAGGAGCTCGACGTGCTGCTGCCCTTCCTCAAGGAGCGGCTGGCGCAGGACCGCTTCGCCTCGGCCCGCGCCTTCTGGCTCGCGGGGGAAACGAAGGCCTCTTGACCTTTGCCGTCCGGCGGCAACAATCGCGCGCCGAACCGGGAGACCTTCATGACGCCATTCCTCGCAGCCGCCGAACGATGAGCCGGCTGCCTTCCTTCCCCTTCGCCCGCCCCCTCTGTCTGCTGCTCGCCGGGCTCGCGCTGCCTGCCGGCTGCAGCGAGGACAAGCCGGCCGAAAAGCCGAAGACGGAGGCGAGCCGCACGGCGCCGGAGACGCGCGGGGCGGTGCCGCTCGGCAAGGGGTTCGATTTCTACGTGCTGTCGCTCTCCTGGTCGCCGACCTGGTGCGCGGACAACGATGCCGGCGGGCGGACGCAGCAGTGCCGGCGGGGCGAGAACAACGGTTTCATCGTGCACGGGCTCTGGCCGCAGAACGAGCGCGGCTATCCGGAATTCTGCCCGACGCGCCAGCCGGACCGCGTGCCGGAGAATCTCGGCCGCACCGTGCTCGACATCATTCCCTCCATGGGGCTGGTCGGCCATCAATGGCGCAAGCACGGCTCCTGCTCGGGCCTCAGCCAGAAGGATTATTTTGCCGTGACGCGCGCGGCCTTCGAACGCATCGACATTCCAGCCGACCTCACGCCGCAGCGCGGCGGTGCCCGGCTTTCCCCCGATGCGGTGGAGGCGGCCTTCATCGCCGCCAATCCGGGCCTCGACCGCGGGGGCATCGCGGTCACCTGCGAGGACGGCCGGCTGGAGGAGGTCCGCATCTGCATGACGACGGCGCTTTCCTTCCGCACCTGCCCAGCCGTCGACCGCGCCGGCTGCCGTGCCCGATCCATCGAACAACCGCCCATTCGCTAGGGCGTTTCCGCTTTCTTCGAATCGCGAAAGCGCTCTAACTCTCATTCAACGCAATTGCGGGCGCAAAACCGCTTCGCCCTTTTGCCGGAATTGCCCCAGAACAGGATGCCGCTGATGAAGATCTTCTATTCGAGTGCCTCGCCCTATTCCACCAAAGTGCGCATGGCCGCGCATTTCGCCGGCCTCGACGCGCAGCCGGTGGCAACCGACACCAATGCCGACCCGGCGGAGCTGCTGGCCGCCAACCCGCTCGGCAAGATCCCGACGCTGGTGACCGACGAGGGCCTTGCCGTCTACGACAGCCGCGCGATCATGACCTATATCGACCGCCAGACGAAGGGCACGCTCTATCCGCGCAATGCGGCAAAGCGCACGGAGGTGGACGTGCTGGAGGCGACCGCCGACGGCATCTGCGACAGCCTGCTCGCCATCGTCTACGAACGCCGCTTCCGGCCGGAAGAGAAGATCCACCAGCCCTGGATCGACCGGCAGTGGCAGAAGGTCGAGCGCGCGCTCGACCATCTCGAAGCCAACATGCCCCGCCTCGGCAGGAAGCCGCATGCCGGCCACTTCGCCCTTGCCGCGATGCTGCGCTACATCGAACTGCGCTTTGCCGGCAAATGGCAGCGCGGCCGGCCCAGGCTGAAGCGCTTCCTCTCCCGCTTCGAGGCGGTTTTCCCGGATTACGCGCAGTTCAAGGATTGAGACGAGCAGGAAGGCCGAGCCTACCGCACCGCCTCGACTTCAAGGAGGTCCGCCTTTCCTCCCCACCGTCATGGTCGGGCCTGACCCAACCATCCACGCTCCGCGCACGCCGGTGGAGCCTCGGCTCAAGGCCGAGGATGAAGTCGGGGGTGGTTGGGGTCTTTAAGACACAGAAAAGGCCGGGCTTTCCGCCCGGCCTTTCCCTCTTCTAAAAAGCCGTTCGGCTTAGAACTTCACGCCGAGACCGACGCGGACGCTGTGGTCTTCGAAGCCGGACTTCACCTTGTCGCCGCCGAGGTTGAAGCTCTTCTTCTGGTAGTCGCTGTAACGGTATTCGATACGCGCCGTGACGTTGTTGGTCACGAAGGCTTCGGCACCGGCACCGGCGGTCCAGCCGACCATGTTGCGGTCGTCCTTGCCGTTGGCGTTCTTCATCTCGACATTGGTGCCGGCAATACCGGCCGTGCCGTAGACGAGGACCGGGTTCAGGTCGATACCGACGCGGCCGCGGACCGAGCCGTTGACGCCCTGCTTGCCCTTGAGGCCGTTGCGCTCGGCGTCGACGCCCGAATAGTTCAGGTCGGCTTCGCCGCCGTAGACGAGCTGGCCGTTCTGCATGTTGTAGCCGCCGTAGACGCCGCCGCCGAGGCCGTTCGCCTTGGCATCGCCCTGGCGGTTGAAGTCGCCGCGCTGCCAGCTTGCCGTACCACCGGCATAGGCGCCGGCCCAGTTGCCGCTGGCAACCGGCTCGGAATATTCAGCGGCCGGAGCCTGCGGGATATCGTCGATGGCATCGGCAGCGTGAGCAGCCTGGAAAGCGACCATGGAGACGGTCGAAGCGATGAGGGTGGCGATGAGTGTACGCATGATATTCTCCTTTACTGAACGACGCCCTCTGTGGGAGGCGATCGGGCATCGTCATTTCCAATTCAGTCCCGCCCGGTTGAGCGGAAATTGAATAAAGATTGAGGAATTGAAAGAGCCAAAATGTGAAATGATTGTGGCGGCGACACGGCACAAATTTGATGTGACTTTTACGCACCAGGAGATTTATTAACCATAAAATCAGTAAGTACAAAAATCGGTAAAATATACTTCAAATTACTTTGAAGTCGCTTTTGCAGTTAATTTTTCTGCAACCAATTGTCATGGGGGAGTTTAAGCCTGCGCCGGGATGTCTATATCTTGGGCCGGTTAATCAAATGAATCGGCAGGACGGAATTTCGTGAACAAGCCCCTCAGGACGGCCCTCGTGACGGGCGGCGCGAAACGCATCGGCAAGGCCATAGTCGAAGACCTCGTGGCGCACGGTTTCGCCGTCGCCATCCATGCCAACACATCCCTGGAAGACGCCGAGGCGATGGCCCGCGCCTTCAATGCCGGCGGCGGAAGGGCCGTCGCCGTGCAATGCGACCTTGCGGACGGGGCGGCCACAAGCCGGCTGATCGGCACGGCGGCGGACGCCCTCGGCCCCATCGGCCTCCTCGTCAACAACGCCTCGCTCTTCAAGCCCGACACGGTGGAGGCCTTCGACGATGCGCTGTGGGACCGGCATTTCGCCGTGCATGTGAAGGCGCCGTCGATCCTCGCGCGCGATTTCGTGCGCCAGCTTCCCGAGGGCGCACCGGGTTCGATCGTCAACATCATCGACCAGCGCGTCTGGAACCCGACACCGCGCTACTATTCCTACACGCTCTCCAAATCGGCGCTGTGGATGGCGACCCGCACCATGGCGCAGAGCTTTGCCCCGCGCGTGCGCGTCAACGCCATCGGCCCCGGCCCGTCGCTGCCGAACGAGCGGCAGGACGATGCCGCCTTCCAGGCGCAGGTGGAGGGCCTGATCCTGCGCCGCGGGCCTGGTCTCGACGAATTCGGCCGCACAGTTCGCTTTTTGTTCGACACGCCATCCATTACCGGGCAAATGATAGCGCTCGACGGCGGGCAGCATCTCGCCTGGGAAACACCCGATGTCGGGGGAATAGCCGAATGAATGGCCGGAAGGTGGAGGATGGCGGCATCCTCTATGACGAGAACGAGACGGACGACGAGGACGAGCTGCAGGAATCTCCCGCAGCGACCGCCGCCGTCGCGCCCGGCGTCGCCACTCCGGGAATCGACTGGAACGAGGGCGGCGACGTGCCGGAGGGCATCATCGGCGCCGAGCTGATCCAGCTCTTCGTCAAGCGCCTGCCGAACAGCCCCGGCGTCTACCGCATGTTCAATGCGGCGGGCGACGTGCTCTATGTCGGCAAGGCGCGCAGCCTGAAGAAGCGCGTGACGAACTATGCGCAGGGCCGCGGCCACTCCAACCGCATCACGCAGATGATCCGCCAGACGGCGAACATGGAGTTCGTCACCACGCGCACCGAGACCGAGGCGCTGCTCTTGGAGGCGAATCTCATCAAGCGCCTGCGCCCGCGCTTCAACGTGCTCCTGCGCGACGACAAGTCCTTCCCCTACATCCTCGTGACGGGCGACACGCGCGCGCCGGCGATCTTCAAGCATCGCGGCGCGCGCAGCCGCAAGGGCGACTATTTCGGCCCCTTCGCCTCGGCCGGCGCGGTGGGCCGCACGATCAATTCGCTGCAGCGCGCCTTCCTCCTGCGCACCTGCACCGACAGCGTCTTCGAGACGCGCACGCGGCCGTGCCTGCTCTACCAGATCAAGCGCTGTTCCGGTCCCTGCACCCACGAGATCCGCGATGCGGACTATGCGGAGCTGGTGCAGGAGGCGAAGGATTTCCTCTCGGGAAAAAGCCAGAAGGTGAAGGCGCACATGGCCGCGGCCATGAACGACGCGGCGGAAAACCTCGATTTCGAGCGCGCCGCCGTCTATCGCGACCGGCTGGCGGCGCTCAGCCATGTCCAGAGCCACCAGGGCATCAACCCGGCGGGCGTGGAGGAGGCGGATGTCTTCGCCATCCACCACGAGGGCGGCATCTCCTGCATCCAGGTCTTCTTCTTCCGCACCGGGCAGAACTGGGGCAACCGCGCCTATTTCCCGAAGGCCGACCCTCAGCTTTCCGGCAGCGAGGTGCTGAATGCCTTCCTCGCCCAGTTCTACGACGACAAGCCCTGTCCCCGGCAGATCCTGCTTTCGGAGGCCGTGGAGGAAATGGACCTGCTCAGCCAGGCGCTTTCCGAGCGCTCGAACTACAAGGTCGCCATCTCCGTGCCGCAGCGCGGCGAGAAGAAGGACCTCGTCGACCATGTCGTCGCCAATGCCCGCGAGGCGCATGGCCGCAAGCTGGCGGAGACGGCCTCGCAATCGCGCCTGCTGGACGGTTTCGCCGCCACCTTCAAGCTGCCTTACGTGCCGCGCCGCATCGAGATCTACGACAACTCCCACATCATGGGCACCAATGCCGTCGGCGGCATGGTGGTGGCGGGGCCGGAAGGCTTCGTGAAGGGGCAGTACCGCAAGTTCAACATCAAATCGACCGACATCACGCCCGGTGACGACTTCGGCATGATGAAGGAAGTGATGACCCGGCGCTTCTCGCGCCTCATCAAGGAAGAGGGCCTGCCGGACCGCAGTGCTGCAGACCAGAGCGCGGACGCGGCGGACCTCCCCTTCCCCGCCTGGCCCGACGTCATCCTCATCGACGGCGGCCAGGGCCAGATGACGGCGGTGCGCGCCATCCTCGAAGAGCTCGGCATCACCGACCAGGTCATCGCCATCGGCGTCGCCAAGGGCGCCGACCGCGAGGCGGGGCGCGAGCGCTTCTTCATGAAGGGCCTTGCGGATTTCTCCCTGCCGCCGCGCGATCCCGTGCTCTATTTCGTGCAGCGCCTGCGCGACGAGGCGCACCGCTTCGCCATCGGCTCGCACCGGGCGCGGCGCAAGAAGGAGATGGTGAAGAACCCGCTCGACGAGATCGCCGGCGTCGGCCCGACGCGCAAGCGCGCCCTGCTGCAGCATTTCGGCACCGCCAAGGCCGTCTCCCGCGCGGCGATGGCCGACCTGATGGCGGTCGCCGGCATTTCGGAAAGCGTCGCCCGCATCGTCTACAACCATTTCCACGACGACGCGGCGGGATAGCTGGCCCGGCCTGCCGGCGGGTGCTAGGGTGCCCATACGGCATTCCTTCACCCGGGAAAGAGGCGCCATGACCGTCTTCCGCAAGATCGTGCCCTTCGGCCTCTGCCTTGTCGCAACAGCCGCCGCGGCACAGACGCAGGTCGGCGATGCGCAGATGCTGGGCGTCAGCGGAACCTGCGCCGAGCTCGTTGTCGGCGACCTCCGGTTCAGCGAGGCCTGCTCGCAAAAGCTGCTCAACGTCACCTATCCGAACGGCCGCGTCGGCTTCTATTTCGTGCTCGACGACGGCCGGATCGTCACCTTCACCGGCATGGACGGCGACAATCCGACGCCGGATACGGACGTCATCAACCTCGACAAGGTGATCGTCAGCCGCAAGGATACGCCGGACCAGCCGGATGTCTTTCCGGCAACGGGCACCTGCGGTTTCGGCAATCCGGTGAAGGGACCGGCGAGGATTGCCTGCGAGGGCACGCTGTCGGACGGCAAGCGCTTTTCCGCCGCCTTCACGACGGACGGCAAGCCGCCGACATGAGCGCGCCGGCCCCGCAGAATCCGCAGCGTTTTCCGCGAATGGCTGCGACATTCGCCCACGCTCCGTAAATTCGCCAAGAATTGCCGGAAACAAAGGTTGACGGCGCTGTCACAAAGACCTCATCTAGCCGCAAACCTGTCGAGACTGAAGAATCCATGGCTTCCCGCGCATACAGCATCCCGAACCTCCTCACCTACGGCCGTATCGTGGCCGTTCCGCTGATCGTTCTCTGCTTCTTCGTCGAAGGGCGGCTGGAATCGTCGGACTTTGCGCGCTGGGCGGCCTTCTGGCTGTTCGTCGTCGCCTCGATCACCGACTATCTCGATGGTTACCTCGCCCGTATCTGGAACCAGACGTCGAATATCGGCCGCATGCTCGACCCGATCGCCGACAAGCTGCTGGTCGCCTCGGTGCTGCTCCTGATGGCCGCGGACGGCACCATCGCCGGCTGGACGATCTGGGCCGCGATCATCATCCTGTGCCGCGAGATCCTCGTCTCGGGCCTGCGCGAATATCTCGCCGACCTCAAGGTCAGCGTGCCCGTCACGCGCATCGCCAAGTGGAAGACGGCGATCCAGATGCTCGCCATCGCCTTCCTGCTGGCCGGCCCCGCCGGCGACAAGATCCTGCCCTACACGACCGAGATCGGCATCACCCTGCTCTGGGCCGCCGCGCTCATCACCATGTATACCGGCTACGACTATTTCCGCGTCGGCCTGAAGCACATCGTGGACGAGTGAGATGACGAAGCTCGTCTATTTCGCCTGGGTGCGCGAACGGATCGGCAAGGGCGAGGAGGAGATCGACCTGCCCGCCTCCGTCAGGACCGGCGGCGACCTGCTCGCCTATCTGAAGACGCTCGGCGAGGACTATGCCCACGCGCTGGAGCATGAAAAGGTCATCCGCATCGCGATCAACCAGGAGCATGTCGAGCACGACGAGCCCATTCTCGGCGCCCGCGAGATCGCCCTCTTCCCGCCGATGACGGGAGGCTGAGCGATGACCGGCGTCTCGGTCATCGTGCGTGTCCAGACGGAGGATTTCGACGCCGCCGCGGAAGCCGCCCGCCTTGCCGCCGGGCGGCGCGATGCCGGCGCCGTCGTCACCTTCACCGGCCTGTGCCGCCACGAGGGCGGCAGGCTTTCCGCGCTGGAGCTCGAACATTATCCCGGCATGGCCGAGGCCGAGATCGGCCGCATCTGCGGCGAGGCCGTGGAGCGCTTCTCGCTTCTCGGCGTTACCGCCATCCATCGTGTCGGCAAGATCGCGCCGGGCGAGAACATCGTACTCGTCATCGCGCTCGCCCCGCACCGCCACGCCGCCTTCGACGGCGCCTCCTTCGTCATGGACTACCTGAAGACCTCCGCCCCCTTCTGGAAGAAGGAGCATTTCGCCGACGGCCGCGAGGGCGGCTGGGTGGATGCCAAGGAAAGCGACGACCGGGCGCGGGAGACGTGGTCGTAGCGGAATTGCCGGCCATGGTCTGCCATGTCGCGTGGATCCTCGGGTCGAGCCCGAGGATGACGCCAGAAGGAAGGACATACAGACCAGCCATGTTGCCTTTTGCCGCACCGTTTGACGGTCAGGCAACCTCTTCTCCTCTCCGTCATCCTCGGGCTCGACCCGAGGATCCACGCGACACGGCACGCCGTCTACGGCACCGGCCGCTCCCGCCGGAAAATCACCAGCAGCAGGACGAGCGCGGAAAAGATCACCAGGTCGCGCCATAAGAATTCGCCATAGGCGCTCCACAGCGTCTCGGCGAGACCCATGGCCGCGCCGCCGAGGGCGGAGAGCAGCGGCGTGCCGGCCCCGCCGATGGCGGCGATGAACAGCACCTTCACCCCGAAGACGAGGCCGCCGCCGAAATCCATGTTGCCGTAGTAGGAGACGGCGAGGATGCCGGTGAGGCTGGCGATCAGCGCCGCCAGCGCATAGGCCGAAAGGTAGACTCCCGCGGCGTCGACGCCGCAGAGCGCCGCCGCCTGCCGGTCCTCAGAGACCGCCCGCCAGCGCCGGCCCCAGGCGGAGCGGGCGAGGAAGACATGGCCGGCAAGGACGATGGCGGCCATGGCGGCGGTGTTTGCCAGTTGCAGCACCGTCAGCGCGACGGGAAAGGCCGGATCGCCCCACAGCACGACCGGCGTGTTGAGGAAGGGCGGCAGCCAGAGGCTGCGCGTGTCCGCGGCGAGCCGCGCCGTCTCCATCAGCACCAGCACGACGCCGAGCGCGGCGACCACCACCGTATTGTCCGAGGAGAAGGCAAGCGGGCGCATGACATGGCGCCCGACGACGAGGCCGGCGCCGACGCCGTAGAGCAGCGCCACGACCGCGCCGAAGCCGAGCGCGGCGGGCAGCACCAACCACAGCCGGTCCCAGCCGTAACCGGAAAAAAGGATGAACATCTGCGCGGCGAAGGCGAAGAGCGCGCCATAGGCGACATCCGCCCGGCGCGTCACGGCAAAGGCGATCGAATAGCCGAAGGCGAGTGCCGCATAGAGCGCGGCAACGGGC
This sequence comes from Shinella sp. HZN7, assembly GCF_001652565.1. Classification (NCBI taxonomy): domain Bacteria; kingdom Pseudomonadati; phylum Pseudomonadota; class Alphaproteobacteria; order Hyphomicrobiales; family Rhizobiaceae; genus Shinella; species Shinella sp. HZN7. Next base: position 1,347,137 of record NZ_CP015736.1, on the reverse strand, counting down.
GCGGCATTGGCGATCTGCTGGAGGAAATAGGCCATGGCGGTTCCGGGCTTTCCCGCATTGTCACGCACGCCTCCCGGGAAGCCATTGCCTGCCCTCCTGGAACCGTGCCGAAATTATAACTGGCAAAAAGAGTTTTACCAGTTAGAATATCACATGACCTTTTCCTGGACCTCGCATCGTTTCTCCGGCGGCGCGCTCGCCCTCGATATCGCCAATTCCGTGGTGCTGCGCGGCGATCCCGATCGGCGGATCGACCGTTTCGCCGATCCCGCCATCATGGATGCCTTCCCCGCCGGGGCGGACCGGCACGGGGCCGAGCATGCGCGTTTCGGCCCGCTCGAGGCGGTGAGCGAGGAGGGACGCGCGGGGCTGATCGCGCTGCGCGAGGCGATCGACCGGCATTTTCGCGCCGAGGTGCGGGGCCATGGCACGCCGGCGCTGCTTGCCGACCTCCTGGAGGCCATCGCCGCCACGCTGCGCCGTTCGGGCAACCGGCCGCGGGCGCTCGATACCGCGACGGCGCGCTCCGCCCTCCTGCTGCTGGCACATCCGGAGCCGGAACGGCTGAAGATCTGCCCGAACTGCCACTGGCTCTTCCTCGATCGCAGCCGCAACCGCTCGCGCGCCTGGTGCGACATGGCCGTCTGCGGCAACCGGGCAAAGGCCAGCCGCCATTACCACCGCAACCGCGAGGAGAGAGGGCCATGAGAACATCCCGGCTGATCCTGCTGCCGCTCCTGCTATCCCTTGCCGCCTGCCAGCGCGAGACGGGACCGGATCCGCTCAAGCTGACGGGCAAGATGTTCGTCTTCAACTACCGCCTCGCCTATGCCACCTACATGGTGACGCTCGACCGCACGGAGCCGGTGCCGGAAGGCTCCGTGGTGCGGGCCGAGTTCGAGAACCCGGCGGGCGGCGCGCCGCTGACGCTGGAGCGCAAGCTGTTCGCCAATCTCACCCGCGTCGCGCTGGAGAGCCCGGACATTTCCTGCGTGAGGAAGGGCGTGCCCTACAAGGTGGCCATCCGGGTCGTCGGGCCGGACGGCGCGGTGCTGCAGAGTCTGGAAACCCAGGTCACCTCCAATGTCGACCAGAGCATCCTGCCGGCAAAGGCCCTGGTCGTCGGCCCCGGCTACGACAAGAATCCGGAGGTGTTCAAGGACGGCAAGGCGCCCGAACGTTTCGAAACGGCGGCGTGCCCCGCCAGTTGACGAATATTCGCCATGGATCGCGCGTTCCATCCAAAGCTGCTCCCGGAGGATCGGACAGATGCGATTCCTGCCTGCCTTGGCTTTCGGCCTTTCCGTGCTCTCCCCTGCGGCCCATGCCGAGGAGGCAGCGACCTGTCCGGCAAAGCCCGTAATCCTTGCCTTCTCGGATACGGTGCTGGCGGACCGGGAGAAACTGCCACGCTTGAAGGCGCGCGGTTTCGGGGCGGAAGCGGCCTATCTGAAGATGCGCTACGGCGGGCTTTCCATGGACGAGGCCGCAGCCCTCGCCCATGGACTGCGCGATGCCGGCGTGCGCGAGGCGATCGATCTTGCCGGCGCCATCGATGCGACGCGGGACGGGTTCGACACGCTGGGCGATGCCGATCCGGTTCAGTTGAACGGGCTGATTTCCACCGTGCGGGCAATCCTGCTGCATGGGGATGGCGAGAAATTGCTGGCCGCCATCGCCAGCCTGCCGCCGGAACGGCAAGTCTCGCTCAGCGGGCGGATCGTGCCCGCCATCGCGGACCGGCCCGATGAGGAGAAGGCCAAACTCGCCGCATCGGCGGGCCGCCACAAGCTGTTCTTCCTTCAGGCAGGACTCGTCGCGAGCCAGCGCGACCCGAATGCCTGGCCCGTCTTCGTTGCCGGCTTTCCCGACACGACCAGGCTCGCGGACCTGACGCGGCTCTGGAGCTGGGCGCCGGCGCTCGTCGGCAACCCGGCCCTGCCGCGGCTTCCGGTGCCCGACACCGCGGCCCAAGCGACGCAGAAAAGCCTGCACACCGTCTGGCTCGCGGCGGCGAAGGAGCCGGAACGCGATTTCCTGATGACCTATGTGAACCAGACCGGCGATGTCGCCTCGACAGCGAAGGCGGCAGAGGCGATTCTGGCCGAGATTACGGCCGGGCGGATCAGGCCGGAGGGTCTTCTTGATCCGGCATGGCTGGTGGCCTACAGGGCTCTTCGTGCCGCAGGGCCCAATCCCGCCGTGGTCGACACGACGCTCGAAATCATGTCCATCAATACGCGCCGTGTCGTGCCCCCGACCAGCAATGTCTCGATACGGGACCTCATCGACCGGGCCGTGGCGATCGACGCGCTCGCTCCCTACCTCGCCGGCAAATCCGATGTCCTTCCGGACAGGCCGACGGACATCAGCCCGAAATTCCAGGCGGAATGGCCATTGTGGGTGGAGCTTTCCAGATCCCTGAAATCCGTGCCGCTGACGCCGCTCGCGAAGGACCCGCTCAAGGCGCCGGTCATTGCGGAACTGCTGTTTGCCGCGGGCGACCATGCGCGCCTTGCCGATTTCGTCCTTGCCGTCGAGCCGACCGAAACGAAGCTCGCCATCGCCACGGATTTCGCAATGCGGCTCGATCGCGGCTGCCAGAGCCATATGCATCACCCGGCCGAAGCGCTGCTGCTGGCCGGCCAGCCGATCTTCAAGTTCGATCCGACCCAATGAAAAACCGGAGCCTTACGGCCCCGGTTTCCAAATCCTGTCAAAGGCTTCCGGCCGGAGCCGGACAAACCGATTCAGCCGACGATTTCGGTGTCGGAGAACCAGTACTTGATTTCCTGGGCAGCGGTTTCCGGCGCGTCCGAGCCGTGAACCGAGTTTTCGCCGATCGACAGGGCATGCGTCTTGCGGATCGTGCCCTCGTCGGCGTTGGCCGGGTTGGTGGCGCCCATGACTTCGCGGTTCTTCAGGATGGCGTTCTCGCCTTCCAGGACCTGGACGACCGTCGGGCCGGAGGTCATGCCTTCAACGAGCTCGCCGAAGAACGGACGCTCCTTGTGAACGGCGTAGAAGCCTTCGGCTTCGCGCTTGCTCATCCAGACGCGCTTGGAAGCAACGACGCGCAGGCCCGCGTCTTCGAGCATCTTGGTGATCGCGCCGGTCAGGTTGCGCTTCGTCGCGTCCGGCTTGATCATCGAAAAGGTGCGTTCAATCGCCATTTTCCCGTTTCCCTTGGTTTTCCGGTGAAAGTGGCCGGTTCCATAGCCGCCAACGCCCCGCAAAACAAGAGGGGCGCCGCGATTGGCGCCGTCAGCGGCAAAGTTTCACGCCGCCGTCACACGGTGGCCGACGCCGCCGTGCAGGTCGAGGCAGCGGGCGAACCAGCCGGCGACGGGATCGCCCTCCTCCAGCACCTTCGTGCCCGCCGTCGTGCGCAGCCACTGCAGCGCGCCGAAGACGATGTAGTCCGGGAAAAGCGGGCCTTCACCGCCGATGAAGGGCTGGACCTTCAGCATGTTGCGCAGCGGCTGGAGCTTCTTGGCAAAGCCCTCGACCTCCGCCTTGCCGGCCGCCGCGATGTCCTCCAGCGAGGCGCCGAGGCGTTCCTCGCGGCTGCGGCGGAAATAGGCCTGGTCGGCGGGCTCCAGCAGGTTGTGGATGTCGAGGATGGCGATGCGGGTGACGGCCATGTGCAGGGTCGATTGCGACCAGTTCTCGATGAAGCGGGCCATCGCCCTGCCGCCCTCCCCGCCGAACAGCGACGGCCGGTCGGGATAGGCCTCGTCGAGATAGAGGGCGATGTCGAAACTGTCGCGCACCAGCCGGTCGCCGTCGCGCAGGAGCGGCACCGTGGCCGTGCTGCCGCCCTCGATGGCCGGGATCTCGGTGAAGCCGACCGGGACCGTCTCGTAGGCGAGGCCCTTGTGGGCGAGCGACATCACCGTCTTCCAGACATGGGGCGAGAACTGGCGGGTCCGGTCGGCGCCGGAAAGCGCGTAGAGCAGTCGGGTCATCAAAGCCTCGTCGTTCGGTTTGCCGCCATTGGAGCGCAGGACGACGCCGTGCGCAAATCAGATAATTTCATGGGTGACATTCACGCGGCCGATGCGCGCTTCGGCTATAGTTCCGGCAGATCAGGGAGACCACGATGCTCGACCATTACCGCATGTATGCCGCCTACAATGCCTGGGCCAACCGCGCGCTCTATGCCGAGGTCGGCAAGCTCGACGACGAGGCCTTTCGCCGCAATCTCGGCGCCTTCTTCGGCTCGCTGCACCGCACGCTGAACCATCTGCTGACGGCCGATCGCATCTGGATGAAGCGCTTCACCGGCACCGGCGATGCCCCGACGCGGCTCGATGCGATCCTCCACGAGGATTTTTCCGGCCTCTGGGCGGCACGGCAGGCGGAAGACGCGCGGCTCATCGCCTATATCGATTCGCTTACGGAAGAGGCGCTCGCCGCCGACTTTACCTACAGCCCGCTCACCAATCCGGCGGTCATCACCCATCCGCTCGGCCCCGCCCTCACCCACATGTTCAACCACCAGACCCACCACCGCGGCCAGTGCCACGGGATGCTGACGGCGGCCGGCGGGCCGAGCATCACGCTCGACCTCATCTCCTTCGTGCGCACGGAGGGAACGAAATTCCTATAAATTTTAGGGCGAGTGACCCTTCCAGTTCCTGCAATAGTGGTGATACAGTTGTGGTGTATGGGAGCGCTCGGCATCGATTAAGGGGGCTGCTCCGTCCTGTCACCCAAGTGACAGGCACGGGCGATCGGTAATGGGATAGTCGCTGCCATTGAGGCTGGTGCGGGACGGCACGGGCCTCTCCTGAAAGAGGGAAGAACAATGGCAAGAACGACCGAAGAGTGGGCAGCCCTGCTCGGCAGTACGCTTTGCAAGATGGCACGGGTCTACGGCACCGACGCCCCGAATGCCTATCTGCCGGAGGAGTGCTATCCGGTGATCGAGAAGACCCTTGACGTGGCGCTGCAGGAAGCGCGCGCGGAGGGATATGCGGCGGCGATGCGCGAACTCCAGCAAAATCGCGCGCCCCGCACCAAGGAGCCGGCCCGCTCGACCGTGATCGGGCAGGTGATGCGGGCGATCCCGCTCGCCCGCCGAACGGCATGAGGTTCTGAACCATACCCTCGTGCGGCGGCATCCGCGTGATGCCGCCGCACCGCGCCTGCCAGCCTTGCGCATCGTCAACTTTGACCTGAATCTTTCTTCAGAACACGCAAAATTAACCACGCAATCCGATAGTTACGCCGACCGATACCCTTTCGGCGCTGGCGCCCGCCAGAGCCCCATCCGACGGCGTTCCATGAATAGCAAAGACAGCACCACCCCGACCACGCAGCCCGCCGTTCCGCCGATCACGGCGCGCATCGCGCATGTGATGGCCAATCTCGGCATAACCGGCCTGCCGCGGAACTACGAACTGCTGTTCGAGGCGCTGAACGGCAATGCGGGCGTGGCGCGCGAGATCGCGGCGCTCGGCAAGGCGCCGGACCAGGCGGCGCTCGATTCGATCGCGCTGCGCCACGCCCTGCCCAGCCACAATGTGCTGGCGGCAGGCCAGGCGGCCGGCGAGGCCGTGCGGGTGCTTGCCGAAATCTCGGCGGCGGCGGAAACCAGCCGGCGCGACCGTGCCGTCGCCCTGCAGGAGCTGGAGGAAATCGCCGCCCGCATGCGCAAGGACCCGGTGCTCGGCATTTCCGACTTTTCCAGCGACACGGTCCGGCTCCTGTCGATCCTGCGCGACATCCTCGGCGCCGATCGCTCGTCCGCCGCGCGCCTGGATGACCTGCAGGCCCATCTCGACAGCCTGCGCTCGGGCCTTTCCGTCAGCCGCGAGGCGCTGACCCACGATCCGGTGACCGGCCTTGGCAACCACGCCGCCCTGCTCGGCCGGCTGAAGGCCTTCTTCCAGGCCGAGGCGGCGAGCGAGACCGCCGCCCTGCTGATGTTCCGCGTCGAACAGCTCAAGGAGTTTGCCGAGACCCATCCTGCGGGCGCTGCGGAGAAGACGCTGAAGCGGCTTGCCGCCATCTTCCGCCGCTCGGTCAAGAAGGGCGATTTCGTCGCGCGCACCGGGCCTGATGTCTTCTGCCTGCTGCTGTCGGATGTCAGCCGCGAGATCGCCGTGACGATCGCCCGCCGCATCGCCGTGCGCGTTGCGGAAAAGCCCTTCCCCTTCATGGACCGCGAATTGCCGGCCGGTTTCCTGACGCTGACGGCCGGCGTCTCGATGAGCGACGCGGCCAAGGCGCCGGCGGCGTTCTACGACCAGGCGGAACAGGCGCTCACCTATGCAGGCGATGTCGGCATCGCACTGCGCATCTATTCGGCGGAAGTCGCCGAACGGGCCGGCCGGGGCTATCGCGGCGGGGCGGCGGCCTGACGCCGCCTGCCCTCGGGCGGCGCTGCCTTATCTTTCTGTTTTGATGCCATTGCGGGCGCAAAACCGCTTCGCACTTTTGCGGAAATTGCTCTATAGACCCGGCATGATCACGATTTCCGGCCTCACTGCCCGCGTCGCCGGGCGTCTCCTCATCGATAACGCCTCCCTTTCGCTGCCGAGCGGGGTGAAGGTGGGTCTTGTCGGCCGCAACGGCACCGGCAAGTCCACGCTGTTCCGCGTCATCACCGGCCAGCTCGCCGCCGAAGCCGGCAGCATCTCGCTGCCCAAGAACGCGCGCATCGGCCAGGTGGCGCAGGAGGCCCCGAGCACGGACGATCCGCTGATCGAGATCGTGCTGGCCGCCGACAAGGAGCGCGCGAGCCTCCTGAAGGAAGCGGAGACGGCGACCGACCCGCATCGCATCGCCGAAATCCAGACCCGCCTCGGCGATATCGGCGCCCATTCGGCGGAAGCCCGCGCGGCGAGCATCCTTGCCGGCCTCGGCTTCGACCACGAGGCGCAGCAGCGCCCGGCAAAGAGCTTTTCCGGCGGCTGGCGCATGCGCGTGGCGCTGGCGGCCGTGCTGTTTTCCGAGCCGGACCTCCTGCTGCTCGACGAGCCGACCAACTATCTCGACCTCGAAGGCACGCTGTGGCTGGAGGATTACGTGCGGCGCTACCCGCACACGGTCATCATCATCAGCCACGACCGGGACCTGCTCAACACCGCCGTCAACGCCATCGTGCATCTCGACCAGCAGAAGCTGACCTTCTATCGCGGCTCCTACGACCAGTTCGAGCGCCAGAAGGCCGAGGCCGACGAATTGCAGATGAAGGCGAAAGCCAAGAACGAGGCCGCGCGAAAACACCTGCAAAGCTTCATCGACCGCTTCAAGGCCAAGGCCACCAAGGCCAAGCAGGCGCAGAGCCGCGTCAAGGCGCTGGAGCGCATGGGCACGGTCGCCGCCGTCGTCGAGACGCATGTGCAGCCGATCACCTTTCCGGAGCCGGAGAAACAGCCGGCCTCGCCGATCGTCGCGATCGAGGGCGGCGCGGTCGGTTACGAGCCGGGCAAGCCGATCCTGAAACAGATCAACCTTCGCATCGACAATGACGACCGCATCGCCCTGCTCGGCTCGAACGGCAACGGCAAGTCGACCTTCGCCAAGTTCATCTCCGGCCGGCTGGAGGCCGAATCGGGCGCGGTGAAGCGCGCGCCGGGCCTGAAGATCGGCTTCTTCGCCCAACACCAGCTCGACGACCTCATTCCCGAGCAATCGCCGGTCGAGCATGTGCGCCGGCTGATGCCGGAGGCGCCGGAAGCGAAGGTCCGCGCCCGCGTGGCGCAGATGGGGCTTGCGACGGAGAAGATGTCGACAGCCGCCAAGGACCTCTCCGGCGGCGAGAAGGCGCGCCTCCTGATGGGCCTTGCTGCCTTCGACGCGCCGAACCTGCTCATCCTCGACGAGCCGACCAACCATCTCGACATCGACAGCCGCCGCGCGCTGATCGAGGCGCTGAACGACTACGAGGGCGCCGTCATCCTCATCTCGCACGACCGGCACCTCATCGAGGCGACCGTCGACCGGCTCTGGCTGGTCAACAACGGCACGGTGAAGACCTTCGACGGCGACATGGAGGAATATCGCAGCCTCATCGTCCAGTCCGGCAAGAAGGACGACAAGGAGAAATCCGCCTCCAACGGCGGCGAGACCAGCAAGGCGGACCTGCGCAAGGCGAATGCCGACCGACGCGCCCAGCTCGCTCCGCTGAAGAAAAAGATCAATGAAATCGAATCCCTGACGGCGAAGCTGCAGAAGCAGATTCAGCTTTTTGACACGGAGCTTGCAGATCCCGCGCTCTACGAGAAGAGCCCGGCCAAGGCGGCGGAGAAGGCCAAGCTGCGCGCCCTGGCGGTCGACAAATTGAGCGATGCCGAGGAACAGTGGCTGGAGCTTTCGGCGGAGTACGAGGAGGCGATGGCCGGGTAACGTGCCGTTCTTCCGGCCATCGCAACGCTTCATTAACCATGATTTGACAAAAGTTCTCGCAAGATCATTGCCTTGCGAGTGCGCCCGATGCGTTGCCGTCTGCTTCTTGCCGCGTTGGCGGCCCTCCCCCTTCTTGCCGGCTGCAACACGACCAAGCCGCGCCCCTCCGCGCAGACCGCCTTTGCCGCGGCGGAGACGACGAAGAAGCTCGACGCGGACGACCCCGTGCCGATGTCGCCCGCGCGCTGGGCCGGGCATGCGGGGCTTGCCGGACGGACCCTCGCTGTCGCCTCGCTCGCCGACCTGAAGCTGAAGCACAAGGAGGTCGTCCTGACCTTCGACGACGGCCCCGTGCCCGGCCGCACCGAGGCGATCCTCGACACGCTCGACAGCTACGGCGTGAAGGCGACCTTCCTGATGGTCGGCCAGATGGCGGACGCCTATCCGGCGATCGCCCGCAAGGTCGTCGCGCGCGGCCACACCGTCGGCAGCCATACCTATCGCCATGCCAACCTGCGCTACCTCGCCTTCGAGGCGGCGATGGCGGAAATCCGCAAGGGCGAGAAGGCCGTGGAACGCGCCACCGCCCGTCAGCCGGATTTCTTCCGCTTCCCCTATCTGGCGGACACGTCGGCGCTGCGCAGCGCCGTCGCCCGGCGCGGCACCATCATCATGGACATGGACGTCGATTCGAAGGACTACTTCAAGGTGACGCCCGCCTCCGTCGCGAGCCGCACCATGCAGGGCCTGCGCAAGCGCGGCCGCGGCATCATCCTGATGCACGACATCCACAAGCGCACCGCCACCGTGCTGCCCTCGCTGCTCGCGCAGTTGAAGGCGGAAGGCTATTCGGTGGTGACGCTGCGCCACACGGGCAACGCCGAGCCGCAACTGCTCGCCATGGCTGGCCAATAAGGCGGCTCAGCCGAGCTCGAAGGTTGTGATGCCGTAGATGTGGCCGAGCGGCAGGTCCGGTGGCGTGCCCCGGTACATGCGCGCCGTCTCGAAGACCGGCGAGAGACCGTGGCGCACGCACAGCGCCTTGGCCTCGGCGTTCGGCGCGGGAATGTCGAGAAAGATCTCCCCGCCGCCGACGGTGGCGACCAGCGCCCGGAAGATCAGCTCGGCGCCGACATCGGTGTCGGAGAACAGCGGTCCGATCTTGAAGCCCTCCCGGCAGGCGCGGATCGTGCCGTAGCCGGAAATGCCGGTGCCATGCAGAAGCGCCACGCTCTGGCGCGTCTCCTGCTCCTTCAGCCATTCGCGCAGGAATGCCTCGCGGCGTGCCGGATTGAAACGCGCATCATAGTCGACGATCAGCGGCATGTGGACCGGCGAGACCGCCGTGAGCCGCGAATCGGCCGGTATCGGGCACTGCTGCACCCGGCCGCCGTGACGGATATTGGCATGGGCATAGGCAAAGCCGGAGCGGCGATAGTTCTCCTGCTGGGTGACGACGCCGTCGAGCCCGACGAGACGTCCTGCGGCCAGATCCATCGCCGCATTCCAGAGGCGCAGGCCGACGCCCTGCCCGCGCACCTGCGGATCCACGATGTAGAAGCCGAGGAAAGCGTAGTCCTCGCCGTAGCGCACGAGCGAGACCGCGCCCACAAGGCGCCTGTCCGCCTCCGCCACGAGATAGCCCTCGGGATCGGCCGCCCAGAACGGCGCGGCGTCGCCGAGGCCCGGATTCCAACCTTCCGCCGCCGCCCAGTCCAGGATGTCGACCAGCTCGTCGCGATAGGCCCTGCGAATCTCGATATCCATGCCTTGCCTTTCGCCCCCCGCCGTTTCGCCCCAATCTTTCAACCGCGCAAGGGGCTGTCAACCTTCCTGCAAACGCCGGAAAAGCTCAAAAAACAGGCAGATAGCAGAAAGCGTCCGGCTAAGACGAAAGTTGTAGAAGGTGCTTTCACCTTCTTCCCCGCCCTGGCTTGAAAGCCCCTTGCCGACATGGTTAGGTTTCCGCCGATGACAAAGGGCGGAAAACCACCGCCCGCCATTGGGAGGAAAACTATGGATCGTCGTTCATTCATGAAGAAGGCCGGTGTTGCCGGCGTGGGCGGTGCGGCCGCCACCGTGCTCGCGGCCCCGGCCCTCGCGCAGAGCAATCCGAAGATCAACTGGCGCCTCGCCTCCTCGTTCCCCAAGTCGCTCGACACGATCTATGGCGGCGCCGAAGTGCTGTCGAGATACGTGTCCGAAGCGACGGACGGCAATTTCCAGATCCAGGTTTTCGCCGCAGGCGAACTCGTCCCGGGCCTTCAGGCCGCCGATGCCGCATCCGCCGGCACGGTCGAGGCCGCGCATACCGTTTCCTACTACTACTGGGGCAAGGACCCGGTCTGGGCCCTCGGCGCGGCCGTGCCCTTCGCGCTCAATGCCCGCGGCATGAACGCCTGGCAGTACCATGGCGGCGGCATCGACCTCTTCAACGAATTCCTCGCCACCCAGGGCCTCGTCGGCTTCCCGGGCGGCAATACCGGCGTGCAGATGGGCGGCTGGTTCCGCAAGGAGATCAAGACCGTCGCCGACATGCAGGGCCTGAAGATGCGCATCGGGGGCTTTGCCGGCAAGGTCGTCGAGAAGCTCGGCGTCGTGCCGCAGCAGATCGCCGGCGGCGACATCTATCCCTCGCTCGAAAAGGGCACGATCGACGCGGCCGAATGGGTCGGCCCCTATGACGACGAGAAGCTCGGCTTCTACAAGGTCGCGCCCTACTACTACTATCCCGGCTGGTGGGAAGGCGGCCCGACGGTGCACGCCATGTTCAACAAGGCCGCCTTCGACGGCCTGCCGAAGGCCTACCAGTCGCTGCTGCGCACGGCCTGCCAGGCGACCGACGCCGACATGCTGCAGAAATACGACTACCTGAACCCCTCGGCCATCAAGCGCCTCGTCGCCGCCGGCGCGAAGCTCAGCCCGTTCAGCCAGGAAATCCTTACGGCCTGCTTCGACGCCTCCAACGAGGTCTATGCCGAGATGGAAGCCTCGAACCCGACCTTCAAGAAGATCTGGGACTCGATCAAGGCCTTCCGCGGCGAGTACTACCTCAACGCCCAGATCGCCGAATACAACTACGACACCTTCATGATGATCCAGCAGCGCAGCAACAAGCTGTAAGCCCTGCGGAAACGGTAAATGCGAGAAACCCCGGAGCAGCGATGCTCCGGGGTTTTTCTTTGGCTCGGGCTGTTCGATGCAAAGGGGCCGGCTTGCGCCGGCCCCATGGCAGGTCTTCAGTTGAAGGACGGCGGACTGGAAAGGTCCGTGGCGGGCTTCTGTTCGCCGCCCTGCTCGGCCGGCTTTTCACCACCGCCTTCCAGCGGGTTGCCGGCGGGAAGCTGCAGGCCACCCGGAAGGCCGAGGCCGCCGCCATTGTCGGGCAGCGTCAGGCCGCTGCCGAAGCCGGGCACCTCGATCTTGATCGTCGCGGGATCGATGCCGGTGCCCTCGCCCTTGTAGTGCATGACCATGCTCGGGAAGAGGATGGTCAGGCCGACCATGAGGATCTGGATGCCGACGAAGGGCACGGCGCCCCAGTAGATCTGCCCCGTCGTCACCGGCTGCGTCACCTTGCCCGTCACCTTGTCGAGATAGGGCACCTTGGCGGCGACCGAACGCAGGTAGAACAATGCAAAGCCGAAGGGCGGGTGCATGAAGCTCGTCTGCATGTTGATGCCGAGCAGCACGCCGAACCAGATGAGGTCGATGCCGAGCTTGTCGGCGGCCGGCGCGAGCAGCGGCACGATGATGAAGGCGAGCTCGAAGAAATCGAGGAAGAACGCCAGGAAGAAGACCAGCACGTTCACCGCGATCAGGAAGCCCGTCTCGCCGCCCGGCAGCGAGACCAGCAGATGCTCCACCCACAGATGCCCGTTCACGCCGTAGAAGGTGAGCGAGAAGACGCGGGCGCCGATGAGGATGAACATCACGAAGGCTGAAAGGCGGGTGGTGGAGGTGAGCGCCGAACGGACCACCTCCATGCTGAGCCGGCCCTTGGCCGCCGCCATGACGAGCGCGCCGACCGCGCCCATGGCGCCGCCTTCCGTCGGCGTGGCGATGCCGAGGAAGATCGTGCCGAGCACGAGGAAGATCAGCGCCAGCGGCGGGATCAGCACGATGATGACCTGCTGGGCAAGCCGCGACATCATGTTGATGCCGAACGCCTTGTCCGCCACCGCAACGGCATAGATGAAGGCGACGCCGACGGTCGCGCCGAGGATGTCGGCATTCTCGCCATGGGTCGGATAGAGGTAGACATGCGCCGCATAGGCAATGCCGGCCGCGACGACGAGCGCAATGAAGAGCGAGGTGATGCCGGCCCCGAGCGAACGCGCCTCCAGCGGCAGCGCCGGCATGGAGTCCCGCTTCAGGAAGGTCATGAGCAGGATGTAGAGCATGTAGAGCCCGGTCAGCACCAGGCCGGGGATCAGCGCGCCGGCATACATGTCGCCGACCGAGCGGCCGAGCTGGTCGGCAAGCACGATGAGGACGAGCGAGGGCGGGATGATCTGCGCGAGCGTGCCGGAGGCCGCGATGACGCCCGAGGCGATCGACCGGTCATAGCCGTAGCGCAGCATGATCGGCAGCGAGATGAGGCCCATGGCGATGACCGACGCGGCGACGACGCCGGTGGTGGCGGCAAGCAGCGCGCCGACGAAGATGACCGCATAGGCAAGGCCGCCGCGGATCGGCCCGAAAAGCTGGCCGATCGTGTCGAGAAGGTCCTCGGCCATACCGGATCGTTCGAGCACGATCCCCATGAAGGTGAAGAAGGGGATGGCGAGCAATGTGTCGTTCGACATCACCCCCCACAGCCGTTCCGGCATCGCGTTCAGCAGCGGCCAGGACAGGTTGATCGAATCGGAGAGCGGGGCGAGCTCCACGCCGACGATGAAGAAGAGCAGGCCGTTCGCCGCGAGCGCGAATGCCACCGGATAGCCCAGCAGCAGGAACACGATCAGCGACACGAACATGATCGGCGCAAGGTTTTCCGCGATGAATTCGATCATGCGCCCTTCTCCTCTGCGATGGCCGTATCGAGGGGAGCGTGCGTCGGCACGTAGGGCGTCGGATCCTCCATGTCGCCGCGTATGATGGCGATCTTCTTGATGATCTCGGAAACGCCCTGGAAGGCCAGAAGCACGAAGCCGGCCAGAAGGATAGCCTTGGCCGGCCAGACGATCAGGCCGCCGGCGCTGGAAGAGCCCTCGCCCGAGCGGAACGACATCGCGACATAGGGCACGAGGAAATAGACCATCAGCAGTACGAAGGGCATCAGGAACAGGATATGACCGAGCAGGTCGATCCAGTGCTGCACCCGGCGCGAGAACTTGCCATAGACCACGTCGATGCGGATATGCTCGTTCTGCGCCAGCGTATAGGCGGCGGCAAGCATGAAGGCCCCGCCGAACAGATACCATTGCGCCTCGAGCCAGGCGTTGGACGATGTGTTGAAGACCTTTCGGACGACGGCATTTCCGGCACTGACGAGCACGGCGATCAGGATCAGCCAGCCGACGGCCTTCCCGATATTTTCCGTGATCACGTCGATGAGCCGGCTGAAGGCCAGCAGCGCTTTCATGAGAACTCCTCCCCGCCTGGTGTGTTATTGCTTTGGTGCCAAGCACAGGCAGAGTGCCGATTTCAAGGCCCGTTTCAAGTCCGCGGCCCGGTTTTCCCGGCCTGAGAGCCGGCATTAGACGAAAGACGAATATGGCTTCGGCCGCGTTGCACAAACGGTAGGCAGATATGCGCGCATGGGCGCCCTTGCCCCCGACGGCCGTTCTGCTACAACAGCGCCCAATCATCATACAAATGAGGGTGGAGCCATGTCCCCGATCAATCTCGCAATCGTCGGCGTCGGCAAGATCGCGCGTGACCAGCATCTTCCGGCCGTGGCGAAGAACGGCGACTACCGGCTTATCGCCGCTGCGAGCCGCCAGGGCATGGTCGACGGGATCGACAATTTCACCTCGATCGACGCGATGCTGGCCGCTGTCCCCGCCATCGCGGCCGTCTCGCTCTGCATGCCGCCGCAATACCGCTACGAGGCGGCGGAAAAGGCGCTTTCGGCGGGCAAGCATGTCTTCCTGGAAAAGCCGCCGGGCGCGACGCTGTCCGAGGTCGCCGACCTCGAATCGCTCGCCGCCGCCAGGGGCCTCACGCTCTTCGCCAGCTGGCATTCGCGCTATGCCCCGGCCGTCGAAGCGGCGAAGGCCTTCCTCGCCGGCACGACGATCCGCTCCATGCGGGTGATCTGGAAGGAGGACGTGCGCCACTGGCATCCGAACCAGGAGTGGATCTGGCAGGCGGGCGGCCTCGGCGTCTTCGATCCGGGCATCAACGCGCTCTCCATCGTCACCCACATCCTGCCGCGCCCGGTCTTCATCACCGCCGCCACGCTGGAATTCCCGGAAAACCGCGATGCGCCGATTGCGGCGTCCATGACGTTTTCCGACGCCGGGGGCCTCGACCTTGCCGCGGACTTCGACTGGCGGCAGACCGGCAAGCAGAGCTGGGACATCGTTGCCGAGACGGACGCCGGGGAGATGGTGCTGTCGGAGGGCGGCGCGAAGCTCTCCATCGACGGCAAGCTGGTGCACGCGGAGCCGGAGCAGGAATATCCGATGCTCTACAGGCGCTTCGCCGAACTGGTGAAGGCCGGGAAATCGGATGTCGACCTCGCGCCGCTGCGCCACGTCGCCGATGCCTTCATGCTGGGGCGGCGCAAGTTCGTCGAGGCGTTTTTCGATTGAGGCGCCGGGGGAAGCCCCTCATCCGGCCTGCCGGCCACCTTCTCCCCGCAAGCGGGGAGAAGGAAATGTGCCACACCGGTTTCCCCAACCAATGACGTTCGGCAGGGGCACGTCCCCTCTCCCCGCTTGCGGGGAGAGGGTTAGGGTGAGGGGCAACTGGCGGAGGCCGAAACGTGGCCCTCACGCCTTCTTCATCCAGCGCCCGTCGCTGTTCTGCTGCCAGTAGGTGAGCTGGTGCCCCTCGCCTTTCAGGCGCTTCCAGTGTTCGCGCGCCGTCTCCACCTCCGCCTGGTCGTAACCGTCGAACATGAAGATGACGCGCTCATAGGCGTCGAGCGGCGGCGGCGCGGCGCCGGCGACGAGGAAGCGCACCGTCGCGCCGTTCGCATTGTCGGCGGCGGTCGTCAGCAGCACCGGCTGTTCGGCCGGAAAGGCCTGCTCGTCGGTGCCGTGCGGCAGAAAGCTGTCCTCGCGGAAGGTCCACAGATGCGTGTCGAGCGCGTCGCGCCGCTCCGCGTCGCCGGTCTGCACGACGACGCGCCAGCCGCGTTCGAGGCTCTTGTCGAGGAGCGGCGGCAGCGCGTCCTCGAGCTTCGATTCGGTCAGGTGGTAGAAGAGGACCTCGCTCACCCTCTCCTCACCCTTCGTAGTTCGCGCGCACCAGCTCATCCAGCAAGCGCACGCCGAAGCCGGAGCCCCAGGACTGGTTGATCTCGTCCGACGGCGAGCCCATGGCCGTGCCGGCGATGTCGAGATGCGCCCAGGGCGTGTCCTTGACGAAACGCTGCAGGAACTGCGCGGCGGTGATCGAGCCGGCATGGCGCCCGCCGGTGTTCTTCATGTCGGCGAACTTGCTGTCGATCATCTTGTCGTATTCGCGGCCGAGCGGCATGCGCCACAGGCGCTCGTTCGTCGAGAGGCCCGCGGCGGTGAGGCGCGCGGCAAGCGTGTCGTCGTTGGAGAAGAGGCCGGCATGATGGCTGCCGAGGGCGACCAGGATCGCGCCGGTCAGCGTCGCGAGGTTCACCATGAACTGCGGCTTGAACGTCTCGTTGCAGTACCAGAGCGCATCGCACAGCACGAGGCGGCCTTCGGCATCGGTGTTGATGACCTCGATCGTCTGGCCGGACATCGACTTGACGATGTCGCCGGGGCGCTGGGCGTTGCCGTCCGGCATGTTTTCCACAAGGCCGAGGATGCCGACGACATTGGCCTTCGCCCTGCGGGCGGCGAGCGTGTGCATGAGGCCGATGACGGCGGCGGCGCCCCCCATGTCGCCCTTCATGTCCTCCATGCCGGCGGCCGGCTTGATGGAGATGCCGCCCGTATCGAAGACGACGCCCTTGCCGATGAAGGCGATCGGCCGGTCCTTCTCCTTGCCGCCCTTCCACTGCATGATCGCAAGGCGCGGCGGGCGCACGGAGCCCTGCGCGACGCCGAGCAGCGCGGCCATGCCGAGCTTCTTCATCTCGCGCTCGGTGAGGATGTCCACCTCGACGCCGAGCTTTTCCAGCGCCTTGGCCTTGTCGGCGAATTCCACAGGGCCGAGCACGTTGGCCGGCTCGTTGACGAGATTGCGGGCGAGAATCACGCCCTCGGCGACGGCATCGGACACCTCGTTCGCCTTCTTGGCGGCGCTGGCGACGGCGGTGACGATCGTCACCTTCACGGGCTTGCCGTTCTTCGCCTCGTCGTCCTCGCCCTTCTTCGTCTTGTAGGTGTCGAAGCTGTAGGCGCCGAGCTGCAGGCCGAGGGCGAAATCGGCGGCGTTCTTCGCCGTCACGGTGACGCCCGGCGCATCGAGATAGATCGTCACCTTCTCCGCCCGGCCGATCTTGGCGACGGCGGCGCCGCCGGCCTTCAGCCAGTCATGGGCCACGAGTTTTTCCGCTTCGCCGAGGCCGAGCACGAGGATGCGGTCCACGGGCGCGCCATGCGGCGCCAGGACGTCGAGCGTCTTCAGGGCCTTGCCCGAAAATTTCGCGACGCCTGCCGCACGGGCGACGACACCTTCCGGATCGACCTCGCCGAGACCGGCGGCGGTCTCGCTCGCAATCTGCAGGAGGATCGCAAGGCCGCCCGAAGCGCGTGCCGTCTTTGCGAAACCGATGTCGAATCTGGAAGCCATGACTTACTCCGAATATAATGCCGGCAGGCCTGTCGTCCCGCCCGGGAGGCCGCCAATCTCATCAATTCCTTGTCGCTTTTGCGGCGCTTGGCAAGATGCGGCACCTTGTTTACAGATTGTCAGGCATGCTTGTTCGCCATAAATTTTCCTCGGCCGGAGAGACTCCCGCCTATGGCATCAGCCTGAAGAAAGCTTATATGCCCATGGCTGTTCCGATGGGTGCCCCTGCACGAGGCCGGAGCCGCTTGTCGGAAACGCGGACGAAACGATGAAACTGATCGAGCGCTATATCCTGCGGCGGGCGTCGCTCATGTTCGTCGCCACGCTCGTGCCCCTGCTCGGCATCGTCTGGGTCACGCAGGCGCTCGGCAGCATCAACCTCGTCACCGACAGCGGCCAGTCGATCTTCGCCTTCCTGAAGCTGGCATCGCTGGTCCTGCCCTCGGTCATCCCGATCATCCTGCCCTTCGCGCTGGTCATCGGCGTGTCGCAGACGCTGACCGTCATGAACTCCGATTCGGAGCTGACGGTGCTGAACTCGGCGGGCGCGTCGCGGGCGACGATCATCCGTCCGGTGATGATCCTCGCGGTGGCGATGAGCTTCGTTTCCTTCGCCGTCGACAATTTCGTCGAGCCCTATTCGCGCACCGCCGTGCGCAAGATGATCGCGACGGCCCATGCCGACATGCTGTCCGCCGTCGTGCAGGAGAACACCTTTCGCAAGATCACCGACGGCCTCTACGTGCAGGTGGCGGAACGGCGCAATGGCGGCGTGCTCGGCGGCCTCTTCGTTGCCGATACGCGCGACCCGCGCTTCGAGCTCGTCTATTACGCCCGCGAGGGCGCGGTGGACGAGAACAGCTCGGCGCTCGTCATGAAGGACGGCGAGGTGCACCGCAAGCTGCCCGACGGCAACGTCTCGATCATCAAGTTCGATTCCTATGCCTTCGACCTTGCCGACCTCACCCAGAGCGTCGGCAAATCCAACATCAGGGCCAAGGATCGCGACCTCATCTATCTCTTCGATCCGGACCCCACCGATCCGCAATACCAGAAGAATCCCGGCGCCTTCACCGCCGAGATCCATCGCCGTTTCACCGAATGGCTCTTCCCGGCGGTCTTCGGCCTCATCGCGCTCGTCGTCAGCGGCGATGCGCGCTCGCACCGCGAGGCACGCGTGCATCCGATGATCACGGCGCTGCTGACCGCCCTCTTCGTGCGCTGGGCGAGCTTCTACGCATCGAACAATGCGGACGAATCCCCCTATTATATCCCGATCATGTATCTCATCCCCGTCATCACCGCGGCGCTGGCGATCCGTTATCTCGGACGCAACAAGAGCCTCGACATTCCCGTGACGCTGGGCGAGCGGCTGGCGGACCTGCGCGACCGGCTGCTGGCGCGTTTCACGCGGGCAGGCTCCCCCTCCACCGGCGGGGGCGGCACGCCATGATACCGACGCTCGGCTTCTATTTCTTCCGCCGCTACATCATCACCACCATCTGGTTCCTGCTCGGCATCTTCTCGCTGATCTTCATCATCGATTTCAGCGAGATGTCGAACCGCGTCGGCGTGCTGCCGGGCTATACGCTGACGAGCGGCCTGCTGGTGACGGCGCTGCGCATCCCGATGATTCTGATGCAGACCGTGCCCTTCGTGGCGCTCTTTGCCGGCATGGCGGCGCTGATCTCGCTCAACCGCCGCTACGAGCTCGTCGTCACGCGCGCCGCCGGCATTTCGGCCTGGCAGTTCCTGCGCCCCTTCATCATCGGCGCCTTCCTGTTCGGCATCGCGGCCGTGCTCGCCATCAACCCGATCGCCGCCTGGGGCGCCAAGAAGGCGGCGGAGCTGGAAGCGGGCTGGGGCGCCAGCAACGCCGCGCGCACCGAGACCGCTGTGCCGTGGCTGCGCCAGATCCATGGCGACGACCAGGCGATCATCGGCGCCAAGGCGGTTCTCGACGGCGGCACGCGCCTTGTGAACGTCACCGTCATCCACTTCGATCCCGACGGCCGCATCGTTCTGCGGCAGGATGCCGATTCGGCGACCTTGGAAGATGGTTACTGGTTGCTTAAGAACGTGCACGAGACGCGCAACGGCGAATTGCCGGTCCGTCTCGACGAGGTACAGCTTCGTACCAACCTGAAACGGGAATTCGTTCAGGAGAGCCTCGAAAAGCCTGAATCCATTCCGTTTTTGAGCCTTGGACGCAAGATCGAGGCGGCAAAGTCCTTCGGATTCCCCACGGATGCGATGGAAACGCAGTTCCATTCCTTGCTGTCGCTGCCGCTGCTTCTGGTTGCCATGACGCTGATCGCAGCCTGTGTATCGTTAAAATTTAGCCGGTTTAATCAATCGCGTGCGGTGATTCTGGGTGGAATCCTGTCGGGCTTCATGCTTTATGTCGTCACCGTGCTTGTGAAAGCATTCGGAAGCAGCGGTGTTGTACCTCCGTTCGTTGCGGCCTGGCTCCCCGTGGTCGTCGCAATGTCCTTGGGCGCGACGATTCTTCTCCATCAGGAGGATGGCTAGTGGCGGTAGGCGACCGCAAAACGAATCGGTGGTTGAGAGCCGCCCTGCTTGCAGGTGCGGCCGCGTGCGCCATCGTGTCCGCCTGCACGCTTCCCGCCCGGGCGCAGGCGCCCGACATCCAGTCGATGGAGCCGAAGATCCCCGACGATGCCAAGCTGCTGCTGGCGGCCAACGAGCTCGTCTATAACAACGACACGGAGAAGGTGATCGCCCGCGGCGCGGTGCAGATCAACTATGGCGGCTACAAGCTCGTCGCCCGCCAGGTCGAATACAACCAGAACACCGGCCGGCTGACGGCCTACGGCAATATCGAACTCATCGAGCCGACCGGCAACCGCGTCTATGCCGACGAGATGGACCTGTCGGACGATTTCGCCAACGGTTTCGTCAATGCGCTGCGCATCGAGACCACGGACCTCACCAAGCTGGCGGCGACCAGCGGCGAGCGCGTCAACGGCGAGGAGATGATCCTCAACCACGCCGTCTATACCGCCTGCACGCCCTGCGCCACCAACCCGACGCACCGCTCGCTCTGGCAGATCAAGGCCGAGCGCGTCGTGCAGAACGGCCGCACCAAGACGATCCGCCTCGAACGCGCCCGCTTCGAGATGTTCGGCAAGCCGATCGCCTATATTCCCGTGCTGGAAGTGCCTGACCATACGGTCAAGCGGAAGAGCGGTTTCCTCTTCCCGCAGTTCAGCTACGAGCAGAAGCTCGGCCTCGGCATCACCACGCCCTACTACTTCGCCATCGCCCCGGACATGGACGCGACGCTCTCGCCGACCGTGCTGACCCGTCAGGGCTTCCTCGTCGAGGGTGAATTCCGCAAGCGCTTCCACAACGGCCAGATCACATTGCGTGCCGCCGGCATCGACCAGTGGAACCCAGGCGTCTTCACGCGCGGCACGAGCGACCGGCGCGACGACTTCCGCGGCATGGTCGCTTCCGAAGGCCGGTTCAGGATCAATCCCCGCTGGTCCTTCGGCTGGGATGTCATGGCGCAGACCGACAACAACTTCTCGCGCACCTACGACCTCGACGGCCTGGAAGACCGCATCCACGTCAACCAGATCTACCTGACCGGCCTTGGCGACCGGAACGTCTTCGACCTGCGCTCCTTCTATTTCGACGTGCAGGACGCCGACCCGCAGGACCGGCTGGAGCGCAAGCAGGCGATCGCCCAGACGCTCGACCACGAATATATCGTGCCGCAGCCGGTGCTTGGCGGCGAGCTGTCGATCACCACGAACATCACCAATGTCGAGCGGGACCTGCGCGACGCCTACAGCGTGCGCGGCAACGACCGGTTCCGCGGCCTTGCCGGCGGCACGACGCGGCTGACCAGCGAAGTCGAATGGCGGCGCCAGTTCGTCGTGCCGGGCGGCCTCGTGCTGACCCCGCTGCTGGCGGCGCGCGGCGACATCCACCGCCTCGACATGAGCGATCCCGGCCTCGGCTATGCCGGCAATTACGTCGACGACAACAGTGCGACCCGCACGATGCTGACCGCCGGCCTCGAGGCGCGCTATCCGATCCTCGCGACGACCGACTACAGCACGCATCTCTTCGAGCCGATCGCGCAGATCTACCTGCGTCCGGATGAGGACCATGCCGGCGGCCTGCCGAACGAGGACGCCCAGAGCTTCGTCTTCGACGCCACCAACCTTTTCGAACGCGACAAGTTCTCCGGCTTCGACCGGATCGAGGGCGGTTCGCGCGCCAATCTGGGCCTGCGCTATACCGGCACCTTCGACAACGGCCTTCGCCTGCGCTCGATCATCGGCCAGTCCTTCCATCTCGGCGGCGTGAACTCCTTCGCCACGCCCGACCTCGTCAATGCCGGCGCCAATTCGGGCCTTGAGACGGATTCCTCCGATTATGTCGGCATGGCCGGCATCGACCTGCCGAACGGCCTGTCGTTTGCCCACAGCGCCCGCCTCGACAAGGACGACTTCTCGATGCGCCGCGCCGACACCTCGGTGCGCTTCGATGGCGCCCGCTTCGAGACGGAAATCACCTATACGCGCATCGCGGCACAGCCGGCCTATGGCCTGGCGGAGGATTCCAGCGAAATCCAGAGCGCAGCGGCCTTCAAGTTCGAGGACTACTGGTCGGTGTTCGGGTCGCTGACCTACGACATCAAGCGCCAGAGCCTGTCGCGCAACGGCATCGGCTTCTCCTATGACGATCGCGACACGGTCTTCTCGATCGTCTACGAGCAGACGCGCGACAAATCCGGCACGACGGCGAACGACTGGTCGATCGGCGCGCGGCTGATGTTCCGCACGCTCGGCGACATCAATGTCGGCGACACGACGCTGACGGGCTTCGAGTAAGCGCTGCCGCGCTCTTGTCATCGTTTGGCCGCATGTATTATGCACATCCGGGAGAAACGCCCGCCGGTGAAGGCCGCCTGCATGGACGGCATTCCCGCACGAACGATACCGGTGCGCGCGAAACGGGTTTGGGAAAGGGACTGGCATGACGGGCAGACACTCTCTGGTTCGCTCCATGATGATGGGCGTGGCGCTTGCCGCCGCGGCGACGATCGCGGTTCCGGCCGGCACGGTCCAGGCGGCGAGCGGGATCGTCGCCGTCGTCAACAACACACCGGTCACGTCAGGCGAGATCGAGCGCCGCGCCGCCTTCCTTCGCCTGCAGCGCGCTGGCGGCAATCTGCGCGCCAAGGCCCGCGAGCAGATGATCGACGAAGTGCTGAAGCGCGGCGAGATCCTGCGCCTCAAGATGTCCGTCAGCAGCGCCGAGGTGGACGCCGCCTATGCCCGCTTTGCCGCCTCCAACAAGATGTCGGTCCAGCAGCTCGGCGAGATCCTCAGCCGCGCCGGCGTCGGCTCGGATCACTTCAAGCAGTATATCGCCATCCAGATGAGCTGGCCGCGCGTCGTCAACGCCCGCTACGGCGCCGCCAAGGACAGCAAGACGCTCGTCCAGCGCATGCAGGAGAACGGCGGCAAGAAACCGGTCACCACCGAATATTTCCTCAAGCAGGTCATCTTCGTCGTGCCGGAGAAGCGCCGCAACGCCATTCTCGGCAAGCGCAAGCAGGAGGCGGAAGCCTCGCGCTCGAAGTTCCCCGGCTGCGAGCAGGCCAAGGTCTTCGCCGCCACCATGCGCGACGTCTCGATCCGCGACCTCGGCCGCGTGCTGGCGCCGGAAATGCCGGAGGACTGGAAGCCGCTCGTCGAGAAGGCGAACGGCATGACGACGGGCACGCGCGTCACCGAGCGCGGCGTCGAATATCTCGCCATCTGCAAGAAGCGCGAAGTCAACGACGACGTGGCGGCCGAGATGGTCTTCCGCGCCGAGGACCTCAGCAAGGCCAAGGGCAACGAGGGCGACGAGAACAGCCAGAAGTACATCGCCGAACTGCGCAAGAAGGCGACGATCACCGAACGCTGATGCCGGAGCCGCGGCCACCCGCGCCCGCCACGGGCGCCGCGGCCGGGACGTTCCTCCTCCAACCCGCTGACGGCAGGGCCCCATGACGACGACAAGTTTTCCTCCGCTGGCGCTCACCATGGGCGATCCGGCGGGGATCGGGCCGGATATAACGCTCGCCCTGTGGTCGGCCCGCAAGACCCTGTCCCTGCCGCCTTTCCTCTTCCTCGGTGATGCCGCGGTGTTGCGCGCGCGCGCCGTCGCCCTCGGGCTCGATGTTCCCGTCGCGGCGGCGGAGCCCGAGACGGCGGCAGCCCTCTTCCCGGACGCCCTGCCGGTGCTTGCCCGCGATTGCGCCGTGCCGGCCGTGGCCGGTTCACCCGATTCCCGCAATGCCGCCGCCATCACCGGCGCGATCGAGGCCGCGGTCGCCCTGACGCTCGCCGGCCGCACCGCCGCCGTGGTGACGAACCCGATCGCCAAGGCCGTACTCTACGATGCCGGCTTCGGCTTTCCCGGCCACACGGAGTTCCTCGCCGACCTCGCCGCCAAGGCGACCGGCCGGCAGGCCCTGCCCGTCATGCTGCTGGCCGGGCCGAAGCTGCGCAGCGTTCCCGTCACCATCCACATTCCCCTGAAGGACGTGCCTGACGCGCTGACGGAAGAACTGATCGTGGAAACGGCCACCATCACCGAACGGGACCTGCGCCGGCGTTTCGGCATCGCCCGCCCGCGCCTTGCCCTTGCCGGGCTCAACCCGCATGCCGGCGAAGGCGGTGCGCTGGGCCTTGAGGACGACGCCATCGTGCGCCCGGCCGTGGAGCGGCTCAAGGCGGCCGGCATCGACGCCGTCGGCCCGCTGCCGGCCGATACCATGTTCCACGACGCCGCCCGCGCCACCTATGACGTGGCGCTCTGCATGTATCACGACCAGGCGCTGATCCCGGCCAAGGCGCTCGGTTTCGACGATTCCGTCAATGCCACGCTGGGCCTGCCTTTCATCCGCACCTCGCCGGACCACGGCACGGCCTTTTCGCTTGCCGGCAAGGGCATCGCCAGGCCCGACAGCCTGCTCGCCGCCCTCCGCCTTGCCCACGACCTCGCCCGGCATGAACGGGCCGCGAAGGAGACTGCCTGATGGCCGCACTCGACGGGCTGCCGCCGCTCCGCGACGTCATCCAGCGCCACGGGCTGGACGCGAAGAAGGCGCTCGGCCAGAACTTCCTGCTCGATCTCAACCTCACTCAGAAGATCGCCCGCGCCGCCGGCCCGATCGAGGACCATACGGTGATCGAGGTCGGCCCCGGCCCGGGCGGCCTGACGCGCGCGATCCTCGCGCTCGGCGCCAAGCGGGTGATCGCCATCGAGCGCGACGCGCGCTGCCTGCCGGCGCTGGCGGAGATTTCGGAGCATTATCCGGGCCGCCTGACGGTCATCGAAGGGGACGCGCTGAAGACGGATTTCGAGGCGCTGGCGCCGGGCGAGCCGGTGCGCATCATCGCCAACCTGCCCTACAATGTCGGCACGCAGCTTCTCGTCAACTGGCTGCTGCCGAAGGCCTGGCCGCCCTTCTGGGACTCGCTGACGCTGATGTTCCAGCGCGAGGTGGGCCTGCGCATCGTGGCGGAAGAGAATGACGACCATTACGGCCGGCTCGGCGTGCTCTCAGGCTGGCGCACCCATGCCCGCATGGCCTTCGACGTGCCGCCCCAGGCCTTCACGCCGCCGCCGAAGGTCACCTCCTCCGTCGTGCATCTGGAGCCGGTGGCAAACCCCTTGCCCTGCGACGTCGCCGCGCTGGAGCGCGTCACCCACGCCGCCTTCGGCCAGCGCCGCAAGATGCTGCGCCAGAGCGTCAAGTCGCTCGGCGGCGAGGCCCTGCTGGCGCGCGCCGACATCGATCCGCAGCGGCGGGCGGAGACGTTGAGCGTGGAAGAATTCGTGCGGCTGGCGAACGCGCTGTAAGGTTTAAGCGGCCTCTCATCCGGCCTGCCGGCCACCTTCTCCCCGCAAGCGGGGCGAAGGGATATGCCGCGCCGGTTTCCCCAGCCAAGACCCGTTCGTTTGGCAAGTCCCCTCTCCCCGCTTGCGGGGAGAGGGTTAGGGTGAGGGGCAATCCCGCGTAAAGAGGATGCGGACGAACGCCTACAAAACCGGCTTCTCCGTCACCAGCTTGGTCACGAACTCGAACAGCCCGTGCCGCCGGTCGCGGCGCAGGCGTTCGGCCTTGACGATGCTCTGCACGGCATCGAAGGCGACGGAGAGGTCGTCGTTGAGGATGACATAGTCGTATTCCCGCCAGTGCTCGATTTCGGCGCGGGAATTGGCAAGGCGCGTCTGGATGACCTCCTCCGTATCCTCGGCCCGGCGGTGCAGGCGCGACTGCAGCTCGGTCATCGAGGGCGGCAGGATGAAGATCGAGACGACGTCGGCCGGCATCTTCTCCTGCAATTGCTGGGCGCCCTGCCAGTCGATGTCGAACAGCATGTCGCGGCCGGCGGACATCGCCTCCTCCACCGGCTCGCGCGGCGTGCCGTAGAAATTGCCGTGCACCTCGGCCCATTCGAGCAGCGCGTCGCTGTCGCGCAGCCGCTCGAATTCCTTGTGGTTGATGAAGTGGTAGTGGCGGCCGGCGATCTCGCTCGCCCGGCGCTGGCGCGTGGTGACGCTGACCGACAGGCTGAGGCCCGGATCGGCTTCCAGCAGGTTGCGCGCGATGGTCGACTTGCCGGCGCCCGACGGCGAGGAGATGACGAGCATGAGCCCGCGGCGTTCGATGTGGATATGCTTCGACGGCTCGGCCATGGCCTACTCCAGATTCTGGACCTGTTCCCTGAACTGGTCGATGACGACCTTCAGTTCGATACCCGCAGCCGTTACAGCAGCGGCGTTCGACTTGGAACAGATCGTATTCGATTCCCGGTTAAATTCCTGTGCGAGAAAATCGAGCTTGCGGCCGATCGGCCCGCCCTCGGCGATCAGCTCGCGCGCCGCCGCGACATGCGCCTTCAGCCGGTCGATCTCCTCGCGCAGGTCCGCCTTGGTGGCAATGAGCGCCGCTTCCTGGTGCAGGCGGTCGCGGTCGAGCGCCGTCGTTCCCTGCAGGAGCGTGGCGACCTGCGCGGAAAGCCGCTCGGCGATGGCCGGGACGCTGCGCGAGGGATCGGCTTCGACGGTCGCCGTCAGCGTCTCGATGCGGGCGACCTGGCCGAGCAGCACCCCGGCGAGCGCCGCGCCCTCCTTGCGGCGCATCTCGGCAAGACATCGGATCGCCTCGGACAGCCCCGCGCGGATATCGGCATCGCGCGCCGCGCGCTCGGCCTCGCTCTCGTCCGTCTCGCGGAAGTCGACGACGCCGCGCACGGTGAGCAGCGTGTCGAGCCTGAGCGGCGCCGGATCGATCATGCCGGCCAGTTGCTCGCGCAGCGCCAGCACGGCGGCAAGCGCACCCTGGTTCACCACCGCCTCGACCTGCGCCTCGCTGACACTCACGGAAAGCCCGATCTGCAGGTTGCCACGCGCAAGGCTTTCGCCGGCAAGGCGCCGCACGTCGCCCTCCAGCGCCTCGAAGCCGGGCGGCAGGCGCAGCCTGATGTCGAGGCCCTTGCCGTTGACCGAGCGCAGCTCCCATGCCCAGCGCGTGCGCCCGCTGGTTCCCTCGACCCGCGCAAAGCCGGTCATCGATTGCAATGTCATGTCGTCCTCCAGTGGCGCCCGGCGACGGCAGGTCGAACCGGAAGGCGGGGCAGCCGAAACGCGCGGCAGGCGCGCAAAACCATCTCCCAAAGTGGAGCAGTTTCACGGGGTTGGAAACCGGGCAGCGTATGGAACGTCGCGCGATCCACATCAAAGGTGAGGATGAGCCGGAAGGCATGCCCCTGAAAACAAGATGGCCCCGGGGATACCGGGGCCGTCCTGCAAGAATGGAGGGTATTTATTGCGACCCCGCGGCTTCCGCCTCTTTCGCGGCCTCGGCCGCCTTTTCCGCTTCCAGCTTGCGCCAGCGGCGGACATTCTGGTTGTGCTCTTCCAGCGTCTCGGCGAAGACATGGCCGCCGGTGCCGTCGGCGACGAAATAGAGGTCCGGCGTGCGCGAGGGGTTGGCGACCGCTTCCAGAGCGGCCCGGCCCGGATTGGCGATCGGCGTCGGCGGCAGGCCCTTGATGATATAGGTGTTGAACGGCGTCTGCTTTTCGAGATCCGACTGGAAGATCGGGCGGTTGGCCGGTTTGCCGTCGCCGCCGAAGATGCCGTAGATGATCGTCGGGTCGGATTGCAGACGCATGCCCTTGTCCAGGCGGTTGAGGAAGACCGAGGCGACGCGCGGCCGCTCGTCGGCCCGGCCCGTCTCCTTCTCGACGATCGAGGCGAGCGTGACGAATTCCTCGCGCGTGGCGATCGGCAGGTTGTCGTCGCGGCGCTCCCAGATCTGGTCGATCAGCGCCTTCTGCGCGTCCTGCATCTGGTGAAGGATATCGGCGCGCTTGGTGCCGCGCGAGAACTTGTAGGTGTCGGGCATCAGCGAGCCTTCGACCGGCAGGTCCGCCGGCAGGTCGCCTTCGAGCACGGGATCGTCCTGCAGGCGCTTGAAGACCTGCTTGACCGTCAGCCCCTCCGGCACGGAGACGCTGTAGAGGATCGACTTGCCGGATTTCAGGAGCTCAACGATCTCGCGCATCGTCGCGCCGGCCTTGATCTCGTATTCGCCGGCCTTCAGCGTCTCGCCGTCGAGATAGATGCGCGAGAGCACGCGGAAGACGCGGCTGTCGGTGATGACGTTGTTGCGCTCGAGATTGGCCGCGATCTCGTTCGTGCCGGCGCCGGCGCGCACGATGAAGTTCGTGTTGGCCGTCAGCGGGCCCGGCTCCTCATAGCTCTTCACGCCGTAATAGAAGATGCCGATGCCGATGATCGTGGCGAAGACGACCACGGTCATGACGAAATTCAGGAAGATGACGATCTGGCTGCGCGCCTTGCGCGAGCGGCGACGGCTCGGCGGCTGCGGCACCTGCTCCGGCCGAAGGGCCTCGTTGGCGGATTTGGGGATGATGCGCGACTGGCCGGAGGCCTCGCCGCGGCCAAACTGCGTCTCGCCGGGTTCGTTCGTGTCGCTCACGGACTGTCCTCATGTTCGGGCATTGCTCGATGCTATCGATCAGAGCAATACGGCAAAAGCGGGATGAACCCGCTGCATATATCGATGCTCCGAGCATCCCCCTCATCCGGCCCTTCGGGCCACCTTCTCCCGGCGGGGGAGAAGGAAGGGAGGATGCGGCGTCTCGGTTCTCCCCTTCTCCCCCGCGGGGAGAAGGTGCCGGCAGGCGGGTGACGGGGCTTGCCGGCGGCGTTCAGGCGTAGCGCTTGAGAACCAGCGATGCGTTCGTTCCGCCGAAGCCGAACGAATTGGACAGCGCCACGTTGATCTCGCGCTTGCGGGCCTTGTGCGGCACCAGGTCGATCGCCGTCTCGACGTCGGGATTGTCGAGGTTCAGCGTCGGCGGGGCGATATTGTCACGGATCGCCAGCGCGGTGAAGATCGCCTCGACCGCACCGGCGGCCCCCAGGAGATGGCCGATCGCCGACTTGGTGGACGACATGGAGACGCGCGAGGCGGCATCGCCGACAAGGCGCTCCACCGCGCCGAGCTCGATCGTGTCGGCCATGGTGGAGGTGCCGTGCGCATTGATGTAGTCGAGCTCGCTCGCCGGGATGCCGGCGCGCTTCAGCGCCATCTGCATGCAGCGATAGGCGCCGTCGCCGTCCTCGGACGGGGCGGTGATGTGATAGGCGTCGCCGGAAAGGCCGTAACCGACGACTTCCGCATAGATCTTCGCGCCGCGCGCCTTCGCGTGTTCCAGCTCTTCCAGGACGACGACGCCGGCGCCCTCGCCCATGACGAAGCCGTCGCGGTCCTTGTCATAGGGGCGCGAGGCGGCGGTCGGGTCGTCGTTGCGCTCCGTCGAGAGCGCCTTGCAGGCGGCAAAGCCGGCGAGCGCGATGCGGCAGATCGGCGATTCGGCGCCGCCCGCCACCATGACGTCGGCGTCGCCGAGCGCGATCAGCCGGCTGGCGTCGCCGATGGCGTGCGCGCCGGTCGAGCAGGCGGTGACGACGGAATGGTTCGGGCCGCGCAGCTTGTGCTTGATCGAGACCTGGCCGGAGGCAAGGTTGATCAGGCGGCCGGGAATGAAGAAGGGCGAGACGCGGCGCGGGCCCTTGTCGCGCAGCGTATAGCCGGCCTCGACGATGCCATCGAGGCCGCCGATGCCGGAGCCGATGAGCACGCCGGTCGCGATCTGGTCCTCGTCGGTCGTCGGGTGCCAGCCGGCATCGGCCAGCGCCATGTCGGCGGCCGCGACGGCGTAGACGATGAAGGGATCGACCTTGCGCTGCTCCTTCGGCTCCATCCACTGGTCGGCATTGTAGGTGCCGTCGGTGCCGTCGCCGAGCGGGATCGAGCAGGCAATCTTCGCGGGGAGGTCGTCGACCTCGAAGGTGGTCACCCTGGCGGCACCGCTACGGCCTTCGAGAAGCCGGCTCCAGGTAACTTCGGTGCCACAGCCAAGCGGGGATACCATGCCGGTACCCGTGATAACGACACGCCTCATCGTCCGTGATCCACCCTTATGTATTCTATATCTATTGCCCCAAGAGGAGGTGCGGTCCCGGGCGGGACCGGGACGGACCGCCCGAAAGGCGGCCCGCCGGAAGTCAGATCAGGCCTGGGCCTTCTCGATGAACTTGACGGCGTCGCCGACCGTCAGGATCGAGTCGGCGGCATCGTCCGGGATCTCGACGCCGAATTCTTCTTCGAACGCCATGACCAGTTCGACGGTGTCGAGCGAGTCCGCGCCAAGATCATCGATGAAGCTTGCGCCTTCGCTGACCTTTTCGGCGTCAACGCCCAGATGATCAATGACAATTTTCTTTACGCGTTCTGCGATATCGCTCATGTCGGATTCCTCGACCTTTGTTTTTGATCGGCGCCTGTCACGGCACCGGACACTCAACACGCCCGATGTGCCTCAAGAACACATCCGGCAATCCCTTCAACCGGGCCATTCAACTGGCAATGCGGCATCGGCGATACTGTTCCGTACCACCGGATCGCTCGGGCATTTACCGGTCGACTGCTGACAGTCATGGCCCGATTAACACGGTTTAAGTCTGCCGCAAAGTCCGAAAATGCCCGGCGCGCCAGCGGTCAACATGCTATTCATGCTGCAACGCCGGGCACTTGGCCCTGCATCAGATCATCGCCATGCCGCCGTTCACGTGCAGCGTCTGGCCCGTCATGTAGGACGCTTCCGACGAGGCGAGATAGGCGACGGCGGAGGCGACTTCCGCGCCGGTTCCCATGCGCTTCATCGGGATGGCGCCCATGATCGCTTCCTTCTGCTTGTCGTTCAGCTTGCCGGTCATGGCGCTTTCGATGAAACCGGGGGCGACGCAGTTGACGGTGACGTTGCGCGTCGCGATCTCCTGCGCCAGCGACTTGGTGAAGCCGATCATGCCGGCCTTGGAGGCGCAGTAGTTCGCCTGGCCCGGATTGCCGGTGACGCCGACGACGGAGGTGATGTTGATGATGCGGCCGTAACGGCGGCGCATCATCGGGTGGGTGAGCTCGCGCGTCAGGCGGAAGACGGCCGTGAGGTTCACTTCCAGAACCGCATCCCAGTCGTCGTCGCTCATGCGCACGAACAGGCCGTCCTTCGTGATGCCGGCATTGTTGACGAGGATGTCGACGCCGCCGAGCTCGGCCTCGGCCTTCTCGCCGAGCGCCTTGACCTCGGCGCGGTCGGAAAGGTTGGCCGGAAAGATGTGGACGCGTTCGCCGAGTTCATTGGCAAGCGTTTCCAGCTTCTCGACGCGCGTGCCGTGCAGGCCGACGATGGCGCCCTGGGCATGGAGGATGCGGGCGATCTCTTCGCCGATGCCGCCGGAAGCGCCGGTAACGAGAGCCTTGCGGCCGGAAAGGTCAAACATGGATAGGCTCCTGTGTGTTGAGCGAATGGAAACAGGAATTAGGCAGTAGGAATTAGGCAATAGGGATGCTCATTCGAAGCCGATTCCAGACCCTATTGCCTATTGCCTATTGCCTAATTCCTCAGATCAGTGCCGACAACGCATTGTCGATATCCGCCGGGCCGTTGATCGCGATGCCGGTGACGGACTTGTCGATGCGGCGGGCAAGGCCGGTCAGCACCTTGCCGGAGCCGACTTCATAAAGCGTGTTGACGTTGTTCGCCGCGAACCATTCGACCGTCTCGCGCCAGCGCACCTGGCCGGTGACCTGCTCGACGAGCAGGCGCACGATCTCGTCGGGGTCGCTCACCGGCGCCGCGCGCACATTGGCGACGACCGGCACGACCGGCGCCTTCGCCGACACGCCCGCCAGCGCCTCGCGCATGGCATCGGCGGCCGGGGCCATCAGGGCGGAATGGAAGGGCGCGGAGACGGTGAGCATCAGCGCGCGCTTTGCACCCTTTTCCGTCGCGAGCCGCGCGGCGACCTCGACGGCCGGCTTGGAGCCGGAGATGACGAGCTGGCCGCCGCCATTGTCATTGGCGATCTGGCAGCTACCGCCGGTGGAGGCTTCCTTGCAGACGGCTTCGACATCCGCCTGTTCCAGGCCGATGATGGCGGCCATGGCGCCCTCGCCCACCGGCACGGCGGACTGCATGGCATTGCCGCGGATGCGCAGCAGCCGCGCGGTATCGGCCAGCGTGAAGGTGCCGGCGGCACAGAGCGCCGAATACTCGCCGAGCGAATGGCCGGCGACATAGGAGACCTGGTCCTTCAGCGACAGGCCGCGCGCCTCGAGCACGCGCATGACGGCGATCGACACGGCCATCAGCGCCGGCTGGGCGTTCGCCGTCAGCGTCAATGTCTCTTCCGGTCCCTCGAACATGATGGCGGAAAGCTTCTGGCCGAGGGCCTCGTCGACCTCCGCGAAAACGGCGCGCGCCTCGGGGAAGGTTTCGGCGAGATCCTTGCCCATGCCGACGGCCTGGCTGCCCTGGCCGGGGAAGGTGAATGCTACGCTCATAGGGGTGTCTCCCGTCTCATGTTTTCTTTTCCATTCACATTCCGGCCCGGCGAGTCAAGGCGTGCGGCGGGCTTCAGGCACCCCGAAGCCGGCATTTCCAAGGCCTTCGCACAGGGAAAAGGCGCTTTGCATCTTGCGCTTCGCAAAGAGAGCCGCCTACAGTCGCGCCGTTCCCACAACAGGATTTCTCCTCCCATGAAATACAATCCGCTTGGCCGGACCGGCATCAGCGTGTCGGAAATCTGCCTCGGCACGATGACCTGGGGCTCGCAGAACAGCGAGAAGGACGCGCACGACCAGCTCGACTATGCGTTCGCCCAGGGCGTGAACTTTATCGATACGGCCGAACTCTACCCGACGACCCCGCTTTCCGCCGAAACCTACGGCGATACCGAACGTTTCATCGGGGCCTGGATGCAGGCGCGCGGCAACCGCGACAAGGTCGTCCTCGCCACCAAGGTCGCCGGGCCCGGCCGCCCCTATATCCGCGACGGCGCGCCGATGAGCCGCGCGGGCATCCTCGCAGCAATCGACGGCAGCCTCCGGCGCCTGAAGACCGACCATGTCGACCTCTACCAGTTGCACTGGCCGAACCGCGGGCATTACCACTTCCGCAACGCCTGGAGCTACGACCCGTCGAAGCAGGACCGCGAAAGGGTCGCCGCCGAGCTTCTGGAGATACTCGAAACCGTCGGCGACCTCGTGAAGGCCGGCAAGGTGCGGGCGCTCGGCCTGTCGAACGACACGGCCTGGGGCACGATGCGGATGCTAACGCTCGCCGAGGACAAGGGCTTGCCCCGCGTCGCCTCGATCCAGAACGAATACAACCTGCTCTACCGGGCCTACGACCTCGACCTTGCCGAAGTCTCTCACCACGAGGATATCGGCCTGCTCGCCTATTCGCCGCTCGCCGCGGGGCTCCTCACCGGCAAGTATCTCGACGGCGCCCGGCCGGAGGGTTCGCGCCTGACGAAGAACGGCGATCTCGGCGGCCGCTACCAGCCGCTGCAGGAGCCGGCCGTGCGCGCCTATGTGGAGCTGGCGAAGGAGCACGGGCTCGACCCCGCCCAGATGGCCCTCGCCTTCTGCCTGACACGGCCCTTCATGGCCTCCGTCATCATCGGCGCGACGTCGATGGAGCAATTGAAGACGGATATCGGCGCGGCGGACGTCACGCTCCCGCCCGACGTGCTGAACGGCATCCGCCGCATCCACCGGCTCTATCCGGCGCCGATGTGAAGCGAGTGCTTATGGCGTAAAGTGGGAATGCCGCGTGGATCCTCGGCTCAAGGCCGAGGATGACGAAAGAAGCGAGGCAAGAGGATCGCAGGAAAGGGTGCCGCATACCGCGCCGTTCAATGCATCGGAAGCCTCCGCCTTCCCTCCGTCATCCTCGGCCTTGAGCCGAGGATCCACGCGGCAGGCTCGACCGAGAATCGAGAAACCCGCCGTTTCCGGCGGGTTTTTCTTTTGCCCCATGCGGGTGACGTTACGGGTTTGTGGTGGTTGCACCACCCTCGACACCGCCGTCCGGCTGGCTTTCCAGCGGCTGCGTGCCGGTGGCACCGCCCGTCTGGCCATCCGTGGCCGTGCCGTCGGCCGGCGCCGTGTCGGTGGTGCCGATGGCCGACGTGTTGGCGTTCGGGTCGACGCCGTCACCCGGCGTGCCGCTGCCGACGAAATAGAAGATGCCCACGGCGACGAGCACGGCAAGGATGACGGCCACGGCCCAGCCGCCCGTGCCCCTCCCGCTGCTCTGGTTCACGACGGTCGGTCCGCGATCATCCACCGGGCGCGTGATGCGATCTTCCGGGGGACGATTGACAAGGTTCGGGTCTTGCATGTCGGTCACTCCATCTGGTTGGGTATCTGGTTGGATCGCAATGAACAACGCGGCGTC
This sequence comes from Shinella sp. HZN7, assembly GCF_001652565.1. Taxonomy (NCBI): domain Bacteria; kingdom Pseudomonadati; phylum Pseudomonadota; class Alphaproteobacteria; order Hyphomicrobiales; family Rhizobiaceae; genus Shinella; species Shinella sp. HZN7. The sequence goes on along the minus strand of NZ_CP015736.1, from coordinate 1,313,010 downwards.
TTCCTTTTGGTTCCAGCCTGTTGCAAAACGAGGCAGCGCGTTCCGGTCTCAGGTCTTGTATTTTGCTCCGGGTCTTGCTTTCGGCCGGAAAACCCGTATAAGGCGCGCTGTTCAACACACCCGGTCAATCGGCTGGTGGCTGAACGGAGGGCCGGCGATCCGAGAAGACCGCCGTTTGGAGCCAAGGGCTCCGGCCTCCCGTGTCTCCGCTCTCGACCGTCTGGATTAAACGCTTTTCTTGCTTCGGGCTTCTTGAAGCCCCTGAGAACTGTCGTTGAGGCTTGGCGCCGGTTTCGGGTGTAAACGCAAGAAAGGCAAAGCCACATGGCTCTTTACGAACATGTCTTCCTGGCCCGCCAGGACGTGTCCGCCCAGCAGGTCGACGCTCTCGTCGAACAGTACAAGGGTGTGATCGAATCGCTCGGCGGCAAGGTTGGCCGGGTTGAGAACTGGGGCCTCAAGTCCCTCACCTACCGCATCAAGAAGAACCGCAAGGCGCATTACGCGCTGATGGACATCGACGCTCCGGCCGCCGCCATCCACGAGATGGAACGCCAGATGCGCATCAACGAAGACGTTCTTCGTTACATGACCATCGCCGTCGAAGCCCACGAGGAAGGCCCGTCTGCTATGATGCAGAAGCGCGACCGCGACGACCGTCCGCGTCGTGACGGCGACGACCGCGGCCCGCGCCGCGATTTCGGCGACCGTCCGCGCCGCGACTTCGGCGACCGCCCGCCGCGTGGCGACCGTCCGGCCCGCGAAGACCGCGCGTAATCGAAGCAGAAGGAGTTTATTACAATGGCTGATGTTTCTTCCGCTCCGGCACGCCGTCCGTTCCACCGCCGCCGCAAGACCTGCCCCTTCTCGGGCGCGAACGCTCCGAAGATCGACTACAAGGACGTCCGTCTCCTGTCGCGCTACATTTCCGAGCGCGGCAAGATCGTTCCGTCCCGCATCACTGCCGTTTCCCAGAAGAAGCAGCGCGAGCTCGCCAAGGCGATCAAGCGCGCCCGCTTCCTCGGCCTGCTGCCCTACGTCGTAGCGTAAGGGCGTGACTCTGCGGCCTGACTCGACGTCGGGCCGGGACACCTGACTCCGGGGAAGACGGCCCTGCCGCCTTCCCCCTTTCCCTTCCGCGTTGGGCGCGGATCGGAGCCGCCGACCTTGAGAAAGGTCAAAATCCCATGTTGGGGAGACGGTCCTGAACAGGTTTGTCAGGAAACTCCTCTAACTGTCTGACCAGACAGGACAGCGAAGCCGTGAAGACCCTGACGCCGACATCGATTGCGACCGGCCTGATTGCCGGTGTGACCGCCGCTCTGCTTTCGCTGAGCGCGAATGCGCAGTCGACGCTTGCGATCGTGCTTTACGCCGCGTCCGCCCTTCCCATTCTCATTGCCGGCCTCGGCTGGGGCAATGCCAGCGCGCTGATCGCCGTCGTCGCCGGCGGCGCGACCGCCTCCATGCTGGTCTCCTCGCATTTCGCGCTTCTGATCGTCATCATCACGCTGATCCCGGCCGGCTGGCTTTCCAACCTTGCGAACCTGGCGCGCCCCGCCTCCGAACTCGGCGGCCCGGAAGATGCGCTCGCCTGGTATCCGCTGTCCAACATCCTTGCGCACCTTGCCGTCATGGTGACGCTCGGCATGATCGCCGTCGGCGCGATCGTCGGTTACGACAGCGCCATGGCGAGCCAGCTCGTCGACATCGTCATCCAGACGCTGAAGGCGCAGGAGCCGCTCTACAATCCCGACGCTGCCGCCGTCGCGCAGCTGAAGGCCATCTTCGCCCTCGCGCTGCCGCTGGTGCAGGGCGCGCTCTGGGTGTTCCTGCTGTTTGCGGCCTACTACGTCGCGACCTTCATCGTCCGCCTGTCCGGCCGCGGCCTTCGCCCGCGCGAGGACATGCCCTCGACGCTGCGTATGCACCGCAACGCGATCTTCTTCTTCCTCGCCGGCCTCGTCCTCGCCTTCATGGGCGGCGTGCCGGCGATCATCGGCGCGCTCGTCTGCGGCACCTTCGGGGCCGGTTTCGTGCTTGCCGGCTTCGCGAGCCTGCATTTCAGGACGCGCGGCAAGCCGTGGCGGCTTTTTGCCCTGTGGTTCGCCTATCTCTCGGTATTGCTCTTCACGATACCGGTCTTCGCCATCCTCGTCCTGGGCCTGATGGACACGCGGCGCACCATCGCGCTGACGCCCGCCGGCCCGGCGAAAAACAAGAACCAGAATCCCTGAACGTCACGAAAGGAACTCTCACATGGACGTCATTCTCCTCGAACGCATCGCCAAGCTCGGCCAGATGGGCGAAACCGTAAAGGTTCGCGACGGCTTTGCCCGTAACTACCTGCTGCCGCTCGGCAAGGCGCTGCGCGCCAACGAAGCCAACAAGAAGCGCTTCGAATCCGAGCGTGCGACGCTCGAAGCCCGCAACCTCGAGCGCAAGTCGGAAGCCCAGACGGTCGCCGAGAAGCTCGACGGCAAGTCCTTCGTCATCGTCCGCTCCGCCGGCGAAACCGGCCAGCTCTACGGCTCGGTCGCTGCCCGCGACGTCATCGAGACGCTGGCTGCCGAAGGCTTCAACGTCGGCCGCAACCAGGTCGAGCTCAACACCCCGATCAAGGCGATCGGCCTGCACAAGGTCGTCCTGCACCTGCACGCCGAAGTCGAGATCGCCATCGAAGTCAACGTTGCCCGCTCCGCCGACGAAGCCGAGCGCCAGGCCAAGGGCGAAAGCCTGACCTCGGCCGACGCCATCTACGGCGTTGACGAAGACGCCCTGACCGCGGCCGACTTCTTCGACCCGGAAGCCGACGGCGAAGGCGACGAAGCCTGATAACGACAATGAGCCGGCTTTGCCGGCTCATTTGTTTTGGGGCTGCGGGTGAGGCGTGGATCCGCAAGCAAGCCCGCGGTGAAAGCGGGGAGGAGATGCTGCCCCTCTTTCCTCATCCTCGGGCTTGACCGCGAGGATCCACGCGGCGCCTTCGCGCCCTGGCCAGGCGATGGCCAAAAAGCACGGCTTGAAATCTGATTTTTCGCATCAATATTTATACGTCGTTAGACTGGATTGGCGGTCGGGCCGCTTCCCAGGCCGGTTTCCGACCAGACCCGTTCCGCCAGATTTTTTAAGCGCGACGGAGTTTAGCGAATGAAATTCATTGTACAGGCTCTCGTTTCCCGCCTCGTCGAGACCGGAAATCTGACGATCACCTATCCGGACGGCACCAGCCAGAGCTTCGGCGACGGCACCGGAAATCCCGTCCACATGCGTCTCAACACGAAAAAAGCACTCTGGGGCCTCGCCCTCGACCCCGCCTACTATCTCGGGCACCACTATGGCACGGGCGATATCGACATCGTGGAAGGCGATATCTACGGCCTGCTGAAGACCGTCTTCACCGGCAATCCCGATTTCAAATATTACGACAGCCGCTGGAACCATTTCCTGGAGCGGGTGCGCTACCTCTTCCGCTGGGTGCGGGAGAAGAACAGCATCGTGCGCTCGCGCAGGAACGTCCAGCACCACTATGACCTCACCGGCGCGCTCTACGATCTCTTCCTCGATGAGGACCGGCAATATTCCTGCGCCTATTTCGAGCGGCCGGACCAGACGCTGGACGAGGCGCAGCTTGCCAAGAAGCGCCACATCGCGGCCAAGCTCAACATCAACCGCCCGGGCCAGAGCGTGCTTGACATTGGCAGCGGCTGGGGCGGCATGGCGCTCTATCTCGCCCGCCAGCTCGGCGCCAAGGTGACGGGCGTGACGCTCTCCGACGAGCAGCACGCCCTTTCGCAAAAACGGGCGCGCGAGGCCGGATTGACGGGCGAGGTGAACTTCCTGCTGCAGGATTACCGCAACACGGAAGGTCCGTTCGACCGCATCGTCTCCGTCGGCATGTTCGAACATGTCGGCCGGCCGAACTATCTGACCTATTTCCGCAAGAGCGCGTCGCTGCTCAAGCGCGACGGCGTGATGCTGCTGCACACGATCGGCCGCACGGACCGCCCCTCGGCCAACAATCCGTTCATCGAGAAGTACATCTTCCCCGGCGGCTACATCCCTGCCCTCTCGGAGGTCATGCAGGCGGTGGAGAAGAGCGGCCTTGCCGTGACGGACGTGGAGATCCTGCGCCTGCACTATGCCGAAACGCTGCGCCACTGGCGGGAGCGCTTCATGGCCCGGCGCGAGGAGGCGAAGGCCCTTTACGACGAAAAGTTCTGCCGGATCTGGGAGTTCTACCTCGCTGCCTCCGAGAGCGCCTTCCGCTGGCAGAACCTCGTCGTCTTCCAGCTCCAGCTCGTCCACGATCAGGAGGCCGTGCCGCTGACGCGCGAATATATCGGGCGCGGCGAGGATTGCCTCAAGGCGCACGAGGGCAATCCGAAGGGCGAGCGCCGCGGCGCGCGGCAATTCCCGCAGGAAGCCTCGCTCTGAGATTCGGGAGCGAAGTCAACCGAAAGACAGCAGGCCCGGCGCAATCCGGGCTTGCTGTGTTCCTGCCGCCTGTGGAAAAGTCTAAGACCGGGCTTAATGGACGGGGCGAGTCGGAACCGCTTGACCCCCGGCGGCAAAGCAACCAAACCAGCGGCCTTCGCAAACAGGGATGGGGAGATTCGGGACGATGAACGACGCCGTGCGCAAGCTCAACCAGGCCGGCCGCGACAATGCGGAGCTGCATCATCGCGAGGCACCGAACAACATCGAGGCCGAACAGGCGCTGCTCGGCGCGATCCTCGTCAACAACGATGCCTACTACCGCGTCTCGGACTTCCTGAAGCCCATGCACTTCAACGAGCCGCTGCACCGCAAGATCTACGAGCTTGCCGGCGACACGATCCGCATGGGCAAGATCGCGACGACGATCACGCTGAAGACGCACCTGCCGGCCGACGGCAAGGTGGGGGACCTCACGATCCCGCAATATCTCGCGCGCCTTGCCGCCGAAGCGGTGACGATCATCAACGCGGAGGACTACGGCCGGGCGATCTATGACCTGGCGCTCCGCCGTTCGCTGATCAATATCGGCGAGGACATGGTCAACATCGCCTATGACGCGCCGCTCGACATGCCGCCGCAGACCCAGATCGAGGATGCCGAACGGCGCCTGTTCGAGCTGGCCGAGACGGGCCGCTACGACGGCGGCTTCCAGTCCTTCAACGATGCCGTCGCGCTGGCGATCGACATGGCGGGCGCCGCCTTCGAGCGCGACGGCTCGCTGTCGGGCATCTCCACCGGCATCCATTCGCTCGACGCCCGCATGGGCGGCCTGCAGCGCTCCGACCTGATCGTGCTCGCCGGCCGTCCCGGCATGGGCAAGACCTCGCTCGCCACCAACATCGCCTACAACATCGCCGCCGCCTATGAGCCGGAAGTCCAGGCGGACGGCTCGTTCAAGGCGAAGAACGGCGGCGTCGTCGGCTTCTACTCGCTCGAAATGTCCTCCGAACAGCTCGCCACCCGTATCATCTCCGAGCAGACGGAAGTCTCCTCGTCGAAGATCCGCCGCGGCGACATTTCGGAGGCCGATTTCGAAAAGCTCGTCGCCTGCAGTCAAATGATGCAGAAGGTGCCGCTCTATATCGACCAGACCGGCGGCATCTCCATCGCCCAGCTCTCCGCCCGCGCCCGCCGTCTCAAGCGCCAGCGCGGCCTCGATTGCCTCGTGGTGGACTATATCCAGCTCATGACCGGCTCGGGGAAATCGAGCGACAACCGCGTGCAGGAGATCACCCAGATCACGACGGGCCTCAAGGCGCTCGGCAAGGAGCTGAACGTGCCGATCATCGCGCTCTCCCAGCTTTCCCGTCAGGTGGAAAGCCGCGAGGACAAGCGCCCGCAACTGTCAGACCTTCGCGAATCGGGCTCGATCGAGCAGGACGCCGACGTCGTGCTCTTCGTGTTCCGCGAGGAATATTACGTGAAGAACCTCGAACCGCGCGACGAGTTCGACCCGAAATACGAAGAATGGAAGATGCAGTTCGAGAAGGTGAAGGGCACGGCGGACGTGATCATCGCCAAGCAGCGTCACGGGCCCACGGGCACGGTGAAGCTCGCCTTCCAGTCGGAATATACCCGCTTCACCGACCTCGCCGACCCGTCCTTCAGCCAGTACGACCACTGAGGCCGCCCTTGCGACCTCACTTCTTGCCGAAGGCCGGCGCCTTGCAGACGTCGGCCACGATGGCGAGGACGCGCCGGCCACGCGCCCTCTGCTCCTCGTCCATCATCGGCAGGTCCAGCCTGTCCGAACAGGTATCCTCCGAGGCGCTGCTTTGACCCGAGAGCGACATGTGGCTCGAACAATAGAGCCCCTCGCCCGTCAGCACGATCTGCTCCACGTCAGGTGAGGCGAGCGAAACGGGCCTTGTCTCCGCGATCATGTCGTCGATGGAGGCATAGGCGGTGACCGTCGTCACGCGGCCGAGATCGACGAGGCCGAGCGTCAACGTCGCCCATTTTCCCGGGAACTGCAGGGCCGAGGTGGTGCGGGCGCGGCAGGGCGCGCCGGAGACTTCCAGCCGTGTCACCAGCCGTGGCGCATCGGGATTGTCGACGATGGAATAGTAGATGTCCGCGCCCGCCTCGCGCACCGGCGCCGCGCCGTCCTGGGCAAGGCCGAGCAGCACCGCATGCGCCTCGCGCATGGCCGCGTCCGTCGGCACGCTTTCCGCGGCCGGGGCCTTGCCCGCAAGGACGAGGGCCATCGCCCCCACGGCCGTTCTCATCCCTGCCCGCATCGTCTCTCCCTTTCGCGGCGGCACCATAGAGGCCGCTCCTCCCGGCGGCAATGCAGCGGACGGCCGTATTGCCGCCATGGTCCACAGGCTGTATCTCAGGAGCCATGAGCACGCACCACACGCACGCCCGTTCCACCCTGCCCGTCGCCGGCGAGGACCATGCCCGCCTGACGATCGACCTTTCGGCCCTTGCCGACAACTGGCGCGCCATGGCGCGGCGCTCGGGCGCCGCCCGCACCGCCGCGGTGCTCAAGGCGGACGCCTACGGCATCGGGCTGGAGCCGGCGGCAAGGACCTTTCACCTGGCGGGCGCGCGCGATTTCTTCGTCGCGACGCCCGCGGAAGGCGCGGCGCTGCGCGCAACGCTGCCGGATGTCCGGATCTACGTGCTGTCGGGCATGTGGGCCGGCTCCGAGCGGCTGTTCTTCGAATTCGACCTCGTGCCCGTCATCGCCTCGGAGGAGCAGCTCGCCGTCTTCATGGCCGCCGTTTCCGACGGGCGCGACCACCCCTGCGTGCTGCATGTCGACACCGGCATGAGCCGGCTCGGCCTGCGCGTCGAGGATGCGCTGGCGCTTGCCGGCGACGTGGCGCGGCCGGCGAGCTTTTCGCCGATCATGCTGCTCAGCCACCTCGCCTGCGCGGATGAGCCGAGCCACCCGCTGAACCGCCAGCAACTCCAGCGTTTCCGCACCGCCGTCGACGCCTTCGACGGCATCGATGCGACGCTCGCCAATTCGGCCGGCATCTTCCTCGGCGAGGACTATCACTTCACCCTCACCCGCCCCGGCATTTCGCTCTATGGCGGGGCGGCCGTCAACGACGTGCCGAACCCGATGAAACCTGTCGTCACCGCCGAGGCGCGCATCCTGCAGGTGCGCGAGGCGAAGGCCGGCGAAAGCGTCAGCTACGGCGCCACCACCGTCTTCTCCCGCGGCACGCGCATCGCCGTCGCCGCGGTCGGCTACGCGGACGGCTACATGCGCGCCCTCTCCGGCTCCGGCGTGCCGCTGCGCAAGACGAACATCCCGGGCGCCAGCGGCGTGCTGCACGGCCGCACCGTGCCGCTGATCGGCCGCGTCACCATGGACCTCACGCATTTCGACGTGACGGACCTGCCGGAGGGCAGCGTCCGGGCCGGCGACTTCATCGAGCTCTTCGGCCGCAACATGCCCATCGAGGACGTGGCCCGCGCCGGCGGCACGATCGACTACGAACTCCTGACCAGCCTCGGCAGCCGCTACGAACGGCGCTACGAGGCGGTGAAAAAATAGGACACGTTCCTGTTTTGTGCTAAGGGCTTGCGGAGCGATTCCCGGAAAGCGAGACCCGATGGCGAAAGCCCGCACCCAATTCGTCTGCCAGAACTGCGGCACCGCGCATTCCCGCTGGGTCGGGAAATGCGAGGGCTGCGGCGAATGGAACACCGTTGTCGAGGAAGACCCGATGGGCGGCATCGGCTCCGGCCCCGGCAAGGTGCCGAAGAAGGGCCGGCCGGTCGCGCTGACCGCCCTGTCGGGCGAGATCGAGGAAGCCCCGCGCATCCACACCGGCATCGGCGAACTCGACCGTGCCACCGGCGGCGGCTTCGTGCGCGGCTCGGCGGTGCTGATCGGCGGCGATCCCGGCATCGGCAAGTCCACCCTGCTGATGCAGGCCGCCGCCGCCCTCTCCCGCCGCGGCCACCGCATCATCTATGTCTCGGGCGAAGAGGCGGTGGCGCAGGTGCGCCTGCGCGCCCAGCGCCTGCAAGCCGCCGAGACCGACGTGCTGCTCGCCGCCGAGACCAATGTCGAGGATATCTTGGCCACCGTCGGCGAAGGCAAGCGGCCGGACCTCGTCATCATCGATTCGATCCAGACCCTCTGGAGCGACACCGCCGAGGCCGCGCCCGGCACCGTGACGCAGGTGCGCACCGGCGTGCAGGCGATGATCCGCTTCGCCAAGCAGACGGGCGCCGCCATGGTGCTCGTCGGCCATGTCACCAAGGAAGGCCAGATCGCCGGCCCGCGCGTGGTCGAGCACATGGTCGATGCCGTGCTCTATTTCGAGGGCGACCGCGGCCACCATTACCGCATCCTGCGCACGGTCAAGAACCGCTTTGGCCCCACGGACGAGATCGGCGTCTTCGAAATGTCCGACAAGGGTTTGCGCGAGGTCTCCAACCCCTCGGAACTCTTCCTCGGCGAGCGCAATGCGAAATCGCCGGGCGCGGCGGTCTTCGCCGGCATGGAGGGCACGCGGCCGGTGCTGGTCGAGGTGCAGGCGCTCGTCGCCCCCACCTCGCTCGGCACGCCGCGCCGGGCGGTCGTCGGCTGGGATTCGGCGCGGCTCTCGATGATCCTCGCGGTGCTGGAGGCCCATTGCGGCGTCTGCCTCGGGCAACACGACGTCTACCTCAACGTGGCGGGCGGCTATCGCATCACGGAACCGGCGGCGGACCTTGCGGTCGCCTCCGCGCTGGTTTCCTCGCTTGCCGGTCTTGCCCTTCCGGCCGATTGCGTCTATTTCGGCGAAGTCAGCCTGTCGGGCGCCATTCGCCCGGTGGCGCACACCGCCCAGCGCCTCAAGGAGGCGGAAAAGCTGGGTTTTTCGCAGGCCGTCCTGCCCGCCGGTTCCGCCGATCTGCCCAAGGGCAATGGCGGCCGCTGGAGCGAGATCGACAGCCTGCCGGATCTGGTGGCGCGCATTGCCGGATCGAAGAGCGCCCTGAAGCGGGAAGACGAGGACGTTTGACGCCCTCCGGCAGACGGCAATGGCCTGTGGGAAACATCGGCTGCCGGCGTGCCGAACTGAGACGGCGAAGACGCCTTCCGCTAAGGTGCCCCGCTCGAACGGTGCGGGGCCCGGCGACATTTCGGGTTTGGAGTAGGACGAACATGCCCATCACAATTCTCGACGGTATCGTCATCGGCGTCGCGCTGTTCTCCGCCGTATTGGCGATGGTGCGCGGTTTTTCGCGCGAGGTGCTCTCCGTCGCAAGCTGGGTGGGTGCCGCAGCAGCCGCCTATTTCCTCTATCCGGTCCTCCTGCCTTATGCGAAGGACTATACGACGAGCGACACGGTCGCCATGGTCGGCTCCGCCGCCGCCGTCTTCCTCGTCGCGCTCATCGTGATCTCCTTCATCACCATGCGCATTGCCGATTTCATCATCGACAGCCGCATCGGCGCGCTCGACCGCACGCTCGGCTTCCTGTTCGGCGCGGCCCGCGGCATCCTGCTCGTCGTCGTCGCCATGCTGTTCTTCAACTGGCTGGTCGCCCCGCAGCAGCAGCCCTCCTGGGTCACCACGGCAAAGTCCAAGCCGCTGCTCGACAATCTCGGCTCGCGCCTCGTGGCGCTCCTGCCGGAGGACGCCGACGCGACGATCCTCGACCGCCTGCGCGGCAAGCCGGCCGAAGGCGAAGGCGGCACGGAGGACCCGGACGGCGCCGCCGGCGGCACGAACCAGGCGCCCGCCGAAGAGACGCCCGCCACGAACGGATAATCGACAGGGGGAGCCGACACTCGCGAGAAATGGCGAAGGCAGGCTCCCCGATTTTTTGGTAGGATAGAACATCAGCCACTGACGCTTCCGGGCCTCGGTGGCAAATGCTTTCGGCAATACCCATATGGGCCTTGCCGAACGACCCAGAACCCCGTGCAACCTCTTACGGTCCCGAGCAAAGGCTTGCAGCAATGAGCGACTTCCAGTTCCCCGGCCGCCACGACGACGATCTCGACGGCGATACGCTTCACGAAGAATGCGGCGTCTTCGGCATTCTCGGCCATCCGGAAGCCGCAACACTGACGGCGCTCGGCCTGCACGCGCTGCAGCATCGCGGCCAGGAAGCCGCCGGCATCGTCTCCTTCGACGGCAAGCAGTTCCATACGGAAAAGCATATGGGCCTCGTCGGCGACCACTATACGAACCCGGTGACGCTCGCCAAGCTCCCCGGCAACATGGCGATCGGCCACACCCGCTATTCCACCACCGGGGAAGTGGCGCTGCGCAACGTGCAGCCGCTCTTTGCGGAACTGGAAGTCGGCGGCATCGCCGTCGCCCATAACGGCAACTTCACCAACGGCCTGACGCTGCGCCGGCAGATCATCGCCGGCGGCGCGATCTGTCAGTCGACCTCGGACACGGAGGTCGTGCTCCACCTCATCGCCCGCTCGCGCTACACCTCCACGACGGACCGCTTCATCGACGCGATCCGCCAGATGGAAGGCGGCTATTCGATGCTCGGCATCACCCGCACCAAGCTGATCGCCGCGCGCGACCCCACCGGCATCCGCCCGCTCGTCATGGGCGAGCTCGACGGCAAGCCGATCTTCGCCTCGGAAACCTGCGCGCTCGACATCATCGGCGCGAAATATATCCGCGACGTCGAGAACGGCGAGATCATCGTCTGCGAGATCCAGCCGGACGGCTCCATCACCATCGAGGCCAGGAAATCGGGCAATCCGCAGCCGGAGCGCCTCTGCCTCTTCGAATATGTCTATTTCGCCCGCCCCGATTCCGTCGTCGGCGGCCGCTCGGTCTATGTCGCACGCAAGAACATGGGCATGAACCTTGCCAAGGAGCACCCGGTCGAGGGCGACGTCGTCGTGCCGGTGCCGGACGGCGGCACGCCCGCCGCGCTCGGCTATGCGCAGGAGAGCGGCATCCCGTTCGAATACGGCATCATCCGCAACCACTATGTCGGCCGCACCTTCATCGAGCCGACGCAGCAGATCCGCGCCTTCGGCGTCAAGCTGAAGCACTCCGCCAACCGGGCGATGATCGACGGCAAGCGCGTCATCCTCGTCGACGATTCGATCGTGCGCGGCACGACGTCGCTGAAGATCGTTCAGATGATCCGCGATGCGGGCGCGAAGGAAGTGCATGTCCGCGTCGCCAGCCCGATGATCTTCTATCCCGACTTCTATGGCATCGACACGCCCGACCGGGACAAGCTGCTCGCCAACCAGTACAACGACGTCAAGGCGATGGCGCAGTATATCGGGGCGGATTCGCTGGAATTCCTCTCCATCGACGGGCTCTACCGCGCCGTCGGCGGCGAGGACCGCAACCCGGCCCGTCCGCAGTTCACCGACCACTACTTCACCGGCGACTATCCGACGCGCCTCCTTGACAAGGAAGGCGAGACGATGGGACGGAAGGTCTCGGTTCTGGCAAGCAACGGATAATTGAAGACATCATGAGCATCGACCTGAAAGGCCGCCTCGCGCTGGTCACCGGCGCGTCGCGCGGCATCGGCTATTTCACCGCCCTCGAACTCGCGAAGGCCGGTGCGCATGTCATCGCCTGCGCCCGCACGGTCGGCGGCCTGGAAGAACTGGACGATGCGATCAAGGCCGCCGGCGGCTCGGCGACGCTGGTGCCCTTCGACCTCGCCGACATGGCGGCGATCGACAAGCTCGGCGGCTCGATCTTCGAGCGCTGGGGCAAGCTCGACATCCTCGTGGCAAACGCCGGCGTGCTCGGCACGATCTCGCCGATCGGCCATGTCGAGGCGAAGGTGTTCGAGAAGGTGATGGCGATCAACGTCACGTCCACCTGGCGGCTCATCCGCTCGGTCGAGCCGCTGCTCTTGAAGTCGGATGCCGGCCGCGCCGTCATCCTCTCGTCCAGCGCCGCGCACAAGTGCAAGCCCTTCTGGGGCCCCTACTCGGCCTCCAAGGCGGCCGTCGAGGCGCTCGCGCGCACCTGGGCCGGCGAGACGCAGCGCACGGCGCTCCGCATCACCGCGCTCGATCCCGGCGCCACCCGCACCGCCATGCGCGCCCAGGCGATTCCCGGCGAGGACCCCTCGACCCTGCAGCATCCCTCGGAGGTGGCGAAGGTCATCCTGTCGCTGGTCGCGCCGGATTATGCCGAGACGGGGAAGTTGTTCGACATGCGGCAGGGGCGTCTGCTGGATTATCGTCTGCCGGCGTGAATCGGTCACGTTGCGCGTGCCGCGTGGCAACTGTGTTCATGCGAAGTGAGTTTTGTCACGCTGCATTGCATTTAGGATTGTGAGGAGCTTCCTTGCGACGGCGATGATGCCGGCCTTTGCCGATCCTGTTCTGGCCGAGACGGCTTGATGGAAGGCACGCAGGCGCGCGGAGGCCTTGATGGCGCCGAGGGCCGCCATATAGAGGGCCTTTCGCACGCGTGGCCGGCCGCCCTTGATACGGCGTCGGCCAGATCTCTTGCCGGAATCGTCATTGAAGGGAGCAAGGCCCGCAAGGCTTGCCGCCGCCTTGGGCGAGAGGGCGCCGAGTTCGGGCATATGGGCCAGCAGGGTCAAGGCCGTCACCTTGCCGACGCCGGGGGCGGAGGTGAGGCGATGGGCGTGTTCGGTGAGGGCCTGGCTCTTCATGTGGTCGTCGATCTCGGCCTGGATCGAGGCGATCTTCTCGCCGAGGATGGCGATCATGGTCTCGATGTCGGCGCGGATGGCGGGATCGAAGGCATCGCAAAGGTGCCTGCGCTCGGTTGCGCGGGCATCGACGAGCTGATCCCGGCGGCGGGCAAGGGCCGCCAGCCGCTCGCGGACCGGGCAAGGCGGCGCCTCGGCCGTCAGGCCGAACATGCTGCCCATCTCGCAAAGCGAGCGGGCATCGATGCGATCGGTCTTGGCCAGCCGTCCCCGCGCTTCGGCAAAGCGCCGGGCCGTCTTCGGGTTGACGCGGGCAAAGGCGATGCCGGCCTGCGAAAGACACAGGCGCAACAGCCGGTCGCAATGGCCTGTCGCCTCGAAGACGACCAGGTCGGTGGCCGGGTCGAGACGGTGCGCGAAGGTCGACAGCGCCGCTTCGTCATTGGGGATGCGGCAGAACCTGGCCGTTCGCGGATCGAAGATGTCGATCATGTCCTTGCCGATGTCGCAGCCGATGAAGGTATGGTGTATCGTCATGGCGCCTGCTCCTGTGTGCGGGGTCTGTGGCGACAGCCCCGTGCAACTGTTCAGGTTGATGGGCGAAGCGGGAAGGGACCAAGCCACGTCGCGGCCTGCCGTCACAAACGGCGGCCTGGATCCTCTCGGCCTCCTTCCCGCAACCATCTTACATCAGTGCAAACACACAGGATCCTCGGGTCAAGCCCGAGGATGACGGAGGGTGGGGTGGAGGTTTTCGGGTAAGCCGTTGACGTTGTTCGGTCGCTTCCTCTCCTCCGTCATCCTCGGGCTTGACCCGAGGATCCACACGACACCCGCAAACAGCGACGCCCCTACTCCCCCACCACCGTCTTCACCACCACCGAAAGCCCCGGCGCAAGGTGTTTCGCGAGCTCCTGCCCCTCGTCGATGGCGATGCGCACGGGCACGCGCTGGGCGACCTTCGTGAAATTGCCGGTGGCGTTGTCCGGCTTGATCACGCTGAACTCCGAGCCCGTGGCGGGCGAGAAGCGCTCGACACGGCCGGTCAGCGTGGCGTGCTTCAGCGCATCGACGCTGACCTCGACCTTCTGGCCGGGCTTGATATAGGCGAGCTGCGTTTCCTTGAAATTGGCGATGACCCAGGTGTCGTGCGGCACGACGGCCATGAGCTGGGTGCCGGCGGCGACATACTGGCCGAGCTTGACGCCCACCTCGCCCACCGCACCGTCGCGCGGGGCGGTGATGACGGTGTTGGAGAGGTCGATCCTGGCAAGCTCCACCGAGGCCTCCGCCCCCGCCACCGCGGCACGCAGGGAATCGCGGCCGACGATGATCGTCTGCAGGTCCTGCCGGGAGACTTCGAGATTCGCCTTCGCCTGTGCGATGGCGGCCTCGGCCTGGTCGAGCGTGGTGCGGCTCTGCTCGCGGTCGCTCTGGGTGGCGATGCCCTTGTTCGACAGTTCATCGATGCGGTTCCAGTTCTCCTCCGCCCGGCGCTTGGCGTAGGTCGCGCTGTCGAGCGCCGCCTCGCTGGCGCCGATGCGGGCTTTCGCGGCGTTCTCCTGCTGCTCGGAATTGGCGAGCGCCGCCTTCTGGCTGGCGAGCGTGGCATTGGCCTGCTCGACCTTCTGGCGGAAGATGCGGTCGTCGAGCCGGGCGAGCACGGCGCCGGCCTTGACCGTCTCGTAGTCCTTCACGGACACCTCGGTGACATAGCCGGCGAGCTGCGGGCTGATCAGCGTCACGTAGCCGCGCACATAGGCATTGTCCGTCGTCTGGACCTCGCTGGCAAAGGGCGGGAGCTGCCAGGCGTAGAGCACCGCGCCGATGCCGGCCACGCCGAGGACGAGGGCGAGCGCCGTGGCGGTATTGCGGATGTAAGTCTTCATTTCGGTCAACCTTCAACGGCTGCCGGCCCGCCGCTGCGGGCGCCGGCCTCTCTGATACGAATGTAAAGCATGTGGATGGCAAGCGCCGTCGCGGCGCCGACGGCGAGCAGCGCGATGACGAGGAAGGCATCGTTGTGGGCGAGCACATTGGCCTCCCGTGTCACCTGCTGGCCGAGCAGCGCGACGCCCTCCGCCTTCAGCACGGCCGGATCGGTGATCGTGTGGCCATAGGCGGCGGAAAGCTGCGCCACGCGGCCTGAGACCAGCGGATCGGCCAGCGTCATCGCCTCGGCGAGGATGTTCGAGTGGAATTTCTCGCGCAGCGTGATGAAGGAGCCGAACAGCGCCGAGCCGGCAAGGCCGCCGAGGCTCTGCGTCACCAGGAAGACGACGATGAAGCTGAGGATGTATTGCGGCCCCTTGCGCAGCGCCAGCGTGAAGCCGGAGGCGATGGCGGGCGGCAGGAACAGGCTGCCGCCGGCGGCGATCATCGCCTGGCTCAGATACATCTGCTCCGGCCGCGTCAAATTCGTCGCCCGGCTGTCGAGAAAGGCACCGACACCGATCAGCAGCAGCGCCGCCATGTGGATGCCGGGCTCCCGGCCGGGCTTCAGGATGGCCGCACAGAGGAGGCCGCCCGCAGCGGTGGCGAGCGCCACCATGCCGTAGAGCCCGGTGAGCTGGTCGTTCTGCAGGCCGGTGATCTGGAAGAAATTGCCGGCGACGGCGGTCTGCTCGGCCAGCATCAGCCGGAACAGCACCAGCACGGCGGCGAAGTGCAGCATCTCGCGACTGAACAGCCAGCGCAGGTCGATCAGCGGCCTCTCCCGGTTGAGCTCGATGACGGCGGCGATGGTGAGCGCGCCGATCATGACGACGAGCAGTTCGCCGATCCAGCGGGCCTCCAGCCACCAATATTGCCGGCCGAGCACGAGCACGACGGCGCCCGCGCCGAAACCGACGGCGATGAACAGGTAGCTGACGATGTCCAGCTTCTCGATGACCTTCACCCGCGGCGGCGGCGTGAGCGGCAGGAGATAGATCGCCGCGAAGGACAGCATGGCGAGCGCCAGCTCGAAATGCAGCAGCGCCCGCACGCCGCCGAGATCGATGAGCGACGGGGAAATGAGCCGGGTGAACGGGGCGGCGAGACCGATATTGGTCAAGGCGAGCGAGATGCCGATCGTCAGCTTGCGCGCCGGGCTGAAGGCCTCCAGCATGTAGAGGAAGCCGAGCGAGGAGAGCGGCGCGGCCGCGATGCCGGCGAAGAAGCGCAGCACGAGGGCGGAGTGCAGGTCCGTGATGAAGATATGCGCCACCGACACGAGGAGGAAGACGGCGATGCCGAGCTCGGCGAAGGGGCGCAGGCCATACTGGTTGCGGATCTTGATGAGCGCCAGCGAGAGCGAGGCGTTCGGGGCCATGTAGGCGGCCATCAGCCAGGTCGCCTCGGCGGTGGTGGCACCGAACGGGCCCTGGAGCTGCGGGATGTTGGCGGCGACGAGGTTCATGCCGAAGCCCTGCGTCATGGCAAGCAGGGTGGAGGCGGCCATGTAGGCGGCGGCGCGCGGCGGCGCCATGGGCGGTGGCGGTGGCGGAGCGGCAGGCGTCTCCCCGGCCGGTTCCGCCGCCGCGGACTGCGGCGGTTCGCCCTCTCCTTCGCGCCCGCCCGGGGCGGGACCGGTGCTCATGCCTCGACGCTCTCCCGACAGCTCTTCGCGATATTGTCGGACATGGCGGCGAAGACCTTGACGGTGGTCGACATGTCATGGGCCGAGATGCTCTTCAGCACGTCGGCGCGCAGCGAGCGGGCAAGGTCCAGCACCTCCTCGGCGACCTTGGCGCCGCGCGGGGTCATGACGATCTGCTTGGCCCGGCGATCGCCTTCCACCGACTGGCGCTCGATGAAGCCCTGCTTCTCCATGCCGTCGAGCAGGCGCACGAGCGTCGGCGTCTCGATGTCGAGCTCATCGGCCAGCTCGCGCTGGTTGAGATTGACGCCGCGGCCGAGGATCAGAAGCGCGCGGGCGCGCGGCAGCGTCAGCCCCCGCTCCTTCACGCGGGCATCGAACAGGGCGCGCATCTTGCGCTGCACGCGGGAAAGGTCGTCGAGGATACGCTCGTGCGGATCGGATGTGCTCATCTCGGTAGCCCAAATACAATTAGCTTGCTATCTATTTGATAGCTACCTAATCGACTTGCGACAAAAAATCAAGCCCCGCCCACGGTGTGCGGGCAGGGCTTCTTAAGGGTTCACGCGGATGTGATGGGCGAGGATTATTGCCCGTCGGGCTCGTCGGGGAACTCGCTGGCGCCGTGCGTCACCGGCGCGGTCCAGCCGCCATATTTGCGCTGCCAGGAACGGGCGCCGAACGGCAGGGTCGCCAGATAGGCGACGACCGTCACCACCATGGTCTCCCAGGTGAAGCTCATCAGGGTCGCGACATAGAGCACGACGAGCAGGATGCCCGGCAGCACGAGATCACGGCGGATGCGGCTGCCTTCCGACTTGCCGGACCAGACCGGCAGGCGGCTGACCAGCAGGAAGCCGATCAGCACCGTGTAGCCGGAGGCGAGGTAGGCGAAGAGCGGGCTCGGCGCAAGGCCGAGGAAGCCGAGATAGACCGGCAGCAGCACCAGCATGCCGCCCGCCGGGGCCGGCACGCCGACGAAATATTCCGTCTGCCACTTGGCCTTGGTCTCGCGCTCGGCCATGACGTTGAAGCGCGCGAGGCGCAGGCCTGCGGCGATGGTGTAGATCAACGCCGCGATCCAGCCGAAGGAGCGCGCCTGGTCGAGGATGAAGACATAGAGCACGAGCGCCGGGGCAACGCCGAAATTGATGATGTCGGCGAGCGAATCCATCTGGCCGCCGAATTTCGAGGTGGCCTTCAAGAGGCGCGCGACGCGCCCGTCGATGCCATCGAGAAAGGCCGCGAGCAGCACCATGCCGACAGCGAGCTCATAGCGGTTCTCGAAGGCGAGCCTGATGCCCGTGAGGCCCGCGCAGATGGCAAGCACCGTGATGACGTTCGGGATGATGACGCGCAGCGGGATCTCCCGCAGGCGCGGGCCCCGCGCCTCGTCGTTCGGTCCATTCGGCTCATAGGGCGGAAAGGGTGTGTCCATCGCTTTTCGCTTCGCTGTTTTCAGGCAGTAGGCAGTAGGCAGTAGGCAGTAGGCAGTAGGCAGTAGGCAGTAGGCAGTAGGCAGTAGAAGATAGTTTCTCGAACCCTATTGGCTACTGCCTATCTCCTCGTTTCCTCATCCCCTGCGGCTGACGACCGGCCCCTTGGCCGAGCCGAATTCCGCCAGCACCGTCTCGCCGGCGATCGCCGTCTGGCCGACGCTGACGCGCGGCTGCACGCCCGCGGGCAGGAAGACGTCGAGGCGCGAGCCGAAGCGGATGAGGCCGAAACGCTCGCCAGCCTCCAGGCTGTCGTTCATGCTGGTCCAGCACAGGATGCGGCGGGCGACGAGACCGGCGATCTGCACGACGCCGATCGGCCCGTGCGCGCTCTCGATGACGAGGCCGTTGCGCTCGTTCTCCTGGCTCGCCTTGTCGAGGTCGGCATTCAGGAACTTGCCGGCGCGATAGGCGACGCGCGCGACGCGGCCGCGCATCGGCGCGCGGTTCACATGGCAGTTGAAGACGTTCATGAAGACCGAGATGCGCAGCATCGGCTGGTCGCCGAGCTCCAGTTCGGCCGGCGGCGTCACCATGGCGACGGCCGAGACGCGGCCATCGGCCGGGCTGATCACAAGATCGTCATCCTGCGGCGTCAGGCGCTCGGGATCGCGGAAGAAATAGGCGCACCAGGCGGTGAGCACGAAGCCGATCCACATCAGCGGTTCCCAGGCCGCGCCGAGCAGCAGCGAGGCGACGAAGAAGCCGGCCACGAACTTCCAGCCCTCCCGATGGATCGGCACCAGGGTGCTGCGTATCGTATCGACCAAACTCATCTTCCGACATCTCCTGATGATTTCACGCCATCGACCTAGCGTGAAATGGCGATGGGGGCAATGCGGCGTGGCGATTAGCCCCCAGCGGGGCTCTTCGGGGCTCAACCCGGCGGGCGCAGAAAAGGTTCCGCGGCGGCCCCGATGCCCTGTCCCCTGCCCTGCGGTTGACAAGCGCCGGCCGGTGCGGGCACACTTTCCCCGTTGCTGTAGGGCGCATCGGCGGGAGCTGAAGGGGCAATGCCCACCTACGACCGAAACCGTAGCCGCGCCCATGCCGAACCTCGAAAACCTCCGCAAGCAGGCCAAGCAATATCTGCGCTGGCATCGCGAGCGACACCATCCGGTGGCGGCGATCATCCGCGCTGCCCTGCCCCGCTTCCGGCATCTAAACGACGGGGAGGTGCTGGATGCCCCGTTCTCGCCTGCCGATGCGCAGGCGCTTGTCGCCCGCCAGAACGGGTTTCCGGATTGGCCGGCGCTCAGGACAGGAGCCCCCACCATGCACAGCACGACTGAAAACATGCCGCAAGGCCCGATCCTCAGCGGAGCGGAGCCGGTGCTCTACGTGACCGATTTCGCCGCCTCCCTCGCCTTCTTCACGGAAAAACTCGGCTTTTCCGTCGATTTCGCCTATGGCGATCCGCCGTTCTACGGGGTCG
Organism: Shinella sp. HZN7; assembly: GCF_001652565.1. Taxonomy (NCBI): domain Bacteria; kingdom Pseudomonadati; phylum Pseudomonadota; class Alphaproteobacteria; order Hyphomicrobiales; family Rhizobiaceae; genus Shinella; species Shinella sp. HZN7. The sequence continues at coordinate 1,293,408 of NZ_CP015736.1, read as the reverse complement.
TGGCGCGCGACCGGGCGCGGCTCTGCCTGCGGCTGGTGCGCGAGCCCGTCTTCCTCGGCGATATCCGCCGACGGGAGGACCTGCTGTCAGCCTCGATCACGCTCGACAGCGCGGCGGCGATCAAGACACTTTTCCTTACCTATCAGGCCGCCGGCGTCACGTTCCACAGCACGCTGATGACGCAGCCCTGGGGCGCGCGCACCTTCATCCTGCTCGATCCCGACGGCAACCTGATCCTCTTTGCCGCGCCCGGCGACTGATCACTCCGCCGCCGGCGCGCCGCGCAGGATGACGCCGAGTTCGTCGCTCTCGCGCACCTGCTTCAGGCGTTCCTCGGCCTGCACGGCCTCGCGCTGGCGGTTCCACATGGAGGCGTAGAGGCCGCCGTCGCGCTGCATCAGCTCGCCGTGCGTGCCGCGCTCGGCGATGCCGCCGTCCTTCAGCACGATGATCTCGTCCGCCGAAATGACGGTGGAGAGGCGGTGCGCGATGACGAGCGTGGTGCGGTTCTTCGACACGACGTCGAGCGCGGCCTGGATCTCCTGCTCCGTGCGGGTGTCGAGCGCCGAGGTCGCCTCGTCGAGGATGAGGATCGGCGGGCTCTTCAGGATGGTGCGGGCGATGGCGACCCGCTGCTTCTCGCCGCCGGAAAGTTTCAGCCCGCGCTCGCCGACCATCGCCTTGAAGCCTTCCGGCAGGTGGCGGATGAAGGGGCCGATCTGCGCCGCCTCGGCAGCGGCGGCCACGTCCGCATCGCTCGCATCCGGCCGGCCGTAGCGGATGTTGTAGGCGATCGTGTCGTTGAACAGCACGGTATCCTGCGGCACCATGCCGATCACCGCGCGCAGGCTCTTCTGCGTGACGTCGCGCACATCCTGCCCGTCGATGGTGATCGCGCCCTGCTGCACGTCGTAGAAGCGGTAGAGCAGCCGCGAGAGCGTCGATTTTCCTGCGCCGGACGGGCCGACGACGGCGACGGTCTTGCCGGCGGGCACGTCGAAGGAGACACCCTTGAGGATCGGCCGGGCCGGATCATAGGCGAAGTGCACATCCTTGAAGGAGATCGCGCCGTCGGCGACGACGAGATCGGCGGCGCCGGGCTTGTCCTGCACCTCCTGCTCCACCTCGAGCAGGTCGAACATCTGCTCGATATCGGTCAGGCCCTGGCGGATTTCGCGGTAGACGAAGCCGATGAAGTTGAGCGGGATGGCGAGCTGGATCAGCATGGCATTGATGAAGACGAAATCGCCGACCGTCTGCTCGCCGCGCTGCACGGCGAGCGCCGACATCGCCATCATGACGGCCATGCCGACGCCGAAGATCAGCGCCTGGCCGAAGTTGAGCCAGCCGAGCGAGGTCCAGACCTGCGTCGCCGCCTTCTCGTAGCGCGCCATGGACTGGTCGAAGCGGCGGGCCTCCATCTCCTCGTTGCCGAAATACTTGACCGTCTCGAAGTTCAGCAGCGAATCGATCGCCTTGGTGTTGGCCTCGGTGTCGCTGTCGTTCATCGAGCGGCGGATGGAGATGCGCCAGTCGCTCGCCCGGACGGTGAACCAGATGTAGAGCCAGACGGTGGCGGCGGTGACGAGGAGATATTGCAGCCCATAGCCCCACCAGAAGACGGCGGCGGTGAGCAGGAACTCGATGAAGGTCGGCACGCTGTTGAGGATCGTGAAGCGCACGATCGTCTCGATGCCCTTGGTGCCGCGCTCGATGACGCGCGAAAGCCCTCCGGTGCGCCGTTCCAGATGGAAGCGCAGCGACAGGCGGTGCAGGTGCACGAAGGTGCGGTAGGCGAGCTGGCGCACGGCATATTGCCCGACGCTGGCAAAGAGCGCGTCGCGCAACTGGTTGAGGCCGGCCTGCAGGATGCGCGCGCCATTATAGGCAAGCACCAGCATGACCGCGCCGAGCAGGACGGTCGGCAGCAGCGAGACAGCGTCCGCCTTGCCGTTCAGCGCATCCGTCGCCCATTTGAAGAAATAGGGCACCAGCAGCAGCACGATCTTGGAAAGAAGCAGGAAGACCGAGGCCCAGACGACGCGCATCTTCAGGTCCGGCCGGTCGGAGGGCCACATATAGGGCCAGAGGTTCACCAGCGTGTGGAAGGGATTGCTGCTGTCGGCCGAAACCGTCTTCTTCGTCGTCGCTGCCACGCTGGCCTCCGCCGGATCGCCGTCACGCCCCGGTCTTCGTCTCTTGCCGGACTTGCCGAATGAAAATGCGGCGCCCGGTGGGGCGCCGCATCAGGGAGATAGGTCCTTGCCGGCCGCTTCGCAACAGCCGGCCGGAAATTGTCCTTGCGCAAGTCCGGCCAAACGCTTCGCTGCCGGACTTGCCGAGGATCAATTGCCGCGAACGCGCTTGCGGTGCAGTTCCTCCGCCTCCGCGTCGCTTTCCATGGTCTTGTCCGGCACGCCGAAGACCTGGCCGGGGATGATGCGGTCCGGATCGGTGATCTGGTCCTCGTTGGCGAGGTAGATCGTCGTGTAGCGCACGCCCTTGCCGTAGATGCGGCGGGAGATCTGCCAGAGCGTATCGCCGCGGCGGATGATGACCGAGGTCTTGCTCTGCTGCAGCGGCGCCTGCTCGACCGTTTCCGGCTCTTCGGCCACCGCCTGGCCGCTGCCCGCCGCAGCGGCTTCGCCCGAGGCGGCGGTGCCGCTCTCGCTGCCGGTCGCAGCCGGCGTGCCTTCGGCGCCCGTCGTACCGCTGTCGGCGGTCGCGGCTTCGGCCGTCGAGGCGGCCCCGGTTGTCGAGGCGGCGCCTTCGCTCGCAGCGGCGACGGCATTGGCCGCGGCGGTCAGCGAGGGCATGCCTTCGAGCGCCACCAGCGCCTGCTGGTAGGCCTCCTTGCCCGCACCGGCCGGAACCGCGGCAAGGCGGTCGAGCGCGGTCGAGGCCCAACCCTTCAGCTTCTCGATCGCCGCCGCCACCTCCGCGGCCGCCCCGGCCGGCGGCGTGAAGCCGGTGATGGCCTTGAGGGCGCCTTCGAGGGCGGTTCGGGCGGTCTGGATCTCCGCCGTCGTCGCGTTGCGTCCATCGGAGAACAGCGCCACGAACTGCTGCTGGAGCGCGCTCGCCTGGCCGGCCAGGGCCTCGATGGAGCTGTCCGCCGCAGCCGATGCCGCGCCGGCCACGGCTTCCGCCTTCTCGATGGCCGGGGCCAGTGCGTCGGCGACGGCCGTCTCTATCGAGCCGAGGGCACCACCGACAGCGGCCACGTCCTGCGGCAGGGCCTGAAGGCGTGCCAGCGCCGCGGCGGCGGCGGCCGAAGCCTTGGCGGCCATGTCGCGGGCCGCGTCCCCCTCTTCCGGGCCGGGCTTGAATTCCGACAGCGACTTCAGCGCGATCTCGGTCGCGGACCGTGCCGCGGCCAGTTCCTCGGCGGTCGGCGTGCGGCCGTTGGCATAAAGCCCCTTGAGCAGCGCCAACGCCTTGTCGGCCTCGGTGCGCAGCTTGTCGAAGGTGCCGCCGCCGATGAGGCCGAGCGCCGGGCCGGTGTCGCCCGCGGCATTCTCCTGCGCCACCACGGCGACCTGCTCGCCTTCCGGCCGGTCGAAGGGAACGGAAGCGCGGAATTCGACCTTGCTGCCATCGGGGCTCATCACGTCGGCGCGGACGGTGTGACGACCGACCGAAAGATCGATCGTGCCGTCGGCCACATAGCGGCCCTCGCCGTCCGCCTTCGCCTCGCCGACCAGCTTGTCGTCGGCATAGATCCGCACCAGCGCGCCCGGCTTGGCGGTGCCGGCGATGAACATGCGCTCGCCTTCCAGCTCGACGGCCGAAACGCGGGCCTGGGGCTTGGCCGCCGTTTCCGTCGCCGCGCTGCCGGCCGCATCGTTCGCGCTCTCCGTCGCGGTGGCAAGCGCCGTTTCGGTCCCGCCGGCGGCTGCGGCGGTCTCTCCGGCCGCCTCCGCCGTTTCGGTCACGGCCGGCGTCTCGTCCACCGCCGCGCTCGCAGCGCCCGTGTCCGTCGCTTCCGCGGTTTCGCCGGCCGGCTGGTCGAGCGCCTTTTCCGCCGTGGCGGCAGCCTCATCGACCGCCTTTTCCGCAGCTTCCGGCACCGTGATCAGGCGGCTCGCCTCGCCGGGCCTGGAGACCATGGCCAGGAGTTCGCCGCCGGCATCCTCCGGCACGGAGACGGTCGCCACCTCTTCCGAGGTCTTCGAGGCGCCCTTGTCGTCCTTCGTGCTCAAGGTGAGCTGGTAGTCGCCGGCAGCAAGCGGCTGGTCGAAGACGGCCGCAAAATCGCCGGACGGGCCGATATCGGCCGTCGCGACGACGGTCTCGCCGTTCTTGATCTCCAGCTTCGTGTTCGGCTGGCCGCGGCCGGCGATCACCGTGGACCCGTCGGGCTCGACGCGCAGGAGATCGAAGGCGGGCGTGACCCAGCCGGCGGCCGGATCGGCCGGCGTCGTTTCCACCTTGGCGACCTCCTGGGTCGCCGTTGCGGCCTCGTCCGCCGTTCCGTCGGCCGGCTCGTCGCTTCCGGCGGCAGCCTGCGTGCCGGTGGCCGCCGCGTCCGTCGCCGCCTCGCCGGTTTCCGCCGTCGGGCGGGCCTGCTTGCCGTCGGCCGTCGTGGTCTCGCCACCGCCTTGCGTCGTCGTATCGGTAAGGGTCGCGACCGGGGTTTCCGCCGGTTTGTCCTTGTTCATGTTGGGCAGCACGAAGAAAACCATGAGCAGCGTTGCCGCCGCCAGCACGATCAAGGCCACCAGACCGGTCTTGTTCTTCATCATCAACTCTCTCTCTGTCCCGGTTTCCCGGGGGTCCCCTCCTGAAATTGCTATCGATTCCCAATGTTTTGCACAAGGTTCCCGAGACGTTCCGGGGCCGCCGCCCCGTGCTTTTTCGTCATTATCCTTGACGGGCTGCCGGCCGGGTGGCTGAATCCCGCCATGAGCGAACAAACCCTGCCGATTCGATCCGTCTGCGTCTACTGCGGCTCCCAGCCCGGCCGCGAAACCACCTATGTCGCCGCCGGACGGCGCCTCGGCCAGGCGATGGCCGAAAACCATCTCCGCCTCGTCTATGGCGGCGGCACGAAGGGCATTATGGGGGCGGTGGCCAGCGGCGTGCTCTCGCATGGCGGCCGCGTCACCGGCATCATACCGCAATTCCTCGTGGATATGGAGGCCACCCGCCATTCGCTCGGCCAGCTCAGCGAGCTGATCATCACGCCCGACATGCACGAGCGCAAACACAAGATGTTCGAGCGCGCCGACGCCTTCGTGGCGCTGCCGGGCGGCATCGGCACGCTGGAAGAGATCGTCGAGGTGATGACCTGGGCGCAGCTCGGCCGTCACCGCAAGCCGATGATCTTCGCCAATATCGGCGGCTTCTGGGACCCGATGCTCAAACTCATCCGCCACATGGCGGACGAAGGTTTCATCCACACGGCCCATCTCGTCCAGCCGATGGTGATCGACGAACCGGAAGAGATCGTCGCCGCGCTCGTCGACCACTGGGCGAGCCAGGTGGACCGCGAGGGCGAAGCCGACATCATCGCCCGGCTCTGATCTTATCGGACGCTGCCGAAGCCCGTCTTGCGGACGGTCATTCGCCGCGCCGCCGCGGACGTTCGATCTCGTACCACACTTCGCCGTGCTCGCTGCCCGGGATCGGATCGGGAAAGTCGCCGGAGACCGTTCGCACGTGTCGCATGCCGATCTTTTCCATGACGCGGCGCGAGGCGTGGTTCACCGCCATCGTCGTCGCCACGATCTTTTCATAACCGGCATTTTCGAAGCCCCAGCCGAGGAGGGCCGCAGCGCCTTCGGCAGCCAGCCCCTGGCCCCATTCCGCCCGGCGCAGGCGATAGCCGAGTTCGGCCAGCGTCTCGCTTTCCGGCCATAGGCAGAACCACCCGACAAAGGCACCGCCCGCCGTCCGGCGCGCCGTCCAGACATGGGGCTCCGTGCCCGTGGGCATGAGGAACGTCGCATTCGGACCGGCCGTCTCCCGATCGACGGCGTATCCCCCGTTCAGAAAGCGCATGACCTGCGGATCACGCTCCAGGCCGATGAAATCCGCGCGGTCGCCCGGGCGGCAAGGACGGAGCGTCAGACGCATCGTCTGCAAGGTGGCCAACGTCTATTCCGCCGGCTTGAGCTCTCCCGCCGAGAGGCGCCTTGCCCGCGCCGTGCGCAGCATGGAACCGGAATAGAGGATGAGCGCGGCCCAGATGAAGGCGAAGGCGATGAGCTTCGTCGTGCCGAAGGGCTCATTGAAGGCGAAGACGGCGATGAAGAAGATCATCGTCGGCGCGACGTATTGCATGATGCCGATGGTGGAAAGCCGCAGCAGTTTCGCGCCGTTGGCATAGATCATCAGCGGGATGGCGGTGACGACGCCGCAGGCGAGCAGCCAGAGCACATCCGCAAGGCCGGTATCGCCGAAATGGCCCTGCCCCGAGGATTCGAGCCAGAGGATGTAGCCGAGCGCCGGCACGCTCAGCAGCAGCACCTCCAGGAAGAAGCCCTGGTTCGGGCCGACCGGCAGCGTCTTGCGGAAGAAGGCGTAGAATCCCCAGGAGATGCAGAGGCCGATGGACACCCACGGCAGGCCGCCGGCGTCGAAGGCGAGGATCGTCACCGCCAGGGCGGCAAGCCCGATCGCCAGCATCTGCGCCCGATCGAGCCTCTCCTTCAGGAGGACCGCGCCGAGGAAGATCGAGAAGAGCGGGTTGATGTAGTAGCCGAGCGCCGTCTCGATCGCCCGGCCGGCGCCGATGGCCCAGACATAGATGCCCCAGTTGATGGTGATGAGCGTCGCCGTCAGCGTCGCCATGGCAAGCATGCGCGGCGAGCGCAGCGCCACCTTGATATCGCCCGTGCGGCCGAGCCAGACCAGCACCAGGCCGGCAAGCGGCACCGACCAGACGATGCGGTGCGCCACCACCTCGGCGGCGGGGATATGGGCGACGGCCTTCATGAAGAAGGGCAGGAAACCCCAGAGCACATAGGCCGTCAAGGCGAAGGCGAAACCGCGCGGCGAATCGCCGGTCTGGGGGCCGCTGGAGGAATTTGCGTCGGCCATGGTGAGGTATCCCGTCAATTTATGGATTTTTTGACGGGATACTCCAATGGCCGTGAATGCACCAATTCATTCCGGTGATAGCGAGGATGAGCGGCGCTGAACCTACTCGGCCGCCACACGCCCCGCCTCTCCGCGGTTCTTCATGAGCTTGTAGACGATGGAATCCATCAGCGCCTGGAAGGAGGCGTCGATGATGTTGTCGGAAACGCCGACCGTCCACCAACGTGCACCCGTCGCATCGGTCGATTCGATCAGGACGCGGGTGATGGCCTCGGTGCCGCCGTTGAGGATGCGCACCTTGTAGTCCGCCAGTTCCAGGTCGGCGATCTCGGCCTGGAACTTGCCGAGGTCCTTGCGCAGCGCAAGGTCGAGCGCGTTGACCGGGCCATGTCCTTCCGCGACCGACATCATCGTCTCGCCGTCGACGACGACGCGCACGACGGCTTCCGACACGGTCTTGAGCTGGCCGTTGGCATCGTAGCGGCGCTCGACCATCACGCGGAAGCTCTCGACGTGGAAGAAATCCGGCACCGTGCCGAGCGTGCGGTAGGCAAGCAGCGCGAAGCTCGCATCCGCGCCCTCATAGGCATAGCCTGTCGCCTCGCGCTCCTTGACGATCTGGATGAGGCGGTCGAGCTTCGGATCGTCCTTGCCGACGGTGATGCCGCGCAGCTTCAGCGCGTTGATGAAATTCGCCTTGCCGCCCTGGTCGGACACCATGACCTTGCGCAGGTTGCCGACGCTTTCCGGCGTCACATGCTCGTAGGTGCGCGGATCCTTCAGGAGCGCCGAGGCGTGGATGCCGGCCTTGGTGGCGAAGGCGGACGCCCCGACATAGGGCGCCTGATGGTCCGGCGAACGGTTCAGCAGCTCGTCGAAGGTATGCGCCAGCTTGGTGAGGCCGGTGAGGTCCTCCGTGTCGATGCCGATCGAAAAGCGCTCCGCATAGGCTTCCTTCAGCGCCAGCGTCGGGATCAACGTCACCAGGTTGGCATTGCCGCAGCGCTCGCCGATGCCGTTCAGCGTGCCCTGGATCTGGCGCACGCCGGCCTCGACGGCGGCCAGCGAATTGGCGACGGCCTGCCCCGTGTCGTTATGGGCGTGGATGCCGAGGTTCTCGCCCGGCACGCCGGCGGCGATCACCGCCCCGACGATCGCCTGCACCTCGGAGGGCTGCGTGCCGCCATTGGTGTCGCACAGCACCACCCAGCGCGCGCCGGAGGCATGGGCCGTGGTGGCACAGGCCAGCGCATAGTCCGGATTGGCCTTGTAGCCGTCGAAGAAATGCTCGCAGTCGACCATGGCTTCGCGGCCGGAGGCGACGACGGCCTTGACCGATTCGGCGATGCTCTCCAGGTTCTCCTCGTTGGAACAGCCGAGCGCCACGCGCACATGATAGTCCCAGCTCTTGGCGACAAGACAGATCGCGTCGCTCTTCGAATCGAGGAGCGCGGCAAGGCCCGGATCGTTGGAGGCGGAAATGCCGGCGCGCTTCGTCATGCCGAAGGCGACGAATTTCGCGCGGCCGGTGCGCTTCTTCGCGAAGAAAGCCGTATCCGTCGGATTGGCGCCGGGATAACCGCCCTCGACATAGTCCAGGCCGAACGCATCCAGCATGCCGGCAATGGCGATCTTGTCCTCGACGGAAAAGTCGATGCCGGGCGTCTGCTGGCCGTCCCGAAGCGTGGTGTCGAAAAGGTAGATACGGTCTTTTTTCATCTGTTCCCTCCCTGGGAACCCATTGAGCATTTCAGATCCGCCCCTCATCCGGTTGCCGCCACCCTCCCGCAAGCGGGGAGAGGATCAGGGTGAGGGGCAGCCTCTCAGATCTTCCCCGCGAACTTGTCCGTCGCGTAGATCAGCCGGTCGAGGATGCCGGGCTCCGAATAGGCGTGGCCCGCTCCCTCGATGAGGTAGAATTCCGCCTCCGGCCAGGCCTTGTGCAGCGCCCAGGCCTGCTTTGCCGGGCACGGCATGTCGTAGCGCCCGTGCACGATGAGGCCGGGAATACCCTGCAGCCTGTGCGCATCGCGCAGGAGCTGCCCCTCCTCCAGCCAGCCGGCATTGACGAAGAAGTGGTTCTCGATGCGGGCGAAGGCATGGGCGAACTCGTCCTCGCCGAACTTGTCGCTCGTCGAAGGCTCCGGCAGCAGCGTGATGGTCTCGCCTTCCCACAGGCTCCAGGCCCTGGCGGCGGCGATGCGCGTCGCCTTGTCGTCGCTCGTCAGGCGGCGATGATAGGCATGCATCATCTCGTGTCGCTCTTCCGGCGGGATGGGCGCGATGAAACGCTCCCACTTGTCCGGGAACATTTCCGAGACGCCGAACTGGTAGTACCAGTCGAGCTCGGCCTTGGTGAGGGTATAGATGCCGCGCACCACGAGTTCGGACACCCGCTCCGGGTACTTTTCCGCATAGGCGAGCGCCAGCGTCGAGCCCCAGGAGCCGCCGAAGACCAGCCACTTTTCCGCCCCGGCCATGACGCGCAGCCGCTCGATATCGGAAACGAGATGCCAGGTCGTGTTGGCCTCCAGCGCCGCATGCGGCGTGGACTGGCCGCAGCCGCGCTGGTCGAACAGCGTCACGTCGTAGAGCTTGGGATCGAACAGGCGGCGGTGGTTCGGCGAGATCGTGCCGCCCGGGCCGCCATGCAGGAAGACGGCCGGCTTGGCGCCGGGCGTGCCGACGCGCTCCCAATAGATGCTGTGCCCGTCGCCGACATCGAGATGGCCGGAGGCATAGGGTTCGATTTCGGGATAGAGGCTACGCAGGGTCTCGCTCATAATTTCATTCCGTGGGCAGGCCAGTTTTCGGTTTCATGATCAGGGTGCTGGAAGGAGATGATCTTCTCCTGCTGGCTGTAATAGTCCGGGTCCTGGTGAACGGGCGCGGAAAAGATCGTCTCGACCCAGGCAAGCCGCGCGTCGAAATTCACCTGGATCTGCGGGACGAGGTCGTCACGCTTGTCGAAGGCGCCGATGGCGATCTCCAGCCCGCCGGGGTGCCTGTAGGTGAGCGGCGTGCCGCATTGCTTGCAGAAGCCGCGGGCGATGTTGATCGAGGACTGGAAATAGGCCGGCTCGTCGCGCGGCCATTCCACCTCGCCCTTGACGGTGACGAGCGGGCCGAAGAAGCCGCCGAACTGCTTCTGGCACATGCGGCAATGGCAGATCGACGGGCGGCCGAGCCCGCCCTTGATGCGGAAACGCACGGCGCCGCACTGGCAGCCCCCGGTTCTTGTCTCTTCCTGTTCGACGCTCATGACGGCTCCTTCAACGATAAGAGGAATAGACGACGACGGCGACCACCACGGCGGTGATGAGGACCAGCTTGCCGGCGATGAGATAGAGCCATTTGCGGGGAAAGCCGAGTTCCGGCCGGGGCGCGGTCATGGAATGTCCTCCGGCGGCCAATGGTCCGTGTCATAGTCCGGGTGCTGGCGGTTGGAGGCGCGAACCACGATATGGCGCGCCTCGCCGAACTCCCCTTCGTCGCTTTCGCTCTCGGGCAGCTTCGCCAGTTGCGCGAACCAGACGAGCCGCGATTCGACGCCCGCCTGGGCAATCGGGCGCACATCGTCCGGATCGTCGAGCGAACCGAGCGTCACGTTGATATGGTCGGCGGCGAGCGCATCGTAGAACAGCGGCGTGCCGCAATCGCGACAGAAGCCGCGGCGCACGATTTCCGAGGACTGGAACCAGCCGGCTTCGCCGCGCGTCATGGAGAAGCGGTCGCGCGGCGCATTGGCGAGCGGCAGGAAATAGTTGCCGGCCGCCTTCTGGCACATGCGGCAATGGCACAGATGCGGATCGCCGAGCGTGCCTTCCACCCGGTAGCGCACCGCGCCGCACTGGCAGCCGCCGGTATAGATGCGAGAAATGCTCATGGCTCGCGCTCCGGCGGCCATGCGTCCGTGTCATGGTCCGGGTGCTGGTAGGAGACGAGGTCGGCGAGGAAGGACGCCGCGTCCTGGTCCGCCATCGTCTCCTCGCCCGGCAGGTCGGAGATCGCGTCCACATAAGGCAGCTTCGCCTCGATGCCCCACTGGATGCGCGGGGCAATCCCGGCCGGATCGTCGAAGGCGGCGATGGTCAGCGCCACGCCGTCCGGCGCCTCATAGGTCAGCGGCGTGCCGCAATCGCCGCAGAAGCCGCGATAGCCGTGGTTCGACGAGCGGAACCGCCTCGGCTCCCCCCGCGTCCAGGTCAGCTTCGCCTGCCGCACGGAAACCAGCGGCAGATAGAAATTGCCGCTCGCCTTCTGGCACATGCGGCAATGGCAGACCGACGCATCGCCAAGCGCGCCCTCGACATGAAAGCGCACGGCCCCGCACTGGCAGCCGCCGGTGTAGAAGGGTGTGGTCATGGACCTGCCTCCAGCCAGTTCTCGACCTTCAGGCCCTCGACACGCGAGAATTCACGGATATTGGCGGTGACGAGCGTGAGTTCCAGCGAGAGAGCATGGGCGGCGATGAAAAGGTCGGTATAGCCGATCGGCTGGCCCCTTCTCTCCAGTGCATCGCGCGTTTGCGCATAAGCGAAGGAAACGGGCGTATCATAGGGGAGGATCGCAATCTCCCCCAGGACGGCCTCGACACGACGGGCGAGCGAAACCGCTCCCCTTTTCCGCAGACCGTAACGCAGCTCCGAAACCACGATGGCGCTCGTGCACAATGCGTCCGTCGGCGCGGCCTTCACCCGATCAGCGAGCGTCCCATCAGGATTGCGGACCATCTCCGAGATGGCATTCGTATCCAGCATGTAGCGAAAGGCCGTCACAGCTCGACATCCTCCGGCGGCGGCTGCGTCTCGTCGAGTTCCGGAAAGTCCCCTTCCCAGGTTTCGAAGGTCGCCAACAACGCGGCGAGCCCCATTTTCTTCGGCTTTGGCTCGATGATGAGACGGTCACCTTCCTTGTGCATGACCGCCTCGTTTCCCGGCAGTTCGAATTCCACCGGAATCCGGACGGCCTGGTTGCGGCCGTTACGGAAGAGCTTCACCTCCCGCCCCTGCACCACATCAGGCGCTTCCTTAGGTCTTGCATTCATCGTGACCTCCATCATTCAAAGGCATAGGCCTAAGCATATGCCTCTACCAAAGCAGACACAACCTCACCGCTTCACCTCCCACGTCGTCACGCGCTCGCCCGTCCCGGGGTCCTTGCCGTCCTTCAACTGGATGCCCTTTTCGGCGAGGTCGTTACGGATCTTGTCAGCTTCGGCAAAATTCTTCGCCTTCAGCATTTCGAGGCGGAGCTGGATGAGCGTTTCGATGCTGTCCTCGAGCGCCTTGGAAACCTCGGCCTTCTTCGGCAGGACGCCGAGCAGCTCGGCGCTGGCGGCGAAGACCGGCAGCATCAGCGGATCGGCATTGGCGCACTGGGCGAGCGCGTGCAGCGCCTGCACGGCCGCGACGGTGTTGAGATCGTCGAGGAGCGGCGCGCGCACGCTTTCGTCCACGCGGCCCTCGGCCGGATTGCCGCCGGCCGGCCATTTGGCGAGCAGGCGTTCGGCCTCCTCCAGCCGCTTGACGCTGAAGTCGATCGGCTCGCGGTAGTGCGTCATCAGCATGGCGAGGCGCAGCACCTCGCCCGGCCACGTGCGGCCGCCGAACTTCTCCTCGTGCAAGAGTTCCGAGATCGTGAAGAAATTGCCCTCGGACTTCGACATCTTGCGGCCCTCGACCTGCAGGAAGCCGTTGTGCATCCAGACATTCGACATGACCGGCGTGCCGTGCGCGCAGCGCGACTGGGCGATCTCGTTCTCGTGGTGCGGGAAGATGAGGTCGAGGCCGCCGCCATGGATGTCGAAGGTCTCGCCGAGATAGGCGGCGGACATGGCGGAGCACTCGATATGCCAGCCCGGGCGACCGCGGCCCCAGGGGCTTTCCCAGCCGGGCTCTTCCGGCGAGGAGAGCTTCCAGAGCACGAAATCGCCGGGATTCTTCTTGTGCGCGTCGACGGCGACGCGGGCGCCCGCCTGCTGTTCGTCGAGGTTGCGCTTGGAGAGCTGGCCGTAATCGGCCATCGACTGCGTGTCGAACAGCACCTCGCCGCCCGCCTGGTAGGCGTGGCCGCGCTCGATGAGGCGCTCGATCAGCGTAATCATGTCCACCTTGCCGTCGCCGCGCGGCTGGACGAACTCGGTGGCGCGCGGCTCGTGCGTCGGCTGCATGGCGCCGAGCGCGGCGATATCCGCGTGGAACTGGTTCGCCGTCTTCTCCGTCACCCGGCGGATCGCCTCGTTGAGCGAGAGCGCGCCGCCCTCGATCTCCTTTCCGAAATCGCGCAGCGCCCGGGCGTTGATCTTGTCGTCGACGTCGGTGATGTTGCGGACATAGGTGACGTGGTCCTCGCCGTAGACATGGCGCAGGAGGCGGAACAGCACGTCGAAGACGATGACCGGCCGCGCATTGCCGATATGGGCGAAGTCGTAGACCGTCGGGCCGCAGACATACATGCGCACATTGTCGGGATCGATGGGAGCGAAGGGCTCCTTCGAGCGCGTGAGCGTGTTGTACAGCGTCAGGACCGGCTTTTCGGCCATGGAAATCTCCCCAAAAGGCGTAGACCCGGCTGGCCGGGTCGTTGTCATCCGGGGATTTTGAGGGACGAAAACGGCCGGGCCAGCGCGTGCGCTAGCGAATAATGCTCCGGCGAATGCAGAGTACCGTTTTCATGGCCTGCTTTATCGCGCCCTGCGCGCGTCCGGTCAAGCGGGCGCGGCGCCCTCCCGGACGAAAATCTCGCCGGGGCATCCTGTTCCCGCGGTGACACCCCGCCCCTGCCGGCATGGGAAAAGAAGGACGAGGCCGGCGGAACCCGCCGGCAAACCGAAGGGACAGGACCATGAAGACCCGGAAGACAGACACGCGCCCCGAGACCGACCTTGCCACCCGCTACAATCCGATCGGCATCCGCGCCGTCGTCGCGGCAGCCCTGATGAGCAAGGTGCGGCGGGCTCCCAGGAAATGAATGTTTGCGACGGTCACAATAATTGATCGCGAAAGCCTGTATTTTCAGTCGCTTGCCGCAGAGCGATCAAAGTTTGAGCAGAATTTGGCCGAATGGGTCGCGTAAATGCATAGCGCATTGGGGGTAGCAACCGGGGGATTCATACGGGGCTGCCTGACACTTCAGGAGTAAAGACAATGTCGACCGTAAGAAAGCAGCCGCCGAACCATGCGGCGAACGAAACCCTGCAGGCGCGCTACAAGCCGCTCGGCCTGCCCGCCGTCGTGGCCGCCACGCGCTGCAAGCCCGAGGCGAAGACCGCGGACAAGCGTCCCAAGCGCGACATCCCGGCCGTGCTCCAGCCGCTCTACGACTGAGCCGCTTCAAGACCGTCTTGCAGGCAGAATATCAGAACAGCGAAAGCTGGTCGGGTGATGATGGGGGCGCGTCTGCGCCCTTTTTCGTTTCCGCCGGCGCCTCCTCGGCCCGCTCCTCCACCGGCTCCAGGATATCCGGCCCCATATTGGCGACCTTGCCCACCTTGTCGGAGATCGGGATCGCCTCGAAGAAGCCGTCGTCGATCGGCTTCATCAGGTCGGTCACGTCGCGTGGCTCCTGCGTCTTGCAGTCGAGCCAGCGCGAAAAATCCTCCGGGCGGATGACGACGGGCATGCGGTCGTGGATACGGGCGATGTCGTTGTTCGCCGCCGTGGTCAGGATCGCGCCGGTGTCGACCTCGGAGCCATCGGCCGAGGACCACGTCTCCATCAGCCCGGCGAAGGCGAGGATCTCGCCCTTCTTCGGCCGGATCCAGTAGGCCTGTGCCTTGGCGCCCTTGCCCTCCGGCCGGCGCCATTCGAAGAAGCCGGACGCCGGTACGAGGATGCGGCGGTGGCGCATGGCGGCGCGGAAGGAGGCCTTGCCGATCGCCGTCTCGGCACGCGCATTGATGAGCAGCGGGAAGTCGCGCGGGTCCTTCACCCAACCGGGCATGAAGCCCCAGCGCACCAGCATGGCCTTGCGCTCCGGCAGGTTGCTGCCGGGCTGTTGCCGTTCGCCCGCGACGATGACCAGGATCGGTTGCGTCGGGGCGATGTTGTAGCGCTCGGGCAGGTCGTCCAGGTCGGCGAGGTCGAAATAGTCGCGCGCAAGATCCCGCTTGGCCAGCAATGCAAATCGTCCACACATGGCATCGTCATCGCACTTTGCCTATAAGGGGTCAATCGAGCGCAACCGAACCGGACCGCGATGAAGACATCCAAGACGCCCCAGCCCGCCTCCTCCGCCATCATCGAGCGTGACGGACGCTATCTCCTGGTCCTGCGCAGCAACCCGCCCTCTGCCGACATGTACGCCTTTCCGGGCGGACGCGGCGAAGAGGGCGAGACGCCGGCCGAGACGGCGCTGCGCGAACTCTTCGAGGAAACCGGCATCCGCGCCGAAAAACCCAAGCTTTTCGCGACCTACGACCTGCCCGGCCGCGAGGACGGCCCCGGCAGCCCGTCGTTCCGCCTCTCGGTCTTCAAGGTGAAGGCGGATGCCACGGCCATCGCCGTCGCCTCGGACGATGCGGCGGCGGTCGGCTGGTATACGGCCGAGGAGATCGAGACGCTGCCGGCGCCGGACAGCGTGCGCGAATGCATCCGGCGCCTCGAAGCGGAACGGACGGGACAGGAGGCATGACGGTGATTCGGCTCGCCCTCCTCCTCGGCCTGGCGCTCGCCGCGCCCGCCTTCGCCCAGAAGAAGGGCGATGCCAAGGAAACGCCGCCGGCGGTCGTCGTCGAGGAAAAGCCGGCGCCCTATGACGAACGGCTGGAACGGCTCTCGGAAATCCTCGGCGCCGTGCACTACCTGCGCAATCTGTGCATGGACAAGCCCGAGGACGGCTGGCGGGCCTCCATGCAGCGCCTCATCGAGCTGGAAGCCGCCAACGAGCCGAAAAGGCAGGAAAAACTGACCGCCGCATTCAACCGTGGATATCGTTCCTTCGCGGCCATCTATACCGCTTGCACCGACTCGGCCGTTGTCGCAGAAGAGAGATACCGTAACGAAGGTGCAACACTTGCCACAGAAATTACCGCACGCTTCGGAAATTAGCGGTTAATTAACCTCTTTTTACAGGACCCAGTGCCGTTTTGGGAAAAGGCTGCTAAGGTCGTTAACAGTCAAGTAAGAACTGAATGCCTCGCATGGACCGATCAATGGAACCTACTCTCAACGATATCGACGAGATGATCGTGCACGAGAAGATGCAGGCCGCTCTGGAATACCAGAACGAGGCCTGGGCCGACGGCATGGCTGATGGCATCGAACCGGAAATCATCGCCGATGCCGCAATCGCGCTTGCCATGCGCGAGACGATCCGCATCCATGGCGAACATGGCGCGGAGGCGATGCTCGAATCGCTGCACGAGCGCATGCTGGCCGGAGAATTCTCCCCCGAGCGCATCCTGCAATAGGCTGGAAAGACAGGTCATGCAGACGTCGCCTGACGGCAAAACGCTGTTTCGCAGCAGCCTCATCGTATTGTCGGTGCTTTTCGCGACGACGGCGCTGGTGGCGCCCGTCCGCCCTGCCTTTGCCCTCAGCGAGCTGAAGGACGAACAGGGCCAGGTGCAGCAGCCCCCGGCCGAGGACGGCGAGACGCCGCCCGTCGAGGAGGAGCAGGAAGAGACCGGTCCTCTCGAACTGCCGATGCCCGACCCGCTGATTCGCCGCGACCAGGCCGTGACCGAGCCCTCCGACGGCGCGCCCGCCGCGGGCGACAAGGCCGCCGACGAACCGGAGGTTCCGGTCGAGTTCTTCTCCGACATCGCCAAGGCGCCGGAGCCCGTACGCCGCATGCGCGAGCTCATCGTGGAGGCCGCCGCCTCCGGCGATATCGAGCGCCTGCGCCCCCTTCTCGGCAAGGGCATGACGGAAACGCAGGTCTCGATCGTCGAGACCGACGAAGGTCCCGTCGAGACCCTCAAGGGCCAGTCGGGCGACGACGAAGGCATCGAGGTGCTGGCGATCCTGCTCGACGTGCTGGCGACCGGTTTCGTGCATGTC
Organism: Shinella sp. HZN7; assembly: GCF_001652565.1. Lineage (NCBI taxonomy): Bacteria > Pseudomonadati > Pseudomonadota > Alphaproteobacteria > Hyphomicrobiales > Rhizobiaceae > Shinella > Shinella sp. HZN7. The sequence continues at coordinate 1,276,360 of NZ_CP015736.1, read as the reverse complement.
GGCAAGGGGACGGCGGAGGAGCTCTATGTCTGGCCCTATTTCGCCGAAAAGCCGCTCGCAACGCTGACGCCGCCGGAAAAGGTGGAGCTGCTGCGCATCGTGACGGCCGGCGACTTCGCCGACATGAAGGAATTCGGCAGCTACAATTTCTACCGCGTCGGCATCACGCCGGACGGCCAGTGGAAGTTCTTCGTCACCGGCGACTGAGCCTTACAAGGCCTCGCTCCAGGCGCTGGCCCATCCGGAAGCAGAGGGCAAGACGGCGCGACCTTGCGAAAGGCGCCCGGTCGTTCTACCTCTGTTTCAACGGGTGCGATCATGCACCGCCCGCTGCCGCATGGTGCCGGCGGGCGCAAAACCTGGATCGAATCATGCCTTCCGTCACGCTTTCCGGCCGCGCCTTCCTCCGCATTTCCGGTGCCGATGCCGAAACCTTCCTGCAATCGCTCATCACCACCAACCTGCCCGACCTCTCGGCCGGCGAGATCCGCCCCGGCGCCCTCTTGACGCCGCAGGGCAAGATCCTGTTCGACTTCCTGATAAGCCGCGACGGCGACGGCGCCTTCCTGATCGAGACGACGGACGAGCAGCGCGATGCGCTGCTGAAGCGGCTGACCATGTACAAGCTGCGCGCCGCGGTCGACCTCGCCGCCGTCGAGGGGAACGAGGTGACGATAAGCTGGGACGCGCCCGAGGCGGACACCCCGCGGGACGGCCGCTTCGCGAAGGCAGGCCTTGCCGTCTCCCGCCGCCCGGGTGCGGGCGGCAGCGACGACCCGGCGCTTTACAAAACCCTGCGCATCGGCGCCGGGCTTGTCGAAGCCGGCCGCGACTATGCGCTCGGCGATGCCTTCCCGCACGATGTGCTGCTCGACCTCACCGGCGGCCTTTCCTTCCGCCAGGGCTGCTATATCGGCCAGGAGGTCGTCTCCCGCATGCAGCACCGCGGCACAGCGCGCCGCCGCCCCGTCATCGTCAGCGGCGAGACCGCCCTTCCCGCCACGGGCACCGAGCTTCTGGCCGGCGGCAAGCCGATCGGCACGCTCGGCAGCGTGTCCAGCACGCGCGGCCTTGCCATCGTGCGCATCGACCGCGCGGCCGACGCCATCCATGGCGGCACGCCGATCACCGCAGACGGCACGCCCGTCACCGTCGCCCTGCCGCAATGGACGGGCCTCGCCTTCCCGCAGGAAACCGCCGAGGTGCCGGCGCAATGAGCGGAGCCGCCCGCGCCAAGACGGAGCCGCGGGCCTGGCAGCGCATGCTGTCCGGCCGCCGCCTCGACCTGCTCAATCCCTCGCCGCTCGACATCGAGCTGTCCGACATCGCGCACGGGCTCGCCCGCGTCGCGCGCTGGAACGGCCAGACCAATGGCGACCATGCCTTTTCGGTCGCGCAGCATTCGCTGGTCGTCGAGGCGATCTTCCGCCAGCAGAACCGCTGCAGTGCCGACGACTGCCTGATGGCGCTGCTGCACGACGCGCCGGAATACGTGATCGGCGACATGATCTCGCCCTTCAAGGCGGTGGTCGGCGGCGGCTACAAGACGGTGGAGAAGCGGCTGGAGGCGGCCGTGCACCTGCGCTTCGGCCTGCCGCCCGCCACCCCCGCGAGCCTGAAGGCAAAGATCAAGAAGGCCGACCAGGTCGCCGCCTTCTTCGAGGCGACGGAGCTTGCCGGCTTCTCCCATGCCGAGGCGGTCAAGTTCTTCGGCGCGCCGCGCGGCATCACGCTGGAGATGATCGAGATCGCGCCGCTGCCCGCCACCCTCGCGCAGCAGCGCTTCGCCGATCGCTTCGAAGCGCTGGAGCGGGAGCGCGGCCCGCTCGCCGCGGCGGTGTGACGCGATGGGTACGATCGTCGTCGCGCCGCTCGGAAAGATCGCGGAACTGGCCGTGCGCCACCGCTGCCGCGACATGCTGAGCCTTGTCGCGCCGAAGCAGAATTTCCACCGCCCGGCCATCATCGCCGCCGATCGCCACCTGATCGTCGGCGTCAACGACATCGCCTTTGCCGGCACCGGCGACCTCGTCGCGCCCGGCGAGGAGCATGTGGCCGCGATCGTCGGCTTTGCGCGCGGCTGGGACCGGCAGGCGCCGCTGCTCGTCCATTGCATGATGGGCGTTTCCCGCTCCCCCGCCGCCGCGCTGATCGCCGCGCTCGCCGTGGAACCGGACCAGGACGAGCACGAACTCGCAATGCGCCTTCGCCGCGCCTCCGCGCAGGCGACGCCGAATGCCCGGCTGGTCGAGATCGGCGACCATGTGCTGTCGCGCGGCGGACGGCTCGTCGCCGCCGTCCGGGCCATCGGCCGCGGAGCCGATTATGTCGGCGACAGCCCCTTCGTCTTTTCCGCCGCGCCGCAGACGCTGCTGCCATGACGGAGAGCCGCGCCCGCCCGCCGGTCGAGATCGGCCTCAACGCGGCGGTCGTCGCGATTTCCGGCCGCAGCCCCTGCATCCTCGCCATCGGCGGGGGCGCGGGCGGCCGTGATGCCCTGCCCTTCGGCCCCTTCGACCCGCGCCAGCACCGCACCTTCGAGACGAGCCTGCGCGCCAGCGTCGAGGCGCAGACGGCGCTGAAGCTCGGCTATATCGAGCAGCTCTACACCTTCGGCGACCGCGGCCGCCAGAAGCTGCCGGACGAGGCCGGCACGCACATGGTCTCCGTCGGCTATATCGCTCTCACCCGCACCGATGCGGAGGCGAACGAGCGGCTGGCGGAAGCCGGCGCCGCCTGGCGCGACTGGTACACCTACCTTCCCTGGGAGGATTGGCGGCAGGGGCGGCCGGCGCTGATCGACCAGCTCATCCTGCCCGCCCTGAAGGCCTTTGCGGCCGACAACACGCGCGAGGAACGGGCAAGCGCCCTGCCCTCGATGCGCACGCGCCTGCGCCTCGCCTTCGGCCTCGACGATTTCCCCTGGGACGAGGAGCGCGTGCTGGAACGCTACGAGCTTCTCTACGAGGCCGGCCTTGCCGAGGAGGCGGTGACGGACGGTCGCACCGGATCGTGCCACCCCGCGCCCGGCATCGCCATGCGCCACGACCACCGCCGGATCCTTGCGACCGCGATGGCGCGGCTGCGTGGCAAGATCAAGTACCGCCCGGTGATCTTCGAGCTGATGGCGCCGGAATTCACGCTCACGGAGCTGCAGGCGACGGTGGAGGCGATCTCCGGACGGCACCTGCACAAGCAGAATTTCCGCCGGCTGGTCGAGGGCGCCGAACTGGTCGAGGCGACGGGCGGCTCCACCGCCGCCACCGGCGGGCGCCCCGCCGCGCTCTTCCGCTTCCGCCGCCGCATTCTGGAGGAGCGACCGGCCCCGGGGCTCAAGGTCGGCATGCGCTAGCCGGAACTTATCCTGCATCCTGCCATTTCCCCTTCGATATCAACGGGGAAAGGTTCATGGAACAACAGGCAACCGACATCATCGTCGCAACGCGGGCGGCGCTGGCGCAGGCAAGCGCGCTTGCCGTGCAATATTCCTTCTCCATCCTCGGCGCGATGGTGCTGCTCGTGCTCGGCTGGTTTCTCTCCCGCATCCTGCACCGCTGGGCGCTCACCGGGCTTTCGCATGTGCGCGGCATCGATGCGACGCTCGCGCATTTCTTCGCGAACATCCTGCGCTATGCGGTGCTCGTGCTCGTCTTCGTGACGGTGCTCGGCCAGTTCGGCGTGCAGACGGCCTCGATCATCGCCGCTCTCGGTGCCGCAGGCCTCGCGATCGGCCTCGCCCTCCAGGGCACGCTGCAGAACATCGCCGCCGGCATCATGCTTCTGGTGCTGCGCCCCTTCCGGGTGGGCGAATATATCGAGACGAAGGACGTTTCCGGCACGATCACCGAAGTCGGGCTCTTCGCCACCGAACTCAGGACAAGCGACGGCCTCTATCGCCTGGCGCCGAATTCGACGCTCTGGAACACGCCCGTCACCAATTATAGCCGCGAACGCACCCGCAAGCACGATCTCCAGGTGAAAGTGCCGAACGACCGCGACATCGACGACGAGATCGACCGGCTGCTGTCGATCGCAAAGCAAGATCCCATGATCGAATCCGTGCCGCCGCCGCAGGTCTTCGTCGACAGCCTGGAGGAGAGCGCGGCCATCCTGACGCTGCGCTACTGGGTGTCGACGCCGCAATGGTTCAAGACGACGCGGGAAATGAACCGCCGCGTGCGCATCGCCTTCGGGCAGAAGCCCGGCGGGCCGGAGCCGGATGCGGCCCCGGCCGAATAGGCCCTATTCGATCACGGCGCAGGCGAGACGGTCGCCCGCGCCGCCTGCCGGATCGGTGCGGTAGTCGTCCGAGCCGGCATGCACGACGAGCGCGCGGCCGCGGATGCCGCGCTCGGCATCGTCGAGGCGCACCATCGTCGAATAGACCTGCGCCCGCAGCACGCCATCCTCGGCGACATACTGGTTCGGCAGGTCGCCGGCATGGGGACCGTCCGCCGAGACGAAGCCATGGCTCTTTTCATCCGGATTGAAATGGCTGCCCGCCGATTCGTGGCCGCCCGCATGTTCGCAGGTTCCGTTCTCGTGGATGTGCAGCGCCACCCATTTGCGCGGCTCGAGGCCGGAAACCTCCACCTCGAACAGCACGCCGTCGCGCCCGGCGGTCACCTGCGCGCGGCCGGTCTCCTTGCCGTCACGATCGACGAAATTCGCCCGCGCCGTATCCGTCGCCTGCTGGGCGGCGGCGGGCAGGCTCATGAGCGGGGCGGCCAGCACCGCGCCTGCAACGATCTTCCACATGATGCATCCTTCCGATTGCCATTGTCCATGGAACCGGAACGCATCGTCCGCCGGGGTGTTCCGGACGGGTCAGCTCACGACGACGTCGAGGCCGATGTCGAGCGTCGGCGCGGCCATGGTGATCTTGGAGGTCGAGATGTAGTCGACTCCGGTTTCGGCGATGGCGCGGACGGTCTTGATGTTCACGTTGCCGGAGGCTTCCAGCTTCACGCGGCGCGGATCGGCGGCATAGGCCGCCTCGCTCAGCCCCGCGCAGTCGCGATTGATCTCGACGGCGCGGCGCAGGAGCTCCGGCCCCATATTGTCGAGCAGGATGACGTCCGGCTGCGCCTCCAGCGCCTCCTCCAGTTCCTCCAGCGTCGTCACCTCGACCTCCACCTTGACGAGATGGCCGGCGAAGGCGCGCGCGGCATGGATGGCGCCGGCGACCCCGCCGGAGACGGCGATGTGGTTGTCCTTGATGAGGATCGCGTCGTCTAGGCCATAACGGTGCGACGAGCCGCCGCCCATGCGCACGGCATATTTTTCGAGCGCGCGCAGGCCCGGAATGGTCTTTCGCGTGCAGCAGACCCTGGCCGGCGTATGGGCGATCTCGGCGGCGAAACGCGCCGTGTAGCTCGCCACGCCGCTAAGGTGCATGAGGAAGTTGAGCGCCACCCGCTCGGCCGAAAGCACGGCGCGGGCGGGGCCGGAAACCCGCGCGATCACCGTGCCGGGCGCAAGCCGGTCGCCGTCCTTCACGAAGGCCTCGAAGCGGATTTCGGGATCCATCAGCCGGAAGGCCGCGCGGGCGAGATCGAGGCCGGCGACGACGCCGTCCTCGCGCGCATTCAGCTCCGCCCGCGCCGAACGCTCCGGCGCGATGGTCGCCTGGCTGGTGATGTCGCCGGCGCGCCCGAGGTCTTCCGACAGCGCCGCGCGCACCTGGTCCTCCACCATCAGGGGCGAGAGAACGGGGAGATAGGGGGTGGTCATGGCGGAGAATCCTTTTCAGGGCTGTTGGCGTCGACGAGCCGCTTCAGCGGCTCCATGCGTTCATGCAGGACGCGGAGAATGACGATATCCTGTGCCTCATCCGGGCCCGCGACAAGATGATAATAAAGGACATGCGCAGCGGCGTGGCGCCGGGCTGCGGCGCGGGAAAGATGCATGGAGCGCACGCCGGGGCGAAGCTCGTCGCGGGCACGCGACGCCGGCCGGAGCGGGTTTTCAGCCAGGAGGCCCATGGCATGCTCGATCAACGCGGCATAGTGCATGGCCTGGGCAACGCCGAAGGCCGTCACCGTGTAGCGCGCGATCTCCGCAAGGTCCCGCCCGGCCTCAACCGTCAGCCGAACGGTCATTTCTCGCCGATGGCAGCGGTGAATATGTCCGTGACGGAGCGGCCGGAAAACTCGCCCCGCTCCGACTGAGCCAGCCCGGCATCGACCGCCTTGCGCAGGAGCGCGAGCTTGGCCGCCTCGCTTTCCTGCTCCTGGCGCATCAGGCGCAACGCATCGCGCACGACCTCGCTTGCCGAGACATAGGAGCCGCTTGCGACGGCTTCCTCGATGAAATCGGTGAATTCCGGGGTCAGGCTGACATTCAGCGTCGGCATCGTGCGATCCTTTCGCCCGATTCTAGCGAGGGAAGAGCGATTGTCAATTTTTGCCAAGCCTCAAGCCGCCGCCGTTTCCGAAAGGTCCGCAACCACCTTCTCGGCATCGGCGAGGGTGAGGAAGGTGCGGTGCTTCCAGTCCGCCTTCTGCTCGGTGAAATCGGAACGGAAGTGGCCGCCGCGGCTTTCCTCGCGCAGATAGGCGCCCGTCGCGATGAGCTTTGCGGTGGTGACGATGTTGTGGAAGCGCATGCGGCTGTTTTCGCGCTCCAGCGCGGCGATCTCGCGGATCGCCGTCTTGAGGCCCTCGCGGCTGCGGATGACGCCGACATGGTCGCTCATGACGCGGCGCAGGCGCTTCAGCGCCGGGCTGTCCTCGATGGTGACGAGGTCGTCGCTCTCGCCGGCATTCTTGCCCCAGTCGTTGATCTTCGGCTCCGGCAGCATGCCCTTGATGTTTTCCGCGATGCGCGCGGCGAAGACCACGGCTTCGAGCAGCGAGTTCGAGGCAAGGCGGTTTGCGCCGTGTACACCGGTGGAAGTGACCTCGCCGGCCGCCCACAGGCCGTCGATCGAGGTGCGCCCCTCCGCATCCGTCAGCACGCCGCCCATGTGGTAGTGCACGGCGGGCACGACGGGGATCGGCTGCGTGACGGGATCGATGCCGGCGGCGATGCAGGAGGCGTAGACCGTCGGGAACATGTCGGGGAAATGGGCGCCGACCGCCTTGGTGCAATCGAGGAAGGCGCCGCGACCGGCCTGCACCTCGGCAAAGACGCCGCGCGAGACGACGTCGCGCGGGGCGAGCTCGCCGTCCTCGTGGATATCCAGCATGAAGCGGTGGCCGGCGGAATTGATGAGGTGCGCGCCATCGCCGCGCAGCGCCTCGGTGGCGAGCGGCGCCGGGTCGCGGCCGATATTGATGGCCGTCGGGTGGAACTGCACGAATTCCGGATCGGCGATGATGGCGCCTGCGCGCGCGGCCATGCCGACGCCCTGGCCGCAAGCCTCCCACGGATTTGTGGTGACGGCATAGAGATGGCCGACGCCGCCCGAGCAGAGCACCACGGCGCGGGCCGGGAAATGCACGCGGTTCTTCGACTGGCCGGCATCCGGCCGTGCGACGACGCCGGAGATGAAGCGGCCTTCGCGCACCAGCTCCTCGACGACATAACCTTCGAGAACCCGGATCGACGGCGTTTTCCGCACGGCGGATATCAGCGCCTCCATGATGGCCTTGCCGGCCATGTCGCCCTTGACGCGCACGATGCGGCGCTCCGAATGGGCGGCCTCGCGGGAGAGCAGCAGCTTGCCTTCGAGGTCGCGGTCGAAGGGCACGCCATATTCGAGGAGGTCATGGATGCGCGCCGGGCCTTCGGAGACCATGAAGCGCGCCATCTTCTCGTCGACGATGCCGGCACCGGCCTCGAGCGTGTCGGCAACGTGCTTTTCGAACGTGTCGCCGGGGCTCATCGCCGCCGCGATGCCGCCCTGCGCCCAGGCGGAGGACGCCCCCTGGCCGATCGGCGCGGCGGCGAGGATGGTGACGGGACGCGGCGCGAGTTTCAGCGCGCAGAAAAGGCCAGCCAGGCCGCCGCCGACGATGACGATATCGTCGATGCCGTTCCAGGATTGCGGGCGGAAACTATCAATGGGCATGTCATACTCCTCCGACGCTTCGGTCCGCCAGTATGCCCCTCACCTGCCTGCCGGCATCCTCTCCCCGCAAGCGGGGCGAGGAGCGCTGGGCTCGCCGCTTTCCGCCTTCTCCCCGCTTGCGGGGAGAGGGTCCCGGCAGGGGATGAGGGGCAGCGGCAACGGATCGGCGTAATGGCTCTTCGGCGCTGCCTTTCTCGAAATTTCGCGCTGACGCGCTACTCTACTGCTTCAGGTTCACCATCCGCTCGACGGCAAGGCGGGCACGATCGGCGATCGCCGGGTCGACCACGACCTCTTCCGTCATGTGCACCAGGCTGTCGAGGATCTTCGGCAGCGTGATGCGCTTCATGTGCGGACAGAGATTGCACGGCTTGACGAAATCGACGCCCGGCAGCTCGGCCTGGATGTTGGAGGCCATGGAGCATTCGGTGACGAGCAGCACGCGCGAGGGACGGTGGTCCTTCACATAGTTGATCATGCCCGAGGTGGAGCCGGCGAAATCGCAGACGGCGATGACGTCGGGATGGCATTCGGGGTGGCCGATGATCTCGATGCCGGGATGGGCCTCCTTGTAGGAGAGCAGCTCGGCCGCGGTGAAGCGCTCGTGCACCTCGCAGTGGCCCTTCCAGGTGAGGATCTTCTTGTTCGTCTGCTTGGCGACATTCATCGCCAGGTACTCATCCGGGATGCAGAGCACCGTATTGCTCTCCAGGCTCTCGACGACGGCGAGCACGTTGGAGGAGGTGCAGCAGATGTCCGTCTCCGCCTTCACGTCGGCCGAGGTGTTGACATAGGTGACGACCGGCACGCCGGGATAACGCTGCTTGAGCAGGCGCACGTCCTCGCCGGTGATCGAATCCGACAGCGAGCAGCCGGCCTTGGCGTCGGGAATGAGCACCGTCTTTTCCGGGTTCAGCAGCTTGGAGGTCTCGGCCATGAAATGCACGCCGCACTGGATGATGATCTCGGCATCCACCTTGGTTGCGTCGCGTGCGAGCTGCAGCGAATCGCCGACGATGTCGGCGACGCAGTGGAAGATTTCCGGCGTCTGGTAATTGTGCGCGAGGATGACCGCGCCGCGCTCCTTCTTCAGCCGGTTGATGGCGGCGACATAGGGCGCATAGACCGGCCATTCGAAGGCGGGGATGAACTGCTTCACCTTCTCGTAGAGGTGCTCGGTCTCGCGGGCGATCTCGGGCGTGAAGGTGAGGTCCGGTTTCTCGACGACGCCGAAGCGCTCCGCGGCGGTGAGCGGACGAGCGGCTTCGGCCATCCCCGCATGCTGGGCCAGAACGGTCATGGAACCCTCCCTTTCTTCCGCCGCCCTCCGGCGGAAAGGCTATTTTGCTCAATTTGAGCATAATAGCTTCAAAACAAAACCGGCATTGCCGGTGGTTCAGATTTAGAAACTTTTGTGACGGTTTGCAAGAAGCCCCGTCCGAATTCCTTCGGGCGGGGCAAGGTTCCGGATCAGGCGGCGGCCGGGCGTGCGACGCCCCTCTCCTCGATCGGCCAGTGCACGATCGCCGCGAAGATGCCGAGCGCCGCGCCGAGCCACCAGACCGGATCGTAGGTGCCGAAATGGTCGTAGAGATAGCCGCCCATCCACACGCCGAGGAACGAGCCGACCTGGTGCGAGAAGAAGACGATGCCGCCGAGCAGGCCGAGATGCTTCGTGCCGAACATGATGGCGACGAGGCCGTTGGTCGGCGGCACGGTGGAAAGCCACAGCAGTCCCATGACGATGGCGAAGATGATGACCGAGGCCGGCGACTTCGGCAAGAGGATGAAGGCCGCCACCGCGACCGAGCGGGCAAGGTAGATATAGGCAAGGAAATAGGGCTTCGAATAACGCTGACCGATGAAGCCGGCGGCGAGCGAGCCGATGATGTTGAAGAAGCCGATCAGCGCCAGCGCGATGACGGCATAACGCGCATCGATGCCGATATCGCCGAGATAGGCCGGGAAATGCGCGGTGATGAAGGCGACCTGGTAGCCGCAGACGAAGAAACCTGCGACCAGCAGCACGTAGCTGCGATGGCCGAGCGCCTCGCGCAGCGCCTCGCCGATGGTCTGCTTGTATTCGCTCGCCGCGGTGATGCCGGAAGAGGAGTTGCCGCGCAGTGGAATACCGAGCAGCGGGACGATGAGCATCAGCACGCCGAGATAGACGAGGCTGTCCGACCAGCCATAGGCGCTGATGAGGCCCTGCGACAGCGGCGCGAAGAGGAACATGCCCGCCGAGCCCGCCGCCGTGCAGATGCCGAAGGCCATGGAGCGCTGGTCCGGCGTCACATTGCGCGCGAAGGCCGAGAGCAGGATGCCGAAGGAGCCGGCCCCGACGCCGAGGCCGACCAGCACGCCGCCGCCGACATGCAGCCAGAGCGGCGAGGTGCCGAGCGACATCAGGAACAGGCCGAGCGCATAGACGAGGCCCGAGACGAGCAGCACGCGCCAGGTGCCGAACTTGTCGGCGATGGCGCCGAAGAACGGCTGGCTGACGCCCCAGGCAAGGTTCTGCAGCGCCATGGCGAGGCCGAAGGTGGTGCGGTCCCAGCCGGTATCCTGCAGCATGGGCAACTGGAAGAAGCCCATCGCCGAGCGCGGGCCGAAGGTGAGCACCGCGATCAGCGAGCCGGCGAGAATGATGAGCCACGGCATGGGCCGGCTGGCGGCAGGCGCCGCAACGACGGATGGGGTGGACATGGTGCGTCTCCGGAAATCAGGCCCGGACCCTACGCCGCGCCATGCATGAACAAAAGCGAATTTAATTGACCGGACGATCAGCCGGATTGATGAAAGCCCGATGCGCCGCGCTCCACCGGATGTGCTTGACGCCACGGCATTTTGAGCGCATGCCCCCGTCAGGCGTCACATAGCGCCAACCGAACCCGGATAAGATCATGGACCCCGACAGTCGACTATCGAGAGCAATCGAGCGACCGATCCGGTAGGAGCCCCGAAAAGGCTTCGCTCCGGACGGCGAGAATGCCTCAAGGAGTGAAGCATGCTGCAAATCTATGCCCGCAGGGCGGACCGCTTCTGCCTGCGTGAAATTTCCAACCCGGCCATCGAGCAGGCGATCGCCCCTGCCCTCTGGTACGACCTCCTGAGCCCGACGCCCGAAGAGGTGACGGACGTGGAGGCGGCGCTCCACATTTCCATCCCGACGCGGGAGGAGATGGAGGATATCGAGCTTTCCGCCCGCCTCTACCAGGAGGACGGCGCGGAATTCATGACGATGACGGCGCTCACCAATCTCGACGGCGACGAACCGACGAAGATGCCGGTGACCTTCATCCTCACCGGCCCGACGCTGGTGACCGTGCGCCATGCCGACGCAAAGCCCTTCACGACCTTCTGCAACCGGGCGCTGCGCGGCAACGGCCACAGCTACGAGACCGGCGAGGACGTGATGCTCGGCGTCATCGAGGCGGTCATCGACCGCATGGCGGACGTGCTGGAACGGCTCGGCAACGAGATCGACGGCATTTCGCGCGAGGTCTTCCGCAGCAAGACGGGTTCCTCCACCAAGAAGACGCGCGACCTGGAGGCGCTGATCGAGCAGCTCGGCCGCAAGGGCGATTTCCTCAGCGGCGTGCGCGAAAGCCTCGTCAGCATCTCGCGCCTCGTCGCCTATCATGCGGCGGTGGAGAACCCGACCCGCCGGCCCTCCAAGGAAATCCGCCAGCTCGTCAAGCTGGTGCAGCGCGATGCCGCCTCGCTCGGCGACCACGCCGCCTTCCTGTCGGGCAAGATCAACTTCCTGCTCGACGCGACGCTCGGCCTCATCAACCTGGAGCAGAACCAGATCATCAAGATCTTCACCGTCGCTTCGGTCGTCTTCCTGCCGCCGACACTGGTCGCCTCGGCCTACGGCATGAACTTCGAGCTGATGCCGGAGCTGCAATGGCACTTCGGCTATCCCTACGCGATCGGCCTGATGATCATCTCGGCGCTGATGCCGTTCCTCTACTTCAAGCGACGCGGGTGGGTTTAAGCCCGCACCTTCATCGGCCAGCGCTCGCTGCGCGTCCGCGTCACGCGCACCGTATCGCCGAGGCGGACCTCGCCCTCGCCGCGCGGCACGGCGTTCCAGCCGAAGAGCACGCCGGGCACGCGGCGGTCGGCGGACATGCGCTTTTCGGCAAGGCCCTGGATCGGGTTGCCGCCGATGCGCTCGCCGGTCATCTGGTCCTGCGTGGTCATGATGCAGCGGGCGCAGGGTTTGACGAAATCGAAGGCGATGCCGTTGATCTCGATCGATTCCCACAGGTCCTCCGCCCAGGGCTCCTCGCAGGAGACGAGGATGTTGGTGCGGAAGCGGTCCATGCCGACGGGCTCCTGGCCCTTGGCGAGAAGGGTGCGGTTGAGGTCGGCGAGCGAGCCGGTGGTCGTGACGAGGACCGGGAAGCCATCGGCGAAGGCGACCGGCGCCGGGCTGCCGGCCCAGTCCTCGCCCTCCAGCCGCTCGGCCCGCGCATCCATGTGCACGAGCCTGACCGGGCGCGCGAGCCAGTCCGACAGGACGTCGTTGACGGCCTCGTCGGCGACGGCGGCATTGACCGGGCTGTCCCAGACGGTCACGTCGAGACGATCCTCGGGATCGAAGCTGGCAAGGAGCTGGCGGCCCTCCATTTCGAGATGCAGGCTTTCGCCGACCGCCGTCGCCTCGACGCGGGCCAGCGCCTGCAGCTCGCGCTGGGTGATGAAGCGGCCGTCCGGCTCGACGACCATGAAGCGCCGGTCGCCGGCAAGGCCGTCGAGGCGCACGCCGGCGCTTTCGACGGGGATGGCCCGGCCGCTCTTCAGCGGGTGGATGTTGAGACCCTCGACCTTCATGCGGGCGACCTTTCCTGAAACGTTGATTCAACGGCCTGCCGGACAGATTCAATACGGCGGCACAAAAGCATGTTTTTCTTCAGATTTCATCCAGGAGCATGGCGCGGATCGCCCGCAGGCGCTCCGTCCGCTCCTCCGCCATGCGCGCGCCCGCCGCCGTCTGGAACCCTTCCGCCAGCTTGAACAGCTTGACCTCGAAATGATCGATGGCGAAAGCCTTGTCGTCGAGCGGGCGGTTTTCGCCGAGCGGATCCAGGGGATCGTAGAGGCCGCTGCCCATGCGGCCGGCAATGTAGAAGCAGCGCGCGGCGCCGATCATGCCGATCGCATCGAGCCGGTCGGCATCCTGCAGGATTTTTGCCTCCAGGGTTTCCGGCGGAAGATTGGCGGAGAAGCTGTGCGTGAGGATGGCATGGGCGACGGCGGCCACGTCCTCCTTGCTCCAGCCTTCGGCGGCAAGCAGGCCGGCCGCCTTCTCAGCAGCAAGGCGCGAGGCCTCGGCGCGCAGCGGCGAATTCTTCTCCACCGCCACGCAATCGTGCAGCAGCACGGCGGCCGCCAGCCGCCGCGGGTCGCCGCCCTCCTCCGCCTGGATGCGGCGCGCGCTCTTCCAGACGCGGATGAGGTGCGCGGCGTCGTGCGAGCCGTCATCGGCGGAAAAGGCCTGCGGCAGCAGGCGCTCGGCAAGGGGACCGAGGGGCGAAAAGGCAGCAGCGAGGCAGGCGAAGGTCATGGGCGATCCGCAAGTGGTTGCCCATGACCTAGCCTGTCACGCCTCGGCGTTCAATTCCGCCTTTTCGCCGGTCCCGGACTTTCCCGAGAGGATCTTCTGGTAGAACAGGCCGATGCCGATCAGCACCGCGCCAAGCCCGATGAAGGAGAGCGCCCGGAGGATGCCTTCGAGATTGGCCATGTCGATCAGGAAGACCTTGATGACCGCGATCAGCACGAGGCCGGCGGAGGCAAGGCGGATGCTCTTGGAATCGAACTTCGAGCCGACCGCCAGCAGCAGCACGCCGAGCAGCAGCCAGACGACCGAATAGGTATAGGTCTCCGGCTGGAGGAACCCCTTCCAGTCGGCGATGCCCTCGCCATGCCAGTAGCGGCGCACGCTGAGCGTGACCCAGGCGAAGGCGAGCGCCACGCCGGTCAGCGCCAGCATGATCACATAGGGCATCGGCCGCCGGCCCCGTGCATGGAAGGCAAGGCCGCCATAGGCGATGCCGGGCAGCAGATAGCCGACGAAGAGCAGATCCAGGAGCGGCCACTTGCCGAGCAGCTCGCCGGTGAAATAGGGGTTGAGGCCGACGAAATGGGCGCTGAGGATCGACAGGATCGAGAGCCCGCCGACCACCATGGAGCCGTAGCGGAAGACCGGGCTCGGCGATTTCAGGTCGAGCGACATCAGGATCGCCGAAGCGCCGATGACCAGCAGCGTGTAGATCGACTGTTCGCCGAGCGTCGGCACGGAACTGTCGAGCACGCCGCCGTTCATGCCGTGCCGCACGAGGATCGCCGCCGTCAGCAGAAGGAAGAGGCTGGCCAGCGCCTGCAGGAGATTGCGGATTTGCGTTCCCGGCCAGCGGCGCAGCTCGAAGGCCGAGAGCGCGAGCAGAGCGGCCGGGATGCCGTAGCCGGCGAGCAACTGGTTGAAGACCGGCGTCTTGGAAAGGTTTGCCGCGCCGACGATGGTCGGCTCCCAGCCGATGCGGCCGGCAACGATCGCGGCCGCCCCGGCCATCAGCCAGGGCAGGACCGGCCAGCGGCGAAGGCGCGTCGAAAAGACGGCGGCGGCGCCGAGGACCGCAATGCCGATCGTCGTGGCAAGGCCGTCCGTCATGGCATGCAGCGCCAGCACGAGGAAGGCGAAGCCGCCGGCGACGAGCGCCCATTGCGGAAGGAAGACACCCTCCTCCTCTCCCCGCCCGCGGGAAAAGGCGTCCGCAGCAGCGAGGAAGACAAGGCCGAGCACCACCGCAAGCAGGCCATGCTTCAGATCGAAGGAGAGATTGCCGAAATTGAGGAAGCTCATGGCGAGGATGGCAAAGGGCGCCGCCGGGGCGATGAGGCTCCAGAGCGCTGCAAAGGCGGAAGATCCTGCCAGGCGCAGGCGCACCGCCGCAAGGCCGACCGCAGCATAGGCGACGGCGAGCGCCAGCAGCAGGTTGACCGGCACGAGGCCGAGTACCGGTACCGGCAATGTCGACGCGCCCTCCAGCGTCGGCGGGGCGAGCGTGGAGAAATCCTCGAACAGCAGGCCGCCCGGCGAGACCACCATCGCACCGACGCCGACCACCGCCGCGATGGCGGAAAAGAGCGCCGGATAGACCGCCCAGCCGCGTAGCGCGCCGAGCACGGCGAGCGCCATCACGACCGCGGCGAAAGCGTAATCCGCCCGGGACAGCGCCGGAACCGCATTGGCCAGAACCAATGCCGGGAAGACCAGGGCAAGGGCGCCGGTCAGCGATACCGCGACGGCCGGCGGGGCAAACAGGCGGTCCAGCGGATCGGCGGAGGCAGCGCCCGTCGCGGGCGGCAAGTCGTCCGCCGTGACATTTCCCGGCCAGATGAGGCCATGACCGACGGCGAGAACGAGCATGGCGAGAAGCACCGGCAGAACCTCGACCGCGCTCGCCTGCGAGAGATAGAGCACCGCCCAGAGCGCCATGCCGGCATTGGCGAGTGCCGGCACGACCTGCCAGCGGCGGATGCGCGCGGCAGCGAAGGTGGCAAGCCAGGCGACCGAGAGGAAGCCAAAAAGGCCCCAGGCGCTCGGTTCCTCCGTCGCGACCAGCGCGGGCGTGGCCATGGAGGCGAGCAGGCCGAGGCCGGCAAGCGCCTGCCCGTGCAGAAGCGACAGGCCGATCGTCGCGAAGGAAACGGCGGCAAGCAGCACGAAGGCGGTCAGCGGGCCGAAATAGCCATAGAATTCGTAGGAGACATAGGTGACGGCGAAGAGCGTGATGGCGCCGGCAGCCGTCAGCACGCCGGGAATCATGGCGTTCTGGAAGGCATTGGCGATGACCGGCAGGGTGCGGCGGCGCACGAACTCGCCCACCGCCGTCAGAACGAGACCGAAGACGGCGGCAAGCGACAGCCGCACGGCCGGGCTGAGCAGCCCCGCCTCGATGGAATACTTGACCATGAAGATGCCGCCGAGCGCCAGCGCGATGCCGCCCACCCAGACGGCCCAGCGCGCGCCGATGCGGCTTTCGAAGCTCTCCTTCGGCTTTGCCGCAGCCGCGGGAACGGCGGAAGCCGCCGCGGCAGCCTCCTCCGCAGTCTCGCTCGCAACGGCTTCGGCCGGAACGGCGGGCGTACTGCCGCCGAAGATCGCGCGGCCCTTCGCGGCCTCGTCGGTACCAGCCGCCTGCGCGGCGGCCCAGGGGCTCGCGAAATCGGCCGGCGCCTCCTCCTCCTCGGCGTCCTCCTCGCGGATGGCCTCGGCCGTGTCGGCGGTCGCCGTCTCCACCGGTGCGGCCAGGCCCCCGGCCTTCAGCATTTCGACCTCGCGCTTCAGCCGCATCACCTCTTCGCCGAGTTTCTGCGCACTGTTTCGCGATGCATTGAGGGTATAGAGCGCCAGGCCGAGAGCGACCAGGGAGAGGATTTCGAGCATTGCGACTCCAACACGGGCATTGTCCGGGCGCGAAGACTACCCGGTTTTTTCCAAAGACTAAACGGGGTTACGTTTGAGGCCGGCGTTCTCTTCAGCTTGTCGCACGGTTTTCATGCAAGGCGGGCACAATAGCCTCTTCCCGATACCAGTCCGGAGCCCGCCATGTCCCAGATCCTTCGCAACGCCGACGCTCCGCAAGGGGACCGACGGCCCGAGGACGGCTTCGGCCATGCCTATGCCCTCGCCTGCCGCGTCGACGGGCATGACCGCGTGGTCACCTATTGCGGCGATGGCGGGCACCTCTACAAACTGGTCGCAAACCACGCCGGGCAGCCGGACCGCCTCGATGACGGCACCCTCCATGTCGCGCATTTTTCGGCCGATGGCGAGGAGGACTGGATGCCCGTCGCGTTCGGCGCCGCGCCGCTGGTGATGGAAAACGGCACGCTGACATGGATGCCGGTCGCCGCCCGGCCGGCGGACGCCCGGACCGGAGCGCGCCGTCCCACCCGCCTGGACGGCATCCGGGACGTGGCGGCGGACGCGCAGGCCGGCACGGTCCGCCTCCGGCTGTCCGGCGAGGGCGACCGGTTCAGCCATGTCGTCGAGATCATCGAAGCCGGCGGCGACTTCGCCGCGACGCGCGCGCATTGGGAAGTGCTTTCCACCCGAACCCGCCGGTGACAGGCCCGAATCAGCGCATCAGGTTTTCGATCGGGAAGATCGCGCAGGTTTCCGTGCCGTGGGCCAGCAGCTTGCCGCTTCCATCGCGCAGCCAGGCTTCGGACGTGGCGATGGTGCGGCCGCGATGCACGATCCTGCCCTCGCAGAACACCTCGCCCATGCCGGGCAGGACGGGGCGCACGAGGTTCAGCTTGAACTCGATCGTCGTATAGGCCTCGCCCGGCCTGACGACGGAGAAGACGGCGCAGCCGAGCGCCGAATCCATCACCGTCGCCGTCCAGCCGCCATGCACCGTGCCGAGCGGATTGAGATGATCGACCGACGGCAGGCCGGCAAAGACGACGCGGCCGTCCTCCACCTCCGTCAGGCTGAAGGCGAGCGTCTTGGCCATCGGCGGAGCGGGCAGATCCCCGGCCAGCATCGCCTGCAACACCTTCAGCCCGCCGTCGCGCCTCACCACGTCAAGCGGCAGCGTGCCGACGCCGGCGACCGTCAGCCCCGGATAGATTTCGACCGTCATGCATGCGCCTCTTCGGGTTGATCGTGTCGCGGCGCGCCGAGCGCCTTCAGCGCCGCCTGGATGAAGCCGTCGCGGGCGCTGGCGAGCTCCAGCCCGCGCGGCTCGCAGACATGGCGGTTGAGGAAGAAGGCCGTCAGCCGGAAGCCGTCGGCAAGGGCGGCGGCATCGGCGGCGTGCCGGCTCTCGTCGCCGAGGAAGGCCGGCAGCGCCAGCATCTTGCCCGCCCAGGGCGCGCCGGCCGCGCGCGAGACGGCGCGGCCCGATTTCGGCGAGACGTAGCAGAGATCCTCACGCGTGCCGGTGGCGGCGCATTCGAAGAGGTCGAGGCCGAAGCCGAGATCGTTGAGCACGGCAAGCTCGAAGCGCACGAAGAGCTCGCCGGCATCGGCCGGCTCGTGCAGGTGGTCGAGGATGACGGAAAGGGCCTCGTAGAGATGGGGATGCGGGTCGCGCTCCGGCAGGAAGCGCAGCAGCGCCGCCATGGCCTGCACGCCGTAGACGGCGGTCGCCGTCTCCATCAGCCGGCCGGCGCGCAGCTCCAGCGGCTCGATGCGGAACTCGCCGAGATGTTCGTCGAGCCGCGCGCGCCAGGTGATGTCGACCGAGTTGCCGGGCTGGAGCACCGGCTGCATGGTCCGCGAGCGCCCGCCGCGCACCATGCCGAGATGCCGGCCACGGCTGCGTGTCATCACCTCGGCGATGACAGAGCTTTCGCCGTGGCGCCGCACGCCGAGAACGATGGCTTCCTCACTCCATTGCATGGTCAAAGCCTTACGCCCTCACCGGCGCCGGGGCAAGCGGGCCGCAGCATGCGACGGAACGACGCGTGGCCGCAGGGACACACCCAAGCCATTGCCACAGTTTCGCTTTTTTCTCGCCGCGCCGGTGCCCGCTTTGCCGACAAAGAACCCCGCGCAAGGCTTTCAAGCCAGATTCCGGAATTGAAGAACGACAGGTGCCCCCTTCATGTGTGTGTCCCGCGCCCGCGCTTTTGCGGCTCTCCGCCCCTCGCCCTCCTTGCCCTTGCGGCGACGCTTGCAAGCTGCGCCACCACCGCCAAGCCGGTGAAGAAGGGGCCGGACCCGATGCATGTCGCCATGTACGGGCCACATCCGGAAGAGCGCTTCCCGCTGCCGGCGATGGATATCAGCAAGGTGGATCCGAAATATTTCCGCCAGCAGGTCGCCTACCAGACGGCGGAGCCGGCCGGCACCATCGTCATCGACACGCAGAACCGCTTCCTCTACCTCGTGCAGGGCGACGGCATGGCGATGCGCTACGGCATCGGCGTCGGCAAGGCGGGGCTGGAGTTCGAGGGCGGCGCGCGCATCGGCCGCAAGGCGGAATGGCCGCGCTGGACGCCCACCCAGAACATGATCGCGCGCGAGCCGGAGCGGAACCTGAAATGGGCCGGCGGCATGGAGCCGGGGCTCACCAACCCGCTCGGGCCGCGCGCGCTCTACCTGCACAAGGACGGCAAGGACACGCTCTTCCGCATCCACGGCACGTCCGAGCCGTGGTCGATCGGCAAGGCGGTGTCGAGCGGCTGCATCCGCCTGTTCAACCAGGACATCATCGACCTCTACGGCCGCGTGCCGACCGGCAGCCGCGTCGTCGTGCTGCAGCATCAGGCGCCGGCCGACCAGCCTGTGCCGATGGCCGCCGCCGACGGCCTGACGCCGCCCGCCGCCATCTGAGGCATTTTCCGGGGGCGGCCTTGCGCCCGTCCCCGGACCGTCTTCGTCACCAGGCGTCGGGCTCGCGCACCATGTGCACGATGTTGGCCGGGTTCATCACCCAGCCGCCGCGAAAGCCCGCGCCCAGATCCTCGATGGGATCGCAGCGCACGACGCCGTTCCGCTCCAGATGGCCGAGGGCGACCTTGTGGTCGGGTGTGAAGAGCTCCAGCCAGACCTCCGCCTGGCTGTAGCCCGGCGCCTCGTCGATCCACAGCCGGTTCGGGCCGAGCAGGAAGCCTCTTGCCGGGGCCTTGTCGTCGAAGGGCTCCAGCCCGACGACGTCGCGGTAGAAGGCGAGCGTCGCCTCGTACTGGTGCGAGGGGACCTTCATGGCGATGTTGATGCCGCCCTTGATTTCAGCCGTCATGGCAACCTCCCGTCTCATGTGAAATCCTGCTGCTCGGAGGCGACGACGCCCTTGAGCTCGCTCGGGTAATAGCCCTCGCGCAGGTTGATGCCGTATTCGACATAGGCCTTCATGCAGGCCAGCATCTGCGACCAGCCCTCGCAGTTCATGTAGGACGATTTCTGGCCGCGGGCGTTGTCGCGCCAGCCGGTCTCGGCGATGGTCACCATCGTGCCGCCGTCCTCCAGCGGTTTGAAGCGCATCTCGACGCGCGTCTTGTAGGGCGCCTCCCCCTCGTCCACCATCGCATCCCAGCGAAAGACGATCAGCGCGTTCTCCTCCACCCTGTCGACGATGACCGGGGCCATGCCCCACCAGGTGACCGTCGTGCCCTCGACCAGCGGGGCGCTCGCCCCGCCGATGGTCGTGAAGTAGCCGCTGAGCTTTTCTGGATTGACCACCGCGTCGAAGACCTCGGCGACCTGCTTGCCGATGCGCCCGTTCACACGAAATTCCAGCGTCATGCCGTCCTCCTCCCGGGGCGCACTGCCCCTCTCGATCTTGCCTGCCGCCAAAATATGTTATAAAAATATAACATGTCAAGCGAATCGAAAGAGGACGCCGTTTTCAAGGCGCTGGCCAATGGCAAACGGCGGCAGATGCTGGATGCGATCAAGGATGCGCCGCTGACGACGGGCGCGCTGTGCGAGCGTTTCGCGGATATGGACCGCTGCACGGTCATGCAGCACCTGAAGGTGCTGGAAGAAGCGGACCTGATCGTCGCCCGCCGTGAGGGGCGCGAACGCTGGAACCACCTCAATGCCCTGCCGATCCAGGCGATCCACGACCGCTGGATCAGCCAGTATGCCGGCCACGCGATGAGCGTTCTTTCGGCGCTCAAGGGCGAGCTGGGGGGCTGAAGCGCCGCCGCAAGGACGGCGCCCCCGTCTCAGACCTCGGCGGCGATGCGCCCGATCTCGGCGATGACGGCATTGCGCGCGTCGCCGGAAATGCCGGGGATTTCGCAGAAGGCGGCGACGATGACGGCGCCACGGTCCGGCGACCAGGCGACGGCGACATCGTTGGCATTGCCGGCCTTGTCGCCGTTCGTGCCGGTCTTGTCGCCGGTCATCCAGCCGGGCGGAAAACCGGCGCGCAGCCGCGTGTCGCCCGTCTTGTTCATCACCAGCCAGGCGGCAAGCTGCGCCTTCGAGCGGGCCGACAGCACCTCGGCGAAGAGCAGCCTGCGCAACGTTTCCACCATGGCGGTCGGCGTCGTCGTGTCGCGCTCGTCGTCCGGCGCCTCATGGTAGTTGAGCGTCGGCTCCGTGCGGTCGAGCCGCGTCACCGTGTCGCCGAAACCGCGCAGGAACGCCGTGACGGCCTTCGGCCCGCCCGATGCGGCGAGCAGCAGGTTGGCGGCGGCATTGTCGCTGAGCGTGATCGTCGCCTCGCAGAGTTCGGCAATCGAGATACCCTCCCCGCCGACACGTTTCTCCACCACCGGCGACCAGTCCACGAGGTCCGCTTCCTTCACGACGATGCGCCGGTCCAGCGTCTCCTCGCCCCGATCCACCCGGGCGAGGATGTGGCCCGCCAGCAGCGCCTTGAAGGTGCTGCACATCAGGAAGCGTTCCTCCGTGTTGTGACCGAGGCGCGCGCCTGTCGCGAGATTAAGTATGGCAACGCCGATGCGCCCGCCGTGCCGCGCCTCCAGCGCGGCAAGCCGCTGCGCGCGGTCCTCGCCGGCGGCAAGGCCGGTGCCGGCCGTCAGCGCCGAAACCGCAGGAATGGCAAGAAGAGCGCCGGCCATGGCCTGCCGGCGGGAAATCGTGATCGTCATGTCTAGTTTCCTGTCTGTCGGACACCTGGCACGCCTTGCAGCGCCCGGCCCGCTTGAGCCCGCCCACGCCGCGACTATGGACGGCGGGGCGGTTCAGGACAAACGACGATTTCTGCCGACAGCCATTAGGAAAACTAGGGCATTGCCTTATTTTCGCTTCATCGCCTCGGCCAGCGCCGCGCCGAAGGCGCCCTGCGCGGGCGCCTGCTGCTTGGGTGCCGCCTGGCTGAATTTCGGCTTCATCTGGGCGCTCCTGTCGCCCCGCGGGGCATTGTCGCGGGCGGCGGGCGCGCCGCCGTCCTTGCGCATGGTGAGGCCGATGCGCTTGCGCGGCACGTCCACCTCGGTGACGCGCACCTTCACCACGTCGCCGGCCTTCACCACCTCGTGCGGATCCTTGACGAAGCGGTCGGCGAGCTGGGAGACGTGCACGAGCCCGTCCTGGTGCACGCCGATGTCGACGAAGGCGCCGAAGGCGGCGACGTTCGTCACCGTGCCCTCCAGCAGCATGCCGACCTTGAGGTCCTTGATGTCGTCGACGCCGTCGGCGAAGGTCGCGGTCCGGAATTCCGGGCGCGGGTCGCGGCCGGGCTTTTCCAGTTCGGCGAGGATGTCCTTCACCGTCGGCAGGCCGAAGCGCTCGTCGACGAACACCTTCGGGTCGAGCGTCTTCAGCGCCGCGCTGTCGCCCATCAGCGTGCGCACGTCCCGCCCGCAGGCCGCGACGATCTTCTTGGCGACGCCATAGGCTTCCGGATGCACCGAGGAGGCGTCCAGCGGCTCCCTGCCGTTCGGGATGCGCAGGAAGCCGGCGCACTGCTCGAAGGTGCGCGCGCCGAGGCGCGGGACCTTCATCAGTTCCTTGCGGCTTTCGAACGGGCCATTGGCATCGCGATGCGCGACGATCGCCTCGGCCGAGGATTTTCCAAGGCCGGAGACGCGGGCAAGCAGCGGCGCGGAGGCGGTGTTGAGATCGACGCCGACGGCGTTCACCGCGTCTTCCACCACCGCATCCAGCGAGCGGGAGAGTTTTCCCTGGTCGACGTCGTGCTGGTACTGGCCGACGCCGATCGACTTCGGCTCGATCTTCACCAGTTCGGCGAGCGGATCCTGCAGGCGGCGGGCGATGGAGACGGCGCCGCGCAGCGAGACGTCGAGGTTGGGGAATTCGGCGGCCGCCGTTTCCGAGGCGGAATAGACCGAGGCGCCGGCCTCCGAGACGATGACCTTGGTGGGCTTGGGCGCAGGCAGTTGCGCGAGCATGTCGGCAACCAGCCGTTCCGTCTCGCGGCTGCCGGTGCCGTTGCCGATCGAGATCAGCTCGACCTTGTGCTTGCGGATGAGGCTGGCGAGTTCCGCCTGCGTGCCGCGCACGTCGTTCTTCGGCGGGAAGGGATAGACGGTCGTCGTCTCGACCACCTTGCCGGTATTGTCGACGACGGCGACTTTCACGCCGGTGCGGATGCCGGGATCGAGGCCCATCGTGGCGCGCGTGCCGGCGGGGGCGGCGAGCAGCAGGTCCTTGAGATTGCGGGCAAAGACGCGGATCGCTTCTTCCTCGGACCTTTCGCGCATCTCGCGCATCAGGTCGAGCGAGAGCGACATGGAGAGTTTCACCCGCCAGGTCCAGCCGATCACCTCGGCCAGCCACCTGTCGCCGGGCTTCGTGCCGATGGCATAAAAGGAGGCGATGATGCGCTCCACCGGCTTGACGGCCTCGGTGCTGTCCTGGTCGACGACGATGTCGACCGACAGGAATTCCTCGTTCCAGCCGCGCAGCATGGCGAGCGCCCGGTGGCCGGGCACCGTCGCCCAGCGTTCGGTATGGTCGAAATAGTCGGAGAACTTCGCGCCGGCCTCCTTTTTGCCCTCGACGACCCGCGAGCGCAGGAAGGCATTGTCCTTCATGTAGTCGCGCAGGCGCTTGAGGAGATCGGCATTTTCCGTGAACTGCTCGGCGACGATGTCGCGTGCGCCCTCCAGCGCCGCCTTGACGTCCGGCACCTCGGCCGAGAGGAACGTTTCGGCCAGCTCCGCCGGCACCGGCGCACGGTCGGCCAGGATCTGCTCGGCGAGCGGGCCGAGGCCGCGCTCGCGGGCGATCTCCGCCTTGGTACGGCGCTTGGGCTTGTAGGGCAGGTAGATGTCCTCAAGCTCCGCCTTGGTCGTGACGGCGGCGATCTTCGCCGAAAGCTCGTCCGTCAGCTTGCCCTGCCCCGCGATCGATTCGAGGATCGAGGCGCGGCGCGCCTCCAGCTCCCGCAGATAGGTCAGTCGCTCGGACAGCGTGCGCAACTGCGTGTCGTCGAGGCCGCCGGTCACTTCCTTGCGGTAGCGCGCGATGAAGGGCACCGTCGCGCCCTCGTCGATGAGCGCCACGGCGGCGGAGACCTGCGCGGAGGTCGCCTTGATCTCGGCGGCGATCAGGTTCGCGATCTTGAGCGGTGTCGGGGCCATGTCGAATTCCTCTGGTTGGCGCGGTCGGCGACCATAGTGCGCGGCCGGCGGGAGGCCAACTGCAGGCCCGTGAGCCCGCGACCACGTCCACAATATATATCACCGCCATAAAGGTCGGCAGGACTGTGCCACGGTTGAACGCCCGTTAATACAGGCTTAGAGGTTGTAACGCTTCATAAAGTCTTGCCGTCTATCCTCACCGCACGTAACGGCAACGGGGCCTTCGGTATGCGCGGCGCTTTTCTTGCAGCAGTCTCACTGGCGGCCCTCCCCGCGGAAGGTCCCGCGCGCGCGGCAACCCTCAACCTGTTGATCTGGGAAGCCTATATCGACGAACAGATCCTTGCCGACTGGACCGCCGAAACGGGTATCGAGGTGCGCCAGACCTTCTATGACAGCGGCGACGTGCGCGACGAGATCCTCGCCGACCCGAACAGCAATGTCGACGTCGTCGTGACCAACGAGAACGGCGCCCGGCTCTATGGCAAGCGCGGCGTCATCGCCGCGCTGGACCAGAACAACGTGCCGTCCCTGAAGGACTATGCGGAGGGCTGGGCGAGCCGCTGCGGCGGCTACGGCGTGCCCTATCTTTGGGGCACGATGGGCATCCTCTACCGCTCCGACAAGATCACGACGCCGCCGACCTCCTGGGCGGACTTGATGAAGCCGGCCGAAAGCCTGCACGGCCATATCGCCATGTACGACGATCACGCCGAGGCCTTCGTCGCGCCGCTCGTCCTGCTCGGCAAGTCGGTGAACGCCAACGACAACGAGACGCTGAAGGCGGCCTACGAGCTGATGAAGGCACAGGCGCCCTATGTGCTCACCTACGACTATGTGGTCACCTCGGTGCAGAGCCCCGACAAGGGTCCGAACATCCACATGGCGCTCGGCTATAGCGGCGACCAGTACACGTTGAACGACAAGGTCGCCTCGCCCGGCCTCTGGCGCTACGTGGTGCCGAAGGAGGGCACGCTCTCCTGGCTCGACTGCATCTCCGTCAGCGAGCGCTCGCACAACAAGGCGCTGGCGCTGCAACTGGTCGACTATATCAGCAATGCCGAGAACGGCGCCCGCAACGCCATCAAGCTCAACATGCCGACCGCCAGCTCCGCCGCCCTCGCCCTGCTGCCGGAAGACATGCGTTCCAATCCCGAAATCTATGCCGCGCCGGAAATCCTGGCCAAGAGCCAGTTCCAGGAGGAACTGACCGTGCAATCGGTCCAGGCCCGCCGCCGCATCATCAGCAGTCTGGCCCAGATCAGTGACGCTCGGTAAACGCGCCCTTTCCCTCATCTTCCCGGTCGTGCTTGCTGGCTACGTGCTCGCCGCCTCGCTGATCTACTACGTGCAGAGTTCCTCCATCCTGGCGCTGGAACGCGCCCGCCTCTGGCAGCAGATGGGCCTGCTCACCGCTGTCTTCCAGAACGAGGTGACGCAGAACCGCAGCTTCATCTATTCGCTCGTCGAGGGCGGCGCGGTGCGCCTGTTCGTCAACGAGCCGGATGCGGCCTATCGCAACACCGCGCTCGGCGTGCGTCTGCAGCAAAGCATCACCTCGCTCTCCGACGACCGCAAGCGCTTCATCTCCGTGGCGATCATCCGCCCGCCGCTGACGGTCGATTACTATTTCGAGGACAGCGACGATCCGTTCGCCGAGATCACGCCGCAGCAGATCCGGCATGCAAGGCATGTGATCGAGAGCCCGCGGCTCTCCTCCTGGACCTATCTCAACGCCGCCGGCATCGAACCGCTGATCGTGCATTCCGAGTTCATTGACCCGCTGACCTTCAACCGCCCGGTCGCCAGCGCCAAGAGCGGCGCGATCCTCGTGCAGACCGCGGTGCGGCCGAAACTCTTCCTCGACATGAAGCGGGCGCTGGAGAAGGAATACGGCACGGCGATCGAAATCGGCCAGCACCAGCTTCTGGCACAGGGCGGTCTTTCCGCGACCGCGACGCTGAGCCCGTCTCTCTTCGCCCGGCTGACGCCGGATCCGGCCTTCATCGAGAACCGGCTGTGGACGCTGAAGTCGCTGCTCGCGCTCGGCGCCATCGCGCTCAGCCTGTGCACGATCATCCTGGTGCTCGGCCTGGTGCGCCGCTACATCACCAATCCGATCGCCCGGCTCGACCGCCAGCTCACCGACGTGATGACCGGCAACCGCAGCGCCCTGCCGGAGATGAACGAGATCGGCGAGATCGGCCGCCTCTCGGCCAACGTCAAGCGGCTGCACGACCAGTCCATGCAGTCCTTCGATCTCGTGCAGAACGCCTCCTGGACCGATACGCTGACGGGCATTTCAAACCGGGAATATTTCAACATCCGCTCCACGCAGATCCTAGAGGAAGCGGAGGCCGAGGATATCGGCTGCACCCTGCTCTTCATCGACGTCGACAACTTCAAGTTCGTCAACGACAAGCACGGCCACAAGATCGGCGACGAGCTGTTGAAGACGCTGGCCGACCGCATCTCCGCCATCGTCGCCCGCGTCGTTTCCGAACGCGGCCTGCCGGACGGACTTTTCGCCCGGCTTTCCGGCGACGAGTTCGCCATCATGCTGCGCTGCCAGCCAGGCAGCGGCACAATCACGGAAATCTCCGAGAACATCCTCGCCCTCTTTGCCGAGGGGTTCGAGGTGCTGGACAAGGCCTATCCGGTCACCGCCAGCATCGGCATCGCCGTCTATCCGGAAGATGCCCGTACGCTGGCCGAACTCGTCGCCAATGCCGATGCGGCCATGTACCAGGCGAAATCCCAGGGCAAGAACGGTTCGGCCCGCTATTCCCGCTCGCTGCACGAGAAGCGCAACCGCCAGCGCCGCATCGAGGAGGAGCTGCGCGTCCTCGATCCCGACCGCGAATTCCACCTCGTCTACATGCCGATCGTCGACGGCCACGGCAAGGTGACGGGCTGCGAGGCGCTCTTGCGCTGGACCTCGCCCGTTCTCGGCCGCGTGACGCCCGACGAATTCATCCCGATCGCCGAGACGACCGGCCTCTTCAGCAAGATCGACTGGTGGGTGATCGACCGGGCGATGGCGGAATACGGGCAGATCAGGAAACTCTTCGGCGCCGAGACGATCCTCTGCATCAACATTTCGTCCGCCGAGCTCTACACGAAGTCGATCAGCGACCATTTCTGCGACAGCGCCGACCGGCACGGCATCGATGCCCGCATGATCGAGATCGAGCTGACCGAGACCTTCGCCGTCAAGCTCGGCGAGCAGTCGCGCCGCAACATCGAGATCCTGCGCGCCCGCGGCTTCCGCATCTCCATCGACGATTTCGGCGCGGGCTATACCTCCGTGCAGCAGATCATCGAATATCCCGCCGAGACCATCAAGCTCGACCGCGAGCTCGTCGAAAGCCTCACCCGCTCCGCCGCCCTTCCGACGCTGCGCGCGCTCGTCGCGCTCTGCCATGCGCAGGACATGTCGGTGATCGCGGAGGGCGTCGACACGACGGAGAAGATGGCGCTGCTCGCCGCCGCAGGCTGCGACCTCTACCAGGGTTATCTCATCAGCCGTCCCCTCTCCCTCGAGGAGATCGGCATCTGGGCGATGCAGCGGCTTGTCGAGAAGGCCCGCGAGGCCGCCCAGAGCCCCGATCGCCGCGCCCGCGCCTGATACTTTCCGCCACTTGCCGTCTCTCCTGCGAGCCCCTATCCCTGTTCCCGGGACCGCAGGAGGACTTTTATGCGAAACGCGCCGATCTTCATTCTGGGCTTCGCCCTGCTCATCTGGTCCTTCAACAGTTCGCTGATCGCCAGCGCGCCGGAGGGCGCAACGAAGCTGATGGCCCATCGCGGCGCGCACCAGACCTTCAGCCATGAAGGGATCGACGACGACACCTGCACGGCAAGCCTCATCGACCCGCCCAGGCACGATTTCCTGGAAAACACCGTCGCCGGCATGCAGGCGGCCTTTGCCGCGGGCGCCGAGGTCGTCGAGATCGACGTGCACCTGACGCCCGACAAAAAATTCGCCGTCTTCCACGACTGGACGCTCGACTGCCGGACGGACGGCCAGGGCGTGACCGAAGAGACGGACAGCGCCACGCTGAAGACGCTCGACATCGGCTACGGCTATACGCCCGACGGCGGCAAGACCTACCCGTTCCGCGGCAACGGCGTCGGGCAGATGCCGATGCTGGAAGACATGTTCGCCGCCGATCCGGCCGGCAAGCTGCTGATCAACTTCAAGAGCCGGCGGGCGGAGGAAGGCGAGGCGCTGGCCGCGCTGCTGGCGGCCAATCCAGCCTGGAAGGACAAGGTCTTCGGCATCTATGGCGGGGCGGAGCCGACGGACGCGGCGCTCGCCGCGGTGCCAGGCCTCAAGGGCTACACGAAGACCTCGGTGAAGGCCTGCCTGCTGCGCTATTTCGGCACGGGCTGGATCGGCTATGTGCCGGAGGCCTGCCGCAACACGCTGGTGCCGGTGCCGAGCAACTACGCCTTCCTGTTCTGGGGCTGGCCGAACCGCTTCCTGACGCGCATGAAGGACGCCGGCAGCGACGTGGTCCTCATCGGCCCCTATACCGGCGGCAGCACGGTCGGCATCGACACGGCCGGGCAGGTGGAGGACCTGCCGGAAGACTTCCCCGGCTATGTCTGGACGAACCGCATCCTGGAGATCGGCCCCGCCGTCAAGGCACGGCCGTAAGCCCCGTCACGAGGTCGGGAAGTCGAGGCCCATCTCGCGGAAGCGGGCGGGGTCGTCGCCCCAGTTCTCACGCACCTTCACGAAGAGGAAGAGGTGCACGGGCTGTTCGAGGATTTCCGACAGCTCCTTGCGCGAGGCCATGGAGATGGCCTTGATCGCCTCGCCGTTCTTGCCGAGCGCAATCTTCTTCTGGCTGTCGCGCTCGACATAGATCACCTGCTCGATGCGCACCGAGCCGTCCTTGCGCTCCTCCCACTTCTCCGTCTCGACATGCGAGGAATAGGGAAGCTCCTGGTGCAGGCGCAGGAAAAGCTTCTCGCGGGTGATTTCCGCCGCGAGCTGGCGCATCGGCAGGTCGGAGATCTGGTCTTCCGGATAATACCACGGGCCTTCGGGGAGCGCGGCGGCAAGATAGTTCATCACATCCTCGCAGCCCGAGCCGTTCAGCGCCGAGATCATGAAGGTGCGCTCGAATTTCACGACTTCATTCGCCGCTGCGGTAAGCTTCAGCAGGTCTTCCGGATTGACGCGGTCGACCTTGTTGAGGACGAGGATCTTCGGCTGGTGGACCTCTTTCAGCCCCTCCAGGATCGCCTCGGCGTCGCCCTTGAGGCCCCGCTCGCTGTCGATCAGGAACATGATGACGTCGGCGTCCTTCGCCCCGCCCCAAGCGGTCGTGACCATAGCGCGGTCGAGCCGGCGGCGCGGCTTGAAGATGCCGGGCGTGTCCATGAAGACGATCTGCGCATTGTTGTGGATGGCGATGCCGCGCACGATGGCGCGCGTCGTCTGCACCTTGTGGCTGACGATCGACACCTTGGCGCCGACGAGACGGTTGACCAGCGTCGACTTGCCGGCATTGGTCGCGCCGATGAGCGCGACGAAGCCCGAATGGGTCGGGCCCTCGCCGCTCGTGCTGCCTTCGGCGGGGTTGTTCTGTTCTTCGCTCATGATATCCGTCAATCCGTGGCTTGGCTTTTCGGCCAGACGCCTTCGCGTTCCAAAATCTTTGTCGCGGCCACCTGTTCGGCGGCCCGTTTCGAGCGGTCGATGCCGGTTTCCGGCGCGACGCCCCGGATCTCCACCGTCACGGTGAAGCGGGGATCGTGGTCCGGCCCCGAGCGCTCGTCCACCCGGTAGTTCGGCGTCACGCCGAACCTGGCATGCGCCCATTCCTGCAATTCGGTCTTGGCATCGCGCCGCGCGCCTTCCGCGCGGGCGGCCCTGCCCTCCCAGTTGGAGAGGATGAAACCCCGCGCCGCCTCCAACCCGCCGTCGAGATAGATCGCGGCGATCAGCGACTCTACCACATCGGCCCGCACATTCAGCATGGCTTTTCCGGTGAGCTTCTTCACGTCCGCGCCGGTGCGGATGAAGCGGTGCAGGCCGAGGTCATCGGAGACCGCCGCACAGCTTTCCGCGCTGACGAGCTGGTTCAGGCGGACCGAAAGCTCGCCCTCCTTCGCCTCGCGAAAGGTGCGGAACAGCATTTCGGCGACGCACAGGCCGAGCACGCGATCGCCGAGGAATTCCAGCCGCTCGTAATTGCTGCCCTTGCCGGGCCGGGCGCTGGCATGGGTGATCGCCCGGTCGAGACGGTCCTTGTCGGTGAAGACGTAGCCGATCAGCTCTTCGAGAGCCTTGCGGTTGACGTCGTTCAGCGGAATGGCGCCCTTCATTCAACGACCTTGAACAGGCGGTCCCAGCGCAGGTTCGTCGGCCATTTCCAGACCTCGCTGAAGGATGTGTCGTTGCCGAGCGAGAAGAAGATCAGGCTGGCGCGGCCGATCAGGTTTTCAGCCGGAACGAAGCCGACGTCGAAGCGGCTGTCGGCCGAGTTGTCGCGGTTGTCGCCCATCATGAAATAGTGGCCTTCCGGCACGATGAACTCGCGCGTGTTGTCGCCGACGGTGCCGGGACGCGTGTCCAGCGTGTCGTAGGCAACGCCATTGTCCATGGTCTCGCGGAAGACCGGCACGTCCTCGCCGGTGTCGTACTGGTCATCGGCGCGGAAGAAGCCGTTGTGCTCGCGCTTGACCGGCACGCCGTTCACGAAAAGCTCGCTGTCGCGCACCTGGATGCGGTCGCCCGGCAGGCCGACGAGGCGCTTGATGTAGTCGATGTCGGGGTTCGGCGGGAAGCGGAAGACGACGATGTCGCCGCGCGTCGGCTCGCTCGCGAAGATGCGGCCGGAGAACAGGTTCGGCGAGAACGGCAGCGAATATTTCGAATAGCCGTAGGAGAACTTGTTGACGAAGAGATAATCGCCGACGAGCAGGGTCGGCATCATCGATCCGGAAGGAATGGTGAAGGGCTGGAAAAGCACGGTGCGGATCACGACGGCGAGCAGCAGCGCCTGGATGATTACCTTGACATTTTCCCACAGGCCGCCTTCGGCCTTCTCAGTCTTCTCTGCCACGCCGGATCTGTCCTTATCTGCAAACATGGGGCCCTCTATAGAGGAAAGGTTGCCTGTTGGAAATCGTGTCGGCCAAAAAGTCGCCGGTGCCGGTTGTCCGAGCTCCCGCTGCCGGCAAAAGCCGCCAACCCCTCCTCCGTCATGGTGGGGCTTGACCCGACCATCCACAGCCGCGGGTGCCGCGTGGATCCTCGGGGCGTGCCCGAGGATGGCGTCGGTGGGTGGGCAAGGTTCGTCAGCAAATCGCGCCCCTTATCCCGGCGTTCCGACCGGCAGCGCCTCGATGATCACGAAAGCTTGAGCGAGCGGGAAGTCGTCCGTGATGGTGATGTGGATGCGCGCCTCGTGGCCCGCGGGCATCATCTGCTTCAGCCGCTCCAGCGCGCCGCCGGTGAGCTTCATGGTCGGCTTGCCGCCCGGCAGGTTGACGACGCCCATGTCCTTCCAGAACACGCCCTGGGCGAGCCCCGTGCCGAGCGCCTTGGAACAGGCTTCCTTGGCGGCGAAGCGCTTGGCATAGGAGGCGGCGCGGTTCCTGCGCTTGTCGGACTTCGCCCGCTCGATCTCGGTGAAGCAGCGCTGCGTGAAGCGCTCGCCGAACCGCTCCAGCGACTTCTCCACCCGGCGGATGTCGATGAGGTCGCTGCCGATGCCGATGATCATAGGGATTTGTCTCCACGGGAAAGGACGGGGCTGGCCGCCGCAAGACCGGCGCGCTCCAGAAGACGCGCATGGCGGCGGGCCTTGAAGGAGCGCACGGCAAAGCGCGTAACGGCGTAGGCCAGCACGGCGGCGGCCGTGCCCAGAAGGCCGGCGCCGGCCAGCATGGGCTTCAGGACGGGCTGCCAGAGTTCGGACAGTTCCAGGTGCTCCAGCCGGTGAAAGAGTTCAGCGGCCGTCACCGCCTCGGCGGATTTTATGCCGAGCAGCGCCTCGCCGACGCGGAAGGTCGCGAGCGCGATGAGCGGAATGGTCAGCGGGTTGGCGATGGTGGTGGCGAGCGCGGCGGCGAGCAGGTTGCCGGCCATCAGATAAGCGAGCGCCAGCGCCAGGATGACATGAAAGCCGATGAGCGGCGTGAAGGCCGAAAAGGCGCCGGCCGCAACACCTGCGGCCACGGCATGCGGCGAGGCGGACAGGCGCAGAATGCGCTTGGCGAGATAGCGCGCCGGACGCGTGAAGCCCTTGCGCGGCCAGAAGAATTCGCGCAATCGGTCAAGCCAGCCGGCCTTCTTTCGGCGTCGGAACAACATGGCCCAGACATAGCCGATCCGTTAGTGGCATTTCAATGGCGCCCTCATGGCGCCACATAGGGCGGTCGCCGTGGCGCCGGAGGGGCGCCACACGGTTCCGCGGGCTTAGTAGGACTTGCGGAAGAGGCCGCGGTCGATCTGACGCTGGCGGTATTCCAGGTCGATCCGGTCGATGGCGCCATTGAGGTAGGCCATTTCGCGGTCTTCGGCGGTCGGGATGCGCAGGGCGCGGGTGAAATTCTTGATCTGCTTCAACATTGGTAAACCTCTTTCGGTTGACCTCCCGATGCAGAAGATAGGATCTCCACCCCAAAGACACCAGCGACACTATGCCAATACAGCTATGCAAGGCGCGCATAATGACTGGTCAAATCTTGGGCAAACCTGCCTTATTCAGGGCAGGATGCCACATTTTTGCATAGAACCGTCATGTGAAGACCCGGCTGATCGTCGAGACGCACTGGAGTTCCTTGAGCTGGCTCATCAGTTGGTTGAGCTGGCGCAGGTCCCAGACCTCCAGATCGATATGCACCTCTGTGAAGTCGGCCGCGACCCGCGTCATCGACATGGAGCGGATGTTGACGTCGCTGGTGGCGATCGTCTGGGTGACTTCGGCAAGCGTGCCCGGCTCGTTCAGCGCATTGATCATGATGCGCGCCATGAAGCGGGTGTTGTTCGCCTCGTCGAGGTCCCAGCGCACGTCGATCCAGCGCTCCGGCTCGTCGTCGAACTTCTGCAGTGCCGGCGACTGGATCGGGTAGATGGTGATGCCCTTGTCCTTTTCCATGATGCCGACGATGCGATCGCCCGGCACGGCGCCGCCGGCGGAGAAATGCACCTCGGCATTGCCGGAGAGGCCACGGATCGGCAGGGCCTCGGGGCCGGTCTCCTGGGCCGCGCCTTCGAGAGCCGCCTTGGTCTTGCCCGGCAGCTTGAACACCATGCCGGCGGCGCTGCGCATGTTGAACCAGCCGTCGTCGGAGCTCGGCTTCACCGTGACGCGCTCGTCCTGGTAATCCGGGAAGACGGCGCGCAGCACGTCGAGCGAGGAGAGCTCGCCGCGGCCGACCGCGGCGATGGCATCCTCCACCTCCTTCTGGCCGAGCCGGTGCAGCACGGGCTTCAGGCCGTCGCGCGAGAAGGATTTGCCGGCGCGGTCGAAGGTGCGCTCCAGGATGCGGTAGCCGAGACCGGAATATTGCTTGCGCACGGCGGCGCGGGTGGCGCGGCGGATGGCGGCGCGCGCCTTGCCGGTGACGACGATCTCCTCCCAGGCCGGCGGCGGCACCTGGATGCCCGAGCGGATGATCTCCACCTCGTCGCCGTTGCTGAGGCGGGTGACGAGCGGCATGATGCGGCCGTTGATCTTCGCGCCGACGCAGGTATCGCCGATATTGGTGTGCACCGCATAGGCAAAGTCGATCGGCGTCGCCCCGCGCGGCAGGGTGATGAGCTGGCCCTTCGGGGTGAAGGTGAAGACCTGGTCCTGGAAGAGCTCCAGCTTGGTGTGTTCCAGGAATTCCTCGGGATTGTCGCCTTCCGCCAGCGATTCGATCGTCCGGCGCAGCATGGCATAGGCGTTGGAGCGGGGCGAACGCGTGCGCTCGTCGCCGTTCACCACTTCCTTGTCCTTGTAGAGCGAATGGGCGGCGATGCCGTATTCGGCGATCTCGTGCATGCGCTTGGTGCGGATCTGCAGCTCGATGCGCTGGCGCGACGGACCGACGATGGTCGTGTGGATCGACTGGTAGTCGTTCTGCTTCGGCGTCGAGATGTAATCTTTGAACCGGCCGGGCACGACGCGCCAGCGCGTGTGCACGATGCCGAGCGCCGCATAACAGGCGGGAATGTCGTCGACGAGGATGCGGAAGGCGTAGACGTCGGAAAGCTGCTCGAAGGACAGCGACTTCGACTGCATCTTGCGGAAGACCGAATAGGGCGTCTTCTGCCGGCCCTTGACGAGAGCGTCCGGCAGGCCGTTCACCACCAGCAGCTCGCGCAGCTCGTCCTCGATCTTGCGGATCAGGCCCTCGTTGCGCTGGGAAAGGTCCTCCAGCTTGCGGGTGACGGTGTCGAAGGCTTCCGGGTTGATGTGGCGGAAGGAGAGGTTTTCCAGCTCCTCGCGCATGTCCTGCATGCCCATGCGGCCAGCGAGCGGCGCATAGATGTCCATCGTCTCCTCGGAGATGCGGGCGCGCTTTTCCGGCGTCATGTGGTCGAGCGTGCGCATGTTGTGCAGCCGGTCGGCGAGCTTGACGAGGAGCACGCGCACGTCATCGGAAATGGCGAGCAGGAGCTTGCGCAGGTTTTCCGCCTGCTTGGCCTTCTTGGAGACGAGATCGAGCTTCTTGATCTTGGTGAGGCCTTCGACCAGCGTGCCTATATCCTCGCCGAACAGCTCGTCGATCTCGGCACGCGTCGCACTCGTGTCCTCGATCGTGTCGTGCAGCAGGGCGACGGCGATCGTCGATTCGTCGAGGCGCATGTCCGTGAGAATGGCGGCGACTTCGAGGGGATGCGAAATGTAGGGGTCGCCGCTCGCCCGCTTCTGCTGCCCGTGCTTCTGCATGGCATAGACATAGGCCTTGTTCAGCAGGGCCTCGTTGGCATCCGGCTTGTATTTCTGAACCCGTTCGACGAGTTCATATTGACGCATCATTCTCGGTCGGCTCCCTCCCCGGCGCGGCGGGGCAAAAAAAAGTGCGCCCCGACCTTAAGAGGGGCGCACCGGCATCCGCAATATAAAAATAGGCAATAGGAATTAGGCAATAGCCAATAGGGATTGGCATGTCGGCCGTCTTGTGGGCGCAACGCCTACTGCCTACTGCGCACTGCCTGCCCCGGCATCAATAATCGTCGCTCTTTTCCGGCGGCACGAGGCCTTCGATGCCGGCCAGCAGCTCTTCTTCCGACATGCGGTCGAAGGCGATGGTTTCCGGCTGATCCTCGTCCTCCTCGATCGCAGCGATGCCGGAAGCGGCATCGGCGACCAGGCTTGCCGGATCGGGCTCGGGCTCGTCGACTTCCACATGCTTCTGCAGCGAGTGGATCAGGTCTTCCTTGAGGTCGTCGGGCGAAAGCGTCTCGTCGGCGATCTCGCGCAGCGCGACGACGGGGTTCTTGTCGTTGTCGCGGTCGATGGTGATGGCGGCGCCCTGCGAGATGAGGCGGGCGCGATGGCTTGCAAGGAGAACCAGCTCGAAGCGGTTGTCTACCTTGTCAATGCAATCTTCAACGGTGACACGGGCCATTGCCTGTCCTTTGTGATCGAGAATTTCATGAGTTTGCATGCCCGATACAGGCAATGGAAGGCAAATTCAAGTTTTTCCTTCCCCGTGCCGCTGCGGCGCGTGTCGTAAGGCTGCCCATGTAACTTCTGATTTAGCCCTCACGTTACGGAAAGTAAAAGGCCGAAATATCGGACAAATAGGATAAAGCGCGGGAACTATTCCCCAATTCCGGAGGACCCGAATTTGCTGAAACGATGCCGGAGGGAAAAATCGCCTTCGCAACCTAGATTTGCTTGGAAAGCCGGGCCCTCTGCCCTAAATGAAGATTATATGAAAAAGAGTTAATTCAACCGGATAGTGCATCCGGCCACCTCGGCACTTGGCCAAAACCCAACCGTTTACATCAACTTCTATTTAAAAGGATTTCGCAGTATGTTCGACCCCCGCGAGAAAATCGCCCTCTTCATCGACGGTGCAAATCTCTATGCGGCTTCCAGGACACTCGGGTTCGACATCGACTACAGAAAGCTCCTGAAGGCCTTCCAGAAGCGCGGCTATCTGCTGCGCGCCTATTACTACACGGCGCTGATCGAAGACCAGGAATATTCCTCCATCCGCCCGCTGATCGACTGGCTCGACTACAACGGCTACAAGGTCGTCACGAAGCCGGCCAAGGAATTCACCGACTCGCTCGGCCGCCGCAAGATCAAGGGCAACATGGACATCGAACTGGCCATCGACGCGATGGAACAGTCCGAAACCGTCGACCACCTCGTCATCTTCTCCGGCGACGGCGATTTCACCACGCTCGTCGAGGCGCTGCAGCGCCGCGGCCGCAAGGTCTCCGTCGTCTCGACCATGCAGACGCAGCCGCCGATGATCGCCGACGACCTGCGCCGCCAGGCCGACTATTTCATCGATCTCGGCTCGCTGAAGGCCGAGATCGGCCGCGATCCGTCCGAGCGCCCGCAGCGCGCCGTGGAGCCGGTGGAGAATGTCGCCGATTGAGGCGATCTTGCAGGCCTGCCTGCCTCTCCTTCGTCGTGGTCGGGTTCGCCCCGACCATCCATGCTCCGGGTGCGGCTGTGGATTCCATGAGGGCAAAGTCCCCGAAAACCAGGCTTCTCAAGCTTTCCTTAAACATTGAATCAAATTCCCCCGCCGGGTCTTAAGGTTCTTCAAGACTCCCCTGCTATTCCCGATACCGGACAGTCATTTCGCATTGGGACATCGGCACGATGGTGGACGCAGTATCGCTTTCGGCAAACAGCTACCGGGGAGCATCGGGCACGCTCGACATGCGCGCACCGGCCATGGCGGCGGAAACCCGCCCCGCGGTGTCCGCCCTCGCCGCGCTTGCCGCGCCGCAGCCGGTCACCCAGGTCTCGACCCCATCCGACATCGCCGAGGAGATCGGCGACCTCGGCTTCCTCTACACGTCGAACGGGCTGCCGGGCGTCTCCGCCCTGCCCTCCTACGCCGTTCCGCCCTCGCAGGCGGCGGCGGATGGGCGCGTCACCGGCGGCAGCAACCCGACCGCGCGCCTTGCCATCGACAGCAACGACCTCAACAGCCTGATGTCGAGCTTTCTGACCGCCCGCACGCCGAGCGCCAACCCGGCCGCCTCGCCGGACGTGCCCGCGGAGGTCGGCAACGAACAGCTTGCCCGCAGCGCGCGCCAGTCGGTCATCGCGCAGCTCTACAACCAGTTCTAGAGCATTTCCGCTTTTCTTCGAATCGCGAAAACGCTCTATCTGTTTGTTTTTACGCAATTTCGGACGCAAAACCGCTTCGCACTTTTGCTGGAATTGCTCCAGGGAAAGAAGCGGGGAAGAAGACGCCTCAGCCGCGGTCGCGCAGCAGGCGGCTCTTCTGGCGATTCCAGTCGCGTTCCTTCTCCGTCTCGCGCTTGTCGTGCAGCTTCTTGCCCTTGGCGAGCGCGAGTTCGAGTTTCGCCCGACCGGCATCGTTGAAGTAGATCTTCAGCGGCACCAGCGTCATGCCCTCGCGGTTGATCGCATTGCGCAGACGGTGGATTTCCCGCCGCGACAGCAGGAGCTTTCGCCGCCGGCGGGTCTCGTGGTTGAAGCGGTTGGCCTGCAGATATTCCGGCAGGTAGGAATTGATCAGCCAGATCTCGCCGCCCTCGTCCGAGGCGTAGGATTCCGCGATGTTCGCCTTGCCCTCGCGCAGCGACTTGACCTCCGTGCCGGTCAGAACAAGACCGGCCTCGTAGGTATCGATGATCTCGTAGTTGAAGCGGGCCTTCCGGTTCTCCGCCACAATCTTCTTGACCGTCGTCGGACGCGCTTTCGTCGCCATGTCAGTTCAAGAGGCCGGCGTGGCGAAGCGCCGCGTCGATGGCCGCCTCCGTGGCCGGCTCCAGCGCGGAAAGCAGCGGCGAACGGACGAAGCGGTTCATGCCGCGCGTACGGTTCAGCGCATATTTCGCGCCGCAGAGGCCGGGCTCGAGGAAGATCGCCTTGTGCAGCGGCATCAGCTTGTCCTGATATTCTAGCGCCGTTGCATAATCGCCGGCAAGCGTCGCCTGCTGGAACTCCGCGCACAGGCGCGGGGCGACATTGGCCGTCACCGAGATGCACCCCGTCCCGCCATGGGCGTTGAAGCCGAGCGCGGTCGCGTCCTCGCCGGAAAACTGGACGAATTCCTTGCCGCAGGTGATGCGCTGTTCGGAAACGCGCTCGATCTTGCCGGTCGCATCCTTGACGCCGACGATCGAGGGATGCGCCTTGTGAAGCGCGCCCATCGTCTCCGGCGACATGTCGACCACCGAGCGGCCGGGAATGTTGTAGATGACGATCGGCAGCTTCACGTTCTCGGCGACCGCCGCGAAATGCGCAAAGAGCCCCTTCTGCGTCGGCTTGTTGTAATAGGGCGTGACGACGAGGATGGCGTCCGCGCCCGCCTTTTCGGCGTGCTGGGCGAGGTCGATTGCTTCCTTCGTGTTGTTCGAGCCGGCGCCGGCGATCACCGGCACGCGGCCGGCCGCCACCTTGATGCAGAGTTCCACCACCCGTTTGTGCTCGTCATGCGACAGCGTCGGCGACTCGCCGGTCGTGCCGACCGGTACGAGGCCGTGGCTGCCTTCGCCGATCTGCCATTCGACATGCGCGGCAAAGGCGTCTTCATCGACGGCGCCGGCATCGGTGAACGGGGTGACGAGAGCGGGAAAGGATCCCTTGAGCATCGAGAACTCCTGAGGCCAGAGCCGCCCGTGGGCTTACATGCTTTGGCCGTATTCCGTGGTTAAAAACGCCCGCACAATAATCATGTGACAGTCTTGCGGCAAGCGGCGCGAGGGGCGTTTTTCATGCATGATCAAGGCGGAAGGGCGGCGGATGCGCGAATATTCGCCTCCTCTGATCCGTCGCCTGGAAAGCGGGCCCATTCACGGCTTGGTGAGCGCTGCGCTTAAGGTTTCGTTAAGGCAACAAAGGGTTAATTGATTGTCAAGGATCCGGCGGAAAATGACGTTCGCAACGCGCCGCCGGCCAGGCACCGGGATATGACATGATCTCGAGAAACAGTTTCGCCCTTTGCGCCTTGCTCCTTGCCGGTGTGGCCGGCCTTGCGCTGCGCTCCTCGCCCGTCGAGGCGGACAATAGCGTCGTTCCGGCGATGAAGCCGCTCGGCTTTGCCGCGGACATGCCGTCGAAGGACATCATCACCAATGCCATTCCGCGCGCGGACAGCCTGGAGCCGGCAAGCGCGGAACTGCGCAAAGGGCTCGATGCGCTTTCCAACCGCGACGCGGCCACCGCCCTTGCCGCCCGCAACCGCCTACCCAAGGACAGCCTCGACCGGCATATCCTGACCTGGGCGATCGCCGTTTCCGGCCAGCGCGGCGTGCCCTCCTGGGAAATCGCCGCCGCGCAGAACGAATTGAAGGGCTGGCCGGGCCTGAAGGCGCTGCGCGCCCATTCCGAACGGGCGCTCGCCCGCGAAAACCCGCCGAGCGCCGACGTCATCGCCGCCTTCGGCACGACGCGTCCGGAAACGGCCGAAGGGGCCATCGTGCTCTGCCGCGCGCTCGTTGCAGGCGGCAACACGGCGCGCGCCGGCGAGGTGCTGCGATCCTTCTGGCGGAAGGAGACGCTTTCCAAGGATATCGAGACGAAGATTCTCGATGAGTTCGGCGCGCTTCTGACCGAGGCCGACCACAAGTTTCGCATGGAGATGCTGCTCTATCGCGACCGCGCCGACCAGGCGCAGCGTTTCGGCGATCTCGGCAAGGCGCAGTCGCTCTACCGCGCCTGGGCGGCGGTCATCCGCAAGAACAAGACCGCGGGCGCGCTCATCAAGGCCGTCGATGCCAGTTGGCAGAAGGACCCGGCCTATACGTTCCTGCGCATCCGCCATCTGCGCAACAACGAGGAATATCGTGCGGCCGGAAAACTCTTCTCCGCCATGCCGGAGGATCCGGCGCGGCTGATCAATCCCGGCGCCTGGTGGAACGAGCAGCGCATCGTCAGCCGGGGCCTCGCCGATCTCGGCGATTTCCGCGATGCCTATCGCGTCGCGGCCCGGCACGGCGCGGACGAGCCGACCGACATCGTCGAGGCGGAGTTCCATGCCGGCTGGTATGCGCTGCGCGATCTCGACGATCCCAGGACCGCGGCCGGCCACTTCCAGCGCATCCTGCAGGTCTCCGACCGGCCGCTCTCCGTCTCCCGCGCCTGGTACTGGCTGGGACGGACGGCGGAAAAGGGCAATCCGGCGGAGGCAAGGGAGTATTTCACCAAGGCGGCGAACTTCCCCGGCACCTTCTACGGCCAGCTTGCCGCCGCGCGACTCGGCCGCACGGCGCTGAACGTCGCCTATCCGAAGCCGACCGTCGAGGAGCGCGCCCGCTTCAACCAGCGCGAGGCGGTGCAGGCG
Source organism: Shinella sp. HZN7 (assembly GCF_001652565.1). Classification (NCBI taxonomy): domain Bacteria; kingdom Pseudomonadati; phylum Pseudomonadota; class Alphaproteobacteria; order Hyphomicrobiales; family Rhizobiaceae; genus Shinella; species Shinella sp. HZN7. The sequence continues at coordinate 1,235,832 of NZ_CP015736.1, read as the reverse complement.
ATCGCCCGCCTGCAGGCCGCCGGCCACGGCTGGCGTGGCGACAGCCTCTACCGGGCGCTCGCCGGCGAGCTGATGAGCCCGGGCGAACTTGCACTTCTCGCCGCGCAGGCGGAAAAGGGCGGCAACCACCAGCTTTCGCTGCAGATCGGCAAGATCGCCTTCGGGCGCGGCATCGATGTGGCGGCGCTGGCCTTCCCGATCGGCGTCATCCCCGACAGCGCCGACATTGCCGGTTCCGGCAAGGCGCTCGCCTATGCCATCGCCCGGCAGGAAAGCGCCTTCAACCCGGCCGCCGTCTCCCCCGCCAATGCGCAGGGCCTGTTGCAACTGATGCCCGGCACGGCGCAGGGCGTGGCAAAACGCCATGGCCTTGCCTATTCCAAGGAGCGGCTGACGACGGACGCCGCCTACAATGCCACGCTCGGCGCCCACTATCTCGGCGAGCAGATCAGCGATTTCGGCGGCTCCTATGTGCTGACCTTCATCGCCTACAACGCCGGCCCCCGCCGCGTGCCGCAATGGATCGCCCGCTATGGCGACCCGCGCGGCAAGCCGATCGACGAGGTCGTCGACTGGATCGAGCGCATCCCCTTTTCCGAAACCCGCAGCTATGTCCAGCGCGTGATGGAGAACTACCAGGTCTACAAGACCCGCCTTGGCCAGAAGGCCGATATCGTGCACGACCTCCGCGTCGGCCGCTGACGCGGCCGGCCACAGGCCCTGCCGACTGCACAGCCGCCGGCGCCTTTCGGCTTTTTTCCGAATCGCAAAGACGCCACCTTTCGTCTCGCTGCGATTGCCGGCGCGAAACCGACTCTTGTTCCTGCCGCATTATCCGGCACCGAAACGATACCGCTGCGGCGGGAAATGCTCTAGGCTGGCCTTCCTCTTCCCGCTCGGCGCGGTCCAGGCCCGAGCTGAATTAGCCCCCGAAAGGCCCGGACATGCTCCCCCACTTAGCTAAGTGGGTAGGAGTAATGTTGGTAATATGACTGGTAGCAATTTTAAGATGGAAGTTCTCTCCGGGCCGGAACGTCGGCGGCGCTGGAGCACGGCAGAGAAGCTGGCGATCATTCAAGAGACCTACGAGGCGGACGCAACGGTGAGCATCGTCGCGCGTCGGCACGGCATCCAGCCGAACCAGTTGTTCGCCTGGCGCAAGCTGGCATCCCAGGGAGCACTGACGGCGACGGCCGCCGAAGAGGAGGTCGTTCCGGCATCCGAATACCGGGCGCTTCAGGCCCAGGTTAAGGAGTTGCAACGCCTGCTGGGCAAGAAGACGATGGAGAGCGAAATCCTCAAGGAAGCCCTCGAAATCGCCGGTGGCCCAAAAAAACGGATGTTGCGCTCGATCTCTCTGCCGAGAGGGATTTTGGAATGAAGACCATCTGCGAAACCTTGGGTGTCGCCCGCTCGAATATCGCTGCGCGTGCCACGGGTTCCGCTTCCAGAGCCAGAGGACGGCCGCCACTCCCGGATCGGGAGCTGGTGGAAGAAATCAGGGCCGTCATTGCCGACATGCCCACCTACGGCTATCGGCGGGTCCATGCCATCCTGCGCCGGAATGCCCGGAAAGACGGGCGTTCGTGGCCCAACGCCAAGCGCGTCTATCGGGTCATGAAGCTGCACAACCTGCTTCTGGTGCGCCACACCGGAGCGGTCGATGATCGCCGCCACGATGGTCAGGTCGCTGTCGAACGCTCCAACATCCGATGGTGCTCGGACGGCTTCGAGATCGGCTGCGACAACAAGGAGAAGGTCCGTGTCGCCTTCGCCCTCGACTGCTGCGACCGTGAGGCAATCGCCCATGTCGCCACCACGGAGGGCATCAAGAGCCAGGACGTGCAGGACCTCGTGATCACCGCCGTCGAGAACCGCTTCGGTCGCATCAACATGTTGTCCGAGCCCATCGAATGGCTCACCGACAACGGTTCGTGCTTCGTCGCCAGGGATACCGCATCCTTGCTCCGCGACATCGGCATGGAGCCGTGCACGACGCCCGTGCGCAGCCCGCAATCGAACGGCATGGCCGAGGCCTTCGTCAAAACCTTCAAGCGCGACTACGTCGCGGTGAACCCCACCCCGGATGCCGAAACCGTCATCGCGCAACTGCCGCTCTGGTTCGAGCACTACAACAATCTTCACCCGCACAGTGCTTTAGGATATCAATCACCGCGCGAGTTCATCAGCTCGCAATCTCAAACCTGAGCATGTCCGGTCTTTTGGGGGCAACTCCACGAGCGTCCTTCCCCGTTGCCGAGGCGAGTGCACAGACATGGACGGATTCGAAAGCCGCTTCTTTTCCGCCGAGGACGGCGTGCTGCTGCATGCACGCGATTATGCACCGGCCACGGCCGGCGGCCGCCTGCCGCTCGTCTGCCTGCCCGGCCTCAGCCGCAACGCGCGCGATTTCCACCCGCTCGCCCTGCGCCTCGCGCGGGATGCCGCAGAGCCGCGCCGGGTCATCGCCCTCGATTATCGCGGGCGCGGCCTGTCTGGGCGTGAGGCCGATCCAGCCAGCTACAACGTCGCGGTGGAATGCCGGGACGCCCTCACCGTCCTGTCCGCCCTTGGCCTCACCCGCGCGCTCTTTGCGGGAACCTCGCGCGGTGGGCTGATCCTGCATGTCATGGCGGCCGTAGAACCCGGGTGCATTGCCGGCGCGATTCTCAACGATATCGGACCGCAAATCGAGGCGGACGGTCTCAGGGAGATCAACGACTATCTTTCGCGCACGAGCGCTCCCGCCAGTTTCGAGGCGGCGGCCGAAGGGCTCAAGGCCATTCACGGCGCCACCTTTCCCGCCCTTGCGCCCGCCGATTGGCACGACATGGCCGAAGCGATCTATGCCGAGCGGGATGGCCGGATCGTCGCCGACTTCGACCCGAGGCTGACCGACCAGTTGAAGGCCATCGACTTTTCAAAGCCGCTGCCGACGCTCTGGCCGCAGTTCGAGCTCCTGGCGAAAAAGCCGCTGCTCGTGGTGCGCGGCGAACGTTCCCGCCTGTTTTCCCGGCAGACGCTCGCCCGCATGGCCGCCCATGCCGCAACCGTCCAGACGCTGACCGCGCCGGGCCAGGGCCACGCCCCGCTCCTGCACCACGCCGATGTCTTCCCGTCGGTCAGGGCATTCCTCTCCGGCCTGGGCTGACCCCTACCCCGTTTCGCCGGATCCGCCCGCGCCTTTTGCAAGGCGTGGAGGAGGCGCGCGCATTCCGCAATCCAGCATCCTGAAACGAAAAAGACCCGGCTCGAAAGCCGGGTCTCCCATCACTGACAGATGTCAGATCAGATTAGAACGAACGCTGCAGACGGACGAAACCGCCCCAGGTGTCGTCGCCAGCGCCCTTGTTGCCAGCGCCGTTGTCGATGTCCGTGTACTGCAGGCTGACCTTGGTGGTCAGGTCCGTAACGATCGTGTAGTCGAGCGTTACGCCAGCGCGCCAGGCGTCGCGGCTGCCGCGGTAGTCGCCATTGGCGTTGTAGTCGATCGTGTTCCAGTACTGGAAGCCGGGGGTGATGGCCAGCTTGTCGGTCAGGTTAGCCTTGTACGAGGCAGCGACCGACCATTCGGAAGCGTCCCAGTAACGGTTTGCGCCCGACGACCAGACGACTGCGCCCTGCAGGGTGCCCGGACCGAGGTCAGCGGAAACGAGGCCGCGGATGTTGCCGTTTTCAGCGTCGAAGTCGTAGGAGCCGAGCAGGTCAACGCTGACAGCGCCGAACGAGCCGGTGACAACGCCGGAGATGCCGAGGTTGTCTTCGAAGCGCGACCAAGCCTTGTTGGCGAAGGACTCGAGAGCAACGGTAGCGGAGAAGGCGCCGCCTTCGTACTTGTACGAAATGGCGTTCAGCAGCGAGTTGCCGCCGATGAGGTTCAGGAAGCCGCCGTCGAGAGCGTCGGTCTCGCCGTTGATGCCCTTATCCCACTCGGTGTAGAAGTAACCGGCCTTGAAGCCGCCGAGCTGGATCCATGCGCCATCGAGGAAGACGTCCTGGTGGGAGTCAGCCTGGAGGTCGATGTGGCCGGTCAGCGTGCCGAGCTCGGTGTCGCTCTTGGCGTCGAGCGAGATGTAACCACGCGTACCAACGCGGTAGCCAGCGTCGTTGCCGACAACGTCATCCTGGAAATCAACCTGGAAACGGACGTAACCGCTGATCTGCAGGCAGGTTTCGGTGCCCGGAATGTAGAAGTAACCCGTGCCGAATGCGTCGCAAACGCGAACGTATTCCAGCGGCTCCGGCTCAGCGGCAACGATAGCGTCGGCGGCCTGGGCGCCGGATACTGCTGCGAGAGCGGCAGCGGAGCCGATGAGAAGGCTCTTGATGTTCATTTTCTGACCTCCAGTCAAAAAATGGAATTTTTCGTTTGGGATCAGAGTGCAGTTAGAACAGCGACTGGTGAGATTAGTCGTCGTATTCCCTACCGGGGGGCTGCGGTTGAGCAGCACGCTCGAGAATAGGAACGCACATGTCGAGGTCGTGCGACGCCAGGTGCGCATAGCGCATGGTCATCTGCAGGGTCTGATGACCCAGCCACGTCTGCACACGTCGCAAATCAACACCGCCCTGAACAAGTCGCGATGCGCAGGTGTGTCTGAGAACGTGAGGAACAACGTCATCGTCATGGCCGAGGCCGACCTCTTCCTTGGCCTTGTTCCATTCGGCACGGAATTGGGCCTGTTCGATCCCATAAAACGGACCGCGTTTTGCTCTGTCCGATGCTTTCAAAGCAGCCAGGGCTCGAGCAGTCAGGGGCACAGAACGGCTTTTGCCGGATTTCGTTATCCAGAAGGTCACCCGGCCTTTGCGGATGTCCTGCCACTGGAGCGATATGCCCTCCCCAAGTCGCGCGCCTGTATCAACAAGGAATATGCAGAAGCGACCGTAGAGTTCGTTACGGGCGGCGATCGCATTGAACAACCGTGCCTCCTCCTCGGGCTCAAGGAAACGGATACGGCCAGCCTTTTCCTTCTGGCGCTTGAACTCTGGCAGGCTATGAATGTCGCCCATCTTGTACGCTTTCCGCAGCAATTTGCTAAGCGCAGCCATCTTGCGATTGATGGTTGCGTTGCTGTTGCCGCGTTTGCGAAGTGAGGCGATAAGTTCGTCGACCATTTCGTCGGTAAAAACAGTGAATTCGCTACCAAGCCGGATTTCATCGAGCTCCAGGACGAATGATGTCACGTTGTATTTATGTGACCCTGGCTCCCAGAGAATGTCGACGTACCGCTTGAGCAACTCCTTCAAAGTGACGTGTTTCACCGCTCGGACAGAAGCGCCGAGCGAGAATTGATAGTGCAAGCTGTAGGCACCCGATGCGGGATGCCCGAAACTGCTGCTATCGTCGTCTTTCGCCGAACGAACCACAGTCATCTCGTAAAGCAAGTGTCTGTGGGCAGTGCCTCACATGACCCTCGGGCTTTTCAAGGGGAGACTGAATTGCCTTCAACTTTCGACAGTATATGCGGCAACTTGTGTGTCATAAACGCAACAGCCCGCAGCCTTCGGAGGCTGCGGGCTGTTTCATCCAACCAACGTCAGATTAGAACGAACGCTGCAGACGGACGAAGCCCGACCACCGGTCGCTGCCGTCACCCTTGACAGAACGGAGAGGGCCGTTTTCATCGATGTCGGTGTAGTTAACCGTAGTCTTCAGGGCCAGGTCAGTTACGATCGTGTAATCGAGCGTAACGCCAGCGCGCCAAGCGTCGCGGTCACCAATGTAGTCGCCGCCGAGGCCAGCGTGGTCGATCGTGCCCCAGTACTGGAAGCCGGGGGTGATTGCCAGCTTTTCAGAGATGTTAGCCTTGTACGAAGCAGCAACCGACCATTCGGAAGCATCCCAGTAACGGCTTGCGCCCGAAGACCAGACAGCAGCAGCCTGCAGCGTGCCCGGACCGACGTCAGCAGAAATGAGGCCACGAATGGCGCCCTGTTCAGCGTCGAAGTCGTAGGAGCCGAGCAAGTCAGCGCTGACGGCGCCGAACGAACCGGTGACAACACCCGAGATACCGAGGCCGTCTTCGAATTCAGCGAAGCCGTCACGGGCGTTGTTGAAGGATTCGAGAGCAACGGTAGCAGCGAAGGCGCCGCCTTCGTACTTGTACGATACGGCGTTCAGCAGCGTGTGACCGCCTGCAGCGCCGCCCAGAAGGCCAATGCCGTCGCCATCGAGCCAATCGGTCTCGCCGTTGATGCCCTTATCCCATTCCGTGTAGAAGTAACCAGCCTTGAAGCCGCCGAGCTGGATCCATGCACCGTCAAGGAACGTGTCCTGGTGCGAGTCGGCCTGAAGGTCGATGTGACCGGTCAGCGTGCCAAGCTCGGTGTCGCTCTTGGCGTCGAGCGAGAGGTAACCACGGGTACGAGCGCGGTAACCCCAGTCGTCACTGTTAATGCCAGCCGAATCTTCAGCAAAGTCTACCTGGAAACGGACGTAGCCGCTGATCTGCAGGCAGGTTTCGGTGCCCGGGATGTAGAAGTAACCCGTGCCGAATGCGTCGCAAACGCGAACATATTCCAGCGGCTCGGGCTCGGCAGCAACGATAGCGTCGGCAGCCTGGGCGCCGGATACTGCTGCAAGTGCAGCAGCGGAGCCGATAAGAAGGCTCTTGATGTTCATTTCTGACCTCCAGTCAAAAAGTTTCAAACGGGTCTGGGTTTTTTGCTGAAGGACAGCGTTCCCTGCCCCATCCCCAAGTTCAGGAAGCGGACGATCAACCGCCCCTGCTTCCGAAGGTGAAAATACAAGACGCGCCTCCGTAAGCAATCTCCAAACTGAAAGCAGGTCGGGTTTGTGTCAGCCTTCGCCCCGCGCTGTTGCGGAAAGGACACAAAATGGCCGGGCGGATCGCTAAAAGTTTATGGATCATTAACAAAAGGCCTTATGAAGCGGGCACTTAGCGAAGCGGATTTCCTCAATTCCCTTGCCATAGACCAGGCAAAAGAAGGGCAAGGACCGCCCTTTCCCGTGGCACGAAGACGATTTGCGCGCCGCCGCCCGCCCGCCGGAGACGCCGCGGCAGCCCGAACCGGAGGCCTGGACATCCGCTTTTCGCGTTTCGATTCGGGGAATCACGCGGCGGGTTTTCCGGCTCCAACGAGGCGGTTCGCCCGCCGGGATCATGGGCCTGGGAACAGGCCCTCCGACACGACCCTATATATAAGGTCGCAAACCTGCGACCCGGCCGTGCGCGAAAACGCCCTTTCGAACCCGCCCGCGCCGTGAATCACGCCTCGGAGCCGACGCCGCTGTCCGCCGGGCATCCCTTTCAGGAACGGCCTTGCGCGCAGGAGGCCGAATTCGGCAGCGCCGCCATCCGGCTTTCACCCCGAAGGCCCGGCGCTGTCATCAAAATGTGGGCGAAAAACAAAAAGGCCTTGCAATCGCAAGCTCTGCCGCATAGTGAAACCGCGAGCGGAGAGGTGGCCGAGTGGTCGAAGGCGCTCCCCTGCTAAGGGAGTATACCGGAAACGGTATCGAGGGTTCGAATCCCTTCTTCTCCGCCAGTTTCTTTTCCTAGAGCGTTGTAATCCATCATTAAACTGACGCCGGGAATTGGCCTTCCCCACACCTTTCCCCACTTCACATTTCCGTGATCAGTTTGACCGCTTGCTTTGGGTGAGCGATGATTCTCTAATTTCCACGCGTAGCGGATCTGGGCGCTTTCCCAACTTGATTAATTTTGATTGTTTTCAAGATGGCCTTCACGCGGGCATTCACTATCACCGAAAATGCCATCTGCCTCGTTTTGCGACTTGGTTCTAGCGGAAGAGAAAAGATGGATCGAGAGCTTCTACAGGATGTGGAAAAGGCGCTAACGGACTTGGTCAAGGCTCTAGCTCGACGAAGGGCGCGAATGGACGCCGAAGACGAAGCGAAGAGGCGAGCCGTGCCGCAATCGCCACCACCACCCAACCTGGCGCCTGAGGCGCCATCACTACAGCTCGGTCTCGAGTCTTTGCTCCGTATGCGTGAAGTCAAGGAGATAACGAAGTACAGCGCGGCGACTATCTACCGTAAGATCAAGGACGGGACGTTCCCTCGTCCAATTGGCCTGGGAGGCAAAGCCGTGCGTTGGCGGATGGCGGATGTGCAGCAATGGATGAGCGAGCTTCCGGTCCAGCCCGATTACACTGGCGCATACCGCCGGCTCTTGGGTTCGGCGAAGAGAAACAGCCGATCGAAATAGCCGCCGCGCTAGCATCACCCTCTTTGAGGCCCCGACCGCCACGCCTCGGCGTATAAATGTGCCCCACGGGCACATTACCGCCAGCGCTGATTTGGAAATCCACCCGGCTACCGGATGCGTCCATAGCTAGTGCTCCTCGCTCGTGGATGTGGCGGGGCCGATATCATTCACCAACAGGGCTTTGATCTCATCAGCGACCATCTTCGCCTGGGAGACGCCGAGATGCATTGCACTCGCGTCGTCAGAATCCTCTAGTGACCGTGCAGCTAATGCCAACAGACGGAGTTGGTCGCGGAGGCGGTTGATGTGGTCGTTCAGGTCGTTACGGTTAGCCATCGTTTTCTCCTGTCTCGACACTGGCGCCGCACATCCCCTCGCGCGCGTGCGCGTATTGCTCGCAGAACTCTGGCATCGCCTAGGCAATGCCGAGAATATGAAACTCTTCGACACTCGAATAAGCCCCCATTCTCACACGTCCACGATGCAAGCAGTCAACGTACTATCGCCGTAGACGAAAAAGGGGAGAGAAATGGCGAACCTATTAATCGTAAGAGCTTATCGAAATCAGCCGGGGCATGAACTCTTGGCACTTGTCCCAATCAATACTGCATCCGAAGTGCCGGATCAGGTTTTGGTGGACGAAGCAAAACGTAGGCTCGAATCGAGCTTCAGCGCTAGAGAGCTTGAGACACTGCTTTTCAAAGTCGAACACACTGGTCAGACGTGCTCGCGCACGCCTTCTCCGTGAGCCTGGTGAGCGCGCCGAATACCTCGTTGGGCTCCCATCCGGCTGATATTGCGTCGTCGACCAACTGGCGAAGTGGAAGGTCTAGCGCAAGTTCGCATTCAAGCGACCGGTCGCCTTGCACCGGCAGTTCTCTAGGCGGTGTTATCAAAGCCATAGGTATCAATCCTTTGCCCGCATCACCAATGCGGCTAGGGCGCAGCGGTTCCATCCATTGCGGAACGAAAGTGTTGCCTGCCCATTAGCCTTTAACCGAGGTCTTTATTGGAAGGTTAATCTATTGAAGAAACGGCACCGCATTTCGGCTGGCAGGCAGATATCGATTGCACTTGCAGTCGGAATGATCGGGCTGTTGCTGTTTATGAACGCCGTCGTAATCGCCTCGGCTCTTCAGGATTTCGGCTAACGCGCCTTACGAAACTAGGAACCGGTGGCCTACGATGCCGATCGACGCGTACCGGCACTATCTTGTCGGCCCGACGCCAGCGCCCTATCCTCCATCGCATGCCAATCACCGAACCTCGCGCGACCAGCAGCCAACAAGACCGGTTTCTCCAATGCGAAGAGGCGTTAGAGGCAGAATTCCAGGCGCTTGTCTGGAAGGCGATCAAGGCAGGATGGGATGAGGGCGAGGCCTGCGCGGCTATCGCCTCCCTGGCGGACCATCACATCCTGGCGATCGATTGCAACAACCGGACAAGCGTCTCGATCAGGAAGCTTCGAGACTGAGGGGGGAGGGATATGTGCGGCCGCTTCACGCAGATGCTGTCATGGCGGGAGCTCGTTTCGCTCTACCGCCTGACCGACAAGTATGTGATCCGCAACACCGAGGCGCGCTATAACATCGCCCCGACCCAGACCGTCCCGTTTGTCCGAATTGATGATGACGGCAACCAGGTCGTCGATGATGGCCGGTGGTGGCTCGTGCCTCACTGGGCCAAGGAGATGCCCAAGGCCGCGATGTTCAATGCGAGGATCGAGACCGTCGATACCGGGCCGGCTTTTCGGGACGCGTTCAAGTCGCGGCGCTGCTTGATCCCCGCAGATGGCTTCTACGAATGGACCAAGGCCAACGATGGCGGCAAGGACCCATGGCTTATCCAGATGCCGGGGGAGAAGCCCTTCGCCTTCGCCGGCCTTTGGGCGCACAACAGCAAACTCGACGTGACCAGCTGCACCATCATCACCGCGCCGGCAGTGGCACCTATTAGCCAGATCCACGACCGTATGCCCGTCATCCTCGATCCCGAGGTTTTCGAGGGGTGGCTGAACCCGGCCACTCCGAAGGAAAACCTCAAGGGCATCCTCACTCACCATATCGACGGCCAGATGCAGATGCACCGGGTCAGCCGTGACATCAACAGCTCTCGCTTTACTCAGCGACCAGCTCCTATCATAAATTCTCTCTAGGGGAACAACGTCTCCGGCTTTGCGTTCGCCGACACGTTCACTATATCTTTTCTACCTGCCCCGCTCCGGCGGGCCTTCGCTTTGGGCGCAGGAGAGCGATGAATTGCGGGTACTGGAACCCACCTGTAACGATCGACACATCCAAGCTGGGTCGAAATCAGTCGGTCTCCAGCGCCGCCGAAGCGGCCCTCATCTTGCTAGGAGAGTGGCCAGTCGATGAAGGCGACGCACTCGCACTGTAAAGTCCGTCTGCTTGCTGGCCCTATAGGGTAAGGCGCCGCCCCAAAAGGCGCGAGAGGCTTTTCTAGCGGCCGCAACTGAGGCGGGCTATTTGACATAGCTTGAACGACCCGGGATGCTATTCCAATCGGATGGGCTTGACTCTGCTCCCTGATCGGTTTGGATAACTGACATAGCTATACGGAGGGGAAGGGAGTGCGGATGGCGAAACCGAAAGCAGATAAATGAACGAGCTCGGAAAACGAATAGCCTATCTGTACTTTGCGGGGACCATCGTTCTCATACTCCTTCCCCTTCTCGCATTTTCGGGTGTCGCCCCCGTTTCCGCCGCGCATCCGCTTGTGGTGTTTGCCTCGCTCGCCGCGGCCGCGATGTTCGTTTGCGTGGGAGTCATCGTTCGGCGGGGCAACAAAAATTTGTAGCCGTGTTCGAGCGACCCTTCTCATCTGACAGCCTCGCCTTAACCTAGGCCGACACTGATGCTGGGCTGGATGTGCGGCTCTCAAGTCCCGTAGGCACCCTTATTCGGGTGTCTTGGAGCTTCAGAATTGATCCGTCTCCCCTCATCCTTGGGCGCCGGCTTCCCGCCACTTCCGGAAACACGCTCCGCGCTTCTGGTTTCAGTCGAGTTTGGTTGCTTGTGTTCCCTTGCTGCAGGGTGCGTACCGTCAGAGATGCTGCCGGGGTGTGGATCCTCGACCGAAGGCGTGGGCGAGACGGTTTCGGTCTTGTCGGGCTTTGACATCGTTGTTCTCCTTTCATCATGGGAACAATGCAGCGGCGCCATGGTTCCGCTCTCTTCACAAGAGGAGAAAAGCAAATGGCTACAAGCGCCCGAGATAATCTGATCGCATGGCTTCGAGACGCCCACGCAATGGAAGAGCAGGCCGAGACGATGCTGAACGCGCAGTTCGAACGGTTGGAAAATTATCCCGAGTTGAAAGCCCGGATCGGCAAGCATATCGATGAAACGAAGCAGCAAGCACTGCTACTCAAGGGGTGCCTGGACAGGTTAGGCGAAGGCAACTCGGCTTTCAAAGACGCCGCCGGCAAACTCACGGCAATGGCTCAGGGGATGGGGGGCGTTTTCGCCAGCGATGAAGTGGTCAAAGGCTCGCTTGCCAGTTACACCTTCGAACATATGGAAATCGCCAGCTACAGAATTCTGATTGCCACGGCCGAATACGTTGGCGATGAGGAGACGGCTACCGTCTGCCGTCGCATCCTCGATGAGGAGCTTGCAATGGCAAAATGGCTTGAGGAGAACATCGGCGCCGTGACGCTGCAGTTCCTGACGCGCGATGAAAGCGACGTCGCCGCGAAGCGGTGAGCCTGAGCGTGCTTCATTCCGTGGGCCCTGTAACGTCTCTGTTAAGGCGGTGCGATTTTTTTTGCTGTCAATCGGCATCGAAACGGGACCCCCTATCGGCTCCCAAAAGGGACCCCTGCCTCTGGTTGCATCGGGTCAGCGCGCGTAGGCCCGGAGCTCTCCATTTAGCGCAGGGGCCTGCGGGCGCGGGTTGTTTGTCTTTTCGGCTTTAGCTTTGAGAGCGGTTTTTGAAGCGCCAGGATTCGTTCCCGGTTTCCACGATCTCGCAATGGTGGGTTAGTCTGTCGAGCAGAGCGGCGGTCATTTTGGCGTCGCCGAATACGGCGGGCCACTCGCCGAACGCCAGGTTTGTCGTGACGATGATCGAGGTCCGCTCGTAGAGCCTGCTGATCAGATGGAAGAGGAGCTGGCCGCCGGCCTGAGCGAATGGGAGGTAGCCGAGTTCGTCCATGATGACGAAGTCGAGCCTGGTGATGAAGTCGGCCAGCCGCCCCTGCTTTCCGCTACGTGCCTCCGTCTCAAGCCGATTGACGAGGTCGACGACGTTGAAGAAGCGACCGCGTGCTCCGTTGCGGATCAGAGCACGAGCAAGGGCGATGGACAAGTGGGACTTCCCCGTGCCGGTTCCGCCGACCAGAACGATATTGTGCTGCTCGGCGAGGAAGGCTCCTGTCGCAAGCTGGCGCACGAGCCCTTCGTTGACCGGCGTGTCGGTGAAGTCGAAGTCGTCGATGTCCTTGGCCAGCGGCAGCTTGGCGACGGTGATCTGGTATTTGATGGAGCGTGCTTGCTTCTCGGCGATCTCCGACTGTAGCAGGTCACCCACGATGCGCGGCGGTTCGTGCTGCCGCTTGATGCCGGAGGCCATGATCTCGTCATAAGCGCTGCGCATGCCGAACAGCTTCAGCGTGCCCATCATGTCGAGGATTTGGGATCGTTCCATATCAGCTTGCCCTCCTGAGGCTGTCGTAACGCGCGCAATCGGCCAGAGGCTCGTGGGTCAGGCGAAGCGCATCGGGAATGGAAAGGATGGCGGCCGGCTGCGGATCACGCTTGCGGGCCAGGATGTTGATGATGACGGCAGCCGAGAACACGCCCTGATCGAGCGCCTCCTGGCAGGCCGCTTCGACGGCGGGGAGCCCGTCCAGGCCCACACATTCGAGGATCGACACCATCTGCCGGTCGCCGTCATGCATGGACTTCAGCCGGCGGCGCACCTTCTCCATGGCGGCGGGCAAAACCCAGTCGTGGAATGGCGCACCGTTGCGCAGTGCTCCCGGCTTGCGGGTCAGGACCGGCACGTAATGCCAGGGATTATAGATCGTCTCGCCACGGCCGAAGCAGCGATCGTGTTGGCCGATCTCCACGCCATCCTGCCGGATGACGATGCGATCTGCATAGGCATGTATCTCGGCCGGGCGGCCGACTGCCGTGGATAGCACCGAGTATTTGTTGTTGTCGAAACGCACGAGGCAGGTCTTGCCGATCGAGGCCTGCACCGCGTGGAAGCCGTCGAACTTGCCGGGATAGCCGACCAGGTGCGGCCGTTCCCCATCGAACACCTCCCAGATCGTGCGCTCCGTTTGATCGACATGCTTATGGGCGCGGGCATAGCTGATGCACTTGTCCAGCAACCAGCCATTCAGTTCATCGTAGGACTTGAAGCGCAGCCGTGGCGTGAAGAAGCGTTCCCGCACCAGGTTGACCTGGTTCTCGACCTGGCCCTTCTCCCACCCCGACGCCGGCGTGCAGGCCACCGGCTCGATCAGGTAATGGCTACACATCTGCAGGAAGCGGCGATTGTATTGTCGTTCCCTGCCGACGAAGACCGTCTCCACCGCCGTCTTCATGTTATCGTAGATGCCGCGCGTGCAGGCCCCGCCGAAGAACGCAAATGCCCGGTCATGGGCATCGAAGACCATCTCCTGCGTCTCGCGCGGATAGGCTCTCACATACATCATCCGGCTGTGGCAGAGCCGGACATGCGCCACCTTTACCGTCGTCGTCACGCCGTTCAGCACGACGATCTCGTGGCTCCAGTCAAACTGGTAAGCCTCGCCCGGCGCATAATAGAGCGGCACGTAGGCTTCCGCCGTAACCGAGCCGCGTTCCTTCGCCCAGGTTCGGGCGTAACGCCGGACGGTGTCGTAACCGCCCTCGTAGCCGAGGTCGCGCAAGTCCTCGAACAGCCGGATCAGTGTCAGCCGTTCGCGAGAGGATTTGGCCGCATTGGCGAGCAGCATTCCATCGAGCTGATCGCGCCAGGGGCCGAGCTTCGGCTGAGGTTGACGGGTCCGCTCGTACTTGAACTCCGTCTCATCGCTGCGCAGAACCTTCCGCACCACTTTCCGCGATACACCCAACTCCCGGCAGATCGCCTTGATCGTCTTGCCCTGCACACGGGAAAGCCGACGTATCTTCAGAATTGTCTCCACAACAAGCATCCAAATAAAAAGCCTCCAATGAAACCGGAGGCTGTTGTAACCCCATCGCAGATGGGGGTCCCGTTTGGACGCCGATCACCCCATTTGCGGGGTCCTTATTCCATGCCGAAACACACCATGTTCGTTGAAGGCAATGTCGGTCAGGGCACGCAAGGCCAAGGAGCGAGCTGCCATTTCCAGCGAGATAAACCCGACACCGGCACCGGCCTGCGCCGCCTGGATGGCGATGGAGAGGGCTACCGCCGTCTTGCCCATCGACGGGCGGGCGCCGATGATGGTCATCTCCCCCGCCTGTATTCCACCCGTGGCGCGGTTTACGTCGGCGAGGCCCCAGGTCGTGCCCGTGAGGCCGCCGCCCTGCTTCATCGCGTCGGACACTGCCGAGACAGCATTCTCTGAAGCTTCGCCGATGCTGAACAGGGTCTTGCGATGCTTGCCGCGCCGGAGAGCGGACGAAACTTCATCGAAGGCCTGGGTCGCAGTGCGGATGATATCCGCCGGACTGGTGCCCGGATCAGCCGCGGCGAGCAGCACGCGTTCGGCCTCGCGCCCCAACGAGAAGCGCGCCCACTGGTGCATCATGGCAGGAACGCTGTCCTTCAGGCCGGCGGCGCCGCGCACGGTGCCACCGACCAGGCGGGCGAGGTATTCCGGCACGGGAATGCCGAGCTGCTTTGCTACCCCCTCCATGTCGACGGTCGCGGCCAGCACGTTGCGAACGAGATCCAGGCGGATGGAGCGGTATTGGTCGGCCGCCTGCTTCATGCTGGCGAACAGTTCGCGGTGGAATGGCTCGATGAAGTGTCCCGGCTCCAAAGAGCCGGGTACATGTTTGACGTCACCGGAGAGGAGGAGCGCGCCAAGCACCTCTTGCTCCAGTTCAGGGATATAGCTGGCGTCGAGGGCGGTGCTCATTTTCCACCCCGCATGAATGGGCCGCCCTGATTGTGAAAGGCTTCGGCAAGCTGCACGATGGGCAGCGGCCAATGGTCAGCCATCATCTGGCCAGCAGCTACGCAGTACGCGGTTTCTGCCGGGCCGCCGCCCCATTCATCATCGGATTTCTGATAGTCGTGTAGTAGTTGATCGATTGCGCCGCAGAGGCCTTGCGCCATGGCGTGGCACATGATCGTCACGATTGAGCTACCGTTTTGAGCAGCTACTACGGGCCGATTATCCCGGTCGAAGTTTTGGCAATGCTCCAGCATCCGGCGCGCTGCATCTTCTGGCAAGAACGCCCCGGCCAAAGCCTCGACCTCGACCCAGAGGAAATCCGGTTCGCCGTGCGGCGGGGTAAAGAACCCCACCGGCCGGCCGTTGATTTCTTTGCTACCGATGTGGCGAGCTTTGATATTCTTCACGCTGCCACCGCCTTCCGACTGTCCGCAATGATGCGGACTTTGGAGAGGAGGCGATAACGACCGTGTTTGCCGGGGAACGGGCCGGCATGCTCTTCATATTCGGTATCGATGTCGAAGCCGAAGCCCCGCAACTTCCAGCAGTAGTGGGCAATTCGAGGAGCGGGCCGCTCGATCGATGTCAGGCCGCGGGAGCCGACTTCGATAAGCTGATCCAAAAGCCATGCATCCCTACCCACGACGGTGACGGGAAGGCTTTCGGAGCCGTCCGGAAGTGTGATGACTGCGCGCAAGGTGAGCTTTGTCATGCTGCCGTACCTCCAAGGCCGGAGAGCTGGCAGACGGTCAGGGCGTGGAAATACGACACGCCGAACCTACGCATGACGGAGTGGGCCGCCAGCATTTCAGATTGATTTTTGAGGGTGTTTTCGGTAAGGTCCAGATTGTCGATGCTGCTGTGAAACGCTTTGACATTCTGGACCCGGTTGGCGCCTGCTCGCGCCGCCGGGTTCGTCGTTTTCATGGTTGCCTCCGTTAAGCGGCAACCGGAAGATTCTTGAGGTAGGCCTCAAGCTCTTCCACGATAACGAGAGTGCGCGAACCGATTTTCCGCGGCTTCAGCGTGCCGTCCTTGAAAAGCTGATAGAGCTTTGTCCGACCGATGCCGCTCAGCGCTACGGCTTCAGGAAGAGTTACAGCGATTTTCGTCATGTGCGTTCATCTGTCAACGGCGGAGTAAAAACCGGCCACGGGGCGGAGCAAAAGTCGGCCACCTTGGCGCGCGCCTGAGACCGCCGGGAGGGCGTAGCCCGAGCGGGGGTCTCAGGCGCGCGCGGCGATTTTCAGAGAAGGCTTCAGCCGGCCTTTCGGGCGCGGCTTTGGGCGAGACGGTAGCTGTCGCCGTTCATCTCGAGGATGTTGACGTGGTGGGTGATGCGATCGAGCAGGGCGCCGGTCAGACGCTCGGATCCCAGGGTTTCGGTCCATTCGTCGAAAGGCAGATTGCTGGTGATCAGGGTGGCACCGCGCTCATAGCGTTGCGAGATCAGCTCGAACAGCAACTCCGCGCCGGTCTTTGATAGCGGGACGAAGCCCAGCTCGTCGATGATCAGTAGCTTGTAGGCCGCCATTTGCTTCTGGAAGCGGAGAAGACGCCGCTCATCACGCGCCTCCATCATCTCACTGACCAGGGCGGCGGCCGTGGTGAAGCCGACGGACAAGCCCTTCTGGCAGGCGGCCAGGCCGAGGCCGAGAGCCACATGCGTCTTGCCCGTGCCGCTGGGACCGAGAGCGATGACGTTCTCGCGCCGATCGATCCATTCGCAGCGCGCCAGTTCCAGCACCTGCATCTTGTTGAGCTTGGGGATGGCGGCGAAGTTGAAACTGTCGAGGCTTTTGACGACAGGGAATTTGGCCGCCTTGATCCGGCGTTCGACCTTGCGGCGATCCCGCTCGATCGTTTCCCGTTCGGCAAGCCGGAACAGGTAGCCGACGTGATCGACGCCCTCGGTTGCGCATAGCCGGGCCAGCTTCTGGTGCTCGCGCTGGAAGGTCGGCAGCTTCAGGGCCTTGAGATAGTGCGCGAGCAGGATCTCGGGTGCTTCAGTGCTCATGCCGCTTCTCCCGCATCAGGCGACAGGAGGCGCATATACGCCTTTGCCGAGGTCTTCTCGACCGTCGCCCGTGGCAGGTAAGGATAGATCGCCAAATCCAACCGCGGTGGCCGGCGCTCGACCCGGCACAGGATCAGATGCTTCACCGCATCGAAACCGATCGCGCCGAGTTGAATGGCCTGCTTAACGGCCGCATGCAGATCGGCGAGTTCGAAGCTTTCCAGCAGGCGCAGAACCTGCACGTATTCCCGCCGCCCATGCTTGGCCATGCGACCTTCCATCAGGCGACGCAGTGTGGCGAACTCTCCGGGCAGGTCCCAGCCTTGGAGAGGTGCAGCCTGATCCAGAGAATTGATCTTCTGCTCGATCAGCGGCAGGTAGTGGATAGGGTCGAAGACGACGTCTTCCCGATCCCAGCATCGCGGATGGCGAGCAATGATCTCGCCACGGCAGCCGATCACCACCTCGTCGACATAGCCCCGCACCCAGACGTCCTGATGACCGTAGGCGACAGGCACGGAATAGTCGTTGGTCTTGTAGCGTACCAGAGACTGGGCCGTTACGCTTGTGCTGGCCTGATCGCAGGCATCGAAGGGTGATGCCGGCAATGGACGCATGGCCGCCAAATCCCGCTGCAGGCGCTCGCCGATCGTCTCGCTCTCGCCGCGCAGCCTGTCGCGCTGGCGTTTGCGGCACTGCTCCTCCAGAAAGGCGTTGAACGCATCCCATGTCGCAAACTGCGGGATCGGCACCATGAAGTTGCGCCGGGCGTAGCCCACAAGGCCCTCGACATTCCCTTTGTCATTGCCCTTTCCGGGACGGCCATATCGATCGCGGATCAGGTAGTGGGACAGGAAGCCGCTGAACAACGCCGCCCGCTTGCGGGTGCCGTCGGGCAGGATCTTGGCAACAAGGCAGCGATCGTTGTCATAGACGATCGATTGCGGCACGCCCCCGAAGAAGGCGAATGCATGGATGTGACCGTCCACCCAGGCCTCGGCCACCGCCGCCGGATAGGCCCGAACATAGCAGCCATCACTATGCGGAAGATCCAGCACGAAGAAGCGGGCCTTCTGCTCTATACCACCGATCACCACCATCGCCTCGCCGAAATCGGCCTGCGCGTGGCCCGGCGGATGGGCAAGTGGCACGAACACTTCCTGCCGGCGCTGATCCCGCTCGCGCATGTAGTCCTTGATGATCGTGTAGCCGCCGGTGAACCCGCACTCGTCGCGCAGGCGGTCAAATACCCGCCTGGCGGTATGGCGCTGCTTGCGCGGCACCTTCAGGTCCTCGTCGAGCCAATGCTCGATCGTCGAAACAAACGCATCCAGCTTCGGGCGCCGGATCGGTGATCGCCGCTGGTAACCGGGTGGCGTCGAATACGACACCATCTTCGCCACGCTGTCGCGCGATATGTTGAAATGCTTCGCCGCCTGACGCTGCGTCATCCCTTCCGAAACAGCCAGACGAACCTTCAGATATAGTTCCACGGTGTAGATCCCCTGTCCCTCCTGCGATCATTGCAGAAGGAAGATAGGTGGCCGGATTTTACTCCGCCCGCAGCAGCATTATGCCGCCGCTACCGTGGCCGACTTTTGCACCGCCGCTCTCACATAGTCCCCGTGGCGCTGCTGATGGAGCTGACGAAGCATATCGATCGCGGCATCTGATAAGGGAACGCGGTGTTCCTTGCCCATCTTCATCCGCACGGCGGGGATAATCCACAATTTGGCGTCAAGGTCGAACTCTAACCATTCGGCCAAACGTACCTCCGCGGAGCGGTTGGCGCAGAGAATAAGCAATTCCAAGGCGCGTGCTGAAAGGCCTTCGGTCTCGCGTAAGGTCGCCATAAAAGATGGCAGGACAGCATATGGCATTGCACTATGGTGCCCGCGAGTGAGCCGTTTTCGGGATGGGAGGAGGAGCTTGAGATTGCCTCGCCAGGCGGCAGGATTTTCGCCGGAGCGCCAGCCACGAGCCTTTGCGAAGTCGAGCACGCGCTCAATGCGACCCCGCAGCCGCGAGGCAGTTTCAGCCTTTTCCGTCCATATCGGGGAAAGCACTTTTAGAACATGGTCGGTGCCAATAAGAGAAACCCGGAGCGAACGAATATCCTTGCAGTAGGCGTCCCCGAGCGTCATTTCCCATTGGTCCTGATGCTTTTCATTCCGCCAGCCGGATTTCATGGTTTCCAGGAACATCTCTGCGCACCGTGCAAAGGTCGGCTCTTCCTCCTTCGCCTTATCCGCGATGGGGTCTCCGCCCAGGGCAACGACTTCGCGAAACTTGGTTGCGGCGGCCCGTGCCGCGGCGAGGCCGATGGCCGGATACGCCCCTAAGCCCATTTCGCGCCGCTTGCCGTCGCGGGTCCACATAAATAGCCAGCTTTTTGAGCCACCCTTGGCGACATTGAGGTACAGCCCTCCGCCGTCACTATGCCGGCCGGCCTTCTTGATGTTCTTCGCCTTCACATCGTTGAGTATGTTGAGGGCCCTTGCCATCCTTCCCCACTTCCTTCCCCATTTTCATTCGCGGCTAGACGTGAACAAAAGTGAACGCCGCCGAACATGCCACGGCGCGGACCATAGGGGAATAAGGATTATTTTGAACGGGGATGAACAAGCGCGTATGCGAGTGTAGCGGACTTCTTCTCCGCCAGTTCCCCCACAGAAAGAAGACCTTGCGGCACGCGGCCGGCAAACGGCCTTTCGTGCTTTCGGATCTGCCTCGAAACCAGCGACTTTCCGGGAATGTGATTCTCCCGGGCGGCGGCCCGGCAGGTTTTCCGCTTTGGCCGCGCCGGCTTGCGGCTGCGGATTTTTTGGCAACCGGCCTCGAAAATGCCTTCTGTCTCCCCACTTTGTTCAACAGCGGTTCAGCTTGCCGGCGCTAGAAGTCGGACAACGGCACGTGGTTGCAGAAAGGAACGAGGACATGGCCTATGTATACAGAGGCACGAATGGAGACGATTACGTCGTCCAGAACTCTCGCACCGAGGTGGAAATCTACACCTATGGCGGCGATGACGAAATCGTTCTGAACCGGACCGACAGCCGGGGCGGCCTCAACTATGTGGAGGCCGGCAGCGGCAACGATCTCGTGCGCAACAGCTTCGAGGGCGGCAACGATATCTTCCTCGGCTCCGGCAACGACGTCTACAAGCACAGCGGCGCGGCCAGGGCCAGCGGCGAATATGACAAGGTCCACGGCGGCGACGGCAACGACCGGTTCGAAGTGAAGACCTATGCCAGCGACTATTGGGGCGACAGCGGCAACGACACCTTCTACTCCGTCGGCTACCGCAACGCGTTCAACGGCGGCTCCGGCACCGACACGGTCAACTATTCGCTGCAGGATTCCTCCAGCGAGAAAGGCCGCGGCATCTATGTCGACCTCGACAAGGGCTTCGCCAAGGCCGTCGACGGGCGCAACGAGAAGCTGACCAGCATCGAGAACGCCACGGGCACCGGCTCCAATGACACGCTGATCGGCACCGGCGGCAAGAACATCCTGCGCGGCGGCAACGGCAACGACCAACTGGAAGGCCTCGGCGGCAACGACAGGCTCTATGGCGGCGCCGGCAAGGATATCCTTTACGGCGACAACGGCAACGACGACCTTTACGGCGACAGCGGCAACGACAAGCTCTACGGCGGTTCGGGCAATGACGACCTTCTCGGCGGCGCGGGCAACGACCTCCTGGTCGGCGGCAGCGGCAACGATTTCCTCGTCGGCGGCTCCGGCGCCGATACGTTCCGCTTCACCCGCGTTTCCGACAGCAAGGTCGGCTCGCAGCGCGACGTGATCGACGACTTCAAGCCGGACAGCGAGGGCGACGTCATCGACCTCAGAGACATCGACGCCAATACGGGCCGAAGCGGCAACAACGCCTTCACCTTCATCGGCAAGGATGCCTTCTCCGGCACGGCGGGCGAACTGCGCTACTCCGGCACGATCATCTCCGGCGACGTGAATGGCGACGGCCGCGCCGATTTCGAGATTGACGCCGGCCTCACGCGCTACTATTCGAGCGACTTCCTGCTCTAAGCTCCGCCCCTGGCACAGGGGGCGCTCCCGAGCTTGTCATGCCGCACGCGCCAGCAACGCGTGCGGCATTTCTCTTTGCAGCGCCCGAATCATCGGCACTTCGGAAAGCCGTTCCTCAACGAAAACCGCCAGCGCCCTTTCGGACGCTGGCGGTTTTCTTTCCGGGTGCTGGGCCGGTGCTGTGTTTACGTGCGGGCGGCCAGGCGGTCGATCGCGTTCTGCGTCGAGGTGCCGAAGTCGCCGTCGATCGGGCCGCTGTAGTAGCCGCGATCCTTGAGGATCTGCTGGAACTCCTTGCGGAACTGCGGCGTGAAGTTCGCCGGCGAACCCTTGAGTTCCTGCAGCTTGCCCTGGTCGCCGCCCTCGACGCTGGCGGCGGCCCAGCGGGCGGCCTCCTTGGCGTTGGCGCGCGTGCCGAGACCCTGGTCGTAGAGGCGCGAGAGATTGCCCATGGCATAGGTGTTGCCGCCGTTGGCCGCCTTCTCGTACCAGTTGCGGGCCTCGGCATAGTCCTGCTTCACGCCGTTGCCGACGTCGTAGAGCCAGCCGAGCGAGGCCATCGAATAGTAGTCGTTGAAGCCCGCGGCCTTCTCGTACCACTTGCGCGCCTCGACATAGTCGACCGCGACGCCGAGGCCGGACTGGTAGGCATAGCCGACGGAGGACATGGCGTTGACGTCGCCGCCTTCCGCGCCCTTCAGGTACCAGTCGAGCGAGACATTGTAGTCGCGCGGCGTGCCGAGGCCTTCGCGGTAGAACCAGCCCATCGTGGCCTGCGCATTGGCATAGCCCTGCTCGGCGGCCTTGCGATACCACTTGATCGCCTCGTCATAGTCCTTGCGCGTGCCGTTGTAGCCTTCGCGGTAGAGCCAGCCGAGGGAGGCCTGGGCGTAGGGATTGCCGGCATTCGAGGCCTGCTCGAACATGCGCGTGCCCTTGGCCATGTCGACCGGGCCGTCCGTGCCGTAGATCGAGTACCAGGCAAGGTTGGTCAGCGCGTAGAGGTTCCCCTCGTCGGCGGCCTTCTGGTACAGCTCGCGCGCTTTCGGGAAGTTGCGCGCGGCGTCATGGGCGCGGCCCAGCATGTTGCGGATCGAGTTGTCCGTCGGATTGGCGTTGAGCGCCGCCTCGCAGACCGGGATCGCACGGCCGTAGTCGATCTGCGCGAAGAGCTTGCCGAGGAAGCCCGGGCGCAGGTTCGGTTCGCCGGCGAGCTCGTAGCACTGGTCGGTATCCGAGCCGCCGAGGGTCACCGTCGACTGGCTGTCGTCGGTGGTGGTGGTCGTGTTGGTGTTCGTCAGCGAGCTGCTCTCGTTGCGGCCGGTCGCCAGCTTGTCGATGGCGGCGAGCGTCGCCGGGCCGAATTCGCCGTCCGAGGAGCCGCTGTAATAGCCGCGCTCCTTCAGGAGGTTCTGCATCTCCTTGCGGAAGGCGACGGTGAAGTTGCCCGGATTGTCCTTGAGCTCCGTCAGCTTGTTGGCATCGCCGCTTTCGACGGAGGCGGCCGCCCAGCGGACGGCTTCCTTGGCGTCGGCCGGCGTGCCGAGGCCCTGGTCGTAAAGGCGCGACAGGTTGCCCATGGCATAGGCGCTGCCGGCATTGGCGGCCTTCTCGTACCAGTAGCGGGCTTCGACATAGTCCTGCTTCACGCCGTTGCCGACGTCATAGAGCCAGGCGAGCGAGGCCATCGAGTAGGAATCGCCGATATTGGCGGCCTTCTCGTACCAGACCTTGGCCTCCGTATAGCTCTGCGCCGTGCCGAGGCCGTTCTGGTAGGCCCAGCCGAGCGAGGACATGGCGTTGGCATCGCCGGCCTCCGCCGCCTTGCGGTACCAGTTGAGCGACTGGACGTAATCCTGCGAAACGCCGAGGCCTTCGCGGTAGAACCAGCCCATGGTCGCCATGGCATTGGCATAGCCCTGGTTGGCCGACTGCTGGTACCATTTCACCGCCTCGTTATAGTCCTGGCGGGTGCCGCCGTAGCCTTCGCGGTAGAGCCAGCCGAGCGAGGCCTGCGCATAGGAATTGCCGGCGATCGAGGCCTTCTCGAACATCGACAGGCCCTTGGCGACGTCGACCGGGCCATCCGTGCCGTAGACGGAGAACCAGGCAAGGTTCGTCATGGCGTACATGTTGCCGAGCTCGATCGCCTTCTCGTAGTTGCGGCGGGCTTCGACATAGTTGCGGTCGGCGTCGTGCGCGCGGCCGAGCAGGTTGACGAGCATGCCGTCGGACGGGTTCTCGTTGACGGCCTGCGCGCAGGCGGTGAGCGCCCGCTTGGCATCGATCTTCAGGAAGTTGACGCCCATGAAGCCGGGCAGCGACTGCGGCTCGCCGGCGAGCAGGAAGCAGTCGCGCGAGGCCGGCGTCTCCTTGCCGGCGACGTCGACGCTGAGGCCCTTCTTCGGCTCCAGCGCGGCGATGAGCTGTTCGGCATCGCTGCGGTGCTGGCTGTCCGGATAGCGCTCGATGAAGCGCTGGAGCGCGGCCGCGTCGGTCGAGCCCTTCAGGGCCTCCCATGCGATGCCGGCCGCGTCCTGGCCGTCGTTCTGGGTGGCCTCCTTGAGGCTGGCGAGCTTCTTTTCGGCCAGCATCTTGTAGACGGGATCCTTGCCGTGCTTGGCGATGAAGGCGGCGATCAGGTCCTCGTCGGCAAGGTCGCGGATGTTCTGCCAGTCGGCCGCCGCCTCGGACTGGCCGTTCGGCGAGACCTCCTGCGTGTTGCCGCTGTTGGTGACGTTGATGTTCACTTCCTTGATGTTCAGGAAGATCTGCGCGCCGCCGAGCGAACCATAGACGAAGGGCTCCTGCTCGCGGTTGGTGGCTTCCACCACCTCGTCGCGCACCTTGCCGAGCGCGATGCGCACGTCGAGGCCGGGTTCCGTCAGGTATTTGGAGAGTGCCGTCGCGAACGGGCTGTTCCTGCCCTCGCCGTCCAGCGCCACCGTGCCGGCCTTCGAGGCGAAGGCGATCAGCGTGTCGGCCGATTCGGGCTCGACGCGGGCAAGGCCGCGCGTGACGGCGCGGGTGCCGATCGACCGCGTCATCGAGGCGGCGAAGGGATTGTTGCGGCAGGCATCGAGGATGAAGAGCTTCAGTCTCTTGGCGCCTTCCAGCGAGCGCTGCACGCGGTCGATGGCGACGCTCTCGTCCTCGACGTCCCGGTCGCTCCTCAGCGCCGCGTCGACGGGGATCAGGTAGTTGATCCCGTTCATCTCCATGGCGTGGCCGGAATAGTAGACCACCGCCATTTCCGCATCCATCGAATCGTCCTCGAACTCGCGCAGCGCCTTCACCATGGCGGCGCGGTTGAGATCGTGGACGGTCCTGACGGAATCGAAGCCTGCATTTTCGAACGAGGCGCGCATCAGCTCGACGTCGTTCGCAGGGTTGTTGAGCTGGGCGGTCTCTTCGTATTTCTGGTTGCCTATCAGCAGTGCAACGCGTTTCGCCTCGGCGGCGCCCGCATTCAACACGACGACAGCAACCGAGACGAAGAGGACCGGCGCCCAGCGTCTCTGCAATTGCTTGATCATGCCCTTCCCTCCGGCATTATTGCCGAGAGTATTACGTATGGCCCCTGCCGTTTCAATGTGCGGGCGGCCGGATTTTTTTGGTCCGGCCGCCGAAAAAATCACGCGGCGGCGATCTCGACCCAGCGGCCTTCCCGAAAAGATTGCGCCATGGCATGAACGGACTTCTCGATGCGCAGGCCATGGTTGAAGTCGATGGAATGCGAGGCCATGCCCGATATGGCGGCGATCAGCTCGCGGCATTCGATGACCTTGAGATCGTTGAAGCCGAGGCCGTGGCCGGGGGCCGGGATGAACCGGTCGTAGGGCTTGTGGTGCGGGGCCGTCAGGATCGTGGAAAAGCCCTGCTCGCTCGCACGGCCGTCCACCGTATAGAGCTGGAACTCGTTCATGCGCTCCTGATCGAAGAGGATCGAGCCTTTCGAGCCGTAGACCTGCAGCGCGATGCGGCCCTTGCGGCCCCAGGCGGAACGGTTGGCCATCAGCACGCCGGAAATGCCGCCGGGAAGGCGCATCAGCACGCTGGCGATGTCGTGGTTCTCCACGGCGCGGCGGCCGCCCTCCTTCAGCGGGCGGTCGGCATAGGGCTTTGCCAGCGAGGCGATCACCGCCTCGACATGGCCGAACAGGCTCCACAGCAGCGAGAGCGGATGCACGGCGAAATCGTCGAGCGCACCGTAGCCGGAAGCGGCCTCGCTCTTCCAGTAGAACGGCGCTTCCGGATCGGCCATGAAATCCTCGTCCATCTCGACGCGGACATGGTTGACCGTGCCGATCGCGCCCTCGTCGATGAGGGAACGGATGTGCCGCATGACCGGGTTCTGGATATAGTTGTAGCCCATGACCGCGACCCTGCCGGAGGAACGCTGGGCGGCGAGCATGCGCTCGGCATCGGCCAGCGCCGGCGCCATCGGCTTTTCGCACCAGACGTGTTTTCCGGCTTCCAGCGCAGCGATCGCCATCTCGGCGTGGAACTGGTTCGGCGTCGTCACCGAGATCACGTCGACCTCGGGATCGGCGAGGAGATCACGCCAGTCGGCGGTCGATCTGGCAAAGCCGAATTCGCGGGCGCGGCTGGCGGCAAGCGCCGCATTGGCCTCGGCCAGATGCACGAGGCGCGGGCGTTCCACGTCGCCGAAGACCGCGCTGACATTGTTCCAGGCGAGCGCATGGCACTTGCCCATGTAGCCGGTACCGATCAGTCCTATTCCCAAGGCCTTCATGCCGTCTCCTCCATCTGCCGGGGTTGCCTTTCCACGCGAATGCGGCTGCAAAACCGCTACGCATTCGCGCCGGATTTGCTCTATACCTCGCCGCATGGGCGTCTTCGGCACCATGCATAGCGGGAAAGATTTGGAACGAAAACTATCTTTTCCGATAAAATAGAATATTTATTTCGTTTGTCGCAGAATGGCCGCACGAGGGAGGACAGAACCATGAACAGCACCGAAGCGGCCCTGGCACGCGTGCCCCGTGATTTCGACAGCCTGCGCAGCGTCATCATCGAGCGCAAGGTGAGCATGCCGAAGCGCCTGGCGCAGGTGGCGGCCTATGCGCTTTCCAATCCCGACGAGATGGCCTTCGGCACGGCGGCGAGCATCGCGACGGCGGCCGACGTGCAACCCTCCACGCTGGTGCGCCTTGCCCACCATCTCGGCTATGAAGGCTTTTCCGACCTGCAGAACGTTTTTCGCGCCCGGCTGCGCGATCGCACGCTCTCCTATGAGGAACGCCTGCTCTCCCTGGAGGCCGGGCCGGCGTCCAACAGCGACACGGAGCTGCTCTCCGGCTTCCTCACCGCCGCCAGCCAGTCCGTCGCGCGGCTTGCCAGCACCATCGACGGCGAGACCTTCTCCAGGTCCGTCGAGCTTCTGGCGCGGGCCGAGACGATCTATCTCGTCGCCAAGCGCCGCTCCTACCCGCTCACCGCGCACATGGCCTACGCCCTCGGCAAGCTCGGCATCCGCCACCAGATCATCGCCTCGCCGAACGGCATCGACGCCGAGATGGCACAGTTCGCCACCGGCAAGGATGCGGTGATCGCCGCCAGCTTCGCCCCCTATGCCGCCGAAAGCCTGGCGCAGGCGCAGGAACTGGCCGCCCGCGGCGTGCCGATCGTCGCCATCACCGACTCGGTCTTCTCGCCGCTGGCCGCCTCCGCCACCCACTGGTTCGAGGTTTCCGAGGCGGATTATGCCGGCTTCCGCTCGCTCTCGGCCTCCATGGCGCTCGCCATGGCGCTGCCGGTCGCCATTGCCGAAAAGCGGCGCAGCCTCAAGCGTTCCTCGAAGGGAAATGCTGTGGAATAGAAACGGAATGTATATTCCGAATTGACATAATTATGGAATTCATGTTTCATTTTCCGCACGGACCGCCGCACCCTGAATGACGGCGTCGCGAGACCGGGAGGAAGACATGCCGCACACTGACCAGGGCCAGGACAAGACGCTCGACGTCATCACGATCGGCCGTTCGTCCGTCGATCTCTACGGCCAGCAGCTCGGCACGCGCCTGGAGGACACCGCCTCCTTCGCCAAATCCGTCGGCGGCTGCCCGGCCAACATCGCCATCGGCACCGCCCGCCTCGGTCTCCGGTCCGCCCTCATCACCCGCGTCGGCGACGAGCAGATGGGCCGCTTCATCCGCGAGCAATGCGCCCGCGAAGGCGTGAATGTGGAGGGCATCAGGACCGACAAGGAGCGGCTGACGGCGCTCGTGCTGCTCGCCATCGAGGCCGAAGGCGTCTCGCCGATGATCTTCGTGCGCACCGACTGCGCCGACATGGCGCTCGACGAGGGCGACGTGGACGAGGCCTTCGTGCGCTCCTCCCGCGCCGTGCTGGTCTCCGGCACGCATTTTTCCCGCCCCAACACCGAGGCCGCCCAGCGCAAGGCGATCCGCATCGCCAAGGAGAGCGGCGGCAAGGTCATCTTCGACATCGACTACCGCCCGAACCTCTGGGGCCTTGCCGGCCATGCGGAAGGCTTCGAGCGCTATGTGAAATCCGACCGCGTCTCCGCCATCCTGAAATCCGTGCTGCCGGATTGCGACCTCATCGTCGGCACCGAGGAGGAGATCATGATCGCCTCGGGTGCCGACGACGTGCTCTCCTCGCTGAAGGCGATCCGCGCCGTCTCGTCGGCGACGATCGTGCTGAAGCGCGGCGCCATGGGCTGCATCGTCTATGACGGCCCGATCTCCGACGACCTGGAGGACGGCGTCGTCGGGCAGGGATTCCCGATCGAGGTCTACAACGTGCTCGGCGCGGGTGACGCCTTCATGTCGGGCTTCCTGCGCGGCTGGCTGAAGGGCGAGGATCACAGGACCTCCGCCACCTGGGCGAATGCCTGCGGCGCCTTCGCCGTCTCCCGCCTGCTCTGCTCGCCGGAATATCCGAGCTGGGACGAACTCGCCTTCTTCCTGGCGAACGGCAGCAAGCACCGGGCGCTGCGCAAGGACGAGGCGATCAACCACATCCACTGGGCGACCAACCGCAAGCAGGACGACATCCCGCTGCTGATGGCGCTTGCCTGCGACCACCGCATGCAGCTCGTCGACGTCGCCGACGAGCTGAAGGTGCCGCACGAGAAGATTTCCGAATTCAAGCGCCTGACCGTCAAGGCCGCCGCGCGGGTCGCGGACGGCCGCCCCGGCTATGGCATGCTGATCGACGAGCGCTTCGGCCGCGACGCCTTCTTCGACGCCGCGACGCAGAATTTCTCCTGGCTCGGCCGGCCGGTCGAGCTGCCGGGCTCCAGGCCGCTGCGCTTCGAGTTCAGCCAGGACATCGGCTCGCAGCTCGTCGAATGGCCGCTCGACCATTGCATCAAGTGCCTGTGCTTCTATCATCCCGACGATCCGGCCGCGCTCAAGACGGAGCAGCAGGAGAAGCTGCGCGCGCTCTTCGAAGCCGCGCGCCGCGTCGGACGCGAACTGTTGATCGAGATCATCGCGGGCAAGAACGGGCCGCTCAAGGATGATACGGTGTCGACGGCGCTGCAGGAGCTCTACGACCTCGGCATCAAGCCGGACTGGTGGAAGCTGGAGCCGCAGGCCTCCAGCGGCGCGTGGGAGAACATCGAGGCCGTCATCGCGAGGAACGACGCCTATTGCCGCGGCATCGTGCTGCTCGGCCTCGAAGCGCCGACCGAGGAGCTGGTGAAGGCCTTCGAGGCGACCAGGGTGGCGCCGGCCGTCAAGGGCTTTGCCGTCGGCCGCACGATCTTCGTTGACGCCGCCCGTGCCTGGATGGCCGGAAAGATGGACGACGAGGCGGCGATATCGGACATGGCCGGCCGCTTCCGCGCGCTGACCGACGCCTGGCTGCGGACGCGCGGCCTTTAAGGGACAGGGCAATCCCGCAAGACGTGAGGCGGTTCGCCCGGTCAGGGATTGCGGCAAGCAAGAGAATTCGGGAGGAAGACCATGGCAAAGACGATCCGGCTGACGATGGCGCAGGCCGTCGCGCATTTCCTGAAGGCGCAGATGACGGTCGAGAGCGGCAAGAAGGTGCCGATCTTCGCGGGCGTCTGGGGCATTTTCGGCCACGGCAACGTCGCCGGCATGGGCGAGGCGCTCTACCAGGTGCGCGAGGATCTGCCGACGCTGCGCGCCCACAACGAGCAGGGCATGGCGCATGCCGCCGTCGCCTTCGCCAAGGCGAGCTTCCGCCAGCGCTTCATGGCCTGCACGACCTCGATCGGCCCCGGCGCGCTGAACATGATCACCGCGGCGGGCGTCGCCCATGTCAACCGCCTGCCCGTGCTCTTCCTGCCCGGCGACGTCTTCGCCAACCGCATTCCCGACCCGGTCCTCCAGCAGATCGAAAATTTCGGCGACGGCACCGTCTCCGTCAACGACGCCTTCCGCTGCGTCTCGCGCTATTTCGACCGCATCACCCGGCCGGAGCAGATCATCCCCGCGCTGAAGCGCACCATGCAGGTGCTGACCGATCCGGTCGATTGCGGGCCGGTGACGCTCTCGCTCTGCCAGGACGTGCAGGCCGAAGCCTATGACTATCCGGCGAGCCTCTTCGAAGAGAAGGTCTGGACGCACCGCCGGCCGCGCCCGGACAGCGACGAGCTCGCCGCCGCCATCGCCACGCTGCGCAAGGCGGAAAAGCCGCTGATCATCGCCGGCGGCGGCGTGCTCTATTCGCAGGCGACCGCCGAGCTGAAGGCCTTTGCCGGCATGCACGGCATTCCGGTCGCCGTCACCCAGGCCGGCAAATCGGCGCTGCCGGACGACCATCCGCTCTGCATGGGCTCGATCGGCGTCACCGGCACCTCGGCCGCCAATGCGTTTGCCGAGGAGGCGGACGTCATCCTCGCCGTCGGCACCCGCATGCAGGACTTCACCACCGGCTCCTGGTCGCTCTTCAAAAATGACGCCGTGACGATGATCGGCCTCAACACCGCCGCCTTCGATGCCGCCAAGCACGACAGCCAGCCGCTCGTCGCCGATGCGCGCGAGGGCCTGACGCTGCTGTCCGAGGCGCTCGGCGGCTGGAAGGCGCCGGCCGCGGTGGAGGCGGCCGCAAAGTCCCGCAAGGACGAATGGATGGCCGCCGCCAACCGGGCGACCGCCGCCACCAACGCGGCCCTGCCCTCCGATGCGCAGGTCATCGGCGCGGTGCAGCGCGCGATCGGCGGCGACAATTCGGTTCTCGTCTGCGCCGCCGGCGGCCTGCCGGGCGAGTTGCACAAGCTGTGGCGGGCCAACAGGCCCGGCGGCTACCACATGGAATATGGCTTCTCCTGTATGGGCTACGAGATCGCCGGCGGCCTCGGCGTCAAGCTGGCGCGGCCGGAGGCCGATGTCGTCGTCATGGTCGGCGACGGCTCCTACATGATGATGAACTCCGAGCTGTCGACCTCCATCATGCTCGGCCAGAAGCTGACGATCGTCGTGCTCGACAACCGCGGCTACGGCTGCATCAACCGGCTGCAGATGGCGACCGGCGGCGCGAACTTCAACAACCTGCTGAAGGACTCGATGATCGAGACGATGCCGGACATCGACTTCAGGGCGCATGCCGAGAGCATGGGCGCGGTCGCGGTGAAGGTGTCGTCGATCGCCGACCTCGAAACCGCTATCGAGAGAAGCAAGGGCAACGACCGCACCTCTGTCATCGTCATCGACACGGACCCGCTGATCACCACGAAGGACGGCGGTCACTGGTGGGATGTCGCGGTTCCGGAAGTCAGCGCGCGCGACGAGGTCAACACGGCGCGCGAGGCCTATGTGAAGGCGCTCGAAGCCCAGCGGATCGGCTAGGATAGATAACGCCCTCTCCTCCTCTCCACCGTCATCCTCGGGCTTGACCCGAGGATCCATGCCACAGGCAGGACGGTGCGGATGCGTGGATCCTCGGGTCAAGCCCGAGGATGACGAAAGAGAGGGAAGAGATAATGACAATGCAAGGGAAGTCCCGCTTCCCGCCAAGGAGACGATAATGAAAGCCAAACTCGGCATGTCGCCCATCGCGTGGTGGAACGACGACCTTCCGGAACTCAGCGACGACGTATCCCTGGAAGAGTGCCTGCGGCAATCCCGCAGCGCCGGCTTCACCGGCATGGAGAAGGGCCGCCGCTTCCCCGAGGATCCCGCCGTCATGCTGCCCATCCTGCGCGCGGCCGACGTGACGCTGTGCGGCGGCTGGTTCTCCGGCACGCTGGTCGACGAGGAGCTTGCGGCCAACAAGGACCGCATCCTGCCGATGATCGAGCTGTTCAAGGCGGTCAACGCGCCCTGCATCGTCTATGGCGAAGTCGGCCGGTCCATCCAGGGCGACCGCTCCAGGCCGCTCGCCACCAAGCCACGCCTTTCCGACGACGAGATGAAGGCCTATGGCCGCCGCCTCACCGCATTCGGCGAATGGTGCGCCGACCAGGGCATGCCGCTGTCCTACCACCATCACATGGCCGCCGTCGTCGAGACCGAACCGGAGCTCGACGCCTTCATGAAGAATTCCGGCGAAGGCATTCCGCTGCTGCTCGATGCCGGCCATCTCGCCTTTGCCGGCGGCGACGTGCTGCGCGCCATCGACAACCACCACGCCCGCATCAACCATGTGCACGTCAAGGACATCCGCCGGTCCGTGGTCGACGGGCTCGACCGCACGAAACAGTCCTTCCTCGACGCCGTGGCGCTCGGCGCCTTCACCGTTCCGGGTGACGGCTCGCTCGATTTCGGCGCCATCGTGCAGCGTTTCGCCGATCATGGCTATGAAGGCTGGTTCGTCGTCGAGGCCGAGCAGGATCCGCGTGAAGCGCCGCCGCAGAAGATGGCCGAGGTCGGTCATGCGGAATTGATGCGCGTCATGACGGCGGCGGGCTATACCGTGGAGACGGAAGGGTTTCCGAAAGGATAATCCTCCCCCGATGCCGACTGAAAGGAAGAAGCCATGTCGACCCTCATCATCAAACCCGAAGGCAACCATGGCCGCGTCAGCCATGTGACACCCGAAAGCGCCGGCTGGACCTATGTCGGCTTCGACCTGCACCGCATGAAGCCGGGCGAGATCCTGGCGGCCGAGACGGGAAGCCGCGAGGTCTGCCTCGTGTGGATCTCCGGCAAGGGCAAGGCGACGGCGGCGGGCGAGGATTTCGGCATCCTCGGCGAGCGCATGAGCCCCTTCGACAGCGCCCCGCATGCGCTTTACATCCCGGCCGATTCCAACTGGTCGGTGACGGCGGAGACGGACCTGGAGCTCGCCGTCTGCTCGGCCCCGGGCGGCGGCGACTACAGGGCCAAGGCCATTCCGCCGGGCACGCATCCGAAGATCAGCCGCGGCAAGGGCTCGAATGTCCGGCATGTCCACAACATCATGCCGGAAGACGACAATTCGGCCCATTCGCTGCTCGTCGTGGAGGTGATCACGCCGAGCGGCAACACCTCGTCCTATCCCTCGCACAAGCACGACCAGGACAACCTGCCGCACGAAAGTTTCCTGGAGGAGACCTACTACCACCGTCTCAACCCGCCGCAGGGCTTCGCCTTCCAGCGCGTCTATACGGACGACCGTTCGCTCGACGTGGCGATGGCGGTGGAGGACGGCGACGTGACGCTGGTGCCGAAGGGCTACCATCCCTGCGCCACCATCCACGGCTACGATCTCTATTATCTCAACGTGATGGCCGGGCCGAAGCGCGTGTGGAAGTTCCACAACGCCAAGGAGCACGAGTGGCTGCTGGCGTGAGCGCCGGCTACCGCTTCCACCTGCGCGTCAGGCCCCAGGTCCTGGCGATCTCCAGCGTCGAGGAAAAGCCGGCCTCCAGCATGAAGGGCTCGACGGTGGCGGCGTAACCGCCGCCCTCGCCGCGCTCCACCGGCGTGCCGTGGCCCATGCCGTCGATTTCATGGAAGGTGACGAGGGGCTTGCCCTCCCTGTCCGGCCAGATGCGCGTGCGGCGGCCCTTCATGCGCTTTTCCACGAAGGCCTCCTGCGGCAGGCGATAGAGGTCGCGCCATTGCTCGACCAGGGCGAGGCCGTTCGACAGGGCGACGGTTTCATCCGCCGTGCCGTGCCAGATGGAGATGGCCGGCTTGCGCGAGATGCGCGGGGAGACGGTGCGCACCAGCTCGCTCCATTCGCGCGGGCTCTTCTCCGGCGCCTCGCCCATCGCGTCGAAGGCGCGGGTGGCGTCGCGCGCGGCGCCGAAGGGCAGGCCCGCGATGATCGCGCCGCCGGCAAAGAGCTCGGGATAGTTGGCAAGCATCGCCGCCGTCATCGCGCCGCCCGCCGAAAGGCCGGTGATGAAGACGCGCTCCGGATCGCTTGCCGCACGCTCGGCCGTATGGGCCACCATCTGGCGGATCGACATCAGTTCGCCCCGGTCGCGCGTCACCTCGCTCGGCCGGAACCAGGTGAAACAGCGCCGCGGATTGTTCGCCTCGCGCTGCTGGGCATAGACGACCGAAAAGCCGCGCTCTTCCGCCAGCGACGCCCAGCCGGCCCCACGATCATAGCTTTCGGCATCCTGCCGGCAGCCGTGCAGCACCAGAACGAGCGGCCGTCCTGCCGGAAGGTCCTCCGGAATATGCTCGAACATCAGAAGGCAGCCCGGATTGCTGCCGAAGCCGGCGACTTCGGCAAGCCTGGAGGCGCCGGCCGGGCGCCGCCGGGCGGTGGGCGCCTTGCGCTCCGGGTTGCGGTGAAACGGCCAGAACAGGTCACCCAGGCGCGCTTCGGTCGGCAGCAGCCGTTCGACCGATCGCTTGAAACGGTCCCGCATGCTTGGCCTCTCTTTCGTGGAATTGCTCATCGTCAGGTATTTGCTCATCCGGCACGGCAGGATCAAGGCGGAACGGGAAAAATGCGGGGGATGGCTCATTCTCCAGGCTCATGAGGGCATTCACAAATAGCCAAAGGGTTTGGCGATCCCTTTCGTTCCCGGCCTTTCGAAGAGGGGCGAGCTGATGTAGCACTTCTGCAACGACAAAACCGCGACAGGAGGACATCCATGAGCGAGCATCACAGCGCCACCCCGCAGCAGGCCCGCGCCAAGATGGCGCCCTTCGACTGGGCAGACCCCTTCCTCCTGGAAGACCAGCTCACCGACGAAGAGCGCATGATCCGCGACACGGCCCGCGCCTATTGCCAGGACAAGCTCGCCGCGCGCGTCACCGAGGCCAACCGCCACGAGATCTTCCACCGCGAGATCATGAGCGAGATGGGCGAACTCGGCCTGCTCGGCCCGACGATCCCGGAAGAATACGGCGGCGTCGGCGCCAACTACGTCTCCTACGGCCTCGTCGCCCGCGAAGTCGAGCGCGTCGATTCGGGCTACCGCTCGGCCATGTCCGTGCAGTCCTCGCTCGTCATGCACCCGATCTTCGCCTACGGCACGGAAGAGACCCGCAAGAAGTATCTGCCCAAGCTCGCCTCCGGCGAATGGGTCGGCTGCTTCGGCCTCACCGAACCCGACCACGGCTCGGACCCCTCCTCCATGATCACCCGCGCCAAGAAGGTCGACGGCGGCTACCTCGTCTCCGGCGCCAAGAACTGGATCACCAATTCGCCGATCGCCGATGTCGCCGTCGTCTGGGCGAAATCCGACGCGCATGACAACAAGATCAAAGGCTTCGTGCTGGAACGCGGCATGAAGGGCTTCGAGACGCCGAAGATCGAGGGCAAGTTCTCGCTGCGCGCCTCGGTGACGGGCATGATCATGATGCAGGACGTCTTCGTGCCCGAGGAGAACCTGCTGCCCGAGGTCGCCGGCCTTGCCGGTCCCTTCGGCTGCCTCAACCGCGCCCGCTACGGCATCGCCTGGGGCGCCATGGGCGCCGCCGAGTTCTGCTGGCATGCCGCCCGCCAGTACACGCTCGACCGCAAGCAGTTCGGCAAGCCGCTCGCCGCCACGCAGCTCATCCAGAAGAAGCTCGCCGACATGGAGACCGAGATCGCCCTCGGCCTGCAGGGCGCGCTGCGCCTCGGCCGCCTCTTCGACGAGCACCGCGCCCCGGCCGAGCTCATCTCGCTGATGAAGCGCAACAATTGCGGCAAGGCGCTCGACATCGCCCGCGTCTCGCGCGACATGCATGGCGGCAACGGCGTGTCCGACGAATACGGCGTCATCCGCCACGTCATGAACCTGGAGGCGGTCAACACCTACGAGGGCACGCACGACATCCATGCCCTCATCCTCGGCCGCGCCCAGACGGGTCTCCAGGCCTTCCAGTAAGCCGCAGCCCTTTACCCATCCGGCGGCCGCTTGTTCGAATGCAAGCGGCCGTCTTCACGTTTTGTCCATCCCGTTTCGGTACACTCGGTCACGAGCCACAGGAGCGGGAGGGAGCCATGCCCCTCGAACACGTCCACGACCAGCTTCGCCTGCG
Organism: Shinella sp. HZN7; assembly: GCF_001652565.1. NCBI lineage: Bacteria > Pseudomonadati > Pseudomonadota > Alphaproteobacteria > Hyphomicrobiales > Rhizobiaceae > Shinella > Shinella sp. HZN7. The sequence goes on along the minus strand of NZ_CP015736.1, from coordinate 1,200,072 downwards.
CCATCCCAAGCGCAGTTTCGTCCAGTATCGCATCGACAGGCCCGGCTTCGTCACGCCGATCGGCCACCATCTCAGCACGGCGATGCGCTATACCTGCCTCATCCGCAGCATTTCCAGCGCCGGCGCGGTGCTTTCGATCAACAAGGCGCTGACCCTGCCGGAGAACTTCTACCTGGAGATCCACGGCATCCGCGACGAAATCCCCTGCACGGAATTCAAGCGCGACGGCGAGGAGCTGGTGGTGCGCTTCAACATGTTCCTGGATGCGGATTTCCTCGATCTGGTGCTCGGCCGCACGCCGCAGGACCACGAGGCCTGAGCGGCGCCTGCGCCGAAAAGCGGAGCGTTTAAACTTTTAAATATTTGTTTCAACGAAACAAAATAATCGCCTGCGACACTCTGCCCGTCTCTGTCGGACATGACGTCCTCTTTGGGAGAAAGCGGCAATGAGTGACGACGCCAAGCAGCGCACAGGCGCAGGCCTCTACGAGCGGAAATGGGAGCGGTTCGCGGTCAACCGGCAGGGCATGCTGATGACGGTCGGCTTCGACCTGATGGCACCCAAGACGCGCAGTTGCAGGCTGATCGACATATCGCTCGGCGGCGCGAGCTTTACCGTCGGCACGACGATCGGCCTGCCGCTGCATTACTACCTCTCCATCGTCGGCGTCGCCTCGCGCATCGGCTGCGCGGAAGTCTATCGCAACGACAACCGCATCGGCGTGCAGTTCATCAAGGAGATCGACGAGGAGCTCCTGCGCATGATCGTGCGGTCCGATTATTTCACCGGCGGCATCACCGGCCGCCTCAAGCAGCCGGAACGGCGCTACATGGTGGGCGTGGAGAAAGCCGGCATCGGTTCGGCCGCCAACTGATCGTTTCGCGTCACGATATTATTGGCTAGGCTGCCCGCCGGGAACCGATTCCGGCGGCGCGATCTTGCGGCGCATCGGCAGCGGCCTCCCGCATCCGTGTCGATCGATCCCAGCAGGTCCCATGTCCGCATTCTCCCGCTTCACCGCCCTCGCCCAGTCCCTGCCCGCAACCGTGCCCTTCGTCGGGCCGGAAGCCATCGAGCGCAATCGCGGCCTTGCCGTGCGCGCCCGCATCGGCGCGAACGAGAGCGGCTTCGGCCCGGCGCCGTCCGTCCTGGCGGCGATCGGCGCTGCCGCCGGCACGACCTGGATGTATGCCGATCCGGAGAATTTCGACCTGCGGGAGGCGCTTGCCCTTCATCACGGCATTTCGCGCGACAACATCGCCATCGGCGGCGGCATCGACGGGCTGCTCGGCGAGATCGTGCGGCTGATCGTCGAGCCGGGCACGCCGGTCGTCACCTCGCTCGGCGGCTATCCGACCTTCAACTACCATGTGAACGGGTTCGGCGGCCGGCTCGTCACCGTGCCCTATGTCAACGACCGGGAGGACCTCGACGGCCTCCTCGAAGCCGTGCGGCGGGAGAATGCGCCGCTCGTCTATTTCGCCAATCCGGACAATCCGATGGGAAGCTGGTGGGACGCCGACAGCGTCGTCTCCTTCGCGCGGGCGCTGCCGGAAACGACGCTGCTCATTCTCGACGAGGCCTATGGCGAGACGGCGCCGGCGGGCACCATTCCCCCGATCGGCGCGCTGATCGGCCAGCCGAACATCCTGCGCATGCGCACCTTCTCGAAGGCCTACGGTCTTGCCGGCGCGCGGATCGGCTATGCGATCGGCACGCTCGGCAATGCGCAGGCCTTCGACAAGATCCGAAATCATTTCGGCATGGCCCGGATCTCGGTCCAGGCGGCGCTCGCTGCGCTGAGGGATCAGGCCTATCTTGCGGACGTCATCGTCCGTATCGGCGCCTCCCGCGAGCGCATCTCGCAGATCGCGCGGTCCAACGGCTTGTCCCCCCTCGCCTCCGCCACCAATTTCGTCACAATCGACTGCGGCCGGGACGGCACCCACGCCCGCGCCATTGTCGACGGCCTGATGGAACATGGCGTCTTCATCCGCATGCCGGGCATCGCCCCCCTCAACCGATGCATCCGCATCAGCGTCGGGCCGGAAAACGATATGGCGTTGCTGGAGGAGGCGTTGCCGCAGGTGTTGGAGGCAATAGGCAGTAGACAGTAGGCAGGGGAATTTGGCCGGTCGCGGTCGGATAAGGCTTTTTCTTTTGACCGTGGTGCCTTCCTGTTCCCTACTGCTTACTGGCTACCCCCATCAATGAACCGTCATCCACTCGCGCGCTGCACGCAGCGCCAGGGCGAGGTCGGTCTTCGTCATCGTCGCGGCAAGGTCGGCGCGCAGCTCGGCGGCGCGTTCGCAACCCTTGATGGCGGCGATGTTGAGCCATTTGTGCGCCTGCACCACGTCGACGGCGCAGCCGCGGCCGGTGGCATACATGAGGCCCATGTCGCAGAAGATCTCGGCGCGGTTCTCGCCGCCCGTCATGGCGGCCGTTTCGGTGTTCTGAAAGTCAAAGCGTGCCATTTCGATTGTCCCTGTCTACCTGGTTTTTCTGCTCGTATTGTCCTGTTTTACCTGCCCTTTCGGGCCTCCTTGGGCGCCTGCCGTCTTCAGCGGCCTTGGTCTTCCTTCGGAGTTTTGCCGGCGGGTTTTCCCTGCTCGTCTTATGGCTCCACTATGCCGCGGGCCTTTCAAAATGCGCTTAAAATGCATGCTTAATTTGAGACAAACAAAGTCCAAACGCTTGGTAAAATTGGGTTTTCGTTAAACATCGGAAACGCTGGAAACCGCCGCATTCGCTTCAAAATTTACCGATTGTTCAACCGGCGATTTCAACCTTTCGCTAACCACGCAAACCGGTCGGGTTTTTCCCGGATGCAAATTTTCGTCGGCGCCGAGGGCGAAAACGCGCGCAAATCCGCCCTTCCGGCATATTTACCTTTACGTTCGCGTAAGATATCGTTCTCCCCGCATTCTGGAGGAGGAAAAGAATGAAGCTGAAGACATGGATGGCCGCGGCGCTGTTCGTCGTTCCCGGCATGGCCCTTGCCGCCGAGCCGATCGAGGGCACCTGGAAGACCGCCAGCGGCGAGACCGCGGCCATCGCCAGATGCGGCGGCAGTTTCTGCATCACATTGAAAACCGGGAAATTCGCCGGCAAGCGCATCGGCAGGCTGGAGGGCGCCGGCGCGGACTATACCGGTTCGATCACCGATCCGGCAGCCGACAAGACCTATAGCGGCTCCGGTTCGGTCAGCGGCCATTCGCTGAAGATGAAGGGCTGCGTCCTGAAGGTGCTCTGCAAGTCGCAGACCTGGTCGCGGCTTTGAACGGCAAGGATTGAGGAAACCGGCCGGCGCCCCGGCGCCGGCATTCGGCCGTTCCCGCGATTTTCAGCGCGCCGGCGCGCGCTGCTCGCCCTTTCCCGGGCCAATCTGTTTCTCCACATGAAAATGCCAGTTCCCCCGGGCCGAATATTGGGCTCATAGCCGCCTGATGCCGGCCAACCGGCCGACTCGATGAGTGGCCACCCCTTCTGGTGCGCCCTGCCTGCTGCCGTTCCACGCGGCCCGTTCCCTCCCCGCAAGGCGCGATCACAGCTTTCCTGAACGGGAGATGAACCGGCCTCTCAGGGAGTGTTCAGTCCCGCAATGCGACAAGGGTCACACTGAAACATGTCAATGAGGGACGACACCATGGACATCCTCGCGCGCCGCCTGACGATCATCACCCTGCTGATGGCCATTTTCGCGATCATGCTCGCCGCCGCCGTCGAGACCGACTACCGCCGCAGCACGCACAACACGACCGGCAAGTTCGTCGCCTGCGCGACGCCGGACATGTGCCGCGCCTCGCTCTGATCCTCCCTCCAAGACTGCTGGACACACCGAAATGACGACCGCCCTTGCCCATACCTGCGCCACCGCCCTGCGCATCCTCGCTCTTTCGGCGATGATGATCGCCCCGGTCGGCGCGCTCGCCTGGAGCAATGCCGGCGGTCTCGGCATCGAAAAGCAGGGGGCGGGCCTCGTCCTCTTCGTCACGCTCCAGCGCCAGTCGATGAGCTGAGATTACGCTTTTCCCTCCTGCCATTCGTGCTAAACCGGTCAGGCCAGCGCATATCCCTTCCCGTCAGCGGAAATCCGAAAGAGGGGGCGCATGGCGACGTGCCTGAGCCTGGAGCCACGGATGAAATCCCTTCTTGTCTTTTCCGCCGCGGCCCTTGCCGAGATCGCCGGATGTTTCGCCTTCTGGGCCTGGTGGCGGCTCGATAAAACCATCCTCTGGCTGCTGCCCGGCATGGTCTCGCTCGCGCTTTTCGGCTGGCTGCTGACGCAGGTCGACAGCGCCTTTGCCGGCCGCGCCTATGCGGCCTATGGCGGGGTCTATATCGCCGCCTCCCTCCTGTGGCTCTGGTTTGCCGAAGGGCTTCGCCCCGACCGCTTCGACATGGCGGGCGCAACGCTGGCGCTCGTCGGTGCCGGCATCATCCTGGCGGCCCCGCGTTAGGTCTTGCGGGCGCGCTGAAGTTGTCGTTTGCTTGTCAGAAAGCAACACCTATAGTGATTCATGAGCAAACGAATCTTTTCCCCGAAGCCCCTTTCCTTCGCGACGCCCGAGCCCTATGAGCCGCAATCCTTCGAGGATCCGGTGGCCGCGGTCGATGCCCTGCAGGCCCTCTACGACCGCAACACGACCTTCCTGACCGACGCCTTCGTCTCGCTCGGCAAGAACGGCAGCCCGGACAAGCGCTTCCGCGCCTGCTATCCGCAGGTCTCCATCGAGACGACCAGCTTCGGCCATGTCGATTCCCGCCTGTCCTACGGTTATGTCGCCTCGCCGGGCGTCTACACGACCACCATCACGCGCCCGAAACTCTTCCGGCACTATCTCAAGGAACAGCTCGGCCTGCTGATGCGCAACCACGGCGTTCGCGTCATCGTGTCGGAATCGACGACCCCGATCCCGCTGCATTTCGCCTTCGGCGAAGGCGCCTATGTGGAGGCGGAGATCGCTGAGGGCATCGAGCTGCCGCTGCGCGATCTCTTCGATGCGCCGGACCTCACCACCACCGACGACGAGATCGCCAACGGCGCCTATGAGCCCGGCCCCGGCGAGCCCTCGCCGCTCGCGCCCTTCACCGCGCAGCGCATCGATTATTCGCTCGCCCGCCTCAGCCACTACACGGCGACGAGCGCGAACCATTTCCAGAACTTCGTGCTCTTCACGAACTACCAGTTCTATGTCGACGAGTTCTGCGCCTGGGCGCGCCTGCAGATGGCCGAGGGCGGCAACGGCTATACGGCCTTCGTCGAGCCCGGCAACATCGTGACGCCCGCCGGCGCCGACAAGCCGGAGACCGACCTGACGCTCGCCCGCCTGCCGCAGATGCCGGCCTATCACATCAAGAAGAAGGGTCATGGCGGCATCACGCTGGTCAATATCGGCGTCGGCCCTTCCAACGCCAAGACGATCACCGACCATATCGCCGTGCTGCGCCCGCACGCCTGGCTGATGCTCGGCCATTGCGCGGGCCTCAGGAACAGCCAGACGCTCGGCGACTACGTGCTGGCCCACGCCTATGTGCGCGAGGACCACGTGCTCGACGACGACCTGCCCGTCTGGGTGCCGATCCCGGCGCTGGCCGAAGTGCAGGTGGCGCTGGAAAGCGCCGTCGAGGAGGTGACGGGCCTCGAAGGCTATGACCTCAAGCGCATCATGCGCACCGGCACCGTCGCCACCATCGACAACCGCAACTGGGAGCTTCGCGACCAGCGCGGCCCGGTCAAACGCCTCTCCCAGTCCCGCGCCATCGCGCTCGACATGGAATCGGCCACCATCGCCGCCAACGGCTTCCGCTTCCGCGTGCCCTACGGCACGCTGCTGTGCGTTTCCGACAAGCCGCTGCACGGCGAGTTGAAGCTGCCGGGCATGGCGACGGCGTTTTACCGGACGCAGGTGAACCAGCATTTGCGGATCGGTATAAGGGCGCTGGAAAAGCTCGCGGGCATGCCGACGGAGAAGCTGCATTCACGCAAACTGAGGAGCTTCTTCGAGACGGCGTTTCAGTGATTTCGTGGTGATCTGCCTCATTTTGGTGTATGATTTTCCTACTTCATGCACACGAGGCCGCCATGCGCACGAACATCGATCTCGATGACGATTTGATTGCGAAAGCAAAAGAATTCACCGGCCTGTCCACGAAGAAGGCTATCGTGGATCTGGCGCTTCGTGAACTCGTGCAAAATTGGGAGCGCCGCGAAGCTCTCGAAAACCTTCGCGGCATGGGCTGGGAGGGCGACCTCGACGAAATGCGCACGGATATCGATCCGGACGAAGAATTGCTTCCAGACGCTGCGGAATGATCGCTGTCGATAGTTCTGTTTGGATCGCGCTGATCCATGACCGCGATACGCCCGAGGTCATGCGGCTCAGGGCAATTCCGAACCCGGCACAAACCATCGTTGGCGATATCGTCTTATTGGAAGTTCTGCGCGGCGCTCGTAGCGATAAGCATGCGACCGACCTGCAGAAAGAGTTGGCGGCCTTCGCGCAAGCCGCGATGCTTTCGCCAGAAATTGCAGTCAAAGCCGCCGCGAATTTCCGTCTTCTCCGTACGAAGGGCATCACCATCCGAAAGACGGCCGATCTCATCATCGGCACCTACTGCATGGAGCACGGTCACAGCCTGCTCCATGCCGACAGGGATTTCGATCCGATGGCCGAGCATCTCGGCCTTCGGATCGCGTAAGGCCAATCAGGCCGTCATCACCTCCCACGCATGCTCCAGCCCCTTCCGCGTGATGTCGATCATCTGGTCGACCTCCGCATGGGTGATGACGAGCGGCGGGGAGAAGAGCATGCGGTCGCCGGTGGCGCGCAGGACGAGGCCGTTTTCCAGGCAATGGTTGCGCACGGTGACGCCGGCCTTTTCCTTGTCCTCGAAGCGCTTGCGGGTCGACTTGTCCTCGGCGAGCTGGACGGCGGCCATCAGGCCGACCTGCTGGACCTCGCCGACGATCGGCAGGTCTTCCAGCGACTTCAGGCCCGCGGCTAGGTAGGGTCCGATATCGTCGTGCACGCGCTCGACGAGCTTTTCCTCCTCGATGATGCGCAGGTTCTCCAGCGCCGCGGCGGCGCAGACGGGGTGGCCGGAATAGGTGAAGCCGTGGTTGAAGTCGCCGACCTCTTCCACCAGCACATTGCCGACGCGGTCGGAGACCATCACGCCGCCGATCGGCAGGTAGCCGGACGAAAGGCCCTTGGCGATCGGCGCGAGGTCCGGCTCCACGCCGAAATGCTGGTGGCCGAACCAGTGGCCGGTGCGGCCAAAGCCGCAGATCACCTCGTCGGCGACGAGCAGGATGTTGCGCGCCTTGCAGATGCGGGCGATCTCCGGCCAGTAGCTGGCCGGCGGCACGATGACGCCGCCCGCGCCCTGGATCGGCTCGGCGACGAAGGCGGCGACATTGTCCTCGCCGAGTTCGTCGATCTTCTCTTCGAGCTGGCGGGCCATCTTCAGGCCGAACTCTTCCGGCGAGAGGTCACCGCCCTCGGCATACCAGAAGGGCTGGTCGATGTGGTGGATGCCGGCGATCGGCAGGTCCCCCTGCTCGTGCATCCACTTCATGCCGCCGAGCGAAGCGCCCGCGACGGTGGAGCCGTGATAGCCGTTCTTGCGGGCGATGATCGCCTTCTTGGTCGGCCTGCCCATGGCGCCCCAGTAGACGCGGGCCATGCGGAACCAGGTGTCGTTGGCTTCCGAGCCGGAGCCGGTGAAGAAGACGCGGTTGATGTTCGGACCGGCATGCGACGTGATCTTCTGGGCGAGCAGCACGGCCGGCGGCGTCGTCGTGCCGAAGAAGGTGTTGTAGTAGGGCAGCTCGTTCATCTGGCGCACGACGGCCTCGGCGATCTCCTTGCGGCCATAGCCGATGTTCACGCACCAGAGGCCGGCGAAGCCGTCGAGATAGCGCTTGCCGTGGTTGTCGAAGATGTACGAGCCCTCGCCGCGCTCGATGATGCGCGTGCCGGTCGCGTTCAGCTTCTTCATGTCCGAGAAGGGATGAAGGTGATGGGCGGCATCGAGGGCACCGAGGTTGGATACGGCTGCTGCACTGCTGTTCGACATTTGACTACATCCTTGGGGGTAGATCCCGCCTTATTGAACGGCGGGACAGAATGGGTTACGAAAATGCCCATACAACAGGCATTTGGCAAGAGATCGAGCGAAAGCAAATTTCTTGTCCATGCCTCCCGCCAAACCGAAGCAGGCACCATGACAAACGACACCAAGGCAGCCGGTTCGCCGCCCGCCAATACCCCGCCCCGTATCGAAATCCTCCTCGTCGGCATGAATGGCGACCTGCGCGGCAAGCAGGTTCCGCCGGAAGGCGAGAAGAAGATCTGGGACGGTTCGGTGCGCCTGCCCTCCTCCACCCAGTCGCTCGACATCTGGGGCGACGACAATGACGACATCACGGGCCTGTCCCTTTCCGTCGGCGACCCGGATGGCGTGTGCATTCCCGACCGCCGCTCGCTGACCGCCATGCCCTGGGCGCCGGAAGGCTCGCGCCAGGTGCTCGCCACGATGCACGAATTCGACGGCACCGCCTCCTTCATGGACCCGCGCGCCATCCTCGCCCGCATGCTGAAGCGGTTCGAAGACAGGGGCTTGACACCCGTCGTCGCGACCGAACTGGAATTCTACGTGGTGGAGGACGATTTTCGCGTGACCGGCAAGCCGCGCCCGCCGGCGGCGCTGATGTATCGCGACCAGCCGAACGGTTTCCAGCTCTACGACATGCGCGCGACCGATGCGCTCGACGACTATCTCCAGACGGTGCGTGCCTGGGCGAAGGCGATGGACCTGCCGGCGGACGCAACCACGGCGGAATTCGGCCCCGGCCAGTTCGAGATCAACCTCCTGCACCGGCCGGATGCGCTCGCCGCCGCCGACGACTGCATCTATCTGAAGCGCATCGCCGAGCAGGCCGCGCGCCGCTTCGGGCTGAAATCCACCTGCATGGCGAAACCCTATGCCGAGCATGCCGGCTCCGGCCTGCATGTGCATTGCAGCGTCATCGACAGGGACGGCAGGAACATCCTCGACGCCCGGGGCGGCGAGCCGGTGAAGCTGAAATCGGTCTCAGCCGGCATGCTGCAGACGATGCGCGACGCGCAGCTCGTCTTCGCGCCCTTCGCCAATTCCTACCGCCGCTTCCAGCCCGGCTCCTTCGCACCGGTCGATCTCACCTGGGGCTTTGGCCATCGCGGCACCGCCATCCGCATTCCGGACAAGGACGGCCCGGCGGCGCGCGTCGAGCATCGCGTGGCGGGTGCCGACGTCAATCCCTACCTGCTCTTGACGGCGATCCTCGGCGGCATCCTGCTCGGCCTCGATGAGGATCTCGATCCGGGTCCGGTGACGGAGCCCGGCAAGGACGCGCCGGACGCCAAGCGCCTGACGCACGACTTCCTGACGGCCGTGGAAGAATTTTCGGCCTCGCCCTTCATCAAGGATGCGTTCGGCGCGGAGTACCAGAAGCTTTACGGCGATACGAAGCGCAAGGAGGCGATCGTCTACCTGCGCACGGTTTCGGATTTCGACTACCAGACCTATCTGCCGCGGATTTAGGGCGAACGCGGCTTACCCCCCTCTGCCCTGCCGGGCATCTCCCCCTCAAGGGGGGAGATCGGATGGAGCACCGTTTCGCCCCTCATAGACTGGTAATTTGAGCAAAGTTCCCGCTCCTTGCCGATCTCCCCCCTTGAGGGGGAGATGCCCGGCAGGGCAGAGGGGGGTAGCGCCAGACTCAAGCCGCCGCCGGTTCGCTCGTCGCCATGGTCTTCGCCTGCACCTTCGGCACCATCACCTTCAATTCGCCCGGATGCAGCCGGATCGAGACGTCGCGGTCCATCGGCAAGAGTTCGCCGTCGATGACGCAGTTGATCGCCCGGTCGACCCTCGGGAAATGCAGGTCGACCTCCGTGCCGGTCATCTCGGTGACGTCGGCATTTTCCCGCAATTTTCCGCGCAGGATGTCGAAGGCGAGTTTCGCCACGCCTGCCGGCTTCAGCGGCTTCGTCGTGTAGAAACCGAGATGGCCGCCGGTAAGGTCGTCGGCATAGAGCAGGCCGTTCTCGCCGAAACGGTTGTTCGAGACATTGATGGCGGAGACCTTTCGATGCTCCTCGACGCCGTCGACATTGAACTCCACCTCGAATTCCGGCGGATCGAGGATGACGCCGACGGCAGCGCGGGTGTTGGCGGCGATCTTGCCCAGGCGCGAGCGGTAGGTCATGGCATTGCGCAGGCGCACCATGCGGGCATGCAGGCCGGCGGAGAACTGGTGCACGAAGGCCCGGTCGTCCGCCGTGCCGATGTCGGCCGCCGCGATGTCGCCATCGGCCAGCGCGTCGATCGCCTGCCAGATGTCGAGCGGGATGTTCAGCGAGCGCGCGAAAAGGTTCATCGTGCCTGCGGGAATAATGCCGAGCGGCATCTTGCTCTGCCAGGCAAGGCCGGCCGCGGCCGAAACCGTGCCGTCGCCGCCGCCCGCCAGCATCGCGTCGAGATCCGTGCGCTCCGAACAGCGGCGCAGCGCCATCTCGATATCGGCCCCCTCCACGATATCGCAGTCGAGGTGGTGCCCCGCCTCGTAGAAGACCTTCTCCGCGTGGCGGGCATAGGCCTCCATGTCGGTGGTGCGGAACGTCCCCCCGTCCCTGTTGAATATCGCCTGTACTCTCATTCGCATACTCCGCGTCTTGGCCGAGAACGCCTGAAGGGTGATGATCGATCCATTAGATTAAGCGAGAAAGCGGCGATTAGCAGGCGAGCGTGAAACATGGCGCAATAATTCGTGAGCATACCGCCCCATGGCCAAATGGGGGACGGGTTAAAAATCGCAGTAGGCAGCGCGGCCGGCTCTGATATAGTGCCGCCCGGTCGCCTGCGTCGGGAGTACGCTTGCCGGCCGGACTGTACCTTCCCCATCGTGGCCTTTCCGGCCGGACCATACCGCATCAGCAGCCAGGAGGAGTGGCCGCCCGTGCCGGGTCTGTCGCCGGTTCGTCGCGCCTGGGCAATCCCTGCGGAGCCATCCCGTGTCCGAACATGCCTTGCCCCATGCCGCCCTCTCCTCCGGGCAGCCGCCGCTTTCGGCGCTCACCGTCACCCTCATCATCCTGGCGCTCGCCGTCGGCAGCTTCGGCATCGGCACCGGCGAATTCGCCATCATGGGCCTCCTGCCGGATGTCGGCACCACCTTCGGCGTGACGACGGCCGAGGCCGGCTATGTCATCAGCGCCTATGCCTTCGGCGTCGTGGTCGGCGCCCCGGTCATCGCCGTCATCGGCGCGCGGTTCCGCAGGCGCGATCTTCTGCTGGTGCTGATGGGCCTGTTTGCCGCCGGCAACCTTGCCAGCGCCGTCGCGCCCACCTTCGAGAGCTTCATCCTCTTCCGCTTCCTCTCCGGCCTGCCCCACGGCGCCTATTTCGGCGTCGCCGCGCTCGTCGCCGCCTCCATGGTGCCGGTCAACAGGCGCACGCAGGCGGTCGGCAAGGTCATGCTGGGGCTTACCGTCGCCACGCTGATCGGCACGCCGCTCGCCGCCTTCTTCGGCCAATTGTTCGACTGGCAGTTCATGTTCGTCGCCGTCGGCATCACCGGTCTGCTGACCGTCGCGCTCATCGCCATCTTCCTGCCGCGCGACAAGGCGCCGAAGGGCATCAACGCGCTCACCGAGCTCGGTGCGCTGAAGCGCAAGCAGGTCTGGCTGACGCTCGGCATCGCCGCCAGCGGCTTTTGCGGCATGTTCGCGGTCTTCTCCTACATCTCGCCCATCGTCACCGAGGTCGCGGGGCTGAATGTCGGCATGGTGCCGGTCATCATGGCGATCTTCGGCTGCGGCATGATCGTCGGCAACATCTTCGGCGCCAAGCTGGCCGACCTTTCGCTGATGCGCACCATCGGCTGGTCGCTGGTGCTCTATTTCTTCGTGCTGATCAGCCTGTCGCTGACGGCGGAGAACCCGGTCCTGCTCGGCATCTGCTGCTTCCTCATCGGCTGCAGCTTCGTCGTCGGCCCGGCACTGCAGACTCGGCTGATGGATGTCGCCGGCGATGCGCAGACGCTTGCCGCCGCGCTCAACCACTCCGCCTTCAACGTCGCCAATGCGCTCGGCGCGCTCTTCGGCGGCATGGCGATCAGCGCCGGCTACGGCTACGGCGCGATGGGCTTCGTGGGGGCGGCGACCGCGGTGATCGGCTTCGGCGTCTTCCTCGTTTCGCTGGCGCTCGAAAAGACCGAGCGCGCGGCAGCGTCGGCCTGCCCGGCCGAGTGACCCGCCACAACCGGAAAACGACTTGCACGGCGCCCGCTTCGGGCGCCGTTCTCGTTTCCGCACCCTGTTACCGGGGTGACAGGGCCGGGCCGGGACTCTGGTAGATATAGGCCATCGCAACCCGCTGAACGCAACGAATGAAACGGCGGGTTGCAATCGGAGAACGGTCGAAAGACACTCCGCAGGCCCCTGAACACCCCTGGAGACATCGCATGTCCGCGCTTATCGACAGCATCACCGGCAGCCGCGCCTTCGGCGTCCTCGCCCGCACGATCTTCACCTCGATGTTCTGGCTCTCCGGCATCGCCAAACTCGCCGATTTCAACGCCGGCGTCGCCGAGATGGCGCATTTCGGGCTGGAGCCGGCACTGCTCTTCAACATCGCCGTCGCCATCACACAGCTCGTCGGCTCGGCGCTGATCATCGCCAACCGCTGGACCTGGCTCGGCGCCGGCATGCTCGCCGTCTTCACCGCCCTCACCATCCCGATCGCGCACAATTTCTGGACCATGCAGGAGCCGCTGCGCACGATCGAGTTCTACGTCGTGATGGAGCACATCACCGTCATCGGCGCGCTGATGGTCGTCGCCTGGAAATCCTCAAAAGCGCCTGTCGTCCCTGCGCATTGACGACAGGCCGGGCGGCGTCTCCCTCTCTCCGGGAGCACCGCCCAGGACGGCCCCGCCTCTCCGGCCGTCCCAACCGCCCCGACGCCGCTCGTCGGGGCGGTTTTCCGCGTCAGAGGGTCGGCAGCTTCAGCGGGCCGCCCGTCTTGATGCTGCGGATCGCGAAATTGGAGCGGATGTCGGTGACGCCGGGCAAGGCGAGCAGGGTTTCGGTCAGCAGCGTCTCATAGGCCGACAGGTCCTCCACCACCACTTCCGCCAGGAAATCCGCATTGCCGGAAATGAGGAAGCAGGAGACGACTTCGGGAATGGCGAGCAGCGCCTCCTGCTGGGCGGCCGCATTCTCCCGGCTGTGCTGCCCCACCTTGATCTCCACGAAGACGGTGAGGCCGAGGCCGACCTCCTTGCGGTCTATATCGGCGCGATAGCCGCGCAGCACGCCGGATTTCTCCAGGTTGCGGATGCGGCGCAGGCAGGGCGACGGCGACAGGTTCACCCGCTCGGCGATCTCCACATTGGTCGCCCGCGCATCCTCCTGCAGCACCTTGAGGATGGCGATGTCGAATTTATCCAGATTTGGCATATTCGAGAACTTTTCTGGCTATTCCTGGCATGATCATGCGCATCCTACATTTCAGACGGCACAACACGCAAGGACATGCCCCGGCCTTCGGCGCTAAGTTGCGGCCATGAATTGAGCCACAGCGCAGAAAGGACATCGCCATGGCCATGGTCTCGCTTTCTTCCGAGGGGAAGACCAATCCCCTCGTCGCCGGTTATGCCGGCGCGGTCGTCACGGTCCTGATCTGGGCGACCTGGGTGCTCGCGACGCGCCACACGGCGGCAACGCCGCTCGGCACGATCGATATCGGCCTCATCCGCTACGGCGTGCCGGCCCTCCTCCTCGCGCCGGTCTGGCTGAAGACCGGGCTGATGCCGAAGCATGTGCCGGCAAGACTCGTCGTCGTGATGGTTGCGGGCGCCGGCGCGCTGTTCTTCCAGGTGACGGCGGCGGCGCTGCACACCACGCCCGCCGCGCCCGGCGGCATCCTGCTCGGCGGGTCCATGCCGCTCGCGACGGCCCTCATCGGCATCACGCTGTTCGGCGAGCGGCCGGATCGCATGCGGCTTGCCGGGCTTGCGGCCATCGTCGCCGGCGTCGTCATCCTGCTTGCCGCCAGCCTGCAGAAGAGCGGCATGACCACGACCGGCTTCCTGCTGCTGCCGCTCGGCGCCGTGCTCTGGGCCGGCTTCACCCATGCCTTCCGCCGCTCGGGCCTCTCGGCCCTCGAGGGCGCGGCCCTCATCGCCGTCTGGTCCTTCCTGATCCATCTTGTCCTGGCCGCGCTCTTCGGCACGCATCTTGGCGAGGCCTCCCTGCCCGACCTCGCGCTGCAGGTCACCAGCCAGGGCATCCTTTCCGGCCTTATCGCCACCTTCGCCTATGGCACCGCCATCCGCACGCTCGGCGGCAGCCAGGCCGCCGCCTTCACCGCCATCACGCCGGTGCTGGCGACGCTCGGCGGCGCGGTGTTCCTCGGCGAGAGCTTCGGCGCGGCGGAAATCACGGCGGCGCTGGTCGTCGGAGCGGGCGTCGCCCTTTCCACCGGCGTCCTCTCGCCGAAACGCTGACCGGCAAACAGGAAAGGCACCCGCGGCGCTCGCCGGGGTGCCCTTCTTCGTGCCCTGTGCCCGTTATCAACCGTGAATGATCTCGCGGTGCTTCTGCAGGCGCTTGCCGAAGGCCTGGCTGACGCGGTCGAAGATGATCGCGATGCCGACGATGGCGAGGCCGTTGAAGATGCCGAGCGTGAAATACTGGTTGGAAATGGCCTTCAGCACCGGCTGGCCGAGGCCCTGCACGCCGATCATCGAGGCGATGACCACCATGGCGAGCGCCATCATGATCGTCTGGTTGATGCCGGCCATGATGGTGGGCAGCGCCAGCGGCATCTGCACGTTCTTCAGCTTCTGCCAGCTCGACGAGCCGAAGGCATCCGCCGCTTCCAGGACGTCCTTGTCGACGAGGCGGATGCCGAGATTGGTCAGGCGGATCATCGGCGGGATGGCGTAGATGACCACCGCGATGAGCCCCGGCACCTTGCCGATGCCGAGCAGCATGACGACGGGGATCAGATAGACGAAGCTCGGCATCGTCTGCATCACGTCGAGGATCGGGTTGACGACGCTCTGCACCCGGTCCGAGCGCGACATGAGAATGCCGATCGGAATGCCGATGACGATGGACAGCACGGTACAGACGAAGATCATCGAGACCGTCTTCATCGTGTCGTCCCACATGTCGAAATAGCCGATCACCAGCAGCGTGCCGATGGCGCCGGCGACGATCTTCCAGTTGCGGCTGGCGAACCAGGCGACGAGCGCGATCAGCAGGAGGATGATCGGCCAGGGCGTGCGCGTCATGAAGCGCTCGGACCAGATGAGAAAGTGCTGCAGCGGCTCGAAGATCGATTCGATGCCGTCGCCATAGGCGCGGGTGAAGGTGCGGAAGCCCTCATCGATCGTCTTCTTGAGATCGCGCAGGCTATTTGCGTCCATCGTCGGAAATTTCGTGAACCATTCCATGTCGATCCCCTTCCGGCCTTGACCGATCTGCGCCGGTCTTCAAGCCAACCCTGATAGATGCCGCCCGATGATGCGCCGGCGGCATGTGATGAAACGAAGGTGAGGCGGCGCGCCCGAAGACGCGCCGCCCGGTTGGTTCGATCAGCCGGTCAGAGCGCGGCCTTGATCTTTTCGGCCGCTTCCGGCGAGACCCAATCCTTCCAGAGGGCTTCGTTCTCCTCCAGGAAATGCTTGGCGCCATCGTCGCCGCTCGCCTGGTTGTCGGTCATCCAGGCCATCAGCTTGTTGACCGTGTCGTTCGACCAGGCGCGCTTGTTGAGATAGCCCATGACGTCAGCGCCGGCGCGGTCGGAGAAGGCCTTGGTCACCAGCGTCTGGACCTTGTCCTTCGGCCAGTCGTTCTTCTGCGGGTCTGCGCAGTCGGCAACCGTGTTGCAGCGCTTCCACTCGGCCTCGTCGAAGGGAACGCCGTGGTCGAGCTTCACCATCTCGTACTTGCCGAGAAGGGCCGTCGGCGCCCAGTAGTAGCCGACCCAGCCTTCCTTGCGCTCGTAGGCTTTCGCGATCGAGCCGTCGAGGCCGGCGGCCGAGCCGGTGTCGACCAGCGTGAAATTCGCCGCTTCCCCGCCATAGGCCTTGTAGAGCTGGCCGGTCACGACCGTGCCGCCCCAGCCCTGCGGGCCGTTGTGCACGGCGCCCTTCGACTTGTCCTCCGGATCCGGGAACAGTTCGGGGTGCTTCAGCGCGTCGTCGATCGTCTTGATGTCCGGGTTGGCGTCGGCGATGTATTTCGGGATCCACCAGCCCTGAACGGCGGCGTCCGAAAGGGCGACGGCAGCGCCGATCAGCTTGCCTTCCTCGATGCCGCGGTTGACGACGTCCGGCAGCAGGTCGACCCAGCCTTCGGGCGCCAGGTCCGGCTCGCCCTTCTCGATCATCGAGGTGATGGTCGGAACCGTGTCGCCGACGATGACTTCGGCATTGCAGCCATAGCCTTCGGTGAGGATGAACTTGTCGAGCGCGGCGAGAACCTCGGCGCTCTGCCAGTTCATGCTGGCAATGGTCACGTCGCCGCATTCGGCGCGCGCCGCGCCCGTCATGGCCAGGAGGCCGGCGACGAGGCAGGTGGAAGCAAGTAGATGTTTCATGTCCGTTCCCTCATTTCGGCGGTGTCATTGTGCCGACAAGGGCCCGCTGCACCGCCGGCGCCGGGCCCGTGATTCCTCTGCGGATCCATCCTGGACAGGGCCAGTCGGGGGCCTTCTCTTTCCACGATGCCGCATCCTCGACTTTTGCAGCTACGCGGTCGAATGCCGGTACGAATGCGTCTGCCATTGACCCCTATGCGTCATGGAAAGGCCAAATTCGCAAGACCGCCCCGACTTTGTCCAAGCGTGGGGTCGCGACGGCAATGTTATGATGCAATTCAGTTTTTTCAAAGAATGAAAACACCGAAAGGGCCGGCGAACGCCGACCCCTCTTGCTGCGCGTCACGTGCGCGCTGTCGCGAGCGTGCCGCCCGTCAGGCCATGCGCCGGCCCTGGATGACGTGGACGCGTCCGCCGGTCTTCACCCGTTCGTAGAGGTCGATCACGTCCTGGTTGAGCATGCGCACGCAGCCGCTCGACATGGCCTCGCCGATCGACCACGGCTGGTTGGTGCCGTGGATGCGGAACATGGTATCGTTGCCATTCTGGTAGAGGTAGATGGCGCGGGCGCCGAGCGGGTTGTTGAGGCCGCCGGGCACGCCGCCGGCATATTTCAGGTTCTTCTTGGGATCGCGGCGGATCATGTTCGGCGTCGGCGTCCAGCTCGGCCATTCCGCCTTGCGGCCGATATAGGCGCTGCCGGCCAGCGAATAGCCCTGCCGGCCGACGCCGATGCCGTAGCGCATCGCCCGGCCGTTGCCGAGCACGTAGTAGAGCCGGCGGGCCGGCGTGTCGACGACGACGGTGCCGGCGGCATGGCCGGTGTCATAGGCGACTTCCTGGCGGCGCAGCTCGGGCTTGATCTTGTCGATCGGAATCGCCTTCAGCGGGAATTTCTCGTCCAGCCTGTCGCCGTAATTGGCACGGTCGCTGGTGCCGTTCGTCGCGCAGCCGGCAAGCAGTGCGGATGCGCCGAGCAGGAATCCGCGGCGGGAAATCGACATGTCCAAAGCCCCTAATATGTCATCTATGGGGCTGAAAATTATGCGTTTATGGTTAATGCTAGGTTAAGCGCCGGCATTCACGGCCGCGCAAGGCCGGCCCGCAGCAGGATGCCGCCGACCAGAAGGCACAACAGGCTGAAAGCACCGATCGCCCAGGCCGTGCCATCCGGCCAGGCCGAAAGGGCCGAGACCGGCATGGCAAGCGCCGGATCCGCCGCCGAATAGATGACCGTCACCCGCGCGGCCGGTGTGTAACCGGCGGGGTCGATGGCGGTGTAGGAGGTGGTGCGGATCCGCTGCCCCTCGGCCGTCGTAAATTCGAGGATCGGGTAATAGACCTCGCGGCGGCTGGCGCGGCTTCCCACCCAGGCGGCCTCGAAGCCCGTCATCTCCGCCTCGACGGTGTGGCCGGACGAGGCCAGGTCCCGGTAGATGCCATGCACCGACCACAGCCCCCAGGCCGCCAGCAGCCCGACGACGACGAGCACGGCGCCAATGATGGTCGCAATGCCGGTTCGCCACCCGCGCCCAGCCCTTCCGAATACCGGCCCGGCCTGCATGTCGCCGATCCCTCCCCCGTTCGGCAAGAACTATACAGGGCCGGCCCGGCAACTTGAAGCTGCCGGAAGAGGACAGGCAGGCGCCTCCGCACCGCTCCCGGCCGCAGGGTTATCGCCTATGGAAGGAAATCGTTGCCACATCCCCCTTGTCCCCCGCGGGGAGAAGGTGCCGGCAGGCGGATGAAGGGGATGGCGGAGGCGCAACCGATCCGCCCAAGCCGCTCCTCATCCGACCCGGGGCCTGTCCTCGGGCTCGCCCCTGGCGAGACCCGTAGGGGCCACCTCCTCCCCGCAGGGGAGAAGGGAGGAGCGGCATTGTCGCACTCCACATGCGGTTGCCCTGCTCCCGGCCGGATGGATCGGGCCTTCGCCAGTGCCTCCGGCACGCATCCCTGCGGCCGGCCGAAGATCACATATCAGGACAGACCGTCCCCTCGCCGTGCTCTTTCAGGCGAGGGTCCGTGCAGCCCGACCTCTCCCAGACATCACATGTTTGGATAGACCGGCCCTTCGCCGCCCTGCGGGGGCACCCAGTTGATGTTCTGGTTGGGGTCCTTGATGTCGCAGGTCTTGCAGTGCACGCAGTTCTGCGCGTTGATGACGAACACGTCCTTGCCGTCCTTCTCCACCCATTCGTAGACACCGGCGGGACAGTAGCGGGTGGACGGACCGGCATAGACGTCGAGCTCCGAGGTCTTCTGCAGCTCCGGGTTCTTCAGCTGCAGGTGGATCGGCTGGTCCTCCTCGTGGTTGGTGTTCGACAGGAACACCGAGGAGAGGCGGTCGAAGGTCAAGACGCCATCCGGCTTCGGATAGTCGATGCGGCTGTGCTTGGCCGCCGGTTCCAGGCTCTCGGCATCCGTCTTGCCGTGCTTCAGCGTGCCGAAGATCGATCCGCCGAACAGCGTGTTCGTCCACATGTCGAGGCCGCCGAGCGCCACGCCCACCGCCGTGCCGAACTTCGACCACAGCGGCTTGACGTTCCTGACCTTCTTCAGGTCCGAGCCGATGGCGCTGTCGCGCCAGCCCTGCTCGATCTCGATCGGCTCGTCATTGGCGCGGCCCGCCGCAATCGCATCCGCCAGCTTCTCCGCGGCGAGGATGCCCGAGAGCACCGCATTGTGGCTGCCCTTGATGCGCGGCACGTTGACGAAGCCGGCCGAGCAGCCGATCAGCGCCCCGCCCGGGAACGACAGTTTGGGAACCGACTGGTAGCCACCCTCGGTGATGGCGCGCGCACCGTAGGACAGCCGCTTGCCGCCCTCGAAGGTGCCCCTGATGGCGGGATGCGTCTTGAAGCGCTGGAATTCCTCGAAGGGGAAAAGATAGGGGTTCTTGTAGTTGAGGTGCACGACGAAGCCGACGGCGACGAGGTTGTCTTCCAGGTGATAGAGGAACGAGCCGCCACCGGTCTTCATGCCGAGCGGCCAGCCGAAGGAGTGCTGGACGAGGCCGGGCCTGTGGTTCTCGGGCCTCACCTGCCAGAGTTCCTTGAGGCCGATGCCGAACTTTTGCGGCTCGCGGCCCTCGTCCAGCCTGAACTTCGCGATGAGCTGCTTGGCCAGCGAGCCGCGCACGCCTTCGGAGATCAGCGTGTACTTGCCGAGCAGCGCCATGCCGCGGGTGTAGTTCGGGCCGGGCTCGCCGCTCCGCTCGATGCCCATGTCGCCGGTGGCGACGCCGATGACGGCGCCCTCGTCGTTGTAGAGCACTTCGGTCGCGGCAAAGCCGGGATAGATCTCGACGCCGAGTTCTTCCGCCTTGGTCGCGAGCCACCGACAGACATTGCCGAGCGAGACGATGTAGTTGCCGTGGTTGTTCATCAGCGGCGGCATGGCGAAGTTCGGCAGGCGCACCGAGCCGGCGGGGCCGAGCAAGAGGAAATGGTCGTCCGTCACCTCGGTCTTGAAGGGATGGTCGGCGTCCTCGCGCCAGTCAGGCAAGAGGCGGTCGATGCCGATGGGATCGACGACGGCGCCGGACAGGATATGCGCGCCGACTTCCGCGCCCTTCTCCAGCACGACGACGGTGAGGTCAGGGTTCACCTGCTTCAACCGGATCGCTGCCGACAGGCCCGCAGGACCCGCACCCACGATCACAACGTCGAATTCCATGCTTTCGCGTTCGGGGAGTTCCATTTCTTCGCTCATTCGCCTCTCCACCCCGCAACCCCTCAAAAGCCGCGGCAATTCCCTCTGGTTAGCCTGTCATGGCAAATGCCGAAAGTCTTGTCGAGCCGTTCTGCGACAGAGTTTCCCTGCATTTGCGCATGACATCATGACAGGGTCGAAAGTTTATTGACTTTCACGTAAACGTCAATCGATTGCCGCCCGTATCAGCCGGTGCGCGCTTGATTCCGCCTCTCCGCCGCACTACGCATTCGAGCCGGCCCATCGGCAGAGGAAACGGGAACATGTCCGAGATTATCCGATCGCTCGAACGCGACTTGAACGATTTCGGCGACACGCTCCACCTTGTCGGAAGCGACCGGCTGACGAACCGGCATCCTGGCGAACATGCCGGCAATTTCGGCGCGGGCGCCATGGCCGAGCCGGCGACGCCCGAGGCGGCCGCCGCCGTGGTGCGCTGGTGCTTCGAAAACGACGTGCCCGTCGTGCCGCAGGGCGGGCGCACCGGCCTTGTCGGCGGCGGCATCAGCCGGCCGGGCGAGCTCATCCTCTCCACCGCCCGCCTCGACCGCATCGAGGCCATCGATCCCCTTGCCCGCACCGTCACGGTCGGCGCCGGCGTCACGCTGCAGGCCCTGCAGGAGGCGACGGCGGACGTCGGCCTCATTCCCGGCATCGACCTTGCCGCGCGCGGCAGCGCCACCATCGGCGGCATGATCGCCACCAATGCCGGCGGCATCCTCGCCTTCCGCAACGGCGTGATGCGCCACCAGGTGCTCGGCATCGAGGCGGTGATGCCGGACGGCAGCCTCGTCAGCGACCTGACGCGCGTGCTGAAGGTCAGCGCCGGGCCTGACATCAAGCAGTTGCTCATCGGCTCGGAAGGCGCCTACGGTTTCGTCACCCGCGCCGTGCTGAAGCTCGAAAGCTTCAACCCGATGCGCGCCACCGCGCTCGTCGGCGTGCCCGACGCCACGGCCGCCCTCGCGCTCATCGCCCATTTCCGCAGCCGGCCGGCCCTGCAGCTGGAGGGCGCCGAGCTGATGTGGCAGCGCTATCTGCGCGACAGCGCGGCGGACAAGGGCTTCGACCTCGGCTGGCTGGAGGCCGATACGCCCGCCATCCTCCTGATGGAAGTGTCCGCGGGCAGCGAGGCGGAGGCCCGCGAGGCGCTGGAAGAGGGCCTCGCCGCCCTCTGGGAGGAGCACGGTCTGACCAGCGGCATCGTCGCCGCCTCGCTCGACCAGGCCCGGCGCTTCTGGGCGCTGCGCGAGGACGGCGACTTCATGTACCGGCATTTCCCGGCCGCACCGTCCTTCGACGTCTCCGTGCCGCCGGGCGCGCTCGACGGATATGTCGACGGCCTGCGGCAGCGGCTGAAGGCCGTCGATCCGGGTTTCGACGCCTATGTCTACGGCCATGTCGCGGACGGCAACCTGCATATTTCCGTCATCGGCAACGGCGTGGCCGCACCGGGCGTCAAGGAACCGATCGAGGACGCCGTCTATACCGGCGTCGCGGAGCTCGGCGGCAGCTTTTCCGCCGAGCACGGGGTGGGAACGGAGAAGCGCCGCGCCTATCTCAGCTACGGCAATGCATCGCGCCGCGCCGTGGCGCAGGCGATCAAGGCCGCGCTCGACCCGAAAAACCTCTTCAATCCGGGCAAGGTGCCCTATCGCGCCGACGCGCCCCGAACATAGGACAGACCACGATGGATCTAGGAATTGCCGGCAAACGCGCCCTCGTCCTCGCCTCCTCCCGCGGCCTCGGCAAGGGCATTGCCGAAGCGCTCGCCCGCGAGGGCGCGCATGTCCTCCTGTGCGGGCGCAGCGCCGAGACGCTTGCGGCCAATTGCGCGGCCATCAATGCGGCAGGCCCCGGCCGCGCCGACTGGGTGCAGGCCGATCTTAGCGACGAGGACGTCGTCGAGACGCTCGTGAAGGCGACGCGGGAAAAGCTCGGCGGGGTCGATATCCTCGTCAACAATTCCGGCGGGCCGACGCCCGGCTCCACCGAGGACATGAGCGAGGAAAAGCTGGCCACCTATTTCCAGTCCATGGTGCTGCGCATCATCACGCTCACCAACCGGCTGCTGCCCGTCATGAAGGAGCAGCGCTGGGGCCGCATCCTGACGGTCGCCTCCTCCGGCGTCATCGAGCCGATCCCGGGCCTGGCGCTGTCCAACACGCTGCGCCCGGCGCTGGCCGGCTGGTCGAAGACGCTGGCGAGCGAGGTCGCTGAATACGGCATCACCAGCAACATGCTCCTGCCCGGCAGCATCCTGACCGACCGGCTGAAGAGCCTCGACGCCGCCGCCGCCGAGCGCAGCGGCAGGAGCGTCGCCGAGGTGCGCGCGGCCTCGGAACGGGCGATCCCGGCCCGGCGCTACGGCGCCGTGGAGGAATTCGCGGCGACCGCCGCCTTCCTGTGCAGCGCGCCGGCCAGCTACGTCACCGGCAGCCTCATCCGCTGCGACGGCGGCGCGGCGCGCTCGGTCTGAGGTGTCGGGGGCCGACCCTCGTCCGGCAGGC
The DNA here is from genome assembly GCF_001652565.1 of Shinella sp. HZN7. Classification (NCBI taxonomy): domain Bacteria; kingdom Pseudomonadati; phylum Pseudomonadota; class Alphaproteobacteria; order Hyphomicrobiales; family Rhizobiaceae; genus Shinella; species Shinella sp. HZN7. The sequence goes on along the minus strand of NZ_CP015736.1, from coordinate 1,177,185 downwards.
CATCGCACAGGGAAGGAAACCGTTGCCGTTTTCCTTTCTCCCCCCCGGGGAGAAGGTGGCCCGAAGGGTCGGATGAGAAGGTGGTTCGGACGGATCGTCTGCGCCTTCGCCATCCCCCTCATCCGCCTGCCGGCACCTTCTCCCTGCGGGGGAGAAGGGGATGGGGCGACGCCGAACTCCATAGGCAACAGGCCTCCCACCTCGGGGAGAAGATCAGGCTGAGGGGCAATCATACCTTCCCCCTTGCCTTCCCCGCCCGCCTGTGCCATCTGGCGCGCTCTCCCATTTCCGGGCGCGCCGACGCGCCTTTCGCGCGGGGCTTTCGCTCCGCTTCAACACATTTTCGACGATCGAAGGGGCACGGCGATGGCACGGGCACTCGGGCTTGATTTCGGCACGACGAACACGGTTCTGGCGCTTTCCGAAGGCGCCGGGGCGACACGGTCCATGACCTTCACCAGCAGCGTCGGCATCACCGACACGATGCGCACGGCGCTGTCCTTCATGAAGGATCCGGTCGTCGGCGCCCAGGCGCTGAAGGTGGAGGCCGGGCAGGCGGCGATCCGCCAGTTCATCGACAATCCCGGCGACTGCCGCTTCCTGCAGTCGATCAAGACCTTTGCCGCGAGCGCCCTCTTCCAGGGCACGCTGGTCTTTGCCCGCCGCCATGCCTTCGACGACCTGATGGAGGTGTTCCTGCGCCGCCTGAAGGCCTATGCGGGCGATGGATGGCCGGCGGACGTCTCGCGCGTCATCGCCGGCCGGCCGGTGCAGTTCGCCGGTGCCAGCCCGGACCCGGCGCTCGCGCTTGAACGCTACAACGCGGCGCTGACGCGGCTCGGCTTCCCGGAGATCCACTATGTCTACGAGCCCGTCGCGGCGGCCTACTACTTCGCCCAGACGCTGAAGAGCGACGCCACCGTGCTGGTCGCCGATTTCGGCGGCGGCACGACGGACTATTCGCTGATCCGGTTCGAGCGGCAGGCCGGCCGGCTGACGGCGCAGCCGATCGGCCATTCGGGCGTCGGTATCGCGGGTGACCACTTCGATGCCCGCATGATCGAGCGCCTCGTCGCGCCGGAGATCGGCAAGGGCAGCTTCTTCAAGAGCTTCGACAAGGTCCTGGAGGTGCCGTCCGGCTATTATGCCAACTTCGCCCGCTGGAACCAGCTCTCGATCTTCAAGACGACGCGCGAATTCGCCGACCTCAAGTCGCTGGTCCGTTCGTCGCTCGAGCCGGAAAAGCTGGAGCTCTTCATCGATCTCGTCGAGCATGACGAGGGCTATCCGCTCTATCAGGCGATCTCGGCCACCAAGATGGCGCTGTCGGCAGCGGACGAGGCGGAATTCCACTTCGCCCCGCTCGGCGCCGCCGGCCGCAGGATGGTCAGGCGCTCCGATTTCGAGGAGTGGATCGCGCCGGACCTCGCCCGCATCGAGGGCGCGCTGGACGAGGTTCTGGAGAAGACCGGCACCGCGCCCGGCGCCATCGACAAGGTGTTCCTGACCGGCGGCACCTCCTTCGTGCCGGCCGTCAGGCGCGTCTTCACCCGTCGCTTCGATGCGGACCGCATCGAGAGCGGCGGCGAGCTGCTCTCGATCGCCCACGGCCTTGCGCTGATCGGCGAAAGCGACGATGTGGCGCAATGGGCGGCATGAGGATGACGGCGGCGCTTTCCTCCGGCAGGCCGCTTCGCTAAGGTGCAGCCATGAACGCCGCGAACGACCTCAATCCCGCACAGCTCCGATCGCTCCTGCATTTCTATGCGGATGCCGGCGTCGAATGGCTGCTGGAGGAAGAGGCCGTCGACCGCATCGCCGAATTCGAGGCGATGCGCGCGGCGCGCGGCATGCAGGCGTCGCGGGAAACCGCCCCCGCCCCGCAGCAGGCCACCCGGCCGGCGCCGGCCCGGCAGGAGCAATCGCGCGCCGCGGCCCCTGCCCCGAACGTCCTGCCCAATGTCGCGATACCGGACAGCCAGGCGGTGGCCGAGGCCAAGTTCGCGGCGGGCAGCGCCCGCTCGCTGGAGGAATTGCGCACGGCCATGGAGGCCTTCAACGGCTGCAACCTGAAGACCAGCGCCCGCTGCCTCGTCTTTGCCGCGGGCAATGCGAAGCCGTCGGTCATGGTGATCGGCGCCATGCCGAATGCCGACGACGACCGCGACGGCCAGCCCTTCTCCGGCCGTCAGGGCACGATGCTCGACCGCATGCTCGCCGGCATAGGCCTCGACCGGGCCGATCTTCTGCTGAGCAATGTCGTGCCGTGGCGGCCGCCCGGCAACCGCCCGCCCTCGCAGCGCGAGGCCGATATCTGCCGGCCGTTCATCGAGCGGCAGATCGCGCTCGCCGAGCCGAATCACCTGCTGATCCTCGGCAATTTCGCCGCGCGATTCCTGCTGCGCTCCAGCGACACGATCCACCAGTTGCGGGGAGAATGGCGGGAGGTTGCGATTTCCGGCCGCACCATCCCGGCTTTTGCGACGCTTCACCCGCAGGATCTGGTGACGGCGCCCGTCAGCAAGCGTCTCGTCTGGCAGGACCTGCTTGCTTTTCGTGCAGGGCTCCGGGCCTAGCCGGCAAGACAATATCGATATTTATCAATGGCTTGATTTTGAAAGCCCGCCCGCCATCGGCAGCCAATGCCAAAAACATGCCGCAAGCATGAACAAAATGTTTCACCAGTCATGCGATTTGCACATATCTGCCGGGCAGAATGTCGCATTGCAAAATCGATGTTGCGGCGCAATATAACGATACGGGAGGACAGGATTTAAGGAATCGACCCATGACCGCCCGCTTTCGGCCCATTCATTCGAGCTTCGAGACGCTCCGCCATTGCGGTCTTCGCACCGGCCACGGCTTCGGCGGCATCGCTGCCCCGGCCAACGAGCAGCTCACCGCCTCCGGTTTCGCCCGCATCCACCGCCCCGTCCAGCTCTTCGCCGAGTTCATCCAGCGCTGAGCCGATGCCGGGCGCCCGCCGGCGCCTTCCGATGCAGACCGACCCCAGGAGCAGACCATGGCCACTCTTCGCAAGCTGATGTCCGACATCGCCGATATCCGCGCCGCCGTGAACGCCGCCCGGGAATATGCCGTGCTGGCCTCCCTGCCGCGCGACGCCGCGCAGCGCCGCGACCCGCTCAAGGCCTTCCTGCCGAACTGAGCCCGGCCGTGGCTTTGAAGCCGGCCGACGCTGTGCTATTGTCTTCATCGTGAGGAGGTGAGACGCCTTTTCCTCCGGTGGAGACCGGGCCGAAGCCCGATCCCCGTTTCTTAGCTGATCGTCAGGGTGAACCGCCAAGTCCTGAACCTGATCGTCAGCGTAAGCCGGAATTTCAAACGTCTCACCTCCTTTCGTTTTGCCGCGGCTTTTTTGCCTGGCGCCTTCTCATAGCACAACCAGGCCGCGTTTCCCGCCCGTTCTGGCGATGCAAATAGTCCTGTGCGACTTTGAAGCCTGCCGGCGCTGTGTTATTGTCCTCATCGTGAGGAGGTGAGACGCCTTTTCCTCCGGTGGAGACCGGGCCGAAGCCCGGCCCCCTATTTTATCGGCTGACTGTCAGGGTTAGGCGCCAACCAAACAGCCTGACAACAACCGAAATCCGGATTCGCAAACGTCTCACCTCCTTTCACTTCGCCGGGCATTCGCCCGACACTCACCCATACCACAACCCAACCGGGAATTCCTTCTGTTCGCCGGGAGCGTTTCGGAAGTCTGATTGCTTTACGCCAGCCACTGTCGCAGTGGACAGCGCGCGGCCGTCGCAATAGAGCGACATTCCGACACCGAACGCGCCTTCCCCGGAGCCCCCATGCTGGCGAGCCTCATCTCCATTCTCAGCCTGATGCTGTCCACCCTCCTGATGATGGTCGCCTTCGGGCTGCAGAGTTATGTCGTGCCGGTGCGCGCGGTCGCGGAGGGCTGGTCGACGCAGACGATCTCGATGATCGCGACGGGCTATACGATCGGCTTCACGCTCTCCTGCATCGTCACGCCGAAATTCGTGCTGCTCGTCGGGCATGTGCGCGTCTTCGTGGCGCTGATCACGCTGCTGGCCATCGGCATCCTGCTCTGCGCCCTCGTCGTCGACTGGCGCGCCTGGATGGCGTTTCGCGCCATGTCGGGCTTTGCCATTTCCGGCAGCTACCTCATCATCGAAAGCTGGCTGAACGAACGCGTGACCAACGAGAACCGCGGCTCGATCTTCTCCGTCTACCTGATCACCACCATGGTGGGCACGATCGGCGGGCAATATCTCGTGCCGCTCGGCGACCCGTCCAACACCTCGCTCTTCATTCTGTGCGGCATCATCTTCTCCGTCGCCCTGCTGCCGACGGCACTTACCTCCTCGCCGCTGCCGGCCCCGCCGACGCAGGCGCGCTTCGATGTCGCAAAACTCTACCGGCGCTCGCCTGTCGCTGTTATCGGTGCTTTCCTTGCCGGGGCGATGTCCGGCGCCTGGCTGAACCTCGGCGGCGTGTTCACGCAGCGCAGCGGGCTTTCAACCGCCGAGGGGGCAACGCTGCTCGCCTGCGTGCTCCTCGGCAGCGCGCTCTCGCAGATCCCGATCGGCCGGGCCTCCGACCGGATGGACCGCCGCCTCGTCATGGTGGCCTGCGGTATCGTCGGCACGGTCTCGTGCCTTGCCATGGCCGCGGTCGCCGGCGGGCCGCCGGTGCTGCTCTACGTCGTCGCCGCCTTCGTCGGCTCGGTCATCTTCCCGATCTATGCGCTGAACGTCGCGCACGCCAACGACCGCGCGCAGCCCGACGAATATGTCGAGGTCTCTTCCGGCATGATGATCGTCTATGGCGTCGGCACCATTTCCGGCCCCATCATGGTCGGCCCGATCATGGACCGGTTCGGGCCGGGCGCGCTGTTCGTCGTGCTGGCGGCCTATTTCGTGCTCTACGGCGCCTATGCCGCCTGGCGCATCAGCCGGCGCGAGGAGAACGACGGCCTCGTCGTCAAGACCGATTACCAGGCGATGGCGGCGCAGCCGCTGGGCGCCGATGCCGCGGCCGCCGCGCTCCAGCCGGATGCGGCAGTGGAGGCGCGCATCGAGGATACGACGACGCCGGAATGGCGCTGATGCCTATCCCTGAAGGGTCTGGTGGCGCAGGACCGCCCGGCGCTTCAATTCGAGCTGATGCTCGCGCAGGATGACGAAGATGCCGGCGGCGACGACGACGGCCGTTCCGACGAGCATGGTCTGCGTCGGCACGTCGCCGAACACGACATAGCCGATGATGAGGCCGAGCACGATCGAGATATATTCGAACGGCGCAATGGTGGAGACGTCGGCATGGCGATAGCTCGCCGTCAGCAGGAGCTGCGCGATGCCGCCGCAGAAGCCGGCGAGCGCCATCAGGCCGAGCGACGGCCAGCCGAGCGCGGTCCAGCCGAAAGGCAGCGTGCCGAGCGAGAAGACCGAGGCGAACAGCGAGAAATAGAGCACGATGGTCGGCGTGCGCTCCGTCTGCACCAGCTTGCGCACCAGCACCATGGCAAAGGAGCCGAGCACGGCGAAGGCCAGCATGGCGAGCGCGCCCGTCGCCTCCGAGGAACCGAAGCCGCCCTCGCGGAACAACGTCAGGCGCGGCCAGCTTATGATGGCGACGCCCAGGAGCCCCACGAGCACCGCCGTCCAGCGATAGATGCCGACCTTCTCCTTGAGGACGATCGCGGCGACGACCACGGTGACGAGCGGCAGCGCATAACCGAGCGCGATCGATTCCGGCAGCGGCAGGTGCACGAGCCCGTAGAAGCCGCACCCCATCGAGAGGATGCCGACGAAGCCGCGCTTGAAATGGCCGAAGATGTCGTTGGTGCGGAAGGCGTCGCGCAGTTGGCCCTGCACGGCGAGGAAGACGATGATCGGCACCATGGCGAAGGCGGAGCGCAGGAAGGTGATCTGTCCTGCCGGAATATCCTTGCCGGCCGCCTTGATGAGCGCGGACATGCACAGGAAGATCACCACGGAAATGACCTTGAGCGAAATGCCCCGCATGGGGTTGGAGTACGGCATGTCCATGGAGAACTCGTCACGGCCGGCGGGCCGTGGCATCAGGCGTTGAGGAGAGACCGGAGAACCGATTCAGGCTGGCGGCAAGTCTATCCGGATCGGCTGGCGGATGGGATCAATTCTGGTGATGCGTCACGGATAATTTTGATCGGATCCGCAGGAGGAAACGACTGTCCCGGCAAAACACAAATTTGCAGTTTGCGAAGGCCCATGGAAATGAGATGTTAAGCCAATAAGCTTATCAATCCATGGAATTTGGGGGCAGACCGTCCGCGCCGCCCGTGACGTTGTACGAAAACGATACGGCCCGGACGGCAACGAGCAGGACATATCATGCGGACAGAGAACGGCCGGATCATTCATCTGGCAGATTATCGCCAGACCGACTTCGTTCTCGAGCGCGTCGACCTGACCTTCGAACTGGACCCGACGGAAACCAAGGTCGAGGCGCGGCTGATCTTCCACCGCCGCGAAGGCGCCGATCCCGCCGCACCGCTGGTGCTCGACGGCGACGAACTGGTGATGACCGGCCTGCTCTTCGACCAGATGGAGATGGATGCCGCGCGCTACGACGCCACGCCCGACAGCCTGACGATCCGCGACCTGCCGGCGACGGACCCCTTCGAGATCACCATCACGACGATGATCAATCCGGAGGCCAATACCCAGTTGATGGGCCTCTACCGCACCAACGGCGTCTACTGCACCCAGTGCGAGGCGGAGGGTTTCCGCCGCATCACCTATTTCCCCGACCGGCCGGACGTGCTCGCCGTCTATACGGTCAACATCATCGCCGACAAGGCGAGCTGCCCGCTGCTGCTGTCCAACGGCAATTTCCTCGGAGGCGCCGGCTACGGCGAAGGCAAGCATTTCGCCGCCTGGTTCGATCCGCACCCGAAACCGTCCTACCTCTTCGCGCTGGTCGCCGGCGATCTCGGCGTCGTGGAGGACACGTTCACCACCATGTCCGGCCGCGAGGTGACGCTGAGGATCTATGTCGAGCATGGCAAGGAGCCGCGCGCGGCCTATGCCATGGACGCGCTGAAGCGCTCCATGAAGTGGGACGAGGAGGTGTTCGGCCGCGAATACGACCTCGACATCTTCATGATCGTCGCCGTCTCCGACTTCAACATGGGCGCCATGGAGAACAAGGGGCTCAATGTCTTCAACGACAAATACGTGCTCGCCGACCCCGAGATCGCCACTGACCAGGACTATGCGAATATCGAGGCGATCATCGCGCATGAATATTTCCACAACTGGACCGGCAACCGCGTCACCTGCCGCGACTGGTTCCAGCTCTGCCTCAAGGAAGGCCTGACGGTCTACCGCGACCACGAATTCTCCGCCGACCAGCGCTCGCGCGCCGTCAAGCGCATCGCCGAGGTGCGCCACCTGAAATCGGAGCAGTTCCCGGAGGATGCCGGGCCGCTCGCCCATCCGGTGCGCCCGACGAAGTACCGCGAGATCAACAACTTCTACACGACGACCGTCTACGAAAAGGGCTCCGAGGTGACGCGCATGATCGCGACCATCGTCGGCAAGGACGGCTTCAAGAAGGGCATGGACCTCTATTTCGAGCGGCATGACGGCGATGCCGCAACGATCGAGGATTTCGTCACATGCTTCGAGGCGGCGAACGGCGTCGACCTCACGCAGTTCTCGCTCTGGTATCACCAGGCCGGCACGCCGCTCGTCAGCGTCTCGTCGAGCTACGACCAGGCGAAGGGTGCGTTCACGCTGTCGCTGGAGCAGATGATCCCGCCGACGCCCGGCCAGGCCACGAAGGAACCGATGCACATCCCGCTGCGCTTCGGCCTCCTTTCCGCCGACGGTTCCGAGGCGCTGCCCAGCGCCGTCAGCGGCGCCGACGTGACCGGTGACGTGCTGCATCTCCGGGAGCGCCGCCAGACGGTGACCTTCTCCGGCATCGCCTCGCGCCCGGTCGTCTCGCTCAACCGCAGCTTCTCCGCGCCAATCAACCTGCATTTCGAGCAGGCGCCCGCCGACCTTGCCCATATCGCCCGCCACGACAGCGATCTCTTCGCCCGCTGGCAGGCGCTGAACGACCTCGCCCTGCCGAACCTCGTCGAGGCCGCGCGCAAGGCACGGGCCGGTGAGACGGTCGAGACGAACCCGGTCCTAGCCGACACGCTGATCGCCATTGCCGGCGACGAGGCGCTGGAGCCGGCCTTCCGCGCGCAGGCGCTGGCGCTCCCCTCCGAATCCGACATCGCCCGCGAACTCGGCAGCAACAACGACCCGGACGCCATCCGCACCGGCCGCGAAGCCGTGCTCGCCTTCGTGGCGAACCGTAATCCCGCCGTCTTCGCCGCGCTCTTTGCGGGCCATCGCACCGGCGGCGCCTTCACGCCGGATGCGGCAAGCGCCGGCCGGCGGGCGCTGCGCAATGCCGCGCTCGCCTATCTCGCCGTCGCCGACGGCACGCCGGCCCGCGCCGCGGAGGCCTTCGCGGCGGCCGACAACATGACCGATCTCAGCGCGGCCCTCACCGTGCTCGCCCATCGCTTCCCGGACGCGCCGGAGACGGCGGCTGCGCTCGAAACCTTTCGCGCCCGCTTTGCCGACAATGCGCTGGTCATCGACAAATGGTTCTCCATCCAGTCGACCATTCCGGGCGACGGCGCGCTGGAACGCGTCAAGGCGCTGATGGAAAGCCCGCTCTTCAACAAGGCGAACCCGAACCGCGTGCGCGCGCTCGTCGGCACCTTCGCCTTCTCGAACCCGACCGGCTTCAACCGGGCGGACGGCGCCGGCTACCGCTTCCTCGCCGAGCAGATCCTCGAGATCGACCCGAAGAACCCGCAGCTCGCCGCCCGCATCCTCACCTCCATGCGCTCCTGGCGTGCGCTGGAGGATGGCCGATCGGACCATGCGCGCAACGCGCTGCGCACGATCGCGGCGGGCGAGAAGCTGTCTTCGGACGTTTCCGACATCGTGGAGCGCATGCTGAAGGGGTGAGCGAACGGCATCCTCTCCGGTCGGCAGGACCGGAGAGGATGCCATCCCGCGAAGCGCCCCTCGCGCCGCCGCAACCCCAATTTCCCAACCGTAATAATTGGTTAATAGTCCGTTACCTTTTCCTCTGGACAAGCCGAATCACAATTGATTCATTAAGGCAGATTCGGGCGAGCGGCGCGCCGAATCACGAGAGGGTACAAGGTTTAAGACTATGACGGACGCGCAACGAGGACGCGCAGCCGGCGGGTGGACTCACCTCAAATTTCCGGGAATGGCGGCCTGGGAAAATGAGCTGACGGGACAGGCGAAGATTTTCGCCGGGCCAGCCGCACGGCATCTGACACGGGCCGAGCCCGTGCTGAAGCGGTCGATACCGATCCTGATCATCGCCTTTCTGTTCGTGGTGGCCATTTCGCGCATGGCCGGCATCCTGGTCGAGCACGACCGGATGGAGACCGGCGTGAAGGACACGACCTCGCTGACGGCGATGGCCGTCGGGGCGGTGTTCTCCGGCCCCATGGCCGAGAGCCTTGCGAAATCCGACCGCATGGCGGTCGAGGCGGCGCTCTCCCTGCATCTGCCGCAGGACCGCATGCAGCCGGGCGGGCTGGTTCTCTTCGTCGCGGAAAAAGGCCAGGTCTTCGGCGCCTCGCTGGGCGCGGCGCGCTATGTCGGCCTGTCGCTGGCGCGGTTCGCGCCGGAGCTGGCGGCAACCCAGTATTTCGGCGATCCGGCCGGCGTCTTCCGTGCCCGCATCGGCGATGAGGACTATTACGCCTCGCTCGTGCAGATGCCCAAGAAGGGCGGCTTCATCATCGTCGCCAATCCGCTCGGGCAGCTCGCGACGTTCTGGCGCGATGAGGTGGCGTTGAACGTCACGCTGTTTTCCGGCATTTCGGCCATCCTGCTCGTCATCCTCTATGCCTATTACATCCAGGCGAAGCGCGCGCGCGATGCGGATGCGATCTTCGCGGAATCGAACCTGCGCGTCGAGACGGCGCTCGCCCGCGGCCGCTGCGGCCTCTGGGATTTCGACCTCACGAGCCGACGGCTGTTCTGGTCGCGCTCCATGTATGAAATGCTCGGCATGCCGGCGCGCGACAGCGTTCTGTCCTTCGGCGATGCCGCCCGGCTGATGCATCCCGACGACGACGGCATCTACCAGGTCGCCCGGGCCGTGGCGCGCGGCGAGGCTAAGCAGGTGGACCAGGTGTTCCGCATGCGCCATGCCGAAGGGCACTATGTGTGGCTGCGCGCCCGCGCCCAGCTCATCCGCATGGCCTCCGGCCGCATGCACATGATCGGCATCGCCATGGATGTCACCGAGCAGCACCGGCTCGCCCAGCGCTACCAGGAGGCCGACCAGCGGCTGGCCGACGCCATCGAATGCACCTCCGAGGCCTTCGTGCTGTGGGACAAGAGCGACCGGCTCGTCATGTGCAATGCGCACTACCAGCAGGCCTATGGCCTTCCCGACGACGTGCTCGTTCCCGGCACGGACCGGGCGACGGTGCATGCCGCGGCGGCCCGGCCGGTCATCGAGCGGCGCATCGCGGATGCCGACGGCACCGGCGCCTCGCAGACCAGCGAGGTGCAGCTTGCCGACGAGCGCTGGCTGCAGATCAACGAGCGGCGCACCCGCGACGGCGGCCTCGTCTCCGTCGGCACCGACATCACCATGATGAAGCGCCACCAGGTGCGCCTGCGCGAATCCGAGCGCCGCCTGATGGCGACGATCGGCGACCTCTCGGCCTCCCGCGCCAAGCTGGAGCGGCAGAAGGCCGAGCTTTCCCTTGCCAATGCCAATTACCAGGCGGAAAAGGACCGCGCGGAGGCGGCCAACCGGGCCAAGTCCGAATTCCTCGCCAACATGTCGCATGAGCTGCGCACGCCGCTCAACGCCATCCTGGGCTTTTCCGAAATCCTGCAGAACCAGATGTTCGGCCCGCTCGGCTCGGACAAGTACCGCGAATATTCCCGCGACATCCACGAGAGCGGCAAGCATCTCCTCAACGTCATCAGCGACATCCTCGACATGTCGAAGATCGAGGCCGGCCACATGCGCATCAGCTGCGAGACGGTCGACCTGTCGCCGCTGATCGAGGAGACGCTGCGCCTCACCATGCTGCAGGCGGAAAAGAAGCACATCGAGGTGCAGCAGGCCTGCCCGGGCAACCTGCTGACCGTCGCCGACCGCCGCGCCATGAAGCAGATCCTGCTGAACCTCCTGTCGAACGCCATGAAGTTCACCAATGCCGGGGGCACGGTGAAGGTGCGCGCGCGCAGGGTGGACGGCGCCGTCACGCTGACGATCGCCGACACCGGCATCGGCATCCCGAAATCCGCGCTGCAGAAGATCGGCCAGCCCTTCGAGCAGGTGCAGAGCCAGTACGCCAAGAGCAAGGGCGGCTCCGGCCTCGGCCTCGCCATCTCCCGCTCGCTCGCCCACCTGCACGGCGGGGCCATGCGCATCCACTCCGTCGAGGGCAAGGGCACGATCATCTCCGTGCGCATCCCCGACCGGGAACGGCTGGCGGCGCTGCACCTGGCGGCGGCCTGAGGGCGACCGCGCGAGGACGCTCCTCTCTGCCAAGCCGTCCCTTGACCGCAGAACCATCGCCTATGGAAGGAAACCGTCGCCCCATCCCCTTCTCCCCCGCGGGGAGAAGGTGCCGGCAGGCGGATAAGGGGGATGCCTAAGGCACAAACGATCCGTCCGAGCCATTCCCTCATCCGACCCTTCGGGCCACCTTCTCCCCGCGGGGAGAAGGGAAGAGTGGCACCGTCGAACTCCATAGACGATTGCCCCGTCCTTGTGGCGGAAATGCCGGGCAGGGCAGAGGGAGGTAGCGCTTACCCTCTCACCACCCCCTGAAAGATCTTCCGCACCGCCTTGGAGACACGCCGTATCTCCGCCTCCAGCGTGCGCACGTCCGGGCAGTCGCCGGCGCGGCAGACGAGGTCGAGGAGACCGGCGGGCGCCTCCTTCGGGTCGAAGCCGCCATCGACGCTGAGGCGCACGATCTGGGAGATCTCCGTATAGAGGGTGAGCGCCCGCTGCACCGTGTCGAGATCGTTCGGGTCCATCATGCTCTGTCCGAGCAGGGCCAGCGCATCGCCCGTCGGCAGCGCCTTTTCCGGCTGCGCGGCGCCCCGCGCGGGTGCCACCAGCGCGAGGAACTGGGCGATGAACTCGATGTCGATCAGCCCGCCGGCAATCAGCTTCAGGTCCCAGATGTCCTTCGGCGGCTTTTCCTGGTCGATCAGCGTCCGCATCTCGACCACGTCCCTGGCGATCTTGCCCGCATCGCGCGCGCGGGCGAGCACCGCGCGGAAAATCTCCTCCGCCTGCCGCATCAGGCTCTCGTCGCCGCAGAGCACGCGGGCGCGGGTCAGCGCCATGTGCTCCCAGGTCCAGGCCTCCTCCGCCTGGTACTTGGCGAAGGCGGTGATGCGGGTGGCGACCGGCCCCTTGTTGCCGGAAGGGCGAAGCCGCATGTCGACCTCGTAGAGCACGCCTTCGGCCGTCGGCGCGGAGAGCGCCGCGATCAGGCGCTGCGTGATGCGGGTGAAATACCTGACGTTGTCGAGCGGCTTGGCGCCGTCCGATTCGAAGGTGTCGCCGTCGTGGTCGTAGAGCAGGATCAGATCGATGTCCGAGCCCGCCGTCAGCTCGAAACTGCCGAGCTTGCCCATGCCGACCAGCGCGACGCGCCCGCCGGGAAACCTGCCATGCGCCGCCTCGACCTCCTCCAGCACCGCCTTGAAGGCTGCCTGGACGATGAGATCGGCGACATGGGTGAAGGCCCGGGCGGCCTGCTTTCCGGTGATCGCGCCGGTCAACAGGCGAATGCCGATGAGGAAGCGCTGTTCGGCGGCGATGATGCGCAGGCGATCGAGGATCTCCTCGTAATGCCGCGCGCCGGAAACGAAGCCGTCGATACGCTCGGAGAGATAGGCGCGGGTCGGCAGTTCGGCGAGAAGCCCCGGATCGAGCATGCCGTCGAAGACATGGGGCTTTGCCGCGATCACCTCGGCAAGGCGCGGCGCCGACGACATGATGTTGACGATGAGGGAGAGCAGCGCCGGATTGTTGCCGAGCAGCGAGAAGAGCTGGATGCCCGCCGGCAGGCCGGAGATGAAATTGTCGAAGCGCAGCAGCGCTTCGTCCGCCCGCTTGCTCTCGCCGAAGACGCGCAGCAGCTCCGGCGTCAGCTCCGTCAGCCGCTCGCGCGCCTCGACGGACTGCGTGGCGCGGTAGCGGCCGTAGTGCCAGGTGCGGATGGTGCGGGAAATGTCGGCGGGGCGCTCGAAGCCGAGGCGCTTCAGCGTCTCCAGCGTGTCCGGATCGTCCTTCTGGCCGGTGAAGACGAGATTGCCGGTCTCCGAGGAGAGCTTCGCCTCCTGCTCGAAGAGCGCCGCATAGCGCCGCTCCACGGTCTTCAGCACCTCGACCAGCCGGGCGGAAAAGGCCGCCGTATCCGCAAAACCCAGCATATAGGCGATGCGCTTCAGTTCGGCCTCGGTTTCCGGCAGCACATGGGTCTGCTCGTCGCGCACCATCTGGATGCGATGCTCGACATCGCGCAGGAACCAGTAGGCCTGCGTCAGCTCGTCGGCCGTCGCCGCGTCGATCCAGCCCGCCCTGGCGAGTTCCGCCAGCATCGGCTCGGTGGCGCGCAGGCGCAGCGCCGGAACGCGCCCGCCGGCGATGAGCTGCTGGGTCTGCACGAAGAACTCGATCTCGCGGATGCCGCCGCGGCCGAGCTTGACATTGTGGCCCTTCACCGCGATCTCGCCATGGCCCTTGTGCACATGGATCTGCCGCTTGATCGAATGGATGTCGGCGATGGCCGCATAGTCGAGATACTTGCGGAAGACGAAGGGCGTGAGGTCCTTGAGGAAGGCTTCGCCGGCCGCAAGGTCGCCGGCAACGGGCTTTGCCTTGATGAAGGCGGCGCGCTCCCAGTTCTGTCCCCTGCCCTCGTAATAGAGCATCGCCGAATCGACCGAGATGGCGAGCGGCGTCGCGCCGGGGTCGGGCCGCAGGCGCAGGTCCGTGCGGAAGACGTAGCCGTCCGCCGTGCGCTCCTGCATGATGCGGATCAGCCGGCGGACAAGGCGGGAAAAGGTCTCGACGGCCTCGCTCGGATCGACGGCGATGCCGGCCATCGGATCGAAGAAGACGACGAGGTCGATATCGGAGGAGTAATTCAACTCCGCCGCGCCCAGCTTGCCCATGCCGAGCACGATGAGGCCGGAGCCCTCGCTCGGGCGCGCGGGGTCGGGCAGTTTCAGCTTGCCGCTCTCATGCGCCGATAAAAGCAGGTGGTCGATGGCCGCGGAGGTGGTCGCCTCGGCAAGATCCGTCAACAATGCCGTGGTACGCCGCGCGTCAAAGATGCGGGCAAGGTCGGCAAGGGCGGTGAAGAAGGCGACCTCGCGCTTGGCGCGGCGCAGCCGGGTCATCAGCACGGCCTCCGTCACCTCGCCGTCCTCCGCCCGCCAGGCCTTGCGGGCGCCGTCGATGGCGGCCTGCACGGCGGGCAGGATCGGCTCTTCGAGCGCGCGGGCGAGCAGGCCGGGATCGATGCGGGCCGTGTCGCGCAGATAGGGCGAGAGCGACAGGGTCGCGACGATGAAATCCTTGAGCGGCCCCTCCTCGCCGAGGAGCCGTGCGATCGCGGCATGCTCCCTGCCCCAGTCCTTGAGGTCGGACAGGACCGACTTGACCTCGGTCTGGCTGAGAGCCCGCACGGGGCTCGCCGAAAGATCGGAAAACCGCGTCGTTTCCGCTGCGCTCATGATGCCTCCTCACCGCATCCGGCCGATGAAAGGCCGGCGCGAAAAGGTGTATCAGTCCGCGGCGACGGGGAAAACCATCCTGACCGTCAGCCCCCGATTGTTTTCCCGCTCCGGATGGGTCGCGTCGAGCTCCAGGCGGCCATGGTGCATTTCCATGACGGCGCCGGCCAGCGAAAGGCCGAGGCCCGTGCCGGGCTTGGAACGGCTGGCATCGAGCCGCACGAAGCGCTTCACCACATCCTCGCGCTTGTCGTCGGGCACGCCCGGGCCGCTGTCGGCGACCGAGAGCACGACGTCGCCCTGCCGCCGTTGCAGGGAAATGCGGATCTCCGGCTCGCCGCCGCTGCCCTCGGCATATTTGATGGCATTGTCGATGAGGTTGCCGAGCGCCTGGCCGACGAGCTCGCGGTTGCCCTTGACCTCGACGCCGTCGGCAATGTCGGTCACCAGCGTGAGGCCGCTGTCCTCGGCCACCGGCTCGTAGAGCTCGGCGCCGTCCTGGGCGATGCCGCTGATGTCGATCGCGCTCATCTCGGCCGGTGCCTGCCCCGCCTCGACGCGGGAAATCATCAGGAGCGCGTTGAAGGTGCGGATGAGCTGGTCGGATTCCCCGATCATCTCCTCCAGCGCCGTGCGGTAATCGGCCCGATCGCCGCCGGCAAGCGCCGCCTCCGCCTTGTTGCGCAGCCGGGTGAGCGGCGTCTTCAGGTCATGCGCGATATTGTCGGAGACCTGCTTCAGGCCCTCGTCGAGCTTCTCAATGCGGCCGAGCATGGTGTTGAGCGATTCCGACAACCGGTCGAACTCGTCGCCCGAACCGCTGGTCGGCAGGCGCTGCGAGAGGTCGCCCGCCATGATTCGCTGGCTGGCGCCGGACATGCGGTCCATGCGCTTCAGCGCATTGCGCCCGATCAGGTACCAGATGGCGAGCGCCCCGAAGCCCATGACGCCGAGCGCCACCATCAGCGCCTGGCGCACCAGATAACGGAAATTCTCGGGCTCGCCGAGATCGCGGCCGACGAGCACGCGCAGGCCGTTGGTGAGCACGATGACCTGCGCATAGGCCATCGGGCGGTTGTTGCCGCGCGCCTCCTCCTGGTAGCGCTGGTAGCGGAAGGGCGTCTCCGTCCAGCCTTCGGTGTCGAGCACGCCCGGCTGCAGCGACGCCACGTTGCCGGCCAGCACCTCGCCCGTCGGGCTTGCGATGATGTAGAGATTGGCGCCCGGCTGGCGCGAGCGCCGTTCCAGCGTGCGCAGGAGGCCGTTCATGCCGTTGCCTTCGAAGACGCGCTCGATCTGCTCGACCTCCTGCGCCACCGCCTCGCGCATCTGCTGGCGCAGCAGCCGTTCCGACATGGAGGAGACGTAGAAGACGAGGAAGGCCGCGCACAGGGCGAACAGCAGCAGATAGACGGCGGAAAGCCGCACCGCGGTCGTGCGATAGAGGGCGGTCAGCCTGCCGAGCATTCGATGCATGGGGTCAGCCCGCCGCCTCGTCCTTCATCATGTATCCCGCGCCGCGCACGGTGCGCAGCAGCGGCTGGTCGAAGTCCTTCTCGATCTTCGAGCGCAGCCGCGAGACATGGACGTCGATGACATTGGTCTGCGGGTCGAAATGATAGTCCCAGACGTTTTCCAGCAGCATGGTGCGCGTCACCACCTGGCCGGCATTCTTCATCAGATATTCGAGCAGGCGGAACTCGCGCGGCTGGAGCAGGATTTCCTTGCCGGCGCGCTTGACCGTGTGCGACAGACGGTCGAGCTCTAGGTCGCCGACGCGGTAGACCATGTCCTGCTCCGGCGTGCCCTTGCGCCGCCCGAGCACCTCCACCCGCGCCAGAAGCTCGCTGAAGGCATAGGGTTTCGGCAGGTAGTCGTCGCCGCCGGCGCGAAGCCCCGTCACGCGGTCGTCGACCTGGCCGAGCGCGGAGAGGATGAGCACGGGGGTGTGGATGTTGCGGCGGCGCAGCTCCGAGATCAGCGACAGGCCGTCGCGGCGCGGCAGCATGCGGTCGATGACCAGGACGTCGTAGCTGTTCTCGGTGGCGAGGAAGAGCCCGCTTTCGCCGTCGCTCGCATGGTCGAGCACGATGCCCGCCTCGCGAAAGGCCTTCGAGAGATAGGCAGCCGCCTCCAGATCGTCTTCCACAATCAATATCTTCATCGTGCGGACCTTACAGCATGTTCGGCGGGACTTGGCCAGAGTGCCGTGTCCCGATATGGCAGCGCCGCGAAACCTTGCGATTTCGCGGCGCCGAAAAGCGGATTACGGAGCCGCTCAGCCCTGGTCGATCGGCAGGGCCAGGAAGCGGCTGCCGTCATTGGTCTCGATCTGGAACAGCGCCTTGGAGCGGCCGTCCTTGCGGGCATTGTTGATGACCTTCACCACGTCGTCGGCGGACTTGACCGCCTGGTTGTTGACGGAGGTGATGCGGTCGCCCTGCTTCAGGCCGCGGTCGCTGGCGTCGGAGTCCGGATCGACGGAGGAGACCGTCAGACCGTCGTCGCCCGGCGTGACCGAGATGCCGAGATCGGCAAGCGCCTGCTCGCTGGCGGGCGCTTCCGGTTCGACTTCGTCCGTGCCCGTCGCGGCCTGGATCTGCTCGCCGGCAAGCGTGCCGATCTCGACGCGGATCGTCTCGGACTTGCCGTCCCGCCAGACCGAAAGCTCCACCGTCTTGCCGGGCGCGATATCGGCCACGCGGCGGGCAAGGTCACGCGGATTCTTGATCGGCTCGCCATCGAGCGCCGTGATCACGTCGCCCTTCTTGATGCCGGCCTTGGCACCGGGCGAATCGGCCTGCGGTTCGACGACGAGGGCACCGGCGGCGTCCGCAAGGCCGAGCGAATCGGCGATGTCGCGGCTCACCGGCTGGATCTGCACGCCGAGCCAGCCGCGGTCGACCTTGCCGTCCTTCATCAGGTCGGCGACGACGCCCTTGGCGACGGAAGCGGGAATCGCGAAGGCGATGCCGACATTGCCGCCCGACGGCGAGAAAATCGCGGTGTTGATACCGACAACCTGGCCGTTAAGGTTGAAGGTCGGGCCGCCGGAATTGCCGCGGTTCACGGCGGCGTCCACCTGCAGGTAGTCGTCATAGGGGCCGGAACCGATGTCGCGGCCACGGGCCGAGATGATGCCGGCCGTCACCGTGCCGCCGAGGCCGAACGGATTGCCGACGGCAACGACCCAGTCGCCGACGCGGATCTGGCTGTCATCGGCGAAGCTCACATAGGTGAACTTGCGCTTGTCCTTCTCCTCGACCTTCAGCACGGCGAGGTCCGTACGGCTGTCCTTGCCGACGAGCTTGGCGTCGAGCTCGGTGCCGTCGTTCATCACGACCGTGAAGGCACTGCCGTCATTGACGACGTGATTGTTGGTGACGATGTAGCCGTCTTCCGAGATGAAGAAGCCGGAGCCCTGCGAGGTCGGGCGCAGGTGCGGCTTGCGGTCACGGCCGCGGCGGTCGCCGCGATCACCGAAGCGGCGATCCGGCCCGCGGTCGCCCCGGAACTGGTCGGGGCCGCCGAATTCGCGGAAGAAGCGCTTCAGCGGATGGTCGTCGGGAAGCTCATCGAAGCCCCGGCCGCCGAAGTTGAAGCTGAAATTGCTCTCGTCGTTGGCCGGCTTGACATCGGACTGGACGCGAACGGAAACGACGGCCGGCGAGACGGCCTGGACGACATCGGCGAAGCTCGCGACCTGCGGACCTTCGACGGAAACGGCCTCCGCGAAACTTTCGGTGACGCGCGCGGGAATGCCGGTCGCAAGCATGACGGCCGCAAGCCCGGCGACGGTGGTCGTCTTCAGGACGGTCTTGAGGCCCGGACGGAATGCTGAAATCTTGGACATTCTTTGCACCTTTTCTCTCACTTCATGGCTGCGTGCGGCAGCCGATGAGCAAGAGATAGGCGCGTGCACATTACAGCGCACTATCCGCGGCATGAATTTTTGGTAATGTTGGGAAGGAAGGCAGTAGGCAGTAGGCAGTAGGCAGTAGAAATATCTTCTTCCCTACTGCCTATTGGCTACTGCCTAATTCCTCATCCCTAATTCCTCACTCCAGAGCCTTTTCCAGCTCGGCCTTCTCCGCCTCCGAAAGCGGCGTTCCCGTCGGCTTGCCGCCGCGCTTGCGCACGAAGAGCACCATCGCCGCCGCGCCCGCGAGGAAGAGCACGATCGGCGCGCCCCAGAGCAACAGCGTCTCGCCGCGCAGGCGCGGGTTCAGCAGCACGAATTCGCCGTAGCGCGAGACGACATAGTCGATGACCGCCTCGTCGCTGTCGCCGTTCTTCAGCCGCTCGCGCACGAGAAGCCTGAGGTCGCGGGCAAGCTCGGCATTGGAATCGTCGATCGACTGGTTCTGGCAGACCATGCAGCGCAGCTGGGCCGACAGCGCCCGCGCCCGCGCCTCCAGCGCCGGATCGGCCAGCACCTCGTCCGGATTGACCGCGAAGGCCGGAAAAGCGGCAATCAGGAAGGCCGAGGCGAGGAGCAGGCGACGCATCATTCCGCCGCCTCCAGCGCGGGCTTGACCTTGCGCACCTTCTGCGGCGCCCCGACGCGCAGCCGCCGGTCGCACAGCGACACGATGCCGCCCGCCATCATGATCAGCGTGCCGATCCAGATACAGAGGATCATCGGCTTCCACCAGACGCGCACGACGATGCCGCCGTCGGCCATCGCATCACCGAGCGAGACATAGAGCTGGCTGAGCCCGAAGGTGCGGATGCCCGCCTCCGTCGTCGGCATGCGGCGGGCGGAATAGAGCCGCTTGGAGGACCAGACGTCGGTGACGATCACGCCGCCGCGCGCCACCGTGAAGTGGCCGGATTCCTCGGAATAGTTCGGCCCCTGCCCGCGGCGCATGCCGTCGAAGGTCAGCGTGTAGCCGCCGGCCTCCACCTGCATGCCGGGCTTCATCTCGACGACATGCTCGGTCTCGAACGCCGTCACCGCGATGACGCCGATGACCGTCACGCCGATGCCGATATGGGCGAGCGCCGTGCCGAAGGCCGAGCCCGGCAGGCCGATGAAGCGGCGGACGGCGACAGTGCGCGCCACCTTGCCGATGCCGGCGCGCAGCCACAGGTCGGTGATCGCGCCTGCGATCATGTAGAAGCCGATGGCAAGGCCGAAATAGGCGAGCACCGGCCCGCCGTTCTGGATGTAGAGAACCACCGCCGCGAAGACGAGGCCGATGCCCGCCGCCGTAAAGAGGCGCTGGCCGGCGGCGAAGACGTCGCCCCGCTTCCAGGCGAGCAGCGGCCCGAACGGCACCGCCAGCAGCAGCGGCAGCATCAGAAGGCCGAAGGTGAGGTTGAAGAAGGGCGGGCCGACGGAGATCTTCTCGCCCGTCAGCGCTTCCAGCACCAGCGGATAGAGCGTGCCGGTCAGCACCGTGGCGGCCGCCGTCGTCAGGATCAGGTTGTTGAGGACGAGCGCGCCCTCGCGCGAGATCGGCGCGAAAAGCCCGCCGGCCTTCAGCGTCGCCGCCCGGAAGGCAAAGAGCGACAGCGCGCCGCCGATGAAGAAGACCAGGATGGCGAGGATGAAGACGCCGCGCGTCGGATCGGTGGCAAACGCATGCACCGAGGTGAGCACGCCGGAGCGCACCAGGAAGGTGCCGAGCAGCGACATGGAGAAGGTGAGGATCGCGAGCAGCACCGTCCAGATCTTCAGCGCCTCGCGCTTTTCCATGACGAGCGCCGAATGCAGGAGCGCCGTGCCGGCGAGCCAGGGAATGAAGGAGGCGTTCTCCACCGGGTCCCAGAACCACCAGCCGCCCCAGCCGAGTTCGTAATAGGCCCAGTAGGAGCCCATGGCGATGCCGGCGGTGAGGAAGCTCCAGGCCGCCAGCGTCCACGGCCGCACCCAGCGCGCCCAGGCCGCGTCGATCCGCCCGTCGATCAGCGCCGCGATGGCGAAGGAGAAGCTGACGGAGAAGCCGACATAACCGAGATAGAGCAGCGGCGGATGGATGGCGAGGCCGATGTCCTGCAGAACGGGATTGAGGTCCTGCCCCTCGGCCGGCGCCGGCTGGAGCCGCAGGAACGGATTGGAGGTGAGCAGGATGAAGAGCGCGAAGGCGGTGGAGATGAAGCCCTGCACGGCCAGCACGTTGGCGCGCAGCCGCTCCGGCAGGTTGGCGCCGAAGGTGGCGACAAGCGCGCTGAAGAAGACGAGGATGAGGAGCCAGAGCAGCATCGAGCCCTCATGGTTCCCCCAGACCCCGGTGATCTTGTAGATCATCGGCTTCAGCGAATGCGAGTTCTGCCAGACATTGCCGACCGAGAAATCGGAGACGACATAGGCGAAGGTCAGCACCGAGAAGGAGAAGAGCACGAGCAGAAAACCGGCCAGCGCCGCGGCCGGCGCCACGGCCATCAGCGCGCGGTCGCCCCGGATCGTGCCGATCAGCGGCAGGATCGACTGGACGATGACGGTCGCCAGCGCGAGGATGAGGGCATAGTGTCCGAGCTCGATGATCATTTGATCGTTTCCTTGCCGGAAAGTTCGACGCCCTGCGCCTTCAGGCGATCCGCGACGTCCTTGGGCATGTAGGTCTCGTCATGCTTGGCGAGCACCGTGTCGGCCAGGAACAGCCCGTCCGTGCCGAAGGCGCCTTCCGCCACCACGCCCTGCCCCTCGCGGAAGAGGTCGGGCAGGATGCCGGTATAGGTGACCGGCACCGTGGCAAGCGTGTCCGTCACCGTGAACGTGATGGTGGAGCCCTCGCCGCGCTTGACCGTGCCGGCCTCCACGAGCCCGCCGAGGCGGATGCGCGTTCCCGGCGGCACATTGGCCTTGGTAAGATCGCCCGGCACGTAGAAATAGGCGATCGACTGGCTGAAGGCGAACATGACGAGCAGCACCGCCGCCACCAGGAAGGCGATGCCGCCGCCGATCACTGCCAGACGTTTCTGCTTGCGTGTCATGGTCCGCTGCCCTCAGCCGAAATCGATAGGTCCCGGGCAAGCGCCAGAAGCTGTTTGCCGTTGTCGCTGTCCGCCGGGAAGGTCTTCAGCGCCGTCTGTAGCGCAGCTTCTGCCTTCGGCCTTTGATCCAGCACAACATAGGAACGGATGATGCGCATCCATCCTTCGATATTATCAGGGTTTTCCTCAAGCTTCGCCGCAAGGCTCTCGACCATGCCGGATATCATCTGCTGGCGGTCGCCCGCCGACATGTCCTGGGCGGCCGCCATGTCCTCCGCCGTCGGATTGCCGAGCGCACCGGCGACCGCATCACCTTGCCCCTCGGCAAGCCCGGCAATATGCCGGTCGACGAGCGGCAGCCAGGGCGCATCGGCCGGCGCTTGCTTCGCCAGGGCCTCGAAGGCCGCGCGCGCCTCGGCGCGCTTGCCCTCCTGCTCCAGCGCCAGCGCCAGGTAGTATTCGGCGCGCGGATTGTCCGCCTTCAGCGTCAGCGACTGTTCCAGCCGGGCGCGCGCCTCGGCGGTCACGATGCCGTTCGACTGGGCGATCAGCGTTTCCGCATAGCCGTCCAGCCGTTCCGGCGTCGGCCCGAGCAGGCGGATCGCCTGGGAAAAGGCGTTCGCCGCATCCTCCACCCGGCCGCTGCGATAGTAGATCGGCGCCAGGAGGTCCCAGCCCGCGCCGTCGTCCGGATTGCGCGCGAGATGGTTCTCCGCCTTGGCGATGAGGATGGAGATGTCGTTGCCGGGATTGGCAAGGCGCTCTGCGAGCGGCTGGGCCGGAAGATCCGGCCGGCCGGTCGCCACGTAAAGACAGAGGCCGATGGTGGGCAGCAGCACGATCACGAAGACCTGCGCCAGCCGGTTGCGGCGCCCGGCCGGGCTCGCCCCGCCCTTCGCCTCGGCCTTGCTGGCCGCGATCAGCCGGCGTGCGACCTCCGCCCGGGCAAGCTCGGCCTCGTTCGCGCCGATGAGGCCGCTCGCCTCGTCGCGCTTCAACTCTTCGAGCTGGTCGCGGTAGACCTCGACGTCGTGACCGGCGTCATCCGCCGCCGCCGCAGGGCGGCGCAGCAGGGGAAGAAGCAGAACGGCGGCCACGGTGGCCGTCAGGATGGCGACGAGAATCCAGAAAAACATGACCGTTCAAATACTGGAACGCGCGAACGTTTCCAATTCCCCAGGGAACGATGACGTGAATTTGAGGCGTTTCGCCGCAACCGTCGACGACCAGGCTTGCGCTAACGCATGTCCAGCCGAAGCGGCGCCGGTAAAAAACGAAACGCCTTCCCCTTTTCCGGTGACCTCACGCCACCGGAAAAGGCTACGACAGCGGCGCCCAGGCCCCGTCCGCATTGCGGCAGGCCGCCCCGCGCGTTGCGGTGTCCCGGCCGCCCACGGTCAGGGTGTGGCTGTACTGCCGGCAGTTCTGCGAGCCGACCTGATAGGGCGCGGCCGCGACCACCGATCCGCTGACGCCCTTGCCCTGCCAGACGACGGGCTGGCCGCCGGGCGCGGCTTCCAGCGCACGGTATTCAGCTTCCAGCGCCCGCTGCATGTCCGCCTTGGAAAGCTGCGCGCCGCCGGCATTGCGGCTGACGAGCCCGCCCTGCAGCGCTGTGATATAGACGCCCGCTCCGGTCGCAACGGCCGCGCCGGCGGCCCCGGCTACGCCGCCCGACGTGGTCGTGCATCCCGAAACCGTCGCTGTTGCCAGAAGGAGGGGGAAAAAGGCGCCGCGCAAACCCGTCTTCATCCGCTGGGACCGTCTCTCTTCATGAGAGAGCGCCTTCACCCGTGGGCGAAAACGCTCTGACCTTTTGTTCTGCCGCAATTCCGGGCGCAAAACCGCTTCGCAGGTTTGCTGGAACTGCTCTCGCTTTCGTTTCCACGCGACTGCGGCTGCAAAACCGCTTCGCGCTCCTGCCGGACTCGTCCCGGAGGCGATACGCCCAGCCGGCACTTCATCCATCCCGCGATCCTCATATTCGCGAGCCCCTTCCTTGTTGCATTGTCCGCGGTCTCAGGCAACATCCTTTGTGACGGCCGGAAGCACGAGCCGTGCCAGAAGCCCGCCGCGCGGCCCGCGCGAAAGCGCGAAGGTTCCCTGGTATTCCGAGGCGATCTCGCTGACGATGGAAAGGCCGAGCCCGGTGCCCGGCTTGCTCTCGTCGAGCCGCTTGCCGCGCTTCATCGCCTCGCGGATCTCGTCCGGCTCCAGCCCCGGCCCGTCGTCCTCCACCTCGATGACGATCCAGTTCCTGCGCGCATCGTCGTTGCCGCGCACCTCGGCCGGCGCCATCAAGGCGCGCACGGCCACCGTCGTGCGGGCGTAACGTGCGGCGTTTTCCAGGAGGTTGCCGACGGTCTCCTCGACGTCCTGCTGCTCCATCGCCAGAACCAGCCCCGGCGGATCGACCGTCAGCGGAAACTGCCGTTCGGCATTGAGCCGCCGCATCACGCGCACCAGCCGCTCCAGCACGGCCTGTGCCTCGGTGCGCGCCAGCACGGATTCGCGCTGGGCGGCGATGCGGGCGCGGTTGAGATAGGATTGCACCTGGCTCTGCATGGCTTCGGCCTGCGTGCGCACGAGATCGCCCTGCGGGGCGGCGAGCAGCCGCGATTCGTTGAGGAGAACCGCGATCGGCGTCTTCAGCGAATGTGCAAGGTTGCCGACCTGCATGCGCGCCCGCTCGACGATGCGCCGGTTGCTGTCGATCAGCGCATTCACCTCGCTCGCCAAAGGCAGGATTTCCCTTGGAAAATCGCCATCGAGCTGCTCGCTCTCCCCCGCGCGGATCTTCTCCAGCGCCTTGCGCGCCCGGTCGAGCGGCTTCAGGCCGATGAGGATCGCCGCCGCGTTGAGGAGCAGGCTGCCGACACCGAAGCCGGCCAGCGCGAGATAGAGGCTGCCGGAAAAATCGTCGATATCGCCCTCCAGCACGTCGCGGTTGCCGACGACGCGGAAACGCGCCGTGCGCCCCTCGTCGTCGAGCACCACTTCCGTCTCGCCCACCTCCACCTCGTTGCCGAAGGAATCGATGGTCGTGTAGAAGCGCTCGTAACGCGTGTCGAAGGGAATGCTGTCGGTATCGGGGATCGGAATGCTCCCCGTTCCGAGCGAGGACGAGGTCAGCGTCTCGCTCGCCAGCGCCCCGCCGATCGGCTCGACCACCCAGTACCAGCCCGATTGCGGCTGGAAGAAGCGCAGGTCCCCGAGCTGCGGCGTGCCGGTCAGCCGCGTCTCCTCGTCCGCCGAAACGGAGTTGATGACGTTGTAGAGCTGCGCGCGCAGGAGATCGCGAAAGCTCTTCTCCGCGCTCTGGCGATAGAGCGTCGAGATGACGACGGCGATGACGATGAGTGCGACCGCCGCCCAGAGCGAGGCGAGAAGAAGAACGCGGAAGGTGAGCGAGCGGGAGCGCCTGGCGTTATTTGCCATTGGCGGGGGCTTGCATCCGGTAGCCGAGGCCGCGCACGGTCTCGATCAGGTCAACGCCGATCTTCTTGCGCAGGCGCCCGACAAAAACCTCGATCGTGTTGGAATCGCGGTCGAAATCCTGGTCGTACATATGTTCGACCAGTTCGGTGCGCGACACCACCTCGCCCATATGGTGCATGAGGTAGGAGAGCAGCCGGTATTCATGCGAGGTCAGCTTCAGCGTCTCGCCGTTGACCGTCGCCTTGGAGCCCTTCGTGTCGAGCCGCACCGGCCCGCAGACGATGTCGGGGCTCGCATGGCCCGCCGCGCGGCGGATCAGCGCCCGGATGCGCGCCAGCACCTCCTCGACATGGAAGGGCTTTGCCACATAGTCGTCGGCGCCGGCGTCGATGCCGGCCACCTTGTCGCTCCAGCGGTCGCGGGCGGTGAGGATGAGGACGGGCGTCGTCTTGCCGTCGGCACGCCACTTTTCGAGGACGGTGATGCCGTCCATTTCCGGCAGGCCGATATCGAGGATGATGGCGTCATAGGGCTCGGTGTCGCCGAGATAGTGGCCTTCCTCGCCATCGAAGGCCTGGTCCACCACATAGCCTGATTCCTTCAAGGCCTCGCTGAGCTGCCGGCTCAGGTTGACATCGTCCTCGACCACCAGGATGCGCATTCGCCCTCTTTCCTATCTCTCTCGTTCCATCACGAAAGGCCCGGCGGCCCTACATCGGCACGCGCACGGTCACCTTGCGCGGCCGGGCATTGCCCTTGCCGGGCACGAGCACCGTCACCACGCAGGTATCGCCCTTCGGCTGCGCCGAGAGCAGTTCGCCCCCCGTCTGGGCGACCACCTGCGCAGCCGCGTCGCTGCAATCGCCCGCGACCGCGACGACGTCCCGCGCCGTGCCCGTCTCGACGGGCACCGGCAGGATCAGGCTGGCCGCAAGCGCGGTTATGAGAAGTGGCGAGGCCATGAATGTACTTTCAGGTGCGGATCAGTGTGATGCAAGCAATAAACGATCCACGCTGAATGGCAAATGAATGCCCTGTGGATCGTCAAGCCGCCTCACCGCACGCGCCGGCGCGCGCAAATCCGCCCGTAGAGCGCGACGAACCCGCCCAGCGTGCCCACCGCCGCCACGAGGAGATCGGCCAGTTCCCCCTCGTCCCCGGCGGTCACCTCGACGCCCGCCGCATGGGCGAGCGAGGCGAGGATCGCGACCAGCGCGCCCCAGACGGTGCGCGACAGATACCAGGCTTTTGCGTCGTCGTTCATCGGTTTTCCTTTCGCTCAGAGGATGATCGTCGCCCGCGCCGGCAGGCCGAGCGGAATGGCCCGGCCGAGCTGGCGCACACGGATGGAGAGCGCCACCTGCGGCGCGCCGAAATCGGCAAGCTCCTGGGCCGCCGGATAGGTGAAGGCCGGCGCCGCGGTCTCGACGCTGCGCACCGCCGTTTCGCCCGAGAGGATATCGAGGCGATAGGCCTCCACCGGCTCGTCGAGCGGGATCTCGGCAGCCAGCCAACTGTCCGAATCGATCCGCCCGCGCCGGACCCACGACAGCCGCACGACGCCGTCGAGACCCCGCCGGCCGCGCAGATGCACCGGCGCCAAGGGCGTCAGCGCCCGCTCGCCGCCGGCAAAGGCGAAAGGCCCCGCCTGTCCGGGCGTCATGCCCACCGGCTCGACGAGCCAGTTCGACGGCCGCCCCACCTCCTCCACGTCGAGCCCGAGCGGCAGCACGGCATCATCAAGCACCACCGCCCGCGCCCCGGCCGCATGGCCGGACGCCATGGCGTCCTCGGTGCCGTGCAGGGCACGCAGCAGCCGGGTGAGCCGCCAGCGCCCCGGCGCGATCTCGCTCGCCCCGGCAAAGCCGACGATTTCCCAGGCCCCGTTGCCGGCCCTGATCGCAAGCCGGTTGGCGCCGTTCAGCATGGCAAGCGTGTCCACCGTGGAAAGCCCGCCGAACGGCAGGTCGAGCACGATCGCCCGCCCCGGATCGAACCGCCCGACGACGCCCGCCGCCAGCGGCTCGACCAGCGTGCCGATCCGTGCCGGCCGGTCGAGCCGCACGCGGCTGCGATAGCCTTCGCTGCCCTCGGAACTCGACACGATCATCGATCGCCAGGGCTGCGCATAGGCGGCGACGCGGGCAAAATCCTGCGCCCCGCCCGAGCCGAGCACCGGCAGGTCGAGAAAGACGACATCCGGCGCAAAGGCATCGCGCGCCCCCGGCCCCGCCCCGCTCACCGGCCGGCCGCGGCCGTCCAGGAGCAGGGGCGCCGGGCTTTCCCCGGCCGCGATCGCCCGCGCCTCCACCTCGCGCACCAGCCCGTCGGTGATGCCGGTGATGAGGAAGCGCCCCTCCGGCCCGCCGGCCAGCCGCACGATGTCGCCCGGTGTCACGCCCATCGCCGTCGGCGGCAGGCGGAAGGTGAGCCGCCGCTGCCCCGCCCGCTGGTCGCGCAGCGCCGTCTCGACGCTCGCCGCGGCCGCCCCCGCATGCAGCACCGCCGGCAGCGCCAGCCGCAGCACGCGGTCGTTCTCTCCCGCCATGCGGCGCGAGCGCGCCGTCACGCGCGAATAGGTGCCCGAATCGTCGAAATGGTCGAGGATCGCCTCGCCCGCGAAATCGCTGGCATGCCCGCGGCTCTCCTCGAACAGCGCCTCCTCCGGCCGTTCGGCAAGAAGGCCGATCTCCGCCGGCGGCAGCGCGGATTTCAGCCGCGAGCGGAAGACCAGCCTGCCGTTCGCCTCCAGCGCATCGAGCTGGAACGCTTCCATCAGCGGCTCGATCAGCGCGCGCGCCGAGGTCTGGTCCGCCTGCACGAAACCGGAGAGATCGCCGGCCACGCTCGAGACGTCGAAATCGAAAAACCCGTGATCCTTCAGGATCGCCGCGATGACATCCGCCACCGTTCCGGCCCCGAGCCGCGCGTTCAGCCAGTGCCCGCGCTGCCAGTTGAGCCCGTCCGACCAGAGCGCGGTATCCTCGGGAAAGGCCGGATAGGGCCGCGCATCCCAGGTCCACAGGAAGACATGGCCCGGATCGACCATGCCCGCCTCCGGCCCGCTGCCCTGCCACCAGCCGTGGTGCGCGTCGAGGAAGCGCCGCTGGACCGCGTCGTTGCGCGCCCCGCCGGAATGATAGGGCAGCGCGTTCTCCGCGCTTTTCGGATCGACGAAGACGTTCGGCTGGTTCGCCCCCTTGTCGACCGCCGGGCAGCCGAGTTCGGTGAACCAGATCGGCTTGGAGCGCGGCACCCAGGCGGTGTGGCCCGAAAGCTCCGCCCCGCCCGGCCCGCGCTCGTAGTGGCGATTACCCCACCAGTTCGCGAGGTCCTTGTAGCGAAATACCCAGGGCTTTCCCGCCATGCCGTCGGTGATCGGCACGCGCTCGCGCGCCGCCCGCGCCGCCGCGTCGGGATAATGCCAGTCGAACCCCTCGCCGCCGGTGATCATGGCGCGCATGGCCGCCATGTCCTCGGAATGGCGAAACCCATCCGGATTGCCGGCCAGCGTATCGGCATTCTGCCAGTCGGAGAGCGGCATGTAATTGTCGATGCCCACCGCATCGATCGCCGGGGACGCCCAGAGCGGGTCGAGATGATAGCGCACCTCGCCGCTGCCGCCCGGCGGCTGGTAGCCGAAATATTCGCTCCAGTCCGCCCCGTAGGTGATCTTCGTGCCCGGCCCGAGGATCGCCCGCACGTCGCCGGCAAGCGCGGCAAGCGCCTCGACGAAGGGAAAGGCCCCGCTCCCGTCGCGCAGCCAGGTCAGCCCGCGCATTTCCGAGCCGATCAGGAAGCCGTCCACCCCGCCCGCCGCCTCCGCCAGCAGCGCATAGTGCAGGATCAGTCGCCGGAATCCCTCGTCGCCGGTAGGGCCGGTGACCTCCTCGCCCGAAACGGAAAAACTCCCCGCCCCGGCCGCGCCGACAAAGGCGTTCACCTGGCTGCGCGCCGACGCGGTCCCGTCGGCGGACGGCGGATGGCAGGTGATGCGCCCGCGCCAGGGATAGGGCGCCTGCCGCGCGTCGCCATAGGGATCGGGCAGCGTGTTGTCGACCGGCACGTCCATCATCAGGAAGGGGTAGAGATAGACCTCGATCCCGCGCGCCTTCAGGTCGCGGATGGCCGCGATCACGCTCGCATCCGAGGGCGTGCCGCCATAGGCCGGCCGGCCCTCGACGCGGCTCACCACATAGGCGTCCTCGCGCGCGATGCCGGAAACCCTCCAGGGCTTGCTCTCCTCCTGCCGGGCGGGCACCTCCACCCCCGGCAGGATGCGGCACTCACCGGCCCGCAGATCCGTGCCGAACCAGGCGACCACCAGCCCCACCCGTTCGAGGCCGGGGCACAGCGCCTGCAATTCGTCGATCGAGGCCACCCAGTCCGTCGCCGCGACGAGCGTGTTGCGGTTCATGTTGCGCGCCTTGCCGGCGGCGATCTTCTCCGTCACCAGCTCGGGGTCGTAGCCATGTTCGCTCGAGCCCGGAATGACCGTCACCGCCCGCACCTTGCCTTCCAGCGAGCCGACCGGCTTCAGCACCTCGAACTGCAGGATGGGGATGCGGTTGCCGAACGTGTCGAGCGGCAACCGTTCGAAGACGACATAGGCAAGCCCGCGATAGGCCGGCGCGTTGCCGGCCCCCTGCTTGGCGAGGATCAGCGGGTCGGGCGCCTGGTTCGCGGTGCCGCGATGGACGCGCATCTCGATGCCGGTCAGGTCGATCTCCCGCCCGTCCGCGAAGACGCGCCGGATGCCGGCGATCGGCCCTTCGCACACGCCGACGGCGAAGTTGGCGAAATAGCTGAAGGTCTCGACCCGCGGCCCGCTCGCCTTGCCGCCGGCGCGCTCGACGGAGACGTCCTCCTCGAAGCGCGTCGCCCAGATCAGCGTGCCGCCGACGCGCGCCGTGCCGTAGACGCGGCTCATCGCCGTGCCTTCCTCCGCGCCCGGCACGCGCCCGTCATTGAGCCGCGCGCCGGGAATCCTCGTCATGCCGCCCAACAGCGAGCGGTCGACCGCCGAGCCTGCCAGCGCCCCGACGGCCCGGCCGAGCATGGCGCCGAACGGCCCGAAGAGGCCGCCGAGCGTCGCGCCCGCCGCCTGGAAGAGAAGTGTCGCCATGGCTCAGGAAATCTCCGGAAAACGGAAGACGCCGGCGATCCGCCGCCGCCATGCGGGCACGAGCGGCGATTCGATCACCGCCGCCTGCTCATAGGCATGGATGAAATGTGCATCGGGCGCCGCGATGCCGGCATGTTTCGCCGCCACCCCCGCCCGCCAGCGAAAGATGAGGATATCGCCCGGCCGAAGCGCCGAGACCGGCAGCGCCGCCCCGCAATGCCGCGCCGCCGCCGCCAGCAGCCGCTCCTCCCCCGCCCGCTCCGCCCAGTCGGGCGCATAGGCCCCCGGCACCTCCGGCTCCGCCCCATAGAGCTCCCGCCAGACCCCGCGCACCAGCCCGAGGCAATCGCACCCGACACCCTTCAGCGCGCCCTGATGCCGGTAGGGCGTGCCGATGAAGCTGCGGGCGATCGCGACGACGCGACCGCCGGTATCCTGTCCCGGCCCGTCATGGGAATATGCCGAACCGTCTTCTTCCACCGCGGCAATGTCATGCGGGAAACCGTGGCGGCAAATCCCTTCTCCCCACTTGCGGGGAGAAGGTGGCCGGCAGGCCGGATGAGGGGCACCCCGCAGCATCTCACGCATAGAGCGGCCTCCCGTCATGCACCGTCTCGCCATCGGCATAGCCATAGGTGAAGTCGCTACCGGGCATGTGCGGAAACCCACGAAAATTCAGCCCGTTGGCAAACTTGGCCTTGCAGGTCGCAAAGCGCTTGTCGCACCCCGCCGTCACCTGCATCGCATCGCCCGCGGCCACCCCGGCCGGCACCGGCAGCCAGAAGGTCAGCTCATCGCCGCCCGCCACCTTGCGCTGGTCCTCGATATCCGCCGTCAGCCCTTCCGCCGCGCCGCTCGTGAAGGTGAGCACGCCGTAGCGGAAGAACCGCTCGGCAAAGCCGGAGAGCCCGCTCACCCGCAGCCGCATGTCGTCCAGCACCGCGCCCACCGTCGCCGTCGCCCGGAAGGCCGGCGCCGCCGCGTTCACGCCGCACCGGCCGTCGCCCAGCACCGCATCGCAGCGATGCCCGTAGATGCGCCCGCGCACCTGGTCGAGCCGATGCGTCAGCCGCCGCAGCTCGGCGCGAAAAAGCCCGCCCTCGCGCCGCACCTCGCCAAGCTCGGCCGTGCGCAGCAGCAGCCGCTGCGCGGTGTTCTGCCAGTTGACCCGATAGACCTCGACCTTTGCCCCGTCGTAGCGCCCCGCCGAAAGGTCTTCCGCGCGGATCGCCTCCGCCGAAAACCCGCCCGAGAGGTCGCCGCCCTCGGCGGAAAGCCCGTTGCCGTCCTCCGTCTCGCTCGCTTCGAAGCCGCTCGCCGCCAGGTAGGCGAGCCCGCCGAAGGAAAGATCACGGTCGTGGTCGGTGAAGCCCATCACCGCGCCGTCGCGCCGCGTCACCCGCCAGGCATGGCACAGCGTCGTCGCCTCGCCGTCGAGATGCGCCTGCAATCCGCCCGGGATCGTCCTCATGGCCGGATCTCCACCAGCGGAATGGAGGGAATGCGTCCCGCATCGAACTGCGCGAGGTCGATGTCGATGCGGTCCGTGTCGAAGCGCACCGGCACGTCGAATTCGTAGCCTGCCCGGATGGCGCCCGAAGCCGGTATCTTGCCCGGCTTGAAGGTGACGACACCCGTCGCATGGTCCACCGTATAGTCCGCCGCCGGCCGCGTGCTGCCCGCCACCGAGACGATCACCGTGCCCATGACCGGCTTGTCGATGGTGCGCACCGTCTCCCCGCCGGCATCCGCATAGCGCTTGACGAGCCGGAAGGCCGCCGTCGCACCGTCCCCCGTGCCGATCTGCTGGTCCATGGCGCTCACCATCCCGCCCGGCGAACAGGACTTGTGGTCCACCGGATCATGGAAGCGGAATCCGTAAAACTGCCCCGCGCGCGCCTCGAAGAAGGCGAGCACCGCATAGAGATCCTCGACCGAACGCACGCCGGAGCCCGCATCATAGCGCCGCCGCGCATCGTGCCAGCGGCGATTGCGGTTCTCCCGCCCGTTGGAAAGGCTGACGATATCCGTCCGCCGCACCGGCCCGCCGCTGGTGCCGAGCGCGACACGCAGCGGAAACCGCACCTCATGAAATCCTGCCATGCCCATCTCTCCGAAAATGCTCCTGCCTCCCATCCCGCTGCCGCGACCTTCTCCCCGAGCGGCAGGATTATCGCCTACAGAGTTCGACGGTGCCGTTCTCCCTTCTCCCCCGCGGGGAGAAGGTGGCCCGAAGGGTCGGATGAGGGGGTGGCTCGGATAGAGCCTTTGCGCCTTCGCCATCCCCCTCATCCGCCTGCCGGCACCTTCTCCCCGCGGGGGAGAAGGGGGTGTGGCGACGTCGAACTCCATGGGCGATAATCCTGCCGCTCGGGGAGAAGGTCGCAGCAGCGGGATGAGGAGCGTCCGCCCTCACAAACTGCGCTGCCCGCGCCCCACGGCGCGCGTCAGCATGGCCGCGATCTGCCCCTCGGACTTGCGGAAGCTCGCCGCATCCTGCGCCGTCACGTTGAAGAGGATGCGCGTCCCGCCGCCGTCGCCGGCAACGCCCAGTGCCCCGTCCGGCCCGCGCTTCAGGGGCAGGATCGCCTCCGCTCCCGCCTCGCCCATCAGCCCGACGCCGCCGCCGGTCCCGAAATAGGTCGGCGAGGCCACCACGCCGCCCTTGGCGAAGGGCGTGACGCTGCCGAGCAGCCCGGAAAAGCCCGACGACAAAAACCCTTCCAGCGGCTTCAACCCCACGGAAAGCGCAATGTCGCTCATGCGCAGCGCCAGCCCGCGCAACACGCTCTCCAGCCCCTTGCCGTCGACGACCGCGCCCTTCAGCGCGCTCGTCAGCGCCGCGCCGAAGGAGCGCGAGCGCGCCTCCAGGTCGTCGAAGATCGCCGAAAGCTGCCCGGCATCGTCGAGCGTGCCGGCAAGAGGCCTGTCATCCGCATCCGCCATCGTTCACTCCTTGTGGTCGGGAAAGGCGCGCATCAGCGCGGCAAGCGCATTGCGCCCGGGTGCCGGCGGCACAGGCCGCAGCACGCCGAGCGCGAAGGCCAGCTCACGCGGCGTCATCGCCCAGAAATCCGTCGCCGAAAGCCGCATCCGGCAGAGCCCGGCATGAAGCGCCGCCTCCCAGGGAAAGGCCGCCCTCTCCCCGTTCAGCCCGGATGCGGCCCCGGAGGGTTTTCCGGCCGCGCCTCCGCGCCCGGCCCGAAGGTCGCCTGCAACAGCGCCGCCGCGATGCGCGCAAAGCCGGAGAGCCCGTCCGCCACCGCCATCGCCGCCACGTCCTCGTCGGAAAAGAGATTGCCCCCGCCGCGCAGCCCTGCGCCGATGATGCGGATGAGATCCTCGGCCTTCAGCCGCCCGGAGGAGAAGCGCTCCGCCAGTCCCGTCAGGCTGTCGACGGCAAAGGCCGTCTCCAGCTCCGCCAGCGCCCCGAGCGTCAGGCACAGCACGCGCCGCTCGCCGTCGAGGACGGCCTCGATCTCGCCGCGGTGCCGGTTCGCCCGCGCGCCCATCAGAGCGCCCCGAAGGTGAGGAGCCCGGCCGATTCCAGCGCGATCTCGAAGACCACCTCGCCGTCATGCGCCCCGGAATAGTCGAGCGCCGCGATCTGGAACGGCCCCGCGACCGTGCCGAAATCCGGGATCACGATCTGCCAGGCGGCGATCGTGCCGGCGAAGAACAGCGCACGCACCAGCGCGTCCGAGGCCTGGTCCTTGAAGATGCCGGCGCCGGACACCGCCGCGCGCTGCACGCCCGCCCCGCCGAGGAGTTCGCGCCAGCGCCCCGCCGATTCCGCATCCGTCACGTCGACGAGCTGCGCATTGAACGACAGCCGCTTCGAGCGCAGCCCCGCAACGGTGACGAAACCCGCCCCGTTGTCGATCTTGATGAGGAGCTCGCGCCCCTTCTGTGCCACCATGGCAAGGTCCTTTCCGAAAGTTGGGTGTCAGGCATGCGGCTCCGTCACCGCCCGGAAGCGCATTTGCGCGCGGTGGAAGCGGGACTTGCCGTCGCGGCGAAGCTGCGTATCGCGGTGGAAGAGCAGGACGAGATGGTGCCCGGCCAGCACCAGCGCGGCGTCGTCGAGCGCCGCGCGCACGGCGGCGGCCATCGCCTGCGCCTGCCGGTGCCCCGCCGCCTCGGACCAGGCCTCCAGCGTCACCACATGCTCTTCGCCCGCCTCGCTCGCCGTCGAATGGTCGGTGCTGTCGATGCCCGCGATCACGATGAGCGGCGCCGCCGGCCCGTCGGGCCTGCGGTCGGTGATGCCGTTCGCGCCGACCAGCGCCGTCAGCGCCGCATCGCCCGAAAGCCTGGCGAAGATCGCCTTCTGCAGGGCCGATGCCGCGCTCATGGCTGGATCTCCTCGCAGTCGCAGAGCGTATAGCGCCCCGTCTCGTCCGGATCGCGAAAGGCGCGGATGGAAAAGATCCGCGCGCCCTTGCGCAGCCGCATGCCGCCGGCAAGGTCGCCCCGCCGCCGCAGCCAGATGCGGTGCGTCACCGACACCGGCAGCGTGCCCGCCGCCTCGTCCGCCCGCGCCGCCACCGGCTCGATCGCCGCCCAGAGCATTGCCAGCGCCGCGAAGCCGCGCTCCACGCCGCCCTGCCCGTCCGGCGTCTCGACCGGCCCTTCCAGCGTCAGCCGCGCGGAGAACGCGCCGGGATCGATGATCCTCGCCTTCGCCATCACAGCCTCCGCAGCCGGTAGGGCGCCACCAGCCGGTCGTAGCCCGCCGGCACCGTGCCCGGCTGATCTGAAGGCGAAAGCACCCCGCGCAGCTCGAACATGGCCGCCACATGCAAGAGCAGCGCCCGCTTCAGCCCGTCCGGCACATCCGCGCCGCTCTCGCCGAAGCCGGCCGTGAAATCGATCTCGATGCCGTTGAGCGCACGCTCCGTCGCCGGTCGCGCCGGCAGCACCAGCCGGGCCGGCCGCGCCGTGCCGTCGAGCACGTAACCCGTCACATCCACGTCCACCGGCAGCCCCGCGACATCATAAACCGTCACCAACTCAATGGTTTGCACCGGCCCCCTGGCAATCTGAATCACCCGCGTTTCGGGCCAGTCGTCGAGATAGAGGCGCAAAGGGCGCGTGATCAGGCAAAGCCCCGTCGCGGCCTCCAGATGTTCGCGCGCCACGCGGACCAGCGCGGACACGAGCGCATCCTCGTCGGCCGCATCGAGGCGCAGATGCGCCTTCGCCTCGGCAAGCGTCACCGGCTCCACGGCCGGCGGCAACAGTTCGGCAATGGTCATGATCGTCCTTCGCGATGGAGAAAGGAATGCGGGCGCGGCCGGGAGGAAACCGCGCCCGCCGGCTCCGGCGCCAGGGAACGCCGCCGGTGCACACTTTGCGTCATCCTCGGGTCGAGCCCGACCATGACGGCGCTGTTGGATGGGGTCGCTCAGCTCGCCGCGAACTTCACCAGCTTGATCGCCTCGAAATTCTGCACCCCGCCGCCGACACGCTTGGTCGTGTAGAACAGCACATAGGGCTTGGCCGAATAGGGATCGCGCAGCACGCGCACGCCCGTGCGGTCGACGACGAGGTAGCCGGCGCGGAAGTCGCCGAAGGCGATGGAGAAGCTGTCGGCCGCCACGTCCGGCATGTCCTCGGCCTCCGCGATGGCGAAGCCGAGCAGCGAGGCCGCCTGCCCCGCCGAGGCCGGCGGGCGCCAGAGATAGTTGCCGTCCGCATCCTTGAACTTGCGGATCTGCCCCTGCGTCTTGCGGTTCATCACGAAGGTGCCGTTCTGCCGGTGGCCCGCCTTCAGCGAATAGACCGTGTCGAACAGCGTGTCGGAGGGGCTCGCGGCCTTGAAGGCCCCGGCCGCGCCCGTCGCGATATAGCCGATATTGCCCCAGCTCCAGCTCGCGTCGGCGACAGCCGTGTAGCCGAGGAACCCCTTCGGCTTGTTGGTGCCGTCGCCGGTAACGAAGGCAGTGCCCTCCTGCTCGGCGAAGACCATGTCGATCTCGGAGGCGATCCAGCCCTCCACGTCCACCGCCGCATCGTCGAGCAGCGCGGCCGTCGCCGCCGGCATGGCGTAGAGCTCCATGGTCGGGAAGGAGAGTTCGGCGAGCTGCGCATTGCCCGTCTGCGGCCGCGCGGCGGTTTCCGCCACCCAGCCCGCCGCCATGCCGCCCGTCGCGAACGGCTTCTTCAGCACCGTGCCGGAGACCTGGCGCACGGTCGCAAGCGCGCGGATCGGCGAGATGGCGGAAAGCCGGCGGCCGATCTCCGTGTCGGTCTCCGGCGGCACGAGATAGCCGCCATCCGCCGCCGAGCCGACCGACATGGCCTTGCCCTCCAGCGCCCGGAGCGCGCTCTCGTCGCCGCGGCGCATATAGGCGGAGAAGGCCGCCTTGTGCTCGGCCGCCTCGAAGCCGCCCTCGCCGCCGCCGAGGGCGGGGCGCGCCTTCTTCAGCGCAAGCTGGTCGATGACGCGCTTGTGCTCGTCCATCGCGCGGTTGATGCGCTCCACCTTGTCGCGCGTCACCACGTCGGCGGTCAGCTTCTGCTCGATCTCGCCGAGCCGCCGGTCGTTCGTCTCCTTGAAAGCCTCGAAGGCCTCCATGAAATCGTCGAAGGCGGCGGTCATCGTTTCCGGCACGGCCTTGATTTCCGGCGCGGTCCTGTGGCTCTCCATGCTGTCTTCCTCTTCTTCGGTTGGCATTTCCAGCCGAAGCGAAACCGCTTCGGCGTCGGGTAAAACAAAAACCTAGCGTTTCATCATCCGGGCCGCCCGGCGCATGAGGCGCACCAGCTCGGTCTCCCGGTCGCGGAACCACCGCGCATTCTTCACGTTCGACACCCGCGCCGAGGGCAGCATGGGAAAGGTGACGATCGAGATCTCCCAGAGGTCGGCCTCCAGGATGCGGCGCACGCCGCTCGTCCGGTCGGTCTTCGAGCGCACGGTCTGGAAGCCGATGGAAAGCCCGTCGAGCGCGCCCGACTTCATGAGGTTCAACACCTCGCGGGCCCGCGCCACGCCGGGCGAAAGCACGCCCTCGACATAGAGCCCGCGCCCGTCCTCGCGGATCGTCCGCCAGCGCCCGAGCGGCTCGGCCGGATCGTGCTGGAACAGCATGCGCACGCCGGAGGGCCCGCGCTTTTCCAGCGAGCGGGAAAAGGCGCCCGGCGCGATCGCGTCCTTGCCGAGGTCCACCTCGCCGAAGAGGCTCGCATAGCCGGAAAACACTCCGTCGCCGGAAACGCCCGAAAGCGTCAGATCGGCATATTTCTTCGTCCGCCAGACCGGCAGGTCGTCGGTGATCATGGTCGTCTCCGATGATGTGAAGGGGGATAGGCGGTAGGCGGTAGGCAATAGCCAATAGGCAGTAGGCAGTAGGGAATTGGTGGTTGGGGCTGCGCTGCGCCCATCCCTACCGCCTACTGCCTACTGCCTACTGCCTATTGCCTGTTCGCTATTCCCGCATCCGCTCCGCCAGCCGCGCCAGCACCCCCAGCCCCCACCAGGCCGAAAGGCTGGCGGCCGCCGAGCCGGTCAGGAGCATCTCCGCCGGCCCGAGATAGCCGGCAATGCCGAGCCGCACCGCGATCCACAGCCCCGCCGGCCCGCCGAAGACGAGGCCGCAGGCAAGCCCGGTGAGGAACCGGCACGCCGCCTCGCGGCGGCTCCTGGGCAGGAGATAGATGAGCGAGACGGCCGCGCCCGCGGACGCGCCGATCAGCCGGGCCGTCCAAAGCCCGCCGTCGTTTCCGAAGTCAGCCATTGTTAAGCCTTTCAGATTATTATGGAAATCCGGGATATCGGGCCGCATGCGGCCGAAAGCGCCGGCTTTCCGCCAGGGAAGGCCGGGCCGATCAGCGAGTCTTTTGAATCCCTTGCGCCGCTTCCTTCACAAACCAAGTCAAGATTTTCACGAAGTGAGTCCGGCGCTCTGCAAAATGATTCACTCTTGCCTTGCAGCCAATTGATTTGGCTGGAAAAACCGGCAGCCCCTCACCCTAACCCTCTCCCCGCAAGCGGGGAGAGGGGACGTGCCTCACGAACGGTCATTGGCCGGGGAAACCGCCACGGCATATCCCTTCTCCCCGTTTACGGGGAGAAGGTCGTGGCAGCGGGATGAGGGGCAAGCATCCCCGCTCCCCCTCAATACCCCACCGCCCGCCGCTTCTCCTCGTCCGTCAGAAACCCCGCCGCGCCCACCCGGGCCCAGAGTTCCGAGCGCTCGTCCGCCAGCCCGCTCACCTGGTCGAGATCCGGCACCAGCCGCAGCCCGTCATCTGCCCCTTCGGAAAACCAGCCCGCAAAAGCCGCCGCCGTGCGCTGCACCAGCGGCAGCACGGTGAGCCGCCAGAAGGCCCGGTTGGCCTCCTGGTAATTGGCATAGGTCGCATCGCCCGGAATGCCGATCAGCATCGGCGGCACGCCGAAGGCGAGCGCGATGTCGCGCGCCGCGCCGTTCCTGGCCTCGACGAAATCCATCTCGCGCGGGGAGAGCCCCATCGCCTTCCAGTCGAGCCCGCCTTCCAGCAGCATCGGCCGCCCGGCCCGCGCCGGCCCGGAATAGCCCTCCTCCAGCTCTGATTTCAGCCGGCCGTACTGGTCGGGCGTGAGGTTGCCGCCCTCCTTCGGCTGGTAGACCAGTGCCCCGGAGGGCCGCGCCGAATTGTCGAGCAGCGCCTTGTTCCAGATGGCGGCCGCGTTGGAGAGGTCGAGCGCCATGGACGCCGCCTCCAGCGGCGCGAAACCGAGCTGGTCGTCGAGCGGATGGAAGAGGCGCAGATGCAGGATCGCCTGCCCCTCGCCCGCGGGATGCCGGCGCACATGCCCGCCCGCGCGGTATTCATAGGCCTCCGCCCAGCCGTCCCGCCCCTCGACGATGCGCATCCGGTCGGGCCTAAGCAGATGGAGTTCGCGCAGCGCCTCGCCCACCCGCACCCCCTCCACGAAGGCATTGCCGGAAAGCAGAAGATGCCCGTAGAGCGTCTCGAGGAAATCCGCGCCCGCCTGGCGCCCGTTCGGCCGCGACAGCAGCGACAGCAAGGGGTCGTCCGGCCGCTCCGCCTCGCCCTGATAGGCAAGCCAGGGCACGGAGGCCGCCGCTTCCGCGATCATGCGCACCGCCCGGTGCGCCACCGGGTTCTTCATGAACCCCTCGCGCGACAGCGAGGCATAGGAGCGGGACGACCAGTGCGCCCGCCCCTCGGCCGTCAGCGCGAAAAAGCCCGACGCCTTGGTCTCGGCCGCCCGGCGCTGCCGCGCGAGGAAGGATGGTAATTTCATGGTGCCCTCCGATTGTGTCGATTCGCCAATGGGTTGGACGGTGTGCCGTGCGGGTGGATCCTCGGGTCGAGCCCGAGGATGACGACGGAAGAGATGTATGAAGGGCCACCGCACCGGATCCGCATGCCGCATCGTTCCATGGGATGGAAACCCGATCCTCCCCTCCGTCATCCTCGGGCTCGACCCGAGGATCCACCCGCACGGCATGCCGCCCGCTACCCGCCCAGCGCGACGAAAAACGCCCGCCCGTAGCCCGCCACCTTCTCCGCCCGGTCGAGCCCGTTGATGATCCGCCGCGCCCCGACCCAGTCGGTGAGCGCGCCGGAAAAATGGTCGGCCAGCCGCCGCCCCGTGAAGGCGCCGCTGAGCATGCCGGTGAAGAGGATCTCGACCGACACCGGCATCTCCATCGCAAGCTCCGGCCGGCCGACGAGATCGATGCCCGTCAGCCCGGCCAGCCGCGCATAGTTGCGCCGGTGGGTAATCTGCACGAGCCCGCGCCCAAGCCAGCTCTTCCCCTCGCCGTCCCGCCGCCAGTAGGGCGCGGAAACCTGCGGCAGCCGCCCGGCCGCAAAAGCCCGGTCGAGCCGGGCGATCGCCTCTGCATCCGTCGCCGCGAAGGTCTCGCGCACCGGCTGCAGGCGCCCGCCCGTCTCGTGATGGGCCGTCGCCAGCATGTAGGCGAGGAAACGCCGGTCTTCGACCTCGCCGCGCTCGAACCGGTCGAGCAGCGCCGCCAGCCCCGCGACCTGCGTCCCCGCCAGCCGGCCGCCATACAGCGTGCCGCGCACCGCATCGAAAAACGCCTTGCGGTCGATCGCCATCTCAAATCCCCCGCACCCGCGGTTCGCCCGCCCGCTCCAGCACCAGCGCCGTCAGCGCCCAGACCAGCGCATCGAGCCGGTCCGGCGAGCGGCCGGAGGACAGCCCGTCCGGCCCGAAATCGCACATCTGGTCCTCCAGCTCGGCAAAGGCGGCCGCATGGACCACCCGCCCCTGCTCGTAGAGCGCCGCCACCGGCTCGGCGCGCAGGAACTTTCCGCGCGTCGCCCGCACGCCCGTCACCGGCAGGTTCGCGTCGACGCTTTTCAGCATCGCCGTCACCATGTCGCCGCCCTGGTTGACCTCCGCGACCACCCGGTCCGCGTCGAAGCGCCGGAAGGCGCGCACCACGGCGCCCGCCCAGCCCGCAGGGCTCGCGCCCGTCACCGAGCAGTCGGCGAGCACCACCGCCCGCCCCGTGCCGTCCAGCCCCGCCACGACGATGCCGCAGACGGAGGCCGCCGAGGCCGTCGCCGGCGGATCGACCGCCACGACGATGCGCGAGAGCGGCCCGGGATTGCGCTGGCGGATCCCCTCCAGCCGCGCCCGGTTCCACAGCGCATCCTCGCGGTCGGCGATCAGCTCGCCGTCCAGCTCCTGCCGCCCCAGCCGCGTGCCGCCATAGCGCTCGGCCATCGCCGCAAGGAAGCCCGGCGCGAGGTTGCCGGCATTGTCGTCGGTGCGGATGCGCCGCACCGCGGTCTTCGGATCGCCCGCCAGCGCCCGCAAAAGCGGCACCGGGCGCGGCGTCGTCGTCACCAGCACGCGCGGATCGTCCCCGAGGCGCAGGCCGAATTGCAGCATGTCCCAGGTCTCCTGCGCATGTTTCCACTTGCCGAGCTCGTCGCACCAGGCGAGGTGGAACTGCGGCCCGCGCAGGCTCTCCGGGTCCTCGGAGGAAAAGATCTGCGCGATCGAACCGTTCGGCCAGACGAGCCGGCGGCGCGAGGCCTCGAATTCCGGCCGCGCCCGCCCGGCGATCCGGCAGATGCCCGAGACGCCGTCGATCATCACCTCGCGTGCATCGCCCAGCGTCTCGGCCACCAGCGCGATGCGCAGGTCCGCCTTCAGGCTGGCGATCGCATGCACCCATTCGGCGCCCGCCCGCGTCTTGCCCGAGCCGCGCCCGCCCATCAGCAGCCACACCCGCCAGTCGCCGTCCGGCGGCATCTGGGCAAGGCGGCGATGGAAGTGCCAGCCGCGCATCTGGCGCCGGCTGGTCGGTGTTATCGGTGTCCCGCAGGCAGGCTCGATTCCTTCGGCCTGGCCCCTCATCCCCCTGCCGGGACCTTCTCCCCGCAAGCGGGGAGAAGGGGATGGGGCCTGGGTTTCCTCCCCATCGGGAGCAAGAGGAATGGAACAGTCGAGCGCCTGTTCCCCCTTCTCCCCGCCTGCGGGGAGAAGGTCCCGGCAGGGGGATGAGGGGCAAGCCTCAGACGAGAGGCAGGCTTCACCGCTCCTCCGCCCCAAAATCCCCGCCTCCAGCGCATCGGCCTCGATCGAAAACGCCGTCCGCCTCCGCTCTTCCTCGATC
Organism: Shinella sp. HZN7; assembly: GCF_001652565.1. Taxonomy (NCBI): domain Bacteria; kingdom Pseudomonadati; phylum Pseudomonadota; class Alphaproteobacteria; order Hyphomicrobiales; family Rhizobiaceae; genus Shinella; species Shinella sp. HZN7. The sequence goes on along the minus strand of NZ_CP015736.1, from coordinate 1,135,255 downwards.
ATCCTCAAGCCCGCAGCCGCCGTCCGCATGTCCGCATCGAATGTCTTCCCGATACCCCGGCAGGCGCGCCGCGCCCTACGGTCCGCTTGCCGCGCGCGCGGCAGCATCGCCGCCAGGCCCGAGCCCGCGCATCCAGTCTTCCTTCGCCGCATCCAGCCGTTCCTTCACGCGGTCCTCGACAAGCCGGTCGAACTCCGCCGCCAGCGCCGCCTCGTCCTCGGCGCCGTCGGCGGCCGCGTCCGCCTCGGCCCGTGCATTGAGAAGCGTGCGCTGCAGGCTGTCGATCTTCTCCAGCGTGCGCACGATCAGCGAGACGGCCTCGATCGCCGCCTTGGCGTCCGCCTGCGCCTGCTTGCGCAAGGCCTCGTCCCGTGCGCCGTCCGCATCCCCCTCGGCCAGCGCCCTCTGGCTCTGGAAGCGCTGGAAGCGCTCGCGCAGCTCCTTGGTCATCTCCAGGAGCATCGCCTGCATGTCGAGAAACGGATCGAGCGGCGCCTGCGCCTTGATGTCGAGCAGCGGCGCCGCGCCGCCCTTGAAGAGGGCCTGCCGCCCCGCAAGCCCGTCATAGACCGCCGGCGCCGGTAAAACGCCGAAAAGATCGAGATCGATCGCATCCATTGCCGGTCCCCCAAATGAAAAGGCGCCCGGTCCGAAGGGAACGAGCGCCTGTCAATAAATTCCTGCGTCAGAGGCGGAAGGCCGGCCGCGGACGAAGATCGCCGCTCTCCCAGCCTCCGGGAAAACCGGGCTGGATCCCTCCGTCCGCACCTTTCCGACTATGCCATGACCCTATCAGACGACCGTGACGCCGTCAAGGACTATTTTCCTATTTTCTGCGAAAACTTTTCGTCCGCGGGAAAGGATGCTACCTTTCCTCCATGATATCCGACGATCTCGTGGTCATTGCCCTCGGCATGCCGGGGGCGCGGGAAAGTGCTCATTTCGGCAAGCGCGACTTCCGGGTGGGCGAGAAGGTCTTCATGACCCTGCCGGAGGCCGGCCGCGCCGTCCTGAAGTTCACGCCGGACCAGCAGGCGCTGGTCCTGGAGACCGATCCGGGCCTGTGCGCGCCGGTGCAGGGCGGCTGGGGGTTGAAGGGCTGGACGTCGCTCTATTTCGACGGCGCGGACGCCGCGCGGGTGCGCGAACTCATCGACACCGCCTGGCGCAACGTGGCGCCGAAGAAGCTCGTCGCGGCAAGCCTTCCCTGAACCGCCGCTACTTGCCCTCACCCACTTCCAGCGGCCAGGTCACGAGATAGTCCTCGTAGTCGTCGACATCGATGTCCTCCTCGCTCACCGTGCGCCCGCGGGCGGAAATGCCGGCCTGGTGCACGGTGTCGGGATCGCCGGACACCAGCGGATGCCACCAGTAGAGGTCCTCGCCGTCGCGGATGAGGCGGTAGCCGCAGGTCGGCGGCAGCCAGGAGATCTTCTCCACGCTCTCCACCGTCAGCCGGATGCAGTCGGGCACGGTCGCCTGCCGGTTCTCGTAGTCCGAGCACCGACAGCTCTCCCCGTCGAGCAGCACGCAGCGGATCGAGGTCCAGGCGATCTCGCCCGTGTCCCAGTCCTCCAGCTTGTTGAGGCAACAGAGCCCGCAGCCGTCGCACAGGCTCTCCCACTCCGGATCGGTCATCTCGGCGAGGGTCTTGGTCTTCCAGAACGGCAGGTCGTCCGGCTTTTCGGCACTGTTGATCGTCATCTCCGACCCCTGAACCCCTTGGGCGCAAAGGTCAAGGGCGATTGTCCTGACCCTTCCCCGCGAAATCCGTTCTGCTGCCTTCAAAAGACTGATATCCTCGCCGAATAAACCGGTGGTGAGAGGACGTTAACCCAACGCAGGCAGGCTGCACCCGCCCCCGCCAAAGGTATGCGAACCGTGCAAGACGACAGCCAGACGCCGAAAAGACCCCGCCGCCGCAAGCGGCACATCTTCCTGCGCATCGATTCCTGGATCGATTCCACGGTCTGGAACGCCGGTTTTCGCGCGGCCGAGATCTGGGAGGAGATCACCATCTTCTCCCGCCGCTTCCATGTGAAGGGCTGGAAGAAGGCGGTCTTCGAGGTGGCCGGCGAGGGCATGAACCTCGGCACTGCCGGCTTCGTCCTGCTGCTCGCGCTCGCGCTCCCGGCCTTCGAGGAGACCAAGGGCAACTGGCGCGCCCAGAGCGATTTCGCCGTCACCTTCCTCGATCGCTACGGCAACGAGATCGGCCACCGCGGCATCATCCACGAGGATTCCGCGCCGATCGACGAACTGCCCGACCACCTGATCAAGGCGGTGCTGGCGACGGAGGACCGCCGCTTCTTCAGCCATTTCGGCATCGATTTCCTCGGCCTTGCCCGTGCCATGAACGAGAATGCCCGGGCCGGCGGCGTCGTGCAGGGCGGCTCGACGCTCACCCAGCAGCTCGCCAAGAACCTCTTCCTCTCCAACGAGCGCACCATCGAGCGCAAGATCAAGGAGGCCTTCCTCGCCCTCTGGCTGGAAGCCAACCTCTCCAAGAAGGAGATCCTGCGCCTCTATCTCGACCGCGCCTATATGGGCGGCGGCACGTTCGGCGCGGCCGCGGCGGCGCAGTTCTACTTCGGCAAGAACGTCACCGACGTGAACCTCGCCGAATCCGCCATGCTCGCCGGCCTCTTCAAGGCCCCCGCCCGCTATGCCCCGCACGTCAACCTGCCCGCCGCCCGCGCCCGCGCCAACGAGGTGCTGACCAACCTCGTGCAGGGCGGGCTGATGACCGAGGGCCAGGTGATCGCCGCGCGGCGCAACCCCGCCACCGTCATCGACCGCAACGAGAAGACGGCGCCGGACTTCTTCCTCGACTGGGCCTTCGAGGAGGTGCAGCGCATCGCAAAGCCCTTCGCCCAGCACTCCCTCGTCGTGCGCACGACCATCGACATGGGCCTGCAGGCCGCCGCCGAGGAGGCGGTGGAAAGCGGCCTTCGCCAGTATGGCGAGAGCTACCGCGTCAAGCAGGGCGCGCTGGTGATGATGGAAAACGGCGGTGCCGTGCGCGCCATGGTCGGCGGGCGCGATTATGGCGAAAGCCAGTTCAACCGCGCCACGCGCGCGCTGCGCCAGCCGGGCTCCTCCTTCAAGGTCTACACCTATTCGGCCGCGATGGAATCCGGCATGACGCCGGAGACGACCATCGTCGACGCGCCGATCAGCTGGGGCGGCTGGTCGCCGCAGAACTACGGCCGCAGCTATGCCGGCCGCATGACGCTGATGACGGCGCTCGCCAAGTCCATCAACACCGTGCCGGTGCGCCTTGCCAAGGACAAGCTCGGCACGAAGCGCATCGCCGAGATGGCCAAGGCCATGGGCGTCGAGACGCCGATTCGCACCGACAAGACCATGCCGCTCGGCACCTCCGAGGTCACCGTGCTCGACCAGGCCGCCGCCTATGGCGTCTTTCCCGCCGGCGGCGTCTCGGCGCGCCGCCACGGCATCAGCCAGATCCTCAACTACGACGGCGACATCCTCTACGATTTCGGCCGCGACGAGCCACCGGCCAGGGAGGTGTTGTCGGAAGCGGCCATGTCGTCGATGAACCGCATCCTCGTCACCATCCCGGTGAGCGGCACGGCACGGCGCGGCGCGCTCGACCGCGGCATCGTCTCGGGCGGCAAGACGGGCACGACCCAGGCCTATCGCGACGCCTGGTATGTCGGCTTTACCGGCAACTACACGACCGCCGTCTGGTTCGGCAACGACGACTACACGTCCACCAACAACATGACCGGCGGCTCGCTGCCCGCCATGACCTTCAAGCGCCTGATGGACTATGCCCATCAGGGCATCGAGCTGCGCCCCATCCCCGGCATCGAGAACCCCCTGCCCGACGGCAAGAAGGCGAAGGAGGTGGCCGCGGCCGCGAGCGACGAGAACGCGCTGCCCGCGCTCGTGCGCCCGCGCTCGCTCTCGGCCGACGTGACGAAGCTCCTGAAGGACGTCGCCCGTGATCTCGGCGCGGCGCCGGCGCTGAAGGCCGACGGCCGGGTCGCCGCGCTCGACGGAGCGCTTGACCTTGCTCCGGCGAACCGGACAGAGTGACGGCAACCTGATTCCAACGGTCGATCGCCTTGTTCCGTACGCCCCTCGTCATCGCCACAGCGCTCGCCGTCGCCTTCGGCCTCGGCATATTGAGCTCGATCTATGCGCTGCGCGCGACGGTCGGCTTCGGCGCCATCGCGCTCGGCCCCTGGACCGCCTTCCCGACCGCCCAGACGGTCGATGCCGACCCTTACGCGAAAGCCCATCGCGCCCGCGACGGCAAGCTGCTGCTCGGCAGCGCCGAGGGCCTCACCTTCACCGCCGCGACGGACAGCGCGAACCGCACGCTGGTGGAAAACTGCCGCTACGAGATCCGCGGCATCACGCCCCCTGCCCGCCTCTGGACGCTGCACGCGGCGGACCGCAACGGCAATCCGCTGGAGGATGCCCGCCCCGGCCTGCCGACGGGCCTCAACGCTTGGTCGGTGCTGCGCGGCGCCGACAGCACCTTCTCCATCCGCATCGCCTCTTCGGCAACGCCCGGCAACTGGCTGGCCGTGCCGGAAGGCAGGGCGCCGTTCCTCCTGGTCATGACGCTGCTCGACACGCCGACCGCCGGCAGTTCCGGCGTCATCGACCTTGCCATGCCCGGCATAACGCGGCTGGACTGTGCCGATGCGTAGCCTCCTCTATGCCATCGCCGTCGGCCTCGTCGGCGCGGCGCTGCTGCACATCGTCATCATCCTGTCGCTGCCGAGTTTCACCGGCCGCGACGCCTATACCCGCGTGCAGGCCTTCGGCGAGACGAACCGCTTCTTCCCGCTGGCGGGCAACAGCGATTCCCTTGCCCCGATCAACGACGACCCGTCGATGAAGACGGCGGTCTGCGCCTTTTCCGTGGAAAGCGGCCCGATACGGCTGTTTGCCGAGGGCGAGGTGCCGTTCTGGTCGCTCGCCGTCTATGACAGCGCCTCCAACGAGGTGTTCAGCATGAACGACCGCACCTCGGTCAGCAGCGCGCTCGACACGCTGATCGCCACGCCCATCCAGCTCATCGCCATCCGCAAGGCCGTGCCGGCGGAGCTGGAACGGTCGATCCTCGTCGAAATGCGCGGCGAGGAAGGTTACGCCGTGCTGCGCACCTTCGTGCCGACGCAAAGCCGCGAGGAGGCGGCGATCGCCTTCCTGGCAGAGGCAAGCTGCGAGCCCTTCACGGCGGAACAATAGGAAGGATCGCTCCGAAAGGAGCATGGTGAAGCGGGACATGGCCCGCGAAGGCCGTTCCGGCCCGTTCAGGCAATGCGCGGCGGCCGCACGCGCATGCTCCGAGCGCTGCACCGGGCAGCGATCGGAAGAGGTTCAGGGCCGGCGGGCGGTGTCCGGCGCGCCCTGCTTTGCCGCCTTGCCGCGGGCCGCCAGCATGGCGGGCGTCAGGCGCTCGTATCGCACGCCGGTGAAGAGAAGAACCTGGGCCGGAGCCTCACGGCGGATGGTGTCGCGTCGCGGCGTTCGCGCGAGCCATTCCTTCAATCGTACCACGTCTGCCATTCTCGCCTCCAAAAGAAGAATCGAGACGGATGAAGCACTCCTACAAATCTCACCCTGCCCGTTTCAACGGGCCGGTGCATCCGGTTCCGTCACCCCCGGACGCGACATGAGATCGATGTCTTCCCAGTCGCATACGGGTGGAAAACGGCGATACGGGACCAGAAGTTTCCCATTCACGGGAATGTGTCTGGCGACCGTCCGGCATCCGGAACATCGCACCTTTCCCTCGCGGAACGGCAGGCGCCTTTCGACGGATCCACCGCTCACATGATCGAATCATAACACGTCCATCGCAATAGACGAGCCGATCCTTGTCCCTAAAACTAGCGACTATCGGGTTAACATGCTGTTAACACTAGCGTGAAGTGCGCGTGTTCGCTGTTCCCTGCGGTACAGGCCGGAGCGCCCGCCGGGCGGGCGGGGCCTGTGCCGATACGGTCCGCATCCGCCGGTCCGCCCGCTGCAACCCTTGCGGCACTGCGTTGTAAACATTGCGGTTTCCACGCGAGCAGGGTTAACGCCTTGCTAACGCTTTTCCTCTACTTTTCATGAACGATTGGGAAGCGGCGGGGGGCTGCCGTTCCGGGGACTGAACAGGTGTTTTGTGGCGGACAGGTTTCGCGAACTGGAGAGACCGCAGGCAGGGCGGCCGAAGGACATCGTGCTGATGGCCACGGTCTCCAGCTTCGAGAGCCTGCGTTTTCCCTCGCGCTCGGACCTGCGCCAGTTCGGTGAGCTCTTCGAGCCGCTCTACAACGCCTCCACCGAGGAGGCCCGCCGGCAGGCCGTCGCCGCGCTCTCGCGCTGCCCGCAGGTGCCGGACGAAACCGCCCTCTTCATCGCCACCCAGCCGATCGGCGTCGCCGCCATCTTCCTCATGGGCTCGAAGGCCATTGCCGATCGCACGCTGATGCATGTGCTGCGCGCCGCCGGCCCGGAGCATGCCCGCGCCATCGGCCGGCGGGACGACCTCTCCCCCGCCGTGGTCGAGGCGCTGGTCGCAAGCCATCAGGACCATGCCAGCCGCAGGGTCGGCGAGGATCGCGAGGCGTCGCTGAAGGAAGCGGCAAGGCTGGAGCGGGAAGAACAGATCCGCGAGGAGTTGCGCGCCCTGGTGCGCGCCGCAACGCCCGCCGTCGAAGCGCCCCTCGGGCTCGAGCCGGCAACGGAGGCGCACCAGGCGCTGTTCGTGCGGTTCGCGCGCGCGGGCGAGGCCGGCATGCTGGCCGTCACGCTCGCCGACGCGCTCGGCTCCAGCCAGTGGCTGTCCGAGCGCATCCTTCTCGACGTGTCCGGCCGCCAGCTCGCCGAGACGCTGCTGGCGCTCGACGTGCCGGACGCAGACAGCCTGTTCGTGCTGACGAAGATCTATCCGCACCTCGCCGAAGGGGGCGCGGCGGCGTTGCTTTCGGCGCTAGACCCGGCCGAGGCGATCGACCGGGTCGAAAGCTGGCAGCGGGCGGACAGCTACACGAATGGCAACGGCCTGCCGAAGGCGGCAAACGCCGACGACGCGCAGTCGAATGGGCAGGATCACCACGACAGGTCCTCCGAAGCCACGCGGCACCGCGCCGCCGGCTGATCGTTTCTACTAGAAAATCCGGCGCCTGGCCGGTACGCGAATCGTCGCGCCTTCGTTGCGCTCGGCCGAGAGCGCGGCGAGCGTGGTCACGACGAACATTCCCGAAATCAGCAGTGCAAGAGCGGGCAGCACGATGAACATGGCGTTTCTCCGAGGGTTCGACACAGGCCAGCGCCTGTGTGCCTCCCTTTTCCCATGCCCGGCGCCGCCGCGATGTTCCCGCGGGAACAGGCCCCCGGAACGAAACCGCCGTTATCGGGCGCTTGGAGCGCGCCAGCGCATCGTCAGCGCCGGAAGAACCCGTCGTCCTTCGGCTCGGCGGCGGCAAAGTCGATGAGATCGCCGAGATCGTCGGTCTCGATCGACACCACCCAGAGATCGCCGTCGAAACGCCGCTCCCGGGCGAGCGCCTCGGCGACGGCAGGCGCCTCGACCCGCTCCAGCCGCGTCTCGAAGCGCCGGAGCCCGCTCTCCTCGGCCTCGAAGAAGCTCTGCGGCGCCGGCGCATGGAGGCTTTCCGCCCCGTCGCGGAACACCTGCCGCACGAACACCGCCCCCGCCTCCTCCGCGCCCTTCACCTCGACAGCCGCAAAATCGCCACGGGCAAAGACCCGGCGCATCAGGGCGGAAACGAAGATATCGGAACGAAGGCGCATGGCGGCGGCATACACGGCGCGGCGCGATCGGGCAATGGCGAAGCCTGGCGCGCCCTCATCCCGCTACCGTTCCCCAAACAATGCCCGCGATGGACCCGGGAAAACGCTGCATCCTCCCCTTCGCCCCGCTTGCGGGGAGAAGGTCGCGGCAGCGGTATGAGGGGCAGCGCCGCCATCACCGCGGCCAGGAAAAGCCCCGCCTCACACCCGGATCGCCAGCCGCAGCCCGCCCCAGTGGCGGCCGTTGACGGTGATGGGGGCGGAGATGTCCTTCATCAGCACGAACTGGCCGCCGCCCATGTCGCGGCGGTAGGTCTGCACGAGGAAGGGTTCCGTGCTGCGCCCGGCGGCGAGCCCCACCCGGTCGTCGAAGATCCGGCGGTTGCGGCAGTTGGCGGTGTTCCAGGCCGGATCGCCCGGCCGCTGCGGCTCGGAGAACTTGCGGTTGTGCGTCGGCAGGTAGCCCCGGTCGTCGATCGCCGCGCAGAAGGCGATGCGCGTGTCCGCGGCCACCGCCGGCTCCTGGATATCGGGCAGCACGCGGTCGGTGAAATCGGTGAAACGCGTCGTCATCTGCACCGGATCGGTGCCCGGGATCGGCCGGTACTGCCGGTCGAACAGCGCCTCCATGCCCATCTCGCCGCTGGCGACGGCGGCCGAGAAGCGCGCCGAGACCTTGTCGGCCAGTTGCTGCACGAGGCGGATATAGGGACTGTCCGGCGTCTCGATCCCGGCGCTCGCCGTCGCCTGGATGATGCGCTCGGAAATCGCCACCACCTCGCCGACCTTGCCGGAAGCGCCCTGCAGCGTCTCGTTGGACCGGATGATCTCCGCCGAGGCCGCGCCGATCGAGCGTGCGAAGTCGCTGCATTCCCGGTCCACGGCGCCCGTCGTCGCGGCGAGCGCCGAGGCGCTGTCGAGGATCTTCGACATGACCTCCTCGACGCCGGCGAACGAGCCCTGAACCTGCGATGCCGTCGCCTTGACGCCCTCGGCGGAAACGCGCGCCTCCTCGCCCGCCGCCTCCAGCCGGTCGATGCGGGCGCGCAGCGCCTGCAGCGTCTTCTGGATCGAGGCCGTCGTGCTGGAGGTTTCGAGCGACAGCGCCCGCACCTCCGCCGCCACGACCGCAAAGCCCTTGCCCGCCTCGCCCGCGCGCGCCGCCTCGATGGCCGCGTTCAGCGCCAGGAGATTGGTCTGCCGGGCGATGGTGCCGATGGCGTCGGCAAGCCGGCCGACATCGGCCAGCGCCCCGGAAAAGGCGGAGATTTCCGTGCCGATCTCGTTGGAGGCCGTCACCATGTGGTCGATGGCGGCAATCGAGCCGTCGAGCTGCACCGCCTGCTCGCCGAGCACCTGGCGGGCGCTCGCGGCCAGTTGGTCCGTCTCGCCCAGCGAGCGGGCGATGTCGCCATTGGCGCTGGCGATCGCGGTCGCCGACTGGGTCAGCCGGGTGAAGAGCGTAGCGTGCTCGCGCGACTGGGCGGCGGTGTCCTGGATGGAGCCGGCGATATCGACGAGATGCAGGCCGAGGTCCGACGCCTCGACGGCCAGCGAGCCGACGACCCGGCGCAGCGCAGCGCCATCGACCGGCGCCTGTCCTTCATCCTCGTTTCGGGTATGCGCAGTCTCACGCAAGGCAGCGTTGGACATGGTTCGACGATCCTCCCGATGATGATCGGATCATCCGGCAGGCATGGTTAACGCATCCTTTAAGAACCATCGGCAGATGTGCCATTGCGGCATGCGACTTTGGTCGCATGGAGCGCGCCTTCGTCAGAGCGCGCCGATGTCCTTCAGCTTGGCGAGCACCTTCTCGTTCGGCTCGCCGGTGACCGGCAGGCGATAGTGCTTTTCGAAATGGCGGATCGCCGTGCGGGTCTTCTCGCCGATCAGCCCGTCCACCGCGATATCCGTATAGGCGATGTTGCTGAGGCCCTTCTGGATCTTCATCACCAGCTCGCTCGGCACCGGCCGCGCGACGGCGGAGGTGACGGCCGGATCGGCCTCGGCCTGCAGGATGGCCGCGGCCACCGGGTCTTCCTCGACGTCCGCCTGCGTCTGGGCCGGCTTGCTTTCGATGACCTTGGCCACCTCGTCGAAGGGCCGTTCGGCGGGCGTCACGTCGGTCACCTCGGGCAGCGGCTCGCCCTCCTCGGCCCGCTCGATGACGAAGGTCGTCACATCGTGCGGCTCGGGCTTCGTGGCGGTGAAGCCGAGGGAATTGTCGGCCGAGCGCATCTTCAGGAACGGCGCCGGATGGCCGCCCGGCTGGTACCACAGCGCATTGGCGGCGACGAAGGAGAAGACCACGACGAAAGCGCAGGTGCCGCCGACCACGGTCGGGTGGCGCGCGGCAAGGCCGCCGAGCGCCGCAAGCGCGGCGATCACGATATTCGGCCGGCGCGGCTCCACGCGGGTGCCGGACCGGCCCTTGCGGGTCTGGCCCTGGGGCCGCCGCTCAGGCTGTCTTCTGACGTGCGCGTTCATCGTTCGTGTCCTTGCCATCTCGCGACGGCTCGTAAACCGTCTCGATCACAGCCGCAAGGCGCGGCGGAAATTCGACGGTGGATGCAGGTCCCGGCCGCAGGTCGTTTTCCTGCGCGATGCCGGAGCCGTCGGCCGGCACGCGCACGCTGATGACCGTGCCCTCGCCCGGCCGGCTCTGGATGAGGAAGCTGCCGCCATGCAGCGCCACGAGACCCTTGACCAGCGACAGGCCGAGGCCGGTGCCCTCGTATTTGCGGGTATATTCGTTCTGCACCTGCATGAAGGGCTGGCCGATCAGCGCCAGCTTGTCGGCGGGGATGCCGATGCCGGTATCGCTGACGGTCAGGATGAGGTCCCGGCCCTCGCGCGTCGCATCGATGGTGACGATGCCGCCGCGGTCGGTGAACTTGATCGCATTGCCGACGAGGTTGATGAGCACCTGCTGGATCGCCCGCTGGTCGGCGACGGCCTCGCCGATGGCGCGCGGCACGCGGCTCGTCAGCTTGATGCCCTTCTCGCGCGCCTGGAGGCCGAGCATCTGCTCGCAGGCCTTCACGCTGTCGGCGACGAGGAAGGGCTCGCTCATGAGTTCGTAACGGCCCGCCTCGATCTTCGAAACGTCGAGCATGGTGTTGACGACCGACAGGAGATGCGAGCCCGACTGGTGGATCAGCGTGACATATTCGCGCTGCCGGTCGTTCTCCAGCTTGCCGAAATACTCCCCGGCAAGGATGTCGGAAAAGCCGAGGATGGCGTTCAGCGGCGTGCGCAGCTCGTGGCTGACCGCGGCCAGGAACCGCGTCTTGGCATCATTGGCCGATTCGGCCTCGGCCGCCTTGCGCGCGCTCTCGCCACGCAGCCGCGCCTCGTCGGACATGTCGCGCGACTGGGCGACGACGGCGGACAGCGCGCCGTCCGCACCGGCAAGCGCCGTCATTTCCACGCGCATATGGGTGAACTGCTCGGCATCCGCCTCGATGCGCGGGCGGTCGATGCGCAGTTCGACGGTCTCGCGCGTGCCGCCCTGGCGCAGGCGGTCGATCGCGGCGAGGAAGCCGATCCGGTCGGACACATGGATCTGGTCGAGATAGCCGCGGCCCATGGGATCGCGCATCCAGGCAAGCATGTCGGCGCGGTCGCGGCCATGCACCGCCGTGACGAAGCCGCGCGCATCATGCAGCGTCACGAGGCCGGCGAAGAGATCATAAGGAGAGGCGGCGGGCGGCGCGGCGGCGGCCAGCTCCTCGGCAAAGCTCTTCCGCGGCGCCGGCTTTTCCTTGAGGGTCGCGGCCGCCGCCGTCAGCAGTGCGCCGGCGCCGGCCAGCGCGACGCCGGCCGGCAGCGCGGCGGAGGCGGGCATGACGGCAGACAGGATGAGCGGCAGGCCGGGAACGGCCGCCAGCAGCGCCAGCGTGGTGGCGCGCAGCGACGCGGACGGGCGCTGATCGGCAACGGACGCGCCAGCAACGCCAGCAACGGCGCCCAGGCGGGCTGCCATTCTGTCAGCGATGGTGGTCAATTGGCGCAACGCGATACCCTGCCGTTTATGTTCTTTTGGTGCGCCCAAAATCGCATCGGCGACTTAAGGAAAGGATAAACGGCGGGGCCTGAAAGCGGGTCAAAAAGGCCCAAAAGTCCCATTTCGGGGCAATCCAACGGCCATTCGTCCGGCGTGGTTAACGGGGCGTAAGCGCCTCATTTTGCGGCATTTTTCTGTTCATATTAACTTCTGGGGCAAAGGGCCGGAAGACGCCCTCCCGGCATTCCGGCGCCTTGCCGCGGCGCGGCCCGCCACGATCCTTAACGGCAATCGCTAAAATCCGCCTCAAATGCGTTTAAAGTGCCGACAGGAACGAGATAGATCGCATTTTAATCAAAACTGGGCAAAACCCGAATGATTCCTGCAAAGGGGAATTTCCTTCCCGCCCCTATTCTCGCATCAACGGTTCGCCAAGGACCAGACAAGCCGAAGGCCGCAAAGAGCCGAGGCGATAACGAGGATGGCAAGTGATGTGGTTTCTGATCAAGGGAACGTTCTGGTTCTCACTGGTTCTCGTCCTGCTCCCCTTCCTGGACGCGGAATCCTCCGCCAAGCTGGAGAAGGGCCCGACGGTCGAGATCGGCGGCACCTTCACCGCCGCCAGTGAAGCGCTGCATTACGTCACCGCCATGTGCCTGGAAAAGCCCGACGTCTGCGAGAAGGGCGCCGAGACCTTCGTCGCCCTCGGCCACCGGGCCCGCGAAGGCGCCCGCATCGCCTACCAGTTCCTCGACACCCAGTTCGCCGAAGAGGGCACCGCCGTCGCCAAGGCCGATCCGGCCGCCAGGGAAGCGCTCGACCAGCCGCTCCCGGCCATGGCGACCATCGACGCCGACGACGAGGTCATCACCGGCACCGTCGCCATCCCGACCCGCCGCCCCGACCACAAGGGCTGATACCGCCCCCCATTTCCCGCCCGTCCGGAAACGGATCCTCTTTCCCCTCCGGACGCCGCCCGACCGTTTTTCTGCCTGCCTCACTCGTTGCCCTGCAACCGCCGCATGGACCCGTTCCCTGCGGCGTTTCTTTTTGCCCCGTCGGTTTGCGGTTCAAATTCCGGGCGGCCTCGCCTATATGAAGGCAGTCCCCGCACACGGAAGAACCATGGCCACGCTGCAAGAGATCATCGACGACTTCGCCTTCCTCGACGAATGGGAGGACCGCTACCGCTATGTCATCGAGCTCGGCAAGGCGCTGCCGGACCTGCCGGAGGAGCAGCGCACGGCCGCCAACAAGGTGCAGGGCTGCGCCAGCCAGGTCTGGCTCGTCAGCCAGGTCGGCGCGGGCGCCGATCCGGTCATGACCTTCACGGGCGATTCGGACGCCCATATCGTGCGCGGCCTCGTCGCCATCGTGCTCGCCATCTATTCCGGCAAGCGCGCCTCCGAGATCGCCGCCCTCGACGCCATCGACACCTTCAACGCCATCGGCCTCGTCGAGCACCTCTCCTCCCAGCGCGCCAACGGCCTGCGCTCGATGGTGCGGCGCATAAGGGAAGAGGCGGCGATGCGGGTGGCGGCGTAGGCGGCCGGCATTTTCGCCTGAACGGCCTCAGCATCGCTGCCCCCGATCTCCCTTGTTGACCGGGCCATTACCCCCTCTGGCCTGCCGGCCATCTCCCCCTCAAAGGGGGGGAGATTGGATGGGGCACCGTCCCATCGGTCCTGCCTTTCTGAAGAAGCTGCCGCCTCAAGGGGGGGAGATTGGATGGGGCACCGTCCCGCCAATCTCAAAAGCTGCTGATTGAGCAAGGTTTTTGCCTCTTGCCGATCTCCCCCCTTGAGGGGGAGATGGCCGGCAGGCCAGAGGGGGGTGATGCCACATGCTGCTTCGCCTGCTCATATGCGGCTGCCGTGCCCATTTTGCGGAACAACGAACCTAACGCCGCATTCCCCTGCGAGGCCCCCTCACCCCGGCAGATCCGGCCGATAGCCCTCCGCACCCCAGGCATGCGCCCGCCGCCCGGCCGGGGCCGGCGGGGCGTAGTGGCGGGCGAGCGCCATCAGGGCGGCGCGCAGCATCAGCTTGGCCGAGCGGGCGGGCCATTGCCGCTCGCGCTCCACCGTCTCCAGCCCCTTCATGAAGCAGCAGACATCGAGCGCGACGCCCGACAGTTCCGGCCCGATCGCCGCGATGGCGCGCGCGACGCGCAGGCGCGCGGCAAGCGCGGTGTCGGTGAGCTCGCGCGCCGCGCCCGCCTCGCCCTTCTGGCGGCCGGCGATGCGCGGCTCCCAGGACATGGTCAAACGCGGCTGCAGGCCGCCGCGGGTGAAATCCGCATGCAGCCGCTCGCCGGCGGCAAGGGCGGTGTCCGGCAGGAAGGCCTCGCCCGTCTTCTCCTTCAGCCGGGTGAGGCTCGCCAGCGGCGATTCCAGCCGGTTGGCGAGCGCCCTTTCCCGCACCCCGTCGCGCAGCACCGTCACCTCGGCCATGTCGCGGTGCTGCAGGGCAAAGGGCGTCTCGGCCGTGCAGAGCCGGCGCTTCAGATAGGCCCGCGCCTCCGCCGCCGCGAAAAGCCGCTCGCCCTTTCGCCCGACGAGGCCGAGGCGCAGCGCCTCGGCGAGAACCGCCGGGGCGAGCGGCTGCCGGCGCCCGTCGGCGGCAAGGACGGCGTCTTCGGCCAGCCGCGCCTCGCCCACCGCCAGCAGGAAGCGCAGGACCTTCGCAAGCGCGGCATCGTCCATCACCGCCCCCTCACGCATGGCTGCCGATCCCCGCCGGGCCGAAGACCGACAGCACGACACGCTCGATCGCCGAGACGAAGGCATCGAAGGCGGCATCGTCGCGGCGATCCTCCACCACATTGCAGGCATGGCCGACCGTGGTGCGGTCGCGCCCGTAGGCCGCGCCGATATCGGACAGCGACAGTTGCAGCACGACGTGGCAGACATACATGGCGATCTGGCGCACATGGCAGGTGGAGCGCCGGCTGTCGCGCCGGAAGAGCGAGCGGTCGCCCGCCATCGCCGTCATCTCCAGGACGAGCTGGCGCACGATGCGGCAGGCAACGCCGGCCGGCACCACCGGCAGGGCCGGCGCCGCACCCGGCACGGCGCTCTTGGTCTCCGGCGCGAGGGCGGAGCCGGACGCGGTCTTGAAGGACGCCCGCCGGTGGGGAACGATGAACTGGTGCATGACTGGCCACTCCGTTGATAGGAATTTATTCATACACCCTAGAGGATCGACGGGGACGAATGAAGCATCACCCCGCAACCATGCATTGAATTTCTTTATAAATTTATGCCAGCCTTCCCCGCATAGGCTTTTATTCCTCAATCTCCTCCGATATGCGCCCGGACCGGCCGGCAAACGCAAAAGGCCGGCCCCATGCGGGACCGGCCTTCATTCCGCATTCCGAATGCGGGGTTTACTTGCCCTTGCGGCGCTGGCCGAGGCCCATTTCCTTGGCGAGGCGCGAACGGGCTTCCGCATAGGCGGGCGCGACCATCGGATAGTCGGCGGGCAGGTCCCACTTCTCGCGGTATTCTTCCGGGGTCATGCCGTAATGGGTCATCAGGTGGCGCTTCAGCGACTTGAACTTCTGGCCGTCTTCCAGGCAGATGATGTAGTCGTTCTGCACGGACTTCTTCACCGGCACCGGCGGCTTCGGCTTTTCGGCGACGACGGGCACTTCCACGGCGGCGGCGGGCTGCGTCGTGTTGTTGAGCGCGGCATGCACGTCGGCGATCAGGCCCGGCAGCTCTGAGACGGGAACGACATGGTTGCCGACATAGGCAGCGACGATATCGGCAGTCAGTTCCACAAGCAGATTGGAGCCGGCGCCAAGGGTTGTTTCGGTCATTTCTTTCTCCTGTCGGACAACGCGAAGGTCGATGGCCCTATCCACCGGCCTGGACAATCAATTCGGCGTAAAGCGTCCTTGTCGGGCGATCCTGTGGCAGAATAATGCTCGCCGGTCGAAATGCAGACATTTCCGTCAATATAACTTCCACTACAGCGGCCATCGCGTCATGCAGCAGCTCTTTCCGAGACATATACCCCTCTAGGCATAAATACGGTCCGAACTCAACTTAAACAGGAAAGCCGCACGCAAGCCAAATCAACCCGAATGCTTTACTTCGTCTGGAATATCATTCCGCAATTCGTTGTCCAGTATTATTTTAGAGAAACAACCCTGAAATCTTTGAGGTAAAGAGAAACCAATAAAAATTAGTGGATACTATAATTTCTTGGGGTTTGCACCTCAACCCTTTATCAACGCTTCTTGTTGCTGCGTTCGCGCGCGTCGCGCATCTCGTCGAGCACGGTATGACGCGAAAGGCGATAACCGGCCTCGTGGGCCGCCCTGGCGATGAGATGGGCGGCGATCGGCGCCGTCAGCACGAAGAAGACGAAGCCGGCGAGCGCCCGGGTGAAGATCGCCGCATCCAGCGAATGGATGCCGGCGGCAAAGAGCATGAGGCCGGAGCCGACCGTGCCGGCCTTCGAGGCGGCATGCATGCGCGTATAAACATCCGGCAGGCGCACGATGCCGAGGGCCGCCAGGAAGGTGAAGACGCCGCCGGCGACCAGCATGACGGCGACGATGACCGCGAGAACGAGATCCAGCATCAGCGCCGCCTCCTTGCCTTGGCCGCTTTCCTCTGCCGCCCGCCCCTGCGGCCGGGGCTTTCGCCTTCCGCTGCCGGTTCGTCCGCTTCCATGCCCTGGCGCAGCACGAAGCGCGCGAAGGCGACGGTGGCGAGGAAGCCGACGAGGCCGAGCGCGATGGCGATGTCGATATAGAGGTTGAAGCCGGTCCTGATGGCGAGGACGGCAATGAAGCCGATGGCGATGGCCACCAGCATGTCGAGCGCGACGATGCGGTCCGGCAGCGTCGGCCCCTTGATGACCCGGTAGGCCGTCAGGAAGAAGGCCGCGCACATCAGGAAGAGCGCGAACGTGGCGGCGGCGGAGATGACGGTTTCGGCGCCCATCAGCGGAAGGCCTCCAGGATCTTCTTCTCGAAACCACCGGCGATGTCCCGTCGCGCGCCGACGGGATCGGAGCAGTCGAGCGCGTGCACATAGAGCACCTTGCGGTCGGCGGAGACGTCGACCGAGAGCGTGCCCGGCGTCAGCGTGATGAGATTGGCGAGCAGCGTGATCTCGAAATCCCGGTCGACCGTCAGCGGAAAGGCGAAGATGCCGGGTTTCAGAACCATTTTCGGGCTCGCCACCAGCACCGCCACCTTCCAGGCGGAGAGCGCCAGTTCCTTGATGAACAGCAGGACGAGCGACAGCAGCTTCAGGGGCCGGACGCGCCGTCCGTCCGGCCGGATGTGATCGCGGATGAGGGCGAGCGACAGTCCGCCGGCGACAAGGCCGAGCAGCAGGTTGGCGATGGTGAAGCTGCCGGAAACGGCGAGCCAGGCGAGCGCGAAGAGGGCGACGGTGAAGGCGGGCCGCATGTCAGTTCCCCCCGGAAAGACGGAGCCGATATAGGCCCGCGGATCGGCCAGCCCCTGCGCTGCGAGCTGGATGGTCGAGAGCAGCGCCTCCGGGAAGAGGCCGAAGACCGCCGTCAGCGCGGTGAGCACGGCAAGCGGCAGCAATGCGCTTGCCGGAATGGTCTCGGCCGAAAGCGCGCCGCCCGCCGGCCGCCAGTAGGCCAGCAGGAAGACGCGGCCGACCGCGATGGTGGTCAGGAAGCCGCTGAGGAAGACCACTGCCGCCAGCCACCAGGCGCCGATATCCATGGCCGCCTTGGCCACCATGACCTTCGGCCAGAAGCCGGAGAACGGCGGCAGGCCGGAGACGGCGAAGAACAGCACCAGCGACAGCGCGGAAAACAGCGCCGAGCGCGCATAGAGCCCGCCGAGGCGGGAAAGGTCGAACGTGCCGGAAAGCCGCCCGGCAAGCCCCGCGGCCATGTAGAGCCCCGTCATCACGACCATGGAATGCAGCGCATAGAAGATTGCCCCGCCGGTGCCGCCCGGGCTGCCGAGCGACAGGCCGGCCAGCATGACGCCGATGCCCGAGATGACGAGATAGCCGAGCAGCCGGCGGATGTCGTTCTGCCCGAGCGCGCCGAGCGCGCCGAGGAGCATGGTGGCGGCACCGGTGAGCGCGATGACGAAGCTCAGTTCCTCCCGCTCGACCGGGAAGAGCATGATCAGCGTGCGCAGCAGCGCATAGATGCCGACCTTGGTGAGGAGGCCCGCGAACAGCGCCGACACCACGATGCGCGGCGTATGGTAGGAGGCCGGCAGCCAGAAATTCACCGGGAAGGCCGCGGCCTTCATGCCGAAGGCGGTGAGGTAGAGCATGGCGAGCGTCATCAGCGGCAGCTCGGCGCGGCTCGCTGCCGCCTTCGCGGCGATGTCGGCCATGTTGAGCGTGCCGAAGATGCCGTAGAGATAGCCGGTCGTGATCAGGAACAGCGTCGTGGCGATGAGGTTGAGGAAGGCATACTTGATCGCGCCGTCGATCTGCCGCGGCTCCGAGCCGAGCGTGATGAGGCCGAAGGACGAGATCAGCAGCACCTCGAACCAGACATAGAGGTTGAAGATGTCGCCCGTCAGGAAGGCGCCGGAAACGCCGGCCATCAGCAGCAGCAGGAACGGATAGAAGCCGTAGCGCCGGCCGCTGCCGTCGATATCGGTCAGCGCGTGCACGGCGCCGGCAAGCGCCACGACGGCACCCGCAAGGGCGAAGAGCACGCCCGTCAGGTCCGCCGTGAACGCGATGCCGAAGGGCGGCAGCCAGCGGCCCATGACCATGGTGACCGGGCCGTTCGCCGCGACATGGGCGAGCAGTAGCGCATCGAGCAGCACCAGCACGGCCAGCGCGGGAATGGCAAGGAAGCCCTGCAGGTGCAGCGACTTGCGGGCCATCAGGAGCACCGCGCCGGCCAGGATGCACCAGGCGGGCGGCAGCACGACAAGCCAGTCGGCGGTGGCGACCGGGGTCATGACGAGGGCTTCGGAGAGATCGGTCGGCGTGGCGGCCATTGGCGGGTCGGGTCCTGTCAGTAGCCGGTCGGCGGAAGGGGATCGTTTTCCGGCTCCGCCAGGCGCATCTCGTTGCCGTTGTCGGTGCCGAGGTCCTGGTAGGCGCGGTAGACGAGCACCAGCAGGAAGGCGAAGAAGGAGAAGGAAATGACGATCGCCGTCAGGATGAGCGCCTGCGGCAGCGGATTGGCGGTGAGCGCCTGCGGCACGTCATGGCCGACCGGAATGATCGGCGGCACTTCGCGCAGGATGCGGCCATTGGTGAAGATGAGGAGGTTCACCGCATTGCCGAGCAGCACGACGCCGAGCAGCACGCGCACCAGGAACTTCGACAGCATCAGATAGACGGCGGCGGAAAAGAACAGGCCGATGAGGAGGACGAAGGGCACTTCCATCAGGCGTCCTCCTCCGCTTCCAGCGCCAGGGCGATCGAGGTGATCGCGCCCACCACCACGAGATAGACGCCGGTATCGAACAGCATGACGCTGGAAAGCGGGATCTCGACGCCGAGGATGACCGGATAGACCCAGAGACCCGTCATGAAGGGCACGGCGAAAAAGATCGACATCAGGCCGGCAATCGCCGCGATGAAGAGGCCGAAGGCGGAGATCGTCATCGGATGGAACCACAGCGCCTTGCGCACGGCGGCAATGCCGTTGGCGATGCCGTAGATCGCGAAGGCCGAGACGGCGATCAGCCCGCCGATGAAACCGCCGCCCGGCTCGTTGTGGCCGCGCAGCAGCACGAAGAGCGAGAACAGCACCATGAGCGCGGTGAGGAACGGGGCGACGGTGCGGAAGATGAGCGTGTTCATGGGTGAAGCCCTTCAACGAAGGCGGCTGAGCAACAGAACGGCTGCTCATGAACGGAAAAGCATGCCCCCTGCCCCTTCTCCCCGCCTGCGGGGAGAAGGTCGCGGCAACGGGATGAGGGGCAATGCCGGCCAATCGAACCCGGCGTCAAAAGGGTCCCAGCGCCCTGCCCGCCCCTCATCCGCCTGCCGGCACCTTCTCCCCGCAGGCGGGGAGAAGGGGGATGCGGCGACACCGTGCCACTGGCCGATCTTCCCCCTTGAGGGGACGATGGCCGGCAAGGCGAAGGGGGGTGGCTGCAAGCCCAGACCATCACACCTTGCCTCCCGCCTTGCCCTTGCGGATGCGGATGATCGAGAGGATCGCCAGGCCCGTCACCATGACGACGGCGATCTCGCCCAGCGTGTCCGTGCCGCGAAAATCGACGATGATGACGTTCACGACATTGGCGCCATGCGCGATCGTCTTGGAATAGAGATTGAAGAAATCGGTGAGCGCCGTGTCGAAGCGGCCCTGCGTGACCTTCAGGAGATAGAGCGAGAAGCCGAGGCCGCAGGCGATGGCGATGACCGCATCCGGGACCTTCTCCCGCAGGGGACGATGGTCGCGCGGCGTCAGCTTCAGCCGCGTCATGACGAGGGCGAGGATGACGACCGACAGCGTCTCGATCATGAACTGCGTGAAGGCGAGGTCCGGCGCGCCGAACAGCAGGAAGAGCATGGCGACGCAGAAGCCCTGGATGCCGAGCGCGACGATGGCCGTCAGGCGGTTGCTCGCCGTCAGCACCGCGCCGATGCCGAGGACGGCGAGCGCCATGACCGCCAGTTCGTGGAACGGCATGTCGGCCGGCCAGACCGGCAGGCGCGGCCATTCGCCATAGACGGCGGGCGGCACGAGCAGCGCCAGCGCGATCACCGCGAAGGTCGCCGTCATGTAGATTTCCATGCGGCCGGGCTGGACGCGGCGGGTGATCGCCGCGGCGGCACGCACGAGGCCCGTCATCACCTGGTCGAAGCCACGGTCCGGTCCCCAGCCGATATCCTCGACCAGCCGGTTCGCCGCCGCGCGCGCCTTGTCGATGAGGAGGAAGACGGCGGCACCGAAAACAATGGTGACGACGGACAGCGCCAGCGCGAGGCCGAGATGCGGCACGGCCGAAATGGTGACCGTCTCCGGCTTACCGGCGATGGCGGAGGCGAGCGGCGACGTCAGCAGGGCATGGGCGACGGCGGAAAAGAGACCGATGACAAGCCCCTTGATGGCGAGCAGCATGGGGCCGATCCACAGGAGGGCCGGCCCCTCATGCGCATGTTTCGGCGTCTCGACCGGCGCGCCGAGGAACGGTTTCAGCGCCACCGCGAAGGCGACGGCGAACATCAGCCCGTTGCCGATGACGGCCGCGGCGGTGAACGCGATGGCGCGCAGGCTGCCGCCGGCAAGCGCCGCATAGATCTCCTCCTTGGCGAGGAAGCCGAAGAAGGGCGGCAGGCCGGCCATGGAGAGCGCGGCAAGCAGCGCGGCAAGGAAGGTGACGGGCATCGCCCGCTTGAGCCCGCCGAGCCTGGTGATGTCGCGCGTGCCCGTCTCGTGGTCGATGAGGCCGGCGACCATGAAGAGCGCGCCCTTGAAGAGCGAGTGGGCGACGAGATAGAGCGCGGCGGCGGCCACCGCGTGCTGCGAGCCGAAGCCGGTCAGCATCACGAGAAGGCCGAGCGAGGCGACCGTCGTATAGGCGAGCATCAGCTTCAGGTCCGTCTGGCGGATGGCGAGCACCGCGCCGACGAGCAGCGTCAGCCCGCCGAAGGCCGGCAGGATCGTCTCCCAGGCGGGCGTGTCGCCCATCACGGGATTGAGCCGCATCAGGAGGTAGACGCCGGCCTTCACCATGGTGGCCGAATGGAGATAGGCCGAGACGGGCGTCGGCGCCTCCATGGCGTTCGGCAGCCAGAAATGGAACGGGAACTGCGCCGACTTGGTGAAGGCGCCGCCGAGGATGAGGAAGAGCAGCGGCAGGTAGAACGGGCTTGCCCGCACCTCCGCGCCGAAGGACATCAGGAGCGACAGTTGCGTGACGTCGGTGACGTTCCACAGGAGCAGCAGGCCGGCCAGCAGGAAGAGCCCGCCGCCGCCGGTGACGACCAGCGCCTGCAGCGCGGCGCGGCGCGCGGCCTCGCGCGCATGGTCGAAGCCGATCAGCAGGAAGGAGGTGATCGAGGTCAGCTCCCAGAAGACGAAGAGCATCAGGAAGCTGTCGGAGGCGACGAGGCCGAGCATCGCGCCCATGAACATCAGGATGAAGGAGAAGAACCGCCCCTGGTGCGGATGTCCCTTCAGGTAGCCGCCGGCATAGAGCACGATGAGCGCGCCGATGCCGGAGATCAGGAGCAGGAAGGCGAGCGACAGGCCGTCGATCAGCCAGGAGAAGCTGACATTGTAGGACGGCACCCAGGCATAGCCGCCCGTGACGATCTCGCCGCGCGAGACCTCCGCATTGAAGCCGAGGAAGTGAAGGAAGATCGCGGCCGGCACCAGCGCCAGCGGCCAGGCCGCATGGTGACCGAGGAGCCGCGTGAGCGCGGGCGCGACCAGCGCGCCGAGAAACGGCAGACAGAAGGCAAGGAAGGTCAAGCCCATCGTGTCTGGTATCATCCCCTCTCCCTCATGCGCGGGCTTCGCCCGTCGTGCCGTGTTTTTTTTTCAGATCGCCGGTTCTACGTCGCCGGAAGGAAAACCGCCACCCTCGAACGGCAAACCTGCGACGTTTTACCCACCTTCACGCGCATCGGGCGTGCGTACGGCAAGGTTCGGGAAATAGGTACGGTATCGCGCGGCATCGCGCGTGATCAGGGTCAGGCCCGCGACCGCGGCATGGGCGCCGATGAAGAAATCCGGAAGTACGCCCGTCCGGCTGCCGCCGGTCCTGCGGTAGGCCTGGAAGGCCTTTCCGGCAAGAAAAAGCGCCTGCCGCGGCATGGGCAGATGGTCCAGTTGCGCAAGCGCGATCATCGCATCGAGATCAGCAATATCCCGGTAGCGTACCGAAAGTTCGGCATAGACGACATCGTTGATCCCGAGAGGACCGAGCAGCGCGGCGGCTTCCAGCTCCGCCTGCGACCACGCGGCCCAGGCCGGGTCTTCCGTCACGAGGTCGAGCAGGACGTTCGTATCGACCAGAAACATGGTCAATCGTCGCCGCGCGTCAGCGCCATGATCTCGTCCGTCGTCATCCCTTTGCCGGCCTGGCCCCGCAGGCGGGCGAACCGGCTTTCCGGCCGGGCGTCGTCCAGCGGCACCACGACAATGCTGCCGTCCCCGACCCGGCGGAACTCGACCCTGCTGCCGGGGCCGATGCCGAGAAAATCCCGCACGGCCTTGGGGATCGTCACCTGCCCCTTGCTCGTCACCGTCGTGCTCATGAGACCTCGGTAATACCTTGTTGAAAACCGGTATTACTCTACGCCACAAACCGCACGATTGCCAATCCCGCAATGGAACACAGCCGACGATTGTCTTGCCGCCACCGGCACCCTATCTATGCACCGACAGGAGGACGCGATGAGCGACACGAAGACATTGAAGGTCAACAAGACGAAGGACGAGTGGCGGGAGATCCTGACGCCGGAGCAGTTCCGCATCACGCGCGAGCACGGCACGGAACGCGCCTTTTCCAGCCCCGACTTCGATCTCTCCAAGAAGGGCACCTATCACTGCATCTGCTGCGACAGGCCGCTCTACCGGTCGGAGGCGAAGTTCAATTCCGGCACCGGCTGGCCGAGCTTCTACGAGCCGATCGAAGCCGGCGCGGTGACGGACCATACCGACTATTCCTACGGCATGACGCGCACGGAGATCCGCTGCGCCGACTGCGACGCCCATCTCGGCCACGTCTTCCCGGACGGCCCGCCGCCGACGGGCCTGCGCTTCTGCATGAACGGCGTGGCGCTCAGCTTCGATCCGGATTGAGGCGCGCGGAAAGGCGGTCTCGGGCCGACCGGTCCTACCGCTTGGGGACCTTGAGCTCCATGCAGGTCAGGTCCAGCCAGCGGCCGAACTTGATGCCGACCTCGCTGAACCGGCCGACAACCCGGAAGCCGAGATTCTCGTGCAGCTTGATCGAGGCGGTGTTCTCCGCCTCGATGCCGGCGATCATCACATGGATGCCGTTGAAGCTTGCCCGGTCGATCAGCGCCTTGAGCAGGCGCTTGCCCGTGCCGCTGCCGCGGGCATCGCCGCGCACATAGACGGAATGCTCGACCGTGTGACGGTAGCCGTCAAAGGCCCGCCAGTCGCCATAGGAAGCGTAACCGATCACCTGCTTGCCGCGCACGGCGACGAGCACCGGGAAGCCGCGCT
Source organism: Shinella sp. HZN7 (assembly GCF_001652565.1). NCBI lineage: Bacteria > Pseudomonadati > Pseudomonadota > Alphaproteobacteria > Hyphomicrobiales > Rhizobiaceae > Shinella > Shinella sp. HZN7. Next base: position 1,111,317 of record NZ_CP015736.1, on the reverse strand, counting down.
CGCGGCGGGCGGAGAACCAGGCCCTGCGGTTGTCGAGGTCGACGACCGCCTCGTTCCAGATCGCCGTCGTGTTGGCGACGGCGTCGTTGTAGATCTCCATGATGCCCGGAAGATCCGCCTCCACGGCGTCGCGTATCGTGATGTCCATGGTTTCCCCCGGTTTTGCCTCGTGCCATACAGGAGGAGCAGGAAAGCTGTCCAGCCTGCTTTAGGCAAACTTGACGCGCAAAGGTTGCTGCAACAGTTTAAAAAACGCTGCTCAATTCCTTGAAACGGAATCGCTTCGCGATTTCGGCAGCGATTGCCGGGCGAAGAAACACCCCTCTTTGTCCGTTCCCCGGGGACGCCATCAACGAGGAGCCGATCGTGCAACGCTTTCTCCTTCTCCTTTTCCTCGCCCTCCCCGTCGCCGCCTTCGCGCAGGGCTGGGAGCCCTATGTCAAAGCCCGCTTCGGCTTCACGATGGAGATCCCGCCCGGGTTCTCGCTCGTGCAGGAAGCCGGCAATGGCGACGGGCGGACCTATGCCAAGGGCGAAGCGAAGCTCTCCGTCTGGGCGAACCACCTGGCGACCGGACCGTTCGAGGAGGAGGTCGCCGGCCGGCGCGAGACCTATCTGCAGGAGGGCTGGGACCTCAGCTATGACCGGCAGACGGCCGGTTGGGCGAGCCTTTCCGGCACGCTCGTCGATTCCATCCTCTATCACCGGATCATCGCGCTGTGCGAGGACGCCGCCGCCTCCTTCGTGCTGGAATATCCGCAGTCGATGAAGGCGCAGATGTCGCCGCTCGTCGGGCGACTGGTGAAATCGCTGCGGCCGGCCGAGGGCTGCACGAGCGCGCAGGGCGCCGCCCCACCGGCGCAATAGAGCAGTTTCGGCAGTGCGGTCTTGCGGCGGAACACGCCGTCAGGCGCCCGAGACGACGCTGGTCAGCACCGCCGAATAATGCACGGCGGCCGCGGCGACGACGAAGCCGTGCCAGATGGCGTTCTGGAAGCGCAGCTTCTCCCAGACATGGAAGATGACGCCGACCGAATAGAGCACGCCGCCGGCGACGATCAGCGTCAGCGTGGCGGCGGAAAGATGCGTCGTCAGCGGCCCGGCGGCAAGGGCACCGCTCCAGCCCATGGCGAGATAGATGAGGATCGCCAGCCGGTCGTAGCGGCCGGGAAAGAGGAACTTCAGCGCGACGCCCCCCGCCGCCATCAGCCAGATGCCGACGAGCATGCCGGCCAGCAGCGGATCGTCGATGCCGCGCTGCAGGAAGGGCGTGTAGGTGGCGGCGATCAGCACGAAGATCGCCGCATGGTCGAAGCGGCGCAGGTGCCACTTGACCTTCGAGACCGGCCAGAGATTGTAGGCGAAGGAGGTGGCGAGCGCGACGACGAGCCCGATGCCGTAGACCCAGGCGGCCGCCAGTTGTCCGCTCGTCGCCCAGACGGTGGCATAGAAGATCAGCGCCGTCACGCCGATCAGCGCGAAGACCACGCCGACGCCATGCACGATGCCGTCGGCGATCACCTCGACCCGGTCATAGTTCCATTTGACGCCCTTGATCTCCACGACCGATCCTGCCTTGTCCTTTCGACCATGGTGGCGCGTTTGGAGGCGGGGGGCAAGGGTGTGCCCGGATCACAAAAGTTTGCCGTGTGAGACGGATCCTCGGGTCGAGCCCGCGGATCCCACCAACGGCGGGCGGCGCCTCATTGCTGCGCGATGCATTCCTCGCAGAGCGCGGCATGCGGCACGGCGGCGAGGCGGGCCTCGGAGATCGGCGCGCCGCACTTGGCGCAGAGCCCGAACGTGCCGGCGGCGATGCGGTCGAGCGCGGCGTCGATGGCGCCCAGTTCCTTGAGGCCGGTCGTGCCGAATTCCTCCAGCACCTCGTCGTTCTCCCGCTCGATGGCGCGGTCGGCGCTGTCGCCGCTCTTCAGCGTGTCGAGATCCTTCTCGATCTTGTTGAGGCGGCGGTAGAGCTCGCGCTTGCGGGTCTCCAGAATGTCCTTGTACTGCGCCAGGTCCGTCACGATACCGGTCTCCCTTCGTTGTCGATCATGCGCCGAAAATGGCATCGTACCCGAGAAACGACATTGATCGGAATCAAGTTTCCGAGCCGGCACCGTCAACACTGCATTGACAGTAAATCGCCGAAATCCCACCTTTCGTGAACGCCGCCGCTCCGCCATATTCCCTTCCGACAGAACGGTTTCCAGGGGAAACCGAGACAGGGATCAAACCATGACGGACCTCGACAGACGGACATTCCTCGGCGCCGCCGCCGCGGGCATCGCCGCCACCAGGGCCGGCCCCAGCCGCGCGGAGACCGCCCCGATGAACGATACGACCACCACGACCAGCCACGCCGTCGACATGCCGGCCTTCGTCGACCATTCGCACCTGACGGTGATCGACCTGCCGATGCTCTCGGCCTTCTACCAGCAGGTGATGGGCCTTTCGGTGCTCGAAAAGTCGGCCTCGGGCGAAACGCTCGGCGTTGCCGGCCGGCCGCTTCTGACGCTGACGACGGGCAGCAATGCCGCCCGCGCGCCGCGCAATGCGCCGGGCCTGTTCCACACCGCCTTCCTCGTGCCGGATCGCAGGGAGCTCGGCCGCTGGCTCGCCCATGTCGCGCACAACAACGTGCCGCTCACCGGCGCCTCCGACCACCTCGTCAGCGAGGCGATCTATCTCGACGACCCGGAAGGCAACGGCATCGAGGTCTATCGCGACCGCGACCGCTCCGAATGGACCTATGTGCCTGACGGCACGGTGAAGATGGCGACGCACCGGCTCGACCTGCAGGCGCTCTACGACGAAGCGCCGAAGGACGGCTGGACCGGCCAGGAAAACGGCACCGCCATCGGCCACATCCACCTCCAGGTCTCCGACATCCCGGAAGCGGACGCCTTCTTCCGCGACGTGCTCGGCCTCGACATCATGGCGACCTATCCGGGCGCCAGCTTCTTCGCGACGGGGAAATACCACCACCATGTCGCCGCCAATGTCTGGAACTCGCACGGCCAGCCGAAGCGCCAGCCCGGCATGAGCGGCCTTGCCGACTACACGATCCGCTTCACCGAACCGGCCAGGCTGGAAACGGCGCTGAACAAGCTGGACGCATTGGCGATCCCCACGACGCGCAGCGGCGACACCGTCTCGCTCGTCGACCCCTGGGGCATCGGCCTCAGGCTCTCGGCCTGAAGGCCTTGCCAAGAAGCGGTGCGAGATAATACTCCCGCACCCTCAATCGTAGAGATAGTGCTCGGCCCAGTCCTCGCGCGGCACCATGTCGCCGATGCGGTACTTGAAGGCGTTGACCTCCAGCCGGTCGGCGCTCGCCTCGCATTTGTAGGAGAGGCGATACCATTCGCCGCCGCTGCGGAAGACGGCGCCCTTCGTCCTGATCGTCGTGCCGTCGAGCTTGGGATCGCCGAAGGCATAGGCGATCACCTTGTCCGGGCGAAAGCCGCCCTTGCCGCCGCTGATCTTGTCCATCGCCTCGATGTCGCAGCGCTGTTCCAGCCGCTCTTCCGGCGTCAGCTTCTGGAGCTGGCTGCGGACGCGGGCATCGATCGCCAGCGCGGGCGATGAACAGAGCGGCGCGAGCGCCAGGGTGCAAAGGGCGATGAAAAGCCCGCCTGCCTGTCGTTTCAACTGTCGGCCTCCTCTTCGTGGCGTCATTTCCGACACCTTAATTCGGGGTTAACGGGCAATATGTCGATTTCGCGACGCTGGCAACCCACCGCAGGTTTCACCCCACAGGGCGGAACTTCCGTACGCCTCGCGCGTTTCCGGCGCCAAAGAGGGGCTACATCATGCACGACATCTCTGGAAAACCGGCCGAACGGCGGCTCTTGCGGGGCAGCATCGACATCGAAAAGGACCTTTCGGAAGACGCGCCACGCCGCTACGCGCTCGACATCGCCGCCGCCTGGGCGGCGATCGGCATCTTCGCCATCATGGCGATGGCCGTCGTCTATCTCATGGCGCCGATCCTCATTCCGCTGTCGCTGGCGGTCGTCACCGGCCTCATCTTCGGCGTGGCGGCGGAAAAGCTCACCGAACTCGGCATTCCGCCGCTGCCGACGGCGCTGCTTTTGGCCGGCGCCTTCGGGACCGGCGTCTTCTTCATCGCCGGCCTGCTTGCCGACCCGATCACCCAGCTCGCCGCCAACGCGCCCGACCTGGTGCGCGGGGCCTATGACCGCATCACGCCGCTCTTCTCCCGTTTCGGCTGGCTGAGCATCAGCCCGCAGACCTTCGAGAGCGGCCAGATGTCGATGGAGAAAGTGCTGGAGAACACCGGCAGCATCCTCGGCATCCTCTCGGCCAGCCTCACCCCCGCCCTGCTGCAGGCCATGATCTTCTTCGCGGCGCTGGTGCTCTTCCTCTCCGCGCGGCTGAAGCTGCGCCAGATGCTCATCATGGCCTTTCCGCGCCGCGGCCAGCGGCTCGCCGCCATCCGCATCATGAACGCCATCGACAGCGCGCTCGGCTATTATTTCGCCACCGCGGCGCTGGTCTACGGCGCGCTCGGCATCGTCACCGCCCTCATCACCTGGGGCGGCGGGCTGGCCATGCCCGTGCTGTGGGGGCTGTTCGCCTTCCTCTCCTCGTTCGTTCCCTTCCTCGGCGTGACGCTGATGACCATCGCGCTCGCCACCGCCGGCCTTCTCACGCACGAGACGCTGATGATGGGCCTCCTGCCGGCGCTCGCCTTCTTCCTCGTGCACCTCGCCATGGAAAACCTCATCATGCCGGCCGTGATGGGCAAGCGGCTGGAGGTCAACGCCTTCATCATCTTCACCGCCATCATCTTCTGGACCTGGATGTGGGGCGCGGCCGGCGCCATGCTCGCCCTGCCCCTCTCCATCATTGGCATGACCATCGCCGACGAGCTGCGCCCCGCCAAGCGCAAGGCCCGCCGCAGCCTGCCCGGCTGACAAACCGCCGCACCCTCGCCAGCCCGCTTGCGCATGAACATTATACATTATATGAAAATGTATAATGTTTTGGCGATGACTGGAAGGATACCCCGCGTGAGTACGACCAACCCGCCCGGCGGCGCCGGGACCATGCCGCCGCAGGCCATGGAAGCGCGGGCGGCGGAGGTCGCAGGCCTGCTGAAGACGCTCGCCCATCCGGCCCGGCTGATGCTGGTCTGCACCCTCATCGAGGGCGAGTTCTGCGTCGGCGACCTCGAACGGCGGCTCGGCATCCACCAGCCGACGCTCTCCCAGCAGCTCAACGTGCTGCGCGAGGCCGGCATCGTCGAGACGCGCCGCGAGGGCAAGCAGATCTTCTACCGCCTCACCGCCGAAAAGGCCGCAAGGCTCGTCGGCGCGCTCTACACGATCTTCTGCACGGACGGGGACAGCCCATGACCGCCTATCTTCCCGCCCTTCTCGGCGGCATGCTGATCGGCCTTGCCGCCGCACTGCTGCTCGTCCTCAACGGCCGCGTCGCCGGCATCAGCGGCATTGTCGGCCGGCTCGCGGAGGGCAGCAATGTCGCCGTCAACGCCGCCTTCGTCGCCGGCCTCCTTCTCGGCCCCGTCCTCTACCGCGGCCTTGCCGGCGGCTGGCCGGCCGTCACCATTACCGCGCCGCTGCCGCTCATCGCCGCCGCCGGCCTCCTCGTCGGCTTCGGCACGCGCATGGGCTCCGGCTGCACCAGCGGCCACGGCGTCGTCGGCCTTGCCCGGCTTTCGCCGCGCTCCTTCGCCGCCGTCGCCAGCTTCCTCGTTGCCGGCGTGCTCGCCGTCGCGCTCCTGCGGAGTTCCGGCCTGTGACCCGCTTTCTCCCGCAAATCCTGTCGGCGTTCGCCTGCGGCGCGCTCTTCGGCCTCGGCCTTGCCCTTTCCGGCATGCTGGACCCGGCACGCGTGCAGGGCTTCCTCGACCTTGCCGGCGCCTGGGATCCAAGCCTTGCCTTCGTGCTCGGCGGCGCCGTCGCCGTCATGACGCTCGGCCTCGTCCTCGTCCGCCGCCTGGCACGCCCGGCCTTCGCGGAGGGCTTCCACCTGCCCGACACCCGCCCCGTCGACCGCAGACTGATCCTCGGCTCGGCGCTGTTCGGCCTCGGCTGGGGGCTTGGCGGCTTCTGCCCCGGCCCGGCGCTGGCCGCCCTTTCGCTCGGCCGGGCAGAACCCCTCGTCTTTGTTACCTGCATGGTGGCGGGCATGGTGCTGCACGACCGGCTTTTCGCCCGCCGCGCGGGCTGAGCGCTTGATGCGGGCCGCCGGGCTCTCTATCTCTCTGGTCCCGCCTACCGATTTGCCGGAGTGATCCCTTGCCCGTCTTCAAAAACCTGCCCGCCGCCCCCGTCGCCGCCAAGAAGCCGGTCTCCGATACCCGCCACGGCATCACCCGCACCGACGACTATGCCTGGTTCCGCGACGAGAACTGGCAGGCGATGTTCAAGGACCCCTCGATCCTGCAGCCGGAGATCCGCGCGCATCTGGAGGCGGAGAACGCCTATATGACGGCCGCGATGGCCGATACGGAGGCGCTGCAGAAGACGCTGTTTGCCGAGATGCGCGGCCGCATCAAGGAGGACGACAGCTCCGTGCCCATGAAGGACGGTCCCTTCGCCTACGGCACCGCCTATGTCACCGGCGGCGAGCAGCCGCGCTATTTCCGCGAGCCGCGCGAGGGCGGCGAACGAACCATCCTGCTCGACGGCGACAAGGAGGCGGCGGGCAAGGACTATTTCCGCCTGTCCGGCATCGACCATTCCACCGACCATTCGCTCGGCATCTGGGGCTATGACGACAAGGGCTCGGAATATTTCACGTTGAAGGTGCGCGACCTTGCGACCGGCGAGGACCGCGGCGACGAGCTCGCCAATACCGGCGGCGACGGTGTCTGGGCGCCGGATGCCAAGAGCTTCTTCTACACCGCGCTTGACGAGAACCACCGCCCGTCGAAGATCTTCCATCACATCCTCGGCGAGCGTCAGGAGAACGACCGCCTCGTCTACGAGGAGAAGGATGCCGGCTTCTTCATGTCGGTCGGCGGCTCGCTGATCGACGACTTCATCTATATCGACATCCACGACCACGAGACGAGCGAATACCGCCTGCTCTCCACCAAGGACCTTCTCGCCAACCCGGTCGTCGTCGCGCCGCGCCAGACCGGCCTCGAATATTCGATGACCGAGGGCGGCGACGTCTTCTACATCCTCACCAATGCCGACGGCGCCAAGGACTTCAAGATCATGCAGACGCCGGTGACGGCGCCGGGCCGGGAGAACTGGACGGAGGTCGTGCCGCACCGCCCGGGCACGCTGATCCTCAACCACATGGCGTTTGCCCGCCACCTCGTCTGGCTGGAGCGCCACGAGGGCCTGCCGCGCATCGTCGTACGCGACCGGGAAAGCGGCGAGGAACACGCCATCGCCTTTGCGGAGGAGGCCTATTCGCTCGGCCTTTCCGGCGCGGCGGAATACGACACCGACGTCATCCGCTTCTCCTACTCCTCGATGACGACGCCCTCGCAGCTCTTCGACTACAACATGGCGACGCGCGAGCGAACGCTCCTGAAGACGCAGGAAGTGCCATCCGGCCACACGATCGACGACTACGTCACCCGCCGCGTCTTCGCGCCGGCCCCGGACGGCGAGAGCGTGCCGGTCACCCTGCTCTACCGGAAGGATACGCCGCTCGACGGTTCCGCGCCGTGCCTGCTCTACGGCTACGGCGCCTACGGCATCACCATCCCCGCCTCCTTCAACACCAATTGCCTGTCGCTGGTCGACCGCGGCTTCGTCTATGCCATCGCCCATATCCGCGGCGGCAAGGACAAGGGCTTTGCCTGGTACGAGAACGGCAAGATGGACAGGAAGACCAATACCTTCAAGGACTTCATCGCCGCCGCTGATTATCTGAATCAGGAGAAGTTCACGTCCTACGCGAAGATCGTCGCCGAGGGCGGCTCAGCCGGCGGCATGCTGATGGGGGCGGTCGCCAACATGGCGCCGGAAAAGTTCGGCGGCATCATCGCCGCCGTGCCCTTCGTCGACGTGCTCAACACCATGCTGGACGACACGCTGCCGCTGACCCCGCCGGAATGGCCGGAATGGGGCAACCCGATCGAGAGCAAGGACTTTTATCAGCTCATGGCAAGCTACTCGCCCTACGACAATGTGGAGGCGAAGCCCTATCCCGCCATCCTCGCGCTTTCCGGCCTCACCGACCCGCGCGTCACCTACTGGGAGCCCACCAAATGGGTGGCCCGGCTGCGCGAAAAGACGACCGGCACCGAACCGATCCTCCTCAAGACCAACATGGGCGCCGGCCACGGCGGCGCCTCGGGCCGCTTCCAGCGCCTGGAGGAAATCGCCTTCGAATATGCCTTCGCGATCAAGGTGGCGGGGAAGATGTGACGGCGGTCCGGGCGGAGGTTTAGCCCCTCATCCCGCTGCCGCGACCTTCTCCCCGCAAGCGGGGAGAAGGAAGCAAGCCGTGAGGCTTTCCTGCATTCGACCATCTCCTCCTGGTGGGAAACCAGTGCAGCAAATCCCTTCTCCCCGCCTGCGGGGAGAAGGTGCCGGCGGGCGGATGAGGGGCGGTTGCAGCTTCGCCCCTACCGGAACGCCCCCACACAGGCCTGCAGATCGCTCAGCATCGCGCTGGACCCTTTCAGGCTCGTGCGCACGTCGCCGATGCGGATGTGGTTGCCCCGCTTCAACGCGTCGATCACCGAGCGATCGCGGCCGAGGTCGTAGGCGATCTCCTGGCGGCCGTAGGCCTTGCCCTTGATGTCGTAGCCCTCGCCGTCGTCGATCCAGTATCGCGCATCGCTCGTGTAGTCGTCGCGGTAGTCGTAGGCCGTGTCCTGGAAGCCGAAGGTGACGTGGCCGTCGTCGTACCAGCGGAAGGCGGCGTGGCGCCCGCCCTCGCCGCGGCGCGTGGCGCGGCAGTTCAGGAAGCGGCGGTCGCCGGAGAAGTCGGCGACGACCTCCCAGCCGCCGACCGTGCGCACGGCGCGGTAGGGGTCGGCGTCCTTGCCGTAGCCGTCGTCATGGCCGGAGGCGGCGGTTTCGCCATAGGCGTTCGTCTCGTGGCTCACGGCGCCGCCCGCCGCCGCATAATCGTCCGCCTTCACACCCAGGGCGACATCACTGCTCCCCGCATGCTCGTCCTCCGGGAAGTCGCGCAGCGCGGCGCGATACTTGTCGTAGAGGCCGAGGCGGCGCACGTCGACGAAGTCGAACTCGTAGTCCTCCAGCGCGCGCACGCTGTTGTCGCGCAGGCGCACGAGGCCGCGCACGCGCAGGCACCCGTCGCCGCATTCCACCTCGTCGACATATTCGCGGGCCCTGTCGTCCGGCGTCTTGATCGCGACGCCGAGGCTGTGGCGGCGTTCCTCGTTGATCGCGCGGAACATCAGGGATTGCGCGTAGCCGCGGCGATCCTCGTCGAAATAGTCGTAGATCGCGCGTTCCTCGCTGGGGCTGAGATCGTCCCGGCTCGCGACATAGATGCGCCGTTCGGGAATGCTCGCCGCGGTGATGACGTTGCGCAGCCGCTCGTGCGAATAGACGGTCGTGAAGTAGGAGAGATAGTCGCAGCCTTCCGGCGGATACCAGAAGCGCACGTCGATCAGCACAAGCTGGCCGTCCTTGTAGACGTCGGAGAGCCGGCGGTCCTGCGCGTAATCGCCGAAGGTGATGCGCCCGCAGGGATCGCGCCGGTCGTTGGAGACCGTCAGATAGGGCATCTCGCCGCCATCCTCGTGGTCGCGGGAAAAGCGGCCGGCGAGAAGGTCGATCTTGCGCTTAGCGACATAGGCGAAGACGCCCTCGGGGTAGCGGCCGAGATAGCGGTCGTAGGCCTCGCGGTTGTCGGCGAGCGCGGCGAATTCGTAGAAGGCGATCTCGGCCTCGTCGACCTTGTCGTCCTTCGGGCTCAGGGCGAACTTGCCGTAGTCGGCGTCGCTCTGCCAGGTCTCCTGCCTGCCCTTGCTGCGCTCCTTGACGATCTCGCCGACCTTGCGGAAGGCCTCCTCCAGCACGATGCCGGGAATGCTGATCGCATCGACGAAAGCCGAGGCGAAGGGGCTGATCGGCGTTCCCTCGTAGTCGTAGGCGGTGCCGGGCGCGGCGGCATAGGCATAGTGCACGCCCTCGGCGTCCTTCGGCTCGGCAAGCCCGTCCGGGATGTCGCGCAGCGTGAGGAACGGGTTTTCATGCGCCGCGTCGAAGAGCACGACCTTGAGGCCCTTGCCGAGCCCGCGCAGCGTCTTCGTGATCTCGGAGACGGGCAGCGAGCGGTTGCGCAGGCCCGTCACGGTGCGGCCGGAGGCATCGACCGGCAGCAGGAAATTGTCGCCGTTGATCTGCACCGCATAGCCGGAGAAATAGACGAAGAGCACCGGGTCTTCCGCTTTCTCCGCCAGCCGCGTGAAATTGTTGAGCGCGGAGAGCATGCCGAGATGGTCGGCATCGGTGACGCGCGTCACGTCGAACTCCACCCGCTCCAGCGCCTCGCCGACGAGGTCGATGTCGTTGAGCGGGTTCTCCAGCGGCTCGGCATCCTCGTATTCGGCATTGCCGATGAGGAGCGCGTAGCGTTCGGCGGCGACGGCGGCCGGCGCGACGAGGAGAAGAAGACAGGCGGCAAGCGCCGCGATCCACCGATGGACATTCCGCTGCACGATACCCTCCCGAGACACGGTCCCGGCTCGCCGGCAACCGGACATTCGCTCACCCAATGCATGCCTGAAGAAGGGGACGGACGGCGCCGCCCGCTTATTCAGAAGGCCGTGAAATTCCATGCCGGCCGGCGACGGGCATCAGGAGCCTGCGCAGGCCGCCGCCAGCGTGCTGATCGCCGCCTTCGACCCCGTGAGGGGGAAGGCGAGCGGCTCGAATGCCGTTGCCGGATAGGCGATCGTCAGCGCCCTGCCGGCCTTGAGGCGCTCGGCCAGCGGGCCGGTTATCGGGAATTCGCTGACCATCGCGCCGTCCATCGCCTCGTGATGCGCTGGCCGGTCGAAGGCCTCGCCATCGATGGAAAGGCGCAGCGGGCTGGAGAAGTCCCCGCCGTCGCCCGGCGGGAAATCCAGCGCCGCGGCGGCGAGGAACCGCAGGCTGAGCCGGCCTTCGGGGCCGCATTTCAGGAGGAGGTTGCTTTCCCGCGCCCCGGCCCCCACGCAGACCGAGGCCACCATGACCGGCCCCTCCTCCTCCTCGGAAATGCCGGCGCTCCAGGCGCCGCAGGTTTCCGCGAAGGCGACGGACGGCAACAGCAAAAGGACGGCGAGCGCACGCATCTGACAGGACCCCGACTGTTGAACCGGCATGGCTTTTCGCCGGACGCTAGCACCGCGCCACGGGCCCGGCAAGCGAGCGCCCCGCCGCCGGCCCTTTCAATCCAGCCGCTTGTCGCTACCTATAGGGAGACGAGAACGCCGCAAGAGGATGCCATGAGCAACGCCACCAACCCGCAGCACGGCGACGACGGCCGGCCCGTTGCCTTCGACAACAGCTATGCGCGCCTGCCGGACGTCTTCTTCGCCCCGGTCGATCCGAGCCCGGTGGAGGCGCCGCGGCTCATCGCGTTCAACCGGGCGCTTGCCGGGGAGCTCGGCCTCGATGCGGATGCGCTGGAGCGGCACGGCGCGGGTTACTTCTCCGGCAACGTGCCGCTGCCCGGTTCGCTGCCGCTCGCCATGGCCTATGCCGGCCACCAGTTCGGCCAGTTCGTGCCGCAGCTCGGCGACGGGCGGGCGATCCTTCTCGGCGAGGTGATCGACCGCAATGGCCGGCGGCGCGACATCCAGTTGAAGGGCGCCGGCCAGACGCCCTATTCGCGCCGCGGCGACGGGCGGGCGGCGCTCGGGCCGGTGCTGCGCGAATATATCGTCAGCGAGGCCATGCATGCGCTCGGCATTCCGACGACGCGGGCGCTGGCGGCCGTCGCCACCGGCCAGCCGGTCTATCGCGACCGCGTGCTGCCGGGCGCCGTCTTCACCCGCGTCGCCGCCAGCCATGTCCGCGTCGGCACCTTCCAGTTCTTCGCCGCCCGCGGCGACACGGACAATGTGCGCGTGCTCGCCGACCACGTCATCGACCGGCACTATCCGGCGCTGAAAGGCGCGGAGCAGCCCTATCTTGCGCTGCTGGACGCCGTCGCCGACCGGCAGGCCTCGCTGATCGCCCGGTGGCTCGGCGTCGGCTTCATCCACGGCGTGATGAACACCGACAACATGACGATCTCGGGCGAGACGATCGATTTCGGCCCCTGCGCCTTCATGGACCGCTACGACCCGCGCACCGTCTATTCCTCCATCGACCGCAACGGGCGCTATGCCTTCGGCAACCAGCCGATGATCGGCCAGTGGAACATCGCGCGGCTTGCCGAGGCGCTGCTTGCCCTTCTTTGCGACGACCAGGACAAGGCGGTGGAGATGGCGAATGCGGCGGTCGGCCGCTTCATGGAGCGCTTCCAGGCGCATTGGAAGGCGGTGATCCGGGCGAAGATCGGCCTTGGCGCGGATGAGGAGGACGACGACCAGGGCCTGATCCGCGACCTGCTCGTGACGCTCTACGAGCAGAAGGCCGACTATACGCTCGCCTTCCGGCGCCTTGCCGACGCGGCCGAAGGCGAGGCGGCGGACGACGCGCTGCAAGACCTCCTCGAAACGCCCGGCGCGCTCACGCCCTGGCTTGCCCTCTGGCGCGCGCGGCTGGCGCGGGAAGCCGGGACGGCCGAGGCGCGCGCGGCGGCGATGCGCCGCGTCAACCCCGCCTTCATCCCGCGCAACCACAAGGTCGAGGAGGCGCTGACGGCGGCGGTCGACCATGGCGATTTCTCGCTGTTTACGGCGCTGACCGACGTGCTGGCGCGGCCCTACGACGACCAGCCGGCCTTCGCCGCCTATGCCGTGCCGCCGAAGCCCGGTGAGGAGATCACCGCGACCTTCTGCGGGACGTGAGGGGCGGAGGAGGAAAGCCTTTCCGGACTTCTCCCTCCTTTGCAGGCAAGGTCACCGCCTGGGGAACGTGCCCCTCACCCTAACCCTCTCCCCGCAAGCGGGGAGAGGGGACTTGCCCCACGAAGCGGTGATGATCGAGGAAGCCGCTACGGCATATCTCCTTCTCCCCGCTTGCGGGGAGAAGGTGGCCGGCAGGCCGGATGAGGGGCAAGCGCCTTCCAAGGCGGCCTCGCCCCCAAAAAACATGAGTAGAATAGTATAATTTCTCCCTCCTCCTTTTCCGGGATTGAAGCGCCACGGTTCTGCCCTAATTTCTCCAGCGTCCCTCCTTGAGCCGGACGTCTTGTCGGCCTCCTCCCCGGCCGGCAGCACCAACGGAGATCCCCATGTTGCTCACGCTGACCGCCGCCCTCATCGCCATCATCGGATTGGTGCTGACGGGCGGAGGCGGGTGGCTGCTGTCGCTCGGCGGCAGCCCCTATTATCTCGTCACCGGCCTCGCCTTCCTCGTCACGGCCGTGCTGCTCCTGCGCCGCTCCGGCGCGGCGCTCTGGCTTTACGCCCTCGTCATCCTCGGTTCGCTCGGCTGGGCGATCTGGGAGGTCGGTTTCGACTGGTGGCAGCTCGGCCCGCGCGGCGGCGTCATCGTGCTCATCGGCCTGTGGCTGATGCTGCCGGCCATCCGCCGTCCGCTCGGCTTTTCCAGCCCCACCGGCACGCCCTACCCGGCCTCGGCCCTGCCGCTTGCCGTTGCCGTCCTCGTCTCCATCGGCGTTGCCGGCTTTGCGATGACGCAGGACCCGCACGACATGGCCGGCAGCCTGCCGACCGACGTCGTCAACGCCACCCCCGCCCTCGGCGGCAACGTGCCGGCCGGCGAATGGCACCAGTACGGCCGCACGCCATACGGCCAGCGCTATTCGCCGCTCGACCAGATCAACACGGACAATGTCGGCACGCTCAAGGTCGCCTGGCAATACCAGACCGGCGACGTGAAGCTGCCGGACGATGTCGGCGAGACCACCTACCAGGTGACGCCGCTCAAGATCGGCGACACGCTCTACATGTGCACGCCGCACAACTGGGCGATCGCGCTCGACGCGGCGACCGGCAAGGAGAAATGGAAATACGATTCCAACTCCGGCATGAACCCCGACCGCCAGCACCAGACCTGCCGCGGCGTGACCTATTATGCCGATCCGGCCGCGACCGCCGGCACGACCTGCGCCACCCGCGTCTACCTGCCGACCTCGGACGCCCGGCTGATCGCGCTCGACGCGGCCACCGGCGACGTCTGCACCGGCTTTGCCGAGAACGGCGTGCTGCAGCTCGAACAGGGCATGCCCTACAACCCGGCCGGCTACTACTATTCCACCTCGCCGCCCGTCATCACCGACGGCAAGATCATCATCGGCGGCGCGGTGAACGACAATTACTCGACCCAGTCGCAGTCGGGCGTCATCCGCGCCTTCGACGTCAATACCGGCGCCCTCGTCTGGAACTGGGATTCCGGCAATCCCGACGTCACGACGCCGCTGCCCGAGGGGCAGGTCTATACGGTCAACTCGCCGAATTCCTGGTCCGTCTTCAGCTATGACGACGCCCTCGGCCTCGTCTATATCCCGCTCGGCAACCGCGTGCCCGACCAGCTCGGCATGGGCCGCAGCGAGCATGTGGAGAAATACTCCTCCTCCATCGTCGCGCTCGACATCGGGACGGGCGCCGTGCGCTGGGTGCGCCAGACGGTGCACCACGACCTGTGGGACATGGACGTGCCGGCCCAGCCGGCGCTGATCGACATCACGAAGGACGGCGCGACCATTCCCGCCCTCGTCGGCCCGACCAAGCAGGGCGACATCTACGTGCTCGACCGGCGCATCGGCGAGCCGATCATCCCCATCGAGGAGGTGGCGGCGCCGACGGGCGCGATTCCGGAGGATTTCACCGCGCCGACCCAGCCGGTTTCCGGCCTCACCTTCATGCCGCCGCCGCTGCAGGAAAAGGACATGTGGGGCATCAGCATGTTCGACCAGCTCGCCTGCCGCATCGATTTCCTGTCGTTGAAATACGAGGGCCGCTACACGCCGCCCTCGCTGCAGGGCACGCTCGTCTATCCCGGCAATTTCGGTACGTTCAACTGGGGTTCCGTCGCGGTCGATCCGGAGCGGCAGGTGATGTTCGGCATGCCGACCTACCTCGCCTTCACCTCCCGCCTCGTGCCGCGTGACCAGATCCCGCCGAAGGGCCAGGACGAGAAGGGCTCCGAACAGGGCCTCAACCGCAACGAGGGCGCGCCCTACGGCGTCTTCATGGGCCCGTTCCTCGGCCCGCTCGGCATTCCCTGCCAGGCGCCGCCATGGGGCTATGTCGCCGGCGCGAACCTTGCCACCGGCGAGATCGCCTACAAGCACAAGAACGGCACGGTCATGGACATGACGCCGCTGCCGCTGCCCTTCAAGGTCGGCGTGCCCGGCATCGGCGGCCCGATGATCACCAAGGGCGGCATCGCCTTCCTCGGCGCCGCCGTGGACGATTATCTGCGCGCCTACGAC
This sequence comes from Shinella sp. HZN7, assembly GCF_001652565.1. Classification (NCBI taxonomy): domain Bacteria; kingdom Pseudomonadati; phylum Pseudomonadota; class Alphaproteobacteria; order Hyphomicrobiales; family Rhizobiaceae; genus Shinella; species Shinella sp. HZN7. The sequence continues at coordinate 1,095,825 of NZ_CP015736.1, read as the reverse complement.
CTGACGAGCGGCCGCCAGCTCTGGGAAGCCCGCCTTCCCGCCGGTGGCCAGGCCACGCCGATGACCTACACCGTTGGCGACAAGCAGTACGTGCTGATCGTCGCCGGCGGCCACGGCTCGGTCGGCACCAAGCCGGGCGACTACGTCATCGCCTATACGCTGCCGTAGCGAAGCAGGGCAACCGCACAGGAGCCGGAGGGGGCTTTCGGAGGCGGTTGCCCTTCCATGCGGAGCGCACCAAAGGCGAGTCCCGGGGGCGCAAGTCTCGCAAAAGCTGTGACGGATAGGGTTCCCGAAAATCGTTTCAGGGAGCCCTCTTCATGAAGATCGACGGTAGCCTCTACACCGCCTACGCCTTCAGCAAGCCACGCGCGGCGAGCGAGGACAGCCTCTATAACGAGGCCGGCGGCAACGGGGCGGGCGGCAACGCCTCGGCCCGCAACGTGCCGACCGTCGCCCCCACCACCTCCCTCTCCTCCAGCTTTGCCAACGCGCTCTGGCTGACCCAGGCGAAACTCGACAGAACGGAGGTCGAAGGCGACGGGCTCGTCGCCGAGTTCATGGAGCTTTCCAGGATGACGGCCGTGGAGCGGCTGCGCAAGGAACTGCTGGAGACGATGGGCCTCACCGAGGAAAGCCTTGCGCAGCTTCCGCCGGAGACGCGGTCGGCGATCGAGGAGGAGATCCGCCGCGCCATCAAGGAACAGCTCGGCGTCGACGAGACCGCCGGCGGGGCGGGCGGGCAAGCCGCCGGCGCCGGCCCGGAGGAAGCGGAGGGCTGACCACCTCCGCTTTCATCCGTCTTTTTCTTGCGAGGCCCGATTGACAACGGGCGGAATTTCGAGAATATCGCGCCATGATCACGAACGCACCCATCGCCGCGACGTATTTTTGGCTGTTCCGATAAGGAGCGGCTGTTCGATCATGTCAACAAGCCGCCATCAGGCGGCTTTGTTGTTTCTGGCACCTGATGGCACAAAACCCAGGAGCCCGAAATGCAGAATACCGTCATCAAACTCGACCCCGCCGCCCTCGAACGCCCGCCGATGCTGACCATCCGCGCCGCGCGCCCGGGCGACCTGCAGCAGATCCTCGACATGATCGCCCTGCATGCCGAATGCCACGGCGACACGGCGAAGGTTTCCGCCGCCGACCTCGACCGCGACCTCTTCGGCACCCATCCCTGGATCACCGCGCTCGTCGCCGAAGCCGGCGGACGCCTGATCGGCTACGCCCTGCTGGTGCCGATGTACCGCGCGCTGGAAGGCCTGCGCGGCATGGAGCTGCACCAGATCTTCGTGCGCAAGGACCATCGCGGCCACGGCATCGGCCGCCACCTGGTCTCCCGCGCCCGCGAGCACGCCCGCATCGCCGGCTGCGGCTACCTCTCGGTGAGCGCGGCGACCGGCAATTTCGGCGCCCACCGCTTCTACGAGCAGATGAACTTCCGGGCTGGCCCGGTCACCGGGATGCGCTATGTCCAGTCCCTGGGCTGACAATACGCTGGGGAGGACATCGACATGGCGAAGCGACTGGCCATCGTGCTGACCGAGGGTTACGCCGACTGGGAATGCGGGCTGCTGATGGCGACGGCGCGGGGCGACTGCGGGGCCGAGACCGTGGTCCTGACGCCCGGCGGCGCGGAGGTGACCTCGCTTGGCGGCGTCTCCATCCGATCCGCCGGCAGGGCGGAGGACGCCGCGCCCGGCGACTTCGACGTGCTGGTGCTGTGCGGCGGCACGATCTGGCAATCCGGCGAGGCGCCTGACCTTTCGGCTCCGGTCGCGCGCTTCGTTTCGGCGGGCAAGCCGGTCGCCGCCATCTGCGACGCGACGCTGGCGCTCGGCCGCCTCGGCCTGCTCGACGACCGGGCGCATACCGGCAACTATCGCGGGCAGTTGCCGCAAGTCGTGCCCGGCTATCGCGGGGCGGCGCTCTATCGCGACCAGCCGCAGGCCGTCAGCGACCGCGCCGTCATCACCGCCTCGGGCACGGCCCCCGTCTCCTTCGCACGGGAAATCCTCGACGCCATCGGCCTCGGCTCCGCCGACCTGTTCGACTATCTCGCGCTGTATGGCGACGAGCACCGCAAGGCGCCGGGCGTGACGGCATGATCGCCCCTCCTCCGTCATGCGCGGTACGTCTCCACTTCGGGCGCGGAGGCGTCACTGCCGCCTCTCCTCCGTCATGCTCGGCCTTGAGCCGCGCATCCACGCTCCGGGTGAGGCCTGGATCCTCGGCTCAAGGCCGAGGATGACGACAGTGGATGGGGTGGGGTGGGGTAAGGTGGGCTGACGCTGCGGAACCGGGCATTGCCCCCGCACCCCGCCTCAATGCGCCGGGATCGCCTTCAGATAGGCCGCGATCGCCTCGCGGTCCTCCTTCGGCAGCAGCGCCATGTTCTTCTGCACCGGCACCATGGCGCCGCCGACGCTGTCGAATTCCGGCGTGAAGCCGGTTTCGAGATAGCTGGCGATGTCGCCCGCGCTCCAACTGCCGAAGCCGCCCTCGGCCGGCGTGATGTTGGGCACGCGCCCCTCGCCTTCCGGGTTCGGCCCGCCGGCCAGCCAGAGGTCCGTCTTGAGCCCGCCGAGGACGTCGCGCGGCGTGTGGCACTCGCCGCAATGGCCCGGCCCTTCCACGAGATACTGGCCGCGCCTGACGGTCTCGTCGGCGCTCGCAAACGCCACCCGCGGCGTCTCGTCGAGATAGAGCAACTTCCAGCCGCCGAGCGTCAGGCGCATGTTGAACGGGAACGGCAGATCGTGGCCGGGCGCCACATTGCCGCTCTTCGGCAGGGTCTTCAGGTAGCCGTAGAGGTCGGCGATGTCCTTCACCGTCATGCGCGCATAGGAGGCATAGGGGAAGGACGGGTAGAGGTGCTCGCCGTCGCGGCCGGTGCCGCGCTTCATGGCGTCGCCGAACTGCGCCAGCGTCCAGGCGCCGATGCCGGCTGTCTCGTCGGGCGAGATGTTCGGGGCGTGGAAGGTGCCGAACGGGCTCTTCAGCGCAAGGCCGCCCGCCAGCACCAGCTTCTGGTCATCGGCCGCGCCCGGCGCGGCATGACAGCTCGTGCAGCCCCCGGCATGGAAGATGCGCTCGCCGTTCGCCAGGTCCGGCGCGCCCGCCGCGGCCCAGGTCTCGGCCGGCAGCCGCTCCGGCGCGGTGATGAAGAGGAAGGCGCCGGCACCGATCGCGCCGAGCACGACGACCCCGCCGAGAAGCTTCTTGAGTGCCATGAGAATTCCCTCTCGCCAGCCGCGCGAGCCCCGTCATCGCGGCATCCGGAAAGCCCTGTTCTTCGGCATTCCCGGCCGAGGCGATTTCGCCCCGGCCGGGAATGCCACGGATCGCGGCCACGGCGGTGCGCCGGGGCGATCTGCATCGGTTTCGGTTGGAAGGGTCTACCGCGGTCACTTCTTGACGCGGTAGACCTCATGACAGCCTGCGCAATTGGGCCCGATCGTGCCGAGCGCAGCCCCGACCGCCGCCTGGTCCGCCGGCAGGCTGGCGAGCACCGTGTCGGCATCCGCGCCGAGCTTGGCGGCCTTGGCCTTGAAGTCGTCCATCGCCTCCCAGATCTTCGGGCTGGCTTCGGTCTCGCTGCCCGCCTCCGAACCGGCCGGGAACTGGTCCGGGAAGGCCTTCGCCGCTTCGCTCATGGTGGTCAGGGACGCCTTGACGACGTCCGCATCATAGGGCTTTTCGCCTTTTGCGATGCCGGCAAGCGCGCCCATGGCCCCGCCGACCTTCTTCATTATCTCCTGGCGCACGACCTGCGGCTCGTCCGCCGCCACGACGGCCCCTGCGCCGATGACCGCAAGAGCGGCCGCGGCCGCCAAAGTCCTGAACTTCATCGGGTTCTCCCGGTTGCTGGCGGGCGGTTTCCTCCGCGCCGCCGGTTTACGATGCGCGGGCATCTTTGCATTTTGAACGATTCCAGACAGTAAAATCTTTTTGATGGCCCGCCATACAGCCGCATACCGGCCGTTCTTCACTCTTCCTTGACGCTTTGCGTGCAGACCAGAGGGATCGTCGAGGATTGGGCAGCGCCGAGTCAGCAATGCGTGCGTTCACAACCGCCTTTTGTGCCAATGTCAAAGCCATGGCGCCGTTCCATGGTGTCGTCATCGCCTATACCGCGGCGGTGCTTCTTGTCGCAGCATCGCAGGGGGCGCTCGTTGCGGCATCCTACCAGCAATACCTGGCGAATTTCGGCCCCCTCTACTTCATCGGCCTGCCGCTGGTCACCACCATCACGCATGTGCTCCTGTGGTGCCTGCGATCGGACAGGCCCGGCCTGCGGACGATGGTTTCGGCCTTGCCCACCCTGTCGGGCAACATCGCCTCGGCCGCGGTGACGCTGGCGATGCTGATCCTGTTCATGGGATCGTTCACCACGTTCAAGACCCTCATGCCGGTTCTGATGGACGGGTTTCCCCATGACCGTGCGCAAGCCGATATCGATGCATGGCTTCATGGCGGCATGGATCCCGGGCCCGCCTTGCTGCAGGCTCTCGACTATCCGTTCCTCCTGAACATCCTGCAGTGGAACTACATGGTCGGCTGGATGGCCCTGGCCTTCATCCCGGCCTTCTTCATCGCCACCCGCAAGGATGCGAGCGCCATCCGGCTGCGCTACTTCCTGACCTTCGTCTCCGTATGGGTGGTGCTCGGCAGCCTGCTGGCCTGCCTGTTCCTTTCGGCCGGGCCCGTCTTCTATGCGGATGTCACCGGGGATGCCGCGCGCTTCGGCGGCCAGATGCAGGTCCTGCTCGAACGGATAGGGCCGACACACCAGCCCTATCTCTGGCAAAGCTACGTAAACGGAACCATCGGGATCGGAACCGGCATTTCGGCCTTTCCAAGCGTCCATGTGGGCGTTGCGGCGATGAATGCGTTCCTGCTCTGGGACATCAACCGCAAGGCCGGCACCATCGGGTTTATCTATCTGGGCATCGTTGCCCTCAGCTCCGTCCTCTTCGGTTGGCACTATGCCATCGATGGCTACGTCTCCATCGTCGTCGTCGGGCTCCTTCATGTCGGCTTGAAACGGCTTTTTGCGAACCGCCTGCCGATGCCCGCCGCCGCTGTGGTCACGTCTCCCAACCCCGCCACACCGTAACCACCGCGATCGCCACGAGCAGCACGCCGGCGGCGCGGCCGACGAGGCGGGTGGTGGCAGGGCTGCCGGTCAGCGCATCGCGGCTGCGGGCGGCGGCGAGCGCAAGGCCGCCATAGACGGCAAGCTGCGTCGCCCAGATCATGGCCAGCATGACGAGCGTCTGGCGCCAGAGCGGGCCGAATTCCGGGCGCAGGAACTGCGGGAAGACGGCGAGCATGAAGAGATAGGCCTTCGGGTTCATCAGGCTCGTCAGCGCGCCCTGGCGGAAGCGGGCCACAAGGCCGCGCCGGTCGAGGCTGCCGACGGCATCGACGACGATCGAGGAGCGGAAGAGCTGCCAGCCGATGAAGGCGACATAGGCGGCGCCGAGGAGCAGCAGGCCGTTGAAGAGGCCCGGCGCGAAATGCAGCAGCATGCCGACGCCGAGCGCGGCATAGAGCGTGTGCACGAGGCCGCCCGCCATGATGCCGAAGGTCGCCGAGAGCCCCGCCCTGCGCCCGCCGGAGAGGGAACTCGCCAGCACGAAGACCATGTCCATGCCCGGCACGATGATGATGCCGGAGACGAGCAGGAAGAAGAGCCAGAGGTTTTCGCTGTAGGTCATGTCAGTTGTCCATTGCCGATATGCGCCCGGAAGCCCGCTGCCTCCTTGTGTTTCAAGCGCTTGAAGCGTGCTATAATGGAGACCAACTGACAGGGTTGTGTCAGTTGTGAGGGGAACGACCATGCGCAAGGCTTCGCGGCTGTTCGAGATCATCCAGATCCTGCGCCTCGCCCGCCACCCGATAACGGCGGCCGAGATCGCCGGGCGGCTGGAGGTGACGGTGCGCTCGATCTACCGCGACATCGCCGCCCTGCAGGCGATGCGCGTGCCGGTGGAGGGCGAGCGGGGCATCGGCTATATCCTGCGCCCCGGCTTCGACCTGCCGCCGCTGATGTTCTCGATCGAGGAGACCGAGGCCGTGGTGCTGGCGCTGGCGCTTCTGGAGCGCACCGGCGACGCGGAGCTGAAGGCCGCCGCCCGGCGGGTCGGCGACAAGATCGCCGGCGCCGTGCCGCCGCCGCTGCGCCAGACGCTCTCCGCCCGCGCCCTGCACGCCTGGGGCACGACGCCGCGCCAGCCCGAGGGCATCGACCTTGCCACCGTGCGCCGGGCGATCCGCGACGAGGAGACGCTGATGATCGACTACCGCGACGAATATGGCCGCGGCAGCGAGCGCACCATCCGCCCCATCGCCCTCATCTACTATTCCGAGACCGCCAATATCGTCGCCTGGTGCGAGCTGCGCGAAGCCATCCGCAATTTCCGCGCCGAGCGGGTGGAGGCCTGCGAAACGACCGGCAGGCATTTCCGCGGCGAGGGCGACAGGCTGCGGCAGCTCTGGATTTCCGGCTGGGCGGAGAGCCGGCGGGATGCGGGGTGAGGCCTATTCCGGCCATTCCTCCGCCGGCCAGTTGCGGGCCGTATGGATGACGCGGAGGATGAACAGCGTTTCCCGGCCGTCCTTCATCTCAAGGCCATAGGCGATGATATAGGGCAGTCCACCCACGGATTTCTCATAGGTTCCGCCGACACGCCCCGGTCGTCCGATGGGCCGCTCGCCGAGCAGGAGGGCGGCGGCATCGATGCGGCCGGCGACCGAACGGGCGGCCGCGGGATCGTCGCGCGCGATATGGCTTATCTGTCGTTTGAGATCGTCGAGAGCGGACAGCGACCAGCGGACAGGCCGCTTCACGGGCGATCGCGCTCAGCCGCCTCGATGAGGGACGCCAGTTCGGACATGGCCTCCTCATGGGGAACCGTGCGCCCGTGGCGAACGTCTTCCAGGCCCTGGTTGACGCCCTCGACGATCGCAAGCTCGCGGGCGACATAGGCGGAAACCGCCTCGGCCGCGAGAAAGGAGCGACTGCGCCGCGTATCCGCGGCCAGCCGGTCTAGTTTTTCCTTGAGGTCCGCGCTGACGCGGATCGTCATTGTCGTGCTGCCCATATCCGCCACCTGTGTTCGCTTGTGTACATCCTAGCACAAATGGCGCGCCATCTCCAAGACGTGGAAAACCCCGGCCGTTTCCAGCCGGGGTTTCCTGAACTCGAACGGGAAAAACGCCTTACTTCGTGGCGGCTTCGTAGCGCTCCAGGACGTAGTCCCAGTTGATCAGGCTGTCGACGAAGGCCTCGAGGTATTTCGGGCGGGCGTTGCGGTAGTCGATGTAGTAGGAGTGCTCCCAGACGTCGACGCCGAGGATCGGGCTTGCGCCGTGCACCAGCGGGTTCTCGCCGTTCGGGGTCTTGGAGATGGCGAGCTTGCCGTCCTTGACGGAGAGCCAGGCCCAGCCGGAGCCGAACTGCGTGGTACCGGCGGCGACGAAATCGGCCTTGAACTTGTCATAGCCGCCGAGATCGCTGTCGATCGCCTTCTGCAGGGCGCCCGGCAGGCTCTTGCCGCCGCCGCCCTTCTTCATCCACTTCCAGAAGTGCACGTGGTTGTAGTGCTGGCCGGCATTGTTGAAGAGGCCCTGGTTGGTGCCGTAGGACTTCTTGACGATCTCTTCCAGCGAGAGGTCCTGAAGGCCCGCTTCCTCGGCCAGCTTGTTGCCGTTGTCGACATAGGCCTTGTGGTGCTTGTCATGGTGATATTCGAGCGTTTCGCGCGACATGAAGGGCGCGAGCGCATCGTAATCGTAGGGAAGCGGCGGAAGTTCGAAAGCCATCGTGGTGTCTCCTCTTGGCGACGGAATTTTTTCAATGAAATCCGTGAGCGGAACATAGGAGCGGCAACCGGAAGAGGCAACCGCCCGGGTTCCAATTTTTCCTGACATGCGACAAAATCCTTCCCGTTTTCCATGTCGGATCAATGACAAATGGAACCGGATTCGATCTGAAACATTTTGTCCGACACCCCCGACACGGAGCCTGTCCATGCATCTTCGCCTGCTTTGCGCCCTTCCGCTCCTGCTTGCCGCCCCGCTCGCCCATGCCTCCTCGCCCGATGCCTGGGAGGAATTCCGCGCCGATGTGGAGAAGAGTTGCCTGGCGAGCCTGCCGGAAGCGCTCGGCACGCCGAACGTCTTCGTCGAGCCGACGGGCACGCCGTCCTTCGGCCTTGCCGCGATCGAGGGGCTTTCACCGGAATCGAAGAGCCAGATCACCTATCTCTGCGTCTACGACAAGCAGAAGAAGACGGTGGAGGTCTCCCCGCCCATTGCGGCCGAATTCCTGCATGTGGTGCGCGAAAGCGAGCGCGAGGCGGCGGCGGCGGAACGGGCCAAGACGGGCGACAACAAGACGGTGGACGAGGCCGGGCAGGAATAGTCCGCCGTCAGATATTCCCGGCAAGGAAATCGATGAAGGCCCGGATGCGGGCCGCCAGGTGCTCGTGGCCGGCAAAGACGGCATGCACGATCTCGACCTCGCCGGGATTGTAGTCCTCCAGCAACGGCACCAGCGTTCCGGCCGCAATGTCCTCCTCGACATGGAAGCGGCCGATGCGACCGATGCCGAGGCCGTCGAGGCAGAGCTGGCGCAGGATGGCGCCGCTGGAGACCAGCATGTTGCCGGAGACCTCGCGCACCGCGACCGCCTTGCCGTCGCCGGACAGGAACGGCCAACCCTCCATGCTGCGGCGGAAGTTGAAGCGCAGGCAATTGTGGGCGACAAGCTCGTCCGGGTACCGCGGCGTGCCGGCGCGGTCGAGATAGGCGGGCGCTGCGACGACGACCTCGCGGCTTTCCAGCAGCTTGCGCGCCTTCAGCGACGAAACGCGCAAGGGGCCGGAGCGTATGGCGACGTCGGCGCGCTCGCCGATCACGTCGATCACGCCGTCGGTCAGCGTCAGGTCCAGTTCGATCTCCGGATAGAGCGACAGGAAGGCCGGCGCCAGCGGCAGGATGTAGCGCTCGCCGAAGCCCACGGAGGCATTGACCCTCAGCGGCCCGCGCGGCACGACGCGCGCGCCCGCCGCCACGATGCGCTCCGTCTCGGCGATCTCGGCCAGGATGCGCCGCGCCCGGCCGAGATAGACCTCCCCTTCCGCCGTCAGCTCCAGCCGGCGCGTGGTGCGCACGAGAAGGCGCGCGCCCAGCCGGTCCTCGATGCGGGTGACGAGCTTGCTGACCGCCGAGGGCGACAGACCGAGCTTGCGGCCGGCGGCCGAAAAGCTCTTCAGCTCCGCCGCCAGCACGAAGACATCCATTTCGCCGGCCCGGTTGTCCATGCGCCACCTTTGAATTCAATTCACATATTCTTATCCACTTGACCGGATTAACACGCAAGTGGCCCGGCGCCATATTCCGCGGCGAACCAGAAACGCAACCCAGCCAAGCCGTCCGCCTAAGCCGGACGCGGGGATATGCCATGCCACTTGCCCTCTTCGCCCTGACGGTCGCCGCCTATGCGATCGGCACCACCGAATTCGTGATCGTCGGCCTGCTGCCGACCGTCGCGACAGACCTTGCCATCACCCTGCCGCTCGCCGGCCTCATCGTTTCCGTCTACGCGCTCGGCGTCACCTTCGGCGCGCCCGTGCTCACCGCCCTCACCGGCCGGGTCGGCCGCAAGCCGCTGCTCCTTTGCCTGATGGCGCTCTTCGTCGCCGGCAATGCGCTGGCGGCGCTGGCGCCGGGCTACGGCGTGCTTCTGGCCGGCCGCGTGCTCTCGGCCTTCGCGCACGGCGTCTTCTTTTCCGTCGGCGCCACCATCGCGGCCGACCTCGTTTCGCCCGACCGGCGCGCCTCGGCCATCGCCATGATGTTCATGGGCCTCACCGTCGCCATCGTCACCGGCGTGCCGCTCGGCACCGTCATCGGCCAGAGTTTCGGCTGGCGCGCCACCTTCTGGGCCGTCGCCGGGCTCGGCCTTGTCGCCTTCGCCGCCATCGCCCTGCTGCTGCCGTCGAACCTGCGGCGGGAAAAGCCGGCGGGGCTTGTGGAGCAGGTGCGCGTGCTCGGCTCCGGCCGCCTCATCATCGTCTTCGCCATGACGGCGCTCGGCTATGGCGGCACCTTCGTGACCTTCACCTTCCTCTCGCCGCTGCTGCAGGAGGTCACCGGCCTTCCGGCGGGCACGGTCAGCCTCGTGCTCGTGCTTTATGGTGCGGCCATCGCCCTCGGCAACATCGTCGGCGGCAAGGTGGCGGACCGCGATCCGGTGAAGGCGCTCGTCGTGCTCTTCGCGCTGCAGGCCGGCGTGCTGGTGCTCTTCACCTTCACGGCGCCCGCCCCGGCCTTCGCGCTCGTCACCCTCGCCGCGCTCGGCTTCCTGTCCTTCGCCAACGTGCCGGGCCTGCAGCTCTATGTCGTCGACATGGCGCGGCGCCATCGCCCGGCCGGCGTGGACGTCGCCTCGGCGCTCAACATCGCCGCCTTCAACCTCGGCATCGCGGCCGGCGCCTGGATCGGCGGGCTGGTCGTCGCCTCGCCGCTCGGCCTCGGCGCGACGCCCGCAGTCGGCGCCGTCCTCGTCGCCGCCGCGCTCGGCCTGACGCTTCTCAGCGGCGCCCTCGACCGGCGCGAGCGCGCCCGGCCGGGCGCCGCCTGCCAGCCGGCCTGAAACCCTTGCCCCCGCCGGGGCGTTACCAACCCATTCCCGGCAGTTCCGAACGCAAAACCGCCACGCAGATTTGCTGGAATTGCCTGCGCTCCGGCGGGCCATCAACCTGAAAGGAGAATTCCAATGAAAACCGTCAACGCCAATGGCGCCCACATCCCTGAGCTCGGCTTCGGCACCTTCCGCATGCCGGAACCCGAAGTCCTCGCGATCCTGCCGAAGGCACTCGCCGAGGGCTTCACCCATGTCGATACCGCCCAGATCTACGAGAACGAGGCCGCCGTCGGCGCGGCCATCGAGAAATCCGGCATCGCGCGCGACAGCCTCTTCCTCACCACCAAGGTCTGGGTCGACAATTACGGCCGGGACAGGTTCGCCGCCTCGGTGGAGGAGAGCCTGAAGAAACTGGGGACCGACCATGTCGACCTCCTGCTCCTGCACTGGCCGAACGAGGCGGTGTCGCTGGAGGCGCAGATCGGCGAACTCAACGCCGTGCGCGAGCGCGGCCTTGCCAGGAATATCGGCGTCAGCAACTTCAACAGTGCCCTGATGGCCGAGGCCGTGCGCCTCAGCACGGCGCCGCTCGCCACCAACCAGGTCGAATACCATCCCTATCTCGACCAGATGAAGGTGCTGGAAGCCGCCGAGACCTATGGCATGGCGCTCACCGCCTATTACGCGATGGCCGACGGCAAGGTGCCGAACGATCCGGTGCTGAAGGAGATCGGCGCGGCGCATGGGAAATCGGCGGCGCAGGTCGTGCTGCGCTGGCTGATCCAGCAGCCCGACGTCGTGGCGCTCACCAAGACGGCGACCGAAAGCCGGATTGCCGAGAACCTCGCCATCTTCGACTTCGTGCTGTCACCGGACGAGATGATGCGCATCCACCGGCTTGCCCGCCCGGACGGCCGCATCGTCAGCCCCGACGGCCTCGCCCCGGCCTGGGACCGCGCCGCCTGACATTGTCCAGGCCCCTCCCGCGAGCAACCGCGGGAGGCAGGAACAACCTGATGCAGCGATGATCCGACCGATCCGTGTTGCAGACCGTATGCGGCCGCCTCGAATACAATCTAAAATTTCATCAAGTTGCAAAAATGTAACTTATACTTGCATTTTCTTCAGGAAACATTACGCTCCGAACGCTGCCACCAAGGCGCGGGATGGAGGAAAAAATGTCGATTACCTTGAATGAGGCAATGAAGAGCCGTTTCGCCATAAAGGTATACGGGCTCGAAATTTCGGACGGAGACGCAGTTGTAAAGGCACTGGGCGTGGAGACGGTGAAAGCCCCCGTACTCGCGATGGTGTATTCCTTTTCCATGGGGCAATTTTGCCGGAGGCTGACGATCCCGATGCCTCTCCTGCTTGTGGGCCCCGGCAAGGTCGTCTCCAAGGACGATGATTGCGCGAACAGGCTTGAAAACGAGAAGGTCTGGAGCCTGTCGCCGGACGACAGCATCACGGCCCTTTCGATTGAAGAGGGCAAAGCATCCGAGATCCTCGATGAAATCAGCACCAGGGGCGTCGACGGGGGATTGAATATCGAAAATCCGCGTTTCGAGAACGGAAGGCTTTGCGCGACGATCCATGCCTGGGCGAAGATCGAGATATTTGGCGCGAAAGTGGGTTTTAACGAGCGGGTTCCGCTCTGCATCCCCCTGCAGGGGTGCTATCCGATCTGGTCGATAGAAATTGCGAAAATCGAAGCCTGTTTCCGCGCGCCGTCCGAGCTTTGCGTGCGGCTTTGCGTGGGCAAATGGGGGATCGAGAAGTGCTGGGATGCCTGCGTGCACATCCCCCTGGTCGCAAGCCAGGCCGCGTCGCTTCCGGAAGCCGCATGCGGCTGCAAACACTAGATCACGCAAGCCTGCTGCGATAGACGCCCGGGACGGCCAGAGCCGAGCGAGTGCGGATGCGCCCGCTCGGCAACCGCCCGGGCGCGGCTTGCCTGCCCGCGCCTCATCATGCACCCGGTTCGCCCGCCCCTTCCCAAACAGGGTCCCGATCCGATATGGAGGGTGCGCGCCCGGTGCGGCGCCGGGAGCCCTTCATGCAGTCCTCATCCTCAACCGTCTTCTCGCCGGACTGGCCGGCCATTGCCGCCGTCATTCTCGGCGTCACCGCCTTTTCCGTGGCGCAGGGGCTCACCTATCCGCTGATCTCGCTGACGCTGGAGGCGCGCGGCTTCTCCCCGGCGCTGATCGGCGTCAACGCGCTCGCCTTCGCCGCCGGCCTTGCCGCCTCGACGCTGCTCCTCGGCAGCCTGACGGCGCGCTGGCGGGCCGACCGGCTGATCATCGCCAGCCTCGTCGGCTGCTCGCTGTGCCTTGCCACCTTCGCGGCGTCGTCCTCCTTCGCCGTCTGGTTCGTCGCCCGCTTCCTGCTCGGCTTCTTCGCCAGCCTCATCTTCATGCTGGGCGAGGCCTGGCTCAACGCCGCCTGCCCGGATCGGCTGCGCGGCCGGGTCTCCGGCATCTACGGCGCCGGCATGTGCGCGGGCTTTGCCGCCGGGCCGCTCGCCATTCCGCTCCTCGGCAGCGAGGGCGGGCTCGGTTTCGCACTGACCGCCGTCTACCTCGCCATCGTCGCCTTTGCGACCGCCATGCTGATGTTCTCGACCAGGACGGTGCCGGAGCCCTCCTCCACGGGCGACGTCTTCCGCTTCTTCAAGGCCGCGCCGCTGCTCGTCGGCATGGTCTTCGTCTTCGGTTTCGCCGACATCGCGGCCATCTCGGCCATGCCGGTCTATTTCGTGAAGATGGGGCATACGGAGGCCTTCGCGGCGATCAGCGTGACCGTGCTGGCCCTGCCGACGGCGATCGCCCAGCCCTTCATCGGCCTCCTGCTCGACAAGCTGCCGCGCGAGCGCGTCGCCCTTGCGGCCGTCAGCACCGCGGCGGCGAGCTATCTCGCCCTGCCGTCGATGCAGTCGGAAATCGCCATCCTCTCGGTCTTCGCGCTGATGGGCACGGCCACCTTCTCGCTCTATACCTGCGCGCTGACCATGCTCGGCGAGCGCTACAGCAGCGCCATGCTGGTGGCCGGTTCGGCCGCCTTCGCGCTCGCCTATGCGGCCGGCAGCGGCGCGGGCTCGGCCCTGACGGGCGCGATCATGGAGGCCGGCGGGCCGAAGGCCGGGCCGCTCTCCGTCGGCATCGGGCTGACGGTCTTCACCGCGGCACTGATGATCGCGCGGCGGCGGTAGGGTGGCCTGCAGGACCTCTATCTCTGTGCCTATCGCCTGTGGAAGGAAACCGTCGCCCCATTCCCTTCTCCCCGCGGGGGAGAAGGAGAGAGGCTTGCTCCCAAGGCAAATTTTCCGGCCGGGAGTGCTGCACGGCAAGGCCCTTGTGTGGAGGAGGCTTCACCGCATAGGCGACGGCCGCGCCGCCCGATCAGACGAACTGGCTGAGACCCGGTACGGAAGCGACGACCTCGTCGACCACCTCGGCGCCGGCATGCTCGCGGGCGACCGCCATGGTTTCCCTGGCAAGGCCGGTGATCTCGCCCATGCCGAGGCCCTGGCTCATCAGTTGCTGGCCGAGGCCCATGACGCCGCCGCCGCCGATCGCGCTCATCAGCCCGCCGAGCAGGCCTTCGCCCGCGCCTTCGCCATTATACTTGGCGACCAGTTCGGAGGCGCCCGGAATGGCCTCGATCATGCGGGCGACCGGGCCGTCGGCGGCCTCGCGCTGCAGGAAGCCGAGCATCATGCCGATGGCCTTTTCCGCCAGGGCGGCATCGATACCGACGGCATCGGCAACGCGGGTGACGAGTTCGTTCATGGAAAACCCTCCGAAAGGAATTGACGTTAACGTCAAGGTAAATGAAATCTCCGGCAAACTCAAGCCGGCCGCGCGAGGCTTTCATGGCCGGTTGGCCGCCCCTTGAAAGCGTGTTGTTCCCGTGCCGGACTATCCTTATAACCTGCCTGAGACGATTCAATGAAAACCTGCCCGGCGCGGCGATCCGCCCGCCGGCAGCGATCGGGTCAGAACGGCGCCAGGGAGTTTCAACGTGACGGAATCCATTCTTCAGGACGGAAAACTCTATATCGGCACCAGCCGCAAGCCGGACGATACCAACAACAAGCCGGAATATCTGGAGCTGAAGTTCGGCAACCGCCACGGCCTCGTGACGGGGGCCACCGGCACAGGCAAGACGGTGACGCTGCAGATCCTCGCCGAGGGCTTTTCCAATGCCGGCGTGCCGGTCTTCTGCGCCGACGTGAAGGGCGACCTCTCGGGCATCGGCGCCATCGGCGAGGCCAAGGATTTCCTGCAGAAGCGCGCCGACCAGATCGGCCTGACGCCTTACGAATTCCAGCAGTTTCCGGTGATCTTCTGGGACCTCTACGGCGAGAAGGGCCATCGCGTCCGCACCACCATTTCCGAGATGGGGCCGCTCTTGCTCTCGCGCCTGATGAACGCGACGGACGCGCAGGAAGGCGTCATCAATATCGCCTTCAAGATCGCCGACCAGGGCGGCCTGCCGCTGCTCGACCTGAAGGATTTCCAGGCGCTGCTCAACTATATGGGCGAGAACGCCTCGACGCTCTCCAGCCAGTTCGGCTTCATCTCCAAGGCCTCGGTCGGCTCGATCCAGCGCGAGTTGCTGATCCTCGAACAGCAGGGCGCCGAGCAGTTCTTCGGCGAGCCGGCGCTGAAGATCTCCGACATCATGCGCACGACCAATGACGGGCGCGGCGCGATCTCGGTGCTCGCCGCCGACAAGCTGATGATGAACCCGCGCCTCTACGGCACATTCCTGCTCTGGATGCTCTCGGAACTGTTCGAGGTGCTGCCGGAAGTGGGCGATCCCGACAAGCCGAAGCTCGTCTTCTTCTTCGACGAGGCGCATCTTCTGTTCAACGACGCGCCGAAGGTGCTCACCGAGCGGGTCGAGCAGGTCGTGCGCCTCATCCGCTCCAAGGGCGTCGGCGTCTATTTCGTCACGCAGAACCCGCTCGACGTGCCGGAAACGGTGCTCGCCCAGCTCGGCAACCGCGTGCAGCACGCGCTGCGCGCCTATACGCCGCGCGAGCAGAAGGCGGTGAAGACCGCCGCCGACACCTTCCGCCCGAACCCGGACTTCAACTGCGCCGAGGTCATCACCCAGCTCGGCACCGGCGAGGCGCTCGTCTCGACGCTCGAAGGCAAGGGCGCGCCCTCGATGGTGGAGCGCACGCTGGTCCGCCCGCCGGCCTCGCGCCTCGGCCCGGTCACCGAGGCCGAACGCAGGGAGATCATGAATGTCAGCCCCGTCGCCGGTCTCTATGACGAGGATTTCGACCGCGAATCCGCCTACGAGATCCTGACCGCCCGCGCCAAGAAGGCCGCCGAGGCCGCGCAGAAACAGGCGGAGGCCCAGGAGGCGAGCCCGCAATCCTCCGGCGGCAGCCGCTGGACCCTGCCCGGCTTCGGCGACGACGAACCCGCCGCCCAGCCCGCCCCCAAGCAGCCGAAGGCCCGCTCCGGCTACCAGCGCGAGACCGTGGCGGAAGCCGCGATGAAGTCGGTCGCCCGCACCGTCGCCTCCTCGCTCGGCCGGGCGCTGGTGCGCGGCATCCTGGGGAGCTTGCGGCGGTAGGGCTGTTTGGCCCTACCGATGCTGCAGATACCCCCTCTGCCCTGCCGGGCATCTCTCCTCAAGGGCAGGTCATCGCCTACGGAATTCGACGGTGCCGCACATCCCCTTCTCCCCCGCGGGGAGAAGGTGGCCCGAAGGGTCGGATGAGGGGGTGGCTCTAGCGGATCGTTTGCGCCTTCGGCCTCCCCCTCATCCGCCTGCCGGCACCTTCTCCCCCCGGGGGAGAAGGGGATGCGGCAACGATTTCCTTCCATAGGCGATGACCTGCCCTTGAGGGAGATAGCCGGCAAGCCAGAGGGGGATGCTTCCGCCCCGCTTGCCAAACCCCGCAAGCCGATGCTATCCCTTCCCCGTTCGCAACACGTAACAGAGGGCTGCGCGTGAAGACCGACTTCCTGCCGAACCGCACGCATGGTCCTGATCTTGCCCTGCAGATGCGTTTGCAGGACTGATCGGAACGAACACACTCTTCTTCTGGTCCGCCTTACCGGCGGGTGCGGCTTCAGCCGCATCCATCTTTCCTGAGCCATTTCGCGTGATCGACGGCCGATGCCGCGCCGCGGGGCTCCGAAGACCAGAGATCGTTCCATGTCGCTCATCACTATCCGCGCCCTCGGCGTCACCCTTTCCACCCCGCTTTTCGCCAATCTCAACCTCTCCGTCGCCGCCGGCGACCGGATCGGCCTCGTGGCGGCCAACGGGCGGGGGAAATCCACCCTGCTCAAATGCATCACCGGCGCATTCGAGCCGACGACGGGCGAGATCTTTCGCGCCCGCGGCCTCACCGTCGGGCATATGGAGCAGGACCTTCCCGACGGCCTCGAGGCGCTCACGTTCCGCGAGGCGGTGCTCGGCGCGCTTTCTTTCGAACAGCAGGAGAGCGAAAGCTGGCGGGCCGATGTGACGCTGGAGGAGCTGGAGGTGCCCGAGGCGCTGCGCGAGCGGCCGCTCGGCCAGCTCAGCGGCGGCTGGCAGCGCATCGCGCTGATCGCCCGCGTGCGCGTCGGCGAGCCGGACGTGCTGCTGCTCGACGAGCCGACCAACCATCTCGACCTTTCGAAGATCGCCCGGCTGGAGGGGTGGCTCGCGAGCCTGCCGCGCGACATGCCGGTCGTCATCTCCAGCCACGACCGCGCCTTCCTCGACGCCGTGACCAACCGCACGCTGTTCCTGCGCCCCGAGCGATCGCAGCTCTTCGCGCTGCCCTATTCGCGCGCCCGCGCGGCGCTAGACGCAGCGGACGCGGCCGAGGAGCGGCGCTTCGAGAAGGACATGAAGGCGGCCCAGCAACTGCGCCAGCAGGCGGCCAAGCTCAACAATATCGGCATCAATTCCGGCAGCGACCTCCTGGTGGTCAAGACCAAGCAGCTCAAGGAACGGGCCGAACGGATCGAGGACGCCGCGCGGCCCGCCCATCAGGAGCGCTCGGCCGGCGCCATCCGCCTTGCCAACCGCGGCACCCATGCCAAGGTGCTTGTGACGCTGGAGGACGCCGCCGTCGGGACGCCCGACGGCACCCTCCTCTTCCGCACCGGCCGGAAATTCATCTGCCAGGGCGACCGCATCGTGCTGCTCGGCCTCAACGGGACCGGCAAGACGCGCCTCGTCCGGCTGCTGCGCGACGCGATCGCGGCAGCGGGTGCCGGCCATGAGGGCATCAAGGCGACACCCTCGCTGGTGCTCGGCTATGGCGACCAGGCGCTGTCGGACCTTGCGGACGCCGAGACGCCGCACGGCACGATCATCCACCGCTTCGACATCGGCGACCAGCGGGCGCGCAGCCTCCTGGCCGGCGCCGGGCTTTCCATCGAGATGCAGGGCCGGCCGGTGAGGCAGCTCTCCGGCGGGCAGAAGGCGCGGCTCGGCATGCTGGTGCTGCGGCTGGCCAACCCGAACGTCTACCTGCTCGACGAGCCGACCAACCATCTCGACATCGAGGGCCAGGAGGCGCTGGAGCGGGAGCTGACGGCAAACGAGGCGAGCTGCCTCATCGTCTCGCACGACCGCGCCTTCGTGCGGGCGGTAGCCAACCGCTTCTGGCTGATCGAGAAGCGCCGGCTCATCGAGGTGGACGGGCCCGAGGCCTTCTTCGCCGAGGCAGCCTTGCCGGGGTGAGCCGTCCGCTGACTGCCGGGCATCCCCTTGAGGACAAGACTATCGCTTGTGAAAGGAACCCGTCGCCTCCTCCCCTTCTCCCCAGCGGGAGAGAAGGGGAGAACGGCACCGGCGAATTCCATATGCGATCGCCCGCCCCTGCCCGGAAATGGCGGTCGTCAGCCGATGCGCGGGTCGCCGCGAAAATCCTCGCGGGAAAAGCCGATCCGGCGCGCCGGGTGATCGCACAGCGCCTGCACGCCGAGCGGCGAGAGGCGGATGCGCCAGGTCTGGCGCTCCACCGGCCTTGGCACAGCAAAGGCGGAGGCGGTGAGGAGCGCCATGTTGGCGCCGCCGGCCGGATCGCGCACCGAGCGGTAAATTATGGCGGCAAGGCCGGCCGCCCGCGCGCCGTCGGCCAGCGACTGGCAGGCGGCGTAGTCGGTCGGGTGCGTCCAGAGGGCGGCGTCCTGGTCGAGCGGCGGGACGGTGAGGTCGATCGCCGCGCCGGTGTCGATGAGGGCGGAAAAGGCGGTGTAGTCGGCGGCATTGGCCGGGAGCGGCGTTGCGGGCGATTCGGCGAAGAACAGCAGCCGGTAGAAGGCCATTTCGCAAAGCGCCGTCTCGACGGAAAGCCCGGCATAGTAGACGCCGAGCGTGCGCCCGGCGCGGCGGAAGCGCGAGCCGTGCGGATAGACCGCGCCGTAGCGGAAGGGGGTGGCGAGCAGATAGTCGAGGCCGGCGCATTCCGGCGGCAGCACCGGCTTGCTTTCCTCCAGAAGCTCCTCCAGCAGCGCCTGCTCGTCCAGCGTGTCGACGAGCTTCAGCGTCGAGACGCGGTGCTGCGCCTCGACGAAACGCCAGACGGGCCCTGAGAAGGGCCGCGCCTCAGACGAGAGCGCGGCGGGCGTCCAGATAGGCAAGGACATCGACAAGGCCGGAAATGGAGACGATGCGATCGACGGGGCGCGCGCCGAGCACGCTGTTGTCCGCCGTCATCCAGGCGCGGGCGACACCCTCGTCGCCGCCGGTGATGGCATCGAGCGAGCGGAAGAGGCGCACGAGCAGCACCGCCAGCTCGAACGGCTTGGTGCCGCGCTCCAGGAGCACGTCCTGCCGCTTCAGCCGCGACACGGTCGCCTCCGAGACCCCGATGACCGCCGAGAGGATGCGCGCCGTCAGCCCCAGCCGCTCCGCCGCCGTGACGGCCGCCTTGGTGAGCACGGCGCCTTCGGCATTGGCATTGATGATGGGCTTGCGCTGCATAGCACGATCTCCTTTCATGAGAAAGAATATAGCAACTCTTTTTCCTAAGACAAGAGATCATTCCCCTCAGATCGGGGCGGCCGAGGTTGGCGGGTAGCCGGGGCGGGCCGTCCTCGCGCATGACAAAAGGCCCGGAGGCTGGGGCTCCGGGCCTTTCGCTCAAAGGTCTGTGCCGGGGACGCTTACTTGCAGACCTTGATCGTCTTGAAGATCACATTGCCGTAGTAGTCGTAGGCCTTGACCTTCTTGATGAAGCAGTGCGGCTTGTAGCCGTAGCTGTAGTAGCCGGCCTGCGAGGGAGCGGCAAAGGAGATGGCGGCAACGGCGGCGATGGCGGCGGAAACGATGATCTTGCGCATGGGGTCTCTCCTGATCTCTTGTTGGGGATGAGCCTCTCTCATCCGGTGATCAGAAGGTCTCACATCCCCTCGCCCCGCGCTGTTCCGGATGGAACAGGAAAAGGCCGCCCGGAGCTTTTTCCGGACGGCCTTGTTTTTCGATCGGCAGGGACCGGTCAGGCGACGGTGGTCTTGACGTCGAGATTGCCGCGGGTGGCGTGGCTGTAGGGGCACACGACGTGGGCCTTCTTGACGAGGTCCTCGACCACGGCCTTGTCGACGCCGGGCACGGAGACTTCGAGCGAGGCTTCGAGGCCGAAGCCGCCGCCGTCCTCGCGCGGGCCGATGCCGACGGTCGCCGTGACCTTGGCGTCATCGGGGATCTTCACCTTCTCCTTGCCGGCGACGAATTTCAGCGCGCCGAGGAAGCAGGCCGAATAGCCGACGGCGAACAGCTTTTCCGGGTTGGCGCCGGCCGCGCCGTCGCCGCCGAGCTCCTTCGGCACGGTGAGCGTGACGTCGACGGTGCCGTCCTCGGTTGCGCCATGGCCGGCGCGGCCGCCGGTTGCAGATGCCTTGGTTCTGTAGAGAATGGGCATGGACTGTCTCCTTCCTGGTTTCGTTGGTGATGGAACCTAGATAGCGCAAAATTAGATTGCGCGCAATATGATTTTGCAAATTGCAATTTCGGCCATTTGTGCGACAATGCCAGCATGACCGACAAACGTGACGAAGCTGAGACGGACGACATTCCGGCGGGCATGCTGGCGCTGGACCAGCAGCTCTGTTTCGCCGTCTATTCCGCCGCCCATGCGCTGAACCGCACCTACAAGCCCCTGCTCGATCCCTACGGCCTCACCTATCCGCAATATATCGTGCTGATGACGCTGTGGGAGGAGGACGGGCGCACGGTGAAGGGGCTCGGCACGACGCTCGGCCTCGATTCCGGCACGCTCTCCCCTCTCCTCAAGCGGCTGGAGGCGGCCGGCTACATCCACCGCGCCCGCGACAGGAGCGACGAGCGGCAGGTCCTCGTCACGCTCACCGACAAGGGCCATGCGATGAGGCGCGAGGCCGTGGGCATCCGCCTGCAGATCGGCAAGGCGACCGGCTGCTCGATCGAGACCCTGCAGGCCCTGACCGCCGATCTGCAGGCCCTCACCGGACGGCTCGACAGCGGCACGACGCGGGACGACGACACCTGAAAAGGTGGATTTTACCGTATCCTCCCCTTACGGCACCTGTTCGCGATTCAACCTTCGCGCTAGAGTGCGCGCGGCGGTCGAACCGCGAAGGGGGCATTCTTGGTTTCTGCATGGTCCTGGCAAAGGGCGAACGTCGCGGCGAGCCTCTGGTGCATCGCCGTGGGCCTCGCCATGATGGCGCTCTGGCTGGCCGAGCCCGCCGGCCTTGCGGCGCGCCATCCCTGGCTGTTCGGCATGAAGTTCAATGCGGCGCTCGCCTTCGTCGTCATCGGCACGGCGCTCGGCCTTGCCGCGCGCGGCCACAAGCGCCTGCCGGCGCTGATGACGGTGCCGGTCTTCCTCTACGGCGCGCTCGCGCTGTCCCAGCATCTCTTCGGCATCGATGCCGGCATCGACACGCTGCTGCACAGGCCCTTCGTCGACATCGGCACCAGCCTGCCGGGGCGGATCGCTCCCAACACGGCGCTCTGCCTGATGCTCGTCAGCCTGGCGCTGGCGCTGCGCGCGCACAGCGGCAGGAGCGGCATGCTGCAGGTGGCGCTCGGCTTCATCGCCTTCATCATCGCCGCCGCCGCCCTGATCGGCTATGCGATCGCGCTGGATTTCGCCCATGACTGGATCCGCTTCACGCGCATGTCCTTCCAGAGCGCAAGCTGTTTCGTCGCGGTCAGCATCGCGCTCATCTTCGCCGGGACGGAGACGGCCGGTTATCAACGGGTGACGCTTGCCGGCATGCTCGGCCTTGCCACCTACCTCCTGCTGCTCGCGATGAGCTATTACGAGCTGGGGCGCTACGAAGCCTCGTTCGGCATCACCTTCTCGCGGGACGGCGCGAACGCCCGCTCGACGCTCTCCTCGCTGGTGCTGATCTCCGGCGCGCTCTATGGCGGCCTCGTCGCCCATCTCTACGTCTCGTCCCGCCGCGCGCGGCGCATGGCGGCGGATCTCGCCGAAAGCCGCGCCCGGCTCACCGCCATCATCGACAATGCCGTGGACGGCGTCATCACCATCGACGACCGCGGCATCATCCTGTCGGCCAATGCCGCCTGCAGGCGCATCTTCGGCTTTTCGCCGGAGGAGATGACGGGGCGCAACGTCAACATGCTGATGCCGGAGCCCTATCACAGCGAGCACGACCGCTACATTTCCAACTACAACCACAGCGGCGAGGCGAAGATCATCGGCATCGGCCGCGAGGTGGAGGGCCGGCGCAAGGACGGCACCGTCTTCCCGCTCGACCTTGCCGTCGCCAAGCTGGAGCTGGACGGCACGGTCATCTACAGCGGCGTCGTGCGCGACATTTCCGAGCGCAAGGCGAGCGAACAGGCGCTGATCGAGGCCAATGCCGAGCTGGAGGAATTCGCCTACCGCACCTCGCACGACCTGCGCTCGCCGATCGCCTCCTCGCTCGGCCTGCTCACCATCTCCAAGGACATGCTGGCGGACGGCGAGCTTACCGCGCTCGGCCAGACGCTGGGGCGCATGGAGCAGAATTTCCGCCGGCTCGACCATCTCATCCAGAACATCATCACCATCACCCGCAACCGGCTGATGGAGGAGGAGGAGCGGCCGATCGCGCTGCGGACGCTCGTTTCCGAAGCGATCGACGCGCTGTCGCATCTGGAGGATTCCAAGCGGATCCGCATCGAAAATCATGTGCCGGCGGAATTGACAATCGTCAGCAAGCCGTCGAAATTCCAGGTCATCGTCGGCAACATGCTCTCCAACGCGGTCAAATATCACGACCCGAAGGAAGCCGAGCCGGCGATCGACATCCGCGCCTTCCGCTATGCCGGCAAGCTGCGGCTGTCGGTGGAAGACAACGGCCTGGGCGTTCCGCCCGCAAGCCGCCATTTGTTGTTCAAGATGTTCAAACGGCTGCACCCGAACCGGTCCTTCGGCAGCGGGCTCGGCCTCTACATATTGAGAAAGAGCGCGGAAGCCCTCGGCGGCACGGCGCTCTATGAAGCTAGAGATAAGGGCAGCCGGTTCATCATAGAACTGCCCGACGGGGACCGAGCATGAATATCCAATCGATCCTGGTCGTCGACGACGACGAGAACGACCAGTTCATCTGTGAATACACCATCCGCAAATACGATCCGTCGATCCGCATCCTGAAGGCGTTCGACGGTTCGGAGGCGCTCGACATCCTGCACCGCGAGACGCCCGACGCCATCATCCTCGACATCAACATGCCCGTGATGAACGGCTTCGAGTTCCTCGACCGCTATGCCGAGGAGTTCGAGGTGCACGCCCCCGTCGTCGCCATGCTGACCAGCTCCCATCTCGGCAAGGACCGCGAGCGGGCGATGCAGTACAGCTTCGTGAAGAGCTATTTCGAAAAACCCCTGCAGGCCGATCACCTGCGCATCATGGCGGAACTGCTCGACGAATAGTCGTGAGGCGCAGTGATGGCATCCGGCGCCTTTCCCACTGGTCTACGCGGCGCTCCCCACAGGGGACAGGGACATCGCATATGGGGTTCGACGGTCCCGTTTTCCCCTTCTCCCCCGCGGGGAGAAGGTGGCCCGAAGGGTCGGATGAGGGGGTGGCTCGGATAGAGCCTTTGCGCCTTCGCCATCCCCCTCATCCGCCTGCCGGCACCTTCTCCCCGCGGGGGAGAAGGGGATGGGGGCAACGGTTTCCTTCCATATGCGATGGCCCTGTCCCCTGTGGGGGAGCGCCGCGCAGGCCAGAAGAGAGCCGCGGAGGAAGCGCCGCAACCACCACACTCCCCCACAATTTAGCCTCCCTCCCGCTTTCCCTCTCCCTTTCGGAAAATCCTTCGCCATAGTGGCCGCATGTCCACGATTCGCCCCCTGATTCCCCTCCTCGTCACCGCTGGCATCCTGATCGGAGGAAACGGGCTGCAGGGCACGTTCATCGCGCTGCGCGCCTCGCAGGAGGGGTTCTCCACCGCGGTGATCGGCTTCGTCGGCGCGGGTTATTCCATCGGCTTTGCCATCGGCTGCATCTATGTGACACGGGTCCTGCGCGCCATCGGGCATATCCGCACCTTCTCCGCCATGGCGGCCATCGCCTCGGCCTCGGCGATCGCCATGGTGCTGATCATCGACCCGATCTTCTGGTTCGCCATGCGGCTCGTCGCCGGCATCTGCTTCGCCAGCCTGTTCGCCACCGTCGAGAGCTGGCTGAACGCCGCCGTCACCAATGCCAACCGGGCGCGCACCCTCTCCGTCTACCGCGTCGTCGACCTCGGCTCGGTCACGGCGGCGCAGTATCTCATCCCCGGCATCGGCATCGGCGGCTTCGAGCTCTTCGCCATCGTCGCCATGGCGCTGTCGCTGTCGCTGGTGCCGATCTCGCTGGCCGACCGCTCCAGCCCGACGGTGCCGGAAGCGATCCGCTTCGACGTGAAGAAGCTCTGGAACATCTCGCCGCTGGCGACCGTCGGCTGCATCGTCGTCGGCCTCACCAATGCCGCCTTCCGCAATCTCGGGCCGATCTATGCCCATGACATCGGCCTCTCGGTGACGGCGATCGCCAGCTTCATGAGCGCCGGCATCGTCGGCGGCGTGGTGCTGCAATATCCGCTCGGCCTCTATTCCGACCGGCTCGACCGGCGGCTGATCATCCTCGTGGCCACGCTCGGCTCGGCGCTCGCCGCGCTCTACCTCGCCTTCTTCGCCGGCGGCGACGAGGTGAGGAACCTCGTCGGCATCTTCGTCTTCGGCGCCTTCGCCATGCCGCTCTATTCGCTCTGCTCGGCCCATGCCAACGACCATGCGGGCGAAGGCGAACATGCGCTGGTCTCCGCCGGCATGCTGTTCTTCTGGTCCTGCGGGGCGATCATCGGCCCGCTCTTCGCCTCGGTGCTGCTGCAGTTCTTCGGCCCGCAGGCGCTGTTCCTCTACACCGCCGTCATCCTCGTCGCCTTCATGGCCTATACGGCGCTGCGCATGAGCGCCCGTCCCGCCGTGCCCGCCGGGAAACGGCGCAGCCGCTTCCGCAACCTCCTGCGCACCTCCTTCTTCTTCAACAAGCTCGCCGACAAGGACCGCAACGGCGATCCGTGAGCCTGCGGCAATCTGGTCGGGCGGGGCTTATTGCTGAGCCATGTGCTCAGGTTTAAAAGCAAGGGGACGCACCGGAGGGACCGCCATGCTGACACGCCGCACGCTGATGAAGGGCGCACTCGTCGCCGGGGCCTATGCCGGCGGCGTCGGCCTTGCGGGGCGCTTTGGCGGGCTGGCGAAGGCCGAGGCGGCGGCAACGCTCGTTGCCCGCCCCGGCGAGGCGATGCTCACCGACAAGGGGCCGACGAAGGGCGTCATGACCTATGGCGACGCCGAGATCCCGCCGGTGCTGCGCATGCGGCGCGGCGAGGCTTTTGCGCTGCGCCTCGACAACAGGCTCGACGAGCCGACGACGATCCACTGGCACGGGCTTCGCATCGACAACAGGATGGACGGCGTGCCCTTCCTGACGCAGCCCTATGTCTATGGCGGCGACGCGTTCGACTATGCCTTCACCCCGCCCGATGCCGGCACCTTCTGGTATCACCCCCATTGCAACACGCTCACCCAGATCGGCCGCGGCCTTGCCGGCCTCGTCGTCGTGGAGGACCCGGCGGATCCCGTCTTCGACGCCGAGATCGTGCTCAACCTGCGCGACTGGCGGCTCGGCGGCGACGGCCAGTTCATCGCCCAGTTCAAGCCGCGCGACGCCGCCCGCGCCGGCACCTTCGGCACGGTGCGCACCGCCAACTGGCGGCAATCGCCGCAATATGACGCGCCGGCCGGCGGCCTCGTGCGCCTGCGCCTTGCCGCAACCGACGTCACCCGCATCCTCGCCCTCCAGATGGAGGGCGCCGAAGCCACGGTCATCGCCCTCGACGGCAATCCGGCGGCGACGCGCCTTGCGCTCGACCACCTGATGATCGGCCCCGGCCAGCGGCTCGACCTCGTGCTGCGCATGCCCGACACGGAGGGCGCCGTCGCGGCGCTGAAGGACCTGCGCGGCACGAAGCCGGCGACGCTCGCCACCTTCCGCGCCGTCGGCGCCTCGCTGAAGCGCGATGCGCGCGACCTGCCGCCTCTTGCGCAAAATCCGCTGCCCGAGCCGGACCTTGCCGCCGCCACAGAAATCCCCTTCATCCTCAGCGCCTCGGCGGAGGAGCGGCCGAAGGACGGCATCTGCGGCTCGCTCGGCTACAATTTCTGGGCCATCAACAAGGTGCCGTGGGCCGACGACACGGGCGACCCGACCGCCCCGCTCGCCGAGATGAAGGCGGGCAAGACCTACATCTTCAACGTCGAGAACCCGACGCCGCAGGTCCACCCCCTCCACCTGCACGGCCTCGTCTTCCGGCCGATGAACTCCAACAAGCAGGCGATCCGCCCGCATTTCTCCGACACCTACCTCATCCTGCCGGACGAGAAGGTGCAACTCGCCCTCGTCGCCGACAATCCGGGCGACTGGGTGTTCCATTGCCACATCATCGAGCACCAGAAGACCGGCATGACGAGCTATGTGCGGGTGACGTAAGGACGACCGAACGGCCCTCCCGTGCGGCTCGTGGATCCTCGGGTCAAGCCCGAGGATGACGCAAGAAGAAACATAGGACGAACATAAGGAACGGTGCAGCATGCCGTGCCGTTTGACGGGCTAGAAAACTTTGCCTCCCCCGTCATCCTCGGGCTTGACCCGAGGATCCAAGCCGCGGGTGGGGCGTGGATGCTCGGGTCAAGCCCGAGCATGACGGAGGAGAGTGCGTGCCCTGCCTTTGCCATATCCCTCCCGCTCAAGTTTTCGATTGTGGCAAAACCGTGGACCGTCTAAAGCTGCCCGATCAAAAAACCAGAAAGTCCGCCCGAGCCATCATGCAGATCATCGAGACCACCGCAGCCCTTGCCGAAGCCTGTGAGACACTCGCCCGTTCCGAGTATCTGACCATCGACACGGAGTTCCTGCGGGAAACCACCTTCTGGCCGGAACTCTGCCTGATCCAGCTCGCAGGCCCCGAGACCGAGGTGATCGTCGATCCGCTCGCCAAGGGCCTCGACCTTGCCCCCTTCTTCGCCCTGATGGCGAACCCGGCGGTGCTGAAGGTGTTCCATGCCGCCCGGCAGGACATCGAGATCATCGTCAACCGCGGCGACCTCATCCCGCATCCGATCTTCGACACGCAGGTCGCCGCCATGGTCTGCGGCTTCGGCGACAGCGTCTCCTACGACCAGCTCGTGCAGAAGATCAAGGGCGTGCACATCGACAAGTCCTCGCGCTTCACCGACTGGAGCCGCCGGCCGCTCACCGAAAAGCAGCTCGAATATGCGCTGGCCGACGTGACGCACCTGCGCGACGTCTATCTCGCGCTCAAGGAGAAGCTGGAGGCCGCCGGCCGCTCGCTGTGGCTGACCGAGGAAATGGCGGTGCTGGAAGCGCGCGAGACCTACGACCTGCATCCGGACGACGCCTGGCGGCGGCTGAAGATGCGCGTCAAGAAGCCGATCGAGCTGGCCGTGCTGCAGAAGGTCGCGGCCTGGCGCGAGCGGGAGGCGCGCGGCCGCAACGTGCCGCGCTCGCGCATCCTCAAGGACGACACGATCTACGAGATCGCCCAGCAGCAGCCGGCCGATGCCGAGGCGCTGGCGCGCCTGCGCACCATTCCCAAGGGCTGGGAGCGCTCGCAATCCGGCGCAGCCCTGCTGGAGGCGATCAACGAGGCGCTCGCCATTCCGAAGGCCGACCTGCCGCGCCTGCCCCGCCAGGCCCATGTGCCGGAGGGCGCCGCGGCCGCCAGCGAGATGCTGAAGGTGCTCCTGAAGATCGTCTCGGAGAAGGAAGGCGTCGCCGCCAAGATCATCGCCAACAGCGACGATCTTGAAAAGATCGCCGTCGACGGCGAGGCGGCCGATGTCGCCGCGCTCTCCGGCTGGCGCCGCGAGCTCTTCGGCGAAACGGCCCTCAACCTCATCGGCGGCAAGGTGGCGCTGCGCTTCGTCGACAGGAAGATCGAGGCGGTCGCGCTTTAATCAGGCGTGCAGCTTCGCCCCCTTGGTGATGCGGTCGACGGTCTTCCTGTCGGCATGCAGCGCGATGCCGACGACCTTCGCGTCATCGGGCCCGAATTCGGCGAAGACGGCGCGGTTGGCCGCGTCATGGCCGGTCGCGAACATCTCCTCGATATAGACGGAGGCCGGGACGTCGCGCTCGAGGGCGCGGGCATGGATCTTCGACAGCGTCGCGCCGTCCGTCGAAAGCACGATGACCGGCTGGACGCTCAGCGCATTGTAGACATTGCCGGCCGCATCGCGATAAGCTTCGCCGATCAGCTCCGGTTTCCGGCCGATGATGCCGCCGGACAGGAAGGCGGTCACGTTCAGCTTCTGCCAGACCTCCAGGTCCTCGCGCAGGACGATGGCGAACTTGGTATCGAACATGCAGGTATACTCCCGGGAAAAGGCTGCGGACCATTCCGCGGCCAATGCGATAGCAGGCGCGGTCGAGGGCCCGCTTGAACGTTCGTGCACCGAAAGGGACCGCATCGTCGTGGCGCCGGAACTCGCCGGCATCGAGCGCATCGAGGCGCGCTTCCACGGCAAGGGCTTCGAGCCGCACCGGCACGACACCTATGCGCTCGGCGTCACCATGGCCGGCATCCAGACCTTCTCCTATCGCGGCGAGACCCGCTTCAGCCCACCCGGCAACGTGATCGTGCTGCATCCCGACGAGATGCACGACGGCGGCGCCGCCACCGAGGACGGCCTCACCTACCGCATGATCTACATCCCGCCGGAGCGCTTCCTGCCGGCGACCGCCGCGCGCGGGCGCACGCTGCCCTTCGTCGCCGCACCGGTCGTCGACGATCCCAGGCTGGCAGGCCTGCTGCTGGACGCCATCGGCAGCATGGATGCGGCGATCGAGCCGCTGAAGCTCGACGAGCTGGTGGGGGAGATCGCCGCCGCCCTGCTCGACCATGCCGGCGCGCCGCAGGCGGGAATGGGCCGGCTCGCCCATGCCGAGGTGCGCCGGGCCTGCGATTTCCTCAGGGAAAACCTCTCCCGGCAGGTCAGCTCGGCCGACCTCGAAGAGGTGACGGGGCTCGACCGCTTCGCGCTTTCCCGGCAGTTCCGCCAGCTTCTCGGCACCAGCCCGCACCGCTACCTCGTCATGCGCCGGCTGGAGCGGGCCAAAACCCTGATCGCGGCGGGGGAGCGCATCGCGGAAGCCGCCGTCGCCAGCGGCTTTGCCGACCAGGCGCATCTCAACCGCCATTTCAAGAAGGCGCTCGGCATGACGCCGGGGCGCTTCGCGGCGCTCGCGGTCTAATCCCCAAATCCCTCAGCCCCGTCATGAAAGCGACAAGCAACTGTCAACCGGCGGTCATGTGCGCCGCCTATCAACGGCCTCGCTTTGCCAACCCGATGGGGACATTCATGACCAAACATCTTTTCACCACCGCCGCTCTTACGGTTCTGCTGGCGACCGCCGCCCAGGCCGACGACAAGGAATTTCCGGCCACGCTGAAGGCCCATGCGATCCTGCCGGCGAACACGATCATCGCCGCCCCGGCCGACGCCGCCGCCTACCTGAAGACGTCGGGCAAGTTCACCACCGCCGACCGCAAGCGCACCGAGGCGCTCGGCACCGTCATGGGCAAGGACGGCGTGCGCGAGACCGGCCTGTCGCTGCCCTTCGACGGCCAGCCGATGCAGGGTTTCTCCGGCATCAAGACCATGGAGGACGGCTCGTTCTGGACGCTTTCCGACAACGGCTTCGGCAACAAGCTGAACTCCACCGACGCCATGCTGATGATCCACAATGTGCGCTTCGACTGGGACAAGGGCACGATGGAGCCGGTCAGGACCGTCTTCCTCTCCGACCCGGACCGGAAGGCGCCCTTCCCGATCGTCATGGAAGGCGCGGAGACGCGCTACCTGACCGGCGGCGACTTCGACGTCGAATCCATCCAGCCGGTCGAGGACGGCTTCTGGATCGGTGAGGAGTTCGGCCCCTACATCCTGAAATTCGACCGCGACGGCAAGCTCACCGACGTCATCGCCACCGAGGTGGACGGCAAGCCGGTCACCTCGCCGGACAACCCGACGCTCGCCGTGCAGGCCGATCCCTCCAAGAAGATGCCGGCCTTCAACCTCAAGCGCTCCGGCGGCTATGAGGGCCTGGCGCTCTCGAAGGACGGCACCAAGCTCTACGGCCTCTTGGAAGGCCCGCTCTGGGTCGACAGCGAGAGCGTCGAGCAGGCGGACGGCCACCCGGCGCTGCGCATCATCGAGCTCGACACCGCCTCCAAGGCCTGGACGGGCCGAAGCTGGCTCTACCCGCTCGCCGAGGGCGGCGAGGCGATCGGCGACTTCAACATGCTGGACGAGACGACCGCGCTGGTGATCGAGCGCGACAACGGCGCCGGCACCGCCGACAAGGCCTGCGCCGACGCCAAGGACGCAAAGCCCGACTGCTTCGCCACCGCCTCGAAGGTCAAGCGCATCTACAAGATCGCCATGACCGACGAGAATGCCGGCAAGGCCGTGCGCAAGATCGGCTATATCGATCTCCTGAAGATCGCCGATCCCGACAACCGGAAGCGCCAGGGCGGCGGCGACGGCTTCTACGACATGCCGTTCGTGACGATCGAGAACGTCGACCGCGTCGACGAGACCCACATCATCGTCGGCAACGACAACAACCTGCCCTTCTCCGCCGGCCGCGCGCTGGACAAGGCCGACGACAACGAGTTCGTGCTCCTTGAGGTCGGCGAGCTGCTGAAGGCCGAGTGATCGGTGACGGTTGGGCGTGAGAGACGGCAGCGGCTGCGGGCGCTGCCGTTTTGGTTTTGGCGGCATTGCTCTTTGGGTGTCTGCCTTCTCCTCCGTCATCCTCGGGCTTGACCCGAGGATGACGGAGGAGAAGTGAACGGACTTGATAGCGGCTTATGGTGGCGGGTCGTCAAGACGGCTTGCACGGATATGAGGCCGGCGCCGTCTCCACCCTAACTTGGATCGACCAGCTGCAGGATGAGCTGGTGCACATTGCCGCCGTCGCTCAGCTCGACCTGGTCGAAATCGCGGCTGCGGGCGCGCTGGGCCTGGGAAAGCTCGCCGAGCTTGGCCTGGAGCTGCGGGCGGATCTTCTGGCAGTCGGGGTCGTTCTCGACCGTCATGCCGACGCTTGCCGCCTCGATCTCCTTCACCATGTCCTTGATGAAGTCGCCATGCACCTTCTCATGCGCGGTCACGCCGGCGAGGAAGGTGTCCCAGCGGCTTTTCAGCGGCTCGGAGAGCTTGGTCTTCAGCTTGGGCAGCGTGTAGGTGATGATCAGCTTCGGCTTGTTGACCGTGATGGTGCAGGCATTGCCCTGGCGCTCGTATTTGCGCGTCCAGGTGAGCTTGAAGCCGGTATGGGCGATGACGCGGGCGACGCCGAGCTTCGGGCCGCGGGCGCCGATCGACTGGTAGATTTCGAGGCCCGTCGAACCCGTGACGCTGTAGGGCTCGACACGCTCGACCGCCTGCCAGTCCTGCGCCGCCGCGCTTCCGGCAAGGAACAGGGCTGCGAGAAGGAGCGCGGCTCTCATCCCGGGCCTCACAGGAACCGGAAGGCGAGTTTCTTGCCCGTCAGCTTGGTAAGCTGCTGGAGGCGGCCGTCGAGCCGTTCGCCGGCAAGTTCGGCAAAATCGGCGGGCACGACGAATTCGAGATCGGTATCCGGCGCACTCGATTTGCGGATGGAAAGATGCGGCACGACACCGGGCATCGAGGCCGAGAACGGATAGACGACGCGCAGCAGCGCACCGACAAGTTTTGCCAGCTCGCGCAACCGGGGTGTGGCGATGCCGGCCAGCGAACTGCTGACGGCGTCGTCGTTGAGGCCTTCGAAGCGGTAGTAGTTGGTGAGCGCGATGAAGGCGCGGCCGGGATGGGTGATGCCGATGAAGGTGCCGTGGGCGATGAGGTTCAGTGCCTGCAGGCCGCGGTAATCGGGATGGGCGCGCCAGCTTATGTCGGCCAGAAGGCAGGCGGCCTCGCGGTAGCGACGCTCCTCCTCCGTCTCGGTGATGCCGAAGAGCGGCATCATGCGGCCGGTCCATTCGGCAAGCTCGCGCGCATGCTCGGGCGAGCGGGCGCGCAGGATGGCAAGTTCGCCGGCGGCGGCGATCAGCGGGTCGCGCGCCTTTTCCCGGTCGGGCAGAAGCGAATAGAGATAGCCTTCGCGCACGCCTTGGGCGGAGAAGAAGATCCGCGAGGGCTTCATGATGGCGATCGTCTCCTGCAGCGCGACGGCGCCGAAGGGAAGCAGGTTGCGGCGGCCCTTGGAGATCGCCGCATAGGCGGGATCCTTCTGGTCCTTGGCGGTCACGATGTCCGTCAGGAAATCCATGGCGTCGGAGAAGCCGAGCTCGTAGCCCTGGATCATGTGCAGCGGATAGTTCTGCACCTCCATGTGCAGCGCCCCGATGGCACGCCAGGTGCCGCCGACGGCGTAGAAGGCGCGGCCGGCGCCATTCTTCAGGAGGTTCGCGGTGCGCAGGTATTTTCGCGCGACGATGCGGGCCTGGGCGGGCGAACCGCCGGAGGCTTCCGACAGGCGGATGCCGCCGAGCGGCAGCGTGATGCCGCGGCTGATCACGGCGCCCGTCACGTCGATCAGCTCCAGCGAGCCGCCGCCGAGGTCGCCGACGATGCCGTCCGTATCGTGAAAGCCGCTGACGACGCCGAGCGCGGAGAAATAGGCTTCCTCCTCGCCGGTCAGCACGCGGACCTTCTGGCCGAGGATCATTTCCGCCTGGTGGATGAAATCGGGACCGTTCTCCGCCTCGCGCGCGGCGGCGGTCGCCAGCGCGAACATGGTGGAGGCACGGGCCTGCCGGGAGAGCGCCTTGAAACGATGAAGGGCGGCGAGCGCCCGCTCGACGCTTGCCGGGTCCATGCGGCCGGTCTTGGCAAGCCCCTTGCCGAGGCCGCACATGACCTTCTCGTTGAACAGGATGGCCGGCGAACGGTTCATGCCCTCGTAGATAACGAGGCGAATCGAGTTCGAACCGATATCCACGACTGACACCGGGGCAATTCCAGGCAAACGCCCCTGGGCTTCAGACTCAACCATGCATATCCAGTTTACTTCTTCCGGCGGCCTTGCCAGCCCGCGATCGCCTTCGGTGCGCTGGACTTCAGGGCTTCGCCCCGGCCGGACAGGCTGGGGTTGGTCATGAAGTAGTGCTGAGCGTTGAACGGCTCAGTACCGGGCTGCACTTCCATGCGCCGGGACGTTCCGTCCGCAAGGATCTCGTAGCTCTGCTGGTTATCGATGAGATTGCCCAGCATGATCTGCGAGAGAACCTGCTCATGCACCGTCCGGTTGATCAAAGGCACCAGTGTCTCGACTCGCCGGTCCAGGTTGCGCGGCATCATGTCCGCGGAGCTTATATAGACCAGCGCCTTGTCGGAGGGAAGCCCGTGGCCGTTGCCAAAGCAGAAGATGCGGGAATGTTCGAGGAAGCGGCCGACGATGGATTTGACATGGATATTGTCGGAAAGGCCGGGAACCTGCGGGCGCAGGCAGCAGATGCCGCGCACGACGAGGTCGACCTCCACGCCCGCCTGGCTGGCACGGTAGAGCGCGTCGATGATATCAGGATCGACCAGCGAGTTCATCTTCATCCAGATCGCCGCCGGCGCGCCGTTCTTGGCATGGGCGATCTCCTCCTCGATGTGGCGGAGAATGCGCGGGCGCAGCGTATAGGGCGAGAAGGCGAGCTTCATGCCGGCCTCGGGCTCGCCGTAACCGGTGATGAAGTTGAAGATGTTCGCCATGTCGCTGGCGATCGTCG
Source organism: Shinella sp. HZN7 (assembly GCF_001652565.1). Lineage (NCBI taxonomy): Bacteria > Pseudomonadati > Pseudomonadota > Alphaproteobacteria > Hyphomicrobiales > Rhizobiaceae > Shinella > Shinella sp. HZN7. The sequence continues at coordinate 1,061,853 of NZ_CP015736.1, read as the reverse complement.
GGTTGCAGGTGAAGAAGGAAAGGTCCGTGTAGATCTTCGCCGTGACCGGGTGGTAGTTGCCGGTGCCGAGGTGGCAATAGGTCCGCAGCTTGCCCTCCTCGCGGCGCACCACCATCGACATCTTGGCATGGGTCTTCAGTTCGATGAAGCCAAAGACGACCTGCACGCCGGCGCGTTCGAGGTCGCGCGCCCAGCGGATGTTCGCCTCCTCGTCGAAGCGGGCCTTGAGTTCCACCAGCGCCGTCACCGACTTGCCGGCCTCGGCCGCGTCGATCAGCGCGCGCACGATCGGGCTGTCGTTGGAGGTGCGGTAGAGCGTCTGCTTTATCGCCAGAACGTCAGGATCGCGCGCAGCCTGGAGAAGGAACTGGACCACCACGTCGAAGCTTTCGTAGGGGTGGTGGACGACCATGTCCTTTTCGCGGATGGCGGCGAAACAGTCTCCGGCGTGTTCGCGGACGCGTTCGGGAAATCGGGCATTGTAGGGCTCGAACCGAAGATCGTCGCGCGGCGCCTTGGCGATTTCCGACAGCGTGTTGAGGGCGAGAAGGCCGGGCAGGACGGCGACGCGGTTGTCCGGCACGCCGAGTTCGCCGACGACGAAGCGGCGCAGCGATTCGGGCATTTCCGAATCGGTCTCGATGCGGATCACCGAACCGCGGCGGCGGCGCTTCAGCGCCGTCTCGAAGAAGCGCACGAGGTCTTCGGCCTCTTCCTCCACCTCGATATCGCTGTCGCGGATGATGCGGAAGGTGCCCGAGCCGCGCACGATATAGCCGGGGAAGAGCTTTCCGATGAAGAGGCCGACGGCATCCTCCAGCGTGATGTAGCGGATCGCGCCCTTGGCGTCGGGCAGGCGGATGAAGCGGTCGAGCGCCACCGGCAGGCGCAGCAGCGCCGTCATCGGCTCCTTGCCGGTCGTGCTTTCGAGCTGCAGGCCGATCGAGAAGCCGAGATTGGGGATGAACGGGAACGGATGCGCCGGATCGATGGAGAGCGGCGTCAGGACCGGGAAGATCGACTGGATGAATTCCTGCTGCAGCCAGACCTTGTCGTCGCTGGTGAGCGCCGTCGGGCGGACGATCAGGATATCCTCCTTGGCGAGATACTGCTGGAGCACGGCGAGCGAGGCCTGCTGCTCCATCTGGAGATTGTCGATCTCCTTGAGGATGCCGTCGAGCTGCTCGGCCGAGGTCTTGCCGTCGGGGCTGCGGATGCCGACGCCCTGGCGCACCTGGCCCTCGAGGCCGGCGACGCGCACCATGAAGAATTCGTCGAGGTTGCCGGCCGAGATCGACAGGAAACGCACGCGCTCCAGGAGCGGATGGGCGGTGTTCAGCGTCTCCTCGAGCACGCGGCGATTAAACTGCAGCCAGGAGAATTCGCGGTTGATGAAGCGTTCGGGGCTTGCCATCAGGGCCGCGACATCGACGCTCGCCCCTTCCGGCGGCGGCACCTGCTCGACGGGCTTTTCCTGCGCATGTTCCGAAGTCGCTGTATCCATTGGAGAGTCCGCCCCACTTTGCCGCCGGATCGGCCGCATGCTTTCCACGCGGCCCGGACGGAAACCGATTTCCACTTTTCCCCGAACCGCTTAGCGCAGTTTGACGACGGAACTGTGACAGTCAATCCGGGGTCGGTGGAATTCGCCGAGCAATCGCCGGGTGTTCCTCCTGGCAGGCAGGCCATCCCGCCCTGCGGACAAGGCGATCACCTGTGGTGGAATATAGGCGATAGCCTTGGGGGATCGCCGGATGCCGGCTTGAAATCTCCGGCTCACTCCTCGCCGCCGACCATGTCGCCGAGCACTTCCTGCGCCAGCGTGCGGGTGATCCGGCTGCCGCGGGCGAGCGCCAGCCGGTCGAGGCGCTCGACCAGCGTCTGGGCGGCCTCCAGCGAGCGCTCCATGCGCGCGACGATATAGGCGACGAGCCTTTCGTCGACGAAGAGCTGGCGGTCGGCGAAGAGCTTTATGATGACCTGCGAGAGCAGTTCGTCGTCCGGCTCGCCGATCTCCACCACCGTGGCGGCCTTCAGGCGCGAGCGCAGGTCCGCCAGCTCGACCGGCCAGGACATCGGCCAGAGCCGGCTGGTGATCAGCAGCGTGTGGCCGTGCTGGCGCACATTGTTGATGATGTGGAAGAGCGTGCGGTCGTCGAAGCCGGCGCGGTCGGCGTCCTCGATGAGCACGGGCCCGCGCTCGGCGGCCGCCTCGGCGCCCCTGCCCGCCTTCGCCTCGATGGCCTCGGCCCCCGCCTTCTCGCGCCAGATGGCGGCAAGGTGCGATTTTCCCGAGCCGACGGGGCCCGCGATGACGACGACGGGCGACGGCCAGTGCGGCCAGGCGTCGATCATCGCCACGGCGGCATTGACCGGCTCGGCGACCAGAAGGTCGTCACGCCCCGTCGCGGGGTCGTGCCCGAAGGCCAGCGGCAACTGTTCGGCGGTCTTGCGCGATGTCATGGTGCTACTCGGATACTATGGACTGCCCGTCATTCTTCCGGCGTGCTCTCTTCGAGCAGGATGGGCTTGCTCGCCCCGTAATAAAGGTCGCTGTCAAGGTAACGCTGGAGGCCGAAGCGGACAAGCACGCCGACGGCGGCGGCGGCCGGCACGGCGACCAGCAGGCCGACGAAGCCGAAGAGCGCGCCGAAGGCGACGAGCGCGAACATCAGCCAGACCGGATGCAGGCCGACGCGCGAGCCGACGAGCTTGGGCTGCAGGATATTGCCTTCGACGAACTGGCCGGCGAAGAAGATGGCGGCGATGAGGACGACCATCCAGTAATCCGGCCAGAACTGCACGACGGCGACGCCGACCGCCAGCACCAGGCCGACCAGCGAGCCGACATAGGGGATGAAGCTGATGAGGCCGGCGAAGAGGCCGATCAGCAGGCCGAAATTGAGGCCGGCGAAGGACAGCCCGACGCCGTAGAACAGGCCGAGGATGATGCAGATGGAGCCCTGCCCGCGCACGAAGCCGGCAATCGCCGCGTCCATTTCGCTCGCGATCCGGCGCACGTTGGCGACATGGTCGCGCGGCACCCAGCTATCCACCTTGGCGATCATGCGGTCCCAGTCTAGCAGCAGATAGAAGGCGACGACGGGCGTGATGACGAGCAGCGAGACGATGTTGACCAGCGCCATGCCGGAGTTCCAAAGCTGCTTGAACACCGTGCCGAGGAAGCCCGCGCCTTCGGCGAGGATGGAGGAGAAGCTCTGCTTGATCGTGCCCATCTGGCTGCTGATCCAGGTGGGCAGCAGGTCGGGATTGAAGCTCGCCACCAGCTCCTGCAACTGGGTGACATAGCCCGGCAGCTTCTGCAGAAAGTCCGCCGCCTGCGTGGCGAGCAGCGGGATGACGATCATCAGGGACAGCGCGAAGAGGATGACGAAGGCGATGAGGATGACCACCGTCGCCATCAGGCGGCTGAGGCCCCAGCGCTCCAGCCGGTCGGCGACCGGATCGAGGAAATAGGCGAGCGCCATGCCGGCGATGAAGGGCAGCAGGATGTCGCTGAACACCAGGAGGAAGATGAGGAAGAAGCCGAGCGCGATGAGCCAGAAGACAACCTGCCGCTTCAGTCCCGCGCCGCTGATATGGGCTGCCATCGCGCTCTTTCCTCGTGTTTCGCCGTATTGCATGAGGAGATAGGATGCGGGGATGAGAAAGGTCAAGGCTCGGCGGGGCGGTGGGGGAAACGGCGTTCTCCGTGGATTTGCCCCTCATCCGGCCTGCCGGCCACCTTCTCCCCGCAAGCGGGGCGAAGGAAACGGGCCGCGCCGTTTTCCCCTATTTCCACATCATGCGGGGGCACGTCTCCTCACCCTGGCCCTCTCCCCGCCTGCGGGGAGAGGGCCAGGGTGAGGGGCAGACAGCGCCGCCATCCCCGCAAACCGGTGAAAAAATCCCCGCATTCCCGGCATTCCGCTTGCACTTCATCCCCCGCCATGCCAATCGGGCGCGACAAGCCCCAAGCAGGCCTCCAGAGGCCTCAAGCCGGAGACGAGAGCCATGAGCCAGTCGGGAAAGAACGGTCTGACCTATAGCGATGCGGGCGTCGACATCGACGCGGGCAACCTGATGGTCGAGAAGATCAAGCCGGCCGTGCGCTCGACGCGCCGCCCGGGCGCGGACGGCGAGATCGGCGGCTTCGGCGGGCTGTTCGACCTGAAGGCCGCCGGCTTCACCGATCCGGTGCTCGTTGCCGCCAATGACGGCGTCGGCACCAAGCTGAAGATCGCCATCGACGCGAACCGCCACGACACGGTCGGCATCGACCTCGTCGCCATGTGCGTCAACGACCTCGTGGTGCAGGGCGCCGAACCCCTCTTCTTCCTCGACTATTTCGCCACCGGCAAGCTCGACCCCGACCAGGGCGCGGCGATCGTCGAAGGCATCGCCGAAGGCTGCCGCCAGGCCGGCTGCGCGCTCATCGGCGGCGAGACGGCGGAAATGCCGGGCATGTATTCGCATGGCGACTATGACCTTGCCGGCTTTGCCGTCGGCGCCGCCGAGCGCGGCAGGCTGCTGCCCTCGGGCGATATCGCCGAGGGCGACGTCATCCTCGGCCTTGCCTCCTCCGGCGTGCATTCCAACGGCTATTCCCTGGTGCGCAAGATCGTGGCGCTCTCGGGCCTTGCCTGGGACGCGCCCGCGCCGTTCGATGCCGAAAAGAGCCTCGGCGAGGCGCTGCTGACGCCGACCAAGATCTATGTGAAGCCGCTCCTGAAAGCGATCCGCGAGACGGGTTCCATCAAGGCGCTGGCGCATATCACCGGCGGCGGCTTCCCGGAGAACATTCCGCGCGTGCTGCCGAAGCATCTCGCCGCCGAGATCGACCTTGCCGCCGTCAAGGCGCCGGCCGTCTTCTCCTGGCTCGCCGGGACGGGCGGCGTCGCCGCCACGGAAATGCTGCGCACCTTCAACTGCGGCGTCGGCATGATCGCCGTCGTTCCGGCCGACAAGGCCGACGAGGTCGCCGCCGTGCTTTCCCGCGAAGGTGAAACCGTCTTCCGCCTCGGCCGCATGGTCGCGCGCGAAGAGGGCGCCGCCGGCACGATCTACAAGGGCACGCTCGCCCTATGAGCGGATCGCGCAAGCGCGTCGTCGCCTTCATCTCCGGCGGCGGCTCCAACATGCTGGCCCTGGCGAAGGCCGCGGCGGACCCGGATTTTCCGGCGGAGATCGTCGCCGTCTTCTCCGACAAGGCGGAGGCCGGCGGGCTGGCCAGGGCGGAAGCGCTCGGCATTGCGACCCGCACCTTCCTGCGCAAGGATTTCACCAGCAAGGACGCCCATGAGGCGGCCATCATCGAGGCGCTCGACGCGCTCTCGCCCGACCTCATCTGCCTTGCCGGCTACATGCGCCTGATCTCCGGCGCCTTCGTCAGCCGCTATGAGGGCCGCATCCTCAACATCCACCCGTCCCTCCTGCCGCTCTTCCCCGGCCTTAACACGCACCAGCGCGCCATCGACGCGGGCATGCGCATCGCCGGCTGCACGGTGCATTTCGTGACCGAGGGCATGGATGAAGGCCCGGCCATCGTGCAGGCCGCGGTTCCCGTCCTGCCGGACGATACGGCGGGCACGCTGGCCGCGCGCGTGCTGACGGTCGAGCACCGGAGCTATCCGCTGGCCCTGCGGCTCGTTGCCGAAGGCAAGGTGCGCATGGAGGGCGGCAAGGCCGTCGCCACCGGCGACCTGCCGCTGATCGACGGCGCGCATCTCATTTCGCCGGCGGCGGATTAGACCCGACCTGTAAAGGCCCGCAAACCTCTCCTCCGTCATGGTCGGGCCTGACCCGACCATCCACGCGCGGGTGCGGCGGTGGATCCTCGGGTCAAGCCCGAGGATGACGTTGGTGGGTGGGGTGAAGGTCTGCCCGAAGGCGCGGGCAGGCGAAGGCGTTAACCGCCGCCAGCAGGATCAGGTACGCGCCGTCGATCCGCGCAGGTCGCCGGTGGCGACGGCCGTCTCCCGCCAACCTCTCTTCCGCAAACCTCTCCTTTATGGTCGGGCCTGGCCCGACCATCCACGCGCGGGGTGCGGCGGTGGATCCTCGGGTCAAGCCCGAGGATGACGAAAGAGAGGTTTGCGGAAGCGAGGTTGGCGGGAGACGGCTTGCGCTCAGATCACCAGGATCGGCGCCTTGCCCTTCACGCGATCGTAGAGATCGATGACATCCTGGTTCAGCATGCGCACGCAGCCGGAGGAGACGGCCTTGCCGATGGACTTCCATTCCGGCGAGCCGTGCAGGCGGTAGAGCGTGTCCTCGCCGTTCTGGAAGATGTAGAGGGCGCGCGCGCCGAGCGGGTTGTTGAGGCCGCCGGGCATGCCGCCATTGGCGGCGGAATATTTGACGAGCTCCGGCTGGCGCGCGACCATCTCGTCCGGCGGCGTCCATTTCGGCCAGGCCTGCTTCCACTGGATGACGCCGCGGCCCGACCAGGAAAAGCCCTGCCGGCCGATGCCGACGCCGTAGCGCATGGCGCGGCCGTTCGGCAGGATGAGGTAGAGGAAGCGGTTGCCCGTGTCGACGATGATCGTGCCCGGCCGCTCGCCGAACGGGCTTTCGACCTCCTGGCGATAGTAGCGCGCGTCGATCTGCTGGTAGGGCACCGCCGGCACCTGATAGCCGCCGTCGGACAGCGGGCCGTAGATCGAGGCGTAATAGGACGATTCCGGCAGGAGCCCGCTCGGCGACCGGCCGCCGAGGCCATCGCTGCGCGCGCCGTCGATATATTCCGGCCGGCCCTCCAGCGCGGGATTGCGGAAATAGGGCCGGGTCTCGTAGCGGAACCGGTCCGTGTTCATGGAGGAGGTGCAGCCGGCCAGGCCGCTTGCCATGGCAAGCCCGGTAAACTGCAGGAAGCGGCGGCGGGAGAGCGCGGTGTCGGTCATGGAGATCGTCAAAATCCGTTATGCGGAAACGTAGAATGGGGCGAGAGGCTGAATCACTAACTAACGAACGGCAAATTAGGTCCATAACCCTGCCGCAATTGTGGCAATTGCGGCTGGCCTCAGGCTTGCGCGACGGCTTTTCACCGTCCCTGTCACCGCCCGGCCACTTTGTGAACGCTGTGTCAATCGCCGGGAGAATTGCCGTTTTCGCGCGCGCGGATTATCCCGGATGGCAACTTCAACCGAAACGGGGATAGCGCGATGCTCGTCAATGGCAAATGGACGGAAGACTGGCAGCCCGTCCAGGCGAAGGATGCCAAGGGCGGCTTCGTGCGGCAGGTTTCGAGCTTCCGCAACTGGGTGACGCCCGACGGCAGCGCCGGCCCGACGGGCGAAGGCGGCTTTGCGGCCGAGGCCGGGCGCTACCAGCTCTATGTCGCGCTGATCTGCCCCTGGGCCTCGCGCACGCTGATCGCCCGCCGGCTGAAGAAGCTCGACGGCGTGATCTCCGTCTCGGTCGTCGAGCCGGCGCTGACCGACCAGGGCTGGCGCTTCGGCGACTATCCGGGCGCAAACCGCGACGACCTCAACGGCGCGACCTACATGCACGAACTCTACACCCGCGCCGCACCCACCTTCACCGGCCGCGCCACCGTGCCGGTGCTCTGGGACAAGGCGCTGAAGACGATCGTCAACAACGAATCCGCCGACATCATACGCATGCTGAACAGCGGTTTCGGCGCGCTGGCGGACGAGAGCGTCGACCTTTACCCGCAGGCCCTGCGCGGCGAGATCGACGCGCTCAACGAGCGCATCTATCCCGCGCTCAACAACGGCGTCTACCGCGCCGGCTTCGCCACCACGCAGGTCGCCTACGAGGAAGCCTTCCATGGCGTCTTCGCCATGCTGGACGAACTGGAGGCGCGCCTTGCCGCCGGTGGGCCGTTCCTCACCGGCGGGGCCTTCACCGAGGCCGACATCCGCCTCTTCGTCACCCTCATCCGCTTCGACGCCGCCTATCACGGCCTCTTCAAGTGCAACCGCCGGCAGCTTGCCGACTACGCGGCGCTCTCGGCCTATACGAAGCGCGTGCTCGACCTGCCGGGCGTGCGCGAGACGGTCAGCATCGACCATATCAAGCACGGCTATTATTCGATCAGGTCGCTGAACCCGAACGGCATCGTGCCGCTCGGGCCGGACCTTTCGGCGCTGGGGCTTTGAGCGGCAACCGCTACCCTTCCTTCGCCTCCACCATCGCCATCAGCGTCTCCAGCCGGTCGGCGTCGGCGGGCAGCTTGTCCTGCCTCAGGCGGGCGATGCGGGGGAAGCGCATGGCGACGCCGGATTTGTGGCGGGTGGAGCGGTTGATGCCCTCGAAGGCGACCTCCAGCACGAAGCCGTAGCCGGGCTCGGCCCTGACGGCGCGCACGGGGCCAAAACGGTCGGTCGTGTTGTTGCGCACGTAGCGGTCGAGCACTTCGAGCTCGGCATCGGTGAAGCCGAAATAGGCCTTTCCGACGGGCACCAGCAGGGGACCGTCCGGGCCGTCGGTCCACACGCCGAAGGTGAAGTCGGAATAGTAGCTCGAGCGCTTGCCGTGGCCGCGCTGGGCATACATCATGACGGCGTCGATGTTGAAGGGATCGCGCTTCCACTTGAACCACGGGCCCTTCATGCGGCCGGCCTGGTAGGGGCTGTCCAGCCGCTTGATCATCACCCCCTCGATGACCGGATCGGGCGGATCGCGGCGGATCGTCTCCAGCTCGGCCCAGGAGCCGAAGGGCACCAGCGGCGACAGGTCGAAACGATCGTGCGGCGCCTTCTCGATCATTTCGCCGAGGCGGGCGCGGCGATCGGAAAAGCTCTGCGGGCGCACATCCGCCTCGCCCTCGAAGAGCACGTCATAGGCGCGCACGAAGGCGGGATAGTCCTCCAGCATGCGCGGGGTGACGGTCTTGCGGTTGAGGCGCTGCTGGAGATCGGAGAAGGTGCGCGTCGGGCTGTTCATGCGCGCCGTGCCGCCGACGAGCAGCTCGCCGTCCACCACCCCCTCGAAGCTGATCGCCTCCAGCACATCCGGGAAGGCGGCGGAGATGTCGTCGCCGGAGCGGGAATAGAGGCGGCGCGTGCTGCCGGCCGCCGACAGTTGCACGCGAATGCCGTCCCACTTCCATTCGGCGACGAAATCGGCCGGGTCGAGCGCGTCGAGATCCCCCTCCCCCACCGGATTGGCGAGCATGACGGAATGGAAGATGGCGGGGGTGGCGAGCACCGGGCGGTCCGCCCGACCCTCCAGCCAGGCGAAGAGCGGTTCGTAGGGCGGCGACAGCCCGTGCCACAGCGTCTCGATCTCGGTGACGTCCCTGCCGGAGAAATCGGCGAGCGCCTGCTTGGCAAGGCGCGCGGAAACGCCGATGCGCAGGCCGCCGGTCGCAAGCTTGAGGAAGGCGAAGCGGGCGGAGGGATCGAGCCGGTCGAGGAGATCGCGCACCGCGCCGCGCACCTCCGTGCGGCCGAGCGCGTTCATGCGGGAAACGACGGCGCCGAGCCGGGGCTGCGCTTCATCCGGCACGCGCTCCTTGCGCTCCTCGTCCCAGACGAGCGCGATGGTTTCCGCGAGATCGCCGACATAATCGTAGGAATAGCGGAACAGCACCTCGTCCATGCGCTCCAGCACGAGCTCGCGCAGCAGCGCCGGCTTGACGCTCTTGAGGTCCAGCGTGCCGGCAATGGCGGCAAGGCCGTAGCCGCGGTCGGGATCGGGCGTGTCGCGGAAATAATCGGCGAGCAGCTTTAGCTTGCCGTTGCGCGAGGGGGTGAGGACGAGGCGGTCGAGCAGCGTGGCGAAGGCTCTCATGGGGAGTGCCTTCCGCCTGCATGCGATGGGCCCGTGGTTGGGGCGTACGCTGCGGCACCCCCCTCTGCCCTGCCGGGCATCTCCCCCTCAAGGGAGGAGATCGGTAAGAAGCAGGAACCTTGCTCGATCAGCAGCGCCAGCGATAGGCGAAACGTTGCTCCATCCAATCTCCCCCCTTGAGGGGGAGATGGCCGGCAGGCCAGAGGGGTGTGTTGCAGCCCTGAAGACGGAGCCGGCGAAGGACAAGCAGGCTGCATCCTCAATCCCCCTCATCCTCATAGCCCACGAGATGCAGCGGCCTGGCCGGGATGCCGGCGAGCTCGCACCAGCGCACCAGCGCCTCCTCGCGGCCATGCGTCACCCAGACCTCGCGCGGCGCGAGCTCGCGGATCGTCCCGGTCAGTTCCGGCCAGTCGCAATGGTCGGAGATGACGAGCGGCAGCTCGACGCCGCCCTGCTTGGCACGCTGGCGCACCATCATCCAGCCGGAGGCGAAGGCGACGAGCGGTTCGTTGAAGCGGCGCGCCCAGCGGTCGGCGAAGGCCGAGGGCGGGCCGACGACGACGGCGCCGCGGAAATCGGCGGGGCTGCTTCTCTCCGTCGTGGCGGGGCGCAGGTCGCCAAGCGCAATGCCGCGGCTGACATAATAATCGCAGAGACGGGCGAGCGAGCCGTGGATGTAGATCGGCGCATCATAGCCGCAATCGCGCAGCAGGCGGATGACGCGCTGCGCCTTGCCGAGCGAATAGGCACCGAGCAGATGGCTGCGCTCGGGGAACTGGCGGAGCGAGGTCAGCAGCTTGCCCATCTCGCCCTTCGGCTCGGGATGATGGAAGACCGGCAGGCCGAAGGTCGCCTCGGTGATGAAGATGTCGCAGGGCACCGGCTCGTAGGGGGTTGCGGTCGGGTCGGCACCGCGCTTGTAGTCGCCGGAGGCGACGATGGTGAGGCCCGCCTTCTCCACCGCGATCTGCGCCGAGCCGAGCACATGGCCGGCGGGATGAAAGGAGACGGTGACGCCGGAAAGATCGATGCGCTCGCCGAAGGCGGCCGCCTGCATCGCGCCGCAGAAATCCGCGCCGTAGCGGATGGCCATGATGTCGAGCGTCTCGCGCGTCGCCAGCACCGCGCCGTGCCCGGCCCTTGCATGGTCGGAATGGCCATGGGTGATCAGCGCTCTTGCCACGGGACGGACAGGATCGATGTAGAAATCGCCGGCAGGGCAATAGAGGCCGGCGGGCGCCGGATGGAGGAGCTGGTCTGGCTTCATGCGGGGGAAGATAGAGGGTTTTGTGCGCGGTGCCAGTGGCAGCCGTCGGCGGCGTGCCGTGCGGGTGGATCCTCGGGTCGAGCCCGAGGATGACGCAAGAAGGGGAGTGAAGGCGAACCGACGCGACGGCTCCCCTGCCGCACCGGTCAATGCGCTTGGAAGCCCCTCCTCCCCACCGTCATCCTCGGGCTCGACCCGAGGATCCACCCGCACGGCACGCTTTAAACGGGGGCTGCCGCGCCGGGCGTCCGCTCAGGCGATCGCCAGCATGCCGGCGCGCAGCGCGGCCATGTCGACGGCGGCGAGCTGGCGGTCGATCTTCTCGTGCGTCTCCTTCCAGACCGGGAAGGCCCGCGTCAGCAGGCGGCGCCCCTCGACCGTCAGGCGCAGGAGCCGGCCGCGCCGGTCGCGCGGGTCGGCCTCGACGGCGACGAGGCCGCGGCGTTCCAGCGGCTTCAGCGCGGCCGTCAGCGTCGTGCGATCCATGGCGAGCACGGTGGCGACCGGGCCCATCGGCGGCGGCTCCGGGCGGTTCAGCGCCATCAGCAGCGAGAACTGGCCGTTGGTGAGGCCGAGGGGGCGCAGCGCATCGTCGAAACGCCGGGCGAGCGCCCGCGCCGCGCGCTGCGCATGCAGGCACAGGCAGGTGTCGCGCACGAAGAGGGTCGTCTCGTAGGGAATCAAGGGTTCATCGCTCATGCCCTTACTGTTGATATCAACATAGTATTGTCAAGAGCGGAAAGGCCCGGACGGCAAGGATTATTAGAGATTGGGAATGCAGAGGATCGCCTGGAGCGCGCGGGCGTCGATGGGGCGGGAGAGATAATAGCCCTGGATCTCGTCGCAGCCGGCCTCGCGCAGGAAGTCGATCTGCTCGCGCGTCTCCACGCCCTCGGCGATCACCCGAAGCTGCAGCGTATGGGCCAGCGAGATGACGGCGCGGGCAATGGCCGCGTCGTCGCCGTCGTCCGGCAGGTCCTGCACGAAGGAGCGGTCGATCTTGAGGCGGCCGACGGGGAAGCGCTTCAGCGAGGCAAGGCTGGAATAGCCGGTGCCGAAATCGTCGATGGCAAGGTGCACGCCGAGCTTTTCGAGGCGATGCATGGTCTCCACCGCCTGCTGCACATCCTGCATGATCAGGCTTTCGGTCAGCTCCAGTTCCAGATAGCGCGCCTCCAGCCCGCTTTCGGCAAGGGCGGCGGCGACGCGCTCGACCCAGTCCTTCTCCTGGAACTGGCGGGCCGAGACATTGACGCTGACGACGATGGGCGGCAGGCCGCTCTCCTGCCAGGCCTTGTTCTGCCGGCAGGCGGCGCGCAGCGTCCAGTCGCCGATCGGGCCGATCAGGCCGGTTTCCTCGGCAAGCGGGATGAAATCGCCCGGGCCGATCAGCCCACGCTCGGGATGGCGCCAGCGGATCAGCGCCTCGACGGCGAAGATGCGGCCGGTCGCAAGGTCCATCTGCGGCTGGTACTGCAGGAAGAGCTCGCCCTGGGCGAGCGCGCGGCGCAGTTCCTCCTGGCGCTCCAGCTTCTCATGCGCCCGGTTGGCCAGCTCGGCGGTGAAGACCTGCATGGCATCGCGGCCGATCTCCTTGGCGCGGTACATGGCGGCATCCGCGCGGGCCATCAGCTCGGTCGCGTTGCGGCCGTGCTCGGGATAGGCGGCGACGCCCATGCTGCAGGTGATCTGGAACGAGCGGCCCTCGATGACAACGGGCTCGGCGACCGCCTCGCGCACGGCGCGCAGCCGGTCCTCCACGCTCTCGCCCTTGCGCATCGCGCCGTTGATGAGCACGACGAACTCGTCGCCGCCGAGGCGCACGATGCTGTCGCTCGCCCGCACGCAATTCTGCATGCGCGCGGCGACGATCTTCAGCAGCTCGTCGCCGGCATGGTGGCCGAGGCTGTCATTGACCAGCTTGAAATTGTCGAGGTCGAGGAAGGCGAGCGTCATGCCGCCGCCGCACTCGTCCGCCGCCTCGATGGCCGAGGCGACGCGCTCGTCGAGCATGCTGCGGTTCGGCAGGCCCGTCAGCGTGTCGTGATGGGCCATGAACTGGATGCTGTCTTCCGCCTCCTTGCGCTCGATGGCGATGCCGGCAATGTGGGTCGCCATGCCGACGAGCTTCATGCATTCGGCCGTCGGTTCGCCGGCGCTCTTGGCATAGAGGGCGAAGGAGCCGAGCACCTTGCCCTGGTAGGAGCGGATCGGCGAGGACCAGCAGGCGCGGAAGCCGTAGGGCGCAACGAGCGCCTTGAAATCCTCCCAGAGCGGGTCGGTCTGGATGTCGGAGACGATGACCGGCTCGCCCCGCCACATCGCGGTGCCGCAGGAGCCGACCTTCGGGCCGATCTCGACGCCGTCGATCAGCGCGCTATAGGCGGGATCGAGACTGGGCGCGGCGCCGCTCAGCATGCGCTTGCCGTCGGGGGCGAGCATCAGGATGGAGCCGAGGACGTCGGGCACATGCGCCTCGATCAGGAGGATCAGCGAGGAGAAGACCTCGACCAGCGGCGCGCCGAGCGCGATCATCTTCAGAAGATGCGCCTGGCCGACATGCAGGCTCTCGGAGCGCTTGCGCTCGGTGATGTCGCGCGCGATGCCGACGAGGCCGATCACCTCGCCCTCACCATTGCGCACCGGCAGTTTCGAGGTGAGCAGCCATTTGAGCCGGCCGGCGGAATCGCGGATCAGTTCCTCCATGTCGAGCATGGCCCGGCCGGTGCGGATGATCTCCTGCTCGGTCTCGAAGAAGCCGCGCGCGACATGTTCGGGATGGATGTCGAAGTCGGAGAGGCCTTCCAGGCTCTCCAGCCCCTCGCGGCGGTTGTCGTTGACGATCGCCCGGTTGGCGACGACGAAGCGGCTGTTCCTGTCCTTGAAGTAGAGGTAGTCCGGCACCTCGTCGATCATGGCCTCGAGCCAGATCGTGCGCTCGCTCTGCGCGGAGGCGAGCGGGAAGAGCCGCGCCGCCTCGCTGATAAGGCGCTGGCTGGCGGAGATCAATCGTGCCGTCGGGTCGGCCTCGTCATTGCCAAGGTGAGACAGTTTCGTCGACATGAATCCCTGCAAGTCCCAAGCGCAAGGAAAGACAATGCCGGCCGCCTCCCCTCTCGGAAGACCCGACCATACACCTGGAGTCGTTATCCAACCCTAAAGGAAACCGGCGAAATGCTGTCAATGCGGGCCTTCCAGCCCTTTGCGGCAACCCTGGCGCGCAGCAGCCCGGTCGTGCCGTTTCGGCACAACAGCACCTGGCACGGTTCCTGCTCCTTCACCGGCAAGGAGCTTTCATGGTTAGCAGACGGTTATTTCTCTCGGGCCTCGGTCTCGGCGCGGCCGGCATCGCCGCCCCGGCGCTTGCCCGCACGCAGCGGCTGCCGGTCGTCGACGTCGATCTTCGGGGCAGCATCGACGCCTCGGCGCACGGCATCCGCCCCGGCGCGGACGACCGCAAGAGCAAGGCCTTCGCCAAGCTGCTGAAGGAGGCGGCGGCGAAGAACACGCCGGTCTTCCTGCCACCGGGCGATTATACCGTCTCCAACATCACGCTGCCCGACAACACGCGCCTTACCGGCGTGCCAGGCGCCACCCGCATCGTCTATGGCGGCGACGGGCACCTCTTCGCCGCCGACGGCGCGGGGCGGATCGAGCTTGCCAATCTCGTCATCGACGGGGCGAACCGCTGGCTCGGCGATACGGTCGACGGCCTCGTGCATTTCAGCAACGTCGCCAATGTGACGATCGAGAACTGCGAGATCCAGGGCTCCTCCAAGACGGCCGTCAGCCTGCAGCGCTGCGGCGGGCGCATCGAGCGCAACCGGCTTTCGGGCGCTGCCGAATATGCGCTCTATGCCGTCGAAAGCCGCGACCTGTCGGTCACCGGCAACCACGTCTTCGACTGCGGCAATGGCGGCATCCTCATCCACCGCTGGGAGAAGGGCCACGACGGCACGATCGTCTCGGGCAACCGCATCGCCCGCATTTCCGCCACCCGTGGCGGCACCGGCCAATACGGCAACGGCATCAACATCTTCCGCGCCGACGCGGTTATGATCAGCAACAACCACATTTCCGGCTGCGCCTTTTCCGCCATCCGCGCCAATGCCGGCTCGAACGTGCAGATATCGGGCAATACCTGCCTCGACAGCGGCGAGACGGCGATCTACTCGGAATTCGGCTTCGAGGGCGCCCTCGTCAACGGCAACCTCGTCGACGGCGCGGCCAACGGCATCCTCATCGTCAATTTCGACGAGGGCGGGCGGCTTGCAAGCGTCACCGGCAACGTGGTGCGCAACCTCCGGCTCGAAGGCCCCTATATCCACGACGGCGCGGGCTTCGGCTTCGGCATCGCGGTGGAGGCCGATACGGTCGTCTCGGGCAACACGGTGGAGAATGCCCCGAAATGGGGGCTGATGCTCGGCTGGGGGCCCTATATGCGCGGCCTCGTCGTCAGCGGCAACCTGGTGCGCCGCAGCCCGGTCGGCTGCGCCGTGACCGTGGTGGAGGAGGCAGGCTCGGCCCTCATCTCCGGCAACATCTTCGAGGAGACCCCGAACGGCGCCATTGCCGGCTACCGCTGGAACGAGCGCACCACCGGGGACCTCGCGAGGGAAGGCCCGACCTTCGCGCATCTGACGATCGAACGGAACCGGACGGGCTGAGCCCGTCCCGCGACGCGTCTCTTCTTCTTGCCCGAACGGAGAGGCGCCATGGTGGATGAGGGGGCAACTGCCGCATCGCCCCCTCATCCGCTCCTCCCGCCGTCTCAGCCGCCGTGGCTGCCATGGTCGGCGGCGCCTTCGCCCGACCTGGCGCCCGGCTTGGCGGCCTCGATCCTGAAATCCACGTCGATCTTGCCGGCCTTCTCGAAGGTCAGCGTCGCCTTGAACTTCTCGCCTTCCGTGAAGGGATGCTTGATGCGCATGAACATGACGTGCAGGCCGCCGGACTTCAGTTCGACCTTGGCGCCGGCCGGGACCTCGATGCCGTCCGGCAGTTGGCGCATCTTCATCACGTCGTTCTCGACGGCCATTTCGTGCAGTTGCACGTCGTCGGACACGTCCGGTGCAGCGATGGAGACGAGGCGGTCGGCCTCGGCGCCCTTGTTGGTGATGGTCATGAAGCCGCCGCCGACCGGCTGGCCGGGCAGCGTCGCCCGGGAGGCCGGGTGGTGGATCTCCAGGTTGCCGAGAGTGAAGTCGTGGGCGAAGGCGGCCGAGGCCGAGAGCGCCAGGGCGACGAAGGAGGCGAGGATGCGTTTCATGGAAAAAATCCTTTCTGGCTTTGTGTTCAGGAAAAGATGCGCCGCAGCGGCGGCACGAGGCGGATGACGAACTGGTCGAGGAGGATCATGGCGAGGATGGTGAGGCCCGTCAGCGGGAAGAGCACGCCGAAGACGGCGGCGATCGCCCACAGGCCGACATAGATGCGCCCCTCGCGCGGGCCGGGCGGCACGCCGATGCGGCCCTTCGGCCGGCGCTTCCACCACATGACGACGGCCGACAGGCTCATGGCGATGACGACGAGGCAGGTGGAAAGCATCAGGAGCTGGTTGAAGAGCCCCCATTCCTGCCCCTTGTGCACGTTGATGCCCCATTCGATCAGCTTGCCCGTCGCCGGATAGTCGGCATAGGCGGTGTCGACGAGGCGCTCGCCGGTATACTGGTCGATATGCAGCGTGCGCTCGTACTGGAGATCGGCCGGATAGATCGCCGCCGTGTAGACGCCGGTCTCGCTTGCGGGCGGCGAGAGCTCGTAGCCGGGCAGCATGCCGGCGGCATTGGCGATCGTCACGGCATTGTCGAGGCCGATGGGCGGCAGCGCCGCCTGCCCCTCGCCCGGCGGCGTCGATGCCGGCACCGGCGCATTCTCCATCAGCCAGGCGGTCTTCGGCAGGACATCCGTGGTGACCAGCATGGAATGCGGCACCTGGTCCCACAGCTCGGCCGGATAGCCCATGCCGTTCGCCGTGAGATAGCCGTTGACCTTGCTGCCCCAGAAGCCGGTCCACAACAGGCCGCTGAAGGCCAGGAACAGGATGAGCATGCTGGCGAAGATGCCGGTGACGGCATGAAGATCGCGCCAGAAGACGCGCCGGGCCGGCGTGCCCCGCACGCTGACGACGCCGCCCGTCTGGCTGCGCGGCCACCAGAGATAGATGCCGGTGAGCACGAGCACGACGGCAAAGCCTGCGACGACCTCGATGAGGCGCTCCCAGGAGGTGCCGAAATAATCGAGGCTGTGCAGGTCCTCGACGACCTGGTTGAACTCCTCCTTGGCGCCGACCGTGTCGAGCACGGCGCCGTCATAGGGATCGACGAAGACCAGAACCTTGCCGGCCCCGGTGGAGACCGTCACGCGGGCCGAGCGGTCCGCGCCGGCCGGCGTGCGGTAGGAGGAGAGCGTTCCGCCCGGCACGGCGGCGACGGCCTTCTCCACGATGGCCGAAGGCGGCAGCTCCACGCCGCCGACCGTGACATAGTTGCGGTAGCGGAAGAGGCTGGCGTCGATCTCGTCGTTGAAGAGATAGAGCCCGCCGGTGACGGCAAGGCTGATCATGAAGGGCACGGCGAGCAGGCCGGCAAAGAAGTGCCATCGCCAGATGGCGCGGTAGAGGCGCTGTGCGAGCGCGGAGGGTTCGGCGGCGGCAACGGCCGGCGCATCGGAAATCACGGACATGAAAGGGTCCTGTCAGGCTGGATCTTCGGCACACGTCGGCGAACCGGCGTGCGGGCGCAACAATCAGGCGGACAGGACGGGAGGCGCGCGGGGCGGCGCGCCGGGGCGTTCGCGCCGCGGGCGCAGCGCCTCCTCGACGAGGGGGAGCGCGGCGAGGCGGCGGAAGGCGAGCACGGCGCCATCGAGATCGACCGGTTCCGGCATCAGCATGGCGCCGGCGATGCGGCAGGCCTCGCACTTCACCGGCCCGACATGCTTGGCCTTGCCGCCCACCATGTCGTTGAGGCAGATGTCCGGCAGGGTGCCGTCTGGAAGCACATACTGGGTGAGTTCCAGCGCGGTCGGCGCCGTGGCCGAGGCCGGCTGGTGGGAGAAACCGACGAACAGCAGGGCGACCGCGCAGAGAATGCGCAGGCAGGCGGCCCAGCGTGTCATGCGTCGTGTCATCGGTCGTCCTCATCCGCGATCCGCGCGGACCCTTCGCCTTAGCCCCGGACCGGCGGAAGGTCAATGCGACAAAGCAGGCCCGGGATCATCACGACAATTCATCGATCGATCAGGCCGGCGCCCTACCGCTTCCCCGAACCGCCGCCTATGGTGCCGGCAAGGCCCGTGCAGTCTCGCCCTCCATTTAGCCGGGGGATTGCGCCGGCTCTTTGTTCTGACGCAAGCCCGCGCCAGCCGGGCGTCCCAGGGAGGATCCATGCTCACCATCTACGGCGTCTACCGCTCGCGCGCCTCGCGCAACTACTGGCTTGCCGGCGAACTCGGCCTGCCCTTTGCCAGCGTGCCGGTCATCCAGGCGCGCCGCCTCGACGATCCGCTGGCGGCCGATGCGCCGCTCAACACCCGCTCGCCGGATTTCCTCGCCGTCAACCCGACCGGCCTCATCCCCTGCATCGACGACGGCGGCTACGTGATGACGGAATCGCTGGCAATCAACCTCTACCTCGCCCGCAAGCACGGCGGCCCGCTCGCCGGCCGGACGGTGACGGAAGAGGCCGAGATGCTGCAATGGACGATGTGGGCGGCGACGGAGGTGGAGCCGCATGCGGTGAAGATCATCCAGACGCTCGACGCCAAGGCCGCCGAGAGCGAGCAGGGCCGCCTTGTCATCCGCGCCGCCGCCACGGCGCTGAAGACACGCTTCCAGCGGCTCGACGCCCATCTTGCCGCCACCGGCCATGTCGTCGGCGACCGATTCACCGTCGCCGACCTCAACCTCGCGGAGGTCTTCCGCTATGCGATGAGCCAGCCGCAGCTCTTCGACGCGGCGCCGAACGTCAAGGCCTGGCTGGCAGCCTGCCAGGCGCGGCCGGCCTTCACGGCGATGATGGCGGCGCGGCTTTCCGAGCCGGAATGACCGCGCCGGCAAAGCCGTCCTCGTCCTCGGCCAGCGCCGCGCGCAGCCAGCGCTTGAACAGCGAGACCTTGCGCGGCTCCGGCACGCCTGGCGCCGTCACGAAATAATAGCCCATGCCGGTCTCCACCCGGATGGGGAACGGCGCGACGAGCCGCCCCTCCTTCAAGGCCCAGGAGGCGAGCACCGGATAGGCGAGCAGCACCCCCTGCCCCGCCAGGGCCGCATCGAGGCAGAGCGAGGCATCGGAAAAGACATGCCGCGCCTTGGGCGCCGGCACGGCGAAACCGGCGAGCTTCAGCCAGCGCTCCCAGGTGAAGGCGTCGTTGCCGTCGACCACGGCCGGCTGCTCGGACAGGTCCTGCGGCGTCCTGATCCCCGCCGCCAGCGCCGGCGCGCAGACCGGGAAGACGACCTGCGGCACCAGGAATTCCGCCGCCACATCCGGCCAGGTGCCGGGGCCGACGCGGATGCACAGGTCGACATCGGAACGCGCCAGGTCGACCAGCGTCGTCGTCGCCTCGATGCGCAGGCTGATATCGGGATGAGCGGCGGCGAAGCGGTCGATGCGATGGATGAGCCAGCGCGAGGCGAAGATCGGCGCGACGGAGATCGTCAGGATCGCATCGTCACGGCGCTGCGTGGTGGCGACCGCCTCGGACAACTGGCCGAAGCCCGCCGAGAGCCGCGCGAGGAACGGCGTGCCGAAGGCCGTCTGCCGCAGGCCCCGCGCGATGCGCTCGAAGATCGCCCGGCCGAGCTGGTCTTCCGCCTTGATGATCTGCTGGCTCACTGCGCCGACCGTCACGCCGAGCTCCTCCGCCGCCGCCTGCAGCGAGCCGAGCCGGCCCACCGCCTCCAGCGCACGCAGGCCGTTGAGATGCACGAGGTTGAGGTTTCTCATATAGTTTTTCTACACCGCCATCCTGAACTACTCGATTGCCGAAACGGCCTTGCAGCGCGATTATCAGCCATCACTCATGGTAACCAACCGCAAGGAGAAGGCAATGTTCAAGATTTTCTCCAGAGTGGCCGAAGCGCTGCGCGCCGAGGCCGACGCTGCGGACACGCCCGTCTGGCTGCGCGATCCGCTGGCCCATCCCGCGATCGAGACGATGGATTCGCGCGCGCTCGGCGACCTGCCCTTCGGGCTCTTCCGCACCCCGGCGCTCCGGGCCGGGAGCGGCCCCCGGCCGCTCTGATCCCCTCATCCGCCTGAAGAGACGCCCGCACTCAAGGCGGCGGGCATCGAACACCCTTCATCCGCCTGCCGACACCGTCTCCCCGCTTGCGGGGAGACGGAACGGATGGGAACGTCCGGACAATACGGCACCGTTTCGGGAAAACGGCGCGGCACTCCCCTTCTCCCCGCTTGCGGGGAGAAGGTCGCGGCAGCGGGATGAGGGGCCATGCACGCCGCGACGGGCCTGATCAGGCCGCGAACGCATCCGTGACGCGGACGTCGCCGACATGGATGCCGTTCCAGTTGGACATGGAGCGGTTGGCCTCGGCCATCAGGGCGGCGTGGAGCTCGGGCTCGTCGGCGAAGAAGCGGGCGAGCGTGGCGGCGACCATGCTTTCGGCGGCGCGGGTCGTGCCGTCCTCGCATTTGAGGGCGATGGCGATGCCCTTTTCCGGGATGGCGGCGCAGAAGACGCCCTCGGCGCCGGTCTTGGCGAAGATGCGGCCGGGGGCCGTCTTCATCAGCCTCGTGCAGGCGCGCCTGGTGCCGGCGACGTAGAAGGGCTCGGCCATGCAGGCCTCGATCAGGCGGCGGGCGGCCTTCGCGCGCTCGGGGCCAAGGCCGGTGCCGGTCGCCATCCTGGCAAATCCGTGCGCGAGGCTCTTCAGCGGCACGGCATAGGTGGGGATCGAGCAGCCGTCGACGCCGCAATTGTCGGTGGCGAGCACGGCGCCCGTCAGGCTCTCCATGACGCCGCGGATTTCCGCCTGGACGGGGTGCTCGTAGCGCACATAGCCCTTGAGGTCCTTGCCGGTGTGGCAGGCGGCGCAGACGAAGCCGGCATGTTTGCCCGAGCAGTTGTTGTGCAGCGCGGTCGGCCGCTCGAGGCCGCGCGCCTGGCTGACGAGCACCGGCTGCTCGAAGGACCAGTGGGCGCCGCATTCCAGCACGCTCTCGTCGACGCCGGCAGCGGCCAGCATGGCGCCGGCAAGGCTTGCATGTTCCGGCTCGCCGCTGTGCGAGGAACAGGCGAGCGCCAGTTCCCGGTTACCGAAGCCATAGGCATCCGCCGCGCCGCTTTCGACGAGCGGCAGGCCCTGCATGGCCTTGCAGGCCGAACGCGGGAAGATGCCGGCCTCGATCTCCCCTTGCGAAAACACCACCTTGCCATCGCCGTCGACCGCGACGACCATGCCGCGATGGCGGCTTTCGACGAGATTGCCGCGGGTGACCTCGACAAGGACGGGGTTTGCCATGTTCATGCCCTCAAATTTCCGGTTTCCGGTGCGGTATTATCCGAAAACCTCACCCCGCACACGCGATTTCGGAGGCGCCGCGCATGAAACTGTTGAGGAACGTCCTCGTCCTCTTCCTCGTCATCTACCTCATGCCGGCGCTCGCCTCGGCGGGCTACTGGTACATCAGGGACCGGCCGCAGAGCTGGCGGGAGGCGAACTGGCAATCCGCCGGCATCCTGCCCAGGGCCGAAGACACGCCGCAGGCGACGATCCACGTCTTCTCCGCCGCGACGGGCGGCCTGAAGGGCGCGGTGGCGAGCCATGCCTGGATCGTCACCAAGGCGGCGAACGGGAGCTACAACCGCTACGACAAGGTCGGCTGGGGCACGCCGGTGCGCAAGAACGGCTATGCGCCGGATGCCTTCTGGTATTCCAACACGCCGCGCGTGGTGGTCAGCGTCAGCGGCGAGGAGGCGGCGCGGCTGATCCCGAAGATCGAGACGGCCATCGCCGCCTATCCCTATTCCAAGCCGGGCGGCTACCGCATCTGGCCGGGACCGAATTCCAACACCTTCGTCGCGCACGTGCTGCGCTCGGTGCCGGAACTTGGCGTGGTGCTGCCGCCGGATGCGGTGGGCCGCGACTACCTGCCGGAAGGAAGGATCTTCGCGGTCGATCCCGACGGCTGGGACGTGCATGCGACGCTCTACGGCCTCGTCGGCATCTCGGCGGGGCTGCGCTCCGGGCTGGAGCTGCACATCATGGGCCTCGTCGCCGGCGTGGATTTCTATCGGCCGGCGATCAAGATCCCCGCCATCGGGCGCATCGGCGTGTAGCGTTCCACCGCGGATGCATGCCGCTCCTCCGTCGCGCTCGGGTCGGGCCTGAGCAAAACGGAGGAGCGGGAGGCGTGCTTTCGCCGCAAGCCTTCTGACAGATGATCCACCGCGAACCCGCAATGCGCACAAGGTCGAGATCGCGTCGGGCCTCGCCCGCACTCACCTTACAGCAAGGGCATGCGCATGGCGCGCCGTCTGGGCGCAGTTTCGGGCCTTCGCGGCCGCATTTTGAGTGAAAAGTCACGGCTTGAACTCCGTTTTGCGCCATGCCACGTCTGTTTCCACCGCATTCTGCATCAAGGCCCGTTTCCATGTCCGAGAGCATCGTATCGTCCAAGGAAACCGTGCCGCGGCTTTCCAGCCTGTTCTCCCGCGCCTATCTGTTCGGCACGCTGATGCTCGGCGGCGGCATCATGCTGCATGCGGTGGAGACCTATATCACCGCCACGCTGATGCCCTCGATCGTGCGCGATATCGGCGGCCTGCCGCTCTTCGCCTGGGCGACGACGATCTATGTCGCGGCCTCCGTGCTCGGCTCCACCTTCGTGGCCGTGCGGCCGGAAAGGGTGACGCTCAACCATTGCTACAGGGCCGGCGCGCTGCTCTTCGGCATCGGCAGCCTCGTCTGCGCGATCGCGCCCAGCATGGAGACGGTGCTTATCGGCCGGGCGATCCAGGGGCTCGGTGCGGGCTTCCTGGTGGCGCTCGGCTATGCCTTCATCCGCCATGTCTATCCCGAACCGCTGTGGAGCACGGCCTCGACGCTCTATGCCGCCGCCTGGGGCATCGCCACCTTCCTCGGCCCGACGATCGGCGGGATCTTCGCGGCCGGCAGCGCCTGGCGCGAGGCCTTCGCGCTGCTCGTGCCGCTGTCGGTGCTGATGGCCGCTTCCGCGCCGAAGCTGCTGCCGCCGGGTGACGGCGAGCGCGTGACGACGAAGACGCCCTTCCTGCAGATCGTGCTGCTCGTCGCCGCCGTGGTGGTGCTGTCCTTCGCCAGTTCCGTCACGGCGCCCCTGCTGCGCGGCGCCTTCGCGGCCGCCGCCGTGCTTGCGATGCTGGCGACGGTGGCGATCGAGCGCCGCGCCGAGGGACGGCTACTGCCGGCGGGCACGATCAGCCTCGGCTCGCCGCTTGCCCGGGTCTATCTCATTATGCTGATGCTGCTGGTGACGATCTGCTCGGATATCTACATCCCCTATTTCCTGCAGGTGCTGCATGGCGTGAGCCCGCTCGTCGCCGGCTATCTCGTGGCGCTGCTGGCGCTCGGCTGGACGGTCGCGGCCTTCGCCACCGCCGGCCTCAAGGGGCAGCGCGCCAACCGGGTGATCGTCGCCGGCGCGCTGATGGAGGCGCTGGCGACCGCCCTCCTCGTCGTCACGCTCGCCCGGCACAATCCGGCAAGCGGCCTCGTGCTGCTCGCGGTCGCCACCCTCTTCATCTTCCTCATGGGGTTCGGCATCGGCATGGGCTGGGCGCATCTCGTCACCCATGTGCTGCATCTTGCGCCGGCCGGCGAGACGGACAAGGCCTCGGCGGCGATCACCACCATGCAGGCGCTCGGTGCGGCCTTCGGGGCGGCGCTTGCCGGCATCATCGTCAATTCGACCGGGCTGGTAAGCCCCGGCGGGATCGAGGGGGCGCTGACGGCGGCGCGCTGGCTCTATGCGCTGCTGGCCCTGCCGGCGGCGCTGGCGATCCTCCTTGCCCTGCGCCTTCCGGCCGGAAAGGGCGACCCGGCGGGTTAAGGATCTGTTAAGGGAAACCGAGGGTCTTCGTTGCGACCCCGCCGTCTTCTGCCACAAACAACGGCAATCGCCCGCTGCGAACCCCGGCGATTCGGTCTTGAGAAGGAAACGGCTGGTGAAACGCAACGACGGGCACAGGTGGCCGGACGGGAGCGGCATGACGCATGTCGATGCGATCCTGCCGCTTGCGCTCATCCGGGACCGGGCGACAACCGATCTCGTCCTTTCCGGGCTCGACGCATCCGGCGTCGCCTTCGCGCTGTTCTCGCCGGAGGATGAACTGTCCTATGCCTCCGCCGCCTTCCGCGCGCTTTTCGACGTGCAGCCCGGCGCCCGCACCTTCGCCGACATCATGCGCCATTGCCATGCGAGCGGCGTCGGCCCGAAGATGAGCGGGCCGATCGATGCCTTCCTGGACATGGCCCATGCCAAGCGGCGCAGCCGCCCGCAGCGTGCCTTCGAGATCGACATCGGCGACGACCGCTGGTTCCTGGTGAACGAGACGCTGCTGGCCGACGGCTGGCTGTGGAGCGTCTTCACCGACATCACCATGCTCAAATCCAACGAGCGCATGCTGCAGATCGCCCGCGACGCCGCGCAGCTTGCCGCCGATACGGACCCGCTGACAGGCCTCCTCAACCGCCGCGCGGCGATGGCGCGGCTGGATGCGGAAATGCGCATCGCCTTCCGCGACGGCACGCGGCTTTCGCTCGCGCTCATCGATCTCGATCATTTCAAGGCGATCAACGACCGCTACGGCCATGCCAGGGGCGATGCGGTGCTCCGCCATTTCGCCGCAGCCGGGCGGCGGCAATTGCGCGGCGGCGATATCTTCGCCCGGATCGGCGGGGAGGAATTCCTCATGCTGCTGCCGGGGGCCGGCCTTCGCGAGGCGATGCATGCCCTGGAGCGCCTTCGCCGCCAGGTGGCACGGGCGGAAGACCGCGCCGGCCCCGGCTGCGCCTACACCATGTCGGCGGGCGTCGCGGAATATTGCGGCAACGGGGTGGAGGACCTGTTCGAGCGGGCCGACCGCGCGCTCTACAGCGCCAAGCGCCTCGGCCGCGACCGCATCGAGCAGGCACCCTGAGCCCTCATTCGAAGGTCAGCATGATCTTTCCGATGTGATCGCCGTGCTCCATCATGCGATGGCCGGCCGCCGCCTCGCCGAAAGGCATGACGGCGTGGATGACGGGGGCGATGCGCCCCTCCTCCAGCAGCGGCCAGGCGTTCTCCAGCAGCGCGTCGCGGATCTCCTGCTTTTCCGCCGCCGTGCGCGGGCGCATGGCCGAGCCCATCAGGTGCAGGCGCTTCTGCAGGATCGGCGCAAGGCTGACCTTCTCCGCAAAGGTGCCGCCGAGGAAGGCGATGATCGACAGGCGCCCGTCGCGGGCGAGCGACTTCAGGTTCCGCTCGAAATAGGCCGCGCCGATCATGTCGAGGATGACGTCGACGCCGGCCCGGCCGGTCTCCTCGGCGATGACGGCGCAGAAGTCCTCGCTGCGGTAGTTGATCGCGCAGCTGGCGCCGAGATCGAGGCAGGCGGCACATTTCTCCGCCGTGCCCGCCGTGGTGAAGACGCGCGCGCCGAAGGCGCTGGCGAGCTGGATCGCCGTCGTGCCGATGCCGCTGGTGCCGCCGTGGATCAGCACGCTCTCGCCGGGCTTGAGGCCCGCCATCATGAAAAGGTTCGCCCAGACAGTGAAGAAGGTTTCCGGCAGGGCCGCCGCCTGCACCGCGTCGAAGCCTTTCGGAAACGGCAGCGCCTGGCCGGCCGGCACCGCGCAATATTGCGCATAGCCGCCGCCATTGGCCAGCGCACAGACCCTGTCGCCGAGCGCATAACCGGTGACGTCGTCGCCGAGCGCCACCACCTCGCCGGCGATTTCGAGCCCGAGGATGGGGCTGGCATCGGGCGGCGGCGGATAGTCGCCCTTGCGCTGGAGCACGTCCGGCCGGTTGATGCCGGCGGCCGCGACGCGCACGAGGATCTCGCCGTTCTTCGGCTGCGGCGTGCGGCCCTCCATCACCACGAGATTGTCGGGGCCGCCATGCTCGCTGAGCCCGACATAGGCCATGGATGAGGGAAGTGACATGGGCGTATCTCCCGGCAGGTGTGAGGTGGCGCTGTCTTGCGGCGATTCTAGCCGAAAGCGCGACTCTTTTGAATCGCCTGCGGCCGTTTGCGCGACAGAAACGTCGATGGCTTTCGGCTCGAAGGGCCTGCCCCCTCCGTGTCAATGCAGGCCGGCCTGCGGCCCCGCATCCGCGCATCCCGTGGACAGGACGAGCCCCGCGTCGCTGCCCTTGGCATCCGCCTTCAGGCCGGCGATGCGGCTGCTGATCAGCCCCGCCTCGCCGATGACCTCCCCTTCCGGCAGGACGAGAACGACGGCCGAGCAGCGCATCAGCGGGAAGGTCGTTTCCTGGCCGGCGCGGTCGCGGCCGCGGATCTCCCCGGCCAACTGGTCCTCCGGCGAATAGAGCAGGCGCACCTCGCGGGCGAAATCGGCCAAAAGGCGCTCCAGCATCGTCCGCACCGCCTCCACGGAACGGCCGGAAATGCCGGCGAAGAAATCGTCGCCCCCGACATGGCCGATGAAGACGTCCTCGCCGACGAAGTCGCGGCGCATCAGCGAGGCGAAGAGCGAGAGCGCGAGGTCGCCCTTGTGGAAGCCGTAGTGATCGTTGAACGGCTTGAAGTTGTCGAAATCGAAATAGCACAGGCACCGGATCTGGTCGCCATCGAGCGCCTTGTCCTGCAGGTAGTCGCGGACCGAACGGTTGCCGGGAAGGCCGGTCAAGGGGTTCTGGTCCTCCGCCGTCTTCAGCCGCTTCTCGTTGATGATCTTCAAAAGCGAGGAGGCCGACAGGATGCCGGCATAGCGCAGGTTCTCCGTCAGGATCACGCATTCATTGCCGCCCATGCCGGTGAAGACGTCGAGCAACTGCTCGGCGGGCGTGTCGAGATCGGCGATCGGCGCCATGGTGACGAAATGCGACAGGCTCTTCTGGTAGAGCTTGTTCTTCAGGAGATCGCGGCCGAACGGGTGATAGGAGAGTTCCTTGACGTGATATTCGTGCAGGATGCCGCGCGGCTCGTCATTGGCATTCAGCACCGGGAAGAAGGTGCGCTTGGGATCGCGCCGGAAGAATTCGAAGACCGATTCCAGGCTCTCGTTCTCGCGCAGCACCGCGACCTGCTCGATCTCGCGGCGGATGAGGATGCTGTCGAGCGTGCGGGAGGAGCGGCGGCGCCCGCCGGCGCGCGCGACCTGCGCATAGACCGGGCCCAGCGCGGAAAAATCCGTGACGGGGCGCGAGACGAACCAGCCCTGCACGAGATCGCAGCCGGCATCGCGGCAGGCGATGAACTCCGCCTCGCTCTCCACCCCTTCCGCGATGACGCGGATGCCCAGCACATGGGCGGCGTTGACGGTGTTGCGCACGAGGTGGCGCTTGCGGGCATCCGCCTCCATGCCCGAGATGAAATGACGGTCGATCTTGAGATAGTCGACCGGGTGGTCGCAAAGCAGCTTCAGGCCGTTGTGGCCGACGCCGAAATCGTCGATGGCGAGCTTGAAGCCGGCAAGGCGCAGTTTCCGCACAAGGAGGGCGAATTCCGGCAAGGTGTCGTTGTCGAAGCGCTCGGAGATCTCGAAGCAGATCGAGGAGGCCGGGATGCCGGCGCGGGCAAGATGGCCGGCAAGGCGCTCGACGAGATCGGCGCCTTCCGGCACCAGGCGGGAATCGAGGTTGACGAAGAGCGTGCGCGAGCGGAAATCCGGCAGCGCGGCGAAGGCGGCGATGGCGCGGCTGTTGACCATGTGCTCCAGCGCCAGCAACTGCCCCGCCTCGTGCGCCCGGTCGATCAGGTCGAGCGGCGAGCGGAAGCCGAGGCGATCGAAGCCGCGCATCAGCGACTCGTAGCCGAAGACCGCCCCCGTGGCGGCCTCGACGATCGGCTGGAAGGCCGTTTCGATCACCAGCTTGGCGAGCGTGACGATCTCGCCATCTCCGAAGCGGCGAAGGGCAAGCAATTCGGCGGCGGACATGCGCGGCTCCGAGACATGGACATTGCCGCGAAGTTTCTCCGCCGAGACCTGAAAAAACCGTTTCCGTACTGTGACAGTTCGATGAAATCTCAATGACTACAAGGAGTTGAAAAAGGTTTCCCTCATATAGGCAGCGCCAGCAGCAAGGCACCGCCGCCGATCATCAGAACGGCCAGCCAATGGGCCGTGGAAAGCTGCTCGCCGAGGAACAGGACGGCGAAGACGGCGACCAGAACGACGGAGAGCTTGTCGACCGGCGCGACCTGGGCCGCCTTGCCGATCTGCAGTGCGCGGAAGTAGCAAAGCCAGGAGGCGCCGGTCGCAAGGCCCGAGAGAACGAGGAAAATCCAGCTTCTCGCCGGCACCGAGGCCGGCGCCTGCCAGTTGCCGGCCAGCGTCAGCATGAGGGCGAGCGCCAGGAGGATGACGACCGTGCGCACGAAGGTGGCAAAGTCGGAATTGATCTCCGTGATGCCGATCTTGGCGAAGATCGCCGTCAGCGCGGCAAAGACGGCCGAGCCGAGCGCCCAGACCTGCCAGGACGTCAGGAACGCTTTCACACTGCACCTCCTGCGAGCATAAGGCGCGAAACTGCAAGTCCCGCCGCCACGGCGAGCAGCGAAAAAATCACCGACGCGCCGATATAAAGCGCCGCCAGGCCTGCCTCGCCGCGCTCCCAGAGCAGCGCCGCATCGAGCGAGAAGGCGGAAAAGGTGGTGAAACCGCCAAGGATGCCCGTCGTCAGGAACAACCGCATTTCCTGCGGCAGGTGGCCGCGGAAGGCGAAGGCGCCGGCGATGAGCCCCATCAGCAGGCAGCCGAGCACGTTGATGAGAAGCGTGCCGGCGGGAAAGGCCGTGCCGAGCAGCCGGGCGGCCAGCACGTTCACCCCATGGCGCCCGGCACCGCCGATGCCCGCGCCGAGAAAGACGATCAGATAGTTCATGTCCGTTGCCCTCACAATCCGTTGGTGCGACCTCCGGACAACAAAAAACCGCCCTCGGGCGGTCGCAGAACACGCTCCCGCCGTCGACGGCCATCGCTGGCCAGTCTTGGCAGGAGCTATCAGCCGGTCACACGGCAGTTGTCGGGGAGCTCCATCCCCATCCCACACGGTTTTTCTAGGCGCTGCCGCCGCGCCTGTCAAACGCCGCCCCGCCGGCATCCGGCGGAGCGGCGGCAATGAAGCCTACGTTCGCAGCGCCAGGCCGAAGGCGATCAGCGCCCAGCCCTGCATGGCAAGGTCGAAGGCGAGGAAGAGGCCGAGCAGCCAGAGACTGTTGACCGGCCAGCCGAGGAGGAAGACGAGGCCCGCGAGCGCCGTGACGATGCCGCCCGCAAGCAGCCAGCCCCAACCCTTTTCCGGCCGGACGCGCATGGCCGCAAAGATACGGAAGAGCCCCGCGACGAGGAGCGCTGCGGCCATCAGCAGGGTGAGCACGGCCGAGGTCAGCACCGGGTTGACGAAGGCGAGCACGCCGGCGGCAAGATAGAGCAGCGCGCTCAGCGCCCAGGCGATCGTCTCCCGCCAGGCTTTCACCTGGAAGGCATGGGCCAGATGCACCGCCCCGCCGACGATCATCAGCATGCCGACATAATAGACCGAGGCGACCGTCGCCCAGAAGAGATTGGCCGCGGCGATGCCGCCGAAGACAAGCAGGACGACGCCGAGGGCGACGAACCAGCCCCATTTGGCGCGCACGTCCGCAAGAGGGTTCATTCCGGGAGACAGGACCATGGTGCACCTCGAAAAAAGAATGAAAACAAAGGCAGGCTAGCATGGAACGCCCCCTCTTCGCGACGGCCAATCGACGCAGCGCGCGCCACGAAGATTTTTATTGATTGATCACTCAATTAAAAATACGCTTGCGGAAAACCAGGGAAACGCCATGCCGAAAGTTGGAATGGAGCCGGTGCGCCGCAAGGCGCTGGTGGACGCGACGCTCAGGGCGGTCGGCGACCATGGCTCGCTGGCCGTCACCATGTCGGAGATCGCCCGCCATGCCGGTGTCTCCCCGGCGCTTGCCCATCACTATTTCGGCTCCAAGGAACAGCTCGTCATCGAGACGATCCGCAGCCTCCTGCGCCAGTTGCGCGCCGATGTGGTGGCGGCGCTGGCGGCGGCGACGACGCCGCGTGAACGCCTTTCGGCGGTCATCCGCGTGAATTTCCAGGCGCACCAGTTCGCACCCGAGACGGTCGCGGCCTGGCTTGCCTTCTATACCGAGGCGCAGCGCTCCGAGGCGGTGCGCCGCCTCCTCGTCGTCTATGCGCGGCGGCTGAACTCCAACCTGCTGTCGAGCCTCAAGCCGCTCTGCCCGGCCGGGACCGCCGGGGAGATCGCCGACGGGGCGGCGGCGATGATCGACGGGCTCTATCTGCGGCAGGGCCTGAAATCGGCGCCCGTCAGCATCGAATCCTCGATCGCGCTGACGGAGAGTTACGTGCAGGCGCAACTGGCGGCGGCGGGTGCGGCCGGCGCCGTCGCAGGATCGCCCCCGCCCGCCGCAGGGCGGCGGCCTCCCGCCACCGCGCCGAGGTAGAACCGTCCAGAGCTTCGTTTCCCCCTTCAAGGATCCGCCCGTGACTGCCAGCAAGCCCAACATCCTGATCATCATGGTCGACCAGCTCAACGGGAAATTCTTCCCGGACGGGCCGGCCGACTTCCTGCATGCGCCGCACATGAAGGCGCTCGCCGCGCGCTCGGCGCGGTTCCGCAACAACTACACCTCCTCGCCGCTCTGCGCGCCCGCCCGCGCCTCCTTCATGGCCGGGCAACTGCCGAGCCGCACGCGGGTCTACGACAATGCCGCCGAATACATTTCCTCGATCCCGACCTTCGCGCATCACCTGCGCCGCGCCGGCTACTACACGGCGCTGTCGGGCAAGATGCACTTCGTCGGGCCGGACCAGCTCCACGGTTTCGAGGAGCGGCTGACGACGGACATCTATCCCGCCGATTTCGGCTGGACGCCGGATTACCGCAAGCCGGGCGAGCGCATCGACTGGTGGTATCACAACATGGGGTCCGTGACGGGCGCGGGCGTCGCCGAGATCACCAACCAGATGGAATATGACGACGAGGTCGCCTTCCTCGCGGGTCAGAAGCTCTACCAGCTCTCGCGCGAGAACGACGACGCGGCGCGGCGCCCGTGGTGCCTCACCGTCTCCTTCACCCATCCGCACGACCCCTATGTGGCGCGGCGGAAGTTCTGGGACCTCTACGAGGACTGCGAGCACCTGCTGCCCGAGGTCGGCATGCTGGAGGAACAGGATCCGCACTCCGCCCGCATCCTGCATTCCTGCGACTACGCCAAGTTCGCCATCAGCGGCGAGGACGTGCGCCGCTCGCGCCAGGCCTATTTCGCCAACATCTCCTATCTCGACGAGAAGGTCGGCGACCTCGTCGACACGCTCAAGCGCACCCGCATGCTGGACGACACGCTGATCCTGTTCTGCTCGGACCATGGCGACATGCTCGGTGAGCGCGGCCTGTGGTTCAAGATGAACTTCTTCGAGGGTTCGGCCCGCGTGCCGCTGATGATATCAGGCCCGGGCGTCACCCCCGGCCTGCATCTCGCACCGACGTCGAACCTCGACGTGACGCCGACGCTCTGCGACCTCGCCGGCATCTCCATGGAAGAGGTGATGCCCTGGACGGACGGCGAAAGCCTGCTGCCCGTCATCAACGGCGCGGAGCGGACGGCGCCGGTGCTGATGGAATATGCGGCCGAGGCCTCCTATGCGCCGCTCGTCGGCATTCGCGAGGGCAAGTGGAAATACATCCATTGCGAACTCGATCCGGAGCAGCTTTACGATCTGGAGGCAGATCCGCTCGAACTCACCAACCTTGCGGCCTCGGACGATCCTGTCATCAAGGCGACGCTGGAAGGCTTCCGGCAGATGCGCGAGGCGCGCTGGGACATGGCCGCCTTCGACGCGAGCGTACGCGAGAGCCAGGCGCGGCGCTGGGTGGTCTACGAGGCTTTGCGCAACGGGGCCTATTATCCCTGGGACCACCAGCCGCTGCAGAAGGCCTCCGAGCGCTACATGCGCAACCACATGAACCTCGACAATCTGGAAGAATCCAAACGCTATCCGCGGGGAGAATGAGATGAAAGCCCAACCGAAAGCCTCGCACTTCATCGACGGCGACTATGTGGAAGACGCCGCCGGCACGCCCTTCGACAGCATCTACCCCGCCACCGGCGAGGTGATCGCGCGCCTCCACGCCGCAACGCCCGCCATCGTCGAAAAGGCCATCGCCTCGGCCAAGCGCGCCCAGAAGGAATGGGCGGCGATGAGCCCCACGGCGCGCGGCCGCATCCTGAAGCGGGCGGCCGAGATCATGCGCGAGAGGAACCGCGAGCTGTCCAAGCTGGAGACGCTCGACACGGGCAAGCCGATCCAGGAGACCATCGTCGCCGATCCGACCTCGGGCGCCGACGCCTTCGAATTCTTCGGCGGCATCGCGGCCGCCGGCCTCAACGGCGACTATATCCCGCTCGGCCAGGATTTCGCCTTCACCAAGCGCGTGCCGCTCGGCGTGTGCGTCGGCATCGGCGCGTGGAACTATCCGCAGCAGATCGCCTGCTGGAAGGGCGCGCCGGCGCTCGTCTGCGGCAACGCCATGGTCTTCAAGCCCTCGGAAAACACGCCGCTCGGCGCGCTGAAGATCGCGGAAATCCTCGTGGAAGCCGGCCTGCCGAAGGGGCTCTACAACGTCATCCAGGGCGACCGGTCGACCGGCCCGCTGCTCGTCAACCATCCCGATGTCGCCAAGGTCTCGCTGACCGGCTCGGTGCCGACGGGCAGACAAGTGGCGGGCGCCGCCGCCGCCGACCTCAAGCACGTCACGATGGAGCTCGGCGGCAAGTCGCCGCTCATCGTCTTCGACGACGCCGACCTCGAAAGCGCCATCGGCGGGGCGATGCTCGGCAACTTCTATTCGACGGGGCAGGTCTGCTCGAACGGCACACGCGTCTTCGTGCAGAAGGGCATCAAGGACAGGTTCCTGTCGCGCCTGAAGGAGCGGACGGAAAGGATCGTCATCGGCGACCCGATGGACGAGGCGACGCAGCTCGGCCCGATGGTCTCCAGGGCCCAGCGCGACAAGGTTCTCGACTATATCGAGAAGGGCAAGGCGGAGGGCGCGAGGCTTCTGACCGGCGGCGGCATTCCGAACGACGTGTCGGGCGAAGGCACCTACATCCAGCCGACCGTCTTTGCCGACGTCACCGACGACATGACCATCGCCCGCGAAGAGATCTTCGGCCCCGTCATGTGCGTGCTCGACTTCGACGGCGAAGACGAGGTGATCGCCCGCGGCAACGCCACCGAATTCGGCCTCTCCGGCGGCGTCTTCACGGCAGACATCACCCGCGCCCACCGCGTCGTCGACCAGCTCGAAGCCGGCACGCTCTGGATCAACACCTACAACCTCTGCCCCGTGGAAATCCCCTTCGGCGGCTCCAAGCAATCCGGCTTCGGCCGCGAAAACTCGCTGGCCGCGCTGGAGCACTATTCCGAGCTGAAGACGGTGTACGTGTCGATGGGCAAGGTCGAGGCGCCGTATTGATTTGATGGTGAATGCCCCTCATCCGCCTGCCGGCACCTTCTCCCCGCCTGCGGGGAGAAGGTGCCGGCAGGCGGATGAGGGGCAAACCCCACCCAGGGAAAGAAACGGTCATGCAGAACGCAGACTACATCATCATCGGTTCCGGCTCCGCCGGATCGGCGCTCGCCTATCGCCTCTCGGAGGACGGCAGGCATACGGTCATGGTGCTGGAATATGGCGGGTCGGATATCGGGCCGTTCATCCAGATGCCGGCCGCGCTCGCCTGGCCGATGAGCATGAAGCGCTACAACTGGGGCTATCTCTCCGAGCCCGAGCCGAACCTCAACAATCGCAGAATCACGGCGCCGCGTGGAAAAGTGATCGGCGGGTCGTCCTCCATCAACGGCCTCGTCTATGTGCGCGGGCACGCGGAAGACTTCAACCGCTGGGAGGAACTCGGCGCGCAGGGCTGGGCCTATGCGGACGTGCTGCCCTACTACAAGCGCATGGAGACCTCGCATGGCGGGGAAACCGGCTGGCGCGGCACCGACGGGCCGCTGCACGTGCGGCGCGGGCCGGTGACCAACCCGCTCTTCCACGCCTTCATCCAGGCCGGGCAGCAGGCGGGTTTCGAGCTGACGGACGATTACAATGGCTCCAAGCAGGAAGGCTTCGGCCTGATGGAGCAGACGATCCACAACGGCCGGCGCTGGTCGGCGGCGAACGCCTATCTGCGCCCCGCCATGAAGCGGCCGAACGTCTCGCTCGTGCGCTGCTTCGCGCGGAAGATCGTCATCGAGAACGGCCGGGCCGTCGGCGTCGAGATCGAGCGGGGCGGCAGGATCGAGGTGGTGAAGGCGAACCGCGAGGTCATCGTCTCCGCCTCCTCCTTCAACTCGCCGAAGCTCCTGATGCTCTCCGGCATCGGTCCGGGGCAGCACCTGAAGGACATGGGGATCGAGGTGAAGGTCGACCGGCCGGGCGTCGGCGCCAACCTGCAGGACCACATGGAGTTCTACTTCCAGCAGATCTCGACGAAGCCCGTCTCGCTCTATTCCTGGCTGCCGTGGTTCTGGCAGGGGGTGGCGGGCGCGCAGTGGCTTGTCTCCAAGGGCGGGCTCGGCGCCTCCAACCAGTTCGAGGCCTGCGCCTTCCTGCGCTCGGGACCGGGGCTGAGGCAGCCGGACATTCAATACCACTTCCTGCCCGTTGCGATCTCCTATGACGGCCGGGCGGCGGCCAAGAGCCACGGTTTCCAGGTGCATGTCGGCTACAACCTGTCGAAATCGCGCGGCAACGTGACGTTGCGGTCCGCCGATCCGATGGCCGATCCCGTCATCCGCTTCAACTACATGAGCCATGAGGAGGACTGGGTGAAGTTCCGCCATTGCGTGCGCCTCACCCGCGAGATCTTCGGCCAGAAGGCCTTCGACGAGTTCCGCGGGCCGGAAATCCAGCCGGGCGCCGCCGTCGAGACGGACGATCAGATCGACGCCTTCCTGCGCGAGCACCTGGAAAGCGCCTACCATCCCTGCGGCACCTGCCGCATGGGCGCGGCCAGCGACCCGATGGCGGTCGTCGATCCCCAGACCCGCGTCATCGGCGTCGAGGCCCTGCGCGTCGCCGACTCGTCGATCTTCCCGCACGTGACCTACGGCAACCTCAACGCGCCGTCGATCATGACCGGCGAGAAGGCGGCCGATCACATTCTGGGCAGGCAGCCCCTCGCCCGCTCCAACCAGGAACCGTGGACGAACCCGCGCGCGGCGATCAGCGACCGCTGAAAAGTTTGGAACCTTGACGGCTGCACGGAATTGAGGCGGGCATTCGCCTCAAAGGGGGACCCTGTGGCAACGTACAAAAAGGTTTCGCATCGTCATATCCGCAAGGAGACCGACCTCGTCGTCACGCTGATCGAGGGCATCGGCGGTCCTTGCGCCTTCATCACCGATCCGGCGCAGGGCCGCGACACGATCCCCATTCCCGTGGAGGAGGCGCTCGCCGGCGCAAGGCAGGTGATCGCCGGCGAGCCCAGGCCGCGCGACATCGTCATCGTCGATGAGGACGACCTGTGGGACGAGCGCTGGGGCACGCTCGCGCCGCATCCCGAACGAAACGTCAGATGAAGGCGATCCAGCGCCCCGCCAGCAGCGCACCGAGCCAGATAACCATCGAAAGCAGCGCCTGCATGCGCAAGGCGGGCGGCGCGCTGTCCGTCGCCATCGCCGCCTGCCAGGCGCCGCGCGCATGCAGGACAAGCGCATTGACGATGCCGAGGGCGACGAGCGCGACCTTGACGAGGAAGGCGGGGTTCGCCGCATATTCCTGCGGCCGCACGGAAAAGAGGCAGAGGCCGGTCGCGAGCGCGGCGACGACGCCGATCGCCGCCGTGCGCGAGAGCAGCGGGCCGACGGCGGCGATCGGCGCGGCGCGGACGAGGCCGGCGAGCCGCAGGTCGAGCGGCAGGATGGCCCCGACGATGAGGCCGATCGCCAGGACATGGGCGGCGTTGACGACGAGATAGAGCGTGCCGGACGCCTTCAGCGCGGCGGCGACCGGCGTCGTCGAGAGCCAGGCAAGCGCCTCCATCCCCGCCCCGTCAATTCGTCTCGATGCGCTCGGGATAGATGTCGAAGACGTTTCCGGCGACGGTGATGCGCACGGCCTTCATGCGCTTCTCGTTCTGATCGAGCGAGCGGTTGCCGAGAACGACGATCGTGTCGCCCGGCTTGGCCGAGCCCTCGACGAAGCCGGACCGCTGCGTCTGGCGCGGATTGCCGAGCTCTATGTTCCACACGCCGTCCGACGCCGTTTCGACCTCCAGCGAAGGGTGCGGCGGCGCGATCGAGACGGTGCGGATCGTGCCGGTGAGTTCGGTCTGCTCTTCCTCGGCCCAGGTCCAGCCGTGATGCGCGAAGGCGGCGAAAGCGGTCATCGACGCGGCGGCGGCGAGGACGGTCATTCGTGTTGTTGCGGCCTGCATGGCGTTCTCCTCTGTCTCTTCTGCCCCGACAGATAGGATACGCGCCCGCGCCGGCGAGGCCGTTCAAGGATAGTTGAACGGCACGCCCAAATGAAAAGGCCGGGCAATCGCCCGGCCTTCCTGTCTGCTTCCGACCGGAGGCTCAGAAGAAGAAGAAATCGTTGGCGTGCAGGTCCGCCTTGTCGATGCCTTCGAGCTTGATGGTGTTCTTGCCGTAGTCGATGATGAGATCGCCGGACTTTTCCGTGGCGTGCGAGAGCACGCCGTTGAAATTCTTCAGCACCGACTTGTCGAGGCGGATCACGTCGCCCTTGGCGCTGCCGGCCTGGAAGTCGGTGATCGTGTCGTTGCCCTGGCCCTTCTTGAAGATGAACACGTCGTTCCCGGAGCCGCCGGTCAGCTTGTCGTTGCCGGCCCCGCCGTCGAGCGTGTCGTTGCCGGTTCCGCCCGAAAGCTTGTCGTTTCCGGCATCGCCGTAGAGCTTGTCATTGCCCGCGCCGCCGGAAACCGTGTCGTTGCCGCCGCCGCCCTTCAGCGTGTCGTTGCCGTTGTTGCCGGAGATCTTGTCGGCCTTGCCGAAGCCGGTGAACGTGTCGTTGCCGGTGCTTCCCGAAAACTCGATGGCGTTGGCCTTGAGGAGTTTCTGGAGGCTGGTCGTCGCGCCGCCATCGGTGTTCTTGCCGCCCATGATGTCGCTCAGTATCTTGCTGGCAAGGGTCTTGTCCGTCACGTTGAGGCCGGTGATGTCGATGTCGGAAACCGACTTGAAGCGGGAGCCGACGAGCTCGACCTTGTTGCCGAAGGTGACGACGTTCAGCGAGCCGCTGATCTTGTGAGTCGCAAGGTCGTATTCCCACTTCGCCTTGCCGGAGGTCAGCACGACGCCGAAGTCCTTGACATTGGTGCTGGCATATTGCGTGCCGCTCATGGCCATCGGGTCGGTGCTGTTGAAGGAGCCGTAGCCGTCGCGAAGATAGGTCTTGTCGAAGCTGGCAAGGTAAGCGCCGAAATTGATGCCCTTGCCATCCTTGTTCGCATCCTTGACCGCAATCTTGATCGCCATTTCTCGTTCCTTCCTGACAGGCGCCCACGCGCCCTGATACTTGAATTCAATACTCAGCTATTAAATCTGATTTTTGGTGTCAAGTTTTTTGAGCGCCCCTGCGCGCTCATCCAAGGCGGCAGGATTTCTGCCCGTGGCGCGAGTTGGAGAGATATTTGCTCCCGTGCCGACATTTCCGAAATCCGTTTTGCTGTCTCGCGCCGGACAAGGCTGCGATAATCCGGCAACTTCTCGCAAAGGCATGAAATGGAATGACTGCTCTCACCGGAAACGGGACCGCGCAGGCCCTGAATGACAAACTCGCCGAACTCGACCTCGCCGGCCGGCTGGCGCTGGTGGCTGGGCTTGGCGGGCGTTCCGTCTTCACCACCAGCCTCGGCATCGAGGACCAGGTGATCACGGCGGCCATCGGCACGGAGCGCCTCGGCGTCGACGTCGTGACGCTGGAGACCGGCCGTCTCTTCCAGGAGACCGTCGACCTCATCGGCGAGACCGAGGACCAGTACGGCATCACCATCACGCGCTATCATCCCCGCCAGGAGGATATCGACGCCTATGCCGCGCAATATGGCCTCAACGGCTTTTATGAAAGCGTCGAGGCGCGCCACGCCTGTTGTGGCGTGCGCAAGCTGAAGCCGCTTGCGCGCGCGCTCGAAGGGGCATCCTTCTGGATCACCGGCCTGCGCCGCGGCCAGTCCGGCAACCGCGCCGACACGCCGTTCGCGGAGTTCGACGCCGAGCGGAACCTGATCAAGATCAATCCGCTGGCCGACTGGGACATCGAGCGCATCAAGGCCTATGTCGCCGACAATGCGGTTCCGGTGAACCCGATGCACCGGCGCGGCTATCCCTCGATCGGCTGCGAGCCCTGTACGCGCGCCATCAAGCCCGGCGAGCCCGAGCGCGCCGGCCGCTGGTGGTGGGAGAACGACGAGAAACGCGAATGCGGCCTGCATGTGCCGGAATCGGCGATCCCCTCCCTCGAATCGAGCGCCCTTTAAAGTTCATCCGCCCCGAGGGGCGCAGTACTCCGGAGTTACCCCTTTCATGTCCGATATCCGTCCCGAAGCGGAAGCGAAGCACAGTGCAACGCAGAAGCCGCCGCTCGATCCGCATCTGAAGGCGCTGGAAAACGAGGCGATCCACATCTTCCGCGAGGTCGCCGCCGAATTCGAGCGGCCGGTCATGCTCTATTCGATCGGCAAGGACTCTTCCGTCCTGCTGCATCTTGCGCGCAAGGCCTTCTATCCCGGCCGCGTGCCCTTCCCGCTGCTGCACGTCAACACGGGCTGGAAGTTCGCCGAGATGATCGCCTTCCGCGACAAGGTCGTGAAGGACTACGATCTCGACCTGATCGAGCACATCAACCCGCGCGGCGCGGCGGAGAACGTCACGCCCTTCACGCACGGCTCGGCGCTCTATACCGACATCATGAAGACCGAGGCGCTGCGCCAGGCGCTCGACGCCGGCAAGTTCGACGCGGCCTTCGGCGGCGCGCGGCGTGACGAGGAAGCCTCGCGCGCCAAGGAGCGCATCTATTCCTTCCGCACGCCCGACCACCGCTGGGACCCGCGCAACCAGCGCCCAGAACTGTGGAACATCTACAACGGCATGATCCGCAACGGCGAGAGCGTGCGCGCCTTCCCGCTGTCCAACTGGACCGAGGTCGACATCTGGCGCTACATCCAGGCCGAGGATATCCCGATCGTGCCGCTCTATTTCGCGGAAAAACGCCCCTATGTGGAGCGCGACGGCATGATGATCCTCGCCGAGGACCCGCGGCTCGAACTGCTTCCCGGCGAAGTGAAGCAGGAAGGCGTCATCCGCTTCCGCACGCTCGGCTGCTTCCCGCTGACCGGCGCCATCCGCTCCAACGCCACGACGCTCGACGACATCATCGCCGAGCTGGAGACGGCCACCGTCTCCGAACGCCAGGGCCGCGCGATCGACCGCGACCAGTCCGGCTCCATGGAAAAGAAGAAACGCGAAGGGTATTTCTGAGATGACCGTTTCCGCCACTGCAACCGCCGAGGTATTTTCCTTGGAAGAAACGGCCCCTGAACACGCCCGCGCCATCCGCGATTCCCGCCCGCTTCGCCTCATCACCTGCGGCTCGGTCGACGACGGCAAGTCGACGCTGATCGGCCGCCTGCTCTGGGACACCAAGGCCGTCAAGGAAGACCAGGCCGCGACCCTCCACCGCGACAGCGGCAAGCAGAACGATCTCGGCCTGCCCGATTTCGCCCTCCTTCTCGACGGCCTGCAGGCCGAGCGCGAACAGGGTATCACCATCGACGTCGCCTATCGCTACTTCTCGACGGACCGCCGCTCCTTCATCGTCGCCGACACGCCCGGCCACGAGCAGTATACCCGCAACATGGCGACCGGCGCCTCGACGGCGGACCTTGCCGTGCTGCTGGTCGATGCCCGCGCCGGCATTCTCGAACAGACGCGCCGCCACGCCACCATCGCCTCGCTGATGGGCATCCGCCAGTTCGTGCTGGCGGTCAACAAGATCGACCTGACGAACTACGACCGCGCCGGCTTCGAGCAGATCACGCACGACTTCAAGGAATTCGCCCTGACGCTCGGCGTCAAGCAGATCGTCGCCATCCCGATGTCGGCGCTGAAGGGGGAGAATGTCGTCTATGACGGGCGCGCCGCCATGCCCTGGTATGACGGCCCGACGCTTGTCGAGACGCTGGAGAAGGCCACCACGCGCTCCAACCAGACGGTCGGCTTCCGCCTGCCGGTGCAGCGCGTCTCGCGCCCCGGCGAGAGCTTCCGCGGCTATCAGGGCACCGTCGCCGGCGGCTCGGTGAAGCCGGGCGACAGCGTCGTCATCCTGCCCTCCGGCATGGTGGCGAATGTCAGCAAGATCGTCACCTTCGACCTCGTGCGCAACGCCGCCGTCGCGGGCGATGCGATCACGCTGGTGCTCGACCGCCAGGTGGACGTGGCGCGCGGCGACATGATCGTTGCCATCGACAGCCAGCCGATGACCGGCCGCGGCTTCGACGCCCAGCTCGTCGCCCTCCAGCCGGACGGCATCGAGCCCGGAAAGCGCTACTGGCTGAAAAGCGGCTCGCGCCGCCAGCGCGTCAGCGTCGAGCCGGTGAGCCAGCTCGACCTGAAAAGCTCCAAGTGGAGCGCCACGGACAAGCTCGGCATGAACGCCATCGGCAAGGTGCACCTCACCTTCGACGAGCAGGCGATCTTCGACAGCTACGAGCAGAACCGCACGACCGGCGCCTTCATCCTGATCGATCCCGACACCAACAACACGGTGGCCGGCGGCATGATCACCGGCCGCCGCTCGGAGATCGGCGGCATCCACAAGGACGATCAGCGCGTGCTGCTCTCCCTGCCGGCCGACCTCGCCGAAAAGATCATGGCGACCGAACTCTTCGCCAACCGCCGCCAGGAC
This sequence comes from Shinella sp. HZN7, assembly GCF_001652565.1. Taxonomy (NCBI): domain Bacteria; kingdom Pseudomonadati; phylum Pseudomonadota; class Alphaproteobacteria; order Hyphomicrobiales; family Rhizobiaceae; genus Shinella; species Shinella sp. HZN7. The sequence goes on along the minus strand of NZ_CP015736.1, from coordinate 1,020,687 downwards.
GTGGACGTGCGCCACACCAGCGCGGGCCGGGCGGCGGAGATATTGGCGGATCTGGACGAATAGGGCTTCGACGCAAGGTTGCCCCCTCATCCCGCTGGCGGATAAGGGGCCGCGTCAGCTTCGAGAACAAAAAAGGGGCCACGCGGCCCCTTTTTTCATGTGTCGTGCGCTCAGAAGAAGAAGTACCAGAGCAGGAGAACGACGAAGAGCGGAACGCCCATCAGCCAGAGGATCAAAGCCCGAGCCATCGAAATTTCCTTTCCCAAACCGTTGTGTCGATCGGGAAATGGCCGGGGCGCCAAATTGTTCCATCAGCAGTTGGTGAAAGGCCGCCTCACCGCTCGCGGAACGCCTTGGCGAAATAGTCGGCGAGCGGCTTGACCAGATATTCCAGCGGCGAGCGCTCGGAGGTCTGGATGAAGGTCTCGACGGGCATGCCGGGCATGACATGCTTGTCGCCGAGCTTGATCATCTCGCCGGCATCCGGCTTGATCTCGGCCTTGTAGTAGGTGGCGCCGGTGCGCTGGTCAGCGAGCACGTCGGCGGCGACCTTTGTCACATGGCCGAAGATTTCCGGCGTCGAGCGGTGGTCGAAGGCGGCGAAGCGGATATGCGCCATCTGGCCGACATGGACCTGGTCGATCTGCGTCGGCGGGATCTGCGTGGTGATGACGAGGTCCTGCTCCTGCGGGATGATGTAGAGCAGCGGATCGGCCGGGCGGATGACCGAGCGCAGCGCGTGGACCTGCATGCCGAGCACGACGCCGGCCATCGGCGCGGTGATGTCCATGCGGCTCAGCGTCTCCAGCTTGGCGTTGCGGTTCTCCTTGAGCTCGGCGACCTTCGCCTCGATCTCGCGCAGCGCCGTCGTCGCCTCCTCGCGCACCGTCGAATGGATGTTGAGGATGGCGATCTCGATTTCGGCGACGCGGCCGGCATTTTCCGCGATGTTGGCACGGGCCTGGCTGATCGTGCCGAGGATTTCCGCCTCCTCGCGCTGCAGCGCCAGCACGCGGCTGGCATTGGTCAGCGACTGGGCGAGCAGCTTGTTCTGGGCCTCCAGTTCCTTGCCGATCAGGCCGAGCTGGGTTTCCAGCGCCTTGATGCGGCTTTCCAGGCCCTCGTTCTGCTTGGCGATCTGCGCCTTCTTCTCCTGGAGCTGGGCGACCTGCTTGCCGCGCGTTTCGGCGCGCGCCGCCATCAGCCGCTTCTGGCCGGCGACGATCTCGGCCGCTCCCGGGTCGGTGGCGACGGCTTTCAGCAGTTCGGGATCGAAGCTGATCTCGGCCGTCTCGTCCTGCTCGGCCTGGAGGCGCGCGGCGGTGCCGAGCAGGCTGAAGAGCTGGCCCTCGATGACGGCGAGCTCGGAGCGGTCGAAGGTGTCGTCGAGGCGCATCAGCACATCGCCCGCCTTCACCGTGTCGCCCTCCTTGACGCGGATCTGGCCGACCACGCCGCCCGTCAGGTGCTGCACGATCTGGCGGTTGCTGGCGACCTCGATGATGCCGCCGGCGACGACCGCGCCGTTGATGCGCGTCAGCGCCGCCCAGGCGCCCATGCCGCCGAGCAGCACGAAGACCGTCGCATAGCCGGCGATCGCATAGCCCCGGCTGGTCCACTTCTTGTCCTTGGCGCCCGTTTCGCGAACCATGGCTGTAAACCCTTACTTGTTGCTGCCGCCCGTGCCGGCGACGACCTGCGTGTGGTTGCGCAGATGCGCGCGCAGCACGTCGTCGCGCGGGCCGAAGGCCAGGCGCTGGCCGTTTTCCATGATGAGGATGAGCTCGCATTCCTCGATCGCCGCCGGGCGGTGCGCCATGATGACGACGGACTTGCCCTCCGCCTTCAGGTTGCGGATGGCAAGGTTGAGCGCCATCGAGCCCTCGGCGTCGAGGTTGGAGTTCGGCTCGTCGAGCACGATCAGCACCGGATCGCCATAGAGCGCGCGGGCAAGGCCGACGCGCTGCTTCTGGCCGCCGGACAGCCGCCCGCCCATGGCCGGCAGCTTCGTGTCGTAGCCGTCCGGCAGGCGCAGGATCATGTCGTGCGCGCCGGCCTTCCTGGCCGCTTCCACCACCTTCACCGGGTCGGGATCGAGCGCCATGCGGGCGATGTTCTCCGCCACCGTGCCCTCGAACAGCACGACATCCTGCGGCAGGTAGCCGACATGTTCGGCAAGGCCGTCCGTGCCGTACTGCTCCAGCGAGGCGCCGTCGAGGCGCACCTTGCCGGCCGCCGGCGGCCAGATGCCCGTCAGCACGCGGGCGAGCGTCGACTTGCCGGAAGCGCTCTGGCCGATGACGCCGAGCGCCTGGCCGGGATGCAGCTCCAGATTCAGCATGCGCAGCGTGGCGACCTGTTCGCCGGGCGGCACGACCGTGACCTGCTCGACCTCCAGGATCGCGCGCGGCTTCGGCAGCGCGGTGCGCGGATCCTCCTCCGGCACGCGCGACAGCAATTGGGCGAGGTTGCGCCAGCCCTGCCCGGCGCGCTGGATGAGCGACCACTGGCCGATCGCGCCCTCGATGGGCGCCAGCGCCCGGCCGATGATGATGGAGCTGGCGATCATCGCGCCGGCGGTGATCTCGTTCTGCAGCACCAGATAGGCGCCGAGCGCCAGGATCGCCGACTGCAGGAAGACGCGGAAGGTCTTCGAACTGATCGAATAGAAGCCGTTGCTGTCGGAATAGCGGATATTGGCCTCGAGCGCCTTGTCGCGCAAAAGCTGCCAGCGGCCGGCGACGGCGCGGCGCATGCCGAGCGCGCGCACCGTGTCGCTCTCCTTCTGCAGCGTCTGGGTCATCTCGTCGCTGAGCCGGCCGGCGATCATCGCCCGCTCCTGATCTTCCTTCGTGCCGTTCTGGTTGAGCCAGGTGAGCCCGACGAGGATGAGGCCGCCGACGATGCCGAGCACGCCCATCCAGGGATGGAAGGTGAAGATGACGAAGAGGAAGAAGGGCGTCCACGGAATGTCGAAGACCGTGAAGAGCGCGGGCGAGGACAGCACCTTCTGGATCGCGTCGAGATCGCGCATGCCGGTGACGGTGGAGATGCCCTGGGCATGCAGGTTCGTGCGGTCGAGCACGGCGTTGAAGACGCGCTTGTCGAAGCGGGCCTGGAAGCGGGCGCCGATGCGCGCGGCGACGCGGCTGCGGATATGGTCGAGCACGCCCATGACGAAATAGAGGCCGATGATGAGGCCGGTCAGCGCCACCAGCGTCGCCTCCGAGCGGGAGGAGAGCACCCGGTCGTAGATCTGCAGCATGAAGAGCGGCCCGGTCAGCACGAGCAGGTTCACGAAGAAGCTGAAGAGCCCTATGGCGAGAAAGCCCGCGGCGCTCGATTTCAGCGCCGTCCTGAGTTCCTCTACACCGGCCTTGCCCGATGGAAGCATGACAATGTCTCTTTAAAGATCGACGCCGGAAGCCGGCCGATGGGACGACCGTCATCCGGGCGGCGAAGGGCCACTCGACCACCCCGCCGCGACCGGCCGGATGCGGGGGCCGCCCGCATGGCTGCGCGCGTCCTCGTTTGAAGACGGTATAGGGCCCGATTTATTCACAAATCAACAGAATTCCGACGAAGCGATCAAAACATAACCCAAACAGTCATGTTTTCTTGTCGCGCGTCGGCGCTTCCTGCCCGTCGCTTTTGATCTCGATCTTGGCGAGAATGAAGAGCACGAGGAAACACGCACCGGTCGCGACGGCTGCGACGAACCAGTAGCCGAGGCCGATCGAAAGCCCGACGGCGCCGGCAAGCCACATGCCCGCCCCCGTCGTCAGCCCCTTCACCTCGCCGCGCGAGAAGACGATCATGCCCGCGGCGAGGAACGCCACGCCCGACGTGACCGCCTCGATGACGCGCAGCGGATCGATGCGCACCTGCTCGTCGGAAAAGTCCGCCATGTGCACGCTCTCGATGGACAGGATGGCGAAGACGCAGGCCGCGAGCGCGACGAGGATATGGGTGCGCAGCCCCGCCGCATGGGCGCGGTATTCCCGTTCCGCCCCGATCACCGCCCCGAGCAGGATCGCGCCCGTCATGCGGGCGAGGAGCACGGGATAGGGCACCGCGGTGCGTGGAAAGAGGTCGGCGATGATCTGTTCCATGGCGCGCAAACGCGAAAACCACACACCGGTTCCCGCCGCGCGCGCCCCGCAAGCAAAAATCGCCCGGCTTTCCGGCACTTTCCCCAACAGCACGATTTTTTTTGATATTTTACGCTTGTCGAAACGAAAAGCCTGTTCTATAGAGGCGCCGCTGGTCACGGAGTGTAGCGCAGTCTGGTAGCGCACCACGTTCGGGACGTGGGGGTCGAGTGTTCGAATCACTCCACTCCGACCAGCGAAAATCCTTTTAAAACAAGGATTTACAGCCATGCCGAGGGCTGACAAAAACTTCCCGATATGAAAACTGACAGAAACTCTGACAGAAACCCCCTCGCCGGTCCGTGACGGTCGAACCGAAAAGACCCTCCAAAGAGGCCCTTCCTGTTCAATCGGCCTGCCTCGTAGGCAGCACTGCCATTGCTCGGACCTCGGCAATAAGGTCTCCAAAGGGGCCGATAGCTGCCATTCCGCTGTCAATCAGACCTAGCATATAGTTGCCACTCCGCCGCCACCTCATGTCAGTCGTCCAAGGCTACCAACGGCTTTCAGAAGCCGCTGTTACTGAGCGAATTCCCGGAAATCAACCTTCAATCCTGGATAGTCACCCAGCAAGCATACAGTCGAAACCATTAGCAATGCGATGAACAAGGCCACCTAACGAGCCGACTTCATCGGGCTACTACTTCCACTGGGTCGCGGCAGGGATGAATTCCTTATAAAATAGGCGGCTCAGCGAATCGCGATGGGGGATTGAATGAATATATCGCCTGAAGCTCTACGAAATTTTGCCATCTTCCACCCCGTCGCCCTCGAAAAATACCAGCAGATGGTCGCCAAAGGCGGGCGGTTCGTCCATTATTGCAGCGCGGAGGCTGCGTTTCACATTATCAAGTCGAGGCGCATGCGTTTACGTAATGCCGCGGTGATGAACGATTTTATGGAGATTGAGCACGGTTCTGCCTGCCTCGCTCATGCGTGGCATAGCGAAACAGGAAGGCGTCTGATCGGGCTGATTGACGGGTTGTTCCCTGACGTCAGCAAAGAGGTCGCAAAGCTCATAGACGGCTGGGTGCCATCCTTCCGCTCCGACACCTTCATCACCTGCCTTTCTGAACACGACGATGATGAGGACGAGCTAGGTCGTTTATCGATGTGGCGGGCGTACGGAGGAACGTCCGGCGTCGCAATAGTACTGAACCCCAGTGTGTTCCTTACTCAGGCTGACGCGCTGCCCGCATTTACATCGCCAGTGGCCTATCTCTCAGAAGCCGACTTTGAGCGTGAGTTTGGACGGGTCACGGATAACGTGGCTGCAAACCTCGAATTTCTAAAGGAAAATGGACGGCAAGAACTCGTCGACTCGCTATTTCATGCGCTTCGCCTCGCCATGCTCTGCACCAAGCATCCAGGTTTTAGAGAGGAGCGGGAATGGCGAATTGTCTATGCGCCGCACATTAACCGTTCGGAGCGCATCGAAGAGAGTGTAGAGATTATCCGAGGCACACCACAAATTGTGCACAGCATCCCGTTTCAGGATTTCCCGGAAGAGGGCTTTATGGGAGCTGAGCTGCCAAAGCTCATCAATCGCGTTATCATAGGACCAACCGAGTTCCCCGCTGAACTGCGCAAGGCAACGATGGCTCTCTTAATAGAGGCCGGTGTGCCAGATGCTGGCAACAAGGTTGTTTGCTCAACAATCCCACTACGCCAATAGGGGCAACTCACATGGCGACGATAGATGATCTGCAAGAACTGTTTGAGCTTCAGGCTGAGACGCTTGCGACTGAGTTCAAGTTCTGGCTCGACCTAAACGCTCCCGCCGGTCGCGCGCCCCTCGCCAAAGCTGCCATCGCCCTCGCGAACCACGGCGGCGGCACCATAGTGATGGGCATGCGCGAAGCGGCAAACGGGCCGATAGGCTCCCATGTGCGGCCAGACAGCATGAAGCGGTACACGGTCGACGACGTGAACGCCGCAGTCAATCGTTACGCGGACCCGCACCTTCATTGCGATGTTGTCCACCTGGTACATCCCGTGACGGGCAATGAGCACGCCTTTATCGTGGTTCCTGGCGGACATGCTATTCCGGTCATGGCCTCCCGTGGGACCGACGGCGAGATACAAAGCCAAAAGGTCTATATCCGAAAGGCCGGGCCAAAAAGCGAGGAACCTTTTACCGCGGACGAATGGCGCGCCCTGATGAATCGTTGCGTACAGAATGGCCGGGATGCATTGCTCGACAACATCCGCATTATTTTGTCTGGCAACGCTCTTACGCCGGCTGCTATGCCAGACAAACTCCTGGAGTTCGTCGAAGAGTCGCGGGCACGGTTTCAGGAGCGCGTGGCGGTCCTGCCGCCGGACGCGCCGGAACGGCATTTGATAGGCAGTTACGAGTGCGCATTTGAAATCCAGGATGTGTCAGGCATTGGTCTGGCAGAGTTGAGCAGGAAACTCGGAAAGGCCAATTCCGAGAAATTGACCGGATGGGGGCCGTTCGTGAGTTTATCGCGTGCGCCGATCGCGCCAGTCCCGGCAAACGGGGTAATTGAGGCCTGGCTTGGAAATCCGAAAGATGGCGTGAGCGATCCTCGCCACGCGGACTTTTGGCGGGTATCACCGGACGGTCGCCTCTACGTCCTCCGGGCAATTGATGAAGACTACCACTCCAAGCTCAAGCAGGGAAAAGCCCTCGACATTACGCTGCCGATATGGCGAGTGGGGGAGACGATCCTGTTTGTCTCTCGGCTCGCCAGCGAATGGGCAGACAATCCGCGCATCTCAATCCGTATCGAATACTCGGGCCTCGAAGATCGTGTTCTGGGAGCCTACCTCGGTACGCGCTGGGGCATGGACCCCCGTGTCTGCCACACCGACAAAATCGTGCTCCAAGGCGAGGCAACGGCCAGAGAAATCGCCGAGAACACTGTTGAGGTGCTGCACCCTCTGCTTAAGCCACTTTATGAACTGTTTGAGTTCTACGAGATACCAGTGAATTTCATAGTCGAGGAGTTGGACAATATGCGTCAGCGGAAGTTCTGAGGGGCAGATTTCACAACAAAGTCGCGTCCGCTTGCCGCCCTTTCCAGCCGACAATGGCACCAGAGGCCGAGCGGCGGCTTGCGCTATCATGTAAGAAATAGCAGCATTTTATGGGTAACGCACGGCATCTTTGATCGCGTAAGCTGAGAATTCAGTAAGCGCCGTCTGCGTCCCATTGGGTTGGCTATATTTTGAGGCTTTCTGCGTGTGCGAGAAGGTTTCCAGGACTATCTGGAGATTGGCATGGCAGATGATGGATTTGTTGGGCGCTACGAGGTTGTCGAGCCGCGTCGTGGGAACCGGCGTTGGCCGGATGATATGAAGGCGCGGATTGTCGCGGAAAGCTTTGAGCCTGGTGTTCGAGTTGCTGATGTCGCACGCCGTCACGACGTTGTTCCGCACCAGCTTTCCTTCTGGCGCCGGCAAGCGCGTGAGGGCATTCTGGCCCTGCCTTTTGAGGCTATGTCGGGCCCGTCGGAGATCGGGGATGGCGAGCCTGCCTTTGTACCTTTGGCGATTGCGGTGGAGCCGAGCGAGACTGTGAATGTTTTGGCGCCGCCGCTGCCGGCGGCGGTTTTGCCGGTCTTGACGCTGGAGATCGGCCCGGACGTTGTGATGCGGGTTCCTGGCGATGTGCCGGTTGAGCGCGTAGCGGCTCTGGTGCAGGCAGTACGAGGGACGACATGATCGTCGCTGGCCAGCGACTGCCAATCCTGATCGCAACGCGTCCGGTGGACTTCCGCTGTGGGCATCAGGCGCTGGCTTTGATGGTGCAGACCGAATTGAAGCTCGACCCGCATTCCGGGGTGACGGTTATCTTCCGGTCGAAGCGCGGGGATCGCTTGAAGATCCTGGTATGGGATGGCACCGGAATGGTGCTGATCTACAAAATCCTTGAACAGGGAAGCTTTGCCTGGCCCAAGGTGCAGGATGGAACAATGCGTCTTTCCAGGGCTCAGTATGAAGCTTTGTTCGAAGGTCTCGACTGGCGACGGGTCATGGCGCAACGGGTGACGGCGCCGTTGGCGGCAGGGTGAGCATCCGGTTGTCTTTGCATTGTTTTGTTTGGTTTTTTTGTGCTGTCTTGCTATAAGATAGCATGTCATCGCCGCTTGATCTCAGCCTGTTCCCGGACCTTCCGCCAGAGGTGGTGAAGGCGTTCGATGCGATGCAGTTCGAGCTGTCGGTCGAGCGTGCTGCCCGTCAGCATGAGCAGGCTGTGGTGGCCGAAAAGGATGCGTTCATCGCAGAGCTGAAGGAACTGGTCGAGAAGCTTGAAGGTCAGGTTCACGACTATCGGCGCACGAAGTTCGGGCCGAAATCGGAAAAGCTCGATCCGGCGCAGATGGAACTGGCGCTGGAAGACCTTGAAACGGCGATTGCCGAGACACAGGCGCGGATCGCCGCCGTTGAGAAAAAGATCGAAGCCAGCGCACCCGATCCGGGCAAGGCTGCTCCTCGCAAGGAGCGTAAGGTCCGTGCACTTCCCGAACACCTGCCGCGGGTCGAGAGAGTGATCGAGCCCGAGAACATCGTTTGTCCCTGCGGTTGTGGCAACATGGTCCGGATCGGCGAAGACCGGACGGAACGGCTCGACCGGATTCCGGCACGCTATCAGGTGATCGTCACGATCCGCCCGAAATACGCCTGTCCCAAGGGTCGAACGGGCGTCGTCCAGGCCAGAGCGCCGGCACATCTTTTGGAAGGGAGCTGGCCGACGGAAGCCCTTCTGGCTGAGATTGCCGTCTCCAAGCATTCCGAACATATGCCGCTCAACCGGCAAGCTGAGGTCATGGCGCGACACGGGGTGCCGATCGACCGCACGGTCCTTTCCGACTGGATGGGGCGTACGGGTCGCGAAATCGCACCGGTGGTCGACCACATGGCCAAACGACTGCTGTGGGAAAGCACGCGCCTCTATGTCGACGAGACAACGGCTCCGGTGTTGGATCCGGGGCGAGGCAAGACAAAAACCGGCTATCTCTGGGCCGTGTTGCGTGACGACCGCGGCTGGAATGGTTCGGCGCCGCCGGGCGTGGTGTTCCATTACCGGCCCGGGCGTAAAGGCGAATATGCCGCTGAAATCCTCAACGGGTTCAACGGCACGATCCAGGTCGATGCCTACGGTGGCTACTCTCACCTCGCCACATCGGACCGCATCGGTGGCAAGCCCTTGAAGCTGGCTTTCTGTTGGGCACACGGGCGCAGGAAGCTGATCAAGGCCACACCGAAGAGCGGATCGCCCATCGTCGACGAGGCGCTGGTTCGCATCGCCGCGCTCTACAAGATCGAAGACAGTATCCGGGGCTCAGATCCCGAATATCGCCGGGCAGTTCGACAGGACCTGTCCCTCCCGCTGGTGGACGCGTTCTTCGCCTGGCTGGCAGCGCAAGCCAAGCGCATCTCACGCAAATCTGACCTTGGAAAAGCCTTGGCCTATATGCTGACGCGGCAGGACGGCTTCCGGCTGTTCCTGGACGATGGCCACGTCGATATCGACTCCAACCTCGTGGAAAACGCGATCCGCCGACCGGCCATGAATCGCCGCAATGCGCTCTTTGCCGGGCACGATGAAGGGGGCCGCAATTGGGCTCGGTTTGCCAGCCTCATCGGCACTTGTAAAATAAACGGCGTCGAGCCCTACGCCTACCTGTGCGACCTCTTCACCCGCCTCGCGAACGGCCACCTCGCCAAAGACATCGATGCTCTGATGCCTTGGGCTTACGCCGCCCGCGGCAAGGCCTCACAATGAGCTCGCCAGGTACTATTCGGTGAGCTCATTTGACGGCCGATATCGTCGTCAGATCGCTGCAACCGAAAAATCCATGGGGCGTGGACGCCGCATACAGAATTCATCATGACTCTCAGCTTACAAATGTCCGTTCACGGTAGGTGGGATGGCATGAATAAAATGATCGGCACTTGCGGGATGTGCAACGAGGGCAAGCCGCTTATTCAGGCTCATGCGATCCCCCATGCCGTATTCCGCGATATTCATCGGGATAATGGCGGAAGTGCCGTCGTCATTTCCGATGACCACCGAAAGCTTCACCGATCCGGCAAGAGTGGCCAAGATCGTATTTTGTGCGGTGAATGTGATGGCCGACTGAACATCGCATTCGACGCGCCAACCATAAATTTCCTTCGTTCCTTCCGTTCAGAGTTGAATACGGCCCGGAGCAAAGTCATTGGCCACTTCGACAATAATGTGCTGGCTGCCTTCCTGATGTCGGTGATATGGCGCGCGGCCCTGTCATCCGATCCGATGTACGCCAATGTGGCATTGACCCCGAGGACCAAAGAGATGATCCGCAGGATACTGACTGAGGATGCCGTCGGTTTATTTGACATCGCCTCCTTCAGCGTCCGAAATCTCGTTGACGGTTCTGGTTCAGATGGGTTCGATGGGCACTCGCTTTCCAGCCTCGTTCTTGCCCCTGTGTTCCAGCGTCACCCGAATGGAAAGCACTCGTGGCAGTTCGCCATGATCGGTTTCCTCTTTGAAATCTTCATCCCGCGATTGAGTCTACTGCGTCGACAAGATCCAGCGCTGCTCCGCCGGGGTGCCACCGTGGTACGGCCTTCCAATCTCGATATCTTCGACAACCGAGCATTGATGAAGATGATGATGGCTGGTTTTAGTAAGCACGAGCAAGGACACAGCATTCTGCGCGATCGGGTTCTGAAGAAGTAGCGCGGCCACACCTGAAGCTAATGGCCGCTGGTTGGCCTTCCACTGTTGGTTTCCACGCAGAACTGAGCCGGTTTTTCCACCGAGAAGTGAGCCACCTCTGAGTATGGTTTTCTGATCAGGGTTTGGTCAAGGGATTGGCCTTTTCTCCTCTCTTCTGTGCTGCTGCGGCCGAGCTGGCCTTGAAGCGGAAGCTGTCGTTACCGGTTTCCAGGATGTGGCAACGGTGGGTCAGGCGATCGAGCAAAGCTGTCGTCATCTTGGCGTCGCCGAAGACGGTTGCCCATTCGCTGAAGCTGAGGTTGGTGGTGATGACGACGCTGGTGCGCTCATAGAGCTTGCTCAACAGGTGGAAGAGCAGCGCTCCGCCGGAAGCACTGAACGGAAGGTATCCTAGTTCATCGAGGATCAGCAGATCGAGACGGACCAGCGTCTCGGCGATCTGACCTGCCTTGCCCTTTGCCTTCTCCTGCTCGAGCGCATTGACCAATTCGATGGTCGAGAAGAAGCGGACCTTCCGGCGGTGATGCTCGATCGCCTGGACCCCAAGGGCAGTCGCGACATGTGTTTTTCCTGTGCCCGGCCCACCGACGAGCACGATATTCTGCGCCCCGTCCATGAACTCGCATCGGTGCAGTTGGCGCACCGTCGCTTCGTTGATTTCGCTGGCGGCGAAGTCGAACCCGGAGATGTCCTTATAGGCTGGGAAGCGAGCAGCCTTCATGTGATAGGCAATCGAGCGAACCTCACGTTCGGCCATCTCGGCTTTCAGCAACTGGGACAGGATCGGCACGGCCGCATCAAAAGCTGGAGCCCCTTGCTCAATCAGGTCTGTGACGGCTTGGGCCATGCCATACATCTTCAGGCTCCGCAGCATGATGACGACGGCGGCACTTGCGGGATCATGACGCATGGCGACCTCCCACGATCCGGACACGCAAGCCATCGTAGCGTTCGACGTTGGCCTTGGGTTCACGCAACAAGGTCAGCGCCTGTGGCGTGTCGATGTCGGGGCCGTCAGTCGTCTTCCCATCGATCAGACGATGCAGCAGGTTCAGCACATGCGTCTTGGTCGCGACGCCTTGATCCAGAGCCAGCTCCACAGCCCTGACGACGACCTGTTCGTCGTGATGAAGCACCAGAGCAAGGATATCGGCCATCTCACGATCGCCGCCCAGGCGACGCAGCATCTGGTCCTGCAACTGTCGAAAGGCCAGCGGCAATTCCAGGAAAGGCGCACCATTGCGCAAGGCACCGGGCTTGCGCTGAATGACGGCAAGGTAGTGTCGCCAGTCGTAAATCGTCCGCGGCGGTTTGTCGTGGCTGCGCTCAATCACCCTCGGATGTTCGCATAGGACATTACCCTCGGCCGCAACGACCAGTCGCTCGGGATAGATTCGCAAGCTGACAGGCCGGTTCGCAAACGATGCAGGCACGCTATAGCGGTTCCGCTCGAAGGTGATCAGGCATGTCGGAGAGACACGTTTGCCCTGCTCGACGAAGCCGTCAAACGCAGCGGGGAGCGCCATCAATGCTGGCTGTTCCGCGGACCAGACGTCCGCGATCGTGCCGGGCAAGGTGCCGTGTGCTGTGTCGCGCCACAGGTCCTGGCAATGCTGTTCCAGCCAGGCATTCAATGCCGCCAGATCAGGAAAGTCCGGCATCTGTTGCCACAGTCGCGGCCGGGCATCCTGGACATTCTTCTCGACCTGGCCCTTCTCCCAGCCCGCGGCAGGATTGCAAAACTCAGGCGCAAAGACGTAGTGGTTCGTCATCGCGAGGAAACGGATATTGACCTGTCGCTCCTTGCCACGACCGACGCGATCGACCGCGGTTTTCATGTTATCGTAAATGCCGCGAGCAGGGACGCCGCCGAACACACGGAAGCCGTGCCAATGGGCGTCAAACAGCATCTCGTGCGTCTGCAGCAGATACGCCCTGACCAAAAACGCGCGACTGTGCGATAGCTTGATATGCGCGACCTGCAGCTTTGTGCGCTCGCCGCCAATGACGGCATAGTCCTCACTCCAATCGAATTGGAATGCTTCGCCTGGGCGGAAAGACAGCGGAACAAATATGCCGCGGCCCGTCGTCTGCTGCTCACGTTGTCGTTCCGCTCGCCAATCACGGGCGAAGGCGGCAACCCGACCATAGGAGCCGGTAAAGCCGAGAGCCACCAGGTCGGCATGAACCTGCTTCAGTGTTCGTCGCTGTTTGCGCGACTTCCCGGCCTCGGTCTTCAGCCAGGCCGCCAGCTTGTCGGCAAACGGATCAAGCTTGCTCGGTCGTTCCGGTACGGTGAATGTTGGTTCGATTGTACCAGCGTTCAGATACTTCGCGATCGTGTTCCGCGACAGCCCTGTTCGCCGGCTGATCTCGCGGATCGACTGCTTCTCACGCAGCGCCATCCGACGAATGATATTTAAAAGTCCCATGTGGATCACTCCGTTGCCCCCGTCGCTCTCCGCGTTGGGGGAAGGTTCACATGGCTCAATTCTCAATGGAAATTATGCGCCTAACCGGCTCAGTTCTGCGTGGAAACCAACACACGAAGACGAGGTCGTGATAATCGAGAACTTCTATTGAAATGCACCATGCTTGGCCCCGGAGGGGTCCGCGGATGCTCGTCGTTTGCAGGTGGTGCCGAACAGGTAGGCACCCCAGGCATATCCTGGGCCGCCTGATGATCGAACCGCTTGACCAAAACTACCCTCGCCGATACCGCGTTGACCTTCAGCGCAATGAGCGGAATAGCTGCATCAATCGAAGTTTTGTGAGCGCGCATGCCGCGCCTTTTGGTCGATAATGTCGACGGCAGGAAAGCAGGCATGACCGACGACGAGTGGTTTATGAAAGTGCCGGCAGAACTCGCCCGTGCCACTAAGACGTCTGCGATTCTCGATACATGCATTTTCAAAGCAATCGCCGAATACGACCCTCGCGTTAAGCGGCTAAACAAGCCGGCTTTTAGGTCGCAAGGCGGGCGAGGAACTAGGCATTGCACGTTATCGATTTTCATGAAATTCTCCACACAGAACCATTCTTCATAGTGGAGAATCGAATTTCATGGAACCTGGTCAGCGGAAGCCTTTCTCACAAAACGTAACCGTTTTTCACGGTCGCTGGCTGCCAGAGGCCGCAATGCCCGTTGGGTATGCAGCACTGATTGACGCCTATGATCTGAATGTGCCAATGCCCACCACCCTCGCAGCAATCGGCCAGCGTCACAGAGTCTATCAAGCCGATGGATGGAACCTCTATACGCCACGCCATAAGCCGGATGCCGACCTCGAAGGGCACCTTGTCTTCGCCCTACGTTATGAAGGACTTGATCTGGCCGTCCTGAAGACACTGTTCTGCACCGTAGGCCCGGAACCGGTCACAGCGATCGTAAAGGCCTCCCCGACAGGCGCTTACGCTCGACGGCTCTGGTTTCTCTATGAATGGCTGCTCAATGAGCGGCTAGACCTCCCCGATGCGACCCAAGGCAGCTATGCGCCCGTTGTCGATCCGGCGCGACAGTGGACCATCGAGCCTACGACGTCCTCGCGTCATCGGGTCAAGAACAACCTACCGGGAACGCCGGCTTTTTGCCCGATGGTTTTTCGCACACCCGCACTCGATGATTTCGTGGCCCGTAGGCTCGGCGACGAGGCACGGCGCCTTATCGCAGATGTGCCGGCGGATTTGCTGGCGCGCACGGCCGCTTTCCTCTTGCTCAAGGATTCGCGCTCGAGCTTCGAGATCGAAGGTGAGGACCCGCCGCAGGATCGCATCCAGCGATGGGGACGCGTCATCGGCGAGGCAGGCCGCCGCCCCATCGATCGTGTGGAGCTAGAGCGATTACAGCGCATCGTCATCGGCGATGCGCGTTTCGTCCATCTCGGTTTGCGCGTCGAGGGCGGTTTTGTCGGCGAGCATGACCGCCTAAGCGGCGCACCGATCCCGGACCATATCAGCGCCCGGCATGAGGACCTGCCGACGCTGATCGACGGGTTGACGGCCTTCGACCGCGGGGCCGCGCGACATCTCGATCCGGTGCTCGCCGCCGCCGTTCTTGCCTTCGGCTTCGTCTATATCCATCCCTTCGAGGACGGTAACGGGCGCCTGCACCGGTATCTTATCCATCATGTCCTGGCGGAACGCGGCTTCAACCCGCCCGGCCTGGTCTTTCCCGTCTCGGCCGTCATCCTCGATAGGATCGCGGACTATCGCAGGGTTCTGGAGACCTATTCCCGCCGTCTCCTGCCACATATCCAGTGGCGGCCGACAGACCGGGGGAACGTCGAGGTGGAGAACGAGACCGCGGATTTCTACCGCTATTTCGACGCGACACCGCATGTCGAGTTTCTGTTCGAATGCGTCGCCCGCACGGTCGATGTCGACCTGCCGGCAGAGACTGCGTTCCTACGGACGTACGACAATTTCAAAGCGCGGGTGCAGGCAATCATCGACATGCCGGACCGGCTGCTTGATCTATTGTTCCGGTTCCTGCGCCAGAACGACGGCAAACTGTCTAAGCGCGCCCGGGAACGAGAGTTCGCCGCTCTTACTGATGAGGAAGTCGCTCGTATCGAGGCGATCTACGAGAATACATAATTATCCTCTCGCCGACGGCTTTGAGACGTAATTCAAGAACTCGACATCCACATTCCTTAGTTGAATTTTTGACTTTCCGAAAATGGCAATTTCAATCATTAAAATGCCATGAGAAAATTCAAGAACTCGCATACTTTGTTGATTTTTATAATTAAAGAACTCGATTGCAACACCGGCTCAAAATCGAAAGCGAACGCGGAAAAGTTGCATAATAGGAGTTGACGTCTTCGGGGTCGGCCGTGTTTCTGAGTCAGGCAGAAACGACGTGGAGGCCGCGTATATGAACGATGATGGACCTGACGACCTGGAACTCAGCCGGCGGATGCTCGCCGACCTTGAAGAGCTGAACGCTGAATTTCACGTCGGCATTGACCAGGTCCTCACGAAGCTCCACGCAGCCGAGGACGGACTCAAGGTCGAGGCGATGGGCATGGTTCCAAGAACCTTCGGCGACGATACTCCCCTGAAGCTCAGGGACGCGATCTACCTGCCGATCCTCGGCGGCGAGGTTCTCCGCAACGGCACACGCACCCCCAGCCCGACGTTCAAAGTCAGTTCCCTCGATGGGGCGATCAAGTCAGGCCATCTCGAAGGCAGGATCATCCGCGGTAAGATGACCGTCACAGTGAAAGGGCTGCGCGACTGGCTCGAACGAGGCGCCCCTTCCTTTACCTCGACACCGGATAGACCGCCACAGACGCCTGCCGTACGAGAGAACCGCCGCCAGGAACGCAAGGTCGCCTCGAAAGAGAACGCGATGTCCATGCTCAATGATCTGCTCGGCAAAGCCCGCGACAAGAAGAAATAGGAGGACGATATGGCGCGACCTCGGCTTGGTGCCCGCGAGTGGTACGATGAGAAGACGGACAAGTTCTTCATCCGCGATATCGGTGATGACGGGAAGCCCGTGAAGTTCTCGCTCGGCTTCGGCAAGAAGGACACCCCTGACTATCTCAGGCGTGTCGAGGCTGAGAAAGCAAAGTACATCGCGAAGAAGCACGCCGGCGGCACCCGGAAGGTCAAGAACCAGGACACAGCCGATGTTCTCGTTTCCGATGTCATCGCGCTATACGCCGACGTGCGGATCGCGAATTTCATCCCTGACCGGCACTACAAGAAACCCGTCGCCCGGCCGGAAGACGTCATCAAGCGCCTGAAGACCATCGTCGAGTTTTTCGGCGATATGACGCTCGACGAACTCGATGAAGACAGCCGCGACGATTTCGTGAAATTCCTGCATCGCAAGGCCGTCCAGCGCGCCCGTGAAAAGCACGAGCGCGTTGTGGCAAAGTACCAGGAACAGAAGGCGAAGTTCGACAAAGCGGCGGCAGCTCGGATCGGTACGCGACGCGAAGCGCTGGAGCCGAAGCGAAAGGCTCCCGTCACACCGGAACCGTTCGACCCCAAGAGCGTCGAATTCAAACCACTTGCCGCGCTGCGTTATCTGGAGGACCTGAACGCCGCGATCGCTTGCGCTCTCCGTCGCCGTCTGATCAGGGCTGACGTGCATATGCCTCTGACGGCGAAATATGACCGTCGCACGACAATTTTTTCATTTGAACAGGTCGTCCGCCTTATCTCACACGCGTATTTCAAGCGAGGGATGGGCTGGATCGACGGGAAGCCGAAAAGGGGGCTATATGTCTGGCGACATCTCGCCCGCGCCATGCTTCTGCTCATCTGTACCGGGTCTCGCAAGACGCGTGTAACCCTCGCGAGTTTCAACGACGAGGGAGACCGGCCGTGGATCGAGCTGGTCGAGGCCTATGATCCCGAAACCGGAAAGAACAAGTGGCGGGGCTGGTTGCATCGCCTCGGCGACGATGAAGTGGAGTACGACAACAAGCGTGCTCCTAAGGTCGAGTTGAATCCGTTCGTCGTGAAATATTGCGTCCGATGGAAGCGGCAGGGAATCATCTACCCATGCCTGTACCCATATGGTTCGTCGGGAGAGGACGAGCCTGGCGAGATCGCCCAGTCGATGCGGAGGTGCTTCCGTGAGGTCCTTGGCGAGGATACCGATGCGGTCATCCATACCTTCAGGCACACGACCGCGACATGGCTTTGCCAGCAGCCACAGTTGCCTCTCGTCTCGATTGCCGGCTGGCTCGGCATGTCGGTCGAAACCCTCGTCACCACCTACGCGAAGTACCGGGAAGAAGACCTGAAGAAGGTGACGGACGCGTTCGCCGACATGGGGGATTTCGTCGGCCGGAAGGCCAGCAAGGTCGGACAGAAACTGACAGAAACTGACAGAAACGCGATGATCGAGATCATTCCGGATTCCTCGGAAAATCCAAAAAACGCAATAATTTCAATCTTAAGATCAGGAAGCAAAGCGGCATAGGAGGACCTGAGGCGCCCGTTCGGGACGTGGGGGTCGAGTGTTCGAATCACTCCACTCCGACCAGCGAAAATCCTTCTATGTGAAGGATTTACAGCCATCCCGAGGCGACGAAAACTTCCAGATACGAAAAACTGACAGACCCCCCTCGTAAGCCCGTGGCGATCGAATCGAAAAGGCCCTCCAAAGAGAGCCTTTCCTGACTAATCGGCCCGCCTGGAGGCAGCGAAGTTCGTAGGCAGCGCTGCCATTGCCGGGAGCTCGGTGCATAAGGTCTCCATTGGAAGCTCTGGGGTCGAGGAACGAACCCGCTGCGCGGAAGCGTGCCTGCGGTTGAGGTAGAGGACACCGGCCGGGTGTAGCGCTCGCGTTGAGCGGGGTTCGGCAGAAGCAAAGCATAACGGGCTTCTTCAACAATGAGCCTGACCATGCAACATCCCGTTCTCGATGCCCCTATCAGCCCGCTGCGCCAGCGACTGATCGACGACATGAACATGCGGCGTTTCTCACGCGAGACGCAGCGCAACTACCTTCGCGATATTGGACGCCTGGCGACTTTCCTCGGGCGTTCACCAGACACGGCGACCGCCGACGATCTGCGCCGGTTCCAGATTCAGCGGCAGGAGGACGGCGTTCCCGTTCCGACCATGAACAGCATCGTGTCGGCTCTGCGCTTCTTCTTCACCCACACGCTCGACTGCCCGGACCTGGCGCGTAGGCTCGTCCGGCTTGCGCATCCACGCAAGCTGCCCGTCGTGCTCAGCCGCGACGAGGTTGCCCGGCCGCTCAACGCCACCAACTGCCTCAAACACCAGGCCGCTCTGTCGGTCGCCTATGGCGCGGGCCTGCGTGTCGCCGAGGTATCGATGCTGAAGGTCGCCGACGTCGACAGCGAGCGCATGCTGTTACGCGTTGAACGTGGCAAGGGCGGGCGCTATCGCAACGCCATGCTGTCCGAGGATCTGCTCACGCTTCTGCGGCAGTGGTGGAGAGTCGGGCGGCAGCAGGGCGTGATGCATCGCGACGGCTGGCTGTTCCCCGGCCAACACGCGATGAAGCCTATCAGCACGCGGCAGCTCCGATTGGCTTATTCTAGCGTGCTTGCCGATCCTCCTCTCCAGCAACCTGATATTTGGGCGCAGCATAGCGGGCCATGTAGCCCCTTTTCTGATGGCGTTTTTGCGGTGGTTCGGAACCGTGCTCGTTCTCTTTCCCGCCCTCTGGTTATCCCGACAGGAATGTCTGCGTTTCATACGCGCTCATCCGGGACTCTGGCTGGGCGCGGGAATTCTGGGCATGTTGATCTGCGGCGGTATTGTTTACTGGTCGCTTGAACTGACCACCGCCACCAACGCGACGTTGATTTACGCGACTTCGCCGCTCTTTGTCCTGGTTTTGGAGTTTTTCATAAACGATCGGCGGATCGCTCTGCGAGAACTCGCGGGCATCGGCTTCGCATTGGCAGGCATTGCTATCATCGCTCTTCGGGGCGAGCTATCGGCTCTCAACTCCCTCCAATTCAACATCGGCGACATCGGCATTTGCTTTGCTGCGATTTCCTGGGCTACCTACACATTGATGCTGCGAAGCCCCAAGTTCCATGGGTTGACGCCGACCGCCGCTCTTGGCGCCATGAGCCTTTCCGGCGCTATCGTGTTGCTCCCGTTCGCTGGATGGGAAGTTGCAATTGGTGCGCCCCTTCCTAACAAACCGGCCGATTGGCAAAGCATCATCGGCATGGTCCTGGTTTCTTCATTCTTTGCCTATATCGCCATGCAGTATGCGGTTCGTCGCATGGGAGCCGCGCTGACCAGCCTGACCATGTACCTGATGCCAATTTCGTCCGCGGTGATGGCAATGGTCTTCCTTGGCGAAAAAATTCACTCCTACCACCTGTTCGGTGTTGTTTTCATCCTCGTCGGCCTCGGCGTTGCAACGGTACGATTCCAGTTGAAAGAGGAATAGTCGATCTTCGTTTGCTGCCTCGTCGAAGCATCTGCAATCGTAGCAATCCCCTCACTGAATTAGCCCCCGAAAGGCCCGGACATGCTCCCCCACTTAGCTAAGTGGGTAGGAGTAATGTTGGTAATATGACTGGTAGCAATTTTAAGATGGAAGTTCTCTCCGGGCCGGAACGTCGGCGGCGCTGGAGCACGGCAGAGAAGCTGGCGATCATTCAAGAGACCTACGAGGCGGACGCAACGGTGAGCATCGTCGCGCGTCGGCACGGCATCCAGCCGAACCAGTTGTTCGCCTGGCGCAAGCTGGCATCCCAGGGAGCACTGACGGCGACGGCCGCCGAAGAGGAGGTCGTTCCGGCATCCGAATACCGGGCGCTTCAGGCCCAGGTTAAGGAGTTGCAACGCCTGCTGGGCAAGAAGACGATGGAGAGCGAAATCCTCAAGGAAGCCCTCGAAATCGCCGGTGGCCCAAAAAAACGGATGTTGCGCTCGATCTCTCTGCCGAGAGGGATTTTGGAATGAAGACCATCTGCGAAACCTTGGGTGTCGCCCGCTCGAATATCGCTGCGCGTGCCACGGGTTCCCCTTCCAGAGCCAGAGGACGGCCGCCACTCCCGGATCGGGAGCTGGTGGAAGAAATCAGGGCCGTCATTGCCGACATGCCCACCTACGGCTATCGGCGGGTCCATGCCATCCTGCGCCGGAATGCCCGGAAAGACGGGCGTTCGTGGCCCAACGCCAAGCGCGTCTATCGGGTCATGAAGCTGCACAACCTGCTTCTGGTGCGCCACACCGGAGCGGTCGATGATCGCCGCCACGATGGTCAGGTCGCTGTCGAACGCTCCAACATCCGATGGTGCTCGGACGGCTTCGAGATCGGCTGCGACAACAAGGAGAAGGTCCGTGTCGCCTTCGCCCTCGACTGCTGCGACCGTGAGGCAATCGCCCATGTCGCCACCACGGAGGGCATCAAGAGCCAGGACGTGCAGGACCTCGTGATCACCGCCGTCGAGAACCGCTTCGGTCGCATCAACATGTTGTCCGAGCCCATCGAATGGCTCACCGACAACGGTTCGTGCTTCGTCGCCAGGGATACCGCATCCTTGCTCCGCGACATCGGCATGGAGCCGTGCACGACGCCCGTGCGCAGCCCGCAATCGAACGGCATGGCCGAGGCCTTCGTCAAAACCTTCAAGCGCGACTACGTCGCGGTGAACCCCACCCCGGATGCCGAAACCGTCATCGCGCAACTGCCGCTCTGGTTCGAGCACTACAACAATCTTCACCCGCACAGTGCTTTAGGATATCAATCACCGCGCGAGTTCATCAGCTCGCAATCTCAAACCTGAGCATGTCCGGTCTTTTGGGGGCAACTCCACTCACCTCCCAACACGACGATCGTTTGGTACGAGCCGACGGCTCTTGAAGGGATACGAACTGATATCCCACAAGCCCCGGCGTCCGTCGCGCACTTCTCGCCCCAATTAGAGAAGAACGTGGTGCTCACGTTGCTGATCGCCCTTGGTTGCGAGCAAGGAGCGGGCGAAGAAATGTGGAGCCGCACAACCTTACCATTCTCGATCACAGCCAATGTCCAAGCGAGTGAACACAAACTCCTTCGAACCATTCTAATTCATTCTGATTGCGCAAGCGTTTTGATCTGATAGGGAATGCGGCAATCAAGGCCATGAATTGCTTACTGCGGCGTCGTTATCATCAAAGGGCTGACGAATTGAGCGCGTCCCTTGCCGAAATCTTTCTGAGCAAGCGTAAATCGCTCATGTGGAGCGTGATGCGGATCGTGCGCGACCAGCAGGCGGCCGAGGACGTGGCGCAGGAAACCTATGTCCGTGCCAGCAAAGCGATTGAGAACGGACCGATCGACCATGTCGAAGCGTTCCTCTACCAGACGGCCAGAAACCTCGCGATCAACCACAAGCGGCGCCTTGACATGCGCGGCCGGATCGAGCGCGACGACCTGCCGGAAGCCGATGTAGAGAATATCGCCTCCTCGGTGCCCGACCAGGAAGCCGACCTGATCCACCGCCAGCGCCTTCAATGCCTCAACGAGGCCGTGGCGAAACTGCCGCAGCGCGCGCGAACGGTCTGGCTCCTGAGCCGCATCGAGAAATGGTCCTATCCGAAGATCGCCGAACATCTCGGCGTGTCCCCCAATACGGTCTTCAACGATCTCAAGCTTGCGCACGCCCACTGCGTTGATGCCTTGGCAAAGATCGATCGCGGTTGATCGTGCCTCCGCCTACCGATTTTCGTCGAAATATCTTTGAATAACCCGTGCCTTGAGGGGAAGATTTTGTGAGATTGCAGTTTGCCGAATGTCTCAGGAAGAGAGCCGTTCTATTCCCGGCCCGTCAGATCGGATTAACCTGAGTGGAACGCGACAAGCGAGAACAAGGCGGCAAGGAGCAGGGTTTCGTCCATCCCGACGCGGTGATGGATGCTGCGCTGAACTGGCTGATCACGCTCCAGGGGGCGCCGGACGACACCGCGCTTGCCGCACGCTTCCGGCAATGGCAGCAGGCCGATCCCGCCCATGCCGCGGCTTTCGACACCGTGGCCGCCGCATGGAACCTGCCCGAGATGGACATGGTGGCCAAAGACGTCGCCGCGCGGACGATGCCGTCTTCGCGCCCGCCGGAGGTAGTCGTGCTCGCAGACCGGCGAGGGAAGCGCGGTGGCTGGACCAGGGGCGCCATGGCGGCAGCCGCAGTGCTGCTCCTTGCGGTGGGAATCCAGCAATATCCCGCGCTCCGCCTGCAATGGCAGGCCGACTACATAACGCAGGCCGGCGCGCGCGATGAAATCACGCTTCCCGACGGATCGCGCATGATCCTCAACACGGCCTCCGCCGTCTCGCTGGATTTTGAGGGAAGCAAACGCTCGGTCACCCTACTGCAGGGGGAAGCCTATTTCGACGTCGTCCCCGATCCCGCACGGCCCTTCACGGTCGCTGCGGCCTTCTCCGAGGTCGAGGTCAAGGGCACGGCGTTCTCCGTGCGGACCGAAAGCACCGAGGACACCGTCGTCCTGGAACACGGCCATGTCGACGTGACCCGGCTTCCCGAGCGCGCGGAAACCGCGTCGCTTGAGCCGGGGGAAAGCATCATCGCCACGGCGGCGGCGTTTTCCGGCGTCCGCAAGACCGATCCCGGCACCTCGCACGCCTGGCTTCAGGGGCGCGTGGTCTTCGAGGACCAGCCCTTCGACCAGGTCCTCGGCGAGATCGAGCGCTACTATGGCCATACGGTCGTCGTCGCCAACGGCCAGCTCAGCCATGTCAGGATCAACGGCAACTATCGCCTAGACAATCCGGAGCGCGTGATCCGCTCGCTTGCCACTGCCGCCGGGGCGGATGTCACGCGCCTGCCGGGCGGAATTTTAATCCTGCGATAAAAACTCAACTTTTTTTGTGAGATCGGCGCGGCCCGTTTGTCAAAGGTCTATGGGTCGAGAACGCAAGGTGCGCATCGACCCTCTGATCAGGACGAGAGGGACCACCGATGAAGCGGAATGCAGGCGCTGGCGCGCGTTACGAAACAGGCAGGACAGGCGCCCGCCGCAGGAAACGGTCCCTAGCATCGCTCCTGATCGCATCGACGGTGCTGGCGACCACCCATCTCGCCGTGCCCGCCGCCCATGCCGAGCAGCAGACCGCCGGCCAGACGGTCGCCTTCGACATTCCCGCGCAGCCGCTCTCCTCGGCGATCGCGGCCTTCGTCCGCACCACCGGCTGGGAAGTCGGCTTCACCTCGAAGGCGGTGGCCGGCAAGCGCTCGACGGCCGTCAACGGATCGATGGCGCCGGCACGGGCATTGCAGACCCTGCTGGCGGGAACGGGTGTCAGTGCCCGGATTTCCGGCCCCTCGACAGCGGCGCTGGTCGCCGGCCTGCCCGCCGGCGGCGGTGCGGCGGACGGCTCCACCAGCCTCGAAACGATCACCGTGGAGGGCCAGGGCACCACGACCGAGGGAACCGGTTCCTACACCACGTCACAGACCAGTTCGGCGACCGGCCTGCCGCTTACGCTGCGCGAGACGCCCCAGTCCGTCACCGTCGTCACACGCCAGAAGATGGAGGACCAGAACCTCACTACGATCGCCGACGTGCTGCGCCAGACGCCCGGTATCACCGTCCACCAGATGGATTCCGAGCGCACGATGGTCTACGCGCGCGGCTTTTCCAATCCGAATTGGCAGATCGACGGCATCCCAACCTGGTATCGTGTGCAATACGGCTCCGGTCCGAGCGTTTCCAACATGGTTCTCTACGACCATGTCGATGTGCTGCGCGGCGCCAGCGGCCTCATGGCCGGCGCGGGCGACCCGTCCACCACGATCAGCCTGGCGAGAAAACTCCCGACCGATACGTTCCAGGGCTACCTCTCCGGCAGCGCCGGGTCGTGGCAGGCCTACCGCTCCGAATTCGACGTCAGTGGCCCGCTCAATGCGGAAGGCACGATCCGGGGCCGCTTCGTGACGAGCCTTGAAGACGCGAACTCCTATCTCGACCGCTACGATCTGCGCGAAGGCGTGGTCTACGGCGTGGTGGAGGCGGACGTCGCCGAGAACACCACGCTGACCCTCGGCACCGACTACCAGCGGCGCAGGACCTACAACACCCAGTTCGGCGGCTTCCCGCTCTTCCACACCGATGGCAGCCTGGTGGACTACGACTGGTCGTTCAATCCGGGTGGCGGCAGCCTTCCCTACAATCAGGACTTCCGCACGCATTTCGTACGGCTGGACCATGAATTCGACAATGGATGGAAGCTCCATGCCGACTATTCCTACTATCGGGCGAAACGCTGGGGCATGCTGGCCTCCGCATCCTGGGGCACCATAAATCCTGATGGAACCGGTGCCCAGTTGCTCGGCGGCCAATTGGCAACGACGACCACCCAGCATGCGATCGACACCTATCTGGAAGGTCCGGTCGAGCTTTTCGGCCGGCAGCACGATCTTCGCTTCGGCATCACCAGCACCTTCGGCGAAGATGA
This sequence comes from Shinella sp. HZN7, assembly GCF_001652565.1. Taxonomy (NCBI): domain Bacteria; kingdom Pseudomonadati; phylum Pseudomonadota; class Alphaproteobacteria; order Hyphomicrobiales; family Rhizobiaceae; genus Shinella; species Shinella sp. HZN7. The sequence continues at coordinate 995,921 of NZ_CP015736.1, read as the reverse complement.
CCACGGTACCTACGGCACAGGCTTTGACTACGAGCCTGTTGCCGGGAGCATCTTCGACTGGAACGGCTATATCCCCAATCTGGATTCCTATCTGGGCAGCCAGAGGTTCCGCAGCATCACCGAGATCGATCAGATCGGCGTCTATGGCAGCGGCCGCTTCCGGCTTTCCGACGATCTCTCGCTCATCGCCGGCAGCCGCGTCGTCTTCTATCAGTACGACTTCAACAGCCATGACTTCGACTCGGGGGCGAGATCCAGCCAGTCGTCGGAACGCAACGGCGAGTGGATCCCCTATGCTGGCCTGGTCTACGACCTGACGGACAATTGGTCCGCCTATGCAAGCTACACACAGATCTTCAAGCAGCAGGCCTATCGCGACAAGGATTTCAACATCATCGCGCCGACGACCGGCTCGAACTACGAGCTTGGCATCAAGGGCGCGTTCTTCGACGACCGGCTGAATGTCTCGCTGGCCGGCTTCTATGTCCAACAGGATAACCTCGCCACGCGCGACCGGAGCGTTCCTGGCACGTTGCCGGACGGAACCTTCCCCTACAAGACGATCGACGGCGCCGTCACGAAGGGCGTTGAGCTTGAAATATCCGGCGAGGTTCTTCCCGGCTGGCAGGTCGGCGGCGGCTTCACGCACAGCCGGACGGAGGATGCCGACGGCGTCCGGATCTCCACGATCACGCCCGAAAACATGGTCAGGATCGCAACCTCCTACGCGATTCCAGATACCGGCCTGACTGTCGGCGGCAACGTGTCCTGGCAAAGCAAGATCTTCAACACATGGTTCTGGCCGGCCAGCGGAACTGCCGTTCAAGACAGCTATGCCGTCGTTGGCCTGATGGCCAAGTATGATTTCGAGAACGGCGTGGCCGCAAGCCTGAACGTGAACAACCTGTTCAACGAGAAGTATTACAGCAGCTTCGATGAGAACTACGCGACCGGCAATTTCGGCGCCCCGCGCAATGTCACCTTCACGCTGAAGAAGACCTTCTGACAGGCCATTCCGAAGACTTGCCGCCCCGGGACTTCTCCGGAGCGGCAAGCCGTTGAACCAACCGTTTCGAGGGGACAGACCCGCTTTCATGGCGAAGAAAAAGAGCAAGGCAAAGCTATGGCTGGTTCTTCACAGTTGGTGCGCCGTGCCCATCTGGTTCTTCCTGCTGTTCGCCTGCCTGACCGGCACGCTCTCGACCGTCAGTTGGGAGGTGCTCTGGCTGCGCTATCCCGAGATGCGCGCCGATGCGGCGGTCGGCCGCGCACGGCTTGACGCCGGAGACCTGCTCGACCGCCTGAAGGCGCAGGAGCCAGCGGCGCGGCCCTACCGCATCCTCCAGCCGGAGCCTTACCTGACCGTGCAGATCGCCGCCTATCTGCCGGATCAGGAAAAGGCGACCTTCTTCCTCGACCCCTACAGCGGCGCCGTGAAGGGGCGCAGCAATCTGTCCTATTCCCGCTACCAATGGTTCATGCAGTCCCTGCACGGCTGGCTGCTGACGCCCTATGACCGTGTCAAACCCTATGGCTGGCACCTCGTCGCCCTACTGTCCCTGCCCATGCTGGTTTCCCTGCTCACCGGCATGCTGGTCTACAAGAAATTCTGGCGCGCCTATCTCAATCCGCGGCTGCGCATCGATGAGGGATCCCGCGTCTTCTGGGGAGACCTGCACCGGCTCGCCGGAATCTGGTCGCTCTGGTTCGTCTCGCTGATCGCCGTTTCCTCCCTCTGGTTCCTCGTCATCGGCATCCTCGACGAACTGGGAACGCCGACTACAGGTAACCTGCCGCCCGTCGTGCAGGAGGCGAGCACCAATACGGACGGATTGCGCTATGCCTTCCGCATCGCCGACGAGACCTTTCCCGGCTTTCGCGTCGACGGGGTCTATCTCGGCTTCAACAATTATACGCCGGTTCGTGTGACCGGCCGCACGGCCTTTCCGCTCTACAAGGCCGAGATCTATCTCGATCCCGGCAGCGGCGCGGTCATCGAGACCGAAACGGTCACGAGTTCCCGCCCGGCCGCGACCCTCTCGCCGATCCTGCGCAGCCTCCATACCGGCGATTTCTACAGCCTCTGGTCGAAGCTCGTCTGGGCCTTCTTCGGCCTCGTCCTGTCCGCGATGGTCTTTTCCGGCCTGATGATCTTCCTCATGCGCACGGTGCAGTCGACGGTCAAGCTCGTGCGCCCGCGTCCCGGCCTTCTGCCAAGGGAGGCTGGCGAATGATCGTGCTGCCCGCCCGCCGGAAGGCGCCCGAAACATGGGCGCGCTATCTCTGGGACCGCGTCAAGTTCCATGCCTGCATCGCCCTCCTCGCGCTGCCGGCGCTCTTCCTGCCCGATTACCTGTCCCGCAAGGATGCGCCGCTGCCCTTCGTGCCCGTCAAGGGTGTGGAACTCGTCGCTGGCCCGTTCGCGCTGACCCTTGGCGAGAGCAATGCCGCCCGGCCGCAGGCCATCATCGGCGGCTGGATGAAGAGCTACGACCTCCAGCCTTGCGCCGGCTGCATCGATCGCATCAAGGGCGTCTATCTGCGGGTCGGCAAGCCCCGCAACATCCGCGCGGCCGGCGCCCTCTTCGGCGGCAATCCCTTCAAGCTCACCGCCTCCGTCCAGATGCCGCCGAGCACCAGTCAGGATTCGGTGCTCTGGCTGACGATCGAGACCTGGGCCGGCGAAATTCACCAGGCCTACGTTCCGCTGAGCACCCTGTCGCCGGCGACAGCGGACTTCTTCGGACAGCAAACCAGAAAACAGGGAAGCGCCGAATGACCCGGCTCCGTTCGCCGTTCATATACAGTAGATATTTCGCCATCCTCCTCTTGTTGGCGACCACCCCCGCCTATGCGCATTACCCATATTGCACGTGTGCGATGGAGGGCGGGAGGATCGCATGCAAGGGCGGTTTTTCCGACGGCACGGGCGCAGAGGGCGTGACGCTGGACGTCATCTCCTACGACGAGGAAATCCTAGTGCCCGGCAAGTTCGGGGCCGATTCCGTCGTGCGCTTCGACAGGCCAGCGGGTGAGTTCTACATACTCTTCGATGCCGGTCCCGGCCATGTGGTGGAAGTGGACTGGCGCGACATAGACGGGCTTGCGCCATGACGGCGGCAGGACAGGGAACGCGCGTCGTCGTCCGGCCCGTCAGCGCCGGAAGGGAGACGCTTTTCGTCGCGCTCATCTGCCTTGCCATCGTTCTTGTCGCAGGAACGGTGGTCGGCCTGCGCACGCGCGCACCGGCTGTTGCCGGGATCGCCGAATGGCAGGTCGATGCTCGCGACGGGCTGACGGCGGCCGAGCAGAGCCTCAATGCCGAGCTGAAGGTGGCGGCCGACGACATCGCCTTCGCGCTGGAAAGCGGAACGGTGCCGACGCCGGAGGCGCTTGCCGAGCAGGCGCTGCCGCCCTTCGCGGTGGATGCGGCGACGGCGGGCCGCGGCGGCCATGTCTGGAGCCTCGTGCGTTCCGCTGACGGCTTCGCCGGATGGCTTGGCCAGACCGCATCGGCCGACATTGCCGGCTCTCTTCTCCTGCGCATCGCGACGGCCGGGGACGGGCACGCGAATGAGCCGGAAGGCGGCGTTTCCGTCTGGCTCAACCGGTCGACGCATGCCGCGGCCGCCGGCCTTTCCGACGAGGCGCTGGTCGCCGCCGGCTGGAAGGAGATCGTCAGCCGCTACGATGCATCCGTGACACGAGGGGCCGGCCAATGACCGTCCGTATTCCGCGCCGCGCGCTCCTGGCAGGCGCCCTGGCGTTCACGCTTTCAGCTCCGCGCGCCGAAGGCAAGAAACGCAAGGTGGGCGTGACGCTGCATCCCTATTATTCCTACGTCGCCAACATCGTCGGCGACAGGGCTGAGGTCGTGCCGCTGATCCCGGTCGGCTTCAACCCGCATGCCTATGAGCCGCGGGCGGAGGACATCCGTCGGGTCGGAACGCTCGACGTGGTGGTGCTGAACGGCATCGGCCACGACGACTTCGCCGAGCGCATGATCGCCGCCTCGGAAAACCCCTCCATCCCTGTCATCGAGGCCAATCGCGACGTGCCGCTGCTGGCGGCCGTCGGCGGCGTGTCGAGCCGGCTCGGCAACAGCCGCACGATCTCCGGCCAGGTGGTCAATTTGCACACGTTCCTCTCGATCGCCGGCGCCATCCAGCAGGTGCAGACGATCGCGCGCGACCTCGGCCGGCTCGATCCCGGCAATGCGGCCGATTATGCCAGCAATGCCCGTGCCTATGCCAGGCGCCTCAGGACGATCCGCGCCGCCGCGCTGTCCGAATTGACCGGCATGCCGGGCACCAGCTTCCGCGTCGCCACCATCCACGGCGCCTATGATTATCTCCTGCGCGAATTCGGCCTGGAGGTGACGGCCGTGGTGGAGCCGGCGCACGGCATCGAGCCGAGCCCGGCGCAGCTCGCAAAGACCATCGACGCCATCAGGGCGCTCGACGTGAAGGTCATCTTCTCCGAGTTGAACTTCCCCTCGACCTATGTCGAGACCATCGAGCGCGAGACGGGCATCAGACTCTATCCGCTCTCCCACATCATCTATGGCGACTACACGCCGGAGAAGTTCGAGACGGAGATGGCGGAGAACTTCGCGACCGTGGTGAAGGCCATTCGCGAGCAGGGCGGGGCGGAGGGCAATCCGTGAACGCGCCCATGCCACCGCTTGCCGCCGCCGAGGCGATCGTTGGGAAAGGCCCGGCCGTCGTCTTCGACGAGGTTTCTCTCGTGCTCGGGCGCACCGACGTTCTTTCGAGGGTAACGCTTCGCATCGAACCCGGCACGGTGCATGCCGTCGTCGGCCCGAACGGCGGGGGCAAATCCTCGCTTGTCCGCTGCCTGCTCGGCCAGGCGCCGCATACCGGCACCGTCCGGATCGACTGGCCGGGCGATCGCGGAACCACGGGCTATGTGCCGCAGGCGCTGGAATTCGACCGTGGCCTGCCGATGACCGTGATGGATTTCCTGGCCGCCCTCGTCGCGGGCCGGCCGTCCTTCCTCACGCCAGAAGACACGGTGAAGACGGCGATCCTCGCCGCGCTTGCCGACGTCGGCATGGAGGGCAAGGCGGGGCGGCGCATGGGGGCACTGTCCGGCGGCGAGCGCCAGCGGGTGATGATGGCACAGGGCCTGATGCCGCCGCCCGACCTTCTGGTGCTCGACGAGCCGATGGCGGCGCTCGACGAGGCGGGGGCGCGCATCTTCGAACGGCTGATCGGCAGGCTGCAGGAGCGCGGCACGACGATCCTCTGGGTCGAGCACGATCTCGCCGCGGTCCGGCGCTTTGCCGGCCGCGTCACGGGCCTCAGCCGCGCAGTGCTCTTCGATGGCGCGCCGGAAGCGGAACTGACGCCCGAGCGGGTCCTGGCGCTGTTCTCGCACCGGGCCGGAGGCGTGGCATGAGCGCGTGGTTCGAAGCCTTCCGGCAGGGTGTGATGGCGCTTGCGGCGGGGGGCTACCTGCCGCCCTCGCTCGCCTATGGCTTTGCGGTCAACGCGCTGCTGGCCGGCCTCATCGCCGGGCCGGTGCTGGGCGGGCTCGGCACGCTGGTCGTGGTCAAGCGCCATGCCTTCTTCTCCGAGGCCATCGGCCATGCGGCGCTGACCGGCGTTGCGATCGGCATCCTCCTCGGCGAGCCCTATACCGGGCCCTATGGCGCGCTCTTCGGCTATTGCCTGATCTTCGGCATCGCGCTCAACTACCTGCGCAACCGCACCGGCCTTTCGGCCGATACGCTGATCGGCGTCTTCCTCTCCATGTCGCTGGCGCTCGGCGCGAGCATCCTTCTCGTGCTCGCCGGGCGTATCAACATCCATATCCTGGAGAACGTGCTGTTCGGCTCGATCCTCACGGTCTCGGGCGTGGATATCGCGATCCTCGCCGGCGTCGGCCTTTCCGTCCTCACGCTGACGACGGCGTTCTTCAACCGCTTCATGCTGGCGAGCTTCAACCCGACGCTGGCGGCCGTGCGCGGCGTGCCGGTCAAGGCGCTCGACTATCTCTTCGTCGTGCTGGTGACGGTGGTGACGGTGGCGAGCGTCAAGATCATCGGCGCCATCCTCGTCGGCGCGCTGCTCGTCATTCCCGCCGCGGCCGCCCGCACCGTCTCCGGCTCCCTCAAGGGCTTCGTCACGCTCTCCGTCCTCTTCGCGCTTGCCGCGACGATCGCCGGCATCCTCATCCCCATGGAGCTCGACCTTCCCATCCCCTCGGGCGCTGCGATCATCCTGTCCGCCGGCACGATCTTCCTCGGCTGCACTGCCGTCCGCGCGCTGCTTCCCGCCCTCAAAGGAGATCCCGCATGAGCGACTTCCTCTCGCGCCGGACCATGCTGTCGGCCATGCTCGCCGCGCCTGTGCTGGTCCCCGCTCTTGCCGGTCGCGCAGGCGCCGCGACACCAAAGCCTGCCGCCCGTGTCCTGACGGCACATCCGGCGGCCTTTTCCCTTGCCTCGGCACTCACCGTGAACAGCACGATCGCGGTGGAAGCCGTCCAGCCGGCAAAGCTGCCGGCGACGCGGCTTGCCGCCTATCTCGCCGGCCGCGGCAAGGCCGTGCTGGAAAAGGCGGCCGCGGGCGCCGACGCGGTCATCACCTTCCGCTCCTTCTGGCCGGAAGACCCGCTTTATCCGCACGCCCGCCGCAGCAACATCCGCATCGTGGAGATCGACGCGGGCCGCCCGCTCGACGGCGTGCTGAACGGCATCGCCATCGCAGACCCCACCGACGATCGCATCGTCTATGCGGCGCTCGATCTTGCCCCCATGCCGGGGACGGGCGAGGGTTCCGCGCCGTGGCTTGCACCGGGCAATCTCGGCCGCATGGCCGACGTGCTCGCCGCCGATCTCTCCCGTCTCGCGCCTTCCTCGGCCGAAACCATCGCCGCCAATCTCGCCGCGCTGAAGCAAAGGCTCCTGGAAATCAAGGCCAAGGCCGACAGGGCGCTTGCGGAGGCCGACGACCTGACCGCCATCGCGCTGTCACCGCACTTCGCCTATCTTGCCGCCGATCTCGGAATCGACCTCCTCGCCTCTATCACCGCCGCGCCGAATGAGTGGACGCAGGAGCGCGCGGAAAAGCTCGCCGACTGGCTCGCAGCCCATGATGTGGCAATCGTCATCCTTGACGCAGAGCCGGGAGAGCATCTCGCGAAGGGTATCGAGAAGGCAGGTGCGAGGACTGTGCTCCTGTCCAACGTTGGAGCGGACAGTTCTGATATCGCCAAGGTCATGCAAAGCAACCTCGAAGCATTGAAGGCTGCATTCAAACCGTGAGGGTTGCTCTTGATGGGAATCGAACCACCGACACGTCGTTTTCTGCCAAAGGACGACATCGACGCCCTATAACTTACCTCGACGTTTGACCCCAGATTTTTGATGGCACCATCGTCTCGCAGGCCTGGAGAAATTCGTTGCGAGGCAAATTATGCATGGGAGAACCCTGACGATGCAGGCAATCGACGATCGCGAAGGTGCGGTCGCGTCTCCGGCCTGGTGTTGCGGTACCCTCTCACGCAGAAGAGGATATTCCGTCAGCGCGAACATGGTGCGCCTCAACACCCCCCATTTACAAAACATGATTATTATATACAAGTATTTTGCCAACGCCTCGACCGACGCGAGGCTTTCTTGCTGCAACCGCGCCACTCTGGTTGCATTCCGTCACGATGAATGCCGATGGAAGATCGACTGAGATTCTAGAAGAAAATGACGTCCAAGTATGAGGAAATGGCCACTCTCTATCTCACGGAACGAGAGCGACTTCACCGGCAGATAAACCGGCGTGTGGGATGTGCCGCCACGGCCTATGACCTTGTGCAGGACATCTTCCTGCGCCTGTGGGAGCGCTCTCCACTGCGTACGGACAACGACGCGGCTTATCTTTCGCGCTGCGCCCGCAATGCGGCGATCGACCATTTGCGGGCACAGCAGACGCGCCGATCCCTCGAGAACGGACTGCTGCCGGAACAATACGCCACCGCATCGGTGTCGCCACAAGAGATTCTGGAGGCCCGGCAAGGCATTCGCAGCATTGATGAGGCTCTTGCAGTACTTCCAAAGCAGACGCGGCATATCTTCCTTCTCAATCGCGTTCATGCCAGAACCTTCGCCGAGATCGCCGCCGCCATGGGCATTTCCCAGAGGGCCGTGGCCAAGCATATGGCGCGGGCCGTCGCGGCCTGCCAGAAAACCCTCGTCGATTGAGGGCCGGAAGAGCGCCATGACGAAGACCGTGACATCAGACAGAACCACCCAGAATATCGAGGCCGAAGCCCGCGCCTGGTTCATCGACCTGCTCCAGGCGCCGACGGAACGCAAAAGGATCGCCTTCGAAACCTGGCAGAAGGCCGACCCTGCCCATGCGGAGGCCTTCCGTACTATCGCACTCGCCTGGGAGGCGGCTGAGCAACCCGGCAAACGCCTTGCCGAAGCGGAAGCCGACGAACTGGCGGTCTATCTTCGCGCCATGGATGGCGAGAAAAGCCGCACACGGACCACTCGTCGCCTTTCGGGTCTTGCCCTGGTGCTGCTCTGTCTTCTGAGCGCGGCCATATGGCTGGAACGTCCGCACCTCTTCCAGGACCTGGCCGCAGACTATGTCAGCCCCCGTGGCGAGCGTGCCAGCATCCGGCTGGCCGACGGGTCGATCGTCCTGCTCGACGCCGACAGCGCGCTGGCAGAGGATTTTACGGCGGGCGAACGGCGTGTGCGTCTGTTGCGTGGCGCAGCCTTCTTCGATGTGGTGCACAATGCGGAAAAACCGTTTGTGGTGGCAGCAGGCGAAGGGGAAGTCCGCGTCCTCGGCACGCTCTTCGATGTCCGTCTGTTCGACGGCCGGGCGGTTGTGACGCTTGCCAATGGCAGCGTCTCGGTTACGGCCGGTCCGGACCGGGCGAAGGCCTTGCTGAAACCGGGCGAACAGGTGGCGTTCGATGACGCGGGCCTTGCTGCCGTCGAAAGCGTGAACATCGAGGACAGCCTTGCCTGGCGCAATGGCCGCTTCGTCTTCTACCGCGCCCGTCTTGCCGATGTGGTGCGCGAGATCGAGCGCTACAGGCCAGGCCGGATCGTCATCGCTTCAACCGCGCTGGCAAACGAGCGTGTCACCGGCAGCTTCCCGCTTGACGACACAGATGCCGCGCTCGCCTCGCTCCAGGCCTCCGTAGGGTTCCGTTTCAACGCGCTGGCAGGGCGCCTGACCCTGATCACCCCATGACGCCGGCCGGCCTCGACAATACATGAAAAGGAAAATCAAGATTTTTTCATGAAAGGGGTTCATCGCCCCTGCCTCTCATCCGTGAAGGAGACAGAACGCGGACGAAATAGGCTTTCGCCGCGCATTGTCCTGCAGTTGAGAGGAAAAAATGCGATGAGACGGAATGGCATGGGGCGAACCGGCTATCTTCTCGCGGCCGGCCTGCTGGCATCGGCGGCATGGGGTTCGGCAGGAGGCGCATTTGCGCAAGCGCAGATCCAGAGCCGGGCGTTCACCTTCGACATCGCCGCCAAGCCGGTAACGCAGGCCGTCAACGATATCGGCCGGGTCACCGGCCTGTCGGTCGTCTTCCGCGAAAACCGCGCGATCGCCAAGACCGGCAAGCCCGTGCACGGCCCGATGACGGCGAATGAGGCCCTCTCCCGGCTGCTCGACGGCACCGGCCTCCTCTATCGCTTCAGCAATGCGACGACCGTGCAGATCTACGATCCGGTCGCGACCGACGGCTCGACCGTCAGCGTCGAGGGTTCCACGGGTCTGGCCCCTATCGTGGTCGACGGCGATGGCAACGGCGCGAACAGCTTCGTCGCAACCCGCTCCATGGGAGCACTGAAGACCGACGCCCAGCTCATCGAAGTGCCGCAATCGGTGTCGGTCATCGGCCGCAAGCAGATGGAAGCGCAGAATGCGCAGAGCGTGACGGAAGTGCTACGCTACGTTCCCGGCGTCGCGATCGAGACCTACGGGCCGGATCCCAAAGGCTATGACTGGATCATGATGCGCGGCTTCAACGCCCAGGCGACGAGCTCCTATCTCGACGGATTGCGTCAGGTTTCCAGCAGCTACAGCTTCTACCGCACCGACCCCTATGCGCTCGATACCATCGAGGTGCTGCGCGGCCCCTCCTCCTCGCTCTATGGCCAGAGTGACGCGGGCGGCATCGTCAACAAGACGTCGAAGAGGCCGACGGAAAAGGAGGTGCGGCAGGTCGAGCTCGAATATGGCAGCCATGACCGCAAGCAGGCCGCCTTCGATCTCGGCGGTGCGCTGAACGAAGACAAGAGCATCCTCTATCGCATTGTCGGCGTTGCCAGAGACGCCAATACCCAGTTCCAGTATTCGGATGGCACCGAAATCGGTGACGACCGCCTGATGATCGCTCCGTCGATTACCTGGAAGCCGGACGAGGACACGACCCTGACCATCACGGGCCAAGCACTGAAGGATGAAAGCGGCGGCACGATCATGCTCTTCACGCCGACCAACATTCTTCTCGGCGATCCCAGCTTCAACCAGAGCACTCAGGAGCAGCAGTCCATCGGTTACGAATTCGAACATCGCTTCGATGACACCTGGACGGTCCGCCAGAATGTTCGTTACGGCCATGTCGACTTCACCCTGGACAACATCTTCCTGTCGGGGCTTGGCACGGCCGGCCTCGACCGCTTCGCCCGGCACTTCGACGAAAGCTTCGATTCCTTCACGGTCGACAACCAGGTTCAGGCCGAATTCGAGACCGGCGCCCTTTCGCACCAGGCGCTGTTCGGTCTCGACTATAGCTGGTCGGACGCCGACGTCAGACGCTATCAGGGCCCAGCCCCTTCGCTGAATCCCTACGCACCGGTCTATGGCGTTACCATCCCGACGCCGACCACACCCATCGTCAACTACGCCGAGCGCTACAACCAGACCGGCATCTACGCCCAGGACCGGATCAAATTCGGCAACGGATTCATCGCGACGCTGGGCGGGCGCTATGACTGGCTCAATCTGGATACGCACAATCGCCTGACGGGCGCGGATACCAATATTGACATCGGCAACTTCTCCGGCCGTGCTGGTCTCAGCTACGTCACCGCGTTCGGTCTCGCTCCCTATGTCAGCTTCTCGCAATCCTTCGTGCCGAACAGCGGTGTCGACGAAAACGGCAACACGTTCGATCCCTCCCGCGGCCGCCAGTGGGAGGTCGGCGTCAAATATCAGCCCGACAGCTTCGACGGCCTCTTTACCGTGGCCTATTTCGACATCGTGAAGACGAATGTCCTCAACTACCTGTCCACCGGCTATGCGGTCGCAACGGGCGAAATCGCTTCACGCGGCCTGGAGGTCGAAGGCAAGGTCAGCATTGGCGGCGGCTGGGATTTCACGGGCTCCTATACCTATACCAACGCGGAAATCACGAAGGACGCGCTGGGCTATGTCGGCAATCGCCCCATGCTCGTGCCGGAACATCAGGCATCGGGCTGGCTCAACTACACGTTCAATGACGGCGTGCTGGAGGGTGCCTCGCTCGGCGCAGGCGTTCGCTACGTCGGAGAGGTCTATGGCAACAATGCCAATTCCGTTTCCGTTCCGGGCCGGACGCTTTTCGATATCGGGGCCAGCTATCGCGTCAACGAACACGCCAAGGTCTCGCTGAACGCGACGAACCTCTTCGACAAGAAGTATTTCACGACCTGCGAGTCCAGCTACTCCTGCTACCAGGGTGATCGGCGCTCGGTCATCGGCAAACTGACCGTCGATTTCTGAGAACAGGGAATGCGCCGTCGCAAGGCGGCGCTCCCATGCGATCATGTTGAATCGACGCTCCTTACTTGCCGGCGGCCTTGCCGCCCTTCTCCCCTTCTCCCCTCTGCGGGCGCAGGGGCATCGGCGCATCGCCGCCATCGACTGGGCGGCAGCGGAGTCTCTGCTTGCTCTCGGCGTCGCCCCGCTCGCCGTTGCCGACACCGGCTACTACAATCAGCGCATGCCGCAGGCGCTGCCCGCCGAAACGCACGACATCGGCCCGTTCTGGGAAATCAATCTCGAACTCCTGGACAGGCTTCGCCCGGACCTCGTCTTCATCGGCGCGCCTAGCCTGTTCATGACGCCGCGACTGCATGAAATCGCACCGGTCGAGGTGGTGGCTGACATGACCGGCGCCGAGAGCTATGGCCGAGCCGCAGCCATTCTCCGGCAATGCGGGCGGGCCGCGGAGCTTTCGGACAGCGCAGCCGAAACGGTGTTGTCCGGGATCGAGCGTCGAATGGACGCGCTCGCCGCAAGCCTCGGCCGGACGCGTCCCGTCTGTATCCTCCTTCCCGACCAGAGCGGCAGCCGCGCCATGATCTATGGCAATGGCAGCATGCCGGGCTCGGTGATCGCCCGGCTGGGTCTCGTCAACGCCTGGCAGGGGCCGACCAATGCCAGCGGCTTCATTCAGGTCGGCTTCGAGTCGCTGATGGCGCTGGAGGACGCCGTCTTTCTGCAGATGGAAATTCCTTCGCTCGCTCCACAGACCGAGCGGGTGCTGGCCGACAGCCAGCTCTGGCACCGCCTTCCCGCCGTTCGCGAACAAAGGGTCGTCCGCATCAGCCAGTTCTATCCTTTCGGCGGCTGCCGCTCGACCCTTCATCTTGCCGAAGCGCTGGCCCATGCTCTTTCAGGCCCTTCCGGAGCAGGCATACCGCGATGATCGTCCAAGCCTTCCGCAGTCCCCATCGCGGACCATGGCAGACGGCCATGCTTGCCGCGCCGGCCATCGCGCTCACCCTGATGGCGGTCCTCGACGCGAGCGATCCGGCCATCCTATGTTACAGCACGCTGCCGCGAGTCGCCGCGGCCCTGGTTTCCGGGTTCCTTCTGGGGCTTGCTGGCGCCGTCTTCCAGCGCGCCTTCGACAATCCATTGGCAGAACCGACGATCCTCGGCATCTCCGGCGGCGCGGCGCTATGCCTGGCAGCAAGCCTCGTCTTCGCGCCGGCGCTCTGGTCCTACGGCTATCAGGGCGTTGCGCTGGCCGGCGCGGCGCTCGCCCTTCTGACGGCGCTCGCCGTCGCCTGGGGGCCGCGCCTGTCCTCGCAGACGCTGGTGCTTGCCGGGGTCATGATCAATCTCTTCTGCAACGCGGCCTATGCAGCCCTCGTCCTGTTCAACCACGACTTTCTCAGCAATCTCCTGACCTGGCAGGCCGGCTCGCTGCAACAGAGCGGCTGGGATCCTTCACTCCGGTTGGCGATCGTGGCCGCCCTCGCCGTCGGCCCGCTCTGCCTGCTGGAACGGCCGCTCCGGCTTCTTTCCCTCGGTGACGGGGCCGCGACGAGCTTCGGCCTGCCGGTGCGCACGGTCAAGCTTTCCCTGCTCGTCATCGCCTCGCTCCTGGCAGCGTTCGTCACGGCGGAGTTCGGGCAGATCGGCCTTGTCGGACTGGCCGCCCCCGCACTCGCCCGGACGATCTGGCGGCAGGGCCATCCCGGACTCCTCCGATGCGGAGTGACCGGCGCCCTGCTCCTGTTGTTGACGGACCAGGCCATCCGCTTGCTTTCCACCGTCACCGGCGACCTGCCGGTCGGAGCAGCGGCCGGGCTGCTGGCGGGGCCGCTCCTGATTTTTCTCGCCCGCACAACGCCAGTCGGTATCCCGAAGACAACCACGATCTCTCCCGGCGGCCACAATGGCGGTGGCACGAGGCGAATTGCCGTTCTCGCCCTCCTTCTGGCTGCAGCCTTCGCAGTCGCTCTTTTTTATGGCCGCGGCCCGGAAGGCTGGTCGCTCGCGGGTCGGGACGATCTGGCCCTTGTCTGGCGCTGGCGTCTTCCGCCACTGCTTGCATCGGCCGGCGCTGGCCTCTGCCTCGCCCTGGCGGGCTTTCTGTTGCAGCGCCTGCTGCGCAATCCGCTCGCCAGCCCGGACCTCCTCGGTATCAGCCACGGCGCCGGCCTGGCGCTCGCCGTTGCTTTCGTGGTCCTGCCGACCCTCGGGGTCGCGACGAAGTTGGCGATCACGATGGCGGGAGCAACCATAGCGTTGCTTCTCGTGACCCTGCTCGGGCTCCGGTCACGGTTCGAGCCTTCGCGCATGCTTCTTCTCGGCGTGGGGCTCGCCAGCACGGCCAATGCCATGCTCGTCATCGCACTCGCCGGCGGCGGGCAACGCGGTGCCGCTTTGCTCGGGTGGTTTTCGGGCATGACGACCGGCGTGAATCTTGCCGCCGCCATCGCAGCGTGCCTGACAGGTCTCACCTGCCTCACCGCCTGCCTCACGCTGCACCGGCAGGTCGACCTCTTCGCTCTTGGCGATGCGACGGCGGCAAGTTTTGGCGTTCGCGTTCCTGCGGTAAGGACTTTTGGTATCGCCTTGGCGGCGATGGCGACGGCTGCGGGAACCATGGTCGTCGGCCCGATCAGCTTCATCGGCCTGATGGTGCCGCACGTCGCCGCCGTGCTCGGATTCCGCAGCACGGCCAGCGCCAGCATCGCCAGCGGCCTGATCGGCGCGCTCGCCATGACCGTTGCGGAATGGCTGAGCCGCAATCTCGCATGGCCCTGGTCTCTCTCGCCCAGTCTGCTGGCCGCCATGGTCGCCGGTCCATGGTTCCTGTGGCATCTGCGCCGCCAGGCAAGGGACGGCGGTCAATGAACACAGCCCGCCTGTCGATCGCCGCATCGTCTGCACACGACGGCCAAAATCATGAGGTAAGCTCCATGCTCCATCCGTCATCGCTCCTTTCGGACGCGCGACCCCTCTTTTCTCTGGACGGCATCTCATACAGCGTTGACGGACGCACGATCCTGCATGCGCTCGATCTGCAGCTATTCACAGGAAAAACGATCGGCCTGATCGGGCACAACGGCTCGGGCAAATCGACCCTGATCAAGATTCTTGCCCGGCAGATCACGCCGACCGCCGGCTATATCCGCTTCGGCGAGCGCCCGCTCGACGGCTGGCCGAACCGGGAATTTGCCCGCAACCTTGCCTATATGCCGCAACAGACACCAGTCGCGGCGGGAACCCGCGTCCGTGAACTCGTGAAATTCGGGCGCTATCCCTGGCACGGCGCACTCGGCGCATTTCGCCCGAAGGACGCAAGGAAGGTGGACGAAGCGCTCGACCTCACAGGCATGACGGCGCTCGCCGACCGTCCTGTCGAGACGCTCTCGGGTGGCGAGCATCAACGCGCCTGGCTGGCCGTGCTGGTCGCACAGGATACCAGGTGCTTCCTGCTGGACGAACCAATCTCGGCGCTCGACATCGCTCATCAGATCGCAGTGCTCGATCTCATACGCACCCTGACGAAAACAAAGGGGCTTTCCGTCATCATGGTCCTGCACGACGTCAACATGGCGAGCCGATACTGCGATGAAATCATTGCGCTGCACGGCGGCTCGCTCATCGCCCGCGGCTCTCCGCAATCGATCATGACGCCCGATGTCCTCAAGGCCGTCTACGGTGTTGATTTCAGGGTATACGGTGAGACCGGAGATGGCCCGTTGTCAGCCCTTGTTCGATAATCATCGCTCATCGCATCTCATTCGGGCTGCTCGCATGAGCGCCATGACCTGCACCCCGCTCGACGTTTCGGCACAATCGCGCGTGGACCTCGCGGGTTCCAGCCGGCAACGAAGCGGGCATGGGCGCCAAAGGACCCGCCAATCTACAAAATTAAGCCGCACCATCGCATTTCGGGACCACACAATAAGTTCTCGACCTGGCGCTGACGGTAGAGTTCCACAGATTGATGCAACTGGCGCCCGGGGGTCGTCGTTCGAGCGAAATCTGGCCGTCAGCGCACAGCGGGTCATTTTCCGCAAAGCTTACTTTCCATCTTTCGCTTGTCTGCAGAGTGCTCGCGCGTTGAGAAGCCCCCAGCCGTAGATGTTGTCCTTGCCGGGCGTGCCCATGTCCTCGGCGGATTTCGTCAACTCCGCTTCGATATCGCGCGGCGAAAGGCCGGGCTTGGCGCTAAGCAGCAGGGAAACCGCCGCCGTCACGAAAGGGGCTGCGAACGAGGTGCCGTTCTTCTGCCTTGCACCCGAGATCGAGGCCGCCGTCCAGACACCGACGCCGGGTGCGGCGATATCGATATGGGCGCCACGCACCGCCCGGCGATAGGGGTTGCCTGCCGTATCGACGGCCGTCACGGCGATGACAACTTCGTAGGCGGCGGGGTAGACCGGCTCAGCATTCGGACCGTCGTTTCCGGCGGCCGCAACGAGGATCGTTCCCCGCCCGTTGGCGGCCTCCACCGCCTGCTCGAGCACACGGTTCGCCGGCCCCGTCAGGCTGAGATTGACGACCCGGATGTTCCGCTGGATCAAGAGATCGAGCCCGCGGACGAGGTCGTAGACGCTGGCGATATCCGTGGATTTGCGGAAACGCTGGAAGGCGTCGACCGCGACGAGCTCCGAGCCTGGCAGAAGACCCGGCACACGGCTTCCCGGCGCGCCAACCAGAAGTGCCGCCACCGCCGTGCCGTGTTGCTCACCCGATTTCGCCCCCTCCCCGCCGCCGAGGTCGAGGATTTCCAGCCGCGTGCCTGCCAGCACGGCGTGCTCTGCATTGATAGCCGTGTCGATGAGACCGATGCGCTGCGGCTTCAGGCAGGCGAGGCCGCTGCCCGCCTCGCCGCTCGGCCAGCCGACCATGTGGCGCACCAGCGCGCAGCCTTCCCGCACGCAGGCGGCTTTGCCCCCGGCCTGCGGCTGGTAGAAGTGGTTGAAATCTACCGTCGCCGAGGCGCTGCGGGCCGAGACGGCAGCACGCGCCGCATCGAGCGTCATGCCTTGCGGGACGATGAGGCGCACCATTTCGCCGCCGATGAGCGCAATCTCGACCCGGTCGTCCACGACGAAACCGTCCTGCGCCAGGCCCGCGATGGCGTCGTCGTCGAGGCCGGTCGCGACGATCTCGTTCGGCGCACGGTCCGGCACCGCAACCGCGCGGCGCACGGGCGCTCGACGCACCTCGCGTGATGGCCAGCGGAACAGCGAGCGCAGGTCGCCGCGCGCTTTCGGCTGCCAGTCGCCTCCGCGACCGCCGCGGCTGCTGCCGCCACCGTCGTCCCCGCCATCATCATCATCGTCGTCGGCGAGAGCAACGGCGACGCCGGGAGCAAAGCCACCCTCCGGCGCGGGCAGCGCCACCGTACCGGCCAGGGTCAGGGCCACGAGGAGGGAGAGGCGTCCGGAGAGGGCTGCAAGGCGGCTCGGCATGGTCGATCTCCATGGCGGATGGTGGCTCGTATCGGTGACTGGTATCCTGACATACGTTTGACTCGACAGCTTATTCCATGGCGTGCCAAAGAAATCGCATGACGAATGACATGCCGACGGTGCCGGAACGGCTGGTGGCCTTCCTGCCGAACCTCAGACGCTTCGCGATCTCGCTCTGCCGGTCGCGGGAGCTCGCCGACGATCTGGTGCAGGCGGCCTGCGAGCGCGCCATCCTCGCCGCCGACAGCTTTGCGCCGGAGAGCCGCTTCGACGCCTGGATGTTCCGCATCCTGCGCAACCTGTGGATCGACCACCTGCGCCGGCTGAAGACGGCCGGCCCGCATGACGACATCGACGAGGCGCGCGACGTCTCCGTGCCCTCTGGCGAGGCCGCCGCCCATGCCCGCATGGATTTGGCCGAGGTGACCATCGCCCTCCAGAAACTGCCGGACGAGCAGCGCGAAGTGCTGGTGCTGGTCTGCGTGGAGGAGTTCAGCTACCGCGATGCGGCCGAGGTTCTCGCCATCCCGATCGGCACCGTGATGAGCCGTCTTGCCCGCGCGCGAAAAAATCTGATGGAGCTGACGGGAATAAGTTTTGGCGAGAGACGTTCGCCCGATACGAAAGGCGGCGTTTCATGAACAAAGACGATTTCGACGACGAGACATTGATGGCCTTCGCCGATGGCGAGCTGGACGAGGCGCGAAGCCTCGCGCTGGAAGAGGCGCTTGCGACCGACGAGGCGCTGGCCGAACGGCTCACCGTCTTCCTCGACAGCCGCCGGCTGGTGGGCGAGGCGCTGAAGCCGCTGATCGACGAGCCGGTGCCGGAGGCGCTGCTGGCTTCTGTGCGCAAAATGGCGGAGGAGGCACAGTCGCCCCGCGACAATATCGTCGTGTCCTTCCGCCCGAAACCGCAGCAGATGGCGCAGCCGACGACACGGCCCTGGCTCATGCCGGTTGCGGCAAGCCTCGTGGCGCTGGTGACGGGTGTCATCGGTTTCACACTCGGCAGCATGGGGCCGTCCGCAACGGATTCCGCCGCCGAGATCGCCGCCGCCCTCGACCGCGAGGTTTCCGGCCGGGACATAAGGCTCTCGGGCGCCGTGCTGCATGTCGTCGCCACGTTCCGCGA
Organism: Shinella sp. HZN7; assembly: GCF_001652565.1. Taxonomy (NCBI): domain Bacteria; kingdom Pseudomonadati; phylum Pseudomonadota; class Alphaproteobacteria; order Hyphomicrobiales; family Rhizobiaceae; genus Shinella; species Shinella sp. HZN7. The sequence goes on along the minus strand of NZ_CP015736.1, from coordinate 977,581 downwards.
CGAGCGCGGCGAACTCTGCCGCGAATATGAGCTGAAGCAGGAGGCGAGCAGCACGCTGACGGTCGCCTGCCGCCAGGACGGCGCCTGGGCGACGCGGCTGGCGCTGACGACGCCGCAGGCCGAAGGCTACGTGCCCGCCTCCACGCAGGAGACGATCGACACCTATCTCACCTCGATCCAGGCCGGCGCCCCGCTTTCCGCCGAAGAAGAACGCAAGGCGCTCGCACCCTAGCCTTTTCCAAGCCCTCATATGACATGCTGAACCGGCTTTCTTGGAGGCCGGTTCAGCGCCGTATGCGCCCGGCGCCAGGGCACAGGATAGGTTGATATCAAACCATACTTGACACATACCGACCGTATGGTATGTTCTCGTCATGTCCAGGCCAACCAAACAATCACCCGAACGCGGCAATGCACGGATCCGCCTCCTGGAGGCCGCACGTGACATCATTCGCGAAAAGGGGTTCGCGGCGACCACCATCGAGGACCTGTGCAAGGCTGCCGATGTCACCAAGGGCGCCTTCTTCCATCACTTCGGGAGCAAGGAGGCTCTCGGGGTGGCGGCCGCGGAGTTCTGGGGCGAGACGACGTCGGCCTATTTCGCCGCCGCCCTCTATCACGGTCCGAGCGAGCCGCTGGCGCGGGTTCTCGCCTATGTCGCCTTCCGCAAGGCGATCATCGCGGGCGAATTGCAGGAATTCACCTGCCTCGTCGGCACGATGGCACAGGAGGTTTTTGTGAGCGCGCCCGACATTCGCGATGCCTGCGGGCGCAGCATGTTCGGGCACACGGCAACGCTGGAGGCCGATATCGAGATGGCACGGCGCGAGCGCGGCATCACGGCGACCGGCTGGACGGCTGAGAGCCTCGCGCGCCACACGCAGGCCGTTCTCCAGGGCGGCTTCATCCTGGCGAAGGCGGCCAACGACCCCGCGCTAGCGCGCGAAAGCCTCGACCATCTGGAGCGATACATTCGATACCTGTTCAACGTCACGGAGGATGACTGAGATGCGCAGAACAACCCATATCGGCTGCGCCTGCGGCCAGACGCGCCTTGAAGTGCAGGGAGACCCGATCCTGGTTTCCGAATGCCTGTGCAACAGTTGCCGGGCCGCCGCCGGCCGGCTCGCGACGCTTCCCGGCGCGAAGAACACGCTGACCAGCTACCATGCGACACCGGCCGCGGAATACCGCAAGGACCGGGTCTGCATCCTGTCGGGCGCGGAGAACCTCAGGGAATTCCGCCTCTCCCCCACCGCCGGCTCGCGCCGCGTCGTCGCCACCTGCTGCAACACGCCCATATTCCTGGAGATGAAGGGCGCGCACTGGCTGAGCCTCTACCTGCATCTCTGGCCGGAAGCCCAAAGGCCGAGGGCGGAGCTGCGCACCATGACGAGCGACCTTGCCGATCGGTCCGGCCTGCCTGCCGACATTCCCAACCTCAAGACCCACACGGTCGCCTTCTATGGAAAACTCCTGGCGGCCTGGATCGCCATGGGCTTCCGCAATCCGAAAATCGCCGTTGGGGGGACGATTGATGTCTGACAAGATCGAAGTCGAAAACATCAACACGCCGGGCCGCACCGAAAGGCTCGACCGCACGAAATACATGGCGATGCGCGCGGCGCTGCTCGCCGCCCTGCCGGACACGGCGCCGGGCATGACAGTCGCCCAGGCGCAGGAGGCGCTGCTACCGCACCTGTCGGAGACGGATTTTCCGGAGCGGCAGAAGGCGGGCTGGTGGATGAAGGCCGTGCAGCTCGATCTCGAAGCGAAGGGCATCATCAAGCGCGCACCGAAGCGGCCGGTCCAGCTCTACCGGGTGACCTGACGCTCGGCCAAAAATTTTTCGCGCCGCCGGGAATAGGCTTCGTCCATCGCCGTTCTTCTCCCATCGATTGAAGAGGAGAACAGCGATGGCCCTGGCCCTTCTGAAGAAACCGCAGCCCCGGTTGACCTTTCTCTGCCGCAAAGAGGACGAGGGCGTGATCCCCGCCCCCGTGCGCGCCAAGACGGTGCTGCCCGACTGGTTCCGCAAATTGCCCGCGATCGACGAGACGCAGGTCTCGCCCACCAACAGCGGCATCACCGTGAAGCGCTGCATGCCCTTCCTCGACGCCATGGCCGCCGGCTGGGTGATCGGCCTTCCGGCGAGCGTGCGCATGGAAATCTCCGACGGCGGCAAGACGGTCGATTGCGGCTGGGATTTCGATCGCGCGCTGGTCAGCAATCATGCCAGCCACCAGGTCGCCGGCAATCCGCGCGAGCCGCTGCCGCCCTGCAAGTTCCACAATTACTGGACCGTCCGCACCCCGCCCGGCTGGAGCTGCCTGTTCGTGCCGCCGCTCAACCGGCCGAACGGCGTGTTCGAGGTCGTTGCCGGCGTCGTCGACACCGATACCTACCAATCGGAAATCCACTTTCCCTTCTTCGCCATCGGCGAGGACGGCCTGCATATGCTGGAACGCGGCACGCCGATCGTGCAGGTCATCCCCTTCCGCCGCGATGCCTCCGATCTCGACGCGGACATCCGTGCCGAAAGCGCGCCGGAGGGCGCGGTGCGCAAGACGATCCTGCGCAAGACGCTCGCTGCCGACGGCTGGTATCGCAAGTTCGCCCGCGCCCAGCGATAGGTTCCGAGCCGGATAAACGCCTTGGCCATCGCTGCGCCCCGCAGCGGCGGCGATGCCGCATGCGCTGCAGAAAAGGCCTATCATATTGAAATTATTTCTGTTTTATCAGGAATAAGAATTGCCGACCGCCGTTTCCCCCTCACAGCCAACGAGGCTGTCACTCAAAGGAGAAACACCATGAAGAAGGTCATCGCAATCCTGAGCGCATTCCTGGTGGTCGGCGCCGCAGCCCCCGCGCCCGCCGTCGCCGACGACCCGGTTTACCGCTTCTTGCAGAAGATGACGCGCACCAGCAAGGCGAGCCAGGCGCGCTACGGCCGCGACCGCGACGACGACCGTCGCGGTAGCTGGAGCTCGAACCGCAATTCCAACAGCTCGTCGAATTCCAACTCGAATCGCAACTCCAACTCGAATTCCAATTCCAACTCAAACTCCAATTCGAACTCGAACTCGAACTCGAACTCCAACAACAATTCCAATTCCAACAGCAACTCGAATTCGAACAGTTCCTCGAACTCGTCGTCCGACGACGATTGAGCCGCAGCCTGAAAGATCGAAAGGAGGGCGATCGTGGTCCTTTATGCAACCGCCTTTCCCGAACCCCACGCCGATCGGCGTGGGGAACCGTCTCCGACGGCCGAGCCAAGCATGCCGCCCGCCCGCGTCAAACAGATCGTCGCGGCGATCGTACTCGCCTTCAGCGCCATGCCGATCTTCCTCGCGATCGACGGCCTCACCCTCAACATGCGGCTGACGCTCGCCGTCTTCGTGGCGACGATCACCGCCTAGGTTCAGGACCTATTAATTTGTGATGAGATGTGATTCACGGTTTCTGGAAGGAGACCGTGATGGATGATCTGTTTCTGCTGAGCGAGCGCCAGATGGCGCGGATCGAGCCGCATTTTCCCTTGGCGCATGGTGTTCCCCGCGTCGATGATCGCAGGGTAATCAGCGGCATCGTCTACGTCATCAAGCACGGTCTGCAATGGAAGGATGCGCCAAAGGGCTACGGACCGCACAAGACGCTCTATAATCGCTTCATCCGCTGGAGCCGGCTGGGTGATTCGACCGCATCTTTGTGGCCCTGTCCGGTAACGGTCCGAAGCCCGAACGCATCATGATCGACGCCACACACCTGAAAGCGCATCGAACTGCGGCGAGTCTGCTTAAAAAAGGGATGTTCCCCGTCGTATCGGGCGGACCAAAGGCGGGTTGAACTCCAAATTGCATGCCGTCTGCGATGGTCAAGGCCGCCCGATCATCCTGCCGCTCAATGAAGGTCAGATGAGCGACCACACAGGCGCACGCCTCGTCCTGGATACCTTGCCGCCGGCCAAAACGCTGATTGCCGACAGAGGATATGACAGCATACCATTCCGGCAGGCCCTGCAGGCAAAGGGTATCGAACCCTGTATTCCCTCCAGCCGCAGCAGGAAGACACCATATCCCTACGACAAGGCGCTCTATCGACAGCGCCACAAGGTGGAGAACCTCTTCGCAAAGCTCAAAGACTGGCGGCGCATTGCAACTCGGTACGACCGATGCGCACATACGTTCTTTTCAGCCATATGCATCGCTGCAACAAACATCTTCTGGATCTAATCAATGAGTCCTGAGCCTAGGCTCAGCGCCGAGAGATTCACGGATTGGCGCAGGTTGCGGTTGGCCTGCGATTTCTGAACTGCTTGGCTCCGGCCGACACGCCCCTGCGCGAGATCGTCGTTGCGGTTGGCCTGCGATTTCTGAACTGCTAGGCTATTTTGGCAGAACTCGACGGTACTCATTTTGTTGCGGTTGGCCTGCGATTTCTGAACTGCTAGGCTGTGCTCCCAGAAGGCCGCGCCCTCATTGTTGTTGCGGTTGGCCTGCGATTTCTGAACTGCTAGGCTGCACCAGGAGAGACTATCAATGAAAACCCGGTTGCGGTTGGCCTGCGATTTCTGAACTGCTAGGCTCCAGTTGCGCGTCCCAGTGACGTTCACCTTGTTGCGGTTGGCCTGCGATTTCTGAACTGCTAGGCTGTAAACAAAGCCCTTTTCCTCGATCTGACAGTTGCGGTTGGCCTGCGATTTCTGAACTGCTAGGCTAAGGGCCAGCCTATTGGCGATGGTGGAACCGTTGCGGTTGGCCTGCGATTTCTGAACTGCTAGGCTCGAGGGCCGCAGCGATTGCTCGCTCGCCCGGTTGCGGTTGGCCTGCGATTTCTGAACTGCTAGGCTGATTTCGCCGCCGAGGAGGCCCCCGTCCTTGTTGCGGTTGGCCTGCGATTTCTGAACTGCTAGGCTGCAGTCTCAGGCGAACCTTCAGAGCGAAGTGTTGCGGTTGGCCTGCGATTTCTGAACTGCTAGGCTTTAGGAGACAGCATGTTCAGCCTTTCCACCGTTGCGGTTGGCCTGCGATTTCTGAACTGCTAGGCTCCCGCTGCTCGAATACGCACGCGCCAGCATGTTGCGGTTGGCCTGCGATTTCTGAACTGCTAGGCTCCCCGCCCGTGTCCGTGCTTGTGGCGGGGAGTTGCGGTTGGCCTGCGATTTCTGAACTGCTAGGCTTGACCGCCCCGCCACGGGGCGGCATCCGAAGTTGCGGTTGGCCTGCGATTTCTGAACTGCTAGGCTCGCCGTATCCAGGCGCTCGAAGGCGAGTTGGTTGCGGTTGGCCTGCGATTTCTGAACTGCTAGGCTCGATATTGCCCCAAGCCCCTGTTTCGACAGTGGTTTTGGGGCTTTATCGCGCCATGAAATGGTCCGCGAACACTAGAATAGAGCAATCTGCTCGGGATTTTTCTTTCGGGTACGGCGGCTTTGATCGCTGAATCGGACGATATTTTCATACTGCCTGTCCGTAAATTGAAAGATGAAAACATCGCCCCGCTCCGGGAGGTTGGATCCGATTCGCCGTGTGTAGGTTTCAAACTGTTCCTGCCCATTCACCAAGCGAAGGTAATTCGAAAGCTGGCTCATCTCAAAGCCCTGATCAAGCAGGAACTGGCGAAATTTCGTGGCTTCGGCGCGGTGTCTCTTCGTATCCACCGGCAGATCGAACGTGACGAGCATCCACATCATCCGATAAGCGGACATGAAGGATGGATTGGTCCGCTCTCCCCGTTTTTCCGTATGGAGCGTTGTCATGGCGTCCCGCCCTGCCGTGCAAGGCCGGATAACGTCAGCGGGTCCAGTGGCGAAGGCAGCTCCAGGCCCTCGTCCTCCTTGTCGAAAAGCGCCGCCAATTGCTGTGCAAGTCGCGTTGCATGCACATGCAGCGGGCTCATGCCGTGCGGCGCCGGCAGATCCAGCGCCGTCAATGTCACCAGCGCGGTCTTCGCTTTGGGCGAAACCTCTCGCAACCCGTCCTGCACGAGATTGTAGACGGCCCTGTCGATGATCGGTCGATAAGGCTCCATCAGGTCGTCCGCCAGGGCAAAGGCATTGGCGCGGTTGGAGTGATGAAGCCCAATCGAGGGATGCAGACCGGCGGCGCAGATGGCCCGGCTGATGATCGCGCGCAGCACCGTGTAGCCGTAATTCAAGAGTGCATTGATGCCTTCGCCGTCCTGATCGCGCCGGAAATCCGGCCCCATGAACGCCTGCCAGTAGCGCCGCGCCGCCTGCGCTTCCACATTGTCCGGATCGCCGGAGCGGACCTTGCGGGCGAGCATGTCGAATGCACCGGCCTCCGCCCCGACCGATGCCAGCACCGCGCCCTGCATCCGGATCTTCGCGACCACGATGTCGCGCCAGATGCGCTTGGCCAAAGGCCGCGACGCGTCCACCTGGGCGTTCAGCCGCCTGCCCTGCAGATGATTGCCCTGCAGCGGCCAGACACAGGCTATCGGCGCATGGTTCGCCGCGCACAGCACAACCGGCACCGCCCGCTCCGAGAGGCGGACGAAGACCGTATTTGACCATGTCAGCCCGTGCGCATGGGCGATAACGCCGCCGATGTCATCAAGCGCTACGCGGCCCATCTCCTCCCGGTCCTTCGACACGGTAAGGAAACCACGATGAACGGCCACATGCAGGCCATCAGAGGAAAGATCAACCACACGCTGCATGTTGAGAGGCTAACTCAATCGCGCGCCTGCGTCCGGCAAATCTTAATCCTTGGTTAACCGTCCTGCCTCTCCCACCACGGACCGGGATCGAACACCTGGCCGATCTCATCGATGCGGACCTGCCGCGGCCGGTATTTTTTCAATGGGTTGGGCATCGGGCGAAGCGGCTTGTAGGTTTTTTCCTTTTCCCGCCTGTCGAGATTGCCCGCCTCGTTGTGCGGATCGAGGTAAAGCTGCTTGTTGCGCTGGTCGAACTTGCGGACGATGGCGATGATACGCTGCCCGCTGACAGGGTCGTTGTAGGCGATCATATCCCCCTTCTTCAGGCTCATGATCTTGCGGGCATTGTGGTTTTCGAGCCGCATGCGGGGCACGAAACCGGGCCGGTGCGCATCGAAGGTCGTCACCACTTCGGCATCCCATCTGCCGTCAGCCAGTTCCCAGACATCGAAGCGATCGTTGCCGCCCGGCAGATAGCCCTTCTTGTGCCGCCCGTCGCCATGCGTGATCCAGACGGGATTCGCCACTTCGGTGATGCGGACGTGGCGGATACCCCTGAATTTCGCATCGCCCTTGACGAAATCCAGCACCGCCTGTTCGAACGCCTTGCCCTCCAGCCCGCGTGTCGCTTCGTAAAGCCGGTCCCTGAGCTCGGAATGGCCGTGCGCGTTGGTCCTGATCTTCCTGATATCGGCCGGGCTCCTGATATCGGTGACGGCAATGCGGCGCACGACGATATCGTTGCCGCTGGCGTCCTTTTCGCCGGTGTGCCCGTAGGCGGTATCGTTGTGCAGCTTGCCCGCCGTCTGCCCGCGACCCTTTGCATAGCCTTCGCGGCCCACCGTGCCGTGATCCGGCTTGTGGCTGACGACGATGGCGCCCACCGCCGCACGGACATCCTCGCGGAAGCCGGACCAGGGCGGATCGATCCGCTCGACGACACGCTCGGCCCCGCGCTCCTCGGCCGCCGCGGACGCCGTCGCCAGCCGCTGGATGAGTGCGCGCGAGGTGCAGGCGATGACGATGGCATCAATGGCGTGGTGGCGATGATCCAGACGGTTCTTCGGCTTGGCCACGTCACCGCCGATGAGATTATGGTCATGCAACAATTCGTTGAGACCCCACTGACGGCGCAGCATCTCGGTCATCCGCCCGGGCAAGGCACGCACACGGGCATGGCGCTTGTAGATACCGTCGAGGTCCACTTCTTCGTAATCGTAGAGATGGGCAAGATAGGTCAGCGCCAGCCGGGAAATATACTGCATGTCGGTCAATTGCCGGGCGAGGAAACCTTCCTCCTCGCCGAAGCGCGTCATGGCGTCTTCGGCAAAGCGCCATTGCTTGTTCTTCGGCAGCGTCGTGGCGCGCGCCAGGATCTCGCCATAGCGACTGCGCCATTGCGGCACGCGCGACGGAGGCCGGTTCTTCTTCTCGCGATTGCAGGAGGTGCAGCACAGGATCCGGTTCGCCTTGCTGTCGTCCAGCGTCTTCGAGTAGGGCAGGATGTGATCGATATCCGTCTCGCCGTTGAAGAGCATGTGGCCGGCGATGGCCTTGCCGCAATAGATGCAGACACGGTTTTCCGGCTTCTGGTTCAGATCCTCCCACAATTCCAGCCGGAGACGATTGTAACCGGTGTCCAACTGCCGGAAGGTCTCGGTCAGCTTCACCCCTCGTTCGATCGCCGCTTTCGTGTTCCGCCCGATCCGGCGGTTGACCTCGTCGCGCTCCCTGTCGTTCATCTTCAGGTCGCGGCCCACCTCGATGGCGATCCGGTCCGGCTTGCCATACGTCCGGATCAGCGCGTTGACCACACGGCGCAACTGGTTGAGCGCGATGTGGACCGTGGGATTGGTGATGCGGCCCATGAAATCGTCATAGGGATCGTCGGGCTCGCCCGTTCCCGGAGGAATGTGGCGCGCCAGAACCTCCTGATATTTCGGCAGTTCATCCACGCCCTTGCGGTCGGGATCGGCTTCAGAATTGGTGCGGCCGTAAACCCGCTTCGCTGCCTCGGCCTCGGTGATGACGAAGCCGCCCTCGCCCACTTCGTTTTCCAGCGCATCGATGAGCGCGGTCAGTGCGGATTGCCCCAGCCTGCCGAAACCGTCCGGCACCGGTGTGTCGGCCACCGCCCGGGCATGAACCTCATCCAGCCCCGTCTCCGCTTTCAGCCAGTTCATGAGGGTTTTGTAGTCAGGCTCGGTGCGCAGTCTCTCGGTGATTGCCGCCTGCATCTCCACCGGCAGGTCCGCCCAGCGGTTACCGAAGCATTCCGGGCGCGACATGCGAAAATAGATCACGTCGCCTTCGAGATCGCTGCGGTTGTCGGTCTCCTTGTTGAAGCGCACTTCCCGCCCGAGCTTCAGCGTGCTCCGCAACTTCGAGAAGGGCACCTTGCCCTGTTTGGTGAGGCTCGTGCGCAACTGAAGTGCCAGGGCATTGCGCTGCTCCGGCGTCAGCTTGATGTGTTTCTGGTCCTCCCCGACGATTTCCAGTTCGTTGAGTTCCTTGAGCAGCCGGAATTTCTGGAACAGGGGATGCGCCTTCGCCAACCGCTCCTCCAGCGGATTGTAGGAGCATTTCCCCGGTTTCACCGGCCTTAGCGGACGCTGGTGGAAGACCACCTCGCGCAGCTCCCGGATTGCCGTATCGGTGAGTAGGTCGGTATGGAAAAGCGTCTGGCGAGCCATGATCCGGTCGAATTCGCGCTCAAGCGCACCACGCGAGGGATAGAAGGCGTAACCTTCCCCATCAGGCGCGATACGGGCACGAACCGGCAGGCCTTGCAGCCGGCGCATGTGCAGCCATTCGCCGATGGTCCGCGCGCCCGCCTCCGCCATCTTTTCATCGAGCGCGCGCATCCCCTCGGAGATCACGCCCTGTTCAGGGTCGTTGCTGTCGGCCTTGCGGTTGCTCTTGAAGCCGCGGCGCTGGTTGAGGTGGAAAATCGCGCGGCCGATCTCATAGGGCGACAGCGCCTCGTCCAGCGCCCGCGCGCGCAATGCATAGACGGATGACGAGAGGTCGCCCGTCTTCCCATCGCCATGGTTCTTAACCAGCTCTGCGCGAGCGGCCTTGTCGGCGGGCATCAGCCCGAGATCGACGAGAAGGTCGACAAGGCGCTGCCGCCGCTTCAGATAGCGATCCCGCCGGCGCCTTGACCCACGCGCCTGACGCCGCGCCACTGCGAGAGATGCTTTCGACTGCGGATCGCGCCCCGCCATTTCGGATTGGGAGAAGATTCGGACACCGCTGGCAACGATGCTGCCTTCACTATATTTTGTGGGCTCATCGCGAGTTTCGACAATTGCCCATCCGAGCGAATTTGTACCGAGATCAAGACCAAGTGTTTTCATGTCATCTTCCGCAGCCTCCTAGCTCATTAAAAATCGCCAAAAATAAGATTTGCCTGAAAGTATGTGAAAGATAATTACATAACCTACCTTGACGATATGATAAGAATCATGCACTTGTCAAACACGCTGAGTGATTTACACCCTCCACCTAGAATCCAACCTAGGTGGAGGGTGTATAGAGATAAGCTACCCGCCATCTCGAAGGTTTGCCAGCCAGTCCTCACCGGTTCACCCCGGCGGGGCTCTATCAACAAAGTTCGGAAAATCAAAGATTTGCCGAAAGTATGTGGTTGCGGTTGGCCTGCGATTTCTGAACTGCTAGGTTCATGATTCTTATATGCTTGTCAAGCATAACCAGTTTGAGACGCTCGGAATAAGGCATTGCTATAGTTCCACTTTCATGATTTCATACAGCAGTTCAGAAATCGCAGTCCAGCCGTTTCAACAAGCTGAGATATGCACCAGATAAGGCGTCCGCTTCGGCGGACGCTTTTTCATTTGCGATGTAAAAATCCCTCTTCATGGTGGATCACCATCAGGTCAACGTGACGTGATACGCGTTGCCAATCCAAGCAGATAAGAGAATTTCTGCCCAAAATCAACTATCACGAGTAGAAAGTCCTTCTTCGCGGTAAAAAACAACGCTAGTCTCTCGGCGGGGAGACACACCGATGCAGATGGCAGAAGACAATAGTCCGGAACAATACGATGCCGGCATCAGCAACACCCGCGAAAGGCCGGTGGTCGTTGCCGATATCGCCGCGAGCTTCACTTACGCATCCTATCAGAATGCCATACCGGTCATCCGCTCTATTCTGATCGAGAACAACAGCGACAGGCACTTCGCCAACTGCAAGCTGGAATTGACCTCTTCCCCCTCATTCCTGAGGCCGAAAACATGGACGATCGACCGGCTCGTGCCGGGCGACAGGCTTGCGCTGAGCGACAGGAAAGTGGAACTCGACGCCAGCTATCTCGCCGGCCTCAACGAGGCGGAGCGCGGCGAGATCACGCTTCGCCTTTCCTCGGCGGGAAACGTCCTCGACGAACGGCACCTTCCCGTCAGGCTGCTCGCCCGGGACGAATGGGGCGGCGTCGCCGACATGGCGCAACTGCTTCCGGCCTTCGTCATGCCGAACGATCCGGGCGTGGCACCCATTCTGCGGACTGCGGCAGAGCGATTGGCCGCGCATGGATACCCGAGCGGTCTGGACGGCTACCAGTCCGAGAGCCCGCAGCGGGCCTACCTGCTCGCCGCCGCCATCTACTCGGCAATTGCCGGCATGGCGCTGCATTATGCGGAACCGCCCGCCAGTTTCGAAAGCCGCGGCCAGAAGATCAGGCGCCCGAGCACGATCGCCGAGGAGCGGCTGGCGACCTGCCTCGACACCACGCTTCTTTTCGCCGCCGCCCTGGAAGCTGCCGGATTGTATCCTGTCCTTCTGATGTTCCAGGGGCATGCGTCAGCCGGTGTGTGGCTGGCCAGGAGAACCCTCGCCAACGCGATCGAGACGGACCAGATGGAGGTCCGCAAGGCGCTCGCATCCCGCGAGCTGATCGTCTTCGAAACGACCGGCGTGACACATCGCCCCGCCATGACGATGGAGAACGCGCAGCGGATCCTCGACAACCGCCTCAGCGAAAAGGAGGCTCACGCCTTTGTGGCGGCGATCGATGTCCGGCGGTCACGGAGCGGCGGGATCATGCCGCTTGCCTCGCACGAGCCGATCCGCCGCGCTGTTCCCGATGAGGAAATGGCGCCCGTTGCGGACCTGCCTCTGCCCGCGGCGCCATCCTTCGGCGAATTGCCGGTCGAAACCATCGAGGTGAAGCCGACCACCGCTGCCGGCCGCATCGACCGGTGGCAGAAGAAACTGCTCGATCTTACGCTTCGCAACCGGCTCCTCAATTTTCCGGATTCGAGGAAGACGATCCCGTTTCTCTGCACGGACGTCGCCTACCTCGAGGATCGGCTGGCGGGCGGTGGTGCAATCCGCATCATATCTCTTCCCGAGCAAAATCCACTCGGCGAGCGCGACGCCGCGCTTTATCGCGACGTCCACGGCAAGGACCTGCAACGCGGCTTCGCAGCCGAAGCGCTGCTCAGGGACGAACTCCCCTCGACGCTCGGTGCATCCGAGCTTGAGGCACGGCTGATCGACCTTTACCGGCAGGTCCGAAACGACTTTGCCGAGGGCGGCGCAAACACCCTGTTCCTCGCCGTCGGCTTTCTGCGCTGGAAGAAGAAGCCGGAAGACGATCGCAGCTACCGGGCTCCTCTTCTGCTGGTCCCGGTAAAGCTCGAGCGCCGCAGCGCCAGCTCGCGTTTCACGGTCCGTTTTCATGAGGACGAGCCGCGCTTCAACGCCACGCTCCTGCAGTTCCTGGAGCGCGATTTCGATCTGACGCTTCCGCAATTCGCAGGAGACCTCCCGCTCGACGACAACGGTATCGACGTTCCGCGCCTTCTTGCCATGATGCGCCAGGCGATCCGCGACGTTCCGGGCATGGAGGTCGTCGATGAAACCGCGTTGTCGACCTTCTCCTTCGCAAAGTTTCTCATGTGGAAGGACCTGGTGGAGCGGACAGAGGCGCTCCGCGCGAACAAGGTCGTCCGCCACCTGATCGACACGCCCGAGCAGGCGTTCCAGGCAGGCGACGGACAGCCGTCGTTTCGCGAGGAACGCGAGCTCGATCGCGCCTATGCGCCGTCCGACCTCATCTGCCTTCTTCCATCGGATTCGTCGCAGATGGCGGCAAGCCTTGCCGCCGCCGAAGGGCGGGACTTCGTCATCGTCGGCCCACCGGGCACCGGCAAGAGCCAGACCATCGCCAACATGATCGCCAATTGCCTGGCTGTGGGAAAGACGGTCCTGTTCGTCGCCGAGAAGACGGCTGCGCTCGATGTCGTCTATCGGCGATTGCGCGAACATGGCCTCGCAAATCACTGCATCGAGTTGCATTCGAACAAGGCCGACCGCCGCCATTTCCTGGGACAGCTCAAGGCGGCCTGGGAACAGGGCGGCGGGATCGATGCATCCGAATGGGTGGCGGTCAACGAGCGCCTTCGGCTGCGCCGCGACGAGTTGAATGCCTATGTCGAGGCCTTGCACAAGCGCTACCCGAATGGATGGACGCCCTATCTGGCACTCGGAATCGCTTTGAAGGCTGCGGAGAACCCTGCACCAGGCCTTGCATGGCCGGAGCGGGATGCCCATGACGCGCAAACGCTCCAGGATCTGGAAGAGCTTGCCGGCGAGCTCGGCCTCGTTTTCGCTTCCGTCGAACGGCAGCCGGTGCTGGATCTTGTCGATGTCGGTGACTGGAGCTCCGGCTGGCAGGAAAGCCTGCTCGCGGCGGCGCAATCCCTGAAAGATGCGGCCGAGGCGGTGAGGACCGCTGTCGAGGCCTATCTGGCAAGCCTTGGCCTCGGGTCGCAAGGCCGATCTTCACAAGCCGAAATCCAGGGGCTGACCAACCTCGCGAGGGTGGTGCGGAAATGCCGGGGCCGCGACATCACCATCGCCTTCGATCGGGAGCTTCCGCAATGCGCCGGCGCGTTGGAGACGCTTGCGAATTCCATCAAGAGCTACCGCGAGGCAGAGCGCGGACTTTCCGCCGCCTACGCCGTGACCGCAGTGCGCGACCTCGATCCCGATGCGCTGGACCGTCAATGGCGGGAGGCGAACGCCTCGTTCTGGCCCACGTCTGCGCTTGGCAAGCGCAAGGTCCAGAAGTTGCTGCAAGGCTACGCTGATGGAGGAACAGCAGAGCCGGAACGGGATATTCCGCTGTTGCGCCGCATGAAGGAATGCCTTTCGGCGATCGATCGGAATCAATTGACGGGGAAACCTCTGCCGATCGACGGTCTGGCGACGGACGTCGTCGCCATCACGGAAATCCTCGAACTCGCATGGGAATTCCGCGCCACCGTTCCGATCCCGGGGCGCGGCCAGGAAGAGACACGATCGATGCTCCGTTCCGTTGCCCCATGCCTGCGCGGGACGTTCGAAAACGACAGGGTCCGGCAGACGGGAGACCGGCTTCTCACCGCGATCGAAGGCCTGCAGGCTGCACGTCAGCGCTTCCGCGAGATTGCCGGGCGAGAGATTTCAGCAGGATCGGACGGACCCGACCTTGTGACACTGAGCGAGGATATCGGTGCCCTCGTGAATGCGCGGCATCTTCTTCGCGACTGGTCGGCCTGGTGCCGCATCAGGCGCCGGGCGATGGCTTCCAGCCTTGCCCCTCTTGTCGAGCAGATCGAGAAGGGGGTGGTCCGCCCCGAGGAAGCGCGGTCGGCGTTTCGACTGGGATATGCCAGGTGGTGGCTTCCGAAGGTTCTCGACAGCGATCCTGTTTTGCGGGATTTCCGGCGGTTCCAGCACGAAAACGCCATCAAGGAATTCCGTGAGATCGACGATCTGGTGCGCTCGCACGCCACCCGCCGCGTGATCAGCGCGATCGCGCATGGACTGCCCGCCGTGCAGAGCGTTTCGCGCAACTCGGAACTCGGGCTGTTGCGCCACCAGATGGAACTGCAGCGGCCGAGCCAGTCGATACGCGACATGATCGGCAAGATGCCGCAGAGCTTTCCCAAGCTTGCGCCCTGCATGCTGATGTCACCGCTCTCCATCGCCCAGTATCTCCCGCCGGATCAGGCGCTGTTCGACGTGGTGATTTTCGACGAGGCGTCCCAGATCACCACCTGGGATGCCGTCGGCGCCATCGCGCGGGCACGCCAGACCGTCATCGTCGGCGACCCGAAACAATTGCCGCCGACGAACTTCTTCGGCCGCAACGAGGATGAGGACGAGATCGCCGATCACGAGAAGGATCTGGAGAGCATTCTGGACGAGGCGAAGGCGGCCGGCATTCCGGTACGCGATCTGAGATGGCACTATCGCAGCCGAAGCGAGTCGCTGATCGCCTTCTCCAATCACCACTACTACCAGAACCGTCTGGTGACGTTCCCCTCGCCCCTGGTCGAAGACCGCGCGGTGCGCCTGCATAAGGTGCCCGACGGTGTTTACGATCGCGGCAAGAGCCGGACGAACAGGATCGAAGCGGAAGCCGTCACGCGCGAAGCGGTTTGCCGCATGAAGGGCTGGTTGAGGCTGCCGGAAAAGGATCGCCCGACGCTCGGCATCATCACCTTCAACGCCCAGCAGCAATCGCTGATCCTGGACCTGCTCGACACGGCACGCCGGGACGATCCCGAGCTTGAATGGTTCTTCGCCGAAGAACGGGTCGAACAGACGATCGTCAAGAATCTGGAGAACGTGCAGGGCGACGAACGTGACGTCATCTTTTTCTCGATCACGTTCTGGAAGGATGCCGCCGGCAAGCTGACGATGGATTTCGGTGCGCTCAACCGCGACGGCGGCGAGCGGCGCCTCAACGTCGCCGTGACCCGCGCGCGCCAGGAACTGGTCGTCTTCTCCGGCTTTACGGCCGATCAGATCGATCCGGCGCGGACGAAGGCGCTGGCGGTGCAGCACCTGAAGACGTTTCTCGACTATGCCGAGCGCGGCGCGATCGCGCTGCCGGCCCAGGATATCGGATCGGTCGGCGGATTCGATTCTCCCTTCGAGGAAGCGGTCGCCGCGCAGCTTGAGCGACGCGGCTGGACGGTGGTGCCGCAGGTCGGGATTTCCGGTTTCCGGATCGACCTCGGCGTCCGCCACCCCGATCTTGCCGGCGCGTATCTCGCAGGCGTGGAATGCGACGGCGCCACCTATCACAGGTCGGCCACCGCACGGGATCGTGACAAGGTCCGCGAGCAGGTCCTGAAGGGGCTTGGCTGGAATATCCTGCGTGTCTGGTCGACGGACTGGTGGTTCGATGCCGCAGGCTGCGTGGAGCGGCTCCACGCCGGGCTGGAAAGTCTGCTGGAGGAAAGCAGGGCGCGCCGGGCCGCCGAAAAGGAGGACGTTGCCACCCACTGGGACATGGGACATGAGGTGGAGGGGATCGAGGAGATTCGCGATGATGGGGTCGTTCCTGCCGAGGAGATTGCGCCGCCGCCGGCAACCACTGAGACCGAACTCGTCTCGGCGGAAGCACCAATGGTCTCCCGTGGTATCGAAGGAGCAGCAATGCAGGCGCCCGCGTCTGCAACCGTGGTCGGTATCGTCGAGAAGCGACGATATCATGTCACCGATCTTTCCGGTTTTCCGGCCGATCCTGATCAGTTCTTCGAATTCGGCTACCGGGATATCTTGCGGCGGATGATCGAAGCCATCATCGAGACCGAAAGTCCCTTGCGCACCGACATCCTTGCCCAGCGGCTGGCCCGCGCCCACGGCTGGCTGCGGACAGGTGGACGAATCCGTGAACGGATAGACCTTCACTTGCGCGACCTGGACAGGACCGTGGAATCGAGCGGCGAGTTCATCTGGAAGAAAGGGACCGTGTCGGATATCCTTCCGTATCGGCAGCCCGCAAGCGAGGATGCGCGCAGGTCGATCGGAGACATCCCGCTCGCCGAGCTCACGGCCGTCGTGCTCGACAATCCCGACCTGCTGGACGAGCCCGACCCCGCGCGCGACCTGGCACGTCTCCTGGGCGTCGAGCGCCTCGCGGGCGTGTCTCGCGCCCGTCTCGACGAAGCGCTCGCAAAGGCCCGCCAGCATGCCGCGAACATTCGGCCGTCCGCATAAATCGTGTCCGTGAAAGCGAAGCGCTCACTACACCGCGCCTGGCAAGCCGATCCAGAAAGCCTTCATCGAGGGCTTCGTTGGGCGGCTGCGCGATGCGTTTTTGAACGAAACCCTATTCTCTTTCCGGCCGCAGGCTCGATCAGCGCTTTCAAACTGGCGCAGCGATTACCGACCACATTCAGGCATTGCTTGGCTGACACCTGCCGAGTTCGCTCAAACAATCAACCCGCGACGTGATGCGGTGCTGCGCAGCCGAAATGGCTCTGCACCGCAGCCCGCCGCTGCTGTCCCAAATACCGCTGGAGCGAACTCCAAACTGGATAAAACCTGGGGGCAAGGTCAATCGGCGTGAGAGAAGAGGGGAACACCGGACGCCGCTCGCCTCGTCGTGCCTTCCTCGCCACATGAGGCCTGCGAGGCGGGGCGCTCAGGCATGCCGCTCCCACACCGCCGCCTGCTCCTTCCTGACCATTTCCTCGGCGCTTGCCGGCCGAATGGTGCGATAGGCCGGCTTCTCTGCCTCGATCACGTCAATGATGGCCTGGATCATTTCGGCCGGATCATGCTGCCGGTCGAGTTCACGGACGGGCCAGTGCTCGACGACCCGCTCCCCCTGGTTCCACCATTGGTCCATGCTCTCCATGCCAGTGTCATTGAAGCCGGTGCGAAAGGCGCCGGGATTCACGGTCAAGACCTCGACGCCATAGGGCTTCAGTTCCTCGTGCATTGCGGAGCATACCCCCTCCACTGCGTGCTTGGAGGCCGCGTAGGCGCCGTCAAAGGGCACCTTGACCAGACCCGCCACAGAGGATGTCCAGACAATTCGACCGGAGCCGCGCTTCACCATGCTGCGCGCGAAGCCCTGCGCCAGCTCGAGGGCCGCAAAGACGTTGGTTTCGAAAACCGAGCGGAACACCGACATCGGGATTTCGACCATCGGTCCCGATTCCATGATGCCGGCATTGTTGAACAGGACATCGATCTCCCGTTCCAGCGCATTCTTGCGGTCAATCTCACTCAGGACATCGAGCTTGATGACCTGCATTCCGACACCCTCTGCCGCGGCGGCATTCCGCAATTCCGTAACCTGCGGCCAGATCTGGCATCCGGCAATCACATTGTGGCCACGCGAGGCGAGCCCCAATGCCACACCACGGCCGAAGCCGGACGCTGCTCCCGTCACCAATACCGTCTTAGCCATTTTACTGGTCTCCTTTGGTCTTCGTGTCAGCCCTCGATGTCGCCGTTGCGGATCGCTACCTTGATCGCCTGCGCTGTCGTCGCAACCCCAAGGCGCCGGCGTATTCGTCGCAGATGATTCTCGATCGTGCGTTCCGACAGGTCGAGCGTGGCGGCAATGTCGCTCTGGCGCCGCCCGGCGGCCGTCCATGCCAGGACCTCGCGCTCGCGATTCGAGAGCTTTCCGGTCACGCCGTCGGCAGGGGCTTCCAGCAATCGGCGGGCCGCGAGGAAGGCGGCAGAAGCTACGACTGCCAGCGCCAGGCGCGCTGGCGGGGATGCGTCGATGTGCTCGCCGCCGAGGCTCATCGCCCCTTCAAGGCCCGACGGGCCGAAGATCGGGATTTGCAGGCCATGAATGCCGCGACCGCGCGGCATGCGAACGACACGATAACGCTCGCCGCCTTCTTCCCTCGCCTTGGTCCAGAAGAACGGATCATGCGTTTCCAGCATATGCCGCGTGACCGGACAACGTCGAATATAGGTTTCGGCATCGACCGTCTCACCGTCGCCGAACCAATCGCCTTCGACCCAGTAGATCCGTTCGACCACATCGTCCCGCGCCGCCGATGCGGAGAACAGGACGAAGCGGTCGTAGCCCAACGGCCTGGCAAAGGAGCGGACCACATCCTCGATCGCCGAAGGGGTTTGGCTGCACTCGATATCAAGAGCGACACGGAACGTGGCATCTGCCTGCATGGAGGATCACCCCGCAGCCGCCTCTTTTAAGAGCGCCTCGGCCGCGAGCTTGCCGAGCGCATTGCCGGCAAGCGGACTGTCGCCGGTCAGCATCTTTCGGTCCTGATGGGTCGCGCCGGATATGCCCTGGTTTACGATCTCGATGCCCAGCGCCTTCAGTTTCTCGCCAAATTTCCAGGTCAGATGGCCCGGCATATAGCCGATGTCCGGAGTTTGCGCATCGAGATCGTCGGGAAAGGCACAAATCTTATAGCCATCGTAGATCGACCTGCCGCCCTTCATGTCGCCGAGGCCTACGGCGAGGAAAGCCGCCGGGCCGTGACACAGCGAGATGACGAACTTGTCCTTGGCAGCCGCCCATTCCAAAACGGTCTTCACATCCTCGCTCTCGGGCAGGCCAATCAGCGCGCCGTGGCCTCCGGGGATGAAGACAGCGATGTAATCGGATTCCTCGCCCAGTGCCGTTTCGATCACGTCGGCGAGCTTCAGCGGTTGCTTGAACTGAGCACGATACTTCGCAAACAGCCCCTTCACCTTTTCGTCTTCGGTCGGCATCGCCCAGAATTCGAACTTGACGGGGTTGCCGGACAGCGTCGCGACGTCGAATGAAAAGCCTGCCTTGTCGAGATGGTACATCGGCAACAATGTTTCGACGGGATGGTTGCCGGTTGAGAACATCGTGCCGTTATCGGTCAGAAGATAACGTTCATCGGCACCGATCATAAGGATCTTCCAGCGCCCGCCTGTATAAGGATCGGAATAGTTCGCACCGCTGAGGTCGGATTTCGGCGATGTGAACTGGCTCAGTGAATAAGGAGAGGGGAAAAACGCATTGTCCTCAGCAGGGTCCGGGGTTGGGCGCTTGTCGTCGGATTGCGGGTTGGCCATGGAGCCCTCCGTCGTTGGGATTGGTTATCGCACTGAATCTAGAAGGCAGCCACACAGTAGCAATGGGGGATTTCCCTCAACGGGCCTGGCTTGATGCGTCAGAGCCTTGGCTCGATTGGTGTCAGCTTTCCGTTTGTGTTGCCCGCCGCCTAGAGAGGCCGCAGGGTGGCTGACGACGAGCTATCGCTCGATAACCGTCAAGAACATCGAAGCGCTTCGCAATTTCGCGGAGAGCGACGACGACGATTAAAAAGCGCAGCCAAGAGGTTCGACGCGAACCGGCCTCTGGTCGAACGCCACGCAGAGAGAGCCGGGACGGATGCGGGAGCAAGCAATGACGCGGCCGCAAGAAAGGGTATCGCCCGCATGCGAGCCTCGACGGCTTGCCCCCTTATGAGTTCGCAACACCTTCGACTCGAAGCCCTATCCTTTCACCGCGCCAGCGGTCAGGCCGCTGACGATCTGGCGCTGGAACGCCATCACGAGCAGGAACAGGGGCGCGGTGATCGAGACGGCCGCCGCGATGGCTTCGACCTGGTCGGTCGTCGTCGTCTCGCGGTTGAAGTAGGCGGCGATGGCGGGGACCATCGTCATGTCCGACTGGTCGAGCAGCAGCGACGTCACCAGGAAGTCGTTATACGCCAGCAGGAAGCTGAACAGCCCCGTCGTGATCACGCCCGGCCACATCACCGGCATGATGACCCGCCGGAACGCCTGGAAATGGGTGCAGCCGTCGACGCGCGCCGCCTCGTCCAGCTCGGCCGGGATGCTCTGGAAGAACGAGCGCAGCATCCAGATCGTGAAGGGCTGGTTGATCGACACCAGCACGATGATGACGGCGAGCGGCTGGCCGTAGAGGGTCGGCGCATTTTCTCCCAGGAGCGGCCGCAGAAGCTCGGCCGAATTGATGAAGACGGGAAGATAGCCGGCCACGAGCACGGAATGCGGCAGCGCCCTGAAGACGAGCGCGCCGATCAGCAACCAGAAGGCGAGGTTCGAGCCCGAACGCGACAGCCCGTAGCCGGCGAGCGTTCCGACCGTCAGCGAGATCGTCACCACGCCGGTCGTCACGATCGCGAAATTGACGAAGTTCTGCCAGAACGCGTTCTCCACCCAGACGGCATGATAATGCTGCGTCGTGAAACCGATGACCGGATCGAGTGCCATGGCCGCGTTCACCGCCTGCGCCAGGCGCGGCAGCAGGATGAACCCCGCCAGAAGCACGATGATGCAATAGCCGATGAGCGCCAGGATCCAGCCGAGCAGCCTGTAGCCGGGCGGCACGTGGCGGGCGACCAGGCCCGGCAGGACCTTGATCGCAAACCAGATGGCCAGCCCTCCCCCGAGAAGAGCCGCCGCGATATCGGCAAGCGTCAATCCGCTGCCCTGCGCGATCGTGGCCGGTCCCAGGATCACGTCGAAGGGATTGGCGGCAAAGGCGTCGAGGGGTGCCTTGATGCTCATGACCGCGATCCAGGCGATCGGGAACAGGGCAAGCACGCACCAGAAGAGCAGGAAACCGGCCGACACTATCTGCAGCGAGGCGGGCTGGCGCAAAGCCTTTACAGTGGACATCAGCGGGCTCCCTTGTGATCGCGCCAGGACTTGCGCAGCAGCGGAACGAGAAGGATGACGATGCCGATCATGGTCAGCATGGCGGAGGCGGAGGCGCGGCTGACCGCGCGGTTGCCCGCATCGTCCGGCTGCAGCAGGTCGTAGGTCAGCCATTGCAGCGAGATGACATGCGCCTGGCTTCGGAAGCCGACCACTTCCTCGAAGACCCGGTAGGCATCCATGAGATGGATCAGCGAGACGAACACGATCAGCGGCATCAGATGCGGCACGATGACGTAGCGCAGCCGCTCGAAGCGCGAGGCGCCGTCGACCATCGCGGCCTCCAGCGTCTCGCGGTTCATCGTCTGCAATCCGGCATAGAAGATGACGAAGGCGAAGGGCGCGACATGCCAGACGCGGTAGAAGAGCATCAGCAGTTCGATGGTCCATCCCTGCGCGAACATGGCGATCTCGGTGCCGCTCCAGGCCTCCATCGCGCGGGTCAGGATCCCGTCGCCGACGAACAGCCAGCGGATCGACAGCGCGCCGATCACCGGCGTGACGATGAAGGGAAGCAGCGACACGAAGATCACCGGGCCGCGGATCGAGCGCATCGTGTTGTTGACCGCCAGCGCGATCGCAAGACCCAGGCCGACGACCAGCGGCAACGTCACCAGCGTGAAGGTGAGCGTGAAACGCAGCGCCTTCCAGAAATCGATCGACATCAGGGCCTGCCAGTCCCATGCCGACAGCGCGGCGAAGGCGCGGTCGGGCCTGACCACGGCGCGATAATTGTCCAGCCCGACGAAGCGCGTCGTCGTCACGACCGCGCCGTTCTTGTCCAGCACGGGGACGTTCTTGATCTCCGTCGTGCATTGCTGCTCCAGGAATCCGGCCGTGCAGCGCTCGGTCTCGACCCGCTGGATTTGCGGCTGCGTGACAAAGAAACTCTGCACGAACACGCTGGCGAGCGGCGCGGCGATGAACAGCACCATGAGCAACAACGATGGCGCGACAAACGCCGCGAATGTCCTGAAGCGCACCGTCTTCTCCCTGCTTTTGCGAAAACTGTCCGCGGGCCGCGCCGTTCATCGCGGCCCGCGCAAATGGTTCATTGAAGAAGGCCGGCCTCGCGGGCTGCCGTCCCATATTCCTCCTCCGCCGCGCGCAGGGCCGCCTCCGCCGACTTCGCTCCCGTGAAGAAGCCGCTGATCTGGTTGCCGATCGCAGAATGGATGAGCCCCATCTCGATCGTCATGGGATAGGAGATCGGGCCGGGCTGGGCGCTGGCCGTGGCGACCGCGCCTTCGGCAAGGCGGCCGGGCTTGTAGCCTTCGATCAGCCACACGGCATCATCGTTGTGCGCCTGGACCATTTCGGTATCGAGCCCTTCCATTGCGACCCGGAAGGCCGCCTCGGCCGCCTCGTCGGAGATGTTGCGGGGGATCACGACGCCATCCCAGAAGAGCATGGCGACCGGCCGGGCGCCCTCGCCGGCCAGCGGCGAGGCGGCGGTATGGATCTTGCCGACCACCTTGGATTCGGCCTGGTTGTCCGCGGCACCCGCACGGCTCGCCCAGATATTGGCCATGGCGATCTTGCCCTGCTGCATCTGCTGCTGGACGAAGGTGGAATCCGACACGAGATATTCGGGGTCCATGTATTCGCTCGCGCGCTTGAGCAGTTCGAGCGCCTTGATGCCGTTCTCGTTGTTGAAGTTCGGCGTGCCGTCCGCGTTGAGGAAGCTGTCGCCGGCAAGGCTCGCATAGACGTTGAGCCATTCCAGCGCCATGTTCCAGCCGGACATCGTCATGCCGCCGAGCGGATAGTCCACCTTGCCGGATTGCCGGATCTTCTCGGCGGCCTCGAAGACCTGATCATAGGTCTTGGGCACGTCCAGCCCGAGCTCGTCGAAGATGTCCTTGCGATAGGCGAATTCCTGGGTGTTCACCATCATGGCGATGGCCACGATGTCGCCGCCCACCTTGATGAGCTGGTTCGGCTTGAGGTGCTGGCCGTATTTCTCGACCAGATCGTTCAGCGGCCGGATCCTCTTCTCGTTCAGCAACTGGGGAATCGTGTTGTTGGCCACGCCGCCGAGCTGGTAGAGCGCCGGATTTGCGGCAAAGGCGGCGGACTGCTTCAAGCGGAAATCCTGGTCCAGCGATGCCTGGACGTTGCCGCATTCGGCCATCGCATCGGTCACCGACTTCCACGCCTCGAAGGCGGCGCTGAGGACCTTTATCGGCACCTCGTTCGAAAAGCTGCAGGCGGCGTTGGCCGGTCCGGAGCCGAGCGCGGCAAGGACGGCGAAGATGAAGAGATTTCGACGTTTCATTTTGATTCCCCTGCTGTTTGCTGCCGGCACGTTTTCCGGCATTCGTGGTTGGATTTATCCGGCGGTCTCGATGCGGTTGCCTTCAGCGGCATCGAAGAGATGACAGATCCCTGCGGGCACCGAGATCTCGACCGGAGCGCCGATCTCGATGCGGTAATCCTTGTGGGCCTTGACGGTGACGAGCGCGCCGCCGGCGCGCACCGCGACCATCGTGGCGTCGCCCAGAAGCTCCATGGTGTAGGTCGGCGCGACGATGTCGCCGCCGGCGGGCACCACCGAGGCATCCTCGGCCCGAAACCCCAGGACGACGGCGCCGTCCGGCCCGTTAATCCCGGCAATGCGGACGTTCTCGCCGCTGAAGACGCCGCCGCGAAGCTCTCCGGTCATCAGGTTCATGGCGGGATTGCCGATGAAGCCGGCCACGAAGGTGTTGGCCGGCCGGTCGTAGATCTCCACCGGGCTTCCGACCTGCTGGATCACGCCGCGTTTCATGATGACGACGCGGTCGGCCAGCGTCATCGCTTCCACCTGGTCGTGGGTGACGTAGATCGTCGTCACCTTCAGCTCGTGGCTGAGGTTCTTGATCTGCGCGCGCGTCGAAACCCTGAGCTTGGCGTCCAGGTTGGACAGGGGTTCGTCCATGAGGAACACGTTCGGCTGGCGCACGATCGCACGCGCCAGGGCCACGCGCTGGCGCTGCCCTCCGGACAGCTCGCCCGGGCGGCGCTCCAGGAATTCGGTCAGCTCGACCATCCGGGCCGCGCGCATGACCCTTTCGTGATGTTCCGCGGCCGGCACGCGCCGCACTTTCAGCGGAAAACGGATGTTTTCGTAGACGTTCATGTTGGGATAGAGCGCATAGCTCTGGAAGACCATCGCGATGTCGCGGTCCTTCGGATCCAGGCCGTTGACCCGCCGCCCGCCGATCAGGATGTCGCCCTCGCTGGCCTCTTCCAGGCCGGCGATCATGCGCATGGTGGTCGTCTTGCCACAGCCCGACGGCCCCAGCAGAACCAGGAATTCCTGGTCCGCTATCGTCAGGTTGGTGCGCTCGACACCTGTGAAGCTGCCCCATCGTTTCGTGAGGTTGCGCAAGACGATCTCGGCCATTCGGGTTGAGCTCCTTCCTCTGTGCATTCCCTTTGTGCATTCGAATGCATAAATACCCTAGACACAGAATTTGATATCTGGCAACTAATAATATGAGAGGACGGCGAAAGAGCCCGCGAGGGTTCGGACCCGCCCTGATCCGGCGCGCTTGGGGCATGGCAGCGCACCATGGCCCCGGGTCGGACGACGAAAAACAACCAGCTTTATCGCCCCGGCTTCCGCAGGATGTGCCGGCCGGCGCCGGCCGTGGCGTCGCCGAACAGCCGTGGTCTCCCTTCGCCAGCAACAGGACAGACAAGAGGTACAGTCATGAAAGGTTTTGATCCGAAATGGCGGGATGTCCCGCATTTCATCAACGGCCTCACCCAGCAGATCTGGGAGGACCGCCAGATCGGCAGCCTGCGCCGCCACTATGCCCCGGGGCTGATCGTGCGCTCGCCCGCCTCGGTGGTGGTCGACAACACCAATGTCATCGCGGCGACCATGGCGACCCTTGCGGAATTTCCGGACCGGGAACTGCCGGGCGAGGACGTGATCTGGTGCGAGGACCCGGCCGGCTCGACCGAGACCTCCGACGCCTTCCTGTCCTCGCACCGGCTGATTTCATGGGCACGGCACACGCGGCCCGGCATGTACGGCGCGCCGACCGGAAAGCACTTCGCCTATCGCATCCTCGCCGACTGCGCGATCCGCGACGACACGATCTATGACGAATGGCTGGTGCGCGACCAGTCGGCGATCGTGCGGCAGATGGGCTTCGACGTGATCGACTGGACCCGCGACCTGATCGCGCGCGAGGGCGGGCCGGAGCGTTGCGTCAAGCCGCTGACGAAGGACAACGACGTGCCCGGACCCTATACCGGCCGCGGCAACGACAACGAATGGGGGCAGCGCCACGCCGAGATCCTGAACCGCATCATGGCCGCCGACATGGAGGTGATCCCGCGCAGCTACGACCGCGCCTGCAACCTGCATTATCCCGGCGGCGAGACGCTGTTCGGCCGCGCGCAGGCGGACCAGTTCTGGATGGGCCTGCGGGCCGCCTTCCCCCATGCCGAGTTCAGCATCGAGCACGTCATCGGCCGCGAGGACCCGCTGATGCCGCCAAGGTCGGCCATCCGCTGGTCGCTGTGGGGCAAGCATTCCGGCTGGGGCCGGTTCGGCACGCCGACGCAGGCGCAGGTCTATGTGCTCGGCATCAGCCATGTCGAGTTCGGCCCGTTCGGCGATGACGGCGGCCCGGCGATCCGCAACGAATTCACCCTGATCGATGAAACCGCCATCTGGAAGCAGATCCTGCTTCAGACCGGCGCGCACGACTGACACGCGGGAGCGCACGACATGAACGATCAACCGAACATCCGCCGCAATCCTCTCCGCGAGAGGCTTGCTGAGGGGCAGACCATCGTCAATGCCTGGTTGTCCATCCCCTCGTCCTATTCCGCCGAGGGGATGGGACATGCCGGGGTCCATGCCGCAACCGTCGATCTTCAGCATGGCATGATCGGCCCGGCCGACGCCCTGCACATGCTGCAGGCGATTTCCGCCACACCCGCGGTCCCGCTGGTGCGCGTCCCCTCGCTCGATCCGGCATTCCTGATGCGGGTGCTGGACAGCGGCGCCTACGGCGTCATCTGCCCGATGATCTCCACCGCCGAGGAGACGGCGGAACTGGTGCGAGCCTGCCGCTATCCCCCGACCGGCATCCGCTCGTTCGGGCCGGCCCGCGCCCTGCTCTATGGTGGCTCCGACTATGTGGCGCATGCCGATTCCGAGATCATGGTCATCCCGATGATCGAGACCGTCGCGGCCGTCGAAAACCTCGACGCGATCCTCGCCGTCGAGGGGGTCGACATGATCTATATCGGCCCGAACGACCTCGCTTTCGTGTTCGACGGTCGCGTCGGGCCTGACCGGCGAAAGTCCGAAGAGGTCATCGCCCATGTCCTCGAAAAGGCCAAGGCCGCGGGGATCCCGGTCGGAATCTTCTGCGCCGACGGCGCCGAGGCTGCGCGACGCGTGGCGCAGGGCTTCGCCCTGGTCACGCCCGGCAACGATTTCGGCATTCTCACCCGCGGCTTGCGCGCGGCGGTGGCCGAGACTCTCGGCGCAGCGGCTGCGCGCTCCCCGGCGCAGGGCGGTTATTGATGGAGATCCGCCCATGCTGATCGGCGCCATCGGGGACGACTTCACGGGATCGGCTGATCTCGCCAACATGATCGCGCAGGCGGGGCTTCCCACCCGCCTCTATGCCGGCCCGCTGCCGGCTTCCGCCACCGACGAGGCGGCGGCGATCGTGGCGCTCAAGACCCGCTCGGTCCCCGCAGCCGAGGCCGTCGCCGCCTCGCGCGCGGCGGTGGACTGGCTGCTGAGGCAGGGTGCGGAACACATCCTGTTCAAATATTGCTCGACCTTCGATTCGACCCCGGAGGGCAATATCGGTCCCGTCGCCGAGGCGCTGGCCGACGATCTCGGCGCGGACCGGGTCCTCTTCGTGCCCAGCTTTCCCGCGACGGGGCGCACGGTCTATCAGGGGCACCTGTTCGTCGAAGATCGCCTGCTGTCGGAGAGCCCGCTGGCGCAGCATCCGCTGACCCCGATGACCGATCCCGACCTGCGGCGCTGGCTGGCGCGGCAGACGGCGCAGAAGGTCGGCCACCTGCCGCTGGCCACGCTGCGCGCGGGCGAGGCCAATGCGGCTCTGGTCGACACAGACGCGCGCTTCATCGTCGCCGATGCCATAGACGACGACGACATCGACCGGTTGGGACGGCTTGTCCGCGATGCGCGGCTGGTCACGGGCGGTTCGGCGATCGGCGCCGGCCTTGCCCGCGCCCTTGGCGCACAGGGCATGCACGGTAGCGGCTGGACCGGCGTCGGTGGCCGGGCCGTCCTGCTGGCCGGCAGTTGTTCGGCCGCGACGCTCGGCCAGATCGCCGCCTATGACGGGCCGCAACGCAGGCTGAGCGTGACCGAAGCCCTCTCCGCCGACGACGCCTTCATCCAGACGCTGGCGGCATGGGTGCTCCAACAGGACCGCCCGCCGCTGATCGCCGCATCCAGCCCCGCCGCAGATGTCGCGGCGGCGCAGGAGGCCTATGGCCGCGAGCGCGTGGCCGTCGCAATCGAAAGCACATTCGCGCGTCTTGCGGCGGCCTTGCGCCAGCACGGCGTGCTTCGTTTCGTGGTGGCGGGGGGCGAAACCTCGGGCGCGGTCGCCACGGGGCTCGGCATTACCAGCTTCGAGGTCGGCCCGCAGATCGCGCCGGGCGTGCCCGCGCTGGCGGCCGGCCCCCTGCGGGTCGCGCTCAAGTCGGGCAATTTCGGCGGTCGGGATTTCTTCCACCGCGCACTGGAGGTTCTGGAAGGCCGATGACGGAAACCGAATTGAGACAGGAGCTTTGCGCTCAGGGCGCGGCGCTCGCCGCACAGGGGCATGCGCGCGGCGGCTCGGGCAACATCTCGGCCCGGCTCGCCTCGGGCGGTTTCCTGATTTCACCGAGCGGCCACGCGCTGGGCTCGTTGCAGCCGGATGACCTTTCCCTGTGCGACGACACGGGAACGCATCGTTCCGGGCCGCCGCCCTCCAAGGAACTGCCGCTGCATCTGGCGCTCTATCGCAGCAGGCCGCAGACCGGCGCCGTCGTCCATCTTCACACGCCCTATGCGACGGCCTGGTCCATGGTGGACGGAATAGATCCGGGCAATGCGCTGCCCGCCGTCACGCCCTACGCCGTGATGCGGCTCGGCGCCGTTGCCCTGCTGCCTTTCGCCGTCCCCGGCGATCCCGTGCTCGGCGACTGGATCGCAGGCCTTGCGTCTCGGCATTCGGCGTTTCTGCTTGCGAACCACGGTTCGGTCGTTGCCGCGCGCACCCTCAGGGATGCCGTTTTCGCGGCCGAGGAACTGGAGGAAACGGCCAGGCTGTGCCTGATGCTGCGCACCGTCCCGCATCACGGCCTGACGCCCGATCAAGTGGAAGCGATCGAAGCCCGCTACGGCGATCGCCTCAGGTAGGTGTCCGTGACCTCAAGCAGGCGGCGATCCGTCCGCCGCCAGGCGGGCCGAGCTTCTCTCGATGAGTTCCCCGGACACCATGATCCGGCGCGGCGGCAGGTCCGGGTCGCCGATCCGCGCCAATAGCAGGGACGCCGCTGTTTCCGCCATGTCGACGATGGGCTGGCGGACCGTCGTCAGCGAATAGCCCGGTCGTCCGGCTTCGGCGATGTCGTCGAAACCGATGATGGAGATATCGTCCGGGATGCGCCATCCGAGGTCGAAGCGGCAGGCGTCGATGACGCCGAGGGCAAGCTGGTCGTTGGCGCAGAACACCGCGTCCGGACGCTCCATCCCGCCGACCAGATCCAGAAACCGGCGCCGCCCGTCCGCATAGGAGAAATCGGTGCAGACGGTGGGGATCGACCTCACCCCGAGCTCGGCCATCCGGTCGCGGAACGCATCGACACGCAATTGGCTGACCGGCGCCCGCTCCGGCCCACGGACGCAGACCACGGACCGATGCCCCGCCCGGTAGAGCGCCTCGGCGATCCGCCTGCCCGCGCCGGCATGGTCGAGCGTGATGCAATCCACCAGGCTGGAATCGACGAGACGGTTGAAGAACACCATCGGCACGCCGCGATTGGCGAATTGCCGGATCCAGTCCTCGGGCATCTGCGCGCAGCAGATCAGCCCGTCCAGCGGATATTCCACGGCCTTCTGCAACGAGCTGCCGATGGAATCGTCGTTCTCGATGACCATCAGGAACAGGCTGTTTCCGGCATTCTGCAAGGCTTCGCCAAGCGCATAGATCAGTTCCGGGTTGTTGCGGATCGTGAAGGCGGTGACGATGACGCCGACCACGTTCGACCGCTGCGTGATCAGGGACCGCGCGAGCGCGTTGCCGGTATATCCCATGTCCCTTGCGATCTTGAGGATATGATCGCGCGTCTTCGCCGAGATCTTGGTGTCGTCCTTGAAGCATCTGGAAACCGTCGACTGCGAAACGCCGGCCGCGCGCGCAACATCATAGGACGTCGCCCTCCTGGGGCGCGCTGTCGAAGGGGCTTGCATTCTGTCCATCTCTTCGTCCGTTCCCATCGAACATATCTCTCAACGTCAAGCCCGCAAGGGGCACAGGGCCGATAGCCGCCCGGCCGCGGGCATGCCCTGAAAGCACAAACCCGATTCACGAAATCCACTTTATCTGACTGGCGGGCAAAGAAAAGCATTGCCTGCATTCGAATGCAGAGATATCGTGCATTCGAATGCATAAGAAGTTCACGGCAGAATCTCTGACATCCGGCGGCATGCGCTTTCCTTCGGAGCGCAACCGACAGCCGGCACGGCAGGAATGCTGCTCGTCGTTTCCCCTTTTTCTCAACCTCGCATCAAAGGAGCGATCCCGATGACCCCTACCCCGTCCGCCGTTCACGTGTCCGAGGCGGAAAGCCGGCGCCGTCTTGTCCGTCGCAAGGACATGGTTGCCGAACGCGTTGCCTTCATCGACTGCAAGATGCCCGGTTCGCACCTGAAGGAGAACTATTCGCTCATCGGCCCGGGCGTGACCCAGTCGAAGAATCAGAAGGTCAGCCTGTCGGAACCGCACGGCTTCAGCCTCGGTGTCGCCGCCATGCCCGCCGGGATCACCAACAACTTGCACATCCACTATACCGCCGAAGTCTTCATGATCTTCAAGGGCACCTGGCTGTTCCGCTGGGGTGCCGACGGAAAGGACGGCGAGGTCGTCTGCACGGCCGGCGACGTGGTCAGCATACCGACGTGGATTTTCCGTGGCTTCACGAATGTCGGCGACGGGGACGGCTGGATCTTCACGGCGCTCGGCGGCGATGACACCGGCGGCATCCTCTGGCATCCGCGGATCCTCGAAGTCGCTGCGGAGCACGGCCTGTACCTGACCCGCAACAACCTGCTCGTCGATACCCAGAACGGCCAGCCCAAGCCGGACGATTCCGAACTGATCGAGCCGATGACGCGCGAACAGATCGAGAGCCTGCGCAAATATACCGTCGAGGAAATGAGCCAGAGGGCCGTGCGCCGCGATGACCGCGTCTTCTCCTCCACGGCCCTGCTCGACAGCCGCATCCCGGGCCACGGCGCGGAGCTCGCCCCCGTCCTCGGCCACGGCATCACCGAGGACCGCGATCACGTTCCGCCGATCTCAAACCCGCACGGCATGTCCATCGAATGGGGCCGCATTCCGGCAGGCGGCGCCATCGGCCGGCACCTGCTTCACGAGAAGCAGGTCATGATCGTCTTTTCCGGCGCGGTCGAGATCACGCAGAACGAGGGGGATGCCGAACTGATCCAGACGGTCGACGCGCAGGACCTCTATTCCTTCCCGGCCGACTCCTGGCGGTCGATCCGCAACACCGGCAGCCAGACCGCCGAATTCGTGCTGATGACGGCGGGCGATCACAAGAAGCGGATCCTTTGGTCCGACGAAATCCGCAAGGCGGCTGCCGAGCTGGGCTATGCCATCGATCACAACGGCTATGTCGCACCGCTGGCGCTCTTGCCGCAGAAGGTCAAGAAGGCCCTCGGCGCCTGAGCTTCGGGCACGGTGCAAGGAGACAGGCGAACGAACCGGCTCGAAAGCCTCGATCTGAACGACCAGGATCAGATCGAGGTGCCTGCCGCGATGAAACCCTTCCGCGTCAAGACGGCATGACGGATGTGGCGCAACTCTCGCAAGCCGATGTCGAAAGCGACCCGGATCACCAGATCGTGTAGCCGGCATCGACGAGAAGGACGGAACCGGTCATGCCGCTCGATGCGTCGGACGCGAGGAAGAGGTTGACGGAGGCAACCTCCTCCGGCTCGACCATGCGCTTCATGGGCGTCCCCTCCATCCAATGGCTGAAATAGGCCGGGTCTTGCGCCGTGATGTTCGACATGACGGTGTTGACATAGGTCGGCGCGACGGCGTTGACGCGCACACCGCGGTCCGCCCACTCGCCGGCGAGCGACTTCACGAGATGATGAAGCCCGGCCTTGGACGCGTTGTAGTGAACCTGGTTCTGCGGCTTGTTGGAGATGAAGCCGGACATGGATCCGACCGCGACGATCGCGCCGCGACGGCGCTCCAGCATGCGGCGGCCGAAGGCACGGCAACTCCAGAAGGCGCCGTTGAGGTTCACGTCCAGCACCTTCAGCCAGGCGTCGTCGTCCAGGTCCTCGGCCCGCGTATCCTTCCAGGCGATACCGGCATTGGCGACGAGAATGTCGACTGCGCCTTCATCGCGGTTGAGACGCGCGGCCGCGTCCTCGCAGGCTTCGGACTGCGTCACGTCGAGCAGGATGCCCCTGGCGGCATGGCCTTTGGCCTGAAGGGCCGCGACGACCTCGGCAACGGCGTCCTCTTCAAGGCCGGAGAGGACGACCTTCGCGCCGGCCTCGGCCAATGCTTCGGCCGTGCTGAAACCGATCCCCCGGGTCGCGCCGGTGACAAAGGCGGTCCGGCCATCGAGGCGTTGTCTTTGCAAATACATGTGTTGCTCCATGGGTAATCAGATGTGGCACATCATGCGCCGGCCTGCGGCCGTCGAACAGGCGGCACGCCCCGTGTCGATCGAAAGGCAAACAGTCCGGCCCGGCGCGATCGCAGACCGGCCATCGTGACCGACGGTCAATGGCCCGCCGCCAATCGCGCAATCCTCACCTTCGACGGCTTCCGCGCTGCTGGTCGTCCTCAATTTCGGAGCGTCCCCTTGAGATATGCCTTCAGCGTTGCCCGGGTGCCCTTCTGCTGGAGGGATTTGAGGGCGGTTGTGAAGCGTCTGGCGAAGCGGTTTGATGTTGCGACGGTACCGAAGATGTCCTTGAGTTCGAGGAAGGCGCCTGGGTTGGTCGTTGCGGCGCTTGCGGCGGCGCGGATGCGCTCGATGTTGGGGTCGTTGAAGGTGATGGGCCTGCCGCTGTCCGTGGTGCCGGCGAGGTAGTGGCACCAGAGCGCGGAGACGAGCGCGAGGCCGACGACGTCCTCGCCGCGCGCCAGCCGGTCGGCGGTGGAGGGCAGGATGAACTTCGGCTGGCGGTTGGAGCCGTCCTGGGCAAGGCGCGGGATCGTGTCGGCGATCTTGGGATTGGAGAAGCGGCGTTCGATCAGCGCGAAATAGTCGTCGAGGTCGGTGTCGGGCACGGGCGGGATGACGGGGATGATCTCCTCGCGCTCGAGCTTGGCGAGGAAGGCGCGGATGTCGGGGTCCTCCATCGCCTCGTGCACGAAGTGGATGTCGAGCAGGGCGGCCGGATAGGCGATGGCGGCATGGCCGCCGTTGAGGATGCGGATCTTCATGTGCTCGTAGGGCGCGACGTCGGGCACGAACTGCACGCCGACCGTCTCCAGCGCCGGGCGGCCCTCAGGGAAACGATCCTCCAGCACCCATTGCCTGAACTCCTCGCAGAAGACCGGCCAGGCGTCGTCGATGCCGTATTCGTCCGCCACGATGCCGATCTCGCGCGGGCCGGTGGCCGGCGTGATGCGGTCGACCATGCCGTTCGGGAAGGCGACATTGGCGTCGATCCAGTCGGCAAGGTCGGGATCGGAGAGGCGGGCAAGGCCGGAGACGGCGGCGTGCGTGACCTCGCCATTGCCGGGGATGTTGTCGCAGGACATGACGGTATAGGGCGCAATGGCCTTGTCCCTGCGCGCCCTGAGGCCGGCGAGGATGAGGCCGAAGACGGTCTTCGGGTCGTCCGGGTTGGCAGCATCGGCGGCGATGGCGGGATGGGCCGGGTCGAAGAGGCCGGAGGCCGGGTTGATGAAGTAGCCGCCCTCGGTGATGGTCAGCGAGACGATGCGGATGGCGGGGTCGCAGAGCTGGGCGATGGTGGCCGCCGCATTGCCGGGCGCGAGGTAGCCGATCATCGCGCCGGTGACGCGCGCGCCGGAGCGGTTGTTGTCCTGCTCGACGACGGTGGTCAGGAAATCCTGGCCGGCCAGCTTGTCGCGCATCGCCGCGTCGGAGGGCAGCACGCCGGCGCCGATGATCGCCCAGTCGTGATCGCGGCCAAGGTTGAACAGGTCGTCGAGATAGACGGCCTGGTGCGCCCGGTGGAAATTGCCGACCCCGAAATGCACGATGCCGGCCTTGAGGCTGCCGCGCCCGTAGGCCGGAACGCCCGCGGTCCTTTCGACCGTATCGAGGGTGGCGAGCGACAGTTTCGTGGTCATGGTCCATTCCTTCCGGTTGTCCGGTCTCGTCTCGTTGCCGGTCCGCCCATGCGGGCCTCAGCTCATCCAGTTGCCGCCGTCGACATTGTAGGTCTGCGCGACGACGTAGTTGCTCTCCTTGGAGGCGAGGAAGATCGCCATGCCGGTGAGGTCGTCCGCCGTGCCCATGCGGCCGAAGGGCACCTCTTCGCCGACCAGGCGCTTCTTCTCGCCGAGCGGCCGGTTCTCGTATCTGGCGAAGAGCGCGTCGACGCCGTCCCAGTGCTCGCCGTCGACCACGCCGGGCGCGATGGCGTTGACGTTGATGCCGTGTTTGATGAGGTCCAGCCCCGCCGACTGGGTGAGGCTGATGACCGCCGCCTTCGTCGCGCAGTAGACGGCGACCAGCGCCTCGCCGCGCCGGCCGGCCTGGCTCGCCATGTTGATGATCTTGCCGCCGCGGCCCTGCGCGATCATCTGCCTGGCCGCCGCCTGCAGCGTGAAGAGCGTGCCGGCGACGTTGATCGAGAACAGCCTGTCGTAGCTTTCCCGCGTGATCTCGACGATCGGGGCGAGATCGAAGAGGGCGGCATTGTTGACGAGGATGTCGATGCCGCCGGCCTCCTTCACGCAGGCCGCGACGGCCGCATCGATCGACGCCTGCCGCGTCACGTCCATCTCGACCGCATAGGCGGCCGGCCCGATCTCGCCTGCCGTCGCCCGCGCCCGCCCGATGTCGATGTCGGCGACGGCGACGCGCGCGCCCTCGCGCACATAGGCCTCCGCGAAGCTGCGGCCGATGCCGCGCGCCGATCCGGTGATCAGCGCGCTCCTGCCCTCCAGCCGTTTCATCGGATCGCCTTCCCGGCATCGTCGAAGCGGTGGATGCGGGCCTCGTCGGGGGTGAGGAAGACGGTGTCGCCGTGGGTGACGGGGAAGTCGCCGCCGGCGCGCACGGTCACCATGCCGATGCCCTCGGCATTGACATGCAGGAACGTGTCGGAGCCGAGATGCTCGGCGACGCCGACGACGCCCTTCCAGGTGCCGCCCTCCTTGGAGAGGCGGATATGTTCCGGCCTTATGCCGACGGTCGGGGCGTTCCAGGGCCTGGCCGCCTCGCCCTTGACGAAGTTCATGCGCGGCGAGCCGATGAAGCCGGCGACGAAGAGGTTGTCGGGCTTGTTGTAGAGATCGAGCGGCGAGCCGACCTGCTCGATATTGCCGGCGTTGAGCACGACGATCTTGTCGGCCATGGTCATGGCCTCGACCTGGTCGTGGGTGACGTAGATCATCGTCGTCTTCAGCTGGTGGTGCAGCTCGGAGATCTCCAGGCGCATCGTGCCGCGCAGCGCCGCGTCGAGGTTGGAGAGCGGCTCGTCGAACAGGAAGGCCGAGGGTTCGCGCACGATCGCCCGGCCGATCGCCACGCGCTGGCGCTGGCCGCCGGACAACTGGCCGGGGCGGCGTTCGAGATAGTTGGCGAGGTTCAGGACGCGCGCGGCCTCCGCCACCTTCTTCTCGATGACGGCCGGATCGGTCCTGGCCATCTTCAAGGGGAAGGCGATGTTGTTCTTCACCGTCATGTGCGGATAGAGCGCATAGGACTGGAACACCATGGCGAGCCCGCGCCGGGCCGGGGCCTCCCCGGTGACGTCCCGCCCGTCGATCTCGATCGTGCCGCTCGTCGTGTCCTCCAGGCCCGCGATGAGGCGCAGCAGCGTGGACTTGCCGCAGCCCGACGGGCCGACGAAGACGACGAACTCGCCGTCCTCGATGGTCAGGTCGATGCCCGGAATGACCTGCGTGGCGCCAAAACTCTTGTTGACCTTTTTAAGGATGATCTTGCCCATGATGGTCCCTCCCGTCTGTTTCGTTACTTCACGGCGCCGAAGGTGAGGCCGCGGACAAGCTGTTTCTGGCTGAACCAGCCCATGATCAGGATCGGGGCGATGGCGAGCGTCGAGGCCGCCGAGAGCTTGGCCCAGAACAGGCCCTGCGGGCTGGAGAAGGAGGCGATGAAGGCGGTCAGCGGCGCGGCGTTCGTCGTCGTCAGGCGGATCGTCCAGAACGCCTCGTTCCAGGCGAGGATGATGTTGAGCAGCATGGTGGACGCAATGCCCGGCACCGCCATCGGGGTCAGCACGTAGACGATCTCGCCCCAGAGCGAGGCCCCGTCCATGCGCGCGGCCTCCAGGATCTCGCCGGGGATCTCGCGGAAATAGGTGTAGAGCATCCAGATGACGATCGGCAGGTTGATCAGCGTCAGCATGACGGTCAGCCCGACGCGGCTGTCGAGCAGGCCCGTGTCGCGGAAGATCAGGTAGATCGGCACCAGCACGGCGACGGCCGGCATCATCTTGGTCGACAGCATCCACATCAGGATGTCCTTGGTCCTTCTCGTCGGCGAGAAGGCCATCGACCAGGCGGCCGGCACGGCGACCAGCAGCGCCAGCAGCGTCGAGCCGACCGAGATGATCACCGAGTTCAGGAAGAACTTGAAGTAGTTGCTCTGCGCCTGCACGGCCGCATAGCTCTCCACCGTGCCGGACGGGACGATGCCGAAGCCCTGGATCGCCTCGGTCTCGGACTTGAACGAGGTGATGATCGTGTAGAGGATCGGGAAGAAGAGGATCAGCGCGATGATCCAGGCGGCGATGGTGAAGACGACGGTTCGTCTGGTCGAGACGGCTCTAGCCATGGTCGTATCCCCTTGATGTGAGCTGTTCCAGGAACGTGCGGAGCGGTTGTGCGTCCGGAACGGCGGCAGCTATTTGTCCAGGTTCTTGCCGACGGCGCGCATCAGGAAGAAGGCGACGATGTTGGCGAGGATGACGGCGATGATGCCGCCGGCCGAGGCGCCGCCGACGTCGTAGCCGAGAAGCGCGGTGCGGTAGATCAGGAACGGCAGGTTGGTCGAGGCATAGCCCGGCCCGCCATTGGTGGTGACGAGGATCTCCGCATAGACGCCGAGCAGGAAGATCGTCTGGATCAGGATGACGACGGTGATCGAGCGGGCAAGATGCGGCAGCGTCAGGTAGACGAAGCGCGAGACGAAGCCGGCCCCGTCCATCTCCGCCGCCTCCTTCTGCTCGCCGTCGAGCGATTGCAGCGCGGTCAAGAGGATGAGGGTGGCAAACGGCAGCCATTGCCAGGCGACGATGATGATGATCGAGAACAGCGGATACTGCGCGAACCAGTCGACCGGCTGCAGCCCGAGCGCCCGGTTGATGTCCGCCAGCACGCCGTAGCCCGGATGCATGATCATGTTCTTCCACACCAGCGCGGCCACCGGCGGCATGACGAAGAAGGGCGAGATGATCATGATGCGCACGATGCCCTGCCCCCACATCGGCTGGTCGAGCAGCAGCGCAATCGCGATGCCGCCGACCACGGTGATCAAGAGCACCCCGCCGACGATCAGCAGCGTGTTCCAGATCGACTGGAAAAAGGCCGGGTCGGTGTAGAAATACTGATAGTTGAACAGCCCGGCCCAGCTGACATTGGCCGGGTTCAAAAGGTTGTAGTTCTGGAACGAGAACCACAACGTCATCGCCAGCGGCACGATCATCCAGACCAGAAGCAACCCAACAGAGGGCGCCAACATCAAACGCGCCAAACCACGCGTGTTCTCCGTCGCCATTGTCGTGACCTTTCGCAATGCTTCACAAAAGATGCCGCACCGCAGATGCAAGCTGCGATGCGGCAAGCCGGTCGAGTTGAAAACTCCCCCGGCTTCCCTGGGAGGGGACTATTTGATGTAGCCGGCGCGGGTCATCTCGCGCGTTACTACATTCTGCGCCTGGGCGAGTGCATCGTCAGCAGACATCTGGCC
This sequence comes from Shinella sp. HZN7, assembly GCF_001652565.1. Classification (NCBI taxonomy): domain Bacteria; kingdom Pseudomonadati; phylum Pseudomonadota; class Alphaproteobacteria; order Hyphomicrobiales; family Rhizobiaceae; genus Shinella; species Shinella sp. HZN7. Next base: position 940,044 of record NZ_CP015736.1, on the reverse strand, counting down.
GGCAAGAGCTGCCGAGAAGAGCTGGCCGACCGTCGTGCCGAGACCCTGGAATTCCGGGATCGCGACGAACTGCACGCCGACATAGGGCACCGGCTTGACGGCCGGGTTCGTCGGATCGGCGGCATTGATCGAATCGAGCGTCATCCTGGCGAAGGGCGCGGCCTTCTGGTACTCGGCGTTCTCATAAAGAGACGTGCGAGTGCCCGGAGGCACGTTCGCCCAGCCTTCCTTCTCGGCGACAAGTGCCAGATAGTCCTTGCCGGTCGCCCAGGCGATGAACTTCTCGGCCGCTTCCGTCTTCTGCGAACCGGCCGGGATGGCGAGGTTCCAGGCCCAGAGCCAGTTTGCGCGCTTGCCGAGGCCGGTATCGGGGGCAAGGGCATAACCGACCTTGTCGGCGACCGTCGATTCCTTCGGGTTCGAGACGAAGGAGGCGGCGACCGTGGCGTCGATCCACATGCCGCACTTGCCCTGCTGGAAGAGCGCGAGGTTCTCGTTGAAGCCGTTGGAAGATGCGCCCTGCGGGCCGGCGTCGTTCAGGAGGCTCAAATAGAAGTCGAGCGTGTTCTTCCATTCCGGTTGGTCGAACTGCGGCTTCCAGTTCTCGTCGAACCAGCGCGCGCCGAACGAATTGGACATCGTCGTGATAAAAGCGGTGTTCTCGCCCCAGCCGGCCTTGCCGCGCAGGCAGATGCCGTTGATGCCGGCCGCGCGGTCGGTCATCTTGCGGGCGGCCTCACCGATGAACTCCCAGGTCGGCGCGTCGGGCATGGTAAGCCCGGCCTTCTCCATCAGGTCCTTGCGGTACATGACCATCGAGCTTTCGCCGTAGAAGGGCGCGGCGTAGAGCTTGCCGTCAACGGACAGGCCATTGCGAATAGCAGGCAGGAGATCGTCGACATCGTAGTCGGCACCGAGATTGTCGAGCGCCACGAGCCAGCCCTGCCTTGCCCAGATCGGCACTTCATAGGTGCCGATCGTCATGATGTCGTACTGGCCGCCCTTCGTCGCGATGTCGGTCGTGACGCGCTCGCGCAACACGTTCTCCTCAAGCGTCACCCAGTTCAACTCGATATCGGGGTTCTTGGCCGTAAAATCGTCCGTCAGCCCCTGCATGCGGATCATGTCGCCATTGTTGACGGTGGCGATGGTCAGCGTTTCTGCGCGGGCCGGATTCAAGGCGAGCAAGGACGACGCGCTCAAGAGCGCAGCAACGAGAATTTTCATGATTCAACCTCCCTAGCGATATGAGCAATTACACATATCATGCAGATATGTTCAAACCATCTTCCGGTTCGCTTGTCAAGTTCCGCCACAATGGGCAATTGCTCGACCCATTTCAATTTCGTCGCCCTTTTGAAAGGCGCGACGGCGCGCCACGTCTTGCGAAGCGCCGAACACGGTCAGGAAACAGGGGGATGAAAAGGGTGGATGGGGATGCGCGCAGGGACCGGCATGAGAAGGCGCAGGCAAAACCCGACAGGCTCGGATGCCACGCAGCCTCTCTGCCTCACCCGGGCAAATTGGAGCCACTAATCGGCAGCGGCGCGGCTCAGGATCAAATCGGCGGTTTGCTCGTCCGTAATCAACCCGTTGATTAATTTTGCAACAATTGCAGAAAAGATTGCATCGGCTTTCCGCTCCCCCGCAGCGACACCCACCACCAGGCCGTCCTTGTCGTGGGACAGTGGAACGGATGTGATGCGTTCGTTGACGCCGGCGCGAAGCACTTTCCCGTTCGCATCGAAACTCCAGCCGGTGATCTCGCCGACCGCTCCCAGCTTGATCTGCTGCAGCAACTCATCGCGCGTGATGAACCCGTCGACATGCTGCTGGGCGTCAAGGTCCATCTGACCTACGCCGACCAGCGTGACGTCCGCCTTCTGGGCCAAGCCGTGGGAGCGCTTTACGACACGCAGGGACGTGAGCACGTTGCGCTCGTCCGCGCTATCGGCCAACACGGGCAGAGGCATCGGGAAATGCCGTGCCCTGGTGAGGTCCGCCAGGCGGCTCAGCACATCGAAGGAACTCGCAGAGCCATCCGTGGCAATGTTCCCGACAAGGCCGACCAATGTGTGATGCGGGCTGTTCATCGGCTGCATCCGATCGACCGCGGCCCTGAGGGTCCGGCCCGTTCCGATCGCCATGACGATGGGGGCGGAGCCCGAAAGGGTCTGCTCGATGAAGGACGCCGCGCTCGTGGCGATGCCCGATATGGACCCGGCGGCGGCAGGATCGGTCGGCACGACATCGCAGTATTTCAGTCCGAACCGGTTGCGCAGCGTCTCGGACAACTCCATGACCGTGTTTATTCTGTTTTCGAAGCGGAATGTGACAAGCCCCTGCGAGACGGCGAGGGTCACCAGCCTCTGGGCTGTCGGCCGCGAGATCCGCAGCTTGGTGGCGATCTCTTCCTGGGTATTGCCCGCGATGAAATAGAGCCACGCTGCGCGAGCCGCAGTTTCGAGCTTCGTGCTCTCGGTGTCATGTCCCAACGTTCCACTCCCTCAAATCCCGGTCCAATACAAAAATGCCGTATCAGACCGCAAGCTGTCTCATCACGGCCTTGATGACGGGATCATGGGCCAGCGCCTGATAATTCTTGTAAATCTCGCGATACAGCTTCGTACGGTTCGAATCCGGGTTGACCGTCTTGTAGGACCGGCAGCCAAAGTGCCGGGCACCTTCCTGAAAATCGGCGGCGACGCCGGATGCGACGGCACCGTGGATCGCCGCCCCGACCGCGGTTGCAAATTTCAGTTCGGCGACCCTGACGGGGCGTGCGATGACATCGCTGATGGTCTGGATGAGATAGGCATTCTCCAGCGCGACCGTGCCGGCAAAAACGGGCCACGCGATATGCTCTCCGTCAGCCTCGCCGTAATCGACGATCGCCTTCACGCCGAATGCGAGGCTTTCGACGAGCGCCTGATAGATTTCGACGCCGGTGGTTTCGATCTTCAGGCCCAGAATGAGCCCGCTCAACGACTTGTCGGCGAAAGGCACGCGGTTTCCGCCGAACCAATCGAGCGCCAGCAACCGGCCGTGGGCAGGGCGCAGACACGCGGCCTGATCGTTGTACCAGGCAAACCCCTGGCTGGAGCCCGAAGCATCCGGAACGGTCCGCATGAACCACTCCATCATATCGCCGAATGCCGCCTGCCCCGCTTCGCAACACCATTCATCCGGCACAGCGGCATTGTAGGCGCCCGCCTCGTAGCCGTCGGGCAATACCCCGCTCTGCCCGCCGACGCGCAAGAAGCCCGAGGACGTGCCGAGCACGCCGACGAACGCGGGTCTGCCTGTTGCCTGGACAGCCGGCAGCACCGCGTGGGAATCGATGCAGGCGACGGCAACGACGGGCGCGCCCTTCATCCCGGTAGAGGTGAGCCAGGCCGGCGAGACCGGTCCCGCAACCCTGCCGATGCCAGCCGGCGGGGAAAGCTTTGCAGACAGGCCTTCGACCACGTCACCGGGATAACCGGTTTCCTCCGTATAGCAGGCCTTGTAGCTGGCGAAGTCGACGCTGCGACATTCGTGACCCGTCAACTGCCAGACGATCCAGTCCCCGACCTCTATATATTTCGCGGCAGCACGCCAGATTTCCGGGCATTCGGTTGCGGTTTCCTCGGCCTTCGCGACCAAGCCCTCCCCGGAAAACCGTCTGATCCTCCCGTCCTTGCCGACACGGCGGCTGACCAGTTCGGCGTAGGGCTGAGACGATCCGTGCTTCCACAGCTTTACCAATGCGTGCGGATTGTGCGGATATTCCTCCTCGAAGGTGCTGCCGTCGTCCCGAACCGCGAGCGGCGAACAGGCCGTCGCGGCAATGCCCACCGCCGCGATTTCACGATCGTTGCCCAGTTCGGAAAGAATTTGCAGGCAACTGCGGATATAGTCTGCCGGCCTGTGCAGTGCGGCACGCGGACGACCGCTCTGGCCGCTGTCCAGATCGTAGTGCAATAGTCCGGTGCGGTAGCGCGAGACGGCGCTCCCGACCTCGCGGCCCGTCTCGACGTCAACCAGCACACCCCTTGCGGATGCCGTGCCGAAATCAATGCCGATGAGAAATTGGGCTGCCAACGCACGTTCCTACTTCCGCAATATCCGTCACCAGGCAGGCATTCCGCCAGCATCGCGCAAGCGGAATGCATTGCCGCCGAGGAAAGCGGACGAATCCCCGCATGTCCAGCCCTCGCATCGGCAAAAACGGTTGACGAACAATGCCCGCCCGCCTGAACGAAGGGGGTTCAGGCGGGCGGGCGCATGTTCCAAACTCCGGATCAGGCGGCCTTCGAATGTTGCGATCCGGCCTCCGCGCGCTGCCAGGAGCCGCCGCCGGCGGCAGCGGAACCCGGCTCGCGGACCGCCCTGCGGCGGTTGAGCTTGAAACGGCCGACCAGAGACGCGAGCAGGCCGGCCTCTTCGGCGAGCGTGTGGCTGATGGCCGTCGTCTCCTCGACCATCGCAGCGTTCTGCTGGGTCATCTCGTCGATGCTGTTGACGGCAGCACTGATCTGCTGAAGCCCGGCCGACTGCTCCGTGGCCGCCGTCGCAATCGCGTCCATGTTCTCGTCGATCTCGGCGACGAAGGTGCCGATCCGGTCAAGTGCCTTGCCCGTATCGCCGACCAGTTGCACGCCCGTCGAGACCTCGGATGCCGAGTTGGCTATCAGTCCCTTGATCTCCTTGGCCGCCTTGGCCGAGCGTTGGGCAAGCTCGCGGACCTCCTGGGCAACGACGGCGAAGCCCTTGCCCGCATCGCCCGCCCTCGCCGCTTCGACGCCGGCATTCAGCGCAAGGAGATTGGTCTGGAATGCGATCTCGTCGATCACGCCGATGATCTGATTGATCTCCATCGACGCCGTTTCGATGCGGTGCATGGCATCGACCGCATTGCGGACCACGTCTCCGGAGCGGAGCGCGGACACCTTCGCCTCGCGAACGAGGTCACGCGTCTGCTGGGTGCGCTCGGCCGAGGCATTCACGGTCGCCGCGACCTCGACGAGTGCGGCGGAGGTCTGTTCGAGAGCCGCCGCCTGCTGTTCCGTTCGCTTTGCGAGGTTGTCGGCGGCCTGGCGCATCTCCTGCCCGTTCTCCTGCAGCGCATGCGTTTGCTGAAGCACCTCGACCAGCGTCGCCTGGAAGGTCGCGATCGAATTGTTGAAATCCCGGCGCAACTGCTCGAAATCGCCCGGGAACGGCTCGTCGATCGTCATGCGGATATTGCATTCGGCAAGGCGTGCGAGACCGGCGCCGAGCTCGGTGACGACGACATGCAGATTGTCGGCATGCGCTGCCCGCAGGCGCTCGGCATGGGCCTTTTCCTCATCGAGAAGGCGCCGTTGCGCCTCCATATCGGCAAGGCGCATCTGGACGCGCTCGTTCACCGAATCGCGCAGGCAAACCAGCGTGCGCGCCATGGCGCCCACCTCGTCGCGCCGCGCGGTGTCCGGGACATCGGCAGCGAAGTCCTCCTCGGCGATCCGTCCCATTGCCGCCCTCAGGCGCCGGATCGGCCGGGTGACCGACAGCACGATCGACAAGGCCGCAACGAGCATCAGGCCGGCGCCAACGACGGCGACGCCCAGTCCCAGCCGTGCATGCTGCCAGAATTTCCCTTCGAGATCGTCGATGTAGACCCCGTTTCCGATCACCCACCCCCACGGCTCGAACAGCGCCACATGGGAGAGCTTCGCGACGGGTTCCGCCACGCCGGGCTTGGGCCACAGATAGTCCACGAAACCGCTTTTCTGCGCGCGGGCAACCTTCACGAATTCCACGAAAATGGCCTGACCATTCGGATCCTTCATGCCGGAAAGATCCTGCCCATCCAGCTCAGGCTTGATCGGATGCATGAGCATGATCCGGTCGAGATCGTTTACCCAGATGTAGCCGTTCTCCCCGTACCGGATCGCCTTCAACTCGGACAGGGCCGTACGCTGGGCCTCGGCGCGGGAGACTGCGCCACTCTGCTCCAGGGCCTGCTGACGCGCCACGATGGACATGGCCACCTCGTCGACCGTCTGGAGAAGCGTCATGCGTTCCTCCGTCAATTGTTCGCTGCTGGTTTGAAGGCTCAGGAGCATGGCGGCGCAAACGACGAACAACGAGAGACCAACCAGGAGATAGAGCCTGGCGGCGATTCCAAGACGGGACATGATCGCTCCAATGGAAGACGCTGACGGAGGAACATCCGGTTCAACCGGCGCGGACCGCCGACATCATGCCTCGCGCAGGATGCGCGGGTCCGCTGCGGAGAAGGAAAGTCCACGCCTTTCCTCGTCCCTATCCTAAAAATAGGATACACTTGTTTACATCCGGTAAACCGTAAGCACGATGCTGCGGGCAAACGATTGGAAAAGCGGGAAAATTCAGCCGGGCGCACCCGTATCCGACATCGGGAAACGCTGCCGTGCCCCATCGGCGCCGCACAGCGTCACCGCGAGCGTTGCCGCATCGAGAACCGGCCCGCTATCCAGCTTTTCCGCCGCAACGACGACCAGATGGGCGGGCAGCGCGCCGGCCGCGTGCTCGGCAAGCGAGCGGCACAATTCCGCGATCGCCGCCCGGCGCTCCCCCTCGGCGAGCCGCATCATCCCCATGGCGACGTCGACCACCGCTGCCGGCGACGCTTCATGGCGGCGAGAATTGATGAAGCGGTCAACGACATCGGCGAGCGAAGAGCAATCCATGGTCCGTCGGTCTCGATCACGGCAACCGGAGGGCCTGGGCACCCCTATCGCCCTACACATTTTCTCGGAAGCGCGACAAGGTGAGAGCGATCGCTATCGGCCCTTGCCGCAAAAGGCGGGAGACACGCCTACCATCTTTCGCCTCCTGCAGGAGGCGAGACCGGGTTGCGGCGATAATCCCAAATTTAGGCTGAACATATTAACGGAACGCGAAGAAAACGCCGGCGGGAAGGCCACGGTTCACAGGAACTCCAGCCCGAGTTCCGTCAATGTCTTCCGTGCCACGCGGCAGGCATATGTGGTGCCCTCCTCAAGATCGAGGTCGACCATCCCCGGCACGCCGAGCGTCGACAGCAGAACCACCTTCGCCCCGGTCTCGGACATGTTCCGGACCGTGCAGTCGAAAGCGGACTTGCGCCCGTTGAAGACGATCTTCCCGGCCTTGAGGGTTTCCGGCGCACGGCTTCGCGCCGATCCCTGGTATCAGTGCACATGAGGAGCTGGATCTTTCTGTATCTCAGATTGCTTCGGCAAAGCAGACATTGGGGCCGGCATTCGTCGCAGAAGGCAAACGCGCGTCCGTGGCGAGCGTCGGCCCATCGATATTGTCGAGCATCGTCTTCAGGATGCTGGGCAGAGCCCGCTCGAAAGCCTCGACGCAGCCGGGGTCGAACTGGGTGCCCGCCCGCTCCCTTATATGCGCCACGGTCTGCTCGACGCTCCAGGCGGGTTTGTAAGGCCGGGCGGTCGTCAAGGCGTCGAAATTATCCGCAAGGGCGACGATGCGGCCGGCAAGAGGGATCGCTTCGCCGGACAGGCGGAAGGGATAGCCCTGCCCATCCCAGCGCTCGTGATGGCTTCTTGCGATCTCGGCCGCGAGCTGCAGCAGGCTGGATTTCGATTCACGCAGGATGTCGCATCCGGCAATGGTGTGCTGCTGCATCGTGGTAAACTCCTGCTCCGTCAGCTTGCCCTTCTTCAGCAGGACCGCATCGGGGATCGCGACCTTGCCGATGTCATGCATGGGCGAGGCCAGGCGAATATCGTTGCAGAGCTCTTCGCCAAGGCCGTATGACAGGGCAATCGCCTCCGAATAGAGACCGACGCGCTTGGTGTGCTTGGCCGTTTCCGCATCCTTGTAGCTGGCGGCGATCGTCAGCCGGTCGATGATCTCCTCTTCTCGCGAGCGAAGCTCGGCGACGGCCTTCTGGACCTCGACGCGCAGCCACTCCGCCTTGTCGGCGAGCTTGTTCTGCGCATCGACCAGCGCGACGAGATTGCGCATCCGCGCCTGGAATTCGAGGGGAGAGACCGGCTTGGTGAGGAAGTCGATCGCACCGGCGTTCAGCGCCGCCATCCGCACCGCGCCGTCCCCGTCGGCCGTGACGAAAACCACGGGCTTGCTGCGGTATTTCTCGAAGCGCCGCATTTCTCCGAGCAGCTCGACACCATTATAGGCGGGCATCTGGAAGTCGATCACGGCGATGTCGAAGTCGAGCGCGGGCATCGCCGTCAGCACATCGACAGGATTTTCAAACAGGACCGGCTCGCAACCGGTGAGCTTTTCCACCAGCTTGCCGAGGAAGGTGAGATTCGTCTTGTTGTCGTCTACGAGAAGAATGCGCATCATGCGTCCCTGTTCAAGCGGCGTACCGCTGATGGTTGTCTCTTATGATCTGTGCGAGTTGTTCGATGCGGCCGTTCGTCAGAGCGGCCGTCCTGAATTCCTGTGATGTCGCGGCGATTTCGGTCAGGCCCACGCTCGCCGCAGCGCCCTTGAGCGTATGGAGCAGGTGATCGATCTTCGTTGCATCGCCACCAGACAGCGCGTCGTGGAGACCGGCGAGAACGGTGGCGGCATCGTTGAAGAAGCTCGCCAGCAGCTCGGCGAAAACCTCCTCGCCCAGCGCCTCTATCATCTCGGCGCGGCGCATGAGAAAAGCGTCGGAGCCAGCCGCGGGCGTGGCGTTCAGGGCGGAAGGAATGGGGCAATCGGCGGGAGCCGTCAGCTTGCGGCAGCGGCCGATGATCTTGCGGAGCTGCTTCATCGTCACCGGCTTGCTCTGGAAGTCGGTCATGCCGGCCTCCGCGCAGAGCCGCCTGTCGTCGTCCGAAGCGTTGGCGGTCATGGCGATGATCGGCAGATCCGCGGGCTTGCCGGGAATGGCGCGCATCCGCCGCGCCGCCTCGATGCCGTCCAGTCGCGGCATCTGCATGTCCATGAGCACCAGATCGAAATCCTCCGTCTCGGCGATCTGCACGCCTGCCAGGCCATCGCCCGCAATGGTGACGTGCTGGCCGAGATGGCGCAGGAAACCCGCGGCGACCTGCTGGTTGACAAGGTTGTCCTCGACCAGGAGAATCCTCAGCACCGGCAAGGCCTCCTGGACCTCGTCACTCGCCGCCTCCGCATCCACGGCGGAAGAGGCCGCGGCGACCGGAATGCCAAACCAGAACGTGCTCCCCTCGCCCAGCTTGCTCTGCACGCCGATCTGCCCGCCCATCGCCTCGACGATTTGCTTGCAGATCGTCAGGCCGAGCCCGGTTCCGCCATATTCCCGGCTGATCGACGCGTCGACCTGGGAGAACGGGCGGAAGAGCTTGTCCATGCTGGACGGATCGATACCGATGCCCGTGTCCGAGACCTCGCCCCGCAGCAGGAGCGTGCCTTCGACCGCCTGCTCGGAAATCCGCAGCGTAACCGTTCCGTCCCTGGTAAACTTCACGGCATTGCTGAGCAGGTTGAGCATGACCTGCCGCAGGCGGGTCGGATCGGTCGCCACCACGGGAGCGAGGAAGGTCTCGGGCAAGACGAGCTCCACGCGGTTGCCGTGTTCGAGCGCCCTGTCCCGGATCATCTCCACCGTGGCCTCGGCCAGGGACTTGAGATCGACGGGCCGGAGATCGATGTCGATCCGATTGTGCTCGATCTTGGCGAAGTCAAGGATTTCGTTGATGACTTCGAGAAGGGCCGCACCCGAGCGGCGGATGGTCTGCACGCCCGGCACGACCTCCGCCGGCAGCGGCGCCAGTTCGAGCAGTTCCGCCGTGCCGAGGATGGCGTTGAGCGGCGTGCGGATTTCATGGCCCATGGTGGCCATGAACTGCGACTTCGCTCGATTGCCCGCCTCTGCCGCCTGATAGGATTCGACGAGCCTGTTGCTGAGCTCTTCCAGGTCGAAAGCGGCGCGCTTGACCGACCGCAATTGCCGGCGCAGCGTGACGATGAGGAAGAGGACGCAGCCCACCAGGAGAACGATCAGGCCGCCGGTCTTGATCTGCATGTCAAGCACGTCTGCGCGGTTCTCGGCCCGGGCGATGCTGATCGCATTGTTGGTGTAGAGCAGAAGATCGCCCGTCTCCTCGACCGTCCGTTCGAGGGTCCGGTCGATCGCGACGAAGGCCTTTTCGGAAACCGGCTTTCTTGCCGCGATGGCATCAAAGGCATCAACGATACCGAAGACCGCCCGCCGGATCTCCCCGACCTTTTGGTCGACGGCCTTGTCCAGCGCGAACTGGTTTTCAAAGTTCGTCTTCTCGAGGATCGAGATTCGCGAATAGAGGATATCATAGCGGGTCGCGAGGTTCTTGAGCGTCGCCGACTGGAAGTCGCCCTCCAGCACGGCGACATGAAGTGCCTCATGCAGACGCCGGGCTTCCCGGTCGAGCTGATAGACCGACCAGAGGGCATTTTCGCGAATCCCGCCCTGCAGGGTCGTATACCGGTTCGATATGTCCGCGAGCAGGAAGGCAAGGCCCAGCAGCAAGCCGACCGAAAACAACTGGAGGACAGCCGTGGTCTTGCTTGCCTTGCGGATAACGTCCCCGCTATGCCGGACCCTGTTTTTCACGGCGCGACCTCGATGGCCTTGATCTGCCAGACCGATCGCGTGAAATACTTCTCATTGTAGAGGGCGGGGTCCTTGTCGAAGGGATAGACAAGGAACAGCGGCCCCTTCTCGCGAACGGACATCGTCTCGCCGTTCATGCGCGTCGCGAGGATCGTATCGAGCGAGACCGCGTCCTCCATGGGAACGTCGGCCGCATAGTCGTTGATCGCCGTCACCTTCATCTCCGTGCCGTGCGCGCCGGCGGCCTCAATGACCGCCCGCAGGAGAGGACCGGAGAAATTCATGCGTCCCTCGGTCCAGGGTGTCTCCATTTCGCCCGACCGGCCGGCCAGCGCTTCCAGCATGGCAAGGTCGAACTGGGCGGTTCCGTCGACATTGGGGTGGTCGAGGCGGTCCGCCGTGATCGTCAGGATCACCTCGCCGGTGGGTTTGTCGAGCGCCGCCGCACCGCCCGCCGATGCCAGCAAGGAGGCGGCCAGCGCCGATGCAAGGAACGCGCGTCGTAAGAGGGTCATGGTGTTGCCTATGAAAGGAGCCGGCTCACTGCGCGGGCACGCGCCGCTTCACAAAGCGCGTCTGCCAATCCCCAGCCCTTCGTGCCGGAACGGCGACAGGGCGTATGGACGGGACAGCGCGATTTTCCGGATGCGGGCGGCCCAAGAGACACCGGTTCGATGGTTAACGATGCATAACCCGCCGAAATCCGGCGGCGGCCCGAAAGCGGGCGGCAGCCGTTTTTGGGCCGGCTTCATGCCGGCAGGAGCCTGTCTGGCTCGGATAATCCCAAAAATAGGATTGAGACATTGACGAAATCTGAAAAGCGTTGGCTCAATTCGACGCAATATGCGATTTTACTGAAATAGATCGCAACGCGTGGGCCATTGTCGCAGATCGCGCAGATTTGAATGCGACGTCCGACGCCCTATGTTACCACTTCCGTGCGATCGGTGCGGTTCTCGCCTCCGCAAACAGGACACGCAAAAGGGGCACATGCATATTTCGACCACGAATTCCGCGCTCGATCCAAACCAGTTCCCAGATCTGTCCTCCTGGCCCAAACACCGCCATTTCCGCAGCCATCCGCTGGTGGACCGAACCCGCGCCGCCGTGCCGTTCGACAATGTGGTCATCAGCGGGCTGGATATCGCGCGGTTCGATCATGCGAGCTGCAAGTCGATCGACAGCGACCTGCCGCCCTCCTTCGTGTCCACCTATTACGAGGAGGAACTCTATCGCAACGATCCCTTCGTCATCGGGATAAGCGCCTCGGAAAGCGTGCTCGTCGAGGCGGACGTCTATGTTCGCCATCCGATCAGCGAGCGGCTGTCCTATGTGCTCGAAAGCCACAACATCCGAAACCGGACCTACTTCCTGCTCAAGCGCGGCAACCACGTCTATGCAGCGGTCGGCTTTACCCGCCAGCAGCCCTTCACCGAGGAGGAGCGGAGCTATCTTCAAATGATCGCCCAGCCTCTCCATCGCGCGTTCACCAAACCGATCATGGACCGGTTTGCGGCGGAACACCTGAAGCTCAGCCATGGCGAGGTCGAGTGCCTTCGCCTTGCGAGCACCGGCCTCACGACCGATGAGATCGCGGAGGCGACGGGCCTGCAGAAGAACACCATCAACACCTATTTCCAGTTGGCCGCGCGCAAACTCGGTGCGATCAACCGGCCTCAGGCCATTGCCGAGGCGCTGAGGCGTATGCTCATCGATTGAGCAGACAATGCGTCAGAAGCGGCCTTAGACTAAAGCCGAATTGCGTTTTTAACGGCTTATTAGGATTCACATCTTATTTTTCAGATGCCCGCGAAACACGCCACACACCCCAAGGGGAGTTCGTGGCCGAGCGGCAGCAACGCAAGGGCTGAAACGAAAAGTGAAGCCGTCTGCTTTCCACAAGACAAGACAAAATGACGCTCTGTGACGACCATCCCGTGACTGACAACGCCGAGGTCGATGCCCGGATCAACGCGTTGGTTGACGGCCTGCTGGCAGCAGGTTGCGACATATGGGCCGTGGGGCAAGGCTATTGCATCAACGAACCGGAGGACGACGTGACAGGCAATGCCGTCAGGACCCTCCTGGAAGGCTTCGGGCCCCGCCATCATCTCATCGCCAGGTTCAATGCCGTGCTGCGCCGGAGGGGGCGCCTGATCGAGGTCTGATCAGTCGATCAGGCGTCGGCGGATCGCCTCGGCGACGGCCTGCGAGCGATTGGCGGCGCCGAGCTTCTTCACGGCCGCCTTGATGTAGGTGTTCACCGTGTCGACCTGGTATTCGGTGACGGACGCGATCTCCTCGCTCGTCAGACCGACGCTGGCGTGGGCGAGGCACGCTATCTCTCCCTTGGACAGGCGAAGCTGCTGCGCTGCGAAACGCTCCATCAGCGGCCGCGTCACGACCGTGTGGATCGGCTCGGCGATGACCTCCAGGAAAGCAAGTTCATCGGCCTCGAAGGCGTCATTGCGGGTGAAGCAGACCGCGCCATAAACGACGCCGCTGCGCTTGATGGGAAAGAGCGTGCGGTTGTGGATGCCGAACAGATCGGCGAGATAGGCAAGGCGCGCCGGGGGCGGCGAAACTGCATAGACATCCTTCTCCGCGATCATCGTGCGGGAGGTCTTCGCGGCGATGACGAAGGGATCCGATTTTGACAAAGCGTCCGCGGCATAGCTTTCCATGAAAGCGGGGGGCAAATCCGTGTCGATCGAATGCCCCTTCCCGAAGCGGTAACCCTCGACATCCAGACCACTGATGATGATGTAGTCGAACGGAACGGCCCGGCGGAACCGGTCCACGATCTCGTTGCGCCCGAAATGGCGGTGCACGGGTACGGACTGCAGGTCACAAAATTCGTCCAGGGCGTTGGGCGCCACCATGGAAAGCGCGCTGATCGACATGCAAGCTCTCTTCTCTCTTGATTCCAGTCAAAATTGGAGTGTGAATGTTACGTAAACGTTAACATAACCACCCAAATATGGCAGGAGAGGAGACTGTGCAAACAAGATTTGCGCAGTGGGTAAAGAGACTTAGCGCGGATCCAATATCCCGGGTAAAGCGGCGGCGAGCCCGCCGCTTCAGATCTCGATGACGAGACCTCGACATCGCAACGCCTCGTTGAACATGTCGAGGAGATGGTCGCGCGGCCCAAAGCCGTCCAGCAAAACCTTCACCGTCGCTTCCCGGCCTTCCGGCGCGGTAATGCAGTAGCCTCGCCCGACGGCAACGACCTCGCAGCCCAAGGCGAGTAGGTCATTGATGAGAGTGTCGACCGCTTTCCTGATTGACGACAGATCGTCCATTTTAAGACCATTGCCCACTATGTCGCATCCGGCTCGTTTCTATCTTGCGGCAATCCGCGTCGCGTCGGCCCTGGAAAGGGACGGGCTGGCCGCGCCGCCGCTCGGCCCCGGTGCCCGGTTCGCAATCTTGAATGCTCGCACCAGGCCGAGAAGCGTGACGGACTCGGAAGACAGCCTTTGAGTGGCGGCGGACGTTTCCTCCACCATGGCCGCATTCTGCTGCGTGATCAGGTCCATGTTGCCGACCGTCGCATTGATTTCCGCGATGCCGGCAGCCTGTTCGCGCGCGGAGTTTGCGATCGATGCCATGTGGTCGTGGATAGCCTGAACCTGGGCGCCGATGCTGCGCAACGCTTTGCCGGTATCGTTGACGAGCACGACCCCCTTGCTCACCTCGGCGGAAGACCTCCCGATGAGGTCCTTGATCTCCTTGGCGGCGGATGCCGACCGCTGGGCAAGTTCGCGGACCTCCTGGGCCACGACAGCGAACCCCTTGCCCTGCTCGCCGGCGCGCGCGGCCTCGACACCGGCATTGAGGGCGAGCAGATTGGTCTGGAATGCGATCTCGTCGATCACGCCGATGATCTGCGACATGCGCTTGGAGGAGCCTTCGATCTCGCCCATGGCTTTCATGGCCTCATCGACGATGGTCCCGGAGCGCGATGCCTCGACCGCAGAGACCTCGACGATACGCTGGACGTCGCTGGTCCTGTTCTCCGCCTCTCGCGCGATCGTCGTGATCTCCTCCAGCGCGGCAGCGGCCTCTTCCAGGGCGGAGGCCTGCGTTTCGGTACGCCGCGCCATGTTGTCGGCCGCGCCGGAAATCTCGCGCGCCTGCAAGGCGACCGCATCAGCAGCCGCGTTGATGTCGCTCAAAGTCCGGCCCACGGATTCTATCGACGCATTGTAGTTGTCCTTCAGCGAGCTGAACTCCGCCGTCATCTCTTCGCGCAGGGACGCCGTAAGGTCCCCGCTCGCCAGGCTTTTGAGAACCCGGTCGAGCGCGGCCAAGGCCACCTCCTGCTGATCCCGCAGAGCCTGCTGCTGCCCTTCGGCCTCGGTCCGCTGCTTGTCGAGAACTTCGAGATAGATGGAAATCGCATAGTCCATGTCGACCAGCGCCGCCTTGATGACACAGGCAACCTGGTCGCCGAGAGCCTTGCTCTTGTGACGGTGCAGCAAGCCCCCCAGCGCCTCGTCGATCACGGCGCGCACGATGCTTTCGACAAGCAGCGCGTAACCGCCGATATACCAGCGCGGCTCCAGGCCCAAACGGGCATGCGTGCGCCCGACCGCCGAGACGGCATCGACGTACTGGGCGTCGAACTTCGCCGATGCGATCGACTTCCAGTGCTCCGCCTGGCGGCTCTTGGCATGCTGCAGATGCGCCTCGTTCGCAAAAAAGCGCGCTGTTTCCGGATGGACCCGCGCCTTGCTGTAGAAAGCGTCGAGACCCGCATCGAGCGAGGCGACGATGACGGGTGAAATGTCCGCGAGGGTTTGCCGCTGCCGGCCGTTGAGGCCAACGAAGTCGAGCCTCTCGGCGAGCTGTTTCTGCGATGCATGCGTCATTGGTGGCCTCATTTAAAAAGGCGGAAAGGAAAGGGGATGGGGGCCGACGGGCTAAAGCCGCTCCGGTCCGGCCGGAAGACGCGCATCCGGGAGAGCCGGTTGCTCGTCCGATGCGATCGTCGTCGTGATCAGCCCCTCGAGCAGCATCTGTATATGGCAGAGGCTGCGCATGCCTTCCGCAAGCAGGTCACGCGTTTCCAGAAGCTGATCCAGGGTCGGCGGCGGCGCCACCGCCTGCGCGGGCGGGAAAAGGGAAGCCTGGTTTTCAGCGAGCGTCGAGAGGTGGATGACGTTTGTCATCGAGAGGGTCCTGAGAGAAGGGCAGGCACTGCCGGAGACCGAAGTGCACGGGGCACGTTCAGTCCTGGCCTTGGTCGCCGTGCGTGAAGAGCGGATCGGATGCGCCGAACCCGACATCATGTCAGCGAGGAGATCCCCCTCGTTCGGTACTACCATTTATGGCATCGAAAGGTTTACGAACTCTGAAAAATCCTACTTTCAGTTTAAAGTTCTTGCCGTTTATGTGCAGTTTTTGCGCTATGGCCGCGTTTGGCAAAAGCCAGGACGAGCTTCGGGCAAGCGAGGACGCCTACGCTTCCATTTCGGAAACAACCGTCAAGATGGACCATGCCGCACGCCGATTCGCTTGAGCTCGAATTTCGCCAACCCGAGGCCGAACCCGTCATCAACCGCTCCTCGCAATGGCGTGGGGTGCAGGTGGAATTCTCGCGCTTGCGACTGCCGGCCGAATATGAATTCAACTGGAATGGATCGACACACTATCTCGCATTGCACGACCTCGTTCTGGCAGATGGTGAAATGTTCGTGGATGACGTTCCCCCGACACCCGGCGGCGACTTGCGAAACAAGATGACTTTTGTTCCTGCGGCGTGCGGGCTGCGCGGATGGGCCAAGCCCGTGCCGCGTCAGAACACGTTCACCGTGGTGTATTTCGATCCGGCCGTGCTCGAACAGGAACTGCAAATCGAAGGCGCAGCCTCTACGCTGCAGCCGCATATCTACTTCAATGAACCGGATTTGCTCTCGACGATGAAAAAGCTCGAGGGCGCGATGTCCGGGGCGGATTTTTCGACCTCGACGCTCTATGCCGAAACGCTCGGGCTCGTTGCCGCGCTCGAAATGTTCCGCTTCCAGAGCGTGCTCGAAAAGCAACAACCGCGGCCCGGCACTCTCACCGCGGCCCAACAGCGCATCGTGCAGGATTTCATAGAGGACAATCTGAGCGCCGATTTCGGGCTGGACGACCTCGCATCCGTCGTCGGTCTCAGCCGCTATCATTTTAGCCGCTGCTTCAAGGCGACATTCGGAATGCCGCCTCACCGCTTCGTGACGGGACGCAAGATTGATAGGGCACGGGAGATGCTGTCGCAGCCGAACGTGTCCATCGCCGAGATCGCGTCGGGAACCGGCTTCAACAGCGTCGCCAATTTCAGCCGCACGTTCCGTGAACTGCAGGGAATGTCCCCAAGCGACTTTAGACGTGTCGTCTAGGACGCCGCGGCTGCTCGCCTTTGAGGCCTTGCGGCCGACGTGCGGCTTTGCGATTTTCACGGAGATAGGATAACGGTCTGGCCTTGCGAACGCCGCCTGCATTCGCTGTCGAGGAAGACCATGGCCAAGAAACCCAAGCTCGAGCATTCCGAACTGTCCGGCGAATATAGCGAGGACGGCGTCACGGTGCTTGTCGACATCTTCCGCCCGGCGGGAACGCAAGGGGACTGGAAGCTGGAGGTCGTCACGGAGAAGGAAGAGCTCTTCGAATGGGACGAGCCCTTCGCCACGGACCGGGAGGCCTTCGACGAGTTCCTCGCGACCGTGGCGCGCGACGGCATCCGGTCGTTCCTCGAAGACGACGACGTGCCGACGACGCATTGACGGCATCGGCCTGACAATCCCTTTCCCATGGGCCGGTCCCGACCGGTCGGAACCTCCACGGATCACGTCACGCTCGCATTGACCGTCGAAGGGCACAGTCTCGACCGGCCTCCATGAAGCCCTCTCCCGCCGGCGCGCCGGCAAGACGGCCGCGAAAAGAACAAATGCGACCAAATTTGTTCTTCCGTGCGTGAATAAGGTTTCTTGCAGGAACGTCATGCCCCCGTAAGATGCCATCGATTCATGGCGAGGCCCTGTCCGAATCGGCATCGCGGCGACCGGACGGGAAAGTCCTCGCTCGCCGACAACACGGCGCGAACTCTGTTCGAAGGGGGGCAGCAATGACGGGTACGGGTAAGATCACCAAGACGGTCACGGCGACGGGATCGCAATTCATCGATTCCGTCCTCAGCGGCTTTGCCTGGGGCGGCACGGGCGTCACCTATGCCTTTCCCACGTCGACGGGCAGTTACTCCTATTTCGGCGAGCCGAACAACAATTTCGGCTCCGTCTCGGCCCTACAGAAGAACGCCGCGCTTTTCGCCATGGAGAAGAGCTTCGGCGGCAGCGCGAATGACGGCTTTTCCGTCGAGGGTTTCACCAACCTGAACTTCGCCGCCGGCTCGCCCGGCACCGCGACATTGCGCTTCGCCCAGTCCGACGACGCAAGGCCCACCGCCCACGCCTACTATCCGTCCACCAGTCCAACGGGCGGCGACATCTGGTTCAGCACGGAAAACGCCGGCACGATCAACGACTACCGTGTGCCGAAAGCCGGCAACTACGCCTGGCACACCCTCATCCACGAGCTCGGCCATGCGCTCGGCCTGAAGCACGCCCATGAAAGCAATACGTTCGGCGCCATCCAGAGCGAATGGAACAGTCCCGAATATTCGGTCATGACGTACAACTCCTTCGTCGGCGACAATGCCGCGGGCTACAAATACGAGGAGTTCGGCGCGCCGCAGACCTTCATGATGGCCGACATCTATGCGCTCCAGTACATGTATGGCGCGGATTATTCGACGAACAAGGGATCGACCGTCTACAAGTGGAAGCCGGGCACGGGCGACACCTTCGTCAACGGCAAGCTCGCCATCGATGCCGGCGGCAACCGCATCTTCGCCACCGTCTGGGACGGCGGCGGCAATGACACCTACGATCTCAGCGCCTACAAGACGGGCATCGAGATCGATCTGCGGCCCGGCGCCTATTCGATGTTCAGCAAGACCCAGCTCGCCTTCCTCGGCGGCGGGCCGAACGACGGCTATGCCCGCGGCAACATCTTCAACGCGCTGCTCTTCAACGGCGACCTGCGCTCGCTCATCGAGAATGCCAAGGGCGGCTCGGGCAACGACACGATCCTCGGCAACCAGGGCAAGAACCACCTGATCGGCAATGGCGGCAACGACATACTCAGAGGCGCGGCGGGCAATGACAAGCTCAACGGCGGGACGGGCAACGACATGCTGACCGGCGGCAAGGGCTCCGACGTCTTCATCTTCAAGAAGGGCTACGGCCGCGACACGATCACCGACTTCACGAACAATGTCGACGACATCGACCTGCGTTCCTACAATTTCTCCTCCGTCAGCAAGGTGCTCGCCAAGGCCGAACAGGTCGGCAGCGACGTGCATATCGAACTGGGCGGCAACGACCTCCTGATCCTCAAGAGGTTCAACCTCAGCAATCTCGACAAGGGTGATTTCCTGTTGTGAGGCGCGATGGGGAGGGTCCGGCGCAAAAGCGGCCGGCCCCTTCCCGTGCGCCGGCCGGCCGCAACGCTAACTGTTGCAAATCCGCACGTTTGACGCGTCTTCGCTGGGGACGACGGCAAAGTTCGCATGGCGGCGATTCCCCTTTTCGGCGCGCTGCGCTATGGCGGTGCGAGGCTCACAATCACGGCCGCACCGAAGTCCCAAGGAAATGGCACCCATGAATTCCCGCATTGCAATTCTGGCAGGCGTTGCGCTTGCCCTCGCCGGATGCACCACCGCCGTCGTCGCGTCCAATCCGCTGCAGGCCCGCTGGAACGGCAAGACCGCCGGCAGCTTCTTCGCGGCCTACGGCCCGCCGATTTCCGACACGGCCGGCGCGGGCGGCACGACGCTCTACAAATGGCGCGGCGGCTTCGTGAAGGGCAAGTCCTGCACCGTGGAGCTCACGGTGAGCGAGAGCTACCGGATCAACACCATTCGCGCCGTCGGCGACCGCGTCGACCCGAAGGGCGGGCCGACCCATTGCGAGAAGGTTCTCGACGCGGCGTCGTAAGCAGCGGCCCGACCGACCCTCTCCAAGGCCGCGCGAAGACGCGGCCTTTTTCATGGAGGACACCATGGACGAAGACCGCCTCTATCATGACCCGGAGCTGGCCGATTTCTACGACCTGGAGAACGGCTGGGAGCGCTCGCCGGATTTCGCCTTCTGCAAGGCACTGGCCGAAGAGGCGGCAAGCGTGCTCGACCTCGGCTGCGGCACGGGCGCGCTTGCCGTGGCGCTTTCCGGCGGCTGCACGGTGGTCGGCGTCGATCCGGCGCCGGCCATGCTCGCCATTGCGCGCGGCAAGCCCGGCGCGGATATCGTCGATTTCATCGAGGGCGACGCCCGCACGCTGCGGCTCGGCCGCCGCTTCGACCTCGTCTTGCTCACCGGCCACGCCTTCCAGGTGTTCCTGAGCCGGGAAGACCGCGCCGCCGCCCTTGCCACCATCGCCGCGCATCTTGCGCCCGGCGGCCGCTTCATCTTCGACAGCCGTAACCCCGCCTGCCGGGAATGGGAGGAATGGGGGCCGGAGGCATCGATGCGCCTCGTCGATCATCCCCGCTTCGGCCCCGTCGCCGCCTGGAACGACGTCGCCCATGATCCCGCCACCGGCATCGTCACCTACGGCACCCACTACGAGATCCGCACCACCGGCAAACGCCTCTCCGCCGCCTCCCGCATCGCCTTTCCGGACAAGGCGGAACTCGAGACGCTGATCGCCGAAGCGGGCCTACGCGTGGAGCGCTGGTTCGGGGACTGGGAAGGCAACGACTGGCGGCCGGGCGCGACGGAGCTGATCCCGCTGGGCAAGCTTCGTTAGAGCAGGCCAAAGGCTCTGTTTGGCGAGGACGGCGCGGCATCCTTCAGAAGCCCGCCGGCACGCACCGGCGGGCTTGCGTTTTCGTTCAGTCCAGCAGGTCGGCGGGAACCTTGCCGCCGTTGTCGGCGAGAGCCTTCAGCAGGGCCTTGTGCAGCCAGATGTTCATGCTGGCGGAATCGTTCTTGTCGCCGGTATAGCCGAGCTCGTCGGCCAGTTCCTTGCGCTCCTTGAGGCTGGCATCCATGCCGAGGGCCTTCATCATGTCGACGATGGAATGGCGCCAGTCGAGCTTCTGGCCATTCTTGGCGACGGCCGCGTCGAGGATCGCGGCGACATCCACCGGCTGGCCCGGCGTGGCGGCGACGGGCTGGCTTGCGGTCGACGTCGCCACCGCTTCATTGCTGACGGTCGGCGTGGCGGAGACATCCGCCGTTGCCGGCTTGACGGCTTCGGCCGTGATCGTTTCCGCCGGCTTTTCCTCTGCCTTGCCGAAAAGCTTTTCCTTGATGGAACTGAAGATACCCATGTCTTACTCCCTGTTGATCTCTACCGGCTCTGACTCGGCAAGATCAAAATAGAGGCGTTGCTCTTCATTTCAATGAAATCCGCACCGCGGACATGGACAAACGGCACGACGAGCGGCTTGACCGTCACCAGTCCTTGCAAAGCGCTTGTTTTCACGGGGGAAGGGCCGTGGCTGGGGCGCCAGGATTCGAACCTGGGAATGCCGGTACCAAAAACCGGTGCCTTACCGCTTGGCGACGCCCCAACACGGCGGGAGCCTGATAGCAAAGGCGGGCGGCGTGGACAATGCTTAAGTTCCGTTTGGCGGTGATTATTCTCCGGCCCGCACCGTTCCCGAATGCATGCGATCCCCTGATGGCGCTTGGCAGGGGCGCGTTGCGGCGATAGGGTCCGGCCGAACGATCGTCCTTTCGGCGGGCATCCGGCAGGCCGGTTGCCCGCCCTGCCCCTTCACACGAGGAGCCGCCATGCCCCAGTTCCGCGCCCGCCCGCCGGCCGTGCCCACCGTCCTTCTCGACGATGCCGTCGTGCGCGTCACGCGGTGGGATTTCGAGCCGGGCGCCGATACGGGCCATCATGTGCACGGGCTCGGCTATGTGGTCGTGCCGATGACCGACTGCGACTTCCTGATCGAGGAGGAGACCGGCGAGCGGCGGGTGCACACCAAGGCGGGCGCGGTCTACCGGCGCGAGGCGGGCGTGGCGCACAATGTCGTCAATGGCGGCGACACGCCGATGAGCTTCATCGAGATCGAATACAAGTGACGACCGTGAGCGACGCCGGACGGGAAGCCCCGCAGTTCAACCTCGAATTCAAGCCCGCCCATGGCGAGGCCGTGCCGGTGGCCCCGCGCGTGCAGCGCATCACCGTCAACAATCCGGGGCCTTTCACCTTCCACGGCACGAACAGCTATATCGTCGGCGACCGTTCGGTGGCGGTGATCGACCCCGGCCCGCAGGACGAGGCGCATTTCGCGGCGCTGATGCGGGCGCTCGCCGGGCGCGAGGTGACCCATATCGCCGTCAGCCACACCCACCGCGACCACTCGCCGCTCGCCCGCCGGCTGAAGGCGGAGACGGGCGCGATCATCGTCGCGGAGGGGCCGCACCGGGCGGCGCGGCCGCTGCATGCCGGCGAAAGCAATCCTTTCGCGGAAAGCTCGGACGTGGACTTCGTGCCCGATATCGCGCTCGGCCACGGCGAGAGCGTGGCGGGCGACGGCTGGGCGCTGACGGCGCTGCTCACCCCCGGCCACACCGCCAACCACGCCGCCTTCGCGCTCGACGGGCCGGAGGGCATCGTCTTTTCCGCCGACCACGTCATGGCCTGGGCGACGACCATCGTCGCCCCGCCCGATGGCGCCATGGCGGACTACATGGCCTCGCTCGACCGGCTTCTGGAGCGCGATGACCGGCTCTACCTGCCCGGCCATGGCGGGCCGGTCACCGAGCCGGCGGCATTCCTGCGCGGCCTCAGGACCCACCGGCGCATGCGCGAACGGGCGGTGCGCGAACGCGTGCGCGCCGGCGACCGGCTGATCGCCGACATGGTGAAGGTCATCTACCGCGAGACGGACCCGCGCCTGCATGGCGCGGCGGCGCTTTCGGTGCTGGCGCATCTGGAAGACCTCGTCGCGCGCGGCGAGGTGGTGACCGAGGGCCCACCCGCGCTGAAGGGGCTCTACTTCCCCGCGCCCGGTCTTTGAGCCCTCGACGCGCGAAAACGCCGAAAACGTCAATCGCCGGCAATGCCCAGCAGTTCCGCATCGAGCGCCTTCAGGTAGCCTTCGACCAGCGCCGCCCCGAAGCCGAGATCGTGCGGCCCGTAGCGCGACGCGGCACGCATGTCGACGAGCGTCGTCTCCGCCTCCTCGCGCAGGCGGATGACCACGTCGAAGCGGAAACCGAAGAGCGGCGAGCGCCATTCGCCCTGCAGCAGCACGTCGCCCGGGCCGCCGATGCGGGGAATGAGCGGCGTCTCGAGCGGGCGCGCCTCGGGGATCGGCACGTCGCCCAGCGCTTCCTGGCTTTGCGCCACCCTGGCCGGATCGACGACGAGGTCCTCGAGGTCGGCGAGGATGTTGTCGAGCCCGTCCTCGGCGGTGATGGCGATGCCATAGGCGGCGGCGACCTTGCGCACGCCCTGGTAGACGCGGTCGAGCGCGCCGTCGTAGCGCCGGCCCGAAAGGCCGGGATAGGCCGCAAGCTGCACGGCGCGGTCACGCGCCCCGACCGGCCCGATGCGCGGCAGCCAGTCCTGCGCGGCGGCGGGCTCGGCAAGCCAGGGCGGGGCAGCGGCCGTATCCGTCGTCACGTCATAGAGCGCCGGCTTGTAGAAATAGGCATAGGCCGCAGCGCCGGTGAAGCCGAGCGGCAGCAGGCAGAGCAGCAGCGCCGTCAGCGCCGCCTTTCCGCCGCGCGCCCCGACATGCCAGAGCCGCGCAAGGCCGATGGCCGCCAGCAGCACGGCCACCCCCGCCACGACCGCGGCAAAGCCGGCCAGCGCCAGGAAATGCGGCGTGGTCAGCGGGCCGAAGCGGTGCGACAGCACGGCGGCGACGAACAGCAGGCAGGAGAACAGCGCCATGCGCCGCGCCCAGTGCGCCGCATGGGAAACGGGCCGTTCGTACTGGATCGTGATTGCCATGGCCTCACCGGATGCGTCCGCGGCGCTTGATGCCGCGCCCTTTTCCTACTGCAAATTTGCCGAAACCGGAATCGTTTTAAGACATTGCGGGAGGGGCCTCAGGTTTTACGAAAACCTCAACGCCGCCGTTTCCAACAGCGCGGATGCGGCGTTCTGGCTGGGGACAGGGCGTTCCCATCGCGCAAAAATCCTTGTGTGCCGCAAATTCGCCACGCTCGTTAACGACGGTTTACGAACGGGGGTAGACCAAGGAGCAAGATGATGTTGCCGACGCAGACGGCCGCCGACACCGCTATCGCCACGCCCGCGGGCGAACCCGCCCTCCCCCTGGAGCTTCTGGAACTCGAACTCTCGCTCGACGGCTTTTCCGGCGACGAGGCGGGCTTTGCCGATGCCGTGCGCATGGCTGCCGACCAGGTCGGCGGCGATTTCCTCTTCGACCTGCCCGCCTCGGGCCTTGCCGAGGATTGCCGGCGTATCGCGGCGCTGCGCGTGCCGCAGGGCGAGGAGGGTGCGCTGGCCGTGGTCTTCGCGCTGCTCGACGCCGAGGGCGCGGCCATCCGCGTGGAAACACCCGACGAGACGATGAAGGACCTCAAGCGTTTCGCCGACGCGTTCGTGGACGTGCTGCAACGCATCTGATGAGGTCTTGCCGCGGCGCGCCGCCGGGCCTATTCATGGCGCGCAACAGTTCGCCGGAGCCCGCATGTCGAAGATGCTCGTTCGTTTCGCCGCCCTTGCCGCCACCACCCTCTTCCTCGCCGGCTGCCAGACGGCCGCCGAGGTGCGCGCCAATGACGAGGCCAGATGCCGGTCCTACGGTTTTCGCGCGGGGACGGACGCGTTCGCCGAATGCCTGCAGCGCATCGACCTCGACCGGCGCGCCGATTTCCGCGCGGCACGCCTGCAATCGCCGATGTGGGACCGGCCGACCTATGTCTATGTGCCGGTCCGGCGGCGCTAGGGCATTTCCGCTCCGCACTCCTGCCGGAATAGAATCAGGAGGCCTCAGGCCTTGCCGTTGAACGCCGCCTGCGCTGCCGCGAGCCGGGCGATCGGCACGCGGAAGGGCGAGCAGGAGACGTAGTCGAGACCTGCCTCCTCGCAGAAATGGATCGAGGCCGGATCGCCGCCATGTTCGCCGCAGATGCCGAGCTTCAGGTCGTTGCGGGTGCGCCGGCCACGCTCGGCGGCGATGCGGATGAGTTCCCCCACCCCGTCGAAATCGAGCTGGACGAACGGATCCTGCTCGATGATGCCCTTCTGGATATAGGTCGACAGGAACGCCGAGGCGTCGTCGCGAGAAATGCCGAAGGTCGTCTGCGTCAGGTCGTTGGTGCCGAAGGAGAAGAACTCGGCCGATTCGGCAATGACATGGGCGCGCAACGCCGCGCGCGGCAGCTCGATCATCGTGCCGACGAGATAGTTGATGGCAACGCCGGTTTCGGCGATCACCGCCTTGGCGACGGCCTCGATGCGGGCCTTCACATAGTCCAGCTCCGCCTTCAAGCCGACCAGCGGCACCATGATCTCGGGCTCGACGGCCGCACCCGTCGTCTTCGCTGCCTCGGCTGCGGCCTCGAAGATGGCGCGGGCCTGCATTTCGGCGATCTCCGGATAGGAGATGGCGAGGCGGCAGCCGCGATGGCCGAGCATGGGGTTGAATTCGTGCAGCGTATCGACGCGTCGTCGCAGCGCCGCCTCCTCGATGGCAAGGGCGGCGGCCACCTCGGCGATCTCCTC
Source organism: Shinella sp. HZN7 (assembly GCF_001652565.1). Classification (NCBI taxonomy): domain Bacteria; kingdom Pseudomonadati; phylum Pseudomonadota; class Alphaproteobacteria; order Hyphomicrobiales; family Rhizobiaceae; genus Shinella; species Shinella sp. HZN7. The sequence goes on along the minus strand of NZ_CP015736.1, from coordinate 914,729 downwards.
GTCGCTCTTCGGCAGGAATTCGTGCAGCGGCGGATCGAGAAGGCGGATCGTCACCGGCAGGCCGTGCATGATCTCGAAGAGCTCGGCGAAATCCGAGCGCTGCATCGGCAGGAGCTTTGCCAGCGAGGCGCGGCGGCCGGCTTCATCTTCCGCGAGAATCATCTCGCGCATCACATTGATGCGGCTGCCTTCGAAGAACATGTGCTCGGTGCGGCAGAGGCCGATGCCTTCCGCGCCGAAGGAGCGCGCGGCGCGCGCGTCCGCCGGCGTCTCGGCATTGGTGCGCACCTTCATGCGCCGCGTGCGGTCCGCCCATTCCATGATGCGGCCGAAATCGCCCGACAGTTCCGGCTGGAGCATGGGGATCTCGCCCTTCAGCACCTGGCCGGAGGAGCCGTCGATGGTGATGACGTCGCCCTTCTTCAGCGTCACGCCATGGGCGATGAGGAGTTCGTTGCGCAAATCAACGCGCAGCGTGCCCGCGCCGGAAACGCAAGGCGTGCCCATGCCGCGGGCGACGACGGCCGCATGGCTGGTCATGCCGCCGCGGGTGGTCAGGATGCCCTCGGCGGCGTGCATGCCGTGGATGTCTTCCGGACTGGTCTCGATGCGCACGAGGATGACCTTGCGCCCCTCCTCCTGCGCCTGCACGGCGTCTTCCGAGGTGAAGACGATCGCGCCCGTCGCCGCGCCCGGCGAGGCCGGCAGGCCGGAGCCGATGACGTCGCGGCGCGCGCGCGGATCGATCGTCGGGTGCAGGAGCTGGTCGAGCGAGGCGGGATCGATGCGCGCGACGGCCTCGCCCTCGCTGATCAGCCCTTCCGTCGCCATGTCGACGGCGATCTTCAGCGCCGCCTTGGCGGTGCGCTTGCCCGAGCGGGTCTGCAGCATCCAGAGCTTGCCGCGCTCGATGGTGAATTCGAGGTCCTGCATGTCGCGGTAGTGCCGTTCCAGCCGGTCGCAGATGCCGCGGAACTCGGCGAAGGCTTCCGGCATCAGCTTTTCCAGCGACGGCCGGTCGGAGCCCGACGCGATGCGCGCTTCCTCGGTGATGTTCTGCGGCGTGCGGATGCCGGCGACGACATCCTCGCCCTGCGCATTGACGAGGAACTCGCCGTAGAGCTTGTTCTCGCCCGTCGAGGGATTGCGCGTGAAGGCGACGCCCGTGGCGGACGAATTGCCGAGATTGCCGAAGACCATGGCCTGGACGTTGACGGCCGTGCCCCAGACGGCGGGGATGTTGTGCAGCGTGCGATAGGTCACCGCGCGGGCATTCATCCAGCTCGCGAAGACGGCGCCGATCGCGCCCCAGAGCTGGACTTCCGGATCCTGCGGGAATTCCTCGCCCAGTTCCTCCCTGATCGTCTCCTTGTAGCGGGCGATGACGTGCTGCCATTCGACGGCGGAGAGCTCGGTATCCTGCTCGTGCCCGAGCCGGCCCTTCTCGTCCTCCAGGATCTCCTCGAACACCTCGTGGTCGAGCCCCATGACGACGTCGCCATACATCTGGATGAAGCGGCGGTAGCTGTCCCAGGCGAAACGCGCATCGCCCGCATCATGGCCGAGCGCCTCGACCGTGCGGTCGTTGAGGCCGAGATTGAGGACCGTGTCCATCATGCCGGGCATGGAGGCGCGCGCGCCGGAGCGCACGGAGAGCAGGAGCGGCTTCGCCATGTCGCCGAAGAGGCGGCCGGTGATCGCCTCCATCTGGCGGAGCGCGGCGCGGACCTGATCCTTCAGGTCGTCCGGCAGCCGGCGGCCGTTGTCGTAATAGTGGTTGCAGGCGGAGGTGACGATGGTAAGCCCGGGCGGCACCGGCAGGCCGAGATTGCACATTTCGGCAAGGTTCGCGCCCTTGCCGCCCAGCAAGTTGCGATCGCCCGCGCTGCCTTCGGCACGGCCTCCCCCAAAGGTATAGACCCACTTCTCCATGCACGCCTCCCCATATGCGTCCTCGCAATCTACATGAACTGCATCTTGTTGAAAACGCGGCATGACGGGTTTTGTGCTGCAATGCATCAATTTTGCGACGGCACTGCAACATTACGAGAGCCAAATAAAAGCCGTGGCCCTTGCGGGAACACGGCCTTGAGCAATTCCAGCGAAAGCGCGAAGCGGTTTTGCGTCTGGAATTGCGGCGGAACGAACGGCTTCAATTCCCCTCGATGGAAAGCCCCTGCTGGTCAAGACGGATCTCGACGCCGTCAGGCTTCTTCTCCTCCTGCCAGGCATAATAGGAAAACCCGGCCACCACGACGACGAGGGCGCCGATGATCATGTAAAGTGCGTCTCTGCTCACGTTTGATCCCCAATTGCGAAGAATGCCTGCGGGAACGGCAGGCGCTGTTCAATGCGCGAGAGGGGGATTTGTTCCGCTACGCTACCGTCCAAGAGGAACGGTTAAGACGCCTCGCGCAGTTGCTCGGCCGTCTGCAGGTCGACGGAGACGAGCTGGGAGACGCCCTGTTCGGCCATGGTGACGCCGAAGAGGCGGTTCATGCGGGCCATGGTGATGGGGTTGTGGGTGATGATGACGAAGCGGGTCTCGGTGGAGGCCGCCATCTCGTCCATCAGGTTGCAGTAGCGCTCGACATTGTGGTCGTCGAGCGGGGCATCGACTTCGTCGAGCACGCAGATCGGCGCCGGATTGGTGAGGAAGACGGCGAAGATGAGGGCCATCGCCGTCAGCGCCTGCTCGCCGCCGGACAGCAGCGTCATGGTCTGCGGCTTCTTGCCCGGCGGGCGGGCGAGGATTTCGAGCCCCGCATCGAGCGGATCGTCGCTCTCGATCAGTTGAAGTTCCGCCGTGCCGCCGCCGAAAAGGTGGGTGAACAGGCGCTGGAACTGCACGTTGACCACGTCGAAGGCGGCGAGCAGCCGCTCGCGGCCCTCGCGGTTGAGGCTCTGGATCGCCGAGCGCAGCTTGCGGACCGCCTCGATGATATCCTCGCGCTCGGCGACGAGCGCGTCGCGCTTTTCCGTCAGCTCCCGCTGCTCCTCCTCGGCGCGCAGGTTCACGGCGCCGAGCCGTTCGCGCTCCATCTTCAGCCGGTCGAGCTCGCGTTCGCGCTCGCGCGGATCGGGCAGCGGCCTGTCCGCAGGGTGGCCGGTCAGCCGCAGCGCCTCGTGCGGCGCGCAGTTCAGCGCCTCGCGGATGCGCGCCTCGCCCTCGATGCGGCGCTCGCGGGCCGAGACGAGGCGTTCTTCCGCACGCCCCCGGGTTTCGCGCGATTCGGCGAGCTGCGACAGCGCGGTCGCGGCAGCGTGATCGGCCTCGCGCTGGCGGTTCTCCGCCTCCTGCAGGGCATCGGCCGCCTCGCGGCGGGCGGCTTCCGCATTGCTGAGGCCGGTCAGGAGTTCGCGGCGCCTGTCCTCGATCTCGTCCGGCGCCTCGGCCAGTTCCTCCATTTCCTCCTGCGCTTCGGCTTGGCGCTCGCGCAGGGTGGCGATGTGATTCTCGGCATTGGCGGCGCGGCTCCGCCACGTCTCGCGCTCGGCAGAGATCGCCATCAGACGGCGGCGGCGGTCGGCCATTTCGCGGGCAAGGCCGTCATGGGCGGCGCGCGCCTCGGCCAGCGTCGCGCGGTCGGTCGCGACATCCATCGTGTGGGCGCGAAGGCTGAGGTCGAGATCGGCAAGATCAGGCGCCTCTTCCAGCGCGGCGCGGGCATCCTCCAGCGAGACGGCGGCCTCCTCCACCTGCGTCTCGATCTGCGCCCCGGTTTCGGAGAGCACGGCCCGGCGGCGGATGAGATCGCCGGCGGCCCGTTCTGCCGCTTCCAGCCCTTCGCGCGCCTCCGCAAGGGTCCGGGTGGCGGCGCGCTGTGCTTCGCGTGCCTGCTGCTGGCGCTGTGTCTGCGCACGGATGGTGTCGCCGGCGCGGGCAAGGTCGGCTTCCGCATCACCGAGCGCCGCGCGGGCCTCCTCCAGCTCGGCTTCGAGTTCGGCGAGGCGGTTCTTCTGTTCGAGGCGGAGCGCGGCGGCGCTCGGCGCATCGGCACCGGTGACGTGGCCGTCCCAACGGAAGACCGCGCCCTCGCGGGTGACGAGCCGCTGGCCGGCCTTGAGCTGCGGCAGCAGGGACAGCCCCTCCCCTACGCTGCCGGCAATGCCGATCTGCGCGAGGCGGCGGGCGAGCACGGCAGGCGCGCGGACATGGTCGATCAGCGCCGTGATGCCCTGCGGCAGGGGCGCGTCGCCGGATGCATCGCCGGACAGGCGCCAGTGCACGGGGGCGGAACTGTCGGCCGGCGAATCGAGATCGTCGCCGAGCGCCGCGCCGAGCGCCGTCTCATAGCCGCGGTCGACATCGACGTCCTCCACGACGGGCGCGAAGGAACCGCCCGTGCTGCCGGCCTCCAGCATGCGCCGGATGGTGCGGGCTTCGGTCTCGATGCCGGCAAGGCGGGCGCGGGCGGTATCGACCGGGCCGCGCAGGGCGGATTCGGCAAAGCGGGCCTCCTCCAGCGCCTCCTCGACGGCGACAAGCATCTCGCCGGCCGCCTCCAGCGCCTCCTCGGCGGACAAAACGGCGGCGCGGCGCTCTTCCGGATCGGGCAGCGCGGCGATGCGCACGTCCATCTCCGCAAGCTCGCGGACCTGGGCGGCATGCTGCTGACCGAGGCGCAGGTGGCGTTCGGCAAGGTCGCGGATCGCCTTTTCGAGCTGGTTGCGCGAGGCCTGCGCTTCGGCGCGCTCGGCGGTGACGGCCGCAAGCGCCGTTTCGCTCTCGGAGAGTTTCGCCGCCGCCGCGTCCATCGTCTCGCGCGCGCCGACGGTGCGCTCGTCGGCCTCGGCAAGGATCTCGCCGATCTCCTCCTCCTCCGCCGTCAGGCGCTCCAGCACGGCGGCATTGTCGGCGACCATGCGCTCCTCGCGGGAGATGTCCTCGGCGAGCTGGGCGAGGCGGCGGGTAAGTTCGTCGCGGCGGCGCAGCAGCCGGGCGGAATCCTCTTCGAGTTGCGCGCGGGCGATCTGCAGGCGCTGCAGCACGGCGGCGAGCTTCGCCTCGTTCTCGCGCAGCTCCGGCAACTTCAGGCTGGCGACGGCCTGTTCCTTGGCGGCCTGCATCTGGGCGTTGGCCCGCTCGGCGACGAGCGAGGTCGCCTGGTTGAGCTGGCTTTCGGCCTCGGCCTCGGCCTCCTTGGCCTGCGCCCAGCGGATATGCAGCAGCATCGCCTCGTGGCGGCGGATATCGGCGGAGAGCGCCTTGAAGCGGTTCGCCTGGCGGGATTGGCGCTTCAGGCTCTCGATCTGGCTTTCGAGCTGCGAAGTGACGTCGTCGAGCCGTTCGAGATTGGTCTCGGCGGCGCGCAGGCGCAGCTCCGCCTCGTGGCGGCGGGAGTGGAGGCCCGAAATGCCGGCCGCCTCTTCGAGCAACTGGCGGCGGGCCTGCGGCTTTGCCTGGATGAGTTCGCCGATGCGGCCCTGCCCGACCATGGAGGGCGAGCGGGCGCCGGTGGAGGCGTCGGCAAAGAGGAGCTGCACGTCCTTGGCGCGCGCCTCCTTGCCGTTGATGCGGTAGATCGATCCGTTCTCGCGTTCGATGCGGCGCGAGACCTGGATCTCGTCCTGATCGTTGAAGGCGGCGGGAGCCGTGCGGTCGGAATTGTCGAGATAGAGGCCGACTTCGGCGGTGTTGCGCGCCGGGCGGTTGCCGGAGCCGGAGAAGATGACGTCGTCCATGCCGGACGCGCGCATGTTCTTGTAGGAATTCTCCCCCATCACCCAGCGCAGCGCCTCGACGAGGTTCGACTTGCCGCAGCCGTTCGGCCCGACGATGCCGGTGAGGCCCCGCTCGATGATGAACTCGGTGGGCTCGACGAAGGACTTGAAGCCGAGGAGGCGGAGTTTTGTGAACTTCATGCGGCACACCTGGGGATGGCAGGCATCCGCGCGCCAGAATGCGGGACGCCCCTCACCTGCCTGCCGGCATTCTCTCCCTGCAAGCGGGGCGAGGAGCGATGGGCTCGCCGTTTTCCTTCTTCTCCCCGCCTGCGGGGGGAAGGTCCCGGCAGGGGGATGAGGGGCAGCGCAGCCCTGTCGCCCACAAGGCAAAAAGCGGGCGCACGGCTTCCGCCGCCGCCCGCCGCAAATCCGGTCGAAGGATCAGAGCATGCTGTCGATGAGGGCCGACATGGTGTCAACCGACATGTCCCCCGAATAACGCTTGCCGTTGATCAGGAAGGTCGGCGTCGCCGCGACGCCGAACTCCTTGGCGCCGCGTTCGCGCACCGCGTTCACATCATCCAGAAGCTTCTGGTTCGTCAAGCAGGCCTGGAAGCTCTCCTGTGTAAAACCGGCGAGTTTCGACATCTGCAGCAGCGCCTCGCGGCCGTCCTGCGCGGCGGCCCAGGTTTCCTGCTGCTTCATGAGCATGGAGATCATCGGGAAATACTGCGAGGCGTCGGAAAGCTCGGCCGGGTTCTGCGGCTTGCAGCGCGCCAGCATGAAGGCGGCGGCCGCGCGCGGATCGAACGGGAACTCGCGCATGACGAAGCGAACCTTGCCGCTGTCGACATACTTGGCCTTGATCGCGTCGAAGGTGTTGTTGTGGAAGGCGGCGCAATGCGGGCAGGTCGTCGACATGTATTCGACGATGGTGACCGGGGCATTCGCCTCGCCGAGCGCCATTTCCGGCAGCGCGCCTTCCTTCATCACCTCCGCCATGTCGACGTCGCCGTCGGCGGTGGGCACGTCGACGGACTTCGCCTCGGCGGCCGGTGCCTGGGCGGTCTCGGTCGTCGTGGTGGTCGTCGTTCCGGAGGAGGTGGCCGGCGTCGAGCTTGCGCTTTCGCCCGTCGTCGTCTGGCTGGTTTCGGGAGCCTTGGCGGTCTCCTCCTTCTTCTCGTCGGAGCAGGCAGCCAGCGTCACGGCGAGCGCCGCAACGGCAACGCCGGTCGCAAGGCGCTTCATCAGGCTCATTTCGGAAAGGGACATGGTCTCTCCTGTCGGAAGGGATGGGAATTCTCGGGTCCATTGACGCAATTCCAGAAAAAGCTGCCTTGCGCTTTTTCTGGAATTGCTCCGGGCACCCCCGTTATACCTGCTTTGGGGCGGGAACAAGCGGCGTTAAGGCAAGTAACTTCAAAGAATTGTGACCGTTCGATGGTTAAGGGCGGAGCTTTCCGCCCCCTATCGGCGCCGGCCGAGCACCGCCGTGCCGAGCCGTTTCAGCGCCGCCTTCAGCGCGTCGCCCTCGATGCCGTCGACGAGGTCGTCGAGATGGCGGGCGGCCTCGCCGGTCAGCGGGCGCGGCTTGGCGCGGCGGCTGGAATGCGGGCTCACCGGCTTCTGCACGATCTTCATCTGGCTCACGGCCGGAAAGCCGAAGAAGCCGTTGATGCGCTGGATGATCTCGCCCTGCTGGTGGCTGAGGAAGAGCGCGCGGGCGCCCTCGCAGGCGATCGTCAGCACGCCCGGCTGGTGGCCGCCGCCCTCGCCCGTCATTTCGGAGGCGCGGCGCGGCCAGGTGATGCGCTCCGGCCGCGTGCATTCGGCAAATTCCGCCCCCGCGATCTCGTCCCACGAGCCGAGCAGCATGGTGTTGATGCCGGCGCGCTTGGCCAGCACCGGATCGATGAGGTCGTTGGCCACTTCGCTGATCTGGACGATGCCGCGCCTCTGGCCGCGCCGGGGCGCCTTGCTGGTATTCACGTATCTGCTCCCGATCGGGAAAATATTCCTGTTGTGGCGAAAAAACCGACTTGAAGATCGCCGCCTGCTTCGCCAGTTATAGAGCAATTCCAGCAAAAATGTGCGAGCGTTTTGCGTCCGGAACTACCTTCGCACAAAGGGTCGCATCGACCCCGTTCAGGCCAGTCATGACCCAAGCGCCCCGCATCGCGGCACCCGCCGATCTCGTTCTTGCCTGGTACGACCGGCATCACCGCGACCTGCCCTGGCGGGTGAGCCCGCCGATGGCGGCCCGCGGCGAAAGGCCCGATCCCTACCGCATCTGGCTCTCCGAGGTGATGCTGCAGCAGACGACGGTGCAGGCGGTCAAGGCCTATTTCGCGCTCTTCACCAGCCGCTGGCCGACGGTCACGGACCTTGCGAAGGCCGAGACGGAGGACGTGATGAAGTCCTGGGCGGGCCTCGGTTACTATGCCCGCGCGCGCAACCTCAAGAAATGCGCCGAAGCCGTCGCCTTCGAGCATGGCGGGGTGTTTCCCGACAGCGAGGACGGGCTGAAGGCCCTTCCCGGCATCGGCGACTATACCGCCGCAGCGATCGCCGCCATCGCCTTCAACCGCAGGAGCGCGGTGCTGGACGGCAATGTCGAGCGCGTCATCTCCCGCCTCCATGCCATCGAGACGCCCCTGCCCGCGGCAAAGCCCGAGATGCGGGCTCTGGTGGCCGCCATGACGCCGGCGGACCGGCCGGGCGATTTCGCGCAAGCGATGATGGACCTCGGCGCGACGATCTGCACGCCGCGCCGGCCGGCCTGCGCGCTCTGTCCGCTCAATGCCGCCTGTCGCGTGCTCGGGCGCGAGGACCCGGAGCTTTATCCGCGCAAGGCCGCGAAGAAGGAGAAGCCCGTGCGGCTCGGCGCCGCCTTCGTCGCCGAGGACGAGACGGGCGCGATCTTCCTACGCAAGCGCGGGGAAACCGGCCTTCTCGGCGGCATGACCGAAGTGCCCGGCAGCGGCTGGACGGCCCGCATCGACGGCGAGACCGGCCCTGCCGCCGCGCCCTTTGCCGCCGACTGGCAGGCCTGCGGCACCGTCACCCATGTCTTCACGCATTTCGAGTTGCGCCTCTCCATCTACCGCTCCATGGTGCCGCGCCATGTGCAGGCCGGCGATGGATGGTGGCAGGCGAAGGAGACGCTCGACGGCGAGGCGCTGCCGACCGTCATGAAGAAGGCGATAAGGCAGGCCATACCGGATGCGTTTTCGAGGCGATAGGAATTAGGCAGTAGGCAGTAGGAAAAGGAGCGGCAGTCGAGAAGACAAGCGACCGGGCCGGCGTCCGCCTGCTCTGCTTTTCCCGACTGCCTATTGCCTAATTCCTACTGCCTGACACAAGCGAGGAAAGCATGAACAGCATCGACATCCGACACATCGTCTTCGACATCGGCAGGGTGCTGATCCATTACGATCCGCACATTCCCTATGCCCGCCTCATTCCCGACGATGCCGAGCGCAACTGGTTCTTCACCAATGTCTGTACCCACGACTGGAACCTCGAACAGGACCGCGGCCGCGCCTGGGAGGACGCCGAGGCGCTGCTGATCGACGCGCATCCCGACCGCGCCGAACATATCCGCGCCTTCCGCAAGCACTGGCACGAGATGGTCTCGCATGCCTATGTGGAAAGCGTCGCGATCCTGGAGGCGCTGATCGCCGACGGCCGTGACGTGACCATGCTGACCAACTTCGCCGCCGACACCTTCAAGGAAGCGCGGAAACTCTACCCCTTCCTCGACATGCCGCGCGGCGTGACGGTGTCCGGCGAGATCGGCCTCATCAAGCCGGACCTTGCGATCTACGAGAAGCACACGCGCGATTTCGGCCTCTCGCCGGCCCATACGCTGTTCATCGACGACGCCCCGGCCAATGTCGAGGGCGCGCGGCTCGCCGGCTGGAACGCGGTGCAGTTCACCGATCCGGAAAAGCTCAAGGCCGACCTTGCCGCGCACGGCATCGCGCTCTGAACGGCGCTGAAAACCGAAACGCCCGGAGCCTTGCGGCTCCGGGCGTTTTCGCATTTCCGGGACTGAAGGTACGAAAACCGGAAAGGCGATATCCGGCCTGCCCGGCCGGTTGATCGGCCTCGGCTTTCCGCAACGATTTCCGTTGCTTGGCCTGATGTACTTTCGAGGCCACACTAGGCCATTGATGGTTAACATCACCTGAATCGCACAGGCGGAAATTCGGGAGGAGCGGCCCCGAAAAGCCCCCCAAAAAGCCACAGCCCCCGGTGCAGGGAACACCGGAGGCCGCGGCTGGAGAAACGGTGGCGCGTCTGCCGGCCTATTCGAGGCCGGCCATGCCGGCGCGCACGACGGCGCGCAGCGCGTCGATCGGCTTCAGCTCGGCGCCGTCGGCATAGTGCCAGAAGGTCCAGCCGTTGCAGGCATCGAGCCCCTGCACCCTCGCGCCGACGCGGTGGATGGAGCCGGCATCGTTGCCCGAGGCGAGCGTGCCGTCGGCGCGCACGATGGCGCTGTGGCGGCGGCGGGCATCGGTCAACACCGTGCCGGGGGCGATCAGGCCGCTTTCGATCAGCGTGTTGAAGGCGACGCGCGGCTCGGCCTTCTTGCCGCTCATGACGGAGAGCGTTCCGCTGCCGAGCGGCTCGACCGCCTCGATGCGCTCGCGGGCGGCGTCGATATAGACCTGCTCGCGCTCGATGCCGACGAAGTGGCGGCCGAGGCGCTTGGCCACCGCGCCGGTCGTGCCGGAGCCGAAGAACGGATCGAGCACCACGTCGCCGGGCCTGGAGGAGGCCATCAGGATGCGGGCGAGCAGCGCTTCCGGCTTCTGCGTCGGATGCACCTTCTTGCCGTCGGCATCCTTCAGGCGCTCGCCGCCGTTGCAGATCGGGAACAGCCAGTCCGAGCGCATCTGCACGTCGTCATTGGCGGCCTTCATGGCGTCGTAGTTGAAGGTGTAGCCCTTGGCCTTGGGGTCGCGCGTCGCCCAGATCATCGTCTCGTGCGCGTTCTGGAAGCGGCGCCCCTTGAAGTTCGGCATCGGGTTCGTCTTGCGCCAGACGATGTCGTTGAGGATCCAGAAGTTGAGATCCTGCAGGGTCGCGCCGACGCGGAAGATGTTGTGGTAGGAGCCGATGACCCAGATGGTCCCCGACGGCTTCAGCACGCGGCGGCAGGCGAGCAGCCAGGCACGGGTGAAGGCGTCATAGGCCTCGAAGGAGGCGAACTGGTCCCAGTCGTCGTCGCAGGCATCGACCAGGCTCTGGTCCGGACGATGCAAGGCGCCGCCGAGCTGGAGGTTGTAGGGCGGATCGGCGAATATGACGTCGACGGACTGGTCCGGCAGCGCTTCGAGCGCGGCGACGCAGTCCCCCTTGATGATCGTGTCGAGCCAGCCGCTCTTGCGGGGCGAACGGGAGACGTCTGCAAGCGAAAGGACAGATGGCATGGGATACTCGCTGATACGCTGACTCGGAACTGAACTGGCGCTTATGGTTACCGAAGATGGTTACCAAAGACTGAAGCCCTTGAACGATTACGGGAAATTTTCCGGGCATGGCGTTGCTCCGGCGGCTGCGCTGGAATGCCGGCATGACGAAGAGCGAAACCATAACGAGGCTGAAACAGCAGGCCGACGCCGTCCGGGCGCTTGGTGCGACCTCGCTCTATCTCTTCGGTTCCGTGGCACGGAACGAGGCCGGCCCATCGAGCGATCTCGACCTTTTCATCGATCACGACAGCGGGAACGCCTTCTCGCTGGTCGACCTTGCCCGCATCAAGCTGCTGCTGGAGGATGAATTCGGCGGTGATGTCGACATCACGACGCGCGGCAGCCTGCATCCGCGGCTGAGGGACCGGATCGAACAATCGGCGATCCGCATCTTCTGATGCGTGGGATGTCGGACCGGGTCCCCAGGACATGCTCGACATGATCTGGACTGTCGTCGTGCGCGACCTGCCGGCCCTGCGCGCCGCGATCGAGACGCTTGTCAGCAAGATCGAATAGACGCCCCGCCTCGCCCGTCATGGAACAGCATCGCTGAGCCTTGCCGGCGTGGACGGCTGGCGTTTGCGGGGAAAACGAGGAGGATAGACGTGCGTTTGAAAGCCGCCTTCATGCTTCTGGCGGGGCTTCTTGCCGCCACCGAGACGATTGCCGCCGACAAGACGATGATCGTGCTCGACGCGTCCGGCTCCATGTGGGGCCAGATCGGCGGGCGCAGCAAGATCGAGATCGCCCGCGAGACGCTGGGCACGGTGCTGAAATCCGTGCCTGCCGGCACCGAGCTCGGCCTGATGGTCTACGGCCACCGCGAAAAGGGCTCGTGCAGCGACATCGAGCTGGCCGTGCCACCGGGCGCGGGCACCGGGGAGGCGATCACCTCCTTCGTTTCGGGGCTCAGCCCCAAGGGCAGGACGCCGCTGACGCAATCCGTCGAGCAGGCGGCCGACATCCTCAAATATACCGAGGACAAGGCGACCGTCGTGCTGGTGACGGACGGGCTCGAGACCTGCGAGGCCGATCCCTGTGCGCTCGCCTCGGCGCTCGAAAGCAAGGGCGTCGACTTCACCACCCATGTCGTGGGCTTCGGCCTGACGGAGGAGGAAGGCCGGCAGGTCGCCTGCCTTGCCGAGAACACCGGCGGCACCTATTTCCAGGCCTCCGATGCCGCCCAGCTCGTGGCGGCGCTGACGGCGACGGTGGCCGAAGCGCCGATGGCAAAGCCGGTCGAGGAGGTCGCGGCGGCAGAGCCCGAGCCGGAGCCCGCCGTCGAATTCAACACGGAGTTCGACAGCGTCCTGTCCGAGGGCGGCCCCTCGCTCGGCGACAACGACAACGTGTTCTGGCAGGTCTACAAGGCGGATGCGGGCGGCAAGCCGGCCGGCGACCATCTGGAAAGCCAGTACAAGGGCAAGTTCTCCGGCAACTACCCGCCGGGCAAGTATGTCGCCGTGGCGACGCTGCAGAGCGCGATCAAGCGGGAGGTCCCCTTCGAGGTGAAGGACGGCGCAGTCGCCACGCCCTTCGTCAATTTCGACGCCGGCCATGTGACGATCCACCCCAAGCGCACGCCCGAGGATGCCGAGGACGACGAGAACGCGGCGGTCGAGATCGCCTTCGGCGGCTATTCCACCACCTATTACGGCACGGCCAGGTTCTATGCCGCCGCCGGCGAGGTGACGCTGACCGGCAAGATCGGCCCGTCGGTCGTCGCGCAGACGGTGCCCGTCAAGGCGGGCGAGACGGTCGAGCGCGACCTCGTCATCGGCTCGGGCGTCGTGCTCAACAAGGCGGTCTATGCGGAGGGCGGGACGGCGGTCGATTCCGGCAACGTCTTCTTCGAGATCGTTGCCGCAAACAAGAACATCGACGGCACCCGCAAGAGCATCGCCTACAATTACGGCACCGGCACGAAGCTGGACGTGCCGCCGGGCGAGCATGTGCTGACGGCAAAACTCGGCTCGGCAACGGGCGAGGTTCCCTTCACCATCAAGGCCGGGGAAACGAAGGAAATCACCGTCAACATCAATGCCGGCGTGCTGGCGATCACCGCACCCGGCGCGAACTTCATCGAGATTCTCAGCGCCACGAAGGACATCCAGGGCAACCGGACGTCCATGTCCTACAATTACGGCGCCGAATGGCAGGACACGCTGCCGCCCGGCGACTATGTCGTGGCGGTGAAATACGAGGGCGACACCGCGCCGAAGGAGGCCAAGGCGACGGTGAAGGCCGGCGAGCGCTCGGAAGTGACGGTGCAGTAAGCCGGAAGCGGGGCAAAGCCGGCCCCGCCTGCCGGCCCTCTCCGCCTTGCGGGCAGGGCAATTGCCTATGGAAGGAAACCGTTGCCACACATCCCCTTCTCCCCCGCGGGGAGAAGGTGCCGGCAGGCGGATGAGGGGGATGCCGAAGGCGCAAAGGCTCTATCCGAGCCACCCCCTTCCGACCCTTCGGGCCACCTTCTCCCCGCGGGGGAGAAGGAGAAAAGCGCGATGCCGCATTTCATGTCGCCCCGCCCGCAAGGCGGAGAGGGCCGGCAGGCCGGAGTGGGCTTTCCCGCAAATTCCCCTATGCCGCATGAAAGGTGCGGCTGTCCTCCGGTGCCTCGTTGCGGTCGTTGAGGCCGTAGTCCCTGACGACGCTGGCGATGCGCAGCCGGTAATTGTCGAAGACGCTGTGCCGGCCGAGGGATTGGGCGGCACGGTGCTGCTCGCTGTTCCGCCAGGCCGTCACCGCCGCCTCGTCGCGCCAGAAGGAGAGCGACAGGAGCCGCGTCGGGTCGGTGAGGCTGCGGAAGCGCTCGATCGAGAGGAAACCGTCGATATCGTCGAGCAGCGGGCGCAGGTCCCGGGCGGTGTCGAGATAGAGGTCGATGCGGCCGGGTGCCGGGACCACCTCGAAGATGACGGCGATCATGACGCCACCTTCGGCGCATGCGGCAGCGAGACGTTCTTCAGGAAGAGGCGGTCCTCCTTCAGGATGAAACGCTCGCTGCGGGCGAAGTCGTAATTCTCCCGGCCGAGCGGGTCGGCGGCGAGGCGGGCGCGATAGGCCTCGTAGGCGGCGAGGCTTTCGATGTTGTAGACGCCATAGGCGGTGGTGGCGGAGCCCTCGTGCGGGGCGAAATAGCCGATGAGATCGGCGCCGCAGCGGGGGATCGCCTCGCCCCAGTTGCGGGCATAGGCGGCGAAGGCATCCTTGCGGAACGGGTCGATCCGGTAGCGGATGAAGCAGGTGATCATCGTCGTCTCCTCGTTTTGGCGCAATCCCCTTGCCGGAATTGCCCGTGTCTGCGATGCCCCCTTTTTCCACATTGCCGGACGCGAATGCTTCGACTATCATCGAAGTATGAAAGAAGGCCCCGACATTTCCCAGATCGGCGCGCTGATCGGCGATCCCGCCCGCGCCAACATGCTGACCGCGCTGATGGGCGGGCAGGCGCTGACGGCGAGCGAGCTTGCGGGCGCGGCCGGCGTCACGTTGCAGACCGCCAGCACCCATCTCTCCCGGCTGGAGGCCGGCGGGCTCATCGCCCAGCGCAAGCAGGGCCGGCACCGCTATTTCGCGCTCGCCGACGACGAGGTGGGGCTGCTGCTGGAAAGCATCATGGGCTTTGCGGCCAACCGAGGGCTGATGCGCACCCGCCCCGGCCCGAAGGACCCGGCGCTGCGCAAGGCGCGTGTCTGCTACAACCATCTTGCCGGCGATTTCGGCGTGCGCATGCTCGACCGGCTGGTGGCCGACGGCGACGTGGCGCTCGACGGCGAGGAGGCAGCGCTGACACCGGCCGGAGAAGCGCGCATCGCCGCCATCGGCATCGACCTTGCCGCGCTGAAGACCCAGCGCCGCCCCCTCTGCCGCACCTGCCTCGACTGGAGCGAGCGGCGCTCGCATCTTTCCGGCGCGCTCGGCGAGGCGCTGCTCGCCCGTTTCATCGCCGATGGCTGGGCGAAGCGCGAAAAGGACAGCCGTGCCATCCGCTTCACCGCCGAGGGCGAGCGGCGGTTCCTGGCGCTGTTTCCGGAGTGACCGCTGCCCCTCATCCCGCTGCCGCGACCTTCTCCCCGCAAGCAGGGAGAAGGGAGCTGGAGCGCCGGCTTCCTCAAACAAAGACAGCACAATTGCCGGGAAGGCGAAGCGGCTTACGCCTTCTCCCCGCCTGCGGGGAGAAGGTCGCGGCAGCGGGATGAGGGGCTCTTGTCGCCCCTGCCCGCAAATCGCCGCATAGCTCACGCCCGGAATCGGCAATTGTCCCGGCGCGCCCTTTCGTGTAGGGAGACCGCGGCTTCACGGGCGATCCCGCCCCTTCGTTCTATCCGCAACTCCCGACGCCCACCCGCGTCCCGCCCTTGCGGGCAATTGCGCCATTGAAAGACGGTTTGTCATGGACGGTTTCGATCTCATCATCTTCGACTGCGACGGGGTCCTGGTCGATTCGGAAATCATCGCGGCCGAGGTGGAATCCCGGCTCCTCACCGAGGCGGGCTACCCGATCGGCGTCGAGGAGATGGGCGAGCGCTTTGCCGGCATGACCTGGCAGAACATCCTGCTTGCCGTCGAGCGCGAGGCCGCCATCCCGCTCTCCGCCTCGCTGCTCGACAAGTCGGAAAAGCTGCTCGATGCCCGGCTCGCCCAGGAGGTGAAGGTCATCGACGGCGTCAAGCTGATGCTCTCGCGCATCCGCAAGCCCTACTGCATCTGCTCGAATTCCGCCGCGCACCGCCTCGACATGATGCTCTCGAAGGTCGGCCTGCGGGAGGTCTTCGGCCCCTATGTCTATTCGGCCAAGGACCTCGGCGCCGATCGCGTCAAGCCGAAGCCGGACATCTTCCTGCACGGCGCCAAGCAGTTCGGCGCGAACCCGGCCAACACGCTGGTCATCGAGGATTCGGTGCATGGCATTGCCGGCGCGCGCGCCGCCGGCATGCGCGTCGTCGGCTTCACCGGCGCCTCGCACACCTACCCCTCCCATGCCGACCGGCTGACGGAAGCCGGTGCGGAGACCGTGATCTCGCGCATGAGCGAGCTGCCGGGGGTTATCTCGGCGCTGGCGGAATGGCAGGAAGCGATTTGAGGCAGTAGGCAGTAGGCAGTAGGCAGTAGGCCTGCGTCGCGAGGCTGGAAGTCAGCGTCAACCCCTACGGCCTATTGGCTGTCGCCTAATTCCTCACTTCGTATTGTACGGTCCTTCGTCGAAGCCGACATAGACCTTGGTGAAGCCGCCGGAGCCGCCGGGC
Organism: Shinella sp. HZN7; assembly: GCF_001652565.1. NCBI lineage: Bacteria > Pseudomonadati > Pseudomonadota > Alphaproteobacteria > Hyphomicrobiales > Rhizobiaceae > Shinella > Shinella sp. HZN7. The sequence goes on along the minus strand of NZ_CP015736.1, from coordinate 898,330 downwards.
AGCGCGACATCGCCCTTGGTGAAGATGAACTGGCCGGCATCCGTGTTCACGGCATACTGGACGAGTTCGGAATAGAGCGTCGTCTTGCCGTCCGTGGCGGCGACGCGGATCGGCACGTTGACCGTTCCGCCGCTGCCGGCCGGCCCCGGCACCACGCGGCCCTGCACCATCACGGTCATGACGAGCTGGCTCTGGTTCAGCACGCATTGGCGGGTCGAGTCGGCGAGCGTGACCTGGTAGAGCAGCTTCTGCGGATCGTCCTTGGCACCCTTGGCGTAGCGGCGCAGCACGGCCGTGCCGTCACGCAGATAGACCTGCGGGCACGAGCCCTGCACGACGGCGGTGCCCGTCTGCTGCTGGGTGGCGGTCTGCACGCCCGACGGGTCGCTCGTCACGCCGAGATCGGCGGGCTTGTCGGTCTGATTGCAGCCGGCGATGACGGCGAGAAGGGATATGCCGAGAAAGCGGCGGATATTCATTCCAAACACGATACTGTAACCCCTGCGATCAGGCTCCGCCCCCGGCGTGCAAGCCTTTCGGAACTCTTTTGCGGGCCTTTTCATAACCCTAGGCGATGGTCTATAGCAGCGACGTGGCGAAAAATCGATTGTCGATTGAACCCGCCCGCAGAATTTCGACAAGGCCCGCTACGGGCCGGATGCAACGGGATTGCCACGATCTGCCGCAAAGAGACCTGCGGTCTTGCGTGGCCTTTCGCTAGACTGGGCGGCAGAGCATTGGTACGAAGCGACAGTCGGTTCCTGCGATTTTCGTCGCTCGAAATCATCAACCTTCCCAAGGACGTATGAACGTGGACTATGTTTCGACGCGGGGCGAGGCCCCTTCCCTCGGCTTCTCCGATGCGCTTCTGGCGGGCCTTGCCCGCGACGGCGGCCTCTATGTGCCGCGTGAATGGCCGACCTTCTCCAAGAAGGCGATCCGGGCGCTGCGCGGCAAGTCCTACGAGGAGATCGCCTTCACGGTGCTCTCGCCCTTCGTCGAGGGCGACATCCCGGCCGACACGTTCCGCACGATGATCGACGAGGCCTATGCGACCTTCCGCCATCCGGCGATCGCGCCGCTGGTGCAGACCGGGCCGAATTCCTTCGTCCTGGAGCTCTTCCACGGCACGACGCTCGCCTTCAAGGACGTGGCGATGCAGTTGCTTGCCCGGCTGATGGATCATGCGCTGGCCGTGCGCGACGAGCGCGCGACCATCGTCGGCGCCACCTCGGGCGATACCGGCGGGGCGGCGATCGACGCCTTTGCCGGCCGCGAGCGCACCGACATCTTCATCCTCTTCCCCGAAGGCAAGGTCTCGCCGGTGCAGCAGCGCCAGATGACGACCTCCAAGGAGAAGAACGTCCACGCGCTCGCCATCAAGGGCAATTTCGACGACTGCCAGAACCTCGTCAAGGCGATGTTCAACGACACGAAGTTCCGCGACCGGATGAAGCTTTCCGGCGTCAACTCCATCAACTGGGCGCGCATCATGGCCCAGATCGTCTATTACTTCACCAGCGCCGTGGCGCTCGGCGGACCGGACCGCAAGATCTCCTTCACCGTGCCGACCGGCAATTTCGGCGACATCTTCGCCGGCTATGCCGCCAGGCGCATGGGCCTGCCGATCGACAAGCTGGTCATCGCCACCAACGAGAACGACATCCTCGCCCGCACGCTGAAGACCGGCCGCTACGAGATGAAGGAAGTGAAGGCCACCACCTCGCCCTCGATGGACATCCAGATCTCCTCGAACTTCGAACGCCTGCTGTTCGAAGCCCATGGCCGCGATGCCGGCGCCGTGCGCCGCGCGATGGAAAGCCTGAAGCAGTCGAACGCCTTCGAGATCAAGGACAGCGCGCTGAAGGCGATCCGCAAGACGTTCCGTGCCGGCCGCGCCTCGGAAAAACAGGTCGCCAAGACCATCAAGGACACGCTCGCCGAGACCGGCTACCTGCTCGACCCGCATTCGGCGATCGGCGTCTTCGTCGCCGCCAAGCACGAGAAACCCGGTGCGCCGATGGTGACGCTCGCCACCGCCCATCCGGCGAAATTCCCCGCCGCAGTAAAATCGGCATGCGGTATTGACCCGGCGCTTCCGACGTGGCTTGCTGACCTCATGCAGCAGGAGGAGCGGTTCGACGTGCTGAGTGCGGAACTCGACGTCGTGGAAGCCTTCATCGGCGACCACTCGCGAATCCGGAGCTGAGCGGTTCCGGGGCGGTTTGCGTTCGGGATCGTGTGACACAGGAAGAGCATTTGCGGGTTTCGAAGGGGCACGCGAATGTGGAACGCAGAAAGTGCGCATGATGAAAGTTGAGTGCACCCGGCTTGCGTCCGGGTTGACCGTGGTGACCGAAAACATGCCCCATCTCGAGAGCGTGGCTCTCGGCGTATGGATCAAGTCGGGGTCACGCAACGAAACCACGGACGAGCACGGCATCGCCCACCTTCTGGAACACATGGCCTTCAAGGGCACCGAGCGCCGCTCCGCCCGCCAGATCGCCGAGGAAATCGAAAATGTCGGCGGCGAGGTCAACGCCGCCACCTCGACGGAAACCACCTCCTACTATGCGCGCGTCCTCAAGGACCACGTCCCGCTCGCGGTCGACATCCTCGCCGACATCCTGACGGAATCCGTCTTCGACGAGGAGGAACTGCGCCGCGAGAAGCACGTCATCCTGCAGGAGATCGGCGCGGCGAACGACACGCCCGACGACGTGGTCTTCGACAAGTTCTCCGAGGTCGCCTATCGCGACCAGATCATCGGCCGCGCCATCCTCGGCACGCCGGAATCGGTGCTGTCCTTCTCGCCCGGCGAGATCCGTTCCTATCTCGACCGCAACTACACGACGGACCGCATGTTCGTCGTGGCGGCCGGCGCCGTGGACCACCAGGAATTCGTGCGCCAGGTCGAGGACCGCTTCTCCTCGCTTCCGACCGCGCCGAAAATCTCGCCGGTCTTCGAGCCGGCCCGCTATACCGGCGGCGACATCCGCGAGACGCGCGACCTGATGGACGCGCAGGTGCTGCTCGGCTTCGAGGGCAAGGCCTATCACGCCCGCGACTTCTACTGTTCGCAGATCCTCGCCAACATCCTCGGCGGCGGCATGTCCTCCCGCCTCTTCCAGGAGGTGCGCGAGCACCGGGGCCTGTGTTATTCGATCTACGCCTTCCACTGGGGCTTTTCCGACACCGGCATCTTCGGCATCCACGCCGCGACCGGCGGCGAGAACCTGCCCGAGCTGATGCCCGTCATCTTCGACGAACTGAAGAAATCCTCGGAAACGATCGAGCAGCAGGAAATCGAGCGCGCCCGCGCGCAGATCCGCGCCCAGCTCCTGATGGGCCAGGAGAGCCCGGCCGCCCGCGCCGGCCAGATCGCCCGCCAGATGATGCTCTACGGTCGCCCGATCCCCAACGAGGAGCTGATGGAGCGCCTTGCCGGCATCACCATCGAGCGCCTGACGGACCTTGCCGGCCGCCTGTTCTTCGACACGCTGCCGACCATCTCGGCCATCGGCCCGCTGGAGCACCTGGTCCCGGCCGGCGACATCACGCGCTCGCTGTCGCGCCAGGCCCTTCCCGACCGCGCGGCGAGCTGAGGCCCCTTCCCTCACCGCCGCCGGCAGACATTTCCGCCGACGATGCCGGGACGAAAATGGCGCGTCCATCCCGTCCTGGAACAGCGTCAGCGTCCGCCATGCACCAGGCGCATGCCTCCGCTGCAAGCATGTGCATTTTTTCCGGGCACGCGATTGTTTATATCATGGGCAACCCAAAGGAGTTGACCAATGAACATCTTCGCAAAGCTCAAGAAGAACGCCGCCGACCGCCGTGCCGTCCGTGAACTCAGCGCCCTCGACGACCGCGCCCTGCAGGACCTCGGCATCTCGCGCTCGAACATCCAGTCCGCCGTCAAGGGCCTCACGGTTTTCGGCTGAGCCACCCGGCAAGAGAGCCTGGCGCCACGGCCTGATGACGGGGCACACTTGACCAAAGCGGCTCGCACCGGTCGTCCCGCCCTTACCGCAAGGTGAAGCGCACATGGCTTCGAAGACGCAACCCGCCGCAAGGCGGGTTTTGTTTTTCAGGGGTTTTTCCGGCCGCCTGCCTGCCCGCACCCCGTCGACCATTTGACGCCGGCGAGCCTCTCGGCATAGTCTTCAAGGACAAGGCACGCCACGGATCGGCGCGCGCGGAGGGCGAATGGCACGGTCGGTTTTTCGGTTTCTGTCCCGGCAGTCCGACACCGTGGAACTTGCCGACGATCGGCACCTGCTGCGCCTGCCCCGCTTCCAGGATTACCGGCAATGGTATCAGTTGCGCTCGGAAAGCCGGCGCTTCCTCGAACCGTGGGAACCGACCTGGCGCAACGACGAGTTGACGGAGAGCGCCTTCCGCGCCCGCGTTCTGAGAAATGAACAGGAATTTTCCTCCGGCCAGGCCGTGCCGCTCTTCGTCTTCGCGCGCGAGGAGAAGGCGCTGCTCGGCGGGCTGACCATCGGCTATATCCGGCGCGGCGCGGCGCAATGCTGCATGATCGGCTACTGGATGGGCGAGCGGCATGCCGGCCAGGGCCACATGCATGGCGCCCTGAAACTGGCCATACCCTATATCTTTTCCAGCCTTCAGTTGCACCGTATCGAGGCAGCCTGTATTCCAGACAATCAGAGAAGCATCCGTCTCCTTGAAAAGGCCGGCTTTCGGCAGGAAGGCTACCTTCGGGAGTATCTGAAGATAAACGGGGAGTGGCGCGACCACGTGATGTTTTCGCTTCTGGCGGCCGACAGGCGGCCCTAGGCGGCACCCGGGCGCGGCAGGACAGGCAGACCTAAGGACCATGCAGTTTCAATGAAGTCTTTATCCGTGCCGCAAACGCTGCATGCCAGCCGGTTGCTCGCCCTCATCCTCCTCGCCACGATGCTCCTCGCCGGCATGATGACGGGGCGTGCCTTCGCCGTCGAACCCGTCAAAATCTCCCGTGACGACACCGCCCTCGACCTCACCGCCACCACGGAGATCTATACGGGCCGGGGCGAGGCCTTCCAGGTCTCCACCGCGCCGGGCACGGACGGCATCGTGCGCCGCATCGAGGTGCGCGCCACCTCGCAGGACCATCAGGGCGACTGGGCCGTCTTCGCGCTCGCCAACGTTTCGGAAGAGCAGATCGACCGCCTGATCGTCGCCCCGCATTTCCGCCTCGTGCAGTCGAAACTCTTCTGGCCGGACCTCGGCGCGAAACGCATCCTCTCGATCACGCCGAGCGAAGGCTTTGCGCTCGACCGGCAGCCGAGCGACGAGGCGGACGTCTTCCGCATCACGCTCAACCCCGGCACGGTCGTCACCTTCGTCGCGGAACTGGCGACGCCCGACCTGCCGCAGATCTATCTCTGGGCGCCGGATTCCTACAAGGACACGGTCAACGCCTTCACGCTCTATCGCGGCATCGTGCTCGGCATTGCGGGCCTCCTCGCCGTGTTCCTCACCATCCTCTTCGTGGTGAAGGGCACCTCCATGCTGCCGGCGACGGCCGCGCTCGCCTGGGCGGTGCTCGGCTATATCTGCGTCGATTTCGGCTTCCTGTCGAAGCTCATCAGCATCACCGCCGGGGACGAGCGCATCTGGCGCGCCGGCACGGAGGTGTTCCTCGCCGCCGGCCTCGTCGTCTTCCTCTTCACCTATCTCAACCTCAACCGCTGGCACGCGCATCTCTCCTATGCGACGCTCGCCTGGATCCTCGGCCTCGGCCTGCTCTTCGGCGTGGCGATCTACGACCCGCCGATCGCCGCCGGCATCGCCCGCCTCTCCTTCGCGCTGACCGGCACGGTCGGCATCGTGCTCATCGCCTATCTCGGCTTCAACCGCTACGACCGCGCCATCCTGCTGGTGCCTGCCTGGGCGCTGATCCTCGTCTGGCTGTTCGGCGCGTGGCTGACGGTGACGGGCCAGCTCAACAACGACATCATCCAGCCGGCGCTCGGCGGCGGGCTCGTGCTGATCGTGCTCCTCATCGGCTTCACGGTCATGCAGCACGCCTTTGCCGGCGGCGCCTACAGCCAGGGCCTGTTTTCCGACCTCGAACGCCAGTCGCTGGCGCTGACGGGCTCGGGCGATACGGTCTGGGACTGGGACGTGGCGCGCGACCGCGTCGTCACCATTCCCGACATCTCCATCCAGCTCGGCCTTGCCCCCGGCGTGATGCACGGCCCGGCACGCAACTGGCTGCCACGCCTCCATCCCGACGACCGCGACCGTTTCCGCGCGACGCTGGACGTGCTGCTGGAACACCGCAAGGGCCGGCTCAACCACCAATTCCGCGTGCGCGCCGAGGATGGCCATTACCACTGGCTCTCCATCCGCGCCCGGCCGGTGCTCGGCGCCAATGGCGAGATCATCCGCTGCGTCGGCACGATCATCGACATCACCGAGCAGAAGAATTCCGTCGACCGCCTCCTCCAGGACGCCCTGCACGACAACCTCACGGGCCTGCCGAACCGCCAGGTCTTCCTCGACCGCCTCCAGTCGCTCCTGTCGCTGACCGCAAGCTCCGACAATGTGCGCCCGACCGTGCTGACCATCGACATCGACCGCTACAAGCAGGTCAACGATGCGCTCGGCATTGCCGCCGGCGACAACATCCTCATCGCGCTGACACGGCGCCTGCGCCGTCTCCTGAAGCCGCAGGACACGCTGGCGCGGCTTTCCGGCGACCAGTTCGGGCTCATCCTGATGTCGGAACGCGACCCCGCCAAGGTGGCGGATTTCGCCGATGCGGTCAGCAAGGCGATCATGGTGCCGATCAATTTCGGCGGCCGCGAGATCATCCTGACCGCCTCGATCGGCCTCGTCTCCTGGGTCGACCAGCAGGAGGACGCGCCGGGCCTGCTCAACGATGCGGAACTGGCCATGTACCGGGCCAAGAAGGGCGGCGGCAACCGCGTCGAGCCCTTCCGCCCTGCCTTCCGCACCTTCGGCGCGGACCGCCTCCAGATCGAGACGGACCTGCGCCGCGCCATCGAGCGCAAGGAACTCTCGCTCGTCTACCAGCCGATCGTGCGCCTTTCCGACGCCGAGATCGCCGGCTTCGAGGCGCTGATGCGCTGGGATCACCCCAAGCGCGGCAACATCTCGCCGACGGAATTCATCCCGATCGCGGAAAGCTCCGATCTCATCAACCAGCTCGGCCTCTTCGCCCTCGACAAGGCGGCGAGCGACCTGATGGACTGGCAACTCCAGACCGGCGACCTGCCCGTCTTCGTCTCGGTGAACCTCTCCAGCGCCCAGTTGCTCAACAACGAGCTCTACAACGACGTGCGCGCCGCGCTCGCCAAGACGCGCTGCGCGCCGGAAAAGCTGAAGCTGGAACTCACCGAATCCGTCGTGATGGAGAACCCGGAACAGGCCCGCCTGATCCTCACCAAGCTGAAGGATGTCGGCCTTGGCCTCGCGCTCGACGATTTCGGCACGGGCCATTCCTCGCTCTCCTACCTCACCCGCTTCCCCTTCGATACGATCAAGATCGACAAGGCGCTGGTGCGCGACGGCTCCGACAAGCGCACCGTCCTGTTGCGCTCCGTCATCTCCATGGCGCGGGAACTCGAAATGCAGGTCGTTGCCGAGGGCATCGAATCCGAAGAGGACGCGATCGAGCTCGGCAACATGGGCTGCGAATTCGGCCAGAGCTACCTCTTCGGCCCGCCGATCGGCTACGATTCCGTGCTGCGGCTGCTGAAGGAACGCTTTCCGCTGATGAAGCGGGCGTAGGCTTCAAGCCGCGCGAAGGACACGCAGCACGGCCTCCGGCTCCTTTTCCATGACACGCAGGAGCGTGCGGGCGGCACCACTCGGCTGCCGCTGCCCTTGCTCCCATTTCCGGTAGCCGGAAACACTCGTCCCCAGGAAACGCGCCATCTGTTCTTGGGTCAGGTTGAGATGGGTGCGGATGGCCTTGGGATCGATGCCGTCCGTATCAACCACATGTTCGCGCGTGCCTTCGGCGGGCGCGCCCGATGCATGGGCGAGCGCCTCGGTCATTGCCTCGGCAAGTTCGCTACCAAACGCGGTTTTCTTCGCCATCTCATCTTCTCCTTTGATGCTGCTTGATCGCCCTGGCGAGGGCCGCGACGGTCTTCTTTTCGGTGGGCGAAAGATCGGTGCGGACATTCTTGGCATAGACAAGCAGCGCATAGATCGGCGCATCTTCGCTGTACCAGTAGTAGATCACCCGCGCTCCGCCGCGCTTGCCCTTGCCGCCCGCCGCAAAACGTAGCTTACGCACGCCGCCCGTGCCCGGGATTTCGTCACCAAGCAGAGGATAGGCGGCAAGGTAGTCGATAAGTGCCACGCGCTCCTCAGGCGAGAAGATCGCTTCCGCCTGCCGGATGAACGTGGGAAGCTCAACGACCGTCTGCATGCCGCAATATAACCCATTGGGCTATATCGGCAAGCCTATCCCGCCGACCGGCGCACCAGCCCATTGATGAAATCCAGCTTCTCCAGAACCGGCGGCGGCAAGACGAAGGGGTAGCTGTCGGGCTGGCCCATCGAGCGCTGGATGGCGTTCATGGCGACGCTGAGCGGGATCCAGGCTTCGACGAGGCGGCCGGCATCGGGGGCGCGGTAGGGATCGAAGGTGACCTCGGCCTCCAGTTCCTCGTGGCCCTTCGGGTCGGTGATGAGGCCGAAGGCGCGGGCGGTTTCCAGCGTGTCGACGATGTGGAAGAAATGCGCCCAGCATTCCGCAAAATCCTCCGCCGGATGGCAGCTGGCATAGGTGCTGATGAAATGCTGTGGCCAGTCGGCCGGCGGGCCCTGCTCGTAGTTGCGCTGGAGGGCGGCCGCATAATCCTCGCGCTCGTCGCCGAAGAGGCGGCGGGCCTCGTCCAGCGTCGCCTCGTCGCGCACGAGCTGGGTCCAGTAGAAATGGCCGATCTCGTGGCGGAAATGGCCGAGCAGCGAGCGATAGGGCTCGCCCATCGAGACGCGCACGCTTTCGCGCACCTCGTCGTCGGCCTCGGCGGCGCGCAGGCTGATGAGCCCGTCCTCGTGGCCGGTCATCGCGGCCTGCAGGACATTGCCGCCGGCGTCCACCTCGTCGGCGAGGAAATCGAAGACCAGGCCGCCGGCCGGGTCTTCCTCGCGGGTCGGATGCGGCAGCTTCCAGCGCAGGATGGAATAGAAGAGATGGCGCTGCGCCGCGCCGATGCGCCGCCAGCGCTCCAGTCCCCTCGGATCCGTGGTGGGTACGATGCGGTTGTGGCGGCAGGCTTCACAGAAGGCGTGCGGGCTATCGGCCGGCAGCAGCCAGTTGCAGACGTCGTGCACCGCATTGTCGCAGAAGCGGTAGACGCCCTCGCGCGGGGCGATCCTCCAGAATCCCTCGCCGTCCGGCACCAAGGCATGCAGCACCATGTCCTCGGCAAGGAAGCCGAGCGCCGAGCCGCAGCGCACGCAGACGCGGTTGTCGAAATAGGTGGTCTGGCCGCAGGTGCTGCAGGTGAAGAGTTTCATGATGTTCCCGATCCGGCGATGGCGTTTACGGCAAAATACCCGCATCGGCGAATGGCGATACGGGTATCTCGGCTTTGCAACGGCGGGATGACGCAGTCCCCATCCCTGGTCGTCGATCAGAGGCGGTCCACCGCGCCCTTCACGGCATCCTTGGCCTTGCCGACCGCCTTCTGGGTCTTGCCCTTGGTTTCCTGGACGGCGCCTTCGGCGCGCAGCTTCGGGCTGCCGGCGGCCTTGCCCGCGGCCTGCTTGGCCTTGCCTGCCAGTTCGTTGGCCGTGCCCTTGATCTTGTCGCTCGTGCTACCCACCATCGTACTCCTTGTTAGAGGCGCATTTGTTGACGCACTAAATTAACGGCGTGCGCTGCAACAAGTTCCGGTGGCATCGGAGAAAATTTGCCGTTCCGCTCAGGCGTGGCCGGCCTCGGCGGAGAGCATGGCGGGCGTGATGCCCATCAGGCCGAGCGCCCGTTCGTATTTGCTGTCGAGATTGGTGTCGAAGATCAGCTCTTCCTGCGCCGGGCAGGACAGCCAGCCATTGGCGCCGATCTCGTTCTCGATCTGGCCCGCGCCCCAGCCGGCATAGCCGAGCATCATCAGGCCCTTCTGCGGGCCGCGGCCGCGGGAAATGGCGCGCACGATATCGAGCGTCGCCGTCAGGCAGATGTCGTCGCTGACGGGAATGGAGGATTCGGACATGTAGTCATCCGAATGCAGCACGAAACCGCGTCCGCTCTCCACCGGCCCGCCGCAGCGGATGGGGAAGTCCAGCGTCGCGCCCGGCAGGCGGATCACCTCGTCCTCGCCGACGAGATCGAGATGCAGCAGCACGTCGGAAAAGTTCAATTGCTGCGGACGGTTGATGACGAAGCCCATGGCCCCGTCCTCCGAATGGGCGCAGATATAGACGACCGTGCGGGTAAAATTGGCGTCGACCATGCCCGGCATGGCGATCAGGAACTGACCGTCAAGGAAGCCGCGTTCTCGCCTGTTTTTCAGAACCGACATAGCCATAATGCAACTAGCCTACCAATTCGCCATCAAATGAAAAGCGTTCTTTTCGCCGACACGACGCGCCAGCCCTGCAAGAGAGGTATGGTGCTGCGCCGGGCGATCAAGCTTTTATGATCGCTCCCGTGCGCTTTGGTGCTGGAAAGCCCTGGCCCCCGGCGCTAGATGTTGAGGCATGAAACGCCTGCAAACCGCTGCAATCGCGCTGCTTTTCCTGTCCTCCGCCGCCACGGCGGCAACCTCGCCCTGGGTGGAGACGCCGGGCGGCGACGTGCGCCTGGTGGTGCTTCCGGCAGATGCCGGCGGCTCGGCGCGCGCCATGCTGGACATCCGCCTGCACGCGGGCTGGAAGACCTATTGGCGCGACCCCGGCGGCAGCGGCATCCCGCCGTCGATCGCCGTTTCCGGCGCAACGCTGACCTCGATCGGCTTTCCCGCGCCGCGCCGGCTCGGTGAGGAGGCCAACCACTATATCGGCTATGACGCGCCGGTGCGCCTGCCGATGACACTCGGGGCGTTGGGCGGCACGGTGACCGCCACGGTCTTCCTCGGCGTGTGCAAGGACATCTGTATTCCCGTGCAGGCGGACCTCAAGGTGGAGACGGGTGGCGAAGGCTTCACCAATCCGCTGGAGGAGACCGCGATCGCCGCGGCCGAGGCGACGCTTCCCGGTGCGGCGGGCGATGGCTTCCGGCCGCTCGACGGCCGTTGGTCGGCGGACGGCAAGACGATCTCGGTGCGCTTCGAGGCGCCGGCGGACGGAGCCTCCACGGACGTCTTCCTCTCCGGCGCCCCGTTCGAATTCGGCCCGGCAGGCCCCGTGCGGCGGGACGGCGACGCCTTCGTCTCCGATGTGCCGGTGCTGCACCGGCCGAAGGTGTTCGACCTTGCGAAGAACCCGATCCGGCTGACGCTCCGGGCCGGCGAGAAGACGATGGAAGGCCCGCTCGCCATCGAGTGAGCCCCCTGCCATTTCCGGCGGAAAACCGCTTCGCACTTTTGCCGGCGCTGCTTATAGTGCCGCCGGCGGGCCCTTCCGGCCCTTCGCCATTCCATATCAGACAGGAGAGACGCCGTGACCATTTCCGTTGGAGACAAGCTGCCCGACCTCACGCTCAAGGAACGCACGCCGGACGGTCCCGCCGACATCTCGACCGCGGACCTTTTCGCAGGCAAGCGCGTCGTGCTCTTCGCGGTACCCGGCGCCTTCACGCCGACCTGCTCGCTGAACCATCTTCCGGGCTATCTGGAAAACCGCGACGCGATCCTCGCCAAGGGCGTGGACGACATCGCCGTCGTCGCGGTCAACGACCACCATGTGATGGGCGCCTGGGCGACCTCCACGGGCGGCGCCGGCAAGCTGCGCTTCCTCGCCGACTGGGACGCCGCCTTCACCAAGGCGCTCGGCCTGGATATCGACCTTTCCGCCGGCACGCTCGGCGTGCGCTCCAAGCGCTATTCCATGCTCGTCGAGGACGGCGTGGTGAAGGCGCTGAACATCGAGGAAAGCCCCGGCCAGGCGACCGTCTCCGGCGCCGCTGCGATGATCGAGCAGCTTTGAAGAGGATTTAGGCAGTAGGCAGTAGAGAAAATAGCCGGTTCCCCTAATTCCTAATTCCTACTGCCTAACTCCTAATGCCTTTGAACGGCGCCATGCCCTGGCGCGCCAGTTCGTCGGCGCGCTCGTTCTCCGGGTGGCCGGCGTGGCCCTTGACCCAGTGCCATTCCACCTTGTGGCGCGCCCGCGCCTCGTCGAGCGCCTGCCAGAGGTCGCCGTTCTTCACCGGCTTCTTGTCGGCCGTCTTCCAGCCGTTCTTCTTCCAGCCGAAGATCCATTTCGAAATGCCGTCCATGACGTATTTCGAGTCCGTATAGAGATCGACCTCGCACGGGGCCTTCAGCGCGCCGAGCGCGGCGACGGCGGCGGAAAGCTCCATGCGGTTGTTGGTGGTCAGCGCCTCGCCGCCGAGCATTTCCTTCTCGACCTCGCCGTAGCGCAGCACCGCGCCCCAGCCGCCGGGACCGGGATTGCCCGAGCAGGCGCCGTCCGTGAAGATATCGACATGTTTCATCGCGACAGACCGTATTCGGCGGGGTTGCGGATCTGGCGGTGGAAGCGCAGCTTGCGCAGATATTCCAGCGGGTCCTTCTTGACGACCAGCGCGCCCGGCGGCGTCGTCAGCCAGTCGTAGAGCCGCGTCAGGAAGAAGCGCAAGGCCGAGCCGCGCGCGAGCAGCGGCAGCGCCGCCGCCTCCTCGGGCGAAAGCGGGCGCACGCTCTCGTAGCCTTCCAGCAGCGCCATGCCCTTGGTCAGGTTGAACGCGCCGTCCTTCTCGAAGCACCAGGCATTGAGGCAGATGGAAACGTCGTAGGAAAGCAGGTCGTTGCAGGCGAAGTAGAAGTCGATGAGGCCCGACAGCGTGTCGCCGATGAAGAAGACATTGTCCTGGAAGAGGTCGGCGTGGATGACGCCCGACGGCAGGTCCTTCGGCCAGTTCGCCTCCAGGAGGGCGAGTTCACCGGCGATCTCGTCCTGCAGGCCCGCTTCCACCTCATCGGCCCGGTCCGCGGACTTTTCCCACAGCGGCCGCCAGCCGCCGACGGAGAGCGCATTCGCGCGGGTGAGTTCGAAGCCCTCGCCGGCCAGATGCATTTCGGCCAGCGCCCGGCCAACCTCGCGGCAATGTTTCGCCGCGGGTTTCCTCAGCCACATGCCCTCCAGGAAGGAGATCATCGCGGCGGGGCGGCCCGAGAGTTCGCCGAGCAGCGCGCCGTCAATGCGCGGCAGCGGCAACGGGCAGGAAAGGCCGCGTTCGGCGAGATGGTGCATCAGGCCAAGGAAGAACGGCAGGTCGTTCGGGTCGACGCGCTTTTCGTAGAGCGTCAGGATGAAGGCGCCCCTGGTGGTGTGCAGCAGGAAGTTGGAATTCTCCACCCCCTCGGCGATGCCCTTGTAGGAGAGCAGCGTGCCCGCGTCATAGGCGGTAAGGAAACGGGAGAGATCGTCTTCGGTGATATCGGTGTAGACGGCCACGGCGGGTCTCAGGTTTGCGGAGTGGAATCAATTGACAAACAAGCGGGTCTTTGCCCCTCACCTGCCTGCCGGCATCCTCTCCCCGCAAGCGGGGCGAGGAACGATGGGCGCGCCGTCCTGCCCCTTCGCCCCGCTTGCGGGGAGAAGGTCCCGGCAGGGGGATGAGGGGCAAACCACGGCAGGACCTGCACCACCCTATTCCCCATTGACGAAGGCCATGTCGGCGGGGGTGAGTTCGATCGCGCGAAGCTCGCGGTTGACGAGGAAATGCTCGTTCTCCTCGACGGTATCGGCAAGCTCCACGACGGCATTGTAGCGCGCGCGAAAAGCCTCGATGATCTCGTTGACGATGACCTCCGGCGCCGATGCGCCGGCCGAGAGGCCGACGGTGCGGATGTCGCCGATGGTCTCCCAGTCGATCTCGGCGGCCCGCTGGACGAGCACGGATTTCGTCGCCCCGGCCCTCAGCGCCACTTCGACGAGGCGCTTGGAATTGGACGAGTTCGGCGCGCCTACGATGAGGAAGAGGTCGCAGCCGGGCGCGGCCTGCTTGACCGCCTCCTGCCGGTTGGTGGTGGCGTAGCAGATCGAATCGGCGGCCGGAGCCGTGAGGTTCGGGAAACGTTCGTGCAGGCGCTTGATGACGCCGGCCGTGTCGTCCACCGAGAGCGTCGTCTGGGTGACGAAGCCGAGATTGTCCGGATCCGGCGGCACGTATCTGTCGGCATCCTCGACGGTCTCGACCAGCGAGACGGAGCCCTCCGGGAGCTGGCCCATCGTGCCGATCACCTCGGGGTGCCCGGCATGGCCGATCAGCACGACATGGCGGCCGAGGCGCTGGTGGCGCATCGCCTGCTTGTGCACCTTGGAAACCAGCGGGCAGGTCGCGTCGAGATAGAAGAGGTTGCGCGCCTCGGCATCCGCCGGCACCGATTTCGGCACGCCGTGCGCGGAAAAGACGACGGGCTGCTGGCGGTGCTCTTCCGGGATCTCGTCGAGCTCCTCGACGAAGATCGCCCCCTTGGCCTCCAGGCCCTCCACGACATAGCGGTTGTGCACGATCTCGTGGCGCACATAGACCGGCGCGCCATAGGCCTTCAGCGCCAGGACGACGATCTGGATGGCGCGGTCGACGCCGGCGCAGAAGCCGCGCGGGCCGCACAGCCTGATGGTCAAGTCCGGTCGGGTATCAATCATGCTTCTCTTGTATCCGGCAATGGTCGGGCCTTGCGCCCCATATAGGCCGGCAAGCGGCGCCGCGCCAAGAAAAAACAACCTGGTCGCGCGCTTTCAGGCCGTCTTGCGCCGCAGCACGGCGAAGAGGCCGACGCCGACCAGCGCGGCCGCAAGGCCATACCAGGTGACGGCATATTGCAGGTGGTTGTTCGGCAGGTCGAACTGGGTGACGGCGCCGATCGGCAGGCCCTTGGGGTTCGGCGCATCGCCCGCATCGACGAAGAAGGGCACGAGCCTGTCGGCCGGAATGCCGGTGCTCGACGCCATCGCGTCGAGGTCCTTCCAGTAGAAGATGTTCTTCGCGAGATCGTTGTCGGGCACGATGGAGGACGGCTTTTCGGCAAGGCGGGCGCGGGCAAGGCCCACCACGGTCTGCCCGCCGGTGAGCTGGCCCTGCTTGCGCATTTCCGGCTCCTTCGCCTCGAAGGGCACGAAGCCGCGGTTGACGAAGAGGAAGCGGCCGTCGGCGAGCTGGAGCGGCGTGTAGACGTGATAGCCGGTCCGGCCGTGCCAGGTGGCGAAGAAGTGCCGCTCCCTGTTGTTGGCGAAGGTGCCGGAAACCGTGACGGGGCGGTATTCGATATCCTCGCCCCGTGTCGCCATCGCCTCAATATCGGCGAACGCCGCCGGCGCGGCGATGCGGCGCGCGGCCATGTCGGCGAGAAGCTGTTCCTTCCAGTGGAGGCGCTGGACCTGCCAGGTGCCGAGCGACAGGAGGATGGCGAGGGCGATGACGAAGGCGGTTCCCGTGAGGATCGCCTTGCCCCTGCCCTTGCGCGGCATGGCGCCGGCCGGGACCTCAGCCACGGTCGATCTCGCCCGGCCGCGCATTGTTGCGGTATTGCAGCGCGATCAGTAGGCCCTTGAGGATGCGCGTCAGCCCGAGGCCGAGGACGATGACGAGCGGGATCCACAGCAGGAAATGCACCCAGAGCGGCGGGTTGACGTTCACCTCCATCCACAGCGCCGCGCCGACGACGATGAAGCCAACGATGAGCAGCACGAAGACGACCGGGCCATCGCCCGAATCGGCGAAGGAATAGTCGAGCCCGCAGCTCGCGCAGGCCGGCTTCACCTTGAGCAGGCCGTCGAACAGCTTGCCCTGGCCGCAACGCGGGCAGCAGCCGCGCACGCCGGCGCTGAAGGGGTCGACGGGGGGATAGAGTGCCTTGTCCTCGTCCATGGTCTTGTCCGTGTGTTCACGCCCGGGCGGGGCGGCCGCGGGCTCATGCTTCAGGCGGCAAGGCCGCTCACCTGCCTGCCGGCATCCTCTCCCCGCAAGCGGGCGAGGAGCGATGGAGCGCCGTTCTGCCCCTTCGCCCCGTTTTCCGGGAGATGAGGGGCCAAACCGGCGCGTACATTCCTATACCGCCCTGTCCTTGCCCCGTCCAATCGAAAGGCCGCGACAAACGGCCCCGAAACGGAAAACGGCCGCATTGCTGCGGCCGTTCGAAAATCGCGTCCTTGCCGGATCAGCCGTGGAAGACCGGTGCGCCCCAGCCACCCCAGATGTAGATGGAAAAGAACAGGAAGAGCCAGACGACGTCGACGAAGTGCCAGTACCAGGCGGCCGCCTCGAAGCCGAAATGCTGCTTCGGGGTGAAGTCGCCGCGCATGGCGCGGATGAGGCAGACGATCAGGAAGATCGTGCCGACCAGGACGTGGAAGCCGTGGAAGCCGGTCGCCATGAAGAAGGTCGCGCCGTAGATGGATTCCTTGAAGGCGAAGGGCGCGTGGGCGTATTCGTAGGCCTGGACGAAGGAGAACAGCACGCCGAGCGCGACGGTGAGCGCCAGGCCGTTGACGAGGCCCTTGCGGTCGTTGTGCAGCAGCGCGTGGTGCGCCCAGGTCACGCAGGTGCCCGAGAGCAGCAGGATGACCGTGTTGTAGAGCGGCAGGTGCCAGGGATCGAGGACCTCGATGCCCTTCGGCGGCCAGACGCCGCCGGTATGCTCGACGCGGGCGGCCTGGATGGCCTCGCCCGGGAAGAGGCTGGCGTCGAAGAAGGCCCAGAACCAGGCGACGAAGAACATCACCTCGGAGGCGATGAACATGATCATGCCGTAGCGCAGGTGCAGCGAGACGACGCGGGTGTGGTGGCCCTCATGGGCTTCCTTCACCGTATCCGCCCACCAGGCATACATGGTGTAGAGCGTGATCACGAGGCCGATGTAGAAAATCCACGGATTGGCGAAGTTGATGCCGAACAGGCTGAAGGCGCCGCCCGAGAGGTAGCGCATGTAGCCGATACCGCCGAAGGCCAGCACGAAGGCGCCGATGGAGGCGAGCAACGGCCACGGGCTTGGGTCGATGATGTGGTAGTCGTGTTTCTTCTGATGCGCATCGGCCATCTGACGTATCCCCAATGTATCGCGTTCCGTTCCCGGCATAGCCGGAAACGCATGGTCTTTCAAAGCTTGTTCGCGTCGTCCGCCTTCACCTCCGCAGCCGAAGCCACCGGCTTCGACGCCTCATGCGGATAGAAGGTATAGGACAGCGTGAGCGTGTGGATGCCCTTCGTCTCGACCGGCTCGACGATCGCCGGATCGACGAAGAAGACGACGGGCATGATGAGTTCCTCGCCCGGCTTCAGCGTCGTCTCGGTGAAGCAGAAGCACTGGACCTTGTTGAAATAAGCGCCGGCGGCCTGGGGCGTGACGTTGAACGTCGCCTGGCCGGTCGTCGGCCTCGAGGCGTTGTTGCGCGCCCTGTACAGGATCTGCACGGTCTCACCGATCTTCAGCTCGACCTCGCGCTGCACCGGCTCGAAGCTCCAGGCAAGGCCGGGGCCGGTATTGGCGTCGAAGCGGACCTTGATCGTCCTGTCGAGGATGACGTCGGAGGCCTGCTCGACGCGCTGCGTCGTGCCGCCGTAGCCGGTGACCTGGCAGAACATCTCGTAGAGCGGCACGGCGGCATAGGCCATGCCGACCATGCCGATGACGAAGGAGCAGCAGATGGCGACGATCGTGCCGTTGCCCAGTCCGCTCTTTTCGGTCTTTTGCATCTCGCTCATCGTCAGCCTGCCATTCCGCCGGAGAATTTTACCAGCGTGACGATGTAGAACAGCACGACGAGGCCCAGAAGCACGGCGCCGAGCGCGATATTACGGCCGCGGCGAGCCTTCTTCTGGTTTTCCGTGAGGTTTACGGTTTCCATTACAGCCCCCATCCGAGCGACGCGATCATGTGGTCGACCATCAGGCCGGAGAAGACCGCGAACAGATAGACGATGGAGAAGGCGAAGAGCTTCTTGGCCGGCACCATCGCGCGGTCGCCTTCCGGCATGCGCAACACACCGACAGAATACCATACGAAGCCGAGGCCGAGCGCTGCGGCAAAGAGACCGTAGCCGGGGCTGGCGAAACCGAGCACGGTCGGGACCACGGCGATGACGGCGGTCAGCACCGCGTAGACGAGGATCTGCACCTTGGTGGTCCACTCGCCGGCGACATTCGGCAGCATCGGCACGCCGACGGCGTCGTAGTCGCGCATCTTGAACAGGGCGAGCGCCCAGAAATGCGCCGGGGTCCACAGGAAGGTGATGAGGAAGAGCACGACGCTCTCGATCGAGACGCCGCCGGTGACGCAGGCCCAGCCGATCATCGGCGGGAAGGCGCCGGCCGCGCCGCCGATGACGATGTTCTGCGGCGTCGAGCGCTTCAGCCACATCGTGTAGATGACGGCGTAGAAGAAGATGGTGAAGGCGAGCAGGCCCGCCGACAGCCAGTTGACCGCAAGGCCGAGGATCGCGACCGAAAAGGCCGACAGCGTCAGGCCGAAGGCGAGCGCTTCTTCCGGGCGGATGCGGCCGGAGGGGATGGGACGCTTGGCGGTGCGGGTCATGACCGCATCGATGTCCGCGTCGTACCACATGTTGAGGGCACCGGAGGCTCCGGCGCCCACGGCGATACAGAGGATCGCGATGGCGGCGATGAACGGGTTGATCTCGCCCGGCGCGACGATGAGGCCGGCAAAGGCCGTGAAGACGACGAGCGACATGACGCGCGGCTTCAGGAGCTCGAAGAAATCACGCGGCGACGCTTCGGAGAGGTAGACCTCGCCGCCGCCCGGAACCGTTTCGTGATGCTCGATGACCGCCATGTTCTTTCCGTTCTTTTGTCCGAGAGCGATGGGCTTCATGCCCTTCCCTCTCCTTCGTCATCCTCGGGCTTGACCCGAGGATCCACTCCCCACGGCACGCCTGACGACGTGGCGTGGATCCTCGGGTCAAGCCCGAGGATGACGGAGGGTGGGGTGTCGGCTGTGGGCTACAGCTACCGCTGCTGTTGCTGCAGCCACTGCTGCCGCCCGCTGCCCCGACCTCCGCCGGTAGTCCTGCAAGTCGAGGAGCCGCCGTTTCCGGCGGCCCCGAATGTCTTACTTGATCTTCGGGAGCTGTTCCCACTGGTGGAACGGCGGCGGCGAAGAGAGCTGCCATTCCAGCGTGTTGGCGCCCTCGCCCCACGGATTGTCGCCGGCGATGCGCTTCTTGGCGAAGGCTTCGAAGACGCCGAAGAGGAAGATCACGACGGCGAAGGCCGAGATGTACGAGCCGTAGGACGACACCGCGTTCCAGCCGGCGAAGGCATCCGGGTAGTCGATGTAGCGGCGCGGCATGCCGGCAAGGCCGAGGAAGTGCTGCGGGAAGAAGATCAGGTTCACGCCGACGAACATGACCCAGAAGTGCAGCTTGCCGAGGAATTCCGAATACATGTAGCCGGTCATCTTCGGGAACCAGTAGTACCAGGCCGCGAAGATGGCGAAGACGGCGCCGAGCGACAGGACGTAGTGGAAGTGGGCAACCACGTAGTAGGTGTCGTGCAGGGCGCGGTCGAGGCCGGCGTTTGCGAGCTGGACGCCCGTGACGCCGCCGACGGTGAACAGGAAGATGAAGCCGATCGCCCAGACCATCGGCGTGGTGAAGCGGATCGAGCCGCCCCACATCGTCGCGATCCAGGAGAAGATCTTCACGCCCGTCGGAACCGCGATGACCATCGTGGCGAAGACGAAGTAGCGCTGCGTGTCGAGCGACATGCCGACCGTGTACATGTGGTGCGCCCACACGATGAAGCCGACGGCGCCGATGGCGACCATGGCATAGGCCATGCCGAGATAGCCGAAGATCGGCTTGCGCGAGAAGGTCGACACGATGTGGCTGACGATGCCGAAGCCGGGCAGGATCAGGATGTACACTTCCGGGTGGCCGAAGAACCAGAACAGGTGCTGGAAGAGGATCGGGTCACCGCCGTTTTCCGGCGCGAAGAAGGCCGTGCCGAAGTTGCGGTCGGTGAGCAGCATGGTGATGCCGCCTGCCAGGACCGGCAGCGAGAGCAGCAGCAGGAAGGCAGTGATCAGCACCGACCAGGCGAAGAGCGGCATCTTGTGCAGCGTCATGCCCGGGGCGCGCATGTTGAGGATCGTGGTGATGAAGTTGATCGCGCCGAGGATCGACGAGGCGCCGGCAATGTGCAGGCCGAGGATCACGAAGTCCATGGCAGGACCCGGCTGGCCGGATGTCGAGAACGGCGGATAGACCGTCCAGCCGCCGCCCGCGCCGTAGGCGCCTGCCGGGCCTTCGACGAACATCGACAGGAGCACGAGCAGGAAGGCCGGGATGATCAGCCAGAAGGAAATGTTGTTCATGCGCGGGAAGGCCATGTCCGGCGCGCCGATCATGATCGGCACCATCCAGTTGGCAAAGCCGCCGATGAGCGCGGGCATGACCATGAAGAAGATCATGATGAGCGCATGCGCCGTCGTGAAGACGTTGAACATGTGCTTGCCGCCGTCGATGGCGGCATCGCCCTCGAAGCCGTAGACCATCTGGGCGAGACCGTGGAAGATCTGGATGCCCGGCTCCTGCAGTTCCATGCGCATCACCACCGACAGCGTACCGCCGATGATGCCCGCACAGATCGCGAAGATCAGGTAGAGGGTGCCGATGTCCTTGTGGTTGGTCGACAGGAACCAACGCTGGAAGAAGGTGAGCGGCTTGTGTTCGTGGTGATCGTGGTGATCGCCGTGGGCAGCGGATGTTCCGGCCATGGTCTCGACTCCCTTGGAATTACTGCGCGGCGTTGGCGGCGACGTTGACGGCCTTCGCCGCACCGTCGACCGACGCCATCAGGGCTTTGTTTGCGTCGCCGAGATTCGTCGCGGCGGCGGCAAGCCACGTATCGTACTTCTCCTGCGAGACGACGCGGATGGCGATCGGCATGAACGCGTGGTCCTTGCCGCACAGCTCGGAACACTGGCCGTAGAACAGACCTTCGCGGTCGGCCTTGAACCAGGTTTCGTTGAGGCGGCCCGGCACGGCGTCGATCTTCACGCCGAAGGAGGGCATCGCGAAGGCGTGGATCACGTCGGCAGCGGTGACGAGGAGACGGACATGCTTGCCGACGGGAACGACGACTTCGTTGTCGACGGCCAGAAGGCGCGGATAGACGCCCTTGTCTTCCTTGCCGGCGGCGGCACGATCGCCTTCCTGCAGCAGGATGCTGTCGAAGGAGAGCGGGCTCTCGCCGACCTGGTATTCATAACCCCAGTACCACTGGTAGCCGGTGGCCTTGATCGTCAGTTCCGGCTCTTCCGTCGGGGCGAGCTGCTTGGTCAGGAGCTGGAAGGAGGGAACGGCGAGGAACAGGAGAACGATGACCGGGCCGAGCGTCCAGACGACTTCGATCGCCGTGTTGTGGCTGGTCTTGGACGGGACCGGGTTCGCGCCTTCGCGGAACTTCACGACGACGACGATGAGCAGGGCGAGAACGAACAGGGTGATCGGGACGATGAACCACAGTGTATACTGCTCGAACCAGCGGATCTCTTCCATGATCGAGGTCGCGGCGGGCTGGAGGCCCTTCTGCCAGTCGAACGGCTGATCAGCGAAAGCGGTGGAAGCAAAGAGCAGACAGCCGATCGCGGCCAGAACTGCAAAAGCTTTGTTTTTCACAACGTATCTCCCCAAGGCGTTTGATCGGGATCAAACAGACGCGCAGAATCCCTGCTATACTGAGTGCTTAAAACCACAGTTTCATGCTCGCCGCAACAGCCATGGGGGACACCCCATGCGGCATTTTTGCGCAAAAGCAAAAGCATGGGCCCGCTCCCCACAATTTCTTCATAATTCCCTATAGCATGAAAGGTTTGGCTGCGGCGATGCCGCCGGAAGGCCCCTCGCCCGGCCCGATGCGGGCGCCCGCATCGCCCTGCCGCCGCCGTGGACGGCCCCTATTATAATGAGTGGCGCGCCGGTCCAATTTCCGCCTTCAATCAATTGGAAATGAGCCCTCGGGGCTTTTCATTTCGCCCCCGCCCCTTCAAAGATAGCCCGACTGATTCGAGATTCCGAGGTTTTCATGGGTTTTGCTCCCCTCTCCCGGCTGTCCCGCGCGGCACTTGGCCTTGCCGCGCTCGGGTTCGGCGCTCTCGCGCTTCCTTCCCTTTCGGCAGCCCAGCAGCCCGGCACGGTGAAATCGAACCATGGCGCCTGGTCGATCGTCTGCGACCAGCCGGCCGGCGCGTCCAGCGAACAGTGCGCGCTGATGCAGAACGTGCTGGCCGAGGACCGGCCCGAGCTCGGCCTCTCCGTCGTCGTGCTGAAGACCGCCGACCGCAAGGCGAAGATCCTGCGCGTGCTCGCACCGCTCGGCGTGCTGCTGCCGAACGGCCTCGGTCTCAATGTCGACGGCAAGGATATCGGCCGCGCCTATTTCGTGCGCTGCTTCTCCGACGGCTGCTATGCCGAGGTCGTGCTCGAGGACGAACTGCTGAAGACCTTCCGCTCCGGCGCGACGGCGACCTTCATCGTCTTCCAGTCGCCCGAGGAAGGCATCGGCATCCCCGTCGACCTCAAGGGCTTCGGCGAAGGCTACGACACGCTGCCGTAAGTCCGCCCCCGGGCGGGCTTGCCGCCTGCCTCCCGGGGACTTACATGAGCCCCAAGTCCAATGCTTGCGGAGCCTCCCATGAACACCGACCTCCTCTCCCTTTTCGATGCCGACGAGGCATCCGTGCAGGCGGTGCTGAAGGAGACGTTGAAGAGCGCCGATGACGGCGAACTCTTTCTGGAACACGCCCAGGCCGAATCCCTCTCCTTCGACAATGGCCGCCTCAAGGGCGGCAGCTTCAACACCGACCAGGGTTTCGGCCTTCGGGCCGTCGCCGGCGAGGCGGTGGGCTATGCGCATTCGGGCGAGATGACGCTTTCGGCGCTGAAGCGCGCGGCCGATGCGGCGGGCGCGGTCACGCGCGGCTATTCCGGCGACTATGCCGCCGCGCCGCAGGGCACCAACCGCCAGCTCTATACCCCGGACAACCCGATCGGCGCACCGAGCTTCGAGCAGAAGGTCGCCCTCCTCACCGAGATCGACGCCTATCTGCGCGCCAAGGATCCGAAGGTGCGGCAGGTGACGGCCTCCATCGCCGCGAGCTGGCAGGTGGTCAACATCCTGCGCGCCGACGGGCACCGCGTCACCGATGTCAGGCCCATGACCCGCGTCAACATCTCCGTCGTCGCCGGTGAAGGCGACCGGCAGGAGACCGGCAGCTACGGCGTCGGCGGGCGCACCACCTTCGATGCCTTCCTCACCGAGGAGAGCTGGCGTTTCGGCGCGGACGAGGCGCTTCGCCAGGCCCTGGTCAATCTGGAAGCCGTCGAGGCCCCGGCGGGCACGATGGACGTGGTGCTTTCCTCCGGCTGGCCGGGCGTCATGCTGCACGAGGCGGTCGGCCACGGGCTGGAAGGCGACTACAACCGCAAGAAATCCTCGGCCTTTGCCGGGCTGATGGGCGAGCAGGTCGCCGCCAGGGGCGTCACCGTCGTCGACGACGGCACGATCGACAACCGCCGCGGCTCGATCACCGTCGACGACGAGGGCACGCCCTCGGCCTACAACGTGCTGATCGAGGACGGCAAGCTCGTCGGCTACATGCAGGACCGGCAGAATGCCCGCCTGATGGGCATGAAGGCGACCGGCAACGGCCGCCGGCAGGGTTACGCCCATCGCCCCATGCCGCGCATGACCAACACCTACATGCTCTCGGGCGACCGGACGCCGGAGGAAATCATCGCCTCGGTGAAGAACGGCCTCTATGCCGTCTCCTTCGGCGGCGGGCAGGTGGACATCACCTCCGGAAAATTCGTCTTCGGCTGCACGGAAGCCTATCTCATCGAGAACGGCAAGGTGACGGCGCCGGTCAAGGGCGCCATGCTGATCGGCAACGGGCCGGACGCCATGCGCCGCGTCTCGATGGTCGGCAACGACACGAAGCTCGACACCGGCATCGGCAATTGCGGCAAGGCCGGCCAGTGGGTTCCGGTCGGCGTCGGCCAGCCGCACCTGCGCATGGACCAGGTGACGGTGGGCGGCACCAAGGCCTGATCCCGCCTACCATTCCACGACCCCTCATCCGCCTGCCGGCACCTTCTCCCCGCAGGCGGGGAGAAGGCAAGGATGCCCGCTTTCCGGCCCCCTGACGTCATTGGTTGGGGAAACCCATGCCACATCCCTTCGCCTGGATGAGGGCAGCGGGACCTCGACCTCAGGAACCGCCAGAGGCGGCAAAGCTCTGCAACAGCCATTGCCGGAAGGCGCGGGCCTCCGGGGAGAGGCGTTTGAAATCGCGGGCGACGAGCCAGTAGGCGCCGTAGCGGATCGAGATGTCGAAGAGCTGCACGAGACGCCCTCCTGCAATGTCCTCGGCCGCGAAGGCGCGGTCGACCAGCGCGACGCCATGGCCGCGCAGCGCCGCCTGCAGCACGAGATTGCCCTCGGTGAAGATCTGCGCCCGCCCGGGCGGCACGTCCGGCAGGCCGGCGGCAGCGAACCAGCGTTGCCAGGCGCTGCGGTTCTCCTCGTGCAGCAGCGTATAGGCGAGGATATCGGCCGGCATGCGCAGCGGCGTCCCCTCCGCCATCAGGCAGGGCATGATCACGGGCACCAGCTCCACATCCGCCAGATGCTCGGCCGCAACGCGCGGCCAGGCCCTGGCATCCATGCCGTGCCGGATGGCGATTTCCGCCTCGTGGGTGCGGAATTCGATCAGCCGCATGTCCGATTCGACCACGACGTCGATCTCGGGATGGTCCGCATGGAAATCGTCGAGATGCGGCACGAGCCAGCTTGCCGCGAAGGACGGCTCGGAGCTGATCTCCAGGAGCCCGCCGCCGCGCCGGCCGCGGATCTCCGACAGGCTCGCGTCCATCGCGTCGAAGGCGCGCGACAGGACGTCGAGCAGCGCCGCGCCGGCGGAGGTGAGGCGCACGCTGCGGTGGCGGCGCTCGAAGAGCGGCTTGCCGAGCTCGGCCTCCAGTTCCTTGACCTGCCGGCTCACCGCGGCCTGGGAGACGAGCAGTTCCTCGGCCGCCAGCGTGACGCTGCCGAGCCGGCCCGCCGCCTCGAAACTCCTGAGCGCCGTCAGCGGCAACCGTCCGCGTTTCATCGCATAACCTCAAGTCATCCGAAATCGACGATAAACTCGTTTGAGCCGCAGGGGCAAGCGGGCGGACACTCCGTGCAGACCGAAACACGGAGAACGACGATGTTCGACCCCATCACCCGCATCTTCATGGATGTCATCCGCATCCTCACCTTCCAGGCCGGGCGGCCGGCGCCGCCGCGCCACAGGAAAGCCGTTGTTAACCACTCGGATACCGACCGGGTGCGATAACGGCCGCGAGAGACGAAAAGGGACGATGAAGACGACATGCCGATCCGCAGTGTCATGCGACAGGGACTGAGGCGCGCCGTGATCACCGGCGGGCTGGAGTTCGCGCATCTGGCCGAGCGCGTCGGGCTGATGGCGTCCGCCCGCGGCATGGGCGCGATCTTCACGCTGCACCATGTGCGGCCGAAGACGCCGCAGGCCTTCGATCCGAATGCGCATCTGGAGGTCACGCCGGAATTTCTCGATGCGGCGATCGAATACCTCACGGAAGAGGGCTACCAGTTCGTGGCACTGGCCGACATGCCGGCGCGGCTTGCCATCGCGCGCGCCGGCGAGCGCTTCGCCGCCTTCACGCTCGACGACGGCTACCGCAACAATGCGGTCCATGCCCAGCCGGTCTTCACGCGGCACAAGGTGCCCTTCACCGTCTTCGTCTCGCCGGGCTTCGCCTGCAAGACGCACGGCATCTGGTGGGAGACGCTGACGGAGCTTCTGCGCGTCGCGCCCCATCTGGAATTCGACTTCGGCTCCGGCGCGATCACCATGCCGCTTGCGACGCCCTTCCAGAAACAGGCGGCCTATGCCCGGCTTGCCCGCTTCGTCCAGAGCGAGATGGAGGAGGCCGCGGCGATCGAGCGGCTCGACGCGGCGGCAAGGGCCCACGGCATCGATCCGCTGATGATCACCGAACGGCTGGTCATGCGCGAGCCGGAACTGAAGAGCCTCGTCGTCAATCCCCTCGTATCGATCGGTGCCCATACGGTGAGCCACCGGGCCCTCGCACGCCTCGGCGACGAGGAGGCGCGCCAGGAGATGGACCAGTCGGCCGCGCACATCGCCGCCATCATCGGCCACCGGCCGGACACCCTTGCCTATCCCTATGGCGACCGCGCCGCGGTCTCGCCGCGCGAGCACAAGCTTGCAAGGGACCTCGGCTTCCGCGTCGCCGTCACAACGGATCCGGGCACGCTTTCGGCCCGCTCCTTCGATGCGCCGACGACCCTGCCCCGAATCTCGCTGAACGGGCACTACCAGAAGCCGAAATATGTCGGCGCGCTGGCCTCGGGCATTCCCTTCCGGCTGATGCGGCGCTGAACTTGGGCCGTCGCCGGCAACGTGCTATCGCATCGGCGACCGAAAATCCGTCTACCGCTGACTGTTCACGGATACATCCTGACCTTCGTCCAGCCGGCGCCGTCCTCCGTGTGGCGGAATTCCACGCGGTCGTGCAGGCGGAAGGGGCGGTCGTGCCAGAACTCGATCGAGACGGGCTTGATGCGGAAGCCGGACCAGTGCGGCGGGCGGGGGATCTCGCCGATGGCGTAGCGGGCCGTGTATTCGGCGACGGCCTTTTCCAGCGCGAAGCGGCCTTCCAGCGGGCGCGACTGCTTCGACGCCCAGGCGCCGATGCGGCTGCCGCGCGGGCGCGAGGCGTAATATTCGTCGGCCTCGGCATCGGTGACGATCTCCACCTCGCCGCGGATGCGCACCTGGCGGCGCAGCGACTTCCAGTGAAAGCACATGGCGGCCTTGCGCGCGCCAAGGATCTCCACGCCCTTCCGGCTCTCGAAATTCGTGTAGAAGACGAAGCCGCGCGCATCGAACCCCTTGAGCAGGACCATGCGCACATTCGGCAGGCCCGTCTCGTCGACGGTGGCGAGTGCCACCGCGTTCGGGTCGTTCGGCTCGGTCTTTCCCGCCTCCTCCAGCCATGCGCCGAAGAGGGAATAGGGTTCGTTTTCCTCGGTGAAGTCACCGCTTGTTAACGCATTTTCGCTCATATTCGATTCAATGCCGATCTATTGGCTGCATGAGGCAGATTGGAGTGGACGTCATAGCAAAGTCGCGAGCGCAGACAAAGCCATACCGGGCACATTGCCTTGCGGTTGTTGTCGTGACCCTGTGCGGCGCCTCTCTCTCGGGCTGCATGAGCGGTCTCGACATCTTCGACGGCAGCAAGGTCGATACCGTGCGCACCAGCGCCGTGCCATCGGGCACGGAGCGGCTGACCGACGAGATCACCGTGCGCAATGCCGTCTCCTCCGCCGATCTGGCGCGCACCGGCGGCAGCCCCATCCCCTGGGCGAATTCCGCCTCGGGCAGCGCCGGCGTCATCAGCAGCATTGCGGAGAACCGCGACAATGCCGGGCGGCCCTGCCGCGATTTCGTGACGACGCGCCATTCCTACCAGGGCATCGCCAACTATTCCGGCCGCACCTGCCTTGGCAGTTCCGGCGAATGGCTGCTGCTCGCTTTCGACCTGCAGGGGTGAAGAGCGCGATATTTGCCATTTTTCAACTCTGGCCCGTAACCAGTGATTAGGACGTTCGCCACTATCATGGCCGACAAAACGGCAACGGGTGGAAGTTATGCGTGACCCCTATTCGGTGCTTGGCGTGAAGCGGAACGCCGGGCAGGAGGAAATCAAGGCGGCCTGGCGTTCGCTGGCAAAAGCCGTGCATCCCGACCAGAACCACGACGACCCCAACGCCACCGTGCGCTTCACGGAGGCCGGCCGCGCCTACGACATCCTGCGCGATCCCGACAAGCGCAGCCGCTACGACCGCCAGCAGCGCGAGGCCGAACTGCGCCGCATGGAGCAGATGCGCCGCCAGCAGGCCGAGCGCAAGGCAAGGAGCGAAGCCCCGCCGCGCATGTCGAACGAGGATGCCGAGGACATGATCGCCCGCATCTTCGGCGTCGATTCGCGCGGCCAGCCGGCGGAAGCCAAGGCTCAGGCGCAATCGCAGGCCCAGCCCCGCCCGCAGCAGCAGGCGCAGGCGGCCGCCGGCCCCGCACAGGACGCCCGCAAGGCAGCCGACGAGCCGGAGGCGGAAGAGGCAGCGCCAAGCCGCAGCCTCGCCCCGGCGGCCAACCTCATCTCCGCCATCATCCGCCGCATCCGCGGGAGCCGCGCCAAGGCGGAGACGGCACCGGATTTCGTCGCCGACGTCACCGTCAGCGTCGAGGACATCCTCAACAAGGTGCGCCCGACGCTCGAGACGCCGGACGGGCAGACGCTGCGCGTGCCGGTCGGCGCGGGCTCGACGGACGGCCAGGTGATCCGCCTCAAGGAGACCGGATATCGCATCGAGGGCCTGAGGCGGGGCGATGCCGTGATCACCCTGCGCGTGGCGCCCGGCCGCTTCCGGGTCGACGGTTTCGACCTCAAGGTGGATTTGCCGGTGACGATCGAGAATGCCGTTCTCGGCTGCGAGACCACCATCGACGGCCCGCTCGGGCCGCTCGCCGTGACGGTCCCGGCCTGGTCGGGCTCCGACCATCAGATCCGCATTCCCGGCGAAGGCCTTCTCATGGAAAACGGCGAGCGAGGCGATCTCGTCGCCGAAATCCGCCTTCTCCTGTGGGAAAAGCCCGACGACAAGATGATCGACCTGATGCGCAGCCTGCGCGAAGGCCTTTATCTTTGAGCTCTTTGTGACGCTTTCGTAAAACATGCACCCATTGTTACGGGTGCTAACAGTTCCTGAACCCTCCCGCGCTTGAACGCCATTGCCGCCTATGCCATAGGCAAATCTGACTTAAGTATCAGGGGGCAAACCATGGTTCAGGCATCTGGTCTGATGAAGGGCAAGCGCGGCGTCATCATGGGCGTCGCCAACAACCGTTCCATCGCCTGGGGCATCGCCAAGGCTATCCACGCACAGGGCGGCGAGATCGCCCTGACCTATCAGGGCGATGCGCTGAAGAAGCGCGTGGAGCCGCTGGCCGTCGAGATCGGCGCCGTACTGGCCGGCGATTGCGACGTTTCCGACGAGGCGTCGATCGACGCCGTCTTCGAGAACATCGAGAAGACCTGGGGCAAGATCGACTTCCTCGTGCATGCCATCGGCTTTTCCGACAAGGACGAACTGACCGGCCGCTACGTCGACACGACGCCGGGGAATTTCGCCAAGACCATGCAGATCTCGGTCTATTCCTTCACCTCCGTCGCCCGTCGCGCGGAAAAGCTGATGACCGATGGCGGTTCGATGCTGACGCTGACCTATTACGGTGCAGAGAAGGTCATGCCGAACTACAATGTCATGGGCGTCGCCAAGGCCGCGCTGGAAGCGAGCGTGAAGTATCTCGCCGTCGACCTCGGCCCGAAGAACATCCGCGTCAACGCCATTTCGGCCGGCCCGATCAAGACGCTCGCGGCCTCCGGCATCGGCGACTTCCGCTATATCCTCAAGTGGAACGAGTACAATGCGCCGCTGCGCCGGACCGTCACCATCGAGGAAGTGGGCGATGTCGGCCTCTACCTCTTGTCCGACCTGTCGCGCTCGGTGACCGGCGAGACCCATCATGCGGACAGCGGCTACCATGTCGTCGGCATGAAGGCGGTCGACGCGCCCGACATCTCCGTCGTCAAGGACTGATACGAACGTCCACCCCGAGGTTTCCCGCCTTGCTCATCTACATGATCCGTCACGGCCAGACCGCGTGGAATGCAGAGGGCAGGCTGCAGGGGCAGAAGGACATTCCGCTGAACGAGACCGGCCGCCGCCAGGCGGCCGGCAACGGCGCCGCCCTCAAGGGCATTCTCGGCGCCACGGTTGCCAGTTTCGATTTCGTCGCAAGCCCGCTGGGGCGCACGCGCGAGACGATGGAAATCCTGCGCCGCGCCATGGGGCTCGATCCCCTCGCCTACCGCACGGACGACCGTCTCGTCGAAATCTCCTTCGGTGATTGGGAAGGCTATACGCTGCCCGAGCTGATGGCCGAGGCGCCGGCGCGGGTCGAGGAACGCAGCCGCGCCAAATGGAACTTCATTCCGCCCGGCGAGGCGGCCGAAAGCTACGAAATCCTCTCCTGGCGCATCGCCTCCTGGCTTGCCGATGTCACCCGGCCGACGGTCTGCGTCAGCCATGGCGGCGTTTTCCGCGCGGCCTTCCGGCTGAATGGCATGGACGAGGAAGAGGCGGCCAACACGCCGATCCACCAGGACCGCCTGCTGCGCATCGACGCGACGGGCATGCACTGGCTTTGAGAGGGCCTGCGCCCGCTTTTACTGGACGATCTCGAGATCGTTGATGACGCGCTTGCCATCGACTTCGGTATAGAACACCAGCACCTTCACACCCGGTTCCAGCCCGTCGAAATTGAACTCTTCCGGTGCCTGGTACTTCTTGCCGTCATCAAGCGAGAGGCTGAGATTCGTGGTATCGACATTCGTGATCACGGCCTCAACGTCGGCGCTCTCGGCCGAGGCGGCGAGCGGCGAAAGGAAAACGGCCGTGGCCATCAGCGCGGCGATCAGAAAGCGCATCTTGCATATCCCTGGAAATGAATCAGTCTTTTTACCGGTCATGTCAGATGCCCCCCAAATATGGCGAAATTCGCCCGCCCCCGCGTGCCCTGGTGGAATGGATGGCCGGAAAGATCATGCGAATCAAGGCGGGCCGCCCGCTCATCCCCGGAATTGTCGGACAAAAGCGGCGCAAGGCCCGGAATGCTGGCGCGCGCCGCTCTCTCGTATCGGGACGGAAATGCAAGTATTTCAGTTGCTTATAAATTCAATCTTAAGGAAGCCTCCCGTACCGTTTTGCGACCATCGGGGATCATCTTTTTGCACGTTCCAGCCGCCCTTCGCCACGCCCTGGCGTCCATAGCAGAATGGGCGAAACCGTCGCTCGTTCCGGCGGCGATTGCCGGCAGCGTCATCCTGACGGCGGGCATCGTCTACGAGCGGCAGAACGAGCGCGTCTATCGCAACGAACTGCAGAACCATGTGGCGGGCGACCTCGCGCTGGTCGGCGCCCGGCTGCAGAGCCAGGTGAACGGCAACGTGGCAGCCCTGCGCTCCGTCGCCAACATGTTCGCGGTGGCGCCGGAGCAGGCCACGCTGCAATTCAACGTCTTCGCCCGCAAGCTGATGCTGCAGAACACCCATTTCCGCCGCGTCGGCGCCGCGCCGGAAGGCAAAGTGCGGCAGGCCTTCCCGCTCGACGGCAATCAGCACTATCTCGGCACCGATTTCAACCGCTTCCCCTCCTTCCGCCGGGCCGCCCAGATCGAGCGGTCGCGCGGGCGCCCGCTGATGTTCGGGCCGGTGCAGTTCGCCAGGGGCGGCCGCGGCTTCAACCTCTTCATACCGGTCTTCACCACTGTCGACGCGCGGCACCATTTCTGGGGCTACATCGACGGGCTGATCGACGAGCGCAAGCTCTTCACCGATGCCGGCCTCTTCGAACCCGACCAGCCCACACTGCACATCGCACAACGGCACAAGACCGATATCCAGCTCGCCATCCGCGATGTCAGCGTGCCCGACAATATCGTCGACCCGTTCCTCGGCGATGCGGAGGTCTTCGAGAAGGATCCCGTCCTGCAGACGCTGGATTTTCCGGGCGGTCGCTGGCAACTGGCGGCCATCCCCTCCAGGGGCTGGCATCATCCGCCGGAAAACCTCACCCAGATCCGGCTGATCATCGTGGCGGCCGCGCTCGTCATCATCGTGCCGATCTTCCTCACCGGCGGCCTCGTCAGCGAGCGCCAGCGCAACATCGCCCGGCTGCGGGCACGCGAGCGGCAGGTGCAGTCGCTCTCCCAGCGCCTCGACATCGCGCTCGATGCCTCCAAGATCGGCATATGGGAAGTCGAGCTGTCGACCGGCGCGCGCAACTGGGACGAACAGATGCACCGCCTGCACGGCTTCCCGGAAAACGAGACGCCGAACGACCAGGAATGGCGCTCCGTCCTCCACCCCGACGACGTCGCCAGCGCCAAGGGCGAGATGGACCGGATCCGCGCCGGCGGCAACGACTACAAGTCGCAGTACCGCATCCTCATGCCCGACGGCAGTTGGCACCACATCCGCAATGTCGGCTCGCGCCTCACCGGCCCGAACGGCGAGGACAAATTGACCGGCATCAGTTGGGACGTCACCGAGGACGTGCTGCTGAACGAGGCGCTGAAACGCGCCAAGGAACATGCCGAGATACAGAATGCCGAGCTAGCCAAGCTGACGCAGCGTCTCGATCTCGCGCTCGATTCCTATGAATGCGGCCTCTGGGAGGCCGACCTGGAGGACGGGCTGACGCTGTGGGACGACCGCATGCACCAGCTCTACGGCATCACGAACACCGGCGAGCGCATCACGCACGAGACCTGGATCAACGCCATCCACCCCGATGACCGCGAGGAGGCTGAGGGCAAGGCCGCCCGGACCATCGACGAGAACGTGCCCTATTCGCGCACCTCGCGCGTCGTGCATCCGGACGGGTCCGTGCGCCATGTCCAGTCCGTCGGCAAGCTGCATATCGGGCAGGACGGCCGCCGCAAGCTGGTCGGCCTCGCCTTCGACGTCACCGAAGACATGCAGATGACCGCCCGCCTGCGGCAGGCCAAGGAACAGTCCGAACGGCAGAACGCCGAACTGGAACAGACCAGCCGCCGCCTCGACCTTGCGCTCGATTCCTACCAGTGCGGCCTGTGGGAGGCCGATCTCGACCTCCGCCGGACCTACTGGGACGAGCGCATGCACCAGCTCTACGGCCTCGTCTTCACCGACGGCATCGTGACGCACGAGGAATGGCTCGCCGCGATGCATCCGGACGACCGGGCAGCGACGGTCGAGACCGTCAACCACTGCGTCGAGCACGACCTGCCCTATATGCACGAGGCCCGCGTGGTGCTGCCGGACGGCGAGATCCGCCATGTCCGCTCCGTCGGCAAGGTGCATCACGGCCAGGACGGCGGCCGCAAGCTGATCGGCCTCGCCTTCGACGTCACGGAAGACGTGATCCTGAAGGAAAACCTGAAGGCGGCCAAGGAACAGGCGGACGCCAAGAACATCGAGCTGGAACAGGCCAAGGTCCGCATCGAGCACAATGCGCTGCACGACCCGCTGACCGGGCTCGGCAACCGCCGCAAGCTCGATGACGAATTGACGGACATCGCCACGCGCAGCGAGACGAAGGATGCCCGCGTCGGCATCCTGCACATCGATCTCGACCGCTTCAAGCAGATCAACGACACACTCGGCCATGCCGCGGGCGATGCGCTTCTCGTGCATGCCTCGCAGGTGCTGCGCGCCTGCGTGCATGCCGGCGACCTCGTGGCGCGCATCGGCGGCGACGAATTCGTCGTCGTGGTGACCAACACGACCGACCAGGTCTATCTCAGCGCGCTGTCGCGCCGCATCATCAGCCTGATGCAGCAGCCCGTCGAATATGAGGGCCATCTCTGCCGCTTCGGCGTCAGTATCGGCATCGCCCTTGCCGAGGGCCGGTCGATCGACACGGCCAAGCTGCTCGTCAATGCCGATATCGCGCTTTACCGCGCCAAGGCGCTCGGGCGCAACCGGCACGAATTCTTCACCGAGGCGCTGCAGGCCGAGATCATCTCGAACAAGCGCATCGCCGACGACATCCTGGCCGGCATCGAGAACAACGAGTTCGTGCCCTACTACCAGCCGCAGATCGACGCGGGCACGCTCAAGCTCGCCGGCGCCGAGGCGCTCATCCGCTGGAACCATCCGCGCGAGGGCCTGCTGACGCCCGACCACTTCCTGAAGATCGCCGAGGACCTCAACGTCATGGCGACGCTCGACCGCATCGTCCTGGAAAAGGCGCTGCTCGATTGCGCGCGCTGGGCGGCGCAGGGACTGATCATGCCGAAGATCTCGGTCAACGTCTCGGCCCGGCGCCTCAGGGACGAGAGCCTGATCGACAGCCTGACGGGCCTGTCCATCCAGCCCGGCCAGATCGCCTTCGAGCTGGTGGAATCGATCTTCCTCGACGAGAGCGACGACGTGGTGCTCGCCAACCTTGAACGCATCAAGGCACTCGGCATCGACATCGAGATCGACGATTTCGGCACTGGCCATACCTCCATCGTCAGCCTGCTCAAGCTGAAGCCGAAGCGGTTGAAGATCGACCGCCAGCTCGTCGCGCCCATCCTCACCGCGCGCAACGAGCAGGCGCTGGTGCGCTCGATCATCGAGATCGGCCGCTCGCTCGGCATCGAGATCGTCGCCGAGGGCGTGGAAACGATGGAGCATGCCGAAATGCTCGGCCTGCTCGGCTGCGACCTCCTGCAGGGCTACGCCTTCGCCAGGCCGCTCTCCCGCGACGCCTTCCTCGCCTTCGGCAGCGAAATGCGGTGGAAGCTGGCGTCCTAGGGCCCGGGACAGCGCCAAAACCGCCTCACCCACGCGAAACCCTTGTCCCGACCCCACCTTTTCCCCTAAGAGAGGGCGCACTTTCCTGTGGGGTCCGGTTCCGCTCATGTCGCACAATACCTTCGGTCATCTCTTCCGCGTCACCACCTGGGGCGAAAGCCATGGGGCCGCGCTCGGCTGCGTGGTGGACGGCTGCCCGCCCGGCATCCGCTTCACCCTGGCCGAACTGCAGGCCTGGCTCGACAAGCGCAAGCCCGGCCAGTCGCGCTTCGTGACGCAGCGCCGCGAGGACGACCTCGTCAAGGTGCTGTCGGGCGTGATGATGGACGACGACGGCGAGACGATGATCACCACCGGCACGCCCGTATCCATGCTGATCGAGAACACCGACCAGCGCTCCAAGGACTACGGCGAGATCGCCCGGCGCTACCGCCCCGGCCATGCCGACTACACCTATGACACCAAATACGGCATCCGCGACTATCGCGGCGGCGGTCGCTCCTCCGCCCGCGAGACGGCGGCGCGCGTCGCCGCCGGCGGCCTTGCCCGCAAGGTGGTGCCGGGTCTTTCCGTGCGTGCCGCGCTGGTGCAGATCGGCAAGCACAGGATCGACCGCAGCAACTGGGACTGGAACGAGGTCAACAACAACCCGTTCTTCGCGCCCGACCCCGCCATCGTGCCCGTCTGGGAGGACTATCTCGACGGCATCCGCAAGGCCGGCTCCTCCATCGGCGCGGTCGTGGAGGTCGTCGCCGAAGGCGTTCCGGCCGGTATCGGCGCGCCGATCTACGGCAAGCTCGACCAGGACATCGCTTCGCTGCTGATGTCGATCAACGCCGTCAAGGGCGTGGAGATCGGCGAGGGTTTTGCGAGCGCGGAACTCACCGGCGAGGAGAATGCCGACGAGATGCGCATGGGCAACGACGGCAACCCGATCTTCCTGTCCAACCATGCCGGCGGCATTCTCGGCGGCATTTCCACCGGCCAGCCGGTCATCGCGCGCTTCGCCATCAAGCCGACCTCCTCGATCCTCACCGAGCGCCGCTCGATCGACGCCGACGGCAACAATGTCGATGTGCGCACCAAGGGCCGGCACGATCCCTGCGTCGGCATCCGCGCCGTGCCGATCGGCGAGGCGATGGTTGCCTGCGCCATTGCCGACCATTATCTCCGTGACCGCGGCCAGACGGGCCGTCTGAAATAGGAACCTTGCCATGAGCTACGACCAGACCCGCGTCGTCGATGCCATCCGCGCCTTCGAGGCCGGCGAGATCGTCGTCGTCATGGACGACGACGGCCGCGAGAACGAAGGCGACCTCATCGTCGCCGCCGTGCACTGCACGCCGGAGAAGATGGCCTTCATCGTGCGCCACACGTCCGGCATCGTCTGCACGCCCATGCCGCGCGAAGAGGCCAAGCGCCTGAACCTCAACGCCATGGTGGCGGAGAACGATTCCGCGCACACCACCGCCTTCACCGTCTCCGTCGACTTCAAGCACGGCACGACGACCGGCATTTCGGCCGACGACCGCACGCTGACCGTGCGCAACCTCGCCAATCCCAATGTCGGCCCGACGGATTTCGTGCGTCCCGGCCACATCTTCCCGCTCGTCGCGCGCGAGGGCGGCGTCCTCATGCGCTCGGGCCACACGGAGGCCGCCGTCGACCTCTGCAGGCTCGCCAGCCTGCCGCCGATCGGCGTGATCAGCGAACTCGTCAACGACGACGGCACCGTCATGCGCGGGCCGCAGGTCGCGCACTTTGCCGAGCAGCATGGCCTCAAGCAGGTCTCCGTCGCCGACCTCATCGCCTATCGCCAGCGCAAGGAAACCCTGATCGAGCAGGTCGGCGACTTCGACGTCGACACGCCCTACGGCAAGGCGAAGGCGCTGACCTACACCCTGCCCTGGGACCCGATGCAGCACCTTGCCGTCGTCTTCGGCGACATCCGCGACGGCGTGGACATTCCGGTGCGCCTGCATCTCGAAAATGTCGGCGGCGACGTTTTCGGCGCGAACCGCCAGATCGATGCGATCATGAAGCGCATCGCGGAACAGGGGCGCGGTGTCATCGTCTACCTGCGCGAGGGCTCCGTCGGCGTCGGCCAGTCCTCGACCGCCCGCAAGGGCAAGCATGACCGCGAAGGCCATGACGAGGCGCAGGCGCGCGAGAGCGAATGGCTGGAAATCGGCCTCGGCGCGCAGATCCTGAAGGATCTCGGCATCTCCTCGATCCGCCTGATGGCCTCGCGCGAGCGCCACTATGTCGGCCTCGAAGGCTTCGGCATCAAGATCAGCGCCACCGACCTCTGCTGAGCCCGAATATACGGCCTCCCCGAAACGTCTGCCTTTCACGCGGCGATCGGGGACCGCCGGATTTTCTTGGGGGATGACAGGGGCATGTGGGATTTCAGCATCGGCAGGACCATCGGCATCCTCACCAAGACCATGCCGTTCATCCTCCTGCGCATGGTGATCTACTTCGTCATCACGCTCGCCTTCATCCTCGCCACGGGTGCCGGGGCCGGCATCGGCTACGGCGTCGGCTCGCTCAGCGAAAGCCCGGAATCCTATGCCGTCTGGGGCGGCTTCATCGGCATGGGCTTCATCGCCACCGTCGTCTACTGGGCGCGCGAATGGCTGCTCTACATGGTCAAGGCCGCCCATATCGCCGTCATCGTCAAGCTGATCGACGGCGAGGCGCTGCCGGATGGCAAGGGCCAGGTCGCCTATGGCCGCGAGATCGTCACGGCCCGTTTCGGCGAGGCGAACGTGCTCTTCGCGCTCGACCAGCTCGTCAAGGGCGTGATCGCCGCCATTACCGGGCTCATCGGCGGCATCGCCGCCTTCCTGCCGATCCCCGGCCTCGATGCCATCGCCCGCTTCGCCAACACGGTCATCCGCCTGTCGCTGACCTATGTCGACGAGATCATCCTCGGCTACAACATCCGCACGAACAGCGACAATGCCTGGGACAGCGCCCGCCGCGGCCTCGTGCTCTATGCACAGAACGGACTGACGATGGTGAAGAACGCCGTCTGGCTCGCCGTCTTCCTCTGGGTGCTGTCGATCGTCGTCTTCCTGCTCGCCCTCGCCCCCGCCGGCGCGATCCTCTACGCCTTCCCCGGCGAGATCGCGGGCTACGCCTTCGTCGTCGCCATCGTCTTTGCCTGGGCCTTCAAGGCCGCCGTGCTGGAGCCCTTCGCGATCGCCGCGCTGATGGCGGTCTATTTCGACACGATCCGCGGCCAGGTGCCCGACCCGGAATGGGACGCCAAGCTGACGGGCGCTTCGGAAAAATTCCGTGCGCTCACGGAAAAGGGCAAGGCCGCCTTCGGTGGACGGCCGGTGACGGCCTAACCCGTCTCCCCGCGCCAGCCGTCGAGATAACGCACCGTCTCCACGCCGGCGAACTTCGCCACGCGCGCCAGTTCCGCGTCCAGCTTTTCCAGCCGGCCCGTGGAGGCGCGGACCTTCGGCTCCCACCACAGCCGCTTGACGTCGAGCGTGCCGGCCTTGCGGTCGGCCTTCATGTCGATGCGGCCGACGAGGCGGTCGCCTTCGAGCAGCGGGAAGACATAGTAGCCGTATTGCCGCTTCGGCTCCGGCACGAAGATCTCGATACGATAGAAATAGCCGAACAGCCGCTCGGTGCGGTTGCGGTCGCGGATCAGCGGATCGAAGGGCGAGAGCACGCGCAGGCGCGCGGGCGGATCGGGAACGTCGCCGAGACAGGCCGGGAAATCGGCGAAGGCATGGGAGGCGCGCGGCTTGCCGCCATCCGCCGGCACGATGGCGACGGGGCGCAGTTCCTCGCGATGCGCCTCCACCCAGGCCCTGGCCTCGTCCGGCGTGATCAGGGCCCAGAAGGCGGCGATCTCGCCATGGGTGGCAAAACCCAGCCGTTCCAGGGCGCTGCGGCAGGCCCAGTCGACGAAGGCGTCGTGCTCGACATCCGGCGCATGGTGATGGGCCGGCAGCACGCGCTCGACGAGGTCGTAGACCTTCTGGAAATTCTCGCGCCGGGCGATCGCCAGCTTGCCGGTGTGCCAGAGATATTCCAGCGCCGTCTTGTTCGGATGCCAGTTCCACCAGCCGCCCGACTTGTGATCGTCGGCCTTCAGATCGCGCGACAGCACGGCGCCGCCGAAGGCGATGCGCTCGTAGGTCTCGTCGAAGGCCTTGTCGAAGCCTTCCCCCTGCCATTTGCGCCAGCGCTCGGCGATCGAGGCCTCCTTGCGGCGGAAGCGATGTTTCCAATAGCGGAAGAAGGCGCTCGGAATGATGGAGGCATCGTGCGTCCAGTGTTCGAAGAGCTCGCCGTCCTTTTCCAGCAGCGCCGTCAGGTGTTCGCGCCGGTAGGTCTGGTTGCGCGAGAACAGGATCTGGTGATGCGCCCGCTCCACCGTGGCGATGCTGTCGACCTGCACGAAGCCGATGTCGTGGATGAGGTTCAGCAGGTCCGCCTTGCCGAGAAGGCGGCCGGGCGGTGCGCTCAGGCCTTGCCGGGCGAGAAAGATACGCCGGGCCTCGGCGTTGGAGAGGAGAATCGTCATGGTGGATGATAGGCACATATTCTTGGTTTGTTCCACCCGATTTCGACAGGAACGCGGGATCGGGCGCTTTGCCCCTTGCCGGATTGTCGCTTATCGCACGGACCGGTGCGGAAAAC
Source organism: Shinella sp. HZN7 (assembly GCF_001652565.1). NCBI lineage: Bacteria > Pseudomonadati > Pseudomonadota > Alphaproteobacteria > Hyphomicrobiales > Rhizobiaceae > Shinella > Shinella sp. HZN7. The sequence continues at coordinate 859,072 of NZ_CP015736.1, read as the reverse complement.
CTCTTCGCAGGTGCGGTAGAATTGCCTATAGCTCCCCCACCATCCACGAAACGGGACCCCGCTTTTGGATATCGTCTTCTCCGCCGCAACGGTGACCTATGCCGGACGCGCCGCGCTTCATCCGCTCACGCTTGCGCTGAGCGAATCGCGCATCGGCGTCGTCGGGCTCAATGGATCGGGCAAGACCACCATGGCGCGGCTGATCAACGGCCTCGTCAAGCCGACGGGCGGCACGGTGACGGTCGACGGGCTGGACACGGTGGCCGACGAAGCGGCCGCGCGCGGCAAGACCGGCTTCATCTTCCAGAACCCGCAGCACCAGATGATCCTGCCGATCCTTGCCGAGGACATCGCCTTCGGCCTCAAGAACCGCGGCTTCGGCAAGGCGGAGATCGCCGAGCGGACGGAGGCGGTGCTTGCCCGCTTCGGCATATCCCACCTGGCGCGGCGGCGCGTGCACGAGCTTTCCGGCGGCGAGACGCAGCTCGGCGCGATCGCCAGCGTGCTCGTCACCGGGCCGGACCTCTTGATCCTCGACGAGCCGACCAACCAGCTCGACCTGAAGAACCGCGCGCTTATCGAGCGCACGGTGGCGGGCCTGCCGGAGCAGGTGCTCGTCATCACGCACGATCTCGCGCTGCTCGACGGTTTCGACCGGGTGCTGGTCTTCCACGAGGGCCGGCTTGCGGCCGACGACCGGCCGGCGGAGGCGATCCGCGCCTACCGGGAGATCGCAGCATGCTGAACGGGCTCGACATCGAGGGCGATTCGCCGCTGCACCTGATGCCCGTGCGCGGCAAGCTGGTCCTGCTCTTCGCCGCCGCGATCGGGCTCTTCCTGATTGCCGACCTGCGCATCCTCGTGCCGGCGCTCGGGCTTTCCGCCATCCTCTACCTTTCGACCGGCATCGGCCTTGGCGAGGCCTTGCGGCGCGTGCGCTTCGTGCTTTTCACGGTGCTGCTCGTCGCGGCCGCGAACTATGCCTTCCATTCGCTGCACGAGGCGCTGGTCGTCCTCTGCCGGCTGAGCGCGCTGGTCCTGCTCGCCGCCGCCGTCACCGCCACGACCTCCATCTCCGCCTTCATGGACGAGATCACCCGGCTCCTGACGCCGCTCGAACGATTCGGCTTCGTGCGCGCGGCCGATGTGAGTCTCGCGGTCGGCCTCGTCATCCGCTTCGTGCCGGAGATCTTCGCGCGTTACGGCGAGATAATCGATGCGCACCGGGCGCGCGGCCTGCCGGTCCGGCCATTGACCACCCTCGTGCCGCTCATCATCCTGACGCTGAAGGACGCCGACACGATCGCCATGGCGATTGACGCGCGCGGCTTTCGGCGGCACTAAGCATTCGACCCAATTTTGTCCACCGGGGAACCTGACATGACCACCAGAGACATCGTCCTCGTCGCTCTCTTCGCCGCGATCATCGTGGTGCTGGGCCTGCTGCCGCCGCTCACGCTCGGCTTCATTCCGGTGCCGATCACCGCGCAGACGCTCGGCGTCATGCTCGCCGGCTGCATTCTCGGCGCAAGGCGCGGCGCGGCGGCGGTGCTGCTCGTGCTGCTGCTCGTGGCGATCGGCCTGCCGGTCCTGTCGGGCGGGCGCGGCGGCCTTGCCGTCTTTGCCGGGCCGACGGCCGGCTATCTCGTCGGCTGGTTCTTCGGCGCCTATGTCTGCGGCCTGATCGCCGAGCGCTTCGCGAAGGAAGACCAGCCGGAGCTGGCGCAGTTCCTCACCTTCCTTGCCGCCTCCGTCGTCGGCGGCATCGCGGTCGTCTACCTCTTCGGCGTTCCGTGGCTCGCCTATATGAGCGGCAAGGCCTTCTTCGAGACGGCCCTCGCCTCGCTCGTCTTCGTGCCCGGCGACCTCATCAAGGCCTTCGTCGCCATGCTGGCCGGCCGCGCGGTGCTCGCCGGCTATCCGCTGCTGCCGCAGCGCGCCTGAGCCGATGCCGCTTTCCGGCGCCCTCGAACGGCACGCCGCCGAAAGCCCCTCAAACCCGGCCTTCCACCTGGAGGACCGGGTTCTTTCCTACGGCACGCTCGCGGCGACCGCCCGGCGGTTCCACGCCGTCTTCGCCGACCTCGCCCCGCAAGGCCGCAGCGCCATCGGGCCGGAAAACCGGCTGGTCGCGATCATGACCGGCAACCACGCGCTCTTTCCCGCCGCCTTCGCGGCCGCCACGGCCGGCGCCAACTGCGCCGCGCTGATCGATCCGCATCTGCCGGAAGCCCAGCGCCAGCGCCTGATCCGGAAAATCGACCCCGACCTTCTTGTCATGCCCCATGGAGCGGAGCTTTTCGTGGAGAGCCGGCACGGCGATGCGTGGGACGTGATCGCCGAAAGCGCCGCGCTGGACGCGCCGCCCCTGCCGGAAGGGGCAGCCGACGATCCGTTCCTCATCGTCTTCACCTCTGGCACGACCGCCGATCCGAAACCGATCATCCGCGACCGACGCTCCTGGCGGACCAGCCTTGCCACGGGGGCGCCCTTCTTCGGCATCGACGAAACGGTGAGCACCTATGCTCCCGGCCCCCTCGCCCATGGCCTTGCGCTCTATGCGATGATCGAGACGCTGCTTGCCGGCGGCGCGTTCCATTCTGCCGCGCATTTCGATCCGGATGCCGCGCTGGCGGCGATCGGGGCGAATGCCATCCGCCGCCTCGTCCTGGTGCCGACCATGCTGCGCCGGCTCGCCGCGGAGCCGCCGGTGACCGGCGTCACGGCCATCACGATTGCCGGTGCGAAATTGACGGCGACGGACCATGCGCTCTGTGCGGCGCATTTCCCCAGGGCGGCGCTGCGCGAATATTACGGCGCCTCCGAACTCGGCTTCGTCACCGTTACCGCGCCGGGCGAGGCCGCCTCCTCCACGGCGGTCGGCAGGGCCTTTCCGGGCGTCAGGATCGCCGTGCTCGACGATGCCGGCAGGCCGCTGCCGGCGGGCGAGACGGGCACGGTCTTCGTCGAGAGCCCGCTGGTCGCGACCGGCTATCTCGGGCAGGGCGACGGGGCGGGACTTTCCCGCTTCGGCGCGCGCGCGACCGTCGGCGACCTCGGCTTTCTGGAGACGGACGGCATGCTGCACCTGCTCGGCCGCTCGGGCGGCATGGTGCTGTCCGGCGGCAACAACATCTATCCTTCGGAGGTGGAGACGGCGTTGTGCGACACCTGCCTCGTGCGCGCCGCCCATGTCTTCGGCATCGACCATGCCGATCTCGGCAGCGAGCTCGTCGCGGTGATCGAGCCGGAACGGCCGGGCCTGACGCCCTGGGCGCTGACGGCCGCGCTCTCGGAATTCCTGCCGCGCTACAAGCAGCCGCGCCGCATCTGGCTGTGCCGCGCCATGCCGGTGACGTCCTCCGGCAAGGTGGCGGCGAAGACCGTGCGGCAATGGGTGGCGGAGGAGAGCGATGCGCTCGACCGTTTCCTCTGACCGTATCCCCGTCGTCGCCGCGGCCTTCCGCACGCCGATCGGCCGCATCGGCGGCATGCTTTCGGCCATCGAGCCGGCCAGCCTCGCCGTGCCGCTCATCCGGAAAATCCTTGCCGAGACGGGACTGCGGCCGGACGCCGTCGACGACGTGATCCTCGGCAATGCCGCCAACAGCGCGGGCAATCTCGCGCGCCTTGCCGCGCTGGAGGCGGGCCTTCCCATTTGCGTGCCCGGCATGACGGTGGACCGGCAATGCGGCTCCGGGCTGGAGGCGATCGCGCTGGCGGCGCGGCTGGTGCAGGCGGGCGCCGGGCGCTTCTACCTTGCCGGCGGTACCGAGAGCACCAGCCGCGCCCATCTGCGCTTCCGCCCGCCGTCAACGCCGGGCGGCGCGCCCGAGCCGCTCCGCCGCGCCCGCATGGCGCCGGATACGGTGGGCGATCCGGACATGGGCATCGCCGCCGAAAACGTCGCCGCCCATGCCGGCATCAGCCGGGAGCGGCAGGACCTTTTCGCGCTCGAAAGCCATCGCCGCGCCGTAGCGGCCCAAAAGGCCGGGCGCTTTGCCGGCGAGATCGTGCCGGTCGACACGCCCGCCGGCACCGTCTCCCGCGACGAATGCCCGCGCGAAAACACCGCGCTGGAAAAACTCGCCGCGCTGAAGCCCGTCTTCCGCCCCGACGGCACGGTGACGGCGGGCAATGCCTGCCCGGTCAATGACGGCGCCGCCGTCGTGCTTGTCACGTCGCTCACCGAGGCGCAGAGGCTGGGCCTGACGGTGCTGCTGGAAATCGTCGACAGCACGGTCGCCGGCGTCGATCCGAACCTGCTCGGCCTCGGCCCCGTGCCGGCCATGCAGAAGCTCGCCGCCCGCCATCCCGGCCTTGACGCCGCGCGCGTTCCCTTCATCGAATTCAACGAAGCCTTCGCGTCCCAGGTGCTCGCCAGCCTCGATGCGCTCGGCATCGATCCCGCCGCCGTCAATCGCGAGGGCGGCGCGCTGGCGCTCGGCCATCCCTATGGGGCCTCCGGCGCGATCCTCGTCACGCGGCTGTTCGCGCAGATGCGGACGGCGGAGGCAGGCGCCGAGGCGCTTGCCATGATGGGCATCGGCGGCGGCATGGGGATCGTGACGCTTTTCCGGAAACCGTGAGGGGAACCATGGGCGAGAAGATCCATGCCGGCGGCTGCCTGTGCGGCGCCATCCGTTTCGAGGCGCGGGGCGTGGCGGAAAGGCCACATACCTGCTCCTGCCGCTTCTGCCAGCGGCATACGGGCGCGCCGACCGCCGCCTGGGTGGAGTTTCCCGCCGAGCGCCTCGCCTGGACCGGCAGCGGCGGCAGGCCCGCCACCTGGCGCTCCTCCGCCTATTCCAGCCGTGCCTTCTGCCCGGCCTGCGGCAGCTCCATCGGCGCGATCGACGACGAACCGGTCGTGGCGCTGCTGATCGGCGGCTTCGACGATCCGGCCGATCCGGCGCTGGCGCCGCAATACCATTCCTTCGAGGATTGCCGGCCGGGCTGGCTGCGGGTCGGGACGGCGTCAGGCGAGGAATGACTTCAGCCAGTCGCGCACCGGCTGCGGCACGTTGACGGGCTGGCGGCTTGCGGGATCGACGGCGACCCAGACGATCTCCAGGTCGGCGACCGGCGCGCCTTCTGCGGAAATCGCGACCGCGAAGCTCAGCGAGGTCGCGCCGATGCGCGTGACGGACACTTTCAGGCGGGCGAGATCGTCGAGCTTCAGGCCGCGATGGAAGGTGCAGCCGGACTTGCGCACGAAATAGACCGGATCATCAGCGCCGTGCGGCCGGTGCCGCCAGAGCCCGGCGACGGCCGCCTCGGCATGGGCGTAGTAGGCGGCATTGTGCATGTGGCCGTGCATGTCTATATCGCGGAAGGGTATCCGGACCTCGCTGACCGTGATGTCTGCCGCCTGTTCCACGTCCTGTCCCGGGGTTAAGCCATGTTCCGTGCCGTTGTTAGAGCGTTCGGCGATCCCCGGCAAGTGATCCGCCTGGAAGAAGCCGAGCGCACCGCGCCCGGCCCCGGCGAAGTGCAAATCCGCATCCGCCGCGCGGCGATCAACCCCTCCGACCTCATCCCCGTCACCGGTGCCTATCGCAGCCGCACGGTGCTGCCCTTCGTGCCCGGCTTCGAGGGCGTCGGGGAGATCTCTGCCCTCGGCGAGGGCGTCAGCGGGCTTTCCCTCGGCCAGCGCGTGCTGCCGATCGGCGCGAGCGGGCTGTGGCAGCCCTTTCTTCTCCGCCCGGCCGACTGGTGCTTTGCCGTGCCGGACGACCTTTCCGACGAGGCCGCCGCCATGGCCTATGTGAACCCGCTGACGGCCTTCCGGCTGGTCGAGGCCGCCAGGACGCATTTCGGCGAGGCAGGGAGCCAGCGCGTCGGCGTCACGGCCGCGGCCTCCGCCATCGGGGGCATGCTGCTGGCGCTGCTGGCCGAGGCCGGCTTCCAGCCCGTCGCCCTCGTGCGCAGCGCGGCGAGCGCGGCGCGGCTGGCGGAGACATTTGCCGGCGAGGTCGTTCCCCACGCCGCCCCGCCGCTCGACGCGGTGCTCGACGCGGTCGGCGGGGAGCCCGGCAATGCGCTGTTCCGGCAGATCCGCGACGGCGGTGCCTTCATCCAGTATGGCGCGCTGAGCGGAGCGCAGCTCGATGCCGCGCTGGTGGCGAGCCGGCGCGAGACGGTGGCCTTCTCCTTCCTCTGGCTGCGCAACTGGGTGCATTCGGCGCCGCGCGCGGCGATCGAGGCGGCCTTCCAGCGCAGCTTTGCCGGCATCCGCGCCGGCGTCCTCGGCTCGGCCGTCGACGGCGTCTTTCCCCTTTCCGACCTTCCCGCCGCGCTCGCCCGCCAGGACGATCCGGCGCGCGCGGGAAAACTGCTTCTCGCCCCCTGACGGTTGAAAAGCCGTGGACACGGCCCATTTCCCGTGGACCTCGTGAACCGCAATGGGTAGCTTCCGGCCATGACGACGTTTCTCTTCGAGAACCCGATCTTCCTCGAGCACCATACGCCGGAGGGCCACCCGGAGCGGTCGGACCGCATCCGGGCGATCAACCTCGCGCTGGAGCACGAGCGCTTTTCGCCGCTCGTTCGCGAGAAGGCGCCGCAGGCGAACGAGGACGTCGTGCTGCTCGCCCATCCCGAGCGCCACCTCACCGCCGTCATGTCCGCCATGCCGGAGGAGGACATCAACCAGGTCGAGGCCGATACCTATGCGAGCCCCGCGACGCTGCAGGCGGCGCTGACCGGCATCGGCGGCGCCATCGCCGCGGTCGACGCCGTCTTCACCGGCAAGGCGGACAATGCCTTCGTCGCCGCCCGCCCGCCCGGCCACCATGCCGAGCGCGACAGGGCGATGGGCTTCTGCTTCTTCAACAATGCCGCCATCGCCGCCCGCCATGCGCAGAAGGCGCACGGCGCCGAGCGCGTCGCCATCGTCGACTGGGACGTGCACCACGGCAACGGCACGCAGGACATCTTCTACGACGACCCCTCGGTGCTGTTCTGCTCGACGCACCAGATGCCGCTCTATCCCGGCAGCGGCGCGAAGGACGAGACGGGCGCCGGCAACATCGTCAATGCGCCACTCTCGATGAACGACGGCAGCGACCATTTCCGCGACGCCTTCCGGTCGCGCGTCCTGCCGCGCGTCGCCGATTTCCGGCCGGACCTGATCATCATCTCCGCCGGCTTCGACGCCCATCACCGCGACCCCCTGGCGCAGATCAATCTCGTCGCCGACGATTTCGACTGGGCGACCGCCAAGCTGATGGAGCTTTCCGAAAAATCGGCGAACAACCGGGTGGTCAGCCTGCTGGAAGGCGGCTACGACCTGCAAGGCCTCGCCGAATCCGCCGCCACCCATATCTTTCGCCTGATGAGAGGCTGACCATGACCAACGCCGCCGCCCCTGACGTCTCCGCCCTCTCCTTCGAACAGGCCGTGGAGGAGTTGGAGAAGATCGTCGCCGCCCTTGAACGCGGCGACGTGCCGCTCGACCGCTCCATCGAGATCTACGAGCGCGGCGAGGCGCTGAAGAAGCATTGCGAGACGCTGCTCTCGGCCGCCGAGAACCGCATCGAGAAGATCCGCCTCGACCGCGCCGGCAAGCCGCAGGGCACGGAGCCGCTCGACGGGACGTAAGCCCCCAACTCGACGGCCTTCTCGCGTCGTGGTAGAATTTTCCCATGACCAGGGACGAGATCATCGCGAAGCTTCTGGAACACCGCGCCGAACTTGAGGCGGCGGGGGCGGAGCATATTTCGCTGTTCGGCTCGGTGGCGCGGCGCGAAAACGGCCCCGAGTCGGACCTTGATATCCTCGTTACCCTGTCGGAACCCGTGGTGCAGTCCGGATTCGGCTACTACAGTGCGCTTGAAACCCTGACGGAAAAGATCTCTGCGATCACGGGCTTCGAGAATGTGGACGTCGTTGCGGAACCGTTGCGACGCGCGGCGGTACGGGCGAGCATTGAAAAGGACCGCGCCCTTGCCTTCTAAGAGACCGCTCGTCCGCCTCCGGGACATTGTCGAAAACATCGAGAGCATCCAGGACTATACGCGCGATCTCGATCTCGCCGGCTTCCTGAAGTCGAAAATCACCATCGATGCGGTGGAACGCTGTCTGTCGCGCATCTCGGAAGCCGCGGTCAAGATCGGCCCCGTTGCGGAAGAACTCTTGCCCGGGCATGACTGGCACGGCATTCGTGGCATCGGCAATCGCCTGCGGCACGAATACGATATCATCACCGATTCCGCGAACTGGGCGATCGTGACCAGGCGCCTGCCTGAGCTTCACGACGCGGTAACGGCCTTTCTCGCCCGGTATCCCGAAGATCAGGAATATTTTTAGGCGCCGGTTTCTGACCACACCGTCAACGCCCGCTGCCCTATCCACGCCCCTTCCCGCCCGCTAGCATGCAGGCACGAAGCAACGACAGGAGGGCGCGATGAGTTTCTTTCCCGGAAAGGACCCGGAGGCCGGCGATGCGGCGGCGTGCGATGCGCTGGAGCATCTGATCATTCCGCGCACGAGCGATATCGGCGGGCTGGAGGTGCGGCGGGCGTTGCCGACGGCCAAGCGCCGGCTCGTCGGGCCGTTCATCTTCTTCGACCGCATGGGGCCGGCGCTGCTGCGCGCCGGCGAGGCCATCGACGTCAAGCCGCATCCGCATATCGGGCTGTCCACCGTCACCTATCTCTTCGACGGCGAGATCAAGCACCGCGACAGCCTCGGCACCGAGATGGTCATCGAACCCGGCGACGTGAACCTGATGACGGCGGGGCGCGGCATCGTGCATTCGGAGCGCTCGCCGGAGAACCTGCGCGGCCGGCCGCAGTCGATTTCCGGCCTGCAGACCTGGCTGGCGCTGCCCGACAGCCACGAGGAGATGGCGCCCGTCTTCGCCCACACGACCAAGGCGGAGCTTCCGGCCTTCTCGGCGGACGGCATCACCGGGCGCACGATCATCGGCTCCTACGAGGGCTACACCTCGCCGGTCGGCGTGCCGACGCAGACGCTCTACACCGACCTGACGCTGGCGCCCGGCGCTTCCGCGCCGCTTGCGGCGGACTGGGAGGAACGGGCGGTCTACGTGCTGTCGGGCACGCTCGACGTTGCCGGCGACGTCTTTGCGCCCGACCAGTTGCTCGTCTTCCGCCCCGGCGATGCGATCACGCTGAAGGCCGGGCCGGAGGGCTGTCACATCATGCTGTTCGGCGGCGCGCCGCTCGGCTCCAAGCGCCATATCTGGTGGAACTTCGTCTCCTCCTCGAAGGAGCGCATCGAACAGGCCAAGGAGGAGTGGCGCAGCGGCCGCTTCGATATCGTGCCCGGCGACGAAGAGGAATTCGTGCCGCTGCCGGCCGGCTGATATATAGACGGATAAGCATATATTGCACGCAAGCGGATCCGGCCCTTTTTGGGCTATTTTTGCCTATCTTGACTTATTCATAGTCAACCGGCTATAGGATATCCATAGCTATCGAGGTATGGATCAACGTGGCCGAAGCACACGACATGCTCTTCCGCACGCTTGCGGACCCCACCCGCCGGGCGCTTTTCGAGCGGCTGTGCCGCGAGGGGGAGAAGACGGTGGGGGCGCTGACGGCGCAGGCCGGCGTCTCCCAGCCGGTCGTCTCCAAGCATCTCGCCCTGCTCAAGCAGGCGGGCCTGGTGCGCGACCGGCACGAGGGCCGGCAGACGCATTACAGCGCGCAACTCGATGCTCTCGCCCCGCTCGTCGACTGGACGAGCCAGATGGCCGGCTTCTGGCAGAGCCGGTTCGATCGCCTGGAAGACCTCCTGAAGAGAATGGATCAATGACAGAAACCCTTTCCGTCGTCCTGGAACGGCAAATCCCCCATCCGCCGGAAAAGATCTGGCGCGCACTGACCCAGCCCCATCTGATCGCCGAATGGCTGATGGAGACGGATTTCGCGGCCAGTGTCGGCCATCGCTTCGATTTCCGGGCGGAATGGGGCTCGGTGAACTGCGAGGTGCTGGAGGTCGAGCCGCACCGCAGCCTTTCCTACACATGGGGCGATTCGCGCCTGAAGAGCATCGTCACCTGGACGCTGACGCCCGTCGGCGCGGGCACGACCCTGCGCATGGAACAGACCGGTTTCAAGCCGGACCAGCCGCGCTACTTCCAGGGCGCGCAGGCCGGCTGGCCGCAGTTCCTCGACAATCTCGACCGCGTCCTGGACAATCTGGACTGAACGGCGGGCTCGCTTGTCGCTTGAGGAGGCAACAATGAACTGGAACATGCGGATCCGGCAGATACACCGCTGGCTCTCGATCGTCTTCACCGTCGCGGTGCTGATCAACATCGCGGCCATGACGCAAGGGACCCCGGCCCTGTGGATCGGCCTTCTTGCGCTCTTCCCGCTCATCCTGCTGCTCGCAAGCGGGCTCTATCTCTTCGCCCTGCCCTACCTGGCGCGGCGGCGAAGCCCGGAGGGCCTGCGATGACCAAGGCACCGGAGGAACCAAAACTCCTTTCGGGCGGCAATCCGCAGATCGCCAAGGGGTATGGTGACGGACCGGTCCAGGCCTATATCGCGGCCATGCCGGGCTGGAAGAGCGGTGTCGGCCGCAAGCTCGACGCGCTGATCGTCGAGACGGTGCCTGACGTCCACAAGGCGGTGAAGTGGAACTCGCCGTTCTACGGCATCGAGGGCGACGGCTGGTTTCTCAGCTACCACTGCTTTGCGAAATACATCAAGCTGACCTTCTTCCGCGGCACGTCGCTCGATCCCGTGCCGCCGGTCGCCTCGAAAACCCCGGAGACGCGCTATTTCCACATCCATGAGGGCGACGACCTCGACAAGACGCCGCTTGCCGACTGGATCCGGCAGGCGAGCCGGCTTCCGGGCGAGCGCATGTGACGAAGGACACGAGAACGATGGACAAGGCGGAAAGCGAAACGGCCACCCCTTCCGCGCGGATCGACGCGCGCATTGCCGAACTTGCCGACTGGCGGGGCGAGACGCTCGCCCGGCTGCGCGCGCTCGTGAAGGCGGCCGATCCCGATATCGTCGAGGAATGGAAATGGCGCGGCGTGCCGGTCTGGGAGCATGACGGCATCGTCTGCACCGGGGAGACCTACAAGGCCGTCGTGAAGCTGACCTTCGCCAGGGGCGCTTCCCTGGAGGATCCGGCGGGCCTCTTCAATTCCAGCCTGGACGGCAACACCCGCCGCGCCATCGATTTCCGCGAGGGCGACGTCATCCGCGAGGACGCCTTCAAGGCGCTGATCCGCGCCGCGGTGGCGCTGAATGGAACCGCGCGCGCCAAGTCGCGTTCGAAGAAGGCATAGCCGCACCGGCATCCGGGAATCACGACAACGGGCGTGCGGAGGGCCTCCGTGTCCGCAAAATGCCCCAATTGCCCGGAAGAACGCGGGAATGCGTCGGATTGCGCGGTATCAATCCGGCGAAATACGCTCTAGACTTGCTGAAACGGTTGAAATCGCACGCCGCATTCTGCATGTGACAGGTGAGCGCGGCATGAGACCGCATGTCCGGGCCGGGTTCCGCAACGGAGCCAGGGCATGCGGGCGAGAACACGAGGCATGAGAGTGACACAAGCACCCGCCACACCCCTGCTCGACAAGGTCCGCATTCCCGCCGACCTGAAGGCCGTGGACGATCGCGACCTGCCGCAACTGGCCAGCGAACTGCGCGCCGAGATGGTCGATGCCGTCTCGCGCACCGGCGGGCATCTGGGCGCGGGCCTCGGCGTGGTGGAACTGACCATCGCCATCCACAAGGTCTTCGACACGCCCAAGGACCGGCTGATCTTCGACGTCGGCCACCAGTGCTATCCGCACAAGATCCTGACCGGCCGGCGCGAGCGCATCCGCACGCTGCGTCAGGAGGACGGCCTGTCCGGCTTCACCCGCCGGGCGGAAAGCGAATACGACCCCTTCGGCGCCGCCCATTCCTCGACCTCGATCTCCGCCGGCCTCGGCATGGCGGTGGCGGCCGATCTTTCCGGCGAGCACCGCAACGTCATCGCCGTCATCGGCGACGGCGCCATGTCGGCCGGCATGGCCTATGAGGCGCTGAACAATGCCGGCGCGCTCGATGCGCGCCTCATCGTCATCCTCAACGACAACGACATGTCGATCGCCCCGCCGACCGGCGCGATGAGCGCCTATCTTGCGCGCCTCGCCTCCGGCCGCACCTATATGGGCTTCCGCGAACTCGGCAAGAAACTGACGGCCTATCTCGGCAAGACGGTCGACCGGGCGATCACCCGCGCCGTCGAGCACGCGCGCGGCTACGTCACCGGCGGCACGCTGTTCGAGGAGCTCGGCTTCTACCATATCGGCCCGATCGACGGCCATTCCTTCGAGCATCTCCTGCCCGTGCTGCGCAATGTGCGCGACAATTCCAGAGGGCCGGTGCTCATCCACGTCGTCACCCAGAAGGGCAAGGGCTATCCGCCGGCCGAGGCCGCCGCCGACAAGTATCACGGCGTCAACACCTTCGACGTCATCACCGGCGCGCAGGCCAAGGCCAAGCCGAATGCGCCCGCCTACACCTCCGTCTTCGCCGAGGCGCTGGTACAGGAGGCGGGCTTCGACGAGAAGATCCTCGCCATCACCGCCGCCATGCCCTCCGGCACCGGGCTCGACAAGTTCGCCAAGGCCTATCCGGCCCGCACCTTCGATGTCGGCATCGCCGAGCAGCACGCCGTGACCTTCGCCGCCGGCCTTGCTTCCGAAGGCTACAAGCCGTTCTGCGCGCTCTATTCCACCTTCCTGCAGCGCGGCTACGACCAGGTCGTGCACGACGTCGCCATCCAGGGCCTGCCGGTGCGTTTCCCGATCGACCGCGCCGGTTTCGTCGGCGCCGACGGGCCGACCCATGCCGGCTCCTTCGATACGACCTACCTCGCCACCCTGCCCGGCTTCGTGGTGATGGCCGCCGCCGACGAGGCGGAGCTGAAGCACATGGTGCGCACGGCCGCCGCCTATGACGACGGCCCGATCTCCTTCCGCTATCCGCGCGGCGAGGGCGTCGGCGTCGACATGCCGGCACGCGGGGAGATCCTTGAGATCGGCAAGGGCCGCGTCGTCAAGCAGGGCTCCAAGGTGGCCCTCCTCTCCTTCGGCACGCGGCTCGCCGACTGTCTGCTGGCCGCAGAAGACCTCGATGCCGCCGGCCTTTCCACGACGGTCGCCGATGCGCGCTTCGCCAAGCCGCTCGACCACGACCTCATCCGCCAGCTCGCCCGCCACCACGAGGTGCTGATCACCATCGAGGAAGGCGCCATCGGCGGTTTCGGCAGCCATGTGCTGCAGTTCCTGGCGCTCGAGGGCCTGCTCGACCATGGCCTGAAGGTGCGCCCGATGGTGCTGCCGGACATCTGGATGGAACAGGCCAAGCCCGAGGCGATGTATGCCAAGGCCGGCCTCGACCGCGCGGGCATCGTCTCCACCGTGTTCCAGGCGCTCGGCCAGAAGGCCGTCGGGGTGGGCGTCGCCGGCTGAGCAGAAGCGATGGGCGGGGCGTCGCAGGGCCTTTCCGCCCTCGCCGGCCTCGGCTCGCTGCGGAATTTCCCGGGCCGCATCGTCCGGCTTTGCGCATGGGGCTTGCCACCTGCGGCGCGAGGCGTCATGAGAGGCGATGTCCCAACCTAGAGAAACCATCCGCCTCGACCAGCTTCTGCTGAATGCCGGCCTCGTCGCCAGCCGCTCGCGGGCGCGCGATGCCATCACGCGCGGCACCGTGCGCGTCGACGGCCGCGTCGTCACCAAGCCGAGTTCGAGCTTTTCCCCCTCCGCCGTCATCGAGATCGACGACCCCGCCCAGGCCTATGTCTCGCGCGCGGCGCTGAAGCTAAAGGCCGCGCTGGACGCCTTCCGGCTCGATCCCGTGGGCCTCGACTGTCTCGATATCGGCGCTTCCACCGGCGGCTTCACCGAAATCCTGCTGGAGCGCGGCGCCAGCCATGTCGTCGCGGTCGATGTGGGCCATGACCAGCTTCACCCGCGGCTCCTGGCGGATGCGCGCGTCACCAGCCACGAGGGCCTGAACGCCCGCGTGCTCGATGCGGACCATCTCGACGGCCGCGCCATCGGCGCCGTCGTCTCCGACGTCTCCTTCATCTCGCTGAAGCTGGCGCTGCCGCCGGCGCTCACGCTCGCCGAGCCCGGCGCCTTCTGCGTCCTGCTCGTCAAGCCGCAGTTCGAGGCGGGGCGCGAGGCGATCAGCAAGGCGGGGCTGCTGAAGGACCCGGACAGCGCGCCCGCCGTTGCGGCCGAGCTGGAACGCTGGCTCGTCGAGGACATGGGCTGGCACAGCCTCGGCCTCATCCCCTCGCCCATCACCGGCGGCGACGGCAATCACGAATTTCTTCTGGGAGGCCGAAAGCCATGACGACGGAAACGCTCACCATCGCGCGGCTCGGCAGCGGCGGCGACGGCATCGCGGAGGCGGCGGGCGGCCCGGTCTACGTGCCCTTCACGCTGCCCGGCGAGACGGTCGCCGTCGCGCGGGTGAAGAACCACGGCGCTGTCATGTCCATGTCGGTCGCCTCGCCCGAACGGGTGGAGCCGCCCTGCGTGCATTTCGGCCCGGACGGCAGGAACGGCACCTGCGGCGGCTGCACGCTGCAGCACGCTTCCGATGCGCTCTATCACGACTTCAAGCGCGGCCTCGTCGTCAACGCGCTGAAGGCCAAGGGCCTTGCGCCCGAGGTCGCCCCGCTCGTCATCGCCCGGCCGGGCGAACGCCGCCGCGTCGTCTTCACCGTGCGCCGGACGGAAAAGGAGATGCTGCTCGGCTTCAACCAGGCCGGCAGCCACCACATCGTCTCCATCGAGCACTGTCCGATCTCGAGCGACGGCATCGTCTCCATGCTGGCGGCGATCCGCCGGGTGGCCGCCGCCATCGCCACCTCGGCCGAGCCCTTCCGCGTCACCGTGCTCGAAACGCTCTCCGGCCTCGACCTCGCCTTCGAGGGCGTGAAGAAGGTGGGCGACAAGGAGCGGCGCGCCGTCACCGAATGCATCCTGTCGCTGCGCGGCATCGCCCGCGTTTCGAGCGACGGGGAAGTCCTCATCGAGCCGCAAAAGCCGGTGATCGATTTTTCCGGCGTGCGCGTCTTCCCGCCCGCCGGCGGCTTCACCCAGGCGACGAAGCCGGCCGAGGACGCCATGGCGGACCTGGTTCTGGCGGCGCTGGGCAAGGCCAGGCGCGTCGCCGATCTCTTCGCCGGCTCCGGCACCTTCGCGCTGCGCATCGCGCGGCAGGCCAAGGTGCATGCGGTGGAGGGCGAGGAAAAGGCGCTGAAGGCGCTCGACCAGGCGGCGCGCAACACGCAAGGCCTGAAGCCGGTGACGGTGGAGCGGCGCGACCTCTTCCGCCGCCCGCTGATGGCCTCCGAGCTGAAGGTGTTCGATGCCGTGGTCTTCGACCCGCCGCGCGCCGGCGCGGAGGACCAGTGCCGGGAACTCGCCCGCTCCGGCGTCAAGACCATCGTCGCCGTCTCGTGCAATCCCGTGAGCCTTGCCCGCGACCTCGCCATCCTCACCGCCGCCGGCTACCGCATCCGCCTCGTGACGCCGATCGACCAGTTCCTCTGGTCGGCGCATGTGGAAGCGGTGGCGGTGCTGGAGAAGTAGGCGCCGGGATCCTCAGCCTCCCTGTGCGGGAAACACCCCGCCATCGTCCGCATCCAGCACGATGGAGAGCGTGATGTGGCGCGGCCGGGTGACGGCGAACAGCACGGCGTCGACCACATCCCGGTTGGTGCCGCGGGTCCCCTTGGCCCGCTCGGCCGCCTCCGCCCATTCGGGCTCGCCCGGCTGCACGTCATCGAGATAGGGCGGGTGCACGACGATGGAGCGCAGCGGCGTTCCCGCCAGCATCTGGCGCAACCCGTCGGCAAGCGCCGCCTGGGCGCGCTTGGCCGCGTAGAAGGGGACGGAGACGGTCTGGAGCGGCGCATTCGGCAGGCCGCTGACCGAGCCGATGGTGACGATGTCCGGATGGGCGGAGCGCCGGAGCAGCGGCAGAAGGCCCTGGGTGAAGAGGAAAGTGCCGGTGACGGCGGAGTTGATGACAGTCAGCACCTCCTCCGCGCTGTGCGGCGTGTCGCGCGCCTCCAGCC
This sequence comes from Shinella sp. HZN7, assembly GCF_001652565.1. NCBI lineage: Bacteria > Pseudomonadati > Pseudomonadota > Alphaproteobacteria > Hyphomicrobiales > Rhizobiaceae > Shinella > Shinella sp. HZN7. Next base: position 842,989 of record NZ_CP015736.1, on the reverse strand, counting down.
ACATCGCACCATTGTTCACCAGCAGATCGACATGGTTATGCGACCGGGTAATGGCATCGACCGCCCGGCGCACGCTTTCGCTGTCGGCGAGATCGACGGCGACAGAGGCGGGGCGGCGTCCCGTCGTGCTGGCGATGCGGTCCGCCAGGGTTTCCAGTGCCGCCGGGTTGCGGCCACACAGAACAAGGTTGCATCCCGCCTGCGCGAGGGACAGGGCAAGCGCTGCCCCCAGCCCGCGGCCGGCACCGGTGATGACGGCCGTACGTCCCTGTAACTCGATCATTTTCACGCCTCTTCTGCCTGTACTGCGATGGGGTCGCCTATAGATGGAGAGGCTTCGGCCGCGTCACAAGCGGCCGGCATCGGACGAGACCTAGAAAACGGAAGGGCCCGGGATCGCTCCCGGGCCCTCCAGGGAAGGCGTATCCCTCACGCGGCGCGGCGCGGAGCGGTGGCGGCATAGCTTGCAGCGCTCGAACCGAGCTTGAACTGGGCGAGCAGCGCGTTGAGAGCGCCGGCCTCGCTGGCAAGGCCGTGGCTGGCGGCGGTCTGTTCCTCCACCATGGCGGCATTCTGCTGCGTGCCCTGGTCCATCGTGTTGACGGCGGTGTTGATCTCCTGCAGGCCGGTCGACTGTTCGCGCGCGGCCAGGACGATGGCGTTCACATGGCCGTTGATCTCCTGCACCTCGCGCACGATGGCCTCCAGCGCGGCGCCCGTCTCGTCGACGAGCGAGACGCCGGAGCGGACTTGCTCTCCGGATGCGGTGATCAGCGCCTTGATCTCTTTCGCGGCATTGGCCGAGCGCTGGGCGAGCTCGCGCACTTCCTGGGCGACGACGGCAAAACCCTTGCCGGCCTCGCCCGCGCGGGCCGCTTCCACGCCGGCATTGAGCGCGAGAAGGTTGGTCTGGAAGGCGATGTCGTCGATGACGCCGATGATGTTGGAGATCTCGTGCGAGGACTTCTCGATGCCCTGCATGGCCGAGACGGCGCGGCGCACCACCTCGCCGGATTTTTCAGCGCCCTCCCGGGTGCGCGAGACGAGCGAACCGACCTCCTCGGCGCGGCGGGTGGAGTCCTTCACGGTGGTGGTGATCTCCTCCAGCGCGGCGGCGGTTTCCTCGACGGAAGCCGCCTGCTGCTCCGTGCGGCGGGCGAGATCGTCGGCGGCCGAGCGGATCTCGGTGGCGCCGGCATCGATGGCGCGGGCGTTCTGGCCGACCGTCGTCATCGCCGTGTGCAGCCTGGTGAGGGAGTGGTTGAAGTCGGTGCGCAGGCGATCGAGATGGCCGGCGAAGGGTTCCTCGATGCGATGGGCGAGATCGCCGTCGGCAAGGCGGCCGAGGCCGTCCGCCAGCGCCTCGACGGCGTGCTGGATCTCGCCGGCTTCGCGCGCCTTGACGGCCTCGCGCTCGCGGCGCTCGCTTTCGGAGAGCACGCGGCCTTCTTCGGCGGCGTTTTCCAGGCGGGTGCGCTCGATGGCATTGTCGCGGAAGACGGCGACGGCGGCGGCCATCTGGCCGATCTCGTCGGTGCGGTCCTCGCCGGGAATGGCCGCGGTGACATCGCCCGAGGCGAGCTTGTCCATGGCGAAGGTCATGTCCTTGACCGGGCGCACGACGAGGCGGGAGAGCACGGTGGCGAGGAAGCCCATCATGACGACGACGGCGAGGATGGTGGCGATCGTCGCGGCGATGCGGAACTGGTCGATCGCCGCATAGGCCATGCCGCTGTCGATGGTGAAGCCGAGATACCATTCGACCGACGGCAGGCCGGTGACCGGCACGAAGGAGACCAGCACCGGCTTGCCGGCATAGGTCGTATGGGCGATGCCGCCGCCGATGGCCGGCGTTGCCGCCGGGAAGGCATCGGCGAGCGTCTTGGTGACGAGCGCCTTGTCCTGATGCACGAGGATCTGGCCGTTCTTGCTGACGAGGAAGGCGAAGCCCGTGCCGCCGAGATCGACCGAATTGACCATGTCGACGAGCGACTTCAGCGAGAAATCGCTGCCGGCGACGCCGAGCAGCTTGCCGTCATGCTTGACGGGCGTCGCGGCGCTGATGATCAGGTCGTTGGTGGAGGCGTCGATATAGGGCTCGGTCAGGACGCTGGCATTGGCCTTGACGGCATCCTGATACCACGGGCGCTGGCGCGGGTCGTAGCCCTCGGGCATCTGCGACTTCGGCCACATGGTGAAGAGGCCCGTCTCGTCGCCGACATAGGTGGTCATGAACTGGCTGACGAGCACGTCGTTCTGTAGCACGGCCTCGATGCCGGCGGCGTCGACGACCTTGCCGGCGGCATTGCCGGCCATTTCGGTCAGCGAGACGCGGGCGTTCAGCCAGTTGGCGATGCTCTGGGCGGCCTGCTTGCCGGAACTATCGATGCTTTCCTCGACGGATTTCGTCAAGACGCTGCGCTGCAGGCTGTCGATATAGAGGGAGAAGCCGGTGAAGGCGGCGACGACGACGAGGGACGCGACGACGAGGATGCGCGTCATCAGATTGGAGCGCTTGGCCATGGAGAGGGTGTTCCTTCGGGCGCCGGCGCCGAAACCGGCGGGGACGCGATGCTGAACGACATGCCGGAAGGCGGAAATCGGGCGCATCATGCGGCCGCCGGCCGGAAAGCCGGAGAATGCCGCACGATAGGAAAACGTGTTTAAGGCACTGTTAAAATTGATAGACCATAAATCGGGTGCACCCGGTGCCTGCGAAGCAGGCGCCGGCAGGGCATCCGGACGGAAGGCGCCGGAAAGCGTGCCGATCCGTCCGCCTGCCTGTCTGTTGCCGGAAAGACCGGCTCGCCCTTTTGCGGGAATTGCTCTAGCGGCGGGCCATGAAGGCCTCGAAGGCGGCGCGCGCTTCCGGGCTCTTCAACTGCGCCGCGAAATGTCCGGCCTCCTCGTCGATGCGCCTTGCCACTTCCGCGCCGTCTCCCCGGATGAGGGTGCGGGCGATGGCGAGCGCCTTCGGCGGCTTGGCGGCGAGGCGCGCGGCGGCGGCGAGCGTCTCGCGCTCCACCGCGGCGGGCTCGACCACGGCGTAGACGAGGCCCGCATCCCGCGCGGCGGTGGCGGAAAAGCCCTCGCCGGCGGCGAGCAGCGCGAAGGCGCGCTGGTGGCCCATCAGGCGGGGCGCGAGAAGGCTGGAGGCCGCCTCCGGCACCAGCGCCAGATCGACGAAGGGCGTGCGGAACTCGGTGCGGATCGAGGCATAGGTGAGATCGCAGTGCAGATGGATCGTCGTGCCGATGCCGATCGCCAGGCCATCGACGCCGGAAACCAGCGGCTTGCCGTGCGCGGCGAGCGCATGGAGGAAGTCGATCACCTCGCGGCCCATCGTGCCGCCCATGGCGAAGGCGAGGAAATCGTTCAGGTCGTTGCCGGCGGAAAAGCAGCCCTCGCTGCCGAGGAAGACGGTGGCGCGCATCGTCTCGTCCGCATCACCCGCCGTCAGCGCGTCCGTCATCGCCTGGTACATGGCGCGGGTGATGGCGTTCTTCTTGTCGGGGCGGTTGAGGCGGATCACCTGGACGCCGGGGGCCGTTTCCGGGCGCTCGATCAGGATGGGGTCGGTCATGGGTATCGGTTTCCTTCATCGGATGGCAGTCACTCGGGTGCCGGATCCCCCCTCTGCCCTGCCGGGCATCTCCCCCTCAAGGGGGAGATTGGTCGGGGCCGCCGTTCCGCCCATCTCCGGCGTTGCCGGTTGAGCGAGGTTTCGCCTCCTGCTGATCTCCCCCTTTGAGGGGGAGATGCCCGGCAGGGCAGAGAGGGGTGTCGCGGCAGCTACAGTCTCTCACTTCGCTGGCAGCCCAAGCATTCCTATTCCAGCACCAAACGCGCGGCTTCCAGGCTTCCCGCACCGGAAACCACCCGGTCCCGCAGCGCCGCCGTCTCACTGAGGATATTCTCCGCGGCGAAGCGGCACAGCGCGGCGCGTTCGCCGTTGCGGCCGTCGCCAACGTCGGCGAGCGCGCCCTTGGCGAGATAGGCGCCGGTCAAGACCAGGCCGAAGAGGCGCTGGTAGGGTGTGGCACCGGCGAGCGCTTCGGCCTGTTTCCCTTCCGCCAGCGTGGCGAGCAGCCATTCGCTCGCCGCTTCGAGATCGGAAATGGCGGCCTCGAGGCGGGCGGCGGTCTCGCCGAGGGCTGGCGCATTCGCCTGCCCGGCCTTGGCCGCGATCTCCCGCAGTTCGGCGATGAAGCCGCGCAGATGGTCGCCGTTCGAGAGCGGCAGCTTGCGCGTGACGAGGTCGATGGCCTGGATGCCGTTGGTGCCCTCGTAGATCGGCGCGATGCGGGCGTCGCGGTAGAGGCGGGCCGCGCCCGTCTCCTCGATGTAACCCATGCCGCCATGCACCTGCACGCCAAGCGAGGCGACGTCGACGCCGGCATCGGTGGCGAAGCTCTTGGCGATGGGGGTGAGCAGGCTCGCCCGCTCGGCCCAGTGCTTCGCCTCCACGCCGTGGCTCATGTCGACGGCGTGGGCGCAGGTATAGGTGATGGCGCGGGCGCCCTGGGTGAGCACCTTCATGGTCAGAAGCATGCGGGCGACGTCGGGATGCTCGATGATCGGGCTCATGCCCGAACCTTGGCCCCCATCCTTGCCGGCTCCCTGCCAGCCGGGCGCCTTGCCCTGCGTGCGCTCCTTCGCATAGGCGATCGCCTTCTGCGTCGCCGATTCCGCGATCGCCACGCCCTGCATGCCGACGGCAAGGCGGGCGTTGTTCATCATGGTGAACATGCAGGCAAGGCCCCGGTTCTCCTCGCCGACCAGCCAGCCGATGGCGCCCGGTTCGTCACCGAAGCGGCCGTCGCCGTAGATCATCGTGCAGGTGGGCGAGCCGTGGATGCCCAGCTTGTGCTCGATAGAATGGCAATGGGCGTCGTTGCGGGCTCCAAGCGAACCATCGTCATTGACGAGGAACTTCGGCACGAGGAAGAGCGAGATGCCGCGCGTGCCGGCGGGCGCATCCGGCAGGCGGGCGAGCACCAGATGCACGATGTTGTCCGTGAAATCGTGCTCGCCATAGGTGATGAAGATCTTCTGGCCGAAGAGGCGGTAGGTGCCGTCGCCGCGCCGCTCGGCGCGGGTCTTCATCACGCCGAGGTCCGAGCCGGCATGGGGCTCGGTGAGGTTCATCGAGCCCATCCATTCGCCTGACACCATCTTCGGCAGATAGGTGGATTTCAGGTGATCCGAGCCGTGCGCCGCCAGCGCCTCGATGGCGCCGATCGTCAGCGTCGGGCCGATCGCAAACGCCATGGAGCCGCTGTTCCACATTTCGAGGGCGGCGACATGCAGCATGTGCGGCAGGCCCTGCCCGCCGAAATCGGGCGAGGCCGTCAGCGAGTTCCAGCCGCCCTCCGCCCAGGCCTTGTAGAGCGCCGGCCAGCCGTTGGGCATCTTCACCGCGCCATCGACAAGGCGGGCGCCCTGCCTGTCGCCGATCTCGGCGAGCGGGGCCACCTCCTCGGTGGCGAAACGGCCGGCTTCGGTGAGGATGGCATCGACGAGGTCGTCCGAAAGGTCGCCGAGATGGCCGCCGTCCAGCGCGGGCGCAAGGCCCGCCACATGCTTCAGCGTGAACGCAATCTCCTCGACCGGCGCCTTGTACATCTCTATCCTCCTCCCGACCGCCCTGCCCGCTGTGGCGGGGCGACTTGCTGGCGGACAGATTATTTATTTTTACGTAAACGTCAACGAAGATCGATACCCGAAACGGAAACGGGCCGGCCGGTCAAAGACCGGTCAGCCCGTTCCAGGTGCCGGGGGGACCATCCGGCACGGAGAGGTTCGCCCTGTCAGCTATAGGGCGAGATGCACTGGCGACGCGGGCCGTTATAGGGCTGGAACGTGTTGTCGTAAGCCCTGTACGAACGGTAGCGGTTTGCACACCAGTTCACATGCGCGCTGCCGCCACCCACATAGGTCCGGTCGTTGGCGATCGCACCACCGATGATGGTGCCGACGCCGAAGGCGGCGAGCGGGAACCAGAAACCGTCATGGTAGCGATAGCCCGGGCGCTGGTAGCGATAGCCGCGATGGCCGCGATACCAGCCGTAACGGTCGCCGCGGTCACGCCAGCCGACATCCCGGTCGCGATTGCGGCGGTTGTCGCGCCAGCCGCTGTCGCGATTCCCGAAATTCTCGATGCGACGGTTGCGCTCGCGCGTGCTCATGCGATTGTAATTGCGCCGGACGTCGCGCGAATTGCCATCGAATCGGAAATTGCGCTTCAGCCAGAACGGGCGCTCGCCATCACGCACAAGCTGCACATCGTTGCCGCCGGCCGCGGTCGTCTGGACCTTGGGAACCGCAAGCGGCATGGCGCCGGCGGGCACGACCGGCGTGGCGGCGAAGAGCGCCGACATGGTCACAGCCAGGCATTTGTTGAGAAACGTCATGATACTTCTCCCTAACGGTGCCTTTCGATCGTTGCTCGAACGGCAATTTGAACGCGAAACGCACCAAAGTCCCTTTCGTTCCATATGCGGTCTTGCGGTGGGCGATTCAATGCTCGGCGCGCGGTTTTGTGCGCGTTAGCCGTCCGTTAACCATGTTTGGCTCACCATGGTCGCTTGCGCAGGCGCGAAATCGACCAGGAGCCTCCATGAACCCGAAGCATCTTTCCGGCCTCGCCGCCCTTCTCTTGCTGGCGGCCCTGCCCTTTCCCGCCACCGCGGCCAGCGTGGAGCCGTGGAAGAAGCCGGAAAACGCCATCGTCATCGATGCCTATGAACTGAACGAGATCGACTGGTCGGAAATGCTCTCCGACACGCGCATCGCCGGCTTCATCTCCAAGGCCTCCGACGGCCTGCCGGAAAGCTTCAGTTGCAAGGGCGAGCATGGCGGCGACACGGTGGCGCATTGCAAGACCATGTGGCGCAAATATGCGGTGAGCCGCGAGCTCTACCAGACGCGCCGGCTGCTTGCCCGCTCGAAGGGGCTGCTGTGGGGCGCCTATCACCTCGCCCGGCCGGGCAATCCGGTCGACCAGGCCAATCATTTCCTCGACTATGCCAATCCGCAGGACGACGAGATGATGGTGCTGGACATCGAAGGCATCGATCCCGACGCCTACATGTCACTGGAGGATGCCCAGGTCTTCGCCGGCCATATCAGGACGCGCACGGGCCGCTACCCGGTGCTCTACACCAACCATTCGACCGCCCGGCACATCGCGCTCAACCGCGACAAGTACCGCATCCTCTCGCGCCTGCCGCTCTGGTACGCCCGCTACAAGCCCGGCATCGAGGGCGCCTTCCCGATGGGCAACTGGGACAATTACGCGCTCTGGCAATTCTCCGCCGGCGTCAACTGCTCGAAGCGGCGCTGCCCCTACCGGGTGAAGGGCGCGCTGACCGATATCGACGTCAACGTGGCACCGATGACGAAGGCGGCGCTCGGCAAGGCCTGGGCCTTCGGCGAACTCCTGCCGGAAAAGCCCTTCGAGCCCGTCGACGAGATGCTCACCGCCTCCATCCCGGCGGGCGGCGCCTTCAAGGCCACGGTGACGGCCGAAGCCGAAGCCGGCACCGGGGCGCAGACGGTCGGCGCCGTCACGCTCGCCTCGGGTGCGGTGGCCTCGTTCCCCGTCGCCGTGACGGCGGAGGTCCGCGCCGGCATCATGGCGAAGGGCACCGCGACCACCACGCTCGGCCGCCGCCTGGTCGAGGTCACGCCGCTGAACTACCAGGATTTCTGAGGTCCCGTTCCTACGCCTCGATCTGCACATCCCCGATGGGCCGCGAGCAGCAGGCGAGGATGTAGCCCTCCTCGATCTCGTCATCGAGGATGCCGCCATTGTGGCGCATGTCCACCTCGCCCGAAACCTTCATGACCCGGCAGGTGCCGCAAAGGCCACCCTCGCAGGCCGCGCCGATGCGCACGCCCGCAGCGCGCGCCGTCTGCAGGATCGTCTGGCCGGGCGGGCATTGGGCGTCCTTGCCGGCCATGGTGAAGGTCACGGTAGAAACGGCGTTGGCATCGATCTCCTGCTCGCCGGCGCCCGCGCGGATGGCGATCGCCTCCGGGGCGGGCGCGGCGGCCGGCTGGAAGCTCTCCTCGTGGTAGCGGTCCATGTTGAAGCCGCAGACTTTCAGCATGTCGCGCACGCCGCGCATGAAGGGCTCCGGGCCGCAGCAGAAGACGGTGCGGTCGCGGAAATCGGGCGCGAGCAGCGAGAGGCGCGCTGCATCGATCCGGCCACGCAGGCCATGCCAGCCGTCGCGCGGATTGTGCCCCTCGACGACGAAGCCGAGCGCAAGGTTCGGCATCTGGGCGGCGAGGCATTCCAGCTCCGCCTTGAACAAGAGGTCCTCGGGCTTGCGGGCACAGGTGATGAAGGCGACGTCGGACTGCGGCGCGCAATCCGACATCCAGCGCGTCATGGACATCATCGGCGTGACGCCGGAACCCGCCGAGATGAAGAGGTACTTTTCGGCGGGATAGCGCACGAGGGAGAAGTCGCCGAGCGGGCCGAAGGCCTTCAGGCGCATGCCGGGGCGCAGGGTGTCGAACATCCAGCGCGTGCCGATCGAGCCCTTCTGCGCCTTCACCGTCACGGAAACGGAGAAGGGCCGCGAGGGCGTCGAGGAGAGCGTATAGGTCCGCATGACGGGTTCGTCTTCCGACACCGGCAGCTCCAGCGTGACGAACTGGCCCGGCAGGTAGCGGAACCAGTTGTCGCGATCGGAGCGGAAGGTGAAGGTCATCACATCCGATGTCTCCACCGTGGCGGCGATGCATTCCAGCATGTGCTGGCGGTCGTTCCACGGATGAAGCTCGTCAAAGTGGCGGAAATGGCTGGCGATCGTCATGTCAGGCCACCCGCGAGAGCGGCTTTTTGGCGCCGTCGAGCCGGTCGATCATGAAATTCGCATACCATTCGACGAACTGCATGACGCCGCCCTCGTCCTCCGGCGAATAGGGGCCGGGCTGGTAGGCCGGGGAGCGGATGCCGAAGGCGTTTTCCTCGACGATGCGGCGGTCCTGGTCGTTGGTCTCGGTCCAGACATGGGTAAGCTCGTCGAGACGGTAATCGACGCCCTCGACGGCATCCTTGTTGACGAGCCACTTGGTCGTGACCTGCGTCAGCTCGGGGCCGAGCGGTAGCACGCGGAAGGTTATGGCGTGGTCGGCGAGCACGTGGTTCCACGTCGTCGGGTAGTGGAACAGCAGGAGCGTGCCGATATGGCTTTCCAGGACATCGTTGGAGAGCGGTCGCTGGACGGCGCGGGCACCGGACATGGTGTAGCTTTCGGCCTCCTGGATGAGCGGCATGCGCGCGGCGCGGAACTGGCCGGTCGGCGACATGCGGAATTCGCTCGGCAGGCCCGCCGCCTCGCATTTTTCCCAGTGCGCGGCGATGACGGGATCGTCCTTGGCACCCTGCACGCCGGTGGCGCTCGGGGCTTCCGGATAGGTGCGGCAGAGTTCGGGATGGTTGGCGGCGCAATGGTAGCACTCGCGGTTGTTCTCCCAGACGAGCTTCCAGTTGCCCTTCTCGACGATCGTGCTTTCGAAGGCGACCTTCGTCTCGCCGAGACGGTGACGGGCGAGATAGGGCTCGACCAGCGCGCGGAAGGCGGAGAAATCCGGCGCCTCGTCGGCGAGGCAGATGAAGATATAGCCGCCGACGGTTTCGCAGTGCACGCGCTTCAGGCCGTGCTGGCTCTTGTCGAAATCCTCGGCCATGTGACGGGCGAAGAGCAGCGAGCCATCCAGTTCGTAGGTCCACTGGTGATAGGGACAGACGAGCTTTGCGGAGGATCCCCGGTGCTGCGTGCAGACGCGCGAGCCGCGGTGGCGGCAGGAATTGTGCAGGGCGCGCACGGTGCCCGTGCGGTCGCGGGTGATGACGACGGGGTAGTCGCCGACCTGCACGGTGAAATAGTTGCCGGCCTTCGGGATCTCGCAGTCATGGCCGATGAACAGCCAGTCGCGATACCAGATCGTCTCCAGGTCCAGCTTGTAATGGTCGGGGTCGATGTAGAAGGCCTGCTCGAGGCTGTGGCCCTCGCGCCGGTTCTTGAGCTTGCGGAGCACGTCGCTGCTGATGTCCATGCCGGATCCTCGATATCAAATTGGGGATGAGGCGCACGGAAGGAGACGGCATCCGGGCGCGGGGGCGCACGGACTGCACGCTTCCCGGCCGCCCGCCGCAGCCAGTCACGATCACACCCAAGGCTGGTTTCCGGGCTCAGGAGCGTCCTTCCGGACCATCGCGGCGCCTTCCCGGACCTTTCCGTCCAGTGGCGTCTCGCCGCGCTTTTCTCCTCCACCGTTGCGGGGGCAGCGCCGGATTTCAACCGGCTTCCCAATTCTCCGCTCTTCGTCAGAACGGCACCTCGAGTGTTCTTATCTAAGCGCAAGATTCAGCAAACGACATGTCAGATAGCGACATGCCATTCCGATTTGACGACAGGAGACAAACGATGCCCGGCGAGATGTTCACGGTTGTTACTGCATATATTTCAATCAATTATGCCAAAATAACAGGCACCAAAGCCACGCCAGGGGCAACCTGGCGGGCGCGCCGACACAATTGTCATATTGCGACCCATCCGAAACATGCGGAAAAAGAGGGAGCGGCCCGGCAAGGAATGTTTAACGCCGTTTCCATAAACTTCACCGCATCGGGGCGTGAGGATGGAGTGCCGGCGCGTGCAGCAAACCAAGTTCCGTTATTACGACGCGGTCGCCTACAAGCGCGCGAACCAGCCGAAACCGGCCGTCCATACCGAGTTCCTGCGCACCGGCCGCATCGACCGGAACACAAGCTGGAGCCCGAGCGAGAAGCGATATCTCAGCTACCATGAGGTGGCCGAGCGCACCGGCCGCAAGCTGGAGAATGCCGGCATTGTCACGCATGACCGCATCAACGGCTTCCATCAGTCGATCCGCTTTCCCAAGCTGATCTTCCACCGTACGCTCGCCCGGACGCCGCATCTCGGTTATTGCCACATCACCGTCGCCAATTCCCGCTTCGCGGAATTCGAGAACGTGCAATGGGCCTTCTACATGGCCAATTTCTTCGCCGAGATCGGCGAGGAGGAACAGTTCTTCGCCGATATCTCGAAGAAGGCGGGGCGCATGTATTTCGCCGTCGCCATCACGCCGGCCGAGGAGGAAGGCCGGCTGCAGATCGACCGCAAGGTGCGCGGCAACGGCGTGCTCTTCCGCACCGACGATCCGAAGCTCGCCATGAAGAACGTGCTCATGCTCGGCGCACGCGACGAGGCGCTGCGCAAGATCATCCGCGCGCTTTAGGCTCCCTCCCCCTCCATCAGGCGGGCCGGTAGATCAGCCATTCCTTGCCGGCAGGCACCTCGTCGCCGCGGCCGTAGACGACGATCTGGTCGCCGCCCGCGCTGCGTGCCTCCGCCAGCGCGCGCTCGCAGGCCGAGGAAAGGTCGAGCGCGCTGTCGGCGCTCTCCGTCATGCACACGCCCGCCGAAAGCGTCAGGTGGCCGAGATTGCGGCCGGTGCGCGGATCGCGCAGCGCCACCGTCTGGAAGGCGGCGCGCAGGAGGTCGATCAGCCGTGTCACCTCGCCCGCATCGGCGGTGTGGAACACGAAGCCGAAGCGCAGGCCGTCGAAGCGCACGGCAAGCTCGCCGGCCGGGAAGGCCTGGCGGATGAGGCCACCATAGAAGGTGACGAGATGGTCCGATAGGGCCTCGATCTGGCCGGGGGAGAAGCGGCGCTCGGCATCCACCTCGGCAATGGCAACGCCGCAGAGCATCGGCAGGGAGGGATTGGCATAGACGCGGGCGAGCGCCTTGTTGAAGGCGCGGCGGTTGCCGAGCTTGGTCGGCGGATCGACGAACTTCATCGCCTCGAACTCCGCCATCTCCTTCTGGATGCCGTCCATGACGGCCGATTGCGCGGCAACCTTCTCCGCCATTTCCGCCGTGTGGGTGACGCGCAGTTCCGTTGCGCGCTGCAGCGCCTCCAGCGAGGAGCCGAGCGCGCCCTCCCCGAGGCTGCCGGCATCGCGGATGACCTGCGAGGCCTCGCCGATCAGGCGGCCGTAATCCGACAGCGAGCTGCGCTCCTGGCTGAGCAGGTCCATGAAATTGGCCATCTCGTTGCTGATGGCGCCGGCCGAGCGCTGCAGCACGCCTGCCTCGTGGTGGTGCGGCAGGTATTTGCGGCCGAGTTCGTCGAGCGCGGCTTGCGTCTTGTATTTGCCGAGCGCGATGAAGTCGCGCACCAGATCGGGATTGCAGCCGGCATAGGCCTCGTAGACCAGCTCGTAATTGCGCGGCAGCCCGTCTATGCCCATCTGCTTCATGGCCGTTGCGACGCGCAAGGCGATGTCGGTCGTCGAGGATTTCTTGTGCGCCATCATTGCGAACCTGCTGCTGGATCTTTCAACCTTCCATAGCAGCCACCGCTTTCGGCCGATCTAATCCGGTCGCTCGCATTTTAGGCAATCGGCGACCCTTGGCTTTTGCCGGAAAAGCCCTGTAAAGGAAGCCCCGACAAGGAAGGGCGACATGGCGGACATCGTGGATACGCGGACGGATGCGGAGGCGGCGCTCGCAAGGGCCTGCGAGGCGCTGGGCCGGGGCGTGCCGGTCGCCATTCCCACCGAGACGGTCTACGGCCTTGCCGCCGACGCCACCAACCCGCTGGCCATCACCCGCATCTACGAGATGAAGGGCCGGCCGCGCTTCAATCCGCTGATCTGCCACATGGCGGACCTTGCCATGGCGGAGGAGCACGCGGTCTTCGATCCGCTGTCGCGCATGATCGCCGAGGCCTTCTGGCCGGGGCCGCTGACGCTCGTGCTGCCGATCCGGCCGGAAAGCGCCATCCACCCGCTTGCCCGCGCCGGGCTCGACACGATCGGCATCCGCGTGCCCAAGGGCTTTGCCAGCCGGCTGCTGTCGGCCTTCGGCCAGCCGCTCGCCGCACCCAGCGCCAACACGTCCGGCCGCATCAGCCCGACCACCGCCCGGCACGTCGCCGAGGATTTCGGCGCGAAGCTGGAGCTGGTGCTGGATGCGGGGCCGGCCGTCGTGGGGCTCGAATCCACCATCATCAAGGTCGAGTGCGAGACGATCCGGCTGCTCAGGCCGGGCGGGCTGGATGCCGCCGAGGTCGAGCGCGTCACCGGCCGGCCGGTCCTTCGCAACGAAAAGGCAGGCGCCGCGATCGAGGCGCCGGGCATGCTCGCCTCGCATTACGCGCCCGATGCGCCGGTGCGGCTTGATGCGCGCGACGTGGCGCCCGGCGAGGTGCTGATCCGCTTCGGCGGCACGGCGCTGCCCGGCGAGGCCGATGCGGCGCTGGTGCTGGACCTCAGCCCCAGCGGCGACCTCGCGGAGGCGGCCGCCAATCTCTTCGGCTACATGAAACAGGCGGATGCGACCGGCGCCCGCTCCATCGCCTTCGCACCGATCCCCTCCCGCGGCCTCGGCGAGGCGATCAACGACCGCCTGCAGCGCGCCGCCGCGCCGCGCGGCTAGGCGCGCCGAAACGAAGTGGGTTCTTCCGTCCCGGAGAGCGCCCGGGCCGCATCGCGACCGCTCCATACGCCTGCCCTCTTGATTTCGGGCATGCCGTTGGCGCAAAACCGCTGCATACCTTTGCGCGCCATGCTTCAGGCGTTTCCACACCGTTTCCGACGCAGGCCGTCCGCCCCTTGCGACACGGCGCCAACGAGGACAGAGCCATGATCCAGGCGACGCTTTCCCCCGATCTCATCGACCGCTTCGCCGCCATCACCGGCCCGGCCCATGCGCTCACCGCGGAAAACGACATCGCGCCCTATCTCGTCGAAAGCCGGGGGCTCTATCACGGCACCTCGCCGCTCGTGCTGCGGCCGGGCTCCGTCGAGGAGGTCTCGAAGATCCTGGCGCTCGCCACCGAGACGCGCACGGCCATCGTGCCGCAGGGCGGCAATACGGGCCATGTCGGGGGCGCGGCGCCGCGCGAGGGGGCAATGGATGTCGTGCTGTCGCTTACCCGGCTCAACCGCATCCGCGACATCGATCCGGTCGGCAATGTCGTCGTCGCCGACAGCGGCTGCGTACTCGCGGAGATCCAGAAGGCGGCGGAGGCGGTGGACCGCCTGTTCCCGCTGTCGCTCGGCTCGGAAGGCTCCTGCCAGATCGGCGGCAACCTTTCCACCAATGCCGGCGGCACGGCGGTGCTCGCCTATGGCAACATGCGCCAGCTCTGCCTCGGCCTCGAAGTCGTGCTGCCGACGGGCGAGGTCTGGAACGGCCTGAGCCGGCTGAAGAAGGACAATACGGGCTATGACCTGCGCGATCTCTTCATCGGCGCGGAAGGCACGCTCGGCGTCATCACCGGCGCGGTGCTGAAACTCTTCCCGCGGCCGCTCGGCCATGAGGTGGCCTTCGCCGGACTGAAATCCGTCGCGGATGCACTCGCCCTCTTCGAGCGCGCCTCCAGACGCTGCGGGACCGCGCTGACCGGCTTCGAGCTGATGCCGCGGCTCGGCGTCGACTTCACCACGCGGCACATTCCGGGCGTGCGCGATCCGCTCGCCAGCCGGCACGACTGGTACGTGCTGGTCGACATCTCGACATCGGACGCGCCGGAGACCGCGGCGCGCATGATGGAGGCGCTGCTGGCCGAGGGCATCGAGGCGGGGCTCGTCGACGATGCGGTGATCGCCGCCAGCGAGGAGCAGCGCCGGGCGCTCTGGCACATGCGCGAGAGCATGTCGCCGGCGCAGAAGCCGGAGGGCGGCTCGATCAAGCACGACGTCTCGGTGCCGGTCTCGGCCATTCCGGCCTTCATGGCGGAGGCGGACGCGGCGGTCATGAAAGCCATCGACGGCGCGCGCATCTGCTCCTTCGGCCACATGGGCGACGGCAACATCCACTACAACATCTCCCAGCCCGTCGGCGCCGACACGGCGGCCTTCCTCGGCCGCTGGCGCGAGATCAACGACCTCGTGCACGGCATCGTGCTGCGTTATGGCGGGTCGATCTCCGCCGAGCACGGCATCGGCCAGTTGAAGCGCGACGAGCTCGCGGCGGTGCGCGCCCCGATCGAGATGGACCTGATGGCAAGGGTCAAGCGCGCCTTCGACCCCGCCGGCATCATGAATCCCGGCAAGGTCGTCAGGGGTTAGAGCATTTTCGCTTTTCTTCGAATCGCGAAAACGCTCTATTCGTTTGTTTAACGCAAAACCGCGTCGCAGCTTTGCTGGAATTGCTCCAAGCGATCAGCCGCCGGTGCGAAGCTGCGCCAGCGACAGCATGAGATCGGCGCTGATGCCGGCGGAGCCGGAATTGGTGAGCACCGAGAGCGCGGGATCCATCGTGCTCTGGTTTTCAAGGTCATAGAGCACGGAGAACTTCACGATCATCTTGGAGACCTTCTCCGGATCCTGCAGGTCCTTCAGGTCGAGATAGCGCTCGATCATGTCGGCCTGGGCGTCGACATCCGCGCTCGCGATCTCGTCGGGCAACTGGAAGAGCACCTTGAAGACCTCGAACAGCGCGTCGTCGGCCAGAAGGTCGTAGGGGCTGGAAACCGTTTCCGCCTTGCGCTCGAAATAGAGCGCCAGGCGCACGCCGGCATTGTCGTTGCCGGCATCCTCCTCCAGCTTCTGGCGCACATAGCTGTCGATCGTCTGGTAGATGCCGCGGCGCGACTGGATCTCCGCGTCGTCCTGCCGCTCGACCAGCCCTTCGGTATTGAAGTTGAACGAGGCGACGATCTTGCGGTAGGCGCGGTCGGGCTGCTGATTGACGAAACTGTCGGGATCGTCGAGATCGGAGGTGAAGATCTTGGCCATGAACTCGGCATCGACGCTTTTCGGGTCGACCCCGTTCGCCGTCAGCACGAAGGCGACGAGGCGCGCGTCGGAGAGGAATTCCTTGACGCTGTCGACCTTCTGCATCTGGAGGGAGTAATATTTCACCTCCTCCTCCGCCAACTTCTTGTCGTCTTCCGTTCCGAAACGGGATTTCGCCGTCACATAGGCGCGCGACATGACGAGGATTTCGGATTCGGACTGTGCCAGCTTCGGGGCCGTGATATTGCCGTCCGACCCGAAATTGAACGCCTTGGCGAATTCGACGAAGCGCTCGTCGCCGAGCTGGTACACATAGCTCTTCGGGTCGTTGAGGTCGCTCTTCAGCACGTTCTTGATCGTCAGGGCCGAGACCTTGGCCGGATCGAAGCCGTAGGCCTTCAACGCGAAGTCGTAAAGGCTCGCCTCGCCGACGAAGTCGCTCACGGTCTTCACCGCGCCGATCTGGCTCTTGAAGCGCTTGATGGCCAGTGCGTCCGCCTCGTCGTCCTTGTCGTTGTAGCGGTTCATGTAACTGCTGGCGACCGTCGCGGTCTGGGCGGCGGTCTGTGGCGCATCGCCGGGCGCCAGCGTGCCGTCCTCCTGGAAGTTGAAGGCGGCGCGCAGGGCGAAATAGGCCTCCTTGTCCGCCCCGCCGAACTTGTTGATGTAGCTGTCGGGGTTGTCCGGGTCGGGATCGCTGGTCAGGATGTTGGTGATGGTCGAGCTGACGATCGACAGCTTGTCGAGGCCGAAGGCCACCTTGACATAGCTGACGAGGCGCGGATCGGCGGCCAGCTCGCTCGCCGTCGTGATGCTTCCGATCCGGCTTTCGAAATACTCCTTGTGGATCAGCGCGGCGGCCGTCGTCGCGCGCGGATTGGAGAGCGTGTAGAGCTCCGTCGTGCCGGTCTTCTGGCCGGCGTTCTGCACCGTGCCGGCAACGGCCGTGCCGTCGGCGGCGAAATTGAAGGCGCTGGCGAGCGTGCCGTATTTCTCGGCACTGGCGATGACGGCCCTCTGGCGGGCGATCTCGGCCTTCAACTGGGCGATGCGGGCCGCATTGGCGGCGTTGGGTTCGAGCGTCGCCAATTCGTCATTGGCATCCTGGATGGCGGCTTGGGCGGCCGTCGCCCTGGCGCCGAACTGCGTGTTGAAATAGCTGCCCGGGTCGTCGAGGTCGCTCGTCAGCACGCCGCGGATCGTCTGGCGCGACCAGGTCGACGGATCGATGCCGAAGGCCGTGAAGACGTAGCTGCGCAGCCGGTCGTTGTTCAGGAGCTGGTCGACGCTCGTCACCGTGTCGATGACGGCATTGTAGTAGCGCGTCTCCTCCTTGATCGCCGCGCCGGCATTGGCGACGGTCGCCGAATAGAGGCCGATGATCTCGTCGAGCTGCACCTCGGTCTGCGCCGAGGCGGTGGACGCCTCGAAGCTGAAGGCGGTGGCGAACTCGCGGTAGCGCGAATCCGTCAGGAGGTTGACGAAGCTGCTCGCGTCCGACGGGTCGCTTTCCAGCACCTTGCGCATGAAGGCCGTGGCATAGGTCATGTCCTCCAGGCCGTAGGCCTTCATGGCGTAGGAATAGAGCCGGTAGTCGTCGAGGAACGCGTCGACGCTGGTCACCTTGCCGATGTTTTCCCTGTAATACGCAGCCTCGCGCGCGGTGATCGTCTCGCTCGCGGTGCGGTCCAGCGACACCAGCATGTCACGCGCGATGAGGTTGTAGCTCGTATAGGTGGACAGCATCGGGGAATCTCTTTCGACAATGCGGGCGGGCCGATCGGGGCCCACTCTCGCGCGCGAGGCTTGTCCCGGCCTGTCGAAGGCGTTCACCTCTCCTAAACCCTAGCCCGTGCGGTTTTGCTAACCATCAGGAACTGCAAAGTTTTCTTAACCGCGATTTTTAAGCGGCTCGGAAGGGGGTGCGCCTATTCTCGCCCTCAGAGGACGAAAAGTCCCGATGAGAAGACCGGACACCGGCTCTCAAGGAAAACAAGGGCGAAAGACATGCTGAATACCGTTTCCAAGCCGGCCTGGGCCGGCACCACGCTCCGGCTCGATCCCAAGCGCTTTCCGCAGCAGGTGACATTCGAGCTGCGCGCCGAGGGAACCGACGCCACCATCACGCTCGACGAACGCGGCGCCGTGCTGCGCAAGGTCCTGCCCGCAAGCGGCCTGCCGCTCTCGATCGCCCTGCCGGCCCGCGCCTTCAAGGGCGTCGCCGCGCGTGCCATCGACCATGGCAACGGCGAGGTCACCGTCACCCTCGAACTGCATCACGACGATCCGGACCTGTGCATCCCGCTGCTCGTGGCGCATGACCTGTGCGACATCGCCGCCGACTGGCGCAGCTGGGCCGATGCCTATCGCATCCCCATGCTGATGGTCGAGGCCGACGGCATCGCCCGGCCGCTCGACGACAACCTGACGGTCGGCAGCCGCCCCGCCAAGCCGCGCCGCCGCCACTCCTACTTCGCCGACCGCCGCCCGCGCTTCCTCGTGCGCCGCACCACGGGCAAGCTCGGCGTGCAGATGAAGATCGACGGACAGGAGATCATCGCCCGGCGCTGAGCGACGAAGACATGACCTCCGAAAAGCCGGCCGTTCCCTGCGGCCGGCTTTTTCGTGCGCCCGCGCCTGTTCCCCCGGGAACACTTTTCCCGCCCCCGGCATGGGAAACAGCGTTCGACACACCGGGTTCATTACCTGGGAACGCGAAGCAAGGGACAGATCAGATGGCAAAGTTCTTCACCACCCTCCTCGGCCGCATCCGCACCCTCGACAGCGCGACCGTCGAGCGCGCCCGCCCGCCGCGCCGCGGCTTCGAGATCGCCCTCCACCCGACGACGCTGCGGCGCGGCGAAGACCGCCCGCAGACCGGCTCGCGCGGGCCGCGGCACCGCTGATCAGGCGAACGGTATGGCGATGGTGAGCGCGAGGAAGAGGCAGAGGCCGACGATGCCGTTGAACTTGAAGAGCGCCAGGCACTGTTCCGGATCGTCGATGTCGAGCGTGGCGATCTGCCAGGCGAGCATGGCGGCCGCCACGCCGAGGCCAAGCCAGGCGACGATGCCGATGCCGGCAAGCCAGAAGGAGAGCGCGACCAGCGCGACCGTCAGGCCGTAGAGGCCGATGAGCCACCCGGCGGTCTTCTCGCCGAAGAGCCGCGCGGTGGAGCGCACGCCGATCAGCGCGTCGTCCTCCTTGTCCTGATGGGCGTAGATCGTGTCGTAGCCGATGGTCCAGGTGATGGCGGCGCTGTAGAGCGCCAGCGAGGCGGCCGACACCTCGGAAAACTCCGCCGCCCAGCCCATCAGCGCGCCCCAGGAAAAGGCCATGCCGAGGAAGAGTTGCGGCCAGTCGGTAAAGCGCTTCGCGAAGGGATAGATCGCGACGATCGCCAGCGAGGCGATGCCCAGCACGATGGTGAAGAGGTTGAACTGCAACAGCACGACAAGGCCGACGAGTGCCTGCAGTGCCATGAAGATCTTCGCCTGCCGGCGCGTGACGCGGCCCGACGGCAGCGGGCGCGAGCGGGTACGGGCAACCGCCTGGTCGATCTCGTGGTCGACGAGGTCGTTATAGGTGCAGCCGGCGCCGCGCATCGCGACGGCCCCGACGAAGAAGAGGAAGAGCTGCGTGACGAAGCGCGCAAGATCGAAGGTGCCGATCGCCGCCGAGACATTGGCCGCCAGCGCCGTCGACCAGAGGCAGGGCAGCAACAGCAGTTGCCAGCCGATCGGCCGGTCCCAGCGGGCGAGCTGCGCATAGGGCCAGGCCGCGCGCGGCAGCACGCGGTAGACCCAGTTTCGGGACGGCGCGTCGGCGACGCGGCCGGAATCGGAGGGAGAGCTGATCATGCCCCTAGATCGCAAGCCGCCCGGCGCGGGTCAAGCCGGCACCGCACCGCGGAGCGCCCGCGCGTGCCGAAAGGATCTACGGCAGCGTGAAATCGAACCGGTAGGTGGCGGAAAGGCCGATCAGCACCTGGTCGCGGTCGCCGCGCTGCCTGACGAGGCTGGACTTGGCCGCATCGCCGACGAGGCGCTTGTATTCGGCAAAGGCGCTCGTCTCGATCTTCTCGTTGACCTGCCAGGTGATCGCCGCGCCCGCGCCGACCGAGTGAATGCCGCCGTCGGGATCGTAGGCGGAAAGGCCGGACTTGGCGACCTGGTTCGGCTTCACGCCGTAATAGGTGTCCATGTAGTCGTTCGAGGCGACCGTCAGGCGCGGGCCGGCCGACACGCGCACGTCCGGGCGCACGTCGACGAAGGCATCCGCCGCGATATCGGCGACGATGCCGTCATGGCTGCGGATGCCGTGGCGCACCTCGCCGCGCACGCGCAGCCAGTCCGTCGGATAGGCTTCGGCGAAGGCGCCGAGCTCGCCGCCGAACTTCACCGGCGTCAGGCCGCGCAGGTCCTTCGAATCGTCCTTGTCGCGCGGCATGACCAGCTTGCCGGTCGCGCCGGCGCGAAAGCCGCCATTGTCGATCAGCGCGAAGGACGGGTTGTCGTTGCGCGAGGAGAAGCGGACGGTGCTGCCCGCCTTGCCGAGCGAGATCATCGGCGTGACCTGGAACAGGTACTTTTTCGCCCCCTCGTAGCGCGGCGCGGCGAAGCCGGCGGCGCCGACCTTCAGATACCAGTCGCCGGACCAGAAATAGCCGCCCTCGCCGGCACGGGCGGAAACGGGCGCAAAAAGCAGGGCGGCCGCAGTCATTGCGGTCGAGACACGGATACGCAAAACACAATCCTCGCTTCACCGGCAGGCCCGCCGCGGGCTGCCGAAACCTTTGATTGCGTGAACATTAGCCGCGTTTCATTACCGCTTTGCTAACCATCCGGCGGGACGGCACGCGGAACGAATCGGCCAGGCCGGCGTTCTTCGGGGAACGAACAAGGAGTTTCCCGATGACCGTCAGCACGATGGAACTGAAGCTGCAGGCAATCCGCAACGACACCGGCCTTTCCCGCAAGGAGAAGATCGCCAAGCTGGAAAAGCTGCGCACCGAAGCCCGCGCCCTCCAGCGCGCCGCCACCGAGAGCGCCATGGTGGAGGATGACGGCTGGTACGAGGACGTGCACCTGATCGACACGGAGTTGGAGACGCTCGGCCGTACCGTCGAAGAAAAGGGCGCTGCCACGCTGTAGGGGCAACCGTACCCATTCGCGGTGGCCCCTCATCCCGCTGCCGCGACCTTCTCCCCGCAAGCGGGGCGAAGGGGAGGATGGAACCGGTTTCCCGACCCATCGAACCGCAGGGATCGGGGAATACGGGCCTCCTCTTCCTTCTCCTCAACTTGCCTTCCCTCCGCTTGCGGGGAGACGGCTGCTGCCCGCCAGCCCGGCATTATCCCGTCCTTGCGCGCTCCCGCGGCCTACAGCCCTTGACCTTTCAGCCCCGTCCCCTTAACCCGCCAGCAACGAAGGACGGATCGAGGATATGGGCATGAAGGTTCTGTTGATCGGATCGGGCGGACGCGAGCACGCCCTTGCCTGGAAGCTGGCGCAGTCCCCCCTCCTCGAAACGCTCTTTGCCGCCCCCGGCAATCCGGGCATCGCCGACTGCGCGACGCTCGTCGCGCTCGACATCGACGACCATGCAGCCGTCGCCGCCTTCTGCAAGGAGAACGGCGTCACCTTCGTGATGGTCGGGCCGGAAGCCCCGCTGGTCGCGGGCATGGCCGACGTGCTGCGCGCTGCCGGCATCGACGTCTTCGGCCCCTCGGCCGCCGCCGCCCAGCTTGAAGGCTCCAAGGGCTTCACCAAGGACCTCTGCGCAAAATACGACATCCCCACCGGCGCCTACCAGCGCTTCACCGATGCCGCCGCCGCAAAGGCCTATGTCGAGCGCGAGGGCGCGCCGATCGTCATCAAGGCGGACGGGCTTGCCGCCGGCAAGGGCGTGACGGTCGCCATGACGCTTGACGAGGCGCTGGCCGCCGTGGACGACTGCTTCGACGGCGCCTTCGGCGCGGCGGGGGCGGAAGTCGTGGTGGAGGCCTTCCTCGACGGCGAGGAGGCGAGCTTCTTCTGCCTGTGCGACGGCGCGAACGCCCTGCCGCTCGCCTCCGCCCAGGACCACAAGCGCGTGGGCGACGGCGACACCGGCCCCAATACCGGCGGCATGGGCGCCTACTCGCCCGCCCCCGTCATGACGCCCGACATGGTCGCGCGCACCATGAAGGAGATCATCGAGCCGACGATCCGCGGCATGGCGGCCGATGGCCACGCCTTCCAGGGCGTGCTCTTCGCCGGGCTGATGATCACCGCCAAGGGGCCTGAACTCATCGAATACAATGTCCGGTTCGGCGATCCGGAATGCCAGGTGCTGATGATGCGGCTCGAAAGCGACCTGCTGCCGATCCTGCATGCGGCCGCAACCGGCAGGCTCGACACGGTTTCCGCCACCTGGCGCGATGCCGCGGCACTCACCGTCGTCATGGCCTCGAAGGGCTATCCCGGCGCCTACGAGAAGAACACGCCGATCCGCGCGCTGCCGGCCGACGACGCGGCCAGCAAGGTGTTTCATGCCGGCACAGCCCTGAAGGACGGCCAGTTGGTGGCGACCGGCGGGCGCGTGCTCAACGTCACGGCCGTCGCCCCGACCGTCGCGGAGGCGCAAAAGGCGGCCTACCAGGCGCTCGACCGGGTCGAATGGGACAACGGCTTCTGCCGCCGCGACATCGGCTGGCGCGCCGTCGCCCGCGAAAAGGCGTGAGGCCCTGCGCGAAAAACGCCGGATCGCTCAAATTTTACCAATTCGCCTGACGGGACCGTAACCGGCCGGCGCTATTCTCCCTCCAACCATAAGGGAGAACCGTTGATGCGTACCCTGCTGCCGACCTTTGCCTTCCTGCTTCTTGCCGCCCCCGCCCTTGCCGGTTCGATCGAGCCCGTTGCCAGTGCGTCGTCCGAGGGCTCGAGCATTTCGGCAATCCGCTGCGACGACTGCCCGGCGCTGAAGCCGAAGTCGAAATCCGCCGCCTACCATGTCGACGCCATCGAGCCCGGCACGCAGAAAGTGGAGATCCGCGAGGAAAACGGCGAGCGCAAGATCTTCCGCACGGAAGCCTGGATGGGCGGCTCGCCGGTGCTCTTCGTCAGCAAGGCGCCGGTGGAAGCCCATCAGGCCGCCGAGGCGGAAAAGCCGGCGGACGCAGATGCCACCGCCGTGGAAACCGTCGATGCCGGCGCCCGCACGAGCGCGCTCGACGAGACCGCTGCCGGCAAGACGGCAACGGCCGGCATGGTCCCTTCACGGGAGTTTGATCCGGCAGGGTTTGAACTTCGGGTCAACTGACCCCATATTGGAAGCGCCCTGCCTCTCAGTCCCTCCAGGCTGACAGGAATCCGCGAAAGCGGACGTTTTGCGCCCCTGACCTCAAGCGGGGGCGCAAGCGTATCAGCCACTCTCCCCGAGATCACCGACCAGCCGATCGACCTCCCTATCGGAATAGACCGCGATGTCGCCGCGCCGCAAGAGCGCCGCCGTCACCCCCTGCCCCGCATGCCGGATGCCTGAAAACGTGCCGTCATAGACGAAGGCGGAGCCGCAGGACGGGCTGCCGTCGATGAGCAGCGCATGCCGGCAGCCATTGTCCCGCGCCACGTCGAGCGCGATGCGCGCGCCCGCGATATAGGCCGCCGAAACATCCCCGCCGGACACTTCCAGCACCCGCGCCCGCCCGTCGAGCACGTCCTCGCCGTCAAGCCCGTTCTCGATCTCCGCCGGCGGCCGCGGCACCTGGAAGCCGCCCGAAAGCTCCGGACAAAGCGTCACCAGCCGCCCCGCCGCCCGCCAGCGCTCGACCGCGTCATGCAAGAGCGGCCTGGCCGAACCGTTATGCGCACCGGCAGGCCGGCAAGACAGGCGCTGATGAGGATCCTTGCGGCCATTACCGCCCTTCCCTTACCCCGCGATCTTCGAGAAATCCGCGACCGTGCCGGTGGCGGCGCGGATGGCGGAGAGCAGGGCGAGGCGGTTGGCGCGGATGGCGGGGTCCTCGTCGTTGACCAGCACGTCGTTGAAGAACTGGTCGACCGGGGCGCGCAGCGTGGAGAGGGCCTCCATGGCGGAGCGGAAGTCTTCCTTGGCGACGGCGGCGGCAGCGTCCTTCGTCGCGATCTCGACGGCGGCATGGAGGGCCTTTTCGGCATCGAGCAGGAGAAGATCGGCCGAGACGGCGCCTTCGACGACAGTGCCCTTCTTCTCCTCGGCGGCGAGAAGCTGCGTGGCGCGCTTGGTGCCGGCGAGCAGGTTCTGGCCCTCTTCCGAGGTGATGAAGGCCGTCAGCGCCTCGACGCGGCGCGCGACCATCAGGAGATCGTCGGCCTCGGGCGTCAGCACGGCGTCGATCAGGTCGTGGCGCGCGCCCATGTCGCGGAGATAGACCTTCAGGCGATCGTGGAAGAAGGCGACGAGGTCCGGATCCTTCGCGACGGAGGCGAGCGGCAGGCGGATGTTCTTTTCGAGCAGCATGCGGATGACGCCGAGGGCGGCGCGGCGCAGCGCATAGGGATCCTTCGAGCCGGTCGGCTTCTCGTCGATGGCCCAGAAGCCGATCAGCGTGTCCAGCTTGTCGGCGAGCGCGACGGTAAGGCCGACCTTGCCCGCGGGCACGCGGTCGGAGGGGCCCTGCGGCTTGTAATGATCCTCGATCGCCTCGGCCACCGCGGCGTCCTCGCCCTGGAGCCCGGCATATTTGCGGCCCATGATGCCCTGGAGTTCCGGAAATTCGCCGACGGCCTCGGTGCGCAGGTCCGCCTTGGCGAGCACCACGGCCCGGTCGACGAGCGCCGCATCGGCGCCGATGACGGGGGCAAGTTCGCCTGCAAGCTTGCGGATGCGCTCGACGCGGGCGCCCTGGGTGCCCAGCTTGGCATGGAAGGTGACGTTCAGCGCATCGAGCTTGGCCATGCGCTGATCGAGCGGCTTCTTCAGGTCGAGGCCGAACTTTTCGGCGGAGGCCTTCAGCGTGTCGAGGTCCGGCAGGTCGCCCTGGTCGCGGAGCCAGAAGTGCTTGGCATCCGACAGGCGGGCGCGCACGACCTTGCCATTGCCGTGCACGATCTCCTTGCCGCCGTCCTTCGCCTCGATGTTGGAGACGAGGATGAAGTGGTTGGAGAGCGTTTCGGCGCCCGGCTTGCGGGTGACGAAGCATTTCTGGTTCGTCTTGATGGTGAGGCGGATGATTTCCGAGGGGATCGCCAGGAACTCTTCCTCGAAGGTGCCCATCAGCACCTGCGGCCATTCGACGAGGCCGGAAACCTCTTCCAAGAGGCCCTCGTCCTCGACCAGTTCGAGGCCGTTCGCAAAGGCGATGTTGTTCGCGTCCGTCGCGATGATCTGCTTGCGGCGCTCGGCGTCGAGCACGACCCTGGCCTTCTCCAGATTGGCGACATAGTCCTCGAAGCGGCGCACGGTGATCGCGCCGGGCGCATGGAAGCGGTGGCCGTAGGTGACATTGCCGGCGACGAGCCCGCCGATTTCGAAGGGCACGACCCGGGTTTCCTCGGTCTCCGAACCGAAGGTGCAGACAATGGATTGCAGCGGGCGGACCCATTGCAGCGAACCGGGCCTGGCGGAAGCCGCACCGGAGCGCATCGGCTTCGGCCAGGGGAAGTTGCGGATGATGCCGGGCATCACCTCGGCGATGATCTCGTCGGCCGGGCGGCCCGGCCTGACGATATGGGCGACGTAGAAATCGCCCTTCTTCGGGTCCGAATGGACATGCGCTTCGGAGACAGAGGCAAGGCCCGCCTTGCGCAGGAAGCCCTGGATCGCCTGCTCGGGCGCCGAGGTCGCCGGGCCCTTGATGTCCTCGCGCACGTCGCTCGAGCGGGCGTTGAGGCCGCGGATGTCGAGTGTCAGGCGGCGCGGCGTCCAGTATTCGCGTGCGCCCTCATAGGTCAGGCCCGCATCCACCAGCGCGTCCGTGACGAGCTTCTTCAGATCGCCCGCAGCCTTCCGCTGCATGCGGGCGGGGATTTCCTCGGAGCGGAGTTCAAGCAGAAGATCGGGCATGGGGGTCACTGACTGATGGATTTTTCGACTGGCGGGGACTTAGCAAGCCTCAAGCCAAATGTCATCCGTCCAAACCCGAAAAGTCGGGCTGACGCGCCGATCGTCTACCAGCCGCCGCCACCACCGCCACCACCGCCGCCCCCGGAGGAGCCGCCACCGCCGCCGGAGGAGAAACCGGAGGACGAGCTTTTCGGCGGATCCGGCAGGGAGGCGGTCATGGTGCTTGCCATGGAGCCGGCAAAGCCGCCCATGCGATCGGAGAAGCGGCCGGAGGAAAAGCCGTCGCCGTGATACCAGGCGGGCTGGTAGGCGGCCGCGGCAGCACCGGCCGCCGCGGCGGCGGCGAGCCAGCGGTCGAAGGTTTCCGACCAGGGTTTTTCGACGCCGAGCGCCACGGCATAGGGCAAGAGGGTCTCGTAGTGGCGCGGCGACATTTCCGGCGCGCCGGCCATGTTCATGCGGTCCTTCTCGGCGAGCGTCAGGTATTGGCGCAGGCCCTCGATGCCGTCCATCATCCTGCGGCCGAGGGGCGTCGGCGCGCCCATCAGGAAGAAGAAGACGAGATTGGTGACGACGATGCCGCCGACGGCGGCAAAGAGCGGCATCTGGCCGGCGGCCGCGCTGGTGAGGAACAGCGTGACGAGGACGCCGCCGAAGACCGTCAGGAGAACGAAGCCGACGAAGGCGATCATCACGACGGCGAGGATGCGCGCGCCGAGCGTTTTCGCCCGCCGGAAGTTCTGCCCGAGCGCCAGCGCGAAGATCGACACGAAGACCGAGGCGAAGACGGGCAGGATGACGAGCACGATGCCCTCCTCCGGCAGCGAGCCGAAAATCAGGAGGGCCGCAAGGCAGGCGAGCGACAGGAGGATGCCGCAGATCACCTGCGACCAGTTGGCGAGGTAATATTTGTAGCGGTGCTCCTTCTCCATCGCCTGGCTGAAATCATGGCCCAGCGTCTGCACGCGCTTGCCGTTCGACTTGTCGATGACGAAGGTGCTTCCCGCCGACCCCATGGTCTTCAGGAGGGTCGCCTCGCCCGTCGGCAGGATCCCCTCGACCGGCTTTTCCGTCCGGGTGACGGTGATGGAGGTCTTCAGGTCCTTCAGCTCGACAAGGCCCTTGACGGCAAGATTGAGGAAGGCGGCGGAGATTGCCGTCCAGCCCCGCCCGCCGAACCCCTTCTCGTCGATATAGTTGACGAGCGCCGGCGATATGCCCTCCGGCGCATCCCAGCGCGGCACGATGACGCCGCGCGGCGGGTCGCGGCCGACGGAGAGCCAGGCCCAGAGATAATAGCCGACGACCAGCGCGAGGCCGCCGAAGGCGAGGAAGAGGTTGCGGTTGTCCTTGAGGAACAGCGCGCGCTCTTCCGCCGCCGTCGGCCGGTCGATGCTGCCGGCCGGCATTTTCACGCCGATCGTCAGGCCCTCGTTCGGCCCGAGCGCGCGCGTCGTCTCGAAGGTCGCCCGGTTGTCTTGGTTTTCGCCGCGCGCATCCTTGCCCGTGGCACCGAGCGGGCCGGTGAAGACGGTCAGTTCCTCCGCCCGCACGCCCTGCGGCAGCGTCACCGTCGCCGTCGCCTGCTCGATCGGGAAAGCCCATTCGGTGCCGGTGACGTTCCAGAAGAGTTCGTCATGCGTGTCGAAGAAGCGGATCTGCCGCGTCGTCTCGTAGGTCAGGCGATACGCGTGGAAGCCCGGATCGATGAGCACGTCGGCCGAGCCGAAATAGATGCGGATGCCGCGGCGGATGGTTTCCGTGCGGTAGGGCTCCGGCCGCCCGTCTCGCTCGACGGCGAGTATCTTGAAGCCCACCTCGCGCTCCCGCCCGCCGGCATCGACGAAGGTGAGCGGGAAATCGCGATAGATGCCGCGACGGATCCGGTTGCCCTCGGCATGGACGCGGATCGTCTCCGTCACGGTCAGGGTACCGTTCTTCGCGACAGCGATGTCGGAATGGTAGCGGTCGAAATACTCCTCCGCCCGGGCCGCGCCCCCGACCAGAAGGCAGAGCCACAGCGCCAGGAGAGCTGCAATCCGCATCATGAAGGTCTCCGGCATTAGAGCATTTCCAGGAAAAGTGGATACCGGTTTTCCGTTCGGAAATGCGACAAAACGAACGCTCTAGAACTTTACGGTCGGCACGGCCCGGTCGGCCGGGTTCTCGATCTCGAAATAGGGCGCTTTGAGGAATTTGAAGAGGCTGGCGACGAGGTTCGAGGGGAAGCTCTCGACCTTCACGTTGAGATCGCGGGCGGCGCCGTTGTAGTAGCGGCGCGACATCTGGATCTCGCTTTCCAGCGTTTCCAGCGTTTCCTGCAGCTCGGCGAAGTTCTGGTTGGCCTTGAGGTCGGGATAGGCCTCGGCGAGCGCGAAGATGCGGCCGAGCGCCTGGCTGAGCAGGCCTTCGGCCTGGGCCCTGCCCGCGACGTCACCCGCCGGGACGGCCTGCGCCCGGTTGCGCAGCTCCACCACCTTTTCCAGCGTGTCCTTCTCGTGCGCGGCGTAGCCTTTCACGGTTTCGATGAGGTTGGGGATGAGGTCGGCGCGGCGCTTCAGTTGCACGTCGATGCCGGACCAGGCCTCCTCCTTCACCTGACGGGCTTTGACGAGGCCGTTGTAGAGAATGATGGCGTAGAGGACGACCACCGCCGCGATTGCCAGACCGATCATGAAAGTCTCCGCTCCTTCTTTGTCCCAGGCCCGACCTTAGCATTCGCATCGCCGCAGGAAAGCCCCCCGCGGGCTCCGAGGCCGCCTCCTTTCCTCAAGCAGAACGATCGCCCGCCGGCCCTGTCACCCCGGGAACCGCGCGGCGGCGCGCCTTGGCCGATAGTCGCTTCACCAACAACACGAACCTTGAAGCAACCGTCATGAAAGCCCTCGTCCTCACCATCAACGTTCTCGGTTTCACCGCCCTCTTCCTCGCCTACACGATGGGCGCCGTGGTCGACCGTCCGAAGGGTGTGCGCCGGGCGCTCCAGACCTATGCCGGCCAGCTTCCCACCGGCGCGATGCCGACGCTGAAGCCCGTCTGGGAACTCGGCGTGAAGGTTTCGGCCCTCGCCTGAACGAAAGACGCTCGGCCCCTCATCCGGCCCGCCGGCCACCTTCTCCCGGCAAGCGGGGCGAAGGGATATGTCGCACCGTTTTCCTCAAACATCATCGGTTCGCGGTACGGGACCTGCCTCAGATCGAGCGCGTGATGCCGCCGTCGACGCGGATGTTCTGGCCGGTGATGTAGGCGGCACCGTCGGAGGCGAGGAAGGCCACCGTCGCGGCGATCTCCTCGCTCGTGCCGTAGCGCTTCATGGGCACGCCGTCGCGCCGTTCCTCGGTCGCCGGCAGGCTGTCGATCCAGCCGGGCAGCACGTTGTTCATGCGGATGTTGTCGGCCGCGTAGGTGTCCGCGAAGATCTTCGTGAACGAGGCAAGGCCCGCGCGGGCGACGGCCGAGGTGGGGAACATGGAGCTCGGCTCGAAGGCCCAGGCGGTCGAGATGTTGATGATCACGCCGGACTTCTGCTTCTGCATGACCGGGGTGACGAGGCGCGTCGGGCGCACGGCATTGAGGAAATAGACGTCGATGCCCGCGTGCCAGTCCTCGTCGGTGAGATCGAGGATCGGCTTGCGGGGGCCATGGCCGGCGCTGTTGACGAGGACGTCCACGCGGCCCCAGCGCTCCAGCGCGCCGTCGACGAGGCGCTGCAAGTCGTCGTTCGACTGGTTGGAGCCGGTGACGCCGAAGCCGCCTGTTTCGGCCGCCAGCGCCTCGCCCTTGCCGGAGGAGGAGAGCACGGCGATCCTGAAGCCGTCCACCGCCAGCCGTCTTGCCGCCGCCGCGCCCATGCCGCTGCCGCCGGCCGTGATGATCGCTACTTTTTCTGTCGCCATGTTCCTCTCCCTTGGAAACGGTTGCGGCTCAGGCCGCGTCCTTCGTCCAGTTCACGCCGCCGGCATCCGTCAGGAGGAAGGCCTCGCCGCAGGCTTTCGCCAGCGTGCGCACGCGCAGGATGTAGCTCTGGCGCTCGGTGACGGAGATCACGCCGCGTGCATCGAGCAGGTTGAAGACGTGGCTCGCCTTGATGCACTGGTCATAGGCCGGCAGCACGCATTTGTGCAGGCGCTGGTTTTCCGCATCGCCCGGCGCACCGGCGGCGAGCAGCGCCTGGCATTCCTTCTCCGCATCGATGAAGTGGCGATGCAGCATGGCGGTGTCGGCGAATTCGAAATTGTGGCGGGAATATTCCTGCTCGGCCTGCAGGAAGACGTCGCCATAGGTGATCTTCTCATCGCCCTCGCGGCCGTTGAAATTGAGGTCGTAGACATTGTCGACTCCCTGCACATACATGGCGAGGCGTTCGAGGCCGTAGGTCAATTCGCCGGCGACGGGCGCGCATTCGATGCCGCAGACCTGCTGGAAATAGGTGAACTGCGAGACCTCCATGCCGTCGCACCAGCATTCCCAGCCGAGGCCCCAGGCGCCGAGCGTCGGGCTTTCCCAGTCGTCCTCGACGAAGCGCACGTCATGCAGCAGCGGATCGAGGCCGATGGCGGCGAGCGAGCCGAGATAGAGTTCCTGCAGGTTCGACGGGTTCGGCTTCAGGATGACCTGGTACTGGTAATAGTGCTGCAGGCGGTTCGGATTCTCGCCGTAGCGGCCGTCGGACGGGCGGCGCGAGGGCTGCACATAGGCGGCGCGCCAGGGGCGGGGGCCGAGCGCGCGCAGCGTCGTCGCCGGGTGGAAGGTGCCGGCGCCGACTTCCATGTCATAGGGCTGGAGCACCGCGCAGCCCTTGTCTGCCCAGTAATTGTGCAGCGTCAGGATCAGCCCCTGGAAGGAGCGCGTCGGGTTCATGTGGTCAGGCAGGGCGGCAGAGGTCATCGGTTTCGTCCGGGCATTCTTGGAAAGGTGCCGGACTGGTGCCACGATGCGCCCTGGGGGTCAAGGGTTTCGGCCCCTCTCCCCGCATGCATCAATGCCGTTCGAGCGAGCGGAAAAGCCCGGAGCCGGCGGCCTGGGTGACGGCCTGCACGCGCTGCGGGGCAAGGTTCGGCACCTGCCGCACCTGGCGGCGCAGGCCCGCCGGTATGCGCGCGCCGTACCAGGCGGCGAGCATGGGAAGCTCGCGGCGCAGCGTGCCCTTCGCCTGCCAGCCGAGCGCGTTCAGCGCCCGCGTGTCGAGCGGCGGGCGGCCGGCATTGTCCGGCCTGCCGGCGATGAAGCTGACGCCGGAGACCGGATCCTGCACGGCATCGAGCACCAGACGCGCGACGGAAAGGATATCGAGGAAATCGTCGCCGGCGACATTGTAGGTGGCGTTCTTCGCCCCGCGCGCCACCACCGCGCGCAGCGCCGAACAGAAATCCGCCATGGTGACGAAGCCGCGCGTCTGCAAGCCGTCGCCATGCACCGGCAGCGGCCGGCCGACGGCGGCAAGCTCGAGGAAGCGCGGCAGGAGCTTTTCGGTGTTCTGGCGCGTGCCGACGATGTTGACCGGGCGCAGCACGCGGATATCGAGATCGAAGGAGCGGCGCAGGCCGGCGATCAGCATTTCGGCGGCCGCCTTGGAGG
Source organism: Shinella sp. HZN7 (assembly GCF_001652565.1). NCBI lineage: Bacteria > Pseudomonadati > Pseudomonadota > Alphaproteobacteria > Hyphomicrobiales > Rhizobiaceae > Shinella > Shinella sp. HZN7. The sequence continues at coordinate 811,590 of NZ_CP015736.1, read as the reverse complement.
CGCCATAGGGATTGTCGGGCAGGAGCGGCGCAAGCTCGCCCACCGGCTGGCCATTGCCGGTGCCATAGACCTCGGCGGAGCTGACATGGATCATCAGCGGCACGCGGCGGCGGCCCATCGCCTCGACCAGCACCTGCGTGCCCAGCGCATTGGCCAGCGTGAAGCGCTCCGGCACCGAGAAGGCACGCTCGACATGGCTTTCGCCCGCCGCATGCACGACGAGGTCGGCATCCTTCAGCATTTCCGTGACGAGGTCGAGATTGCCGACATCGCCTTCCTGCAACGTCACGCGGCCGGTGCGGAAGGCGGCGTCGAGATGCGACATGTCGGCGGCATAGGTGAAGGAATCGAGCACGCGGATGCGCGCGTTCGGGCAATGGGCAAGGAGATCGTCGACGATATGCGAGCCGACGAAGCCGGCACCACCCGTCACGACGATGGTGCGAATCCAGTCGAGGTCGAGCGAGGCCATGGCTATTCTCCGTTCACTGCCGGGACGCCGTCATGGCGACCCTGACCGCTAGATCGGCCTTCCTGCGCGCGGGGGCAACGCCGGCCGGCGGCTGCGAAAGCTTAAATCCCGCGTTAACCTTACGGAGCGTGGTTAATGTGCCGGGACCGCACGGCAAGGCCCCTCCTGCGATCCCGCGATGACACACAGCCACGCCACGGCGGCCGGTTTTCCGGCACTCCCGCCAATCGCGGACGTAACCGCTGCGCACTTTTGCCGGAATCGCCCTACTCGTCGTCGCGGCGCAGGCGGTATTCGCCGGTTTCCGGATCCTTGACGAGCGTGCCGGTGGCGCCGGTGCGACGTTCCTCTTCGGAACGCTTGCGCAATTTGCTCAGGCGCTCGGCATCGGCCACGAACTTGCGATAGCCGAACCAGGCAAGGCCGACGACCAGCAGCAGAAAGATGATCTGGGCCATCGCCCCTCCCGTTGTTTCACATGCGCCTTATCCGGAAAGGCCGAAACGGCCCCACAGCGCCTTTTCTTCCGCAAGGCCCGCCACGGCGGCCACGCCCGCAGAGCCTATACGCTCCGCCATGTCGCCGGAAAGCCCCCCGATGCCCGGCGCCTTGCGACCAAACAGCCCCTTGGGCGCGGAGACCAGCTCCAGCCGCGTCTTCTCGCCATAGCGCTTCTTCAGCTCCGAGCGCATGTCGGCAAGGCCATCGACGAGGCCGAGCGCCAGGCCGCGCCCGCCGGTCCAGAACAGGCCGGAGAAGAGATCGGGGTCGTCGGCCAGTCTTGCGCCGCGGCGCTCCTTCACCATGTCGATGAAGACCTGGTGGATCTCGAGCTGGAGGGATTTGAGATATTCGATCTCGTTCTCGCGCTCGGGCTGGAACGGATCGAGGATCGCCTTGTTCGTGCCGGCCGTGTAGACGCGCCGCTCGACGCCGATCTTCTTGAGCATTTCCGGAAAGCCGAAGCCGCCCGAGACGACGCCGATCGAGCCGACGATCGAGGTCGGGTCGGCAAAGATCTCGTCGCCGGCGAGCGCGATCATATAGCCGCCGGACGCCGCCACGTCCTCGACGAAGACCAGAACGCGCTTGTTCCTTTCCGCCGCGAGCGCGCGGATGCGCTGGAAGATCAGCCGCGACTGCACCGGCGAGCCGCCCGGCGAATTGATGGAGATCGCGACGGCCGGCGCCTGCTTGTAGGCGAAGGCCTTTTCCAGCGCGGGCGCGGCGGTGGCGAGATTGAGCGCCGGCCGGAACTGGCTGCCGGACGCCATGATCGCCCCCTGCAGCCGGACGACCGGGATCGCGACCCCCTCCTTGCGGAACCTCTTCGGCACCAGCGTCTTCAAAAATCCGGCCATCGCGCGATCCTGTTTCCTGTTCGTTTGCCCGGCTGATGTATGCATGACGGGCGAAAACGCAAGATTTGACAGCAGAAATCGCCTAGGGCGCCTCGTAGTCCGCATCGTCATCAACCGGCAAGCCGGGCTCGGCCTGTCGCCCATGACGAACGAGAAGGACGAGGACGGCATCGTCCGAAAGCTCGTAGTCGATGCGATAATCGCCGAGCACGATGCGGTAGATGCCGCTTACGGGAATGTCCTGGCGCAGGAAGCCCGAATATGGAAAGCGCAGCGAGCTGCTTGCCAATCCGTGCCATGCTTGCCCGGAACGCGGCCGCCGCGGCGGGGTTGCGATCACGCAGATACCGGATTTCCTGTTCGACAAAGAGCCTTGCCGGCGGCGCGAAGAGCACCTTGCGCATCAGGCGGCGTTGCCCGGCAGGTTGTCGTCCATTTCGGCGATGAGGTCGTCCAGCGCCGTGGCGCCATCCGTAGCTGCCGCCCGCCTCGCCCTGTCAAGTTCAAGGATCTCCTGCCCCTCGGCGGCAAGATAGGCCTTCATCGCCCGCACCATCACCCAGCTGCGCGAACGCCCGCAACTGCGCGCGACCGCCTCGATTTCGGCAAGCAACTCGCTTGGCAGTCTCAGTGTGATGGGATCGGAAAGATTCCTCTGATTTTCCATGGAAAAATCTGCCTTTTGTAATACAGGTTTTTCGATCTCCCCGAAATTGTCAACGCGACAGGCGCGGATAGCTTGCCCGGCCGTTGTTGAGGTCGTCGACGAAAGGGGTGAAGGCGTGCCGGCCGGGTTCGTGCATGACGAGCGGCATGCGCAGCGCCAGTCTGGCGCGCGAGCCCTTGATGGCGGTGACGAGGATGCGCAGGGCCGGTTCACCGGGGCGGGGATGGAGGGCGGTGATCTCGATGCCGCCGAAGCGGCGGCCGCAGGCGGCGACGATCTCGGCGATCGATTCCGGCCGGGCGATGAGAGAGAGCTGGCCGCCCGGCTTCAGGATCGCGCCCGCCGTCCGGATCCAGCGTTCGAAGAGGTCATGCTCCATGGCATGGGCCTCGGCCTTCAGCGCGTCGGGCGTGCGGCTGCCGATGCGGTCGTTGAAGGGCGGGTTCATGATGACATGGTCGAAGACCTCGTCGGCAAGGCCCGCCGCGACACGCGCCGTGCCCGCGAGCCCGACATCGGCCTCCAGCACGCCGACGCGGGCCGAAAAGGCGGCGTTTTCCGGAAGCGCCACCGACTTGCGGGCGAAACCGGCCATCAGCGGCGAGCGCTCGACGAGCAGCACCTCGGCCCTTTCGTTGCATGCGGCGACGGCAAGGCCGGCAGCGCCCGCGCCCGCGCCGAGATCGGCGACGCGCATCGGCCCCTTCCCCGCCACCAGCGCGGCGAGCAGCATGGCGTCCATGCCCGAACGATGGCCGATGCCCTTCGGCTGGACGACGTGGAAGCGGCCGTAGTGGAAGGCGTCGACGGTTTCGGTGACCGGTTTTTCCGGCGTCGGGCCGGCTTCGCTCACGCCCGCAGCTCCGCTTCGAGCCCCGCATCCTTGAGGATCCGCCGGGCCTCGTCCGCCCGGTCGCTCTCCACCAGGAAGCGGCGGGGCAGCATGCCGAGGGAGCCTTCGAGGATGCTCATCGCCTGGTCGGCGATCAGGCAATGGATTCCCGCCTCCTTCATCAGGCTTTCCGCGAAGGAGAGCAGGACGGCGTCGTTGGTGCGGATCAATTCGATCATTCCGGTCGTTTTCCAGCCATAATTCCCGAGGCGGGACAATTCGCCTCTTGCCGCAGGAAGCCCCGCTTTCTATTGTCTTTCAACAAAAATGAACAGGAGTCCGGGCATTTGGGCGTCGTGATACCGCTTGAAGAAGGCAAAAACAAACAGGCGTCTGTGAAGCCGCTCGTCGATCTGACAAAGGCCGACATGGAGCGGGTGAACCAGCTCATCCTGTCGAAAGCCGGCTCCGACGTCGCGATGATCCCGGAGGTCGCCAACCACCTGATCTCCTCCGGCGGCAAGCGCCTGCGTCCCATGCTGACGCTCGCCTCCGCCGCGATGTTCGGCTATGACGGCGACCAGCACGTCAAGCTCGCCACCAGCGTCGAGTTCATGCACACGGCGACGCTGCTGCATGACGACGTGGTCGACGAGAGCGACATGCGCCGCGGCAAATCCACCGCCCGCATGATCTGGGGCAACCAGGCGAGCGTGCTCGTCGGCGACTTCCTGCTCGGCCAGGCCTTCAAGATGATGGTCGAGGTCGGCTCGCTGGAAGCCCTCGACGTACTCTCCACCGCCGCCACCGTCATCGCCGAAGGCGAGGTGCTGCAGCTCTCCGTCGCCAAGAACATGGAGACGACCGAGGACGACTATCTCCAGGTCATCCGCGCCAAGACGGCGGCGCTCTTCGCCGCCGCCTCGGAAGTCGGTCCCATCATCGCCAATACCGGCCGGGCCGAGCGCAACGCGCTGAAATCCTACGGCATGAATCTCGGCCTTGCCTTCCAGCTCGTGGACGACGCGCTCGACTATGGCGGCAAGGCGGCCGACCTCGGCAAGAACACCGGCGACGATTTCCGCGAGGGCAAGATCACGCTGCCCGTCATCCTCGCCTGGCGCCGCGGCACGGCGGAAGACCGCGCCTTCTGGCGCGAGGCGATCGAGGGCGGCAAGAGCGACGACGCGAACCTCGAACGCGCCTTCGGCCTCATCACCCGCTATGGCGGGCTGACGGACACCATCGCCCGCGCCCAGCACTACGGCATGATCGCCCGCGACGCGCTCGCGCCCCTGCCGGCCTCGCCCTGGAAGAACGCGCTGCTCGAAGTCATCGACTTCTCCATCGCCCGCGTCAGCTGATCGGCGAATACGCGGTCCGGCAGGATTTTCTTGCCGCACCGCGCCAAAAAAGCCATTCTCTGCCGTCATGAGTCCGTGATTGATTTGGGCACGATCGTGGCTGAATTTGTCACGGCAATCCCCATGGTGGGCTTCGGCACAGCTTCTGGCGAAAGGCATTTTGATGCGGCATTCCCTTCTCCTTCGGCTTCTCTCCGGCGTGGCGATCGCGGCCAGCATCGCGCTCACCGGCCCTCTGGCGGCTTACGCGGAGGAAAAGCCTGCGGCCGCCGCCGAGGAAAGGCCGTTCGACCCGTTGAGCGTCAATACCTTCTCGGGCGCCTTCCTCGCCGCCCGCACGGCCGATTACGACAAGGAATACGAGACCGCCGTCGCGCTCTACAAGATCGCCCTGCAGTTCGATCCCACCAACAAGGACGTCAAGCAGCGCCTGATGGTGACGCAACTGATGAACGGCGATTTCGAGGAGGGCGTGAAGCTTGCCGATGCGCTGCGCAACGACCCCGCCGTCGAGCGCATCACCGCCGTGGTGCGCGGCATGGAGGCGATCCGCAAGCGCGAATACAAGAGCGCCGAGAAGATCCTCGTCTACAAGGGGCCGAACGATCTCGACCGCATGATGAACGACCTCCTGCTCGCCTGGGCCAAGTTCGGCGACGGCAAGCCGAAGGAAGCGCTGAAGCTGATTAGCGGCATGGAGGGGCCGGACTGGCTCGCCATCTTCAAGAACTACCATGCCGGGGCGCTGGCCGCGGCGGCCGGCGACAAGGCGACGGCGCGCGCGCGCCTCAACGACGCGATCCTCGACCGCAACGGCGCGAGCGCCGCGCCCGACACCTTCATCCGCGCCGTGATGGCGCTCGCCCGCCTCGAAGCCCATGAGGGCAACAAGCAGAAGGCGCTCGACGCCATCTCGGTCGGCGACAACTTCATCACCAGCTATGCGCCGCTGAAGGCGCTGCGCCAGAGCATCGAGGCCGGCGAGAAGCAGGAGCAGCAGGTGCGCACCGCCGCGCAGGGCGCCGCCGCCGTGCTCTTCTCGATCGGCGGCGCGCTCAACCGCGACGGCGCGGAAGACATCGTCTCGCTCTACCTGCAGGCGGCCCGCGCGCTCGACCCGGACAGCGACGACATGCTGGTGCTGCTCGGTGGGCTGGCCGAGAACCAGAAGAAGCCGGAGCGGGCGATCGAATATTACCGCGCCGTGCCGGAAAAGTCGCCGATGCGGCGCATTTCCGAGCTGCAGCTCGGCCTCAACCTTGCCGATACGGGCAAGGTCCCCGAGGCGAAGAAGCATCTGCAGGAGCTGATCGAGGCCGATCCGGCGGACCTGCGCTCCTATCTCGCGCTCGGCAGTGTGCTGTCGGACGCCAAGGACTACAAGGAGATGGCCGGGCTCTACGACCGCGCGGTCGCCGCCATCGGCCTGGCGCCCACACGCAACCACTGGAGCATCTTCTTCCAGCGCGGCATCGCCTATGAGCGGCTGAAGGAATGGGAGAAGGCCGAGCCGAACTTCCGCAAGGCGCTGGAGCTGAACCCCGAGCAGCCGCAGGTGCTGAACTACCTCGGCTATTCCTGGGTGGACATGAACATGAACCTCGACGAGGGCCTGGACATGATCCGCCGGGCCGTCAGCATCAAGCCGGATGACGGCTATATCGTCGATTCGCTCGGCTGGGCCTACTATCGCCTCAACCGCTTCTCCGACGCCGTGGCGGAACTGGAGCGGGCGGCGGAGCTGAAGGCGGGCGACCCGACGATCAACGACCATCTCGGCGATGCCTACTGGCGCGTCGGCCGCAAGCTGGAAGCCACCTTCCAGTGGAACCGCGCGCTCGGCCTGAAGCCGGAAGAGGCGGAAATCCCGAAGATCAAGCTGAAGATCGAGAACGGCCTGCCGGAACTGCAGAAGACCGAGCCGGCCTCCGCGGAAGCCAAGGACGAAAAGCCGGTGCAGAACCCCTCGCCCGAGGGCACGGCAGCCGACCGCAAGTCCTGACGCCGCATGGCTGACGCCGACGCCCTGTCGGGGTTCGTGGTCGTCGAGCCGGCCCCGGCCAAGATCAACCTCGCGCTCGCCGTCACCGGCCGGCGCGAGGATGGCTATCACCTCCTCGACAGCCTCGTGACCTTCACCGCCTTCGGCGACCGCATCGGCCTTGCGCCGGCGGCCGAGGACCGCTTCACCCTGTCCGGCCGCTTCTGCGGGGCGCTTTCGGCCGAGGCCGACAACCTCGTCATCCGCGCGCGAGACCGGCTGCGCGCGGCGCTCGCCCCGAACGGGCAGGCGGCCCCGCCCGTGCACATCCATCTCGAAAAGAACCTGCCCATCGCCTCCGGCATAGGCGGCGGCTCGGCGGATGCCGCCGCGACGCTGCGCGGCCTCATCTCGCTGTGGAAGGCGGAGCTGCCCGCCGACGGGCTGGATGCGCTTGCCCTCGGCCTCGGCGCCGACGTGCCGATGTGCCTTGCCAGCCGCCCGCTGCGCGCGCGCGGCGTCGGCGAGGCGATCACCCCCGTCGCCCTGCCGGCCCTTCCCATCGTGCTGGCCAATCCGCTCGTCGGCATTTCGACGCCGGCCGTCTTCCAGGCGCTTGCCTCCCGGCGCAACCCGCCGCTCGCCCTTGCGGGCGCTGCCGGCTGGGCGGAAGCGCTTGCGCGCCTGCGCAACGACCTGGAGCCCCCTGCCCGCCGGCTCTGCCCCGAGATCGCCGCGATCTCCGAAAGCCTTGCGGCCACCGGCGCCGGCCTGGTGCGCATGTCCGGTTCCGGCGCGACCTGCTTTGCGCTATACGATACGGACGCGGCTGCCGAGACCGCGGCGGCGGCGCTCTCGCACCGGCACCCGCACTGGTTTTTCACCGCCACGAGCACGCTGGAAGCGCAAGGCAAGGGAGCCGACGATGGCGCATATTGACGAGACGAGGCCCTTCATTCCGGTCGGCATCGCCGTGCTCACCGTCTCCGACACGCGCACCCTCGACACCGACCGGTCCGGCGATACGCTGGTCGCGCGCATCAGGGAGGCCGGACACCGCCTTGCCGACCGCGCCATCGTGACGGACGACGTGGCCGCGATCCGCGCCAAGGTGGAAGCCTGGACGCGCGACGACGCGGTGGACGTGGTCATCACCACGGGCGGCACGGGCTTTACCGGCCGCGACGTGACGCCTGAGGCGCTGGAGCCGCTGTTCGAAAAGCGCATGGACGGCTTTTCCGAGGTCTTCCACCGCATCTCCTACGACAAGATCGGCACTTCGACGATCCAGTCGCGCGCGACCGGCGGCGTTCTCAACGCCACCTTCATCTTCGCGCTGCCGGGGTCGCCCGGGGCCTGCAAGGACGCCTGGGACGGCATCCTGAAGGCGCAGCTCGACTATCGCCACATGCCCTGCAACTTCGTGGAAATCATGCCGCGGCTCGACGAGCACCTGAAGCGCACGGCCGGCTGACCCGCTCCCCTCCGGGGGGCGTAGCGTTACATCGATGCCGGCGCCGATTTCGCAATCGCGCTGCCCGGCGCACCGGCCTGTTCCGCGATGAATTTCCTGCCCTGGCTCAATCGATCCCCGCCCGCATGGCCTTCACGGCCCAGGCGGGAACCAGCTCCACGGCCAGCCGGCGCACGCCGGCGCCCGTGGCGATGTCGGCGAGCGTCATGCCGGTGCGCACCGCGGCCGAGGCCTGGCGCTTGCTGACGAGGTAGCCCTGTTCCAGCGGCGCGCGGCGGCGCGCAAGGCGCTGGAAGAACGGCCGGCGATGGCTGCGCGAGCCGAGGAACTGCGCCGGATTGCGGTTGACCGACACATGGTCGACGACCGCGTCCACCCAGCCCGACAGCGGCCGGGCGCCCGGCTCCAGCAGCAGCAGCCAGTCGCCGCGGGCCGAACGCACCACGTCCTTCATGTCCCAGCTCGTCAGGAAGCGGCAACCGGCGGCGTCCGCCACCTTGGAGGAGCCGTCGCGCGAGCCGTGGTCGAGCACGATCACGTCGCGCACGACGCCCTCGACGGCGCCGGAAACCAGCGCCGACAATGTCTGCGCAAGCTCGGCCTCGTTGTCCCGGCATTCCATGATGATGGTCAGCATGTCCTCCCATACCGCATTGCAGCATCGATTGCCACCGCGGGAACCCGCGAAGTTTCCCGCATGGTTAGGCGGCATGGTTAGCGGCGCCCCGAAATTTGTTCTTGCATTGTTCTCATTTGCGCGATAGGAATATAATCATTGAATCGGGGCCTGCCCCCGGCGGAGACACTCATGAACGATCTGGCCAGCCTGAGGCAGGGCGCGCTTGCGCCCGGCCATGCGAAAGACATTGCCGAAGCGCTGATGGCCGAGACGGGCATGCGCGTCGACAGCGAGCGCCGGCGCGGCCGGGGCGCGGGCCTCAACTTCACCGGCCGCTTCGAGCCGGTGACGCGCGAGACGGTCGACGACGGCTGGCAGACGCTGGAGGAACTGCCGCCCTTCCGCACCGAGGTGCAGGTGGAAAAGCCGCGCACCATCATCACGCGCAACGAATCGCCCGACATTCCCTTCGACCGCTCGATCAATCCCTATCGCGGCTGCGAGCACGGCTGCATCTACTGCTTCGCCCGGCCGACCCATGCCTTCATGGGCCTGTCCGCCGGCCTCGATTTCGAGGCACGGCTGTTTGCCAAGCCGGACGCGCCGAAGCTGCTGGAACGGGAGCTTTCCAAGCCCGGCTACAAGCCGCGCGTCATCGCGATCGGCACCAACACCGATCCGTACCAGCCGATCGAGAAGGAATGGCGCATCATGCGGCAGATCCTCGAGGTGCTGGACGCGGCCAATCATCCGGTCTCGATCGTCACCAAGTCGGCGCTCGTGCTGCGCGACATCGACATCCTCGCGCGCATGGCGGCACGGGGCCTCGCCTGGGTGGGGCTTTCCGTCACCACGCTCGACCGCAAGCTCGCCCGCACCATGGAGCCGCGCGCCGCCACCCCGCCGCGCCGGCTGGAGGCCATCCGCACGCTCTCGCAGGCCGGCATTCCCGTCGCCATCATGATGGCGCCGATCATTCCCGGCCTCAACGACCACGAGATCGAGCGCGTGCTCGATTCGGGCAAGGCCGCCGGCGCGCTGGAGGCGAGCTATGTGCTGCTCCGCCTGCCGCTGGAGGTGAGCCCCCTCTTCCGCGACTGGCTGCTGCGCCACTACCCGGACCGCTACCGCCATGTCATGTCGCTGGTGCGCTCCATGCGCGGCGGCAAGGATTACGACGCCGAGTTCGGCAAGCGCATGAAGGGCGCCGGTCCCTATGCCTGGCAGATCGCCCGCCGCTTCGAGATGACGGCCAAGCGGCTGGAGCTGACCCGCACCCGCCGCAGCCTTGCCTGCGACCAGTTCGTGCCGCCCTCGGGCAGCGGCGTGCAGCTCTCGCTGCTGTGAGGCGGGAGGGGCCTTGCTCCTCGCCCCGCCGGCATTCGTCAGGGGAAAGCAGGCCCGGCTTTCCCGAAAGGACTGACGGCGCCGGGAAATCCAGCCCATCCGGTTCGGCCTGAACCGGAGAGCTGCGAAAACGAAACCCCGCCGGGCGCCCGCGCCCGGCCTCTTCTTCCGGTCTGCCTTTCCCCGGGGCACACCGGCGCTCCTCCGGCGTCCGCCTCCTGCCGGAGGGCTTGCAGGGAATCGGATGGATGTGCGAGGTTCGCCGCATGTCCCGTACCGCATCCTCCGATTCCCGCCTTCTTTTCGACCTGCCCGAAGGGCCGGATTTCCAGATGGAAACCGCTGCCCTGAAGCGCGGCATCTGGCCGGTGGCCGGCACGGACGAGGCCGGCCGCGGCCCCCTGGCAGGTCCCGTCGTCGCCGCCGCCGTGGTGCTCGACCCGGATAACATCCCCGGCGGCCTCAACGATTCCAAGCAGCTCAATGCCGCCAGGCGCGAGGTGCTGTTCACCCTGATCCTGCAGTCGGCCTTCGTCTCCGTCGCCTCCAGCTCGTCGCGCCGCATCGATGCCATCGACATCCGCAAGGCGAGCCTTGATGCCATGCGCCGCGCCGTCGCGGGTCTGGAGGTCGCGCCGAAACTCGTGCTGGCCGATGGCCGCGACGTGCCGCCCGGCCTTGCCTGCGAGGGCCGCGCCGTCGTCAAGGGCGATGCCCGCTCACTCTCCATCGCCGCCGCCTCCATCGTCGCCAAGGTGATGCGCGACCGCATGATGGCCCGCGCCGAGGACACCTATCCCGGCTACGGCTTCGCCATCCATGCCGGCTACGCCACCGAAGTGCACCGCAGAGCCATCACGGATATCGGCCCCTGCCGGCTGCACCGCATGAGCTTCCGCCCGCTCCGGCAGGACTGAGCCCGGCGGGACGGGCTTCCTCCTGGCTGCGCGACCGGGTCCTTGCAAATCAGATAAGTGTATGCTTATCTCATTCTCATGATCGAGAACGAGATATTCAAGGCGCTTGCCGATCCCACGCGCCGCGCGATCTTCGAGAAGCTGGCGGACGGCGCGATGAATGCCAGCGCGCTGCGCGAGGGCATGGAGATCAGCCAGCCCGCCATGTCCCAGCATCTGGCGGTGCTGCGCCAGGCGCGGCTGGTGCGCGAGGAGCGGCAGGGACGGTTCATCAATTACGAGGTCGACCCGGACGGGCTGGCGCGCATTGCCGGATGGCTCGCGAAATATCGGGCCTATTGGCCGGCACGCATCGACGCCCTGAAGGATTTGCTGAAGGACATGGACCAATGAGCGACAGGCAGGCCGAGCAGGCGACGGACCTCGTGCTGGAATACGAGCTCGACGCACCGACCGAAAAGGTCTGGCGGGCGATCAGCATTCCCGCCTTTCGCGAAAGATGGCTGCCGGGCGGCGCGCTCGCCGACGCCGAGCCGGTCCTGACGGCGCCGGGCAAGGAAATCCGCTACAGGCTGCGGGACGATGAGCCGCCCCATCTCGAAAGCCTCGTCGCGTTCCAGCTCCGTCCCAACGGGCAGGGCGGCACCACGCTCCGGATCGTCCACGGCCTTACGGATGCGCGCGTCGTGCCACGGCCCACCAACGACAACGGGTGCACGCTGATGCGCGCCGCCTGACCTAACCCACCCCTCCCGCAAACAATCCGGAAGACAGGAGTTCGCCCATGCGCGAAACGATGCAACTCGTCCCTATGGTCGTCGAACAATCCAGCCGGGGCGAACGCTCCTTCGACATCTATTCCCGCCTGCTGCGCGAGAGGATCATCTTCCTCAACGGCGAGGTGAACGACGCCGTAAGCGCCCTCGTCTGCGCGCAGCTGCTGTTCCTGGAGGCCGAGAGTCCGCAGAAGCCGATCCAGCTCTACATCAACTCGCCCGGCGGCATGGTCACCAGCGGCTTTGCCATGTACGACACGATGCGCTACATCCGCGCGCCCGTTCACACGCTCTGCATGGGCACGGCCCGCTCGATGGGCTCGTTCCTGCTGATGGCCGGGGCGCCCGGCATGCGGGCCGCCCTGCCCAATGCCAGCATCCTCGTCCACCAGCCCTCCGGCGGCTTCCAGGGCCAGGCCTCGGATATGCTCATCCACGCCGAGGAGATCCTGAAGACCAAGCAGCGCATGACGCGGCTCTATGCCCGCCATTGCGGGCGCAGCTACGAGGAGTTCGAGCAGGCCATGGATCGTGACCGCTTCATGACGGCCGAGGAAGCGCTGGAATGGGGCCTGATCGACCGCATTCTCACCGAGCGCGAGATCGGCGAGGCGCATCGGGCCGGCACATGACACACGCCGTCACGGCATGGACAGAACGAAAAAAGGCCGGATCGCTCCGGCCTTTTTCAGATGATCGTGCGGGCAGCCTCAGTTGAGGCGGGCCTTCACTTCGCTGATGGCGTTGTCGAACAGCGCCTTTCCGGTGGCGGCATCGGCCTTGGCGGCGATGACCTTCTCGGCGGCGGCGACGGCGAGGTCGACGGCGGCGGCGCGCACGGCGTTGATCGCGTCGGCCTCGGCCTGACGGATCTTCTGCTCGGAAAGCGCCGTGCGGCGGGTGACGTATTCCTCGGTCTTCTGCTTGGCTTCGGCCGTCAGGGCGCTCGCCTCGCGTTCAGCGGCGGCGACGATGCTGGCGGCTTCCGCCTCGGCATCCTTGCGCTTGCGCTGGTATTCGGCGAGCAGGTGCTGGGCCTCCTCGCGAAGGCGCTTGGCTTCCGCCAGCTCGTTCTGGATCTTCTCCGCGCGGGCGTCGAGACCCTTTGCCATCATGCCGGGAACCTTGAGATAGGCGATGAGGGCAAGGAACAGGAGAAGGCCGACAAAGGCATAGAAAGTTGCGTCGAATGCCATGGTGTCCTCCTTATTCGCCTGCGGCCGTCTTCACGGCGGAAGCGATCTCGGCCTTGGTGGCCTTGGCGCCGATGAGTTGCTCGACGAGGGCTGCCGTGGTTTCCTCGGCGATCGCGCCGACATCGGCAAGGGCCTTGGCCTTGATCTCGGCGATGCGGGTCTCGGCACCGGCGATCTTGTCCTGCAGCGAGGCTTCGATCTTGGCGCGCTCGGCGTCGGCCTTGGCCTTGGCTTCGTCGCGGGCGGTCGAGGCGATGGCATTGCCCTTGGCGCGGGCGCTGGCAAGGTCCTGCTCGTAGGACGCAATCGCGGCGTCGGCTTCCGCCTTCAGGCGGGAGGCCTCGTCGAGGTCCTGTGCGATGCGGTCATGGCGCGTCTCGAGGATGCCGCCGATGCGCGGAATGACGACCTTCGACATGAGAAGGTAGAACAGACCGAAGGTGATCGCCAGCCACAGGAGCTGCGATGCGAACGTGGTCTGATCGAAGGGCGGGAAAACGCCGGTGGCGTGCTCGTCGCCATGGGCAACACCCGTTTCGGTGTGCACTTCGCCTGCCGGCTGGGCCGCATGCGTATCCGCAGGGGTCTCATGCGACGTCGCAGGAGTTTCCGCCTGGGCGATTTCGAAAGGGGTGGACTCGGCCGATGCCGGGGTCACGGACATGCTCACCTCCAGGGGGCACTCTCAGATCTTGTACGGAACGTACGATGGACCACGGCCCGGAGGCCATGGTCCAGTCCTCGGCCGATATCAGACGGCGAAGAGGAGGAGGAGAGCGATGAGCAGCGAGAAGATGCCCAGAGCTTCCGTAACGGCGAAGCCGAATACGAGACGGCCGAACTGGCTGTCAGCAGCAGACGGATTGCGCAGAGCGCCGGCCAGGTAGTTGCCGAAGATGTTGCCGAGGCCGAGAGCCGTGCCGGCGAGACCGAACGTGGCAAGACCTGCGCCGATGAACTTTGCTGCTTCCGCTTCCATGTTGAACTCCTTGAATGGGTTGTTGCGGCTTATGAGCGACGCCCGAGGGCGCCGACGACTGTTTCCTTAGTGACCACCCGGATGCACGGCATCGTTGAGGTACATGCATGTCAGAACTGCGAAGACGTAGGCCTGCAGGAACGACACGAGGAATTCGAGACCGGTCAGGGCGACGGTCATGAGAAGGGGCAGGATCGCACCGGCGACACCGAGGGCGCCGAGGGCGCTCAGCGAGGTGACGAAGCCGGCGAAGACCTTCAGCGTGATGTGACCCGCCAGCATGTTGGCGAAAAGACGGATCGAGAGGCTGATCGGACGCGAGAGGAACGAGATGACCTCGATCGAGACGACCAGCGGCAGAAGCGCGCCGGGAACGCCGGACGGCACGAAGAGCTTGAGGAAGCCGAAGCCGTGCTTGTAGAAACCGTAGACGATCACGGTGCCGATGACGAGGATGGCCAGGGCGAAGGTGACGATGATCTGGCTGGTGACCGTGAAGAAGTAGGGCACCATGCCGAGCAGGTTCGCCGTCAGCACGAACATGAAGAGCGAGAAGACCAGCGGGAAGAACTTCATCCCATGGCTGCCCGCCCCTTCCCGGAGCATCGAGGCGATGAACTCGTAGGACATTTCCGAGACCGACTGCATGCGGCTCGGAACGAGGCCGCGCTGGCCGGTCGTGAAGTAGAGGAAACCCGCGGCGGCCGCGACGGTGGCGACCATGAAGAGCGAGGCATTGGTGAACGAGAAATCGATGCCGCCGATTTCGATCGGAACAATCTTGTTGACCAGGAACTGATGGGTCGGATCGTTTGCCACCGTCTATCTCTCTCGCTTGCCCGCCTTGCGGCGGAAGTCACCCATGAATGGGACCGCGCCGTCAGGCGCCGTCCTTCGGTTTGGTCTCGTCCCGCCCGCTGCCGGCCTTGCCGGGCTCCCGCCCCGCCAGCCTGTCGACCGGATGGGGCGATGCCACCATGCCGGCCGCGCGCATGACGTTCAGAACGCCGGCGCAGAAGCCGAGGAGCAGGAGAACGATCATCCCCCACGGCCCTGTACCCGCAAAATGGTCCAAAAGATAGCCCAGAAGCGCCCCGACGATGACGGCAGCGACGAACTCGCTCGAGAGCTTCATGGCCACCGCGTAGCCCTTGCGGCTCTCCGATGCCCGTGCCTCTGCGGCCCTATCCGCCCCGTCGTCCTTGCGCCGTTCCGCGAGTTCCGCGTCCAGGCGCTTCAGCCGGTCTTCCAGACTTTCCTTTTGATCGTCGGCCATGGCGTGCTCCTCATACCCTTCCGCGGCGCTTTCGCCCCATTGCGGACATATTGCAGGCTAGGATTCAAGCCATATCCGACCCCTTTCGAAGTCGGCCGCAACATAGTTTTAGGTGCCAGCATAGTCAAGGCATGGCGAAGCTTTGCGCAACACCAAATATTTTGTGAAAAATCAATGAATTAGCCGGAATCGCGCATCGGGCGCGACCGATCGTCCCGGGAATCGCGAAGGCTGTGGCGCGGACTCACCACACGCCGCCCGTCAGCTCCAGCCGCCGCCATAGGTGCGGTAGAAGATGTGCTTGCCGATCTTGGCCACCCGCTTCATCGTGCGGCCCCAGGGCGGGTTCACATAGGTCGCGTGGTAGTGCGTGGACGAGCCGACATCGTCGAACCAGATCTTTCCGGCGGTGACCGCCATGGCGATCTCCTTGGCGGCCTTCCAGTGCCAGGGCGAGAGGATCAGGTCGGGGATGCGGTCACAGGCGAAGGAGAACTGGCAGCGGTTGCGCCAGTTTTCGTTCTGGTAGACGACGCCGCAGATGGTCTTCGGATAGGCGGGGTTGCGCACGCGGTTGAGGATGACCTGCGCGACGGCGGCCTGGCCCTTCAGCTCCTCGCCGCGCGCCTCGAAATAGATGCCTTCGGCCAGGCACTTCTGCTCCTTGGCGGTGAAGACCTCCGCCGGCAGCGGCGTGGCCGCCCAGGCGTGATCGTCCGGCGAGATATCGGGCACGAAGCGGCCGAGTTCCTTCTTCGGCTTGAGGATCGAATCGAAAGGCGATTCCCGGGCATAATCCGGCTCGACGCGGGCATAGGCGGTCGCCAGCACGTCGGCATTGTCGTTGGTGACGAGGCTTGCGATCATCGGCGAGACGCCGGGATCCTTGTGCACCGGCTTCTTCTTGTAGAAGGCGGTGGCGATCTCGATTTCCTTGCCCTTGATGTCGGGCTTGGAAAAGGCCATGCGCTGGCCGGTGTCGAAGGCCGGCGAGAGCAGGAAACTGGTGCGCTCGAGGATCGAGCCGGCGGCAAAGCCCTTCGGCGGCGTCACCGGCAGGACGGCGATGATGCGGCCCTTCTTGTCGCGCCGGTTGACGCGGTCCTCGTCGGGGATACCGCCCTTCCCCTTGTGCTCGCTGCGCAGCGCCGCCGTGACGCCGCCCGGAAGCTCCACGCCCGCGCCGCTTTCCACGCCCCCGGTCGTCATGGCGTCGGCGAAGGCGATCTCGACCTCGTGGATGGAGCCGGCGGGCGAGCGGGTCAGCACCATGGTCTGGTTGCCGCCCTTGCGGTTGAGGCCGGCGAGATAGGTGGCAAGGTCCGTATGGGCGGCGGGCGTCGGAAAGGTCGCGACGAGGCCGAGGCCGACGACCAGGGGGATTTTCCACTCCCGCTTCAGATAGGCGAGGAAGCGGCCGGCCCCGGCATGACGAATGCTACGCTTACGCAACTTTTTACTCCGCACGCATGCGCAGGCGCGCCGCCATTGTCGATGGCGTGTCTCCTGCCCGAAACTGACTGTATGGGAGCCCCGCCGCGCCGAAGCACGGGCCCGAAGCGGCTCGTTGCGGGGCAAAATGAAGCATCCACCGTGCTGCCCGTGCGTTGCACGCCCTGGCGCAGGCTTAATCCTCACCGCTACCCCTGTTTCCGTTAACCATAGACGCGTCGTGGTTAATGGTGACTTAATGGAGGAGCATGAAATAACGGTTCCCTGCGGCGCGGGTCCCCCGCAGCCCTGTCCGCATCCATCCGGGACGGCTGAAACCGGCATTCCCGAGCCGCGCATGGAAGGCAATCCTTCCGGGAAGCAGGCAGCCTGACGCAAGTTTTCCGCCGTAGTCTCTTGCAAGGCCATCACGGGAATTTTCTTATGCTCTCCACGCCAGTCCTGCATGCTTTCGACGTTACTCCGGAATGGCTCACGTCCAGAACCTTCACTTTCCGGGTCGAGCCGGCCGGCCCGACGATCAGCGAATCCTTTGTCTTCCACCGGAACGGGTTCATCGTCGGCTATTCGCACGGCAACGAGAAATCCTGGGAACTGGAAGCAGGCACCGTCAGGATTCTCGACGGCAACGGCAAGGCGACCTGCATCCTGAAGGTGCGGTCCTGCGAAGACGGAAAGGCGGAGCTGTCCGGCTTCTTCCACAATCCGACGGCGGATTATGCCGCGACCGATGTCGTGCACGTCCTGGAAGAGAACGGCTCGGACTATCACGCACGCATCCAGAGCTTCGATCTCTTCGACACGCTGGTCGCACGGCGCTGTTACGATCCCCTGGCGGTCTTCCGCAATGTCGAGGCGAAATCCAACATCGCGAACTTCGCCGCCCGGCGGCATACGGTCGAGATGGCCATGTTCGGCCGCCGGACCTACGGGTTGGAAGATATCTACGAACTGCTCGTCGCGGAGGGATTCCTTACAGCCAAGCAGTCACGGGTCCTCATGCTGATGGAGCTGGAGGAGGAGTGGGACACCCTGTTCCCGATCCGGGAGGTCATTGCCCATGTCAATCCCGGCGACATCATCATTTCGGACATGTACCTGCCGCGCTCCTTCATCCAGCGGGTGCTGAAAGAGAAGTGCGGGCTCGACAACGAGCTCTATTTGAGCAACTACGGCAAGCATCACCGGCAGATATGGCCCGCCATAACCGAGCGCTACGCGCTGCGCAGCCACTTCGGCGACAATGTGCATGCCGATATCGTCGGCCCGTCCGAATTCGGCATCCAGCCGATACTGGTGACGATCTCCAAATGGAGCAAAACCGAGGAAATCCTCCATGGCGTCGGACTGCAAAAATACGCACATGCCCTTCGGCAGGTGCGGTTGCAGACATTCCATCGCACGCCGGCCATCGCCAATGCCCTGAATGCGCAGTTGGCCGTGAACATTCCCCTCATGCTGCTCGGTTCGTTCTGGATCCGCTACTGCGCCGCCAGTTTTCGCGCGGACAGGATCCTGACCGCAGCGAGAGACTGCAATCTCTGGCACGAAATGCTGGCATCCGCGCATTTCGCGCGATGCGGCATGCCGCTCTCCACCTATATCAAGATTTCCCGAACCCTTTGCCACGAGAGCTCGGACGCCTATGAGGCCTATCTGCAGTCCAATCTGGGCACGCGCAGCCTGCTGGTGGATATGGTTGGCACCGGGAAATCGCTGCTTGCCCTCGTCGAGCGTCTCGGCCTTGCGGAGCGGCTGCGGCCCTGCATCCTCGTCGCAGACCCCGTCGCGGCCGCTCATGCTCCGGCGCTGGACGCCTTCATCCTGAAGGACTTTTTCCAGTGCAGGATTTTCATCGAAGGACTGAATGCATCGCTGGACGGATCGGCCGTGACCGCGGCGTCGGATCAGCACATGATCAGGATACTGACGCAACCCAACGAGTTCGGCGACGCGATGCGCGAGATCATCACGGTCTCCCGAGCCCTTTTCCGAGATTTTCTCGGGGAGCTCAACACCTTCCAGCCACCGGGCGAATTTCCCCATCCGGCCGCCTTGCGTGCCGCCGCGGAGGGCATCGTCGAACAGCTTCCCGAACAGGCCTTGAAACTGGAAACCCTGCTGTTCGAACAGGGAGCAAACCTCGCGCCTGCAAACATGGCCAGAATTGCGAATGCATGAGAGCCGATAGCGCAGTCGGCATGGCGCAACCTGGAATCCGCCGGGCAGGACGCGTCGTCGAGATCCGCTCCTGCTCCCGAATGAAGCTGAAGACTTCCATGTACTATTTTTTCGCTGTCGGATTTCACGAAAAAGAGAATGATTGCGTCACGCGGACGAGCGTGCCCAAACAGTTCTCCACGGCGAACGCTGCCGTGGAAGTCGCGAAAATCCTCTCCCTCAGCCATGCCGGAGCCGCGGCTTGGAAATGCAAGGCGGGCGAAGGAAATTCCGGCCCGGCGGAACTTCTCTTCAGCGCGGGGAAGGTCGGCCCGTTCCTGTTCGCACGCCGGTAGCCCTGTCCGCCCCGCAGCGTGAAACGACAAAAGGCCCGCGTGGACGGGCCTTTTGCAATTGCTCCGCTTTTCCGCGTGATCCGATGCCGAAGCGATGCCGCTTCGGCCGGGAACACGTCAGAAATCTCAGATATGGAGCGTGAGCGGCGGCACCTGAGGCGACTTTTCGACGAGAGCCACCCCCCGGTAGAATCGTATGCCCGCGATCGACTTGGCGATGTCGATCGCCGTGTAGTCGCTGCGGGTTCCGGGAATATGGACGGCGAAATCATGATAGGTGTAGTCCTCATAGATGCTGTTTTGAACATCCACCAGCATCTTGAAGAAGTCTGTCGAGGTGATCGGCGCATCGCGGAATTCGTCCGTATGCCCCCAATACATGCATTCGAGGTCCTCGACGAAGTAAATCCCGTCATCCTTCAGGCCCTTTTCGAACAGCCCGTTGAAGGAGGCGATCTGGTGGGACGCCACATGGCTGCCGTCGTCTATGATCAGGTCGAACGGACCGTGCTTGTCGATGACCGATTGAAGAAATGCCGGATCGCTTTGGT
This sequence comes from Shinella sp. HZN7, assembly GCF_001652565.1. NCBI lineage: Bacteria > Pseudomonadati > Pseudomonadota > Alphaproteobacteria > Hyphomicrobiales > Rhizobiaceae > Shinella > Shinella sp. HZN7. The sequence continues at coordinate 791,810 of NZ_CP015736.1, read as the reverse complement.
CGCCGATCTCCACGAAAGTGTTGGGCACCAGCTGATCAAAGGCGGCGCATGCCGGGTTGATGTCGATCCCGACGACATACGCCCCCTCGCCGAAGAAGTGACTCCACAGCATGAGGGATGCGCCGCGATAGACACCGATTTCGAGCACGCGGGGCTGCTTGTTCCTGAAGCGCATGAATTCGCGGTCGTATATCGGAAAATATCCGAGCCATTTGTGCCCTCCCGGTATCTGGACCCAGATCTGCCCGGAAAGGGTCTGGTCGATCGCGGCAAACGGCGGGGTCTTCTTGCTCTGCCAAGGCGTCCTTTCACGCATTGTCGGTGAAAGCATGTTGTATATACTTTTTAGCGCCATGTCCTGAGAAGCCCGCGAAGTGTTGGAAGAAAGGCCAGTGTTTGCACAGGCGGCTTACGCCAGGCTGTCGCAGGTTGCCTGCCCGGACGCTGCGGCATGGCCACGCTTATAGCCGGCTTCGAGGGAAGGTCACGGCCTCCCATCGCGCGGGCAGGACGGCTCCCGGCTAGAGCCAGCCTTTCCAGCGGAAGAAGAAAAAGGGGAGGATCGCCGACAGCACCATGGCCGCCAGCGTCAGCGGATAGGCATAGGCCATGTGCAGTTCCGGCATGAATTCGAAGTTCATGCCGTAGGTCGATGCGATCAGCGTCGGCGGCAGCAGCACGACGGAGGCGATCGAGAAGATCTTGATGATGGCATTCTGCTCAAGATTGATGAGGCCGAGGGAGGCGTCGAGCAGGAAGGTGATGTTGCCGGCGACGAAGTTGGCGTGTTCGGAAAGCGACTGCACGTCGCGCGTCACGGTGCGGCAGAGTTCCAGGCTCTCGCGATCGGATTGCAGCGCCGGCAGGCCATGCAGGAAGGTCAGGACGCGCGAGAGCGACATCAGGCTGTCGCGCGTCTTGGCGACGAGACGGTGGAGGGCGGAGACCTGCACGACGCGGTCTTCCAGATAGCGCGGCGGGCGGCGGCTGAGATGGCGCTTGTCGCCGAACACTTCGAGCGAGAGCGTGTCGGCGCGCGAAACGGCGATTTCGAGGATTTCGGCCGTGCGGTCGGCGATGGTTTCCAGGAGCCGGGTGATCATCACCGTGGGCGAGGTACAGCCGCCGGGAATGCGGTGCATCGCGCTCCGGAAAAGAGAGAACGAGCGCGGCTCGGCATAGCGCACCGTCAGCAGTCGGTCCGGCGTGAGGATGAAGGCGACGTCGGTCAGGTGCGGCAGGTCGCTTTCCGCCTTCACCATCAGCGAGGCGGTCATGTAGGCCGCGGTGCCGTCCGTGTAGAGCCGGCTCGACGGCTCGATGTCCTTCAGCTCGTCGCGCGTCGGCACGTCGATCGGCAGGATACGCTCGATCAGCGCCTCGTCGTCGCGGGTGGGTTCGAGCATGTCGACCCAGACGGTGCCGGCAAGAGCCTCGGCGGCCGCGGAATCGGTTTCTGCCGGCAGGGCGCGCGCCTCGCCGTTGGGGCGGAAAACCGTGATCACCGGCGAATGGCTCCGAAAAGGACCATCGCTCACACTCCTGACTGGACGCAATCCTTCAGCGGTCGGCCGCGCATATTGCGCGGCGCAACATAAAAAGCAAGGCCATGGCGGGCAACGCCCCCGGGGCGCGAAAGAGCCGGCTATTCGAAGACGATGGCCGGCGCGCCGCGCCCGCCCTTGCCCTCGATCGCCTGGAGTTCCTGCCAGACCCGCGTGGCGATCGCGCGATAGGTCTTTGCCGCCGCGCCCTCCGGATTGGAGACGACGACGGGCGTGCCGGCATCGGAGGTCTCGCGGATATCCATGGTCAGCGGCACCTCGCCGAGGAAGGGCACGCCGATGCGCTCGGCCTCCTTGCGCGCGCCGCCATGGCCGAAGATGTCATAGCGGTTGCCGGTGTCGGGTGCGATGAAATAGCTCATGTTCTCGACGATGCCGAGCACCGGCACCTCGACCTTCGAGAACATGTTGAGGCCCTTGCGCGCATCGATGAGCGCGAGGTCCTGCGGCGTCGAGACGATGACGGCCCCGGCGAGCGGCACCTGCTGGGCCATGGTGAGCTGGGCGTCGCCCGTGCCGGGCGGCATGTCGACGACGAGCACGTCGAGCTCGCCCCAGGCGACCTCGCGCAGCATCTGCATCAGCGCCGACTGGATCATCGGCCCGCGCCAGATCATCGCCACCTCCTCGTCGACGAGGAAGCCCATGGACATGACCTTGATGCCGTAGTTCTCCATCGGCTTGATCGTGCGGCCCTCAAGCTGCTGCGGGCGGCCGGAGATCTTCAGGAGCCGCGGCATGGAGGGGCCGTAGATATCGGCGTCGAGGATGCCGACACGAAGGCCGTTCGCCTTCAGCGCCAGGGCGAGGTTGACGGAGGTGGTGGATTTTCCGACGCCCCCCTTGCCCGACGCGACGGCGATGATGGCGCCGACGCCGGGAATGCCCGATTTCGTGCGCTGCGGCGGCTGGCCGGGTGCGGCATGGGCGTGGCCGGCATGGCTGCGCGCATCGCCGCGGCCGGGCGGCGGCGGGGTGGGCGCGCGCGCGGCGGCCGGGCCGGTTGCGGCGCGCTTGTCCGCCGTCAGCGCCACCATGGCGGCCTTGATGCCGGGGATTTCCTTGACGACACGCTCGGCGGCGGCGCGCATCGGGTCCAGCTCGCGGGCCCGCTCGGCCGGCACGGTGATGGAGAAATAGGCCTTGCCGTCGGAGATGAAGACATCAGAGACGAGGCCGAGGTCGACGATGTTGCCGTCCATGTCGGGGCCGCGCACCGTGCGCAGCCGTTCCAGCACCTGTTCCTTGCTTACGTCAGTCATGAAACCCTCGATAGACCCGTCGCGGCATCGGGCCGCGGCCCTGTTTTGCGTAGATAGTGCACGGAAGGGCGCGCGCCAAACGTTTTCGCCCGCGACGGAAAGCCTCGGCTCCCGCTCAGGCGATCAGCCCGCGGCGGATGGCCTTGACCACGGCCTGGGTGCGGTTGACCGCTTCCAGCTTGCGCGTGACCTGGTTGAGGTAGTGGTTCACCGTATGCTCGGACAGGCCGAGGATCTCGGCGATCTCCAGGCTGGTCTTGCCCGCCGCCGTCCAGCTCAGGCACTGGATCTCGCGTTCGGTGAGCACGACCTGGCCGGATTTCCAGGCGGCGCCGATCTCGGCAAGCCGGTTGAAGAGGTGGACGGAGATCATCTGCAGCATCAGCCGCTCGTCACGGCCGAGCGTCGGGCTCTCGCCGCCCCAGACGATGGCGCCGCGGTTGCCGAGCGCATCGTGCACGGGGAAAAAATGGCCGGTCAGCATGCCGTGGCCGGTCATGACGTCGAGCAGCTCGCTGAAATCCGTCTGCTCGGAGGATTCGCCGATCCATTCCCGCATGTCATAGGAAAACGGCACGGTGGTAAGCCGCAGCTTGCGGATGCCGGCGCTGTGGCGAACCATGCGCAGGGCATCGTATTTCGCCAGGATCTCCTGCGGCCAGTTGCTGACGATGGAATAGGCCGACAGCTTTTCCGCCTCGAAACCCGGCAGGTTGAAGACAATGAAGAACTTGAGCCCGTATTCCTCGCACTTGCGCCGCATATAGCGCACGATGTCGAACTGCGTTTCGAGAGCGGCGATCTCGCTGCCTTCGTCCCGTAGCTGGTTATCGGTGCTGCTCGTTTCGTCAGCCGTCATGGTTCCCCGCAATTTTGTTCTTGGCCTTGAGCAATTGGAGCGGAACCGCACGCATTCCAGAAAGTCGCAAGGTTTTTTTATGCATCAGTTCAAAAGCCCAGCGCGAATCGCCTTGGCGACCGCCTGGACCCGGTTGACGGCATCAAGCTTGCGCGTCGCCCGGTTGAGATAATGATTGACCGTATATTCCGAAAGGCCCAGGATTTCAGACATTTCCACGCTCGTCTTGCCGGCGGAGGCCCAGGACAGGCACTCGATCTCGCGGCGCGAGAGCGAGACGTTCTGCCGGCGGCCGGCACGCAGCTCGATCACCTCGGTGAAGATGAGGTTCGCCACCGCATTGAGCTCGGCCATCTCGCGCGGATTGAGCGCCTCGCGCGTGCCGCCGAAGGCGAGCGCGCCGCGCAGGCCGGCCGAATTGTGGGCCGGGAAATAGGCCCCGCGCGACAGGCCGTGCCGCTCGAAGAGGTTTGCCGCGATCATCGCCTTGCCGTCGGCCCTGCGGCGGTTCGTACGCTCCGCATCATAGGTGAAGGGATTGGTGCTCTGGCGCAGGCGCTCGACGACGGGGCTGCCGAAGATCAGGCCGGCATGGTCGTAGGTCTTGAGCATCTCGTCCGGCCAGGACGTCAGCAGAACGTTGGAGGAGAAGTCGGTCGAGGTTTCCGAGGGTACGTTGATCAGGAGATAACCGCGAAGGCCGTAATGCTTGGCAAGGCCGTCCAGCGTTTCGGCAACATCCTCCTGCGAACCAAGCGCGGCGGGACCCGGATCCCACCGGTGCCGGAACTGTGCAGATGCCGTATGAAATCGATCGGCCATATCCATCTTCCTTCAGCACGCACGCGCCCGTACGGCAAGAACTGCCGTCACAATGCACTGCTTGCCTCAGGAACCCCCGTATCCCAATGCAAGTATGTTCGATGAACCGCGCCTCAAGTTCGCGGTGAGCGACGCAACTCGTGAGCTGGTCGTGAGGGAAGCTAATGATGCCCCTACTCCGCGTCCAGCGCGATTTTCTAATTTACCGTAAAATGGCGTCAGAAGACAACCATGCCACCATTTGCCGACCTCCTCCCTCGACTTACCGTTGCGGACCGAGACGGGCGGACAACTCCGCCATGATGCCGCCGGCCGCATGACGCACACGCGGCGCCCAATCATCAAGCTGCGCCTCGCCGACACGGTAGGCCGGCCCCGTCACCGAAACGCCGGCGACGAGCGCGCGGCCGGCGTCGAAGACCGGCGCAGCGACGCAGCGGATGCCCGGCTCGTGCTCCTCCCGGTCGAAGGCGATGCCGCTTGCGCGGATCTGCGCCAGCTCGTCGAGCAGCGCCGCCCGGCTGGTGATCGTCTGCGGCGTGAAGCGGCGGAGCTGCAGCCCCGACAGGATGGCGTCGAGCGCCTCGGCATCGAGCGCGGCGAGCGCCGCCTTGCCGACACCGGTGCAATAGACCGGCGAGGCATTGCCGATCTGCGAATTCATGCGCACGGCCTGCCGGCTCTCCACCTTGTCGAGATAGATGATCTCCCGCCCGCGCAGGACGCCGAGATGCACGGTCTCGCCGGTCTGCCGGTGCAGCGCTTCGAGAAAAGGCGCGGCGACGGCGCGGAATTCGTTGCGCGCCCAGCTTGCCGAGGCAAGCTTCAGAAGGCGCAGGCCGGGCACATAGGCGTGATCGGGGCGCAGCTCCAGCAACCCTTCCTGCACCAGATGGGAGAGCTGGCGGTGCAGCGTGCCGCGCGGCTGGCCGCTGACGGCGAGCACGTCGGTGAAGCGCATGGGGCGTTCGGCGAGCGCCACGGTCTCCAGCACCGCCATCGCCTTGCCGAGCGTGCCGGTGCCCGCCTCCTCGTCCCGTTCGTTTGCCATCATCACAACCCCGGCCCATCCCTTGACAGGCCGCCATGGTAGCGGAATAATTCCGAATAATCAAACTCAGTTCCAAATAATGGAATTAATGGGAGAATGAAGATGGCGGGCCGCTATCCGGACCTCGCAGGACAGGGCGTTCTCGTCACCGGCGGCGGCTCGGGCATCGGCGCGGCGCTGGTGAAAGGCTTTGCCGCTGCGGGCGCCCGTGTCGCCTTCCTCGACATTGCCGAGGCGGAGAGCCGCACCCTGGTCTCGGAACTCGAAGGCGCGGTCGAGCACCTGCCGCTTTATATAAGGACGGACCTTCGCGACATCGACGCACTGCGCCGGGCGGTCGAACAGGCCGCCAGCGCGCTCGGCGGCCTCAGCGTGCTCGTCAACAATGCGGCGCGCGACGACCGGCACGATCTGGAAACCGTCGAGCCCGACTATTGGGACGAGAACCAGGCGGTGAATCTCCGCCACCATTTCTTCGCCGCCCAGGCCGTGGCACCGCATATGCGGGCGGGCGGCGGCGGGGCGATCGTCAATTTCTCCTCCATCGCCTTCCTGCTCAACATGGGCGAGTTCCCCGGCTATGCCACCGCCAAGGCCGGCATCATCGGCCTCACCAAGTCGCTCGCCGGCCGGCTCGGGCCGGACAATATCCGCGTCAACGCCATCCTGCCCGGCATGGTGCTGACCGAGCGGCAGAAGCGCCTGTGGATCGATGAGGCGGCGGTGGCCGGCGGCATCGCCCGCCAGTGCCTGAAACGCTCGCTCATCGCCGACGACATGGTCGGCCCCTGCCTTTTCCTGGCGTCGGATGCCTCCGCCGCCATAACCGCACAAACGCTCATCGTCGATGGAGGCATGCTCTGATGACCGCACCCGAACCCGCTTATGTCGCGGTCGACTGGGGAACCTCCAGCTTCCGCCTCTGGCTCATCGGCAGGGACGGCGACGTGCTCGCCGAGCGCCGCAGCGGCGAAGGCATGACGACCGCCGCCCGCACCGGCTTTGCCGAGGTGCTGGAAAGCCATCTTGCCGCCGTTTCGGCACCCGCCGGCCTGCCGGTGCTGATCTGCGGCATGGCCGGGGCGAAGCAGGGCTGGGTCGAGGCCGGCTATCTCGACACGCCCGCCGCGCTTGCCGATATTCCCGCCGCTGCCGTACGCATTCCCGGCGCCGCCGCCGACATCCGCATCCTGCCCGGCCTTGCCCAGCGCGATGCGGCCGCGCCCGATGTCATGCGCGGCGAGGAGACCCAGCTTCTCGGCGCCGCCGCCGCGCTCGGCGAGGGCGACCACCTCGTCTGCATGCCCGGCACGCACAGCAAGTGGGTGCGCCTTTCCGGCGGAAAGGTCGCGGGGTTCTCCACCTTCATGACCGGCGAGCTGTTCGAGGCGATCGCCAGGAACACGATCCTCAGCCACGCCATCGCCGAGGCGGGGCCGATTTCCGGCGACAACGCCGCCTTCCGCGCCGCCGTCACGCGCATGGTGGCCAATCCGGCGCTTGCCACGAGCCAGCTCTTCTCCGTGCGCGCCGGCTCGCTGATCGCGGGGCTTTCGCCTGTCGATGCCAAGGCGCGCCTTTCCGGCACGCTGATCGGCCTGGAGATCGCCGGCGCCCTCTCGCTCGTCGCCGAGGGCACGCCCGTCGCGCTCGTCGTGTCCGGCGGGCTCGGCACGCTCTACAAGGACGCCCTTGCCGCCGCCGGCATCTCCCCCGCCGTCATCGATGCCGACACCGCCGTGCGCAACGGCCTTGCCGCGGGCGCAAGAGCCCTCTGGTCCCTCTGAACATGCACTGCAATGCAAATCCACGCACCCGGACGTGCTCCCGAGAAAGCTGAACCGATGAACCGCATATCCTTTCCCCCGATGAAATACCCGCTGATCGCCATCCTGCGCGGCCTGAAGCCGGGCGAGACCGAGGCCGTCGTCGGCGCGCTGATCGAGACGGGCTTCACCGCGATCGAGATCCCGCTGAACTCGCCCGATCCGTTCACCTCAATCGAGACCGCCGTGAAGATGGCGCCGCAGGACTGCCTGATCGGCGCCGGCACCGTGCTGACCGTCGCGGATGTCAACCGGCTCGCCGATGTCGGCGGACGGCTGATGGTGAGCCCGAATGTCGAGCCCGACGTCATCGCCGCCGCCGCCGCCAAGGGCATGGTGACGATGCCGGGCGTCTTCACGCCGACCGAAGCGCTCGCCGCCGCGCGCGCCGGGGCAACGGGGCTCAAGTTCTTCCCCGCCAGCGTGCTCGGCCCCGCCGGCATCCAGGCGATCCGCGCCGTGCTGCCGGCCGACCTGGAGATCGCGGCCGTCGGCGGCGTCTCGGAGAAGAATTTCGCAGATTATGCCGCGATCGGCATCCGCAGCTTCGGCCTCGGCTCCAGCCTCTACAAGGTGGGCATGGGCGCCGACGAGGTGCGCGCCCGCGCCCGCGCGACGATCGAAGCCTATGACGCGGTCTATGGAGGCGGGAAATGAGCGAGACCCATTCCTTCACCGGCCGCATCCTGTGCGGGACGGCCTGCGAACTCGGCGAAGGCCCGACCTACGATCCGGCGACGGACAAGGCTTTCTGGTTCGACATCACGGGCCGCACGCTGCATGAACTGCACCTTGCGACCATGACCAAGGCGACGCATGCCCTGCCCTTCCTCGGCAGCGTGCTCGCCGTCGTCGATCCCGAGCGCCAGCTCATCGTCTCCGACCAGGGGCTTTTCCTGCGCAGGGCCGCCGATGGAACGCTCAGCCCCTTCGCCACGCTGGAGGACAAGCCGCAGAACCGCTCCAATGACGGGCGCGTGCACCCGTCCGGCGCGCTGTGGGCGAGCACGATGGGCCGCAAGGCGGAAAAGCACGCCGGCGCGATCTATCATATTGCCGGCGGGACGGTGACGAAGCTCTTCTCCGACATCACCATCCCGAACGGCATCTGCTTCTCGCCGGACGGCAGCATCGGCTATTTCACCGACACGGATGTCAATCACCTGATGCGCGTCGCGCTCGACCCGAAAACCGGGCTGCCCATCGGCACGCCCGAAATGCTCAGCGACGAGACCGGCACGCCCGGCGGCGTGGACGGCGCGGTCTGCGATGCGGACGGCCTGATCTGGAATGCACGTTGGGGCGCCAATGCCGTCGATGTCTACAGGCCCGACGGCACGAAGATCGCCCGTCATTTGGTGCCCGCCGCGCAGGCGAGCTGCCCGGCCTTCATCGGCGAGAAGGCCGACCGGCTCTTGGTGACGTCCGCCTGGCAGGGCATGGACGCGGCCGGGCGCCTTGCCGATCCGCATGCCGGCCAGACCTTCGAGCTTGGGGTTCCGGTAAAGGGACGTTTCGAGCCGAACTTCGCACTCTGACGACGCATTCAGCCAGGAGCAGGCTGCGATCTTGCGTCCGCTTCTGCGCTAAAAATGCATGGCCGCAATCAAAAAGAAGGCAATTTTCATCGGAACCAAAACCGGACGTCGCCGTTCCTTGTCCATCAGCCGGTGCGGACAGCCCTTTTCAAGTCTGCCGCGCCTTGATGCCAACGAGACGAAAGGCAGGTTCAAAATGACCAATAAGTTTCTCACTTCCGTTGCCGCTGGTGCACTCTTCCTCGGCGCGGCAATTGCCCCGGCAGCTTACGCACAGGACACCAACCAGCCGGCCGGCGACCAGACCCAGACGATGGAACAGCAGCCGGGCCTGACCGGCGATGACGCAACGGGCACCACGCCGGGCGACACCGCTGCAAACCCGGGCACGCCTGCAACCGAGGATACGGCCCAGACGCCGGCAACCGGCACGGCCACCGAAGACACGGCTCAGACCCCGGCAACGACCCCGACCGAGGACACGGCCCAGGCTCCGGCTGCCGGCGGTGACTATCTGACGGCCCAGTCGCCGGAACAGATCAGCGCCAACACCTATCTCGGCCAGACCGTCTACAACAGCGCCGATGAAAGCATCGGCAAGATCAGCGACCTGATCATGGAGAAGGACGGCGGCATCACCGCAGCCGTTGTCGGTGTCGGTGGCTTCCTGGGCATCGGCGAGAAGTGGGTCGCCGTTCCGTTCGAGAAGATCTCGATCACGCAGGTTCCGGACTCGGACGACGTCAAGCTGACGACGACCGAAACCGCCGAAAGCCTGCAGGCCGCGCCGGAATTCAAGACCACGGCGCAGCAGGTTGCCGAACGCCAGGCCAATACCCCGGTCGACACCTCGACGACCTCGTCGACGACCGATACGGGCACGGCTCCGGCCACCCAGCCGGTCGAATAATCCGGCAGGTTCCCTCTGATCTCCAGCCCGGTGGCACATCCCTGCGCCACCGGGTTTTTCGTCGTGCCGTTGAAAGGCGTCAATACCAGGCGTCGGCCATCGCGGCCTTCTTGCGGTCCATGTAATCGCACAGCGCCTCGTCGATGGCCGCGTCCAGCGGTGGGGCCTCGTATTCGGCGAGCGTCTTCTTCCACTGGCGGTTGGCGCGGGTCGCCATGTCGGTCGAGCCGCCCTCCTCGCTCCACTTCTCGAAGGGCTCGTTGTCGGACAGCGTCGAATCCCAGAAGGCCGTCTGGTAGTTGCGCATCGTGTGATCGCAGCCGAGGAAGTGGCTGCCGGGGCCGACCTGGAGGAAGGCGTCCATGGCCAGCGTGTTGTCGTCGACCGTGACGCCGGCGAGATAGGAATGCAGCGCGCCGCACAGATCCGCATCCATCACGAACTTCTCGTAGGACATGGAGAGCAGGCCGTCGAGGAAGCCGGCGGAATGCAGGATGAAGTTGGCGCCGCAATGCACCGCCGACAGCATGGACATCAGCCCTTCCTGCATGGCCTGGCCGTCCGGCAGCTTGGAGTTCGAGAAATTGCCGGCGCAGCGCAGCGGCAGCTTCAGGCGCCGGGCGAGCTGGCCGACGACCATGGAGCCGATGGCCGGCTCCGGCGTGCCGAAGGTGGGCGAGCCTGACCGGAGCGACATGGAGGAGAGGAAATTGCCGAAGATGACCGGCGCGCCCTTCCTCTCAAGCTGGGTCAGCGCGCAGCCGGCGAGCGTTTCGGCGAAGGACTGGGCGATGGCGCCGGCATTCGTCACCGGTCCCATGGCGCCGCCGAGGATGAAGGGCACGATGACGGCGGCCTGGTTGGCGCGGGCATAGGCGCGCAGCGACTTCGTCATGGTGCCGTCCCAGACGAGCGGCGAGTTGACGTTGACATTGCCGAGGATGACGCAGTTCTTGTCGACGAAATCGGCGCCGAACAGGATGCGCGCCATGTCGATGGAATCCTCCGCGCGCTCCTCCGCGGTGATCGAGCCCATGAAGGCGCGGTCGGAATATTTGATATGGCTGTAGACCATGTCGAGATGGCGCTTGTTGACGGGGATGTCGACCGGCTCGCAGATCGTGCCGCCGGAATGGTGCAGCCAGGGGCTCGACTGGGCGAGCTTGATGAAGTTGCGGAAGTCCTCCAGCGTGCCGTAGCGCCGGCCCTTGTCGAGATCCATGACGAAGGGCGAGCCATAGGCCGGCGAGAAGACCACCTTGTTGCCGCCGATCTCGACATTGTTGGCGGGGTTGCGGGCATGCTGGGTGAACTCGGCAGGCGCGGAGGAGACGATCTCGCGCAGCATGCCGGGCTCGAAGCGCACGAGCAGGCCCTCCACCTTCGCTCCGGCGCGCTTCCAGTGGTCAAGGGCGGCGGGATCGTCGCGGAACTCGATGCCGACCTCGGCCAGGATGCGGTCGGCCGTCCGTTCGATCTTCTGAAGGTTCTCCTCCGACAGCACGTCATAGGTCGGGATGCCCCGCACGATATAGGGAACGCCGAGCGCCTTGGCGCCCTCCCGCCGGGCCGGGCGCGTCCTGCCCCTGCGTGCCGGTGCTTCGATCGTCGCTGCGTCTGCCATTGCCGCCTCCATAATCCTGAGCGAGGCTAAGCGTGATTGCACGCCTTGTGACGCTGGAAAAAACTTACGAAGACTATAAGCTATATTTATGGAAACCCTGCGCCGCCTGCTCCCCTCCGCCTCCAGCCTCATCATCTTCGAGGCCGCCGGGCGGCACCAGAATTTTACCCGCGCGGCCGCCGAGCTCGGCATGACGCAGGCGGCCGTCTCCTATGCGGTGCGCAACCTTGAGGAACAGCTCGGCGTGGCGCTCTTCCACCGCATCCACCGCGCCGTGGAGCTGACCGATGCCGGCGAGCGCTTCCATGCGGACGTGACGCTCGGCCTGTCGCGCATCCAGAAATCGGCGGAGGACATTCGTGCCAAGGGGCGGGAGGCGAATGTGACGCTGGCCGCCTCCACCGCCTTCGCCTCGATGTGGATGCTGCCCCGGCTCGCCAAGCTGCGCGCCGACCTTCCCGATATCGACCTGCGCATCCAGACCAGCGTGCGCGACCTCGACCTCGACGAGGAACCGATCCCGCTCGGCATTCGCGGCGGCGATCCGGCGAAATGGCCGCGCTACCATGCCGCGCTGCTGGCGCCGGAGGTGATCACGGTGGTGGCGAGCCCCGCCTTCGTCGAAAGCCGCGGATATCCGGGAACGCCGGAAGAACTCTTGAAACTGCCGCTCATCCATCTGGAGGAGCCGGTACGGGCGGCCTGCGACTGGCCGGAATGGTTCGCCAGCGCCGGCGTGCGCTATCCGGCGCAGGCGCGCCGGCTCGCCATCAACGATTATGTTCTGGTGATCCAAGCGGTGCTGGCGGGGGAAGGCGTCGCGCTCGGCTGGCGGCACCTCATCGACGGGCAGGTGCGCTCGGGCGCGCTCGTCACCGTCGGCGGCCATGTGCTGAAGACGGACGACGCCTTCTACGTCGTCTGGCCGCGCTCGCGCGAGCTCAACGGCCCGGCCCGGCGGGTGCGCGACTGGCTGCTGGAGGAAGGCCGGCTGGGCCGGAGCGGCGAGGCCTGAACCTCAGCGGCGCAGGACCGGCCGCACCTCTTCGTGGAAGAAGCGGAAATAGGAGGTGATCTGCGCGAGCGCGTTGGTCGACAGCTTGTATTCGATGCCGAGGCGGCCGTTGGAATACCAGCGCACCGTGCCGCTGAGCCTGCCCAGTTCCTCGCTCTCGACCGTCACCAGTTGGCCGGCCATGGCCTGGATGGGCTTTTCCACATCGAAGGCCATGCCCGTCGGGGAAAGGTCGATGACGCGCGCCCGCGTCGACTGGTGCATCACCCGCACGGTCGCGAAAATGCGCACCCTGGAACGGCTGTTCGCCCTGACGGGCATTTCCTTGATGGTCGTCATCCGTGGCTCCCCTCACGAACATTCACTCTGGAGCCGACCATACCGGAGGTTGTTTGCCATCCGGCTAAACAGATGCCTGCAATTTTAACGATGTGGCCCATCGGGAGACAGGGCTTCAGCCGACGGCCCGGCCCTCGACGCTGACATAGCGATCGGACAGGTAGCGCATGGTGGCGACGGCATCCTGCGGCTTGCCGTAGAAATAGCCCTGCCCCATGCCGCAGCCGAGCGCCTTCAGCTTCAGCGCCTCGGAGAAATCCTCGATGCCTTCGGCGACGACGGCAAGGTCGAGGCCCTCGCACATGGCGACGATCGCCTTGATGATGTGCTCGGAGGCCTTGTCGTTGGAAATGCGCGAGACGAAGGCACGGTCGATCTTCACCTTGTCGAAGGTGAAATCGCGCAGGCGCCCGAGGCTCGACTGGCCGGTGCCGAAATCGTCGAGCGAGATGCGCACGCCCGCCGCGCGCAGTTCCCCGACGATCTTCTGCGCCGTGTCGGCATCCGTCATCACCGCGGTCTCGGTGATCTCCAGCTCCAGCCGGCGCGGATCGAGCCCCACGCGGTTGAGGATCGCCAGCGTGTTGAAGGCGGTCTTCGGGTCCATAAGCTGGGCGGAGGAGAGGTTGAAGGAGAGGAAGAGCTCCTTCGGCCAGGACAGCGCCGTCTCGGCCGCCTTGCGCAGCAGCGTGTCGGACAGCGCGTCGATGAAGCCGCGCTCCTCGGCAAGCGGCACGAAGGTGGCGGGCGAGACATAGCCGAGATCGGCATCGCACCAGCGCGCCAGCGCCTCGAAGCCGACGACCGTGTCGTCGCGCAGGCTGACGATCGGCTGGAAATGCACGTCCACCTCATTGGCGATGATGGCATTGCGCAGCGCCTGCTCGAGCTGCGTGGCGCGCTTCATCTCCTGGGCGATTTCCTGGGAATAGACGGTGATCTGCCCGCGGCCGCGGCGCTTGGAGCGATAGAGGGCCGTATCCGCGCTCTTCAGAAGCTCGGTGAAGTCCTCGCCGGCAAAGGGGAAGATGGCAAAGCCGAAGGAGGCCGAAAGGCGCACGTTGCGGTCGCCGAGGTCGAAGGGGGCGGACAGGACCTCGCGCAGCATCTGGCCGATCTTCTCCGCGCCCTTGCGTTCGAAGACCAGCGGCAGCACGAAGGCGAACTCGTCGCCGCCGTGGCGGGTGACGGTGGCGCCGTCGGGAACGCAGGCCTTCAGGCGATGGGCGACCTGGCAGAGGATCTCGTCGCCCGCGCGCGGGCCGAAAAGGTCGTTGATCGGCTTGAAGCCGTCGAGATTGGCGATACCGATGGCGAAGGGCGCCGGGTCCTCCTCGCGCTCCTTGGCGATCTGGCGCACCTTGTCGCGCAGCCGGTAGAGGTTGCCGAGCCCGGTGAGCGGGTCCGTATAGGCCATGGCATGGAGGTCAGTCTGGGAAACATCCAGCGCTGCAGGTTCAGCAGACTTCATCAATGATTTCCCGTACTTGCACGCGACCTCCGAGGATGGTTCCACGATGAGGCATGACCGTTAACAAAAACATAGCAAACGATCGTCACTCCTGCCCACCGCCCTCCCCAATTCTGGGGAGTTGACCGGTCCGGTTCAACTTACGCGACAGATTTCTCCGGTTGCTTGGCGGCGTAGCGGCGATAGATCGCTTCGATCATGTCGGGGCTGACCGGCTTGGTGATGTAATCGTCCATGCCGGCCTCCATGCAGTTCTGCATGTCGACATTGAGCGCCTGGGCGGTGACGGCGACGATGGGCGTGTGGGTGCCCGTCAGCTTCTCCGCCTCGCGGATCTCCATCGCCGCGTCGATGCCGTTCATCACGGGCATGGAAATGTCCATCAGCACGAGGCGCGGCTGGTGCTTGCGCCAGAGCATCACCGCCTCCTCGCCGTTCTCGGCGATGCGGTGCGAGATGCCCATGCCTTCGAGGATCTGCGAGAAGACGAACTGGTTGATCTGGTTGTCCTCGGCCACGAGCACCTCGATATCGCCGACGGCGCCCGGCAGCATGACGGAAATGTCCGTCGCGATGTACCAGTCGTCCGACAGCGACACCGGCGTGAGGATGTCGCCGAGCGGCGAGGCGTTCTGCGAGAGCAGTTCGTGTTCCTCGGCGAGCGTGCGCATAAAATCCGGGCCGATGCCGTCGGGCGCGATCACCCGCGTGGCGATGCCGTGCTCGTTGGAAAGGATGCGCTCGTGGTCCGGCAGGTTGTCGTCGATCACCACGAGGGCGATCGAAATCCCCTGGCGGGCGGCAAGGGCGAGGAAGGCGTCGTGCTCGTGGACGCTGCGCACCGCGCAGCAATCCGCCCCGCGCGCCCGGAATTCGCCGACCAGGATCTCCTCGATGCGCGGATTGGGCGTGGCGATCAAGGCGCGCCTGCCGGCCAGCGCCCGCAGCTCCTCGCCGTTCAACTGTTCGAGCAGCAGCCGGCGCTCCGCGTCGCGCACCGGATCGAAGCAGTTCTGTGCCTCCACGAAGCCACCGGGCACGCTGAGCAACACGTCGCCGTCATCCGACATCGCCCTGTTGCCGGCGACGAGCGCGGTCACGTCCTCCATGACCGTGACGATGGCATGGTGGCCCGGCGCGCCGATGCGGTATTTCCGGGTGATGGCGTAGAGATCGGAGCCGTCGGCGCGGATGACATGCTCCGGCACGCTGTAGGGCTCGCCCGTTTCCAGCACCGTACGGTCGGACCGCTCGATGCGCTCGGCATTTTCCGCATCCGCGAGGTCCCAGACCGAGCGGCCGAGAATGCCGTCTGCATTGGCATTGTAGATCGCGCAGAAGGCCCTGTTGGCGGCGATATAGGTGAAGTTGCGGTCCTTGATGACGACCGGCGACGGTAGGGTCTCCAGGATCTCCTCGGTCAGCGCGATGCGTTCGAGATCCGAGCGCCACTGCTCTTCCTGCTTCTTCTGCTCGGAGACGTCGACCAGCGTGGTGACATTGTAGCCGCTCGGCAGGCGGCGCTTGCGGAAATGGATCCAGCGGTCGCGACCGAGCCGCTCGACGGCGTCGTGCTGCTCGCGCCAGTGGGCCGAGATGCGGGTGGAAATCCACTCCTCGCGGTTGACGGCCTTGTGGCGCTGATCGGCCGGAATGCCGTAGCGCACGCCGCTGTCGAAGATGGCGCCGAGCACGTCGCGCAGCCGCGTGCCCGCTTTCAGCGTATCGGCGGGAATGGGAAAGTAGCGCAGGACCTGGCGGCTTGCAAAGACGAGGCAATCGTTCTTGTCGTAGACGATCACGGCGGCGGCGAGGATATCGCACGCGGCCTCAAACATACCCAGCCGGATGTTCGCGTCTGGCGACGCTACATCATTCATAGTGGCAGACCTCGCCTGTCTGGCATTCCCGGACACATGCTGATCGGTGCGTCCTGCACCTTCGGACAGAGGGGAATGACAGCGGCCAGCGACGCTGAAATTGTCCACCGGGAAACCGGCCGGCTTGTGTTCATACAAACCTCCGCGCACGTTGGCAGCATTTTATTAAAGCCTGATTAAACGATTTGCGGCCGCCCTGCGCCCGCAAGGCGGGATAAACCAACTTGCCCCTTCCAAGGCCCCGCCGAATCCGCGAAAATGGTGGCATGACGATCAGGCAGCTTTCCGAAACCCTCATCAACCAGATTGCCGCAGGCGAGGTGATCGAACGGCCGGCAAGCGCTGCCAAGGAGCTGATCGAGAACGCGCTGGACGCGGGCGCGACGCGCATCGAGATCGCAACGGCCGGCGGTGGCAAGACCTTGCTGCGCGTCACCGACAATGGCAGCGGCATGGCGCCCGCCGACCTGGAACTGGCGATCCGCCGCCATTGCACCTCGAAGCTCGACAAGGATCTGCTCGACATCCGCACGCTGGGTTTCCGCGGCGAGGCGCTGCCCTCCATCGGGTCCGTGGCGAAGCTCTCGCTGCTCAGCCGCACGGCGGAGGCCGGCGAGGGTGCGGAGATCAGCGTGACCGGCGGCAAGGTGGCGCCGGTTCGGCCGGCCGCCGCCAACCGCGGCACCGTCGTCGAGGTGCGCGACCTGTTCTTCGCAACGCCCGCCCGCCTGAAATTCCTGAAGAGCGAGAAGGCCGAGGCCTCCGCCATTTCCGACGTGGTGCGGCGCATGGCGATCGCCTTTCCGCAGGTGCGCTTCGTGCTGTCGGGCTCCGACCGCACGACGCTGGAATTTCCCGCGACGGGCAGCGACAGGCTCGCCCGTATCGCGCAGGTGCTCGGCCGCGATTTCCGTGACAATGCCATCGCGATCGATGCGGCGCGCGAGGGCGTCCGGCTCACCGGCTTTGCCGGCGTGCCGACCTTCAACCGCGGCAACAGCCTCAACCAGTTCGCCTTCGTCAACGGCCGGCCGGTGCAGGACAAGCTGATCTGGGCGGCGCTACGCGCCGCCTATGCCGAGACCATCCCGCACGGGCGCTATCCCGTGGCGGTGCTGGCGATCGAGATCGACCCGGCGCTCGTCGACGTCAACGTGCATCCGGCGAAATCCGACGTGCGCTTCCGTGATCCGGGCCTGGTGCGCGGGCTCATCATCGGCGCGATCCGCGAGGCGCTCGCCCGCGAGGGCGACCGGGCGGCAACGACCGGCGCGGCCGGCCTGATGCGTGCCTTCCGGCCGGAGGCGCAGCGCCCGCAGACGCCCTGGAGCCCGGCAGCCTCGCCCTATCGCCCCTTCGAGACGGCGGGCGCCGCGGCGCCGCATTTCAGCGAGAGGCAGGCCGGCTTTGCCGATTTCGCCGCGCCCTCGGCGCGCAGCGAACCGGCCTTCGCCCCTCCCTCCACCGCGCCGCGGGACGAGGAGCCGCCGCAGCGCCACCCGCTCGGCGCGGCACGCGCGCAGCTGCACGAGAACTACATCGTCGCGCAGACCGAGGACGGGCTCGTCATCGTCGACCAGCATGCGGCGCATGAGCGGCTGGTCTTCGAGGCGATGCGCAACGCCCTCCATGCCCGGCCGGTGCCGGCGCAGGCCCTGCTCATCCCCGAGATCGTCGACCTGCCCGAAGACGATTGCGACCGGCTGGTCTCCCATGCGGAGGAGTTCGCCCGCCTCGGCCTCGGCATCGAGCGCTTCGGGCCGGGCGCCGTCGCCATCCGCGAGACGCCGGCCATGCTCGGCGAGATGGACGCGGCCGGGCTCGTGCGCCAGCTTGCCGACGAGCTTGCCGAATGGGACACGGCGAGCGGGCTGAAGAGCAAGCTGGAATATCTGGCGGCGACCATGGCCTGCCATGGCTCGGTGCGCTCGGGCCGGCGCATGCGGCCGGAGGAGATGAACGCGCTCCTGCGCCAGATGGAGGCGACGCCCGGCTCCGGCCAGTGCAACCACGGCCGGCCGACCTATATCGAGCTCAAGCTTTCCGACATCGAGCGGCTGTTCGGGCGGAGCTAGAGCATGTCGCGCAAAGGTGTGCAGCGGTTTGGCGATAACGACATGCGAAAAATCAACGACCGAAAGCGCCAGGAGCGAATCGGAAGATCGCGACGCGCTTTAGGCGGGAACATGCCTTGCTTGCCCGCAGCCGGCCGCGTGTGCGGCGAAAAGGCTGGAATTTTCACCCTTGCCGGGATATGGCACGATATTGACCGCGCGGTCGGCGCGTGACCCCTCAATGAGACGGATATTGAGATCGATGATGAACCGTTTTGAAGGACGCGGCAGCCGCGAAGCGAAGATCCGCTATCTCGACGGCGATTTCCAGATCCTGATGCCTGGCTCCCACGTCATCTGCGCGATGACCGGCGAGACGGTGCCCGTCGACGAACTGCGCTACTGGAGCGTCGCGCGGCAGGAGCCCTATGCCACCGCCGAGGCCTCGCTGGAGGCCGAGAAGCGCGCCGGCGCGCTGCCGACGCAGAAGAGGCAGTAGGCAGTAGGCAGTAGGCAGTAGGCAGTAGGCAGTAGGCAGTAGGCAGTAGGCAGTAGAGACTGACTGGGGACGCGGTAGCGTCAATTCCCTATTGGCTCTATTGCCTAATGCCTACCCCCTTCCCGCTCTTTCGCGGCCAAGCGGTGCAGCTTGCGCCGCCTTGCGCTGACAATCGCCGCATCGATGATCGCGTCCGGGCCCTTGGGGTCGTCGAAGCGGATTTCCACCTCGATCACCCGGCTCTTTTCCTTCAGCTCCTGCGCGCGGCCGTGCTCGCCGGCAAGGCGAACGCCGTCCTTCGCCGTGGTGACGAGCTGGTAGCCGACGCCTTCGGCGTGGTCGAGGAGTTCCGCGACCTCGTCCTCGGAGAGGTGATGGTGGTCGGGGAAGCTGCGCGTCACGTAGAGATGCGCGCCCGTCTCGGTGACGGTGCGGAAGAACTTCTCGTTGTCGGCAATGCCCGACCAGGCCATGACGACCTTGTCGGCGAGGTCTTCCGCGCCGACGGTGACGAGGGTGGCGGAGTGGATCGCCTTGCCGGCCCGCGCCGCCTGGCGGATCAGCGCGTCGGCGGCATTGCCGTTGCCGATCGCCAGAAGCGCGTTCGCCTGGCGCATCTGCTCGGCAAGCGGCGCGCGCACCGGCCCGCCCGGAACGAGATGGCCGTTGCCGATGCCGCGGCGGCTGTCGATGACGAGCAGCGCATAGTCGAAGGTGAGCTGCGCGCTCTGGAAGCCGTCGTCCATGATGATGAGGTCGGCGCCCTCCTCCACCAGCCTGCGCGCGCCCTTGACGCGCCGGCGCGAAATCACGGTCAGCGCCTCGCGGGCGAGCAGCAGCGGTTCGTCGCCGACGGCGCGGGCGCGGTGATGGTGCGGATCGACGACGGTGGTCACGTCGAGCGAGCCGCCATAGCCGCGCGACAGGAAGCCGGGCTTGAGGCCCCGCGCCTTGGCGGCGCGGGCGAGCGCGATGGCCGTCGGCGTCTTGCCGGCCCCGCCGACGGTGAAGTTGCCGACGCAGATGACGGGCACGGCCACCTCGGCACGGCGGCCCTTGCGCATGCGCCGGCCGGCGATCAGGCCGTAAAGGCGCGAGACCGGCCAGAGCGCATAGGCCCGCCAGTCAGGCTTCGTCCACCAGAAAGGCGGCGCTTCACTTACCATTCCGTCCCCCGCGGGCATCCCGACCCGGCTCCTTGCAGCAAACGCGAGAAGTTGCGGAAAATCAACCGCGGGAATTGCGGGCGTACGGTTCGCAGTAGCAGCCTATCGCCGCAAAAGGAGAGCGATCGCCTGTGAATGATCGAGAGGTCATCACATGGGCGCATACCCCCCTCTGCCCTGCCGGGCATCTCCCCCTCAAGGGGGGAGATCGACAAGCGGCGTGAACCTCGCTCAATTCGCGACGTTAAAGACGCGCAGAGCGCTGCTCCATCCAATCTCCCCCTTGAGGGGGAGATGGCCGGCAGGCCAGAGGGGGGTAGCCCAACCCGCTCACGCCACCGGACGCGCGATGGCCGCCTCGGGCAGGAGCGGGACGAGTTCGGTGATGTCGGCAAGGCAATAGTCGGAGGCGTCCGAAAGCGATTCCCGCGAGCCGGTGCCTGTCAGCACCGCGACGTTGAGGCCCGCGCCGGCATTGCGGCCCATATGCATGTCGTGGTTGTTGTCGCCGACGACGGCGACCTGGTGCGGCGCAAGGCCAGTCGCGGCGCAGAAGCCGAGCACCATGCCCGGCTGCGGCTTGGTGCCGAAGCCGCTGTCGTAACCGGCGACATAATGCAGGTAGCCCTCGAAGCCGAAGCGCTTCGCCGTCGCGCGGATCGAGGCCTCGTTGTCGCTGGAGGCAACGCCGAGCCAGTAGCCGCGGGCATGCATGGTGGCGAAGAACTGCGCAAGGTCCGTGACGGCGACGGCAAGCTGCGCCGAATTGGCGAAGAGCCCGTCGAAATGGGTCGCCAGCGCCTCCACCGTGAAGGGCGCGCCGGCCGCGACCATGCCCTCGGCGATCTCCACCGTGTTGCCGGCGGCCAGCAGGCTGTCGGGCGTGACATAGCCGGTGTCGGGGTCCATGCCGCCGGCCAGAAGCAGCGTGCGGGCCAGCGCCTCGTCGCCGGCGGCGGCGATGCGCGCAAGCTCGTAGTTCACCGGCACCCAGCTCTTGGCATAGTCGAGCAGCGTCCCGTCCTTGTCGAAGAGGATGCCGGAAATGGTCTCAGCCTTGGACATGACACGCCTTTCGTCAGGACGTCTGGCGCGGATGCAGCCGCGCCTTCACGGTGAGCGGGTTGATATAGGGCTCCAGCCCCTTGATGGTGGCGCGCAGCGCCCCGCGCATCTCCTGCACGGTCTCCTGCCCGGCCTCGATCATCTGCTTGCGCATCTCGTCGTTGACAAGGAGATAGTGCACGCCCTTGGCCAGCATCTCCGTGTCGCGCACCATCTTGGCGCTGCCGTTGCGGGCGAGCTGCTGGTAGGCCTCGCGGAAGTTCTGCACATTGCCGCCGGACAGGATCGCGCAGCCGAGCATGGCCGGCTCCAGCGGGTTCTGCCCGCCTTCGGCGAACAGCGAGCGGCCGACGAAGGCGATCTCCGTCATGCGGAGGTAGAGGCCCATCTCGCCGATCGTGTCGCCGAGGAAGATGTCGGTCTGCGGCGTCAGAACGTCGCCGCGCGTGCGGCGGGCGACCTTCAGGCCCCGCGCCTCCAGCATGTCGGCAATGGCGTCGCTGCGCTCGGGATGGCGCGGCACGATGATGGTGAGCAGGCCCGTGCGTTCCTTCAGCACCCGGTGCACATCGCCGGCGGCCGCCTCCTCGCCTTCGAAGGTGGAGATCGCCGCCCAGGTGCGCCGGCCCTGGATCTGGTCGAGATAGCTGCGCAGTACGGCGGAATCGGCCGGCGGCGCGTCCGTGTCGACCTTGAGGTTGCCGGAGACCAGCACCGGCAGGGCGCCGAGCGTGCGGAACCGGTCGGCATCGAGCTCCGACTGGGCGATGACGAGGGCGAAATTCTCGAAGATGGCGTCGGCGATGGCATGGCGCCGCTTCCAGCGCGGGAAGGAGCGATCCGAGATGCGCCCGTTGACCAGGACCTGCGGGATATGGCGCTTGCCGAGCTCCAGGATGGTCATCGGCCAGATCTCCGATTCCGCCATGATGGCAAGGTCGGGATGCCAGTATTCCAGGAACCGGCTGATCGCCGGCTTCAGGTCGAGCGGCACATACTGGTGGATGACATCCGTGCCCAGGCGGTCGCGCACGACCTTGGCGGACGTGATCGTCCCCGTCGTCAGCAGCACGGCGATGCCGCGGCGGCGCACTTCCTTGATGAGCGGGATTACCGCGTTGGTCTCGCCGACGCTGGCCGCATGGAACCAGACGAGCGGCCCCGCCGGGCGCGGCACGCTGGCATAGCCGTAGCGCTCGCGGCGGCGGGAACGGTCTTCCTTGCCCTTGGCGGCCCGGAACGTGAGATAGGGGCTGACGATCGGATAGAGCGCGACGCCGCCCCAGCGGTAAAGCGAAAGCGCGAAACGGGCGAGGCGCCTGCTCATGCGCAGGTGACCTTGGTTGCAGCTTTCGTCTTGTTCGGGATCATGGAAGGTCCGGTCTCTGGTTCGGCGCGGCGTCGAGCCGCGCGGAACGGTGTCGGGAAACGCGCCTCAGTTCTGCTGCGGATCCAGAAGCCGGTGCATGTGCACGATGAAATAGCGCATATGCGCATTGTCCACGGTCTGCTGTGCCTTCGACTTCCAGGCGGTGAGCGCGGAGGCATAGTCGGGGAAGATTCCGACGATATCGAGATCGTTGAGATCACGGAACTGCATGTCTGCCAGCGTCGTCAGTTCGCCGCCGAAAACCAGATGGAGGAGCTGTTTCGGTTCTTTGCTTTCGGTCATGTTTTCTCTCTTTTCATGATGCCGATTTCGGCAATGGGTTTGCGGTATTCCGCATCAAAGGTCAATGGCCGGCAAGGTGCCGGGAGGCCTCGACAAGCCCGGAAAGCCGGGACAGTCCGGCCGCCGCCAGCGTGTCGTGGCTGACGGCCGGCCGGTTGTAGGACAGCGCCTCGCCGTCGAGCATGACGAGCGCGCCGCCGGCCTGCGCGAGGATGAGATCGGCGGCCGCCAGATCCCAGTCGTGGGCGTTGCGCTTCACCAGCGTTGCGTCGATGCGCCCGTCCGCCACCATGGCGAGGCGGTAGGCGAGCGAGGGCACATGGGAGATGCGCTGCACGCCGCCGATCATGTGCCGGTCGATGCCGTGCGCCATGTCCTCGGGCGCGGCGATGCGCGTCGGGCGGGCGGCGTCCGGATCGGTCGCGCGGATCGGCTGGCCGTTCTTCAGCGCCGCGCCGCCGGCCGCCGCGGTGAAGAGTTCGTCGAGCGCCGGGGCGAAGAGGACGCCGGCGACCGGGCGGCCTCTGTGCACCACGGCGGCGCTGACGCACCACACGTCCTTGCCGGCGATGAAGGCGCGCGTGCCGTCGATCGGGTCGATGACGAAGACCGTCTCGCAGTCGAGCCGGCCGGCATCGTCGTCGGTCTCCTCCGAGAGCCAGCCGTAGTTCGGCCGGGCGGAGAGCAGCTCCTTCTTGAGGATGTCGTTGGCCGCGAAATCGGCCGCGCTCACCGGCGAGCGGCCGCCATTCTTCCACCAGACCTCCGGTCCCTTGCGGAAGAAATCGAGCGCCCGGGCCCCCGCAAGCCGCGCGGCACCGGTGAGAAGATCGAGGTCGGCGGTCCAGGCGGTGGCGGGGCTCGGCATGGTCTCACGTCCCGGCAAGCGTCATGCCTTCGATGGCGAGCGTCGGCGCGGCGGTGCCGAACGAGCGGTCGATGTCGCTTGCCGGCGTGATGCGCAGGAACATGTCGACGAGATTGGAGGCGATCGTCACCTCCGAGACCGCGAAGGTCAGCTCGCCGTTCTCGATCCAGTAGCCGGAAGCACCGCGCGAATATTCGCCCGTCACCATGTTGACGCCCTGGCCGATCAGCTCGGTGACGTAGAAGCCGGTGCCGACGGAGCGGATCAGGTCCTCCGGCGCAATGTCGCCGGGTTCCAGCGCAAGGTTCGTCGAGGCCGGGTTGACCGCCGTGCCGCCGCGCACGCCACGCCCGTTGGTTTTCAGGCCGAGCTCGTTGGCCGTGGAGGTGGAGAGGAACCAGTGCTTGAGCACGCCGTCCTCGATCATCGTGAGGCGCTGGCCGCGCACACCCTCGCCGTCGAAGGGACGCGAGGACGAGCCGCGCACGATCAGCGGATCGTCGGTGACGGACAGGCCCGCCTTCAGCACCTGCTGGCCCATGCGGTCGCGCAGGAAGCTCGTCTTGCGGGCGACGGCGGCGCCGTTGATCGCGCCCGCGATGTGACCGGCAATGCCGCGCGCCACGCGCGGATCGTAGACGACGGTGACGTTCTTCGCGGTCGGCACCTGGCGCGGGTTGAGCCGGCGCACGGCGCGGGCGGCCGCCTCTCGGCCGATCTCTTCGGCATCGCGCAGATCGGCGAAATAGAGGCTCGAATCGAAGTCGTAGTCGCGCTCCATCTTCGTGCCCTCGCCCGCGATGACGCTGACGGAGCGGCCGAAGCGGCTGGCGCTGTAGGCGCCGGAAAAGCCGTGCGAGGTGGCGAGCACCAGGCCGCCCATGCCGGCCGAGGCCCCGCTGCCGCCGGAATTGGTGATGCCGGGGACGGCGAGCGCGGCGGCCTCCGCGGCAAGCGCCGCCTCGGTCAGTTGATCGGCGGAGACCTCGGTCGGATCGAAGAGTTCGAGGTCCGGCCAGTCCTTGGCAAGATCCGCCTCACCGGCGAGCGTGGCATAGGGGTCTTCCGGCGAGGCCTTGGCCATGGCGACGGCGCGCTCGGCGAGCACCTTCAGGTCGAAGCCGGGATTGGCCGAGACGCTGGCGACGCGCCGGCCGACGAAGACGCGCAGCGAGAAGTCGTCACTCTCGGAGGCCTCCGTGCCCTCGACCTTGCCGAGCCGCACGCTGACGGAGGAGGAGCGCCCCCGGACGACGACGGCATCGGCCGCATCCGCCCCTGCTTGTACGGCGCGGTCGATGAGTTCACCGGCACGCGCGAGAAGGCTTGCGGAATCGATCGTCTCTGACATGACTTGGCCTTTCTTTGCTGCCCCATTTATTGTGCACGCGCACGGGCATCAAGGGAGGCCGCTCCTTTTTTGCCGCGTTGCCGGCGTCCCATCAGAAGAAAGCCCTCCGCATGGCCTATACCCACAGCCCGTACAACGAGGTCCTCATGATGCTCGGCGGGGCGCTGCTGGCCGCGCCGATCTTCAAGCGGCTGGGCCTCGGCACCATTCTCGGCTATCTCGCCGCCGGGGTGGTGATCGGTCCGATCCTGCACCAGATCCGCGACGGGGAGGAACTGCTGGGCGTCGCCGAACTCGGCGTCGTCTTCCTGCTCTTCCTGATCGGGCTGGAACTGAAGCCCTCGCGCCTGTGGGCGATGCGGCACGACATCTTCGGGCTCGGCATGGCGCAGGTCGTCGTCACCGGGCTTGCGCTCGCCGGCCTGACCCTCGCCTGCGGCCTCGAACGGTGGGACGGGGCGCTGATCATCGGCTTCGGCCTCGCGCTCTCTTCCACCGCCTTCACCATGCAGATCCTCGACGAGCGGGGCGACATCAACACGCGCTACGGCCAGCGGGCCTTTTCCATGCTGCTCCTGCAGGACCTCGCCATCGTGCCGCTGCTGGCGGTGATCCCGCTGCTCGCAGAACAGGCGCCGCACGACACGACGACGGCCTTCGAGGACTTCCTTGTCGCCATCGGCGCCATCGCGGCGCTGTTTGCCGCCGGCCGCTACCTGCTCAACCCGCTGTTCCAGGTGATCGCCCGCACCGGCGCGCGCGAGGCGATGATCGCCGCCGCGCTCTTCGTCGTGCTGGCCGCCGCCATGCTCCTTCAGATGGCCGGGCTCTCCATGGCGATGGGCGCTTTCCTCGCCGGCGTGCTGCTGGCCGATTCCTCCTATCGCCATGAACTGCAGGCGGATGTCGAGCCCTTCCGCGGCATCCTGCTCGGCCTGTTCTTCATGGCCGTCGGCCTGTCGCTGCATCTCGACGTCGTCTTTTCCCGTTGGCTGACGATCCTCATCGCCACCCCCGCCGTGATGCTGGTGAAGAGCCTCGTCATCTACGGCCTCTGCCGCTTCACCGGGTCCCCGCACAACGATGCGGTGCGCATCGCGCTCGTGCTGCCGCAAGGCGGCGAGTTCGGCTTCGTGCTGTTCACCGCAGCGTCGGCCGCCGGCATCTTTTCCGGCGGCCTCGCCTCGCTGCTGATCGCCATCGTCACCATCTCCATGGCGCTGACGCCGATCGCCGCGGCGCTCTCGCGCTTCCTCATCGTCGAGGACATCGAGGAAGAGATGGAGGAGGATTTCGAGGGCGCGGGCGCGGACGTGCTGATGATCGGCTTCTCGCGCTTCGGCCAGATCGCCGCGCAGATCCTCCTTGCCGGCGGGCGCGAGGTCACCGTCATCGACCATTCGACCGACCGCGTGCGCCAGGCGGCGAGCTTCGGCTTCCGCATCTATTTCGGCGACGGCACGCGCAAGGACGTGCTGCGCGCCGCCGGCATCGAGCGCGCCAAGATCGTCGCCGTCTGCACCCAGGGCAAGGCGACGACGGACCGCATCGTCGACCTCGTACAGTCGGAATATCCCAATGCCACGCTCTTCGTGCGCTCCTACGACCGGGTGCACACGCTGTCGCTGCGCGGACGGGGCGTGCAGCACGACGTGCGCGAGACCTTCGAATCCGCCCTCGTCTTCGGCCGGGAAACGCTGGAGGAACTCGGCGTGGAGCCGGACGACGCCCAGGCGATCGGCGACGACATCCGTCGCCGCGACCTCGCCCGGCTGGAGCTGCAGGCCGTCGAGGGCCTTGCCGCCGGCCGGCACATGCTGCACACCAAGCCGGTGAAGCCGGAACCGCTGGTCAAGCCGAGGAAGCTGGCGCTGGACGAGGAGGAGAGTGCCTGAGGGGGACCTCTCACCTGGAAAGTCCCCCCTCTGCCCTGCCGGGCACCTCCCCCTCAAGGGGGAGATCGGCAAGGCGCAAAAGACCTGCTCGATCAGCAACGCTGGAGATGGGCGAGACGGTTCTCCATCCAATCTCCCCCTTGAGGGGGAGATGCCCGGCAGGGCAGAGGGGGTATCCCGGATGCGGACTATGCCCGTCGCCTCAAACCGCCGACAGCTTCTCATCCAGCGCCCGCTTCAGCTCGTCGCGGATGCCAGCGGAGGCCGTCAGCACCTCATCGGCCTTGACGAAATCGAGCACGCGGAAGCGGCCGACATCGGGGCGGAGGAAGATGTCCGGCGCACCCTTTTCCAGCTTCAGCGTGACGATGGAGCGCATGGTGAGCTGGGTGGCGCCGTAGAGGCTGTCGATGCTGTTGGGCATGCCGGCCGTGCCGGCGGGCGGGTGGCCGATGACGTCGACGCCGATGGTGATGTCCGCCTTGCCGAGGAGATGATCGAAGGGCACCGGGTTCCACAGGCCGCCGTCGATCATCACCCGGCCGTTTATCACCACCGGGCGGAAGACGGCGGGCAGCGCGGCGGAGGCCGCGATCGCCGGCAAGAGCGGGCCGCTGTCGCAGACGCATTCGCACTGGGCGTAGTAATCCGCGGTGACGATCTTCAGGGGAATGGAGAGCCCTTCGAAGGTCTCCGGCAGCCTTTCCGGCAGGAAAGCCGTGAGGATGCGTTCCAGGTCGAACTGGCCGACGCGGAAACCGCGGGCGACGACCTCGGAAAAGCGGGTGGGCCGGAGGCTCCAGAGGCGGTTCATGATGCGGCCCGGATGGCCGATGGCGGCGAGCGTGTGCGCGCGGATTTCCCGGCCCGTCATGCCGGCCGCCATGGCCGCGCCCATGACGGCGCCGATCGAGGCGCCGGAGATCAGCACCGGGCGGATGCCGAGTTCGTCCAGCACCTCGATCACATGGATATGGGCGAGCCCACGTGCCCCGCCGCCGCCAAGCGCGATGGCGACGGTCGGACCGTCGGCCTGCGGCTTGCTTGCGGAAACGAGGGCGTCGGTCATGGCTCAGGTCTCCGGTTCGTTTCGGCAGCGCCGGCGAAAGGATCAGCCGGGGCGGTAGCGGTAGAAATGCATGCGCGTGTCGCCGAAGGTGCGGACCTCCAGCAGCTCGTAGCCATCGACGGCGGCAGGCTGAATATCGGCGCGCTCCTCGAGGATCGCAAGGGCACCCTCGACGAGCCAGCCGCCGCGGGCTGCCGCGTCGAGCGCCCGCTCGCCGAGGCCCCTGGCATAGGGCGGGTCGGCGAAGAGCAGATGGAACGGCTCCATCGTGCCGACACCGCCGAGCGCCGTCGCATCGCGCCGGAAGATCTTCGCGCGGCCGATCACGCCGAGCGCCTCGATGTTGGAATGCAAGAGTCCCCTGCCCTCGACGCCCTGCTCGACGAAGAGCACCGCGCGCGCGCCACGCGACAGCGCCTCCAGGCCGACGGCGCCGGTGCCGGCGAAGAGATCGAGCACACGCGTGCCGTCGAGCGCCTCGGGATAGGCGTGCGAGAGGATGTTGAACAGGCTTTCGCGGGTGCGGTCCGTCGTCGGGCGGATATCGTCCGACTTCGGCGTCGCGAGCGAACGGCCGCGGAATTCCCCGCCGACGATGCGCACGGCCGCTTACTTCCCCTTGCCGCGCGGGCGGCTGCCGCCTGCCGGGCGACCACCACCGGGCTTGCCGCCGGAGGGACGCCCGCCCGGCTTGCCGCCGAAGGACTTGCCGCCGGGTTTTCCACCGAACGGCTTGCCGCCATCGCGGCGCGGCGGGCGATCCCCGAAGGACCGTTCACCCTCTGCGCGCGGCTTGCGGTCGCCGAAGGAGCGCTCGCCTTCCGCGCGAGGCTTGCGGTCGCCGCGGGCCGGACGATCCCCGAAGGAGCGTTCGCCTTCCGCACGGGGCCGACGCTCGCCGCGCGGCGAGCGATCGGCGAAATCACGGGAAGAGCGGTCGTCGCCCGCGCCGGAGCGCTTGCGGCCGAAACCGCCGCGGCCGCCGTCGTCGCGGTCCCGCGTCTCCGGCTCGCTGGCGCGGATCCATTCGCCGTCCGCGTCGCGCGTCTTCAGGATGCGCGGCTTTTCCGCCCGGTCGTCGCCGGGACGGCCGCGGGCCGGACCCTTGCGGTCCGGGTCGAACCTCTTGGCCGAACGCGTCAGCGTGCCTTCGGCGGTGCGGCCGTAGCGCTTGGTCTTCGGCGCGCCTTCGGGGCGTTCGCGCGACTCGCGCTTCACGCCCTCGGCGGTCTCCGCCTTCTTCTCGGCAACGGGGCGCGCGCCGGGCGCCATCCAGACATTCGACTTGCGGGCGCGCACGGCGGGCTCGCGCTTCGGCTTGCCATCGAAACGGTCCTCGTCGCGGCCACGGCCGCCGCCCTGCGGCTTGTCGGCGAAGCGGTCGTCGCGCCGGGTGTCGAGGCGGGCACGGGCCTGCTCGCGGCGGTCCTCCGGCTTCTCGCGCCGGCCGGCCGGCTTTTCGCCCCGGGCCGGAGCCTCGCTGCGGCTCTTCGGCGCCGGCTTTTCGTCGGCATCGGCAGATGCGTGGTCGAACAGCGGCGCGTCGAAATTCGCCTTGGATTCCTCGATGAGGCGCGGGCCGAGCTGGTCGCGCAGCGTGCGGCCGCGGATCTCCTGGGCGTGGCCCTCCGGCAGTTCGCCGAGCTGGAAGGGGCCGTAGGAAATGCGGATCAGGCGGTTCACGTCGAGGCCGAGCGCGCCGAGTACGTTCTTGACCTCGCGGTTCTTGCCTTCGCGAAGCCCCAGCGTCAGCCAGACATTGGTGCCCTGCGTCTTGTCGAGCGTCGCATCGATCGCGCCGTAGAGCACGCCGTCGACGGCGATGCCCTCCTTCAGCTTGTCCAGGTCGGCCTGCTCGATCTTGCCGTGGGCGCGCACGCGGTAGCGCCGCAGCCAGCCCGTGGTCGGCAGCTCCAGCATGCGCGCGAGGCCGCCGTCATTGGTCAAGAGCAGGAGGCCTTCGGTGTTGATGTCGAGGCGGCCGACGGACATGACGCGCGGCAGGTCCTCGGGCAGGTTCTCGAAGACGGTCGGGCGGCCCTCGGGGTCGGCATTGGTCGTCACCAGGCCGGCAGGCTTGTGGTAGAGCCAGAGGCGCGTGCGCTCGATGCCGCGGATCGGCACGCCGTCCACTTCGATATGGTCGGCAAGCGTGGCGTTGAGCACGGGCGTGTCCAGCACCTTACCGTTCACGCTGACCCGGCCCTCCATGATCATGCGCTCGACATCGCGGCGCGAGGCGACGCCGGCGCGCGCCAGCAGCTTGGAGATGCGCTCCGGCGCCAGCTCGGCGCCGGCGGGCGCGGCCGGCGCTGGCTTGGCGGCGCGGGCTGGCTTGCCGTCGCGCGGGGCGGACTTGCCCGCGAACGGCGTCTTGGCGCCCGACGGCTTGCCGGCGGAAAAGGGCTTCTTGCCGGCAGCGGCCGATGCGCCGCGCGGCTTGTGATCACGGCCCGCGGGCTTGGCGCCCGGCCGTTTTGGCTTGTCTTTGGATGTCATTTGTGTTGCCTGCGTTTTGCCGTGTCCTATCAGGTCAGGCGTCCGGGGTTAAGAGGAATTCGTGCCGTCAATGACAAATCGCTTCATGGAGATCGCGCTTGAGGAAGCCCGCACGGCCGGCGCGCGCGGCGAAGTGCCTGTCGGGGCGGTGCTGGTCATGGACGGCGCGGTCATCGCCAGCGCCGGCAACCGCACGCGGGCGGAGAAGGATGTGACCGCCCATGCCGAGGTCGCCGTCATCCGCGCGGCCGCCGCAAAACTCGGGCAGGAACGCCTTGCCGGCGCCGACCTCTACGTGACGCTGGAGCCCTGCACGCTCTGCGCCGCCGCCATTTCCTTCGCCCGCATCCGCCGGCTCTACTACGGCGCGGAAGACCCGAAGGGCGGCGCGGTGGACAATGGCGTGCGCTTCTTCGCCCAGCCGACCTGCCACCACGCACCGGACGTCTATTCCGGCATCGGCGACCTGGAAGCGGCGGAGATCCTGAAGACGTTTTTTGCCGAGCGGCGCTGATCAGCCCGCCGCGAACGTCTTCAGCCTGTCGCCGTCGAGGCGATAGCGGATCCATTCCGACTGCGGCTCGGCGCCGAGCGCGTCATAGACGCGGATGGCCGGCGTGTTCCAGTCGAGCACGCTCCATTCGAAGCGCCCGCAGCCCTCTTCCACCGCGATGCGGGCGAGATGGCGCAGCAGCATCTTGCCGACGCCAGCGCCGCGATGGGCGGGCGTCACATAGAGATCCTCGAGATAGAGGCCGTTCTTCGCCTGCCAGGTGGAATAGGTCTTGAAGAAGATGGCGGAGCCGGCCGGCTCGCCCGCTGCCGTCTCGCAGATCACCGCACGGGTGACGGACCCCTCGCCGAACAGCGAGGATGCGATGGTCTCCTCCGTCGCCTCGACCGCGTCGAGGGCCTTCTCGTAATCGGCCAGTTCCCGGATGAAACGCAGGATGGTCGCGGCGTCGTCAATCGACGCCGGACGAATGCGATAGGCCGTCATGGCTTAGAACGGCCACCAGGAAGAACCGCTCTGCTTGGCCGCCTTCGCTTCCTTCTTGCGGCGGCGCTCCTTGACCTTTTCCGGCTCGCCGAGATCGGCCTGGGCCTCCTCGGGAAGGCGGCGGTAATCCAGCGGCGGATCGCTCAGGTAGCGGCGCTTGTCGGCATAGGCGCCCATCTGCAGGCGGCGTGCATCGCGATAGGCGGCGGTCTGCTCAGCCGCGGAAAGCTTGCGGTTCGTCGTGCCCTGCGAGGCGAGCGGCGAGCGGAAGGTCGTGCTGTTGCTGTTTTCATCCGCCTCGGCGCGCAGGCGCTCGCGCATATCCTCCGGACTTTCCAGCCATTCCGGATTGTCCTTGCTGGCGACGGACTGCTGCGGCGTGGTCAGCGCGAGCTGGTCCTTCGGCACGACGAGGCTGCCGCGCGGCTGGTAGCGGATGTTCTTCGCTTCCTTGTTGTCGGGGCGAATCATGACGGCGTTGCCGACGTCTTCCACAAGCTGCTCGCCGGCGGTCTTGCCCGTGCCGTAGGTCGGACCCATGCAGCCGGTCAGGACGAAGCTTGCGCCCAAGAGACCGAGCAGGCCGGTACGCACCCGAATTTTTCGCGTCATTCCCATGAATACCCTTCCAGCAGGGCCGGCGCCCCAAGGCCCGGGCACGGCCGCCGTCCCATGGCGGAAAAATCCGACCATTTTCAGGCAGCATTACCGGATGACGGCAGCGAGTGCAATTCACCCGGGAAGATTGACGGCCGGAAAGCGCCGGCCGCCAACAGAGCTGCGGCGTTCAGGCCGCGCGGCGGAAGCCGATCTCGCGCAGCGCCGCGGCATCACGGGCCGAGACATCGGGATAGTCCGGGTCGCTGCCGACATCCGTCGTGATGCGCCAGGACCGGGCGCATTTCTGACCTTCCGCAAGCTTCGGCTCGACGGCGACCTTGGCGACGTCCGCAAGGTGGAAGGCCTCGGCCGGGCCGTCGCCGGCGACCACGGTGATGGCCGATGTGATGCAGATTTCCGCGAAATCCTGGCCTTCGAGCGCGGCAAGCAGCTCCGGATCGGCGATCGAGACCACCGGGGCGGCCTCCAGCGAAGCGCCGATACGCTTCTCGCGGCGTTCGATCTCCAGCGCGCCGGTGACGACCGAACGCACGGCGCGGATCTTCTCCCACTTGGCTTCGAGCGCATCGTCACGCCATCCGGCCGGGACGGCCGGGAACTGTTCGAGGTGTACCGAGACGGCATCGGGCTTGCGTGACAGCCAGGCCTCTTCCATCGTGAAGGGCAGCATGGGGGCGAGCCAGGTGACGAGGCATTCGAACAGCTTGCGGATGACGCAGAGGCTGGCGCGGCGCTTCAGCGAGGACGGGGCGTCGCAGTAGAGCGCGTCCTTCCGGACGTCGAAGTAGAAGGCCGAGAGCTCGACATTGGAGAAGTCGATCAGAGCGCGGGCGATCTTCTTGAAGTCGAAGGCGTCATAGCCCTCGCGCACGAGCGCATCGAGTTCCGACAGCCGGTGCAGCATCAGCCTTTCCAGCTCCGGCATGTCGGCATGGGCGATCTCCTCGCCCGTGTCGTGCGCCAGCGTGCCCAGCATCCAGCGCACCGTGTTACGCAGCTTGCGGTAGGCGTCGATGTTGGTCTGGATGATCGTCTTGCCGAGGCGCTGGTCTTCCCAGTAGTCCGTCGTCATGACCCAGAGGCGCAGGATGTCGGCGCCCGATTCCTTCATCACGTCCTGCGGCGAGACGACGTTGCCCTTGGACTTCGACATCTTCTCGCCCTTCTCGTCCATGGTGAAACCATGCGTGACGACGGCGTCGTAGGGCGCGCGGCCGCGCGTCGCGCAGCTTTCGAGCAGCGAGGAATGGAACCAGCCGCGATGCTGGTCGGAGCCTTCGAGATAGACGTCGGCCGGCCATTTCAGGTCGGGGCGGTCCTCGAGCGTGAAGGTGTGCGTCGAGCCCGAATCGAACCAGACGTCGAGGATGTCCATGACCTGCGTCCATTTGGCCGGGTCGTGGTCGCCGCCGAGGAAGCGCTCCTTGGCGCCCTCGGCGAACCAGGCGTCGGCGCCCTCCTTTTCGAAGGCTTCGAGGATGCGGGCGTTGACGGCGTCATCGATGAGCACCTCGCCGTTCTCGTCGGCGAAGACGGCGATCGGCACGCCCCAGGCACGCTGGCGCGAGAGCACCCAGTCCGGGCGGCTTTCGATCATGGCGCGCAGGCGGTTCTGGCCGGTGGCGGGCACGAAGCGGGTATCGTCGATGGCCGCGAGCGAGCGCGAGCGCAGCGTGGTGCCGTCGCCGAGCTCCTTGTCCATGTAGACGAACCATTGCGGCGTGTTGCGGAAGATCACCGGCTTCTTGGAGCGCCAGGAATGCGGGTAGGAGTGCTTCAGGCGACCGCGGGCGAACAGGGTGTTGGAAGCGATCAGCGCCTTGATGACGCGCTCGTTGGCATCGCCCTTCTTGCCGTTGTCGTCCATGACGCGCGCGCCCTCGAAGCCGGGAGCGTCGGCGGTGTAGAAGCCGGCGTCGTCGACCGGGAACGGGATCTTCGAGGAGATGCCGCGCGCTTCCAGTTCGCGGGCCTTGGCCGTCCAGGCGTCGAAGTCCTCGCGGCCGTGGCTGGGTGCCGTGTGCACGAAGCCGGTGCCGGCGTCGTCGGTGACATGGTCGCCGTCGAGCAGCGGAACCGGGAACGTGTAGCCGAGATCCTTCAGCGGATGGGCGCAGGTGAGCGCAGCGAGTTCCGCGGGCTCGACATCGCGCACGAACCTGAAGGTGAGCTTCGCCTTCGCGGCGGCCTCATCGGCAAGGCGCGTCGCGAAGATCAGCTTCTCGCCGGGCTGCGGGCCGAAATCGTTCTGGGCGCTTTCGACTTCGAACAGGCCATAGGGATAGCGCGAGGAAAAGGCGATGGCGCGGTTGCCGGGGATCGTCCAGGGCGTGGTCGTCCAGATGACGACGTAGTTGCCCTGAAGGTCGACGGCGCCTTCCACGATCGGGAACTTCACCCAGATCATGTCGCTCTCGACGTCGGCATATTCGACTTCCGCTTCCGCCAGCGCCGTGCGCTCGACGACCGACCACATGACGGGCTTGGAGCCGCGGTAGAGCTGGCCGCTCCTGGCGATCTTCAGCAGTTCGCCGGCGATGCGGGCCTCGGCATGGAAATTCATCGTCGTGTAGGGATTGTCGAAGTCGCCCTCGATGCCGAGGCGCTTGAACTCGTCCGACTGGATCTTGATCCAGCCGGTGGCGAAGTCACGGCATTCCCTGCGGAATTCGTTGACCGGCACCTCGTCCTTGTTCTTGCCCTTCTCGCGGTACTTCTCCTCGATCTTCCATTCGATCGGCAGGCCGTGGCAGTCCCAGCCGGGCACGTAGTTGGCGTCATAGCCGCGCATCTGGAACGAGCGGTTGATGACGTCCTTGAGGATCTTGTTCAGCGCGTGGCCGATATGGATGTTGCCGTTGGCATAGGGCGGGCCGTCGTGCAGCACGAATTTCTCGCGGCCGGCAGCCGACGCGCGCAGCTTCTTGTAGAGACCCATCTTCTGCCAGCGGGCCACCGTTTCCGGCTCCTTCTGCGGCAGGCCGGCGCGCATGGGGAAATCCGTCTGCGGCAGGTAGAGGGTGGACGAATAATCGACTTTTTCGGGTGTATCGGTCATGGGTATGGCTATCGTCTCGTCGCGCGCATCTTTCGCGCATGCGGGGAAGGTTGTCAGGTCATGCAATGGGCACTGACGGCGGGGGCGTTTTCGAAACGCCCGAAATCCCGGACCTTCCGGCCTCGCTCAGAGCGCGCGGAAGGCCGGGCCACTAATTCGCAGATCGATGGTCAGCCGGTTGAGCATCATGCGCGCGGTCTTACGGCGTTTTGGGCGGTTTGAAAAGACATGACGAGCGGCAAAGCCGCGGCGGGACGCTGACAAAGACTGCCAAACCTCTCCTTCGTCATCCTCGGGCTTGACCCGAGGATCCATAAGCCGTTGAAAAAATGGATCCTCGGGTCAAGCCCGAGGATGACGAAGGAGAATGGGGCAAGGTTCGTCAACAAATTGCCGACGGTAAGGCCGCCGCTTGCGATCAGAAACAGAGCCGTCGGTCAATCGGCCCCAGCGACGAAACACCGGAGAGCAGCGCCCGTGCCTCCTCCTCGTCGCGCTTCATCTGCACGACCAGCGCATCGAGGCCGTCGAACTTCAGTTCGTCGCGCAGGTGGCCGAAGAAGGAGACGGCGCAGACTTCGCCGTAGAGATCGCCGGCGAAATCGAAGAGGAAGGTTTCGAGCAGCGGCGCGCCGTTGGCGTCCACCGTCGGGCGGCGGCCGTAGCTGGCGACGCCGTCATGGAGGCTGCCGTCGGGGCGGCGGAAACGCACGGCGTAGATGCCGTTGCGCAGTTCGACCTCCGGCGGAAGCTGCATGTTGGCGGTCGGATAGCCGAGCGTGCGGCCGAGCTGCTTGCCGCCGATGACCTCCGCCTCGACCGTGTAGCGATAGCCGAGCTGGCCGGCGGCCTCCGCGACGGCGCCCTCGCCGAGCAGCGCGCGGATGAAGCTGGAGGAGATGACCGAGGCGTTCTCGTCGCGGAAGGCGTCGACCAGCGTCACGCCGAAGCCGTTATCCTCGCCGGCGGCCATCAGGAAGGCTGGTCCGCCTTCCCTGCCCCTGCCGAAGTGGAAATCGAAGCCGGTGACGACCTCGGAGGCGTGCAGCCAGTCCATCAGCACGGCGCGGATGAAATCATGCGCCGACATTTCGGAAAAACTGCGGTCGAACGGGTATTCGATGACGGCGGAAAAACCCATGCCTTCGAGGATGCGGGCCTTCAGCGGCGCCGGCGTCAGGCGGAAGACCGGGCGCTCCGGGCGGAAGACCGTGCGCGGATGCGGCTCGAAGGTCAGCACCAGGGCGGGGATGCCACGATCTTTGGCGATATCGAGCGCCCGTTGCAGCACGGCCTGGTGGCCGCGATGCACGCCGTCGAAATTGCCGATGGCGACGACGCCGCCGCGCAGGCGCTCCGGCAGCGGCTCCTTGGTTTCGTTCCTGTGAAATACCGTCATGACGACCGTCTCCGTCCCGTCACTGCAGCCTGGGCATCCACCATTTCGGGTGCGCGCCCTCCGCCTTCAGGAAAGCCTCCAGCTTCGCCTCGTCGGTACGGCCGCCCTCGACATAATGCTGCGCATGGATGCCGCCCGAAATATAGAGCACGTCGAGGCCGAAGGCTTCCGCGCCGCGCACGTCCGTCGGCATGCCGTCGCCGATGGCGATCACCCGCGACAGGTCGAAATCGCCGTGCACCTCGCGCGCTTCGGCGATCGATTTCTCATAGATCGGCCGATGCGGCTTGCCGGCGATCTGGCTCGTGCAGCCGAGTTCCTCATAGAGCTTGGCGATCGCGCCGGCGCAGGGAATGAGCCGGTGACCGCGCTCGACGACGAGATCGGGATTGGCGCAGATGAAGGGCAGCTTTCTCGCCGCGAGCGCCGTCAGCTCGGCGCGGTAATCCTCGACGGTTTCCGTCTCGTCGCTGCGCAGGCCCGCGCAGACGACAATGCCGGCCTCCTCCAGGCCGACCGGCTCGACGCCGAGGCCGTCAAGCAGCGGCAGGTCCTTTTCGGCACCGATGAAATAGATCTTCTTCGGCCCTTCGGCGATCAGCGCGCGGGTGACGTCGCCGGACGTGACGATCCGGTCATAGGCGTCGTCGGTGACGCCGAGGCCGCGGATCTGCACCTTCACGCCGGGATGCGGACGCGGGGAATTGGTGATCAGCACGACGGCAAGGCCGGCGGCACGGGCCGCGGCAAGAGCCTCGGAAGCATAGGAGAAAGCTTCGACGCCATTGTGCAGGACGCCCCAGACGTCGCAGAGCACCACGTCATAGTGCGCGGCAATGTCGCTGAAGGATTGGATGCGTTGAGCCATCAGGGGATTCCCGTATCGAGGTCGAGCCCGGCTGACATCGCAAAGCGAGGCCAAGAAAACAAGCCTCTCCACACAATTTTGCTCGATCAACGGGGAAAGGAATGAAAATTCATCGCGCTGACTTGATGGCGTGCGATGGCGCTCCCATCTGGCGGCTGCGGTAACCATTCCGGGCGAAATATTTTGCGGGCGTCGTTCTTGACTCCAGGCGCTCCGCCGCCTATCTCGGCATCGCTAGCACTCAAAGGAGACGAGTGCTAACATCAATCCATCGGATCCGTCTCGCGATCCGCAATGTCATTTGATCGAGGGAAAAGACAATGGCAAGCACCACCTTCCGCCCGCTTCACGACCGCGTCGTCGTTCGTCGCGTCGAATCCGAAGCCAAGACCAAGGGCGGCATCATCATTCCGGACACCGCCAAGGAAAAGCCGCAGGAAGGCGAAGTCGTCGCCGTCGGCTCCGGCGCCCGCGATGAAAGCGGCAAGGTTGTTCCGCTGGACGTCAAGGCCGGCGACCGCGTCCTGTTCGGCAAGTGGTCGGGCACCGAAGTCAAGCTCGACGGCGAAGACCTTCTGATCATGAAGGAAGCCGACATCATGGGCATCATCGGCTGATCTGCCGATAACCCTTTCCCAATTCCGCTGACACCTCTTCAGGAGTTCTCACAATGGCAGCCAAAGAAGTCAAATTCGGCCGCACCGCGCGCGAAAAGATGCTGCGTGGCGTCGACGTCCTCGCAGACGCCGTGAAGGTCACGCTCGGCCCCAAGGGCCGCAACGTCGTCATCGACAAGTCCTTCGGCGCTCCGCGCATCACCAAGGACGGCGTTTCCGTCGCCAAGGAAATCGAACTGGAAGACAAGTTCGAGAACATGGGCGCCCAGCTCGTCCGTGAAGTCGCTTCCAAGACCAACGACATCGCCGGCGACGGCACCACGACCGCAACCGTTCTTGCCCAGGCCATCGTTCGCGAAGGCGCCAAGGCCGTTGCCGCCGGCATGAACCCGATGGACCTGAAGCGCGGCATCGACCTCGCCGTCGCCGAAGTCGTCAAGGATCTCCAGGCCAAGGCCAAGAAGATCAACACCTCGGAAGAAGTCGCCCAGGTCGGCACCATCTCGGCCAACGGCGAGCGCCAGATCGGCCTCGACATTGCCGAAGCCATGCAGAAGGTCGGCAACGAAGGCGTCATCACGGTTGAAGAAGCCAAGACCGCCGAGACCGAACTCGAAGTCGTCGAAGGCATGCAGTTCGACCGCGGGTACCTGTCGCCCTACTTCGTGACCAACCCGGAAAAGATGGTCGCCGACCTCGAAGACGCCTACATTCTCCTGCACGAGAAGAAGCTCTCGAACCTTCAGGCCATGCTCCCGGTTCTCGAAGCCGTCGTCCAGACGGGCAAGCCGCTGGTCATCGTCGCTGAAGACGTCGAAGGCGAAGCGCTTGCGACCCTCGTCGTCAACAAGCTGCGTGGCGGCCTCAAGATCGCTGCCGTCAAGGCTCCGGGCTTCGGCGACCGCCGCAAGGCCATGCTGGAAGACATCGCCATCCTGACGGGCGGCACGGTCATCTCCGAAGACCTCGGCATCAAGCTCGAGAACGTCACGCTCGACATGCTCGGCAAGGCCAAGAAGGTCTCGATCTCCAAGGAAAACACGACGATCGTCGACGGTGCCGGCCAGAAGGCCGAAATCGAAGGCCGCGTCGCGCAGATCAAGGCCCAGATCGAGGAAACCACCTCCGACTACGACCGCGAGAAGCTGCAGGAACGTCTTGCCAAGCTCGCCGGCGGCGTTGCCGTCATCCGCGTCGGCGGCTCGACGGAAGTCGAAGTGAAGGAAAAGAAGGACCGCATCGACGACGCTCTCAACGCGACGCGCGCTGCCGTTCAGGAAGGCATCGTACCGGGCGGCGGCGTTGCCCTGCTGCGTTCCTCCACGAAGATCTCGGTCAAGGGCGAGAACGACGACCAGGAAGCCGGCATCAACATCGTGCGCAAGGCTCTCCAGTCGCTGGTTCGCCAGATCGCGGAAAACGCAGGTGACGAAGCCTCCATCGTCGTCGGCAAGATCCTCGACAAGAACGAAGACAACTTTGGCTACAACGCCCAGACCGGCGAATACGGCGACCTGATCGCGCTCGGCATCGTCGACCCGGTCAAGGTTGTCCGCACGGCCCTGCAGAACGCCGCTTCGGTTGCCTCGCTGCTGATCACGACGGAAGCTATGATCGCCGAGCTGCCGAAGAAGGATGCACCGGGCGGCATGCCCGGCGGCATGGGCGGCATGGGCGGCATGGACATGATGTGATAGGCGAAAGCCTTCACATCTGAGCCATCCGGTTCAGTTCGGAAGGGGCGGTCTTCGGGCCGCCCCTTTTGCGTTTGAAACGGCGGCGGACCTGCATCGTTACCGTGAAAAGAATTTTTCCATTTGTACAATAATTATCAAAAAGCCGTTGATGGCATCAAAAAACCAACTATAAAGACGCTCCAAGTGAACTTTAAAGATTCACCGGGGATCAGGCGCTGAAATTCGACGGGACTATAGTCGATTTGTCGTGCTGCCGGATGCCTCCAAGCATTGGAAAGAAACCGTCGGGGGGCCTGCATGAAGGCCAGCGGCGGTCTTCACGCGTACATCCGCTCCGATAGAAAAGACGGAGCCGGATGCAGTTCAGTCCATGAGAAAGTGGTTCGGCGGGCTTCGATGGTTGTCAGCCGGCACTGTTTTTTAGCATGTCTTGTGCCGTCACGGCGCGGGACATGTCGGCCAAATTCGAGCAACTGCCTGAGGTCGTAGGTGTTCAAGATAATCAAGACTGATCTCTCGTCGCCCTTTCTGCCGGGCTCGATGGAGTTCGACGAGACGGACAACGAACTGCTCACGCAATATTGCGTGACGGAGCGCTGGACCGGCGATCTCTCCAACGGCCTCTTTGCGCTGGGCGACAAGGCGGCGCTGGCGCATGGCCTGCCGCAGCGCACCTGCGGCCTTCTGAACCTCATCCGCTGCTACGAGCCGCTCGACCGCACGCGCGTGCTGGAGCTCTTCGAGCAGGCGGCGGCGTCCTCGTCGTCCTTCTGCTTCTCGACGACCATCCATCTCGACGGCGCGCCGCGCCAGCCGGTGTTCTGCGTCGGGGAATCGACGGGCCTTGAGGAGAAGTATGCCGGCTCCATCATCGGCGTCTTCATCTTCCCCCGCTTCCAGATCGATCTCGCCGGCCGCCGCTTCAAGCGGCAGTAAGGCGGCTTACGCCGCCTCGCTCGTCTCCGAACCCGGGCGGATGCGCTCCACCGGCATCGGGCGGCCGAGGAAGTAGCCCTGCGCCTCGTCGCAGCCCTCGTCGAGCAGGATGTCGAGCTGGCTGCGCGTCTCCACGCCCTCCGCCAGGACCGGCACGCGCAGCGTCTGGCCGAGGGCCAGGATGGCGCGGATGATGGCCTTCGCCTCCGGGCTCGCCTCCACCTCGCTCATGAAGCTGCGGTCGAGCTTGATCTTGTCGAAGGGGAAGGCGCGCAGGGTTTCCAGCGAGGAATAGCCCGTGCCGAAATCGTCGATGGCGATGGTGACGCCGAAGGCCTTGATGCGGCGGAGCGTCTGGAGCGCGCGCTCCTTGTCGCCGATGATGGTCGATTCGGTGATTTCCAGCTCCAGGCGGTGCGGGCTGAGGCCCGTGTCCAGCAGCACCCGATGCACGAGGTCGGCGACGTCGGCATTGCCGAGCTGCACCGGCGACAGGTTGACGGCGATCTTGTGCTCGTTGTTCCAGGTGGCCGCCTCGCGGCAGGCCTCGCGCAGCACCCATTCGCCGATCGGCAGGATGGCGCCGCATTCTTCCGCGATCGGGATGAAGTCGCTGGGCGGAATGGTGCCGCGCACGGGATGGTGCCAGCGCAGCAGCACCTCGTAGCCGATCGTATCGCCGGAATTGACCGCCTTCTGCACCTGATAGTGCAGCTGGAGCTCGTTGCGCTCGACCGCCTGCCAGAGATCGTTGGCGATGAGGCGGCGGCTGCGGGCGGCCTCGTCCATGGAGACCTCGTAGAAGCAGACCGTCTCGGTCAAGGCATCCTTGGCGCGGTACATGGCAAGGTCGGCATTGTTGATGAGGGCTTCGAGATTGTCGGCATCCTGCGGATAGATCGCCACGCCGAGGCTCGCGCCCGGCTTGATGTCGTAGCCGTCGATGCGGATTTCCTCGTGCAGGCAGGCCTCCAGCCGCTGGATGAAATCGTGGAGCTCGGCGATATCCTCGAAGCGCTTTGCCGCGGCAAACTCGTCGCCGCCGAAACGGGCGATCGTCTCGTCCGCCTCAAGGCAGGCCTGCATGCGCTTCGACAGCGTCGTCAGAACCTCGTCGCCCGCCGCATGGCCGCGCGTGTCGTTGATTTCCTTGAACTTGTCGAGGTCGATGCCGATCGCCGCCACCTTGCCGCCCGAGCGGCGCGCCGAATCGAGATTGGCTTCGAGACGGTTGTTGAAGCACGCGCGGTTCGGCAGGCCCGTCAGGCTGTCGTGGCGGGCGAGGAAGGATATCTGCTCCTCCGAGCGCAGCCGCTCGGAAATGTCCTCGTAGGTGGCGACCCAGGCGCCATCCGGCAGCGTG
Source organism: Shinella sp. HZN7 (assembly GCF_001652565.1). Classification (NCBI taxonomy): domain Bacteria; kingdom Pseudomonadati; phylum Pseudomonadota; class Alphaproteobacteria; order Hyphomicrobiales; family Rhizobiaceae; genus Shinella; species Shinella sp. HZN7. The sequence continues at coordinate 749,951 of NZ_CP015736.1, read as the reverse complement.
CGGTAGCGCAACTGCACGGAAACACCGTTCGACAGCTTCTCGACGATCACGCCGCCGTCATTGGCCAGGATGGCCGCGCGGCGACGCGCATACATGTCGCGCGCCCGCGGCTTCCAGACCTCCGGATCGACGAAGACGTCGGCGACGCCCTGGTCGACGATCTCGCGCAGCGTCATGCCGGGGCGGATACGGCCTTCCGGGAAGCCGAAGATCTCGCTGTAGCGCCTGTTGGCGAGCAGCAGGCGCTCGTCCTTGTCGAACAGGCAAAGGCCCTGCGACATGTTCTCCAGCGCAAGGTCGAGGTTCTTCGTCACCTCGGCGAGGCGGTCGGCATCGGCTTTTTCCTTCGTCACGTCCTTGGTGATCTTGGCATAGCCGACGAGCGTGCCGCCTGTGTCGTAGATGGCGTCCATCACCACGTTCGCCCAGAAGCGCGAGCCGTCCTTGCGATAGCGCCAGCCCTCGTTCTCGTATTTGCCCTCTGCCCGCGCGATGGCGAGCGCCCGCTCCGGCAGGCCGGCCGCACGGTCCTCCTCGCTGTAGAAGCGCGAGAAATGCTGGCCGACGATCTCAGGCGCCTTGTAGCCCTTGTTGCGCTCGGCGCCCTCGTTCCAGTTGGCGACGCGGCCGTCCGGATCGAGCATGTAGATGGCGTAGTCCTTGACGCCCTGCACCAGCATGGCGAACTGGCGCGTGCTCTCGCTGGCGGCAAGCTCGGCCTGCCGGGCGAAGACGGCGGCCGTCAGGCCGGTGAAAAGCAGCGAGAAGGCGACGACGGCGATCAGCGGCGCCATCAGGCCTGTCGACAGCATCGTGTCGTCGCTCACCGGCACCAGGCCGGGCGTGACCGTGACTGCCGTCATGGCCGTGAAATGCAGCGAGACGACGCCGAGCGCCATCAGCACGGTGGCGAGCGCCCGGTCGCGGCCCCGCGCCTGCGGGCGCATGCAGAAGACCAGCGCAAGCGCTCCGAAGAGCCCGGCGCAGACGACCGACGCCACCACATAGGCCCGATCCCAATCAAGGCTGCCCGGCACGTCGAGTGCCGCCATGCCGATATAGTGCATGGAGGTGATGCCGGCGCCGAGCAGCAGGCCACCGGCAATGGCCGCGCTTCTTCCGGCAAGATAGGTGGCGACGGCAACGCCGATCGTCGTGACGACGATCGCCACACCGAGCGAGACCAGGGTCAGCTCCATGTCGAACCCCATGACGACGCCGGGATCATAGGCCAGTATGGCGATGAAATGCGTCGCCCAGATGCCGAAGCCGCTCGACGCGCCGGCCGCCCCCAGCCAGAGGGCGCGCGCCATGCCGCCGGCAGCCTGCGCCCTCTGCACCAGCGTCACGGCGACATAGCAGGACAGGAAGCAGATGAGGGCTGCGAGCAGGACGAGACGGAGGTCGTGCTCGACGGTCAGGCAGGTCAGAATACGGAGCATGAAAGGTCACCGGTGGGAACGAGATGGCCCCACTCAGCCGGACAACCCTAAAAAATGAGTGAATTCAGATATGGCGATACCGGACTGCCATATCCTGCGTCGGTTCATACTTAACAAAAATCAAAACAGTACAACTGTTCCAATCTGCAACAAAAATTCCGTTCAACCTTTGCGCATCACCACGCTCAGAGCGTCAGGGCCTTGAGGTCCGTCGCCGGGTCCTCCAGCGCGGCCCGCTCGGGTGTGCGGCCCATCTCGATCAGCTTCTTGCCGACCACATAGGCCTTGGCATCGTTGACCGCGTCGACGGCGATCAGCCTGCCGGCCCGGAAATACCAGACGGAAACGCTGCCCTCGCGCGGGCCGGGACGAACGAAGGTATCGTCGAACCCCATGCAGAAGCCGGCGATCTGCAGCTTGACGTCATATTGATCGGACCAGAACCAGGGCTTCGGCACGTAGGGCAGATCGCCGCCGGCGATGACCACGGCGGCGGCCTCGGCCTGGTCGACCGCATTCTGCACGGATTCGAGCCGCACGCGGTTGCCTTCGAAAGGCAGCACCGCGCAGTCGCCCATGGCGAAGATCGCCGGGTCGGAGGTGCGGGCATGGGCATCGACGACGATGCCGTTTGCGACCTCCAGCCCGGCATCGCGCGCAAGCCTGTCGTTCGCCGCAACGCCGATGCCGGCGATCACCACGTCGACGGGCAGCACGAAGCCGTCGGAAAGCTCCGCGCCGGTGACGCGGCCGTTTTCGCCGAGGAGCCGGACGAGACCGGTCTTTTCCCGCACATCGACGCCGCGCGCCGTGTGGATCGCCTTGAGGATCGTGGCGGTCGCGGGCGAAGCGACACGGGCGAGGATGCGGTCGGCCATCTCGATGACCGTGACATGCAGCCCCCTGCCCCGCGCCACGGCCGCCGCTTCAAGGCCGATATAACCGCCGCCGACGACGAGCGCCCGGCGGCCCTCTTGCATTTCGAGGCCGAGGCGATCGGCATCGCGGTAGTCGCGCACGGTGAAGACGCCGTCGAGGTCGCCGCCGATCTCGGCCGGCAGGCGGCGCGGCGTCGCGCCGGTGGCGAGCGCCAGAACACCGTAGTGCAGCGTCGAGCCGTCGCTGAGCGTCACCGTCCTTGCGGCGCGGTCGATGGCGGTGACTTCGGTCGAGAGACGGATCTCGACATTGTTGTCCGGATACCAGCTTTCCGGGCGGAACATCAGCCGGCCGAGATCGGCCTCGCCGAGCAGGTATTTCTTGGAGAGCGGCGGGCGCTGATAAGGGTGGCTCGCCTCGCCGGCGACGATGGTGATCGGCCGCTCGTCCTTCAACGCGCGCAATTTGGCAACCAGGGCAAAGGCGGCCTGACCGCCGCCCGCAACAACCAGTCTTCCCGTCACGATGTCGTCCGTCCCGTCCTTGTTTTCCGAGAGGTAGCGCGCCGGAACCGGCGGCGTCAACTCATCGCCGCGCCGCCGGATTTGTCGTTTGCGTCAGGATTTGGCGGGGATTTCGAGGCCCTTTTGCGCCGCCGGGCGCGCAAGGCAGCGCTCCAGCCAGGCCATCACGGCCGGGAAGCCGGCATAGTCCAGCGCCTCGCGACCGCCATAGAAGACATCCGCGCCGCGGATCCACGGGAAGGTCGTGATGTCGGCGATGGTGTATTCGTCGCCCATGATCCACCGGCGATCCTTCAGGCGGTCTTCGAGGATCGAGAGCAGGCGCCTGGCTTCGTCGCGGTAACGCTCGGCGGGATAGGGATTGTTGGCGACCTTGTCGGCGGCGAACTTGTAGAAATGGCCGAACTGGCCGAACATCGGCCCGACGCCGCTCATCTGGAACATGACCCAGGCAAGCGTCTCGTAGCGCCCGGCGGCATCGGCCGGAATCAGCTTGCCCGTCTTTTCGGCGAGATAGACGAGGATCGCGCCCGATTCGAAGAGGCCGATCGGCTTGCCGTCCGGGCCGTCCGGATCGATGATTGCGGGAATGCGGCCGTTCGGATTCAGCGAGATGAAGTCCGGCGACTTGACGCCCTCGGGGCCGAACTCGATCCGGTGTGCCTCATAGGGCAGGCCGAGCTCCTCCAGCGCGATCGACACCTTCACGCCGTTCGGCGTCGGCAGCGAATAGAGCTGGATGATATCGGGGTTCTTGGCGGGCCACTTCTTGGTGACGGGGAAGGACGACAGATCTGCCATGGAGGACTCCTTGCGATGGGACCTCATAGATAGGACATTGAACCGGGCTTTGGCAGGGTCGAAGTCAAACATTCCGGAAGGGAGCACGCGACGATCTTCCAAGGCATCAACGTCGTCTCGATCTGCGTTGCGGATCTTGACGAGGCGCGCGGCTTCTATCGCGACATTCTGGAGCCGGGCGCGCCGATCCATGACTTGCCGGAGGCTGGATGGATCGAGTTTTCCGCGGGCGCGCAGGCCGGCAACATCGCCCTGACGCGTGTCGAGGCGGGCTCCAGGCCGGGCTTCGGCACCACCATCGTGCTGAATGTTGCCGATTGCAGGATGGCCGTCATGCAGTTGCGCGCTCGCGGCGTGCGCTGCGACGACGCCCAGGACTTTCCGGGATTCGTGACGTTTGCGAGCTTCTACGACCCGTTCGGCAACCGGCTGCAGATGTGCAGCCCGGCGCCGACGTAACCGTCAGAGCGCGCCGCGCACCCGGGCGATGATCTCGGCGACGACGGGGTCGCCCTCATGCTCTTGCTTGCGGGCGCGCACGAGGCAGGCCTCGGACTTGAGGATCACGCCATCGGAGAGGATCTTCAGGTGGTTGGCCGTCAGCGTCGAGCCGGTCGAGGTGATGTCGACGATGATGTCGGCCGAGCCCGAGGCCGGCGCGCCCTCGGTCGCCCCGAGGCTCTCGACGATGCGGTAGAGCTGGATGCCGTGGTTGCCGGAGAAGAACTGCTGCGTGAGGCGCCAGTATTTCGTGGCGATGGTGAGCCGCCGGCCGTGGCGGGCGCGAAAATCCTGGGCGACGTCGCCGAGATCGGCCATCGTATCGACGTCGAGCCAGATTTCCGGCACGGCGACGACGACATCCGCATGGCCGAAGCCGAGGCGGGCGCAGAATTCGACGCGGGCATCCGCCTCCGCCAGCCCCTCGCGCACGAGGTCCTCGCCGGTCACGCCGAAATCGACCGTGCCGTTGGCGATCTCGCGGGAGATCTCGGAGGCCGAGAGGAAGGCGATCTCGATGTCGTCGCGCCCCTCGACGCGGCCGCGATAGGAGCGGTCGTTGCCGACGGCGACGACGGAGAAGCCGGCGCGGGCGAGCACGGCGGAGCTGTCCTCCTTCATGCGCCCCTTGGAGGGAAGGCCGATGGTGACGGTCATGCGGCAGCTCCCTTCACGCCCGCGATCCGGTCGAGCCAGAGCGAGAAGCCGACGGCCGGAATGCGTTCCTTCGCGCCCAGCAGGGTCAAGAGCCGGTCGAAGCGGCCGCCGCCGGCAAGCACCAGGGCTTCCCCGGCCGGCGCGATCTCGAAGACGAGGCCGGTATAATAATCGAGCGGGCGGCCGAAGGCGGCGCGGTAGGTGATCGTCGCAGGGTCGACGCCGGTGGCGCTGAGCGCCGCGACACGGCTTTCGAACCGCACGAGCGCCGCGCCGAGCGACAGGCCGGCCTTTTCAGCGAAGGCAGCGAGCGCCCCGGGCGCCTCGGCAAGGCTCAACTCCAGCGCCAGGAACTCCCTGAGAAGCGCCAGCGTGCGGGCATCGAGCCGCGTGTTGGCCAGTTCCATCTTCTCGCGCAGGCGCCGGGCGATGTCGGCCGGGCTGCGGCTGGCATTGGTGGAATAGCCGGTCGCCTCCATCGTCGCGTCGATATGGGCGATCAGCGTCGCCTCGTCGTCGAGCTTGCCGAGGATGGCGAGGCGGTCGACCTCCGGGCCGAAGACGCCGGACGGCGCGGGATCGGAGAGGTCGGCCATCAGCCGCTGCAACTGCGCCTGGTTGCCGAAGGCGTGGACGAGCCGCTTCTGCCAGCCGGCCGGCAGGCCGCAGGCCGCCACCACCGCCTCGAAGACCGCCTGGTCGCCGAGCACCAGGGAAAAGGCCACGCCCGGCAGGCGGTTCTTCAGCACGGTCAGCGCGTCATGCACGGCGCGCGCATCGGCCTTCGCGACGTCGGGCTCGCCGAGATCCTCGATGCCGGCCTGGTAGAACTCGTTCGAGCCCTCGCGGCGCTGGCGGAACACCTCGCCGAGATAGGCGTAGCGCTTCGGCGTGCCGGTGGCCGTCTCGATATGGCGCAGGCAGACCGGGATGGTGAATTCGGGGCGGAGGCAGAGGCTCTTGCCAGTCTCGCTCTCCGTCAGGAAGATGCGCCGGCGCAGGTCCTCGCCCGCCATGTCGAGGAAGGGTTCGGCCGGCTGGATGACCGGCGTGTCGACACGCTCCGTGCCGAGCCCTTCGAGATCGGCGATGAGTTGGGGGGCGAAGGCGGGGAGGTTGACTAGGGGCATCCGACGTCACCCCCCTCCGTCTTGCCGGACATTTCCCCCTCAAGGGGGAAGATCGGATGGAGCAGCGTTTCGCCAATCAGAAGCGAGGCAGATGGAATGACGTTCGAGCGCCTTGCCGGTCTTCCCCCTTGAGAGGGAAATGTCCGGCAGGACAGAGGGGGGGCGGCGCGCATGCCCATCACCCTTGGCGCGCCCGGTCTTCGGCCTGCGCGTCGAGGATTTCGCGAACCCTGGCGACGAGCTCGGCCTCCGGCACGGAGACCTGCGCCACGCGCGCCTCGCGCCAGGCGATGTTGTCCTCGATCTCGCCGGAAAGGCGCTTGCCCTCGATCAGGTCCTTGATCTGCACGAGGCCTTCGGCGCGCTCATCGCCGCCCTGGATGATCGCGACGGGGGCGCCGCGGCGGTCGGCATATTTGAGCTGGTTGCCGAACTTCTTCCAGTTGCCCTGGTACATTTCGGCGCGGATGCCGGCGGCGCGCAGCGCCTGTGTGAAGCGCTGGTAGCGGCCCATGCTCTCGATGTCGCCATCCATGACCGTGACGAGCACGGGGGCGACGATATCGTCCTGGCCGAGCTTGCCGAGGTTCTTCAGCGCCGTCATCAGGCGCGAGACGCCGATGGAAAAGCCGGTGGCCGGCACCGGCTGGCCCATAAAGCGGGAAACGAGGCCGTCGTAGCGGCCGCCGCCGCCGACCGAGCCGAAGACGACCTTCTCGCCCTTCTCGTTGGTGACGGCGAACTGCAACTCGGCCTCGAAGACCGGGCCGGTGTAATATTCGAGGCCGCGCACGCAGGAGGGATCGACCTTGATGCGATCCGCTTCATAGCCGGCGCTGGCGACGAGCTTTGCGATCTGTTCCAGTTCCTCCACGCCCTCGCGGGCGCGCTCGTTCTGTCCGAAGCGATTGTCGAGCGAAGCGACGGTCTGCAGATTGTCGCCGAAGGACGAGGTGTCGAGCACGCCGACCAGCAGCTCGATGCCGGCGGGGTCGAGGCCGACGCCCTTGGTGAAGTCGCCGCTTTCGTCCTTGCGCCCCGCGCCGAGAAGCTCGCGGACGCCGGGAATGCCGAACTTGTCGAACTTGTCGAGCGCGCGCAGGGCATTCAGCCGGCGCGCCGCATTCTCCTCGCCGCCAAGGCCGACGACCTCCAGCATGCCGTCCAGGACCTTGCGGTTGTTGACGCGGATGACATAGTCGCCGCGGGCGATGCCGAGGGCTTCCATCGTATCGGCGAACATCATGCACATCTCGGCATCCGCCTGAACGCCAGCCGCGCCCACCGTATCGGCATCGAACTGCATGAACTGGCGGAAGCGGCCCGGGCCCGGCTTCTCGTTGCGGAAGACGTAGCCGGCGCGGTAGGTGCGGTAGGGAAGCTGGATCTCGTTGAAATTCTCCGCGACATGGCGGGCGAGCGGCGCCGTCAGGTCATAGCGCAGACTCATCCACTGGTCGTCGTCGTCCTGCAGCGAGAAGACGCCCTCGTTCGGGCGGTCGCTGTCCGGCAGGAACTTGCCGAGCGCGTCGGTATACTCGAAAAGCGGGGTTTCGACCGGGTCGAAGCCGTAGTGCTCGTAGACCGCGCGGATCTTCGCGGTCATTTCGGTGAGGGCGCGGATGTCCGCGGCATCGCGATCGACGAAGCCGCGCGGCAGGCGGGCCTTCAGCTTCTGCGGTTTTTTCTGCTTTTCGCTCATCGGGATACCCGAAATTCCTGTATTTCCGTTGCGGTTTCCCTAGCGGATTGGACGGGCAGCGGCAAGGGCGGAAGCGCCCTCCATCGCGGCCGGCGCGACAGCGTGTCCCAACCGTGCACGATGACGGCGCAGGCCATCGGCGCCCCGGCGGTCGGGATGAGGATGGAATGGGTGTCGTCGCGGATGACGCCGTTCGCCGGTCCGGAGGCCGCTCTTTCCGGCCGGCTGGCGAAGAACGCCGGGAAGCTGCGCCGGCAAGACGGCAGAGGCCTGCCGGTATCCCCGGCAGGCCTCTCTATGGTTCCATGGAATGACGCGTCATTCAGCCGCCGGGTTGCGGTGCGCCGCCGACGCCTCGACCAGCGAGGCCGCGATGGCGCGGGCCATCAGCAGCGTCGTTTCGCGAATTTCCGTGTTGCTGCCGCTTCTTGCCGACCGGATCAGGCGAAAGCCCTCCCGGAGCATGATCTCCTGCGCCTTGTCACAGGCCCAGCCTTCAAGTCGGGAATCGTCCATTGCAGGTGTGCTCGCCGCCATTTGTCCCCCATGCCAAATCATTCAGCACAAAGCGGCACGTCACGACTACGCACGCGTACGCCGACCCCAGAACTTGCGATGTATGATTTTGCCGCTCAACCTTAAGCTACATGATTCGTTGTAGAATCAAAGATATATTTGTGTCGGCAATACGCGAATTATGGCCGTTCGAGCCGATTTCTCTTCTCTTCGACTTCCGCGCGGCAGAAACACCCCTCCACATGGTCGTTGACGAGGCCCATGGCCTGCATGAAGGCGTAGACGGTGGTGGGGCCGACGAAGGTCCAGCCGCGCTTCTTCAGGTCCTTCGACAGCCGGACGGAAGTGGGCGTCGTCGGGTTGGCGGCGATCGTCTCCCAGTCGACCCGCGCCGGCCGTTCGTCCGGGCCCGGCTCGAAGCTCCAGAAGTAGCGGGCGAGCGTGCCGAACTCGTCGCGCAGCGCCTGCGCCCGGCGGGCATTGTTGATCGTCGAGACGATCTTGCCGCGATGGCGCACGATGCCGGGATCGGCAAGGCAGCGGGCGATGTCGTCGTCGCCGAAGCCGGCGACCTTGTCGAAATCGAAGCCGGCGAAGGCGGCGCGGAAGCCCTCGCGCTTGCGCAGGATGGTGAGCCAGGACAGGCCCGACTGGAAGCCTTCGAGGCAGATCTTCTCGAAGAGGCGGTGGTCGCTGACGACGGGCTGGCCCCATTCCGCATCGTGGTAGCGACGGTAGTCGTCGAGATTGCCGTGCCAGGCGCACCGCACCCGCCCGTCGTCGCCTTCCAGAAGTCCCTTTGCCATGACCACGCCCTCCGTTTCCTTTTTGTTCCGCTTTACCACTCATCAACCACATTTGGAAAGCCGGCAATAACCCTACTCAAAGCTTTCTCGGCATCGTCGATATCGAATGAACGCCCGTTTACCATTCGCTTCATCGCAGGGTGCAAGCATTTCCGTCGAACCGGCGCTGCATTCCCGTTCCCGCGGCGCATCCCGGCACGATCAGTAGCGAGTACGTCCGATGTTGATACGAATCCTCCTTGCAACGACCCTTCTGTGCACGACCACCGCAGCGCATGCGAGCGAGCGCTACATGAGCCGCCCACCGGTCATCGTCAGCCCCGACCTTACCGCGCCCTGGCTGATGCAGCTCACCGGCGAGGGCGTGCAGCCCGCCGTCAACACCCGCCGCATCATCCAGCGCCAGAAGGTGCAGCAGCGCCGCGTCCTGCGCCGCGAGGGCGCGGCCCGTGTCGAGCAGGTCTCGGCGACCGGCACGGCGCGCAATCCGGTCAAGTCGAAGTTCGACCCGATGTACCTGCCGCAGCTCGTCGACTACGAAAGCGAGCACAGGCCGGGCACCATCGTCATCGATACCAACAACCGCTTCCTCTACCTCGTGCTGGAGGGCGGCAAGGCGCGGCGCTACGGCGTCGGCGTCGGCAAGCCCGGCTTCGAATGGGCAGGCGCCCACACGATCACCCGCAAGGCCGAATGGCCGAGCTGGACGCCGCCGAAGGAGATGATCGCCCGCGAGGCCGCCAAGGGCCATTACCTGCCGGCCTTCATGGAAGGCGGGCCGGAGAACCCGCTCGGCTCGCGCGCCATGTATCTCGGCTCGACGCTCTACCGCATCCACGGCACCAACGCGCCCTGGACGATCGGCTATGCGGTTTCCTCCGGCTGCATCCGCATGCGCAACGAGGATGTCGTCGATCTCTACGAGCGCGTGAAGGTGGGCACGAAGGTCATCGTGATCTGATTTGTGGTATCGGGGCCACAAGGCCCCGAAGAAATCCGCCCTCACAATCGTCTTACTGCGCGGGAGCCGACTTGAAATCGGTCAAGAGTCGGTTAGCCTCGCAGAATTCTAGGATTGAGAGGGACTATACCATGCGGAAATACGCATCGATCTTGCTGGCCGCGACCGTCGCGGCCACGGCGATCATGCCGGTCTCGTCGGCGAATGCCTTCCCCGCCGCCCGCACGGGCGACCGGATCGAGACGGCCTCCGACGTGACGCTCGTCGCCCAGCCGAGCAAGAAGCAGGTCGCGGCGAAGTACAAGCGCACCAAGGTGCGCTTCGTCACCGACCAGGCACCCGGCACCGTCATCGTCGATACGAACAACAAGTATCTCTACTATGTCGAGGGCAACAACAAGGCGACGCGCTACGGCATCGGCGTCGGCCGTGACGGCTTCGGCTGGTCGGGCGTGGTGAAGGTCGGCCGCAAGGCCGAATGGCCGAGCTGGACGCCGCCGGCCGAGATGCGCCGCCGCGAGGCCAAGAAGGGCCGCATCCTGCCCGTCACCCAGGCCGGCGGCGAGGACAACCCGCTCGGCGCGCGCGCGCTCTATCTCTACAAGGGCGGCCGCGACACGATCTTCCGCATCCACGGCACGAACCAGCCCTGGACGATCGGCCAGAACATGTCGTCGGGCTGCATCCGCATGATGAACAAGGACGTGGAGCATCTCTATGCCCGCGCCGACATCGGCACCAAGGTCATCGTCGTCGGCCCCGGCAACCGCCAGGGCAGCGTGAGCTACAACGATCGCGGCGTCGATTTCTTCGGCAACCTCTTCGGCTTCGGCGGCTGAGCCGCCGATCGTCCGGACGCCGGCCCTGCGCCGGCGTCTTCCGTTCAGCCGACGGAGCAGCCGATCTTTCCCTCGCGCCGGATCGGCTCGTCAAGGTCGGCGCCTTCGATCCTCAGCGTATAGGTGCCCTCGTAACCGATGTCGTCCGCGCCGGCCTTCGTCATCATGACGAAATCGAGCGCCGCAAAGGGCTGGTTGTCGCCGGATTCGGCATGGACGAGCAGGCGCAGTTCGCCGTCATGCAGCCAGTGATGCGTGAGGAAGGACGGATCGAGCGCTATCTTCCCATCGAGCCCCTTGCGGGCGAGGTCCTTCGGCAGCTCGATCGATCCGCGGAAATTCAGGATGCCGCCGAGGCTGTAGCTGAAGCCTGCCTCCCCTTCGAAAGTGACGTTCCTGTCCTTCACCGCGCAGTTGAACCCGCCGGTGGCGAAGGCGGGCGTCGAGAGGGCGGCAAGGGCGGCGAGCGAAAGCATGAGGCGGCGCATGGACATCTCCGATGGGCTGGAATGCCGCCTGTCTAGCAATCCGGGAGCGAAGCGGCTGTTCCGCGCGTGACAGTCTCAGGAAAGCACGGCCGGCTTCGTTCCGCCATAGGCCCAGTCGATGAGTTCCACCGTGTGCAGGATCGGGATGGCCGTGCCCGTCGCGATCTGGGTGATGCAGCCGATATTGCCGGTGGCGATGATGTCCGGCTTGGTGGCCTCGATGTTCCTGACCTTGCGCGCCTTCAGCTTGCCGGAAATCTCCGGCTGGAGGATGTTGTAGGTGCCGGCCGAACCGCAGCACAGGTGCCCTTCCGCCGGATCGCGCACCGCAAAGCCCGCCTTCTTCAGCAGCACCTTCGGCGCCATGCTGATCTTCTGGCCGTGCTGCATGGAACAGGCGGAGTGATAGGCGACCGTCAGCCCTCGCGCCTCCTGCTGCGGCAGGTCGAGGGTCGTAAGATATTCCGTGATGTCCTTCGCGAGCGCCGAGACGCGCGCGGCCTTGTCCGCATAGGCCGGATCGAGGCGCAGCATGAAGCCGTAGTCCTTGATCGTGGTGCCGCAGCCCGAGGCGGTGATGATGATCGCGTCGAGCCCGCCCTTCTCGATCTCGCCGAGCCAGACGTCGACATTGCGCCGTGCCGCCTCCAGCGCCTGCTCTTCGCGGCCCATATGGTGGACGAGCGAGCCGCAGCAGACTTCGCCCGCCGGCGCCACGACCTCGACGCCGAGGCGGGTGAGGAGGCGGATCGTCGCCGCGTTGATCTCCGGCTTCAGCACCGGCTGGGCGCAGCCGGAGAGGATCGCGACACGCCCGCGGCGCGGACCGGCGGCCGGATGCGTGCCCGGCCCCGCGTCGCCCGAGGCCTTCGGCAGGGAGCGGGGCGCAAGGTCCAGCATGGCGCCGAAGGGTTCGAGCGGCTTGAAGCGCTTGAGGACACCGGCAAAGGGCCGGCCGAGCGCGGCCGCCTTCAGCGCCAGGCGGAAGCGACCCGGATAGGGCAGCACGGCGGCGAGGATATTGCGCGTCAGCCGGTTCCAGAACGGGCGCCGGTAGGTCGCCTCGATATGCATGCGGGCATGGTCGACGAGATGCATGTAGTCGACGCCGGAGGGGCAGGTCGTCGTGCAGGAGAGGCAGGAGAGGCAGCGGTCGATATGGGTCACGACCTCGGCATCCGCCGGCCGGCCGTTCTCCAGCATGTCCTTGATGAGATAGATGCGGCCACGCGGGCTGTCGAGCTCATTGCCCAGCGTCACATAGGTGGGACAGGTGGCGGTGCAGAAGCCGCAATGCACGCATTTGCGGAGAATCTTCTCCGATGTCGCGACATGCGGATCGGCAAGTTGCTCGGCGGTGAAATTGGTCTGCATCAGCGGGCGTCCTTCTCATGCCGGCCTGTGTGGCGCAGCCCCTCACCTGCCTGCCGGCATCCTCTCCCCGTAAACGGGGCGAGGAAGGACGGGCTCACCGTTTTCCTCCTTCTCCCCGCTTGCAGGGAGAAGGTCCCGGCAGGGGAATAGGGGGCCGCGACAAAATCGATCATTTCCCGATCACCCCACAATCCGCGACACGAACAAGCCCGCCGGATCGAAGCTCGCCTTGACGCGCGCCGAAAGCGCGGCGACGGCGTCCGGCTGCGGCTCAAACGTATCCGTCGCCGCCAGCACCTCCGGCCGGGCCCGCAGCAGCGTCGCATGGCCGCCGCCGACGGCCTTGACGTAGCGGCGCAAAAGCGCGGCCTCGGGATCGGCCTCCATGCGCAGCCAGACGCGGCCGCCCTGCCAGTCGTAGAAGGCATCGACGCCCGTTTCGAGGCGGAGCGCGGCGACGAGCTGGTGGCCGGCAGTGGGCGCGACGGAGACGCGCCAGAGCGGACGCGGCGTGCCGTCGGCATAGGGCGCGACGTCGCGGATCTCGCGCCAGAGGCGCCCCGTCGTCTCCGCATCGAGGGGCGTCACGGCGCCGAAGCGGGCCATCGCGGCCGTCAGCTTCTCGCTGCGCACGGCAACGGAGGCGGCGAGGCCTTCGAGACGCAGCACGGTGGCCGCCCCGTCCGGCAGCGCGCCGCCGGCGAAGCGGCCGCGCACGCTTTCGGGGAGATGAGCGGCACCGGAGACTTCGACGGACATCGACACCGCCGTCGCCATGGCAGCGGCGGCCTCCGCGTCGTTGAGGCCGGAGACGACGATGGTGGCCGCCGTTTCCGGCACCGGCAGCAGGCGGAAGGTGACCTCCGTCATGAGTGCCAGCGCGCCGTGCGAGCCGGCAAGCAGCTTTGCGAGGTCGAGGCCGGTGACGTTCTTCATCACCCGGCCGCCGGCCTTCACCACCTCGCCCCTGCCGTTGACGAAGCGCACGCCCAGCAGGCTGTCGCGCGCGGCGCCGGCGACGAAGCGGCGCGGGCCGGAGGCATTGGCGGCGAAGACGCCGCCGATGGTGGGAATGCCGGAGGAGCCGAGCGCGCCGCGCAGGTCGCAGGGCTCGAAGGCGAGCATCTGGCGCTTTTCGGCAAGCGCCGCCTCCACGACTTCCAGCGGCGTGCCGGCGCGGGCGGTCATGGTCATCTCGGCGGGGTTATAGGCCACGATGCCGGCAAGGCCGCGCGTCGAGAGCGTCTCGGCCCCTTCGGGCACGCCGGCAAGGCTGCGCGTGCCGCCGCCGCGAATGGCAAGCGGCGTGCGGGAGAGCGCGGCGACCTGGACGAGGCGCGCGGCGGCCTCTTCGGAGAGCGGTTCGTGGACGGGGGTCATGCGGCGGGGCGCCCTTCGAGCGGGAAGACCTTGGACGGGTTGAGCAGCCATTGCGGATCGAACGCCGCGCGCACCGCCATCTGCTGGGCAAGGTCGACATCGGCATATTGGTGGCGCATCAGGTCGCGCTTCTCGATGCCGACGCCGTGCTCGCCGGTGAGGCAGCCGCCGGCATCGACGCAGAGCCTCAGGATATCGTTGCCCGCCGCTTCCGCGCGCGCGGCATCCTCCGGATCGTTGGCGTTGAAGAGAATCAGCGGATGCATGTTGCCGTCGCCGGCGTGGAAGACATTGGCGACGCGCAGGCCGTATTTCTCGACGATCTCCGCCGTGCCGCGCAGCACATGCGGCAACTGGCCGAGCGGCACCGTGCCGTCCATGCAGATATAGTCGGCGATGCGGCCGGTGGCGCCGAAGGCGGACTTGCGGCCCTTCCAGATCAGCGCCGCCTCCGTCGCCGACTGGCTTTCCTTGACGACCTTGACGCCGTGGCGCCGGGCAATCTCGATGATGCCCGCAAGCATCGCCTCCATCTCGGCCTCGGACCCCTCGACCTCGACGATCAAGAGCGCCTCGACATCCATCGGATAACCGGCCTTCGCAAAGGCTTCGCAGATCTCGATCGCCGGCTTGTCCATGAACTCGATGGCGACGGGGATGATGCCTGATCCGATGACATCGGCAACGCAGGCGCCCGCCGCTTCCGACGTATCGAAGCCGAAGAGCACCGGGCGCGCGCCCTCGGGCCTGGCGATGAGCCGCACCGTCGCCTCGGTGACGATGCCGAGCTGTCCCTCGCCGCCGCAGACGACGCCGAGGAGATCGAGCCCGCCGGTATCGAGCGCCTTGCCGCCGAGCTCGACGATCGTGCCGTCGATGAGAACGAGCTTGACGCCGAGCAGGTTGTTCGTGGTCACGCCGTATTTCAGGCAATGCGCGCCGCCGGAATTCATGCCGATATTGCCGCCGATCGTGCAGGCGAGCTGGGAGCTCGGATCAGGCGCGTAGAAATAACCGTCGGCCGAGACGGCATCGGAAATGGCAAGGTTGGTGACGCCGGCCTGCACCGTCGCGGTGCGGTTGGCGAAATCCACCTCCAGGATGCGCGCCATCTTGGAGAGGCCGACGACGACGGCGTCCTCCTGCGGGATCGCGCCGCCCGAAAGCGAGGTGCCGGCGCCGCGCGGCACGACGGGCACGCCGTAGCGATGGCAGTATTTCAAGACGGCGGCGACCTGCGCGGTCGTCTCCGGCAGGGCGACGGCGAGCGGCAGGCGGCGATAGGACACGAAGGCATCCGTCTCGAAGGGCACGAGCTCGCGCGGCTCGTGCACCAGACAGCCTTCCGGCAGCAGATCGAGGAGATCGGCGACGATCTCGCGGCGGCGGGAAAGAACCGCCGGCCGCGGCTCCAGGAACCCGATCTGATCCATGTCTTGGCCTCCCGCATCAAGTGGTCTGTTTTCTTTACCACTTCCTATTGCAGGGTGCAAATGCTAAGCATTTTGTCCGTTTCGGCAAGAATGGACGCGATGGAATGACAAATCTCGGCGACCTCGAAATCTTCTCCCGCGTCATCGCCATGGGCAGCATGTCGGCGGCCGGCCGGGCGCTCGGCCTGTCGCCCGCGGTCGTCTCCAAGCGGGTGAAGCGGCTGGAAGAGCGCCTCGGCACCCGCCTCTTCCAGCGCACGACGCGGCAGATCTCGCTGACCGAGGCCGGCCAGGGCTTCTATGACCGCATTGTCGGCATCCTTGCCGGCATCGAGGAGGCGGAAGCCTTCGTCTCGGGCCGCTCCGGCGCCGTGCGCGGCACGCTGCGGATCTCCGCGCCCACCTCCTTCGGCCGCATGCATATCGCCCCCAATCTCAAGGGCTTCATGGACGCCTATCCCGAGCTCGTCGTCAACCTGATGCTGACCGACGACTTCTCCGACATCGTCGGCGGCGGGTTCGACCTTGCGATCCGCATCGGCGAACTCTCCGATTCCTCGCTGGTCGCCCGGCGGCTCGCCTCGGTGCGGCGCGTGTTGTGCGCCTCGCCGGACTATATCGCCCGCCACGGCATGCCGGCCTCGCTCGACGCGCTTCCCGCCCATGCCTGCCTGCCGCCGCACACCCAGGACGTCTGGCGGCTGGAAGGGCCGGAGGGCAATGTCACCTATCGCCCGCAGGGACAGCTCTACACCAATTCCAGCGAGGTGGTGCGCGAGGCGGTGTTCTCCGGCATGGGCATCGCGCTGCGCTCGACCTGGGATGTCGGGCCGGCGCTGAAGAGCGGCGAGCTCGTGCAGGTGCTGCCGCAATACGAGGGCTCGCGCAACGTGGTGCTCTCGGCGGTCTATCCGAGCCGGCAGTTCCTGCCCGTCAAGGTGCGGCTGTTCATCGACTATCTCGCCGACCTCTACGGCCCCCTGCCCTATTGGGAGCGCTGAGCACCGTCGCCGCACAGGCCCGATTGGCGCGGGCGAACCCTTGCGCTGGATTCTTGCTTTTACCGCATTATCCAGCACCGAAGCGACTTCGCTTCGGCTGGAGATGCTCTAAGCTGCCGGCCCCACGGCGGAGAGGACGGCGATGATCGGCAGGATGGCAATGATGGCGGCACTGGTCGGGCTGGCGCTTCCGGCAGCGGCCGGCGCAAGGCCGCTCGACGACCTGCTCCAGGGTTTCGACAACGCCTGCGACTACAGCGACGCGCTGGCGGGCCTCCTGCAATCGAGCTACGCCTTCGCCCGCAAGGAAGGCACGATCGCCATTCCGGCCGGCTACGAGGCCGTCTTCGGTCCGCCCTCCGTCCGGCCCCAGGACGAGTACCTGCACATCGTCCTGCCCGTGACGGGCGGCACCTGGCGCGGCGTGCCGGTCAAGGAGATCGAGGTCTATATCACGGCGCTTGCCAGCGGCTTCAGCTACCACGCCGTCATCTTTCCGGCAGACGCGCTGGAGGCCGCCGAGGCCGCGTTCAGGGAGCGTGGTCTTGCCGCACAGGAAAAGCTCGCGAAGCAGGACGAGACCGGCTTCGGCTGGGACACCGGCTTTGCCGTCACCGATGGCGTGCCGCGCTACCAGTGCGACCTGTCGACCTGAGCGGCGGCGGGCCGATGCGCTTTACGGCCCGGTCTCTTTGCTTTTACGCAATTCCGGACGCAAAACCGCTGCACACTTTTGCTGGCATTGCTCTAATGTTTGTCCTCTTCCGCATGGCGCTGGCGGATGGCGCGCACGAGCAGCCACATGCCGGCGATGACGAAGGGCACGGCGATGCCGGTCAGCGTTTCCGGCTTGACCGGCAGGCCGAGCCCGTGCGCCGCCTTGGCGACATAGCCGAAGAGGCCGACCACGTAATAGGAGATCGCGGCGACCGACAGGCCTTCGACGGTCTGCTGCAGGCGCAGTTGCAGCTTCGCGCGGCGGTCCATGGAGTTGAGCAGGCTCGTGTTGAGCTGCTCCAGCTCCACGTCGATCCAGCTTCTCAAAAGCGCCGTGGCGCGGGCGAGCTTCCGCGACAGGTTCGCCTGCCGCTCCTCCACCGACTGACAGGTGCGCATGGCGGGCGCCAGGCGCCGTTCCAGGAAGAAGCCGAGGGTCTCGTAGCCGGACACCGCCGTCTCGGCGAGCGTGCGGATGCGCTCCTGCACGATGCCGTAATAGGCGCGGCTGGCGCCGAAGCGATAGAGGCTGAGCGCCGCATTGGCCTCCAGCTCGGCGGCGAGCCGGGTGATCTCCGTCAGCAGCGTATCGGCCTTCTCGCGGGCATGCTGCTTCATGGCATTGGTGATGCCGGTCAGCCCGTCCTCGATGCGGCGGATATCCGGCGAGAGCGACTGGGCGAGCGGCAGGCCCATCATGGCGAGCGTGCGGTAGGTCTCGATGTCCAGCAGGCGCTGGACGAGCGCGCCGCGCCCGGCCTCGGTCATGCCGCGGTCGATGACGAGGATCTGCGTCAGCCCGTCGCCGTTCTGGCGGAAGTCGGTGAGGATCGCGCCCTGGCCGTTCTTGATCTCGCTGTAACAGAGGCTCGTCGGGTCGAAGGTGGAGACCGCCGCGCGGGTTTCCGGCGTGTCCGGCCGGATTTCCAGCCGCACGCCCGAGATCAGCGTGCCGGGCGGCGAAAAGCTGTCGCCGAACGGATGGACCGGAACCTCGCCGCCGAACTTTTCCGGCGCCGGCGCGTCCCAGAAATAGGTCGAGAACTCCGTATGCCGCTCCCAGCGCAAAGTGCCCTGCCCCCAGCTCAGCGCATGGTGACTGGAATCGCGCGCCGGCGGGGAGATGCCCCGCGAGCGCGACAGTTCCCCCATCACGGCGTGATCGACCGCCGAGCCGCCTTCGGTCAGGAAGGCGAGCTGGAAGATGACGCGCGGCGACGGCACCAGCGCGTATGGTCTTGCGTGAATTTCCCCCAGCGCCTGCGCACGCGCGGTCGCCTGCGGAAAGGCGAAGCTGCCTTTTGCCATGTCTGCACTGTCCCCTCATGTGCAACAGCATAGTCTTAACAAATGTCAGGCCCCTGGAGATAGGGCGCATTGACGCAGGCCCGATCCTCCCGACTGGACAAGATTGTTGACCAGTTTCGGCCCGCATTGCTAGTGTTCACCGGTGACCGACACCGCCTTCGACCTTTTCGCCCGCATCAGCCACAGCCGCACCGCCGACGAGGTCGTGCGGCAGATCGAACTGCTGCTGCTCGAAGGGGTACTGCGCGACGGCGACCGGCTGCCGGGCGAACGCGAGCTTTCCAGGCGTCTCGACGTCTCCCGCCCCATCCTGCGCGAGGCGCTGAAGGAGCTGGAGACCCGCGGCCTGCTGGTCAGCCAGCACGGCGGCGGCACCTATGTCGCCGACATCATCGGCCAGGTGTTCTCCCGCCCCGTCGTCGACCTCATCGCCCGCCACCAGCGCGCGACGGAGGACTATGTCGAGTACCGCCGCGAGCTGGAGGGCATCACCGCCGAGCTCGCCGCCCGCCGCGCCACGGAATACGACCGGCAGATGCTGACGCGCATCATGGAGGCGATGCGCGCGGCCCATGCGGGCGGCTCCTTCGATGCAGAGCTGGAAACCGACGTGGAGCTGCACAACGCGATCGGCGAGGCCGCGCACAACATCGTGCTGCTGCACACGCTGCGCGCCTGCTACCGGCTGCTCGCCCAGGGGATCTTTTTCCACCGTCACCTCGTTTTCTCCTCCGAGGAGGCGCGTGGCCACCTGCTCGCCCAGCACGAGGCGATCTATGCGGCGATCATGGCCGGTGACGGGCCGGCGGCGCGAAAGGCCGCCCAGGCGCACATGGATTACATCGCCACCGCCATCCGCGAGGCCGAGCGCAGCGGCGAATGGCAGAGAATTTCGCAGTTACGCATGCAAAAGCGCGGCCTTCCGCCACAAGCCTGACTTGCGCCGCAAATCCCGCGCAAGCAAGATAGGCTAAACCGACTCGAACAGCGCATCCCGACAAGAGGAATGAAAAGGGCTTTGAACATTCTCAACCGTATCGTCAGCGACGTCCATCTCATGTTCCGCCGGCCCGTCCGGGAACAATATGGAGCGCTGTGCTATCGGGTGAGGAAGAAGAAGCCGGCGATCGAAATCCTCCTCATCACCAGCCGCGACACGGGTCGCTGGGTCATTCCCAAGGGCTGGCCGATGGACGGCAAGAGCGCCTCGGCTGCGGCGGCGCGCGAGGCCTGGGAAGAGGCAGGCGTCAAGGGGGACATCCACGATACGCCGATCGGCAGCTACAACTACCTGAAGGGCCTGCCGCACGGGCTGAAGGTCGATTGCCGGGTGCGCGTCTTCCCGCTCGCCGTCGGCGACCTCAGCAAGAATTTCCCCGAGAAGGACGAACGGCGCGCCGAATGGGTGAGCTGCGCGGAAGCCGCCAGCCGCGTGCAGGAACCGGGCCTCAAGGACCTCATTCTCGCCTTCGAGCGCAAGATGCTCGCCGAAATCGCCGCGAACGACATGCCCGACGCCTGATAACGCCCCGGATCGACCCTTGTCATATTGCCGCCGATGCGCTGAGGCGATAGTGCCTGTCGGCTGAGAGCCCCTGACACGGCCTCCGGACGGAGGACCGCCGCGGGATTTTCGTCCGCTCGCGAGGAACCGGCCCAACCGATGCCAAGGCATCGGCGCGGACCGGCGATGAAGAGAAGGGCGAAAGCACCGGCAGACGATCCCGGCGGTCGCGTCAGGGCTCCAAAACGGAGCAGCAGGAATGGCCAATTCACAGGTTCAGCTACGCAAGCCGACGCTGGACAAGGACCTGGAAAAACTCACCTTCACCGAACAGGCGACGCATTTCGTGCTGCGCTCGTGGACGGGCGTCGGCATCGCCCTCGTCTTCCTCCTGATCGCCATGGCCGTCGCCAACAGCTTTGCCACCGGCACGCCGGGCGTTCTGGTCGTCGCCATCACCGCCGCGCTCGCCGCCTACATGGCCATGAACATCGGCGCCAACGACGTGACGAACAATGTCGGCGCGGCGGTCGGCGCGCGCGCCATGAGCCTCGGCGTCGCCCTCGTCATCGCCGCGGTCTTCGAGATCGCCGGGGCGCTGCTTGCCGGCCAGGGCGTGGCGGCGACGGTCGCCTCCGGCATCGTCGACCGGTCGATCTTCCCGACCCCCGAGACCTATGCCTGGGCGATGATGGCGGCCCTCGTCTCCGCCGCGCTCTGGATCAACATCGCCACGATCGCCAATGCGCCGATCTCAACCACCCACGCCATCATCGGCGGCGTGATCGGCGCGGGGGCGGCGGCAAGCGGCTTCCACAGCGTGCAATGGGACGCGATCGCCGTCATCGTCGTGAGCTGGACCGTCTCACCGATCCTCGGCGGCGTGATCGCCGCGCTGTTCCTCTACTTCATCAAGGAATTCATCATCTACCGCGAGGACAAGATCGGCGCGGCAAGGACCTGGGTGCCGGTTCTGGTCGCGGTCATGGCGGGCGCCTTCGCGGCCTTCATCGTCAATGGCGGGACCAACGGAACGGTCGACCTTTCCTTCCGCACCGCCCTTCTCATCGGCCTTGGCGTCGGCCTCGCCACCTATGTCGTCACCCGGCCGATCGTCCGGCGCCATGCGGAAGGGCTCGACAACCGCAACCAGTCGCTGCGCACACTGTTCCGCATCCCGCTGATCTGTTCGGCGGCGCTGCTCTCCTTCGCCCATGGCGCCAACGACGTGTCGAATGCCGTCGGCCCGCTCTACGGCGTCGTCTCGGCGCTGCGTTCGGGCGCGGAAGGCGGAACCGGTATCCCGCTCTGGGTCATGGTCATCGGCGCCTTCGGCATCTCGCTCGGTCTGCTGCTTTTCGGCCCGCGCCTCATCCGCATCGTCGGCAGCGAGATCACCAAGCTCAACCCGATGCGCGCCTTCTGCGTGGCGCTGTCCTCCGCCGTCGCGGTGCTGACGGCCTCGGCCTTCGCCATTCCCGTCTCCTCGACGCATATCGCCATCGGCGCCGTCTTCGGCGTCGGCCTGTTCCGCGAGTGGTACACGCGCAATTCCTGGCGCCGCATCGACTATATCCGCAACCGCGGCAGCCGCATCGCCCCCGAGGAAGAGGAGCCGGTGAACCTCCACGAGACGCGCCGGCGCTACCTCGTGCGGCGCTCCCATTTCATGACGATCGTCTCGGCCTGGATCGTGACGCTGCCCATCTCGGCGATCCTCTCGGCCATCGTCTTCCTCGCCCTCAACGCGCTTTTCACCTGAGAGACAGACCATGCGTGCCAATTACCGGATGCAGCGCCTCTTCGTCGGCGACGCCCTTGCCGCGGGCGTGGCCTTCGAGGCGTCGAAGGACCATTTCCACTACCTCGCCAACGTGCTGCGCATGGCGGAGGGCGATGCCGTTCTGCTCTTCAACGGCCGCGACGGCGAGTGGCACGCCACGCTCTCCTTCCCGACCCGCAAGCGCCTCGTCCTGACCCCCGTCGAGCAGACCCGGCCGCAGCCGGTGCCGTCAGACCTCCACTATCTCTTCGCGCCGCTGAAGGTCGGCCGGCTCGACTATATCGTGCAGAAGGCGGTGGAGATGGGCGCCGGCGTGCTGCAGCCCGTCCTCACCCAGCATGTGCAGGGCAAGATCACCAGCCTCGAACGGCTGCAGGCGAACGCCGTCGAGGCGGCGGAGCAATGCGGCATCCTGGCGATCCCGCAGGTCACAGCACCGAGGAAGCTTGAGGAGCTGCTGGCCGAGTGGCCGCGCGAGCGGCGGATCATCTTCTGCGACGAAGGCCATGGCAGCCAGAACCCGCTGCCGGCGCTGCAGGCGATCGAGGAGCGCAGGCTCGCCCTGCTCGTCGGCCCGGAGGGCGGCTTTTCCGACGAGGAGCGCGCGCTGCTGCGCAATCTCGACTTCGTGACGCCGATCCCGCTCGGCCCCCGCATCCTGCGCGCGGACACGGCGGCGGTGGCGGCGATGGCCGTCATCCAGGCGGCGATCGGCGACTGGCGCTGAGCGGATTTGCGCGAAAGCAAGAAAGCGCTTTGATAAAAATGTCGAATGGGTTTTTTTGAATCTGCCTTGAAAGGAATTTGCTTGCACCGCATCTAATTCCGGTCCAAGCACCCTCCCAAGGCCCGGCGTTCCGCAGGGCGCCATCCGTTCAGAAGAAGACGCCCATGGCCCGTGACACCACCGACCAGACGCCGATCCGCACCGTCGCAGACATGGCGGATTACCTCGCCGCCGGCAGCAAGCCGAAGGAGAAGTTCCGTATCGGCACCGAGCACGAGAAATTCGTCTTCTTTACGGCCGACAACAGCCCCGTGCCCTATTTCGGCGAGGCGAGCATATCGGCGCTGCTGAACGGCATGCAGGCCAAGACCGGCTGGGACCCGATCATGGATGCCGGCAACATCATCGGCCTTGCCGAACCCTCCGGCATGGGCGCCATCTCGCTGGAGCCCGGCGGCCAGTTCGAGCTTTCCGGCGCGCCGCTGGAAAACCTGCACCAGACCTGCAAGGAATCCAACCAGCACCTCGCGACGCTGCGCGAGATCGCCGAGCCGCTCGGCATCCGCTTCCTCGGCATGGGCGGCAGCCCGAAATGGACCTTCGCCGAAACCCCGCGCATGCCGAAAAGCCGCTACGAGATCATGACCCGCTACATGCCGAAGGTCGGCACCAAGGGTCTCGACATGATGTACCGCACCTGCACGATCCAGGTGAACCTCGACTTCTCCTCCGAAGCGGACATGCGCCGCAAGATGCAGGTCTCGCTGAAGCTGCAGTCGATGGCGACCGCCCTCTTCGCCTCCTCGCCCTTCACCGAGGGCAAGCCGAACGGCCTGCTCTCCTGGCGCGGCGACATCTGGCGTGACACGGACAACAACCGCTCCGGCCTCATCCCCTTCGCCTTCAAGCCGGACTTCGGTTTCGTCGACTATGTCGAATGGGCGCTCGACGTGCCGATGTATTTCGTCGTGCGCGACGGCAAGTACCACGACTGCACGCACATCACCTTCCGCCAGTTCATGGCCGGCGCGCTGAAGGGCGAGATCGCCGACTGGGAGCCGAACCTCGGCGACTGGACGAACCACCTTTCCACGCTGTTCCCCGACGTGCGGCTGAAGCGCTTCCTCGAAATGCGTGGTGCCGACGGCGGCCCGTGGCGGCGCATCTGTGCGTTGCCCGCCTTCTGGGTGGGCCTGCTCTACGATGATGGCGCGCTCGATGCCGCCGAGCGGCTTGTGCGCGACTGGACGGTCGAGGAGGTGACGGCGCTGCGCGATGCCGTGCCCGCAGAAGGCCTCAAGGCCGATTTTCGCGGCAAGCCGCTGCTCGATGTCGCCCGCGAAGTGGTCTCGATCTCCCGCCAGGGCCTTGCCGCCCGTGCCCGGGTCAATGGCGAGGGTATCGACGAAACGATCTTCCTTGCCCCGCTCGACGAGGTGCTGGCGAAGAAGGCGACGCTCGCCGAAGACATGCTGGCGCTCTACAACGGCCGCTGGAACGGCTCCGTCGAGCCGGTCTTCACCGACTACCAGTACTGAGGCACGACACCAAAAAGCGGTTTGCGCGGCCAGAATTCCCGTTATAGTGCAGGCACATGCCTGCCAACGGGAAAGGGTTCGTTATGCTTTCGCTCTACGACATGATGATGCAGGCGCAGAACGGCAATGCCGTCGAGACCATGGCGCGGCAATTCGGGCTGGCGCAGGAACAGGCGGCCAAGGCCATCGCGGCGTTGACGCCGGCCTTTTCCGAGGGCTTCAAGCGCAATGCCGCCAATCCCTACGACCTTGCCGCCTTCATGACGGCGCTGACCTCGGGCGACCACGCGAAATATTTCGAGGACATCAGCAAGGCCTTCACGCCGCAGGGGCTTGCGGAAGGCAACGGCATCCTCGGCCATCTCTTCGGCAACAAGGATGTTTCCCGCGCCATCGCCGCGCAGGCGGCGCAGATGACCGGCATCGGCCAGGAAATCTACAAGCAGATGCTGCCGGCCATGGCGAGCACGCTGATGGGCGGCATCTTCAAGCAGTCCCTCGCCCCCTTCTTCCCCGGCACGGGCAGCGCGGCACAGGCCAATCCCTTTGCCGACATGATGCGGCAATGGGCCGAGGCGACGGGCTTTGCGAAGAAGCCGGAGCCGGCCAACCCGTTCACCGACAATCCTTTCACCCAGGCCGCCCAGGAATTCTTCGGCACGAAGAAGGATGCTGCGCCCGCCAATCCCTTCGCCGACAATCCCTTTGCCAAGGCCTTCCAGGACATGATGACGGGCATGGGCGGACAGCCGGCGGCGAGCGAAAAGCCGGGCGCATCCGAGGGCTCGCCGGCGGATGCGCTGAAAACCCTCGTCAACACGATGTTCGATACGGGCCTGGAAATGCAGAAGGATTATCAGCGCAACATCGAATCGATCTTCGAGACCATGCGCAACGGCATGGAGACGGACGGCGGGAAGAAGGCCTGAGTATCAGGCGTCCCTCCCCGGCATCGAGCGCCGGCAGGCTGGCTATTTTATGCCGCCGAGTGGTTTTTCGAACAGGACGGTGGTGAGGCCGCTCTGCCATTCCTCGTCCGGATAGCGCGCCATCTCGATGTAGCCCAGCGCCTTGTAGAAGGCCTGGGCCTGCGCGTTGAACGTATCCGTTTCAAGCCGCGCCTGCCGAAAACCCTTTTCGGCAATGTACCGCTCCGCCCGGATGAGCAGACGGCGCCCGATGCCCCGGCGCTGGAAGGCGCAAGGCACATGCAAGGCGTCGATGAAATCGTCAATGTGATAGAGCAGACCGGCAACCTGCCCGTCGGCCTCGGCCACGAGCATGTCCGCACCGCAGCGCGCGACGAAGCGTCCGCCGATATCCGTCTCGACATAGCGGCGGGCGGCGGCTTCCGTGATCTGCGGCTGCCAGGTGCTTTCGAACGTATCGCGCAGTATGGCCCTCATGACAGGGAAGTCTTGCGGGCGCGCCGGACGGATCGAAATCTCGTCGATCATCGCGCTATCTCTTTGTTTTCAGGCAATTCCAGGGTGAAATCGATTCTCGGGAAATCTTTGAAAAAGCCCGACGTGGACCTTGGGAGTCGCACGCCGGGCAAGCGGCAGGGCTATTGGCTCTCACCCTGCGGGGAAGTCAGGTGCCGACCCGGGAGATAGGTCGGCACCATCGGAAATCAATCCATACGGCCGCTGCGCAGGTGACGACGGGCGCGCTCGCGCGCCGCGATCGTCAGATGCAGGCCCGCATCGGCGAAGAAGGACGCGGCCCGGACACTTTGCACATCGCTCCGGCACAGCCCCATATCGTAGAGCTGATGATCGTCGAGTTCGCTCAAGCGATTGACCATGCGGCGATTCTGCCAGGCGCGGACAAGCTTGTAGGCGGCGTTGCGAACACGGGCGAAGAGGCTCGAAGCCGGACGGCGCGTTGCGAGGATATCGATTTCCAGTCTGCGGTCGATCATGCGCATGGCATTTCTCCTTTCCGGCCCGGCGATCCATCGTCCTTCGATGGGGTTTCGCGCGGCACTCGTGATCGTTCGTCGCCCACAGGGATCGGGCGGCGGTTCAAAGTCGGTTTGCAAGAAGAGCCGTCACCGGGAGGTCGAGGGAGGCGGCAGATCCTGTCGAAGGATGGCCCGGCGGAAAGGTCAATCGTTCGACACTTGCTTTTTCGCAGAAAGCCATTGATCAGTCCAACGAATGTTTCTAATAGTATCAATCAAACAATCTTATGGATATCGTTATGTCCGCTCCGCTAGACATAGACCAGCTCCAGACCTTCGTCGCGATCGCTGATACCGGCAGCTTCACCCGTGCCGCAGAGCGGGTCTTCAAGACGCAGTCGGCCGTTTCCATGCAGATGCGGCGCCTGGAGGAGCGCATCGGCAAGCAGCTCTTCATGAAGGACGGCCGCGGCAACCGGCTGACCGCCGAGGGCGAGCGCCTGCTCAACTATGCGCGCCGGATGCTGCGCCTCAACAACGAGGCCATCGCCGCCTTCGACGACAACCGCCTCGAAGGCCTTCTGCGCATCGGCACGCCCGACGATTATGCCGACCGCTACATGCCCGAGATCATCATGCGGTTCGCCAAGACCCATCCGAATGTGGAGCTCTTCATCGTCTGCGAGCCCTCGGTGGACCTCGCGGAGAAGATGGCCAAGGGCGAGCTCGACATCGCGCTCGTCACCCACAATCCGCGCCAGCGCCAGTCCGACGTCGTGCGGACCGAGCCGCTTTGCTGGGTGATGTCGGCCAACCACCCGATGCCGGAAAACGCGCCGGTGCCGCTCGCCGTCGGCCGGCGTGACTGCCAGTGGCGGCAGATCGCCTGCGCCGCGCTCGATTCGGTCGGACGCGACTACCAGGTGCTGTTCACCAGCTGGTCGTCGACCGTCGTTGCCGCTGCCGTGATGGCAGGCATGGCCGTTTCGGTTCTGCCCGAATCAGCGCTGCGCCCCGGCATGAAGGTGCTGACGCAGGCGGACGGCTTTCCGCCGCTCGCGCCGGTGCAGATCGGCATCATGCGGCGGCCGGGCCTTTCGCCCTCGCTCTCCAATGCCATCACCAGCCATATCACCGCCTGTCTCGACAACATCACGCCGCTGAGCGCCGCCGACGACCTGCCGGAGGCCGAGGTAAAACTCTTCCCGCGCATGCAGCGGCTCAGGCCCGGCAACATCCTGCCCGGATGGTGACGCAGCTTCCCCTCGACGGCATCCCCGCAGGCAAGGCCGGGCCGTCGACGGTGACAATCCGCCCTGCCCGTCAAGACGAAATCGAGGCGCTGCGCCAGATCGAGCGCTCGGCCGCGCAGGCCTTCCGGCTGATCGAGGCCTTCTCGTGGCTCGCCGTCGGCGACGTACAGAGCGCCGAGCGGCACCGCGCGCTCATCGAAACGGGAACGAACTGGGCGGCGGCGGCCGGAAACGATCATCCTGTCGGCTTCCTGAGTGCGGAGATCGCCGGGCGGGAGCTGCATATCTGGGAGATTTCCGTCGATCACCTGCACCAGGGCTTCGGCATCGGCCGAAAGCTGATCCGGCACGCGATCGACGCGGCGGCGGCGCGCGGGCTCGACGCGGTGACGCTGACGACCTTCCGCACCATTCCCTGGAACTGCCCGTATTACGAGCGGCTCGGCTTCCGCACGCTGGACGAGGCCGCGCTCTCGCCGCGCCTCAAGGCGGTGCTCGACCTGGAGGCCGAACACGGGCTGCAGCGCGACACGCGCTGCGCCATGCGCCTCGACCTGCCGGAGGCATGAAGCCGGCAGGCCCCTCGGCCGCTCAGGCGAGATTCTTCTTCAGGAAATCCACAGTGCGCTGCCAGGCGAGATCGGCCGCGGCCTTGTCGTAGCGCGCGGCGGATGTGTCGTTGTTGAAGGCGTGGTTGACGCCGTCATACATGTGGATCTCGAAGGTCTTGCCGTTTTCCTCCAGCGCCTTGCGATAGGCGTCGATGCCGGCATTGATGCGCTCGTCGAGCCCAGCATAGTGCAGCATCAGCGCGGCCTGGATGCCGGGCACGTCCCCGGCCTCCGCCTGCGCCCCGTAATAGGCGACCCCCGCCTTCAGGTCCGGCGACCTGGTGGCGAAGCGGTTGACGAGGCCGCCGCCCCAGCAGAAGCCGACGGCGCCGACCTTGCCGTTCGCCCCGTCGAGCTTTGCGAGGAACTGCAGGCTCGCCTCCGCATTGGCCACCGTCGCCGCCGGATCGAGCTTGCCGATCATCTCGCGCGCCTGGTCCTCATCGTCCGGCGTGCCGCCGGCGGGCGACAGGAAATCGGGCGCGAGCGCGATGAAGCCTTCCAGCGCCATGCGGCGGGCGACGTCGCGGGTGTGCGGATTGAGGCCGCGGTTCTCGTGGATGATGATGACGGTGCCGAGCGGGTCCGTCGCCTCCTTCGGCCGCACCAGGTAGCCCTTCATCTCGCCCGAGCTGCCGCCATAGACGACATCCTTGGCGGCAAGGCGCTGGTCGTCCGAGGTGATGATCTCGGCGCTGGCGGAATTGGCCGCCAGCAGCGGGACGATGGCCGCCGCCGCCGCACCCGAGCCGGCAAGCGCCGTCAGGCGCTCCATGAAACGGCGGCGGTCGAGCGTCAGATGGGTGTATTCGTCATAGGCGTTGATCATCGCCTGCGTGATCTGCGGCTTGTCCATGGCGGATCCTCCGGCTGGTTCTTCGCAGGATAAGATAGGCCGCGCGCGAAAACCTGCCGAACACAACTGCGTTACCGGCAGATCAGGTAAAGGCGAGCCAGATGCCGAGCCAGACCCAGAGAAGGCCGAGCACCGCAAACCCGGCGATGAAGAGCGGGCGGCGATGGCGCAGGCGATTGCCGGTGACATGCACATAGGCGTGGACATAGCGCAGCGCCACGAAGAGCCAGCCGCCAGCAACCGTCGCCGGATTGTCCGCATCGACGAGATAGAGCAGGATGCTGACCGCATAGAACAGCACCGGCAGCTCGAACTGGTTGGCGATGGCGTTCTTGACGACGAGGCTTTCGGCCGGCTCCTCGCGGTTTTCGCGGAACTGCTCCGGCCGCGCATGCCCCTCCCGGACCGCGCGCATGCGGCGCATGGAGAGCAGCAGATAGAGGCAGAAGACGAGCGCGACATGCGCGATCATCGGCCAGATCGTGGCTTCCGTGGGAGACATGGTTATCCTTCGGCCTGTCGGCAGGTCTTCGTTTCATGCAGTTCCGGGGAAATGCACCCGATGCATACGGGTTTCCGGCGCAGGCCTCAACCCGAAAGGCCGGCCCGGCAGGCCGAAGGAAGCCATCCCTATTGCGGCGTCAGGGTTTCGGTGCCCGAACCGTCCTTGCCGCTGATCGTCCAGGCGCCTTCCAGCGAGCCGTCGCCCTTGACCTGGTAGACGATGAGGCCGACCGCATCGTCGAGCACGTAACCGGCGGCGAAGGCGTCGCCATAGAGCATGCAGATGCCGCTCGATGTGGTCGAGCCAGTGTGCCACTCGATCGAGCAGGTCGTCTCGCTCGTCAGCTCGATCGTCGCGGTGCCCTCATAGGTCGAGCCGTCGAGATTCGTGCCTTCGACATCATAGGTGCCGGCATTGACCGTCTGCGCATGCGCAGGCACGACCAGCCCCAGGCCCAGAAGGGCGCCAGCCAGTATCTTCTTCATGTTGTCCCCCAGTGAAACCGGCGAGATTGCCGGTGACGCGATCCTAGCGCATGCGTGGAAAAACAAAACTGGATTCGCGCAGGATCCGGAGACGAAAATGCCCGGCAAAGCCGGGCATTGAAAGGCATATCAGCTTATGGCGATCGATCAGACGGCGCCCGGATAGTTCGGGCTTTCGCGGGTGATCGTCACGTCGTGGGCGTGGCTTTCGCGAAGGCCGGCGCCGGAGATCCGCACGAAGGTCGCCTTCTCCTGATAATCCTTGATGTCCTTGCCACCGACATAGCCCATCGAGGCCTTGAGGCCGCCGGCGAGCTGATGCAGCACGCCCGAGACCGGGCCCTTGTAAGGCACCTGGCCCTCGATGCCCTCGGGCACCAGCTTCAGCGTGTCGCGCACTTCCGCCTGGAAGTAACGGTCGGCCGAGCCGCGCGCCATGGCGCCGACGGAGCCCATGCCACGATAGGCCTTGAAGGAACGGCCCTGGTAGAGGAACACCTCGCCCGGGCTCTCATCCGTGCCGGCGAGCAGCGAGCCGACCATGACGGCGGAGGCACCGGCGGCGATCGCTTTCGCAAGGTCGCCGGAGAATTTGATGCCGCCGTCGGCGATGACCGGGATGTCCTGGGCCTGCGCCGCCTCGACGGAGGACATGATGGCCGCAAGCTGCGGCACGCCGACGCCGGCGACGATGCGCGTCGTGCAGATCGAGCCCGGGCCGATGCCGACCTTGACGGCATCCGCGCCGGCATCGATCAGCGCCTTGGTGCCGTCCGATGTCGCGACGTTGCCGGCCATGATGCGCACGGAGTTCGACAGCTTCTTCACGCGGGTGACGGCGTCGAGAACGCGCTGCGAATGGCCGTGCGCGGTATCGACGACGATGAGGTCGACGCCGGCCTCGATCAGCCGTTCGGCGCGCTCGAAACCGTCGTCGCCGACGGAGATGGCGGCGGCGGCGCGAAGCCGGCCCTGTGCATCCTTCGAGGCATTGGGGTTGAGCTGCGACTTCTCGATGTCCTTCACCGTGATCAGGCCGACGCAGCGGCCGTCACCGTCGATGACGAGCAGCTTCTCGATGCGGTGGCGGTGCAGCAGGCGCTTTGCTTCCTG
Source organism: Shinella sp. HZN7 (assembly GCF_001652565.1). Taxonomy (NCBI): domain Bacteria; kingdom Pseudomonadati; phylum Pseudomonadota; class Alphaproteobacteria; order Hyphomicrobiales; family Rhizobiaceae; genus Shinella; species Shinella sp. HZN7. Next base: position 719,211 of record NZ_CP015736.1, on the reverse strand, counting down.
CTGGTCGACGGTCTCCTTCACCGTGATCAGGTTTTCCCGCGTCATCAGCTCGTAGATCTTCTGCGTCGGGTCGGAGGCGAAGCGCACGTCGCGGTTCGTCAGAATGCCGACGAGGCGGCCGGCCTTGCCGTTGCCGCCGTTCTCGACGACCGGGATGCCGGAAATGCCATGCGCCTTCATCAGCGACAGCGCGTCGGCGAGCGTCGCGTCCGGGCCGATCGTCACGGGATTGACGACCATGCCGCTCTCGAACTTCTTCACCTGGCGGACTTCCTCGGCCTGTTCGGCGGGCGTCAGGTTGCGGTGGATGACGCCGAGGCCGCCGGCCTGGGCCATGGCGATGGCAAGGCGGCTTTCCGTCACCGTGTCCATGGCGGAGGAGAGGATCGGCAGGTTGAGATCGAAATCGTGCGCGATGCGGGTGGCGATGTTCGTCTGGCCCGGCATCACCTCGGAATGGCCGGGTTGCAGGAGAACGTCGTCGAAGGTCAGGGCTTCGAGACCGGTTGCCGTTTCAATGATGCGCGCCATGGGCCAAGTTCCTTTGAGGGTAAAGCTTGCGCACCAAGGGGAACATTGGGAGTTGTCCGCCTCGGTCGCTTGCAAGAAATTCTTGGAAGTTGGCGAGGGCTGGTAACACGTTCATGACGGATTGGGAATAGCAAAAGCGGCCGGTTCACCGCATTGCCGCATTGACGAATTCTTAGCCGTGTCTCCTGCCGGTCTTTTAAATCTTTGCGTGTATAACCGTTTTCGTGGCCAGGACAGCAAGGCCAGCGCTCAAAGCAACAATAGAAGAACGGGGAAATCGATGTCTGCATTGAAGAAGAGAGCCCGCGCGCTCGAAGACGAATTTGCCTACCAGCAGGAATTCATGTTCAAGGCCCAGGCGCGCCGCAATGCGCTTCTCGGTCTGTGGGCTGCCAATACCATGCATCGCCCCGATGGCGACGCCTATGCCCGTGAACTGGCCATGGCCGATGTCGGCGCACCGGATGGCGCCTTCAATCGCGTCCGCGCCGACCTTCGCTCGGCGGGCGTCGACTGTCCCGACGAGGAACTGCGCGACCGCATGGTCGTGATGCTGAAGGATGTCGCCAGGGACATGCGCGGCTACTGAGAAATCCCTTCGTTGAAACGGCCCGCCCATGACGAGGCGGGCCGTTTCGGTTGCGAAGGCTGGAAATTCCTAGACGTCGAACTGGTAGCTCACCGGCACGAAGCGGTAGCCCTCGCCGGCCTTCTCCACGAAACCGGCCGCCGGGAACGGCATGTGGTAGCCGATGAAGGCGAGCCTGTCGGTGGCGATCATGTCGAAGACCTTCTTGCGCGTCGCGGCCGCTTGAGCCTTGTCCATGTCGAAGCGCACCTCCCAGTCGGGCCGCTGCAGCGAGAGCACGAAATGGTTGGCGGTATCCGCCGTCAGGATCAGCGCCTTGCCCTCCGATTCGACGCGGAAGATCATGTGCCCCGGCGAATGGCCGAAGGCGTCGAGCCCCCGAATACCGGGCACGACCTCGCCCTCGTCCTCGATGAAGGTGAGTTTTTCCGCCAGCGGCTGCACCTTGGCGAGCACGCCCTGGTGGCCCTGTTCGGCCGGTGTGCCCATGCGCTCGGGGTTGACCCAGAAATCATATTCCGTGCGGCCGGTGACGTAGCGCGCATTCGGGAAGGCCGGCTTGCCGCCCTCCATCAAGCCGCCGATATGATCTCCATGCATATGGGTGATGACGACGACGGAGACCTGGTCCGGCGTGTAGCCGGCATAGTTCAACCCTTCGACAAGGCGCCCCATGCCGTCCGCGCGCCCGCCTTCGCCCATGCCGGTATCGAACAGCACGACCTCCGATCCGGTATCGACCAGCGTCGGCGTGAAGCTGTTGACGAAGCTGTCGGCCGGCAGAAAGTTTTCCGTCAGCAGCGCACCGACGGCCTCGGCGGACTGGTTGGTGCCGAATGTCTCGTTCGGCGCGCCGGAGGGGCGCATGCCGTCGCGCACCGTCAGCACGCGGAAACTGCCGAGCTTGAAGCTGCGGGTCTCAAGGGGGCTTACGCGCCTGTCGGTGGCGTCGCTTTCCGATTGCGCGAGGGCGGCGGCGCGGTTCAGCACCAGCGGCGCGGCCAATGTGCCGATGCCGGCGGCGAGAAACAAGGACCGGCGCGAGATTGTCGAATGGTCTCCCATGGAACTTCCTCTTTGGTGAAGGGCTGCCTTGCCGGTCTACCCCCGGCATCGGCATGAAGATGACACGCGTCCATCTAGGGCGCTGTCACGATCCGGGCACGCGGCATCACGGGCTTGTGATGCCCAAATGGGGGCCGGCCGTTCAGCGTGCCCCTTGCTTTGGCTCGCCGTCTTGCATGTCGCCCCCGCAAGACCGCCGCGCCCTTTTGCACAGGCCGGCCTCGACGCCCATCCGCATGATTTGACAGATCGCAACGAGGGGCGCAGAAGACGGGCGGGCCTGCGCAAGGGCCTCGTACCCCGATTTGCCGATGAACCGTATCGTCCCGCTCATCCTTGCCGTCGCTCTCTTCATGGAGCAGATGGACTCCACCGTCATCTCCACCTCGCTGCCGGCCATCGCGGCCGATCTCGGCGTGGGGCCGATCACGCTCAAGCTGGCGCTCACCTCCTACATGGTGTCGCTCGCGACCTTCATTCCGCTCAGCGGCTGGATGGCCGACCGGTTCGGCGCAAAACGCGTCTTCCGCCTCGCCATCCTCGTCTTCGTCGCCGGTTCCATCCTCTGTGCGGTTTCCGGCAGCCTCCTGGCCTTCGTCGTCGCGCGCTTCCTGCAGGGCATGGGCGGGGCGATGATGACGCCCGTCGCGCGCCTCGTGCTGGTGCGCAGCACCTCGCGCTCCGAACTCGTCTCCGCCATGGCGCTGCTGACCATCCCCGCCCTCGTCGGCCCGCTCGCAGGTCCACCGCTCGGCGGCTTCATCACCACCTACTTCTCCTGGCACTGGATCTTCCTGATCAACGTGCCGGTCGGCATCATCGGCTACGTGCTTTCCGGCATCTACCTGCCGGATATTCGCGCCGCCGCGCCGCCGCCGCTCGACTGGCTCGGCTTCGTCCTGAGCGCGGTGGCCGCCTCAGGCACGATGTTCGGCCTCTCGGTCGTCAGCCTGCCGGCCCTGCCGCCCGTCATCGGGGTCGTCGCCACCCTCGTGGGACTTCTCTGCGGCGTGCTCTATGTACGCCACGCCCGCCGCCACCCGGCGCCGCTGCTCGACCTCCGGCTTTTCCGCGACAGCGCCTTCCGCGCCGCCTCCATCGGCGGCACGCTGTTCCGCATCTCGGTCGGCGCGGTGCCCTTCCTGATGCCGCTGATGCTGCAGGTCGGCTTCGGCCTCTCGCCCTTCCAGTCGGGCCTCGTCACCTTCACGGGCGCTATCGGCGCCATCACCACGAAATTCCTCGCCAAGCGCGTTCTGACCTTCGCCGGCTTCCGCACGACGCTGATCGTCGCCAGCATCTGCGGGGCGATCCTCACCTTCGTGAACGGCCTCTTCACGCCCGCAACGCCCTTCTGGTTCATGGCCGGCGTGCTCCTGATCGCGGGTTTCGCCCGCTCCTTCTTCTTCACCAGCGTCAACGCGCTGTCCTTCGCCGACATTCCCGATGCGGATGCCAGCAAGGCGACCTCGATGAGCGCCGTGCTTCAGCAGATCAGCCTGGCGCTCGGCGTCGCCGTCGCCGGCGCGATCCTCGAAATCGAAACCGCGATCACCGGTTCGCCGCTCGAACTTGAGGATTTCCAGACCGCCTTCATGATCATCTCCGCCCTGACGCTCGCCGCCGTCCTGCCCTTCATCACCATGGCCAAAAACGCCGGCGCCACCGTCTCCGGCCATCGCCTGCCGGCGCGGGAGGAAGAAACGGCGGCGGTGAAATAACCTCACCCCGCCCCATCCCGCGGATCGGCGCGGCCTATTCCGTCCTCTCGCAGACGGCGGCGAGCTTGTTGCCGTCGGGATCTCGGATGAAGGCCGCGTAGAAGCTGGCGTGGAACGGGCGCAGGCCGGGGGCGCCCTCGTCGATGCCGCCGGCGGCAAGGGCTGCGGCGTGGAAGGCGTCGACGGCGGCACGGGTCGGGGCGACGAGCGCGATGGTCACGCCGTTGCCGAAGGTGGCGGGTTCACGGTTGAACGGCTCCACCACCCAGAAGCGGCAGCGCACGTCATCCCTTCCCGCGTAGCCGATCTCATCCGGCGCCTGCTTCTGCCTGATATAGCCGAGCAGCGGCAGCACCGCATCATAGAAGCGGCCGGCGCGTTCCAGATCGTTCGTGCCGACGGTGGTATAGAGCAGCATCAGGCGTCCGCGTCCGCTTCCGTCTCGGCCGCCCCGTCCCTCGCCTTGCGGCCCTTGAAGCCCTTGGCGAGCAGGAACATCTCCACCGATTCGGCGCGCGAGGCGCCGGGCTTCACATGGATGACCTGCTTGAAATTCTGCTTGAGCATGTTGAGCAGCTCGCGCTCCGTGCCGCCCTGGAAGGTCTTGGCCAGGAAATGACCGCCTTCCGCCAGCACCTCGACGGCGAAATGCGCGGCGACCTCGCACAGATGCATGGTGCGCAGGTGATCCGTCTGGCGGTGGCCGGTCGTCGGGGCGGCCATGTCGGAGATGACGAGGTTCGGCGTTCCGCCGACCGCCGCGATCAGCTTCTCCGGCGCATCGGGCTCGAGAAAGTCCATCTGGAGGATGGTGACGCCCGGCAGCGGGTCCATTTCAAGGAAGTCGATGGCCGCGACGCGCGGATCGGCATCCGTCGAGCCGGTCACCTTGGCGGCGATCTGCGACCAGCTACCGGGCGCCGCGCCAAGATCGATGATGCGCTTCGCGCCGGCGAGGATGTTGTGCTTCTCGTCGATCTCCAGGAGCTTGAAGGCCGCGCGGGCGCGATAGCCCTCCAGCCTGGCGCGCTGCACATAGGGATCGTTGATGTGGCGTTCGAGCCAGCGGCGCGAGGAGGCCTTCAGCTTGCCCTTCTTGACCTTCTGGCCGAGCTTGCGGCCGGTGCGGTTGCCGCCGACGGGGGGCTTGGTCATGACGCCTGTCCTTCGGGCTTTGCCGGGTTGCGGGGCCCGCCGCGGTGGTTGCGGCGGTGGCGGCCGCGGCGCCAGACGCCGTCATCGGCCATCATGTCGGTGAGCAGGCCTTCGCGCAGGCCCCGGTCGGCGACGCGCATGCGGCGCGAGGGCCAGCGCTTGCGGATCGCCTCCAGGATGGCGCAGCCGGCGAGCACGAGGTCCGCCCGGTCCGGCCCGATGCAGGGATTGGCCGCGCGGGCGGAGAAATCCCAGGAGAGGAGCCGCGCCTGCATGGCCGTCACCTCGTCGTCCGAGAGCCAGACGCCGTCCACCCGGCGCCGGTCATATCGCGGCAGGTCGAGATGCACGCCGGCAAGCGTCGTCACCGTGCCCGACGTGCCGATGAGATGGAAATCCTCCGGCGCCACGCGCACCACATCGCCCGGGCAATCGAAATTCGCCAGCATGGCCTCGACCTCCGACACCATGCCCGCGAAGCTCTCGGGCGTCACGTCCCGCCCGCCATGGCGCTCGGACAGCGTGACGACGCCGACCGGCAGCGACGTCCAGTGGGTGATGTGGTTGGCGAGCCGGCTGGAGCGGTTCTCGCCGATGCGGATGACCGCGATTTCCGAGGAGCCGCCGCCGATATCGAAGAGCACGACCGATTTCGCCTCGCGCCCGACCAGCGAGGAGCAGCCGGACACGGCAAGCCGCGCCTCGGTCTCGCGGTTGATGATCTCAAGGTCGAGGCCGGTCTCCTGCCGCACCCGCTCCAGGAATGCTTCGCCATTGATCGCCGCACGGCAGGCCTCGGTGGCGATCAGCCGGGCGCGGCGGATGTTGCGGTTCTTCAGCTTGGCCGCGCAGATCTTCAGCGCCTCGACGGAGCGGTCCATCGCCTCGTCGGAAAGCCGGCCGCTCGCCGCAAGTCCCTCGCCAAGGCGCACGATGCGCGAAAAGGCATCGACGACCCGGAACTGGCCGGGCCGCGTCGGCTGGGCGATGAGAAGGCGGCAATTGTTGGTGCCGAGGTCGAGCGCGGCATAGAGCGGCGCGTCATAGCCCTCGCGCTCGGCCGGTCGCGGAGCCGAGTGCACCTCCCGGCGCGGTTCCGGAGCGTGCGGAACGGGCCGGGTCTCGACGGCCTGCGCGGTCGCGGGATGCGGGACGGCCGCCTCGGCGGCGACAGGCACGGTACGCGCAGCCGCCTTCTTGCCGCGATGCTTGCGACGGCTCCTGCGGCCTTCCGCCTGGCGCTGGTCCTCGCCGGAGGCTTCCCGCTGGCCGACGGGGACAAGCGGGCGCACGTTCTCGCCGCCGGCAGCCTTGCCGCGCCGGCGACGCTTGTTCCTGCGCGCGGTATCGCCACCGTCGGTGGCCTTGGGGCGCTCAGCCGATCCGGACGAACCGGCCGCCTGGCCTGCGGACAGGGACGCGGCAGAGGGACTTGTCGCGCCCTTCTGCTTGCCCTTGCGGCGGCGCGACCGCTTCGGTCGCCCCGCATCGCCCGCATCTCGCGCCCCGGAAACGGGCGGCTTCACGCCGCTGTCGGGGTCGTTCACGTTACTGCCTATGGCGCCGCGCAAAGCTTCAAAGCTGCAAGCAGGCGCTCTCTCGATCTTCGTTGCCGCGACATTACCAGCGCCCGGCCCGTTCGCCAAATTCTTTTTATGACGGAACCGCGATGCACGGCCAGGGACAGGGCAGATGCATTTTTCCCGAAAAAACCATTTGCATCTCGCCGCCTTTTGTTTATAAGCCCGCCTCACAGGCACCGGCCAAGCCGGCTTCGCCCCTGCTGGGGAATAGTTCAACGGTAGAACGACGGACTCTGACTCCGTTAATCTTGGTTCGAATCCAGGTTCCCCAGCCACTTTCCTCTTAACTCATTGAAATCATTTGCAAACATCGCGCCATCTCCGGCGGGATGAAGCGCTTTGCTACAAACCGCCGCTACAAAGGCGAGCGAAGCAGCTTGGCAGTTCCTTCCAACGTCGTCCGACGCGGGCGCATGTTTCATTTCCGAAGAGTCGTTCCCGCCGATTTGCGCGACAGGCTGAAACGACGCGAGTTCGTGCGCACGTTGGGAGCCTGCTCCCCCAGGACAGCGCGGCTGCGAGCGGACGAACTATATCGGCTCACCGAAAAACTTTTCGAGAGAGCCCGCGCAAATCCCATGCTTACCGACGACGAAATCACCCGCCTCGCACAGCAATTCTACAACCATATTCTGGCAAGGGAGCACGCCGGCCGCGCTTCCGGCACGTATCTTACAGAGGATGGGCGTGCCGCACGCGCCAAATTCTGGGCCGACGTAGCCGAACAAACGCGCAAAACCCTTGGCGGCAATACGCTTGACACCGGGCTTTGGGCATCCCATGCCGCTGCCCAGATGGCCGGCTTGTCCTGGCCCTCGCTTGACGAGGAAGAACGCCATCAGTGCAAGGAAGCGGTTCACCGCGCTGGCATCGATCTCGCGGAAGCACTGAAAGCTCGCTATGAAGGCGACTTCGACTATGAACCGAAAAGCAAGCTCCTCCGCCAGACCTTGGCCGAGGCACGCCCTGTAACGTCTGCTCCCGTGCCGGCGCGGCAATCGGATGTGCAGTCGGAGCCGCTTTTTTCGACGGTCTATCCGATCTACATCGAAGGCCAGCTCCGGCGCAAAGAATGGAAACAGCAAACCGGTAACCAGGCCGATGCCACGTACCGGCTTTTCATCCAGATTTGCGGGGACAAACCGGTAAGCCGGTATACGCGGGCGGATGCCGGACAATTCCGCGCAACGGCGGAGCGTTTGCCTTCCGACTACGGTAAGGCTTCCTCATACAAAACCTTCACACCCGATGAAATCATCCGCGCCCATGAAAAGCTGCCTGATAGCCAGAAACAGCCTCTGTTGACGCAGAAGACCATCAAGCGTCATTTCTCTGCTCTCTCCGCCATGTGGAGTGAGGCCATCGCCACCGGCAAGGCAACGGAAAACATCTTCTCCGGCTTCAAATTTGCTTCGGTGAAGCGGGCTGTCGATGAGCGGGACCAGTGGACCGATAAGGAACTCACGGTTCTGTTCGGCTCTCCCGTCTGGTCCGGGTGCTTGTCCACAGGCCGTCGCTCTCAGGCAGGTGCGCAAATCATCCGGGACGAGAAATTCTGGATACCGCTCATCACCCTGTTCAGCGGCATGAGGCTGGAGGAAATCTGCCAGCTTCGCACCGATGATATCCGGGAGGAAAATGGAATCTCCTTCTTCGACATCAACGACCGCCCGCCGCGCCAGTTGAAGGACAGGAACGCCATTCGGCGCGTCCCGATCCACAGCGATCTCATCCGCATGGGTTTCCTCACCTACATCAAGACGCTTGGAAAAGGATCGCAGCCGGTGTTTCCGGCCTTGAAGCCGGGCGGAGCGGACGACAAGCTCGGCCACGGCTTCACCAAGTGGTTCACCCACTACCGGAAGGCCATCGGCGTTTATCGCAAGAACCTCGATTTCCATTCCCTGCGCCATACCGCGACGACGTTGATGCACCAGGCCAACGTTCCGACGCTCGTCATCGATCATTTGACGGGCCACAGCACGCCAGGGGAAACAGCTCGGTACACCAAAAATTCGAGCCTGCAACAGCTCGCGACCGCGATAGAGGCGATCAAGCCCGGCCTATCTCTGGAACATCTTCATAGTGGCCGTTGAAAGCGCACCCGGAGCCCGAAACGCTCCGGGTGTACGCCGAAAATCAACTGGCCGAACTGGTTACGCCCGCCTTTATCGCGAAGGGGAGAATGATCGATCCCATCGATCCAATCCCCTCTCTCCCCTTCGATCTAATCCCTTTCCCCTCTGCCTTCCCTCTTCTCCCGATCAGAGAACGAAACGAAGCAAAATCAGGAAACCAATCCATGCCGTCCAAACGCCGTACCGACCCCACCAAAGCCATGGCCGAAGCCGAGGCAGTCCTAACACGCGCCGGGGTCAAATTCGTGCAGCACTCGTCATTTCATCTCAAGGTCCAGAGCTTCAATTTCTGGCCTTCGACCGGCAGGATTGCTCGTGGTTCGACCAAGGGCGAAAAACTGGGCCTCGCCGTGTTTATCCGCCTGCTTCGCGATGCCGGACTTACAAATGCCCATGCCCTCAGTGTCGTCAACGATCCCGATGCATTTATCGTGAAGCTGCCGCCGCAAGAGCCCGGCTTCGAGACTTATTGAGGCAAACCATGAATGGGCGTAGGCGGGAAATCGCCAGGTCCCGCCTACGCCCTAAACGCAGGTTTTATCGTCACTTTTTCTCAACGGACCTCCAGAGTTTCAGATGAATGGAGGTCCGAAGTTTTCAGGTCAGTACAATTCCCACCAATCCGGTTCGTTGATAAGCCGTGCCTGCCAAGCCTGAACCTCAGACCCGGAATACAGTTCATCAAGGCGGCGCTGGTCAAATTTCGAGACGAACGTCCAGCCGACCTCCTCACCCCACTTCTGACGGGCCTTCGTGTCCAGATCGCGGGAAATCCCATAAATCTGCCGTGTCCGAATAGGCAGGATGTCGGGCCGCTCTCCGTGTGGCAACCACGGCTTCATGAACTCCACTGCATACTGCTTCCGGCCCTCGTGATCGAAGACCCAGAAGTCTTCCGGCACTGTCTTAATCGTGTAGCGGAACTTGAGAGCCTGGTTGGCGTAGTGTTCCGGCCGTCCCCAACTGTTCGAGTATTTTACATCCACCGCGTTCTTGGGCGCGGCCAATCCAGACTGCTGTTCCCACCAATCTGCCAGGAAAACACGAAATTCATCCCTCAAATCGACCGGAACCGTGCAGAGCATGTGGAAATGCAAGCCGTGCGTATATCCACTGCGCTCCAGCACAAAGATATAACTATGGTTCGTTTCCTCGGTCATGTGGAACCGCGCCGAGCGCTTCGGGCGGGCTTTCAGCCAACCGGCCACAGCTTTGTTCATCACCGGGATCAACGTCGCGAATTCCGCGTGGCTCGTCAGGCCCAGATATTTGGCCGTCACCGTGATGAAGGTGTTGAAGCCCCAGCCGTCACGCAGCACCTTGAACGACATGGCGTTGTACAGCTTCCGGGCTTCATCCCGCAACTCTCCGGAATATGCGCGTCCATCAACATATTGCCGCACCTTCTTCCGGCACGGCAGAGTATCAGGCATCGGCAGCCAATTTTTCATTGGCGCTGTCGGTTTTACAAACGCTGTTCCGAACAGGTCCACATCCGCCCAACGGGCGCAAGGCGACGGTATGATGGGAAACTTCCAACAGGCGAAATGGGTATCTATGTCCGTTTCCGTGTCGATCTCGAAAATCCCCGACGCATCTTGGCGCGGGTATTTCCGAGAGATTTCCTCATCATCAGGCAGGGCATTCATGCGATCATCAAATGTCATCGGACATCTCCATATTGATCGCGATCTCGATTGCAGGCAGCGTCTGCGTAGCAATGACCGCCTGCAATATAGTCATTTCGGCCTCCCTTTCACACTTCAATGGGGAAGAAGGTGCGCTAGTTGCATGATGGCAACAGGCGACACTTCGGGAATAAGTCGCATTTCATATGAATTTCCAGCGACTTAATCTGAATCATCCTCGCTTCTCTGAAATCGAGGATTTTCGCCATATGCCGAACGCCGCTGCAAAGCCGACACCCTTCATTCAGGATAATTTCGCGGAAACCATACCGCTGATCCCCGAGCCGATCCTGAGCCAGCACCGTTGCCTGGAACTCAACGACACCCGTTTCACCGCTGCCGCCCGCCTGCTGCAATCTCTCTGGAGGCAGGACCAGAACCTGCCCATCGGCCGCCATCGCAGCCCCTCCGGTGAAACCCGCGAGATCGGTTCCCGGTTATCCATGGCCGCTGGCCGAGCCGGGGCCAACTTTCTCGACCCTTCCATTGCCTCGCTGGTGCGTCGTGAACTGATCTACCGAGAAATCGGGGCCTGCATCGACGCCGACCGGCTGTTCCGCAATCTGCTTTCATCCATGCCGCTGGTTTTCAATCTCTTCGGGCTGCTCAAGCGCAATCCCGAGCTTGCCACCCGCGTCATGCGCCTTGTCCTCCCGGGCTTCACCGGCACCGTCACCCAGGTTCTGTTCGAACATTCACCAGGGCGAGGCCATCCGGCCTTCACCGCTGATTACAGCGCCTTCGACGCCTTCGTGCGCTATCGCACCGAGGATGGCAAAAGAGGCTTCATCGCCGTCGAGCAAAAATACACCGAAACGCTCCAGGAAACGACGCAGCCGACCAGGCCGCATCTCGACCGCCTTTCGGAACAATCCGGTCTATTCAAAGATCCCCATGCCGACAGCCTGCGCAACAACCCCTGCCAGCAGCTTTGGCGCGAGCATCTGCTTGCCGCCAGCATGATCCAGCGCGGCATCTATGACGAAGGCACCTTCATCGTCATCGCACCTCGTCCCAACTGGTACGCCCAGAACGGCATCACCGCCTATGCCCGGCATCTGAAAAAGCCGGAAGCCCGCCAGCCGGCCTTTACCGGCATCTTCCTCGAACGCTTCATCGAAGCTATCGGGACGGCCGGAGAACTCGATTTCGCCCAGCAGCTACACCACCGTTATTGCGATTTTGCACGGATCGACCAGATCATTGATGCCTATCTCGAAGTCGAGGATCAGGCAAGCGTGGAGACACTGACCAGTTCGCCGGGTGAAACGTTCACTGGCTGAAGGATAAAGTCTATCAAAAGGGCCGGAACACTGCTGCGGCCCGAAAGGATAGCGTCCTCATTCGTCTGAGTCGATCTCCTCGACGTTTCGTTGCGCAGCTGCATCAACGGCAAGGCCGAATTTAGCGAGAAAACTCTGCTCTGCAGCAAGAATGGTGGCTTCGCGTTTAGCAATGAATTGCTCAAAGTTGTCATTGATAAGGTCGCAAAACGCATCTTCGCTGATAAAGTGCGATCGTAGTACGCCATCGCGATACGGACTGCTCTGCAGCTGAACAAATGCCGCTTGTGCGTTGCGCCCATAGCCTTCTGGCAGAATCACCCGGTTAGCTGGATTCGAGACAGTCGGGCGCCGTCGATTCGGGAAAAAGTAAGGAATGTCGCGGGCGGCGGCATCACCGAAGATTGCCGAACCATTGATCTGGTTGCCGTTTGTCGGTTCTTGTGGCTGCCCTGAGATAATCTGAACGAGCAATGAGGCCCGGACGCGAGCGGAGCGACGATCGTACGATTCTGGAAATGGCCGGATAGGTCGATTGAAAAAGAAGGCTTCAACATCCTTCGTCGCCTGCACGCCTCCGAGAGCAAGCGCCCGCATGACGTCACCTGCTTGTCGAAGATCGGTTGTATTCGCTCCAGCAAACCACCCGTTGAATGACGTGGCCCAGAACCATTTGGCCAACAGGTCTGGGTGATTCTCCTGAACGGCGTTATTCGTCCGCTCGCTGAAGTAGATCGAGAGCATCACCATGATCGATGCATAGGGCAGCAGTCTGCTCGTCCGCACGCCAAGGCCGACTAAGAAGTCCGCCGCCTCCGCCATCGCCGCCTTTGCACGAACGACGGCGGGCCGCATCCGATCATGAGAGTCTCGATTCACGATCCGCTCATACGAAGGCCGTGTAAAATCTAGTTCAGCAAGCGCCAAAACTACCTGGAGTACAATCCGGCGCTGTAGATCTCCGAAGCCCTTTTCGCGAAGCATACCGATGATGTCGTCGATTGCGGTTGACAGATCGAAATCGCCCTCGCCGACATCGCGAAATGTAAGCGCCGACACCATCTGGTCAGGGGTCATGTCGCGCCCGCGTTGGTTCACGCGCGCGAAAATAGTAACCGCGTCGTCCAGTGAACCCGATCGCATAACGGTCATGGGAATGCGGTAGTCTCGAATCGCCCTCTGAACCGCATCCGCACGATCCAGGAGCAGGTTCGCCTCGCTTTCACTGAAATCCGGCGAACTGGCCAACTCGCGGGTTCGACGCGCAAAATCGACCGTTCGCAAGACACTGCGAAGTGGCAACAAATACAACGGCACAGCTGATCCGCTGCGATCCTTGAGGTGGACGAACTGCTCTGCCCGAAGATCGTAGGCGATCCACCACCTCCACTGATCCATGCGATCTCGAGGATAGTTATCAGGCAGTCTCAGCACCCCAAGAAGCGTGGCGAGCCGCTGATGCCCATCGACCACGTAGGACTTCATCACCGGCTCTGAGACAGGAAGCTCGATCGGGCCGATAGCATCCAGACTGGTGATGTCCTTTCGATCGGTCTGCCAGATCAATAATGAGCCGATCGGAAATCCTCGCACCACGCTGTCGAACAACTGGATCATATCGTCGGGCGACCAAACATAAGGCCGCTGGAAGCGAGGGACGCGGTATTCGCCCGACATAACGAGATCGACTAGGTCTGCGACCGGTACGATCTCAGGTTTGGCCGTAGCCGCAGGAAGCATCGTCATATCACATGCTCTCGTAGATCGAGCGAAACAGGTTCAATAGCTCGGCACGCATCTCTGCGGAAACCAAATCTTGCTCATTCGTGTTCGGACGCTTTCTCGGATCGACGAATATCTCAGAGAGGCTGCGACCGAACCCATGCATTAGAAGATTCCAGTCGTTGGAGCAAATGTTGCCATAAAGATTCTTCTGCCCCATGGTCACATGGGTCGAGGACAGAAAGTTTTCTTTGCTCGGCTCGCTGTCTCTTTGGAAGCGGAAACCCCGCTTCATATGGTAGAAGCGCCGCTGATCAGGAGACATTCGGAATAACGCGGCAACGCGTTGCTTGAACAAATTGCCGGTATCGATCTTCAGCAAGTTCTTCTCGGACAGATAGCTCTCGATCGAACGCCCTTGGAGTTGGTGGACGAAACTAACGTGTGGCTGGACATCCTCAATGAGCTGGACACCCGCAAAAACCCGTGGCGTTAGCGGCGGCGGAATGATTCACTGGCGGCGAGCAAAGATGGAGCGCCGTCATGGACCCGCAGTCACTGTTCAGCCTGAACGATCACCTTAAGGCCCTGAGCAAGGAGGGCGATCCGCTCGAGGTTCTGCAGGAGACGGTGGATTTCGAGTATTTCCGGACCTGGCTGATCGAGGGACTGGGATACGGCGACGGTTCCAAGGGTGGAAGACCACCTTTTGACCCCGTCATGATGTTCAAGGCGCTGATTCTTCAGGCGCAGCACAACCTGTCGGACGCCCGCATGGAATTCATGATCCGGGACCGGCTGAGTTGGATGCGCTTCCTGGGACTATCGCTGGGGGATCGCACTCCGGACGAGAACACCATCCGGCATTTCCGCAACCGCATGACCGAGACGGGGACGCTGAAGCGGGTGATGAAGGCCTTCGACTGGCAACTCCAGAAGAAGGGCTACATCCCGATGTCGGGGCAGATTGTCGACGCCTCGCTGGTGCCGGCGCCCAAGCAGCGCAACACCGATAGAGAACGGGAGGCTATCAAGGCGGGCAAGTCGGCCGAAGAGATCTGGCCCGATGAACCGAACAAGGCGGCCCAGAAGGACACCGATGCGCGCTGGACACTGAAGATCGGCGGCAAGGTGCGGTATCGGGAAGACGGAACGCCGCTGCCGATGATCGCCTTGCCGGTGTTTGGCTACAAATCCCATATCGGCATTGATCGCCGCTATGGGTTCATCCGGTCGATGGCGGTGACCTCGGCATCGACGGCCGATGGACGTCTTCTCAGGCGGGTCATCAGCACCGACAACACCGGTTCCGAGGTCTGGGCCGACAGCGCCTATCGCTCGCAAAGCAACGAGAAGTGGCTCGGCGACAGGATGCTGACCAGCCGCATCCATCGCAAGAAGCCCATGGGCAAACCGATGCCGAGGGCGACGGCACGGGCCAATGCGCAGAAGTCCTCAATCCGCGCTCATGTCGAGCATGTGTTTGCCCATCAGAAGAACAGGTTCGGCCTGTTCATCCGCACCATCGGCCTTGCCCGCGCAGAGGCGAAACTGGCCCTTGCCAACCTGGCCTACAACTTCGACCGCCTGATCTTCCACGAACGCCGACGCGCCATGGCCTGAATCTGTCCGGGATTCGGCGAAGCCGCCGAAACCGGGAACCGAACCCACCAAAATCAGCCGAAATGGTCCCGATCAGGGCGACTATATCCTCGTCACGGTCAAACCGCCCGTTCTGGCGCCAAAATCAAAGGGTTTTTGCGGGTGTCCAGCTTGCGGTTTGGATCATCATCGGGGTCGCGAGCGTCATTGTCCAAGACAACGCACATCCATTCGCGGAAGGCGCGATCGGTGCTTCGATCTGGACGCGGCCAAACACTTTCAGAAAAAGCTTTGGCAGAGCGAGAGATTGAATCTTTGCCGCCAGCGTGCCGAAATATGAAACGGTGCTTGTGATACGCGTGCAGCAACTGCGTGAAGCCGAGCCCTTTTGCCATCCATAGCATGAAGCCGCCATCAAACCACTCATTTTCAACGATCACTTGAAAGGGCGTGGAGAGAAATAGAATCGCGTCGAGCGGATGGACCATCGTAGCGCGATTTGCGCCAACGCAACCGCCGCGACGGGCGTTACTATCGATTGTGATTGTGCGCCGATCCGCCAACCCATCCACCGATCGGCTCGTAGCAGCGAGTCTCACGAAATCCCGGGTATCGAAACTTCGCTCCTTAAGCCATTGACTTGCGAGAATGTCGGGAACTTCTTCCGTAGCAAGCGAATGACGCTCATCTTCGACGATTAGAAGCACGACATCGAGGATGGGGAACCACCTCGGGTTTTCAAGCACGTTCGGTGCGATTGAAATCTTCAATTTTTGCGCTCGCGAATGCTCTGGCGCATAGCCGTAAGATCGTCGAGCGCTTCTTCAAAAACTCCAACCGGCCAACTGTCCGGGTTGCCGTTCGCGTCGAGTGAGATCACCCGTAGCGCTTCGGGAGGAGAGTCCTCGGCGCCCGCGCTTACATGATTAAGCGACCAGATTTTTACAGCTTCAGGCGCGATCTTCTGTTCCGCAATCCGACGTCGCACGCGCATGATGAACTGCTCGGAGTGCGTTTCCACAATACAAGTGGCTGGAGCCCAATCCCTCCCGGCGCTTGCGGTATCAACTACCAAGTCCGCTAGGGCCCCATGAGCAGCGGGATGGAGATGCAACTCAGGCTGCTCGACAATTAAGATTGGAGTCCGGATGCGGCCAGATCGGTAACCGAAGTGCTGGACCACTATCGGCAACGATTGTGGAAACCCAGCGCCGGTATCCGTCAACGATACTGGAAAACCACTCCCATCCACGACTCGGACCTTGGGTTGTTCTGAAGTGACATCAACCTCGATACCCTGTCCCATTGACTGAGAAAACCATTGCTGAACCTCCTTCGCTAGATGCCCTCCTCTGCGAAGACGATCATCTGCGAGCATCTCAAGCGCGTTCTCGCCACGGGGACCAAGGTCGCGAATATCCTGGTTGGGCGTGCGCATAAAGTGTTCCGCCTCCGCGCGAAACGGACCCAGATAGGAGGGTTCAGGCAGCGCAGTGCGAAAGTTCCGGAAGATGGCATCAATAGCGGGGTCGTCGGCGATATCGGGAAACAAGCCATTGAATGTCAGCACCCGCTCGACATCCGAACAGCCCCTTACACTTAAACGATAATTTGGCTCGGCGGCAATGAGTTGCTCTTCAACGTCGATCTCCGCGCTAAGAAGTTGCCCTTTACCGTCAGACAAAACAAACTTTTCCACGACCAGCGATCGCGATTCCGAAATGTAACGGAGAGTGGCCTCGAACTCGAACGACTCACGTCCGTCGGTAATCTCAACGCCGAGCGTAAAGGGCAGACTTGAGCGCGCATTCACCAAATCTTGGAAAGACGCCCCATGATCGAGCCGGCCGGCAGTCAAATTAAGAGGCCCACCCGCGCCGACTTCTATGGCTCCAGCGATCAGTACCGACAATCGTGACACGACGCTCTTGCCGCTACCGTTCTTTCCAATAATTATCGTGATAGGCGCAACTTCTACGCGCTGCCTTTCCTTGAATGCGCGGTAGCGAGACCAACTAAAAGCCTTGATTTTCATTTCCAGCGCCCAAGGTAATTGTTACTCTTCTGCGTTGCGTGAATTCGCCTCTCACGTCAAGGCCTTGCCAACACGTCTTGCCGGTGAGCCCACTACTCCGGAGATCATCCGTGTTCGTGGTGCGGCTGCGTAGCCAGTACCGCGAGTGATTATCCTCCTACTATCTAATCCTTCCTTCGCCCGCTCCTCAGCGGCTTCGGCGGTTCATCATCTGGCCCAGGCACAGTAAACAACTCGCTCACGGACACCGCCAGCGCCCCGGCCACCTTGTCCAATAGGTCAACAGTCGGGTTTCCGTCTGCCTTTCCAATCCACCCAGATATGCGCGATCAACGCCAGCGTCGGCAGCGAGCTTCTCTTGCGAGATGCCTTGGCCGACTCTTATGCGCCTCAGATTCCATGCGACAAGAGCCCTTCCATTCATGAAACGAGGACAACAGTCATGTTGCCCAAGAAACCACTGGCTATAGCCACAGGAATATTCTAGGTTGCAGCGAACCAAGCGGAGCGAACCATAGCCAAGTCACATCTTCCCTGGTTGAACCGGAGGGGGAATGCGGGTCCGAATTCATCGCGGCACCAAGGAAATCGGCGGCTCGTGTATCGAGCTTGAGGAGAGCGGCGAAAGGCTGTTGCTCGACCTGGGACTGCCCCTGGACGGCGATCCAGAGGATGTTTCGGTTCATCCGGCAATTGACGGCCTGGACGGGCAAGCCTCCCTTCGGGCGCTTATTCTGTCGCATGGACATCTTGACCACTGGGGGCTGGCGCATCTCGCCGGCAAGGAACTTCCCGTCGCTTTGGGAGCCGCAACCCATCGCATCTTCCAGGCGGCGGCGCCGTTTTTGCCGCGATCCTATGTCCCGGAAAATACGCTAGAGCTTCGCGACCGGACGGCCATGTCGTTCGGTCCCTTCAAGGTGACACCGTATCTGGTCGATCACTCGGCTTATGACGCCTATGCTCTGGAAGTCGAGGCGGGCGGCAAGAAGCTTTTCTATTCCGGCGATTTCCGCGCACATGGGCGCAAGGCGGCGATGTTCGAGAAGCTGGTCGCAAACCCGCCTCGCGGCGTCGATGCGCTGTTGATGGAAGGTTCCACGCTGGGACGGCTCGACGCCGACCACAAATTTCCGACCGAAGCAGAGATCGAGGCGCGTTTCATCGATATCTTCCGGACGGCGCCCGGCATGGCGCTGGTGGCGGCATCCGCGCAGAACATCGACCGGATGGTGAGCCTTTACCGCGCCTGCAAGCGGACGGGCCGCACCCTGGTTATCGACCTCTATGCCGCCGAAGTGCTGCGCGCGACCGGCAATGCCAACATACCACAATCGGACTGGCCGAACATGGCCGTCTATGTGCCGCATTACCAGCGTGTCCGCGTCAAGCAGACCGAGCGTTTCGACCTCCTCGAACCCCACAAGGCCAACCGCATCTTCGCAGAGGGTTTGAAGGCGCTCGCCTCGAAAGCAGCCTTCCTCTTTCGTCCTGCCATGTTGTCCGATCTCGACCGGGCCGAGTGCTTGGACGGGGCGGTCGCCGTTTGGTCGCAATGGGACGGCTATCTGAAACAGAAAAAGGGTATGCAGGTGTCCGAGGCGCTGGATGCGCGCGGCATTCCCCTCGAACATGCCCACACCTCCGGCCATGCCAGCATCGCGGACCTCAAGCGGCTCGCCGCAGCGCTGGCACCTCGGATGCTGGTGCCGATCCATACGTTCGAACCGCACCGCTTCCCTGATCATTTCGGAGCCATCGCCCAGCAGAAGAACGACGGTGAATGGTGGGAGGTCGCCGCATGACACCCTTCATCGCTCCGCACCGCGCGCTTGATCCGGCTTTCCTGGATGCGCTGGAGGAACTGGCGAACGACAGCACCGGCAACTGGTGGCGTGATGTGCTCCAGCATCCCGACCTTGTTCTCGCCGTCCGGCGCAACTCCATCAATGCCTATCATAGAGGCGCTTCCATCTTTCGCATCGGCTGGAAACCGGGTCAGGTGATCCCGTTCACCCACGCGAAATATCTTGTTCGGCCAACGCAGACCTATGTTGCCCTGGAACGCGGTGAGTTCCGGTTTGATGCCCGCGACGTGCTTCAAAAGACATATCTGGGCATGGAAACCCTGAACGAGATGTGCAGGGCCGCATCGCGATATGCCGGCGCGGAGAAAGCCGGCCTTCATCCCATGCTCGCCGGCAATGCCGATGTGATCGATGCCGAGATCGCCCTGACGCGCCTGTCCTTGCCGGACGACGATGGCGAGGAGGAGACCGGCGCATCCGACCGCAGGCAGGATCGTATCGACGCGGCGATTGCCATCCTGGAAAAAGGCGTGCCGACGATCCGCTTCTACGAAGCCAAGCACTTCACCAATCCGGCCCTGCGCGCCAGCGGTGACAATTTCCCCGATGTGGTCCGTCAGATCACGGATTACGAGAAGGCGCTGGAAGCCTACCGGGCCGAGCTTTCGGCAGGGTATATCGAGACGGCAAGGGCGCTGCTTCGTTTCAACGACATGCGCATACGGGCATTCGGAGAAAGCGCCAGCCGCAGCATTGCACCGACGATCCGCCAGATTGCTGAGACGGGGCCAGCACCCGTTATCGACGCGCTTCCCCACCTCATCATCTATGGGTTCGACAAGGCCCAGCGGGACGACCCCGCCTGGGGCAAACATCTCGCCAAGCTCCAGGCTGCGATACCGGGACGGGTAAGGGCCATTGGCAATCCGACCCGGACGACTGTGTTCAATCGGTAACAGTGGGACTTTCTTGCAAATTCGGGGCAATTCAAACGAGGCTGACGTGAATACGTGGGGCGGTTCATCGCCCGAGGGAGCCGCATCATGAGAAATCACGATGGGGAGCCCATGAAAGTTGTCATCTATTTTCGTCAGGCAGGCGGAACCGTCGCCGGGACATATCCGCTCCTCACCCATTGGACCGAAGACGAGGATGAACAGCCCGTTCCCCTGTTCAGCCAGTTCGATACGGACGCAATGGCCGATGCGGCACCGGAAATTCTTGTCCAGCTTCAGTCTGCCAATCGGTGGCTGAAGGAAAAGCGGGGTGTTGTCGTCGCGTCCTTTACGGAGATGGAGAATGGCTCAGGCCGCCGCCCTTCCTATGGCGCTGCCCGGAAGGCAGCGGGCCGGGAGCGAGCCGCTGTGCTGATCGCCACGACCAAAGCACTCGCCGGACAACGCTTCGCGCCCATTTCGCAAGACGGGCTGGAAATCGTCCGCCTGGAAGACCCGGACGAGGCCGACCGTGAAAGCTGGGCGCGATCCCGGAATGTCGTGGTCTATTTTCGCGCACTCGCCGGCCCCGAGGAAGCGCAAGCCCTTCTGGAAAAGCAACGCCGAGAAATCGTCAAGATGCTGCGATCCGCCAACGTGCTGGCCGAGTTTGTGGAAACCGAGCCGCTTCTTTCGGCAGAGCGCCCGCAGCTTCAACGGGCGCTTGCGCTCTGCCGTGAAAAGAAGGCACGGCTTTTCATCGGCACGACAGATGCCATCGGAGACGGTGAGGCGTTCTTGCCGGATTTCACCGACGTTCCCTATGAGGTCGCCTATCGGAAAGCCTATGAGTGGCCGGATACGATTCCACTGGATCATTGCCCGTTCCCCATCGCCCTGTATTTCGGCAAGCAATGGACGCATGGCTATGTGCCGCTCTATCTCGCCAATGCCACCGGAGGCGACCTCCTTGATGTGACGATATCCGGCATCGGCACGACCGTCATGGACGGCGATCACGTTGAAACCACGCCGTCGAGAAAGGAAATCGATAGCATTCCATCCGGCACTGGTCGCCTAGTCGAGGCCTACGACGTCTATTTCGATGGGGACTTTCTGGTCATCTACACCGTCGAGGCACGCTCAAGCGACGGCACACGCTACAGCGGCCGTGCCGCGACCAAAGGCATTCCCGGCAATCGCTGGCTTCGTATCGACCATTGGAAACCGATTTCCGCCTAACCTCTTTCATCACAGGACTTTCCATGAACGCCCAGTTTTTTCAGTCCTGGCGCGGGGCTTTGCTCATCGCCGCCGTCGTTACCTTTGGTGTTTCCGGGTACAAGGCCATCTTCGGCCCCGACACGGCAACGCGCATTGCGCAGGCCAGAATGTCCCGCCTGCTGCCGGGCGGCCAGCCGACGCAGGATATGTTCAACCGTCAGGTTGCCGCTGCGCGGCCCTTCGTCAGCGCGCAGATAACGCTCGGCCAGCTCACGAACTACTTGCAGGGGCTCAACTACGAGATTGCGTGGGAGGCCATTGATGTCGATACCTTCGTCATGCGCGCCAGCGGCAACGATGCGTTGACGCGCCGAAACGAAGAATATGCCATCCAGTTCGTGGCTCTGGACGGCCCCGTCAAGGACGGCAGGGTTATCGGTGTCTTCAATGGTCCTGCTGCCGGGATCGAGAGCATGGCCTATAACCGGGTCACGGTGTCGGACGAGGAGATCGTCCAGTTTATCCTGACGATTGTTTCCGATCTTTCACCCGTTCCGCTCCAGTAGGTCAGCCTTCATGCTCGGCAACATCATCGATCACCGAACAGACCGCAGTACCCCCGAATGCGATGCCGTCTTCGAACCGTCCGCCCATGACAATGCCAGACGCCCGGACGGGCGTCCCTGGTTCGTCCCGGAAGAGGCGGAAGCCGATCCTGCCTATTTCCATGTGCTGGATTCGGTCGATACGACGGTACGGGAGGCCCTGCTGAGAGCCGAACGAGACTGGCCGTTTGCCGTCACCGTCTATCTTTACGACAAGGGAGCAAGACCTTTGGGATAGCGATGCAGAGCCTCTTGCAGCGGACCAATCGACTGCTACAATCTTCAAACCATTTCCTATCGCGATGTGCTGATTTCATTGAGGTTTTCGGGCTGAAAAGCTGACCGTGCAGGGTCCAGGTTCCCCAGCCAAACTCCCCCAGAAACAAGTGGTCTGCTTTGCATGCTCCCTTGCCAGCGGTTTTTCCGGCTGGCACGTTGCTTGTGTGTGATTCCCATCTGCGTGGAGGAAAGCCCATGGCGCACAAGTTTGAGATCTACAAGGACAAGGCTGGCGAGTTTCGCGTCCGCTTCAAGTATAACAGCGAAGTGATGTTCTCCACAGAAGGCTATTCCAGCAAGGCCAGCGCGCAGAACGCCATCGATTCGATCAAGAAGAACGGCCCGGGCGCGCCCGTCGAGGACAACACCACGTCGCAGGCCTGATCGACCCCGTCCTTCGAAAGGCCCGCCGGTTCCGCCGGCGGGCCTTTTGCGTTTCGATGCCGCCATATCGCGATGACGACCAAAGACGGTGCTGGCTTCCCGCAAGCTTCAACGCCCGTCCGGGAAAGCGGAGCCGATTTGGGCATTCGCGGCCTTCTCGAACCGTCGGGAGCGGATGACGCGCTGCGCCCGCCTGACGGCGAGCATCTTTGGCTTTGAGGAAGGAAAACGATGGTCCCGAAATGGAAAAGCCTGCCGCGGGAGGAGGTGCGGCAGGCTTTCCGATAGAACCGAATGGCGACTGGGAGGAGGAGTGCCGCCATTCCCGCAGTCGGCCCTGGGAGGAGGAGTGGGCCTTCTGCAATCATCGAAGCGTCGTGGGAGGAGGTACGTTGCTTCGATAAGTATGACTATAGCTGATTCCTGATTATTTGATAGGCATCGTTTTGCAGGGCAGCTATGCGTTATGCGCGTAGCGTATGTCTCAATACCGTCGAATTGCCCGATCGCACCGCAATCCCTTCGCACATGCAAAAACACCCGCCGGAGGCGGGTGTCTTCGAATTCTGCCGGGTGGCGGCGTGTCGGTCAGAAGCCGACGGCAGCGCGTGCGACGGCCTTGATCTGCGAACGCTCGATGCCGAGGTCGCGCAGTTCACGCGCGGTCATGCGGTCGAGTTCGTTGACGGTCTGACGGTACTTGCGCCAATTGCTGAAGGAACGTGCCATGTTCATGATGATCCCCTTTCCGGAGGTTCTCTGTTCGGCACCGGTCCGTGGCGCCGCGTCTTTCGATGGCCGTCTTATAGGCTTATGCTGCAATGCAGAACAGCGCCAAGCGAGCACGCCACCCATGCATTCGGCGCATGGGTCTGGTCATCTTCTGTTAAGGTTGCGCCCCGGCAGGATGACTGCTGCAGCGGCTGTTTTCCGCGAAAAATACGATTTTTCCGGCCGGCATCATGGCAAAACCGGGCGAAGGAGGCTCATTTGTCCTCCGCTGGCGGCAAAAAAGCCCATCCGTGTCGTCTCCGGACTTTGCAAATCGCCACAGCAAAAGCGCTTCGCACTTTGCCCGGACTTGCTCTAAGAAGGCGTCCCGCGGCAGCGCCGCCCTTTCGACGACGGAACGCCATGAGCGACAATCTGCAGGCTCACATACGGGGCGACGTGCTCGCCCATGTCTCCGGCAATCTGCGCCGTCTGCGCCAGGCGGCCGGGCTCAGCCAGGCGGCGCTGGCGCAGGCCTCCGGCATCAGCCGGCGCATGATCGTGGCGGTCGAGGGGGGCGATGCCAATATCAGCCTGTCGAGCCTCGACAAGCTGGCCGCCGCCATGGGCGTGCGCTTCGTCGATCTCGTGCGCGACCCGGCCCGCGCACCCTCGGCGGAGATCAACGAGGTGGCGTGGCGGGGGGCAGAGGCGGACAGCACCGCCATCCTGCTCGGCACGGCGCCGGCGACGACGGAGGCGCAGATGTGGTTCTGGTCGCTCGGGCCTGGCGAGCGCTATGCCGCCGAGCCGGATCCGGCCGGCTGGCACGAGATGTTGTTCGTGACCGAGGGCACGCTGCGGCTCGAACTTTCGGGCGCGGCGAAGGAGCTTCCGGCGGGCAGCTTCACCATCTATGCGACCGACCAGGCCTATGCCTATGCCAATGCCGGCACGCTGCCCGTGCGCTTCGTGCGCAACGTGATCTCCTGACGCTCGGCCCGCCGGCGGCATCGAGGCCATGCCGGTGGCGGCGGGAAGGACCGACGGCAGGACGAGCGTCGACGGATCGGGCGGCTCGATGCGCAGCGGGGCCGCGGCAAGGACCATCCCGAACAGCGTGTGCAGGTCGAACCAAGCCCGGCCACGGCGGCGGGGATCGCCGCAGGCACGCCCACCAAGGAAAAGCGTTGCGCCCGTCCGGTGATCGGCTAGGGTCTTGCCGCCGGCAGGAGGGGCCTGCGACCGGTCCGGCTCCGGCGACTGTCGGAACTGGTCGCTGGCGAGTCGCAGACAGGCTGCACTGGCAGGCAAGCAGGCCCTAAAATCGGCCGCAATATTTCATCGGGGTCCAGCACATGGCAGAGTTTCCGCAACAGGCGAAGGTCGTCATCATCGGTTTGGGTGGCATCGTGGGCGCATCGATCGCCCATCATCTCATCGAGCGCGGATGGGACGATATCGTGGGTATCGACAAGTCGGGCGTTCCCACCGACATCGGTTCGACGGCGCATGCCTCGGACTTCTGCTACACGACGAGCCACGACTATCTTTCGGTCTGGACCACCCAGTATTCGATCGATTTCTACGAGAAGATGGGCCACTACGCCCGCATCGGCGGCCTGGAGGTCGCGCGCACCGGCGACGATGCCTGGATGGAGGAGATCAAGCGCAAGCTTTCCTCCGCCCGGGCTTTCGGCACGCGCGCGCACTATGTCTCGCCGGCCGAGATCAAGGAGAAGTTCCCGCTGATCGAGGAAGACCAGGTGATGGGCGGCCTGTTCGACCCGGACGCCGGCCTCGTCGTGCCGCGCTCGCAGACGGTTGCCGGCAAGCTGGTCGACGCCGCCGAAAGATCCGGCAAGCTGCAGGTCTACGGCAACACGCCGGCCCAGTCGCTGATCGTCGAGGGCGGGCGCATCAAGGGCGTCGTCACCCATCGCGGCACGATCATGGCCGACCATGTCATCGTCTGCGCCGGCATCTGGGGCCGCCTGATCGCCGAGATGGTCGGCGAGGACCTGCCGGTCATGCCGGTCGACCATCCCCTCACCTTCTTCGGTCCGTACAACGAGTTCGAAGGCACCGGCAAGGAGATCGGCTTCCCGCTTTTGCGCGACCAGGGCAACTCCGCCTATATGCGCGATACGGGCGACCCGAAGACCACCGAGGGCGGCCAGATCGAGTGGGGCTATTACGAGACCACCAATCCGCGCCTGTGCCATCCGCGCGACATTCTCGAAAAGCACGAGGCGCGCCTCTCCCCCTCGCAGCGCGACCTCGACATGGAGCAGATCCTCGAGCCGCTCGAAAAGGCCATGGAGCTGACGCCGATCCTCGGCGAGCTCGGCTATAACGAGGGCCATTCCTTCAACGGCCTCCTGCAGGTTTCCGCCGCCGGCGGCCCCTCCTGCGGCGAGAGCCAGAAGGTGCGCGGCCTCTGGTACTGCGTCGCCATCTGGGTGAAGGACGGCCCCGGCTACGGCAAGCTGATCGCCGACTGGATGACGGACGGCCGCACGGAGATCGACCATAATTCGATCGACTATGCCCGCTTCTACCCGCACCAGCTCGAAGAGAAGTTCATCGAGGGCCGCACCTACGAGGCTGCCCAGAAGATCTACTTCCCGGCCGTGCACACCCGCGAGCCCTATGCCACCGGCCGCAACGTCAAGCGCTCGCCCTTCTACGAGCGCGAGGTCGAGCTCGGCGGCTACTTCATGGAGCTCGGCGGCTGGGAACGTGCGCATGGCTACGCCGCCAACGAGCACCTGCTGGAAAAATACGGCGACCGGGTGCCGGTGCGCGAGAACGAATGGGACAGCCGCCATTTCTGGCGCGTGTCGAATGCCGAGCATCTGGCGATGAGCGAGGATTGCGGCATCGTCAACCTCTCGCATTTCCACATGGTGGATATCGAAGGGCCCGACCATGTCGAGCTGCTGGAATGGCTCTGCGCGGCCAAGATCGGCGGCGACGCGAATATCGGCAAGGGCATCTACACCCACTTCCTCGACGACGAGGGCATGGTGCGCGCCGACTTCACCGTCTTCCGCATGGCCGACCGCTGCCGCCTCGTCAACGGCGCCGATGCCGGCCCGCGCGACTTCCACTACATGAAGCGCGTCGCCGAGGACCGCGGGCTCGACGTCATCATCACCGACGTCTCGGAGAAGTTCATCACCATCGGCATCTGGGGCCCGAACGCCCGCGAGACGCTGAAGAAGGTGGTGGCGGATCCGGCCGGGCTCGACCTGGAGAACTTCGCCTTCGCCGCCATCAAGCAGATCGAGATCGCCGGCAAGCCGGTCACCGCCTTCCGCATCTCCTATGTCGGCGAACAGGGCTGGGAACTGCACATGAAATACGAGGACGGCCTTGCCGTCTGGGATGCGCTGCGCGCCACGGGCGTCATGGCCTTCGGCGTCGAGACCTATGCCAATTCGCGCCGCATGGAAAAGAGCCTGCGTCTCCAGAACGCCGACCTTCTCACCCAGTACAACCTCATCGAGGCCGATCTCGCCCGCCCGAAGGTCAAGGAAGCGGATTTCCGCGGCAAGGCCAAGCACCTGGAATACAAGGCACGCGACCACCAGCCCGCCATGCTGTGCACGCTCGTCATGACGGACAATACCGACAGGAACGGTGTCAAGCGCTACCCGCTCGGCAACCTGCCGGTCATCGACCCCGCGACCGGCGAGGTGCTGGTCGACGAGCTCGGCCGCCGCTCCTACACGACCTCCATCGCCTTCGGCCCGACCATCGGCAAGAACATCGCGCTCGCCTACCTTCCGCACGCCTATTGCCAGGAAGGCCGCAAGCTCGAGATCGAGTATTTCGCCGAGACCTACCCGGTCGAGGTGGTCGGCATCGGCTACAAGCCGCTGTACGACCCGGAAAACCTGAAGCCGCGCACGTAAAACGCCGCCCCGTCAAACGACGGGGCTGCCGGCCCCTTTTGTTGACAAACCGCGCCCCCTCCCCGTCATCCTCGGCCTTGAGCCGAGGATCCAGGCGGCGAGTGAGGTGTGGATGGTCGGGTCAAGCCCGACCATGACGGAAGAGAGGTTAAAACCGCCGGTCTCAGAACGACGTCACGCCGTTACCCGCAGCCGCGACGGCGGCGGTGCCGAGCACCAGTATGGGCGTGCCGTTCTGCACGCGGTCGTGGAGATCGATGACGTCCTGGTTCAGCATGCGCACGCAGCCGGAGGAGACGGACTTGCCGATCGTCCACCATTCCGGAGATCCGTGGATGCGGTAGAGCGTGTCTTCCTTGTTCTGGAAGATGTAGAGCGCGCGGGCACCGAGCGGGTTCTTCAGGCCCGGCTCCATGCCGCCGTTCGCGATGCTGTAGGGCTCCAGCTCCGGCTGGCGGGCGACCATCTCGTCCGGCGGGGTCCAGCGCGGCCATTGTCGCTTGTACTGGATGACGCCGCGGCCGGCCCATTCGAAGCCGGCGCGGCCGAGGCCGACGCCATAACGCATGGCCTGACCGTCCTCGTAGGTGAGGTAGAGGAAGTGGTTCGCCGTATCGACGACGATGACGCCGGGGCGCTCGCCGGTCGGGTTCGGCACCATCTGGCGATAGAAGCGCCGGTCGATCTTCTGGTAGGGAATGGCCGGCAGCGGGAACTGCTCGTCCGGCTTCGGCCCGTACATGGCGGCGTAGATGCTGGTATCGACCGGTTCGGGCTCGACAGCGACCCGCTCGCGCACCGGCGTCGTGCAGCCGGCCAGAACGGTGGTTGCCAATCCCGCCCCGCCAAGCAGGAAGGATCGGCGGCTTACGCTTTCACCAGTCAATACATGTCCTCGCGTCAATCGTCATAGGGATCGGCCAGGGCGGCTTCGGGCCGGCTGACCGGATATTTCGTGCGCGAGATGCGGGCGGCCAGGCCCTTCGCACCCTGCTGCTTCAGGAGCGTGCGGAAGCTCGGATGCATGCCGCCGTCCATATAGGCAAAGCTCGACACCGTCGTCGTGGTGGCAAGCGCCGCATCCAGCCTCTTCTGTTCCGCGCCGAGCTTGGCGACGAGATCGGTCGCCGGCTCGCTCACCGCCGCCGGGCATTGCGCCAGCGGATCGCTCGGCTCGCCGCCGTCGAATTCCGTGTTGAAGACATAGCGGCCGCCGCAGACGGAGACCTTCGGCTGCTTGCGCGTGAAGGCGAAGGCATCGTAGCCCTCCTTCAGCGTGCGCCAGAACGGCATGTTCGGATCGCCGCGGTGCTTGGCCATGTTCTGCGTCGTCATGCGGAAGGGATAGGCCTGCACCTGGAAACGCTGCTGCCCGCCCTCCAGAGCCCGCTGCACGATGGCGTAGATCTCGCCGACGCCCTGGTCGGTCATCGCGTAGCAGCCGGAGGACGAGCAGGCGCCATGCACCATCAGCGCCTCGCCGGTATAGCCGAGCGCCGATTCCAGCCTGTTCGGATAACCGAGGTTGAAGGAGACGTAATATTGCGAGTTCGGGTTCAGCATGCCGGCCGAGACATGGTAGAAACCTTCCGGCGCCTGGCGGTCGCCGCTCTTCTTCTTCGGGCCGAGCTTGCCGGACCAGCGGCACATCGGATAGGTCTTGAACAGCGCATACTGGCCGCTCGCATCGACCTTCCAGACCTCCAGCTCGCTTTCCTGCTTGAAGATGCGCACCAGCACGGGGCTTTCCGGCCGCATCTTCTTCTTCGCCATCTCCGCCTTCACCTTGCTGGAAAGCTGCGGCGCCTCGGCCAGCGAGGCGACATCCATGGCCATGCAGCCGGCAAGCAGGCCGCCGGCGACGGCGGCGGCGGCAAGCCGCGCAAGAAGCGGCAGGCGCAGGCGGGCGGTTTCACGGGAAAGACGATGGCGAAGCGCAAACATGGGTCGTTTTCGGTTGTTGGAGGTCCGGGCGCGCCGGTTCGAGGGCGGCGCATCTCGGGGTACAGATTCCAAGCGATTGCTTAGAACTTCGTTAATCTTGTGGCCGCGAGCGGCCCAGCGCGGCATCATGCCCCGGCAGGCCCCCCGAATCCGAAGCACCAGCCGCCGCGGGAGCATAAAACCTCAAGCCCCTTGAGCATCAAGGCCCGATCTATCGATTTTCGTCGGGCGACGATCACACGGCGAACAAAAAATCGTTAGCGGATACTTTCCCGGGCACCGGACCGGGCCGACGGCAAGGAAGACTTGATTTGCCGACAATCCCGGCACATCTGTGGCGTAGCTACATTCTAAGAGGCAGAGGCGATGCTGACGATCGGCGATCTTTCCAAGGCCACGGGCGTCAAGGTTCCCACCATCCGCTACTACGAGCAGATGGGCCTCATCTCCCCTGCCGAGCGCTCGGAAGGCAACCAGCGGCGCTATTCCAGCGAGGAGCGCGAGCGCCTCGCCTTCATCCGCCATGCGCGCGATCTCGGCCTCACCATCGATGCCATCCGCGCGCTGATCGACCTCAGCCAGCACCCCGAACGCCCCTGCCGCGATGCCGACCGCATCGCCGCCGAACAGCTCGCCACCGTGCGGCGCAAGATCGCCCGGCTGCGCAAGCTGGAGGCCGAGCTGGAGCGCATCACCAGCCATTGCCATTCCGACCAGATCAGCGACTGCTACGTCATCCGGGCGCTCGCCAACCACGACCTCTGCCACGACGATCACGACTGAGCGCGGTCAGGCGCCCGCAAGCAGTCTCAGCTTCCGAAGCTGGGTTTCGCGCGGCTCGTGCATGTCCAGCATGCCCTGCAGCCGCCCGTCCGCACGGATGAGGAAGAGGCCGGCGGTGTGCTCCATCGTGTAGCTGTCCGAGGCGGTCGGCACCTTCCTGTAGAAGGCCGAAAAGGCATCCGCCACCTTCTTCGTCTGGGCCGCGTCGCCGCGAAGCGCGATGATGCGCGGATCGAAGGAGGTCATGTAGAGCTTCAGCAGGTCCGCCGTGTCGCGCTCGGGATCGATGGAGATGAAGAGCGGCGTGATGCGATCCGCCGCCGGGCCGATGTCTTTCAAGAGACCCGACAGTTCGAAGAGCGCGGTCGGGCAGACATCCGGGCAATGGGTGAAGCCGAAGAAGACCAGATAGGGCTTTCCGGCCAGATCGGCGGAGCGGAAGAGCGTGCCGTCGACGGTCTCAAGTTCGAAGACACGCCGTTTTGTGGCCTCGCCGGACGGCGCCCTTGCCGCGACCGTCACGGCGACGATCGCGACAAGACCTGCGGCAAGGCCAAGGAGCGCCCGGCGCCTCATCCCCTGATCGGCCTCAGGAGACGGAGCGCATTCAGCGTGACGAGCACGGTGGCGCCGGTATCGGCGAGGATCGCCGGCCAGAGGCCGGTGATGCCGACGACGGTCGTCACCAGGAACACGCCCTTGAGGCCGAGCGAGATGACGATGTTCTGGACGATGTTGCGCATGGTGCGCTGCGACAGGTCCGTCATCAGCGCGACGTCGCCGACGCGGCCGTGCAGGATGGCGGCATCGGCCGTTTCCAGCGCCACGTCGGTGCCCCCGCCCATGGCGATGCCGACATTGGCGGCGGCGAGCGCCGGGGCGTCGTTGATGCCGTCGCCGATCTTGCCGACGACATAGCCTTCGCGCTGCAACTCGCCGACGATGCGCTGCTTGTCCTCGGGCATCAGCTCGGCGCGCACCTCGATGCCGAGTTCCGCGCCGACGGCTTTTGCCGTGCGGGCATTGTCGCCGGTCAGCATGACGGTCCGGATGCCGGCATCCTTCAGTGCCTTGAGGCCGGCGGCCGCATCGGGGCGCGGCTCGTCGCGCATGGCGATGGCGCCGGCGAGCACGCCGTCGACCACCAGCATGGAGACGGTCTTGCCGTCGTCGTTGAGCGCGGCGGTGGCAACCTTCACCTCGTCGGAAAGCGTCACCGTCTCGGCGACGGCCCTGGGCGAGCCGAGGAAGACCTCCCTGCCCTCGACGGTGGCGGCAACCCCCTTGCCGCCGAGCGCCCGCGCGCCGCCTGCGACCGGCGGCGCGATGCCCTCTTCCGCCGCCTTGCCGAGAATGGCGAGCGCCAGCGGATGGCTGGAGCCGGCCTCCAGCGCGGCGGCAAGGCGCAGCACCTCGTCGGACGAAGCCGAGAAGGCGACGATATCGGTGACAACAGGCTTGCCCTCGGTCAGCGTGCCGGTCTTGTCGAAAGCGATGGCGGTGAGCTTGCCGAGGCCTTCCAGCACCGCGCCGCCCTTCATCAGGAGGCCGCGGCGGGCGCCGGCGGAAAGCGCGGCGGCGATCGCCGCCGGCGTCGAGATGACCAGCGCGCAGGGGCAGCCGATCAGCAGCACGGCAAGGCCCTTGTAGACCCATTCGCTCCACACGCCGCCGAAGAAGAGCGGCGGGATGATCGCGACGAGCGCGGCGACCACCACGACGCCGGGCGTGTAGTATTTGGAGAAACGGTCGATGAAGCGCTCGGTCGGGGCCTTGGATTCCTGGGCCTCCTCGACCAGCTTGACGACGCGGGCGATGGTGTTGTCCGCCGCCGCCGCGGTGACGCGCACGCGCAGGGCCGCTTCGCCGTTCACCGTGCCGGCGAAGACGGTGTCGCCGACCTCCTTGCGCACCGGCGTGCTTTCCCCGGTCACGGGCGCCTCGTCGATGGCGCTCTCGCCGTCGATGATCGTGCCGTCGGCGGAAATGCGGTCGCCGGGGCGCACGAGGATGACCGCGCCGACGGTCAGTCCCTCGGCCGGCACCTCTGTCGTCCGGCCGCCGTCTTCCAGAAGCGCGGTCTTCGGCACGAGGGCGGAGAGCGAGCGGATGCTGTCGCGTGCCTTGCCGGCGGCGACGCCCTCCAGCAGTTCGCCGACGAGGAAGAGGAAGACCACGGCGGCGGCCTCCTCGGTCGCGTTGATGATCACGGCACCGACGGCGGCGATGGTCATCAGCATCTCGATGGAAAACGGCGTGCCGGCCAGCGCGGCCATGATGGCGCGCCGGGCGATCGGCACGAGGCCGACGAACATGGCGATGACGAAGGCATAGGTCTCGATGGCCGGGAAGAGCTGACCGATGCCGTAGGCGACGACCAGCGCCGCGCCGGCAAGGATGGTCAGCCGCCCCTTCCTGCCCTTCCACCACGGCCCTTCGGAGGGGCCATGGTCATGGCCATGCAACCCCTCGACGGCCGCCGCCTTCGGCTTGTGGTCGTGACCGGCATGATCATGGCCGTGATCGTGCTTGTGGCCGTGTCCATGGTCATGGTTGCAACCGGGGCCGTGCACATGTTCTGCGGCAGACTTTTCCGCGTCCTCCGCGGCCGGCATCACCGAATAGCCGAGCCCGGAAACCTTGCGGCGGATCGCCTCCAGGTCGCTGGTCGCATCGTGCTGCACGCGCATGGTGCCGGCGGTGACGGAAACGGAAACCTCCGCAACCCCCGGCATGCGGCGCACCGCCGTGTCGATCTTGCTGGCGCAGGAGGCGCAATCCATGCCGCCCACCCGGAACCGGGTCTCTTTCACATCGGACATCGTAGATTCCTCTTTCGTCTCGTGAAGAGGTTCTACGACCTCTAGCGACTAGAGGTGCAAGAGCGAAAAACGCAAAATCGCGCAAAAAGAGGTGCATTGAAATCCATGGCCGCGCTGTGCTACAGAGCCCCCACTTATTGCAGGTTTCATCTGCTGGTTGGGGAGGACGCCATGTCTTGCGACGCCCTCTTCCAATCGGGGATGGGCTCGGTCGACGCCCCCCGAACGGAAGAACGCTTTTCGATGTGTGCCCCGGCGGCACGCTCTGGCTTTGACGCCGTTGCGCCGACCCGCCCCGTGCGGCCGGTCAAGACGCCGCGCCTGCTTGCTCTTTTCCCGACGAGACACCGCGAGCGGGGCAACAGCGCGAAAGCGCTGTCATATCGCCGTGTCCGCACGACGATACCGTAACTTCCGGCTTCCTTTCCGAAATCCACGCGAGAGCGGGAGGTCTGCGCCTCCCTCGCCTCGCGTTTCTATCGCGTTGCCGGCTTCTGCCGGCGGCCGGCACACTCCAAGAAGACAGGTCCAGCATGTCCCTGACGACACCCTACTATCTGATCGACAAGTCGAAGCTGCTCGCCAACATGGAAAAGATCGCGCTTCTTCGCGAACGCTCCGGCGCCAAGGCGCTGCTGGCGCTGAAGTGCTTCGCCACCTGGTCGGTCTTCGACTTCATGCGCGACTACATGGACGGCACGACCTCCTCCTCGCTCAACGAAGTGCGCCTTGGCCACGAGCGCTTCGGCAAGGAGACGCATGCCTATTCCGTCGCCTATGCGGACTATGAGATCGACGAGGTCGTCAGCCACGCCGACAAGATCATCTTCAACTCGATCGCCCAGCTCGACCGTTTTGCCGACAAGGCCGCCGGCATCGTCCGGGGCCTCAGGCTCAATCCCGGCATCTCCTCCTCGAGCTTCGATCTCGCCGATCCGGCCCGCCCCTTCTCGCGCCTCGGCGAATGGGATGTGAACAAGGTCGAGCCGGTCATGGACCGCATTTCCGGCTTCATGATCCACAACAACTGCGAGAACGGCGATTTCGACCTGTTCGACCGCATGCTCGGCGTAATCGAGGAGAAATTCGCGCCGCTCCTGAAGAAGGCCGAATGGGTGAGTCTGGGCGGCGGCATCCACTTCACCGGTGAAACCTACCCGCTGGAAAAATTCGCCGAGCGGCTGAAGCGCTTTGCCGGCGAATACGGCGTCGAGGTCTATCTGGAGCCGGGCGAGGCCTCGATCACCAAGTCGACCACGCTCGAAACGACGGTGCTCGACCTTCTGAACAACGGCAAGGACCTCGCCATCGTCGACTCGTCGATCGAGGCCCACATGCTGGACCTGCTGATCTACCGGGAGAAGGCCAAGCTTTCCCCGAACACCGGGCCGCACCGCTACATGATCTGCGGCAAGTCGTGCCTGGCCGGCGACATCTTCGGCGAGTTCGATTTCGAGAACGAACTGAAGGTGGGCGACCGCATCTCCATCCAGGATGCGGCCGGCTATACGATGGTCAAGAAGAACTGGTTCAATGGCGTGAAAATGCCGGCGATCGCCATCCGCGAACTCGATGGCGAGATCAAAACCGTCCGCGAATTCACCTACGCGGACTATGAAGAAAGCCTCTCCTGAGGCGTCCTGAACGGGTAGAAGGAGATATAACCCGAAATGAAGAAGAACGTGCTCATCATCGGCGCCGGCGGCGTCGCACAGGTCGTGGCGCACAAATGCGCCCAGAACAACGACGTGCTCGGCGACATCCACATCGCGTCGCGCACCAAGGCGAAGTGCGACAAGATCATCGCGTCGGTCCATGAGAAGAAGGCGATGAAAGAGGCCGGCGTGCTCAAAGGCCATGCGCTCGACGCCCTCGATATCGAAGCGACCAAGGCGCTGATCACCTCCACCAGGTCCGAGATCGTCATCAATGTCGGCACCGCCTTCCTCAACATGTCGGTGCTGCGCGCCTGCATGGATACGGGCGTCGCCTATATCGACACCGCGATCCACGAGGAGCCGGGCAAGATTTGCGAGACCCCGCCGTGGTACGGAAACTACGAGTGGAAGCGCGCGGCCGAATGCGAGGAGAAGGGCATCACCGCCATCCTCGGCGCCGGCTTCGACCCGGGCGTCGTCAACGCCTATGCCAAGCTCGCCAAGGACGAATATCTCGACAAGGTGACCGACGTCGACATCGTCGACATCAATGCCGGCAGCCATGGAAAATACTTCGCCACGAACTTCGACCCGGAAATCAACTTCCGCGAATTCACCGGCGTCGTCTATTCCTGGCAGAACGGCCAGTGGCAGACGAACAAGATGTTCGAGATCGGCAAGGATTACGACCTGCCGGTCGTCGGCACGCGCCGCGCCTATCTCTGCGGCCATGACGAAGTGCATTCGCTCGCCAAGAACATGGACGGCGCGAACGTACGCTTCTGGATGGGCTTCGGCGACCACTACATCAATGTCTTCACCGTGCTGAAGAGCCTCGGCCTCCTCTCCGAGCAGCCGATCAAGACCGCCGAGGGCCTCGAAGTCGTGCCGCTCAAGGTCGTCAAGGCCGTGCTGCCGGATCCGGCGTCGCTCGCGCCCGGCTATGAAGGCAAGACCTGCATCGGCGACTATGTGAAGGGCCTGAAGGACGGCAAGGAAAAGACCGTCTTCATCTACAACGTGGCCGACCACAAGGAAGCCTATGAGGAAGTCGGCTCGCAGGGCATCTCGTATACCGCCGGCGTGCCGCCGGTCGCCGCCGCGATGCTCGTGGCCACCGGCGAATGGGACGTGAAGAAGATGGCCAACGTGGAAGAACTGCCGCCGAAGCCCTTCATCAACCTGCTGAACCGGATCGGCCTGCCGACCCGCATAAAGGACGAGGACGGCGACCGCGCCGTCAGCTTCTAAGCATCAGGGCCGGCCGCGCCTCCTCGCGCGGCCGGCCCCTCCGCACGACCCGGTCGTTGTGGAACGCGCCCCGACCGGCTACGAAGAGCCAGGACCAACCGGCGGCGGCGGAAGAATGAATCGTTACCCCATGTTCAGCCCGCAGCTTCTGCTCAGCTTCGTGGCGGTCTGCGAAACCGCGAGCTTCACGCGTGCGGCCGACCGGGTGTCGCTGTCGCAATCGACCGTCAGCCAGCAGGTGCGCCGGCTGGAGGAACTGCTCGGCAGGGCGCTGTTCGAGCGCACCTCGCATGAAGTGCATCTCACCGAGGAAGGCATCAAGCTGCTCAGCTATGCCCGCCGCATCATCGCGCTCAACGAGGAGGCGCATGACGCGCTGACCGGCCCTTGGCGCGACGGGGTGCTGCGGCTCGGCATGCCCGAGGATTTCACCGTGCCGACGGTGGACCTGCTCGCCGCCTTCAAGCGCGAACATCCGCATCTGCGACTCGACGTGACGAGCGGGCTCAGCCCCGATCTTCACCGCGCCTACCAACAGGAAGAGCTCGACCTCGTGCTCGTCAAGCAGCGCCGGGTGCACCTGCCGCGCGCCGCGCGGCCGGAGCCGCTGCTCTGGCTCGACAGCAAGGCGCATCCTGCCATCGAGCAGTCGCCGGTGCCGATCGCGGTCTTCCCGGTGAACGGCCTTTACCGCGAGGAACTGTGCGGTGCGCTCGACAGGCTCGGCATCCGCTGGCGCGTCAGCTACAGCGGCGGGGGCCTCGCGGCACTGGCCGCGGCGTCCGCCGCGGGGCTCGGCATCAGCCTGCTGCCGGCAAGCTGCCGCCTGCCCTCGCACCGCGTGCTCGGCGCTGCCGAGCGCCTGCCGCCCGTCAAGGATTTCGAACTCGCGCTGTTCTACCGCGACACCGCCACGCCCGTGGCGCTGGACCTTGCCGAACGGCTCATAGCCTTCTGCGGGCTGGTGCGCTGAGCCCCGCCAGTGGGAAATCGAATAGCCAGCATTTTCAAATGTCGCTGCCATCAGGCGGCCGCGTTTCCTAGAATGGCACCATCCATTCCATGCTTGACGAGGAGACGATGTTGCAACACGCCGTATCGCAGAGCCGCAGGGCCTTCCTGAGCCGCACCGGCCAGCTCACCACCGCGGCCGCCGTCGCCGGCTTGACCGGCGGCATGAGCCGTGACGCCGCAGCCAAGACGACCGATTGCGGTCAGGAGAACACCGTGACGTCTGTGCAAGACAGCCATTACCTCATCGCCGACGTGCGGCTGGAGGAGGGTTTCGAGAAGGACGGCGACGTGATCGTCGCCACCCGCACGGCGCTCCACACGCTGGAAATCAAGGACGGCAGGATCGCCGCGCTGCACGGCGCCGGCGCGAGCCTGCCGGCGGGCCTGCCGACCTACCAGGCGAACGGCCAGTTGGCGCTGCCCACCATGCGCGACATGCACATTCATCTCGACAAGACCTTCTATGGCGGTCCCTGGCAGGCCCCGCGCCCGCGCCAGGGCAAGACGATCATGGACATGATCGCGCTCGAAGAGACGCTGCTGCCGCAATTGCTGCCGACCTCCGTCGAGCGCGCCGAGGGCCTCATCGCCCTCGTGCAGTCCAAGGGCAGCACGATCGCCCGCAGCCATTGCAACATCGACCCTGTGAGCGGCCTGAAAAGCCTCGAACACCTGAAGCTGGCGCTGGAAAAGCACAAGGACGACTTTACCTGCGAGATCGTCGCCTTCCCGCAGCACGGGCTCCTGCATTCCAAGGTGGACGGGCTGATGCGCGAGGCGATGCAGTTGGGTGTCGACTATGTCGGCGGCCTCGACCCGACCAATGTCGACGGCGCCATGGAAACGTCGCTCGACGCCATGTTCCAGATCGCGCTCGATACCGGCAAGGGCATCGACATCCACCTGCACGAGACGAGCCCGGCGGGCGTCGCGGCGATCGACTACATGATCGAAACGGTGGAGAAGAACCCGGCGCTGAAGGACAAGGTGACGATCAGCCATGCCTTCGCGCTGACGACGCTCTCGCCGGAAAAGCTGGAGGAGACGGCGGCCCGGCTTGCGGCGAACGGCATGACCATCGCCTCGACCGTGCCGATCGGCGGGCTGATGAT
This sequence comes from Shinella sp. HZN7, assembly GCF_001652565.1. NCBI lineage: Bacteria > Pseudomonadati > Pseudomonadota > Alphaproteobacteria > Hyphomicrobiales > Rhizobiaceae > Shinella > Shinella sp. HZN7. The sequence continues at coordinate 681,649 of NZ_CP015736.1, read as the reverse complement.
GCCGCTGCCGCAGCTTTCCAGGGCCGGCGTCTTCGTCATGACCGGCACCGACAGCGTGATCGACCACTGGTCGCCCTTCGGCAGCGGCGACATGCTGGAAAAGGCCTATCTCTACGCCCAGCTCTATCGCGGCTCGGACGAGTACCATCTGTCGCGCGCGCTCGCCATCTCGACCGGCGGCGTGCTGCCGCTCGACGAGGACGGCAACCGCGCCTGGCCGAAGGCCGGCGACGAGGCCGGCTTCTCGCTGACCACGGCAAGCTGCTCGGCCGAAGCGGTCGCCCGCCTGCCCGCCCGCACCGCGACGTTCCACAAGGGGCGCCTGGTTTCCGGCAGCGTGGGGAAGGCATCGAGCTGACGACCGGGATCGAGGTCGGCGCCGTCCCCGGATTGCGCACACACCCGCGCCCCATCCACCATTGTCATCCTCGTCCTCGGGTTGAACCCGAGGACGAGGATGACGGAGGAGAGGTTGGCGGACTTCATCCGCACAAAAAGGCCGGCGTCCTGCGCCGGCCTTCTTTCATTCCGCGAAGGTCTTCCAGCGCGTCGGGCGGAAGCGCAGCACCGTGCCGGTCGCAGCCGACGCTTCCAGCGGCACCTCGATCTCGACATGGTGCGCCTCGCCGGGCTTGCCGATGTCGAGATCGGCGATGCGGGTTCCGGCAAGGCGGCGGGAGGTGGCCACGCGGCCTTCGAGCGCGGGGGCTGCCGGATCGGCGACGAGGGCGACGTCCTGCGGGCGGAAGAAGAGCGTGCCGTTGCCGCCCTGGATGTCGCGCGGCTTCGGGGCAATGCCGATCGGTTCGTCCTGGAAGAGCATCGCGCCGTCCGTCACGGTGACGGGCAGGCTGGCGCTGTCGCCGATGAAGGAGAAGACGAAGGGCGAGTTCGGACGATCATAGACATCGTCCGAGGAGCCGACCTGCTCGATCGCGCCCTGGCTCATCACCACGACGCGGTCGGCAAGTTCGAGGGCTTCTTCCTGGTCATGGGTGACGAAGACCGTGGTGTGCCCGGTGCGATCGTGGAACTCGCGCAGCCAGCGGCGCAGCTCCTTGCGCACCTTGGCATCGAGCGCGCCGAAGGGCTCGTCGAGCAGCAGCACCTTCGGCTCGATCGCCATGGCGCGGGCGAGCGCCACGCGCTGGCGCTGACCGCCGGAGAGCTGGTTCGGATAACGCTTTTCGAGGCCCGAGAGTTGCACCATCTCCAGGAGCTCGCCGACGCGGCGGCGGATCTCCGCCTTGTCCGGCCGCTGTCCGCGCGGGCGCACGGTGAGGCCGAAGGCGATGTTGTCTGCGACCGTCATGTGGCGGAAGAGCGCATAATGCTGGAAGACGAAGCCGACATGGCGCTCCTGCACCGTCCGGTGGGAGGCGTCCTCGGCGCCGAAATAGATCTTCCCGAGGGTCGGCTGCTCGAGGCCGGCGATGAGGCGCAGAAGCGTCGTCTTGCCGGAGCCGGAAGGGCCGAGAAGCGCGATGAGTTCGCCGGAGCGGATGTCGAGCGAGACATCGTTGAGCGCCGGGTATCGGTCGAATTCCTTGCGGATGTTTTTTACACTGACGTCCATACGGGCGTGCCTTTCAGGTCAATGCTTGCGGCCGGCGGCGATTTCCGCGCCGTAGTGAAGTTCGAGCACCGTCTTGACGACGAGCGTGACGAGGGCGAGCGCGGCGAGGAGCGAGGCCACCGCGAAGGCGGCGACGAAATTGTACTCGTTGTACAGGATCTCGACATGCAGCGGCATCGTGTTGGTGAGGCCGCGGATATGGCCGGAGACCACCGAGACCGCACCGAACTCGCCCATGGCGCGCGCGTTGCAGAGCAGGACGCCGTAGAGCAGGCCCCACTTGATGTTGGGCAGCGTCACGTACCAGAAGGTCTGCCAGCCGGAGGCGCCGAGCGACAAAGCCGCCTCCTCGTCGCCCGTGCCCTGCTCCTGCATCAGCGGGATCAGCTCGCGCGCGACGAAGGGAAAGGTGACGAAGACGGTGGCGAGCACGATGCCCGGCACGGCGAACAGGATCTCGATGCCGTGGCTCTTGAGCCAGGGCCCGAGCGCGCTGCCGGCGCCGAAGAGCAGCACATAGACCAGGCCGGAAATGACCGGCGAGACGGAGAACGGCAGGTCGATCAGCGTCGTCAGGAACGCCTTGCCCTTGAACTCGAACTTGGCGATGGCCCAGGCCGCCGCCACGCCGAAGACGAGGTTGAGCGGCACGGCGATGCCGGCGACGGTGAGCGTCAGGCGGATCGCGGCCAGCGTATCGGGATCGTCGAGCGAGAGGAAGAACTCGCCCGCGCCCTTGCGGAAGGCCTCGATGAACACGGCGACGAGCGGCAGGATGAGGAAGAGCGCCAGAAAGAGGAAGGCGACCGCCATCAGCGTATAGCGTGCAAGCGGCGCCTCCGTCGTCGGGGAGCGCAGGCGAAAGGACTTATGCGCCATGGCCGTACCTCCGGCGGTTCCAGGCCTGGACGAGGTTGATGAACAGCAGCATGGCGAAGGAGAGCCCCAGCATGATGGTGGCGATGGCCGCCGCCGCGCCGTAGTTGAACTCTTCCAGGCGGATGACGATGAGCAGCGGCGCGATTTCCGAGACGTAGGGAATGTTGCCCGCGATGAAGATGACCGAGCCGTATTCGCCGACGCCGCGGGCGAAGGCGAGCGCGAATCCCGTCAGGATCGCCGGGGAGAGACCCGGCAGCAGGATCCGGGAAATGGTCTGGAAACGGCCCGCGCCGAGCGTCGCGGCCGCCTCTTCCACCTCGCGGTCGATCTCCTCCATGATCGGCTGCACCGTGCGCACCACGAAGGGCAGGCCGATGAAGATGAGCGCGATGACGATGCCGGTCGGATTGAAGGCCGCCTTGATGCCGAAGAGGTTGAGGACCTGGCCGATCCAGCCGTTCGGCGCGTAGAGCGCGGCAAGCGAGATGCCGGCGACGGCCGTCGGCAGCGCGAACGGCAAATCGACGATGGCATCGACGATGCGCCGGCCGGGGAACTCGTAGCGCACGATGACCCAGGCGACGATGACGCCGAAGACGACATTGACGAGTGCGGCGATGAAGGCCGTGCCGAAGGAGACCTTCAGCGCATTGAGGGTGCGCTGGTCCGAAAGGATGGCGAGGAATTCCGCGCCCGATAGCCCGGCCGAGCGCCAGACGAGGCCGGCCAGAGGGATGAGGATGATGAGGGTCAGATAGGCGAGCGAAAAGCCGAGCGTCAGTCCGAAACCCGGAATAACGCTCGGCTGTCTCAGTCGCCACCGCCCGGAAGAAGCAGCAGCAGAAGTCGTCAAAGGTATCAGTTCCCCGGCTTGTAGATCTGGTCGAAGACGCCGCCGTCACCGAAATGCTCGGGTTGTGCCTTCACCCAGCCGCCGAAGATCGGGTCGTCGATGGTGACCAGCTTAATGTCGGGAAGCTGCTTGAGCAACTCGGGTGCCACCACATCGCGCTTGGACGGGCGATAGTAGTGCTTGGCCGCAAGATTCTGGCCCTCGTCCGAGTAGAGGTATTCCAGGTAGGCTTCCGCCTGCTTGCGGGTGCCCTTGGCGTCGACATTGCCGTCGACCACGGTGACCGGCGGCTCGGCGAGGATCGAGATCGGCGGCCAGACGATGTCGAAGGAATCCGCGCCGAACTCGGCGCCCGCGAGATAGGCCTCATTTTCCCAGGCAAGCAGCACGTCGCCGATCTGGCGCTGCGCGAAGGTCGTGAGCGACCCGCGGGCACCCGTATCGAGAACCGGCGCGCGCTTGAAGAGTTCGGCGATGTAGGCCTTGATCTTGTCCTGGTCGCCGGAGAATTCCTCGTTCGCCCAGGCCCAGGCCGCCAGGTAGTTCCAGCGGGCGCCGCCCGAGGTCTTCGGGTTCGGGGTGACGATCTGCACATCGTCCTTCACCAGGTCGCCCCAGTTGTTGATGCCCTTCGGATTGCCCTTGCGCACCAGGAAGACGATGGTCGAGGTATAGGGCGAGGAATTGTTCGCCAGCCGGCCGCGCCAGTCCTTGGCGAGCTTGTCGGTGTTCTCCGCGATCGCGTTGATGTCGCTTTCGAGCGCCAGCGTCACCACGTCGGCCTCCAGGCCGTCGATCACGCCGCGCGCCTGCTTGCCCGAACCGCCATGCGACTGCTGGATCGTGACGTCTTCGCCCGTTTCCGCCTTCCAGTGCTTGGCGAAGGCTTCGTTGTATTCCTTGTAGAACTCACGCGTCGGGTCGTAGGAGACATTGAGCAGCGTCGTCTGTGCGAACGCCCCCGTCACCCCGCCGAGCGCAAGCCCGGCACCCACGATCAAAGCCCCGAACCGTTTGGCCAATATCGACATCTCCAACCTCCTTGGATTTTTATCCCACACAAACCCTAGTGAATTAGTAGAGTTAGTCAACAACGCCTCTGCAACTTGCAAAACGGGTTTCAAACAGGCCGGAAGCACGCAACGGAAGACCTGTGGAATCCCGCAAGGGACGAATATTTCATCCGGCTAATCCGCCCCCGCAAGCAAAATGCATCCGCGGAAAACCACCGTATTTGCCATCTCGCCGAAACTTTTTTCGCGGCGAACACGCCTTCAGCGCTGCGAGACGCGGGCAAGGCCCTGCGTCTGGATATCGAGCACGGCCCGATAGGCCTGCCGCACCGTTTCGGCAAAGGTGAACGGGCCGGGCCGCAGGCTGGAGGCGACGGCGCCCACGACGGACAGGCCGCACAGCACCTCCTCATGGCTGACGAGACGGCCGCAATCATCGACGGTGAGCGCCGCGGCATCACGGCCGAGCAGGCCGGCGAGCGCGCGGGCCGACGGTATCTCGCGACAGTCTATGGTGTTTTCGCCGGAGGATTTCGGATCGCAGGGCGGCACGAAGCGGGTGCGGCCGGTCTCGAACTCGCCGGCAAGGCGGCGATGGATGTCACGGGCGATGCGGATGGAAAAGTGCCGGTGCAGGCCGAGGAGATGCCGTCGGTAGTGGTTGCGCTCGGCCTGGGGCAGATGGCGCCAGACGACGGAAAGGCGAGCGGAGGCGGCGTCGACGACGGTCTGCCATCCGCCGCCCTGCGCCTCCGCGGCGCTACACTCCTTGCGGATATAGCGGAAGGCGTCCTTCAGGGAGCGGGTGGCGGGCGGCACACCGAGCGTCATGCCGCCTTCACCCTGGCCGTGCGGCTGCGGCAGGCGGCCCGCGGCGGCCGCGACATGGATATCGCCGGCATAACCCTCGGCCCTGAGATCGAGCAGGATGGCGGCAAGGCGCGGACCGTTGCCGACCAGCGTCAGCGGCGGCGGGACCTCTGCCTGCGACAGCCGTTCGGCGGCGGCCCGCGCACTACGCCAGGAGGCCGCCTCGCGCTGGGCGATGCCGAAACCGGTGGCGACGACGACATGGTCGAAATCTGCGCATTCCCCATCGCGAAAACCGATGCGCAGCCCTTCCGCGCAATCGCCGATATGGCGCACGGTGCCGCGGAAGGTACGGATGCACACGTCCCGGCGCAAGCTCAGCGCCTCGGCGAAACGGGCCATGACATAGTCGCGGAACAGGCTGCGCGGCACATGCAGATCCTGCGCCCCGCGCAGCGCCGCAACGGCGCCGCCGGAAAGCAGGCCCGATTTCAGCCATTCGCAAAAATCGTCCGGACGATCCGGCACGACGGAAAGATCGCGCGCCGGTTCCGTCGTCAGCGCCCGGCCGGCCGCGCCGTCGGCGAAGGCGCCTGGCGCATCCTCGGCATCGATCAGCCAGGCTTCGAAGGGGCGATGGAACCGCCGCATCAGCGCGATGGTCGTGGCAAGGCCGGACGGGCCGGCGCCGATGACGGCGATGCGCATGACCGGCAGGCCTGCCGGCCGCGCGCCCTCTTCCCTGACGGCCCTTTCGAAGAACATGCGCTGTCCTTTCCCTCTCGATGATCCGAGACGCCCGATCGCCATGATAGCGTAGCGTCCGATAATTTTCTACCTTTTTACTAGAATAATTGACGGCCGCTCGCCGTCCGGCCTTTCGGCAGGGTCGGACAGGACATCCGCCAGCGTCGTGCCGTCGAGGATCTCGCCGGATGCGGCGGCCACCTTCGCGAAGACGCGGCGCACGGCGCAAAGGCGCTCGTCGCGGCAATCGGCGCAGCGCCGGTGCCCGCCATTGGCAAGGCAGGCGAGCGGCACGAAGGGGCCTTCCAGGATGCGCAGCACCTCGCCGAAGGCGATCTCCTGCGGCGCGCGCAGCAGGTGATAGCCGCCGTGCTGGCCCCTGCGGCTGGCGACGAGGCCGGCATGCTTGAGGTCGAGCAGGATCTGTTCGAGGAACTTCTTCGGGATCGCCTCGCGCGCGGCGATGGTGCCGATCTGCAGGGTCTCGCCCGGACCGGCGCGCGCCAGCGCGATGAGCGCACGCAGGGCGTATTTCGATTTCAGCGCGATCATGGCGTCAGGCCGCGCGCTGAAGGCGCGGAACCGGCACGCCGCTCGGGGCGCCGGAGCCCTTCGTCATCCGGCGACGACCTCGGCATTGATGCTTGCTGCGACGGCGCGCGCCTGGACGCGGATGTCGGGAACGGCCGTGATCTCCCAGCTATGGCCGGCGGTGAGCGGGCCGAGGGCGTAGAGGCGTGTCCTGCCGACGCCTTCGCCGGCACGAACCGCCGCCGCGTCGTCGACGCGGATGCCGAGGCCGTGCGGATCGGGCTGGAGGAGGCCGCGATCGGCAAGGCTCGTCAGCAGCGGCGAGGCGGCAACCGTACATCGGTCGAGACCGGTGCAGTTGACGACCAGATGGGCCGCCAGCGGCGTACCGTCGCGCAGAACGGCGGCAAGCCGTCCGTCCGCAAGGCGCAGCGCGTCCAGCCGGCCACGGTGGATGACGAGCTGTCCGGACCGGCGCAAGGCCTCGATCTCCTCGGCGACGGCCGGGGCCATGCGGTGGCGGTGGACATTCCAGAAGGAGGCGGCATGGCGCAGGAAACGGCTGCGCTGGGCGGCGGTCCAGCCCTTCCAGAGATCCTGCGTGACCGGCCGCAGGCCATCCATGACGGCGCGCCAGTCCGTCGCTCCCTCGGCCTGCCTGCGCAGGGCCGCGAGCATCGCGCTGACCTCGCCCCCACCCGGAACGAGCACCGTCTCCACCGGATCGGCCCGGTGGGCGAGATGCGGCTGCGGCAACAGGCCGTGCCGCGACAGGGCATGCATGGTGCCGCGGAAGCCGCGGCGCTTCAGCAGCAGCAACTGGTCGATTGTGGTGAGGCCCGTGCCGACGAAGAGCACATCCGCATCCGCCGGCAGACGCTCCCACCAGGCATCGGCCCAGGGATCCTCGACGACGAAGGGCCGCGCCGCGGACGGGATCGCCGCCTCCGGCAGCGGCAGACGGCGCGTGCCAGCTCCCGTGCAGAGCGCCGAGACGCGGGCCGACAGCCGTTCCCCGTCGGAAAGCGTGAAGACGAGCCCGCCATCCTGCAAGGCCTCGGCACCCAGCGCTTCGGCATCGACAAGGGTGAGCGCGGCGCGGTTTCCGGTGCGCTTCATCGTCTCGTCGAGGCAATGGCGCACATAGGTGCCGTAGATGCGGCGCGGCACGAAATCGTCGGCCGACCAGGGATAGCCCTGCCCGGCGAGCCAGGCGAGGAAATGGTTCGGCCGGTCGGCAAAAAGGCTCATGCGGCCGGCCGGCACGTTGAGGAGGTGGCATTCCGCCTTGGTGGCATAGGCAATGCCCCGGCCCTGCCCGGCCGCCTTGCCGACCAGGCTGACCTTCGCCGTCGGCGGCAGGAGATCGACGAGATTCAGCGCCAAGGCGACAGCCGAGTAACCCGAGCCGATGATGGCCACATCCGTTTGCAGCGTCATGCATTTCCTCCTGCGAAGACCGTGCCGACACTCTAGCGAGATTTATCCATTAAATCTATAGACTATTATCAAGCACGGTGCGCAAAGGGAAACGGCCGGGATGCGGCGCAGGTTCCGGCGGCTCTCCTGCCGCCGGAACCGAGGATTGGCCTCATCCCTTCCGGCCGAGGCGCGGATAGGCGGAGGAAAAAATCTCCTCGACGGGAGGATGACCGTAGGTGCGCTCGGGATAGCGGGCGACGAGGCCGTCGAACTGGCGCTGCGCCCGCGCCTGTTCCGCCTTGGCATCGAAGCCGGGGATCCGGCCATCGACCATGACGAACCTGCCGTCGATGACGACATTGGTGACGTCGCGGCCGGAACTCGACATCATCAGCGTCTGGATCGGGTCTATGACATGGCCGATGCGGTCGTGGCCCATGTCGATGACGATGATGTCGGCCTTCGCGCCGGCCTGCAGGCGGCCGAGATCGGGCCGTCTCAGGGCATCGGCGCCGCCGAGCGTCCCGGCGTCGAAATAGTGTTCCGCGCGCACGCTCTCGATCGAGCCGTCCGTCACCCGCGAAAGCAGGATGCCGACCTGCATGTTCTGGATGAAATCCGGCGGCCAGGTATCCGTGCCGAGGCCGATGCGCACGCCCATGTCGCGGAACTTCGAGAAACTGTCCATGAAGCCACCGTGGCGGGCCGAGACGACCGGGCAATGCACCAGCGTCGCGCCGGCATTCTTCAGGATATCCAGGTCGCGGCCGGGGCGATCGACATTGCGCGTGCCCGCGACATATTCGCCATGCGGCAGCAGCATGCGCTCGTTCAGCACGCCGAGGGAATCCATCCATTCCAGCGGCGTCATGCCGTAGGCGCCGGTGATGCGGTCGAATTCGAGCCCCGACTGGCAGCAATGCTGGCGGATCGGGATATCGAGATCGCGGCCGGCATCCGCCGTGCGGCGCAAAAGGTCCGGCGTGTTGGTCTCGAGGCGGTCCGGCGCCAGCATGGCGCGCACCAGCGGCGAGGCCAGCCCCTCGATGCGCTCGGCGAAGGCGAGCGATTCGGCAAGGCTGCGGAAGCCGCGCTCCTCGTCGTAGAAGAAGGCGATCTTGCCGTTCTCGTCGACATAGCTGTTGCCCGAACGGTAGGCCGGGCCGAGATAGACGCGCAGGCCGAGCTCATGCGCGGCATCGGCGGCGGCGGAGAATTCCGCATCCGTCTCGCCCCATTCGCGGTAGAACAGCGAGGCGATGGGCAGCGCGGTGGTGATGCCGTTGCGGATGAGCTGGGCGAAGGCGTAGCGCTTCTGGAAGGCGAGCTCTTCCTGCGTGTACATTTCGTAGGCGCGGTCCATGTAGCTCTTCGGCCAGACCCGGCCCTTCTTCCAGGACGGCTGGTTGTCGAAGGCGAGCACCGTCGTGTCGAGATCGGAGAGCGCGTCGAGATCGACGAAGCCGGGCGACAGGATGGCATTGCCGTAGTCTATGCGCTCGGCGACCGCGCCCGGATAGTCGTGCCCGACGAAGACGATCTCGTCGCCCTCGAAGACGACGACGCCGTCGTCATAGATCACATGGCGGCCATCACGATGGCCGACGACCCAGCGGGCGGTGAGAAGGACCGGGCCGTCGATGCGGCCGGAAGCGGGAAGTCTCGTCATGGTGCTCGTCCTGTCGTTCTATCGATCATGCGCGGGCCGCGCTTTCGCGCGGCCCGGTCTTTCCATGCCGGATTACTTCTTCGGCGAGATGTCCCGCTTGAACCATTTGACGGCGAGGCGCGACAGCGTTCCGTCGTCGATCGCCGCGTTGATCGCCGCGTCGAACATCGCCTTCAGCTCAGTATCGGCCTTGCGCAGGCCGACCGACTGGCCGCCGCCGAGCGGGCCGCCGGTGAACTCGGTGCCGGCAAAGACCACCTGGTCGGCGCCGATCTTCTCCATCGTGCGGTCGAGCGCGACGGGCGAGGCCATCACGCCGTCGATGCGGCCCGCCTCCAGGTCGAGGTCATGCTGCTCGGTCGACTTGTATTCGCGGAACTCGACGCCCGGAAACAGCTCGGCCATGATCTGGCCGGCCGTCGTCGCGCCCTGGCCGCCCATGACGGTGCCGTCCATGAAGGGCAGCATTTCCGCCGCTGCGGCCTTGGCGGCCTCCTTGTCCTTGCCCATGTCGACCTGCTTGCCGACCGGCATGTCGGCGAGCGGCGAATCCTTGCGCACCAGGAAAGCGGCCGAGCCGGTGCCGTAGTTGCGCGAGAAGGTGATGACCTTTTCCCGCTCCTCGGTCTGCAGCATGCCGGCGACGATGGCGTCGAACTTGCCAGCGTTCAGCGCCGGGATCAGCCCGTCCCAGTCCTGCACGACGATCTCGCACTTGACCTTCATGCGCGGGCAGAGATCCTCCAGCATGTCGATCTCATAGCCCGCCAACTTGCCGCCGGCCTCCGTGAAGTTCCACGGCGCATAGGCGCCTTCCGTCGCGATCGTGATCGTGCGCTCCTCGGCCTGCGCCGCGGATGCGCCGAGAATCACCCCGAGGGCGATGACTGTCTTACCAAGCGACTTCAACATAATGGCAGTTCCTCCTAGCCTATGTTCCAAAACCTTCCCCTTGCCTCAGGCGGCGGCGAGCGCGCCGTCCCGGGCAACCGGAACCCCTTTCCGGTAGACCGCCCGGCGAACCGGACGGGATGCCACGGCATCGGCCGGCGTCTCGGCACTGACGAGCACGAAGCTCGCATCGCAGCCGGCCGAAAGGCCGTAGCCGTCGATGGCCATCATCGTCGCGCCGCCATAGGTGCAGAGGCGAAGCGCCAGCTCGATGTGGACATCGTTGATGAAATCGTTGCGCTGGGAGACGATCGCCGCGCGGTCGAGCATGTCGGCGTTGCCGAAGGGCTGCCACGTATCGCGCACGCCGTCGCAGCCGGAGGCGATGTTGACGCCCATCTCGGTGAGATCGAGCACCGGCGGGCGCGGGCTTGCCGCACCGCCCTTGGTCATCAGGTGCACGCCGGCCTCGGCCATCATGCCGCCGAGCCTTGCCAGCGGCTTGTCGGCGAGCATGCCGAGGCAGAAGCCGTGGCTGACCGTCACCCGGTTCGCCATGCCGAGCGCCTTCGTGCGCTCCACGATCAGCTCGATCGCGAAGGCGCCGAGCGAATCGGGCTCGTGCAGATGGATGTCGACCGGCTTGCCGTAGCGTTCGGCAAGGGCGAAGACCGTGTCGAGATGACCCTTCGGGTCGCGGTCGACGCCGGACGGGTCGAGCCCGCCGACCACGTCCGCTCCCTCGCGCATCGCCCGGTCCATCAGTTCCACCGTGCCGGGGCGGATCAGCATGCCGCTCTGCGGGAAGGCGACGATCTCGATGTCGACGATGTCGCGGTAACGCTCGCGCGAGGCCAGCACGCCTTCGAGCCCGGCAAGGCCGTATTCCGTGTCGATATCGACATGGGTGCGGATATGGGTGGTGCCGTTGGCGACGGAACGCTCGATCTGGGCGGCGGACTGGCGCCGCGGATCGATGCCGAGCGCGCGCTTCATGCGGCGCTCGTTCTCGATGAGGTCGATCAGTTCGGGGCCGACATCGTTGCGATACCAGGGCATGCCGAGCAGGGTCTTGTCGAGATGGGTATGGGCATCGACGAGACCGGGCAGCAGCAGGAGCCCTTCGCCATCCACAACGCGCATCCCGTGGAAGGCGCGGGAGCCGTGCGCAACGATGTCGGCAAAACGCCCGTCCCTGACGACGACATCCTTCGCCGCCTCACCATTCGGCCGCACATTGATGAGAACGAAGTCTTCCCGCATTGCTGTCTCCTAATCTCCGAAAATTCAGCCGAACCGGCTCATTGCGTAGGGTGCCGGGTCGGCGAAGGGCTTTTCGCCCGTCATCATTTCCGCCAGGAGCCGCCCGGTGGCCGGGCCGAGCGTCAGGCCATGGTGATTGTGGCCGAAGGCGAACCACAGGCCCTTGTGGCGCGGCGCCGGGCCGATGATCGGGCGCATGTCGGGCAGGCAGGGCCGCGCGCCCATCCACGGCGCCGGCTCGACGCGCCGGCCGAGCGGAAAGATCGCACGGGCATGGGGCTCGGTCTGGTCGACCTGGACCGGCGTCGGGGCTTCGTCGCGTTTGGCGAACTCGATGCCGGTGGTCAGGCGGATGCCCTTCGTCATCGGCGCCAGCAGGTAGCCGCGCTCGACATCGACGACGGGGTGGTTGAGCACGGCATCGCCCGCCGGCTCGATATGCACGTGGTAGCCGCGCTTGACGGCGAGCGGGACGCGATAGCCGAGCCGGCGATAGACCGCATCCGACCAGGGGCCGAGCGCCACCACGGCCTCGCGGGCGCGCACCTCGCCGCCCTTCGCGCGGATGCTCCAGCCGCCCTCGCCCTCGGCAAGGGTGGCCGCATCGGCCTCGATAATCTCGCCGCCCTTGCGCAGGAAGAGGCCGGCATAGTCCTTCACCAGCCCGCCGGGATCGGCGAGCGTCACGGGATCGAGCCAGTGCACGGCCCCGGCGAAGCTGCCGGCAAGATGCGGCTCACGCGCCTGCAGTTCCTTCGGCCCGAGAAAATCGTAGCGGATGCCGAATTCGTCCAGCGCGCGGGCGGCAGCCTTGGCGGCGGCGAAGGCCTTTTCCGTGCGGTAGGCCTCCATCCATCCGGTGCGGCGGGCGCGGTGCAGGATGCCCGCCTCGGCCATCAGGTCCGTATGCTCGACGACGGAACGCTCGATCAGCGGCAGCATGTCCATGGCCGCCCGGTGCAGGCGGCGGCTGGAGGATTCGCGCCAGAAACGGGCGATCCAGGGCAGGAGCTTCGGCAGGAAGGTCCAGCGGAAGCGCACGTCGGCGGAGCGGTTCGTCGCATATTTCAGCAGCGTCGGGATCTCGCGCGGAAAGCCGTAGGGAATGACGCTCGCCCGCTCGATGAGGCCGGCATTGCCGTAGCTCGTCTCCTCGCCGGGCGCGCGACGATCGACGAGCAGCACGGACTTTCCGCGCCTTTGCAGATGCAGGGCCACGCAAACACCGATAATGCCGGCACCAAGCACGAGCACGTCTTTGTCGGGGCGATCTGTCGGGGTCATGGCAGCAATCCGTTCTGGAGGGGAGGAAATGTTAGTTTTCTGACTTTATTTCATTAAAAGTCAACTATATAACATTTCCGAAACCGGCCTCCTCCGAAGGCCGCGGGCCGTGCTGGACCTTGCCGCGCATCGTGCTATTCGGGGAACAGGCGGTGACGAAGGGCGGACGGGCGCGACATGCGGAACGAGAACTGGATGGACAACAGCTCGGTGCGGCAGCGGCTCACCGCGGCACTCACGGAGGCCTCGGCCTCCGGCAAGGCGCTGGCGAACTTCATGCTGGCCAATATCAGCAGCCTGCCCTTCGAGACCTCGCGCAGCGTCGCCGACAAGGTGGGCGTCAGCGAGCTGACCGTCGGCCGCTTCTGCCGCTCGATCGGCTATGACGGGTTCAAGGACCTCAAGGAGCGGCTGAAGGACGACATCAGCGACAGCCCCTGGCTCATCGGCGACCGGCTGCGCGACCTGCAGCAGAAGAGCAGCACCGACGCCGCCCTCGCCCGCAGCCTGGAGCTTGCCGTCGCCTCGGTCGTGCGCGTCTACGAACACGCCCATACCGAGGCCTGGAACCGCGCGGCCAAGCGCATCGCGGAGGCCGACCGGGTGTTCGTCGCCGGCTTCCAGACCGAACGGGGCCTCGCCGAGGCCTTCGTGCACATGCTGCGCTACCTGCGCGACGAGGTGCAACTGGTCGACATTGCCGGCGGCAACTTCGCCGAGGTGCTGCTGACGGATCCCGCCGGCTGCACGCTGGTACTGATCGATGCCCGGCGCTATTCCCGCCAGTCGCAATTGCTGGCCGCCAAGGCGGCCGAACGCGGCATGCCGATCACCATCGTCACCGACCTCTACTGCGACTGGGCGGCAAGCTATGGCGACGAGGTCTTCGCCGTGCCGACGGACCTCAACCTCTTCTGGGATGCGACCTCCGGCATGTGGACGCTGATGCAGCTGCTGCTCAACAGCGTCTTCGCCCACCGGGGGCCTTCGGTCGAGGAGCGGCTGAACAGCGTCGCCAGCCTCTACGAGAGCTTCGTCGGCTACAGCCGGGGTCCGAAATAGCGGCATCATCGCCCGCGATGCCCTAGCGCGTTGTTTCAGCGCAATTCCGGACGCAAAACCGCTGCGCACTTTTGCTGGAATTGCTCTAGCCATGGGACGAGATGAACTTGCGGAAGCGGTCCGAGCGCGGCGCCGTGAAGACGTCGGCCGGATCGCCGTCCTCCTCCACCAGGCCCTGGTGCAGGAAGATGACGCGGTTGGAGACGTCGCGGGCGAAGGCCATTTCGTGGGTGACGACGAGCATGGTGCGCCCCTCGTCCGCCAGCGCCCGCATGACGCGCAGCACCTCGCCGACCAGTTCCGGATCGAGCGCCGAGGTCGGCTCGTCGAACAGCATGACCTTCGGCTTCATGGCAAGCGCCCGGGCGATCGCCGCGCGCTGCTGCTGGCCGCCGGAAAGATGGCTCGGGTAGAAGTCGCGCTTGTCGGCGATGCCGACCTTGGCAAGCAGGTCCAGCGCCTCCTCCCGGCATTCCGCCTTCGGCCGCTTCTGCACATGGACCGGCGCTTCCATGACGTTTTCGAGGATCGTCATGTGGGACCAGAGATTGAAGCTCTGGAACACCATGGCGACATTCGTGCACAGGCGGCTCAGTTGCCTGTTGTCGGCGGGCTGGCGGCCGTGGCGGCCGTCCTTCAGGCGGATCGCCTCGCCCGCGATGCGGACCTCGCCCTCGCTCGGCACTTCCAGCATGTTGATACAGCGCAGCATGGTCGACTTGCCGGAACCGGACGAACCGAGCACGGAAATGACCTCGCCCTCCCGCGCGTCGAAGGAAATGCCCTTCAGCACTTCCAGCGCGCCGAAACTCTTGCGCAGGTTGCGGACGGAGATGGCCGGCGTGGTGGCGGCGGTAAGGGGCGCAGGTTCAAGCATGGTGCAACGCAGCTCCGGAAGACACGGTTGGGGCGGGGCGCAGATGTGGCGACAGCCACCATTCGATGAGCGCGATAAGGCGCGTGATGGCGAAGTTCAGCGCGAGATAGATGAGACCCGCGACGACGAAGACCTCCACGGCCCGGTAGGACTGCGAGATGAGCTTTGCGGCCAGGCCCGTCACTTCCAGCATGGTGATGACGGAGGCGAGCGAGGTCGCCTTGACCATCAGGATGATCTCGCTGCCATAGGCCGGCAGCGCCTGGCGGATGGCGATCGGGAAGACGATGCGGCGATAGAGCAGGAAGCCCCACATGCCGCTCGCCCGCGCCGCCTCGACCTCCCGGTGCGGCACGGCCTGCAGGCCGCCGCGCAGGATTTCCGAACCGTAGGCCGCCGTGTTGAGGCTGAGCGCGAAGATGGCGCACCAGTAGGGCTCGCGGAAGAACACCCACAGGCCCCAGGCCTGCAGCGTCGGGCGGAACTGGCCGAGGCCGTAATAGATGACGAACATCTGCACGAGCAGCGGCGTGCCGCGGAAGACGAAGACGTAGAACTGCGCGACCCAGCCGACCGGGCGCCAGGACGACAGCCGCATCAGCGTCAGGAGCACCGCAAGCAGCGCGCCGAAGGCCGTGGAAACGAGCGCCAGGTTGAGCGTCAGCGGCACGCCGGAGAGAAGCTTGAGGAACGTTTCCCAGAGGAAGGTGAAATCCATCACGCCCTCCTGACGCCGCGCAGCGCGCGGGCTTCCGCCTGGCGGAAGAGGTAGGAGGAGACGGCGGTTATCACCAGATAGAGCACGGCGGCGGTGATGTAGAAGTCGAACGGCCGGCGGGTGGAGCCGGCGGCGATCTGCGACTGGCGCAGGAGCTCGACGAGGCCGGTGACGGATATCAGCGCCGATTCCTTCAAGACGAGCTGCCAGGTGTTGCCGAGGCCGGGAATGGCATAGCGCAGCACCTGGGGCACGATGATGCGGCGCAGCCGCAGCCCCGTTCGCATGCCGACCGCGCGGGCGGCTTCCAGCTCGCCGCGGCTGATCGTGTTGAACGCCCCGCGAAAGACCTCCGCCTGGTAGGCGCCGGAAACGACGCCGATGGCGAGGACCCCGGTCAGGAAGGCCGGCATGCCGATAAACCCGTCCGCGCCGAAAAGCTGCCCCACCACGCCGAGCGCGGCGCTGCCGCCGAAATAGAAAAGATAGATGACGAGCAGGTCGGGAATGCCGCGCAGCACGGTCGTATAACCGTCGCCGAAGGCGCGCAGCGCCCGGCTGCGGGACAGCTTTGCGCCGGCGACGCCCGCGCCGATGACGGAACCCGCCGCAAAGCCGCCGGTGGCGACGGCCAGCGTCATGCCGGTCGCCATCAAGAGCGCGGCGCCCCAGCCCTCCGGGCCGAAACCGACAAGATCAAGGAAGGACGGACCCTGCATCAGGCGCCTCCCCGTACGGCAGGCAAGCCGCCTCCGCCGGGGGCGGTCAGCCACCGTTTTTCAATCATCGCTGCTCCTCCTGCGGCCGCACTCCCCGCGGCCGGCCCGTTTCGACGGGCGATGTCAGCTTTATAACGTATACAATTTTTTTGTCAATTAACTGACAATATAAGAATCCGATTTTCGCGTGCCGTCTTCGGCGAAAAGACGACGCCCCGCGGGCCGGCGGGCCGATGCGGGGCGTGGAGCGGTTCGGAGAGCAACGGCGCGGATCAGCCGAGCTTGGGGGTCAGCATCTCGAACCGGTCGCGGATGGTCGAGCAGGTGTCGCCGCCGAGGCGCGCGATGGCGTCGATGACGTTCGGATCGACATGCATGGCGCTGTCCACGGCGCCCGCCTGGTAATGCGCGAAAAGGATTTCGCCCATGATGATCTGGCGCGACTTGCCAAGCTCCAGCGTGACATGGCGGCGACATTCGAAAGCCGCCGGCGCCTCCTTGATCCAGGGCGCGGCGATCCGCTCGCCGGGCATGGCGGTAAGGCCCGCCTCCTTCAATTCATCTATGCCGCGCGGATACTTAGCACCGCAGACATGCATCGCCTCGGCAATGGCACGCGAGACGATATTGACGGTGAAGACCTCCGTCACGCGGATGTTGTGGCCGGTGTCCTTGAAGGACATGTCCGGATTGTTCTCGACGCCGATGGCAAGGATCGGCGGGTCGGCCGAAAGGCAGTTGAAGAAACTGAAGGGGGCGGCGTTGTAGCGGCCGTTTTCGTCGACCGTCGTCACCAGTGCGATGGGGCGCGGGATGATCGTGCCGATCATCAGCTTGTAGCGCTCGCGCGCGCTGAGTTTGGTGAAGTCGAAGGCGGTCCTCTCGCCCTTCTCGATTTCGGTGCTGCGGCTATCCATCGGCGCTCCTCTCCGGCTTTCGCTCGCCGGCGCCGAAGACGGCCAGTTGCCAGCCTCAGCCACGCATGCGATATCTCTATTTATAGGATGCAATTATTGTATGCAATATATCTACACTCCTGCACTTTCAAAATCTGCAGCCGTCGACGAGATCCGGACACGGCCGAAGGCCGCCCGGTTGGCGGAACCGGCCGGATCGCCGGCACCGAAGTGCGCACCGGTGGACAGGCCTGCCGTTTGTGTGCAATTTGCACGCCACTTTTGCGATTCTGGAGACTGCCGCATGGCAAAGACAGTTGGCGAATCCGGCCGCGGTCGTTCGCAGGCCGTTCACCGTGCATTGAAGCGCGCCATTCTCGACCAGGCCCTGTCGCCCGGCGCCAAGCTGCCGGAGGATTCGATCGGCGAGCGGCTGGGCGTCAGCCGCACGCTGGTGCGCGAGGCGCTGGTGCGCCTCAGCGAGGAAGGCCTCGTCGACCTCAGGCCGAACAAGGGTGCGACCGTGGCGCGGCCGACGCTCGAGGAGGGCCGCAACCTGTTCCTGACGCGCGCCGCGCTGGAACGCCTCGTCGTCGAGACCCTCGCCGGCAGGCTGACGCCGGACCAGATCGAGACGCTGTCCGCCCACATAGAGGCCGAGGACGCCGCCAAGAAGGAACACGCCACCTCCATCCGCCTTGCCGGCGAGTTCCATACCCTCTTGGCGCAGATGACGAACAATGCCAGCCTGATCCGCTACGTGAACGAGCTCGTCGCCCGCAGTTCGCTGATCCTGGCGCTCTACGGCCGGCCGCATTCCTCCGAATGCGCCGTTTCCGAGCATCAGGAACTGCTCGACAGCCTGATCGCCGGCAACGCCGACGTCGCCTCGAAGCTGATGACGCACCATCTCGATTCCATCACCACGCGCGCCCTGCTGCCGCGCGAGGACGACCGCAACATCAAGGACGTGCTCAGCGCCTACGCGGCGGCCGAAGGCCTCGCCTGACCCGCCCCCGCCGCGTGCGGCGGGGTGCTTGACAAAGACGGTTTCAGCGTATTTCAATCGTTTTCAATGCGCGGGCGGCCTTGCCCGCCGCTTTCACATGACCTCGTTTGTCGAAGGGCAATAGCGCCCACAGCGACCCGGCTTCCGGGACCATCGCTGTGGGCTTTTTGTATTGGTGGCCAATGGTAGACCGCGTGAAGATCGGCATCCTCTATTCGACCACCGGACCCTATGGCTCGATGGGAAGGGATGCGCGCGAGGGCGCTGAATTCGCCTTCCACGACTATCGCCAGCGCGGCGGAGAGCGCATCGAGCCCGCCTATTTCGACCCGCGGGCGGACCTGGCCGCCTACCTGGAGGGCGCGCGCAGCCTGATCCGCGACGAGGGCTGCCGGCACATCATCGGCACCATCACCTCGACGGCGCGCAAGGAGGTCATCCCGCTCGTCGAGAAGCATGACGGCCTGCTCTGGTACATGTGTCCCTACGAGGGCTTCGAGGCCAACGAGAACGTCATCTATATCGGCGGCTGCCCGAACCAGCACCTCATCCCGCTCTTCGACTATCTCCTGCCCCGCCACGGCGCGCGGCCCTATCTCGTCGGCGCCAACTATGTCTGGGGCTGGGAGATGAACCGGCTGGCCCGCGAGCTCATCCACAATGCCGGCGGCACGGTGCTCGGCGAGCGCTACCTGCCGCTGGAGGAGACCGCCGTCGAGCGCATCGTCGCCGACATCGCGGAAAAGCGGCCGAGCTTCGTGCTCAACAACCTCGTCGGCCCCTCCAGCTACGCCTTCCTTGCCGCCATGCGGGCGCTCGGCGCGCGCGACCCCGCCTTCCTGCCGGAGAACTGCCCCGTCGCGAGCTGCGACCTGCAGGAATGCGAACTGTCGGACATCGGCGCGGGCGTCGCCACCGGCCAGCTCTGCGCGGCCTCCTATTTCGATACGCTCGACACGGCCGGCAACCATGCCTTCAAGGTGCGACTGAAGGACTGGAGCGGCGGGGAGCGCATCGTCTCCAGCCTGTTCGCCAGCGCCTATACCGCCGTCAGCCTGTGCATCGCCGCGATCGAGGCCGCCGGCTCCGATGCGCCGGAGCACGTGCGCGCCGAGGTGCTGGCCCGCGACTGGCCCTCGCTCTTCGGCGACATGCGGGTGGATGCGGCGACCAACCATGCGGCCCTGCCCTTCCTGCTCGGCCGCATCAACGAGCGGCACGGCTTCGACGTCATCGCGTCCGCCCCGGCGCTTGCCGCCGATCCCTATCTGACGGGCGCCACGACACGGCCCGCCCCGCGCCTGAGGATCGTGTCATGACGCTGAAGACCCCGAACTTCACCGGCTGGCGCGCCGTCGTCCTCAGCGAGGCGGACGGCAACACGGACCGCCTGCGCCGCCAGCTCGGCCTGCTCGGCGTTTCGGTGGCGGTGCAGTGGACGCCGCTTTCCGCCGCCGACCTGCCGGACCTCGTGCTGATCGACGCCGACCGGGGCTGGGACGAGCTGCTACCCTTCTCCGACGCCGCGCCGGCCTGCCCGGTCGTGGCGCTGCTCGGCTCGGAAGCGCCGGGCCGCATTGCCTGGGCGCTGCGCCACGGCGCGGGCGCGATCATCCCCAAGCCGGTCTCCGCCGCCACCGTCTATCCGGCCCTGGTGCTCGCCGTCTCGCTGCACGAGGAGCGCCTGGAGGCGCGCCGCCGCATCGCCCATCTGGAGGAGCGGCTGAAGCTGCGCCCGCTCGTCTTCGCCGCCGTGAAACGCCTTGCCGCCGAACGCCATATCGACGAGGAGCGCGCCTATGCGATCCTGCGCGACTGCGCCATGCGCCGCCGCCTGCCGATCGAACAGCTCGCCGCCTTCTTCCTGGGCGGCTCGGAATCCCTGCGCGAGGTCGGTTGATGCGGGTGCTGAAGGAGCTGTGCCGCCAGCCCGCGGCGGTGTTCGGTCTCGTCATCGTTCTTGCCGTGGTCATCGCCGCCATCGCCGCGCCGTGGCTGGCGCCCTATGCGCCCGACAACCAGATGTTCGAGGGCCTGACGCTCGAGGGCGCGCCGATGCCGCCGGGCGAAGACTTCCTGCTCGGCACCGACACGCTCGGCCGCGACCTGCTCTCCCGCCTCCTCTACGGCGCGCGCACCTCGCTGATCATCGGCCTCGTCGCCAATGGCGTCGCCGTCGCCATCGGCCTCTTCGTCGGCGTCACGGCGGGCTACATGCGCGGCTGGGTCGGCGGCACCATGATGCGCTTCACCGACCTGATGATGGCCTTTCCGGCGCTGCTGCTCGCCATCGTGCTCGCCGCCATCCTGAAGCCGAGCCTGTGGATCGTCGCCATGGTCATCGCGCTCGTCAACTGGGTGCAGGTGGCGCGCATCGTCTATACGGAGACGCGCGGGCTGGTGGAACGCGACTTCATCATGGCCGAACGGGCGCTCGGCGCCGGCAATGCGCGCATTGTGCTGAGGCACGTCCTACCGCATCTCGTGCCGACCGCCATCGTCTGGGGCACGCTCGGCATCGCGACGACCGTGCTCCTGGAAGCCACCCTCTCCTTCCTCGGCATCGGCGTGCAGCCGCCGGAACCCTCCTGGGGCAACATCATCTTCGAGAGCCAGAGCTATTTCCAGGCGGCGCCCTGGCTCGTCTTCTTCCCCGGCGCGGTCATCCTGCTGACGGCACTCGCCTTCAACCTGGTGGGCGATGCGCTGCGCGACATCCTCGACCCGACCCAGCGGGGCCGCGGCTGATGGCAAGACTTCTCGCAAGGCGCCTCGTCCAGTCGTGCCTCATCCTCTTCGGCGTCGCCGCCATCACCTTCGTGCTGCTCTATGCGCTGCCCGCCGATCCCGCGCGCATGCTCGCCGGGCGCAGCGCGACGGCGCAGACCGTGGAGAACATCCGCCGCGAGCTCGGCCTCGACCAGCCGCTGCTGACCCAGTTCCTCGCCTATCTCGGCAATCTCGTGCAGGGCGATCTCGGCCGGTCCTATGCGCAGAAGACCGAGGTCGCGACGCTGATCGCCGCCCGCCTGCCGGCGACGCTGACGCTGATGGCGGCCGGCATCTTCGTCGAGGTGCTGCTCGGCCTCACCTTCGGCATCGTCGCCGCGCTGAACCGCGGCGGGGCGCTCGACCGCTTCGTCATGGCATCGGCCTTCGTCGGCGTTTCCGCCCCGCAATTCGTCGTCGCCCTGCTGCTGCTCTATGTCTTCGCCGCGACGCTCGGCTGGTTCCCGATGAGCGGCTACGGCACTATCGCCCATGTCGTGCTGCCCGCCATGACGCTCGGCATTCTCGGCGCCGGCTGGTATGCGCGCATGGCGCGCTCGGCGATGATCGACGTGCTCAACCAGGACTTCATCCGCACCGCCCGCGCCAAGGGGCTTTCCGGCCGGCGCGTCGTGCTGCGCCATGCCCTGCCCAACGCCATCCTGCCCGTCGTCGCGATGATCGGCATCGATATCGGCCAGTTCATGGGCGGGGTCGTGGTGGTGGAGGCGGTCTATGGCTGGCCGGGCATCGGCCAGCTCGCCTGGCAGGCGATCCAGCAGGTCGACATCCCGATCATCATGGGCGTCACGCTCACCTCCGCCTTCGCCATCATCCTCGGCAATCTCGTCGCAGACCTCATCGCGCCGATGATCGATCCGCGCATCCGTTCGCATTGAAACCAAAAAGGGGAACGAAAAATGTTCAATCGCTGGTTACTGACAACGACGACGGCGGCCGTGCTCGCCTTGTCCGCACTCTCGGCCAAGGCCGAAACGCCCGCCCAGGGCGGCGAGATCGTCGTCACCTACAAGGACGACATTACCACGCTCGACCCGCATATCGGCTATGACTGGGTCAACTGGTCGATGATCAAGAGCCTGTTCTCGCGCCTGATGGACTACGAGCCCGGCACCGCCAATCTCGTGCCCTCGCTGGCCGAAAGCTTCGAGGTCGCGCCCGACGGGCTCACCTATACGTTCAAGCTGCGCAAGGGCGTGAAGTTCACCAATGGCCGCGAGATCGTCGCTGCCGACGTGAAATATTCCATCGAGCGCGCCGTCAACCCGAAGACGCAGGGCCCCGGCGCCGGCTTCTTCGGCCCGATCAAGGGCTTCGACGACCTGACGAACGGCACGTCCGAGGTGCTTTCGGGCATCGAGACGCCCGATGATGCGACCGTCGTCTTCCACCTGTCGCGGCCCGACGCGACCTTCCTGCATGTCATGGCGATCAACTTCGCCTCCGTCGTGCCGAAGGAGGCGGTGGACGCGGCCGCCGGCGACTTCGGCAAGAAGCCGGTCGGCTCCGGCTCGCTGGTGCTGAAGGACTGGACGATCGGCCAGAAACTCGTCTTCGAGCGCAACCCCGATTATTTCGTCAAGGACGTGCCGCATGTCGACAAGGTGACGATCGAGGTCGGCCAGGAGCCGCTCGTCGCGCTCCTCCGGCTCCAGAAGGGCGAGGTGGACATTGCCGGCGACGGCATTCCCCCGGCAAAGTTCCTGGAGATCAAGAACTCGCCCGACGGCGCGGCGATGATCGTCGACGGCGAGCAACTGCACACCGGCTACGTCACGCTCAACACCAAGGTGAAGCCCTTCGACGACGTGAAGGTGCGCCAGGCCGTCAACATGGCGATCAACAAGGAGCGCATCACGCGCATCCTGAACGGCCGCGCGACCGCCGCCACGCAGATCCTGCCGCCGTTGATGCCCGGCTACGACAAGGCCTTCACCGGCTATACCTATGACGTGGAGAAGGCCAAGGCGCTGCTCGCCGAGGCCGGCCATCCGGATGGCTTCGAGACGGTGCTCTATTCCACCAACACCGACCCGCAGCCGCGCATCGCCCAGGCGATCCAGCAGGATCTCGCCGCCATCGGCATCAAGGCCGAGGTGCGGGCGCTGGCGCAGGGCAACGTGATCGCCGCCGGTGGCACGGAGGGCGAGGCGCCGATGATCTGGTCCGGCGGCATGGGCTGGATCGCCGACTTCCCCGATCCGTCCAACTTCTACGGCCCGATCCTCGGTTGCTCGGGCGCCGTCTCCGGCGGCTGGAACTGGCCGTGGTACTGCAACGAGGCGATCGACAAACGCGCGGCGGAGGCCGACGCCATGTCCGATCCCGCCAAGGTGGCGGAGCGCCAGTCCGCCTGGGGCAAGATCTTCACCGACATCATGGCGGATGCGCCCTGGGTGCCCGTCATCAACGAGCGCCGCGTCGTCGCCAAGTCGCTGCGCATGGGCGGGCCGGACAACATCTATATCGATCCGACGCGCGTCATCAATTACGACGCGATCTTCGTGAAGCCGTAAGGCGGTCGATGCGAAGACCCCTCCCCATGAGGGGGACGGCTTGCCCGGCGGCGGCGGCGAAATTTCGGGCGCCAAGCAGGCTGCAAGCTTTCTCCCCCTTGTGGGGGAGATGCCGGCAGGCAGAGGGGATATCGCCGGCTTTCGAAACGCATATGCCCCGCCTCCACGGGGCGTTGCAGACAAGAGAACAACAAACGACCGGGAGGCCTTTCATGTGCGTCGCCTGCACCCACACCATCCACCGCGCGCAGCATAATTTCGGCTGGGACCGCGCCTTTCCGCCCGCACTGACGGCGAGGCCCGGCGAGACCATCCTCTTCGAATGCCTCGATTCCTCCGGCGGCCAGCTCGGCCGGGATTCGACGCTGGAAACGCTTGCCGCACTCGATTTCGCCAAGGTGAACCCGGTCTCCGGCCCGGTCTATGTGGAAGGCGCAGAGCCCGGCGATGCGCTGAAGGTGACGATCCGCAAGTTCCACCCGTCCGGCCACGGCTGGACGGCGAACATTCCCGGCTTCGGCCTGCTCGCCGACCAGTTCAAGGAGCCGGCGCTGCACATCTGGTCCTATGACACGGCGAGCATGGCGCCCTCCGCCTTCGGCCCCGGCGGCCGCGTGCCGCTGAAGCCGTTCACCGGCACGATCGGCGTCGCCCCGGCCGAAGCCGGCCTCCACTCCGTCGTGCCGCCGCGCCGCGTCGGCGGCAACATGGATATCCGCGACCTCACGGCGGGCGTGACGCTCTATCTGCCGATCGAGGTGGAGGGCGCGCTGTTCTCCGTCGGCGACACCCATGCCGCGCAGGGCGACGGCGAGGTCTGCGGCACCGCGATCGAGAGCCAGATGAATGTCGAACTCACGCTCGACCTCGTGAAGGGCGCCAACCTCCAGACGCCGCGCTTCACGACGAGCGAGCCCGTGACGCGCCATCTCGACGGCGACGGCTACGAGGTGACGACCGGCATCGGCCCCGACCTGATGACCGGCGCCCGCGAGGCGCTGATGCGCATGATCGACCTCCTCGTCGCCGAGCACGGCTACAGTCCCGTCGATGCCTACATGCTCTGCTCCGTCTGCGGCGATCTCAGGATCAGCGAGATCGTCGACATGCCGAACTGGGTCGTCTCCTTCTACTTCCCGAGGATCGTCTTCGCGTGACATCGCACCAGGCCGCCCCGGTTCTCTCCGTCCGCAACCTCTCCGTCGATGCGCGCACGCCCGAAGGGCTGAAGCGCATCCTCGACGGCGTGAGCTTCGACCTTGCCGCCGGCGAGACGCTCTGCCTTGCGGGGGAATCGGGGTCCGGCAAGTCCGTCACCTCGCTTGCCATCATGGGCCTTCTGCCGAAGGCCTCGCTGAAGGTGTCGTCCGGCGAAATCCGGCTGGAGGACCGCAACATCCTCGGCATCCCGCACCGGGCGCTCAGAAAGATCCGCGGCGGCGACATCGCGATGATCTTCCAGGAGCCGATGACCTCGCTGAACCCGGTGATGACCATCGGCGACCAGATGGTGGAGGCCATCCGCGAGCACCGCGAGGACATATCCGAGGGCGCGGAGGCCATCGCCCGCGCGATGCTCGACGCCGTGCACATGAGCGAGGCGCCGCGCCGGCTGAAGCAATATCCGCACGAGCTTTCCGGCGGCATGCGCCAGCGCGTGATGATCGCCATGGCGCTCTCCTGCCGGCCCAAGGTGCTGATCGCCGACGAGCCGACCACCGCGCTCGACGTGACCGTGCAGGCGCAGATCCTCACCCTGATGCGCGAGCTCAGGCGCGAATTCTCGACCTCCATCCTGATGATCACCCATGACATGGGCGTGGTCGCGGAGATGGCGGACCGGGTGGCCATCATGCAGCAAGGCAGGATCGTCGAGGCCGGCGACGCGCTCGACATCTTCGCGCGCCCGGCAGAGCCCTATACGCGCCAGTTGCTGGCCGCCGTGCCGCGCCTCGGCGCCCATGCCGGAACGGACGGACCGCCACGGCTGACGCAGGCCGCGGCCCCGCCGGCAGAAAGGCCGATCCTCGCCGTCAAGGACCTCAGCGTCACCTATGGCGCGCGCGCCGGCTGGTTCAACCGGTCGCGCATCGCTCCCGCAACCGTCAGCGACATCTCCTTCGTCCTCAAGGCGGGCAAGACGCTCGGCCTCGTCGGGGAAAGCGGCTCGGGCAAATCGACCACCGGCAAGGCCGTGCTCAACCTCATTCCCTTCGAAGGCAGCGTTTCGATCGACGGGCGGGAAACCCGCGGCCTGAAGCCCGCGGCCATGCGCCCCGTGCGCCGTGTCGCGCAGATGATCTTCCAGGACCCCTATGCCTCGCTCGACCCGCGCATGACGGTCGGCGCGGCGATCGCCGAGCCGCTGGTCATCCATGGCGTCGGCAATGCCTCCGAGCGGCAAGACCGCGTGGCGGCGCTCCTCAGGCGCGTCGGCATGCCGCCGGATGCCGGAAGCCGCTATCCGCACGAGTTTTCCGGCGGCCAGCGCCAGCGCATCTGCATCGCCCGGGCGCTGGCGCTGGAGCCGAAGCTGATCGTCGCCGACGAGAGCGTGGCAGCGCTCGACGTTTCGGTCCGCGCGCGGGTGCTCGACCTGATGCTGGAGCTGCAGGAGCAGATGGGCCTTGCCTATCTCTTCATCTCGCACGACATGGCCGTCATCGAGAAGATGTCGCACCATGTCGCCGTCATGCGCGGCGGGCGCATCGTCGAGATCGGCCCGCGCCGGCAGGTGTTCGAGGCCCCGGCCGACGCCTACACGCGCAACCTGATGGCCGCCGTGCCGATCCCCGACCCCGCCCGCTATCGCACGGCGCGGAGCGGCTGAGGCGCGTTCGGACCGCTCCGACGCAAAAAATTGACCGCGTCCAGGTGCACCAGCAGTGAAAAAACATGCCGAAATCGGCAATGGCGCGCAGCCACGCGTTGCAAGATCTTCGCCCCCTGCGCTCACGCCCGTCCCTTGCGGGTTTCGCGCGCCTCTTCCGCATGGCGGGGTTACCGCATCCTTCGACAATAACCCTCACCGTCGTCCTTCAGGACAGGCTACCGAATGAAGATATCCCCCGCACTTGCGCCATGGCATCCGGGAAAACCGGAATAGAACCGGAATTCCATCGGCTTGACCTGCTTCGAATTCCTTTTTTCTTAAATTCTAATATTCGCCAACATTGAATGTAATCAAAAATACAACTTCAGCGTCATGCCTGAACATGAAAAATAAATGACAAAAAATCCAGAATTCTGAAATAACAATTGTCATAATTCATTGTGGCCTCCGAAATACGCAATACACGCAACAGGTGCATACTGTAAAAATACTGACATTAGAAGAACATCAGGAGGAATTATCAATTCCCTAACTATTATAGAGCAAATCCTGTATGCATTCCGACGATGGCGTCGGGTATAGCACTCATGTGCGGCATGACTTCATGACGTCAGAAATGAGTTCGGCGCGGCAGAAGAGGCATGTCCACGTCAGGAACTGTCCATCATGAGAATCAAGACCCAATTCCTCATTCTCGCCTCGGCCACCGGCATTGCCATTGCCGGCCTTGCGGGCAGCCTGTGGGGATATGCCGGTGCGGCCGGCGACGTCACGAACGCCTATGACCAGAAATACCGGTCCTATCTGCTCGCCGACGGTTTCCGCCAGTCGTCCGACGATCTGACCCGCCTGGTGCGCACCTATGCCGAAACGGGGGATGCGTCCTACAAGGACCAGTACAACGCCGTCATCGAGATCCGCAACGGCACGCGGCCGCGCCCGGAAGACTACCACCGCATCTACTGGGATTTCGTCGCGGGCGGAGAAGCCAAGCCCCGTCCCGACGGACCCGCCATCTCCATCCTCGACCTGATGAAACAGGCCGGTTTCGCCGACGAGGAATTCGCCCTGCTCGATAAGGCCGGCAAGCGCTCCGATGCCCTGGTCAAGCTCGAGACCGAGGCGATGAACCTCGTGGACAGCACCGCCACGCTGGGCCCGGAGGCCAAGGCCAAGGCGGCGCAGATGCTCGCTTCGCCCGAGTATCACAAGTTCAAGGCCGAGATCATGAAGCCGGTCGATGCCTTCTTCGTGAAGCTCGAACACCGCACGCAGGGCGCCGTCGACGCGGCGAACGCCCGCGCCGCCTTCTACTGGACATTGACCCTCACGGCCTTGGGCGCGCTCCTGCTGATGCTCGCCATCGTCGGCTACGTGACCTTCAAGCGCATCATCGGCGGCATGTACCAACTCGGCAATTCCATGGGTCTTGTGGCCGATGGCCAGTTGGACACGCAGATCGACCTTGCCAAGAACAACGACGAGATCGGCGACATGGGCAAGGCGCTGGAAATCTTCCGCCAGGGCGCCATCGCCAACCGGCGGCTGGAGCAGGAGGCAACGGAAAACCGCAAGCGCGCGGAAGCCGAGCGCATCGCCATGCAGGAGAAGGCCGAGGCCGACGCCGCCGAGCGGCTGCGCATTGCGACCTCCGGTCTTGCCGCCGGCCTGAAACGCCTCGCCTCCGGCGACCTCGCCTTCCAGCTCAACGACGCCTTCGCCCAGGATTTCGAGGCATTGCGCCACGATTTCAACCGCTCGGTCGCCCAGCTCCGCACCACGCTTTTGGAAATCTCCGGCTCCATCTCGACGCTCGACACCGGTACCCGTGAAATCGCGGTCGGCACGGACGACCTTTCGAAGCGGACGGAGCAGCAGGCCGCCTCGCTGGAGGAAACCGCAGCAGCCCTCGACGAGATCACCGTCAACGTCGCCAACTCCTCCAAGCGCACCGAGGAGGCCAAGGACGTCGCCGGCCGCGCCAACCAATCGGCGGCCGCATCCGCGGAGGTCGTGTCCCATGCCGAAGAGGCGATGCGCAAGATCGAGGAGAGCTCGCAGCAGATTTCCAACATCATCGGCGTCATCGACGAGATCGCCTTCCAGACCAACCTGCTCGCCCTGAATGCGGGCGTGGAGGCAGCCCGCGCGGGCGAGGCGGGCAAGGGCTTTGCCGTCGTGGCCCAGGAAGTGCGCGAGCTTGCCCAGCGCTCCGCCCAGGCGGCCAAGGAAATCAAGGGCCTGATCCAGAACTCCTCGACGGAAGTCGGCAACGGCGTGAAGCTGGTGCGCGATGCAGGCTCGGCGCTGAAAACCATCAGCGGCTTCATCGTCGAGATCAACACGCATATGGAATCGATCGCGACATCGGCCAAGGAGCAGTCCGTCGGGCTTGCCGAGGTCAACACCGCGGTCAATGCCATGGATCAGACGACGCAGCAGAATGCGGCGATGGTGGAGCAGTCGAATGCGGCCTCCAACACGCTCGCCAACGAGGCGGTGCGCCTGCGCGAACTGGTCAGCCAGTTCCGGCTGGACGGCACCTCCGCTGCCCAGGCCGGCGGGCCGCGCACCGCCCGGAGCGTCGACCCTGCCATCGCCTCCCCCGCCCGCACGCTTGGCCGCAAGGTCGCGGCCGCCTTCAGCGGCAATGCGGCGCTCGACACCAAGAGCGACTGGGAGGAATTCTGAGACCATGCCGGGCCACCTGCGGCCTTCGCGGTTGGCCCGGCATCGTCAGGGAACGCGGTCCCGGCCGGCCCGCTTGCGACCCGAAGCCGGGCTCCCACAGACCCCGGACCGTCCCATCGTCCGTCTCTCCCTGATGCAGCGAAAAGAAAGAAATTTGCGTCCGTTGACAAAATTTGTGAATTTCTTCTTCTATCTCCGTCTCTTTCAAACAGGAGACAGTAAGAATGAAACATTTTTCCTATACCGGCTCCGGACCTTATTGTTATTCAAACGCCTTCGCCATGATGTTCGGCGAAATGTCGCCGCCGCCCAATGTAATTGAATTTGCAACGAGCAGCGCTTTCGGCATGCATTTGCTCGGGGGGACCCTACCGTTTTTCGATCCCTACGGCTGGACGCCGGAAGCAAGCTTCGACGATGCCTTGGCGGCACTGGGCTGGACATCCGACCTCGTGCGCGGCGACGATCCGCAATCGGCGCTCGACACGCTCAAGGCGGCGCTGGCCGATGGGCCGGTCTGGATCGGCCCCGTGGAGATGGGCCATCTCGGGCACCAGCCGGGACGGGTGGGACCGATCGGGGCGGATCACTATGTCGTCGTCATCGAGATGGATGAGACATCGGTCCTGATGCACGATCCGGAGGGCTTTCCCTATGCGCGACTGCCGCTCGACCTTTTCCTGAAGGCCTGGCGGACGGAAACCCTCGACTACGGCACACCCTTCACCCTGCGTTGCGGCTTCCGCCGGATCAACGCGCGCTCCAGCGCGGATGTCATCCGCGCTGCCCTGCCCGCCGCGCGCAAATGGCTGTCCTGCACCGGCACCAGCGAGGTGCCGCCGGGGACGATCGGCAACGGCACGGCGGCCGAGGCTCTTGCGGCCATGGTCGAAAAGGACATGAAGGAGGACCTGCGCAACCACCTCATCCATTTCGCCGTCCGGGTCGGCGCCCGCCGCACCGCGGACGCCGCCACCTGCCTCATGCAGATCGGCGAGGCGCGGGCAGCGGCGATCCTCGACCGGCAGGCCCGGCTCATCGGCTCTCTGCAATATCCGCTGGTCATCCGGGACGATGCAACCGCCGCCGCGCACCTGCGGGCGCTCGCCCCGACTTACGACGCCCTCCTTGAGGCCCTGCCGACCTGACCGCTCCAACTTTTGTTTTAACGCAATTCCAGACGCAAACCGCTGCGCACTTCTGCTGGAACTGCACGAACCTCGCCGCAAGTGCCTCAACGATGGCGGCCGGGGACCAGTGTCACCGACGTCATCACTTCCGCGACCGCGCGAGCCTGTTCGTCCTCGGTGGCGGACAGGCCCGTGATAACCGCCGTGACATCCTCCCGCAGCTTGTCCTGGCTCATCTTGTGTGCCGCATCCATCCTGTCGATCACAACCGAGAAGGAGGCGGTGCCGCGGGCATACATCTCCACCACCGCCGCGCTGATACCCGACAGGTGCCAGCCGGTGCCAAGCCTTGCCTCGAAATGCTCCACCGTACGCTCCAGCACGCGGCGGTTTTCCGCCGCATCGCGTGCATGAGCGAGCCTGCCCCGCACCTGCACCGCCGAGTAGTTCCAGGTCGGCACGTCCTCCTCCATCCGGTAATGGCCGGGGCTGACATAGGCATCCGGTCCCCGGAAGAGCAGGAGCACCGCCTCGTCATCCGCGATGGCGCGCCAATGGGGATTGGCCCGCGCCATGTGCGCGATCAGGCGCTGTCCCGATGGATCATCCGGGTCGAACAGCACGGGCACGGCGGTCGCCTGCAATCCTTCGGACGGGCTGTGCGAGACCAGCGTCGCCAGCCCGTAGCGCGCGATGGCGGCACGCATGTCGCGTTCATCCGCCATGGCGAAATGCCGGGACGTGTACATCAGCCGCGGCCGCCGCGCACCGCCAGCCGCCGCCAGCTTTCAACGCTCGGCGGCCCGGCGGCGACGGAGAGCGACACCGTCCTGCCGATCTCGTAGACGACGGCGCCGACCGTCATCTGCCGCATGAGGCCGAGCCTGGTATCGCTGCGCGGCAGACCCTTCGGCACGATGGAGACGGCGCCGCCCTTGCGCTGCGCCGCAAGGGCGCGTCTTGCGGTCTCGGCATCCGCCGGCCCGCGCGAGAAATCGGTGTGCAGGCTGCGAAGGCGGGTTCGCGAATCGCCGCTGCCCTCCACAGCCTGGCATTCGGCGCAACGCACGTGTTGGCGAGCGGGTGGTTGGTGTGGAGCGAGAGGCCGCCGGCAATGGCGATTTCGGCAACACTGCCGGCCGCGCATTCGAGCGTGCGGATGCCGTCGCGGTCGCCGATCTGGTAGGTCTGGCCGGAGGCATGCGGGACGCGGGAAAGGAAGTCCGCGGCCGCGGCCGCGTTTTCCTGCGCCAGCGCGCCGCGCATGGCGAAGGAGACGGGAAGCCCGCGCGGGCTGTAGGCGAGCTGGGCGAGCGTGTTGACGCAGATGCCGAGGCCGCGGCCGGAGACGCCCATCAGGCCGATCAGGCCGGCGGAGGTGTAGACCAGCATTTCGCTGTCACCGTCATCGAGCCGCAGCACGGCCTGCGCGCCATCGTGCCAGCGCGGCAGGTCCATGGTCTGGCCAACGATCGTGCCGCGCCCCGCCACCGGCGCGACGGCAAGGCTGCTGCAATGGCCCTCGCCGTCGAAGCCGCCGAACCACCATTCCTCGTCCATAAGCTGGAGGGCATAGGCGGTCTCCTCGGAAATGCCGGCACCTTCCGCAATGCCGCGCACCTCCTCCAGGAGATCCGGCACATGGGCGGCGATCGCCGTGCGGAAGTCCGTCACCGACAGGAAGACGGGCAGGAAGGCCGCCGCCGGCCGGCCATAGGCCTTGCCGATCGCCGCCTGCCAGCGCTCGATCTTTTCGGCGATCGTGCCGCGCAGCGCCTCGCCATGCGCCCGCCCGCGGGCAAGCGGCGCCTTCGGGCAATCGATGACGGGAAGATCTTCGGTACGCATGGTTTCCTCCAGACAGGACACGGCCGTCGGGGCGCGGAAAGCCCCGACGCAAGCTCCGGGATCAGTCCTTCTTCACGCCCCAGGCCCGCTCCTTGTCGGCCGCCCAGACGTCGAAGCCTTCGATCCTGGCGCCCACCGCCGCGACGACGGGCTCATAATAGAGGCCGAAGATCGGCAGGTCCTTCGCCATCAGCGCGTGGATTTCCTTGAAAACGGCCTTGCGCGCCTCGAAATCCGTCGTCTTGGTCGATTTCAGGTAAAGCTGCCAGGCCTCGGGATTGTCCCATTGTGCCGTCGGCTCGGCCTTCTTGTCGCCGATGATGACGCCGTAGAACTGCGAAGGATCGAGGCGGGCGGAATAGCCGAAGGACTGCATCTGGAACTTGCCGGCGAGGTAATTGTCGAGCTGCGCGGCCCAGTCCAGCACTTCCAGCTCGGCATTGATGCCGGCGCCGGCCAGCATGGCCTGCACCAGGATGCTGTTTTCATACATGCCCTGATAGCGGGTGTTGGTCTGGATTTTTATCACTTCGCCCTTGTAGCCGGCTTCAGCCAGCAGCGCCTTGGCGGCCTCCGGATCGTATTCCGGCCATTTCAGGAAATCCTCATCGAAGAAGGCACTCGCCTGCGGCACGCCGGAGGGGTTGAAATCGGCAAGGTTCGCCGTGCGGGCGGCGGCGATCTGCTTGAAATCGATGGCACGGGCGATCGCCTGGCGCAGCTTAACGTTCGACATCAACGGGTCGGTCGTCTGGATGAGCAGCGGCGTCAGGGAAAGGCCCGACGTCGTCATAACCTTCAGGCCGCGCGCCCTGGCATCCTCGATGCGCTGGGATTCGAAGTTCGGCAGCACGTCGATCTCGCCGGCGAAGAGCGCCGTCTCGGCGGCCGACGTATCGGGGATGATCAGGAATTTCGCTTCGTCGACCAGTGCCGTGCGGTCGCCGGCATAGCCGCTCGCCTTTTCCTTCGGCGGCGTGTAGCCGTCGTATTTCTCCAGCGTGATGTACTGGCTTCTCACCCATTCCTTCAGCTTGAAGGAGCCGCTGCCGATCGCGCTGCCGTCGATCCACTTGCCGTCCGGCCCGGCATTCTTGGGGCTGGCGACCCAGCCGTTGCACTGGATGTTGGCGAGCTGGGCGAGGAAGAGCGCGTTCGGCTCGTTGATGCGGAAGACGACGGTGCGGGGATCGGGCGTTTCCAGCGCCTCGACCTTCAGGCCCTGCGAACCGTCGAAGAAGCCGTTGCAGAACCATTCGGCGCCCGCCGCGACGCGGTGGTCCCAGTTCCATTTGATATCCGCCGACGTGACGGGATCGCCGTTATGGAAGGTCGCGCCCTCGCGGATGGTGAAGGTGTAGGCCCTGCCGTCCTCCGACACCGTCCAGCTCTCGGCGAGCGCGGGGCCGATGCTGAGATCGGCGCGGAAGCCGACCAGCGTCTCGAAGATATGGTGCAGCACGGTGTCGGTATTGGCGTCGCGGTCGATGCCTTCCGTGCCGCGGATATCGGCGTTGATGCGGATGTTCAGCGTTGCCGCCTCGGCCGAGGCGCCGAGCAGCAGGCCCGCGGCCAGCGCCGTCGAAATCAGGAATGTGCGTTTCATGGTGATCTCCTGGTGTTCCCCGCTTCGTTATCGTCAGGAGCGCTCGCGGATTGCGTCCAGCGTTTGTGCAAAGAAGTCCTTGACCTTGCCTATGAGCTGGCGGTCGTCGTGGGTGATGCCCGGCACGATGTCGTGGCGCACGGCGATGCCGTGCTGCTCGAAGCTCTTCTTCAGCGCGCGCATGCGATCGTTGCGGTTGGCGCCGGCAAGGTCGGCGCCGGGCATGTACCAGGCGTCGTCGGGCGTGATGGTGATCTCCCAGGTCTCCCGGTCGTCGCCGCCGATCACCATCTGCACGGCGACCTTGCGGATTGCCTCGAGATCGACCGGCTTGCCGAAGACCTTCTCGAAATCGCGCAGGCCGACCCAGAAATCGTGGTCGAAATCGAGCAGCGTCACGACGCCGGGTGCGCCGATCGAGGCGGCGAGCAGGCGCTCGGGGTGGAGGTAGAGGAACCGGTGGGTGAAGTGCCCGCCGCCGGAAAAGCCGTACATCATCACCCGGTCGCCCGCGATGCGGTACTTTTCCTGCATCTCGGCGATCATATCGAGCATGACGGCGTCATAGTGCAGGTCGCCGTCCCGCAGCATCTTGTAGGAGGAGAGATCGCCCGGAAAGCAGATGTTCGCGGGAAACAGCGGGCACAGCACGATGACGCCGTTGGCCTCGGCGAAATCGGCGAAGGCATCGCGATAGGCCTGCATGCCGCGCTCCGTGCCGTGCACGATGACGGCGAGCGGATAGGTCTTCTCGCCGTCCTCCTCGTAGTCGTCGGGCACATAGGCGCAATAGGGGAAACGCTGGTCGAGCCGCGAGGCATAGACGGTCGTGTGGCCGAAATCGTAATAGGACAGTTTCCGGCCGTGACCGCTGACATTGCGCATGGATGGTCTCCTCTCCGTATCGAAAATCTATGAGCCCGCCGTACCCGACAGGAGGCGCGAACCGCCCGCGCCATCTGCGCCATCCGCGCCCGCGAAGGTGCGGTCGAGCAGCATGGCGGCGTCGAGCAGGCGGCGGGTATAGGCGTGCTGCGGCCGGTCGAAGACCTCGTCGCGCGTGCCGGTCTCGACGATGCGGCCGTTCTCCATCACCGCCACCCGGTCGGCCACCTGCTCCACCGCGCCGAGATCGTGCGAGACGAACAGGCAGGCGAAGCCGTAGCGGGTCTGAAGGTCGCGGAAGAGCTTCAGAATCTGCTTCTGCACGGTCATGTCGAGCGCGGAGACCGGTTCGTCGGCGACGACGAAGGCGGGGCGGCTGACGATGGCGCGGGCGATCGCCACGCGCTGGCGCTGGCCGCCCGAAAGCTGGTGCGGGAAGCGGTCGGCGAGTTCCGGGGCAAGCCCGACCTCGGCAAAGACCTCCTCCACCCGCGCCTGCCGCTGCGTCCGGTCCAGCACCGAATCGAGCTTCAAGGGTTCGCCGACGATGCCGGCGATGCGCTGGCGCGGGTCGAGCGAGGAATAGGGATCCTGGAAGACGATCTGGATCGCCTGGCGCAGCGCCCGGCCGCCGGCATCGCGCCGGTAGGCGAGCGGCGCGCCGCGGAAGGCCATCGTGCCGCCGGAAGGCGTTACCAGCCCGACGATCGCCCGGCCGAGCGTCGTCTTGCCGGAGCCGGAAGCGCCGACCAGCGCCAGCGTCTCGCCGCGGTTGATGGCAAGATCGACGCCGTGCACGGCGCGCTTGCCCTCCGCCCGGCCGAAGAGCCTTGCGCGGCCGGGATAATCGATGACCACGTCCTTGAGCTCGATCAGCGGCTCGGCCGGCGCGCCCCCCGACCGACTGCCGCCGGCGCTGCGGCGCGGCAGGGCGTCGACGAGGCGCCGGGTGTAGTCGTGTTTCGGGGCGTGCAGCACCGCCCGGCTGTCGCCGTGCTCCACAGCCCTGCCCTTGTGCATGACGACGACGTTGCGGACATAGTGCGAGACCATGCCGAGGTCGTGGCTGATGAGGAGGACCGCGGTGTTGTTCTCCTGCGTCAGCTCCACCATCAGGTCGAGCACGTCGCGCTGGATCAGCGTGTCGAGCGCCGTCGTCGGCTCGTCGGCGATGAGCAGCGCCGGCTTCAGCAGCATGACGGAGGCGAGCATGATGCGCTGGCGCATGCCGCCGGAGAATTCGTGCGGGAAGGCGGCAAGGCAGCGTGCCGGATCCTGGATGCGGATGCGCTCCAGCATGGCAAGGCTCATGTCGCGGATCTCGGCCTTGCCGAGCTTCCTGTGCAGCGCCAGCCCCTCGGCCATCTGCCGGCCGATGGTCATGGCGGGGTTGAGCGAGACCATCGGCTCCTGGAACACCATGCCGATGCCGGCGCCGCGGATCTGCCGCAGCGTCTCCGGCGGGGCGCTGACGAGGTCCGTGCCCCTGAAGCGGATGCGGCTTTCCGGCGTCGCGATGAAGGGCGGCGGCAACAGGCCGAGCACGGAGCGGGCGGCCATGGTCTTGCCGGAGCCGGACTCGCCGACCAGCGCCAGCATCTCGCCGGCCGGCAGGGAGAAGTCGAGGCGGTCGACCACGGTGAGGCCGGCCTGCCCCATGCGGACGGAGAGGTTTTCGACGGAAAGCACGGTCTCGATGCCAGCCATGGGATCAATCCTGCATCTTGGGATCGAGCCAGTCGCGCACCGCATCGCCAAGCAGGTTCACGCCGAGCAGCGTGATGGAGATGCAGAGGCCGGGCAGGATGATGATATGCGGCGCCTGATTGATGTAGGGGCGGCCGGTGGAGAGCATGTTGCCCCAGCTCGGCGCCGGCGGCGGCACGCCGAGGCCGAGGAAGGAGAGCGCGCTTTCCGACAGCACGACCCAGCCGAACATCGTCGTCGCCAGCACCATGATCGGCGCGAGACAGTTGGGCAGCACATGGCGCAACATGGTGACGATGCCGCTGTTGCCGATCACCCGCGAGGCCTCGACGAATTCCCGCTCGCGGATCGACAGCACCGTGCCGCGCACCACGCGCACGGCGACGGGCATGTAGGCGATGCCGAGCGCCACGATGATGCCGTTGCGGCTGGCACCGAACACCGCCATGAAGCCGAGCGCGAGCAGCAGGCCGGGAAAGGCGAGCAGCGCGTCGTTGACCATCATCAGGATGCGGTCCGTCCAGCCGCGCAGGAAGCCGGCGAGCACGCCGAGGATCGTGCCGAAGACGATGGCGAAGACCACGGTGGCGAAGGCGATCCAGGCGCTGGTGCGCGCGCCGTGGATCAGCCGGCTGAGGAGATCGCGGCCGAACTCGTCGGCACCGAGCAGGTGCGCTGCGGACGGGCCCTTGAGGCGGGCCATGAGGTCGAGCTTCAGGGGATCGTAGGGCGCGAGCCACGGGCCGAAGACCGCGACGAGGAGGAGGAGGCCGACGACGAGGATGCCGATCAGGCCGTTGAAACGCAGTGCCGGAAGGCCGAATGCCCGCGCGATCATGCCGTCACCCTTGGATCGAGAAGCGGATAGAGGAGATCGACCAGGAGGTTGACCACCACGTAGAGGAAGGCGGTGAACAGCATGCAGCCCTGCACGACGGGATAGTCCCGGGCATAGATGCCATCCACCAGCAGACGGCCGAGGCCGGGAATGGTGAAGACGGTCTCGATGACGGCGATGTTGGCGAGCAGGCTGCCGAGCACGAGGCCGATCAGCGTCAGGGTGGGAGCGAAGGCGTTCTTGAAGGCATGGCGCCACATGACGGTCGCCTCCGAAAGCCCCTTGGCCCGCGCATGGGTGATGTATTCCAGCCGCGCCACCTCGATGGTGCTCGCCCGCGCCATGCGGGTGATCGAACCGGATTCCACCAGGACCAGCGTCACGACGGGCAGGATGATGTAGAGCAGCGCGCTGCCGAAATCGCGGCTGAACGGCACGTAGCCGACCACCGG
This sequence comes from Shinella sp. HZN7, assembly GCF_001652565.1. Classification (NCBI taxonomy): domain Bacteria; kingdom Pseudomonadati; phylum Pseudomonadota; class Alphaproteobacteria; order Hyphomicrobiales; family Rhizobiaceae; genus Shinella; species Shinella sp. HZN7. The sequence goes on along the minus strand of NZ_CP015736.1, from coordinate 644,131 downwards.
CAACCAGCCGAGCTGCAGGCCGAAGATCAAGAGCAGCATCAGCCCGAGCCAGAAGCTGGGGATGGAGAGCAGCAGCGTCGAGGTGGCGATGACGGCGATGTCGCCGGCGCGGTTCTGCCGCCAGGCGGCGAACATGCCGGCCGGCACCGCGATCAGCGTCGCGAAGAAGACGGCGACGAGCACGATGGTGGCCGAGACGGAGAAGCGGTCCAGCATCAGCGGCAGCACCGGCTGGCGCGTCGCGATCGACCGGCCGAAATCGCCGCTCAGCACGTCGCCGAGCCAGTAGAGATATTGCACGATGATCGGCTGGTCGAGGCCCATCTCGGCGCGCAGCGCCTCCAGCTGGCCGGGCTGGGCGAGGTCCCCCAGCATCAGGGCCGCCGGATCGCCGGGGATCGCCCGCATCAGCGCGAAGACGGTGACGGAGACGAGGAACAGCGTGGGGATCGCCGTGGCGATGCGGGTCAGGAGGAAGCGGACCATCGTTTCCCCCTGCCGAGCGTTTCATCGGCGGCGCCGGCCGCGCGGGCGAAGGCGTCGCCGTCCATGGCCAGCTCATAGCGCGTGAAGGTGCGGTTGATCGCCGGCAGCGGGGCGATCTCCATGACGCCCTTCGCCGGCTCGCAGAGGATCATCGCCACCGTCGCCGAGAGATTGCCGCCCTCCTTGGCGAGCGGCGCGCGGCAGACGCAGAAGGGCGCGGCGAAATCGTCGAAGAAGGCGCGCTTCAGGTCCTCGACGCCGAGCTTGCCGCCGCTTTCCCGCAGGACCGTCAGGACGCGGTGATCGCGGTAGAGGCTGTCGGGCACATTGGCAAGGCCGGTTTCCTTCAGCTTGGAAAGGGCGACGGCGCTCTGCCAGTGGTTGGCATGCACGATCATGCCGTCCTGCGGGTAGATCGGGAAGGCCTCGTCCGGCGCGCATTCGAGATCGACCGCATAACCCTCGGCGGTGCTCAGCATCATGTTGTTGGAGCCGGATTTCGGCGTGATGGCGACGACGCGCAGCGCCATCGCGAAATGCCGCGCCTCCAGCGCCCGGCGGCGGATGAAGGGCAGCGGAATGCCCATCTCGCGGTAATCGCGGTCGCTCTCGAGATAGTTGGCGGTGATCGTGATGCCGGCGGCGTTGAAGCCGCTGCGGGCAAGGCCGCCGGCCTCGGTGAAGGTCAGAATGTCGGGCCCGTCGTCGCGCAGGATGCGCAGCACGACGGAGGTATCGGCGCATTCGGCGCGCCAGTCCCAGTTCTGGCCGTGGATGACCGTGCCGTCGCGCGTCACCTCCGGCAGCAGCACGGCGCCGGTGCAGCCGTCCGGCTCCTCGTCGGCAGCGCCCGCCTCCAGCCTTGCAAGCTGCAGCACCTCGGTGCGCGCATTGACGAGAACGATGGCCGAGAGGCCGATGCCCGCCCCTTCGGCGATACCCTCCATCTCCGTCACCAGGTCCGGCGCCCAGTCGCGGATGCGCGGCAGGAAGGCGGCGACAAGGCGCTCGATATTGGCGTCGTCGAAGCCGAGCTTGTGGAGCTGGCCGGTGTAGAGGCCGGCCGAGAGGCGGATGCGCTCACGCGCCTTCTCGCCGTACAGGCGGCCACGCTCGCGCGGCGGGCCGCTGATCTCGATGAGGGGAAAAGGGGTGATCTCTGCCATATGCCGCTGCCTCGTTTCCGTCTTGGATCGCAGCTTAATGCACTTTATAGATATGAAAAGCACTAATTTTGGAAATTTATCGGGTCGCATTGCGTTGTGTTCGCGCTATAATGCAAATAATCATGAGGGACCCATGGACGATACGGACCTTTCGGACGCCGAGCAGGCGGACGGCCCCAGCACCCTGCAACTCGATCTGGCCCGCCGGATCATCGACCGGATCCGCGATGCGGACCTGACGGTCGGCACCCGCATTTCGGCGCCCGAGCTGGCGCGGCTCTTCGGCGTATCGCGCTCGCCGATAGCGGGCGCGCTCGATCTGCTCGTGGAAAAAGGCGTGCTGCAGCCGATGGAGAAACGGGGCCTGCGCGTCGCGCGCGACGTCTCGACGCTCGACCTTGCCGAAATCCTGCCGGTCTCGCCGATCGAGGACCTCTACCGGCGCATGCTGCGCGAGCGGGCACAGGGCGCCCTGCCGCAGGACGTGTCGGAGGCCGAGCTCATGCCGCGCTACGGCGTGTCGCGCGGCACCGTGCGCAAGCTCCTGATGCGCTTTGCCGCCGAGGGACTGGCGCAGCGCCTGCCCGGCCATGGCTGGCGCTTCGTCGATACGCTGGTCGGCGACGACGCCTATCGGGAGAGCTACGAGTTCCGCACCATCGTCGAATGTTCGGCGCTGCGCACGCCGTATTTCAAGGTGGACAGGGAGATCGCCGCGCAGATCCGCCGCGCGCACGAACGCATCCTTGACGATCCCGCCAGCCGCTCGGGCAGCGACGAGTGGTTCCGCGTCAACGCCTTCTTCCATGAGAACCTTGCCGGCTTTTCCGGCAACCGGTTCCTCACCGACGCGATCCGCCACCAGAACAACCTGCGCCGCATGCAGGAATCGGCCGCCTTCTTCGAGCTGCCGGCCGAACGCATCGAGCAGTCCTGCCGCGAGCACCTCGCCATTCTCGACGCGGTGGAAAATGGCGATCTCGACTGGGCCGAGGCCCTGCTGCGCCAGCACCTGAAACAGGCGCTGGAATACGGCACGGGCGAACGCGACTGACGCCCCGAGAAGACCTTACCGGCCGCGGCGGGCGCTTTCAGCAGGCAAGGGCAGGCCGCTGAAGGGCTTGATCTCCTTGAGGACGAAGGTGGTCTGCATCTCCTTGATGCCCGGCAGCCGCCGCACGACGCTCATGGCGAAGTCGGAATAGGTGTCGAGATCCTGCGAGACGACCTGCAGCAGGAAATCCGCATCCCCCGCGATGCTGTAGCAGGCGACGACGCAATCGAGCTTCATCACCTCGCTGGCAAAGGCCTCCGCCTCCGCCTCGGTGTGGCTGTCGATCTTGACGCGGATGAAGGCGAGGACCCCGAGGCCGATCTCCCGCCGGCCCAGCACCGCCATGTAGCGCTGGATGATCCCCTCGTCCTCCAGCTGCCGCACCCGCCGCCAGCACGGCGAGGCGGACATGCCCACCGCGCCCGAAAGCGCCTGGTTGCTCAAGCGCCCGTCCTCCTGAAGCGCCTTCAGGATCCTCACATCCGATGCGGCGAGCGTATCCGGCATATCCTGCCCCTATATTTACTACAACGGGCAGAACCTACCTTTATTTCGCTCTTTCTAGCAAGATCAGAAAGAACCTGCCCGCCTTCCCCCTGTAGTCTTGCCGGCACCGCAACCAGGAGAAAGGCCATCATGCTTCGGGACATCCGCCTCGCCATCATCGTCAATCCCGACCTGCCGCCGGGCCATCTCGCCAATACGATCGCGGCCGTCTCGATCGGCATGGGTGCGGCCATGCCGGCGCTCGGCGCCCGCCAGCTCACCGACCGCCGGCAGGCGACGATCGACATCAGCGCCAACAGGCCCGTGCCGGTGCTGCAGGCGGACAGCCGGACGATCGGCGCGCTGCTGGCCAAGGCGCTGCCGCGGCAGGACGGCCGCGTCATCGTCGCCTTCCCGTCCTTCGCGCGCGCACTGCACAGCTATGCCGACTACGAGGCGACGTTCCCCGAGCGCGATCTCGGCGAGGAGAGCATCGACGGGCTCGGGCTCGTCGGCGAAAGCCGATGGATCAAATCCCTGACGGGTTCCCTGAAACTGCTCCGCTGACAACTACGCCGCCGGCGGGCGGCCGACGGACACGAGGTTCTCCCAGCCCGCCATCGCGCAGTCGGCGATGGCCAGCAGCGTCTCGCGGGACGCGCCGTCGCGCGCCTGGATGGAGAGGCCGTGCTGCACGGTGACGACATAGGCCGTGATGGCTTCGACATCGGCCGTCGCGGGAAGGTCGCCCTCCGCAACCGCCCGCCGCAGGCGCTCGCGCAGCACGGCCGTGGTCGCCGCGCGATGGTGTTTCAGCGTCTCGCATATGGAGGGACTGGACCCTTCCGTCTGCGGTGCGGACAACACGACCAGACAGCCGCGGCGCTTTTCGTCGCGCGCGAAGGCCTCGGCGGTGGCGCGCAGCAGGTGCGCACAGGCGGCTCGCGCGGTCGGGGCGGCCGGCACGCCTTCCCAGATGTCGCAGCCTTCCGTTGCGGAATAGAGCGCCAGCGCCTCCTGGAACAGCGCTTCCTTGCTGGTGAACGCCGCATAGAGGCTGGGCGCGTTGATGCCCATCGCCTCGGTGAGATCCGCGAGCGAGGCGCGCTCATACCCCTTCGCCCAGAAGACCTCCATGGCCTTGCGCAGGGCCGCATCCCTGTCGAACGCCCGGGGTCGGCCGCGTGGCGCCATTCTCGCCTCCTTTTTGTATCGACCGATAAATAATTCACTTGACGCGCTTCGGCAAGACGACCAGTAATTATGTATCGATCAATACAGAAAGATAGGACATGGCAAATCTCGACGGAAAAACCGCCCTCGTCACCGGCGGCAGCAGGGGCATGGGCGCGGCGATCGCCCGGCGGCTGGCGCAGGAAGGCGCGCGCGTCACTCTCACCTATGCCAGCGCGGAGGCGGCAGCCGCGGCCACCGTTGCGGCCATCGAGGCCGCCGGCGGGAAGGCCGTCGCCATCAAGGCCGACAATCGCGACGCCGCGGCCCTTGCGGCGGCCGTCGACGCAACGGCGAAGGCCGAGGGCCGCATCGACATCCTCGTCAACAATGCCGGCATCTTCCATGCCGCGCCGCTCTCCGACCTGACGCTGGAGGATTTCGACCGCACGATCGACGTCAATGTGCGCGCCGTCTTCGTCGCCACCCGGCAGGCCATCGCCCACATGCCCGATGGCGGCCGGATCATCACCATCGGCAGCAACCTGGCGCAGCGCGTGCCCTGGCCGGGCATCAGCCTCTATGCGCTGAGCAAGGCGGCGCTGTCAGGCTTCACGCGCGGCATCGCCCGCGACCTCGGGCCAAGAGGGATCACCGCCAACATCATCCATCCGGGCTCCACCGACACGGACATGAACCCGGCAAAAGGGGAGACGGCGGACATGCAGCGCGCGACGATGGCGATCCCGCGCTTCGGCAGCCCGGACGACATCGCGGCATTCGTCGCCTGGCTGGCAGGGCCAGAGGCCCGCTTCGTGACGGGCGCCGAACACGTCATCGACGGCGGCACCAACGCATAGGACGCGCGGCGCGCCTTTCATGGAAGACCCGGACAGCGGAAGTGGCCGATGCCCTTCCGCTGTTTTCGTGTGAAGGAAAACGCATAGCCGTGAGGCTTCCGGGCAGCGCGTTTCCGGCGCATTGACTTTTGTCAGCGACAATGAATAATGTCAGAACCCCTTCGCGAGAGACCCTCAATGCCCATCCGCGCCAACGACCAGATCATCCACAAGGCCGCCTGGCTCTATTATACGCATGGGCTGCGGCAGGATGAAGTGGCGCAGAAGCTGGAAATCTCCCGCGCCTCCATCGCCATGTATCTGCGCAAGGCGCGCGAGATGGGCATCGTCACCATCACCACCTCGACGGACCTCTTTTCCGACGACGTTCTCGCCCGCGAACTGGAGGACGCCACGGGGCTGACCACGGCCTGGCTGGTGCCGGAGGACCGGCAGGCCATGGACCCGGCCGCCGAAATGCCGGTCGTCGCCGCCTCGGTCTTCCTCGAACTCATCAACAAGGGCGACCGGATCGGCGTCGCCTGGGGCCGCACCGTCTACCACATCGCCGATGTCATGCCCTTCGCCGATCTCAGCGGCGTCACCGTCGTGCAACTCTGCGGCAATCTCGGCGCGCCCTATTCCTATCGTCCCGACCAGTGCACCACGGAAATCGCCCGCCGCCTCAATGCGGAGGGCATCAATTTCTACGCGCCGCTCGTGCTGTCCTCCGAGCGGCTGGCCGAGGAGCTGCGCGGCGAGCCGGTCATCCGGGAACAGCTCGCGACGATTTCCGACTGCCAGCTCGCGCTCTATTCCGTCGGTGGCATCGAGGATGACAGCCATCTCGTCAAATGCGGTGCGCTCTCGGCCGCCGACATGCACGCGATGGGCGAGCGGGGCGCGGCCGGCGTCATCGCCGGGCAGCTCATCGACCACGATGGCCAGTGGATGGACTGCGAGCACAACCGGCGCTGCATCTCCGCCGACCTCGCCTCCATCCGCGCGATCCGCAAGCGCATGCTCGTCGTGCAGGAGGACAGCAAGTTCGAACCGCTGATGGCGGCGCTGAAGGGCGGCTTCGCCTCGCATCTCATCGTCACGGCATCGATGGCGCGGCGGGTGCTGGACCGCTGGAACCGCGAGGGGCTCGGCAAGGCCGGGCGCTGAGCCAGGAAAATATGCGGTCCGCCGATGCCGGCCGGGCCGGTTTATCGGGAGGCTGAACACGATGGAAAATCTCTGGCGCGACGACGAGGCGGAACAGGTCGTCGCCGGCTATGCGGCGAAGGGCGTCAACCGGGACCTGGCGCTGCGCACCTATACGACGCGGCTTCTCGGCGGCGAGCCGCGGCTCGTGCTGCATGGCGGCGGCAACACCTCGGTGAAGACGGAGATGACCGACCTCGTCGGCGACGTGCATGCCGTGCTCTGCGTCAAGGGCAGCGGCTGGGACATGGGCACGATCGAGCCGCCGGGCCTGCCTGCGGTGAAGATCGGCCCGCTGCTGAAGAGCCGCAAGCTCGCCAAACTCTCGGACGAGGACATGGTGACGTTGCTGCGCGCCAACCTCATCGATCCCGGCGCGCCGAACCCGTCCGTCGAGGCGCTGCTGCACGCCTTCCTGCCGCACAAGTTCGTCGACCACACCCATTCGACCGCCATCCTCGCCATCGCCGACCAGGCGGAGAGCGCAAGCATGTGCGCCGAGCTCTTCGGCAGGAAGATGGGCTTCGTGCCCTATATCATGCCCGGCTTCGCCCTCGCCAAGGCGGCCGCCGAGGTGTTCGACCGGGATCCGACGGTCGAGGGCCTGATCCTCGACAAGCACGGCATCTTCACCTTCGGCGAGACGGCGAAGGAAGCCTATGACCGGATGATCCACCATGTCACGCTGGCCGAGGATCATGTGAAGCGGAACGGCCGCAACCCGTTTACGCCGGCCGCCCTTCCCGCCGCGCTCGCCGACCCCGGCGACATCGCGCCGATGCTGCGCGGCGCCGTCGCCGTCGACAGGGGCGAAGGCCGCTACGACCGCATGGTCAGCGTCTTCCGCGCCTCCCCGGCGATCCTTGATTTCGTCAACGCGGCGCAAGTCGCGGACATGGCCGCCCGCGGCGTCTCGACGCCCGACCTCTCGATCCGCATCAAGACGGGGCCGATGGTGCTGCCGGCCCCGGCGAAGGACGACCTTGCCTTCTATCGCGCCGTGATCGACGAACGGGTCGCCGCCTTCGCGGCCGACTACACCGACTATTTCCGCAGCAACGACGCCCGCGACGACGTCAAGCGCGTCATGCTCGATCCGATGCCGCGCCTGACGCTGGTGCCCGGCCTCGGCATGTTCGGCCATGGCCGCACCTACAAGGACGCCACGATCGCCGTCGATGTCGGAGAGATGTGGATCGAGGCGGCGCGCGACGCGGAAGCCGTCGGCCGCTTCGAGCCGGTCAGCCGGCCGGACCTCTTCGACCTCGAATACTGGTCGCTGGAGCAGGCGAAGCTGGCGGGCGCCAGGCCGAAGCCGTTCACCGGCCAGGTCGTGCTCGTCACCGGCGGCGCGGGCGCCATCGGCGCGGCGATCGTCAAGGCCTTCGTGGCGGAAGGCGCGCATGCCGTCGTGCTCGACCTCGACGGCGGGAAGGCGGCCGCGGTGGCGAAGGCCGCCGGCAACCATTCGATCGGCATCGCCGCCGACATCACCGATCCCGCCTCCGTGCGCGCCGCCTTCGATCAGGCCGTCGCCACCTTCGGCGGCGTCGACATCGTCGTCTCCAATGCGGGCGCGGCATGGGAAAGCCCGATCGCCACGATGGACGACGCGCTGCTGCGCAAGAGCTTCGAACTGAACTTCTTCGCCCACCAGAGCGTCGCGCAGAACGCCGTGCGCATCATGAAGGCGCAGAAGACCGGCGGCGTGCTGCTCTTCAACGCCTCCAAGCAGGCGGTCAATCCGGGGGCGAAATTCGGCGCCTACGGCCTGCCCAAGGCCGCGACGCTGTTCCTCTCGCGGCAATACGCGCTGGAGCACGGCGCCGACCATATCCGCGTCAACGCCGTCAACGCCGACCGCATCCGCTCGGGCCTGCTCAACGACGAGATGATCGAGCGCCGCGCCGCGGCCCGCGGCCTTTCCGTCAAGGACTATATGGGCGGCAACCTGCTCGGCCTCGAAGTGACCGCCGAGGACGTCGCCCGCGCCTTCGTGCACCACGCGCTCGCCGAACGCACGACCGCCGACGTGACCACCGTCGACGGCGGCAATATCGCGGCGGCGATGCGCTGAGTTTCGAGCGGGGCACACAGTCTGCTCCGCCCCTCCTCAATATATATGCAAAAGGGGCGGCCTGTGGACCGCCCCCTTTTTTCATTCTCCTGGTCAGCAATCAGGGCTTCGGCATCCAGGCCGGCATGGCGACGTCCGCATGGGCGAACTGCGGCAGCTTGGCGCCGAGCTCCTCCATGTTCTTGATGTCCTGGTCGTTGAGGTCCTGCTGGGTGATCAGCGTCGGCGGGACGATGACCTGCTTGCCGGGATCCTCGCCGGCGAGCAGCATGGCCAGCGAGCGGACGGAGACCTGGCCGACCACGGCCGGGTTCGTCGCGGCCGTCGCCACCCAGGCGGAGCCGGATTCGCGCATGGCGGCGATATCGGAGGTCGAGATGTCCGCGGAGTAGATCTTCACGCTGGAGGTGAGGCCCGCCTCGTCGACGGCGATCTTCACGCCCTTGGCGAATTCGTCATAGGGGGCGAACATCACGGTGATGTCCGGATTGGCCGAGATCACCGAACGGGCCTGGTTGGCGACCGAATTGGCGATCGGGTTGTCCATCGTGCCGAACTGGGCGGCCTCGTTGATGCCCGGATATTTTGCCTTGAATTCCTTCCAGGTCTCGTCGCGGCGGTCGAGCGGCGCGATGCCGGCGACGTAGACATAGCCGGCCTTGAAGCTCTCGCCATTGTCCTTGATCGCCTGTTCGAGGGCCAGGCGCGCGAGGTCGCGGTCGGACTGCTCGATCTGCGGGATCTTCTCGTTCTCGACGTTGACGTCGAAGGCGACGACCTTGATGCCGGCGTCGACCGCGCGCTGGGCGGCCTCCTTCATGGATTCCGTCAGGCCGTGCTGGATGATGATGCCCTGAACGCCGAGCGCGATCGCCTGGTCGACCATGTCGGCCTGGAGGGCCGCGTCCTGACGGCTGTCGAAGACCTGCAACTCCACGCCGATGGCTTTCGCCTGCGCCTCGACGCCGGCGAGGTAGGACTGGAAGAAGTCGCCGGTCGAAAGGTAGCGCACGAGCGCGATCTTCACGTCGCCGGGCTTGTCGAAGGGCGCCGGCATGTCGGCGGCGAAGGACGGCACGGCGAAGGCCGCCGCGCCCATCAGCCCGAGCGTTATCCTGCCCAGGGTTCTGCGAGTAAGGTTCATGTCAGTCTCCTCCACTGGTGAACGTTTGGTTGTCCGCTGAGCGGTCTCAGCGTTTGCCTCTTTTCGAGAGCGCAAAGGTGAAGATCAGGGCGATGACGAGCACGGCGCCCTTGATGAAATCCTGCGTGTAATAGGGCGCGTTCATCATCGTCAGGCCCTGCAGGAGGATGCCGACGAAGAGCGCGCCGACGGCGGTGCCGAAGGCGTTCGGCTTGGCGGCGCCCAGCACGGCGAAGCCGATCAGCGCGGCGGCGACGGCGTCGAGAAGCAGATTGTTGCCGGAGGCGATGTCGCCGCGGCCGAGACGGGCGGCGAGCAGGATGCCGCCGATCGAGGCGAAGACGCCGGAGATGATGTAGGCCGAGATCTTGTAGGCGTTGACGGGGGCGCCGGCGAGGCTCGCCGCCCGCTCGTTCGAGCCGACGGCGTACATCATGCGGCCGAAGCGGGTGTATTCCAGGAAGAACCAGATGACGATGGCGAGCACGATCAGCACGACGACCGAGACCGGCACGAGATTGGGCAGGACCAGATCGAAGCGGTGGCGGCCGAGCGCGAGGAAGGCGGGGCTGAAGGCGCCCGTCGCCGTCGAGCCGTCCGGCAGCGTCATGCCGGTCGCGATGGAGCGGCCCTCGGTCGGGATGCGCTGGAGGCCGAGCAGGAGGAACATCATGCCGAGCGTGGCGAGAAGATCCGGCACGCGCATGTAGACGATGATGATGCCGTTGACGAGGCCGACGAGCACGCCGACGGCAAGGCAGACCAGCGTCGCCGTCAGCGCGTCGCCGCCCATCACCACCATGACATAGGACGAGGCCATCATCGCCGTGGTGGCGACGGAGCCGATGGAAAGGTCGAAGCCGCCGACGACCAGCGTCGCCGTGACGCCGAGCGCGAGGATGCCGGTGATCGAGACGGACTGCAGGATGAAGACGGCGCTCTGCGGCGAGGCGAAACCGCCCGTCACCAGCGAGAAATAGAGCACCATGCCGGCGAGCAGCACGAGGAAGCCGTATTTGATGGCGGCTTCCCTGACATTGAGGGCCGGCGGCGGGACGGGGCCGGCGGCCGCCTGTTTGCTCTGTTCGCTGCTCATGATGCATGGACCTGTTGATAGAATTGCCCGGCGATCTCGGAGAGCAGCCGCTCGACGTCGATATCGGCGTTGCGGTGCGCGCCGACGATGGTCTGCTCCGACATCACGAGGATGCGGTCGGCGACCTCGAAGGCTTCGTCGAGTTCGGTCAGGAAGAGGATGGTGGAGCGGCCGGCGGCCGAGGCGCGCAGCTTCTCGCCGATGTCGCGGCGGGCGGCGATGTCGACGCCCTGGAACGGTTCGTCGAGGATGAGGAGGCGCGCGGGCTCGGAAAGCCAGCGGCCGACCATGACCTTCTGCTGGTTGCCGCCCGACAGCGTCTGCATCTCGTCGCGCTCGCTGCGGCAGACGACGCCGAGCGCGTCGATCTGCCGGCGCGCCTTCGCCCTCTCCGCCCGCCTGCTCGCGACGCCGAAGGCCGAGAGCCGGCGCAGGAACGGCAGGCTGATATTCTCGTAGATGTTGAAATCCGGCACGATGCCGCTGATCGCGCGGTCCTTGGCGACGAGGAAGACGCCGCGGGCGATCGCCTGGCCCGTGCTTTTCGGCGCATAGCGCCGGCCGTCGAGCGTCATTTCGCCCGCCGCCGGCGCGCGGGCGCCGAAGAGCGTTTCGGCGAGCGCCGTCTTGCCGACGCCGACGAGGCCGGTGACGGCGACGATCTCGCCGTCGCCGAGGTCGAAATCGAACGGCCGCGCCTGCTCGGAGAGCTTCAGGCCCCGCACGCTGAAGACCGGAGCGCCCGCCTCGCGCACGGCGACCGCGCCGGCCGAGACCTTGCGGCCGAGCATGGCGTTGACCGCCCCCTCGTAATCGAGCTCCGGCCCTTCGAAACGGCCGGTGATGCGGCCGTCGCGCAGCGAGAGGATGCTGTCGGCAAGGCGCCGGATATCCGACATGCGGTGCGAGATATAGAGAATGGCGACGCCGCGCGCCTTCAGCCGGTCGACGAGATCGAACAGGCGGTCGGCCTCGGCGCTGGAGAGCGAGGAGGTCGGCTCGTCGAGGATCAGCACCTTCGGCTCGTGCGCCATGGCCCGCGCGATCGCCACCATCTGGCGGTCGGCGAGCGTCAGGTCGTTGATATTGGCGGCAAGATCGATGGCAAGGCCCATGCGGGCGGCCACCGCGGCGGCCTCGCGGCGCACCCGGCGCGGATTGAAGAACAGTTTCGCGCCGCGCCCGTTCAGCCGGTCGAGCGTGAGGTTGGTGGCGACGTCGAGATCGGCGACGACGCCGTCATTGATGTTCTGGTGCACGGTGACGACGCCGGCGCGGATCGCCTCGGCGGGCATTCCCGGCTCGAAGGACCTGCCGGCGAGCGTGATGGCGCCGGCATCGCGCGTGTAGACGCCGGAGAGGATGCGCACGAGCGTGGATTTGCCGGCGCCGTTCGCGCCCATCAGAACCGTCACCGCGCCGGCCCGGAGGTCGAGGTCCACCCCCTGGAGTACCGTCACCGGCCCAAAGGACTTGCGCACGCCCTCGATGCGAAACACCGCCTCACCGCTCATTCTTTCCTCCCGATGACGGCAGGTTAGGATAGGCTCTCATCAAATGTCAAGGCCATTGACATTTGACAGAATGCCGCCTTAGCTGTGCGCAAGGATGGTGGGACGACTGGCGGCGGAGGCCGCGTCCCGTCGAGGAGGAGAAGCATATGGAAAGCCAGGTCTTCGCGGCGCTGAGCGTCGAGAAATTGCCGGATCGGCTGGGCGGCAACGCCGTCCTGAAGGCGAAAATCGGGGCGGATTCGTCCCATTGGAGCGTCAGGGAGGTCGGCGACGGCAACCTCAACCTCGTCTTCATCGTGACGGGGGATCGGGGCGCGGCGATCGTCAAGCAGGCGCTGCCCTATGTGCGGCTCGTCGGCGAAAGCTGGCCGCTGCCGCTGAAGCGCTCCTTCTTCGAATATCACGCGCTGACGCGGCAGGCCGCGCGCGATCCGGGCATGGTGCCGGAGATCTACGTCTTCGATGAGGCGCAGGCGCTCATCGTCATGGAATATCTGACGCCGCACGTCATCCTGCGCCGCGCGCTGATCGACGGGCGCGAACTGCCGAGGATCGGCCGCGACCTCGGGCTCTTTGCCGCCCGCACGCTGTTCCGCGGCTCGGACCTTTCCATGGCAACGCGGGAGAAGAAGGCGGATCTCGCGCTCTTCGCCGACAATGTCGAGCTCTGCGACATCACGGAAAACCTCGTCTTTTCCGATCCCTATTTCGAGGCGGCGCTCAACCGCCACACCACGCCGCAGCTCGACCCGATCGTGGCGGAGCTGCGCGCCGACCGCGACCTCAAGGTGGAGGCGCAGCGGCTGAAGCACCTCTTCTCCGCCAAGGCCGAGACGCTCTGCCACGGCGACCTGCACACCGGCTCCGTCATGGTGACGGACGACGAAACGCGCGTCATCGACCCGGAATTCGCCTTCTACGGCCCGATCAGCTTCGACGTCGGCATGCTGATCGCCAATTTCTGGATGAGCTATTTTTCGCAAGCCGGCCATGAGACGGCGCCCGGCGCGCGCGACGGCATGCGCGCCTATCTGCTCGATACGATCGAGACGCTCTGGGAAACGTTCCGGGCCGAATTCGCCCATCTCTGGCGCACGGAGCGCAAGGGCATCCTCTATCAGGCGAGCCTCTTCGAGGATCGTGGCGACCCGCTCGCCGCCGAGCAGGCGCTCGCCATCGTCATCGACGAGATCTGGCGCGAGATGCTGGGTTTCGCCGGCATCGAGATCCATCGCCGCATCCTGGGCCTTGCCCACAACGCCGATTTCGAAACCATCGCCGACCCCGACCGCCGCGCGCCCTGCGAGACCAAGGCGCTGAAGCTCGGGCGTCACCTCGCCGTCAACCGGCAGCGCATCCACAGTCTCCGCGACATCCGCGAGACCGTGGAGCGGCTTGAAAAGGAGATCCTCGCGTGAAAGTCGGAGAACGCCACTACCATACGATCTGGCTGAACGAGGACGGCCGCTCGGTCGACATCATCGACCAGCGCTGGCTGCCGCATGAGTTCCGCGTCGTGACGCTCACGACCGTCGCCGACATCGCCACCGCGATCCGCGACATGTGGGTGCGCGGCGCGCCGCTGATCGGCGTCACCGCCGCCTATGGCGTCGCCATCGCCATGGCGAAGGACCCGTCGGATGCGCATCTCGACGCCGTCTGGGAAGAGCTCAACGAAACGCGCCCGACCGCCATCAACCTGCGCTGGGCGCTGAACGCGATGCGCGAGCACCTTCGCCCGCTGCCGGAAGGCGAGCGCGCGGCCGCCGCCTATACGCGCGCCGCGGAGATCGCGGAAGAGGACGTCGAGCTCAACCGCGCCATCGGCGCGAACGGCCTCGACGTGATCCGCGGGATCGCGGCGAAGAAAAAGCCGGGCGAGCCGGTGCGCATCCTCACCCATTGCAATGCCGGCTGGCTGGCGACCGTCGACTACGGCACCGCAACCGCGCCGATCTACATGGCCGTCGAGGAAGGCATTCCCGTCCATGTCTATGTCGACGAGACGCGGCCACGCAACCAGGGGGCCTACCTCACCGCCTGGGAGATGAACGGCCATGGCGTGCCGCACACGCTGATCGTCGACAATGCCGGCGGCCATCTCATGCAGCATGGCGACGTCGACCTGGTGATCGTCGGCACCGACCGCACCACGGCGAACGGCGACGTCTGCAACAAGATCGGCACCTACCTGAAGGCGCTCGCCGCGCGCGACAACAACGTGCCCTTCTATGTGGCGCTCCCCTCGCCCACCATCGACTGGACGGTGGAGGACGGCATCAGGGACATCCCGATCGAGGAGCGGGCCGGCGACGAGGTGAGCTTCGTGCAGGGCCGCGCAGCGGATGGTTCCATCGCCAGCGTGCGCATCTCGCCGGAGGGCAGCCCGGCGGCGAACCCCGCCTTCGACGTCACGCCCGCGCGCCTCATCACCGGCCTCATCACGGAACGCGGCATCGCCACGCCCTCGCCCGAAGGCCTGAAGGCGCTCTTTCCCGAACGGAGCTGAGACGATGAGCCTTGCGAACGAAAAATCCACCGAGGACATCGCGCTCGGCATCCGCCGGCGCGTCTTCTTCCACACGATGAAGAACAATGGCGGCTATCTCAGCCAGGCCTGCTCGGCCGCCGAGAGCCTGGCGCTGCTCTACAACGAACTTCTGACGCTCGGCGAACCCACGCTGCCCAAGGTGCCCTTGCCCTTTCGCGGCGTGCCCTCGGCGCACAATCCCGACGCCTTCACCGGCGCGGGCTACCATGGCCCGGCCGGACCGGACTTCGACCGCTTCTTCATCTCGCCCGCCCATTATGCGCTCGTCATCTATTCCGCGCTGATCGAGACGGGCCGCATGGACGAGCATGCGCTCGACCATTTCAACAAGGACGGCGGTTCGGTCGAGATGATCGGCGCCGAGCACAGCCCCGGCATGGAGGTGACGACGGGCTCGCTGGCGCAGGGCCTTTCCATGGCCTCCGGCGTCGCCTGGGCGCGGCTGCGCAAGAAGGAGCCCGGCAAGGTCTGGGTCTACATGTCCGACGGCGAGTTCCAGGAGGGCCAGACCTGGGAATGCCTTGCGGCGATGAGCCATCACGGGATCGACAATATCCGCGTTATCGTCGACGTGAACCGCCAGCAATGCGACGGGGCGATGTCCTCTGTGCTCGACCTCGGCGATCTTGCCGCCCGCGTCGCCGCCTTCGGCGTCACCTGCCGCGCGGTGGACGGGCACGATCTTCAAGCGCTCCGCGCTGCGGCGAAGAGCGCCGAGGTCGGCAAGCCGCTTGTCATTCTCGCCAACACCTCGCCCTATCAGGGCATGGATTTTCTGAAGAAGCGTTTTCCGCGCCTCCACTATGTCCGCTTCAAGAGCGTCGAGGAGCGGCTGGAAATGCAGGCGGCACTTGCCGCCGAACTCGGCGTCGACGTGAACGCGATGGAAGGGGCCTGACCATGGTCGAGATCGTCAACCGTCCCTATGCCAGGGCGTTCGAGGCCTTCGCCAGCGCGCGGCCGGAGGTTCTGTGCCTTTCCGCCGACCTCACCTCGTCCTGCGAGGTCGACGGCTTCCGCGACCGGCATCCGGACCAATTCCTGTCGCTCGGCATGGCGGAGCAGAACATGCTCTCCTTCGCCGGCGGCCTCGCCATGCAGGGGTTCCGGCCGTTCCTGCACACCTTCTCGGTCTTCCTCTATCGCCGGCCCTATGACCAGCTCATCAATTCCATCGCCTATTCCAACCGCAAGGTGCGGCTGATGGGCTTCCTGCCCGGCATCACCACGCCCGGCGGCATCACGCACCAGGCGATCGAGGACATCGCCGTGCTGCGTGCCGTGCCGAACATGACGATCCTCGAGACGGGGGATGCGACGGAAGTCGAGACCGTGCTCAACGTCGCCGACAGCATCGACGGGCCGGTCTATGTGCGCGTCCTGCGCGGCGAGGTGCCCCGCCTCTTCTCGACGCCCTTCGAATTCAACCGGCTGCGCACGCTTTCGGAGGGCGACGACATTCTCGTCGTCTCCTCGGGCGTCTGCACGGAGGAGGCCTTGCGTGCGATCCAGCCGCTGAAGACGCGCGGCGTCGGCGTGCACCACCTGCACGCCTCGACGCTGAAGCCCTTCGACCGGGACGGCCTCCTGAAGGCCGCCCGCGGCAAGAAGGGCATCGTGACGCTGGAGAACCACACGATCGTCGGCGGCCTCGGCTCGCTGGTGGCGGAAATCCTCGCCGAGGAGGGGCTGGGCATCCGCCTCAGGCGCCTCGGCCTCGACGACACCTTCGCGCATGGCGCATCGAAGCCCTATCTCATGAAGAAATACGGGCTCGACGCCGGGGCGCTCGTCACCGCCATCGAGGCGCTGCTCGGCAAGACGCTTGGTATCGGCGAGGAGGAACTGGCGGAGGTGCGTCTCGATCACGTGCATTCGGCCCAGAAGGCCGAGGCGCTCTGATGACGCCGCGCTTCACCGTCCGCTACTTCGTCCGCGCGGCCGATGCGGCGGAGGCCCGGGCCCGGGCGCTCGACATCGCGCTGGAGCAGACGGTCGAGATCCCGCGCGACGTGGTGCCGAAGGGCTATGTGGAGGACGAGATCCTCGGCAGGCTGGAAACGCTGGAGCAGGCCCCGGACGAACGGGCGGGCTTTCTCGCGACGATCTCCTATTCCGAAGACGATGTCGGCGGCGACTTCCTGCAGTTCCTCAACATCGTCTTCGGCAACAGCTCGATCAAGCCGGGCCTCAAGGTAGAGGACATCGGCCTTTCGCCGGGCATTCTTTCGCTCTGCAAGGGGCCGCGCCATGGCATCACGGGGCTCCGTGCCCGCGCGGGCATCGGCGATATCCCGCTCCTCATGTCGGCGATCAAGCCCGTCGGCCTTTCCACGGCCGCGCTGGCCCGCCTCGCCCATGATTTCGCGCTCGGCGGCATGCATTATGTGAAGGACGACCACGGACTGGTCGACCAGAGGACCGCGCCCTTCTCCGAGCGGCTGAAGGCCTGCGTCGAGGCCGTCGGCGAGGCGAATGCGAAGAGCGGCGGGCGGACCAGCTTCGTGCCCAACATCACCGGCCCGGCCGACGCCATCCTCGAAAGGGCGAAGGAAGCGGAGGCCGCCGGCGCGGGCGCCGTCATGATCGCCCCGGCGCTTGCCGGCTACGACGTGGCGCGCACGCTGGCCGCCGATCCGGATTTTTCCCTGCCCATCGTCGCGCATCCCGCCTTTTCCGGCGCGAATGTCGTTTCGCCCGATTGCGGTTTCTCGCACCGCGCCTTCTACGGCGTGCTGCACCGGCTGATGGGCGCGGACGCTGTGGTCTTTCCGAATTTCGGCGGTCGCTTCGGCTTCACCCGCGAGGAATGCCGATCGATCGCGGAGGCCTGCTCGGCGGAGATGGGCGGGCCGAAGGCGGGCGTCCCGGCGCCGGGCGGCGGCGTGAATTTCGCCCGCGTGCCGGAGATGCGCGCGGTCTACGGCAAGGACGTCATGTATCTCGTCGGCGGCGCGCTGCTGCAGGAGCCGAACCTTATCGACGGCTGCCGGCGTCTTGCGGAAGCGGTCTATGCCTGACCTTGCGGATCAGGACGGGTCGAACGTCGAATAGCCGCCGCAATTGCGCGCGCCGTAGCGGCAGTCGCGCGGCCGATAGAGCCGCCGGTAGCCGCCCTCCTCGGCGCGGATCGCCTGCCGCCGCTGGTGCGCGCGCATGGCCGGCGAGACCGCGCCGGAATAGCCGGGGCGGACATCCGCCGCGCGCTCCGTGGTGCAGCCGGCAAGCACGGCGCCTGCCAGAGCGATCACGAACATTCCTGGAATGACGGGGACAATACGCATCTGGCTCTCCTCGCCTCCGGGCCGGCCGGGCGGATGGCTGCCACGGTTTTGCCCTTTAAAGGCTCGTTTACGGACATTTTTCTTTAAAACGCTGTTAACTGCGCAGCGTACAGATTGGCACAAGCCGGATGACTCCAGAATGAACGTATCGCTCAGGGACGGTTCAGGTCGCCGCTGTCATATCTTGAACGAACGTCAGGTTCGGTTCGAAATCGAGGAAATCCCATGAAAACCGCTGGTATCCTGCTTGCATCCCTCCTTCTCGCCACGGCTGCCCAGGCAGACGACATTTCGCTCGGCAAGCCCGGCTACGGCGGCAGCGGCTGCCCGGCCAACAGCGTCTCGGCGACGCTGAGCCCCGACGGCAAGGCGCTCAGCCTGCTGTTCGACGAATATGTCGTGGAAGCCGGCGGCGAGACCGGAAAGTCCTTCGACCGCAAGACCTGCAACGTCGCGATCCCGGTCCATGTGCCGCAGGGCCGCAGCGTCTCGGTGCTCGCCATCGACTATCGCGGCTTCAACCAGCTGCCGCGCGGCGCCCGCTCGCAGTTCAACGTCGAATATTTCTTCGCCGGTACGCGCGGCCCGGCGTTCCGCCAGACCTTTACCGGCCCGCAGGAGAAGGACTACCTGATCTCCAACAAGCTGACGGCGGAATCGCTGATCTGGTCGGCCTGCGGCGAGGACATCAACCTGCGCACCAATTCCAGCATCCGCGTCAACACCACGCGCGGCCAGGAAGCCATGGCGACGGTCGATACGCAGGACGTGAAGGCCGCGATCATCTATCGCCTGCAGTGGCGTACGTGCCGCTAAATCCGGCGTGGCGCGTTTCCTGAAGGGGAAAACGCCCTATCCTTCACCTTCATGAACCGGGCGGCGCCCTCGCCGCCCGGCCTCCATCAGGGAATTTTCGTATGCGTCTTACGATCCGCCTCGCCCTCCTCGCCGCCGCCTCGGTCCCGCTTCCGGGGCTTGCCCATGCGGCGAACGGCTGTGCGGACGGAACGTTTTCCGCAACGCATTCGCCCGACGGCAATGCGACGAGCATTCTCTTCGACGATTTTTCCGCGATGGCGGGCGGCGCATCGGGCAAGAGGCGCGCGACCACCACCTGCAAGCTTTCCGTACCCGTCACCCAGCCGGGCGGGCACACGGTCTATGCCGTGGACTATCGCGGCTTCGCCACGACCGAGGACGGCCAGACCGCCTCGCTGCGCACCGTGCAGGACGGCAAGCAGATCCTGCAATACGAGATCAAGGGCCCGCTGCAGGACGATGTCGCCATTTCCGACAGGGTGGGCGTTTCGGGTTCGGAGACGCTCGATCTCGCCGTGATCCTCGGCGCGACCGGGCCGCTCGACGAAAACGGCTTCGAATCCACGCTGGCGATCGATTCCATCGATTTCGCCCGCATCGGCTACACCACCACGGCCTCGGTGGTCGCCTCGCTCGACCAGATCGCCCGCCAGCGGCAGTCCATCGCACTCGACCTCATGGACACCGCGCAGAACCTGCTCGGCCAGCAGAGCCGGTTCGACGAGGGCAGCTATGTCGCCGCCTTCGCGAGCTCCGATGCGGCGGCCGGCT
This sequence comes from Shinella sp. HZN7, assembly GCF_001652565.1. Taxonomy (NCBI): domain Bacteria; kingdom Pseudomonadati; phylum Pseudomonadota; class Alphaproteobacteria; order Hyphomicrobiales; family Rhizobiaceae; genus Shinella; species Shinella sp. HZN7. The sequence goes on along the minus strand of NZ_CP015736.1, from coordinate 624,462 downwards.
TCAACGGACGCTGGGAGGCCGGCAGCGGCATCAGCGTTCTCGGCGGCGCGGCCGTGGTTCATGCGAACCGCACCGATGTCGCGCTCGACACGCTTGGCCTTTTCGCCGGCGCGGTGCGCTATACGAGCGCGCCGGCCACCTGGCGCGCCTTCGGCGAAGTCGGCGCCTGGGGATCGCCCGACATCTCGGCCTCGTTCTCGCGCAGCTACCAGAACCTCGATTCGATCGTCCTTGCCAGCGGCAACGCCTCCGGCTCGCTGTTCAGCGCCTATGGCCGGGCCGGCGTGATCTATGCGCCGGACGCGGCGAACGAATTCGCGCTCTCCACCCGCTTCACCCGCGCCTGGCTCGACCTCGACGGCTATGACGAGGATGCCTCCGGCAAGAACCTCTTTGCCGGCCATATCAAGGGCGGCCGCTCGGCCTCGGATACGGTGAGCGCAGAATTCGCCTGGAGCCGCAGGCTGGACGAGAAGCTGGACTACACGATCCTCGGCGCGGTCGGCCGCACCTTTGCCGGCAAGGATGGCGCAAAGGCCTCGGTCGACTGGGTGGGCGATGCCAGGGGCAAGGCAGACGACCAGAACTTCGCGACGCTCGGCGGGCGCGTCGGCTGGAAGTTCGACGAACGCTGGCAGCTCGACACCGCGGTTTCCGCCACCTTCCGTGAAAACGACAAGCCGGACTGGAACATCGGCGGCCAACTGAAGGCGTCGTTCTGACGCCTTCCAGGCGCCGCGCCCGCCGCGGCGCAAGGCTCGAAACGCAATGCTCCGGGCGGAACCACGGGGCACCGTCCCACGGCAGCCCCTTCCCTCATTCCTGTGTCAGGCCGCCGCCCGTCCCTGGGCGGCTCGATCTTCCCTGCACCCTTGAAGATATATAGGACTCCTATATAATCTCCGCATGGAAACGCCCAGGAACCCCCATGCGATCACCGAGCGCCTTCGCGAAGGCCTTTCCCGCGTCGGCATGGCCATGCGCATCGACGAGTGGAACCGCTCGAAGGCGAGCGGGCTCAACCCGACGCAGCTTGCCATCCTGACGCTGCTGGAAGGGCGCGGGGCGGATGGCCTCGGCGTGCGCGAGATCGCCGCCCATCTCGGCGTCTCGCAGCCGACGGCGACGGATTCGATCAATGCGCTGGAGCGCAAGGCCTGTCTGGAGAAGCGGCCGGAAGCGGGCGACCGGCGCGCGGTGCGCGTGGTGCCGACGGCGGAAGGTCTTGCGATTCTCAAGGCCTCGGATACCGGCGACGGCCTTGCCGCCACGGCCCTCGGCGCACTCGATGACCGCGAGCAGGAGGACCTGCTCCTCACGCTGGTCAAGATGATCCGCCGCCTGCAGGTGGCGGAGGCGATCCCCGTCCAGCGCATGTGCGTGACCTGTCGCCACTTCTCCCCCTTCGCGCATGCGGATGCCGCGCGCCCCCATCATTGCCATTTCGTCGATGCCGCCTTCGGCCAGCGCGACCTGCGCGTCGATTGCCGCGATCACGATGAAGCCGATCCCGCATCCCGGGCTGCCACCTGGGATGCATTCCAAGCGGGATAGTTCCACCCTCCAGGCAAACGAAAGGAAGACCATCATGCTCGGCAGATTTGCAACCGGCGCGCTCGCCGCCGGAACGGCCCTGTTCTGGCTGACGACAGCCTCGGCCCATTCCATCAAGGCGGAGCCTGCGGAAGCGGTAGAGGCCGCCTTCGACATCATCGAGACGATGATCGTCACACGGGGCGACAGCGCGATCTTCACCACCCGCGTGCGCGGCGAGGCCGGTAAGGACAAGCCCGACGCGACGGGCAGGTTCGAAGGCTCCAGCGTCTATGCCTACGTCTGGCCGACGAGCCTCGACAGCGGCGCGATCGGCTTCGACGCGGGCCAGGGCATTGTCGCGCTCGCCGTCACCTTCCATCCGGATTTCGACGATGCGGCCAAGGGCGGCAAGAACCGCCATGTCTGGCATCCGCACTGGGTGGTGCTGGCCGAGGACAAGGCCTGCGGCGGCGGGCTCAAGGTCATCGACATCCCGGAAGGCACCACGCCGAAGGTGCCGGAGACCTGGCCCGGCGTGCCGCTCCTCATCGACAGCCCGCAATACCCGACCAGCTTCAAGGGCGACACGGTGGACGTCGCCATTCCCCTGTCGCTGATCGGCGGCATTAAGGGCGCCGCCTTCGACGGCGTGACGGCAGGGCTGAAGGTCAACGGCAACCTGCATGCGCCGCTGCTGTGCGTCAGCAACGTGTTCAAGGTCGCCTCGGGCGATCTCAGCCTGCCCGGTAAGGTCGTGCCGGCCGAATGATCCGGCGCCGGTCCGGCAACTGCCATTGCCGGACCGGCCATTCCTCCCCTCCAGGCAAATGAAAGGAAAGAACGTGCCGAGATTTACCCCCACTGGCCCCCGCGATGCAACGGGCCCGGCCGAGGCCTGCCGGCAGGGAGGCGACGATGACCGCGCCTGAGACGCCGCTTGCCCCGGAACTGGCCGTCAGCGAATGGTTCAACACGCCGGCCCCGCTGACGCTCGCCGGCCTGCGCGGCCGCCCGGTCTTCCTGCACAGTTTCCAGCTTCTGTGCCCCGGCTGCGTGGCGCAGGCCCTTCCGCAGGTCCAGCGCATCGAGCGCGTCTTCGCCCATACCGACCTGCAGGTCATCGGCATCCACACGGTCTTCGAGCACCATGCGGCCATGTCGCCGGTCACCCTCGGGGCATTCCTCCACGAATACCGGCTGAAATCCCCCGTCGCCGTCGACCTCGCGGAAGAAGGATCGGATATCCCGGTGACGATGCAGCGTTTCAGGCTGCGCGGAACGCCCTCCTCCGTGCTGATCGGGCGGGACGGTACCATCCTGCACCAGGCCTTCGGCGTGGAGGACGACATCGCCGTCGGGGCGCGGATCGCCATGGCGCTTTCCGCCACGGCCGGGGACGGCGCCTGCGCCGACGGCCGCTGCGCGGCACCGATGCCTCCGGTCGTCGAACCATGACGGCGGTCGCATTGCTCAGCCTGCGCATCGGCGGCGTCGCACCGCTCGGCGCGCGCGGCGTGCCGAGCGGCATCGTGAAGGCGCCGGTCCACCATGCGCTCCATCTTCGCGAAACCGGTTTTGCCGGCGACAGGCAGGGCGATACGGTGCGGCATGGCGGGCCGGAAAAGGCCGTGTACCACTATCCTTTCGAGCACTATGCCGACTGGGCCCGCGATCTCGGGCCGCATCCGCTTCTTGCCGGCCCCGGCGCCTTCGGCGAGAACCTCTCGACGGCCGGGCTGACGGAGCGCACGGTGGCGATCGGCGACGTCTTCCAGCTCGGCACCGCGGTCATCGAGGTCAGCCAGGGACGGCAGCCCTGCTGGAAGCTGAACGAGCGCTTCGGCCGGACGGAGATGGCACGCCTGGTGCAATCGAGCGGGCGGACCGGCTGGTACTACCGGGTGCTCACGCCCGGCACCGTCTCGCCCGCCGACCGCCTCGCCCTGCGCGAGCGCCGCGCGCCGGAATGGACGCTGGCACGCATCTGGCGCGCCTTCTACATCGATCCGCTCAACCGCGCGGAACTGGCCGGCATCGCCGCGCTCGGGCGCCTTGCCGACGGCTGGCGCGCCCATGCCGCCCGACGGCTGGAAAGCAACCGGGTCGAGGACTGGACGAAGCGCCTCACCGGCGCCGGCTGACATCCCGCAGCGCCGCTGCGGAGCGGCAACGCTTCGGCGTTGGATCACACAATATCCCGGCACCTGCGACGCTATTGCACTTTCGACCGGGCGGGGCTTGCGCTAAAGTGGTATCCAGAATACTTTTTTGACCCCGGCCGGGAGACGACGCCATGCGGATGACGCTTCACACGGACTATGCCCTGCGCATGCTGATCTACGTGGCGACGCGGCCGGACCGCGTGTGCACGGTGAACGACGTGGCCGAGGCCTACGGGCTTTCGCGCAACCACCTCCTGAAAGTGGCGCAGACCCTGCGCGATCTCGGCCTCGTCGAGACGACGCGCGGGCGGGCGGGCGGGATCAAGCTGGCGAAGGCGCCCGCCAAGATCGCCGTCGGCGCGCTGGTCCGGGCGACGGAAGAGGAATTCTCGCTGGCCGAATGCATGCAGGCGGGCGGGCGGACCTGCGCCATCTCGCCGGCCTGTCGGCTGAAGGGTATGCTGCACGAGGCGCTCGCCGCATTCCTTGCAGTTCTCGATAAATACACGCTTGAGGATATTGTCCGCAACAGGGCCGCGCTCGGGCCTCTGCTTGGCATTGCCGAAGCGGCGTGAGACACGGAGGGGAGAGATCGATGATATCGGGATTGACAGTTTCGGAGCGCCATCTGGCCCTCTTCGTGCTCGGCGCGCTCGCCCTGACGGGGCTTGCCATGGCGGTGGCCGGGCGGGGAGATCCGCTGGCCGTGCACGGCTATATCGTGCTGGTCTTCAGCCTCGGCCTCGGCTTCGTTGTGCTGTCCGCGCTGTTTGACCCGGAGCCGCCGGAAGAAAGGCTTTCCGAATATTACGACGATCCGACGCGGGCCGGCATCATCCTGTCGCTCGCCTGGGCGGTGGCCGGCATGTTCGTCGGCGTCTGGGTGGCCGCGCTGCTCGCTTGGCCGGAACTGACCTTCGTCGACAGCGCCTGGGCGAGCTTCGGGCGCCTCAGGCCCGTGCACACGTCGGGCGTCATCTTCGGCTTCGGCGGCAATGCGCTGATCGCCACCTCCTTCCATGTGCTCCAGCGCACCTGTCGCGCGCGACTGCCCGGCCAGTTCGCCCCGTGGTTCGTGCTGATCGGCTACAATCTCTTCTGTCTGATCGCCGCGACCGGCTACCTGATGGGCATGACCCAGTCGAAGGAATATGCCGAGCCGGAATGGTATGCCGATATCTGGCTGGTCGTCGTCTGGGTCGTCTATTTCCTCATCTACATCCGCACGCTGCAGCGCCGCAAGGAACCGCATATCTACGTCGCCAACTGGTACTACATGGCCTTCATCCTGGTCGTGGCGGTGCTGCACATCGTCAACAACCTCGCCGTGCCCGTTTCCTTCGGCCATGCCAAGAGCTATTCGCTGTTTTCCGGCGTGCAGGATGCGATGACGCAATGGTGGTACGGCCACAACGCCGTCGCCTTCTTCCTGACCGCCGGCTTCCTCGGCATGATGTACTATTACCTGCCGAAGCGCGCCGAGCGGCCGATCTTCTCCTACCGCCTCTCCATCATCAGCTTCTGGGGCATCACCTTCATGTATATGTGGGCGGGCGCGCACCACCTGCACTACACCGCCCTGCCGCAATGGGTGCAGACCCTCGGCATGACCTTCTCGATCGTGCTGCTTGTGCCGTCCTGGGCGTCCGCCGGCAACGCGCTCGCCACGCTCAACGGCGCCTGGCACAAGGTGCGCGACGATGCGACCCTGCGCTTCATGATGGTCGCGGCCGTGTTCTACGGGCTCTCCACCTTCGAAGGCTCCTTCATGGCGATCCGCGCCGTCAACTCGCTCTCGCACTATACCGACTGGACCGTCGGCCATGTGCATGCCGGCGCGCTCGGCTGGGTGGCGATGATCACCTTCGGCTCGCTCTACGCCCTCGTGCCGTGGATGTGGAAGCAGGAGCGCATGTATTCGCCCAAGCTGATCGAGGTACATTTCTGGCTCGCGCTTGCCGGCACCGTCGTCTACGTCTTCGCCATGTGGAATTCGGGCATCATCCAGGGCCTGATGTGGCGCACCTACAACGACAGCGGCACGCTCGCCTATTCCTTCATCGACAGCCTCGTCGCCATGCATCCCTATTACATCGCCCGCGCCTTCGGGGGACTGCTGTTCCTTGCCGGCGCCGTCGTCTGCGCGTTCAACGTCTGGATGACGATCCGCATGGCGCGAAGGGCGCGCGCCGCAGAGCCCGCCGGCGACGTTCCCCTCTACGGCAAGGCCGGCGCGGCCCCGGCAGGAGAATGACGATGAAGGAGTTCTTCCACCGCAAGCTCGAGCGCAACGCCATCGGCTTCGTGCTGGCCATCGTCGGCGTCGCCTCCATCGGCGGCCTCGTCGAGATCGCCCCGCTCTTCACCATCCACGAGACGGTGGAGGAGGCGCCAGACATGCGGCTCTACACGCCGCTGGAGCTCGCCGGCCGCAACCTCTACATCCGCGAGGGCTGTTACGCCTGCCATTCGCAGATGATCCGCACGCTGCGCGACGAGGTGGAGCGCTACGGCCCCTATTCGCTGGCCGTGGAATCGAAATACGACCACCCGATGCTCTGGGGCTCCAAGCGCACCGGCCCGGACCTCGCCCGCCTCGGCGGCAAGTATTCCGACGCCTGGCATGTCGCCCATCTCGTCAATCCGCGCGACGTGGTGCCGGAATCGGTCATGCCGCGCTACGGCTGGCTGAAGCGCAATGCGCTGAGGATCGACGATCTTAGCGCGCACCTTGCCGCCCAGCGCGCCGTCGGCGTTCCCTATACGGATGCGATGATCGAGAACGCCACCGCCGACGCCCGCGCGCAGGCCAACCCCGACGATGCCGGCGCCTCCGGCGTCAGCGAGCGCTACGGCGAGGCGACCAATGTGCGCGCCTTCGACGGCAATCCCGGTCTCCTGACCGAGATGGACGCGCTGGTCGCCTATCTCCAGATCGTCGGCCAGTTGACGCAGGCGGCGCAGCAGCAGACGGCAAAGGCGGAGTGAGGCGATGGAGATCGATCACAACAGCGTCGTCGCCTTCGCCAAGAGCTGGGGGCTGTTCTACCTGATCCTGCTTGCCGGGGCCGTCGTCGTCTACGCGCTCTGGCCGGGCAACCGGAAGCGTTTCGATCGCGCCAAGAAGAGCATTCTCGACAAAGACGACCGGCCGGGGGACTAGGGCATGGCAACCGAAAGACACGATCCCGCCACCGGACGGGTCACCACCGGGCACGAATGGAACGGCATCGAGGAGCTGGAAACGCCGATCCCGCGCGTCGTCGTCTTCTTCCTCACCGTCACCACGCTCTTTGCCATCGGCTACTGGATCCTGATGCCGGCCTGGCCGCTCGGCGTCACCTATACCAAGGGCCTGCTCGGCATCGACCAACGCGATGTCGTGACGCGGCAGGTGGAGGACGCCGCCGCGGCCCGCGCCGCCTGGACCGGCCGCATCGCCGGGGCAAGCCTGCAGGAGATCGCCGCGGACGACACCCTGATGCAGCATGTGCGCGAGACCGGCCGCACGCTCTTCATCGACAATTGCGCCGCCTGCCACGGCACGCGCGGCACCGGCGGGCCGGGCTTCCCGAACCTTGCGGCGAAGGCCTGGCTGTGGGGCGGCGAACCGGAGACCATCGCCGAGACGATCCGCATCGGCATCAACGCCGCCAACGAGGAGACGCGCGTCTCGCAGATGATGGCCTTCGGCCGCGACGGCATCCTCGACGACAGGCAGGTGCGGGCCGTCGCCGCCTATGTGCGCTCGCTCTCCGCCCTGCCGATGGGCGCGGCCAACACCGCTGAGGTCGAGGCCGGCAGAGAGGTGTTCGCCGCCAACTGCGTCGCCTGCCACGGCGAGGACGGCCGCGGCAGCACGGAGGCCGGCGCGCCCGACCTCACCGACGCCGCCTGGATCTACGGCAGCGACGCGCAGAGCGTCTTCACCTCGATCTATTCCGGCCGGCAGGGCCACATGCCCCACTGGGAAGGCCGCCTTTCGCCGGTCGATATCAAGCTGCTGGCGCTCTATGTCGGCACGCTGGCGGAGGACGGGCGATGAACGGCGCGGCAAGCGAGACGCGTCCGCCCGGCCGCATCAACTGGCGGATCGCCGCGTTCCTCATCGTCGCGGCGGGCCTTGCGCTCTTTGCCGGCGCCAATGCGCATCTCGTCCATGTCGCGCTGACGTCCCAGCCCGATTGCGTGCAACACCTGAAGACGGAAGGCCGGGACGGCGCGTATCGCGCCGCGCGGCCCTCCTGCTGAGAGAGGAAGGAATATCATGGGAACGACCGACAAGACCGGTGGCGCGCCCGTGCCGCTCGCCGAACAGCGCCGCCGTAACCTGCCGGCCGGCGCGGCGCTCGGCTGGCTCACCGCCGGCTGGCGCGACCTCTGGCGCAATCCGCTGCCGAGTCTCGCCTATGGCTTCGCCGTCTTCCTCCTGTCGCTGGCGGTGGTCTGGGGCCTCTTCCGCCTGGAGCTCGACTATATCCTCTTCCCCGCGCTTGCCGGCTTCATGGTGGTCGGCCCGCTGGTGGCGATTGGCCTCTACCGCAAGAGCCGGGACCTCGAGGAGGGCGTGACGCCGAGCCTTGCACGCATGATCTTCGTGAAAGCCGAATCCGGCGCGCAGGTCTGGTATACGGGCGCGATCCTCTGCCTGCTGATGCTGGTCTGGATGCGCGCCGCCGTCATCATCTACGCGCTCTTCGTCGGGCTGAGGCCCTTTCCCGGCCTCGACCATGTCGTCGCCATGCTGGTCTCCACGCCGGAAGGGCTCGGCATGATCGTCGTCGGCACGGCGGTCGGCGGGCTTTTCGCCGCCTTCTCCTTCGCCATCAGCACCTTTGCCATTCCTATGCTGCTGGCGGAAAAGACGGACGCCTTCACCGCGATGGGCACGAGCATTTCGCTCACCTTCCGCAATCTGCCGGTCATGCTCGCCTGGGGCGCCATCGTGCTGGCGCTCACCGTCGTCGCCATCGCGACGGGGTTCCTCGGCCTCGTCGTCATCTTCCCGCTGCTCGGCCATGGCACCTGGCACAGCTACAGGGCGATCCGATGAGAGGCCGCCCTGCCCCCGACCGCACCATCGTCATCGACGGCAAGCCGCTGCCGGAAGTGCTCGACGAAGCGATGATCCATGCCGTGGTGCACGGTTTCTATGACGGGATCCGCAAGGATCCGCTGCTCGGCCCGATCTTCGACGGTGCGATCGCGCCGGAGGACTGGCCGGTGCATCTTGCAAAGATGTGCGACTTCTGGTCTGCAACGCTTCTGCGCACCGACCGCTACGAGGGCCGACCCTTGCCGCCGCACCTTGCCATACCCGAGCTTGGGGAACAGCATTTCCGCCGCTGGCTTACGCTGTTCCGCGCAACCGTCGAGCGGCTCTGCCCGCCCGAGGTCGCCGATCTCTTCCTCGACCGGGCCTTGCGCATCGCCCATTCCTTCCGCCTCGCCATCGCCTTCAGCCGCGGCGAGGATTCCATGGCGGTCACGCCGATTTCGCGGGAAGCAATTTCATGAGTGCCGCCGATGCCAGCCCCCTCGTCCTCAGCCGGGACGAAGCCGGAGAATTCCTCCTGCCGGCAGACATGCTCGCCGCGCGTTTCGGCTGGCCGACGCAGACGCTGCGCGACTACATGCGCCGCGGCCTCGTCGCCTCGCGCGTCGAGCGCGGCGAAGGCGAGGATGCCGGGCGCTGGCGGCTTTCGGTGCGCTGCGGCAACCGCCGCTGGCAGGCCGTCGTCGAGGCGGACGGCACGGTCGGCACGCAGCACGTCGAGGTGCTTTCCGCCGGGGCGCCGAAACCCTCGCGGTAAAGCAATTCCAGCAAAAGTGCGAAGCGGTTTTGCGTCCGGTATTATGTAAAAACAAATAGATAGAGCGTTTTGGCGATTCGAAGAAAAGCAGAAATTCTCCAGCAGGACGGCCGGCCCCGTCAGTCGCCGAGGAGCTGGCGGTCGTCGCCGTCGCGCCGGCTGACCAGCTCCTCCTTGATGCTGCGCAGGGTCTTCATCGCCTTGGTCCGGTCGGCATAGGCGACGAGATTGGCCAGCATGTCGATGACCGCGAGATAGGCATAGCGTGTCGAGGTGGGCCGGAAGATGTTCTTGCCCTCCGGCAGCTCGACGGAGATCACCACATCCGCCGCCGTCGCGACGGGCGAACCGCCCTGCGTGAGGACGATGGTGGGGATGCCGCGCCGGCGCAGCAGTTCGAGGCAGTGGACGAGCGCCGGGTCGCGGCCGGTGAAGGAGGAGCCGAACACCACCGTGCCCGGCTGGGCGGCCGCGGAGATCATCGCGTTCATGTTGTGGTCGTTCGAGGCGTTGATGCGGCAGCCGAGCCGGAAGAGCCGGTTGTGCAGCTCGTTGACGATCATCGCCGAATTGCCGCTCGCCCCGAAGGCCTGGATGAAATCGGCGCCGCGCAGCAGGCGGGCCGCCATGTCGAGCGAGGCGAAATCGAGCTGGCGATGCAGCTGGAACAGGGCGTTCTGCGCCTTGGCGATGATGTCCTCGGCCACTTCCTCGGGCGTTTCGGTCGGCACTTCCGGCTTGACGTAGCGCAGGCCCACATAAGTGAGCCGGGCGAGCTGCACCTTGAAGTCCGGATAGCCCTTGCAGCCGAGCCGGCGACAGAAGCGCGTGACGGTCGGCGGCGACACGCCGGCGCGGTCGGCCAGCTCGCCGATCGACGAATTGACGACGAAATCGACGTCGTCGAGGGCGAGTTGCGCCAGCTTGCGATCGAGCCCCGACAGCCGGCCATCCTCATCCGACAAGGCGTGAAAAAGGTCCATCGGCTGCGGCCTCCCCCTGCACGGCGCGTCGGTCCGGCGCGCAAATGAAAACGAATTTCTTGTCTGCCAGTCATAACACAGTGCCGGCGCGCATCAATGGGCTTGGCGATCGGCGCCTGAAATTCACCGGACCGTTCCGGGATGCCCTCCCATCCTCCTGCGCGACACCGCCCGGATCTTCAGCCATGGAAAGCGCCGCCCACCGAAAGAACGGCGGATTTCACGCCGAAGCGGATCGCGGCGGCCGTCGCGACACGGATTTTCAGGCCGGCGGGCTCTCTTTTTCAGAAAAATTTTTACGTGTTGATGCCAAATCGACGCGCGGCGCGAAACAGAAGCCTGCCACCCGTGAAAATCAGACCGTCCGAACATGGTCCCATTTTCACGTTTACGCCGGTTTTCCGGGGTTCCGTTCCTTCTTCGTGTCCTTATATCGGCTCTGGAACGGGTTGAAATTGATACGGGATTCAAGGCGACTGCGATGACCCTCACCGCTCTCGCCAAGGCGCCTGCCATGAAAATTTCTCCCATTTTCATCTGAAAAGAAAACGGATTACACTAAGGCCTGCCATACACCCGTCATCCATTGACTTCCGGTGAAATTATCGCATTATCGAGAAAACAAATTACATCGCTCCAGCGATGATCGTTGACGGGAACTTTGCGATCCAACAGCACGGCATCACGCCGTTCGGCCAGGCACCGGCGCGCCACGCGGCGGGCGATGACGGCCGGGCAGCGGCCGGCCTGGACGCCAGCGGAACGGACGCCCATGCGCATCTTCACGGCCTCGCTTGCCACCGAGACCAACACCTTCTCGCCCGTCCCCACGGACATGAACGCCTTCAAGGCCGCCTTCTATGCCGGCCCGGGCGAGCATCCCGACACGCCCACGCTCTGCTCCTCCGTCGTGCCGATCCTGCGCCGGCGCGGCCGGGCGGAAGGCTTTGCCGTCATCGAGGGCACCTCCTGCTGGGCCGAGCCCGCCGGCCTCATCCAGCGCCGGACCTACGAGACCCTGCGCGACCGCATCCTCGGCGAACTGCAGGCCGCCCTGCCGGTCGATGCCGTCGTGCTCGGCCTGCACGGCGCGATGGTGGCGCAGGGTTATGACGATCCGGAGGGCGACCTCTTGGAGCGGGTGCGCGCGATCGTCGGGCCGGACGTGCTGGTTGCCGCCGAGTTCGACCCGCACAGCCACCTCACCGCCCGGCGCGTCGCCCATCTCGACCTGATGGCGACCTTCCTCGAATTCCCGCACACCGATTTCGAGGAGCGCGGCGAGCATGTCGTCGAGCTTGCGCTGCGCACGCTGCGCGGCGAGATCCGCCCCGTCATCTCCACCTTCGACTGCCGCATGATCACCCTCTACCCGACGAGCCGCGAGCCGATGCGCGCCTTTATCGACCGGCTGAAGGCGATGGAGGGCAGGGACGGCATCCTCTCCATCTCCGTCATCCACGGCTTCATGGCCGGCGACGTGCCGGACATGGGCACGCGCATCGTCGTCGTTGCCGACGGCGACAAGGCGAAGGGCGACGCGCTGGCGCAAAGGCTCGGCCACGAGCTCTACGGCCTGCGCCGCAAGACGGCGATGCCGATGTTCGACACGGAGGCCGGGCTCGACCGGGCGCTGGCCGTGCGTGACGAGCGGCCGGACATGCCCGTCGTCATCGCCGACGTCTGGGACAATCCGGGCGGCGGGGTGGCGGGCGATGCGACCTATATCCTGCGCCGCATGATGGCGCGGGGCTTTGACGATGTCGCGGTGGCGACGATCTGGGACCCGATCGCCGTCTCCTTCTGCCATGCGGCGGGGGAAGGGGCGGAGCTTGCGCTGCGCCTCGGCGGCAAGTCGGGGCCGGAGGGCGGCGAGCCGCTCGACCTCCGCGTCACGGTCGAGACCGTGTTCGACGCCGGCTGGCAAAGCTTCCGCAACAGCCGGGTGACGCTGGGTCCTGCCGCCGTGGTGCGTCCGCTCGGCACGACGATCGACATCGTGCTGATCACCAGTCGCACGCAGACCTACGAGCCCGACATCTTTGCCAACCAGGGCATCGACTTCACGGCAAAGGCCTTCCTGCTGGTGAAGTCCACCAACCACTTCCATGCCGGCTTCCAGCCGGTCTCCTCCGAGATCGTCTACGTCGCCGCACCGACCTCCTACCCGACCGATCCGGCAACAACCGCCTATCGCAAGGCCAGTCTCGAACTCTGGCCACGCGTCGACGATCCGCTCGGGCTTGAAAGCTGAACCACCCGCCGGACGGGAGCCGGCGCGGATATGAACCTTGTGGAACCAGAGGGATATAAGATGAAAAATACATTTGTCATGATCACGTTGGCCGCGGCGCTCGCCAGCACCAGCAGCCTCGCCATCGCCCAGACGACGGACGGCGTCCTGACCGTCGCGACCATCGGTGAGCCGCCGACGCTCGACGTCATGCAGACGGCGACCGACATCGTGCTGACCATCGACCAGCACATTTTCGAGACGCTCTACACCTATGACAACGAATGGCGCTCCGTGCCGCTGCTGGCGCTCGCCATGCCGGAGATTTCCGAGGACGGCCTGACCTATCGCATCCCGCTGCGCGAGGGCGTCAAGTTCCACGACGGCAGCGCGCTCGATTCCAAGGACGTCACCGCCTCGCTGACGCGCTGGATGGCCGTCAACTCCAAGGGCAAGCAGGTCGCCGAAGTGGTCGAGAGCCTGTCCGAGGACGGGCCGAACACCGTCGTCGTCAAGCTGAAGTCGCGCTATGCCCCGCTGCTCGCCACCTTCTCGCAGGCCTCCGTCATCATGCCATCGGAGAAGATCGCCGATACGCTGACCGAATTCGTCGGCACCGGCCCCTATGCGCTGAAGGAGCGCAAGCCCGACCAGTATACCCAGCTCGTCCGCTTCGACGGCTACACATCGCCCGAGGGCGAGCCCAGCAATTATGCCGGCAAGCGCGTGGCGATCGCCAAGGAGATCCGCTTCGTGCCGGTTCCCGACGCGAACACTCGCGTCGAGGGCCTGATCTCCGGCCAGTTCGACTTTGCCGATTCGCTGCCCGTCAGCGCCTATGAACGCATCGAGGCGAGCGGCAAGGCGAAGGCGGTGATCTACGAGAACACCGGCTGGGCCTCGCTCAACATGAACATGAAGGAAGGCCTGCTTATCAAGAAGGAGCTGCGCCAGGCCGTGCAGGCCGCGCTCAACCCCAATGACATGATGCTCGCCGCCTTCTCCGACGAGCGCTTCTTCAGCGTCGATGCCTCGATCTTCCCGAAGGGCTCGCTCTGGTACACCGAGGCGGGCGTCGCGCGCTACGGCGAGGGCGACCCGGAAGAGGCCGGCAAGCTGCTTGCGGATGCCGGCTATGACGGCACGCCGCTGCGCCTGATGACCAGCCGCCAGTACGAGTTCCACTACAAGATCGGCGAGGTCGCCAAGGCCTATCTCGAAGCCGCCGGCTTCAAGGTCGACCTGCAGGTGGTGGACTGGGCGACCCTGACGACCCGCCGCGCCGACCCGAAAGAATGGGACATCTTCATCACCCATTCCAACTTCCCGGGCGACCCGACGACGATCAACACGATCACCGACAGCTATCCGGGCTGGTATGTCTCCGACCAGAAGGCGGCGGCCGTCGCCACCTACATGGACGCCGTGTCCGACGCCGACAAGCAGAAGGCCTGGGAAGGCATCCAGACCGTGATCTACGACGACGCGCCGCTCTTCAAGGTCGGCAATTTCAACGCGGTCACGGGCGTCGGCGCCGGAATTGCCGACTACACGCCGACCTACTGGCCGCACTTCTGGAACGTCACGCCGAAGAAGTAAGGGGGATATCATGGCAAGGATCGTCCGGGCATTGTTGAAACGGCTGGGGGGCATGGCCATCGTGCTCGCCCTCGTCGTGACGGTGGTTTTCGTCATCGTCCGCGTAACGCCGGGCGATCCCGCCGCCGTGATGCTGGGGTCGGATGCGACCCCTGAGGACATCGCCGAGCTGCGTACGAAAATGGGGCTCGACGCGCCGCTGATCGCCCAATACGGCCAGTTCGTGCTGGGTATATTGCAAGGCGATCTCGGCCAGTCGATCTTCCTCGACCAGCCGGTGACATCGGCGCTCGCCGCACGGGCGGAGCCGACCTTCTTCCTCACGCTGTTCTCGATCCTGATCGCGGTCGCGATCGCGCTGCCGGTCGGCATCTTCTCCGCCGTCAAGCGCGGCACGCTGTTCGACCAGGTCGTGGTGACGCTGACCATGGTGGCGGCGAGCGTGCCGAGCTTCTGGCTCGGCCTCATGCTGATCCAGGTCTTCGCCGTCGGCCAGGGCTGGTTCCCGGCCTCCGGCTATGGCGGGCCGGACACCTCCTTCCTCGAGCGGCTGCACCATCTCGTGCTGCCGGCCGTGGCGCTCGGCATCGTCAATTCGGCGCTGATCACCCGCTTCACCCGCGCCGCCATGCTGGACGTGCTCGGCGACGACTATGTGCGCACCGCCCGCGCCAAGGGGGCGAGCGAGCGGCGCGTGATCCTCAAGCATGCGCTGAAGAACGCCCTGATCCCGATCATCACCGTCATCGGCCTTTCCATCGCCATGCTGGTCGCCGGCGCGGTGGTGACGGAAACCGTGTTCGGCCTGCCGGGGGTCGGCAATCTCGTGGTCTCGGCCGTGCTGCGCCGCGACTATCCCGTCATCCAGGGCACGCTGCTCGTCGTCGCGGCGATCTACGTGCTGATCAACTTCATCGTCGACATGCTCTACATCCTCGTCGATCCGCGGGTGCGCCTATGATGACCGCTTCCCTCTCCATGCCGCTCGTTTCCAGCCTGCGGCGGCTCTTCCGAAACAAGGCCATCCTCATCGGCGCGATCATCCTTGCCGTCGTGCTCGTGGCGGCGGTCCTCGCCCCGTGGGTCGCGCCCTATGCGCCGAACAAGCTGTCGATCGTCAACAAGCTGAAGGCGCCGTCCCTCGCCCATGTCTTCGGCACCGACGAATTCGGCCGCGACATCTTCTCCCGCGCCATCTATGCGGGGCGCATCTCGCTGCTCGTCAGCCTCGGCGTCGTCTGCATCTCCACGGTGCTCGGCGTCATCCTCGGGGTTGCCGCCGGCTTCTTCCGCAAGCTCGACGCACCGATCTCCCGGCTGCTCGACGCCATGATGTCCTTCCCGGACATCCTGCTCGCCATCGCGCTGGTCGCGGCGCTCGGGCCGTCGCTCACCACGGTCATCCTGGCGCTCGGCATCACCTATGCGCCGCGCCTTGCCCGCATCGTGCGCGGCTCGACGCTGGTGCTGCGCGAACTGCCCTATATCGAGGCCGCCGTCGCCATGGGCCTGCCGACCTGGCAGATCCTGACGCGCCACGTCCTGCTCAACCTCGCCTCGCCCATCCTCGTCCAGGCGACCTTCGTCTTCGCCTCGGCGATGCTGGCGGAAGCGAGCCTCTCCTTCCTCGGCGTCGGCGTTTCCACCGACATGCCGACCTGGGGCACCATGCTCGCCTCCGGCCGCGAATACATGAACAACGCGCCCTGGCTGATGGTGTTTCCCGGCCTTGCCATCGTCTTCTCGGTCCTCGCCCTGCAACTCGTCGGCGACGGGCTGCGCGATCTCGTCGATCCGCGTCTTGCGAAGGAAAGCTGACCATGACGGACACTGCAAAGCGGCCGGTGCTCTCGATCGAGAACCTGACCACCTCCTTCAAGACCGCCGAGGGGTGGCGCGCCGTCATCCGCGACATCAACGTCGAGGTGAATGCCGGCGAGACCGTCGCCATCGTCGGCGAATCGGGCTCGGGCAAAAGCGTCACCGCGCTCTCCACCATGCGCCTCCTGCCCGCCGGCCGGGCGCGCTGCGAGGGCCGCATCCTGCTCGAAGGGCGCGACCTCCTGAAGGCGAGCGAAGCGGAGATGCGCGCGGTGCGCGGCGGCGTCATCGGCATGATCTTCCAGGAGCCGATGACCTCGCTCAACCCGGTCTTCACCATCGGCAACCAGATCGCCGAGGCGCTGGTGCTGCACCGCGACCTCTCCTGGAAGGCGGCCGAAGCCGAGGCGCTGCGACTGATGGAGCGCGTGCGCATCCCCGCGGCAAAATCCCGCCTCAACGAATATCCGCACAAGTTCTCCGGCGGCATGCGCCAGCGCGTGATGATCGCCATGGCCCTCGCCTGCCGCCCGAAACTCTTGATCGCCGACGAGCCGACGACGGCGCTCGACGTCACCGTGCAGGCCGAAATCCTCCACCTGCTGCGCGAGTTGCAGCGCGAGGAGAACATGGGCGTGCTCTTCATCACCCATGACATGGGCGTGGTGGCCGAAGTGGCCGACCGCACCCTCGTGATGTTCCGCGGCGACATGATCGAGACCGGCCCGACGCCGGAGATATTTGCCGCGCCCAAGGCGGTCTACACCAAGGCGCTGCTCGCCTCCATTCCGCGCCTCGGCACGATGGGCGATGCCACGGCCCCCCGCCGCTTCCCGGAAGTCGACCCGGCATCCGGCATGGCCACCGAGGGCCGGGTGACGGAACCGGTCCCGGCGGACATGGCGCCGATCCTGACGGTGGAAAAACTCTCCGTCCGCTTCGCCCTGCCGCATGGCCAGATCCACGCCGTCGAGGATGTCTCCTTCGATCTTCGGCCGGGCGAGACGCTGGCGCTGGTCGGCGAATCGGGCTGCGGCAAGTCCACCACCGGCCGGGCCATCATGCGCCTCGTCGATCCCAGCGCCGGTTCCGTGGTCATCGGCGGGCAGGATGTGACGAAGGCGGGCACCGGCGCGCTGCGCGCCATGCGCCGCACCTCGCAGATGATCTTCCAGGATCCGTTCGCCTCGCTCAACCCGCGCATCACCATCGGCTCGGCCATTGCCGAACCCATGCTGGCGCACGGCCTGATGGGGCGCCGCGAGGCGAAGGAGCGGGTGGCCGAACTTCTGCAACAGGTCGGCCTCTCGGCCGCGATGGCCGACCGGCATCCGCACGAGTTTTCCGGCGGCCAGCGCCAGCGCATCTCGATTGCCCGGGCGCTCGCGCTGGAGCCGACCTTCATCGTCGCCGACGAGGCGGTCTCGGCGCTCGACGTGACGGTGAAGGCGCAGGTTTCCAACCTCTTGCTCGACCTCCAGGAAAAGCACCGCCTCGCCTATCTCTTCATCTCGCACGACATGGCGGTGGTGGAGCGCGTCAGCCATCGCGTCGCGGTGATGTTTTTGGGCGAGATCGTCGAGATCGGCCCGCGTGCGGCGATCTTCGACAATCCGCAGCATGCCTATACGCGCCGCCTCATCTCGGCCGTGCCGATCCCCGATCCCACCCGCCGCGGGCAGTTGAACCCGCCGCTCAACGAGGAAATCAAGAGCCCGCTGCGCCCGCACGGCTACGTGCCGCCGAAGCGCGCCTACCGTGAGGTGTCGCCGGGGCATTTCGTCCAGGAGGCGGCGGCCTGACGCGTTGCAAAGGATCCTCCCAGCCTGCCCGCCGGTTGCGATAGGCACCGGCGGGCTTTTTTGCGTCCTGCAGGCTGCCCCTCACCCTAACCCTCTCCCCGCAAGCGGGGAGAGGGGAACGCGGCCCACGAACCGGAGTGATTAGGGAAAGCGGCGCGGCATATCCCCTTCGCCCCGCCTGCGGGGAGAAGGTGGCCGGCAGGCCGGATGAGGGGCAAAGCACACGCGAAAACCCCGATTTTTCCCGCTCCGCGCGAACCGTTGCGCGGGCGCCCCAGGGCGCATGCCTCGCGCCAGCCAGACCTGCAAATTAACCCTTTGTTAACCATTTCCTCGGTACACCGAAGCAACCGAAAATTAACGAAGATGACTGACGTGTTAACCCAACCACGGCCGATCCGCCTCAAGGGGCGATCCTTCCTCGCGCTTGCGCTGACCCCGGAGCTGCCCTTCGAGGACTGGCTGGTGCGGCTCGACGATCTGGCGGCGCGGTCCGCCGGTTTCTTCCTGCGGCGGCCGGTGGTTCTCGATGTCGACGGGCTCGACATCGAGAAGGCGGAACTTCGCGAACTCGTCAGCCAGCTCAGCGCCCGCAATGTGCGCGTCATGGGCATCGAGGGCGCGCGCTCCTCGCTGCTCGGCGCGGACATGCCGCCGGCCATGACCGACGGCCGCCCCGCGGCCGATGTCGAGGAACCGGCGGCGGAAGAGCCGGCGAAGAAGGCCGGCAAGGCTGCGAAGGCCGAGAAGGCCGAGCCCGTCGAGACGGCCGCGGCGCCCGCGAGCCCGCCGCCCGTGCAGGCGGTGCCGTCGATGGTCGTTGCGCGGCCGGTCCGCTCGGGCCAGTCCATCTTCTTTCCCGAAGGCGACGTCACCATCGTCGGCTCGGTCGCATCGGGCGCGGAAATCGTCGCCGGCGGCTCGATCCATGTCTACGGCCCGCTGCGCGGCCGGGCGATGGCCGGCACGACGGGCAACGCTTCGGCACGCATCTTCTGCCGCAAGCTGGAAGCGGAGCTGATCGCCATCGACGGCTATTACAAGACGGCCGAGGACATGGAGCCGGAGCTGCGCGGCAAGCCCGTGCAGATCTGGCTGGAAGGCGAAGCCATCAAGGCGGCAACACTTGGCTGAACCGAAGGCGGTTCATAAAACGGAGAGGTCAATGGGCAAGGTAATCGTGGTCACATCGGGCAAGGGCGGCGTCGGCAAGACGACGTCGTCGGCCGCGCTCGGCGCCGCGCTGGCGCAAAACGGCGAGAAGGTCGTGGTCGTGGATTTCGACGTCGGCCTGCGCAATCTCGATCTCGTCATGGGCGCGGAACGGCGCGTCGTCTATGACCTCGTCAACGTCATCCAGGGCGAGGCCAAGCTGACGCAGGCGCTGATCCGCGACAAGCGCGTCGAGACGCTCTACCTGCTGCCGGCGTCCCAGACCCGCGACAAGGACAATCTCACGCCGGAAGGCGTCGAGCAGGTCATCGCCGCCCTGAAGAACGCCTTCGACTGGGTGATCTGCGACAGCCCGGCCGGCATCGAGCGCGGCGCGACGCTGGCCATGCGCCACGCCGACGTGGCGATCGTCGTCACCAATCCGGAAGTTTCGTCCGTGCGCGATTCGGACCGCATCATCGGCCTCCTCGATTCCAAGACGCTGAAGGCGGAGAACGGCGAGCGCATCGAAAAGCACCTGCTGCTGACCCGCTATGATGCCGCCCGCGCCGAGCGCGGCGACATGCTGAAGGTCGACGATGTGCTGGAAATCCTCTCGATCCCGCTGCTCGGCATCATCCCCGAGAGCATGGACGTGCTGCGCGCCTCCAATGTCGGCGCTCCGGTGACGCTCGCCGACGGCCGCTCGGCCCCGGCGCTCGCCTATTTCGAAGCGACGCGCCGCCTCAAGGGCGAAAGCCTGCCGGTCACCATTCCCGGCGACAAGCGCTCGTTCCTCGGCAAGATCTTCGGAAGGAAGGCGGCATGAACCTGTTCCGTTTCTTCTCCCGCGCCCAGTCGGCGCCGGCCGCGCGCGAGCGGCTGCAGGTGCTGCTCGCCCATGAGCGGGCCGCCACCGGCGACAGCGATCTCGTCAACAAGCTGCGCGACGAGATCCTGAAGGCGATCTCCAAGCACATGCAGGTGGACGACGAGAAGGTCTCCATCAAGATGGAACGCGGCGCGCAGGTCTCGACGCTCGCCGTCGATATCGAAATCCCCTTCGACGCCGGCAAGAAGGCGGCGTAAGGCCGCCCCCGGCAAGGCGAGATGGACGCCCGGCAAAAGCCGGGCGTTCGCCGTTTCAGGCGTCGCTTGCCGAGACGTAGAGCGCGGCGAGCGCCTCGCAGCCGGCCTGGTCTTCCGCCGTGAACCGGCCGGGCGACGGGCTGTCGAGATCGAGAACGCCGAACACCACGCCGTCGCGCACGAGCGGCGTGACGAGCTCGGAGCGCGAGGCCGCGTCGCAGGCGATGTGCCCCGGAAAGGCGTGCACATCCGGCACGAGCTGGCTTTTCCCCTCCGCCACGGCGGCGCCGCAGACTCCCTTGCCGACCGGAATGCGCACGCACGCGACCTTGCCCTGGAACGGGCCGAGCACCAGCTCCTGCGGGCCTTTGAGGAAATAGAAGCCCGCCCAGTTGAGATCGTCGACCGCATCGTAGATCAGCGCCGAGAGGTTCGCGGCATTGGCGACGGCATCGCGCTCGCCATGCAGCAGCCCCTCGGCCTGGGCGAGCAGCTCGCGATAGAAGGCCGGCTTGTCCGCGGCCTCGATTTTCCCGATCTCATGCATGGTCGTCCTCGTACATCATGGTTTCTCGGAACCGTCGATAGACCCGGACGCTTGACCTGGCAAGGATGGCGATGGAGACCGGCGGCGCCTTCAAGGCAGGCTAGACGCCGACGCGCTGCTTCTTGCGGCCGGTTTGCTGGTCGGCGGCGGCGGCGTTGACCTCCGCGCGCGCGCTCACCTGCGGCACGCCGACATCCCACCAGGCATCGCCCGGGTCCAGGTAAACGTCCCTCAGTCGGCCTTTTCGCGGCGGCCACTGCCTGGAAATTTTTATTTTATGCTATTTCTTGTTGCAGTGTTTATTGCAATTCACGACGGCAGCGCGTCGTCCACCACCGTCGGATAGGCGAGCAGCCCTTCAGGCAGGGTCCTCCAGCGCCCCGATCGTCGCGGGTCGACGCGCGGCGATCTCCGCGCGGTTGACGACGAGCGCGGGATCAAGCGTGCCCTTGAAGAAATCGAGGATGTTCTGCGCTGCGGCGACTGCCATCCGACGCGCGCAGGCCTCCGTAAGGCCGGCATTGTGCGGGGACATCACAACCCGCTCGTTGGCGAGCAGAGGAGAATCCGCGCGCGGCGGCTCGTCCTCGAACACGTCCAGGCCGGCAGCAGCAATGCGACCCTCGTCGAGCGCCGCAACAAGCGCCGCCTCGTCGATAAGCCCGCCGCGCGCCGTGTTGACGAGGATGGCCGACGGCTTCATCACGGCCAGTTCCGCCGCGCCGATGAGCGCCTTGTCGCCGACCTTGGGCACATGGAGCGAAACGACGTCGGCCCGGCGCAGTCCATCCATGAGGTCGTCGACCGGGATGACGCCCGCCGCCGCGATCCCGGCAGCATCCTGGAACTTGTCATAGGCGAGCACCGTCATGCCGAGCGCGCCGGCGATCTGCGCCAGCCGCTTGCCGATGCGGCCGAAGCCGACGAGAAGCAGCGTGCCGCCGTCGAGCTCGGTGGCGTCCAGGCTGTTCCTGTAGTTCCAGTCGCCCGCACGCATCTTCCTGTCGAAAAGCACCGTGCGCCTGGCAGCGGCGAGCATGAGCATGGCGGCGTGCTCCGCCACGGCCCGGGAATTGACGTCGCCGACCACGGCAAGCGGGATGTGACGGCTATTCAATGCACCGACATCGACGGAGTCGTAGCCGACGCCGTGGCGTGACACGATCCTCAGATTCGGCGCTTCCTCGACATGCCCCGCGGTGAGAGGCTGCGTGCGGATCAGCAGCGCATCGGCGGTGGGAAGGAATGGACGGTAGCTCTCCGCCGAAACCTCCTCGACGTAATCGACCACGACGCCGGGCGCCTGGCGCAGGATGGCCAGCCCGTCAGCGTGGATCTTGCCGGCAACCAGAACACGCGGCATTCAGTATCCTCCCGTATCGATCTTGTTTGCCGGAACCACCTCCTGCGTCAGCTCACGGAATGTCCGCACGCTCGCCTCAGCGGCGATGTCGATTTCCGGATCCGCCACCAGGCTGCGCCAGTCGTCCGTGGCGCGCCGGAAGCCGAGCGCCGCGCGGGCGACGCCCCGGCGCCCGGTCCTGTCAGATCGTGTCGCCGAGCGAGGCCTCCAGCAGCGCCAGCTCCTGCCCGCCCGCCATCATGTCCTGCAGGGCCGCCGCATCCACCGTGCCGCGCTCGGCCGTGCCCAGCGTCTGGCCGCGGTTGAGCACCGTGAACCGGTCACCGACGGCGAGCGCATGGCGCACATTGTGGGTGATGAAGACGACGCCGATGCCCTGCTTGCGCACCCGGTCGATGGTGCTGAGCACGTTCGCCGTCTGGCGCACACCGAGCGCCGAGGTCGGCTCGTCGAGGATCAGCACCTTGGCGCCGAAATAGACCGCGCGCGCGATGGCGACGGTCTGGCGTTCGCCGCCGGAGAGCGTGCCCACCGCCTGGTCCGGCCCGCGCAGGTTGATGCCCATCTTGCGCATCTCGGTGACGGTGATCTCGTCGGCCTTGCCGGTGTCGAAGGTCTTGAACGGCCAGACGCCGCGCTCCGGCTCGCGGCCCATCCAGAAATTGCGGCTGACGCTCATCAGCGGGATCATCGCGAGGTCCTGGTAGACCGTGGCGATGCCCGCCGTCATGGCGTCGCGCGGGCTCTGGAAGAGCGTCGGCACGCCCTCGACGAGCACCTCGCCGCCGCTCGGTTTGTAGACGCCGGACATGATCTTGATGAAGGTCGACTTGCCCGCGCCGTTGTCGCCGAGCAGGCAGTGGCACTCGCCCGGCCGGATGTCGAAGGAGACGCCAGCCAGCGCGATGACATGGCCGAAATGCTTGGTGATGTTTCTCATCTCCACGATGGCGGACATCAGCGTTCTCCCGTGATGATGCGGCGGATGTAGGTGTTCATGATCACGGCCGTCAGCAGGATGACGCCGAGGAACACCCGGAAGAGCGAGCTTTCCGCATTGGCGAAGAACAGGCCCTGCTGCACCACGCCGAAGATGACCGCCCCGAGCGCCGCGCCGATCACCGAGCCGTAGCCGCCGGTGAGCAGCGCCCCGCCGATGACGACGCAGATGATCGCCTCGAACTCCTTGAGCAGGCCCCGGTCGGCCGCCGCCGAGCCGAACTCCATCACCTGGCAGGTGGCGAAGACGCAGGCGCAGAAGGCGGAGAACATGAACATCAGGATCTTCACCCGGTTGACCGGCACCCCGACATAACGCGCCGCGAGCGCATCGCCGCCGGCCGCGAAGATCCAGTTGCCGAACTTGGTGCGGGTGAGCAGCCAATGGCCGAAGACGACGAGAACGATCGCCCAGACGACGAGCATGGGAATGCCGTCGATGACCGGCTGGCCGGCGCGGTTGCCGCGGGTGAAGGTGGCGATCCAGCCCATCTCGCCCATCCAGGTGAAGAGGCCGCCGAGGATCTTGCCGCCGAAGAGCGGCGCCAGCCAGTCGCCGGCCGCCTTTTCCGCGACGCCGCCGATGATCGTCTGGCGGGTGAAGTAGATCGAACTCCAGATCGTCAGCCCGCGCAGGATATAGAGGAAGGCGAGCGTGACGATGAAGGAAGGAAGGCCGGTGCGGATGACGAGCCAGCCGTTCACCCCGCCGAGCAGGATGCAGAAGACGAAGGTCATGATGATGGCGAGCCAGAGCGGCACGCCGATATGGACCGAGAGAATGGCGATCATCACGCCGGAAAAGCCGATCATCGAGCCGGTGGAGAGGTCGAACTCGCCGGCGATCATCAAAAGACAGGCGCCGACCGCGATGACCATGAACTGGGCCGACACCACCGTCCAGTTCATCACGCCCTCGGCGGCGAACATGCCGCTGTCGCCGGCGACCACCGCAAAGAGCAGGAAGACCAGGATGGTGCCGCAGATGCCGCCGAGCTCGGGGCGGATCAGCGCGCGCCGGAGCGGCGAGACGGGCTTGATGCGCTCGTCCTTCAGCGCGTCTGGAATGACGTCCGTCATGAATGCATTCTCCTCCCTCGAAAGATCGGGCCTCGAAAGACCGGGGCGCGGACGGCTGCCCGCCCGCGCCCGCGAAAACCGTCAGGTCAACGGTACTGGCCCGCCAGGGACTCGACCAGCGCGATATTGTCCTTCGTCACGAAGCCCGGGCCGGTGAAGATGGAATTGGCCGGGGCGACGCCGTAGCGCACATAGCTTGTCAGCACCTGGATCGGGATCGAGCCCTGCAGGAACGGCTGCTGGTCGATCGCGAAGTTGATCGTGCCGTCCTTGATGGCGGCGGAGATCTCCGCCGAGAGGTCGAAGGTGCCGAAATAGATGTCGCCGTCGAGGCCCATGTCCTTGACCGCGCGGATCGAGGGTTCGGCCGAGTTGGGGCCGAGCGTCAGGATGGCGCCGGTATCGGGATTGGCGGTGAGATAGGCCTTCACCTTGTTCTGCACTTCCGACGGGTCGATGCCGGAATCGACCATCTGGTTGCCAAGCTCGACGCCGATGCCTTCCGCGAAACCCTGGCAACGCTGTACCGAGGCGGGGTTGGTGATGTAGTGGTTGACGCACAGGAAGCTCTTGATGCCGGCCTCCTTCGCGCGCTTGCCAGCGCCGAGGCCCGCTTCATATTCCGGCTGGCCGACATGCATCAGCGCGCCGAGCTTCTCGCTCTCCTCCACCGTGCCGGAGTTGACGGTGACGACCGGAATGCCCTTGGCGACGGCATCCTTGATCGGCCCTTCCAGCACGTTGAAATCGGCGATGGTGACGATGATGCCGTCGACGCCGGCGGCCGAGCTCTGCTGGACGATGCGCGCCATGTCGGCAAGGTCGCCGGTCGGCGGGTTGCGGTACTCGGTCGTCACGCCCATCTGCTCGTTCGTCACCTTGATCGCGTTCTTGATGACGTTGAACCAGCTGTCGCTGTCCGGGCCGTGGCTGATCCAGACGAATTTCTCGCCATCCGCATGGGCAGCACCGGAAAGCGCCGTCGTCGCCAGCAGCGCACCGAGGGCCAGGGATTGCAGGATTTTCTTCATGCTTAACTTCCTCCCGAAGTTGGCTTCCTGTTCGCTCCCCGCCCGAAGCCTTTGCGGGTAACTTCCTGCGTCAGGCCGCGCGCTTGGCGCCCTGCGCGACAAGGGCCGCGTCGAGGCGCGCCTGGTCCCAGCCCTCCTCGACGGCCCGGGCGACGAGATCCTGCTGGCTTTCCGGCGCAAGGCCGCCGAGCGGCGGATCGGTGTCGAGATTGGTCGGGAACGGATAACCGTCCGCCGTCGCGGCGATCACCGCCCGCCGCCCGGCCGGCGACAGCGCCGCCAGATGCGGATAGACCGCGCGCACCATCGCGGTGCGGTCGAGGCTTTCCATGTGGCGGGCGAAGGCCGAGGCCGTCTGGATGAGGTTGACCATGCGCACGACATCCGCCGTGCGGTTCTCGCCGGCCGCGTGGAACAGCGCGGGGGAGAAGAAGATCGCATCGCCCTTTTCAAGGGGAAGCTGAACGCAGTTCTCCTCGAAATAATCCCGGAACTCCGGCCGCGTGGCGGCGACATAGCCCGGCAGGTAGCGCTGCGAATGGGGCAGGAGCTTCGTCGTGCCGCTTTCCACCGGCATGTCGCAATGCGCGACGCCGCCCTGCAGGATGAGCGTCGGGCCGGTGGCGTGGATATGGCTCGGATATTGCGCCATCTGCTCGGGCTTCATGAAGCCGAGGTGATAGTCGCGGTGCGGCGCCTGCGCCTTGCCGCCGGGGCGGACCTGGTTGACCTGGGTGGCGATCTGGTAGCCCGGGCCGAGCCAGGCGCGGCAGGCGATGTCGATCACCGGATTGGCCATGTAGCGGGCATAGACGGCGGGATCGCGCAGGCAGAGCTTCTGCAGCGAGTTCCAGATGCGGTCGTTGGCGCCCGCCTTGGCGAAATGGTCGCCCGCCGCCGTGCCCGCCGCCCGCTCGTCGGCGATGATCGCGCGGAAGACCTCGCTTGCCGCGTCGATGGCGCCGGGATCGGTGAAGGCGCGCTTGACGACGAAGACGCCCGGCCCCTCCCCGATGACCGAGGCCCATTCCGGGCCGATGCCGTCATCGACCGATGCGCCGTCATAGATGGGGATGTTCTTCTCGATGGCGATCGCCGTCGGGCACATCGCCATGGTCGTCTCGGTCTCCACCTGGCGCCGGAATTGCGCAAGGTCGATCGCCGTTGCAATATCGTTCATCGAAATCCTCCTGTCCGATGCCTGAAGCCGGCCCGGCGGCAGCCGCCGTCGCTCTCACCCCGCCCCTCCCCGGGCACGGCGAACCGCAAGCGCAGATCAAAAATTGCAGCCATAAATTGGATGCAATATTAATTGTGAAATTTCACCGGTGTCAATACGGCTGGCCCGGTTCGTTGCAAAGACATCCGCAGCCGCCGGCAATCGAAAGGCCACCGCCATTGCGGCCGAACAGCCGGGGAAGATCGAGGTTTTCGCAAGGGGGGACACGGTTTGCGTTTCCAGCTGGCGAGATCGGTGGGGACCACTTTCTCCCTGTGGGGAGAAGGGAGGAGCGGCATTATCGTACTCCACATGCGGCTGCCCTGCTTCCGGCCGGATGGATCGGGCCTTCGCCAGTGCCTCCGGCGCGCATCTCTGCGGCCGGCCGAAGATCACATATCAGCACACACCAGCCCCTCGCCGTGCTCTTTCAGGCGGAGGTCCGTGCGGTCCGGCCTCTCCAAACCTTACATATTCGGGTAGACGGGCCCTTCGCCGCCCTGCGGAGGCACCCAGTTGATGTTCTGGTTGGGGTCCTTGATGTCGCAGGTCTTGCAGTGCACGCAGTTCTGCGCGTTGATCACGAACACTTGCCTGCCGTCCTTCTCCACCCATTCGTAGACACCGGCGGGACAGTAACGGGTCGACGGGCCGGCATAGACGTCGAGCTCCGAGGTCTTCTGCAGCTCCGGGTTCTTGAGCTGCAGGTGGATCGGCTGGTCCTCCTCGTGGTTGGTGTTCGACAGGAACACCGAGGAGAGACGGTCGAAGGTCAGCACGCCGTCCGGCTTGGGATAGTCGATGCGGCTGTGCTTGGCCGCCGGCTCCAGGCTCTGCGCATCCGTCTTGCCGTGCTTCAGCGTGCCGAAGAAGGAGAAGCCCAACAGCGTGTTCGTCCACATGTCGAGGCCGCCGAGGGCGACACCGACCGCCGTGCCGAACTTCGACCACAGCGGCTTGACGTTCCTGACCTTCTTCAGGTCCGAACCGATGGCGCTGTCGCGCCAGCCCTGCTCGATCTCGATCGGCTCGTCATTGGCGCGGCCCGCCGCAATCGCATCCGCCAGCTTCTCGGCGGCGAGGATGCCGGAGAGCACCGCATTGTGGCTGCCCTTGATGCGCGGCACGTTGACGAAGCCGGCCGAGCAGCCGATCAGCGCGCCGCCGGGGAACGACAGCTTCGGCACCGACTGGTAGCCACCCTCGGTGATGGCGCGGGCACCGTAGGACAGCCGCTTGCCGCCCTCGAAGGTGCCGCGGATGGCGGGGTGCGTCTTGAAGCGCTGGAATTCCTCGAAGGGGAAAAGATAGGGGTTCTTGTAGTTGAGGTGCACGACGAAGCCGACGGCGACGAGGTTGTCTTCCAGGTGATAGAGGAACGAGCCGCCACCGGTCTTCATGCCGAGCGGCCAGCCGAAGGAGTGCTGGACGAGGCCGGG
The DNA here is from genome assembly GCF_001652565.1 of Shinella sp. HZN7. Taxonomy (NCBI): domain Bacteria; kingdom Pseudomonadati; phylum Pseudomonadota; class Alphaproteobacteria; order Hyphomicrobiales; family Rhizobiaceae; genus Shinella; species Shinella sp. HZN7. The sequence continues at coordinate 596,594 of NZ_CP015736.1, read as the reverse complement.
CCTGTGGTTCTCGGGCCTCACCTGCCAGAGCTCCTTGAGGCCGATGCCGTATTTTTGCGGCTCGCGGCCCTCGTCCAGCTTGAACTTCGCGATGAGCTGCTTGGCCAGCGAACCGCGCACGCCTTCGGAGATCAGCGTGTACTTGCCGAGCAGCGCCATGCCGCGGGTGTAGTTCGGGCCGGGCTCGCCGCTGCGTTCGATGCCCATGTCGCCGGTGGCGACGCCGATGACGGCGCCCTCGTCGTTGTAGAGCACTTCGGTCGCGGCAAAGCCGGGATAGATCTCGACGCCGAGTTCTTCCGCCTTGGCCGCGAGCCACCGACAGACGTTTCCGAGCGAGACGATGTAGTTGCCGTGGTTGTTCATCAGCGGCGGCATGGCGAAGTTCGGCAGGCGCACGGAGCCGGCGGGGCCGAGCAAGAGGAAATGATCGTCCGTCACCTCGGTCTTGAAGGGATGGTCGGCGTCCTCGCGCCAGTCGGGCAAGAGGCGGTCGATGCCGATGGGATCGACGACAGCGCCCGACAGGATATGCGCGCCGACTTCCGCGCCCTTCTCCAGCACGACGACGGTGAGGTCAGGGTTCACCTGCTTCAGCCGGATCGCGGCAGACAGGCCCGCCGGACCCGCGCCGACGATCACCACGTCGAATTCCATGCTTTCGCGTTCGGGGAGTTTCTCCATCGACGCCATGCTGGTCAAAGCGCCTTTTCGAGTTCCGGGAGGGCCTCGAAGAGGTCTGCGACGAGGCCGTAGTCGGCGACCTGGAAGATCGGCGCCTCCTCGTCCTTGTTGATGGCGACGATCACCTTCGAGTCCTTCATGCCGGCAAGGTGCTGGATCGCGCCCGAGATGCCGCAGGCGATGTAGAGTTGCGGGGCGACGACCTTGCCCGTCTGGCCAACCTGCCAGTCGTTCGGCGCGTAGCCTGCATCGACGGCAGCGCGCGAGGCACCGACGGCGGCACCGAGCTTGTCGGCAACGGGAAGGATGACTTCCTGGAACTTCTCCGACGAGCCGAGCGCACGGCCGCCCGAGATGATGATCTTCGCAGACGTCAGCTCCGGACGATCGGAGGACGACAGGGCGTCCTGGACGTGGGTCGAGAGGCCCGGATCGGCAGCGGCCGAAACGGTCTCCACCGAGGCGCTGCCGCCTTCGGGGGCAGCGGCGAAGGAGGCCGTGCGCACCGTGATCACCTTCCTGGCGTCGGTGGACTGCACCGTCTGGATCGCATTGCCGGCATAGATCGGACGCTTGAACGTGTCGGGGCTGACGACCTCGACGATTTCCGAGACCTGCGCCACGTCGAGAAGGGCGGCGACGCGCGGCAGCACGTTCTTGCCGACAGAGGTGGCGGCCGAGACGATCGCATCGTAGTTGCCCGAAAGCGAGACGATGAGCGCAGCCAGCGGTTCGGCGAGGTTGTTGGCAAGGCTGGCGTCGTCGGCGACGAGCACCTTGGATACGCCCGAGAGCTTTGCCGCCTGTTCGGCCGCAGCCTTCGCATTGCTGCCGGCGACGAGCACATGCACGTCGGAACCGATCTTGGAGGCTGCCGTCAGAGCCTTGGCGGTCTGGTCGGAAAGGTGTGCGTTGTCGTGATCTGCCAGAAGAAGAATGGCCATGGTTTAGTTCTCCCTTTCCGTTCTCAGAGCACGCCGGCTTCGGTCTTGAGCTTCTCGACCAGCTCGGCGACCGACTTGACCTTGACGCCCGCCTTGCGGCCGGACGGCTCCTCGGTCTTCAGCACCTTGAGGCGCGGGGCGGTATCGACGCCGAAGTCGGAAGGCGTCTTCTTGTCGAGCGGCTTCTTCTTCGCCTTCATGATGTTCGGCAGCGAGGCATAGCGCGGCTCGTTGAGGCGAAGATCGGTCGTGACGACGGCCGGAAGCTTCACGTCGATCGTCTGGAGACCGCCGTCGACTTCGCGCGTGACCTGGGCCGAACCGTTGCCGATCTCGACCTTGGAGGCGAAGGTCGCCTGCGCCCAGCCGAGCAGGGCCGACAGCATCTGACCGGTCTGGTTGCTGTCGTCGTCGATCGCCTGCTTGCCGACGATGACGAGGCCGGGCTGCTCAGCCTCGGCGACGCCCTTGAGGATCTTGGCGACGGCGAGCGGCTCGACCTGATCGTCCGTCTCGACCAGCACGGCGCGGTCGGCGCCCATGGCGAGCGCGGTGCGCAGCGTTTCCTCGGCCTTGGCCGGGCCGATGGAGACGACGACCACCTCTTCCGCCTTGCCGGCTTCCTTCAGCCGCAGCGCCTCTTCCACGGAGATTTCGTCGAACGGGTTCATCGACATCTTCACGTTGGCAAGCTCGACGCCCGAGCCGTCCGCCTTCACGCGGATCTTAACGTTGTAGTCTACGACCCGCTTTACAGGGACCAGGATCTTCATGGCATTCTCCTCAATTGTCAGCAGAGTGTGCGGAAACGCTCGACCATCACATCGAGAACCGCGCCGGGATCCCGCTTCCACCAGTTGTTCGCCGAGAAGATCTCGACCTCGCAGGGGCCGGCATAGCCCGCACCCTCGACGCCGGCACGGATCGCCTTGAGATCGGCAACACCATCGCCCATCATGCCGCGATCCAGCAGCACGTCGGTCGTATCGGCGAGCCAGTCGCAGAGGTGGTAGCCGAAAATCCGCTCCGGCCCGGCGCGTTGCGCCTGGGCATCGATCCCGCTGTCCCACCAGACATGGTAGACGTCGACCGCGACGCCCAGGTTCCGCGCACCGACCGCATCGCAGATATCGAGGGCGTCCCGCAGCGTCACCAGGCACGAGCGGTTGCCGGCATAGACCGGGTTCAGCGGCTCGAGCGCCAGCCGGACGTTGCGTTCGGCCGCGTAGGGTGCGATCTCGCCGACGCGGTCGGCGACGATCTTCAGGCTTTCGGCCGTGCCTTTCGTGCCGGGATGCACGCCGCCGACCACGATCGTCAGCACGGCGGCGCCAAGGCCCGCCGCCATGTCGATGGAGGCCTTCGCACCGTCGATGACCGCCTGCCGGTCCGTCGCCTCGGCGCCGACGAGAAACGGCGTCCGGCAGAGCCCCGCGACGGACAGCCCGGCCGCCCGTGCCCGCTCGCCGATCTCCACCGCCCGCGAACCGATTTCGCGGCGCCAGAAGACGATCGAGCCGAAGCCGCGCGCTGCACAGGCGTCGATCACGCGCTCCGGCGACCAGCCCGCGCCGTGGCCGTCCAGGTTGTGGCCCAGGCTCGCGGTGTTGAGCGCGAGCGCCGAATGATCCGTCGAGAAGTCGCGCATCGTCATGCCCCGTAAAGGGCGAGCAGCTTCCTCATGCGCTCGACCGCAAGCTCCGGATCGCGCAGCAGGCCGCACTGGTCGGCCAGGCGGAAGACCTCGACGAAATAGGGCAGCGGCCGCATGGCCTGGGCGCCGTTCAGCATCACGAAATGATCCTGGAAACCGTTCAGCCAGGCGAGGAAGACGACGCCCGTCTTGTAGTATTGCGTGGGCGCGCGGAAGATCAGGCGGGCGAGCGGCACGGTCGGGTCGAGCGCGGCGCGGAAGCCGGCGTGATCGCCCTCGCCCAGCCGCTCCACCGCATAGGCCGCCGCCGGCGCCAGCGGATCGAAGATACCGAGCAGCGCATGAGAGAAGCCTTCGCTGTCGCCTTCGATGAGTTCGGGATAGTTGAAGTCGTCGCCCGTGTACATTTTCACGCCGGCCGGCAGGCGGCGGCGCATGACGATTTCCTTCTCCTTGTCGAGGAGGGAGATCTTGATGCCATCGACCTTGGCCGCGTTCGCTTCGATGACGGCAAGCGCCGTCTGCATGGCGGGATCGAAACCGGCGCTCCCCCAATAGCCGGCGAGCTGCGGGTCGAACATGTCGCCGAGCCAGTGCAGGATCACCGGTTCATCGCAGGCGGAAAGCACGTCCGAATAGATCCTGACGTAATCTTCCGGCCCCTTGGCGACACGCACCAGCGCGCGCGAAGCCATGAGGATGAGGCGGCCACCGACCGTCTGGATCGCTTCGGCCTGTTCGAGATAGGCCCGGCGGACGTCGTCGACGCTGCGGGCGTCGGCGGGATCGAGATGATCCGTGCCGCAGCCATTGGCGACCAGCGCATCCGGAAGTTCCTCGCGCGTGCGGCGGATCAGTTCCAGCGCGCCCGGCCAGTCGAGGCCCATGCCACGCTGGGCCGTGTCCATCGCCTCGGCGATGCCGAGGCCGAGGCCGGCGAGATAACGGCGAAACTCCATCGTCTTCGCCCAATCGACCGTGGCGCGGCCCGAAGGATCATTCGCCGTGAAGGGATCGGCGACGACGTGCGCGGCCGAATAGACAACACGCGCCGGATTCTTTCCCAGAGCCGCAGCCGCGATCGGTGTTCCGGAAAGGGCGTAATCGGTGAAACGGCCGGTGGTATCGGGAAGAGCGATTTTCATGGAAGGAACCTCAGAAGCGCGGGACGAGCATGCCGGCATCGGCCGGGATCGACAGTCCGGTTGTGTAGGGAAGCCGGCCCGTCGCAAGCGACGCCACCAGCGTGCCGACCTCATCGGGCTCACCGACGCGCGGGAAGAGCGTGAGCCCCTGGGCGGCCCGTTCGCGATAGGCCGCGATGACAGGCGCGGTCATCTCGGTGGCGATCAGGCCCGGCTGCACGTCGTAGACGGCGATGTTTTCGCGCCCGAGGCGGACGGCGAGCGTCTTGGAGACCATGGCGGCAGCGGCCTTCGAGGCGCAATATTCCGCGCGCTGCTCCGCCACCGCGACGGCATTCGACGAGGTGACGTTGACGATCGAATGAAAGAGCGGCGCCCGGCTGCGCGCAAGAAGACGACGCGCGAAGGCCTGGCTCAGGAAGAACATCGCCTTGGCGTTGACGGCAAGGCAGCGATCCCAGCTCTCTTCCGAAACGTCCAGCATGTCGCCGCGCTTCAGAACGCCGACGCCCGCATTGTTGACCAATGTGGTGAGCGGCCCGAGCGCCTGCTCGACCGCATCGAGCGCCGCAGCGTGACCCGCAGCCGCTGCGACATCGAACGGAGCGGCCGCGACCGGCACGCCGTGCGCGGCGATGCGCGCGACGGCCGCGGCAAGTTCGGCATCGTCTGCCGGCCCGTTGACGGCGATCGCGAAACCCTCGCGCGCCAAGGCCTCGGCGACGGCAAGCCCGATGCCGCGCGAAGAGCCGGTCACAAGCGCGACGGGCCGGGCGGATGCGGCGCTCATGCCCGCGCCCCCTTCTTCAGAAGCTCGCGCGCGATGATCATGCGCTGGATCTGGTTCGTGCCCTCGTAGATCTGCGTGATCTTCGCATCGCGGTAGAGGCGCTCCACCTCGAAGCCGCGGATATAGCCGGAACCGCCGAAGACCTGCACGGCATCGGCCGTGCGCTGCACCGCCATGTCACCGGCAAAACACTTGGCGATGGAGCAGGCCTTCGTCGCATCCGCCCCCGCATCGATCTTCGAGGCGGCGGAGTGGACGAGCAGGCGGGCGGCCTCGATGTCCTTGGCCATATCGGCGAGCAGCCATTGCACGCCCTGGAAATCCGATATCGCCTTGCCGAACTGCTTTCGCGTCCCGGCATAATCGAGCGCGGCTTCAAGGCCGGCCTGGGCGATGCCGACGGCCAGCGAGGCGATGCCGACGCGGCCCTTGTCGAGGACGGACATCATCATGTGGAAACCACGGCCTTCGGCGCCGAGCAGGGCATCGGCGGACAGGCGCACATCGGTGAAGTTCAGCGCGCCGACCTGGCTGGCGCGCTGGCCCATCTTGTGTTCCTTCGGCCCCTTCTCGACACCATCGGCATGCAGGTCGACGATGAAGATGGACATGCCGCGATTGCCGGCGTCCTTGTCGGTGCGCGCCAGCACGAAGCCGTAATCGGCGACCGGCGCATTGTGGATCCAGATCTTGCCGCCGTTCAGCCGCCAGCCATCGCCGTCCCGCTCGGCCGTCGTGCGGATGCCCGAAACGTCGGTGCCGGCCTCCGGCTCGGTGATGCAATAGGCGACCTTCGACCGCATGCCGAGGATGTCCGGCAGCAGGGCCTGCTGGCTCTGCGTGCCGTGGCGCACCAGCAGGGTCGAGATGAGCTCGACGAGGCCGCACTGGTCGGCGACGGAGGCGTAACCCCGGCTCAGTTCCTCCATGACGAGCGCATAGGTCAGCGTATCGAAACCCGGCCCGCCGAGCGCTTCCGGCACGCCGATGCCGAAGAGACCGAGCTTGGCCATTTCGTCGTAAAGCGCGGCCGGGAAGCGCTCCTCGCGGTCCAGCTCCTCGGCCATCGGCCGGATCACTTCGTCGGCGAACGTGCGCGCCATCTCGCGCACCTGCTCCTGCGTTTCGGTGAGATACATCCGCATCCTCCAATCTAGTAACTATCTAGTTACATACATTCGAAGCTGATCTTCCGTCAAGATGGAAAAACCTCCGCACGACGAGGAAGCCGCTTGCACAGGGGTTCGACGCGTGCATATTATGCACTATCTGGTTACTTATGGAGGAGAACCATGCATCCTGGAGAAAAGCGGAAATTCGGCCGGACGGATCTGGAGGTGACGGCCTTCGGTTTCGGGACCGCCCCGCTCGGCAATATCTTCCGCGAGATCGACGAGGCGACGTCGGAAGCGATGTTCGCGCGCGCCTGGGAGGCCGGCGTGCGCTTCTTCGACAGTGCGCCCATGTATGGGCATGGGCTCGCCGAGCTGCGCACCGGCCATGCCCTGCGCTGGAAGAAGCGGGACGACTTCGTCCTCGCTTCCAAGGTCGGCCGCCTGCTGCGCCCGGCCAGGCGCGAGAGCATCGATTTCGCGCCCTGGACGAATGCCGCCCCCTTCACCCTGCATTTCGACTACAGCTATGACGGCACGATGCGCGCCTTCGAGGACAGCCTGCAAAGGCTGGGGCTGGAACGCATGGACATGTGCTTCATCCACGATATCGACGTCTTCACGCGCGGAAGCGCGCAGCCGGAGGTGTTCGAGCAGGCGATGGACGGCGCCTGGCGGGCACTGGAACGGCTGCGGTCGGAAAAGGTCGTTAAGGCGATCGGCGTCGGGGTGAATGAATGGCAGGTCTGCCACGAGGCCTTGCTGCGCCACGATTTCGACGGATTCCTGCTGGCCGGCCGCTATACGCTTCTCGAACAGGAGGCGCTCGACAGCTTCCTTCCGCTTTGCGAGGCACGCAGCGCGGCGGTCGTCGTGGGCGGCGGCTTCAATTCGGGCATCCTCGCCACCGGCGCGGTGGAGGGCGCGAAGTACAATTACGCGCCGGCCCCGCGCGATGTGATGGAAAAGGTCGCGAAGATCGAGGCCGTCTGTGCCGACCATGGCGTGCCGCTTGCCGCTGCGGCCCTGCAATTCGTCGTCGCCCATCCCGCCGTCCCGTCCTTCATGGCGGGCACGCGCACGATCGAACAGCTCGATCAGAACCTTGCCTGGTTCTCCCATCCGATCCCCGCCGATTTCTGGTCGGACCTCAAGAAGAAGGGCCTGCTGCGCGAGGACGCGCCCGTTCCGGCCTGAAGCCCGGTCTGCCCGCGCTGCAAAAAGCGGCGCGGGGACTACCGAATCAGAATTGCCCGGAAATCGTTGACATTGGTCCCGGTCGGGCCGGGCACGAACAGGTCTCCCAGACGGTGGAAGGCTGTCCAGGCATCGTTGCCGGCAAGCAGGGCGGCCGGGTCGGCACCCAGTCCGCGCAAACGCTGCATGCTGGCGCCGTCGGCAAAGGCGCCCGCATTGTCCTCGGAACCGTCGATGCCGTCCGTATCGGCGGCGAGCGCGGCGAACGGGACGCCCTCGCCGGCAAGCGCGAGCGACAACAGGAATTCCGTATTGCGCCCGCCCTTGCCCTGCCCCCGGATCGTCACCGTCGTTTCGCCGCCCGACAGGATGACGACCGGGCGCGCGAACGGGTGGCCGCGGCCGGCGACTTCGCGGGCGATGGCCGCATGCACGCGCGCGACGTCCCGCGCCTCGCCCTCGATGCTATCGGACAGGATGACCGCCGGCACGCCGCGCGCTTCCGCCCGCGCGGCGGCGGCCTCCAGGGAGAGGCGCGCCGAAGCGACGACGTGAACCGCATGGCCGGCAAAGACCGGATCGTCTGGGGACGGCGGCTGCCCCTCCTCTCCGGCAAGCCAGGCTTCCACCGCCTCCGGCAGCCTGATGCCCCAGGTCTTGACCAGCGCCCGCGCCTCCACGCGATCGGCGGCGTCCGGTATGGTCGGCCCGCTGGCGACCTGCGCCGGATCGTCGCCCGGCACGTCGGAGACGACCAGCGTCACGACCTTCGCCGGATGGCAGGTCGCGGCAAGCCGGCCGCCCTTGATGCCAGAGACCTGCTTGCGGATCGCATTCATGACGGAGATCGGCGCGCCGCTGGCAAGAAGCGCGCTGTTCATCGCCGCCTCGTCCGCCAGCGTGAGAGGCCCGGGCGGAAAGGGAAGCAACGCCGATCCGCCGCCGCAGATCAGGGCGACCACAAGGTCGTCTTCGCCGAGGCCTTCCACCGCCTCGAAAAGCGCGCGCGATGCCTGCAGCCCCGCCGTGTCCGGCACGGGATGGGCGGCTTCGAGCACGCGGATGCGCTGGCAGGGGGCGGTGTAACCGTAGCGCGTCACCACCACGCCTTCGAGCGGCCCGTCCCACAACCTTTCGAAGGCCGCCGCGAGCTGCGCCACGCCCTTGCCCGCACCAATGACGACGGTCCGCCCGCGCGGCCGGGCTGGAAGACGGGCACGGAGCGCCGCCTCCGGATCGGCGGCCTCGACCGCCGCACCGAAGAGTTCGGCAAGGAATTCTTTGTCGCCTGGTTTCATGACCTGTGTCCCACGGGTCGAGTGTATTGCCGATGTTCCAGAGCATTTCCGCTTTTCTCCAAATCGCGAAAACGCTCTATCTCCTTGTTTTTCCGCATTTCCGGACACAAAATCGCTTCGCACTTCTGCTGGAAATGCTCTATTGCCCGAATCGGGCCGGGCGCTTCTGCCGATAGGCTGCAAGGCCCTCCGCCAGATCGGCTGAGGAGGCAGCGACGGCGCCGGCCAGAGCCTCGACCACCCGCTCGCTCTCCTCGCCCTCGGCGGCGTTGACCAGCATCTTGGTGAGTTCCGTCGCACGGGGAGACCGCTGCAACACGCGCGCCGCGGCAATCTGCGCGGCCGCCGCGCCCTCTCCCGTCGCCACGACCCGGTCCACCAGCCCGAGCGCCAGCGCGTCCCCGGCGGAAAACACCTCGCCGAACAACGCCATGCGGCGGACAAGACCCGCACCGAACCGCCGCGCGGCCCGCTGCGTGCCGGACCAGCCGGGAATGATGCCGAGGCCGGGTTCCGGCTGGCCGATCTTCACATGCGCCTCGGCGATGCGCAGGTCCGCGCAGGCGGCAAGCTCCAGCCCGCCGCCGAGCGCATGCCCGTTCAGCACCGCGATCAGCGGCACGGTGAGGCGCGCCAGCGCATCGAAGGCATCGTGCCCATCGCGCAGCCAGCGGCGGGAGAACGTCTCGGCGTCGAGGCTGCTCCACGCCTCGATATCCCCGCCCGCACAGAAGGATTTCTGCCCCTCGCCCGTCAGGATGGCGACGCGGGCATCCGAACGTTCGATGGTGCGACAGGCCTGCAACAGCGCATCGACCATGTCCGCGTCGATCGCGTTCAGCTTTTCCGGGCGGCGAAGGGTCAGCCGCGCCATGCGGTCCGCGATGACGAGGTCGATGCGCGGGTCGCTCACAGGCTGAGTCCCATGGTCTCGGCCCGGAACAGCGCATCGTCCATGACCTTGAGCGCCTTCGAGACCCGCAGCGGCGTTGCCGCCTGGTCGAGAACATCGCGCTGGAGGTCGAGGCCGGGGGCGATCTCGGTGACGACCAGCCCGTCCGCATCGAGCCGGATCACGCAGCGCTCGGTGACATAGGTGATGTCCTGCCCCTGCGCCTGGGCGCGCTTGCCGGAGAAACTGACCTGGTCGACCTTTTGCACGAACTTGGCGATGCGGCCCTCCTTGTCGATCACCAGGCGCCCATCCTCGACATGCATCTTCGCCCCCGCATTGAAATTGCCGGAAAAGACGATCTTTTTCGCCCGGGCGGTGATGTCGACAAAACCGCCGGCACCGGCGGTGCGGTGCGGCGTCGCCGCAAGGCGGCTGACATTGACCGAGCCTTCCGCATCGATTTCGAGGAAGGACAGCAGCGAGCAATCGAAGGCGCCCGCCTGGAAATAACAGAACTGGTGCGGCGAGGCGACGAAGGCTTCCGCATTGGAGGCACAGCCGAACTTGAAATCGAGCAGCGGCACGCCGCCGACGGCGCCCTGCTCGATCACCCAGGTCACCTTGCCGTGAAGCCCTTCCTCGATGAGGATGCGCGGCACATTGGCCGAGATGCCGAAGCCGATATTGACCGCCCAGTCCTCCTTGAGTTCCTGCGCCACGCGGCGGGCGATAACCTTGCCGACATCCAGCCCCGGCAGGCGGAACGTTTCGAGCGGGCGGAAAAGCTCGCCCGATATCGCCGGGTCATAGGGCGTCGCCGTCGTCTGCAACTGGTCGGGCGCCTCCACGATGACATCGACGAGGATGCCGGGCACCCGCACCTCATGCGGGCGCAGCGTGCCGCTCGCCGCCACGCGCTTGACCTGCGCGATGACGAGGCCGCCGGAATTGCGCGCGGCGAGCGCCATCTCCATCGCGCCGAGCGTCGCGCCCTCCTGCTCGAAGGTGAGGTTGCCCTTCTCGTCGGCGGTCGTCGCCCGGATGATCGCCACGTCGGGGCGGATGGCGGGGAAATGCAGCCACTCCTCCCCCTCGAAGGAAACGCGCTTGACGAGCGGCGCGGCCCGCGCGCTGGCATTCATGGCGCAGCCGTCCTCAACGGGATCGACGAAGGTCTCCATGCCGACCTGGGTCAGCACGCCCGGACGCTTGGCGGCCCCCTCGCGCAGCATGTCGAAGACGATGCCGGACGGCACGTTCCAGGCGGCAAGCTCTTCCTTCAAGATCATCTGCCAGACGAGCGGCGGCTCGGCATTGCTCGGCCCGGAGGGATAGGAGCCGCCGATGATCTTCACCAGCATGCCCGGCTTGGCGATGTGATCGACGCCCTTTGTGCCGAAGAAATCGCCGGCCGCGATAGGGTGGATGGAGGTGAGCCCGCGCGGATGGCCCTCGCGATCGAAACGCTCGCCGAGCGCCTTCAGCACGGCATCCGGGCAGCACAGGCCCGAGGAAGAATTGACGGCGACCACCGCCCCATCCCTGACGAGCCGAGCCGCCTCCTCCGCGGTCTTCACCTTCTTCATCGCCGAAACCTCCGTTCTCCATTGCATTAAGTAACTAACTAGTTATACATTAATTGCGGAAAGATCAATCCGCCGCCCGCGATTTTCCATCGCGCCGGCCAGCCAAGGAGGAGGCATGAACATCTATTTCCAGAAGAGCTTTCAGCGGGGATTCGGCACCTTTCCATTGAAGGGTGACGATCTCAGGAACGCCATCGACGCTGCCATCGACGCCGGCTACCGGGCCTTCGATACGGCGCAGATGTACGGCAACGAGGCTGAAACCGGCGCAGCGCTGGCCGCCTGCGGCGTCGCGCGTGAAAAGCTCTGCATTACGACGAAGGTGCATCCGGACAATTACACCGCGGAAAAATTCCTCCCCTCGGTCGAGGCCAGCCTGAAAGCCTTGCAGATCGATCGCGTCGACGTGCTTCTGCTCCACTGGCCGCCGGCGGATGGCGACGTCGCCCCGTCCCTCCGCCTGCTGCAATCCGCCCGGGAGGCGGGCCTTGCGGGCGCCGTCGGCGTCTCGAACTACACGGCACGCATGATGCATGTGGCCCGCGCCACCATCGATGGGCCGCTCGTCACCAACCAGGTGGAATTCCACCCGCTGCTCGATCAGCGGAAGCTGCTCGCCGCAGCCACGGAGACGGGCATTCCGCTCTCGTCCTACGCCTCGGTGGCCCGCGGCGAAGTGTTCAAGCACGGCCTCTTCGCCGAGATAGGCACGGCTTACGGCAAGTCCGCCGCTCAGGTCGTGCTGCGCTGGATTCTCCAGAAGGGCGTGCCGCTCAACACCATGTCGACGAAGCCGGAAAACATCCGGGCGAATTTCGAGATCATGGATTTCACGCTGTCGTCCATTGACATGGACCGCATCGATGCCCTGACGGCGACCGGTCACCGCATCGTCAAGACCGGGCTTTTGCCCTGGGTTCCCGAATGGGATTGACGCAAAAGGGGGGCCGCAAGGCCGCCCTTCCTGCCTGCGATGGATCAGGCATTGCCGCGGATCATGTCCGCGGCCTTCTCCCCGATCATGATCGTCGCCGCATTGGTGTTGGAGCCGACAAGGCTCGGCATGGCGGAACTGTCGCAGATGCGGATGCCGTCGAGGCCGTGCACGCGCAACTGCGGATCGACCACCGCCATCTCGTCCCGTCCCATCTTGCAGGTGCAGGTCGGGTGATAGGAGGTGCGGCCGTACTGGCGGGTATAGGCAATATAGTCCGCCTCCGTGCGCACGTTGCGATCCGGGAAATGCAGCGCCTTGATATATTTCTGCAGCGACAGCTGGCCAAAAATCTCCTGGCTGATCTTCACGCCCTCCACGGAAATCCGCACATCCTCCGGATCGGCCAGGAAATTCGGGTCGATGACCGGCAGGGCGCGCGGATCGGCCGAGCGCAGACTCACCGTCCCACGGGATTTCGGCCGCAGCGTGTAGGAATTGAGCGTGATGCCGGAGGAGCCCTTCGGCACGCCGGGAACGCCCGCTTCCGCCCCCGCCCCTGCGAGAAAGTGGAATTGCAGGTCCGGCGTGGGGTTCGCCTTGTCGCCGTACCAGAAGGCGCCGCCCTCCACCACGTTGGAGGTGATGGGGCCGGACTTGAACAGCGTATATTGAAGGCCCGCCCAGATCGACCAGTGCAGCTTGTTGTACTTGTCGAGGCTGTCGTGGCTTTTCAATTCCGCGACGATATCGACGCCGAAATGGTCCTGGAGGTTCTGGCCGACGCCGGCCATGTCCTGCACCACGTCGATGCCGTGGCTCTTCAGCGCATCGGCCGGGCCGATGCCCGAGAGCATCATCAGCTTCGGCGTGCCGATGGCGCCCGACGTGACCAGCACCTCGCTCTCCGCCCGCGCCGTCATGCGCTTGCCGTCGACCGCGTAGTCGACGCCCACGGCGCGGCGTCCCTCGAAGACGATGCGCAGGACGAGCGCGCCGGTGACGACCGTGAGGTTCTTGCGCTTCAGGGCCGGGCGCAGATAGCCGACGGCGGCCGAGCAGCGCCGGTTGTCGCGCGTCGTCGTCTGGTAGACGCCGGCGCCCTCCTGCACCGGGCCGTTGAAGTCCGGATTGTAGGGAATGCCGAATTCCTGGCAGCTCTGCACGAAGGCCCGCGTCATGCGCTGCGGTTCTGGAATGTTCGAGACGCCGAGCGGGCCATCGGTTCCATGCCAGGCGCCGGAGAGAATGGCATTGCCCTCCGAGCGCAGGAAATATTTCTGGATGTCCCGGAAACCCCAGCCCTCGGCGCCCTCCTCGACCCAGCGGTCATAATCGCCGGGAACGCCGCGCGTGAACACTTCCGCATTGATGGAAGACCCGCCGCCGAGCACCTTTGCCTGCGCGTAGAGAATCTCGCGGTTGTTGGCGTGTTTCTGGGGCGCGGTCTTCAGACCCCAGGTCAGCGGGCCCGTCGTCATCTTGGCGAAGCCGACGGGCATGTGGATGAGCGGATTGGTATCGCGCCCGCCCGCCTCGATAAGGCAGACCCAGGCGGACGGGTTTTCCGAAAGCCGCGCCGCCAGCACGCAGCCGGCGCTGCCGCCGCCGACGATCACATAGTCATAGCCGGCGGACATCATGCGATCCAATGCGTGCGCTTGCCGATCTCGACATGAACGGACTTCACCTGCGTATACTCCTCCACGCCGTAGACACCGGCCTCGCGGCCCCAGCCGGATTGCTTGAAACCGCCGAGCGGCATTTCAGGCCCGCCCGCCATGATCGTGTTGACCCAGAAGCGCCCGGCGCGCACCCGGCGGCTCACCGTCAGCGCCTTGTCGATATTCTTCGTCCAGACGCTCGCTGCAAGACCATAGACCGTGTCATTGGCGAGCTGGATGGCTTCTTCCACCGTATCGAAATGCAGGGAGCACAGGACGGGGCCGAAAATCTCGTCGCGCGCGATCGCCATGTCGCGGGAAACGCCGGAGAACAGCGTCGGCGCGATATACTGGCCGCGGCCGAGATCGATCGGCCCGCCACCCGCCAGAAGCTGGGCGCCCGCGGCTTTCCCCTTGGCGATGTAATCGAGGATCGTGGCGTTCTGCGCCTCAGTGGTGATGGCGCCGACCTGCGTCGCCTCGTCCAGCGGATCGCCGACGCGGATTTTTGCCATTTTCTCGGCGAGCAGCTTTTCGAAATCGGCGGCAACCGAGCGCTCGACGATCAACCGCGAGGAGGAGACGCAGCACTGCCCGGTGTTGAAGCTGATGCCGAAGGCGGCGCCGTCCGCGGCGTCCTCCAGGTCGGAATCGGCGAAGACGATGATCGGGTTCTTGCCGCCAAGCTCCAGGCCAAGCTTCTTGAAATTGCTGTCGGCGGCAGCGTGGACGCAGGAGCGGCCGACGGCCGTCGAGCCGGTGAAGGACAGCATGTCGACATCCGGATGCTCCGACAGCGCCTGGCCGATCACGCGGCCGGAACCCGTGACGACATTGTAGACCCCGGCCGGCAGGCCCGCTTCATCAAGCACTTCGGCGAGCAGCAGCGTCGTGGCGGAGGTGACTTCCGATGGCTTGACGACCATCGTGCAGCCGGAAGCGAGGATGAAGGGCACCCGCTCGCACAGGATCAGGAAGGGGAAATTCCAGGGCGTGATGAGGCCGACGACGCCGATCGGCTCGCGCAGCACCATGCCGAAAAGATCGTCGCCGAGCGAGTTGAAGCTGTCGCCATGCAACATGCGCGCCGCACCCGCGCCGACCTCGAAGCAGGCGATGCAATGGTCAATCTCGCCGCGCGCCTGGGAGATCGGCTTGCCGTTCTCCAGCGCTTCCCAATAGGCGATCTCGTCGCGGCGGCGGCGCAGGATTTCGGCGACGCGCAACAGGACGCTCCCGCGCGCCGCGCCCGACAGGCCCGACCAGCGGCGATCCTCGAAGGCCTGCCTTGCGGCGGCGACGGCGGCGTTCAGGTCCTCGACCGTGCAGCGGACCGTGCGCGTGACGGGCGTGCCGTGGCCCGGCGAGGCGCGCTCGAAGTGCTCCGCGCCGTCCCTCCACTGCCCGTCGACGAAAAAGCCGAAGGTGCGCGCTGCGGTCGGGGCAGAAAGATACGGGTTTTTCTGGTCCATGAGATCTCCTCCACTTCGATGGTGTTTACGCCGAAACGGCGATTTGCGTCTTCAGGTGCTGCGGCCGGTCGCCGAGGGTTTCGAAAGCCTCCTGGATCTTTTCCAGCGGAAAGCTCGCCTTCGTGAAATCCTCCGTATGGAACCGGCCATGCGACAGGAGGGTCAACGCGTCGTGCATATCCTCCCCCATGCCCGCGACGGAGCCCTTGAGGCTGCCCTCCTCCAGAACCGTGCGGAGAATATCGATCGGCACCGTCTCGCCGGGCGGCGTGATGCCGAAGAAGGCGACGTGCCCGCCGCGGCGCGCCAGGCCAAATGCCTGTTCGTAGAGCTTCCTGTTGCCGACGCTTTCGATCACCAGGTCCGCGCCGCGCCCGCCGGTCATCCGCGGTACGGTTTCCCCGAGTTCGGCCGGATCGGACACCGCTGCATCCGCCCCCGCCGCAAGCGCCATCCGGCGGCGCTCGGCCGAGAGATCGGCGACGATGATGGGCGCGGCGCCGACAAGCCGCATCATCTGCACATGCAGGTTGCCGATCGGCCCGGCGCCGAAGATGACCACCGACTGGCCGAACGCCGCCTTCGCCTTGCGCGCCGCGCGAACGACGCAGGCGACCGGTTCCGTGAGCACGAGAATCTCGTCAGCGATATCGGCCTCGACGGGGATCGCCAGCCGCGCGGGCACGGCGACGAATTCCGCAAAGGCGCCATCCCTGGTAATGCCGACCTGGGTGACCTCGGCGCAGTTCAGCACCTCGTTGCGGCGGCACCAGAAGCAGGTGCCGCAGCCGATATTGATATCGACGACGACCCGCGTGCCGGCCGCCAGATGGCGCACATTGGCGCCGCATTCGGCAATCGTGCCGCAGAATTCGTGGCCCGGGACCAGCGGCAGCCGGTCGGCGGCGTAGTGGCCGTTGAAGATGTGGATATCGGTGCCGCAGATGCCCGTGCGCATCACGCGGACCAGCACATCTTCCGGGCCGATGGACGGCACGGGGACCGCGCGGATTTCGAAGCGTTTTGGTGCCGTGAGGACGGCGGCGCGCATGGTGCTCATCACTTCACCGTGCGCAGCTTGGCGCGGTCGATGGTCAGCGCGATGGCGACGATCAGCACGACACCGAAGACGATCTGCTGGCGCGTCGCGTCGATCTCGAAATAGAGCATCGAGGCGCGGATGACGGCGACGATGAGCGTGCCGACCACCGTATTGGCCACGCCGCCGACACCGCCGGTCAACGGCGTGCCGCCGACCAGCACGGCGACGATGGCCGGCAGTAGGAAGCCGTTGGCGATGGTCGGCGCGCCGCCGGAAAGCTTGACCGCGAAGAGCAGGCCGGCGATGGCGGCGAGCGCGCCGGATATCGCAAAGGCGAGGATCTTGTAGCGGGCGACATTGAGGCCCGACGCCGCGGCGGCAAGCTCGCCGGCGCCGACCGCCTTCAGGGCGCGTCCCAGCGTCGTGCGGCGCTCGATGAACAGGCAGAGGGCGACGAGCACGGCGGCGATCAGCAATTCATGCGGCACGCCCCAAGTGCGGCCGATCATCCAGCCGAAGGTCTCGTTGCGCTGGGCCGCGTCCATGTTGAGCGCGCGCTGGCCGGACAGCCACTGCGCAATCGAGAAGGCGACGCCGCCGACGGCGAGCGTCGAGATGAAGGACGGCACGAAGAGCCGCGTCGTCACATAGCCGGAGAGCATGCCGAGCAGGAAACCGGCCATCACACAGAGCACGGCGACCCACGCCCCCATCGAGGCAAGGTAGACCGAGGCGACGACCGTCACCATGTTGGCCATGGACTGGGCCGAGAGGTCGATGCCGCCGATATAGATGGCGAAGGTGAGCCCCAGCGCCATGATGAACAGCGGCACGATATCACCCGCGATACCGAGCAGGTTCGACGGGCGCAGGAAGCCGGGATCGTTGACGCCGACGATGGCGACGAGCACGACCAGCGTGATCCAGGGCAGGTGGGGTTTGAGGCGCTGAATATCCATCTTGTCCCTCAGATCATGTAGTGCAGGAGGTCGAAGGGCGTGGGCTTTGCACCCGGCTCGCAGGAAAACTGCTTCTGGATGCGCCCGTCCTTGACGACGATGATGGTGTGCGACAGGCCGATCGCCTCTTCCAGCGTATCGGCGACCAGCACGATGCCGACACCCGCCGCGCTCATGGCGCGGATCATGTCGTAGACGTCTTCTTTCGCGCCGATGTCGAGGCCGCGCGTCGGATGGTCGAGCAGCATGATGTCGGAGCCGCCGGAGCGCCATTTGGCGAGAACCACCTTTTGCTGGTTGCCGCCGGAGAGGTTGCCGCAATCGGCGAACTCCGAATGCGCCTTGATCGAGAGTTTCTTGATCCAGTCGCGCGCCAGCGCCCGCTCTTCGGCAACGCGCAGCACCCCGCCGCGCGAATGGTTCTTCATCTGCGAGAGCGTCATGTTCTCGTAGACATTCATGCCGGCGACGATGCCCTCGACCTTGCGCTCGCGCGGCACATAGCCGACGCCATGGGCGACCGACTGGCGCGGCGAATAGCCGTTCGCCGCCGCGCCCTTGATCGTCAGGCGGCCGGTCACCGGCGTCAGCATGCCGTAGATGGTTCTGAGGATCGCCTCGCGGCCCGAGCCTTCCGTGCCGACGAGACACAGGACTTCGCCGGCATGCAGCTTCAGCGAGATATCCTGGATGCGGCCGGGAAGGCCGACAGCCTCCATCTCGACCAGCCTTTTCGACGCATCGAACGGTTTTTGCAGGTGCTCGCGGTAATATTGCTTGTCGACATTGCGGCCGACCATCTTGTGCTGGATGGCCTCCGCCGTCGCGCCGCCGCGTTCCACCACGTCGACCACCTCGCCGTCCTTCATCACATAGATGCGGTCGGAAAGGTCCATCACCTCGTCCATGCGGTGCGAGACGAAGATGAAGGAGGCGCGGGTCGTCAGTTCGCGCACCAGCTTGAAGAGCAGCGCCACCTCTTCCTTCGAGAGGACCGAGGTCGGCTCGTCGAGCAGGATGACGAGATCGCCCTTCACCCGCTCCTCCAGCGTCAGAACCTTGGCGAGTTCGACGAGCTGGCGCTGGGCGAAGGAGAGTTTCGAGGTCACCATCGCCGGGTCGATGTCGAGCTTCACCTTGGCAAGCTGCGCCCTGGCGGCGCTCGCCATCGCCTTCCAGTCGACGACGCCGAAGCGGACGAACTGGCGCTCGTAGCCGAGAAAAATGTTCTCCATGACGGAGAGGTTGGGGATCAGGGATTGTTCCTGGAACACCATCCCGATGCCCTTTTCCATCGCCTGGCGCGGATTGGCGAAGCGCACGGGCGTGCCCTTGATGAGGACCTGGCCGCCATCCGGCTGGTAGGCGCCGTAGATGACCTTCATCAGGGTGGATTTTCCGGCGCCGTTCTCGCCCACCAGCCCGACGATCTCGCCGCGCCTGATGTGGAAATCGATCGCCTTCAGCGCATGGACGCCGGGGAATTTCTTGTCGACGGCTTTCAGCTCATACATGGCGCGCCTCACTTCACGAAGGAAACCATCTTGCGGTCGGTCGAAAGCACGACGGCAAGAATGACGAGCAGGCCGAGCACGCCGTCCTGGAGGAAATCCGGCAGGCCGATGACGACCATGCCGTTGTCGATGACATTGACGATGAGGACGCCAACGAGCGCGTTCCACACGCCGCCGATGCCGCCCCACAGCGCCACGCCCCCGACCACGACGGAGGTGATGGAGACGAACATGAAGTTCGCCCCCGTCACTGATTCCGCCTGCCCGATGCGGGCGACGACGAGGATCGCGGCGATGGCATAGAACACGCCGGCCAGCGCAAAGCCGGTGACGCGGACGCGGGTGACGTTGAGGCCGGAGGCATGGGCCAGATCCTCGCCGCCGCCGACGGCATAGAAGTTGCGCCCGAGCGTCGTATGGGTCTGGATGAACCAGCCGACGAAGAGGAAGAAGGCCGCGACATAGACCATCAGCGGAAAGCCGAGCCAGCGCACCGTCAAGAGGCCGCGGAAGGCGGCGTCGCCGACCTTCACGATATCGCCGCCGGTGAGCAGGATCGCCGCGCCCGTGCCGACGAAGCCCATGGCGAGGCTCGCCATGAAGGACGGGATTTTTAGCTTCACATGCACCAGCCCGTTCAAAAGCCCGATCAGGCCGCCGAGCACCAGCACGAGCGGAATGGCGACCCAGCCGAACCCCGCCAGCGAACCGCCGAGCTGGGCGAAGATGAAGGCGAAGGAGACCGCCGTGAGCGAGACCGTTCCCTCCATGGAAAGGTCGATCGATCCCATGACGATGATGAAGGTGACGCCGATGGCGACCATCAGCGCCGGGGCCGCCGCAATCGCGATGCGGGCAAAGTTCCGCAGCGAGAAGAAGGTCGGATTGAGCGCGGTGAAAAAGATCACCAGCGCGATCAGCACCAGCAGCGGCGCCCATTTGATCAAGGTTTCGCGCGATATGCGACGTGTCACGTCAGACACTTCTTCCTCCCGATGAAGTTCAGGGAATGCGGCGGCAGCGCTTCAGGCTGCCGCCGAGCCCGCTGGCGGCTCAGTACTGGATCTGGCCGTTCGACGGCCCCCAGAAATCCTTCCAGTCGTAGGCCGGCACGGAATCGAGGTATTTCGCCTTGAATTCCGCCGCGTCCTTGGCCGTGACGAGGATGGTCGGGCCGTAGAATTCGCGGTGCTCCTTCGGCTCCTCGGACGGCTTGAAGGTGCCGATGGCCGCATGGTAGGCGAGCGCCGCGCTGATGCCGCCGCCCCAATGCGGATTGGTGAAGACGGTGGCGAGCAGCTGGCCGTCCATGACCATCTGCACGGCCTCGGGATTGCCGTCATAGGCGACGATCGGCATGTCCTCGATGCCCTCGGCGCGCAGCGCCTCGATGACGCCATAGGCGATGTTGTCGTTGGCGCAGTGCACGCCCTTGATCCTGTCGCCGTAGCGCGTGAGGAAGGAGGCCATCAGGGCGGCGCCCTTCTGGGTGTCCCAATCGGCGGGCTGCGCGTCGAGAAGCTCGATGTTCGGGAAATCCTTCAGCGCATTCTGGAGGCCGGCGAGGCGCTCGACGGCCGGGTTGTTGGCCGCGATGCCGCCGAGATGGACCACGCCGCCCTCGCCGCCCATCGCCTCGAACAGGATGCGGGCGGTCTCTTCCGCCGGCTTCTCGTCCGACCAGGTCATGTGCGAGACGTAGTTGTCGCCGAAATCCCAGGGGTGCAGGTCGTCGGTCTTGTTCCAGATCGTCGCGATATAGGCGCCGGCGGCCTGGACCGCCTCGACGACCGGGCGGGCGTTCGGGCTGTCATTGGCATCGCAGGCGATGGCGCAATTGCCGTTGTTCTTGGCAAGGAAGGCCTTGATGTCGGACAGCGACTTTTCCGTCGAGCCCTCGTTGATCAGGCTGACCAGCGCGCTCTTCGGCCTGCCGAGCGATTCCACGAAGGCCTCGCCGCCGGCGATGACCGAGTTCCAGTAGGCGGACGCCCGGTCGCGGTAGCTCCAGGCGATCGCCGGGTCCGTCAGCGCTGCCGCGGCCGTCCCGCGGCCGAACACGCCCGGCACCGCGGCCACGCCGAGACCGGCGGCCGTGGCGAAGAGAAAGTTGCGGCGACTGATCGTCTCCCGCTCGATGAAATCCTTGATGAAGGTCGACATTGGCTCCTCCGGTTCCCGTTTGAAAAATCCACTTTCGCGTTACGGCAGATCTGGCAGGCCACAATGCCCGGATGTCCGCTGCCAACAACACGCGCCACTCCACTAACGCACTAACTAGTTACTGCATTATTGCCATTGCCGTCAAGTGGGGTACACTGGCTGCGAGCGCATCGCGCGGTTCAGGCGTTTTTGACGCCGCGCGATTCGTGCGTATATGACTGGAAGTGTGGAAACCTCGACCGCGGCGGAGAACGGCCTTGAGAACGACAAGCGAGCAGCAAGACAAACCCGGCCGCAAGCCGCGCATCCGCGATGCGGAAGCCACCAAGGCGCGCATTCTTGATGCTGCCAAAAAGGAATTCGCCAAGAACGGCTTGGGCGGCGCGCGCGTCGATGACATCGCCGAGAAGGCGAAAGCCAACAAGCGCATGATCTACCACTATTTCGAGAGCAAGGAGGGCCTGTTCCGGACGATCCTGGAGGAGGTCTATCTCGACATACGCAGCGCCGAGCAGAAGCTGCACCTGGAGGATCTCGAGCCCACCGCCGCGCTCGAAAAACTTGTGCGGTTCACATGGGAATATTACCTGAAAAACCCGGAATTCCTGACACTCGTGAACAGCGAGAACCTTCACCGCGCAAAGCACCTGAAAAAATCCGAGATCGTCAAGGCCTCCAGCCGCAAGCTCGTCAGCCTGGTCTCCAGCATCCTCGAGCGGGGCGTGAAGGCGGGTGTCTTCCGCGACGGCGTCGACCCCGTGCAGCTCAACATCACCATTGCCGCCGTCGGCTATTACTATCTGACAAACCGCTTTACCGGCTCAATCATCTATGAGCGGGACCTGATGGCCAAGGAGGCCTTGGAGGAGCGCATCCAGTTCAACATCGAGACAATCATGCGCCTGGTGGCCGTTTGACATGAAGGGAACCCTCGTTCCAACCGCTCATGCGCTAACCAGTTCGCATTGAGGCTTGCGCCGCATCCTGAAGGGCTTGCTCCAACCGGCTGACGGAAGGACGTTGCGGCTGATCCCGGGGCTGTTCGAGATAATAATTGCCCGGACCAGGCGTTCCCGGCACGAACGGGCAAACGACGAGACCAAGGGCGGCGGCAATCGGACCGCATACCGGAAGGTGGCCGATCGCAAGTCCCAGGCCCTGGCTGACCATCATGAGGGACAGAGGCGTCGTATCGACGGTTTCGAGTTTCAATTGCCGGCCCGGCTGCGGACCGAAATTGTGATTGAGGAGCGCGGTCCAGCCAATGGCATGGGACGCCACGTCATAGAGGCGAAACGACAGCAGATCCTCCAGACTGGCAATGCGCGCGGAATCCTCCTTGCGGCACATGATGACGTGGGACATGCCCATCAACCACCGCGGATGCCGCACAAGATGCGGCTCCTCCCCGAAGCGGATCATCAGGTCCGGATTCGCCTTGCGCTGCGTTCCCTCCATCAGAAGATCGACGCGAACCGTCGGATTCTCCGCTTCGAAATCGGCCAGAACGCGCGTGATCTCCGCCAGCCGGGGCGTTTCTGCACGGCAAGAATCTGGAGGAGGCGCGAAACGTCCGCGCCACCATCCGCCGGTCAGGCCGCCAGGTTGGCCCTGTAGAAGGGGCCGAGCTTCGACATGGCCTCCTCCATCTGGTTCGGCGTGTCGTAGAGCGACATGTGGGTGGCGCCTTCGACGACGTGCAGCTCCTTCACGCTGCTCGCCGCCTTGGCGAGGATGGTCTCGCTGTACCAGAACGAGCCCGCCTCGCGCCCGACCACCAGTTGCAGCCGCCGGGTCAGAAGCTGGTCGGCCAGATGGAAGGCGTCGTAGGTGACCAGTTGCGGCAGGCTTACCGCCGTGAACTTGCTTTCGGTGTTGCAGTGCTGGGCGCGCTGGGTGCGGTAGTAGTCGTAGGCTTCCTGCATGTCGCGCTCCTCGACACCTTCGAGGCTCGGGGGCGAGAAGGGAATGAAGGCCGCCTCGCCGCCATTGGCCTCCGCCGTGCGCTGGGCCGCGCCCATCTCCAGGAGGCCGATGGCCTGCGCCACGTCGCTATCGCCAGTCCAGCCCTTACGGAACATGTCGCCGATATTGACCGCGCTGACGCCGCCCACCGCCTTGATGCGACGGTCGGTCATGGTCGCGTGGATGGCATAGCCGCCGCCCGCGCAGATGCCGAGCGCGCCGATGCGCTCGTTGTCGACGAAGTCGAGGGTGGTCAGGTAGTCGACCGCCGCGCGGACGTCGTTCACACGGGAGTAGGGGTCTTCCTGGAAGCGCGGCGCGCCGCCGCTCTCGCCCTGGAAGGAAGCGTCGAAGGCGAACGCGACGAAGCCCTCGGCCGCCAGCTTCCGCGCATAGCCACCTGCGGTCTGCTCCTTCACGCCGCCGCCGGGATGCACGACGACGATGCCCGCATAGGTCCCGGCCTCGTCGAAGGCTTCCGGCAGATAGAGGTTTGCGGCCATTTCAAGATTGCCGTTGGGGAATTTGACAGGGTTCATCAGCATCACTCCGCTTCTGTCGTTTGCGATGAAGGGAATATAGCGCCGCACCCTTTTTTCGATTATGGGTGGCAAACGGGATGCCATCATTAGACAGGCTTATGAATGCCGAACGAGAACCTCAGGGACTTGCAGGCCTTTGTCACCGTGGCCCGCGAGGGCAGCTTCACCCGCGCGGCGGCACGGCTCGGCGTGTCGCAATCCGCGCTCAGCCAGACGCTGCGCAATCTGGAGGAGCGGGTCGGCATCCGCCTGCTCAACCGCACGACCCGGAACGTCTCCCCCACCGAGGCTGGCGAACGGCTGCTGACGCATGTGACGCCCGCGCTGGAGGAGATCGAGCGCGGCTTCGCGCAGATCGGAACATTGCTCGACCGGCCGACGGGCACGATCCGCATCTCGGCGGACGAATATGCGATCGAGACGGTTCTCTGGCCGCGGCTGTCGCCGTTCCTGGCCGATTATCCCGAGATCGGCATCGAGCTCGTCACCGACTACGGCCGCACCGATATCGTGCGCGAGCGGTTCGATGCCGGGGTGCGGCGGGGAAAGCTTGTCTCAAAGGACATGATCGCCATGCGCATCGGGCCGGATGTGCCCATGGCGGTCGTCGCGGCCCCGTCCTGCCTTGCCGGCCGGAAGAGACCCCGCACGCCGCAGGACCTGTCGGGCCATCCCTGCATCAACCTGCGCCTGCCGACCCATGGCGAGTTGATGGCCTGGACCTTCAGCAAGGGCGGCAAGGATCTGCGCGCCACCGCGGAGGGCCGGCTGGTCTTCACCAGCGTGCGCCAGATACGGGAGGCGGCCCTGGCCGGCTTCGGGCTGGCCTATCTTCCGGTGGACTACGTTTCCGACGCGATCGAGGCCGGCCGGCTGGTCGAGGTCCTGGCCGACTGGCGCAAGACTTTCGAGGGCTATCACCTCTATTACCCCAATCGCCGCCAGCAATCGCCCGCGCTCGCGGCCCTGATCGCGGCGTTGCGTTATCGAGCGTGATCCGGGCTAGCCTGCCATGGGCTCCAATCCGCCGACATGCGCCTCACACCATGCCGGCGACGCCCTCCCCCGCCTCACCGGGATAGAGGACACGAACGCAGAAACGCGCCGAACCTATTGCAGGATGCCAGACAGGAAGGCGGCCAGCGTTCCGGCGAGGAAGGGCGAGACATAGCCCCCCTCCTGAACGATGACGGTCGGGATCCGCAGGTCCGCGATGTCCTCTGCGATGCGGGCGAAGTCCTCGTCGTTCACCGTCATACAGGCGAAGGGATCGTTCACGGACGCATCGAGGCCGAGGGCAAGGACCAGGAAGTCGGCGCCGAACCGTCGGACTTCGTCACATGCTGCCCGCACCGCTGCCCGGTACGCCGCGCCGTCGCTGCCGAGCGGAAGGGGAAAATTGCGGTTCCTTCCCGCCCCCGCGCCGATCCCGGCCTCATCGGCATAACCGGCATAGTAGGGATAGAGATATGCAGGATCGCCATGCACCGACAGCGTCAGCACGTCACCGCGATCGTAGAACATCGTCTGCGTTCCGTTGCCGTGGTGCACATCGATGTCGAGGATCGCGACGCGCCGCCCTGCCAGGACCGCCCGTTCGGCGGCAAGGGCGGAATTGTTGAGGTAGCAGAAGCCGCCGGCCTTGTCGCGATAGGCATGGTGGCCGGGCGGCCGGCACAGGGCGTAGACCATGTCGCAGCCGCCGAGCACGCGCGCCGCGGCATCGAGCGCCGTCAGCGCGCTCGCCCGGGCGGCCTGCCAGGTTCCTTCCACCAGAACGCAGCCCGCATCGGCCTGATAGAAGCCGGCACACCCGAGAAGATCGTCGGGACGCCGGTTCATGTAGACGTTCGGATGGATGCTGGAGCGCAGCTCCGGGCCATTGCCCGGGATCGCGCGCCAGGCGGCAAAGCCGTTCTCCAGGAAATCGAGATAGCCGGGATCATGCAACGCACGGATCAGGCCCGCATCGTCGCCGGCGGGCGCGACGACATCGATGCCCGCCAGCGCCAACCCCTCGCGCAGCAGCACTATGCGCTCGGGAACCTCGAGATTGGGCTTCAGCACGCCGCCCGCAATGCGCGTCAGCGGCCGGTGCAGCGCCTGCCGTTCGTCATGGATCGCCAGCACGATGGCCTCCCCTCATTCGCCGAGCCGGCCGCCGCCGGCAAGGTAGGCATCGAGAGACCTGTCGAGAGCGTCGCGGAACCGCGAGACGACCGCGTCGATCTGCTCCGGCGTGCTGATGAGCGGCGGCGCGAAGGCGATCGCCGTGCCGAGCGAACGGCAGACCAGCCCGTTCTCGAAGGCGCGGTTCTGGATGCCAATGCCGAACTGCATGTCGGCGGGAAAGGCTTCGCGCGTCCGTTTGTCGCGGACGATCTCGACGCCCCACATCAGGCCGACGCCGCGCACCTCGCCGACGAGCGGATGCTCGGCAAGCGGCAACATGCCCTCGGCCATGCGCTCCCCGAGCGCCGCGACACCGTCGATGATGCCGTCCTCCTCGTAGATCCTCAGCGCCTCGACACCGACGGCGCACGCAACGGGATGCGCGCCGTAGGTGTAACCATGGCCGAAGACGCCGATCTTCTCGCTTTGCGCCTTCATGCCGGCATAAAGCCGCTCGGAAAGCAGCACCGCCGAGAGCGGTATATAGGCGGCGGTCAACGCCTTGGCGCAGGTGATCATGTCCGGCTCCAGCCCGAAGGTCTGGCTTCCCCACCAGGCGCCGGTGCGCCCGAAGCCGGTGATGACCTCATCGGCCACGAGCAGGACGTCGTGCTTCTTCAGAACCTTCTGGATCTTCTCGAAATAGGTTTTCGGCGGAATGACGACGCCGCCCGTCCCCATGGCCGGCTCGGCGAAGAAGGCCGCAACCGTGTCCGGCCCCTCCGCCACGATCAGCGCATCCAACTCCTCCGCAAGACGCGTGGAAAAGTCCTCCTCCGTCTCCCCCGGCCGGCCCTCGCGATAGAAATGCGGGCATGTGACATGCAGGAAGCCCGGCAGCGGCAGGTTGAACTCCCGGTGCAGGTGCGGCAGGCCGGTGATGCTGGCCGAACCGATCGAGGTTCCGTGATAGCCGCGGTTGCGCGCGATGATCTTCTTCTTTTCCGGCTTGCCCTGGGCGTGGAAATAGTACCAGGCGAGCTTGACGGCGGTGTCGTTCGCCTCCGAGCCGGAGCTCTGGAAGAGCACCTTGGACATCGGCACCGGCGCGATCTTCAGGAGGCGCTCCGAAAGCTCGATCGCCGGCTCCGTCGCGCGGTGGGCGAAGTTCTGGTAGTAGGGCAAGGTATTGAGCTGGCGCGTCGCCGCATCGACCAGCCGCTTCTCGCTCATGCCGAGCGCCGCGCACCAGAGGCCGGACATGCCCTCGATATATTGCTTGCCGTCGTCGTCATAGACATAGGCGCCCTCGCCGCGGGCCATGATCGTCGGTCCGACGGTCTCGTGGGCGGCAAGATTGGTCTGCGGGTGGATCTGGGACGCGATGTCGCGCATGCGCAGCGAGTTGTACATGGTTTCCTCCTGAAATGAGATGCGGGGCGTATCGGACGGCCGTCACGCGTCCTTGCGCTTCACGAACTGGGCGGCGATCAGGACGACGATCGACAGGGCCACCAGCATGGACGAGATGGCGGCGACGGTCGGATCGACCTGGTCGCGGATGTTGGCGAACATGCGCTTGGTCAGCGTGGAGTTCGCGCCGCTCGACACGAACAGCGAGACGACGACCTCGTCGAAGGACGTGACGAAGGCGAACAGCATGCCGGAGAAGACCGAGATGCGGATCTGCGGCAGCGTGACGGTGAGAAAGGCCGTCACGGGCGAGGCCCCGAGGCTGCGGGCGGCGCGTTCGAGGTTGGGGTCGAAACTCTTCAGCCCGTTGCCGACGGCGATCATGACGAAGGGGATGGCGAGCGTGGTATGCGCCAGGACGAGGCCGGTGATGGTGTTGTTGAGCCCGAAGCGGGCGTAGACGAAGAACACGCCGATGGCGACGAAGATCAGCGGGATCATCATCGGCAGCATCAAGAGGCCCCGGGTAATCGGCGTGAAGACACTGGTCGCCTTGTAGAGCCCGTAGGAGGCCAGCGTGCCGAGCACGGTGGCCAGCACCGTCGTGAGGCCCGCGACCTTGAGCGAGACCACCGCGGACTGGATCCATTCCGTCGAGGTGAAGAAGGCTTCGTACCAGCGCAGGCTGAGGCTGCGCGGCGGAAACTCGAGATATTGCGAGTCCGAGAACGACATGGGGATGACGAGGATGCAGGGAATGACCAGGAAGGCCATGACGAGCGCAACCGTCGCATAGAGCCAGAGGCGCTGGCCGTGCGTGATCTGGGTGGAGGTGGCGGGCGTGTTCAGCATCATGGTTTCCCCGCGGAAAAGCTCAGGGCGTCGGTCAGCCTGCGCACGCCCCACAGAACGACGGCCGTCACCACCAGCAGCGCCACGCTGAGAGCGCTTGCCGCGCCCCAGTTGGAGAATTTCGAGACGGCATCGGCGATCTGCGTGGACCACATGGCGACACGGCCGCCGCCGAGAAGGGCCGGCGTCAGGTAGAAACCGAGGCAAAGCACGAAGGTCAGCGCGATGCCCGAGGCAAGGCCGGGCATCGACAACGGCAGGAAGACCTGTCGGAACGCCTGGCTCGGCGAGGCGCCGCAATTGGCCGCCGCGCGCAAAAGCACCGGGTCGATCGCCTTCATGGACGCATAGAGCGGCAGGATCAGGAAGGGCAGCATGACATGCACCATGCCGATGATCGTGCCCGTCAGATTGTGCACCAGCGCAAGCGGTTCGCCGATCACGCCCATCGAAAGCAGCCAGTCGTTGATGACGCCGTTGCGCTGCAGCAGGACCAGCCAGGCATAGGTGCGCACCAGCACAGACGTCCAGAACGGCAGGATGACGAACACCAGGAGGATCTGTGCGGCACGCGCGGAAAGCTGCGACAGGAGATAGGCGACCGGATAGCCGAAGACCACGCACAGCGCCGTCACCAGGCCGGCGACCTTGAAGGTGGTGAGGAAGCTGCCGACATAGGCGGGCCGCAGCAGCCGGGCATAGTTCTGGGCCGAGAGATTGCCGGCGGCGTCGAACAGCGACAGCCAGGCAAGCCAGGCGAAGGGGATGAGAAGAATGCAGGCGACGAGGACCAGCGCCGGAAGGGCAAGCCCGCTGAAAATGCGCCGTTCCCGGCGCCTGGCGCTCTTGAGCATGGCGCGGTTGAGCGGCATGCCCGGGGCTCCATCCATGGCGAGCGTCATGGCGCGGCGCTCCCGATGACGAGGCTCGCTTCCGCCGGCAGCCACAGGGCAAGGGTATCGCCAGGCTGCGGCAAGGGTTGCCGTTCCGCCCCGGAATGGCGGATGGCGACCTCATGCCCGCCGGGCAGCGAGACGGAAACCTGGTTGCAGTCCCCCCGATAGACGACATCGAGCACCCTGCCCTCGATGCGGTTGTCGCTGCTGGCATCGCCCTGCCAGCGCAGCCGCTCCGGGCGGACCATGAGCCAGGTCTCCCCCGTCGACGAGATGGCTCTCGTATCGGCAAGCCGGAGCGGCCGTCCATCGAGGACATAGGACTGATCGCGGCGCTCGACGGGCAGGAAGCGGGTCTCGCCCATGAAGCCGGCGACGAACTTGCAGTTCGGGCGATCGTAGACCGTCGCGGGCACGTCGAGCTGGACGATCCTTCCCTTGTCGAGAACCGCGATGCGGTCCGACATGGTCAGGGCCTCCTGCTGGTCGTGCGTGACATAGATCGTCGTCATGCCGAGCTGCTTGTGCAGCCGCTTGAGCTCGATCTGCATGTGCTCGCGCAGGTTCTTGTCGAGTGCGGAGAGCGGCTCGTCCATCAGCAGCAGGCGCGGTTCGAAGACGAAGGCACGCGCCAGCGCCACACGCTGGCGCTGGCCGCCCGACAGCGCGGTGATGCGCCGGTCGGCAAGGTGCTGCATGTGCACGATCTCCAGCGCGTCCATCACCCGCCTGCGGATGGAGGGCTTGTCCACCTTCCGCAGCTTCAGCGGATAGGCGACGTTCGAGAAAACGTCCATGTGAGGGAACAACGCATAGTTCTGGAACACCATGCCGAGGTCGCGCTTGTGCGGCGGACGCGTGATGAACTCCACGTCATCGACCAGCAAGCTGCCGAGATCGGGCCGCTCGAAGCCGGCGATGACGTTGAGAAGCGTGGTCTTTCCCGAGCCGGAAGGACCGAGAAGCGTCAGGAACTCCCCCGCCTTGATATCCAGGGAAACGCCATCGAGCGCCCTGAAGCTGCCATAGGCCTTGTGGACCTCGCGAAGGTTGACTCTGCCCGAGCGCATCCTGTCCTCCCGGCTCGTTCGATCAGTTCGACATCAACAGGCTGTAGTCCTCGCGAACCAGCTCGTTGTTGTCACGCCACCAGTTGGCGTCGAGAAAGGTCTGCTTCTTGACGTTTTCCGGCGACATGTTGGATTGCGCCAGCACCTCCGGCGAAAACGCCTTCACCTCGAAGGCCAGGCTGTTGGTCGGGCCATAATAGGGCATCATTTCCGGAATGCGCGCCTGAACTTCGGGCGACACGACGCCGGCGATGAACTTCTGGGCGCTCGCCGCGTGCGGCGCGCCCTTGAGGATCGCCAGGCAGCCGTAACCGAGGATCGCATCCTGGTAGGTGAACTTGACAGGCGCCCCGTCCGTGATCACCGATGCCACGCGGCTGCCCCAGATCGCCATCATGTCGACCTCGCCATCCTTGAGGAGCTGGGCGGATTGCGCCCCGGACGACCACCAGACGCCGACATTGGCCTTGATCTTCTCAAGGGCCGCGAGCGCCCGCTCGGTGTCGAGCGGATAGAGGCTGTCCTTGTCGACGCCGTCGGCGATGAGCGCGATCTCCATCATTTCCTGCGGATAGGTGCTGAGCGCGCGACGGCCGGGAAAGGCCTCCGCGTTCCAGAAATCCTGCCAGCTTGCCGGCTCCTTGTCCTTGTAGACATCGGTGCGCCAGGCCAGGACGACGGAATAGGTGTTCGTCGCGATCCAGTGCTCGCCGTATCCGCGCGCGTCAAAACCCTTCGTGCTGATCGTGCCGTAGTCGAGCGGCTCGAAAAGCCCTTCCTTGCCGCCGACCGCGCATTCGTCCGCGCCGAGATGCACGACATCCCAGGTCGGGGAGCCGGACTGGACCTGCACCCGCACGGCGGCAAGCCCGTCATGGGTCTCCTCGCGCAATTCGACGCCTGCGGCATCGGCCGCGGGCTGCCAGATCGTCTTGCGCAGGTCTGTCTGAAGGTTGCCGCCGAAGCCGGCGACGGTGAGGACGTCCTGCGCCGCAGCGACGCCGGCGAAGGAGAGCACGCCCGCTGTCGCGGCGATGGTCAAGAATGCGCGATTACACGATGCCATTACCAAGTTCCTCCTCTGGTGATGCCCGGCCGGAGCCATCCTCCACGGCCCGAATGCATGATCGACATTCCGTTCCCTGCGTGCCAATCTGGTTAATGAGATGAACTATATTGTTCACCTTGTCAACTAAATTTCTGTGCATAAAATCGCCCGGCGGGAACCGTAAGGAGCAACCATTTGAATAAGAAAGTCGAAAACATGACGGACCGCTCCGACGGCAATTTCTTTCGCGGACACCTGGCGCCCCAGAAGAGCGAACCGGACATACGGGACCTGTTCTCCTTCGAACTGCAGCGACTGGCCGGGCTTTCCACCCGCATCGCAGCCCTTTCGATCCGGCCGAAATACGGCATCACCGCACGCGAATGGCGCGCGCTCGCCGTCCTCAAATATCTCGGCGAAGTGCCGCTCCAGGAACTGGCAAAACATAGCGGACTGCTGAAAAGCCAGATGAGCCGGACGGTTTCGTCGATGATCGAGCGCGGCTACATCCTGAAGACCGCCAATCCCGAGGACGGACGCAGCATCCTGCTCAAGCTCAGCCCGGAAGGGCTGGACCTGTCGCAGGCGATCCTGGCCGACGCCTTCGAGCGCAACGAAAACATGCTCTCGACACTCAGCCACGCCGAACGGCAGATCCTGATCGAACTCCTGCAGCGGGTGGGGCGCAACAGCGCGCACTATTTCCACGATCTGAAAACCAGGGCGTCCCAGGAGGATCTGCGCGAACTGGACGAGGAGTGAACATGCATCGCCAGAATTATAGTTGACAATATGAACTAAATTTCGCATCACTACCTCCAAGGAAACCGGGAGGATCGAGATGTCGGAGGCGCTGACAATCTGCGAGTGCTTTGCAAGGGACGGCTTGCAGCACGAAACGACGGACCTTTCCACGCAAACCAAGATCGCCCTGATCGACACCATTTCCGAAGCCGGCTTCCCGCGCGTGGAAGCGACGAGCTACAGCAGCCCCCGCCATGTGCCGGTTTTCGCCGATGCCAGCTACGTGCTGGCCGGCATCCGCCGCCGGCCGGGCACGGCCTACAAGGCCACCTGCCCCAACCTTCATGCCGTCAGACGGGCAATCGGGGATCGTGAAGCCGGCCATGGACCGGAGGAGATAAGCCTGCTGGTGTCGGCGACACAGGCGCACACCGAGAAGAACCTGCGCACGACGCGCGAGCAGCAATGGCGCAACATCGCCGAGATGGTCGCGCTGGCGGACGGCCGGTTCCGCCTGATCGGCGTGATCTCCATGGCGCTCGGCTGCCCCTTCGAAGGCCGGGTCGACCCGGCATCCGTCATCGGCGACCTGAAGGCCTTCTCCGACCTCGGCGTGCGCCACGTCTCCATCTGCGACACGACCGGCCACGGCACGCCTGGCAGCGTGCGCCGCCTCTTTGCCCGCGCCATGGCCGAGGTGCCCGACGTCACGCCCATCGCCCATTTCCACGACACGCGCGGCACCGGCATCGCCAATTGCATGGCCGCCTATGAGGCCGGCTGCCGCTGGTTCGACAGCGCCATCGGCGGCGTCGGCGGCCATCCCGCCCAGATCCGCTATGGCGGCGGCTATACCGGCAATGTGGCGACGGAAGATCTCGTCAATCTCTTCGAGGCCGAGGGCATTGCGACCGGCATCGACATCGACAGGCTCCAGGCCGCCTCACTGCAATGCGAACAGGCGCTTGGGCGCGAATTGCAGAGCAAGGTGGCGCGGACCGGTTTCGGCCATCTGGCAGCGTAGGATTTCTCATGACACAGACTGACGCTTCACCCATCCTCATCAGCGAAGACCGCGGCCCGGTCCGCATCCTCTCGCTCAACCGGCCCGACAAGCTGAATGCCCTCGACACGGCCCTGACGCAGGCGCTGCATGACGCGCTGCTGGCCGCGGACGCCGACGGGGCCGTGCGGGCGGTCGTGCTGACGGGGACGGGACGGGCCTTTTGCGCGGGAGCGGATCTGGCGGAGTTCTCCACCCTGACGCCGGCCAACCAGGAGCTCGTGGAAAAGCGCGCCGACCTCACCTGCCGGACCCAGGCGATGATGCAGCGCCTTTCCAAACCGGTCGTTTCGGCCGTGCGCGGCGCGGCCGTCGGCGGCGGCGCCGGACTGGCGATCGGTTGCGACATGATGGTGGCCGGCACGGACCTGAAATTCGGCTATCCCGAGCTGA
Source organism: Shinella sp. HZN7 (assembly GCF_001652565.1). Classification (NCBI taxonomy): domain Bacteria; kingdom Pseudomonadati; phylum Pseudomonadota; class Alphaproteobacteria; order Hyphomicrobiales; family Rhizobiaceae; genus Shinella; species Shinella sp. HZN7. The sequence continues at coordinate 563,443 of NZ_CP015736.1, read as the reverse complement.
AGCATTCCATCGTGCCGGCATTGGTAATGACCGGCCTGCAACGTTCGCTCGGCCGCAAGGCGGCCTTCGAGATGGTCAGCCTCGGCCGCCTCATCGGGGCCGAGGAGGCACGCGCCCTCGGCCTCGTCAACCGGATCGTCGCGCCGGAGGCGGTCGTCGAGGCGGCCCTCGATATCGCCGGGCAATGGGCGGCCGCGCATCCGAAGGCGATGGCCGCCGTCAAGTCGCTGTACTATCGCGTCGCCGACCTCTCCTATGACGAGGCGATGGCGGCCGGGCGCACCGTCAACGCGCAGATGCGCAGCTTCCGGGAGGAGTGCTGATGAAGCCGCTGGAAGGCATTCGCATCCTCGATTTTTCCCGCGTGCTCGCCGGCCCCATGGCGACGCAGATCCTCGCCGAGCTCGGCGCGGAGGTGACGAAGGTCGAGCGGCCGGGCACGGGCGATGAATCCCGCCTGTTCGAGCCCCGGCTGCCCCGCGGCGAAAGCGCCTATTTCTTCGCGTTCAACCGCGCCAAGCGCTCCATGACGCTGAACCTGAAATCGCCGGAAGGACAGGAGATCGCCGCCAGGCTGGCGGAGACGCACGACGTCGTTCTGGAGAACTTCCTGCCCGGCGAGATGGACCGCTTCAATCTCGGCTACGACGCGCTCTCCCGCCGCAATCCCGGCCTCGTCTATGTCTCCAATACCGGCTTCGGGCAGACCGGGCCCTATCGCCTGCGCAACGGTTACGACACGATCTTCCAGGCGCTCTCCGGCATCATGCATCTCACCGGCCATCCCGACGCGCCGCCCGCCAAGGCCGGCATTCCGGTCTCGGACATGACCTCGGGCCTGTGGATCGCGATCGCGATCCTGACGGGGCTGGTCGGGCGCGGGCGCAGCGGCCGGGGATGCCATGTCGACCTGTCGATGATGGATGTCCAGACGAGCCTCCTGGCGCTTGCCGCCGCCCGCCTCTTCGCGCTGGACGAGGATATCGGCCGCTCGGGAACGGAGCATCCGGGCCGTGTTCCCTCCGCGGCGTTCCAGTGCGCCGACGGCACATGGCTGCATATCAGCGGCAGCGACCAGCACTGGGACGATATCTGCGAGGTCCTCGGCCTCGACGAACTTGCCGCCGACGCGGCCTTGAAGAAGAACGCCGCCCGCGTCGCCGCCCGCGAACGGGTGATGGCGGGCATGCGGCAGGCGATCGCGCAGCGCGAACGCGCAACGCTCGCCGAGGCGCTGCGAGACCGCGGCGTGCCGGCCGGCGAGGTGAACACGGTCCGCGAGATCCTGAGCGATCCCCACAGCGAGGCCCGCGGCGTGGTCGGCACGTTCGACCACCCGGAGGAGGGCGCCGTCCGCGCCTTGCGCACGCCGCTGCGCTTTGCGGGTTACGAGGATCCCGCCATCGGCTGCCCGCCGCCGCTCGGTGCGGACACGGCGGCGCTGCTTGCCGGGGAACTGGGCATGCCGGCCGAGACCATAGACCGGCTGAGGAATGAGGGAGTGATCTGATGAGCAAAGCGAAACCCCCGGTTCTCCTGCGGCGCGAGGAGGGTGTCGCCCATGTGGTCCTGGACCGCGCGGAAGCGCGCAACGCCCTCAACCTGCCGATGTGCCTTGTCCTGAAGGAGATTTTCGAGGCGCTCGATGCCGATGCCGACATCCGCGCCGTCGTGCTTTCGGCGAACGGTCCCGTCTTCTGCGCCGGAGCGGATCTGAAGGAGCGCAACGGCCGGGACGAGGCCTGGGTGATCGCCCGGCGGCGCGCCTCCTTCGCCGCCTACGACGCCATTGCCCGCTGCCGCAAGCCGGTGGTCGCGGCAACGCAAGGCCCCGTGGTCGGCTCCGGCGGCGAGATCCTGATGAGCTGCGATTTCGTCATCGCATCGGACAGGACGACCTTCCGCTTCCCCGAGCCGCAATGGGGCACGGTCGGCGCAACGCAGCGCCTGCAACGCACGATCGGCAAGATGCGGGCCAAGGAACTCCTGTTCACTGGCCGCACCATGCCGGTCGAGGAGGCCTACCAGCTTGGCCTCGTCGCCCGTATCGTGCCAGCGGAGGCCCTGGTCGAAACCATCGCCAGCATCGCCGAGGCGATCGCCGCCGCGCCGCCGCTTGCCATGGCGCTGACCAAGCAGGCGGTGGATCTCGGCAGCGAAACCGACCTCAATAACGGCATTCGCGTCGAAATGGCCGCGATCGAGCGGTGCCTGGCGGACGGCGGCTGGCGCGATGGCCTCAACCGCTTCGCAAACAGCGTGGGAGCCAAGGAATGACCGCTGGCGACGCCCTCCCCTTCGACATAGACGCGCTCTGCGCAACGACGATCTCCGCCGCACTGGCACGGGCCGCAACGCTTGCCGGCGATGTGGAGGCCGTCGTGGCGGCGGACGGGCGGCTGACCTATGCCGCGCTCGCCGCCGAGGTCGCACGCATCCGCGACGGACTTGCAGCACAGGGTGTGAAGAAGGGCGAGCACATCGGCCTTTGCCTCGGCAATTCCACGCGCTGGGTGGCGATCTTTCTGGCGATCGGCTCGCTCGGCGCGGTGACCGTGCCGATCAACACCCGCTTCGTCGCCGCCGAGATGGCCTATGCGCTTTCCCAGTCGAAGGTCTCGCGCCTCATCCTCTGCGACCGGTTCCTCAAGATCGATTTCATCGGCCTGCTGCGGCAGATCGACCCCGCGCTCACCGACCGGCTGCCCGCCCCCGCCCTTCCCGATCTCAGGCAATTGATCGTCATCGGAGACAACGTGCCGCCTGCGGCCCTCGCCTGGGAGGCCTTGCTCGCAAGCGGCGCCGAGCCCGCGCAGGCACAGGGCGAGGCCAACGACCCGCTGCTCATCCAGTATACGTCCGGCACCACATCCTTTCCGAAAGGCGTTCTCCTGACCCAGCGCAGCATGCTGGGCAACGCCTTCGTCTCCGGTCATCGCATGGGCCTTCGCGTCGGCGACCGGTTCCATAGCGCCCGGCCGTTCTTCCACGTCGCAGGCACGACGCTCTCCATCCTCTCCTGCCTCCAGCACATGGCGACGCTCGTCTCCATGGACCGGTTCGAGCCGGGCGAGGCGCTGCGCCTGATGGAGGCCGAGCGCTGCACGCATTTCTCCGGCAACGACACGATGGCGCTGATGCTGCTCAGCCATCCCGAGCGCCCGGCGCGACGCCTCGTCCTGCGCGGCGCCTGGCTCGCCGCCTCGCCGACCATCGTCGCCCGCGTCATCGACGAGCTCGGCGCGGGCGAATGCGTCGTCGGCTACGGGCTTTCGGAAGCCGCGCCGAACGTCGCGCAATCCTCCTGGTGGGAGCCGGAGGCCGTCCGCATATCCGCCGCCATGCGGCCGCAACCGGGCATCGACGTCCGCATCCTGAAGGAAGACGGCGAGGATGCCGCCTGCGGCGAACCGGGGGAAATCCTCGTGCGCGGCTGGAGCGTCATGCAGGAATATTTCGACAAGCCCGCCGAAACGCGGGCCGCGCTCTCGGCCGACGGCTGGCTGTCCACCGGCGATCTCGGCGTGCTGGACGAGAACGGCAGGCTGACCTTCCTCGGCCGCGCCAAGGAGATCGTGCGCGTCGGCGGCGAGAACGTCTCGCCGGCCGATGTGGAGAATGTCCTGCATCGCCATGCGGCGATCCGCCAGGCGGCGGTGGTCGGCGTGCCGGACGAACGCCTCGTCGAGGTGACCGGCGCCTTCGTCATCCTGAAGGAGGGCGCCAGGGCCGAACCGGCGGAAATCATGGACTGGGCGAAGGCCAACATGGCCGGCTTCAAGGTGCCGCGCCATGTCTGGATCGTTGAGAGCTTCGAAGCGATCGGCATGACGGCAAGCGCCAAGATCCAGAAGAAGCAGCTCGCCGAACACGCCCGCAAGCTGATCGGAGCGTGACCCCATGCGGATAGAAACCCCCATGCGGATCGAAACCGATGTGACGCGGCTTCTCGGCATCGACCTTCCGATCATCCAGGCCGGCATGTCGTGGGCATCGTCCAACGCGGCCCTGCCGCTTGCCGTGTCGGCTGCCGGCGGTCTCGGCGTGATCGCCGCAGGTCCCATGTATGCGCACGACCTCGCCGCGGCGATCGATGCGGTGCGGGCGGGCACGGACAGGTCGTTCGCCGTCAACCTGCCGCTCTATCGCAAGGGCGCCGACGAGATCCTGGACCTCCTCGTCGAAAAGCGGGTACCCGTGCTCATCGCCTCCCAGGGCGGACCGAAGCGCTACCTCGAGCGGTTCAAGGCCATCGGCACCGTCTGCCTGCATGTGGTCGCCGGTGCGGAGCATGCGGCCAAGGCAGCGGCGGCCGGTGTCGACGGCCTGATCGCCGTCGGCGGGGAAGCCGGCGGCCACCCTCCGCCGGACCTCGTCTCCACGCTCGTTCTCGGCCGTGCGATCGCAAGGGCCGTGCCCGGCATGCCGCTCATCCTCAGCGGCGGCTTTGCCGATGGATACGGCCTTGCCGCCGCCCTGGCGCTGGGGGCCGGCGCGGCGCAGTTCGGCACGCGCTTCATGTTGTCCTGCGAGGCACGCCTGCACGCCGCCTACAGCCGGCGCCTGCTGTCCGCCTCCGTCACCGACACGATGGTGGTCGGCCACGGCCTCGGCATGATCCGCATCCTGCGCAACGACTTTGGCGAACGGATGGGGGCGGCGGAAGCGGAAGGACGGCAATTGGAGGAGCGCAAGGCGCTCTTCGCCGCCGCCTCGCTCAAGGCCGCGGCCTTCGACGGCGATGTCGAGAACGGCAAGGTCGAGGCCGGCCAGAGCGCAGGCCTCGTCGACGACATCCTACCGGCGGCGGACATCGTCGCCGCCATCGCGCGGGACTATGCGGCGGCGCTTTCCGCCCTGCCCCGCCCCATGACACGCTCTCATGAAGGACTGAGCCATGCTGGATAAACCGCTTCTCATCAACGGCGAATGGCGCGCGCCCGTCGGCAACCGATCGGCCGGGGTTCACAATCCGGCAACCGGCGAAGTGATCGCGCAACTCGCCTTGTGCGAGCACGCCGACCTCGACGCGGCGCTGGAAGCGGCGCAGCAGGGTTTCGAAACCTGGCGCAGGACCACCGCCCTCGAACGCGCGAAGATCCTGCACAAGGCGGCCGCCCTTGTGCGAGAGCGCGCCGAAACCATGGCGCAGCTCATGTCCCGGGAGCAGGGAAAGCCGATCGCCGAGGCGCGCGGCGAAGCGAATGCCGCCGCCGAGCACATCGAATGGCATGCCGAGGAGGGCCGGCGCGCCTATGGCCGCGTCATCCCCGCGCGCGTGCCCGGCGCACGCCAGGTCGTCCTGCGCGAGCCCGTGGGGCCGGTCGCCGCGTTCACCCCCTGGAACTTCCCGATCAACCAGCTCGTGCGCAAGGTCTCCGCCGCGCTCGCCAGCGGGTGCTCGATCATCGCCAAGCCGCCGGAGGAGGCGCCGTCCGCCTGTATCGCGCTTGCCCGCGCCTTCCAGGATGCCGGCCTGCCGCCGGGTGTGCTCGGCATCGTCTTCGGCCCCGCCGCCGAGGTTTCCGAGCACCTCATCGCCTCGCCGGTCATTCGAAAGATCTCGTTCACCGGCTCCGTTCCGGTCGGCAAGAAGCTCGGGGCGATGGCCGCCGCCGGGGTCAAGCGCGCGACGATGGAGCTCGGCGGCCATGCGCCCTACATCGTCGCGAAGGACGCGGATGTCGAGGCCGCCGTCAAGCTCGGCCTGATGCTGAAATACCGCAATGCCGGCCAGGTCTGCGCCGCGCCCACCCGCTTCTACATCGAGGAAGACGTCTACGACGCCTTCCGGTCGGGCTTCGTGGCCGGCGCGCGCGCCATCAAGGTCGGCGACGGCCTGTCGGACGGCGTACAGATGGGCCCGCTCACGCACGCCCGGCGGCTCGATGCGATGGCGCGCTTCGTGGACGACGCCGTCTCGCATGGCGCCCGGCTGGAATGCGGCGGCAAGCGCATCGGCAACAGCGGCTATTTCTTCGAGCCGACGGTGCTCAGCGACGTGCCGGAAGACGCAGCGATCATGAATGACGAGCCGTTCGGCCCGCTCGCGGCGCTCGTGCGCGTTTCCGATATCGACGAGGCGATCCGGCGCTCCAACCGCCTGCCCTTCGGCCTCGCCGCCTTCGGCTTCACCCGCTCGCTCGCCACGGCCGACCGGTTTTCGACCGAGCTTGAAGCCGGCATGGTCTCGATCAACCATTTCGGCCTTGCGGCCGCGGAAACGCCGTTCGGCGGCCTCAAGGAGAGCGGCTACGGCAGCGAGGGCGGCAGCGAAACGCTCGATGCCTACCTGACGACGAAGTTCGTCAGCCATATCGGCCTGTGAGCGCCTGATGAAAAGCTACGACTACATCATCGCCGGCGGCGGCTCGTCCGGCTGCGTTCTCGCAAACCGGCTCGTGACGGCAGGCAAGAGCGTCCTGCTTCTCGAAGCGGGGCCTGCCGACAACACGCCCTATATCCACATCCCCGCCACCTTCGTGAAGGTTCTCGGCACCCAGCGGACTTTTATGTACGCCACCGAGCCGGAACCAGGCTCCAACAACCGGGTCCTGCTCGTGCCGCAAGGCAGGACGCTCGGCGGCGGCTCGTCCGTCAACGCGATGATCTACATCCGCGGCCAGGCCGAGGACTATGACACCTGGCGCGACCTCGGCTGCGAGGGTTGGGGATACGAGGACGTGCTGCCGGTCTTCCGCCGTTCGGAGGACAACGAGGTTCTCGCCGACGACTATCACGGCACCGGCGGTCCCCTGAAGGTCTCCGAGCCCCGCTTCCGCCATCCGATCAGCGCGGCCTTCGTGCGGGCCGCGCAGCAGGTCGGCCTTGCCTATTCACACGATTTCAACGGCGCCCGGCAGGACGGCGTCGGCTTCTACCAGACGACGACGACCAATGCCCGGCGCGGCTCCACGGCGGTGACCTACCTGAAGGCGGTGCGCCGCTCCCCTCTCCTGGACATCAGCACGGAGAGCATCGCGACGAAGATCATCCTGGAGAACGGCGCGGCGGCCGGCCTTGCCTATCGTCGGCGGGACGGCAGCATTTTCGAAGCGCGGGCGAAAGAGGAGGTCATTCTTTGCGCCGGGGCGCTCGCCACGCCGAAAATCCTGATGTTGTCCGGCATCGGCCCGGGCGAGATGCTCGCGCAGCATGGCATCCCGGTCGTCCGCGAGCTTCCCGGTGTCGGCGAGAATTTCCAGGACCACATCGCCGTCTCCGTCTACGGCATCACCGATCGGCCGATCTCGCTGAAGGACCAGGACAAGGGCCTGAATGCCGTCGCAAACGGACTTCGTTATCTGTTCGGGCGGTCCGGCCTCTTGTCGTCGAATGTCGTGGAAAGCGGCGGCTTCATCGACACGAGCGGCGGCGGGCGGCCCGACATCCAGATCCACGTCACGCCCACTCTTGTGGGCGATGCCACCCGCGGCCAGATGGAGGGCCACGGCGTCTCGATCAATCCCTGCATCCTGCGCCCCGTCTCGCGCGGCAAGGTTTCGCTGCGCAGCAACCGGGTGGAGGATCCGATCCATTTCGTCGGCAACAACCTGGTCGCCCGGGAAGACGTCGACACCCTGGTGCGCGGCATCAGGCTCTCGCGCGAGATTCTCGCCGCTCCCGCCATGAAGGCCCTCGGCTTCCGGGAACTGGCCCCAGGAGACGACAAGTCGTCCGATGCGGACTTCGAGGCGCATGCGCGGGCCAATGCCAAGACCGTCTACCACCCGGCCGGCACCTGCAGGATGGGCCAGGACCGGCTGTCGGTCGTCGACAACCGGCTGCGGGTGCAAGGTATCCCGCGCCTGCGCATCGCCGACGCCTCGATCATGCCCACCCTCGTGAGCGGCAACACGAATGCGCCCTGCATCATGATCGCGGAACGGTGCTCCGACTTCCTGCTGGGCCAGCAATGACCTGCGCTTGCATACCCATTTGAACTGTTGATGTTATCTGAGGAAATTCCGGAAATGGCTTAGTGAGAAGACGAACAGCGCCGCGCCGATAAGGAACATGGCGGCCAGTTGCGGCCACACCACATCGAGCCCGGCACCGCGGAACAGCACGGCCTGCGCCAGCATCACGAAATGCGTGTTGGGCGCGGCGAGCATGATGAACTGGATGACATCAGGCATGCTTTCGCGCGGGGTGACGCCGCCCGACAGCAGCTGCAGCGGCATCAGCACCATCATCAGCAGGAGCCCGAATTGCGGCATCGAGCCGGCGATGGTGGCGAGGAAGATGCCGAGGCAGGTCATGGCGAAGATGTCGAGCGCGGCGCCGGCAAGGAAGAGGAGCAGCGAACCGTTGACCGGCACGGCGAGCAGCCCCTCCACCACGAAGACGAGGCAGAAGGCGGACGCCGCCAGCACGATGAGGCCCATCGACCAGACCTTGCTCACCATGATCTCGAAGGCCGTCACCGGCATTACCAACAAGTGCTCGATGGTGCCGTGCTCGCGCTCGCGGATGAGCGCGGCGCCAGTAAGGACGATCGACAGCATGGTGATCGAGGTGATGACGTCGCTGATCGCGCCGAACCATCCCTTGTTCAATTCCGGATTGAAGCGGGCGCGCAGGTCGAGGGTGACGGGCAGGACAGCCTCGGACCGATGGCCGGCGAGGAATTCGCCGATCTCGCCCGATACGATCGACTGCACATAGCCCCCGCCGGTGAAGGCCTGCGACATGCGTGTCGCGTCTATGTTGAGCTGGAGGGCCGGCGCGCGGCCGGCGAGGAGATCGCGCTGGAAGTTCGGCGGGATGTCGAGCGCGAACGTGTCGAGGCCGGCATTCATGCGGCTGTCCATCTCCTGCTGGGAAATGAGCGCCGGGGCGAGGAAATAGGGCGGATAGAAGGCGCCGGCAATGCGCGTCGACACCGCCGAGCGGTCCTCGTCGACGATGGCGATCGGCGCCCGGTTCAGCGTTTCCGGCATCGCCTTCGAAGCCGTGTAGATCGCGGCCGTGAAGGCGTAGACGATCAGCACCAGCAGCATCGGATCGCGCAACAGGCCGCGCAGTTCCTTGATGCCGAGATGGAGGATGTTCGCCGCCCGCATCAGCGTGCCTGCTTTCTGAGGAACGCCGCGCCGAGGCCGATGAGGACCGGAATGGCGATCAGCAGCGGCACGAAGGCGCCCGACAGGTCCGCAAAACCGAGCGCCTTGGAGAAGGTGCCGCGCGCGATGGTGACGAAATAGGTCGTCGGGTAGATATGGCCGATGAAGGCCCCGAAACCCTGGAGCGAGGAGACGGGATCGATGAGGCCGGAATATTGCGCGGCCGGGATCATGGTGACGAGCGCGGTGCCGAAGATCGCCGCGATCTGGCTGTTCAGGAAGGTGGAGAGGACGAGCCCCATGGCGGTCGCCACGATGACATAGAGGAACGCCGCTGCCGCAAGGGTCGCGAAACTGCCGGTGAAGGGCACGGTGAACACGACGACGGCGAAGGCCGCCAGCAGCAGGAAATTCAGCATCGCCACGGCCACATAGGGGATCTGCTTGCCGATGAGGAATTCCAGCCGCGTCACCGGCGTGACGTAGAAATTGACGATCGAGCCCAGTTCCTTCTCGCGCACCACGCTCAGCACTGCCAGCATGGACGGGATCATCAACAGCAGCATCGGGATGACGGCCGGCGCCATGGCGTCGAGGCTGCGCACGTCCGGATTGTAGCGATAGCGGACCTCGAACCGGAAATCGCCTTGCGCGGCATCCTTGCCGTAGATCTCGCGCGCCTTCTGCGCCAGCCAGGTCATGTGCATGCCTTCGACATAGCCACGAACGGTCTCGGCCCGCGCCGGCATCGCGCCGTCGATCCAGGCGCCGATGGCGACGGTGCGGCCGCGCGCCAGGTCACGCCCGAAGCCCGGCGGGATTTCCAGCGCGAGGCTGACCTCGCCGCTTTCCATGCGCCGGTCCATGTCGGCATAGCCGATGAGCGGCGGCCTTTCGGTGAAGAAGCGCGAGCCCGAGAGCTGGAGCCCGTAATCCCGGCTGATGGCGGTGTCGTCGTGGTCGAGGATGGCGAAGGACAGGTTCTCGACATCCATGTTGATGCCGTAGCCGATCACGAACATCAGGATCAGGCTGCCGATGGTGGCGAGCGTCGCCCGGATCGGGTCGCGCACGAGTTCGAGCGTTTCGCGCCGCGTATAGGCGAACATGCGGCGGAAATCGAAAAAACGCGATCGGGCGCGCGGGGTTTCGTCGTGCGAGGGCGGTGCCGCCGGTGCGGAGACGGTGGCCGCCTGCGCCGCCGTGGCGTCCTCCAGATAGCCGACGAAGGCGGCCTCCAGCGTCTCGGCCGAGCGGCTGGCGACGATGGCCGCCGGCGTGTCGCTGACGAGAACCTTTCCGGCATGCATCAGCGAAATGCGGTCGCAGCGCTCGGCCTCGTTCATGAAATGGGTCGACACGAAGATCGTGACGCCCTGGCGCCGCGACAGGTCGGCGAGGATGCGCCAGAAGCCGTCGCGCGCGACGGGATCGACGCCGGAGGTCGGCTCGTCGAGGATCAGGATATCGGGCGCATGGATGGTCGCGACCGCCAGCGATAGCCGCTGGCGGATGCCGAGCGGCAGGGCGCCGGGCAGCGCGTCCATGTGGCCGGCAAGCTCGAATTGTCCGGCCGTCTCCCCGACCCGCGCCGGGATCGTTTCCGCGGGAAGGCCGAAAAGGCGGGCGTGCAGTTCGAGATTCTGGCGGACCGTGAGTTCCGAATAGAGGGAGAAGCCCTGCGACATATAGCCAACGCGCCGCCGGATCGTGAGGTCGCGCGGATCGATATCCCGGCCGAACAGCCTCGCCCGGCCGCCGCTTGCCTCCAGAAGGCCGGTCAGCATCTTCATGGTGGTCGTCTTGCCGCAGCCGTTCGAGCCGAGGAAGCCGAAAATCTCGCCGCGCGCGATGCGGAAGCTCACATCGTCGACGGCCGTGAAATCACCGAACCGCATGCTCAGATGCTCCGCCTCGATGGCGGTCTCCTCGCCGCCGCCGGCCGGGCGCGGCGGGATGACGACCTTCCGGTAGCCGTCGCGTTTTGCGGCGGGCAGGAGGGCGATGAAGGCGGCGTCGAGGTCGGTGGTGCCCGTGCGCCGGAGAAGCTCGGCCGGCGGGCCGCAGGCGAGGATCCGCCCGCCATCCATGGCCACCAGCCAGTCGAAGCACGCGGCCTCCTCCATATAGGCGGTGGCGACGATCACGCTCATGCCCTCGCGGCTCAAGCGGATCCGTTCGATCAACTGCCAGAATTGCCGGCGCGCCAGCGGATCGACGCCGGTCGTCGGCTCGTCGAGGATCAGGAGGTCCGGGTCGTGGATCAGGGCGCAGCAGAGGCCGAGCTTCTGCTTCATGCCGCCCGAGAGTTTTCCGGCAGGGCGCTCCGCGAAAGGGGCGAGCCCGGTATCGTCCAGAAGCTCGGCGATGCGGCGCTCCCGCTCCTGCCGGCCATGACCGAAAAGCCGGCCGAAGAAGTCGATGTTGTCGAAGACGGAAAGGGTCGGATAGAGGTTGCGCCCGAGACCCTGCGGCATGTAGGCGATGCGCGGATAGACGCCGTGCCGGTGGGCGGACCGCGCCATGTCGCCGCCGAGAACCGCGATGCGGCCCTGCTGGATCGCCCGCGCGCCCGCGACCAGCGAGAGCAGGCTGGACTTGCCCACGCCGTCCGGCCCGATCAGGCCCACCATGCAGCCGGCCGGAATGTCCAGCGTCACGGCGTCGAGCGCCCGTGTCCTGCCGTAGGAAAGGCCGACATTCTCCAGCCGGGCCACCGGGGACCCGCTCATTGCAGCAGGCTTTTCTGGAGGGCGGCGGGCCATTCGGCCTCGGGGTCGATGCGGATATAGGCGACGCCGGGAAGCCCGGTCTTCACCTGCTGGATATATTTGCGCAGCAGCTCCGGCGCGATCTTCGCCTTGATCCGGAACATCAGCTTCTGGCGCTCCTCCTCGGTCTCGACCGTCTTCGGCGTGAACTGCGCCACATCCGCGACGAATGTTGCCCTCGCCGGGATGACATATTGCGGCGCGGCGTCGAGGACGAGCCGGACCTCCGTGCCGATCGCGACGCGGCCGGCCTCCGCCGTCGGCAGGAAGAACGTCATGGAGACATCGCCGAGATCGACGAGGTTGAGCACCCGGCCGCCGCTGCCCAGCACCTCGCCCGGCTGGGCGACGCGATACTGCACGCGCCCGTCGCGCGGCGCCCGCAGCGTCCCGTCGTCGATTTCCGTGTCGATGGCCTCGATCGCCGCGCGCGCCGCATCGACGGCGGCTTCGGCATCCACGACCAGCGCCTTCGCCGCGTTGATCGCCGCATCGCTTGCCGCAAGCTGCGCCTCGGCCGCGGCGACCGCGGCGGCGGCGCTGCGCTCGGCCGCGCGGCCGTTGTCGAGGATCTGCTGCGAGATCGTGCTGCTGGCGGCAAGCTGTTCCGAACGCGCCAGCGTGCGCTGCGCCACGTCGTGCTCGGCCTCGCGCTGGGTCACCACGGCGGCGGCGGCCGTCCTTTCGGCCTCCCGCTGGACGATCAGCGTCCTGGCGGTGTCCACGCCGATCGACGCGCGCTGCAACTGCGCCTCCGCCTGCCGGCGCCGGGCCTGCATCTCCGACATATCCATGCGGGCAAGGACGTCGCCCGCCTTCACGAGATCGCCTTCGTCGACGAGGATGTCCCTGATCCGCCCCGGCGACTTCGCCGAAATGTCGATCTCGACGGCCTCGATGCGCCCGTTGCCGCGCGCCAGGCCTTGCGGCAACGCGCCGTTGCGGGATTGCTGCCAGGCATAATATCCACCGGCGGCAAGGACCGCGAGCAGGATGGCGCCGAGCCGGAAGCCGCCGGCCTTCATGGCGAGACCGTACGGTTCGCGGCCCGCAACACCGGGGTCCCGTCACCGCTGCTCTCTCGTGATGCTGTCATGGCTCCGTGCTCCGCTATCCTGCGATCCTTCCGAAATGAAAACCAGAACCCGGCCGCGGCGGCCTTGATCCGCGTCAATGCAGCGGGAGATCAAGGAGCGTTTCGCATGGCGGGATCGTGCAGGTCAGGAACGCGATGAAGAAATCCCTGCGCGATCCGTGGCCGGCGGATTGACCCGTCGTTGCGACGTCTCTTCCCGGCGCCGCAGCGGCGGGAAATCGTCCGGCGTGATGGTCTCGCGCTCAAGCAACAGGCGGGCGCCAGCCTTGAGGTCGTCGATGCGGAAGCGCAGGAGATCCCTTGCCGCCGCGTCGGTCTCGTCGAGAATCTCGCGTACCGCAAGATCGACTTCCCGTGCGGTCGCTTCGGAATAGTCCCGGGGATGGAGGCGGGCGCCGTCGCCCAGCCATTGCTGTTTTTCCTCCTCCAGCACGGCCGGGCCGACGGAAGCGCTCATGCCGAAGCGGGTGACGCTCTGGCGGGCGACATCGGTCGCCTTGGCGAGATCGTCGGCAGCGCCCGTCGAGACCTCGCCGTAGATGACCTCCTCGGCCGCGCGTCCGGCCAGCAGCACGACCATCCGCTCCTTCAATTCGCTGGCGGTGATCAGGAAACGGTCGTCGGTCGGCCGCTGCAAGGTGTAGCCGAGCGCGCCGATCGAGCGCGGAATGATCGAGACCTTGTGGACGGGATCGGTCTTCGTCAGCGACGCGGCGGCGAGCGCGTGGCCCATTTCGTGATAGGCGACGCGTTCCCGCTCCAGCGGGCCGAGCAACCGGCCCCGCCGCTCGGCGCCGGCGACGATGCGCTCCACCGCTTCGGTAAAATCCGCCATGGTCACCTGGTCGGCATCGCGGCGGGTGGCAAAGATCGCCGCCTCGTTGACGAGATTGGCAAGGTCAGCACCGGTGAAGCCGGGGGTGATCCCGGCAATGTCGCCGATATCCAGTCCCGGCGCCGTCCTCACCGCCTTCATGTGAACCTTGAGGATGGCTTCGCGTCCCTTGCGGTCGGGCCGGTCGAGCACGACCTGGCGGTCGAAGCGACCGGCGCGGGTCAGCGCGGGATCGAGTATTTCCGGCCGGTTGGTCGCCGCCAGCAGAACGATGCCGACGCGCGGATCGAAACCGTCGAGTTCGGAAAGCAGCTGGTTGAGCGTCTGCTCCTTCTCGTCGCCGCCGCCATAGCCGCTGAACGGCGTGCGCGCCCGGCCGAGCGCATCGAGTTCGTCGATGAAGATGATGCAGGGAGCCGCCTTGCGCGCCTGCTCGAAGAGATCGCGCACCCGGGCGGCCCCGACGCCGACGAACATCTCGACGAACTCGGACCCGGAGATCGAGAAGAACGGCACGCCGGCCTCGCCCGCCACCGCGCGCGCCATCAGGGTCTTGCCGGTCCCCGGCGGGCCGACCAGCAGGATACCCTTCGGAATCCGAGCGCCGAGACGCCCGTATTTCTCCTTGTCCTTCAGGAAGGACACGATCTCCATCAGTTCAACCTTGGCCTCGTCGACCCCGGCGACGTCCTCGAAGCTCACCCCGGTCTCCCGTTCGAGATAGACCTTCGCCTTGGACTTGCCGATGTTGATGAGGCCGCCCATGCCCTGCCGCTCGGCGAAACCGCGGAACAGGAACATCCAGATGCCGAAGAAGAGCAGCATCGGCACAACCCAGGAAAGGATCGTGGTGAGCCAATTGCTGTCGGTGCCGCCGGTCACCTGGACTCCCGCCCTTTCGAAGGCGGCGGCCGCGTCCGGCTCGACGCGGGCGGAAACGAACAGGCTCCGGCCGTCCTGCGGTTCCTTGAACCGGCCCTGGATCGTCGTCTCGGTGATCGTAACCGACGCCACCTTGCCCTGGTCCACCATCCGCATCAGCTCGGTATGGGAAAGCGGGGCGACGTCGCGCCAGGCCAGCCACATCTGGAACGCGCCGAACAGAACGAGCGCCAGAAGGAAGTAACCGATGTTGAACGTGTGTTTCCGGTCCATGTCCGTCCCCAGGGTCCAAAATCGCCTGCCCTGCTTTCTTTCACGTCCCGGCGGCCGTATCCTTGACGTCAATCAAACGGGCTCCTCCGACGACGCCCATTCGTGCCGATGGGAAACCATGCCGGCGTGCGATCTGCCAACGCTGCACGGGCGCTTCCTGCAAGCGATCTTTTCACGCCGTTTCGAGAACGGGGCGGGCTACGCATTGGCGCTCGTCGCGGTCGCGGCGGTGTTCGTTCTGTTCATCCCCCTCATCCTTGAACGTCCCCGCGTGCGTAGAGCGCGGGCGGGGTGCCAACGCGCCGGGCAAAGGCCGTGCTGAACGCGCTGGCCGATCCATAGCCGACGCGCTCAGCCGCCTCTGCGACCGTGATATTGCCCCGACGCAAAAGACCCTTGGCAAGCGACATGCGCCAGCCGAAGACATACTCCATCGGCGCGACCCCGACTTCACGCCGGAACCGCTCGAAGAAGGTGGTGCGCGACAGGGCTGCCTCGCGCGCCAGCGCATCCACCGTCCAGCCCTCTGCCGGCCGGTCGTGGATGCACCGCAGCGCGATGGCAAGGCGCTCGTCGCAAAGGCCGCGCAGGAGCCCGGAGGGCGCCGCCGGGCCTGAAGCCGATCGCAGGGCCTCGATCAGGAGAACTTCCAGGAGCCGCGTCAGGACGGCCTCGCGGCCGGGACGCTCGGCACGCATCTCGTCGTTCACGAACGTCACCAGAGCGGCCAGCCGCTGCTCGCCGCGCACATGCATGAGCTGCGGCAGAAGCGAAACGAGAAGATCGGCATCGTCCGACGCGAAGCTGCAGTGCCCAACCAGCATGCGCAAGTCGAGCGGGGCGTCTGCGGGTCCGAGGCGGAACACGCCCGGGCTTATCTCGACCCGTGCCGTCTCCGCTTGTGTGGAGGGCTCCAGACTGGACGTGACGAAGTCGTAGGCAGCCGGCACGAGCACGAAGTCGCCGCCTTCGAGCATGACGGGCGCCTGGCCGGCACACTCAAGGCGGCAGCGTCCGCTCAGGACCGCACAATAGAAGGGCCGGCCTTCGTCCGTGCGATGCACGCGCCACGCACCGCCTGCGACGATGAGCTTCGACAGATCGGCCTTGGGTTGCAAAAGACCGACAACTTGGCTGAGAGGATCCGACATTTCCGTACGATCGAAAACATTTTCTGTATTCTTCCTTATAGATCATCCGGCGTCTCACGCCTACCCTCCTGCCATACCCAACAGGAGATCACCCATGAGCACCATCCTCATCACCGGCTGTTCGTCCGGCTTCGGCCTGGAGACGGCGCGTTTCTTTCTCGACCGGAACTGGACGGTCATCGCCACGATGCGCACGCCGCGCGAAGGCATTCTGCCGCCGTCCGACCGGCTGCGCGTTCTGCCGCTCGACGTGACGGATGCCGGCAGCATCGCACACGCCGTCGAAGCAGCGGGTCCGATCGATGTCCTCGTCAACAATGCGGGTGTCGGCCTCATGAATGCGCTGGAGGGCGTGTCGATCGAAAAGATCCGCGAGCTGTTCGAGACCAATACGATCGGCACCATTGCCATGACGCAAGCCGTTCTCCCGCAGTTCCGCGCGCGAGGCGCCGGTACGATCGTCAACGTGACGTCCAGTGTGACGCTACGCGCTCTGCCGCTCCTGTCCGCCTACACGGCAAGCAAAGCTGCGGTGAATGCCTTCACGGAATCGCTGGCGCTGGAATTGGAGCCGCTCGGTATCTCCCTGCGCCTCGTTCTGCCGGGGGCTTCGCCCGAAACCGCGTTCGGTGCGAACGCCCGCGCCCGCATGGGAATGGACGTGCCCGAAGCCTATGCCGGCATCATGGCGGAGATCGTGGCCAACCGGCAGCGCGCGACCGAATTCACGCGCGCCATCGACGTCGCCGAGGCGGTCTGGCGGGCGGCAACCGATCCCGCCTGCCCCATGCGCCTGCCGGCTGGAGCGGATGCCTTGGCCTGGTCGAAGGCCCTAGCGCTTGTTACGCAGCGACCTCCGGCTCCTGCATGACGGGCTGGCTTGTTGAAGCCCGCGCCGGCCGCATCCATGGCATCGCCGACCATCAGCCGCTGGGCCTCCCGGCCCCCACGCAACTGGCTGGCCGCGGCGTCACCCCGCATGCGCGGGGGCGCCACCCAGATCACATCACCTTCACTCTATCGGCTGGGCAGGCAGATGAGCCTGGCGAACAAGCTCACCCTTGAGACGGGCCGTCTCCAGGCCGAGCTCGATGAACCGATGGGCGTGGCGAGCGAGCGCGACGTTGTCGTCCCACAGGTTGCGCCAGATCGCGGTCTTCAGCGAGAGGTCCTTGTCGACGATGGTGGTCGAGAAGGACTCGAACGTCACGTAGTCGTCCCAGCCGATTGCCGCCAGCGCATCGAAAATCGCCCGGAAGTCGATCGTGCCCGTACCGAGATAGCCGCGATGGCTTTCGCCGATATGGATATAGCCGATCCTGTCGGCGGCATGGCGGATCGCCAGGCCCACATCGGCCTCCTCGATGTTCATGTGGAACGTGTCGAGATGCAGGAAGACGTTCGAAGCGCCCGTGTCGCGGATATAGGCGATGCCCTGGGCCGCCGTATTGAGCATGTTGCTCTCAAAGCGGTTGACGATCTCCAGGTTGAGCGTGACGCCCGCGGCCTTTGCGCGGTCGGCGACCTTGGAAAGCGCGGTAACGCTGGTGTCCCAGCCCTTCTTGGTCAGCGCATGTTCCTGCTTGCCGTGCGCGGAGCTGAGGATGCCGGCGAGCTTCGTGCCGCCGAGATCGCGCACCAGTGCCACGGCCCGGTCGAGGATGGCGACGCCGTTGGCGACGACCGAGGCGTCCTCGCTCGAAATGTCGCCTTCCGGCGGCAGTCCCATGCTGACGGCGACGTCAAGGCCGCGTTCGCGGATGCGGCCGGCGAGCCAGGCGACGTCAACCTGGCTGGGATCGAGATAGGAGAATTCGATGAGCTTATAGCCGAGCCTGTGCGTGTTCTCGAGCGCCTTTTCAAGCGCATCGCGCGAGGAGCCAGCGCTCCAGACAAAGGAATGAACACCGATCTTCGACATATCCCGGCCACTTTCTGAACTGGATTGAAACAGGATCGCTCGGGCACCCTACCGAAGCCGGGTGCCCGAGCGTCTGGGAGGAACGTTAGCGGGCCGCGGTCCAGCCCTGGTAGTCCTTGATGTTGTCTGCCGTAATGAGCTGCGGGTCGAGCAGCACGACCGGCTCGGCCGGCGTGTTGCCGTTCAGCACCTCGACGCCGAGCTTCAGGGCCTGGCCGGCCATGACGTACGGATCCTGCGAGGCGGAGGCCTTGATCATGGAATCGCCGCTCGCGAGCGACTTTTCGATGTCGGGCGCGCCGTCGACGGCGGTGAGGAAGAACTCGCTGCGGTTCAGTTGCTTAGCGGCAAGTTCCGCGCCGATCGCCGTCGGGTCGTTGATCGCGAAGACGGCGTCGATCTTGTCGAAACGGGTGAGCAGGCCCTGCATCACGGCAAGGCCGCCGTCGCGCGAGCCCTGGCCGTTCTGGTCGTCGGACAGGATCTTGATGTCGGCGTGTTTGCCGAGCGCATCCTTGCAGCCTTGGACGCGGTCGAGGATCGAGGAGGAGGCCGGGCCGTTGATGATGACGACGTCGCCCTTGCCGCCGAGCTTGTCGGCGATGTAGTTGCAGGCCTCTTCGCCGGCCTTGACGTTGTTGGTCATGACGGTGACGTCTGCGCCCGGCGCGGACACGTCGAAGGCGGCAACCACGACACCGGCGGCCTGGGCCTTCTTGACGGCCGGCGCGATGGCCTTGGCGTCAACGGCGTTCAGCATGATGATGTCGACACCGGCGGCGATGAAGCTGTCGATCTGCGAGACCTGCTTGTTGAGGTCGTAGTCGGCGGAAACGGAGATGACTTCGACGTTCGGGTTGATCTCCTTGGCGCGGTCCTCGATGCCCTTGATGGTGGCGACGAAGAACGGGTTGCCGAGCAGGCCGACCGAAATGCCGATCTTGTTGAGGTCCTTGGCGGCTGCAGGCATGCAGAGAGCGGCGGCCATGGCGGTGCCGACGAGCAACTTGGGCATAAGACGCATGTTTTCCTCCATTGTGGCGCGTTTGGCGCCGTTGTTTCCGGTCGCCGACCGGTTCGTTCAGCCGGACCTCACGTCCGACCAAGCCCCTTGAGCCTGTACCGATCGAGACCGACGGCGACGATGATGACGAGGCCCTTGATGATGTACTGCCAGATGTCCGAGACCCCCACGAGGATGAGGCCGTTGGAGAGCACGGCGATGATGAGCGCGCCGATGAGCGTGCCCCAGATGGAGCCGACGCCGCCGACGAAACTGGTGCCGCCGAGGATGACGGCCGCGATCGCGTCGAGTTCGTAGGCCTGGCCGAGCTGCAGGCCGTTCGCCGCGTAGAGGCGGGCGGCCGACATGGCGCCGCCGAGGCCGGAGAGCAGGCCGGACATCGAATAGACGAAGAGCAGCACCAGCGGCACCTTGATGCCGGTCAGCCGCGCGGCCTCGGAATTGCCGCCGACGGCGTAGATCCAGGTGCCGAGCACGGTGCGCTTGAGGATGAACCAGGAGACGAGGATCGTCGCCATGGCGATGACGGCGAGCCAGGGAAGTCCGAACAGCGTTCCGTTGCCGATGAAGTCGAACGGCAGGTCCGGGTTGAAGACGGTCGTATCGTTGCCCAGCAGGCGCGCCACGCCGCGAATGGCGGTCAGGGAGCCGAGCGTGACGATGAAGGGCGGCAGCTTCAGCCAGGCGATGATCGCGCCGTTGAGGAAGCCGCAGGCGAGGCCGGCAGCGACCGCCGCAGGAATGCCGAGCATGCCGAGGTCAGGCACGAGCGAGACGATGACGGCGATCATGGCCGAGGCGGCAAGGATCGAGCCGACGGAAAGGTCGATGCCGCCCGTCAGGATGACGAAGGTCATGCCGGCGGCGAGCACCGTGTTGATCGAGGCCTGCTGCATGACGATGGACAGGTTGTTGACGGAGAGGAAGCGGCCGGAAAGCAGATGGAAGCCGATCGCCAGCAGCACGAGGACCGGCAGCATGCCGAGCGCCGTCAGCGTCGAGCGCAGTTTCAGCTTGTCCATCCGGGCCTGTTCGGTTTCACTTGCGCTCATGGTTCCGTTCCGTCTTCTTCCGTTGCCGTTTGTCAGGCCGCATGGCCGGCGATGCCGGTTGCCAGCGCCATGATCGCTTCCTGCCCGATCGGTTGCTCGGCCGAGCCCGTGACCTCGCCGGCGATACGCCCCTCGCGCATGACCAGCACACGGTCGGCGATGCCGAGGATTTCCGGCAGGTCGCTGGAGATGACGACGATGGCGATGCCGTTCTGGGCAAGCTCGTCGATGATGCGGTAGATTTCCGACTTGGCGCCGACATCGACGCCGCGCGTCGGCTCGTCGAGGATGATGGCCTTGGGCTTCGTCTCCAGCAGGCGCGCGAGCAGCGCCTTCTGCTGGTTGCCGCCCGAGAGCGCACCGGCATTGATCTGCGTGCCGACCGTGCGGATCGACAGCGCCCGCACCGCATGCGCCGCCCGCTCCCTTGCCCTGGCGAAGTTGAGCACGCCGCCGGCCTTCGCATCGCCGGCGATGACGCCGATATTGATGTTGTCGCTGATCGACATGTCGAGGAAGAGGCCGAGCGTCTTGCGGTCTTCCGTAAGGTAGGCGATGCCCGCGTCGAGCGCATCGCGCGGGGCGGTTATGGCAAGCGGCCTGCCGTTCAGCGTGATCTCGCCCGAGGTTTTCCGGTCGGCGCCATAGATGAGGCGGGCAAGCTCCGTGCGGCCGGAGCCGACGAGGCCGGCAACGCCCAGCACTTCGCCCGCGCGTACGTCGAAGGAGCAATCGTGCACCCTGACGCCGTCGCCGACATTTTTCACCGAGAGCACGGCGGCGCGTTCGCCTGTCACCTGCCGGTGCTCCTTCTTGTAGAAGGACGAGAGATCGCGGCCGACCATCATCGAGACGAGCTTGTTCGCCGAAAGCTCCGCGCGCTCCAGCGTGCCCACATAGGCGCCGTCGCGCAGAACGCTCACCCGGTCGGAGAGCTGGTAGATCTCCTCCATGCGGTGGCTGATATAGATGATCGCGATGCCCTCGGCCTTGAGGCGGGCGATGACGTCGAAGAGCCTGTCGGTCTCGCGGGTGGTCAGCGACGTCGTCGGCTCGTCCATGACGATGATCCGTGCATTGGTCGTCAGCGCCCGGGCGATCTCCACCATCTGCCGTTCACCAAGCGACAGCTCCGCCACGCGCCGGGCAGAGTCGAAGCCGATGCCGAGCTGCTTGAGGATCGGCTCGGCCCGCCGGCGCATCTCGGCCCGGTCCGCAAGGCCGAAACGGGACGGCTCGTTGCCGAGGAACATGTTCTGCGCGACCGTCAGGTTCGGCGCGAGCGAAAGCTCCTGGTAGATGACGGCGATGCCGTAGGCCTTGGCCCTGAGGGGATCGCCGAGCACGACCGGCGCGCCGTCGATGAGCACCGAGCCGCCCGGATCGGCCGTATAGGCGCCCGACAGGATCTTCATCAGCGTCGACTTGCCGGCGCCGTTCTCGCCCATCAGCGAATGCACCTCGCCGGGATGGACGGACAGGCTCACATTCGACAGCGCCTTCGAGGCCCCGAACGTCTTGCTGATATCGCGCATTTCGAGGAGCACGTGCTGCTGGCTCGCCGTTGCGGTCATGCGCATCTCTCCTTTGCTCCGCCCCGCTCGCCGGCAGCCATGGCATCGACATGCCGGCGCCATTCCCGGCGGTAGTCCTCAAGGCCGGCGATGCTCGCCGGGCTTGCCGTGGCGCAGTCGTTGACGAAAGGATTGCGGCCGGCGGCATCGAAGACGAGGGCCGCGGCGCCGAAGGCGCTGCCTTCGGGATTGGCACTGGTATGCACGGTCTGGCCTGGCCGCAGGGCCGCGAGCACGGAGGCATAGAGCCCTGTCTTCACCAGGCCGCCATCGATGACGATCGTGTTCTTCGAGCCGATGAGGTCGAGCGACAGGTCGGTCATCAGCGCGACATAGAGCATGGCGACGGCCGCGCGTTCCTCGCCATCGACCGCCGGGCCGATGAAGCGCCCTTCATGGCCGGGCATCGGGCCGCCGGCGGCGAAGGAGGGCAGCGCGAAAGCCCGTCTGGCGATGACCGAAGCGACGGCTTGCGGCGAAACCGGCTTTGTCCAGCCACCGCTTGCGACATCGTATTCCCGCCCGCCCATGAAGCGGATGGTCGCGACCGGCTGGTGACCGACCGTCACGTTGGCCAGCATGTCGCGCCCCGCATCGAGTGTTTCGAGCGGGCTTGCCGGGTTGAAGATGATGACCCAGGTTCCGGTCGAAACCAGCGTGAAGTCGCAAAAGCCGAGCGAACGATAGAAATAGAGGGCGGCATTGCTGTCGTGAACGCCGTTGTGCACGGCGACATCGACGGTGCGCCCGTCGTCGAGCCGGACGGCATGGGTTCCGATCGCGCTGCCGGCGCTTGCGAAGCCCGGCATCTTGTCGCGCCAACCCATGCGGTCGACGAGGCTGCTGAAATCGTCCTTCAGCGGTGCCCAGAGATTGGAATGGCAGCCGAGATAGGAGACCTCGCAAACCGCGCGGCCGGAGAATTTCCAGCTCCAGAACTGCGGATAGGAGAGGATGGCCTCCACCTTGCCGATCAAGGCCGGATCGCGCGCGTCGAGCCACAGGAGATGCCGCCCGTAGTTGAAGCCGAGAGGCAGGGGCGGCGAAAAGGTCTCGCTGAAATCCGGCGCCATCGCATCGATGCGCGCGGCGATATCGGCGGGCGGCTCCTGTTCGTAGTCGAGGATGGCGTGGACGAGCCTGTCGCCCGCCGTCAGCGCGAAGGTGCAGCCATGGCCGGAGAACATGATGCGATCGACGCCATGCGCCGCGACGACACGGGCAAGCTCCCCTTTCATCCAGTCGAACAGCGCGGCGTCGTCCAGCACGCGCAAGTCCGCCGCCTGACGCCACACGGGCCGGGTGCGCGCCTCGTCGATCACCCGCCCCTCTGCCGAGACGACGAAGAGCTTCGAATTGGTCTTGCCGAGATCGAAGACGGCGAGAGGGCTCTGGCTCAACCTGCGCCTCCCGTCGTCGCGATCATGATGTTGACGCCGGCGTCTTCCAGCATCCTGGCGGCGGCGTCCGTGAGGCCGTCGTCGGTGATGATGGTGCCGATGCGCGAGAGGGGCAGGACGGCGTTGCGCGGCTGGATGGAGAATTTGCGGCTGTCGGCGAGCAGCACGATCTCGTCGGCGCAGGCCGCAAGCTCGCCGATCACCTTGACGAGCAGCGGATGGGATTCGAGCAGGCCCTTGCCGCTGATGCCCTGCGTGCCCACGAAGAGGCGCGAGGCGAAGAAGCCCGGCGAGCCGGCCGCCGCGTCGTGGATGATGCCGGGCTCGCGGTAAAGCTCGCCGCCGGCAAGCGAAAGCTGGCAGGTGCCGTGCTCGCCGAGATAGGCGGCGAGCGGCATGGAGTTGGTCCAGATGCGCAGGTTGCGCTGCGCCAGCAGGATGCCGAGCTGGTAGCAGGTGGAGCCGGCATGGACGATGATGGAATCCCCGTCGCGCACCAGGCCAGCGGCCATCGCCGCGATCGCCCGCTTCGCCTCCACGGCGATATCCCGGTTCTCGTCATAGGGCCGCGCCGAGAGCCGTGCGCTGTCGCCCGCCTCGATGGCCGAGATGCCGCCATAGACTTTTCGCGCGCGACCGAGCTCGTGGAGCTTGTCGATATCCCGGCGGATCGTGGCGGGGGAGACTCCGAGATGCTCCTGGAGGTCCCGCACCGAAGCGAAGGGGGTCTCGCGCAAGAGGTCGATGATGGCTTTGTGGCGCTCGGTGTCGTTCACGACGTCTCCTCCCGGCGTCTCCCTCGCCGATGAATGAAGACAATCATACTCACGCGAAATTATCAACAGGAATGACGAAAATTATTCACTATTGACGATATGTGATCATAAAAATACCATCCATTGAAAAGTTCGCTCATTCTCGTTGCCAAGCAAGCGTGGCGCGGCAAGACGGTTCAAAGGAGGAGGCCGGCATGGCTTCGGGCATTCGGGCGCAGGACATTCCCGCCTTCGAGGCATTTCTCGATCTTTCGCGGCAGATCGGCAGCGACGTGCTGCAAACGCAGGGCGCCGGCGGCAACACCTCCTTCAAGCGCGACGGCGTGATGTGGGTGAAGGCATCGGGCACCTGGCTTGCCCATGCCGGCGCACGCGACATCATGGTGCCGCTGGCGGTGGCGCCGCTGGTGGAGGCGTTGCGGCAGCGGGATCCGAGCGCCGAAAAGGCCACCGACTTCATCGTTTCCCAATTGAATGCCTCGGGTCTTCGGCCGTCGATCGAAGCGAGCTTCCATGCCGTACTGCCGCAGGCGGTCGTTGCCCACTATCACTGCGTCAACGCCATCGCACTTTCGGTTCTGGCGGACCGGGAGAGGCTCGTCGCCGAACGGCTGGCGAGGCTGCCGGACCTCACCTGGGCGGCCATTCCCTACCGTCGCCCCGGCACGCCGCTCGCCCGCGAGATCGAGAGCGTGGCCGCGAGCCGGCCGGATATCCTGATCCTCTACAATCACGGCATCATCGTCACCGGTGAGACGGTGGAGGAGGTGCGCGAGCGCATCGCCCGCGTTACCGCCGCCCTCGCCGTCGAAGAGCGCGCCGCCGCGCCGGCCAATCCGGCGGCGCTGACAACCCTCGCGGACGGGTCGGATTTCCACGCGGCTGAGGACACCGGCAGCCACAAGACCGCGCTCAGCCCGGCAAGCATCGCCATGGCGACCGGCGGGTCGCTCTACCCGGACCATGTCATCTTCCTCGGTACGGAAATCGGCGTCCTTGCCCGGGACGAGACGGCGACGGCCTATTGCGAGGCGCGCCTTGCGCAAAACCGCGCCATCCCGAAAATGCTTCTCGTGCCGGGGTTTGGCGTCCTGCTGGCGAACGAACTGACCGATGGCGGGCGTGTCATGGCGCGGTGCCTCGCCGAAGTCGTCGCCCGCATTCCCGAAGGCGCGCCCGTCGTCTATCTCGGACCGGAGCAGGAGCATGAATTGACCCATTGGGAGGCGGAACAATATCGGCAGGCGCTCGACCGCAAGGCGAGCCAGCGGGCATGAACGCGCCAGGCAAGCCCGCAACCGCGCTCGGCATCGACATCGGCACGTCAGGGGTGCGCGCGGCAGCTCTTGCAGCGGATGGCACGCCCCTCGACATGTCCGCCTTTCCCTTCCCGAGCGCGCCCGCGGGGCGCATGCCCGGCATGTGGTGGGCGGGCGTGCAATCCTGTCTTGCGGCGCTTTCCGCGCGCCTGTCCTTCGCCGCCATCGAGGGTGTGGCGGTCGATGGCACCTCCGGCACGATGGTCGCGCTCGACGCCACCGGCCAGCCGGTCGGCGAGGCGCTGATGTACAACGATCCTTGCCCCGACCCGGCGATCATCGAGCGGATCGCCGCTCACGCGCCGGCCGATAGCCCCGCGCGCGGGGCGACGTCCGCGCTCGCCCGCGCCATCCACCTGTCGCGCCGTCCCGGAGTCCGTACGGTCGTACATCAGGCAGACTGGATCCTCCTGAAGCTCGGCCTTGCCACGGCGACGAGCGACGAGAACAATGCGCTGAAGACCGGCTACGACCTTGCCACCGAGCGCTGGCCGGACTGGCTGGAAGCGTGCGGAATGGACATCGCCCTCTTGCCGGCGGTCGAGCGCGCCGGCGCGCTTCTGGCGGATATCGGGCCGGCGGGCCGGGCGCTGGGCCTGCCGGCCGGCTGCCACTACCATGCGGGCACGACGGACGGCTGCGCCTCCTTCCTGGCGACGGGCGCCTCGGCCATAGGCGACGGCGTCACCGCCCTCGGCTCGACGCTGGTCGTCAAGCTGGCCTCGGCCCGGCCGATCGATGCGGCCGGCTATGGCATCTATTCGCACAGGGTTCTGGATTTCTGGCTTGCGGGCGGAGCGTCCAATTCGGGCGGCGCGGTCATCCGCAGCTTCTTCGACGACGCGCAATTGAAAGCCATGACGCCGCATCTGCAGCCGGACGTGCCGACCGCCCTTGCCTATTATCCGCTCGCAAGGCCCGGCGAACGCTTCCCCGTCAACGATCCCGCCTATCCGCCACGGCTGGAGCCGCGCCCGGCCGATGACCTCGTGTTCTTCCAGGCAATGCTCGAAGGCATCACCGTCATCGAGAAATCGGGTTACGACCGGCTGGTCGAGCTCGGTGGGCCCAAGGTGCGCTCCGTGCGCACGGTCGGCGGGGGGGCAACCAACCCCGCCTGGACGAGAATGCGGGAAAACGCGCTCGGTGTTCCCTTCCTTGCCGCCCGGTCAGCCGAAGCGGCCGTCGGCACGGCGTCGCTGGTCCTTGCCGGAAAGGCCCGGTGGTCATGAGCCTTGCCCCGCGGACGACCCTCGCTGCCCTCGCCGAACGCTACGACGCCTTTCTCGTCGACCAGTTCGGCGTGCTGCGCGATGACGAACGGGCCTATTCCGGTGCCAACGAGGCCTTGCTCCGGCTGAAGGCATCGGGGAAAACCGTCATCCTCCTTTCCAATTCGGGAAGAAGCGGCGACTACAATGCCGAGCGCCTGGTAAAGCTCGGCTTCGATCGCGCGGGCTTCGATCGTTTCCTGACCTCCGGCGATGTCGCCCACGATATCCTGGCCCGCGAAACGGCCGGTAGACCGGGGACACGCTGCCTGACGATCTCGAGCGGCGGCGACCGCAACCTTGCCGACGCGCTCGGTTTCGAAAATGTCGAGGACGCGGCGCTTGCGGATATCGTGATCATCTCGGGCAGCGAGGCGGAGAAGGTGCCACTCTCTGCCTACCGCGAGCGGCTGGAGCCGGCCGCACGACGCGGCGTGCCCTGCTACTGCACGAACCCCGACCGTCACAAGCTCGCCAAGGGTGGCGTCACCGCACCGGGCGCCGGCAGCATCGCGCTTGCCTATCAGGCGCTCGGCGGTCCCGTCCGCTGGTTCGGCAAACCCTATCCCGCGATCTACCAGCAGGCCCGATCCCTGCTTTCCGACATTGCCGGCGATCGCACTATCTGCATCGGCGACAGCATCGAACACGATATTGCCGGCGCCGCCAGGGCAGGCTTGGCCTCCTGCCTCGTCCGGACGGGCGTGTTGGCCGGCAGTGCCGAAAGCGACCTGGCCGTGATCTCCGACACGCATGGTGCTCGGCCTGATTTCGTGATGGAACGCTTCGCAGTCTAAGTGACTGGATGCACGCAGGATCGCAGTCGCGACACCGGTGCCTGGACGTGACCCGCGTGCCGATGCGGGCGCGCGGCACGACGAGCCCCATGGCGGCCGAGGCTCCATCCAGGTGCGGCCGGAAGAGGATGGTCCCTATGCATGCCGCCGCCGTCGGCCCGTGAACTGGATCAGGCCCTTCTGGAGAAGGATGAAGGCGAAAAGCAGGGCGCCGATCAGGATCTTCGTCCACCAGCTCGACAGCGACCCGTCGAAGGTGATGTAGGTCTGGATGAGGCCCTGGATGAGAATGCCGACCAGCGTGCCGGCGACGAAGCCGGAGCCACCGGTCAAAAGCGTGCCGCCGATGACGACCGCCGCGATGGCATCGAGCTCCACGCCCACCGTCGCCAGCGAATAGCCAGCCGACGTATAGAGCGAGAAGACGATGCCCGAGAGGCCGGCGAGGAAGCCCGACAGCGCATAGATCAGGATCGTCGTGCGGCCGGTCGGTACGCCCATAAGCTGCGCCGTCGCCGCCCCGCCGCCGAGCGCATAGACATTGGCGCCGAAGCGGGTGCGGTGCGCGACGAGGATGCCGGCGGCGAAGACGAGGAGCATCAGGCCGCCGATCAGCGTGATGCGCCCGCCGCCGGGCAGCGTGTAGTAGAGGCTCTTCAGCGTGGCGTAGAACGGGTGCCGGATCGGGATGGAATCGATCGTCAGCACGAAGGCCATGCCGCGCGCCAGGAACATGCCGGCGAGCGTGACGATGAAGGGCGGCATTTCGAGGTGATGGATGATCGCCCCCATCAGCGCGCCGAAGGCCGTGGTGATGACAAGCGCCAGCACGAAGGCGGCGAGCGGGTGGATCGCGGTCGATTGCAGGAGCACCGCGAGGAAGACGCCGGTGAAGGCGATGACCGCGCCGATGGAAAGGTCGATGCCGCCCGACAGGATGACGAAGGTCATGCCGACGGCGGCGATGCCGAGGAAGGCATTGTCCGTCAGGAGATTGCCGATCACCCGGGTCGACAGCATGTTCGGATATTGCGCGATGCAGACGGCATAGGCGATCAGGAAGATCGCGATCGTCGCGGCGAGGGGAAGGTAGCGCGGGTTCATTTCGCCTCCTGCTCCGTCTTCCCGTCCTCGGCCCGCGGGCGGGAGAGGAAGGCGAAGGCCGACTGCGCGCGCGGCGACTGGATGATGAGGATCATGACGATGATCGCCGCCTTGATGATGAGATTGAATTCGGGCGGGAAGCCGGAAAGCAGGATGCCCGTGTTGATCGACTGGATGATCAGCGCGCCGATGAGCGAGGCGGCGATGGAAAAGCGCCCGCCGAGCAGCGAGGTGCCGCCGACGACGACCGCGAGGATCGCATCCAGCTCCAGCCAGAGGCCGGCATTGTTGGCATCCGCCCCGCGGATATCGGCCGCCGCGATGATGCCGGCAATGGCCGCGCAGAGGCCGGACAGCATGTAGGCGGCAATCAGGAGCACGCCCGTCGAGACGCCCGAGAGCGTGGCGGCGCGCCGGTTGACGCCGAGCGCCTCGATCAGCATGCCGAGCGCCGTGCGGCGCACGAGCAGCGCGACGGCGATGCCGAAGGCGAGCCAGATGACGACGGGCATGGGCAGGCCGAGAAGCGCGCCGCTGCCGATGAAGATGAGCCCTGGATCGTTGAAGGTGAGGATCGCCCCCTCGGTGACGAGCTGCGCGATGCCGCGGCCGGCCACCATCAGCACCAGCGTCGCGATGATCGGCTGGATATCGAGCACGGCGACGAGGATGCCGTTCCACAGGCCGCACAGGATGCCCGTGGCGAGCGTGATCAATAGGGTCGCCACCAGCCCGTGGCCGGAGGTGATGCAGGCGGCCGCGACCGCACCGCAGATCGCCATCACCGCCCCGACCGACAGGTCGATGCCCTTGGTGGCGATGACCACCGTCATGCCGATGGCGAGCAGCGCGACGGGTACGCCGCGGTTGAGGATGTCGACGAGGCTGCCATAGAGCCGGCCGTTCTGCATTTCGAGGCGGAAGAAGCCGGGAAAGGCGATGGAGACCATCACGAGGATGACGGCGAGCGCGGCGGCCTGGGGCAAGAGCCTGACGGCATAGGCTTTCAGCGCGGACGTCATGCCTCCGCCCTCCCCGCCGACGCGGCGATCGCCTCGACGATGCCGTCCGTCGTGACCGCGCTGCCCGTGAGTTCGGCGACATGCGCCCGGTCGCGCAGCACGATGACGCGGCTCGAATAGGCGACGAGTTCTTCCAGTTCGGAGGAGATCACGATCAGCGACATGCCTTTCTCGCACAGCGATTCGATGAGGCGGATGATCTCCGCATGGGCGCCGACATCGATGCCGCGCGTCGGCTCATCGAGGATGAGGAAATCGGGATTGGTGGCGAGCCAGCGGGCAAGGATCGCCTTCTGCTGGTTGCCGCCGGAGAGCAGCCGGATCGGCTTTTCCCGGTCGCTGGTGCGGATGTCCAGCGCCTTGATGTAACGGTCGGCGAGCCGGTCCTGCTCGCCGCGGCTGATCGGCCGCGCCCAGCCGCGTCGGGCCTGGAGGGCGAGCGCGATGTTCTCGCGCACCGAGAGATCGCCGACGATGCCGTCGACCTTGCGATCCTCTGGACAGAAGCCGAACTTCTCGCGGATGGCGGCGCGGGGCGAGGAGAGGTCGAGCGCCCGCCCGTCCGCCTGCGCCGTGCCGCTGTCTGCCCGCTCGGCGCCGAAGAGGATCTCCGCCGTCTCCGTGCGGCCGGAGCCGAGCAGGCCCGCAATGCCGACCACCTCGCCGGCGCAGATGTCGAGGTCGAAGGGCTGGATATGGCCTTTGCGGCCGAAACCGCGGAAGCGGAAGCGCACGTCGCCGGCCTCTCCCCTCGCCCCGTGGCCGCCGGCGACTTCCTGCACCAGCTCGCGGCCGAGCATCATGGCGATCAGCTCGCGGCGCGGCAGGTCCGCGGTCGCGCGCGTGCCGACAAGCCCGCCGTTGCGCAGCACCGTGATGCGGTCGGAGATCTCGTAGACCTGTTCGAGAAAATGGGTGATGAAGACGATGCCGAGGCCACGCTCCCTGAGGCGCCGCACGATGCGGAAGAGCATCGCGACCTCGTGCGCGTCGAGGCTCGCCGTCGGTTCGTCGAGGATCAGCACCTTGCCGGAGAGATCGACGGCCCTGGCGATGGCGACGACCTGCTGGACGGCAACGGAATAGGCGGCAAGCCCGGCGGTGACGTCGATGTCGAGATCGTATTCGGCAAGCAGCGCTTTCGCCCGCCGGTTCATCTCGCGCGCGCTGACGAGGCCGAAACGCCTCGGCTGGCGGCCGAGGAAGAGGTTTTCGGCGACCGTGAGGTTCGCCAGCAGGTTCACCTCCTGGTAGACCGTGCCGATGCCGAGATTCTGCGCTTCCAGCGTGCTCTGCGGATCGATGTCCGCACCGTCGAGCACGATGCGCCCGCCGTCGCGGGTATAGGCGCCGGTGAGGCACTTGACGAGCGTCGACTTGCCCGCGCCGTTTTCGCCGAGCAGCGCATGCACCTCGCCGCGATGAAGCGAAAAGTCGACGCGGTTCAAGGCCCGCGCGCCCGGGAAGATCTTGTCGATCCCCGTTGCCGAGAGAACATGGGAACTGTCAGGCTGCATGATCCGACCCCGATGACAATGGCCGCCCGCCGTCTCCCCGGAGACGACGGGCGGGCTAGGTGGATGCCTGCGCCGGCTTGCGGCCGGACGCGGGCATCGGGAGAGATCAGTAGCCGAGGCCCTTCTTTTCCTCGTACACCTTGGCCGGGTCGTCGGCCTGGGTGTAGAGTTTCGATTCCGTCTGGATCCACTTCGGCGGCAGCTTGCCGTCCTTGCGGAAGGCCTCCAGCGCGTCGAAGGCCGGGCCGGCCATGTTCGGCGTCAGTTCCACGGTGGCATTGGCTTCACCGGCGGCCATGGCCTGGAAGATGTCAGGCACGGCGTCGATGGAGACGACGAGAATGTCCGTGCCCGGCTTCAGGCCGGCTTCCTTGATCGCCTGGATGGCGCCGACGGCCATGTCGTCGTTGTGGGCGTAGAGCGCGCAGATGTTCTTGCCGCCGTCTTCCGCCTTCAGGAAGCTTTCCATGACTTCCTTGCCCTTGGTGCGGGTGAAGTCGCCCGTCTGGCTGCGGATGATCTTCAGGTTGTCCTTGCCGGCGAGCGCTTCCTCAAACCCCTTCTTGCGGTCGATGGCCGGCGAGGAGCCGGTCGTGCCCTGAAGTTCAACGACATTGCACGGCTTGCCGGCGACGGTGTCGGCCAGCCACTGGCCGGCGACCTTGCCTTCATGCACGAGGTCGGAGGTGACGGCGGTCATATAGAGGTCTTCCGGCGCATCGACCGTGCGGTCGAGCAGGATGACCGGGATTTCCGCGTCCCTGGCTTCCTGCAGCACTTCGTCCCAGCCCGTTGCGACGACCGGCGCGACGAGGATGGCGTCGACACCCTGCGCGATGAAGGAACGCAGCGCCTTGATCTGGTTTTCCTGCTTCTGCTGCGCATCGGCGAATTTCAGATCGATGCCCCGCTGCTCGGCCTGCTGCTTGGTCAAGGTGGTTTCCGCAGCGCGCCAGCCGGATTCGGATCCGATCTGCGAGAAGCCGACGGTGAGATCGGCGGCGGACGCGGCGCCGACCATCGAGGCAGCAAGGATCGTGGCACTCGCAAGTGCGGTTCTGAATTTCATGATGTCCTCCCAAAGAAAGCTGCTCCTCAGCAGCAAGGATAAAACATCATATTATATTACTTTTGTAAATCCCCATCAGGTCCTTCGTGCCGGAAAGTGGACGAAGGCGACGGGCGCGCCGGCTTCGTGCCGGATATGGTCGCGGTAGCGGCGCTTGAAATGTGCGTTCAGGCGATCCTCGTCCCGGGACGGATGAGGACCAACCTGAAACAGCTCGATCCCTCTTACAGGCGGTCCATCGCTCACGACTCGACGGTCAGGCCCTTGGCCTTCAGCACCGCTTCCAGCTTGCTGACCTCGACGACGGATTTGCCCGCCTTGTAGGCTGCTATGTAGTCGGCTTCGGCATCCTCGCGGGCCTGCGAGAGCTTTGCCACCTCAAGCGCCTCCTCGCGCCGCACGACGACCAGGCCGTCGGCATCGCCGACGATGATGTCGCCGGGATGGATGAGCTCGCCGCCGACGACGATCGGGTCGTTGGTGGAAGTCAGCGTTTCCTTGACGGTGCCCTTGATGCAGACGCTGAGCGAGAAGACCGGGAAGCCGAGCTCGCGCAGTTGCAGCGAGTCGCGCACGCCGCTGTCCGTGACGAGGCCGCCGATGCCCTTGGCGAGGCAGGCATTGGCGAGCACGTCGCCGAAGGCGCCGGCTTCCTCGTATTCGCCGCCCGAGACGACGATGATGTCCCCCGGCTGGGCATAGTTGATCGCGAGCTGGAGCATGATGTTGTCGCGCGGCGCACAGCGCACGGTGAACGCCGGGCCGCACAGCTTCATGCGGTAATCGACCGGCTTGATGCGCGAGGAGAGCGCGCCGCGCCGGCCCTGCGCCTCATGAATGGTCGCCGGCGAGAATTTCGCAAGCGCCGCAACCTCGGCGGCACTCGGGCGGACGGGCATTTTCTTGATATGCGTCATGATTTTTCCCACGGGTAATCATTGCGGCGGGCGCAGCATCCGCCGCCGGAGAGGTTTGATCCATTTCGGACAGTGGCCGCTTGCGCGTGACCCCTTACGGGATCTGGTCGAATTTCAGCTCCGAAAGCGGTACGACCTTGTCGGTGCGGGTCATCTTGTATTCGGTATCCGGACCCAGCCATTTGTCCCAGATCCGGTTGAGTTCGCCGCTCTCGTCCAGCTTGCGCAGCACCTCGTTGATCTTCGCGGTCAGCGCGGGCTGATCCTGCGCCATGCCGATGCCGATGGGCTGGAACAGCATGGGTTCGGGGATCATCCGCATCTCGCGGCCCTTCGTCTTGGATTCGTTGACGAGCTTGGTGGTCGTCATCGTGTTGGCGACCATGCCGCGTGCCTTGCCCTGCTGGGCAGCGAGATAGGCCGATGCCGTGTCCTGGAAGGTGAGCGGCTGGGAATTGTTGAGCTTGATCGACATTTCCGAGGTCGAGCCCTTGGTGGAGGCGATGCGCTCGCCGACATAATCGGCCTTCGACTGACCGGCATCGTCGACCGGCACGATCAGCATTTCCTTGGCGAGATAATAGGGATCGCTGAACTGGATCTGTTCGGCGCGGCTTTGCGTATAAGCCAGGTTGGCGACGGTGATATCGACGCGGCCAAGCTTGACCTCCGGCACGCGGGCTTCCACCGAAACCGGCTTGATCTGGGCCTTCACGCCAAGTTCACGCGCAATGGCGCTGCAAAGATCGACGTCGAAGCCCACCATTTCGCGGGTCTGCGTATCCGGCGAAGCAAACGGCGGCACGTCGGCGAAGGTCGCGCAGCGCAGCGTCTGGTTGGCGATGATATCGTCGAGCTGGTCGGCCTTCGCGGGACCGGCGAGCGCGGCCACGGCGACGGTCGCCGCCAGGATGAGATGATGATACTTCATGCTGTTCTCCTCTTTGCTTGATATTAGTGGCGCAGGTCCGCAAGGAATCGCTGCGCGCGGGGGTGCTTGGGGTTCTTGAAGAAGTCCTCGGGCGTCGCCGTTTCGATGATCTGGCCGCCATCGATGAACCAGATGCGGTCGGCCACATCGCGGGCGAAACCCATTTCGTGCGTGACGCACATCATGGTCATGCCCTCGGCCGCCAGCGACTTCATCACGCTCAGCACTTCGCCGACCATTTCCGGGTCGAGCGCGCTGGTCGGTTCATCGAAGAGCATGACGGGCGGCTCCATGGCGAGCGCGCGGGCGATCGCCACGCGCTGCTGCTGGCCGCCGGACAATTGAGCGGGATAGGACTCGGCCTTTTCGCGCAGGCCCACCCGATCGAGAAGCTTCAGCGCCTTCTCACGCGCCTCGGCCGCCGGCACGCCCTTCACGCGGATGGGCGACATGGCGACATTGTCCACCGCAGAAAGATGCGGAAAGAGATTGAAGCTCTGGAAGACGAAGCCGATGCGGCTGCGCAGGCGGTTGAGGTCCCGGCCGCTCATCGGCGCATGCACGTCCTGTCCCTCGAAGAAGATCGAGCCGCTGTTGATCTCCTCCAGCCGGTTCACGGTGCGGATCAGCGTCGACTTGCCCGAGCCCGACGGCCCGCAGATGACGACCACCTCGCCGCGCGCGACGGTCGCGTCGATCCCTTTCAGCACGTCGTAATCGCCGTAGCTCTTGCGGACATCGGCAAGCCGGATCGTCTGGTCGTTCCCGATGTTGGATACTGGGGCGGTCATAGCTGCTCCGTCACTTTGGGTGTCAGGGGAAGAGCGATCTCGCCGCGGCGCCTGGGACCAAGCCCCGCCCGGCGGCGGGTGATGCGCCGCTCGACGACATTGGTGAGCGCGGTCAGCGACCAGCAGATCACGTAGTAGGTCAGCGCCAGGATGAGGAAGACCTGGAAGGGCTGCGTGAGAAGCTGGTTGTTGACCTGGCTGGCGGCGAAGGTGAGGTCCGGCACGTTGATGACGTAGCCGAGCGTCGTATCCTTGATGGTCGCCACGAAGGTCGACAGCATGCTCGGGATCATGTTGTAGAGCGCCTGCGGCAGGATGACGTAGCGCATCGCGCCGAACCAGCTATGGCCGAGTGCGCGCGCCGCATCCATCTGCCCCTGCCCCAGCGCCACGATGCCGGCGCGGATGATCTCGCTCAGGAACGCACCCTGGTAGACGACGAGCGTGGCGAGCATGGTCAGGAAGCTCGGCACGTCGGCGCCCGTCAGAAGCGGCACGAGGAAGTAGCTCCAGAGCACCAGCATCAGCAGCGGCACGCCGCGGGTCACATAGACCAGCACCGTCACCGGCCAGCGCAGCGCCCGGTAGCTGGAAAGGCGCGCGAAGGCGAGCAGGATGGCGAAGGGAAAGGCGATGACGATGCTGAGCGCCGAGAGGATCAGCGTGTTGGCAAGGCCGCCGAGCGGTCCGTTCGGATACTGGCCGATCAGCAGCAGCAGCCAGTATTCATCGATGATGGCGATCATGTCGTGGATCATCGGCTCGCTCCGTTCAGCGGATCGGCACGCCAGGTGAGCCAGGCCCCCGCAGCCATGATGATCAGGGAGAAGACGAGATAGAGGACCGTGCCGATCAGGTAGATCTCGAAGGTCCGGAAGGAGAGGTTCTCGATCTCCTTGACGGCATGGCTGAGTTCCGGCGCACCGATGACAATGGCGAGGCTGGAATTCTTGAACAGCGAGACGCTGTGGTTGACGAGGGCCGGCAGGGCGTTGCGCACGCCCTGCGGGATCAGCACGTAGCGCATGGCCGAAATGTAGCCATGGCCGAGCGCCCGCGCCGCCTCCATCTGGCCGGGGCTGATCGAGCGCAGGCCCGAACGCAGATCCTCGCTGAAATAGGCCGCCTGGCACAGCCCGAGGCCGATGATCGCGAAGACCATTTCCGCCGAATGGGCCGAAAGCCAATCCGCAATGCCGGACGGCAGAAGCGTGTAGATGCCGAAATACCAGAGCATGAGCTGCACCAGGGTCGGCACGTTGCGGTGATAGGACACGTAGGCCGCCACCGCCGAATTGCCGATGCGGCCTGGCGAGAAGCGGATGGCGAGCAGCACGAGCGCAAGGCTCATCGCCAGCAGCCACGAGCAGATGGCGATGACGAAGGTTATCTGGATGCCGTGTGCCAGCATGGCCATGTATTCGGCATTGCCGAGGATGGCGGCAAGATCGAAGCCCTTCACGGCTGCCGCTCCTGCGGGCGGGCCGTCTGCAGGCCGCCCATCACCTGGAGCGTCGGCGTGATTTCCATGTGGCCGATATTGACGGCGACGGGCGCGGCGATGGCAAAAGCGATGGCGTCGGCGATATCGGAGGCCTGCGGCAGCTCGAAACCGTCGATGAAGCGCTCGCGGATGGACGGATCGTCGCCGTGCACATGGTTGAAGATGTCGGTCGCCACACGGCCGGGGCAGATTTCCGTCACCCGCACGCGCTTGCCGAACGTGTCGATGCGCAGTTGATTGGAAAGCATGGCGACGCCGGCCTTGGTGGCGTGATAGGTGGAATTGCCGCCGAAATTGTAGTTGCCGGCGATCGAGGTGATGTTGACGACATGGCCACGGTCGCGCGCCACCATGCCGGGCACGACCAGCCGGCAAAGATGAAGCACGGCGCGCAGATTGACATCGATGAGGAGATCGATGTCGCCGTCCTCCGCCTCCAGGAATTTCTTCGGCCGATCGACGCCCGCATTGTTCACCAGGATGTCGAACTCGACCTCGCCGGCAAGCTTTGCCAGCGCGGTGCGGTCCGTGACGTCGACGGCATGGGGAATGCAGCCCGTGCGCGCGGCAAGGTCCTGCAGGGCGCCCGCGCTTCGGGCGACGGCGTGCACTTCGAGGCCTTCGCGACGGAGCCGTTCGACGACCGCAGCACCGATCCCCGAGGAAGCACCCGTCACCAGTGCGGTTCTGTAATCGGAAAAGGACATTGTGGTTCCCCTGTTGTTGAAAGAGAGAGTAGCGAAGCTTTCCGGCTCTGGATAAGACCGTTTGAATCTGGATGGATAAGGAAGCCTTATGGGCTTGCCGCCGCGACCTGGGCCTGTAACATGCGGCCCATTCAGGGCAGGTTCGGCATATGGATATCAGGCGTCTCAAATCCTTCATCGTGATCGTGGATACCGGCAGCATCACCCGCGCCGCTGACGTGCTGCACATCGCCCAGCCAGCCCTCAGCCAGCAGCTTGCCGCGCTGGAGGATCATTTCCGGCAGAAGCTGCTGATCCGCAGCCAGCAGGGCGTCTCGATGACGGAGGCGGGCAAGGCGGTCTATCGCCATGCCCAGATCATCCTGCGCCAGATGGAACAGGCGCAGGCCGACGTGAAGGCAGCCGGCTCCACGCTGGTCGGGCGCGTCTCGGTGGGCCTCGTTCCCTTTTCCAGCGCGGCGACACTCTCCGTCGATCTTCTCACCGAAACGCGCAAGCGTCATCCCGGCATCCTGCTGCATCTCACCGAAAGCGTCGGCCAGACCTACAGCCAGATGATCATGAACGGCCGGCTGGAAATGGCCCTGATCCACGGCACCGGGCCGATCAAGGGCGTGCGCTTCGAGCCGGTCTTCGTGGAGGAGTTCCATCTCGTCGCCCACCGGGATCTCGGCATCGAGCCGGGCGATGCGCCATTGCCGGTCAGCGCATTGAACGACCTGCCGCTCCTCCTGCCGCCGCCCTACAATTTCGTGCGCCGGGCCATCGATCTCGCCTTCACGCGCGGCCGCCTGTCGCTGAACGTGGTGGCGGAAGTGGAGATCGTGCGCACGCTCGGCCGCGCCGTCAGCCGCGGCGTCGGCGCGACGATCATGCCGCGCGCCATCGCCGAGCGCATCGTCGCCGAATCCTCCGAGCCGATCGTCTCGCGCGTGGTGACGCCGCGGATCGAGGAGACGCTGTCGCTGTGCGTCTCCGACCAGAGCGAACTGTCCGAGCCGGCGCTGGCGGTGCGGTCGATCCTCATGGAGCTGACCGCACGGCTCAAGGGTTAGCGCAACCCCGCGCAGAATTCGGCGATGCGCCCGCAGGCCTCGTCGAGCTGCTCCATGCTCGTGGCATAGGAGATGCGGAAGAACGGGCTCATGCCATAGGCCGCGCCCTGCACGGTCGTGACATGGTGCTCGTCGAGGAGAGCCAGAACGAAATCCGTGTCGGTTGCGATCTTCCGCCCGCCCCTGCTGGTCCTGCCGATGAGTTCGGCGATGTTCGGGAAGACGTAGAAGGCACCTTCCGGCTTGTGGCAGCGAATGCCCTCGATCTCGCCGAGCCTTTCCACGACGAAATCGCGCCGCGTCTTGTAGATCGCCGCCCGCTCCTTCAGGAGATCCTGCGGCCCGTCGAGCACGGCGGCGACGGCAGCCTGGGTGATGGTGGAAGTCCCGCCGCTGTTCTGGCCGTTGACATTGCTGATCGCCTTGACGAGGTCCTTCGGACCGCCGCAGAAGCCGAGGCGCCAGCCGGTCATCGCATAGGCCTTGGAGGCGCCGTTGACCGTCAGCACGCGCTCCTTCAGGCGCGGCTCGACCTCGGCGATGGTGCAGAACTCGAAGCCGTCATAGATCAGATGCTCGTACATGTCGTCGGTCATGATCCAGACATGGGGGTGCTTCAGCATCACCTCGGCGATGGCCGTCATCTCGGCCCGCGAGCAGGCGGCGCCCGTCGGATTGTTCGGAAAGTTGAGGAACAGCCATTTGGTGCGCGGGGTGATCGCCGCATCGAGATCCTCTGCCTTGAGCTTGAAGCCGTTCTGCTGCGGGCAATCGACCGGCACCGGCACGCCACCGGCGAATTTCACGATATCCGCATAGCTGATCCAGGACGGCGATGGGATGACGACCTCGTCGCCGGGATTGCAGGTGGCCAGGACGGCGTTGAAGATGATCTGCTTGCCGCCGCCGGCAACGACGATCTCGGAGGGATCGTAGTCGAGATTGTTGTCGCGCTTGAATTTTCGGGAAATCGCCTGGCGCAGCGCCGGCGTGCCGTCGAGCGGCGGATATTTCGTATCGCCGGCAAGGGCGGCCGCGTGGCCCGCCTCGATGGCATTGGCGGGGGTCGCGAAATCCGGCTCGCCGGAGGACAGGCTGATGACTTTGATGCCCTTGGCCGCAAGGTCGCGGGCGCGCTGGGTCATGGCGGCGGAAGCGGAGACGGAAACGTTCTTCAGGCGGTCGGCAATGGCGGGCATGACGGTTGCTTTCGATTGGTCGGGGAAGTTCAACGAAGGAGTTTCGAGACGGGCGTGACAGTGCCGCCGGCCGCCTCGATCTCGCTGCGCAGGGTGCGGGCAAGGTCGAGCGAGCCCGGCGTATCGCTGTGGACGAGGATGGAGCGCGCCCGCATGGGAATAATGGTGCCATCGATGGCCGTGACGGTTCCGTCGAGAAGGAACTGCCGCACGCGGGCGCGGACCGAAGCTTCGTCCTTGACGAGGGCGCCGGGCTGGCCACGCGGCACGAGCGCGCCTTTCGCATCATAGGCGCGGTCGGCGAGGAAAAGGGTCAGCGTCTTCAGCCCGGCCTCGATGGCCGCGCGCTCGATCACGCTGTCCGCCGTGCCGAAGACGACGAGATCGGCATCGACCGTGCGGATCGCCTGCATCATGGCGGCGGCAAGCGCCGGGTCGCGGTTGACCATGTTGCCCATGGCGGCATGGAAGCTGACATGGGAGACCATGACGCCCTCGGCCTTCGCGATCGCCGTCAGCGCGCCGAGCTGGTAGA
The DNA here is from genome assembly GCF_001652565.1 of Shinella sp. HZN7. Classification (NCBI taxonomy): domain Bacteria; kingdom Pseudomonadati; phylum Pseudomonadota; class Alphaproteobacteria; order Hyphomicrobiales; family Rhizobiaceae; genus Shinella; species Shinella sp. HZN7. Next base: position 523,885 of record NZ_CP015736.1, on the reverse strand, counting down.
GCATCTGCTGGCGCAGCTCGTCCGGCCCGAAGGGAAGTTCGCGGCGGCCGAAGCCCTGCCGGTCCGGCAGGCCGGGGTGGGCGCCGACATCGATGCCCCTTTCCCGCGCGAGGCGCACCATGCGCACCATGGTGTCGGGATCGCCGGCGTGGAAGCCGCAGGCGATGTTGGCGGAGGTGACGACATCCATCATCGCCTCGTCGTCGCAGAGCCGGTAGGGGCCGAAGCCCTCGCCCATGTCGGAATTGAGATCGACCTGCATGGTATCCTCTTCGTTTCTACGCGATTCCGGGCTGCCTCAAGCCATGGCGGCAAGCGCCTGGCGCACCAGCCGGGCGGTTTTCCGAACATCGGCGATGTAGGCGGCAAGCGCCGTCTCCACGACCTTCGCCTCCGCATGCGTCGCCGGCACGAAGCGCAGCAGCGAGCCGATGCGCGCCTGCCCCAGCCGCCAGAGATCGGCCTCGATGACACCGGCGATCTTGGGATAGCCGCCCGCCGTATTGGCGTCGCTCATCTGGACGATGGGCTCGCCCGCCGGCGGCACCTGGATGACGCCGGGAACGACCCCGTGCGAGCGCATCTCCACCACCTCGGTCGGATGAATCGGATCGCCGCTCAGCCGATAGCCGGTGCGGTCGCTGCGCGCGGAAATCTTCCACGGCTGGCTCCAGAAGCGTTCCGCATCCACGCCGAAGAGATCATGTTCACCCGCCGGCAGCGCCCGGATGACGAGCGCGCCGCCCTCGGCGAGGGGAAAGACATCCTTCAGCGCCACAGCCGGCGGCACCACGCCGAAGCCGTCCTTCGGCAGGAAACCATCCGCCGCCGCGCCCGTCGCAATGCGATCGCCCGCGGCAAGCACGCGCCCGTCGACCCCGCCGAAACCGCCGCGTAGCGAGGTGCTGCGCGAGCCCATAACCGGGGCCACATCCACTCCGCCGGCAAGGCTGAGATAGGCGCGGGCATCCTTCAGGGGCGGCGAGAGTTCCAGCATCTGGCCCGGCCGCGCCTGCGCCATCCACCAGGGCGGCAGCGGCACACCGTCGAGCGTCGCCCGGCAGTCGGCCCCTGTCAGGGCAAAGGCGCCCCGGTCGGAAAACCGCACACGGAAGGGGAAGGTCTGCACCTCGATGCCGGCCGCATCCGGCGCATTGCCGACGAGGATATTGCCGATCGTCAGCGCGAGCGTATCCATCGCCCCGCACGCCGTGACGCCGATATTGCGATAGCCGGGGCGGCCGAGGTCCTGGACCGTGTTCAGGGGACCCGTTGCGACGATCTCGATCACAGCTCGATCCTTTCAGGACGGAAACGCACGGTATCTCCGGGGGCCATGACGGCGGGGGATGCGGCCAGCGGATCGAACATCTGCAATTCGGCAAAGCCGATGGAATTCCACCCGTTCGGCCCGGTCAGCACGGCGATGCCCGTCTGCATGCCGCCGATGGTCACGCAGCCGCGCGCCATGTGAAGCGAAGGCACGGTCTTGCGAGGCATGTGGATGCGCGGATCGAGCCCGTGCAGGTAGCCGAAACCCGGCGCGCTGCCGAGCGCGAAGACGCGGTAGGTGCCCTCGTGGTGGATGCGCACTACCTCCCGGTCGGAAAGACCGGAAAGGTCGCACAGCGCCGGCAGGTCATCCGCGTGTTCGCCGCCATAGGTAACGGCGATCTCGATCTCGCGACCTGCCAGATCGACGCTTCGCGCGCGCCGCCATTCCTCCTGCAGATCACGGACGACCACCTCCGGCATGTCCGGCGTCTCCTTGAGGATCACCAGCAGGTTCGTCATGCCCGGCACGATCTCGGCGACGTCGGGGCGGGTTTCGAGCGCATGCGACAGCGCCCAGACGCGCCGCTGGTTCGGCAGATCGAAGGCACCGGGCGCCTCGATGAGAAAGGCGCGTGTGCCGATGAAGGAGATTCTTGCCTGTCCATCCGTGTCGGGCACGATGGCGGCGGGCGCGGCGTACCGAATGCTCATCGGGAAGGCTCCATCGTCAGGACGGGGTCGCCGTAGCCGATCAGGTCACCGGTACGGGTGCGGATTTCACCGACCACCCCGGCATCAGGAGCGGTCACGGGCAGGAGCACCGGCCCGATCTCGACGAAACCGACGACGGCGCCGGCTTCAAGCGCCCTGCCCTCGCCGGCAAGCGGGCCGGTTTCAGGGGCGGCGGGATGCCGGTCGCGGAAGAGGCCGGCCATCGGCGCCTTGACGACGCGGCCTTCCGGCCGGGCCGGGATTGCCGGCGCGGGTTCGGCAATCTCCTCCAACCGTGCGCTGGCATCGAGGGCGATCTTCAGTACGCCGCCGTCGGGCGTCGTGATCTCCAGCGCACTTGCGCCGGAGCGTTCGAGCCAGCCGGTGAGGGTCGAGATGAGGGCAGGATCGGACAGATCGCCGATCGTGTTCCTGCCCGTCGAGCGGTCACGCCTCGCCACGGGGTTCCTCCCTCAGCCGTTTTTCAAGATGGTGGATATCGACGCCGCCGCGCACGAAATCGGGATCGGAGAAGATCCTCGCGTGCAGCGGGAGATTGGTGGCGATGCCCTCGATGCAGGTCTCGGACAGGGCGACCTGCATGCGGCGGATGGCATCTTCCCGGGTCGGGGCATGGACGATCAGCTTGGCGATCAGCGAATCGTAATAGGGCGAGACGCGGTAGCCAGCGGACACATGGGTATCGACGCGGATGCCCGGACCGCTCGGGAAGCGCACCGCCGTGATCCGCCCCGGGGAGGCGACGAAGGTGGTGGGATCCTCGGCATTGATGCGGCACTCGAAGGCATGGCCCCGCGCTGCGCCGGTAAAGCGTTCCGTCTCCAGCACCGCGCCCTGCGCGGCGCGCAACTGTTCATGCACGAGATCGACGCCTGCCGTCATCTCGGTGACAGGATGCTCGACCTGCAGGCGGGTGTTCATCTCGATGAAATAGAATTCGCCGTTCTCGTAGAGGAACTCGAAGGTGCCGACGCCGCGATAGCCGATCTGCCGGCAGGCTTGCGCACAGCGCACGCCGATCCGTTCGGCAAGGTCAGGCGCGATGCCCGGCGCAGGCGCCTCCTCTACCACCTTCTGGTGCCGGCGCTGGACGGAGCAATCGCGGTGGCCGACCCAGACGGCATTACCATGGATGTCGCACAGGACCTGGAATTCGACGTGGCGCGGATGCTCCAGGAATTTCTCCATATAGAGTTCCGGCTTGCCGAAGGCGCGGCGCGCCTCTTCGCGGGTGATGGCGATCGCATCGGCGACCTCAGCGCTTTCGCGCACGACGCGCATGCCGCGCCCGCCCCCGCCGCCGGCCGCCTTGACGATAACGGGATAGCCGATCTCCTCGGCGATCGCCCGCACCGCTTCGGCATCTTCCGGCAGCGGCTCGCCCGGCCCGGGCACGCAGGGCACGCCGGCCGCCATCATCGCCCGCTTGGCAGCGATCTTGTCGCCCATGATACGGATCGCCGATGCCGGTGGGCCGACGAAGGCAAGCCCCGCCGCCTCCACCGCACCGGCGAAATCGGCGTTTTCCGACAGGAAGCCGTAACCGGGATGAACCGCCTCGGCGCCCGTCACGCGGGCCGCCAGCAGAATGGCCGCCTGGTTGAGATAGCTGCGCCCCGGCGCCGAGGGACCGATGGCGAGCGGTCCGCCCGCACCCGGCCTGGTGCAGCCCGCCGCGTCCGCTTCGGAAGCGACAAGGACCGGCCGCAGCCCCAGTTCCAGGCAGGCGCGCTCGATGCGAACGGCGATCTCGCCGCGATTGGCGATGAGGACGGAGGTGAAGGGCCTGCCCATCAGGCAATCTCCACGAGCGGATCGCCGAAACCGACATCCTGCCCATCGTCGAAGAAGATGCGCTTGACGGTCCCGCCGAAGGGCGCGCTCACCGTGGTGAAGACCTTCATCGCCTCGACGATGCAGAGCGCCTGGCCCGCCTCGACCGGATCGCCGACGGCAATCAGCGGCGCCGCGCCGGGGCTTGCGGCCTGATGAAGAACACCGGCAATGGCCGAACGCACGAGTTGCGCCTCGGCTTCATCCTTCTGCCTTGCCGGTTCGACCGGGGCGGTTGATGCCTGCGGCTCCAGCGCCGCTGGTGCGTGCCCCGCTGCCGCCGCCTGCGGGGATTTCCGGATGATGACCGTCGTACCCGTCTCGCTGACCGTCAGTTCCGAGACGCGCGAGCGGCCGACGAAATCGAGCAGCGTCTTGATCTTTTCCAGATCCATGGTTTTCCCCAAGGCATGGCAGAACCGGCACCTGGCCGCAGCGGCCAACCCTCCGGTTCGATTGGAAAAACCTTACACAGCATTGCGGTTGATGGGGGCAGACAAACTTTGAATACCGTCGGCTGAGAACGGGATATCCGCATGGCCTGCGGGATGTTTGGTGAAAGCCCGGGCGGAAACACCAACACCATCGCCACGGTGTTCAGGACTCCGCGCTCAGGAAACGCCTATCCTGTCGTGGTGAATTTCACCGACAGCAGTTCTTCGCAGCCATGCTCCTTGAGGGCGGCGGTCAGAGCCGCCTCGTAGTCGGGCTGCGCAGTTTCAAAATGCGCACGCCCCTTGTCGGTGAGCACGGTGTAAACGCCGCGCTTGTCGTCCGGGCAAAGGTCTCGAACCGTAAGGCCGCCGCGCTCCAGGCGCTCGACCATTCGTGATACCGAACTCTGGTTCAGGCGCAAATGCGTGGCCAGTTCCTGCATTCGAAGTTCGGAATCCGGCGATCGCGACAATATCTCGAGCGCACGATAATCCGACAGGCCGAGACCATGATGGTCTTGCAGGACCTTCCCGAGTTCGGCTTCGACATTGGCGACCGCATGAATCAGCTTGAGCCAGGCATCACTTCTCTTAGGCATGAGCGATATCGACTCCTCTCGGACAATGGGTGCTTGCCCAGCATATGTATGCTCATGCAAGCACCTAAACAAGTACGACCCCCAGCTAAAGGACGGGCAACCGCGCACGAAATCCCAGAAATGGACGCAACCGTTCAGGGACGGCAAGCTTGTTCACGACGGGCGCCCGCCAGGTCCGCGGATCGTGGGCAAGGAGGCGGTATGTGCCGCGATAGTCGAAGCCATGCGCAGCCGCCTCGTCGCGATCCGCGGCAAAGAGCACCTGCGAGATGCCCGCATGGAGCGCGCTCATGTAGCACATCGCGCAGGGCTCTCCCGATGCAAGAAGCGTCGTGCCTTGCAGGCGGGTTGTTCCATGCGTGCGGCAAGCGTCACGGATCGCCTCGACTTCGGCATGCGCGGTCGGGTCGTGATGCTCCCGGACGAGGTTGACACCGCGTCCGAGAACGACGCCGTCCTGGTCGACGACGAAGGCGGTGAAGGGAATGCCACCGTCGTGGACATGATCCACGGAGAAGGCGACGACCTCCTCCATGAGTCGCGTGTGGCGCGCGGAGCGTTCGGCGACCATCAGGCCTGTCCCCGGAGCTTTGCGCTGTCGGCCAGCTTCAGCCAGACGACACCGGCAATGATGACCCCCAGCCAGAATGCCTGGATCAATGTCAGCGGCTGGTCGAGCAGGAGGCTGCCGAAAACGGCCGCCCCAACCGAGCCGATCCCGGCCCACACCGCATAGCCGATCCCCACGTCGATGGTCCGCAAGGCGGCACTGAGGAAATAGAGCGTGAGCAGGAAGAAGAAGACGGCGGCGACCGACCAGCTCAACACGGTGAACGCCTGGCTGCCCCCCACGCTGAGGGCATAGCCGATTTCGAAGGCGCTGGCGAGCAGCAGCATGCCCCATGCGCTGCCCTTGCTTTGGGTCTTGCGGATTGTGTCCATGATGGTGGTTCCTTTTGGTCAGGATGAATTGGACGAGTAAGATGGCTGTTTTCCTTGTCAGGCCGCGCCGCTGAGGCGCAGGCCGACGACGCCCCCGATGACGAGGGCGATCCCGAGAGCCTTCGTCCAGTTCAGTTGCTGCCCGAAGAACAGCGCACCCAACACGACGATCCCGACCCCCGCGACCGACGTCCAGATCGCGTATCCCACGCCCACATCGAAGGTGAGAAGCGCGAGGCTGAGGAAGAAGGTGGCGATGGCCCCGCTGACGAGGGTCGCAATGGTCCACCAGGCGCGCGTGAACCCTTTCGCATTGCCTGCACTGATTGCGACCGCGATCTCAAAGATCACGGCGATTCCGAGATAAAGCCAGCTCATTGCATGTATCCTTTCGTGAGTGGTGAGTTTGTGAAGGCATGTGCCTATCGGGTCGGCCGCCCCACCGGACGGGAGCGGTCTTCATTGCCGGCGGCGTCCTGCAGACGGTCGATTGCCTGGCGCAGCGCGTCCAGCGGTGGCGTTCCCCGGAAAACCCGGTCGCCGACAACGATTGTGGGCACTGATGTGATCGCCATGTCTTCGCGGGCATGGCGCAACGCCTCGCGATGACGTTCGGCATAGGCCCCGCTTTCAAGCACCTGCCGGGCCTTGCCGGCGTCGAGGCCCGCCTCCGCCGCCAGCGCGATCAGGATTTCAGGATCGCCGATGTCGCGATCCTCCTGAAAGAAGGCGCGCAGCACGCGCATGGAATAGGGATGGTCCAGCCCCTTGTCCTGCGCCATGACGAGGAGTTCGAACGCCTTGGCAGTTCGGGGCTGCGGCGAAATCGACGGCAGCCGGATCGGAACACCCAGCCTGTCGGCGAGCGGATAGACGGACCTGCTCCAGATCGCCGGCAGATACGGGTCTTCCGGACGCAGCGTCGGCACCGGCTCGGGCCTCAGCTCAAAGGCGCGCCAGGATATGGAAATATCCCGATCGCCGATTGCATCGGACAGAACCTGCTCCGCAAGCAGGCAAAAGGGGCAAACATAGTCGGAATAGACGGTTACACTGCTCATCATGCGGGCTCGTATTTATATGTATGTGCATGCAATATCTTGAGCGCGCGGCACTGTCAATCTATTTGCATGCGCAAGCATATATTTTTTGGAAGGCATGCCGCAGCCGCGAGCCGAACCATGCCGGACGCTCAATGGCGCACAGCGCTCAGCCGTGGGACAAGCAAGCCGCGGATTTCGACAAAGGCACGTCACAGATCGTTGGCGTGGATCGTCATAGGAGCGTAACGCCCAAAAGGAGACCACCGATGACGAGCAAACCCGTCAACCACTACAAGACCATCCCCACCGTCTTTGCGGCCCTGGAGAATGTGCATGGCGCGATCGACGAGCACGGCCTCGACCGGATGCTGCATCATCTCGTTCAGCTTCGCGCATCCCAGCTCAACGGCTGCGCATATTGCGTGAAGATGCACACGAAGGAAGCGCGTGACGACGGCGAGACCAACGAGCGGCTCGATCGCCTCGTGGTCTGGGACCATGTGAGCGATTTTTCGCCGAAGGAACGCGCTGCGCTCGCCTGGACGGAGGCGCTGACCCAGATCGAGCGGAAGACGGACTACGGGGCGCTGCGCGCCGAGCTGCGCGCGCATTTCAGCGAGGTCGAGATCAGCGCGCTGACCGCGACGGTTGCGATGATCAATCTGTGGAACCGCATTCAGGTGTCGACGCACTGACATGGACAGGCACGACACAGACCTGTTCGAAGCCCGGCGCCCGTTTCTGACGGGACTTGCCTACCGCATCCTCGGCTCGCTCGCCGAAGCCGAGGATGCGGTTCAGGACACCTGGCTGAAATGGCAGGGGGCCGAACGCCGGGCCGTTTCCAATCCCGCCGGCTGGCTGACCGCAACCTGCACGCGCCATTGCATCGACATGCTGCGCTCGGCTCGCCGGGTCCGGGTCGACTATGTCGGGGCGTGGCTGCCGGAGCCGATCCAGACCATGACCGACGAGACGCCGGAAAGCGCGATGGAACTGTCTTCATCGCTGTCCCTCGCCTTCCTGCTCGTGCTGGAGCGGCTCGCGCCGAAGGAGCGGGCGGCCTATCTCCTGCGGGAGATATTCGACCAGCCCTATGAGGATGTCGCCGCCGCGCTGGGCGTTCAGGAGGCGGCGTGCCGCAAGCTGGTTTCACGCGCCCGCAGCCGTGTCGGTCGGGCCGAGCCGGCTTCCCTCGCTCCGAAGCAGCGCCAGGAAGAACTGCTTGCGGCCTTCCAGACGGCGATCACGACAGGAGCCACGGCGCAGCTCGCCATGCTGATGACAGAAGACATCGAGCTTCGGGCCGACGGGGGCGGCAAGGTGCCGACGCTGCTGCTTCCCCTCTCGGGCAAGGCGGACGTGCTCGGTTTCCTCGGCGATGCCCTCCATCGATACTGGCAGGGCTACAGATGGCAGCCCGCCGACATCAACGGGACGCGGGGGGCGCTCGTCTTCGACGCTGCGCAAATCGTCGCCTCGGTCAGCCTCGCCTGCGATGCGCAAGGCCGCCTGTCCGGCGTCTACATCATGCGCAATCCCGACAAGCTGGCGCGCCTCGGCGACGCCGAAAGGACGATCCAATGACCGACTCGCACACCCTTTCGGCTTCGCCGGGCTGGGGCGATCTGCTCTCCGGCGGCAACCTCATCCGCTCCCTGGCGCTGAGCGGCGGGGTCGCCCTGCATGCCGTCAATCTCTACATCTCGACCACGATCCTGCCGTCCGTCGTGCGCGAGATCGGCGGCCTCGACTACTACGCCTGGAACACGACCCTGTTCGTCGTCGCCTCGATCCTCGGGGCGGCGCTGTCCGCGCCCCTGCTGGCACAGGCGGGGGCGAGAGGGGGCTATCTCGTGGCCGCGCTCGTCTTCGTTGCCGGCACGCTGGTCTGCGCCATTGCGAATATGATGGAGATCATGCTGGCCGGGCGGTTCGCGCAGGGTTTCGGCGGCGGCATCCTGCTGGCGCTGGCCTATGCCATGGTCCGCCGGGTGTTCGCCCAGCCGCTCTGGCCTCGCGCCCTCGCCCTCCTGTCCAGCATGTGGGGCATCGCCACCCTGCTGGGTCCTGCGGTCGGCGGCGTCTTCGCCGAACTCGGCCTTTGGCGCGGCGCGTTCCTGTTCCTGGTCCCGATTGCCGGGCTGGTCACCCTTGCCGCGCTTTTCGTATTGCCACCACGCACGGGAGAACGAGCCCGGAGCGAGCCGCTTCCTCTCGTTCAGCTCGCGCTCCTGACGCTCGCGGTGTTTGCCGCCTCCTGGGGCGGCATGGGCGCGCATCTTTCATCCACTGTCGCTGGAATGGTGACGGCCCTCGTTCTGGTCGGGCTTGTCATCATGACGGAACGACGATCCAGGCACAGGCTGCTTCCGGCCGGCACGTTCGAGCGCCCCGCCGCCCTCGGCAGCCTCTATGCGGCCACCGCGCTGCTCGCCGTCACCGTCACCTGCACGGAAATCTTCCTACCGCTCTTCCTGCAGGACCTGCATGGCCGCTCCCCGCTGGAGGCCGGCTATATCGCGGCCGTCATGTCGGCGGGGTGGACGGCGGCGGCAATCCACACATCCGGGTTGAAAGGCGAACGGCGCGCCTCCGCCGTGCGCGCAGGGCCGATGCTCTCCCTTGCGTCGATGGTGGTTCTCGTCGTCGCCATGCCGTGGACGAGCGTGGAAGGCTGGCTTGCCCTGACCCTCATCTGCGCGGCTCTGGTGATCGGGGGAGTGGGCGTCGGCCTTGCCTATCCGCACCTTTCGGCAATGATCCTGCATGTGGCGCCGCAGGGCGAGGAAGACAATGCAGCATCCTCCATCATGACGGTGCAGCTTTGCGCCACCGCATTCGGTGCGGCCATCGCCGGACTGGCCGTCAATCTCGCAGGGGCGAGCGGCGGCGCTGACGGCATGGATATGGCCAGCGCGGCGCGTTGGCTGTTCGTGACGGTGGCGGGCGCCCCGCTTCTTTGCCTTTTCGTTATGAACAGCACGTCGTTCAGACACGCAGACGATGCCTGACGACACACGCCGTCGAACTTCGCCGTGCCCTGGCAGCGCTGGCGGCACCCCATGCGGTCGAGGGGTACCGCCGGCGGTTCAGGCAGGATTGTCCGCATCCAGCAGGTTCAACGCATCGACAAAGCTGCGGGCGGCCGGGCCAAATGGCTCATCGATGCGGCGGGCGAGATAGCTCTCGGATTCGACCTGGCTGTGACGCCCGAGCGATTTCGTACCAAGCCTGACAAGCCTTCCGCAGTCGATGTCTTCCCCAACCTGCCACAATGGAAGTCGTCCCCAGCCGACGCCTGCCAGGATGAGGGCATGCTTGGCGTCCTGCGTGTTCACCCGGCAGGTCTGTGGCGAGATGACGCCGAAATCCCGGCCTTTCGATTGTGCGGTCGGGTCGGACAGCACGATCTGAAGATGGTTCGCGATATCCGAAACCTCGACCTGCCGCTCCGCGCCCAGCGTCGCCAGCGGATGGCCCGGAGCGACGACGGCGATCTGGCGAACAGGTGAAAGCGCTTCGAATACGACCCTGGGGTCACGAAAATCCTCACCGACCATGATCGCGAGCGTCGCGCGCTTTTCGATCAACGCCTGCAACGGCCCGCCAAGCGGCTCGACAGCGAGCCGGACCGTGACCGAGGGGTGAACGCGGCGCATCGCGGCTATCGCCGATCCGACCACCGCGACCGAAAACAGCGTATCGACCGCGATCGACAGTTCAAGCTCGACATCCTCACCAAAACCGTGCGCCCGCGCGCGCATGGCGTCGACGCGCAGCAGGATGTCGCGCGCATCGGCGAGGAGCGCGGTGCCTTGGGGCGTGAGCATCGGACGATGACCGGAGCGGTCAAACAGCAGGACGCCGAGTTGCGCTTCCAGATTGGCAATGGCGGCGCTGACGCCAGATTGCGCGCGCGACAGGCTGCTTGCCCCGGCCCGAAAGCTGCCGCTCCTGGCGACTGCGACGAACGTCCGGATCTGGTCGAGGGTAAGCGCATCCAGCATGATCACTTCCTATGATCGATTTAATATGAATTATATCACTTATGCTGAGCGGTCGGCAGGCCTAATCTTTGCCGGAAACATCAATCGGCAAGGAGAGAACGATGACCAAGGTTCTGGTGCTCTATTATTCGTCGTACGGCCACATCGAGACGATGGCATCCGCGGTCGCTCAAGGCGTGCAGGACGCGGGCGCAACTGCCGCGATCAGGCGCGTGCCGGAACTCGTGCCCGAAACGGTGGCGTCAAAGTCCGGGTACAAAGTCGACCAGCAGGCCCCCGTCGCAAGCGTCGCCGAACTGGCCGACTACGATGCGATCATCATCGGCACGCCGACACGGTTCGGCAACATGGCCGCGCAGATGAAGAACTTCCTCGACCAGACCGGCGGGCTCTGGTTCGAAGACAGGCTGGTCGGAAAGGTCGGCAGCGTCTTCACCTCCACCGGCAGCCAGCATGGTGGTCAGGAAACGACCATCCAGTCCACCCATACCGTGCTCCTGCATCTGGGGATGATCGTGGTCGGCCTGCCCTATAGCTTCAAGGGGCAGATGCGCATGGACGAGATCACCGGCTGCTCGCCCTACGGCGCCTCCACCCTTGCCGACGATGGCGACGGCGGTGACCGTCAGCCAAGCGCCAACGAGTTGGAGGGCGCACGCTTCCAGGGACGCCATGTCGCGCAGATCACCATCCGCCTGGCGACCGGACGGTTGAGCGAGGCGGCGTGATGGCAACGCTGGCTCCCACCTCGGCGCCGGTGTCGACGCGATGGGGCGCTGTGTCCCTCTTGGTCGGGGCCGGCGTCGTCGCCGCCCTCCAGGTCGGCAAAACGGTTATCGCTATTCCCATGTTGCAGTCCGATATGGGGCTTGATCTGGCAGCCATCGGCTGGCTGACCGGCGTCTTCGCGGTGCTGGGGCTCGTCGGCGGGATATCCGCCGGCGCACTCGTTGCCAGTTTTGGCGCGCGGCGCATTCTCCTCCTCGGTCTTCTCATAACCGCCATCGGTGCCGCGCACGGTGCCACCGTTTCATCCTTCGCTCCGCTCCTGATCTCGCGCATCGGCGAAGGTGCGGGCTTCCTGCTGATCACTGTCGCGGCACCGTCCGTTCTGGAGCATGTTACCGAGCGGTCGCGGCGCGACCTTGCCTTCGCGCTATGGAGTTGCTTCATGCCCGCCGGCATGGCGATCGCCATGCTCGCTGGTCCGCTTTTCAGCGATTGGCGTGCCATTTGGTGGGCGAGCAGTCTCCTTGCGCTGGTCGTCGCCGTCATGGTCGTGTTCGTGATTTCCACGGCGGGACGGCGTGCGCGCTGGTCGTGGAGCAACCTTGGCAAGGATGCAGCGACGACCATCCTGACCGCCGGTCCCTTGCTGCTTGCACTTGCCTTCGCCTGCTACAGCCTGATGTTCTTCGCGCTGTTCGGCTTCCTGCCCGTATTGCTGATGGAGCGCATGCAGGTCTCGCACCAGACGGCAGGGCTGCTCAGTGCAATGGCAACGGCTGCCAACATCGCCGGCAATCTCGCCGCGGGCGTTCTGCTGTCGCGCGGTGTAGCGCGCGCCAGCCTGATCGCATGGGCGAGCCTTGCGATGGGCATCGGTAGCTTCGGTATCTTCCTGCCGGCGCTGCCGGACGGGCCCACCTTCATGCTCTGCGTCATGTTTTCCGCTGTGGGTGGCTTGATCCCGGCAACGCTTCTGTCGACCGCTCCGCTCGCTGCGCCGGCCGCCGGGCTCGTCCCGGTCGTCCTGGGCCTCGTGGTACAGGGGAACAATCTGGGGCAGATCGCCGGTCCGGTGGCGGTCGGCAGAGCCATCCAGACCTATGGCTGGCCTTCTGCCGCGCTGATCGTCGCACTGGCTGCCTGTATGGCTGCGATGATCGCAGGTGCCCTTGGCCGGGCGCTCCGACGAACCGCGAATCCCGGTCGAGACACCTGAATACGAGCCATATCAATCGAGGCGGAGGACTGCTTTCGGCATCCGGGAGCTCGAAGGCGCCCGACCATCGCCCAGCGGAGCGCCGAGAGGTCTTGCCACCGCACGAAGAAATGACATAAAGACATAAAGATATCGTTATATAATTTTCGATGGTGATGTATGGTCGGTTCTGTTTTCCTCTTCATAATCGCCTGCGCTGCGCTTCTCGGCTCGCCCGGCCCCGGTATCGCGGCCCTGATCGCCGTGGGCAGGGCGCAAGGGCTGACCGGCGGAATAGGTTTTTTCGTTGCCATGCAAATAGGATTGGCCCTGGCGGCCGGCCTGAGTGCGCTCGGCCTTGCCGGTTTTCTTCATGCGGCTCCAGCATTGCGCACCATGTTGAGCGTCGCTTCCGTGCTTTACCTCGTTTGGCTGGCCTGGCAGATTGCGAGCCAGCCGGTTTCCGGCGGGGCGGATGGACGGGCCGGCGGCCGGCCGGCAGGGATAGCGATGGGCTTCGCGCTGGGCTTTGCCAACCCGAAAGCCTATCTGGCGTTTGTCTCCCTTTTCGGCTCGTTCGTCGTTTTGGAACCAGCGTTTGCGACGGCAGACACAATTGCCAAATGGGCCCTGTGCGTGGCAGTGATGGTTGTGGTCGATCTAGGGTGGATGGCGACCGGCGCCGCGTTGGGCCGGATCACGCTTTCTCCGCCCGCCGAACGCGCGATGAACATCGGAATGGCCTTGATGATACTGGCGGCGTGTTCGCTCTCATTCTTATAATGGCGGGGCGAAGGATCGCAGTTGCTTCCATCCGCTCCTGAATGCCTGCCTCTGTGACGTGTCCTTATCCTTGAACAGATAGTTCCCATTGTTGAAGGCCCACTATGCCCGACAGCGCCAACCTGCTCGCCTTCGCCCTCATCTCTCTTGGAATGGTCCTGACGCCGGGACCGAACATGCTCTACCTGATCTCGCGCTCGATCTGTCAGGGACGGGTCGCCGGATTGATCTCGCTTGGCGGGGTTGTGCTCGGGTTCGTCTTCTACATGCTCTGCGCGGCGCTTGGCATCACGGCACTCATATTCGCCGTACCCTACGCGTATGACATTATTCGCTTCGCCGGAGCGATCTATCTGCTTTGGCTCGCCTGGCAGGCCATCCGTCCGGGCGGACGCTCCCCTTTCCATGTGCGCGACCTGCCCAAAGACAGCCCCCGCAAGCTGTTCGTCATGGGCTTCCTCACCAATCTGCTCAATCCGAAGATCGCAGCACTCTACCTTTCCCTCCTGCCGCAGTTCATAGAACCGGACAATGGCAACGTGCTTGCGCAGTCGCTGGTCCTCGGCTTCACGCAGATCGTCATCAGTGTGTGCGTCAATGCCATGATCGCCCTGTCGGCGGGGTCGATCGCCGTCGTCCTCGCGCGCCATCCGACATGGGCACAGGTTCAGCGCTGGCTGATGGGAACCGTCCTTGCCGCGCTTGCGGTGAAGATGGTGATCGACGGGCGCCGATAATTCGGACTCCATCTCACCGCTGCTCCTGGCGAACGTCCGATCTCAAGCGCGCATTCCCGCTACTCATTACGGCCGGCATTTGCCGTCGGCCGTTTTCATCCCATGGCCGCCCGCTCAGAACTCCTCCCAGTGCTCCGCTGCCGGCGCCGTGGAGCCGCGCGGCGCCCGCATGCTGCGCGCCATGGCATGAAGCTGGACACCCGCAAAAACCCTTTGATTTTGGCGCCAGAACGGGCGGTTTGACCGTGACGAGGATATAGTCGCCCTGATCGGGACCATTTCGGCTGATTTTGGTGGGTTCGGTTCCCGGTTTCGGCGGCTTCGCCGAATCCCGGACAGATTCAGGCCATGGCGCGTCGGCGTTCGTGGAAGATCAGGCGGTCGAAGTTGTAGGCCAGGTTGGCAAGGGCCAGTTTCGCCTCTGCGCGGGCAAGGCCGATGGTGCGGATGAACAGGCCGAACCTGTTCTTCTGATGGGCAAACACATGCTCGACATGAGCGCGGATTGAGGACTTCTGCGCATTGGCCCGTGCCGTCGCCCTCGGCATCGGTTTGCCCATGGGCTTCTTGCGATGGATGCGGCTGGTCAGCATCCTGTCGCCGAGCCACTTCTCGTTGCTTTGCGAGCGATAGGCGCTGTCGGCCCAGACCTCGGAACCGGTGTTGTCGGTGCTGATGACCCGCCTGAGAAGACGTCCATCGGCCGTCGATGCCGAGGTCACCGCCATCGACCGGATGAACCCATAGCGGCGATCAATGCCGATATGGGATTTGTAGCCAAACACCGGCAAGGCGATCATCGGCAGCGGCGTTCCGTCTTCCCGATACCGCACCTTGCCGCCGATCTTCAGTGTCCAGCGCGCATCGGTGTCCTTCTGGGCCGCCTTGTTCGGTTCATCGGGCCAGATCTCTTCGGCCGACTTGCCCGCCTTGATAGCCTCCCGTTCTCTATCGGTGTTGCGCTGCTTGGGCGCCGGCACCAGCGAGGCGTCGACAATCTGCCCCGACATCGGGATGTAGCCCTTCTTCTGGAGTTGCCAGTCGAAGGCCTTCATCACCCGCTTCAGCGTCCCCGTCTCGGTCATGCGGTTGCGGAAATGCCGGATGGTGTTCTCGTCCGGAGTGCGATCCCCCAGCGATAGTCCCAGGAAGCGCATCCAACTCAGCCGGTCCCGGATCATGAATTCCATGCGGGCGTCCGACAGGTTGTGCTGCGCCTGAAGAATCAGCGCCTTGAACATCATGACGGGGTCAAAAGGTGGTCTTCCACCCTTGGAACCGTCGCCGTATCCCAGTCCCTCGATCAGCCAGGTCCGGAAATACTCGAAATCCACCGTCTCCTGCAGAACCTCGAGCGGATCGCCCTCCTTGCTCAGGGCCTTAAGGTGATCGTTCAGGCTGAACAGTGACTGCGGGTCCATGACGGCGCTCCATCTTTGCTCGCCGCCAGTGAATCATTCCGCCGCCGCTAACGCCACGGGTTTTTGCGGGTGTCCAGCTGTGCCGCCGGCGGCGAAGACGGCACCCGCTGGACGGGCTGCGCACTGCCGGAAAGCCTGAACCGGCGGATGAGGGCATGCAGCGCATCGGCTTCCCGCGCCATGGCGTGGCTTGCCGCCGTGCTTTCTTCCACCATCGCCGCATTCTGCTGCGTCGCCTGGTCCATCGCATTGACCGACTGGTTGATCTCGCGTCGACGTGGCGACGGGCACGCCGATCGGTTTCGAGGCGCTCGCCCGCTGGGACAACTGCCATCTGGGGCGCGCCAGCCCCGGCGAGTTCATCCAGATCGCCGAGCGGGCGGGACTGGCAAATCGCCTCACTTGCGTCCTGTTCTCAAAGGCCCTCACGGCGGCAACCCTCTGGCCGCGGCACCTGCGGCTTTCCTTCAATCTTTCGATGCAGGACATCTGTTCGTCGGACAACATGCTGAGGCTGATCACGCTTCTCAACGACAGCCCGCTCGACCCGAAGCGCATCGATTTCGAGATCACGGAAACGGCGGTCGTCGGCGACTTTGACCAACTCGTCAGCGCAGTCACGACACTCAAGTCCTTCGGCGTCGGAATCTCGCTGGACGATTTCGGGACGGGCTACTCGACGCTGTGGCAGGTCAACCGTCTGCCCCTGGACAAGATCAAGGTCGACCGCAGCTTCGTCACCAATATCGATTCTGTCCCGACGGGCTACAAGATCGTCAAATCGATCATCGCGCTCTGCCGTGACATGAAGATCAACTGCATCATCGAGGGTGTCGAGACCCAGGACGAGCTGAACACGCTGCGCAAACTCGATTGTAGTCTGGTGCAGGGCTACTACTACTCCAAGCCGCTGCCCCCCAGCGAAATCATGGGCTACATCGAAGCCGCCGGCGCGAAAGCCCTGTTCGACGGGGCCGGCCCGAACATTCCCCTGACACGCCCTTTCGAGACGCCGGAGCGACAGTCCTCCCGCGCCCGAAGAAACGCGCGGCAAAGCGCCAACTGCCCCCAAGCAAAGGAGATGAAAATGTTTTCGATAACCCGCTTCCTTACAGCCACCACCTTCGGCTTTGTGCTGACCTGTTCCGGTGCGCTTGCATCCGAGCCCTTTTTCACGATCCGCTCGGCCGATGGAAAGACGTCCGTCGCAATCACCGCGAAGGTCATCGAGAAGGGGGGATTTAGCGTTTGATCGCAGTGCTGTGGCGCAGAGAATCGTAGTTTTGGGCTACAGCCGGATAGCGTGTCGCGCTGTAGAGTGGTTGCGGGGGCAGGATCTAATCTTTACTTGCTGCCCGAGCAAGTAAAGATGGTTGCGGGGACCGGCGTCGATCATAACTTGCGATCGACGCCGGTAAAGATGGTTGCGGGAGGGCGCACCCATCATAACTTGCTGTTTCGGGCCGCCGCATAGCAACCTTGCCAAGGTTGGAGTCAAGGGTTCGAATCCCTTCGCTCTCTTCAGATTTCTAAAGGAAATCAAAGGATTGAGTAAGGGCCATCTTCGGGTGGCCCTTCCCTTTTTGGGCTTGGCCAACACCTGGTCAACACGAATGACGCCTGAGCAGGCAGGACGGGATGATCGCCTGAACACCAGCCGGACGATGCCTCGGCGAGCCGAACTGATTCGAGTCCGTCTCCAATGCGCATTGCCCAACTGGCTCGGGCAGACAAGTGGACCCGCGTATCGTTTCAGGCCGGGCGAGTTCCTTCACCGCGACCAGCAACAGCCCGATGGACAGGAGGGCCGGAATGACGGGTACACTGCCGCCATGCCAGCGTTTTGTTTCGGCGCTGGGCTGGAGATGCCCATAAGGATCAGGGCGAGAACGGCGTTTTTGCCGGCGCGATTCCAAGTCTCGAAGACGTCCGACTCTTGGCTCAGGTAAGATGAGGTACATCACAGGCGCCCAATCCCCGAACGATATCGAGCGCGCTCAAGTTCGATCCTTAAGGCTGCCTTAAGCCTCGTATAGAAATGCGACCTGGAACCTCGGGTGATAACCATGCGCGTGCTGATAGTCGAAGATGATGCCGTCCTCAGAGACGGATTGACGGTGGGCCTTTCGATTGGCGGCTTCACCGCCGATGCGGTCAAAACCTGCGAAGAAGCCGGCGCAGCTCTCACGAACCATGAGTTCGATGCGCTGGTGCTTGACCTGATGCTTCCCGACGGTTCCGGCCTCGACGTGCTGAAATCCCTGCGGGAACGGCAGGACGCCACGCCCGTCCTCCTCCTGACTGCGCGTGATCAGGTCGCCGACCGGATTCACGGACTGGATGCGGGGGCCGACGACTATCTCGGCAAGCCGTTCGACCTCGACGAGGTCGCGGCGCGGCTGCGCGCGCTCGTCCGCCGTGCCGCTGGCCGGCCGCAGGCGCTTATCGAATGGCGCGGCCTGCGGCTCGATCCTGCAAACCAGAATGTCGAACACCAAGGCGAACCCATCCGCCTGTCGCGGCGCGAATACTCGATTTTGCATGCCCTCATGATCCATCCCGGCCGGATCCTGTCGCGGAGCCAGATCGAGGAGAAGCTTTACGGCTGGCAGGAGGAGGTCGAGAGCAATGCTGTCGAGGTCCACATCCATCATCTTCGCGGCAAGCTGGGACCGGGCATGATCCAGACCGTCCGTGGGATCGGCTATCGCCTCGGAGACGAACCGTGATGCCGTCGATCTCCAAACGGCTGTTCCTGATCCTCGCCCTGACCACCGGTCTCGTCTGGCTGTCGGCGGTCGTCTGGATTTTCCTTTCCACGCGCGCGGAGGTGGAACGGGTTCTCGACGCGCGGCTGATGGAAGCCGGCCGGATGGTTTCCTCATTGATCGTCAGCCAGGAGATCGCCATCGATCCGACGCAAACGATCACGTCCGATCTGCCGGTGCGCGGCCACAGCGCCTATGACCGCCAGCTTTCGTGCCAGATCTGGTCGCTGCAGGGGACATTGATCGGGCGATCGGATGCGGCGCCCGATCAAGCAATGTCGGAGCACACCGACGGGATCTCCGAAACCGTGATAAATGGTGAGCGGTGGCGGGTTTATGCAATCACCAATACCGAGCGCGGTGTTCGCGTTCTGGTCGGCGACAATCTGAGTATCCGTAACGGGTTGGTGAACGACGTCATCCGCGGTCTTCTCCTGCCGGTCCTGCTGATGTTGCCGGTTCTTGCTGTCCTGATCTGGCTCAGCGTCAGGCGCGGCCTTGAGCCGCTAAGGAAGATCGCAGGCGACCTGGAAGCACGACCCGCCTCCGACCTCAGCCCGATCGAGGACGTGCAGACCGCGAAGGAGATTGCGCCGGTCTTGCAGTCGCTCAACGGATTGTTTGCACGCGTGGCCGGGCTTCGGGAACGCGAGCGCAACTTCACCGCCTTTGCCGCCCACGAACTGCGCACGCCGTTGGCCGGCCTCAAGACGCAGGCGCAGGTCGCGCTTGCAAGCGGCGATGGCACGATCCGCGAGCAGGCATTGCGTCAGATCATGGTTGGCGTAGACCGCACCGGCCGGCTCGTTCGGCAATTGCTGGATATGTCGGCGGTTGAGGCGCTCGACCAGGGCGAGCGTAGTGGGAAGGTATGGCCCGGGAGTATACTGAGAGCGCTCGCGGACGAATTAGCAGATCCGACCAGGGGCGTTGCGGTCGAGGTTTCCCCTGATCTTGACCGCATCGAGCTGGACATCGAGCCGGATCTGTTCGCTCTTGCTGCCCGGAATCTGATGGAGAACGCTGTGAACCATTCGCCGCCCGGAGGCGTCGTCAGGTGTCGTGTGGCCGGCCCCGCCGAAGAGGGCCAGATGATCATCGAGGATGATGGTCCCGGTATCCCCGAGGAGGAGTTGGCCCGCGTCACCGAACGCTTCTTTCGCGGCCGCAACAAAGTACCGGTCGGCAGCGGTCTCGGTCTCGCGATCGTCGAACTGGCGCTCGGGCGGAGTGGTTGGCACCTACGACTTCAGAATCGCGATTGCGGAGGGCTGCAAGCGGTGATGGCGAACGCCGCGTGACCCGTTGCACATACATGGTGCGGGGCGCAGCCAACTCATCTTCAAGAAGATGGAGTGCCAGCAGGATGCGCCAACGCAGGGAGTGATCTTCTCGCCGCGCGACGAAGCTATCCCACCAAAAGATGCCCCATAGCCGGATCTGCTATCACAACCAGCGGGCTCCCGTCGCGAACGTTGTCGGCGAGGTGGATGACATCCTGATTGATCATCCGGATGCATCCTGATGAAACGGCCTGGCCGATGGTCCAGAATTCCGGGTTTCCGTGGATGCGATAGATCGTGTCCCGGTTTCCTTCATGAATGTAGAGGGCGCGTGCTCCAAGTGGATTTTTCAGCCCCGGGTCCATGCCGCCATTGGCGATTGAGTAGGGCTCTAACTCGGGTTGGCGCGCAACCATTTCATCGGGAGGTGTCCAGCGCGGCCATTCCCGCTTGTATGCGATATGACGCCCTCGACCAGCCCACGAAAAACCGTCCCTGCCGACACCCACACCGTATCGGGTTGCGCGGCCGTGAGGCTGAACGTGGTAGAGGTAACGGTTTGGCGTATCGACGATGACGATTCCGGCTCGTTCATCGGTTGGATAGTCGACTTCCGTCCGCCACCATTTCGGATCGACCTTGGAAACGTCGACTTCCGGGATCGGGAAGCGCTCGTTCGGCAGTGCGTAGTACATCGGGGGCGTCGGCGGCGGAGGAGGCATCGAGACCGGCTGCGCGACTTGCGGTGTTTGCCTCGTGGAAACGCATCCGGCGAGAGTCATTGCGCTGGCGCCAATGAGGAAAGCGCGTCGCGCGATTGCGGGTGTCGGTAGCTTGCTCACGTTTCGTACGCTCTCTGCTTTGCGATCAATCAGGCCGCACAGCACGATGCCCATCTTAAGAGCAGCTTAAGGTAAGCGCGGCCGAAGATAGCGAAGCGGCGGGGACTTCAGGCGCCGGCCTGCGGCTCAAGTGATCCGGCCGAACAGGTTTTCGATTGGGTGGGGGCACTTTGTTGGAAACGCGGGCTTGCGTCGCAGGCGAGGAGCACTTTTCCGCCCTTAAGCGGGCCTTAAGGAACGCCCGCTTTGCCGCCGGTCCTGTGAAGGAGACGAGGATGCGGACGCGACTTTTAAGAAACAACGCCGTAGCGTCCGCGGAAGGTGTTGGATGCGGCATCGATGCTGATGCTCGACGCAAGAATGACCAATGGACCCGCCGCGAGCTTCTGCTCGGGGGCCTGGTGGTGCCGGTAGGATTGTTGGCGACTCCCAGCGGGATGGCCGCCGCCAATCCGGCTGCAATGGTCACGGACGTCGCTTCCTACCGGGAGAGACTGGAGCAGATCGCACGAACACATAGCTTCGCGCTCATCGACATCCGTGCGGATTGGTGCGCGGTGTGCCACCGCATTGAGCGGGAAATCCTCGCCCACCCTGCTGTGCTGCAACACCTTGAGGCTGTCCCTCTCGTCAAGGTGGACGTCACGGCGATGGACGAGGGAAACCGCCAGCTCCTCTCCCACCTTCGAGCGAGCGGCCCGCCGACATTCTTCGTCGTGGATGCAGCCACCGGACAGGAATACAACGGCACCCGTTCGGTCGGACCGTTCAGCAGGCGCGATCTCATGCGGCGGTTGCGGCCGTTCACCCGATAGTCCGGAGTCAGGATAAACTGCCGTCGCATCTTCGGCTCAATGCGGTCCTTAAGACTGTCTTAAGCTCGGGAGAGTGCGCTCGCTTCAATATCCATGATCTGGAGCTTTGAGACCATGCACGATCGGCGCCTCTGCACACGTAGACCTCATCCTTTCGCTATGGGTAGGCCGCCGTTCCGCGGTGCATTGAGTCGGCGGACCTTGCTCTCGGGCCTGGCGGCGCTCGCTGCCGCCGGCTTTGCCATGCCCGTGCGTGCCGACGACATGTCAGCCGAGATGATCCTGAACGACCCGGAGGCGCCGGTCGGCGGCAACCCGAACGGCGACCTGACGATCGTCTCGTTCTTTGACTATAACTGTCCTTTCTGCAAGCGCACCGTCGAGCCGCTGAATACGGTGCTGGAATCGGACGGCAATGTGCGTCACGTCTACAAGGACTGGCCGATCCTCGCGCAGTCTTCGGTCTATGGCGCAAAGCTGGCGTTGGCGGCCGGGTATCAGAACCGCTACGAGGAAGCCTATCTGGCGTTGATGGGTATCGAAGGGTCGCGGGTGCCAGAAGAGCAGATGCGACAGGCATTGGAAGGTGCCGGCTTCGACACGGCGGGTCTCGAGACCGAAGCCAACCGCCGCGACGCCGAGATCACCGCCTTGCTTCAGCGCAATAACGCGCAGGCCGAGGGGCTCGGTCTGCGTGGCACGCCCGTGTTTCTGATCGGTCGGTTTCTCGTCGCCTCCGCCCTCGACGAGGACGGCTTCCGCCAGGTTGTCGCAGACGCTCGCGAAGCGTCTTGATGCATCCCGATCGCGATCATCCGAGTAATTTCATGTCCTCAATGCCCATACTCCGCCTCCTTGCTGGCCTGTTCTTCGTCTTCCTGTCGCTGCCCGCCGCGGCGCAACAGGAGGATCTCCTGCAAGCCGAGGAAGCCTTCCGTTTCTCGGTTGAGCGGAATGCGGATCAGCAGATCCAACTCCGGTGGGAAATCGAGGAAGGCTATTACCTCTATCGCGATCATCTGGAAGCGAAGGATGCCGCGACCGGCGAGCCGATCCCGCTGTCGACTGGACCGGGCGTCGTGGAGACAGAGGATGCCAACTTCGGTCCTTCGGAGGTCTATTATCTTGAAGCGGTGGCACGTCTCGGCACTGAAGCGCCCGGGCAGGTCGCAGTCACCTATCAGGGCTGCAAGAAGGATTCGATCTGCTATCCGCCGCTGACCCTGACGGTCAACACGGCAAACCTTCAGGTTTCCGAACCCGTTGTCGGCTTTGGCATAGGTCCAACTCCGGCCGCCCCTGCCGGAGGGACGGGAAACGGCGGCTTCAGCCTGGCTGAGGACACGCAGGACGGCGGCATGGTCGGCTCGCTTCTCGCCAGCGGCGGTGCGATCTGGGTGATCGTGAGTTTCCTCGCCTTCGGGCTGTTGCTCGCCTTCACGCCCTGCGTGCTGCCCATGTATCCGATCCTGAGCGCGACCCTGGCGCGCGAGGGCGAGGCATTGACGGCCCGGCGCGGCTTCATCCTGTCTTTGGCCTATGTGCTGGCAATGGCCGCAGCGTTTGGCCTGCTTGGCGTGGTTGCCGCGTGGTCCGGCCAAAACCTCCAGATGGTGCTGCAATCGCCCTACGCCATTGGCGCCGTCGCAGCGCTGTTCGTCGTGCTGGCGACGGCGATGTTCGGCCTGTTCGAACTGCAACTGCCGACCACCTGGGTCAGCCGGATGGCAGGGGTACAGGCCGGCACGCGCGGCTCGGTGGGCGGAGCCGCCGGAATGGGCTTCCTTTCCGCGCTGATCGTCGGTCCCTGCGTCACCGCGCCGCTCGCCGCGGCACTTCTCTATATCGCACATACGGGCGATGCCTGGATCGGCGCGAGTGCGCTGTTTGCCCTCGGGCTCGGCCAAGGCATTCCGCTGATCGCCTTTGGCACGATGGGGAGCCGCGCTCTGCCGCGTGCGGGGGCGTGGATGGTGCAGGTCAAATACGCGTTCGGCTTCGTCTTTCTCGGCGCGGCGATCTGGATGGTCTCCCGAATCCTGCCGCCGCAAGTGACGCTGGCGCTTTGGGCGGGCCTCCTCTTGATTGTTGCGGTCTTCATCGGCGTCGCTGATCGGCTCCTGGCCGATGCGGGTGCCTGGCCACGTTTCCGCAAAGCCGCCGGACTTGGGGTTTCCCTCGGCGGCGTCATCCTGGCGATCGGGGCGGCGTCGGGCGGGACCGACCCGCTACGTCCGCTCGCCCACTTCGTCATGACCGGTTCGGGCCAGCAGATCGCCCAGTCCGAGATGACATTCATCGAGGCAAACTCGACGCCGCAGGTCGAGCAAGCGATTGCCTCTGCCAACGGACGTCCGACATTGGTCTATTTCACGGCCGACTGGTGCGTCATCTGCAAGACGATCGAACGCGACGTCTTTTCGAGCACGGAAATCGTTGCCGCACTGAACGACTTCCAGCGTGTCAAGGTGGATCTGACCGGACTGGATGAGGCCAGTCAGGGTCTGATGCGCGATCTTGCTGTGGTCGGCCCACCGACCATGATCTTCTTCAACCGAAATGCCTCGGAGGCAAACGGCTCCCGCCTCATCGGCGATGTGACAACCGATACGTTGCTGACATCGGTCTCTCAGGCGAGGCAGTGAGATGAACGCAGTCGCCATCGGGCCTTTCGTCTTAGCACCCGACCGCTTCGCCGCGATCCTCGCCATCGCCGCCTTTCTCCTGCTGAGCGAGATCCTCGCCCGCAAGGTCGATCAGCGCTTTTCGTCCTGGGCCTGGGGCGCGACCGTCGCTTTCGTGGTCGGCGCGCGCGTCGGGCACGTCATCCAGCACGCGAGCAGTTTCCTCGCCGAGCCGCTGCGCGTATTCTACATGTGGCAGGGCGGCTTCATGATCGAAGCCGGCATTGCGCTGGCGTTCGCCTACACGTTCTTTCGCTTCCGGCGCGAATTGCGGCTCACATTGTGGACGGCCCTGCCGAGCGCCGCTGCGGCCTATGTCGCGTTCTTCGTACTGCAGCTCAGCGCCGGCGTGCCGGCGACACCGCTGCCGACCGGAGACATCTACCGCACGCTGGCCGGAGAACGGTTCAATCCAAGTGAACTCGAAGGTCAACCTGTGGTCATCAACCTGTGGGCGACGTGGTGCCCGCCCTGCCGCCGTGAAATGCCGATGATGGCGGACGTTGCCGCAAATACGGACGCTGCCGAACTTGTCTTCGTCAACCAAGGTGAAGGCCAGGAGATCATTCAGCGCTACCTCACAGCCGAGAATCTTGAGCTTGAGCATGTGGTGCTCGACGGACTCGGTGAGTTCGGTCGTCATTACGAGGTACCGGGCCTGCCGGCTACGTTGTTCCTCAAGAGCGACGGGACGCTGCAATCGGTACACATGGGCGAGATCTCAAGAGAAGCCCTCGTGAGCGGCATTCAAGGTCTCGAATAGCCGCCGCAGGTCCGGCACGGCTGGCTTTTGCTGACGACCGTGACGAAGCTGCGACCATCCTCATGATGTTTTGTCATGCAATCCTCATTGAGCCTGCCATTCTCGGACGCTATTGGGCAAGGCAACAGGTCTTAGGGCCTTTGATCGAGACGAGCCTTAATTGTCTCCATCTGCTCGATCTCGCTGCGCTGGGCTGCGATGATTTCTTCGCAAAGCGTCAGCAATTCAGCATCGCGCAGGTCTGCTTCCCGGCACATGAGGATC
This sequence comes from Shinella sp. HZN7, assembly GCF_001652565.1. NCBI lineage: Bacteria > Pseudomonadati > Pseudomonadota > Alphaproteobacteria > Hyphomicrobiales > Rhizobiaceae > Shinella > Shinella sp. HZN7. The sequence continues at coordinate 498,733 of NZ_CP015736.1, read as the reverse complement.
GCGCCCGAGTGGTGCGGGATCATCGAATCGATGAACTGCCCGTCACCGATCAGGGTTTGGCTTCGTGTGGCTGCGAATGAGGCGATCGTCAAGACGAGGAAGACGGCGTAGAGGGTGATATTGAGCCCTTTTCGCGGAAACATGCCGGGCATCGTTGCCAGCATGAAGATGCCCATCGGCGCCCACATGGTCACGGCCATGTAGAACATGTTGAGATTGTTTCGGAAATCTTGAAATCCGTCGATCATCGAGAACATGACGACGTACATGACGATCAGGCCGAGCGCCATGTTGATCCAGAACATCAGGTAGGGACGTCCTTCGCCGTGATCGGCGTGTTCGTGCTTGCCATTATGGGACGATTGGGTCATCTCGTGGCTCCTTGGTTTTCGCTTAATGTCCGAGACCGATGCCCATGGGCTTGAGTAGCATCCAGATCGCCATTCCGACCATCATCAGGTTCTCCGTCAGCGAGACGAAGCCGAGCGGAACGTTGCTGTCACCGCCAACGCAGGCGCATTTGAGTTCGCGCTTGTCGATATAGACCGCCTTGAAGACCGATACGGCTCCGACAGTGCCGATGAAGAGGGCAACGGGGATCGACAGCCACATCAGCGCGCCGGCCATCATCAGGATGCCCGCCAGCGCTTCGGCGAACGGATAGACGTAGGAGTAGCGCACCCAGCGCTGGGCGAACAGATCGTAGTTGAGGAACATGGTAGCGAAGCTTTCCACGTCCTTGAGCTTCTGCAGGGCGAGCAGACACATGGCGATGGCAATGAACCATTCTGCCGCCGCAACGGTCGCAAGGGTACCGAACGCGGCCCAACTCGTCGCTAGCGCCATCAACGCAGCCATCGCGAACAACGCGATCACCGGCGTATAGGTGGTGGCGTCCTTGTCCTTTACCTCCTTGCCGAAGAAGGCGAGAAGATCGTCGTAGCCGCCGATGCGATTGCCGCCGATAAAGGTCTGCGGTGTGGTGTCGACGCCGTGCGTTTTCTTGAAAGCATCGATCTCGGCGCGCGACGTCAGCTCATGATCGTTGACCTCGTAGCCCTGCCGTTTCAGGAGGTCGAGCGATTTGAGACCGTAGGGACAGGTATGTTCGTGGGTCACCATCCTGTGCAGGTCGGCGCGTTTTGCGGTGGAAGTGGCCATGTCGTCAGTCCTTCGATTTCAGAGTTTTGCTTTTGCGAACACCTCGACCAACTCGCTGAATTTGCGGCGTTGCGCGTCCGCATCACCTGCCGCTATCGCTTCCTCGACACAGCAAGCGGCGTGGGTCTTGAGGATTTCGGTCTCGACCTTGGCCAGCGCCGCCTTGATGGCGTGGATCTGATGCAGGATATCGATGCAGTAACGGTCATCGGCCACCATCTGGCTGACCCCTCGCACCTGTCCTTCGATTCGCTTGAGCCTCGCGCGGAGGGCTTTGTTGTCCTTCTGGCACATGGCCGTAAAATACCCCGTATGGGTATATTTAAGGTTCGAGAGCCATCTTGGTTCCCTCCGATCAAAAAATCTCGCCGGCGCTTTCTGTCTGCTTTGCACCATTGTCGCGATCATCAGTGGGGTTGACCTTCCAATGGTTGGAACCCTCATCTTGGAGGGCCAAACGAAGGAGATGGACATGAAGATCAGAGCCGAGAATCTGATCGCCGCAGTTGGAGAGCTTCGGGTCGGGTTGCTTGCGGTCAGGGATCTGGCCGATACGCTGTTATCCCTGGTCGAGGCCCGCGGACGCATCACCATTTTCGAAACAGGGTTCCAGACGTGGTTCAGCGTCCACGCGAGCCGTTTGCCTTGACCGAAGGCGCACCGATGGGGCGCTTGTCGCCTTCGCGGTGGCAACCGTCCTCGTGCTGATGACCGGCAAAGGAAAAGGGCGGAATTGATCCGCCCTTCACCGTCTCATTGGCTGCGCTTGGCCAGCCATTCCTGCATCTGCGCGATTTCCGCCTCCTGGGCGGAGATGACCTCCTCAGCAAGTGCTCGCACCTCGGGGTCTGATCCGTGTTCGAGAACGACACGAGCCATGTCGATGGCGCCCTGGTGATGGGGGATCATGCCGCGCATGAAATCCTCATCCGCATCGCCCGTAAACTCGATCGCCATATCGGCATGCATCTTGTCGTTGACTTGCTGGTAGGCGCGAATGACAGGGTTATCCGAAGGCGCGGTGGCGCCGTGTCCGGCATGTTCGCCGTGATTCATGGTCGCTCCTTGGCCTTGCTCGTCCATCTGAGACTGTGCGTAGGCGAGTCCGCCAGCAATGACGAACGCGCCGGCAATGAAGATCGGGGTGAGCTTGTTCATGACACAGCTCCTGGTCAGTTTACAGTTGCAGGATAGCCGGCTTCTTCGAGAACCTGCTGAATAGCCCCCGCACTAGCAGTCGTCTCAACCTTGACCGCCCGCGCCTCCGGATTCGTCTCCACCCTGGCGGTGGGGTCGACTGACTGGATCGCCTTGGTGACGGATTTTGCGCAGCCACCGCAGGTCATGTTCTCGATTCTGAGTTCCATGAGAATTCTCCTTGTTTGGTCTCACGTTGCCAAATGTGGGGCTTCCAACCATGGGAAGGTCAATGGCGATTTTTCTCTGTTTGTCCTCTTGACCTTCCCATGGTTGGAAACCCCAACTTCTGTCCGAACTGGAATTTCGGGACAAAAAAGGAGGCGGCTATGAATGCCCCCGTTCGAGCAACAGACCTGTCTGGAACGATATCACTCCCCATTGAGGGGATGACCTGTGCATCCTGCGTAGGTCGTGTCGAAAGAGCCCTCAAGGCCGTGCCTGGCGTCGCCGATGCGGTCGTCAATCTGGCGACCGAAAAGGCGAGCATCACCACGAACGCTGCGGTCGATCCTGCCACTCTCGTCAAGGCCGTGGAGGATGTAGGCTATGAGGTTGCGGCAAGCTTCTCCGCGCCGACGGCAGCCTCGCTTGAAGTGGCGATCGAGGGCATGACCTGCGCATCCTGCGTGGGACGCGTCGAAAAGGCGCTCAAGGCCGTACCCGGCGTCACTAATGCCGTCGTCAACCTCGCGACCGAGAAGGCCACGATCCAGGGCAGCGCCGATGCGGCGGATTTGGTGGCTGCCATCGAGGGCGCGGGATACGACGCCAGGGTGATCGCCACGGCGGCAGGAACCAGCCAGGGCGAGACGGATGATCGTACCGAAAAGAAGGAAGCGGAACGTCGTGAACTGACCCGCGATTTCACCATCGCGGCGGTGCTGACGGTGCCTGTCTTCATCCTGGAGATGGGCTCACACGTCATTCCGGGCATGCATGACCTGATCGCTTCAACCATCGGCATGCAGACGAACTGGTATATCCAGTTCGTGTTGACGACCATCGTCCTGTTCGTTCCGGGTATCCGCTTTTACGACAAGGGGCTGCCCGCCCTGTGGCGGCTCGCCCCCGACATGAACTCGCTGGTCGCGGTCGGCACGCTCGCCGCCTATGGCTATTCGCTGGTCGCGACCTTCGCGCCCGGTTTCCTGCCTGCCGGAACGGTGAACGTCTATTTCGAGGCTGCCGCCGTCATCGTGACGCTGATCCTGCTCGGCCGTTTGCTGGAGGCTCGTGCCAAGGGACGCACCTCCGAGGCGATCAAGCGTCTCGTCGGCCTTCAGGCCAAGATGGCGCGCGTGCGCAGGGACGGCAAGACGATCGAACTGCCGATCGACGCCGTGCTGTCGGGAGACATCGTCGAGGTTCGTCCCGGCGATCGCATCCCGGTGGATGGCGAGGTCATCGAAGGCCAGAGCTATGTCGACGAATCGATGATCACGGGCGAACCGATCCCGGTGTCCAAAACGAATGGCAGCGAGGTCGTGGCCGGAACGGTGAACCAGAAGGGCGCCTTTGCCATCCGTGCGACGGCGGTCGGCGGCAACACGGTGCTGTCGCAGATCATCCGCATGGTCGAGGAAGCGCAAGGCTCAAAGCTACCGATCCAGGCGCTGGTCGACAAGGTCACGATGTATTTTGTGCCGGCGGTGTTTGCGGTAGCGATCCTCACCTTCGCCGCATGGATGTGGTTCGGCCCGTCGCCCGCGCTGACCTTCGCTCTGGTCAATGCCGTCGCCGTCCTGATCATCGCCTGCCCCTGCGCCATGGGTCTGGCGACGCCGACCTCGATCATGGTGGGCACGGGCCGCGGTGCGGAACTGGGCGTGCTCTTCCGCAAGGGCGAAGCGTTGCAGCTGCTCAAGGACGCCAGGGTCGTCGCCGTCGACAAGACGGGCACACTGACCGAAGGCAAGCCTGCGCTCACCGATCTGGAACTGGCCATCGGATTCAACCGGGCAAATGTCCTCGGTTTGGTTGCGGCCGTCGAAGCGAAGTCGGAGCATCCGATCGCCCGTGCGATCGTGGATGCGGCCGCCGGGGAGGACATCCCGCTGCCGGCCGTGTCGGACTTCGAGTCGGTGACGGGTTTCGGCGTCAAGGCCATGGTCGGCGGCAGCCAAGTCGAAATTGGCGCTGACCGCTACATGGCAGACCTCGGCCACGACGTAGCTGCCTTCGCCAAGATTGCCGAACGTCTCGGCAATGAGGGCAAGTCACCGCTCTATGCCGCCATCGACGGCAAGCTCGCGGCGATTATCGCCGTGGCCGATCCGATCAAGGAGACGACGCCCGCAGCGATCAAGGCGCTGCACGATCTCGGCCTCAAGGTCGCGATGATCACCGGCGACAATGCCCGCACGGCAAAAGCCATCGCGGCTCGGCTGGGGATCGACGAGGTGGTGGCGGAAGTGCTGCCGGACGGCAAGGTCGACGCTGTACGCCGCCTCAAAGCCCAGCATGGCAAGGTCGCTTTCGTCGGCGATGGCATCAACGACGCTCCGGCGCTGGCCGAAGCGGATGTGGGCCTTGCCATCGGCACGGGTACGGACATTGCCATCGAGGCAGCCGACGTGGTGCTGATGTCGGGCAGCCTGCAAGGCGTGCCGAACGCGATCGCACTGTCCAAGGCGACGATCGGCAACATCCGGCAGAACCTGTTCTGGGCCTTTGCCTACAACACGGCTCTGATCCCCGTTGCCGCCGGTCTGCTCTATCCGGCCTACGGCATCCTGCTGTCGCCGGTCTTTGCCGCCGGCGCGATGGCCCTGTCGAGCGTCTTCGTCCTCGGCAACGCGCTGAGGCTCAAGACCTTCCGCGCGCCCGCGCAGGCGGAAAGCGGCGCAGTCCGGCCCCGTCAGCCTGAACTTGCGCCTGCGGAATGAGAAACAGGCGAGCCTGCTTCGGCAGGCTCGCCACATGTAAAGGAATGAAGCGATGACCAATACGGGAACTCCGTCAGTGGTGCTGTATACCACGCCAACCTGCCCCGATTGCCATGCCGTCAAGCGATGGCTTGCTGACCAGGGTGTCCCATTCGAAGAGCGTGACCTGTCAGATCCGCAGATCGCCGAAGAGGCGAAAGCGCGGACCGGCGTGCGCGTTGCCCCGATCACGATTGTCAACGAACAGGTCTTCTATGGCACCTTTGCTGACCAGAAACCTCGTCTGGCGGAAGCCCTGTCATCGGGCGCCGCCTGAGGGAGATTGTCATGGGAAGACAAATCGAAATTCGGCAGGCGGGGCGCATCATCGACGTGCCGGATGGCCGAACCATTCTGGAGAGAGCGCTAGAAGAAGGGATCGCATATCCTCATGGATGCCGTTCGGGCCGCTGCGGCTCGTGCAAGTCCCGACTGGTCAGCGGCGAGGTCGATCTTCTGCCGCACACGCGCTTTGCCCTGACGGACGATGAGCGGTCTCAGGGACTGATCCTTGCATGCCGCGCGCAGCCGCTCACGGATTGCACGGTCGCATGGCTCGATGAGGAGGAAGAACAGCTTGATCTTCCCGTCCGCACCTATCGCACGCGGGTTGTCGCGATCGATGACGCAACCCACGACATCCGGCAAATCAGGCTGGAGGTCGAAACGGGAGAGGCCGTCGCGTTCAAGGCGGGCCAGTATGCGCAGGTGACGTTCGATGGCGTTCCGGCGCGCGACTATTCGATGGCGAACCAGCCGGGTCGAGACCATCTCGAATTCCACATCAGGCATGTGCCCGGTGGAGCGACGAGCGAACACGTCGCCAGGTCACTCAAGGTCGGCGACGAGGTTTCGGTTCGCGGGCCGCTCGGCAGTTCGTTTCTGCGCGAACAGCATACGGGTCCAATTCTGGCGGTCGCCGGCGGATCGGGACTGGCGCCGATCAAGTCGATTGTCGAAACGGCGCTGGCAAGCGGCCTGCGGCAGCCGATCCATCTCTATTTCGGGGCACGGACGGAACGTGATCTCTATCTCGTCGATCATTTCAGTCTTCTGGCGAGCACCTACGACAACCTCACCTTCATGCCCGTGCTTTCGGAGGTGAGCCGATCCGATCACTTCCGAACCGGCCTGGTAACGGATGCGATCGTGAGTGACGTGCAGGACCTCAATGGCTGGAAGGCATATATGGCCGGACCGCCTGCCATGATCGATGCTTCCGGCATCATGCTTCGCGAACTGGGCTTGCGCGGCGAGGACATACATGCGGACGTGTTTTTTACGCCCGAAGAAGCGCCTACATAAGTCGAAGAAAGGAACCAGCGATGAACATCGGTAAAGCAGCGGCGGCATCAGGCGTCTCGGCGAAGATGATCCGCTACTACGAATCGATCGGATTGATCGCGGAAGCGTCGCGGACGGATAGCGGATACCGGGATTACTCCGATAAGGACGTGCATACGTTGCGTTTTATCAGGCGTGCGCGCGATCTCGGTTTCTCGGTCGAGAAAATGACGGAACTGCTTGCGCTCTGGCGAGACCGAGACCGGGCGAGCGCGGACGTCAAGCGCGTGGCGCTCGAGCATGTCGAAGAACTTGAACGGAAGGCGCGTGAACTCAGGGAGATGAGCATGACGCTCAAGCACCTTGCCGAGAACTGCCGGGGCAATGCCCGGCCGGACTGCCCGATCATCGATGAGTTGGCGACGACTGATGACCCTGAGACCAGCCCCACACACACCCGCGATCGTTCCGGCGCGACAGGGAACAGGTTCGAGCACACGAGGCCCGTCGTGTCGGCGAAGGCGGAAAGAAGCGGTCACGGTGCCAGGGAGCAATAGCCATGACGCTTGCCGGCGAAATCCTGCACCTGTTCAAACGGGCATGTTCGGACGGCGACATGGAAGTTGCCGAGAAGCTATTGCAGGCTCTTGAACTGATTGATGCGCGAGGGCTCGGCGTCGCAGCTTCGCACAAGCCGTTGTCTCAAGCTTATCTGGCTATCGGAGAACTTCCTGTGCCTCCGAAAAAATGTCAGCGGCATCACTAGGACATCATCCGTTCAATGAGGCCCAAGGATGGATGAGCCGGAAACGGGACGGGTCAATGCCGACTTCGCAGGTCAACAACTGCCCGCGTAGGCGGGACTCCGAAACTCAGCGGCGGCGGGAGACCTCCTCCTGATATCCGCGCTCTCGTTCCGGCCAAGTACTCTTAATAAAAGCGAGGACAGCCCGGATCTCGCCGTCGCTCAGGGCATCGGCAAAACCAGGCATGTCGCTCTCATAGCTCCCTCCGACGATGGCCGCTGTACCCTCCTTGACGATGCGGAACAGCATCTCATCGGCATGGTGCCAGGTGTGGCCGCTCTCGTCGTGCGGCGGTGCGGGCAGCCGACCGGAGGGAGGCGGCGAGCGCCAGTCCGGCTGCCCTTCGAGATTCGCACCGTGGCAAGACGCGCATTGATCCGCATAGACTTGTCGGCCCTGCTCGACGACCTCCGCTGATGCCGCAGCGATGGATTCGGAACGGGCGTAATGCCACCCAGCCAATGTCGCCACGATCGCACCTGCGAGGAGCGACCCTGCCCAGAATGTATTTAGGAGCTTCTTTCGCATGGCACGCATGTTCAGTAACGAGGAATTGCAACGCACGAGATGGCAAGGAGGATTTGCCAGTGGTGCGACACCATTTGCAATAGACATTCCGGTGAGTAGTACCTATCGTTCCAGTATGTTTGCGCGCGTTGTCTCCATGCTTGCCATAATCGGCGTCGCCGTCATGACGATGGCATTCTCCGCGCACGCGGCACGAATGAGCATACCGCCGGAACAGGCTGTGCATGTGGGCGAGATTACAAACTCTGCAGCCGGCATTGAGCCTGCATGCACCAGCAAACACTGCGGATCGGCAGACATGGATGCGGGAACCTGTGAACTGGTTTGTGCAGGTTTTTCAATCTTTCTCGTATCACCGAGCGGTGGTTCTGGAAACCAATACACGTCAACCGCCTATGTTCTGCCGCCTGATGCCAGCATTCCCGGTCGGGCGCTCGGACTGAACGAACGCCCTCCGAAGATCCGTCTCCTCTGATCGCGCCCGGGCATTCGGCCCGCGGCCTTCCGACAGCTTTGAGGAACGGGACTGCGGTCCCGAGGAGACGACCATGAATACCCTTTCACGACGCGGCTTTCTCGCCGCTGGCGCGGCCATGCTGGCCTACGCTCAGGTGCCCCGGATGGCGGCAGCGCAGGACGCCACGCCGCTATCGCTTCGCGCCGCCAGCCGCACGCTCGACATCGACGGACGCGCCGCCACTGTCTGGGGCCTTGCCGGGCCATCCGGACAGGGCCTGACACTCGATCCCGGCATGCCGTTCCGGGTGGATCTAACGAACGAACTCGACACCGCCACACTGATCCACTGGCACGGCCAGATCCCGCCCAATGCGCAGGATGGCGTGCCCGACATGCCCTTGCCGATGCTCGCCCCCGGCGAGACTCGCGCCTATGACTTCGCACCGCTGCCCGGCACCTATTGGATGCACGCGCATGTTCCGCTGCACGAGATGCGCCTTCTGGCCGCGCCCCTGATCGTGCGCAGCGCCGAGGATGTCGCCGCTGACCGGCAGGAGGTGGTACTGTTTCTGCATGATTTCTCATTCAAGGCACCCGAAGAGGTGATGGCGGAGATCAAGTCCGGCCATGGTGCCACGGGCAATCACGGAAGCGGCACAGGCACAGGCACGGGCGGAATGTCAGGTATGAACCACGGCGCGATGGGAAACATGCCGATGACTGGCATGGATCACGGCGCCAAGGGCGGCATGATGGGAATGGGGACCATGGACGGCATGACGATGGACCTCAACGACTACGACTGGGACGCCTATCTTGCCAATGATCGTACGCTCTCGGACCCGGAAGTGGTGCAGGTCGAGCGCGGCGGGCGTATCCGCCTGCGGGTCATCAACGCCGCTGCGGCGACGGTGTTCTGGCTCGACACCGGCGAAGCGCAGGCCCGGCTCGTCGCGGTTGATGGCCATGCCGTTCAGCCGCTCTCCGGCACGAGGTTCGGTCTGGCCATGGGCCAACGGCTCGACCTTGAGATCGACCTGCCTTCGGAGGGCGGTGCCTGGCCGATCCTCGCGCTGCGAGAAGGCGCGCGGGAGCGCACCGGTCTGATCCTTGCCACTCCGGGCGCCGAGATACGGCACATTGATGCTTTGGCAGAGACCGAAGCACCGGCCTTTGACACCGACCTTGCGCAGGAGACGCGCCTGATCGCTTCCGAATCCTTGCCGGAGCGGCCGGTGGACCGCAGCCACATGGTGATGCTGGGCGGCTCGATGCAGCCCTATGTGTGGACGATCAACGGTGCCGTCTGGGGCCAGCATCGCCCGGTTACCGCGAGGCGCGGCGAACGGATCGTGCTGTCCTTCCACAATATGTCGATGATGGGTCACCCGATGCATCTCCACGGCCATGTGTTCCAGGTCGTCGGGCTGAATGGACGTGCGGTCACGGGCGCGCAGCGGGACACGGTGTATGTGCCGCCGATGTCGATGGTCGACGTGGCACTCGATGCCGGAGAAGCCGCGCGCTGGATGCTGCATTGCCATCACATGCCGCATCTTGAAACAGGCATGATGACCGAATTCGCGGTCAGCGCATAGGCAGCGTGCTGGCAGGAGGACGCCGGCACCGGCGTCCTCCTGTGCAACAAGGAGGTGAACCCTATGTCAATGTCTCACGGCGGTCATGCCGGCCACATGCCGGCGAGTGGTGATCGCAAAGCGCTCGTCATTTCGGGCTGGCTTACCGGCCTTTACTTCATCGTGGAACTCGGGATCGGCATCTGGACGGGCTCAGTCGCCGTCATGTCGGATGCCTTCCACACCTTCTCGGCCGTGGGCGGCGTGCTCATTGCGCTGGTCGCCATGCGTCTGGGTGAGCGAAAATCCAGCCCCTCGCGCACCTTCGGCTACATTCGGGCGGAGATCCTGGGGGCCCTCTTCAACGGCCTCTTCCTCGTCGCCATGGCTCTCTACGTGCTGTGGATGGGCGCGATGCGCCTCATGGAGCCCATCGAACTGGCCACGACGCCGATGTTGATCGCCGCAGCGGGCGGCATCGCCACCGAGCTTGTCGCGCTCTGGCTCATGTACGAGCGCCAGAAGGACAACCTGAATATGCGGGGTGCGTATTGGCACATCCTGCAGACCTTCGTCGGCAGCTTCCTCATCATCGTCTCGGCGCTGGTGATCCGATTCACGGGCTTTGTGGCCATCGATCCGCTGCTTGGCATGGCCTTCGGACTGCTGCTGCTCTGGGCTTCCTGGGGTATTATGCGCGAGGCATTGCACATCCTGCTGCAAGGCACGCCCGAAGACCTCGACTTGGAGGCCGCCATCGAGGCCATACGGCAGCTAGAGGGGGTTACCGACGTGCACCACGTCCATGCCTGGAGTCTGACATCCGGGCGCAATGTATTCTCAAGCCACGTCTGCGTTGGGGACTTTCAGGAAGGCGAACGGGTGCTGCGACAAGCAAGCAATCTCCTGCGCGAGCGTTTCAACATCTACTTCTCGACGTTGCAGATCGAGGAATACTGCCTCGACGGCGAGGACTCTGCGGCCGAGATTGACATCATGCAGTCTCAGACGGGGCAAGAACGGACCAGCATCGGAAAGATCCACGACAATCACTGATTGGCAGGAACCCCGGATTCCGATCACCTCTTGACCTTCCAACGGTTGGAAGGCGCAGAATAGGCGAAGAGCAAGCTTAGGATAAGACGCCGAGGAGGCGTGAAAATGGCCAGCAAGACCGAACACGATCACCAGAATCAGAGTCACGCTCATTCCGCCCAAGGTCATGCGCATGATCACGGGGCCGTCGCGCAGGACGACACGCACAAGGTCAAGGACCCGGTCTGCGGCATGATTGTCGATCCCCACACGGCCCAGCACAAGGCCGAGCATGCGGGCCGGCCCTATTATTTCTGCTCGGCCGGGTGCCGCGCGAAGTTCCTGGCCGAGCCCGAAAGCTATCTCGATCCGGCGGCGGCGGAGGTAGTACCGATTCTCGAGGGGACGGTCTATACCTGCCCGATGCATCCTGAGATCCGGCAGGACGGCCCCGGATCATGCCCGATCTGCGGCATGGCGCTGGAGCCGGTACTGGTCAGCCTTGAGGCCGAGCCCAATGTCGAACTGATCGACATGACACGCCGCTTCTGGATCGGCCTCGTTCTGGCGATCCCGGTGTTCATTCTCGAGATGGGCGGGCATCTGTTCGGGCTGACTCATGCCATCGGGCAGCAGGTCTCGAACTGGCTGCAACTGATCCTCGCAACGCCGGTCGTTCTCTGGGCGGGCTGGCCGTTCTTCCAGCGTGGCTGGCAGTCGCTCGTCAACCGCAGCCTCAACATGTTTACACTGATCGCCATGGGCACGGGAACGGCGTGGATATACAGCGTCGTCGCCACGCTGGCGCCGGGCATCTTCCCAGATGCATTCCGCCAGCATGACGGCTCGGTCGCGGTCTATTTCGAGGCGGCCGCGGTCATCACTGTGCTCGTGCTGCTCGGGCAGGTGTTGGAATTGCGGGCGCGCGAGAGCACCAGCGGCGCGATCCGGGCGCTGCTCGACCTCGCCCCCAAGACCGCCCGGATCATTCGTGACGACGGCACCGAGGAGGAGGTTCAACTCGACACCGTTCGGGTCGGCGACCGCCTGCGGGTGCGTCCCGGCGAGAAGGTGCCGGTCGATGGCGAAGTTCTGGAAGGACGCAGCGCCGTCGATGAATCGATGGTGACTGGCGAGTCGATGCCGGTCACCAAGGAGGTCGGCGCCACCGCCATCGGCGGCACCATGAACCAGTCCGGCGCGCTGGTGATCGAGGCGAAGAAGGTCGGCCGCGACACCATGCTGTCGCAGATCGTCCAGCTCGTCGCCGAGGCGCAGCGTAGTCGCGCGCCGATCCAGCGCCTCGCCGATCAGGTGTCGGGCTGGTTCGTGCCGGCGGTGATCGTGGTCGCAATCCTTGCCTTCATAACCTGGTCGATCTGGGGTCCGGAGCCGCGCTTCTCCTTCGGTCTGATCGCGGCGGTTTCCGTGCTGATCATCGCCTGTCCCTGTGCGCTCGGGCTGGCAACGCCGATGTCGATCATGGTCGGCGTCGGGCGTGGCGCACAGGCGGGCGTGCTGATCAAGAACGCCGAGGCGCTGGAGCATATGGAGAAGGTCGATACCATCATAGTCGACAAGACCGGTACGCTGACCGAGGGACGACCCGCCGTCACCGCAATCGTGCCGGCGCCGGGGTTCACCGAGGACGAGGCTTTGCGGCTTGCCGCCAGCGTGGAGCGGGCCAGCGAGCATCCGCTGGCGCTGGCCATCGTTCGCGCTGCCGAGGAGCGGGGGATCGTGACCGCACCGGTCGCGGATTTCGACTCGCCGACCGGCAAAGGCGCCTACGGCACGGTCGAAGGCAAGCGCATTCCCCTTGGAAATGCCAAGTTCCTAGCCGAGCAAGGCGTTGATGTCGCCCCACTGGCGGATGAGGCCGACCGGCTGCGCGAGGACGGGGCAACCGCGATCTTCATGGGAGTGGACAACCGCATCGCTGCCATCTTCGCCATCGCCGATCCGGTCAAGCCCTCGACGCCCGAGGCGCTTGCCGCGCTGAAGGCGCAGGGAATCCGCGTTGTCATGCTTACGGGTGATAACTGGACCACGGCCAAGGCGGTCGCCCGCCGGCTCGGCATCGACGAGGTCGAGGCCGAGGTCCTGCCCGACCAGAAAAGCGCGGTCGTGCAGCGTCACAAGGCGGCAGGCGAGGTGGTGGCGATGGCAGGCGACGGCGTGAACGACGCACCGGCGCTGGCGGCGGCCGATGTGGGCATCGCCATGGGCACCGGTACCGATGTGGCAATGGAAAGCGCAGGCGTCACATTGCTCAAGGGCGATCTCACGGGCATCGTCCGCGCGCGCCGGCTCTCGGAGGCTGTCATGCGCAACATCCGCCAGAACCTATTCTTCGCCTTCATTTACAACGCGCTCGGCGTGCCGGTGGCGGCCGGGGTGCTCTACCCGTTCTTCGACATCCTGCTGTCGCCGATCATCGCGGCCGCCGCCATGGCGCTGTCGTCGGTGAGCGTCATCGCGAACGCCTCCCGGCTGCGGGTCACGAGATTGTAGGAGGCTGACGTGGGCGAAGGTCCTCCATCTGGAAAAATTGGTGACGATGGTGGCGCCAACAGCCCGGATACCGTCCCATCCTTGCGCTAAGTCAAAGTCTGCGGCGAAGGGGGCCGCTATGAGTATCTTTGCGACGGAAGGGCAGAACAGGCCATGATGCAATGTCATGATGTCGGGCGGGATGATGTGGGGCATCGTTCTTCTGGTGCTCGTGCTCCTTACCGCCGCCGCTTTGATCAAATACGTATTTTTCCGGTGATCCAGCTTTGACGAAGTTGCGGCCCAGATGGAGGAACTGAGATGCAAACCATCCATATGATCAGCAGGCGCTCCTTCCTCGCCAGCGCCACCGCGTTCCCCCTCCTGCTCTCAACGGCGGGAACGGTTCGCTCGGCAGGACTGCCTCTGGTGACCGTCACCAAGGATACGAATTGCGGGTGCTGCGGCGCATGGGTCGAGCATATCGAGGCGGCCGGCTTCCCGGTGAGCGTCGTGGAATCGAGCGAGGTCGAAAGCCTCAAGCAGCGGCTCGGCGTCCCGGCGGCGTTGTACTCCTGCCATACGGCCGAAGTGGACGGCTATGTCATCGAAGGACATGTGCCGGCCGCCGCGCTTCGCCGCCTCCTGGCCGCGCGCCCGCTCGCGACAGGGCTTGCGGTTCCCGGAATGCCCGCCGGCTCCCCCGGCATGGACTTTCCCGGCGTGGTCCCCGAGCCATACGAGGTGTTCCTGTTCGGCCCTTCCGTCCAGAAAACCTTCGGGCGTTTCCGCGGCGCGCGGGAGATCTGAGTGGAACGGTGCTCATGATCCATCCGGTCGCCATCAGTCCGATCCAGAACCGGGCCTGCGGGGCAGACCCTGCCTTTGTCAGGAGCTCTGGTTGCCTGGGCTCGGATACTGACGGCCGCAAGGATGTCATCTGGTGCGTGGCAACTCTCCATCCCGACCTCGACAAAGAAGCCAAGCCATGAGCAGGAGCTCGACTGCGGCTTTCGGATCGAAAGGCGACTGGCTCCGCCAGTTCCTGACAGGCCTGCTGCTGCTTGCGTTCAGCGCTTTTGTTTTCCTGGCAGCGGCGCATGCCAGCCCGGGCACACACGGCTCGTATCAGGATCAGACCGTTGCGGGTGCACAGCATGAGGCCCATTCGAATTACTCCGACGACCGAAGCAAGGCTGCGGACGAACGATGCTGTCACACTGAAACGGCGCCGGACCGCGATTGCGGCCAGCTCTGCACCATTGTTGCCCTGCTACCCGAGGCGCCGCCTGTGATGCCATCCTCGGACGGCGAGCCATTGCTCGGTTTCCAGGCCAGCGATCTGGGCCGAAATCCTTCAGTCCTCCTGACACCACCGCGTCTGACCGCCCCTGCGTAGTGAACGCATCGGCCGGGAGGTGTTCTTCTCGGCACTCAAGCAGCAAACAGTCAGACGAAGCCACGGTAGGCGCGCGTCCAGAAATTAGACGCGGCTCTCCGGTGCCAAAGGATGAACCATGACGTACCGAACAATAGTTGCCCTTTCTGCCAGTCTCTTGATGGGAGTCTCCGGCGCTGCTCTGGCGCAGCAGGCAGAGCATGACGCCCATCACCCTCAGACGCCGCAGGCCCAGGAGGAACGGGCCCCTGCCTCCATGTCCCCTTCAGGACAGATGCCTTCGATGCAGGACATGCCGAAGGAATGCCGGGCCATGATGGAGACCATGCCCCAAGCGTGCATGGACGCCATGCAGCAGATGATGCAGGGCGGCATGATGCACGGTGGGATGGCCGCTCCCCAAGGCGGAGAGTCGGCTCCAGCCGACGCCGATGTCGCCGACTTCACCAAGGCCTATGTCGATGCGATGGAGGAGATGCACGGTCCGATGATGGAGGGCGTCATGGCCGAGGACCCGGACGTCGCTTTCATCCGGGGCATGATCCCGCACCATCAGGGTGCGGTCGACATGGCGAAGATCGTGCAGCGATACGGAGATGACCCGCAGACAAGAGAGTGGGCGTCTCAGATCATTGAAGCACAGGAACGTGAGATCGCCGAAATGCAGGCGTGGCTGGACAGGAATGCCGGCCAGCAGCCTGCCGGCTTGGTCGAGACAGGCGGAACCGTGTACTCCGCCAACGAGGGCGACAATTCGATCAGCGCCATCGAACTCGGCACGGGTTCGGTCGAGACGGTGCAGATCGGAGTCTCACCGCACAATGTCGATCGGACACCGGACGGGAGGCTGTTGCTCGCCGTCGGGAGCGCTGCCTCCGATCACGCTCACGGATCGGATGACCAGGGACATGCCGATGCCGGCAACGGGCTTCTGGTGGTGCTCGATCCGCAGCAGCTGTCACAACCCGTCGGCACTGTAGAAGTCGGTGCGCATCCGGCGCATGTCGTCGCCGATCGTAGCGGCCGCGCCTATGTTTCGCTGTCCGGCGGGAACGAGATTGCGGTCGTTGATCTCGCAGCGGCTTCGGTGATCGAGCACATCACGACCGGAGCCTATCCGCACGGGCTGCGCCTCAACCCGGATGAGAGCGAGCTCTATGTGGCCAATGTCGAGGACGGCTCGGTCTCCGTCATCGACACGCAGGAGCTGACCGAGGTTGCGCGCATTCCGGTGGGCGCAGCGCCTGTTCAGGTCGGGTTCACGCCCTCGGGCGATCAGGTCTACGTCTCTCTTCGAGACGAGAACCGGGTGGCCGTCATCGACACCGCATCCCGCGAGGTGACGAACAGGATCGACGTCGGGCCGAACCCGATCCAGATGTTCGCCACCCCGGATGGAGCCTACGTCTATGTGGCCAATCAGGGCACCGAGGCGGAACCGAACGACACGGTCTCCGTGATCGAGATTGAGTCCGGAAACGTGATCGAGACGATCACCACCGGGAGCGGCGCCCACGGCGTCTCGGCATCGGCTGACGGGGCATTCGTGTTCGTAACGAACATTGCCGATGACAGCGTTTCGATCATCGACGTGGCGAGCCAGGAAGTGCTCAAGACCGTGCCGGTCGGCGATCGCCCGAACGGCATAGTCTACGCCGGATCGAACCAGTAAGCAGCGCGGCGCCGGAGCGAAACAGCTCTGGCGCCAGACTTGAGAATTGAGAATAGCTATTGGCGTCGATGAGCAGAGCCGGCGTGCATGACGAACTTCGAGGCAGCACGGCATTGGTTGCAGACATCGGAACTGATCTTGTCGCATATGCCGCCCTTTTCGTAAGCGCGTTCACGTCGGCGACCCTCCTACCAGGGTCGTCCGAGGCAGCGCTCCTGACTCTTCTAACAATGGGACAGGCCAACCTCGTCACCCTAGTGGGCGTCGCAACGGCAGGAAATGTGCTCGGCTCCTTGGTGAACTGGGCGCTGGGCAGGTTCCTCTCAGGGTTTCGAGACCATCGCTGGTTTCCGATTGACGACAGGTCATTTAGCCGTGCATCAGATTGGTACGGACGTTATGGCGTGTGGTCTCTACTCTTGTCCTGGCTGCCGATTATCGGCGATCCGCTGACAGTTGTGGCAGGAGCACTGCGAGTTGACCTTTCTCGTTTTCTCATATTCGTGTCGATCGGCAAAGCGGCACGCTATCTCTTTGTCGCCGGCGCATTTCTCTGGTGGAGCGGTTCTTGAGTGTACTTGCACGTCGAGTCGAGCTGTTGAGAATGGCGGAGACGAAGGGGCGCAGCCGAGCCGCCACCGCGCCCAGAAGCCTCACGCGGCCGCCGACTGGTCCTTGCGTTCGGCCGGATAGCCTGCCTCGGTTAAGGCGGCGGGGAGTACCTGCTCGTCCACCTTCGTGGTGACCGTCACTTCGCGGGTGGGTGGATTGGTGGTGACATCAGCCGCCGGATCGACGCTCAGAAGCGCGTTGTTGACCCGGCGCGCGCAGCCGCCGCAAGTCATGTCGGGAGCAGTGAATCGGAACATGCGAACTCTCCTCTGTTGGGCGTTCACGGACAAATCTGGTCCTTGCCACGTTGGCAAGGTCAAGGGTCAACGAGGAAAAATGATATCGCGGCCAAGGCGGCCTTGACCTTCCCATTGTTGGAAGCCCCATCTGGGGTGCAATGGATCAGGAAGGAAGCATGTCAAGACGAACCTTGTTCCGGCGAATTTGCTGCTAGGACCGTCTGACCGCCGCCCGTTCCTGCCGCGCCAGGCCGCTCGGCCCGTCCGTGAACGACGAATCTGGTCATGTCATGGCCAGCTAGACCACTGATCGCCATTGCCTGATCGGCGCTTCTCGCATGCAAAATGTGGGCGATGTGCAGCTCATCGGCTTATAGATCAAGTTTCAGCGGATTTGGGAAGCAATTTGTTCTTGACCTTCCAGCCGTTGGAAGGATTAGGGGTCTGCGACATCTGAACGCCCCATGAAAAATAACAGGAACTCCGGATGTCTACGCTCTCCCCCCAAACGCCGAAGCCTCCGGTGGCTTCGTCACCTGCAAGCACGACATTGCCGCTGGCCGTCATTGCGACGGCTCAGCTCATGGTGGTGCTTGACGATACCATCGCGAACATCGCCCTGCCGACACTCCAGAACGAACTCGGAATGTCGGCTGCGAGCCTGCCTTGGGTGATCAACGCCTACGTTCTCGCCTTTGGTGGACTGCTGCTGTTCGGCGGCAGGTTGGGCGATATCTATGGCCGGCGGCGCATGCTGCAGGCGGGCATGGCGATCTTCACCATTGCTTCCCTGTTCGTCGGGCTTGCCCAGGACAGCATGAGCATAATCGCGTCACGCGGTCTACAGGGCGTGGGTGCGGCGCTGACGGCCCCCAATGCTCTTGCCTTGATCGCGACGACCTTCCCCGAAGGCAAGGCGCGCAACGGAGCGATGGCCGTTTACGGAGCAATGTCCGGCCTTGGTATCATCGCCGGGCTGATCCTCGGCGGGCTGCTGACGGGGCTGCTGGGCTGGCGCTGGGCCTTCTTCATCAACATTCCCATCGGCCTGGCTGTGCTGGCGGGGTCAAGAACGCTTGTCGAGGCGGAACTGCACAAAGGCCGCCCGGACTTCACCGGCGCGCTCACCAGCATTGTGGGCATGGCCGCGCTCGTCTATGGGATCACCCGTGGCGGCGAACATGGCTGGACGGACAGCATCACGCTCGCCTCGTTCGCTACCGCCGCGATCCTGCTGCCGCTGTTCCTGATCTTGCAGTCGCGCAGCAAAGACCCGCTTCTGCCGCCACGTCTGTTCAAGGAGCGCAACCGGGCGGGTTCCTACCTCGCCATGCTGCTGCTGGGCTTCGGTCCGATGGGGATGATCTATCTGCTGACGCTCTATTTGCAGCACATCCTCGGCTACAGCCCGATCATGACCGCGCTGGCGTTCCTGCCATTCGGTGCGGGTATTATCGTTGGGGCCATTGTCAGTTCCAAGCTTGTCACGCGGTTTGCGCCGCGCGAGGTGGCAGCGCCCGCCGCACTAATAGGCGGCGCTGCCTTGTTCTGGCTCGCCAATATCGGACAGGAACTCAACTATATGTGGCACTTCATGCCCGCGGCCTTCCTCACCGCTTTCGGTTTCGTGGGGGCCGTGATTGCACTGGCGCTGACCGCCGTCAAAGGCGTGCAGACACAGGAGACGGGCATCGCATCGGCGCTCTTCAACGCCTCGCAACAGATCGGCGTCGCCTTGGGGCTGGCCGTCCTTTCGACCATCGCAGTCTCTGCCACGGCTGGCAGGTTGCCGGGTGCACTCGCCGCCCTCTATCGCGGGCGGGAGACGGGTGACGCCGGGCTAGTGAGATCGGCCAGCGATGCGCTGATCCACGGTTATGGTCTTGCGCTTGCGGGAGCTGGAGCTGCCCTCGTGATTGCCGCAGTCATTGCCGCGGTTCTGGTCAACGCTAAGAGGGGACAGGTTTCTACCGGCACGATCGCTGTCCATTGACAGGATAGTCATTAAGCCTACGGCGCGGTTCCGTGGCGCGCTACCCGCCGTAGGCCTTGCGCAGACGCCTGCTTGGACGAATTGCAAGCGGAGCGGTTGACATACAACATATGAACACATATTCATGTGTTGTATGTCAACCGCATGAGCCCTGAAATGTCCCATTCACACAGCCATGGTCATTCTCATGATGACCATTCCCATGATCACTCCCATGCGCCGACCGTCACGAGCGATAATGAGCGCAAGGTCCTTCTCTCGTTCTTCCTGATCCTCACGTTCATGATCGTGGAGGTGATCGGCGGTCTGATCTCAGGATCGCTGGCGCTGCTCGCCGACGCTGGACATATGCTGAGCGACGCGGCTGCGCTGGCGCTAGCTTATGCCGCCTTTCGGTTCGGACGGCGGGCGGCAGACTCCAAGCGGACCTTTGGCTATCTGCGTTTCGAGGTCCTTGCCGGTTTTATCAACGCAATCACGCTATTCGCGATCGTCGTCTGGATTGTCTATGAAGCCTGGCAGCGCTTTCAGGAACCGCATGTTATCCTCGCGGGTCCGATGCTTGGCGTCGCCATTGCGGGGCTCCTCATCAATATTCTCGTGTTCTGGATTCTGACGCGCGGAGATACCGAGCACGTGAACATCAAGGGTGCCATCCTTCATGTGTTGGGCGACCTCCTCGGCTCTGTGGCAGCGGTTTCAGCCGCCATCGTGATCATGTACACGGGTTGGACGCTGATCGATCCTATCCTCTCGGTGTTTGTCTCCCTGCTGATCCTGCGCGCCGCGTGGAATCTCCTCGGCAAGTCGATACATATCCTGCTTGAAGGTGCGCCAGATAACGCGACGCCCGAGAAGATCGAACGCCATCTTGTCGAGAACATCGCTGGCGTGGCGTCGGTGAGCCACATCCATGTCTGGTCGATCACGTCCGGGCGGACCTTGGCCACCCTACATGTGCGGCCGAAAGCCGATGTCGATGCTCGCTCGGTGATGCGCGCGGTCGAGCGTGAGTTGAAGTCACAGTTTAAGATCGAACATCCGACCATCGCCATCGACTGGAATGACGATGCGGACGCGTGCAGCCTGTCGCAAGCCTCTGCCTTGACGGGGCACGCGCATGGGGATCGACACGACCATGATGGGCATCACCACAACCATGGGCCTGAGCATGTCCACAGCAAGCAGGAGCATGAACGTTGAAGCAAGCCCCGTCCCTGTCGCAGAACGACGTAACCGTACTGGCAGAGACTTTTCGCCTGCTGGGCGATCCTACACGGCTGAGAATTCTGCTCTTTTGCCTGCCGGGTCCAAAGTCCGTCGGCGACATTGTTGAGAGCCTGGGACTGTCGCAGACACTGGTTAGCCACCATTTACGCCTGCTCAGAGGTGCACGGCTCGTCAGGGGGGAGCGTCGGTCAAAGCAGGTTTTCTACGAAGTGGCAGACAGTCACGTGAGCGACATGCTGATCGACATGGCAACCCACATCGACGAGGAGCACTTTGATGACTGACAAACAAGGCTTCTTGGCGATGTGATGCCTGTACCGCTGAAGAGCGGGCCGCTAATGCGTTCGTTGAAGCAGGCAGCAGCACTTATCGCCGACACGGCAATCTTCACGCTGCGGTTAAGACCGGGACTTAAGCAATTTCGGTCTTGACCTTCCAATGGTTGGAGGCTGCACGATCTTGCTTGATACCCGTTTCGTCAATGCAAGGCGGCAGAAATGAAGGACCAAGCGAAGAACCGTTCGTCCGTCGACAAATTATTCGGCTCGCTGATCGCGGAAGGGTACGTTTATGCAGATGATGCCGCGGACCTCGATGATGGTGCCGACATACGGATTCGTTTGGGCTTTCTCCAGACATTGATGTTGGCGACCAGAAGCAAGGTGGCCGCATAATGCGGAAAGGGGTCAAGTGTTCGGATAAAGTCGAGCTTCGCCATCTCCGCTATTTCGTGGCTGTGGTCGAGCATGGCAGCTTTCGCAAAGCAGGAGCTGCGGTTGGACGGTCGCAAGCTGCAATCAGTCGGTCCATTGCCAAGCTGGAAGACGAGATTTGAGAGCGGCGGTGCAAAAGTCGGCCACGGTAGCGGCGGCATAATGCTGCTGCGGGCGGAGTAAAATCCGGCCACCTATCTTCCTTCTGCAATGATCGCAGGAGGGACAGGGGATCTACACCGTGGAACTATATCTGAAGGTTCGTCTGGCTGTTTCGGAAGGGATGACGCAGCGTCAGGCGGCGAAGCATTTCAACATATCGCGCGACAGCGTGGCGAAGATGGTGTCGTATTCGACGCCACCCGGTTACCAGCGGCGATCACCGATCCGGCGCCCGAAGCTGGATGCGTTTGTTTCGACGATCGAGCATTGGCTCGACGAGGACCTGAAGGTGCCGCGCAAGCAGCGCCATACCGCCAGGCGGGTATTTGACCGCCTGCGCGACGAGTGCGGGTTCACCGGCGGCTACACGATCATCAAGGACTACATGCGCGAGCGGGATCAGCGCCGGCAGGAAGTGTTCGTGCCACTTGCCCATCCGCCGGGCCACGCGCAGGCCGATTTCGGCGAGGCGATGGTGGTGATCGGTGGTATAGAGCAGAAGGCCCGCTTCTTCGTGCTGGATCTTCCGCATAGTGATGGCTGCTATGTTCGGGCCTATCCGGCGGCGGTGGCCGAGGCCTGGGTGGACGGTCACATCCATGCATTCGCCTTCTTCGGGGGCGTGCCGCAATCGATCGTCTATGACAACGATCGCTGCCTTGTTGCCAAGATCCTGCCCGACGGCACCCGCAAGCGGGCGGCGTTGTTCAGCGGCTTCCTGTCCCACTACCTGATCCGCGATCGATATGGCCGTCCCGGAAAGGGCAATGACAAAGGGAATGTCGAGGGCCTTGTGGGCTACGCCCGGCGCAACTTCATGGTGCCGATCCCGCAGTTTGCGACATGGGATGCGTTCAACGCCTTTCTGGAGGAGCAGTGCCGCAAACGCCAGCGCGACAGGCTGCGCGGCGAGAGCGAGACGATCGGCGAGCGCCTGCAGCGGGATTTGGCGGCCATGCGTCCATTGCCGGCATCACCCTTCGATGCCTGCGATCAGGCCAGCACAAGCGTAACGGCCCAGTCTCTGGTACGCTACAAGACCAACGACTATTCCGTGCCTGTCGCCTACGGTCATCAGGACGTCTGGGTGCGGGGCTATGTCGACGAGGTGGTGATCGGCTGCCGTGGCGAGATCATTGCTCGCCATCCGCGATGCTGGGATCGGGAAGACGTCGTCTTCGACCCTATCCACTACCTGCCGCTGATCGAGCAGAAGATCAATTCTCTGGATCAGGCTGCACCTCTCCAAGGCTGGGACCTGCCCGGAGAGTTCGCCACACTGCGTCGCCTGATGGAAGGTCGCATGGCCAAGCATGGGCGGCGGGAATACGTGCAGGTTCTGCGCCTGCTGGAAAGCTTCGAACTCGCCGATCTGCATGCGGCCGTTAAGCAGGCCATTCAACTCGGCGCGATCGGTTTCGATGCGGTGAAGCATCTGATCCTGTGCCGGGTCGAGCGCCGGCCACCGCGGTTGGATTTGGCGATCTATCCTTACCTGCCACGGGCGACGGTCGAGAAGACCTCGGCAAAGGCGTATATGCGCCTCCTGTCGCCTGATGCGGGAGAAGCGGCATGAGCACTGAAGCACCCGAGATCCTGCTCGCGCACTATCTCAAGGCCCTGAAGCTGCCGACCTTCCAGCGCGAGCACCAGAAGCTGGCCCGGCTATGCGCAACCGAGGGCGTCGATCACGTCGGCTACCTGTTCCGGCTTGCCGAACGGGAAACGATCGAGCGGGATCGCCGCAAGGTCGAACGCCGGATCAAGGCGGCCAAATTCCCTGTCGTCAAAAGCCTCGACAGTTTCAACTTCGCCGCCATCCCCAAGCTCAACAAGATGCAGGTGCTGGAACTGGCGCGCTGCGAATGGATCGATCGGCGCGAGAACGTCATCGCTCTCGGTCCCAGCGGCACGGGCAAGACGCATGTGGCTCTCGGCCTCGGCCTGGCCGCCTGCCAGAAGGGCTTGTCCGTCGGCTTCACCACGGCCGCCGCCCTGGTCAGTGAGATGATGGAGGCGCGTGATGAGCGGCGTCTTCTCCGCTTCCAGAAGCAAATGGCGGCCTACAAGCTACTGATCATCGACGAGCTGGGCTTCGTCCCGCTATCAAAGACCGGCGCGGAGTTGCTGTTCGAGCTGATCTCGCAACGCTATGAGCGCGGTGCCACCCTGATCACCAGCAATCTGCCTTTCGACGAATGGACCGAAACCCTGGGATCCGAGCGTCTGACCGGCGCCCTGCTCGATCGCATCACCCACCACGTCAACATCCTCGAGATGAACGGCGACAGCTACCGTCTCGCCCAAAGCCGCGCCCGAAAGGCCGGCTGAAGCCTTCTCTGAAAATCGCCGCGCGCGCCTGAGACCCCCGCTCGGGCTACGCCCTCCCGGCGGTCTCAGGCGCGCGCCAAGGTGGCCGACTTTTGCTCCGCCCCGTGGCCGGTTTTTACTCCGCCGTTGACATCTTCGAGGTCGGGCTCTAAGCGGGTGTCGCCGAGCGTCGCGACGAGGGCGTCGAAGATGTCGGTGACGGCGGCGGCGACGGTGTTGCCCTCGGGCAGCGGCCTCGGATCGGGTTCGTCCTGGAACGGGCGCCAGCCGTAGAGCTGGAGTTCGGTGAGGGTGTGATCGGTCTGGGAGGAGGTGTGGACCGGCTCGTCGCCTGCGGAATAGGTTTCGTTCGTCATCGGGAGCGTCCTTCGTCTGGAGACCGCGCCCATCGCGGCCTTCGCAGGCGTCGAAGCGCACGGGCGGGACGGGTTGGCAGCCCTCGCCCGCTCCGCGAGGGCCTTGATGGCCGGGGGTGGGCTATTTTGACTTTCGCGATGCAAAGGCGGGGTTCGTCCCCGCCGGCGGAAAATAGTCCAAACCCGGCCATTGCCTGCCCGGCCCGTTTGTGCGCCGATCGCCCTCTCCGAAGGCCGTGGGCGCGGGACTCTCCGACGATGGATGCACCTGCCGATGGCGAAAGACTGAAACCGGCAGAGGATGACGCTGGGCCGCGCCTCCGGGACCGATCACGACCTCACCTCTCCATGAACCGGCGGACGTCTTCAGGATGAAGCTGATCCTTCAGACGCGCCCGGAGGGCATCGGCGCCGTGGCGTCGCAGATCATCGTTGAAATCGCCGTTGAGCGGCGTGAGCGACATCGCCTCGATCCCGAGGCTCTCTGCTCTGGCGGCCAGGCCGTCTCTTGCACCGTCCCCGGCCGGGTCGCGATCCCTGACGACATAGAGCCGGCGCAGCGACGGCGGGAACAGGATGGCAGCGAGGTGAGCGGCCGAAAGCGCCGCCAGCATCGGCATGCGGGGCAGAACCTGACGGGGCGACAGCACGGTCTCGATGCCCTCGCCGGCGGCGAGAACCTCAGCGGCGGTTCCGAAGCGGACAGCGTGCCCGAGAAGGACGCCCATCGCCCGCCGCGGTGTTTCGACAGCCGCCTTGCCGGAACCGTCCGGGGCGAGCCAGGTGCGATGCGCGCCGGTCTGCTGGCCCGCAAGATCGGTGACGGCGGCAACGAGTGCCGGCCGGATCTCGGTGGGTGAAGACTCGTCGGGTCTATAGTAGCACCTCGGATGGTAGCGCAGCGCGGTGGTGTCCGAGAGGGAGGTGATCGCCCGCCCGTTGAGGTAGATCGCCGCAAGGGTGCCGTGGATCGGCTGCGCCATGGCGAAGAGGCGGCGCGACGCTTCAGGCGAACCGGGCACGCTGCTGGATGTGCTGCCGGTCGGCGTCCTCGTCTTCTCCGGTTCAGGATGCGGGAGGGCAAGGAAACGGCGCGCTTCCTCGGCCACGTCCTTGAAGTCGACAAGGCCAAGCGCCTCGCGGATGACGTCGAGCAGATCGCCATGCTCCCCGGTGGCCATGTCGGTCCATTTCCCCGCCGCGCCCTTGCCGGAACCCGGGCCGGTCAGGCGCACGAACATCGAGCGGCCAGGAGTGTTCTGCACATCGCCGACCAGCCAATATCGCCCGGCGCGGTGGCCGGACGAGAGATAGTGGCGGCAGACCGCCTCGGCCTCTCGGCCGAGACGGGTCGCCAGTTCGAAGGCGTCGTGACGCGGCATCAGGCTGCCTCCCGTTCACCGATGCGCTCGACCGGCCAGCGGTCGAAGAGCTTGGCCAGCACGGCGGGTCCGCTGGCATCGACTGGCACGAACATGCGCAGCTTCCAGGAGATGATCTCGTGGAAGAGGCCGTATGCCGTGAGACGCTGGCGCATGGTGTCGGTGAAGCCGGAAAGCTCGATGCGGTTCACCCCCATGACGCGGACCCGGCGAAGCTGGAGGCCCTCGGAGAGATCGAGGATCGTCCGGCCTTCCATCAGCGCCGCGAAAGCATCCTTCGGCGTGACCTTCGCGATGCCGGTCGTGGTCGCGTTCGCGGCCCAGGCCGGGGAGACCTTGCGGCCGATGATGCGCTCGCCCGCGTCAGACTGGAGGCGATAGACGCGGGTGGACTCGTTCGGCAGCCGTTTCCAGATCGGCAGCAGCAAGCCCGTCACCATATGCAGGGTGCTGTCTGCGAACTCCGGCACCTCCGCAAGTTCCGCATTCCAGGCCGCAGCGAATGCGTCCCGGTCGGCCTCGACCCAATGGGTCTCGCCCATCATCCTGATGGGGATATTGTGTGCTTCCATCGGCCGGATCAGCCTGACGCGGCGCTCGATCTCGCCATCGTCCAGCATGACGCTGGTGGTGGGGATTTGCACCGCCGCGCGGCCTGAGCGCCCGTTGATCAGGAGCTTCGCGCGCGGATCGTCGAGTTCCGCTAGGGCGGCATCGAGCATGACGGGCCGGTTGCGCTTGCGTTCGGTGATCGTCAGCAGGCTGGTCTCGGCCCCGGTGCGGGGATGGGTGTAGATCACCTGACGGTCGGTGACGGTGAAGCTCTCGGCGCGCAGCGTCTCCAGCCCAGCGTCATAGATGCCGGACGCGATGGCGCCCTCGATCCGCGCGGTCAGAAGCTGCTCGAAAGCGCTGAAGAGAACGCCCTGAAGCTCGACGGTCAGCGCCAGCAGCCGGTTCAAGAAAGTCGTGATGGCGGGCAGCTCGTCCTTGATGCCGTTCGCGTCCATCAGTTTCAACCCGGTGGCGGATTCGAAGCGTTCGAGCGAACATCCCTCGACCTTGCCGCGCACCAGCAGGAGATAGAGCTGGCGCAGCGCGTCGCGGGCGTAGGGACTTTCCAGATTGTCCTCGGGCCGGAACAGGCCCTGGCCGCCGGTCTGGCGCTGGCCGCGCGTGATCGCGCCCAAAGTGTCGAGGCGGCGGGCAATCGTGCTGAGGAAGCGCTTCTCGGCTTTCACATTGGTCGAGATCGGCCGGAACAGCGGCGGCTGCGCCTGATTGGTGCGATGCGTCCGGCCAAGGCCCTGGATGGCGGCGTCCGCCTTCCAGCCGGCTTCGAGCAGGTAATGGACGCGCAGCCGGGTGTTCTTCGCTGACAGTTCGGCGTGATAGCTGCGCCCGGTGCCGCCGGCATCGGAGAACACCAGCACCCGCTTCTGATCGTCCATGAAGGCTTGCGTCTCGGCCAGGTTGGCCGAACCGGCGCGACTTTCCACGACGAGCCGGTCGATGGTAACGCCGCCGCCGCGCTTGCGGACGATACGACGCGAGCGGCCCGTGACCTCCGCCACCGTGTCGGTGCCGAAATGCTGGATGATCTGGTCGAGCGCGCCGGGAACCGGCGGCAAGCTGGCGAGGTTGGCGATCATCTCGTCGCGCCGGGCCGCGGCCTCGCGGCTCTCGACCGGCTGGCCATCACGATAGACCGGGCGCGACGACAGGTTGCCCTCCGAATCCGTGAACGGCTCATAAAGCTGCACCGGGAAGGAATGAGCGAGGTAGTCTAGGACATACTCGCGCGGCGACAGGTCCATTTTCAGATCGCCCCATTCCTCGGTGGGGATCTCTGCCAGCCGCCGTTCCATCAGCGCCTCGCCGGTCGAGACGATCTGGATGACGGAAGAATGTCCCGCTTCCAGATCGGCCGTGATGGACCGGATCAGCGTCGGGGTTTTCATCGACGTCAACAGGTGCCCGAAGAACCTCTGCTTGGCGCTCTCAAAGGCCGAGCGGGCGGCGGACTTGGCCTGCCGGTTCAGCGTGCCGGACCCGCCCTCGCCGCCGGTGATGTTGGCGGCCTGCATCGCCGCATCGAGATTGTTATGGATGATGGCGAAGGCATCGGCATAGCTGTCGTAGATGCGGACCTGTTCAGGGGTCAGTTCGTGGTCGAGCAACTCGTATTCCACGCCTTTGAAGGACAGCGAGCGGGCGGTGTAGAGGCCAAGCGCCCGCAGGTCGCGCGCCAGCACCTCCATCGCCGCGACGCCGCCGGCCTCGATCGCCTCGACGAACTCCGCCCTGGTCGAGAATGGGAAATCCTCGCCGCCCCAGAGACCGAGCCGCTGCGCATAGGCGAGATTGTGGACGGTGGTGGCGCCGGTGGCCGAGACATAGACCACGCGGGCCTGCGGCAGGGCGTGCTGGAGGCGCAGCCCGGCACGGCCCTGCTGGCTGGCGGCGACATCGCCGCGTTCTCCCTTGCCTCCTGCGGCATTGGCCATTGCGTGCGCCTCGTCGAAAATCACCACTCCATCGAAGTCGGAACCCAACCATTCGACGATCTGCCTGACCCTGGAAATCCTTTCTCCGCGGTCGTCGGAGCGCAGCGTGGCATAGGTTAGAAATAGGATGCCTTCGTTCAGGGTGATCTTTGCGCCTTGCGGGAATCGCGACAGCGGCGTGACCAGCAGCCGCTCCATGCCAAGCGCCGACCAGTCGCGCTGCGCATCCTCCAGCAGCTTGTCGGACTTCGAGATCCAGACCGCCTTGCGCCGCCCCTGCATCCAGTTGTCGAGGATGATCGCTGCGGATTCCCGGCCCTTGCCGACGCCGGTGCCATCGCCGACCATGAACCCTTGGCGGAAGCGGACGGCGCCCTTGGCGTCCTCCGGCGTGGCAGCAAGATTGTCGAGCGTGTCGTCCACCGTCCAAGCCCCGGCGAGGAATCCCATATGGGCCTCGCCGGCATAGATCACCGTCTCCAACTGCGCCTCGGACAGCCTGCCGAGAATGTCTTTGGGCAGCACCGGACGATAGCTCGGCTTCGGCGGCGCGATGCTCGCCATCGAGGCCGACTGCACGAGCTGGGTCGGATGCGCCTGCGCCCCGGCGATGCGGATGGTCTGAAGACCGTATTCCTCGTAGATCGCGTCGGAGAGGCGGCCGCCCTCGGCCGGTTCCCAATCCACGATCTCGTAGGCGACCGGCACGGCCTCCGGTTCCGCAAGGGGCGCGTCGGGCGCGGATCGCGCGGCGCGGTTGACATAGCCGCGCACGGTGCGCGGCGCGGTCGGTCGTGCCACCGGCACGGCCAGGCCGGGATCGACGGGAAGCCTGGCCGGAAGTTGCTCCGCCAGCCAGCCCATCAGGGTGGCAACATCCGACGCCACACCGGGCGCTGCCGGGAACACCGCCGGGTCTTCGGCGGGCAGCTTGTCGATGACGGTCAGCCGCGTGTCGATGGTGGTGCCGTGCTTGGCATAGACCGATCCATCGATGACGGCCGAGAAGACCACGCGGCCGCGCTCCTGCAGCCGTTTCCAGTTAGCCGTCCAGGCCGGATTGTCGGGGGCGAAGCTCGCGCCGGTGATGGTGACGAGCCGCCCGCCGGGCGCAAGGCGCGCCAGCGTCGAGGCGACATGGCGGAAGGCGGCATCAGCCACGCGGCCCTCGACATGGGCCATGACCGAGAACGGCGGGTTCATCAGCACCACTGTCGGGATCAGGCCGGGATCGAGATGATCGTCGATCTGGGCGGCGTCGAAGCGGGTGATGGACAGGGCCGGAAAGAGGGAGGAAAGCAGGCCGGCGCGGACCTCGGCCAGTTCGTTGACGAGCAGCGCACCGCCGGCGATCTCGGCCAGGATGGCGAGGAGCCCGGTGCCGGCCGAGGGCTCCAGCACGCGGTCGGCGTGCGTGATCGCCGCCGCCGTCACCGCAGCGAAGCCGAGAGGGATCGGGGTGGAGAACTGCTGGAAGGTCTGCGCTTCCTCGGAACGCCGGGTGTGGGTCGGCAGGAGCCCGGCAATTTTCGTAAGCTGCGGCAGGATTGCCGACGGAGACCCGGCTTTGCGGAAAAGTGCATTGCCGTATTTGCGCAGGAAGAGGACGGTCGCCGCCTCGCAGGCATCATAGGCGGTCTTCCAGTCCCAAGCGCCGGCGGCATCGGACGTGCCGAAGGCGGCCTCCATGGCGCCGCGCAGCGTGGCGGCGTCGACACGCTGACCGCGTTCCAGATGCGGCAGCAGCAGACCGGCAGCGGTGAAAACGCAGGCCGCGGTCTCAGCGTCATGGTCGAACGGAAGCGGCGCGGTGGCGGATGCCGCCGCGGATGCGGAAATCATGTTCATCGGGGATTCCTCGGGAGAGCAAGTCAGGATCAAGCCGGGCAGCGCTCTCTCTCGACCGCACCGGCTCAAACCCCTTCCGGCCCATCTCTCGCTCTGAAGCCGTGGCGAAAGCAGGCATGAAACAAGCGCCCGACCGTCAGGCTGGGCGCTTGTGGGTTTCAGTCGATGGCCTGGAAAATCGCCGCCGCCTCCGCGTGATCGGCGGCATGCTCGTAGAGGCGACCATAGCCCTCGGCGAGTTCGTCGTCATCGTAGCGGAAGGAAAGATGCGAGAAGGCGAAGAGCGTGGCGATGATCCCGGCGGCATCGCTTGAGACCTCGCCCTCGAAGCCGTTGCCTTCGCAGAACAGGCGGCAACGGGGCTTTGAGGTCGGCGCGAGATAGAGCGGCTGGCCGGCGCGTTCGTAGAAATCCCAGAGCCCGCCGCCGTAATCGCCGGGGCTGAGTATCTCCATGAAGCGAAAGACGGTATGCTCGCCGATGATGAGCAGGCGCCGGCCAAAAAGGCGCGGCAGGAAGTCCATGCGGCGCTCGTCGGGGACGCGGATTGCGGATTGGGAAGCAAGTTCGGGCAAAGCCATGATCGGTCTCCGAGAGGGAAAGGGGCACCTGCCGGACGACCCTCTCTCAACCCGTCCGGGGGCACCTGTTCCCGGCCCTCCTTTCGCTCTGGGGGCTTGAAGTGGACCATTATCTGGACCATCTTGTGCAGAATAGCGGAGAACATCTGGAGTGATATGCGATGAGGGTTTCTGTCACCGAGGCGAAGGGGCAGCTCACCGAACTGGTGAAGCGGGCCGAAGCCGGCGACGAGGTGATCCTGACGCGGCGGGGCCACGAGGTCGCCCGCCTCGTGCCGGTTGCCGTGGTGGCGACCCCGAAAGGCCGGCGCGCGCTGATGGAGCGGGTCCGGGCCACGGCGCGGGGCAAGGCATTGCCCGGCGCGGCTGCCGCGCGCAGCCAGGATTTCCTCTACGGGGATGACGGGATGCCGGCATGATCGCCGTCGATACCTCGGCGCTGATGGCCATCGTGCTGGACGAGCCGCAGGCCGAGACCTGCATGGTGGCGATCGAGGCGGCAGACGGCCTGCTGATCTCGGCCGGAACAGTGGCCGAGGCGCTGATCGTCGCCGGGCGGCGCAATGTCGGTGAAGAGATCGCCGCCCTGGTCGAGGGCCTTGGGTTCGAGGTGGTCTCCGTCACTGAAGCCTCGGCACGCAGGATCGCCGAAGCCTATGCCCGCTGGGGCAAGGGCGTTCATCCCGCCGGACTCAACTACGGGGATTGCTTCGCCTATGAGGTCGCCAGCGAACGCGGCTGCCCGTTGCTCTTCGTCGGCGACGACTTCTCACGGACGGACCTGCTGTCGGTTCTGTGAGGCAGCGCAGAAGGGTTTCAGCCGAAGCGCTTTCCATCAACTGTGAAGCTGTATTCGTTGGCAACGATGGCCTCATCGACCGCCTCATCCGAAGTCAGGTAGTCGTATTCGCGCTCAAGCTGGCGATAAAGCCAACGGGCGAGATCGCGCAATGCCTCCATGACGGTCTCCTCGGCATCGGCGGTCATGTCCTGCCAGGTCGGGCTGTCGCGGGTGACCGAGATCGCCATGCAGTATTCGTGATAGTATCGCCCCCGATGGGTCGCCTCGGCGGTCAACTGGTAGAAGTTGCGGCGTTGCGCCTGGTGCAGGGCATCCGCGATGCGGTGCAGCTCCACATCCTTCGGCGCATAGGTACGGATTTCCGCCGCCGTGCCTTTGCGATAGGAATAGTGGCCTTCGAACGCGGCGCCATCGCCCTGCGACCAGAAGCCCGTAAACCAGATGCAAGGCTCTTGTCGCACGCCGCCGCCCATGAGGCGGACGGTGCGGCTCTTGATGCGGATGCCGAGGATGTCCGCGATCCGCCGGAAATCCTCATAGACGGCATCGTACCAATCGTAGTCGAAGCCGCCCTCGCGATACCAGGCGCGGGCATTGTCTTTCGCGGCTTCGGAAAGCTCGTCGAGCCGATAGACCGTGGTTTCGATGACGTCAGGCATTGGGGTCGCCCCCGTCCAGAACGGTGGAAAGCCAACCGTCGGTGTAGATCCAGTCCACCGTCTCGCCGGTGGCGAGGTCGAGGACATGCGCGCCGCCCCCGAACCCGTCGATTCTCGGACGTGAGCAGGTATTGGCGTATTGCATCCCCCATAGCCCGGTCAGGCCGAACGCGGCGGCACAGCGTTTGACGAACTGGATGACATGCTCGGGATCGCCGGTGCCGTCATCGCGCATCCAGAGCTGGGTGCCGCCATGTTCGGGCTGGATCGAAAGCATGAAGCCGTCCGAGGGCGGATCTTCGGCGGCGTTTTCGCGCGCCAGCGCGTTGTAGAGATCAAGCGCGCGGGCGGCGTTCTCGGGGCTGCCCACGTCGAGCAGGCAGGAGAAATGGGTGAAGTAGTCGGCCATGTCAGGCTCCTGAAACGAGAAGGCCCGGCGCGGGGCCGGGCCTAGTGGATGGAAAGGGGCGACAGGTCAGGCAGCTTGTGGCAGCCGCAGCAGATCGGCAGTCGTCTCGCGCCAGAAGGGATCGACCAGCCGCGCCTCGAGCAGGCTGGCGCGGTGGCGGAGATCACGAGCCGATACCGCATCGCCGCGCCCGGATGCCGTGAAGGCCATGCCCCGCAGACGGCTGGCCTCCGTGACGGTGCGGCGAGCCTCGGCGTCGGAGGCGACCGGATGCTGCCAGAGCACGATCCCGGCCCGGACCTCACCGGCAAGGACAAGGCCCAGTTCGTTGTCCTGAATGACCATGACGCGGGGGCGAAAGCGCAGCGCATCGCCCTGTCCAACGCGGAAATCACCGCGCGCAACGCGCTGGCTGGCGATGATCAACGCCTCTTCGGGGGATTGGCACTGGCCGATGACGAGCGTGCGCTCGAAGCCGCCGACGTCATCGCTTTCGTCATCGCTGGCGATACCGATGCAGGAGATGCGCAGCGGCAGCTTCTGGGCATGACGCAGCCGGGGCAGGATCTGTCGCGCGACAATTTCGCCGATCGAGGCGAAAGTGGTGTGGTGGGAAAGGCTCATGGGGAATGCTCCGCGACGGACGGCGGAAGCCCCTCTCCCGCCTCACAATCCGTCACGGCCAACCGGCCCGCACTCTTACTCTCCCGTCCCGACGGTGGATCGTCCCGCACCTCGGCGGGACGATCCGGCGATCAGCACCAGGGCTCACGCCGCCCGGCCCAGGTTCTCGCCAGCCCTTCATCGACGAGAATATCGCCGACATCGCGGCCTTCGACGCGTATCGCCGCCAGGGTCCGGCCATAGCGGTCGGTCCCCTGACGCAGGATTTCGACCCGCCGACCTTGCAGGATTTCCGCCAGCCTGATCTTCGCTTGCCGGGCAAGGTCGGTTTCATGGATGCAGCGGCCCTCCATTTCGGGAGCGTCGATGTTGAATATCCGAACAGCTTCGGACTGCTGTCCCATACCCAGCCGGATCGAGTCACCGTCCCAGACGCGGATTTCCGCCGGTTCGCAGGAAGCCGTGCAGAGCAGGACGGAGATGACGATATGGCTGAGCATGGCAAGAGGCTTTCATAAGGGGGAGGCTGACGCGACTGCTCAGACTTCTTCCTGAAGTCGGCCATTGACGCAATGCGGATCGACCTCCGCCTCGATCCGCTGCGTCCGCCCCATCCAAGGCGCCGGGTGGATTGCCCGCGCCCAATCGGCGAAGGACGGGATACGGCCCAGATCCTCGCGGACATGCTGCTCCCCGACCCATCGGGCCGGGATCACCCTGCCGGTGGACAGGGTGATCGTCGCCCCGAAAATGGTCTCGGCCATGAAGATGCCCTCGGCATGGTGGCGAAGCGCGCGATGACGAAAATCGGCCAGGATCTCCTTGCTGGCATCGAACCAGCTATGGATGGGCAAGTAATCCTCGACCGTGCCGCCCCATTTCTTCACCGACGAGAGCGCATGATGATAGGGATGTGCCATTTCCACCCCCTCAGAACTCGTGACTGTAGAATTCGGTGGCGGTGTAGCGCTCGTTGTAGTCGAGCGTGATGGTGCGCGCCGCCACATCGAAGCTGAACTCGCCATAGGCGCCATCATTGTTCTCCCAGCCGCCATGGGTTTCCGAGAGGAAGTCATAGGCGAGCTGTTCGATGGCCGCCTCAACGCCCATTGAGATTGCGGTCACCTTGTCGGTTCCCCATGCCACCGTGGCAATGGTGATCTCGCCCTGCGGCAGGTCCACGGTCCGGTCGTCCGATTGCGCGGTGATGTCCTCGATCTGGCCGCTGTCGCCAGAACCGTCGAAGGTGACGGTCACGAGAGTGATGCCTGCGGCGGCCAGCGCATCGAACAGCGCCGTCTTGTTGTCGGGACGGACCGCTTCAGCGCGACGGTTGCGCTCATCGCGCTCGGCGAAGAAGCGCGCGACGCTGGCGGCCATGTCGAATTCCGGCGTGGCTGGTTTGTCGGTATCGGTCATTGGATGATCCTCCAGGAGAGCGGGATGATATGGCCCGGCGGCGCTCTCCTCTCCTTCCGCCAGGCTCGCCCCGATCCCGGCCCAACTCTCCCTTTCCAGAGCCGAGGCGAGGCCTCGGCACCGCCGCTGGCGATGCGCAGCCTGCGCATGGCACAAGGCCCGGCTGCGCCTGACGCGGGCCGGGCCGTCGGGCGGAGGCGCTTTCGCGCCTCAGCCGAAGGGATCGAGTTCGAGCTTCACCATCTCTTCGTCGCCGTCGAACTCGTCGGCGGGCATGGCGCCGTTATCCTGACTCTGTGTTCTGTCTTACCGCTGTGACGTTCGCAGCACACGATCAACGTTGACGACATTCCCCTTCGCTTGAGGTGAGGCGATGCGATTTTCCCGCCGGGACGGGCTCGAGCCCGTCCCGGCGGGAAAATCGCGGCCGAGGAGAACAGGATGCGCCAGCTCTTCTTCACGGATCTTTCGACGCTGCGGCAGTCTGTTACGGTTGATGGCGTCGTCCACAGGCTGTCGGTGGATGAAGTCGCAGCCGCCGAGAAGCTGAACCTCGTGGACGGCATGCCGTTCATTCTTGGCGATGACGACAGCTACGATCACGACCTGAACCGGTTCTTTCGAGCTTGCCCCACGTTGGGGGTTCGTTCGCCCAACAGCTTGCGCGCCTATGGTTGGGATATCCTGATCTGGATGCGCTTTCTTGCCGAGCGCCGAGACAACAGAGCCCTCTGGGCGGCTGATCGGCACGATGTCGCAGCCTTCCATGCGGCGCGACGTCTGGCGCTTCCTCCGGCGCGCATCTCGGCCGCGAGCTGGAACCGGTCGGTAGCAGCGCTCGACAAGCTTTACCGATGGGCTCTTGAAGAGGGAATGATCGCCAAATCGCCTTTCACCTATCGGCAATCATGGCGACGGACGAACGGCGGCGGGGCCATAGCGGTCGCTGCCAATGTTGCCACCGAGCGCGGCGCACGGACACGCGATATCCGGTTCCTTTCCCTGGATCGGTATCTCCTGTTTCGCGAGATCGGCTTGCGTGGTCGTCTTCCAGACGGGAGCGAGGATCCCACCTGGCAGGGCCGCAACAGCGAGCGCAATGCGTTGTTCGCCGAATTGCTCGTCACGACGGGCCTGCGGCTCCAGGAAGCGGCAAGTCTGCTCTGGATCGAGTTCCCGAGGACGGAGCCGGTCGGTGCATTGAGGAGCCGATCTTTCCGACTGGCGCCGGCCATTGCCAAGGGTAGCAAGGGGCGCGAGATCCGCTTGCCCGAGCGCGTGCTGAAGCGTCTGCATGAATACGCGGCGTTGGAACGGACCAATGTCCTCATGCGCCTTTCGCAACCGCGCAATAGGTCAATCGAACATCCGATCCGTGTCGTCAGCCACGATCGGGGAAGGCTCCTTCTGGAAAAGGACACAGTTCGAGCCAGTGTCGACGTGCTGGCGCCGCGCGAACGCAGCCGCTTGGTATGGGCGGAAACATCCGAACCATTGTGTCTTTGGCTGGCGGAAGGGGCGCGGCCCATGCCCCCGGCCGCTTGGGAGGTGGTCTTCCGGAGGGCAAGCGTACGGTGCAGGCGGTTCGGGATCGACCTCGACGTCACTCCGCACATGATGCGCCACACCTTTGCGGTTCATATGCTGTCGCTGCTCGTGCGTGAACAGATCGGATGGGTACTCGACGAACGCCGATCCCATATCGGCGCGGCGTACCGCCGCTTGATTGGCGATCCTCTTCTGAAGTTGCAGCGTTTGCTGGGCCATAGCCGCATCGAAAGCACTCACATCTACCTGGATTGCATGGAAGAAAGCCAGGAAATGATCGACGCTGCGGTCGAGGCCTGGGAACTGCGCGTTAATGCTGGTGGACCCCTGTGATGAAACGCGGTCGTCGTGCCACCTTCCCAGTTGGAATCGAATTGTTCGACACTCAAGAGGAAAATCCGCAAAATCCGCTCGTCTTCGTCCTTCGGACGGAAGATGCCGGGAGGATCGACGTCAATCTGTCTTCCTGGCCGCTGACGGCGCTGACCCATGAGGTTGCGCCATTCCTGCAGGAGTATCTCCACCGGATGGGGCCGGCACCACTCTGGAAAACCGCAGGCACCTTTATCCGCCGTCTGCGGCGGTTCTGGCTGTTCCTGGAAGGGGCGTCGGTAAAACCTCGTCGTCTCGACGACTTAACTCCGGCGGTAATCAATGCCTATGAGTGTTGGTTTCCACGCAGAACTGAGCCGGTTAGGCGCATAATTTCCATTGAGAATTGAGCCATGTGAACCTTCCCCCAACGCGGAGAGCGACGGGGGCAACGGAGTGATCCACATGGGACTTTTAAATATCATTCGTCGGATGGCGCTGCGTGAGAAGCAGTCGATCCGCGAGATCAGCCGGCGAACAGGGCTGTCGCGGAACACGATCGCGAAGTATCTGAACGCTGGTACAATCGAACCAACATTCACCGTACCGGAACGACCGAGCAAGCTTGATCCGTTTGCCGACAAGCTGGCGGCCTGGCTGAAGACCGAGGCCGGGAAGTCGCGCAAACAGCGACGAACACTGAAGCAGGTTCATGCCGACCTGGTGGCTCTCGGCTTTACCGGCTCCTATGGTCGGGTTGCCGCCTTCGCCCGTGATTGGCGAGCGGAACGACAACGTGAGCAGCAGACGACGGGCCGCGGCATATTTGTTCCGCTGTCTTTCCGCCCAGGCGAAGCATTCCAAT
Source organism: Shinella sp. HZN7 (assembly GCF_001652565.1). Lineage (NCBI taxonomy): Bacteria > Pseudomonadati > Pseudomonadota > Alphaproteobacteria > Hyphomicrobiales > Rhizobiaceae > Shinella > Shinella sp. HZN7. The sequence continues at coordinate 461,603 of NZ_CP015736.1, read as the reverse complement.
TCGATTGGAGTGAGGACTATGCCGTCATTGGCGGCGAGCGCACAAAGCTGCAGGTCGCGCATATCAAGCTATCGCACAGTCGCGCGTTTTTGGTCAGGGCGTATCTGCTGCAGACGCACGAGATGCTGTTTGACGCCCATTGGCACGGCTTCCGTGTGTTCGGCGGCGTCCCTGCTCGCGGCATTTACGATAACATGAAAACCGCGGTCGATCGCGTCGGTCGTGGCAAGGAGCGACAGGTCAATATCCGTTTCCTCGCGATGACGAACCACTACGTCTTTGCGCCTGAGTTTTGCAATCCTGCCGCGGGCTGGGAGAAGGGCCAGGTCGAGAAGAATGTCCAGGATGCCCGGCCGCGACTGTGGCAACAGATGCCGGACTTTCCTGATCTGGCGGCATTGAATGCCTGGCTGGAACAGCATTGCCAGGACCTGTGGCGCGACACAGCACACGGCACCTTGCCCGGCACGATCGCGGACGTCTGGTCCGCGGAACAGCCAGCATTGATGGCGCTCCCCGCTGCGTTTGACGGCTTCGTCGAGCAGGGCAAACGTGTCTCTCCGACATGCCTGATCACCTTCGAGCGGAACCGCTATAGCGTGCCTGCATCGTTTGCGAACCGGCCTGTCAGCTTGCGAATCTATCCCGAGCGACTGGTCGTTGCGGCCGAGGGTAATGTCCTATGCGAACATCCGAGGGTGATTGAGCGCAGCCACGACAAACCGCCGCGGACGATTTACGACTGGCGACACTACCTTGCCGTCATTCAGCGCAAGCCCGGTGCCTTGCGCAATGGTGCGCCTTTCCTGGAATTGCCGCTGGCCTTTCGACAGTTGCAGGACCAGATGCTGCGTCGCCTGGGCGGCGATCGTGAGATGGCCGATATCCTTGCTCTGGTGCTTCATCACGACGAACAGGTCGTCGTCAGGGCTGTGGAGCTGGCTCTGGATCAAGGCGTCGCGACCAAGACGCATGTGCTGAACCTGCTGCATCGTCTGATCGATGGGAAGACGACTGACGGCCCCGACATCGACACGCCACAGGCGCTGACCTTGTTGCGTGAACCCAAGGCCAACGTCGAACGCTACGATGGCTTGCGTGTCCGGATCGTGGGAGGTCGCCATGCGTCATGATCCCGCAAGTGCCGCCGTCGTCATCATGCTGCGGAGCCTGAAGATGTATGGCATGGCCCAAGCCGTCACAGACCTGATTGAGCAAGGGGCTCCAGCTTTTGATGCGGCCGTGCCGATCCTGTCCCAGTTGCTGAAAGCCGAGATGGCCGAACGTGAGGTTCGCTCGATTGCCTATCACATGAAGGCTGCTCGCTTCCCAGCCTATAAGGACATCTCCGGGTTCGACTTCGCCGCCAGCGAAATCAACGAAGCGACGGTGCGCCAACTGCACCGATGCGAGTTCATGGACGGGGCGCAGAATATCGTGCTCGTCGGTGGGCCGGGCACAGGAAAAACACATGTCGCGACTGCCCTTGGGGTCCAGGCGATCGAGCATCACCGCCGGAAGGTCCGCTTCTTCTCGACCATCGAATTGGTCAATGCGCTCGAGCAGGAGAAGGCAAAGGGCAAGGCAGGTCAGATCGCCGAGACGCTGGTCCGTCTCGATCTGCTGATCCTCGATGAACTAGGATACCTTCCGTTCAGTGCTTCCGGCGGAGCGCTGCTCTTCCACCTGTTGAGCAAGCTCTATGAGCGCACCAGCGTCGTCATCACCACCAACCTCAGCTTCAGCGAATGGGCAACCGTCTTCGGCGACGCCAAGATGACGACAGCTTTGCTCGATCGCCTGACCCACCGTTGCCACATCCTGGAAACCGGTAACGACAGCTTCCGCTTCAAGGCCAGCTCGGCCGCAGCAGCACAGAAGAGAGGAGAAAAGGCCAATCCCTTGACCAAACCCTGATCAGAAAACCATACTCAGAGGTGGCTCACTTCTCGGTGGAAAAACCGGCTCAGTTCTGCGTGGAAACCAACAAGACGGTGTCTTCTACCGCTCGCCGCCATGGCGTTGCGCCCAATCTGCTTTACCGGTGGCGCAGGCTCTTAAGCGAGGGAGGTGCTGCAGCCGTGGGTTCTGACGAGCCGGTTGTCGGCAATTCGGAAGTGAAGAAGCTGGAGGATCGCGTTCGCGAGCTGGAGCGCATGCTCGGCCGCAAGACGATGGAGGTCGAAATCCTCCGCGAAGCATTATCCAAAGCAGACTCAAAAAAACGGATATCGCGGCCGATCTTGTTGCCGAAGGACGGTTCCCGATGAAGACCGTCGCCGACACGCTGGGCGTCTCCCGTTCCAACCTCGTCGAGCGCCTGAAAGGCAGATCGAAGCCGCGCGGGGCCTATCACAAGGCCGAGGATGCAGAGCTTCTGCCCACCATTCGAAGGCTGGTGGATCAAAGGCCAACCTATGGCTATCGGCGGATCGCAGCGCTCCTCAATCGCGAGAGGCGAGCCGCCGATATGCCTGTCGTCAACGCCAAGCGGGTTCATCGCATCATGGGCAACCACGCCATGCTGCTGGAGAAGCATACGGCCGTTCGCAAGGGCCGCATCCATGACGGCAAGGTCATGGTCATGCGCTCGAACCTGCGCTGGTGCTCCGACGGGCTGGAGTTCACCTGCTGGAATGGCGAGGTCATTCGTCTCGCCTTCATCATCGATGCGTATTCCGATGATGCCGGACGGTTATTCCGACGCGAAGCCGGACAGGCATTCCAATTTGATGCCGGACACTGTTCCGATCTGAAGCCGGACGCGGCAAGTTGCCTTTGGGTCTGATTGATGATTGCCGTTGAGGCAGTGGTGGGTCAAGCGACGGTTGTGTCGGATATGGACACGGCGCGCTGTTTGCGCAGGCTCTCCCCAGATAATTCGATGCGATAGGCATTGTGCACGAGGCGGTCGAGAATGGCGTCGGCGATGGTGGCGTTGCCGATCATGTCATACCAGTGGTCGACGGGAATCTGGCTGGTGATGATGGTTGAGCGCCGCTCGTATCGATCCTCGACGATCTCCAGAAGATCACGGCGCTGTTCGTCGTTGAGCTTCTCCGGCCCCCAGTCATCGAGGATGAGCAGATCGGTTCTGGCCAGCGACTTGATCAGTCTGGTGTATCGTCCGTCCCCGCGGGCCAGCGCGAGGGCGGCGAAGAGCCGGGGAACGCGGTGGTAGGCGACGGAAAGATCCTCGCGGCAGGCCTTATGCCCGAGAGCACAGGCCAGCCAACTCTTCCCGACGCCGGCCGGCCCGATGAGGAGCAGGCTATGGTGCTGCCTGATCCAGTCGCAACCGGACAGCTTGAGGAAGAGATTGCGGTCGAGGCCGCGGGCAGCGCGGAAGTCGATGTTCTCGACCTGGGCGTCATGGCGCAATTTTGCGGCGCGCGCCCTGGCCTCGAAGCGCTTCTGGCGGCGCGTCGTCATCTCCCGCTCGAGCAGAAGGGTGAGCCACTCTCCATGCTGGAGGCTTTGGGCCTCCGGCTGCTGATCGAGTTCCTGGAAAGCGGACGCCATACCGGAAAGGCCGAGGGCGCGCAGGGTGTCGAGGGTGGGATTGGTCAGCATGGTCGATTGTCTCCTTAGTGAAAGTAGCCGGGGCCGCGAAGATTGGCGTGTTCGCCGACGGCGGCCGGTTCAGCGGAATGGCGGGGTGTTTTGTAGCTTTTGATGAGCGCGCCGATGCTTTTGCAGGTCAGCCCGCCGATCTCGACGGCGCGGGCCGAGACGGCCTCGGCCTGGGCGGCGCTGATGGCGCGGTAGAGCCCGAGAACCCCGAGGCAGGTTCGGAACCCCTGTTCTGGATGCGGCCGGCTGGCAAGGATCGCGACGATCAGGCCCTCGGTGTGCGGGCCGATCGATGCGGCCCAGCGTCGGAAGCGTTCCGGCGACCATTCGGCATATCGGCGATGCGAACTGGGCATGTGATCCGGATCGGTCCCGAAGCGTGAACCGCCGTATCGGCGCTGATGAGCCGCAATCCGCTGGCCTTTGAGGAATATCTCGATGGTGCGGCTCGTGGCCCTGACATCCACCTGCTGGCGGATAAGATGGTGGGGCACGGAATAGAAGTAACGCTCGAACTCGACATGGTAGTCCGTCGAGACCCGCGCCAGACGCCATTCGGCGAACTCGTAATCCTGCGCCGGAAGTGCTGCCAGCGCGGTGCGCTCCATCGCCTCGAACATGTCCCGGCGGCTTTGGCCGAGCCGGCGCATGACATGGGTGTTGATCCGCTCGACGGCTCCGACGATGGCGGCATTGGCCTCGGCCAGCGAGAAGAAGGTCTGGTTGCGCAAGCGGCCGAGAATGCAGGTTTGGGCGAAACGCACGCCACTTTCGACCTTTGCCTTGTCTTTGGGGCGCTTCGGGCGGGCAGGCAGAACGCCGACGCCATAATGCGCCGCCATCATGCCGTAGGTGCGGTTGATCTCGGGATCGTAGAAGCTGGCCTTGTTCACGCCGGACTTCAGATTGTCGGGAACGAGGAGCCGCGGGACGCCGCCGAAGAAGCGGAACATGCGCACATGCGAGCCGATCCAGTCCGGCAGGGCCTGGCTCCAGGTTACCTCCGCGAAGGTGTAGCTCGACGCACCCAGCACGCCGAGGAAGATCTCCGCCTCGCGGATCTCGCCGGTCTTGCCGTCGACGATCGGCAGCGTCTTGCCGGAATAGTCGACGAACACCTTGTCGCCGGCAACATGTTCCTGGCGCATCGTGGGCGAAAGCCGCTGCTCGAAACTGCGGAACAGCTCGCAGAACCGGCTGTAGCCGTAGCCATCAGGATGAATCGCGCGATATTCCTCCCAAAGGATCTGTAGGGTCACGGCCGGCTTCTTCAGCTCGACCGCCAGCGCGCTCCAATCGGGTTCCACCCGCCGGCGCAGGCCCTGCTTGACGCCCTGTCGGGAGAATAGCCGGCGCTCGATGACGTCGTCCGTCAGGTCTCCGGACAAGGGCCAGCTCAGTCCGGCCGCTCTCGCACGCTCAAGGTTATCCTGCACCGTGCTGCGGGCAAGCCCCAGCATCATGGCAATATCGCGCACGCTCACGTCGTCCGAGCAAAGCCGAAGCATTTGTCGTAGTTGTCTCATGGTCAGCCTTCTCTTCGCCGGCATCAGCATCTCCTCGTTCGTCACGAGGAAACACATGCCAAGGTTGCTGACCCAAAGGCATCGGTGGACCGCCTAAACTGTCCGGTTATTTATCGGAATCGCGTCCGGCTTCATGTCGGAATGGCGTCCGGTTTTTGATCGGAACACCGTCCGGTTAATTCCCGGAATCCGCAATCATCGATGCCTTCGACCGGGAGATCATCGCCTGGACTGCGGTCGCGAATGCAGGCATCTCCGGCTCCGACGTGCGCGACATGATGCTGGAGGCGGTCGAGAAGCGGTTCGCAGCGACGCGAGCCCCGAACGCAATTGAGCATCTCTCGGACAATGGCTCGGCTTACACCGCACGGGACACGAAGCTGTTTGCCCAGGCGCTCAATCTGACACCCTGCTTCACTCCTGTCGCGAGCCCTCAGTCGAATGGTATGTCCGAGGCGTTCGTCAAAACCCTGAAGCGGGATTACATCCGCATATCGACTATACCGGACGCCGAAACAGCGCTCCGGCTCATCGACGGATGGATCGAGGATTACAACGAGATCCATCCCCACTCCGCGCTCAAGATGGCTTCCCCACGGCAGTTCATCAGGGCTAAATCAAACTAGCCGACATGTCCGGCGAAACGGGGTGCACTCCATGAGGTCGCTAGTGGGCGCGGCGTCGATCTGATCGTTCGGCTTAGCGAGCTTGCTCAAAGCAAGATCTGTTGCCGGCGTTCGTTTAGCCTCGGGTAACTGCTGGTCGCAATCCCATAGCATGAAGGTTGGAATACCCAGCTCGCGAAAAATCACATAGGGACGATCGAGATTGGCTTTGCCTTCGGTTGACAGGATGGCGATGCCGGCCGCCTCGAAATTCACGCCGAGCATCCGCGCCGTCGCGGTGAGCGCCGCTTTATCGCTTCGGCCCTCAACCAGAATCACACCGGTGGCGAAAAAGCCTTCGGCCAATTCAGCACCGAGAATGTGCAACCGCGGCATCAAAGTCTGTGCACTGAAAGTGCCAGCGGGCTTATTCCAGCCGCGTTCGAGCTTCTGCGCAACGGTGCCGAGATCCAGCGCTTGCAGGCTGCATTGCTTGAATTCACTGTCGTCACAATGCGAGCGCCGGGTAAGCCTGATCTCGTCGGCCTTCCCCATCGAAATGAACATTGGCGAGTGCGAACCGAAGATAACCTGTGTGTGGCCCTGCGCGCCAGGGAGCGTACCGCTACTCAAGCCCCGCAGCACTTCCGCGAAGTGCCGCTGTTTGGTCGGATGCTGATACAGTTCGGGTTCTTCAATTGCGAGGATAAGCGTCGGTGCCTGCGCCATGACCGCAGCCGCAGCCGCAGCGGGCGCGTCATCACTGCCGTCAACGTCACTATCAGGGGGTGCCTCGTCGCCCTCCGGCACGGCAGTTCGCGCAAGATGCTGGAGAAGTGTAAAGATGAAGGCACGCTGGAGGCCGTGACCTTGCCTGTCCACCGGTCCACCGAAGCCTTCGTCCTTGAGAAACACATCCGCCATTGGCAACGGGACTGGCATCTCGCCGACCTCGCGCCAGGCCAACGAAACTTCAGCATCTTGATACAAACCCCGCAGGTCGGCGGTGAGGGTCCCAGCGAGCGCACCGAGTTCAGGCATATTTTCGGCGGATACCAAGGCCTGGTAGGCCTCGGTCAACTGCGCCTTGAACGCTTGAACGTCCGGCCGCTGAAGGATCTGACTGCGCACTAGCAGTTCGAGTAGTTTGCCGATGACGCTCGTCTTGCCGTCCGCCGCGTCCGCTGATGCGTCGCGAACCGCCGGAATGAACACGAAGCTCGTGTGCTGCTGGAGCTTGCCTCGGCTGTTGTTCTGGAATCCGAAAAACTGACCATCGTCGGGCAGCAGCACCAACTGATCGGGATGCTCAGCCTCCCAGGTTAGCATCGCCTGGTCGACCGCTGCCGCACTGCCAGCAGTGGGAAGGTCGGCGTAGAGTGGGTTATTCTCGCGCAGGGCATTATAAGCAGCGCGCTTGGGTGTGGCTGCGGAATGAGCCCGAACAGCGACGAAGTCGGGAATCTGTGGAACGACACCATGATAGCGTCCACTTGATGGACCTCCGTCAAAAATGCGGGTGACGACCAACCTACCATCCCGCACCCGATCCTCGAACGCTGCGGCTTCTTGCTCGCTAAGCTGGTGAAAGGTTAGTTCAATCTCGATCGGCTGCCCTTGATCGCGTCCAAAGAAATCGTCAGCGTCGCAGTTTTTCGTAGTCGAGTAGAACTTCTCGATAGCCTTCAAGATTGAAGACTTTCCTGCGCCATTGCCGCCGATCAATGCGGTGTGTGCGCCAAAAACGACTTCGACATCGCGAAGTGAACGGAAATTTCTGATGCGAGCACGCTCAAGCTGCATGGCATTTTCCCCCGAGTACACCAGTTGTCGAATCCGAGCGGCGGGAATGCAAGTGCGATGAACAGCTACTCCATCAAGTCGCGCCTACCTCGCACGGCAAAGCCTTGGTCACACTGGGCGCTGAAAAGCTGCTTCCAGGATCAGCGGATCATCGTCGAAACGACAGAGAAGGGGCGCACAGTGAGTTAGTTTGATCTCGCCAGGCGGTCGACGGCGTGGAACTAACGTCTACGGGTTGCACCACCATTCTTCGCCATCGGGCCAGGGTCTGGCCAGCCTTTCGGCAATCAGGATGTCACCGATGTCGCGACCACCGATTCTGATCGTCACGAGCGTCCGCGTGCCGGTGTTGTCCGGCTCTCCATATTCGACGGTCCAGTCGTGCGAGTTCAGCAGCTCGATCACCCGATCACTGGCTCGGTGTGCCAGCGCGATTTCGGCGTCGCCACCACAGATGTGGGTTTGCGGTTCCGGGGTGTCGTAGCCTTCCATGCGCAGCTTTTCCCCGTCGATCCAGATCGTGTCGCCATCAACGAGGCAATATTCGTCGGCGGTACGGGCCTGGCCGGGAACGCACTTCGCAATCTGCGGCCGAGGCTGAGCCTTGGCAGGTTCGGGCATGCCGCCGACCGCCCAGAATAGCGCGAAGGAAAGCACGAACATCTGCCAGTGGAATGTGGGCAATGGGGGAGGACGAATTTGCATGGGCGGATCTGATCTACTTCAATCTGACTGAAGGGGCGGATCGCTACGGTTGGAGGCCAACCAAGCTTTCACCCACCGCCCTCGCCGAGCGAGGCAGCGATGTCGCTGATCGAGCGGAGCAGAACCAGGGGATCATCCCTGGAAGGCTCGAAGCCACGCCGCCTCCAGAACTTGGCCGCCTCCCCGTCGACGGCGTTGACCAGCAAGGCCCGCCCGCCGATCAGCGATGCGGCCTGAACGCAGCGCTGGAGAGCATGCTTCACAAGACCGGTCCCGATGCCCAGCCCTGCCCATCCGGTGTCGGTTGCGAGTTGGCCGAGCAGCATACAGGGGACCGGGTTGGGCGGCTGCCCCGTCCTGATCGAACGCGGCAGAACCGAAGGCACCACACCGGTAGGCGCGAGGCCGTAGAAGCCGACCACGCGCCCAGCCTCATGCACGACGAGGACGGCGGTGAAGCCCTTCTGCTGATTGGAGAGGGCGCGTGATTTCAGCCAGTGGTCAAGCGTGGGCTTGCCACAGGTGAACTCGGACACATCGTGTTCGGCAGAGAGCGGTTCAGGACCCGAAAGGTGCAAGAGCTTACCGCTTCGCCACGTAGCCGGGCTCCCATGGCGCGGGCCGCTTCAGAACGTCTACCATCTCCGGAACGGGAGCGGCCGGACGCGCCAGCACATCCATGAACTCGGCGAAGCCCTCCGGGCTCATCCGGATCAGGCCCTGCTCCATGACGACCTCCTCGGCCGCGCGCACAGCGGCGTCGCGCACGAAATCGGTGCGCGAGCGGCCGCGCAAGCTGGCGGCGCGATCGATCATTGCGACATCCGCCTCGGGCAAGCGCATCGAGATCGGGTATTCCTTGCGTTCGGCGGTCGTGGCCATGGCGAATCTCCTTGGTCGGCATATAGCGCCTTGTATCGCGAATTACAATACGATAAGGTTGCGCCTACAGTCAATGACCTCATGAGGAGAGGCGACGAGGCCAATGATGACCGGGCCAGCGAGGGATTCCGATAGGTTATTTTGCTACGCCATGGCTCGCCAGGACACGCTGAGCTACGCGATAGCACGCTCACCCGCGCCAATTGCCGCCGAATATTCGCCTTCAATTTCCGTTGCTTATGCTTCCCTCGGGGCGAATGCTGCAAGTTATGACCTTGCGAGCCCCAGGAAACCCGGCAAAGATGACAGGAGGAGAGCGCGAAGCGCTGCTCGAATCCTTGCTGCTGGACGTGCCGGAGCTGACGTTTACGCCACGCGGCAATCCCGACCCACGCCTTCTGCGACTGGTCGGCATCCTGGCGAGGCAGGCGGCGCAGGAGTGCTATGCAGAGGAAGTGATGATGTCACGGCAAAGGAGGAAGCGCTCCTCCTGATATGGATGGGAGCCAAGTTTTGAAAGTCGCGATCTACGCTCGCTATTCTTCCGACAATCAACGCGACGCTTCCATCGCCGACCAGTTCCGTATGTGCCGTCTCCATGCCGAGAAGCAGGGCTGGCACATCGTCGAGGAGTATTCGGACCACGCGATCTCCGGCGCCTCGCTGATCCGGCCGGGCATTCAGGCGCTCATGGCCGACGCAATGGGCGGCCGCTTTGACCTGATCCTCGCCGAGGCGATGGACCGCCTCTCCCGCGACCAGGAAGACATCGCGGGCATCTTCAAGCGCATGTCCTATGCCGACGTGAAGATGTTCACCCTGTCGGAAGGCGAGGTGACGCATCTGCATGTCGGCCTCAAGGGCACGATGAATGCGCTGTTCCTGAAGGATCTGGCCGACAAGACCCGCCGCGGGCAGCGCGGCCGCGTCGAGGCAGGCAAATCGGGTGGCGGCAATGCCTATGGCTACGATGTGGTCAAGAAGTTCGATGCGAACGGCGAGCCGATCCGCGGCGATCGCACCATCAACGAATTCCAGGCCGAAGTCGTGCGCCGCATCTTCCGCGACTATGCCGCCGGCAAATCGGCCAAGACCATCGCCTTCGCCCTGAACAAGGAAGGCATTCCCGCTCCGTCAGGCGGCGACTGGGGCTTCAGCACGATCAACGGCAACCCGAAACGGGGCAACGGCATCCTCAACAATGAGATGTATGTCGGCAAGATCGTCTGGAACCGACAGCGCTTCGTCAAAGATCCGAGCACCGGCAAGCGGCAGGCCCGCCCCAACCCGGAAGAGGAATGGGTCATCCAGGAGGCGCCGGAGCTGCGCATTCTCGACGACGACCTCTGGAGCGCGGTGAAGGCGCGACAGGAAAAGAACAAGATCGCACGGAAGGAAAACGGCGAGGCCGATCTCTCCCGGATCAATACCCGCCGCCGTCCCAAATACCTCTTCTCGGGACTGACCAAATGTTCCTGCTGTGGTGGCGGCTATTCCGCGATTTCGGCGACGCTGATCGGATGTGCGACAGCGCGCAACAAGGGGACCTGCAACAACCGGGTCAACATCCGCCGCGACGAGCTTGAATCGCGTGTACTCAATGCGCTGCGCACCAAGCTCGTCGATCCGGAGCTCTTCGCCCATTTCTGCGAGGTCTTCACGCAGGAGATGAACCGCCTGCGCATGGAAGGCCGTGCGGGTATCGCGTCGGCCGAGGCGGAACTGGCCAAGGTCAACCGAGAACTGGAAAAGATCCTCGACCTGTACCTGAGCGACGCCCTTTCGGTCGACATGGTGAAAGAACGCAGCAAGAAGCTCGAGGCCCGAAAGACCGAACTGGAACAGTTCCTGGCCGAAGCCGACGAGCCGCCACCGCTGCTGCACCCGAGCATGGCACTGCAATACCGCAAGCGGGTCCAACAGCTTTACGACGCTCTGCAGGACGAAGATGAGGGGAAGCGGATCGAGGCCGCCGACACGCTGCGCTCGCTCGTGGATCAGATCGTGCTGACCCCAGTCGACGGCAAGGTGGAGATCGACGTTCAGGGCGATCTCGCTGGAATCCTTACGATTTCCACGCAAAGCAAAAACCCCGCAGCGGGTGCTACGGGGTCGCAAGTAAAGATGGTTGCGGGGGCAGGATTTGAACCTGCGGCCTTCAGGTTATGAGCCTGACGAGCTACCGGGCTGCTCCACCCCGCGTTATCCGGTTTTTGCTCGGTTTTTGCCGAAGGCAAATACCGTTTCTTGCAATGCAGAAAGGCCGCTTTTGGGCGGCCCTTCGTTTCGGCAGGGCCGAAGATGTGTCGAGAAGATGGGTCCCTTGACTTGCAAGGGACTGTGTTGAGATTGCCTTTAGCAGACCTGGCAGCGACCTACTCTCCCGCGTCTTGAGACGAAGTACCATTGGCGCTGGGGCGTTTCACGGCCGTGTTCGGAATGGGAACGGGTGCGGCCACCCCGCCATGACCACCAGGTCGGCTAAGGGCAATCTTTGAGAAGCTGGTAGAAGGCCTGGCCTTCGTTTGTCTTTGTGAACACGTCTTTGAACCTTTCTGCTACGCCTTCGGCCAGGGGCCGCAAGCGCAGAGCGCGTCGCCGGTTGTCCGGCGCGCCGTCCTTGGGGCGCAGCGATCGTCAGATCGCGGTGCGCCTGTGAGGACAAAGGTCTTGCTCATCTTCGATGAGCATATTCAATGAGAACGATCAAGCCAATCGAGCGATTAGTACCGGTAAGCTTCACACATTGCTGCGCTTCCACACCCGGCCTATCAACGTGGTCGTCTTCCACGGCTCTCAAGGGAATACTCGTTTTCAGGTGGGTTTCCCGCTTAGATGCCTTCAGCGGTTATCCCTTCCATATATAGCTACCCTGCTATGCCCTTGGCAGGACAACAGGTCCACCAGAGATATGTCCATCCCGGTCCTCTCGTACTAGGGACAGATCCTGTCAATATTCCTACACCCACGGCAGATAGGGACCGAACTGTCTCACGACGTTCTGAACCCAGCTCACGTACCGCTTTAATTGGCGAACAGCCAAACCCTTGGGACCTGCTCCAGCCCCAGGATGCGATGAGCCGACATCGAGGTGCCAAACAACCCCGTCGATATGGACTCTTGGGGGTCATCAGCCTGTTATCCCCGGCGTACCTTTTATCCGTTGAGCGATGGCCCTTCCACGCGGGACCACCGGATCACTATGACCGACTTTCGTCTCTGCTCGACTTGTCAGTCTCGCAGTCAGGCGGGCTTATGCCATTGCACTCGACGACCGATTTCCGACCGGTCTGAGCCCACCATCGCGCGCCTCCGTTACTCTTTCGGAGGCGACCGCCCCAGTCAAACTACCCACCATACACTGTCCCGGACCCGGATGACGGGCCGCGGTTAGACATCCATGACGATAAGGGTGGTATTTCAAGGATGGCTCCACGCAAACTGGCGTCCGCGCTTCAAAGCCTACCACCTATCCTACACATGCCGACACGAATGCCAGTGTAAAGCTATAGTAAAGGTGCACGGGGTCTTTCCGTCTAACCGCAGGAACCCCGCATCTTCACGGGGAATTCAATTTCACTGAGTCTCTGCTGGAGACAGCGGGGAAGTCGTTACGCCATTCGTGCAGGTCGGAACTTACCCGACAAGGAATTTCGCTACCTTAGGACCGTTATAGTTACGGCCGCCGTTTACTGGGGCTTCGATTCAAAGCTTGCACCTCTCCTCTTAACCTTCCAGCACCGGGCAGGCGTCAGACCCTATACGTCGTCTTGCGACTTCGCAGAGCCCTGTGTTTTTGATAAACAGTCGCTACCCCCTGGTCTGTGCCACCCCAACTCACTTGCGTAAATTGGGGTCACGCTTCTTCCGAAGTTACGCGTGCAATTTGCCGAGTTCCTTCAGCAGAGTTCTCTCAAGCGCCTTGGTATGCTCTACCTGACCACCTGTGTCGGTTTCGGGTACGGTCTATACGGTGGAGCTATTTCCTGGAACCGCTTCCCTGCAAGGATAATCCAATAAACCCTTACAAGTTACGCAATCCGTCACTACCACCAGGCCCACGAATATTAACGTGGTTCCCATCGACTACGCGTGTCCGCCTCGTCTTAGGGGCCGGCTAACCCTGCTCAGATTAACTTTAAGCAGGAACCCTTGGTCTTTCGGCGAGGGGGTCTCTCACCCCCTTTATCGTTACTCATGTCAACATTCGCACTTCCGATACCTCCAGGGCTCCTCACGGATACCCCTTCGCAGGCTTACGGAACGCTCCGCTACCACTGGACTTGCGTCCAATCCTCAGCTTCGGTGCATGGCTTTAGCCCCGTTACATTTTCGGCGCAAAGACCCTTATTTAGACCAGTGAGCTGTTACGCTTTCTTTAAATGATGGCTGCTTCTAAGCCAACATCCTGGTTGTTTTGGGATCCTCACATCCTTTCCCACTTAGCCATGACTTGGGGACCTTAGCTGGAGGTCAGGGTTGTTGCCCTTTTCACGACGGACGTTAGCACCCGCCGTGTGTCTGCCGACTAGTACTCCTCGGTATTCGGAGTTTGGTTAGGATCAGTAAGACGGTGAGTCCCCATAGCCCATCCAGTGCTCTACCCCCGAGGGTATTCGGTCGACGCTCTACCTAAATAGATTTCGCGGAGAACCAGCTATCTCCGAGTTTGATTGGCCTTTCACCCCTAGCCACAAGTCATCCCAATCTATTGCAACAGATGCGGGTTCGGTCCTCCAGTTGGTGTTACCCAACCTTCAACCTGCTCATGGCTAGATCACTCGGTTTCGGGTCTAATGCGTCGAACTGAACGCCCTGTTCAGACTCGCTTTCGCTGCGCCTACACCTACCGGCTTAAGCTTGCTCGACACACTAAGTCGTTGACCCATTATACAAAAGGTACGCCGTCAGGCTTGCGCCCTCCGACTGCTTGTAGGCAACCGGTTTCAGGTTCTATTTCACTCCCCTTGTCGGGGTGCTTTTCACCTTTCCCTCACGGTACTTGTTCG
>NZ_CP015736.1:0-442500 GCF_001652565.1 Shinella sp. HZN7 | reverse complement strand
CGCTTTTCCGCCCCTGCCCCGCCTAGCGCGGCCGGCAGGGCGCCGACACAGTCTTCCATAGACTCGAACGCCACCTGGGGCGCTTGCAGTTCTTCGCAGGTGAGGCCGCCATGGCTGCAGCCGACTAGAAGCATGATTGCGGCTATGTGTTCCATTTCACTCTCCATCACCCATCGGATTGACCGGGAAACGGAGGGACGCGACGAAAGTTCCGGTACAGCGTGGTGACGGCACTGTCACATTTTCGGGAACAAAATCCATTGCGGCCCGTTGTCGGCCCATCGCTCGAAAGCGAACCGGACGCGAAAGGAAGCACCCGATGCTCAGCACCATTCTCCTCGTCATTCTCATCCTGCTTCTGATCGGCGCCCTGCCGAACTGGGGATACAGCCGAAGCTGGGGCTACGGGCCCTCCGGCGGCCTCGGGCTGATCGTGCTCATCCTTCTCATCCTCGTCCTCATGGGACGTATCTGATCCCCAACCAAGCCAGGAGCCGGAACCATGAAGAACATCATCATCGCGCTTGCCGTCGTCGCCTCCACGGTGACACTCACCGCCTGCACTCAGACTGAACGCGGCACGGCGATCGGGGCGGGCACGGGCGCCGTCATCGGCGGCGTCGTCACGGGACGTGCCGGCGGCGCGCTCGCGGGTGCGGCCATCGGCGGTGCTGCGGGCTATCTCATCGCCCGCTCCGACCGCAGCGGCTATTGCATCTACCGCGACCGGTATGGCCGCCGCTACGAAGCACGCTGCCGCTGAAGCGATCGAAGACCAACAAACGGGAAACGGGCCCTCGGGCCCGTTTCTTGATGTCTGGGACTGGAAGGAAGAATGTTTTCAGGAACCGCTCTTGGCCCTGCGCTCGGCCTCGTCGAGCTTTTCCAGAAGATCGAGAAGACGGTCGGGCACGGGCTCCGTCTCGATGACGTCGTAGAAGGACTTGAGCTTGCGGCCGATCGGCCCGTTGGGGTCGAACGCAGCCTTGACGGGTGCATCCCGCCCCGCGCGCTTCTTGTCTTTACCGGGCTCGATCATGGTCTTGTTTCCATCCGATGCCACTCGCTATCTTCCTTTTGCCCAAGATTCCCAATAGCAAGTCAGACTTAGAATGCTACCAATAGGTTTCCGCATGGTGAACTCTAGCGGAAACGGTTCCGATGCGGAACATATTCAGGGAGAACTAAATGTCACTTTCCACCCGTATCGCACCGCATCTCGCCTATCTGAGGCGGTTTTCCCGTGCCGTGACGGGCTCCCAGACCTCGGGCGACGCCTATGTCGCGGCCATGCTTGAAGCGCTCGTTGCCGATATCACGCTCTACCCGGAGGGCAGGAGCGACCGGATCGCGCTCTACCGGCTCTATTGCACGCTCTTCGAAAATCTCGACGTGACGCTGCCGGACAACACCTCCCCCTTCGGTTGGGAGCGCCAGGCGGCCGCCAACCTTGCCAACCTGCCGCCGGCCGAGCGCAAGGCCTTCCTGCTGGTCGCCGTCGAGGGTTTCGACCTTGCCGAAGGCGCCGATATTCTCGACGTGCCGGAGGAACGCTTCGCCGCCCTGCTCGACGAAGCCTCGCGCGACATCTCGCGGCAGGTGGCGACCGACATCATGATCATCGAGGACGAGCCGCTGATCGCCATGGACATCGAGGACATGGTGAAGGGCCTCGGCCACAATGTGACGGGCATCGCGCGCACCCATGCGGAGGCGGTCGAACTCTACCACCGCACGTCGCCGCGCATGGTGCTGGCCGACATCCAGCTGGCCGACGGCAGTTCCGGCATCGACGCCGTCAACGACATCCTGAAGAACAGCACGATCCCGGTCATCTTCATCACCGCCTTCCCGGAGCGGCTGCTGACCGGCGAGAAGCCCGAGCCGGCCTTCCTCGTCACCAAGCCGTTCAATCCGGACATGGTGAAGGCGCTGATCAGCCAGGCACTGTTCTTCGACGAGCAGGCGCGGCTGGCGAAATCGGCCTGAGCACCGGGCCGGACCGAAAACGCAACGGCGCGCACGATCAGGCGCCGTTGCCTCCATCTGTCAGAAGGTCGGCGGGGTGCAGGCGCTGATGACCTCGCAGGGCACCGGGCCGACGCAGCGGAAGCGGTGCGGACGGCGACTTTCGAAATAATAGGCATCCCCCGGGCCGAGGATGCGCCGTTCGTCGTCCACCGTCACCTCCAGCCGGCCGGAGAGCACGATGCCGCCCTCCTCGCCGTCGTGCACCAGCAGCACCTTGCCGGTGTCGGCGCCCGGCTGGTAGCACTCCTTCAGGATCTGCAGGCTGCGGCCGAAGGTGTTCTCGCCGATCTGGCGGAAGGAAATCGGGCCCTTGCCGATCTCCACAAGCTCGTCCGCCCGGTAGAAGGCCTTTTTCGGGCGCTCCGGCTCGAAGGCGAAGAATTCCGCAAGGCCGATCGGGATGCCGTCGAGGATGCGCTTCAGCGCGCCGACCGACGGGTTGGAGGCGTTCGATTCGATCAGCGAGATCGTCGAATTGGTGACGCCGGCGCGCTTGGCAAGTTCCCGCTGGGAGAGATTGTGGGCCATGCGCAGATGGCGCAGCCTGCCCCCGATATCGACCGACATGGCCATTTCCTGTTCTAGATGTTCGAAATATCGAAAATCGGCTTCTTCGTATCCTTTATTTTCAATTAGTTGACGTCAAGAAGAAAAGGACTTGTTCGGCATCGCAAATCATGGCGTCAATCCCGCCAGCCAGAGGAGATCTGCCATGAACGTTCACAACAAGCCCAATGCACCGGTGCTCGACAGCTACTGGATGCCCTTTACCGCCAACCGCCAGTTCAAGGCCGCGCCGCGCCTGCTCGCCGCCGCCGAAGGCATGTATTACACCAGCGCCGACGGCCGCCAGGTGCTCGACGGCACCGCGGGCCTGTGGTGCGTCAATGCCGGCCACGGCCGCCGGCAGATCGCCGCGGCGGTCGAGCGCCAGCTCACCGAGATGGATTTCGCGCCCTCCTTCCAGATGGGCCATGCGGTCGCCTTCGATTTTGCCGAGCGGCTGGCCGAGATCGCCCCCGGCCCCGACGGCGCCAAGCTCGACCGCGTCTTCTACACCGGCTCCGGCTCGGAATCGGTCGATACCGCGCTGAAGATCGCCATCGCCTACCAGCGCGCCATCGGCCAGGGCACGCGCACGCGCCTCATCGGCCGCGAGCGCGGCTATCACGGCGTCGGCTTCGGCGGCATTTCGGTCGGCGGCATTCTCAACAACCGCCGCGTCTTTCCGCAGCTTCCCGGTTCCGATCACCTTCGGCACACCCATGACCTTGCGAGGAACGCCTATGTGAAGGGCCAGCCGGAGCATGGCGCCGAGCTTGCCGACGACCTGGAGCGGCTGGTGGCACTGCACGGCGCGGAAACCATCGCGGCCTGCATCGTCGAGCCGGTCGCCGGCTCCACCGGCGTGCTGATCCCGCCGAAGGGCTATCTCGAAAAGCTGCGCGCGACCTGCGACAGGCACGGCATCCTCCTGATCTTCGACGAAGTCATCACCGGCTTCGGGCGCCTCGGCGCCGCCTTCGCCACCGACTATTTCGGGGTGACGCCCGACATCGTGACCACCGCCAAGGGCCTCACCAACGGCGCCATCCCGATGGGTGCGGTCTTCGCCAGCCGCAAGGTGCACGACGCGCTGATGCACGGGCCGGAAAACGCCATCGAGCTCTTCCACGGCTACACCTATTCCGGCCATCCGGTGGCCTGCGCCGCCGGCATCGCGACGCTCGACATCTACCGCGATGAGGACCTCTTCACCCGCGGCGCGGCGCTGCAGGACAATTGGCATGCCGCGATGCATTCGCTGAAGGGCCTGCCGCACATCATCGACATCCGCACGATCGGCCTCATCGCCGGCATCGAGCTTGCCCCGCGCGACGGCGCACCGGGCGCGCGGGCCTATGATGTCTTCGTCGATTGCTTCGAGAAAGGCCTCCTGATCCGCGTCACCGGCGACATCATCGCCTTCTCGCCGCCGCTGATCGCCGAGAAGAAGCATTTCGAGGACATCGTCTCGATCCTCGGCGACGCCCTGAAGCGCGCCGCCTGAATTCGGGCTTGGCCAGAAGCGGCTTGGCACTGCACATCGCGGAAAACGCTGTTATATCTGGGCCCGTATCCATACGGGCCCAGTTTCATGTCAGCATCCGCCAAGACCGAACCGAAACTCATCTTCCGCCTCCAGTTCGAGCCGGACGGGCGGATCGGGCGCGGCAAGATCCAGCTTCTCGCGCATATCCGGGAGACCGGTTCGATCTCGGCCGGCGGACGGGCGATGGACATGTCCTATCGCCGGGCCTGGCTGCTGGTCGACGAGATGAACCGGCTGTTCCGCACGCCCGTGGTGGAATCGCAGCGCGGCGGAAAACAGGGCGGCGGCGCCGTCGTGACCCCCTTCGGCGAAGCGCTGATCGCGCATTACCACACCATGGAGGAGAAGGCGCGCGCGGCGCTGGCCGAGGACATCGGCTGGATCGTCGAAAACCTTGCCGACTGACACCTATTCCAGCGCCACCGTCTTGATGACGGCGTGCACCGGCAGGCCCGGCGCAAGGCCGAAGCGCTCGACGGAGAATGCGGTGATGCGGGCGCGCACGACATCGCCGCCGCAGGCGATGCGCAGGCTCGCCATGCCCTCGCCGTCCGGCTCGATCGCCTCGATGGCGCCTTCCAGGATGTTGAGCGCGCTGAGGCCTTCCGGGCGCACCGTCGCGATCATCACGTCGCGGGCGGGAATGCGCAGCCGCACCGTTTCGCCCGGCGAGACCGCGGCGCCCGGCACGAGGATCGTCGCGCCGCCATCCAAGCGGATGGTGGCGAGGCCGTGCGCGGCATCGCGCGCCTCGACACGACCGGCAAGGACGCTGCCGGCTTCGCGGCGTTCGGCGGCAGAGGAAAGGCGCGGGCCGCTCAGCACGTCCGATGCCGCGCCGATCGCCTCGATGCGGCCGTCCGCCATCAGCACGACCCGGTCGGCAAGGCGCGCGACCTCGGCCACCGAATGGCTGACATAGACGATGGGAATGCCGACCTCGTCGCGCAGGCGCTCCAGATAGGGCAGGATCTCCGCCTTGCGCTCCTCGTCGAGCGCGGCGAGCGGCTCGTCCATCAGCAGCAGGCGCGGCGAGGCGAGCAGCGCGCGGCCGATGGCGACACGTTGCTTTTCGCCGCCGGAAAGATTGGCCGGCTGGCGATCGAGCAAGCCGGCAATGCCGAGCAGGTCGACCACGCGGTCCGGATTTTCCATGCGCGCGCCCTTCGGCGAGAACCAGCGGCCGTAATTGAGGTTCTGCCGCACGGTGAGGTGCGGGAAGAGGCGTGCCTCCTGGAAGACATAGCCGAAACGCCGGCGGTGGGCGGGTACGAAGATGCGGCGGGCGGTATCGACCAGCACCTCGTCGCCAAGCAGGACGCGGCCTTCCGCCGGGCGCGTCAGGCCGGCGATGATGCGGACCAGCGAGGTCTTTCCCGAGCCGGAGCGGCCGAACAGGGCGGTGACGCCCCCGTCGGAGGTGAAGGCGGCCTCCAGCGAAAAATCGCCGAGCCGGTGGCGGGCTTCGACGACAAGGCTCATTCGAGGTGCACCTTGCGGCCGAGGCGCTGGGCGAGCGCCTCGGAGGCGATGAGCGCGACCATGGAGATGGCGATGGCGACGAGGGTGAGGCGCATGGCGCCGGTATCGCCGCCGGGCACCTGGGTGAAGGTGTAGATGGCGGCCGACAGCGTCTGCGTCTCGCCGGGAATGTTGGAGACGAAGGTGATTGTGGCGCCGAACTCGCCCATCGCCTTGGCGAAGGCGAGGATCATGCCGGCGAGCACGCCGGGCAATATGAGCGGCAGGGTGACGGTGAGGAAGACCCAGGGGGGGCTAGCGCCGAGTGTGCCGGCCGCCTCCTCCAGCTTGCGGTCGACGGCCTCGATGGAAAGCCGGATCGAACGCACCATCAGCGGAAAGCCCATCACGCCGCAGGCGAGCGCCGCGCCGGTCCAGCGGAAGGAGAGCACGATGCCGAACCATTCGTCCAGCACGGAGCCGATGGGACCGCGCCGGCCGAACAGGATGAGCAGCAGGAAGCCGGTGACGACGGGCGGCAGGATCAGCGGCAGGTGCACGAGGCCGTTCAGCAGCGACTTGCCCCAGAAGCGGCCGCGCGCCAGCGCCAGCGCGACGAGGATGCCGAGCGGCAGGCTGACGAGGACCGCGACCGCCGAGACCCGAAGGCTGAGCCGGATCGCCGTCCATTCCTCGTTGCTCAAGGCAAGCCAGTCCACGTCGATTCCTCGTAAAACACATGGCGCGAGAGGTTCGCCCCAAGCCTCGTTTGCCGGCAAGCCCCTCATCCCGCTGCCGGCACCCTCTCCCCGCAAGCGGGGAGAGGGGGATGCCGCACCGTTTTCCCAGGAATCAATCCCGAGGCTCGTCCTGGTGCGACATTGCCACAAACTCCTTCTCCCCGCGTGCGGGGAGAAGGTCGCGGCAGCGGGATGAGGGGCAAGCAAATTCCGCGATGTCCCGGTCTAGCGCCGGGACCTGTCGCGAGGCTCGTTTTACTTCAGGATGGTGAAGCCCTGCTCGGTGAAGAAGGGCGCAGCCTTGTCGGACTTCAGGAAGTCGAGATAGGCGGCAGCCGCGGCGCTCTGCGATTCCGTGAGGATGGCAACGGGGTAGATGATCGGCGGGTGGCTGTCTTCCGGGAAGGTGCCGACGATGGCGACCTCCGGATCGGCCGCGGCATCCGTCTGGTAGACGATGCCGTAGGGCGCCTCGCCGCGCGAGACGAGGGCGAGCGCGGCGCGCACGCTCTCGGCGCCGGCGACCTTGCCTTCGACCGAGGACCAGACGCCGAGCTTTTCGAGCGCCGCCTTGCCGTACTTGCCGGCCGGCACGCTGTCGACCGCACCCATGGCGAGCTTGCCGTCACCGACGAGGCCGGCGAGGTCGAAACCGTCCTTGATCTCGACGTCCGAGGCCTTGTCCTTCGACGCGACCAGAACGATGCGGTTGCCGAGAAGGTTGGAGCGGGTGTCGTCCTTGATCAGCTTCTTCTCGGCGACATAGTCCATCCAGGCAAGGTCGGCCGAGATGAAGAGATCGGCGGGGGCGGCCGCCTCGATCTGCTTGGCGAGCGCCGAGCTTGCGGCATAGGAGACCGTCGTCTCGTTGCCGGTTTCCTTCGACCAGGCGGCATTCGCCGCATCCAGCGCGTTCTTCAGGCTTGCGGCGGCAAAGACGGTGACCTTCTCGGCGGCGGCCGCCGGCAGGACAAGCGGCAGCGAGGCGAAGGCGGCGACGACGAGTTTCAGAAGCAGACGACGGTTCATTCCTGTTCTCCCTTTTCCTGCCTGAAGGCAGCGTGATATCTCCTTGAATATATCGGCACTTGCGGCTTTGCCAGCGCTATATTTTCAAAAATACAGGGAAACAGACCACGGCCATTCGGTGGAATGGCGAAAGCAGCCAAGCGGGCCGAGCGAGGGGCTCCGAACCAGGTGGCATTGAGCCCAGATGAGGCGGAAAATGACGGCGCCGAGCCTTGCGCGGAACCGCATGCGCAGGATCACGATCCTAGAACAGCGCGTCGTCGAAGAGGTCTTCATCGCTCTGCGCAGCGGCGGGCACTGCAGGCACGTCCAGGGCGGTGCCGAAGACGCGGGCATGCACCTCGCGCTCGGAGACCATCGTATAGGTGCGCGCGATCCGGCTGCCGAGATCGGCCATCGCCTCTTCGAGGCCTGACGTGTCCGGCAGGTCGTGGCCGATGAGTTCGCCCGCGCGGGCGGAGCAATCGGCCAGCACGTCGCCGAGCTCGGCGTTGAAATCGAGGTCGGCGACCGTCCGGCCCGCCTTCGCGGAAACGTCCGCGCCGCAGGCGCGCAGGGCCGTCATGTCCTCTTCCATGCGGTCGCCCGCCCGGCGGATATGCTCCAGCGCCTCGTCCAGATGCGCGTCGAGCGAGCCGCCGGCGGCCGTGCCCGCCTCGCGCAGCTTGCCGGCATCCCCTTCGAGCGACTGCAAGGCGACGAGGATACGCTCCGCCGTCTCGTCGAGCTGGCTGGAAAACAGGCGCAGCTCCGCCGTCACCACATTGATCGCCCGCCCCTCTTCGCCGAGCTTGCTGCAGCGCAGGTTGGTGTTGAGCGCCATGTAATGGATGTCGGTGCGCACGAGCTGGATCGTCTTCACGCCCTTCAGGAGGCCCTGCACGGTCTCGACCGTGCTTGCACCCAGGACGTTGGCCTTGTCGGCCGCCTGCTCGATATCGCGCACGACGGCGCGGGCGGCGGCGATGTCGGCTTCCAGGGTTCGCATGGCGCGATCGGCGGAGCGGCCGTCGGCGGCATCCATGTCGCCGTAGAGCGCCATCAGGCCGTCGATATCGGCCCCGAAACTGCGGATCGTGCCGACCACAGTCCTGCATTCGCGCGCGAAATCGCTGGCGATCTCGACGAGCTGTTCGTGCACGAGGTGGCGGATCAGGCCCGTGAGGCGGCCGGCGGCTTCCGCGTCGAGCGCTCCCGCTGCAAGATATTCGTCCAGGAAGGTGAAGGCGGACTGGCAATGCTCGATGCGCTGGCGGGTGATGTCGCCGATCTGCATGGCCGACAGCGTGGTGGCGACCTTGCCCTGCACCCCGCGCGCCGCCGCACCCACCTTGGCGGCAAGCTGCGAGAGGTGGCGGCGCTGTGCCGTCAGGTCCGCGGCATTGCGCGAGAGGTTGCCGGCAATATCGGGAACGGAACGGCGGAAGCGCTCCAGCGCCTCCCCGCCCCCGGCCGAGGCGGTCTCGATGACGGCACCGAGCGTGCCGATCTTCGCGCCGAGCGCATTGACCTCGCCGGTGCCGAACTGGATGCGCTCGAGGATTTCTTCCGCAAAGCCGGCGAAATCGGGAATGGCGGCGCCGGTGATCTTGGCGGTCGTGGCGAAGGTGCGCAGGTAGCGCAGCGTCTCCTGCATGTCGGCGATGTGGGTGCCGAGCGACTTTTCCGTGACGGCGACATTGGCGAGGCGCTGCTGGCGCTGTTCCTCGATGCCGGGCAGCGCGGTCAACTGGTCGACGGTGGCGATGAGCCGGCCGATTGTCGCCTCCGCCGCCTCGTTGCCGAGCGAGCCGGAAAGGTTCTCCAGCGAGACGACCAGCCGGTTGAGCACGTCCAGAACCGAAAGCAGCACGACGCCGCCATCGAGGAACCGCTGCTCGATGCGGGAACGGGCCCCTTCGAGACGGGAAACAAGCTCAGTTTCCGCCGTCTGCCGCTCCACGCGCATTGCGCTCGCTATTCCTGACACGCCATACCCCATCTGCAAGAACCCGTGAGCGAACCCTAGGGCCAACAATGTAACGCGCAGTAAATTCGCCTTTCCTCATGTAATGAAATTCCGCAAAACCAGGGCGATTCCGGCGCCACCACCCGTGGATGCAGGCATCCCTAGAATTAGGGATTTATAAATAATATCACTCATATCTAATTTTAAATATTACTCTTTATATACAAACACTTGATGCAATTTCCTGCCGTAGGGTGAGGCGGTGTATCGACAACGATCGAACTACCAATGGATGAAATTAGCAACCGCGCTTTACTCTTCATTAAGCGTGACTGGGGATTCTGGCGCGGGAAATACTCTCTCTCGAAACGACTATCGAGGCCTCCATGTCGTCAACCCTGCCCGGTGACGCGCCGTTAACCTTACCCACGACGCTCACCATCAAGACTATAGTGTCCATTCAAGAGTTGATCTTGGATTTCCTGAACAAGAATCCCGCTGCTGTACTGGATATCGACGAGGCGGCGCAGGTTGACCTCAGCTTTGTCCAGCTTGTCATGGCGGCCCGCAAACAGGCCGAGGCCAGGGACGGGCGCGTTCTACTTGCCCGGCCTGCCTCCGGCGACCTTTACGACGTGCTGAAACGCGGCGGCTTTCTCGAGGGGATGACACCCGACGCCGCGCATTTCTGGCTGCACCAGGAGAAGAACTGATGACCGCGAAGATCTTGACCGTCGACGATTCCGCCAGCATCCGGCTGACGACGCGCGTCACCCTCAGCAATGCCGGCTACAGCGTGACCGAGGCGGTCGACGGCCTTGACGGCCTCAACAAGCTGAAGGGCGGCGAATACGACCTCGTCGTCACCGACCTCAACATGCCGAACATGGACGGCCTGACGATGATCCGCGAGCTGCGCAAGCTGCCCGCCCATACGGGCGTGCCGGTCATCTTCCTCACCACCGAATCCGACGGCGAACTGAAGGCGCAGGCCAAAGCCGCCGGAGCGACCGGCTGGCTGACCAAGCCGTTCGATCCGGAAAGCCTCGTCAAGATCGCCAGGAAGGTCCTCGGAAGATGACGAACCCGGACCCGATCTCCGTCTTCCGGACAGAAGCGGCCGAACTGCTGAAACAGATCGAGTCCGGCCTCCTCGACCTCACCCGCAGCCTCGATGACCGCGACCAGATCGACGCGGTCTTCCGGGGCCTGCACACATTGAAGGGGTCGGGCGCGATGTTCGGCTTCGACGCGCTCGCCGCCTTCACCCACCATTGCGAGACCGCCTTCGACCGTGTGCGCAAGGGCGACGTGCCCGCCACGCACGAGCTGGTCTCGGCGGTTCTTTCGGCGCAGGACCATATGCGCGCGCTGCTCGAAACGCCGAACGGCGACCACGACGCGATGAGCGCCGCGCTGCTCGACGGCCTGCACCGGGCGGTCAACGGCGCGGGCTCCCCTGCCCCGGCGGCCGTTGCGGCTACGGCTGCGCCCGTTGCCGAGGCGGCTGGCGGTCTCAGCGAATGGCGCATCCGCTTCAGCCTGCCGGTCAATGCCATGGCGAACGGCACCAATCCGCTCGGCCTGCTCGACGAGATGCGCGACCTCGGCGAATGCCGGATCGTCGCCGATACGGCAAAGGTGCCGGAGCTTTCCGCGCTGGAGCCGCGCGACATCCATATCAGTTGGGACGTGACGCTGAAGACCGAGCGGCCGCGTGCCGATATCGAGGACGTCTTCATCTTCGTCATGGACGACATGGAGCTCGAAATCACCGAGGTCGCCGTCGAACAGCCCGCCGCCGAAGCGAAGCCCGCCGAGACACCGATCGCCAGGGCCGTGGTCGTTGCCGAGCGGGACGCCCCGGCGGTGCAGGCCGCCAATGATTCCAAACAGGCGAAATCCGCGGAGAACGTGCGCGTGCCGGCCGAACGGCTCGACGAGATGATGGACCGCGTCGGCGAGCTCGTCATCGCCCAGTCGCGCCTCACCCAGCTCGCCGGCACGGCGGCCGATCTCGGCCTGCGCTCCGTCTCCGAAGAAATCGAACGTCTTTCGGGCGAGCTGCGCGACACGATGATGGTGCTGCGCATGATGCCGGTCGCCAGCCTCTTCAGCCGTTTCCGCCGCCTCGTGCACGACCTGTCGCGCGAGACCGGCAAGGAGATCGAGCTCATCACCGAGGGCGAGAGCACGGAGGTCGACAAGACGGTCATCGACCGGCTCGCCGATCCGCTGGTGCATCTCGTGCGCAATTCCATCGACCATGGCCTCGAAAAGCCGGAGGAGCGCATCGCCGCCGGCAAGGAGGCAAAGGGCCAGGTCATCCTCTCGGCGCACCAGACGGGCGGCGAGGTGATCATCACCATCAAGGACGACGGGCGCGGCATCAACCGCGAACGGGTGCGCGCCAAGGCGGAATCGTCGGGCATCATCCAGCCGGGCGCGACGCTGACCGACCAGGACCTGCTCCAGCTCATCTTCCAGCCGGGTTTCTCGACCGCCCAGGCGGTGACGAACCTGTCCGGCCGCGGCGTCGGCATGGACGTCGTCAAGAAGACGGTGGAGGCGCTGCGCGGCACGATCGACATCGCCAGCAAGCCGGGCGAAGGCTCGGAAGTGTCGCTGCGCATCCCGCTGACCCTCGCCATCATCGAGGGCCTGCTCGTGCGCGTCGGCCAGGGCTGCTACGTCATCCCGCTCTCGGCGGTGGAGGAGTGCCTGGAACTCTCGCTCGAAGACGACCTGCGCTCGCGGGGGCGCAGCTTTATCTCGCTGCGCGACAGCCTGGTGCCGTTCCTGCGCCTGCGCGAACTCTTCCAGACGCGCACCGAGCCCGATCCGCACCAGAAGGTCGTCGTCATCTCGACCGGGTCGGAGCGCGTCGGCCTCGTCGTCGACCAGATCATCGGCGACCACCAGACGGTCATCAAATCCATGTCCAAGCTGCACCATGACGTCGACACGTTCTCCGGCGCGACCATCCTCGGCGATGGCAGCGTGGCGCTGATCCTCGACGTCACCCATCTGGTCGCGGCAGGACAGCAGCAGGAGGCGCAATTGCGGGCGGCAGGATGAGCGAAGCGGCACGAAAACGCGACTACGACGCGATCTGGGGCGCGGAGGAAGACCTCTCGGTGCTTACCTTCAACCTCAACGGCGAGACCTTCGCGATAGAGGCGATCGTCGTGCAGGAGATCCTCGATCTTCTGCCGGAAACCCATGTTCCCGGCAGCAAGCCCTTCGTTTCCAGCGTCATCAATTTCCGCGGCAAGGTGATCCCGCTTGCCGATATCCGCCTCGCCTTCGGCATGGACGCGACGGAAACGACCATCGACAGCCGCATCGTCGTCATCGAGCTCGACCTCGACGAGGAGGCGACGCTGATCGGCATCCGCACCGACAAGGTCAACGAAGTCACCACGCTTCCCAAGGTCGCCAGCGAACCGCCGCCGAGCGTCGGCATGCGCTGGCGCGCCGACTACATCAACTGCCTCGTCAAGCGGGGCGGCGAATTCATCATCGTCCCGAACCTCACCGCGATCTTTTCCTCCCGGAAAGAGCGCGCGGCGCAAGCGCCGAATTAGGCGATCAGGAGAAACCCATGCGCTTTACCATCAAACTGAAACTGTTCCTGGCCTTCGGCTTCATCATGGCCATGCTGGCGGGCACCGCCGGCTATGGCATCGTGAGCCTGGGCGGCCTCAATGCGACGCTCGGCGACGTGCTCACCGGGCCGGCCACGCGGCTGCGCCTTGCCCAGGAACTCAACGTCCTGCAGCTCCAGCAGATCCGCCAGCAGAAAAACATGCTCTCGGCGACCAGCAATGCCGAGACCAACAAATATATCGTGCTGAGCGACAAGGCCCGCGCGGATTTCGACGCGGCCTTCGAGCAGGTGCTGGCGAAAGCCACGGAACAGGGCAAGGTCCTCTGGTCCAAGCTCCAGGGCCTCTCCACCGAATTCCGCCGCGAGGACGACCGGGTCCGCAGCCTGATGCTCGCCGGCGACAGCGCCGGGGCGTTGCGCGTTTCCACGGCGGATGCCCGCACGGTGACGAACGAGATCGACGCCCTGCTCGATGAGGTGGTCACGCTCGAACAGACCCGCCTTCAGGAAGCGGACGACAATGCCGAAGCGCAATATGCCGACACGCGCACCATCATGATCGCCGCCGCTTCCATTGCCTTCCTGATCGCCGGCCTCGCCGCCGTCTGGATCGTCCTGTCGATCAACCGCGGCATCTCCCGGGCCGTCGGCGTCGTACAGAACGTGGCGGACGGCGACCTCACCCGCTTTGCCGACATCACCACCAGGGACGAGATCGGCGACCTGCTCGGCCACGTCAACACGATGATCGAGCGCCTGCGCGGCGTCGTCGCGGACGCCCTTTCGGCCTCCGACAACGTCTCCTCCGGCAGCCAGGAACTGTCTGCCAGCTCCGAAACCCTCTCGCAGGGCGCGACGGAACAGGCGTCCTCCGCCGAGGAGGCCTCCGCCTCGATGGAGGAGATGGCCTCCAACATCAAGCAGAACGCCGACAACGCCGCCCAGACGGAAAAGATCGCCCGCCAGTCTTCCAAGGATGCGGAAGCCTCCGGCCAGGCCGTCGGCCGCGCCGTCACCGCGATGCGCACCATTGCGGAGAAGATCTCCATCGTGCAGGAAATCGCCCGCCAGACCGACCTTCTCGCCCTCAACGCCGCCGTCGAGGCTGCGCGTGCCGGCGAGCACGGCAAGGGCTTTGCGGTCGTCGCCTCGGAAGTGCGCAAACTTGCCGAGCGCAGCCAGGCGGCTGCGGCCGAAATCAGCGCACTGTCCGGCGAGACGGTCTCCGTCGCGACGGAAGCCGGCGAGATGCTGAACCGGCTGGTGCCTGATATCCGCAAGACCGCCGAACTGGTTTCGGAAATCTCGGCCGCCTGCCGCGAGCAGGATATCGGCGCCTCGCAGATCAACGAGGCGATCCAGCAGCTCGACAAGGTGACCCAGCAGAATGCCGGCGCCTCGGAGGAAATGTCGGCGACCTCGGAAGAGTTGGCCGCCCAGGCGGAAGAGCTCCAGGCCTCCATCGCCTTCTTCCGCGTCGAGAATTCGGCCCGCAAGGAACCGAACCATGCCGAGAAGCTGCGCGCGACCGCGGCGAAGATGGCCGCTCCCGTCGCCGCCAAGCGTCCGGCCGCTTCCCCGGCCTACCGCCCGGCCCCGACGGCAACCAAGGCGACTCGCAACGGCAACGGCTTTGCCCTCGACATGTCGATGGGCGGTCCGGATGCCGACGACGCGGACTTCCGCGAAAGCGCCTGAACGAAGGATCGCGGTGCATCCGGCAACGGATGCGCCGCCCAATCGGCCCGGCGCGTGTAGGCGCCGGCGAAAGGGTCGCCTGCGGCCCGCGAAAGGGTGAGTGTATCGGTCTTCTCGCATGACGGGCCCCGGCTTCCGGCGCCCCGCCCAAACGGCATCTGCTACCAAAGGAGCCCCAAGATGCGCGCAACCATCAAACTGAAGCTGGCGGCCGCCTTCGGTGTCATCATCCTGATGATGGCCGGCACGTCCGTTTACGCCATTCTGAGCCTGTCCTCGCTGAACCAAGCAATCTCAGACCTGATCGCCGGTCCCGCCGCACGCCTCGAGGCCGCACAGAACCTTGCCAGTTACCAGCTCCGCCTGGCGCGGGCGCAGATGAACCTCGCGACCGCCACCAACCCCCGCGACATCGCCGCCGCCGCCGAGGCCGGCGACCGCTATCGCAAGGGCTTCGAGGAAACCCTCGACACGCTGGTCGGGCTGTCGACCGATCCGGCCGCCCTCCAGCAATGGCAGACCATCGGCGAAAGGGAAAAGCAGCTCATCCGCATCGACGACCAGGTCCGCGCGCTCGCCGGCGCGGGCAATTCGGCCGAGGCGCTCCGCCTTGCGACGACCGAGAGCCGTCGCCTGATGGACGAGATCGAAGAGACGATCGACGCCCGCATCGAAAACAACAAGGCGCTGCTGGTGAAGGCGGAAGAGGACGCCGACGCGCAATATGCCCATACGCGCAACCTGATCGTGACGATTGCCGGCGCCGCGCTGCTGCTCGCCATCGGCGCCGCCGTCTGGCTCGCGTTCGGCATCAACAGCGGGCTGAAGAAGATCAAGACTGCCGCCGAAGCCGTCGCGATCGGCGATCTCGACCAAACGGTCGAGATCAAGACGAACGACGAGATCAAGGACCTGGTCGACACGATCAACGTGATGACCGGCAACCTGCGCAAAACGGCCGTCATCGCCGACCAGATCGCCAATGGCGACCTGACGGTGACGCCGAAACCGCTGTCCGACAAGGACACGCTCGGCCTGTCGCTCGAAAGCATGGTGGAGCGCCTGCGCGGCGTCGTCGCCGACGCGCTTTCGGCCGCCGACAACGTCTCCTCCGGCAGCCAGGAGCTTTCGGCAAGCTCGGAACAGCTGTCGCAGGGCGCGACGGAACAGGCCTCCTCCGCCGAAGAGGCTTCCGCCTCGATGGAGGAGATGGCCGCCAACATCAAGCAGAACGCAGACAACGCCGCCCAGACCGAGAAGATCGCCCGCCAGTCCGCCAAGGACGCCGAGGCGTCGGGCGAGGCCGTGGGCCGTGCGGTCGGCGCGATGCGCACCATCGCGGAGAAGATCTCCATCGTGCAGGAAATCGCCCGCCAGACCGACCTTCTCGCCCTCAACGCGGCCGTCGAGGCGGCCCGTGCCGGCGAGCACGGCAAGGGCTTTGCCGTCGTCGCCTCGGAAGTGCGCAAGCTTGCCGAACGCAGCCAGGCGGCCGCTGCCGAGATCAGCACGCTGTCCGGCCAGACGGTCTCCGTCGCCACCGAGGCCGGCGAGATGCTGAACCGGCTGGTGCCCGATATCCGCAAGACCGCGGAACTGGTATCGGAAATCTCCGCCGCCTGCCGCGAGCAGGATATCGGCGCCTCGCAGATCAACGAGGCGATCCAGCAGCTCGACAAGGTGACCCAGCAGAATGCCGGCGCCTCGGAGGAAATGTCCGGCACCTCGGAAGAGCTTGCCGCCCAGGCCGAGGAACTGCAGACCTCGATCGCCTTCTTCCGCGTCGATCGCGCTTCCGGCGCCCCGGCCGCCCAGCACCGTCGCGCGGCACCGGTCTCGCGCCCGGTCGCCAAGGCGGCCGCCGCGCCGCTTCGCAAGTCCGACAACAGCGTCAACGGCCAGCAGGCCCGCGCCCGCGGCTTTGCCCTCGACATGTCGATGGGCGGCCCGGATGCCGACGACGCAGATTTCAGGGAAAGCGCTTGATCATGGCCGCTCCGTCCTCCGAATCCCAGTTCGTCACCTTCAGTCTCGACAACGAGGTCTTTGCGGTGCCCGTCTCGGTCGTCCGGGAAATCCTCGACCACGAGGATGCCTTCAAGATCCCGCATGGGCCGGAATACCTGCTCGGTCTCAGGGACGTGCGCGGCCAGGGTGTGCCGGTCATCGACCTGCGGCTTCGCCTCGGCATGACGAAGACCGAGAAGACGCCGCACACGCGCGCTTTGGTGCTCGACGTGCCGATCGGCGAGAAGACCCTCACCCTCGGCCTTGTCGCCGACCGGGTCTTCGAGGTCATCCCCTTCCGCACCGACGAGATCGAGGGGGCGCCCGACATCGGCGTGCGCTGGCCGTCCGACTACATTGCCGGCGTCGTGCGCCGCAACGGCGGTTTCGTCGTCATCGTCGACCTCGCGCGCCTGTTCTCCGGTGCCGAGATGGCGATGATGGGTTCGGCGGGCCGCCTCGCCGCGACGGCATAGTTTCGGGAGGACCGGCGTGGGAGCAGCATTGCGGATGCAAGGGGCGGAGGACGGGCTGAGCAGCCGGAACTTCGAGGCCCTGTCGCGCTACATCTATGACTACAGCGGCATCAAGATGCCGATCACGAAGCTGACGATGCTGGAGGGCCGGCTGCGCCGGCGCCTGCGGGCGACCGGTATTCCCAGCTTCAACGACTATTGCGACTATCTCTTCAAGCATGGCGGCATCGAGAAGGAGGCGATCTTCCTCATCGATGCCGTGACGACGAACAAGACCGACTTCTTCCGCGAGCCGAAGCATTTCGAGTTCATGGAGCGGACCGGCCTGCCGGAACTCGTCGCGGCCGGCCACAAGCGGCTGCGGCTGTGGAGCGCCGCCTGCTCCATCGGCGCCGAGCCCTATACGATGGCGATGGTGATGCAGGATTTCGTCGATGCGAGCCCCGGCCTCGACTACCGCATCCTCGCCACGGACCTTTCGACCGACGTGCTTGCCGCCGCACGGCGCGGCGTCTATCCGCGCGACATGATCCAGCCCGTGCCGCCGGAAATGCAGCGCCGCTACGTCATGGTCTCGCGCGATGCCGGACGCGGCGAGGTGCGCATCCATCCGCGCCTGCGCTCGACGATCGGCTTTGCCCGCATGAACCTCATGGACAGCGCCTACAGGGTGGGCGAGCCGATGCACATGATCTTCTGCCGCAACGTGCTGATCTATTTCGACAAGCCGACGCAGGCCAAGGTGCTGGCGCGGCTCTGCGACTGCCTCGTGCCCGGCGGCTTCCTCTATTTGGGCCATTCCGAAACGGTGACCGGCATTTCGCTGCCGGTGCGCCAGGTCGCCAACACGGTTTTCAAGAAGATCTGATGGTCCCTCCCGGCAAGAAGATCCGCGTGCTCATCATCGATGACTCGGCGAGCGTGCGCCAGGCACTGACCCATGTCCTGGAGCAGGACCCGGAGATCGAGGTGATGGGCGCGGCCTCCGATCCCTTCATGGCGGCCCGGAAGATCCAGGAGGAAATCCCCGACGTCATCACGCTCGACGTGGAGATGCCGCGCATGGACGGCATCACCTTCCTGCGCAAGATCATGGCGCAGAAGCCGATCCCCGTCGTCATGTGCTCCTCGCTGACCGAGGAGGGCTCGGAGACGCTGATGCAGGCGCTGGAGGCCGGCGCCGTCGACATCATCCTGAAACCGAAGATCGGCGCGGCCGACCATCTCGCCGAATCCGGCACGCGCATCCGCGAGGCCGTCAAGGGCGCCGCCGTCGCCCGCCTCGGCCAGAACCGGCGCACGGCCGCCGCAAGCGGGCCGAGCGCAAAGCTCACCGCCGATGCCGTGCTGCCCCCGCCCTCCGGCCGCGCCATGGCCAAGACGACCGAAATGGTCGCCTGCATCGGCGCCTCGACCGGCGGCACGGAGGCGCTGCGCGTGCTGCTGGAACAACTGCCGGCCAATTCGCCCGGCATCGTCATCGTGCAGCACATGCCGGAAAAGTTCACCGCGGCCTTCGCCAGGCGCCTCGACAGCCTGTGCGAGGTGGCGGTGAAGGAAGCCGTGCATGGTGATCCCGTCCTGCGCGGCCATGTGCTGATCGCGCCCGGCGACCGCCACATGATGCTGGAGCGGCAGGGCGCACGCTACCATGTCGCCGTGCGCGAAGGCCCCCTCGTCTCGCGCCACCGGCCGTCCGTCGACGTGCTCTTCCGCTCCGCCGCCCGTTCGGCCGGGGCGAATGCCATGGGCGTCATCCTGACGGGCATGGGCGACGACGGCGCCCGTGGCATGAACGAGATGCATCAGGCCGGCGCCTATACGGTGGCGCAGGACGAGGCGAGCTCCGTCGTCTTCGGCATGCCGAAGGAGGCGATCGCCCATGGCGGCGTTGACAGGATCCTGCCGCTCGACCAGATCGCCCGCGAGATCCTGGCCGCCGACCGGCGGAGATGAAAGCGCCACGGTTTGCGGGTGTTTTCACCGGCCGTTAACCATGATTGGCGAGGATGGCGGTGCACCATGCGAGGTGCTTTGCGAGCGATGACCGGCTCAAGAACCGTTCCGGGGAGCCCCATGCCCGTCATCACCTTCGCTAACACCAAGGGCGGCGCCGGCAAGACCACGGCCGTCTTGCTGCTTGCGACCGAGCTTGCCCGCCTCGGCTTCCGCGTCTCGGTGCTCGACGCCGACCCGCAGCACTGGATCACCCGCTGGCACGAGAATTCCCAAGGCGTTCTCGGCAACCGCCTTTCCGTGGTGCCCTATGTCACCATGGGCACGATCGACCGGCAGTTGGCCGACGAGAAGGCGCGCGCCGATTTCGTGCTGATCGACCTTCCGGGTTCGCGCAGTTCCCTGCTCGCCAAGGCTGTCGGCCATTCCGACTACGTGCTCATCCCCGTGCAGGGTTCCGCCATGGACGCGCAGGGCGGCGCCAATGTCATCGAGCTCCTGCAATATCTGGAAGACAAGGCCGATATCCGCATCCGCCATTCCGTCGTGCTCACCCGCGTCAACTCCATGGTGACGACGCGCGCCATGCATGCGGTCAAGGACCTGCTCGCCGCCCGACGCGTCCACCTTTTGCAGACGCCGATCATCGAACGCTCCGCCTTCCGCGATATCTTCGGCTGCGGCGGCACGCTCTATACGATGGACGCCCGGCGTGTCAGCAACCTCGACAAGGCGCAGGAGAATGCAAGGGCGCTGGCGCTGGAGGTGCTCCAGCAGATTCCCGCCGCGCTGCGCCCGACCGGGGCGGAGAGGCTTCGAAGCGTCGCCTGAAGCGCACGCTTTCATGGCAGAGGCCGCGGTTTGCGCGGCCTCTTTCCGTTTCAGCCGCAGCGCAACTCAGAGCGCGGCGACGACGATGACTTCGACGAGATAGTCCGGCGTTGCCAGCTTGGATTCGCCGGTGGCGCGGGCCGGGGTGTGGCCCTGCGGCGCCCAGGCATCCCAGATGGCGTTCATCTTGGAGAAATCGGCCATGTCGGCAAGCCAGATCTGGGCGGAGAGGATGCGGGTCTTGTCCGTGCCGGCGAGCGCCAGCAGGCGGTCGACTTCGGCCAGCGCCTGCTTCGTCTGTTCGGTGACGTCCGAGCCCGCCTTGCCGACCTGGCCGGCCAGGTAGACGGTCCCGTTGTGCACGACGGCCTGGCTCATGCGCGGGCCGGTTTCAAAGCGTTTGATGTCCATGTCTCGTTCCTGTCAGGTCTTGGAATTCTGGGCGGGAGGCCGCGGGCGCACAAAGGCCGGCGGTGGGCCGTCTATACGAGGCCCGGCGCACGGGCGCCAGTGGCAGGACGGGAAATTCGCATGCACCACGGGTCGGCCGGGCGCATTCAATCCATCGACAGGCTATCGCCTTCGACGAAGGCGACGCCGAGGGTTCCGGCAAGACGCTCGGCGATCGAGGCCTTGCCGGAGGCCGGAAACGCCCATGACGACGATCACGCGGACCGTCGTCATGGGCCGTTATCCTTACGCCACGCGCTTGCGGCGTTCGATGCGGGCGCGGATGGCGTCCACGTCGACGCGGGGCGTCGCGGCGAAGAGGGTCTTCGTGTAGCTGTGCTGCGGGTTCCCGAACACCTGGTCGCGGCTGCCATATTCCACCGCCTCGCCGAAATACATCACCATCACGTCGTCGGCGATGTGGCGCACGACCGAAAGATCGTGGCTGATGAAGACGTAGGTGAGCTTGAACTCGTCCTGCAGGTCGGCGAGCAGGTTCAGCACCTGCGCCTGGACCGAAAGGTCGAGCGCCGAGACCGGCTCGTCGAGCACGAGCAGGCGCGGATTGAGCATCAGCGCGCGGGCGATCGCCACGCGCTGGCGCTGGCCGCCGGAGAACATGTGCGGGTAGCGCCCGTAATGCTTCTCCTCCAGGCCCACCTTCTTCAGCATGGCCATGGCGCGGTCGCGCCGCTCGTCCGCCGGCACCTTGGTGTTGATGATCAGCGGTTCCGTCAGGATGTCGCCGATCTTCTTGCGCGGGTTGAGCGAACCATAGGGGTTCTGGAAGACGATCTGCACCTTGCTGCGCATTTCCGCCGTCAGCGGCTCCTGCGCGATGTCGACCTTGCGGCCGTCGATCAGCATGTCGCCCTCGGTGATCGGATCGATCATCGTGACCATGCGGGCAAGGGTGGACTTGCCGCAGCCGCTTTCGCCGACGATGGCGAGCGTCTTGCCCTGCTCCACCTTGAAGCTCACGCCCTTGACGGCGTGAACGGTCTTGGCCGGTTTGAACAGGCTTCCGGGGATATGGTAGTCGCGCTTCAGGTTCTTTGCTTCGAGAACAGGGGTCATCGGACTGCTCCTGCAAAAATCTCGGCGTCGGTCAACTTTTCCGTGATCGTCGGCAGGCGCTCGCCGGTGGCATTTTCCGGCAGGGCCGAAAGCAGCGCCCTGGTGTAGACGCTCTTCGGGGCCGAGAAGAGCGACAGCACGTCGGCCTCCTCGATCTGGCGGCCCTTGTACTGCACGATGACGCGGTCGGCGGTTTCGGCGACGACGCCCATGTCATGAGTGATAATGATGAGGCCCATGCCGTGTTCGGCCTGCAGCTTCATCAGGAGGTCGAGGATCTGCTTCTGGATCGTCACGTCGAGCGCGGTGGTCGGCTCGTCGGCGATGAGCAGCTTCGGATTGCAGGCGAGCGCAGTGGCGATCATCACGCGTTGGCACTGGCCGCCCGACATCTGGTGCGGGAAGTGGCCGAGGCGTTCTTCCGGGTTCG
Source organism: Shinella sp. HZN7 (assembly GCF_001652565.1). NCBI lineage: Bacteria > Pseudomonadati > Pseudomonadota > Alphaproteobacteria > Hyphomicrobiales > Rhizobiaceae > Shinella > Shinella sp. HZN7. Next base: position 420,664 of record NZ_CP015736.1, on the reverse strand, counting down.
GAATGCCGACCGACTGGAACAGTTCGATCGCCCGGTCGCGCCGCGCCTTGCGGGAAAGATCCGTGTGGATGCGCAGCACTTCCTCGATCTGGTAGCCGACCGTGAAGCACGGGTTGAGGCTGGCGATCGGCTCCTGGAAGATCATGGCGATGTCCTTGCCAATGATCTTGCGCCGGTCGCTGTCGGACATGGCCTGCATGTCGCGGCCGTTGAAGGTGAGCACGTCGGCCGTCACCTTCGCCGTCCAGGGCAGGAGCCCCATGGCGGCGAGCATGGAGACCGACTTCCCCGAGCCGGATTCGCCGACGATGGCGAGCACTTCGCCCTCGTCGACCTTGAGCGAGACGCCGTCCACGGCGCGGAAGGGACCGGAAGCCGTCTGGAATTCGACGGTGAGGTTTTTGACTTCGAGAAGCGACATCACGACCTCTTCAGCTTGGGATCGAGGGCGTCGCGCAGGCCGTCACCCATGAGGTTGATGGCAAGCACGGTGATGAGGATGGCAAGGCCGGGGAAGGTGACGACCCACCAGGCGCGCTGGATGAATTCGCGCGCTTCGGCGAGCATCGTGCCCCATTCCGGCGTCGGCGGCTGGGCGCCCATGCCGAGGAAGCCAAGCGCCGCCGCGTCGAGGATCGCTGCCGAGAAGGCGAGCGTCGCCTGGACGATGAGCGGGGCGAGGCAGTTCGGCAGGATCGTCAGGAACATCAGGCGCAGCGTGCCGGCGCCCGCGACCTTGGAGCCGACGACATAATCCTTCGACTTCTCGGTCATGACCGCCGCGCGCGTCAGGCGCACGAAATGCGGCTGGTTGACGAGCGAGATGGCGATCATGGCGTTCAAGAGGCCCGGGCCCAGGACCGCCACCAGCACGAGGGCGAGCAGCAGCGAGGGAAACGCCAGGATGATATCCATGATGCGCATGATGAAGGTATCGACCTTGCCGCGGAAATAGCCGGCGACGAGACCGATCAGCACGCCCGAGACCACCGACAGCGTCACGACGACGAGACCGATGAAGAGCGAGAAACGCGCGCCGTAGATGAGGCGCGAGAGGATGTCGCGGCCGACGGCGTCGGTGCCGAGAATATGCCCCCACATGCCGCCCTGCTGGAAGACCGGCGGCAGGAGAAGCAGCTCGCGGTTCTGGCTGCTCGGGCTGTGCGGCGCGACGAAGGGTGCGAAGACCGCCACGAACAGGATGACCAGGAAGACGAAGAGGCCGATGACGGCGCCCTTGTTGCGCGAGAAATAGAACCAGAATTCGGAAAGGCCCGAGGGCGGCGTGCCACCCGTCTTGGTGTCGGCCGTGTTTTGAACCGTGCTCATGGATCGCCTCCTAGTGCCGGATACGCGGGTTGACCCAGCCGTACAGCAGGTCGACCACGAGGTTGACGATCATGATGACGGCGGCGATCAGCATCAGGCCACCCTGCACCACGGCATAGTCGCGCTTGAAGACGCTGTCGACCATCCACTTGCCGATGCCCGGCCAGGAGAAGATCGTCTCGGTGAGGATGGCGCCCGCGAGCAGCACGCCGACCTGCAGGCCGATCGTGGTGATGACGGGGATCATCGCGTTGCGCAGCGCATGCGCGCCGACGACCCGGAAGGGCGACAGGCCCTTGGCGCGGGCGGTGCGGACATAGTCCTCGCCGAGCACTTCGAGCATGGCCGAGCGGGTCTGGCGCGCGATGACGGCGAGCGGGATCGTCGCAAGCACGATCGTCGGCAGGATCAGGTAGGTCAGCGCCGATTTGAACGCCCCCGCCTGGCCCGAGATCAGGCTGTCGATCAGCATGAAGCCTGTGACCTGCGGGAAGAAGTACATCAGCGAGATGCGTCCCGAGACCGGCGTCCAGCCGAGATAGCCGGAGAAGAAGATGATGAGCAGCAGGCCCCACCAGAAGATCGGCATCGAATAGCCGACGAGCGCGACGCCCATGATCGACTGGTCGAACCAGGTCCCGCGTTTCACCGCGGCGAACACGCCGGCCGGAATGCCGAGCGCGACGGCGACGATGATCGCGCAGAGCGAGAGCTCCAGCGTCGCGGGGAAGAGCTGCAGGAAGTCGTCGAGCACCGGCCGCTTGGTGACGATGGACGAACCGAAGTCGCCCGTCAGCAGGCCGGCGAGGTAGTCGAAGTACTGGATGTACATGGGCCGGTCGAGACCGAGCTGGTTCATGAGCTCGGCGTGCCGTTCCGGCGACATCACGCGCTCGCCCGACATCAGCATGACCGGGTCGCCCGGCAGAAGGCGGATGAAGGAGAACGCGATGAGCGATACCCCGAGGAACGTAGGTATCAGGACGGCAAGCCGTCCGAAGATAAAGCGCAACATGGGAGCCAATCCCTTCTTATTTTGAAAAACCGGCGGCCCGAATGTCTTCGAGCCGCCGGCCACTGCACGCTCTTTGCGGCGTGCGCTTTCTCGTAGCCGATATTACTCGGCGATGTCCACGCCTTCGAAGACGAAGTCGCCGAGCGGAGACTGGACGAAGCCCGAAACCTTCTTGCTCATCGGAACGACGGCGAGCGAATGGTCGATGGTGTTCCACGGCGCTTCGCGCTTGAAGATCACCTGGGCTTCCTCATAGAGCTTCGTGCGCTCTGCGACATCGGCGGTTTCCTTCGCCTTCGTCATCAGGTCGTCGAATTCCTTGTGGCACCACTGCGCGCGGTTGTTGCCGCCGACGGCATCGCAGCCGAGCAGGGTGTCGAGGAAGTTGTCCGGGTCGCCGTTGTCGCCCGTCCAGCCGAGCATGACCGCACCGTCGCGGTCCTTGTCGGAGGAGAGCTTCAGGTATTCGGCCCATTCATAGGAGACGATCTCGACCTCGACGCCGATCTTGGCAAGGTCGGCCTGCATCAGTTCCGCTGCACGGCGGGCGTTCAGCATGTAGGGACGGGCGACGGGCATCGCCCAGATCTTCATCTTGAGGCCGGAGACGCCGGCGTCTTCGAGCATCTTCTTGGCGGCTTCCGGATCGTACTTGTCGTCTTCGACGGCATCGTTGTACGACCACATGGTCGGCGGGATCGGGTTCTTGGCGACCGTTGCCGCGCCCTGGAAGACGGCGTCGACGATGGCCTGCTTGTTGACCGCCATGTTGAGGGCCTTGCGGACCTCGACCTTGTCGAACGGCGCGACGAGCGTGTTGTAGGCGAGGTAGGCGACGTTGAGGCCGGCCTGCTCGGAGATATGCAGGTTCGGATCGGCCTTCAGCTCGGCGACGTCAGCGGCGTTCGGGTAGGACATCAGGTGGCATTCGCCGGCCTTCAGCTTCTGCGCGCGAACGGCGGCATCCGTGGTGATCGCGAAGACGAGATCGTCGATCGGCTGCTTGCCGCCCCAGTAATCCGGGTTGGCCTTGTAGCGGATGGCGGCATCCGGCTGATAGGCGACGAAGGTGAACGGACCGGTGCCGAGCGGCTGCTGGTTCATCAGCTCCATCTTGCCGTCAGCCTGCAGCTTGTCGGCATATTCCTTGGAGACGATGGAGATGAAGGGCATTCCGAGGTTGGCGAGCAGCGGCGCTTCCGGGCGCTTCAGCGTGATCTTGACCGTCAGGTCGTCGACCTTCTCGATCTTCTCGATGACATCGGGCAGGCCCATGCCGGAGAAGTATTCCCAGGACGCGCCCGGCACGTACTTGTTCCAGGCGTTGTCTTCCTTGTACTGGCGCTCGAAGGAGAAGATCACGTCGTCGGCGTTCAGCTCACGCGACGGGGTGAAGTACTCGGTCGTCTGGAATTTCACGCCCTTGCGGAGCTTGAAGGTGTATTCCTTGCCGTCAGCGGAAATGTCCCAGCTCTCGGCCAGTGCAGGCTCGATCTCGGTCGTGCCGCGCTTGAACTCCACCAGCCGGTTGTAAACCGTGTGCGCTGCGGCATCGAAGGTCTGACCGCCGGTATAAAGACCGGGATCGAAGCCTTCCGGCGACGCTTCCGAGCAGTAGACGAAGGTCTTCGACCAGGCGGCCGTACCCATCAACGAGGCAAGCGCCGTCGCTGCGAGGAGAGTAGTCAGCTTTTTCATAGTGAGCTTCCCAGGTTTGCTTTTTTGTTCTCTTGTGCAGGCTCGGGTGCACTTCCGGCCCCGACCTTGCCGGGGATGGAACGACATTTGCCGCAGGATTGCAATAAGTCCGCGAACAAATTTGTCCAACCGGAAAAAACCGCGGAAGATTATTCTCCACAGCATTAGAAACGGCTTCAAAAGCATTCCGAATCACCTACCCCCGGCCCTGTCAATCCCGACCTGAATGGATAGCGGCGGCACAGGCGGCGTGCCATAACGGGACAACGAGGCAAGAGGGGCTGCCTTTCGCTGTCCTTCCCTGTGGCGGCAGGGCGGGACGAAGAGAGCGAAGGGCAGCCCTTCTTTTATTTTCCCTTTATTTTCAAAATGTTGACTGAACGGCCGCAAAAAAGTGGCCCGCCCCCACGAAATTGTCCGGCAAAACCCTTTGCCGCCAGAGATTGTGGCGTTAGATTTGAACGCGTGGAATCCCAGGGATAGAGACCACGTGCCCGTCTTGAACAAACATTACCGGCGCTATGATTTCGAAAGCGATCTTGAGAAGGCTCTCAATCGCGTCGATTTCTTTCGCATCTTCCATACCCTGGCACTGCGCTACGGTTTCGAGCATTTCGGCATCCTGCAACTGGCCAACGAGCACGAGACCAGTCACCTTGCGGGCCGCCTCGTGCTGCACGACCTGCCGGCCGGCCTTGCCGAAGCCTATGACAAGCGCCACCGCCTCAACGATTCCGCCATCTTCAAGAGCTTCTACAAGTCGACGATCCCCACCGTCTGGCTGGGAGACGATCCGGCGGAGAACGGCGCGGCCGGCAGCAGCGATTTCCTCGAGCAGATCGGCTTCGACATGGCCCTCGCCATTCCGGTCCACTCCATCGCCGGCACACGCTATGTGGTGCTCTTCCTCGGCGACGGCGAGGATATCGGCCGCAATGCCCATTACGAGATCTGCTACGAGGCGAACTGCGCCTTCGACTACTTCTATCGCAAGGTGCTTGCCAACAAGGCGGGCATGGGCCTGACGCCGCGCGAGACGGAAATCCTGCGCTGGATCTCCTACGGCAAGACGGCCAGCGAGATCGCTCTCATCGTCTCGGTTTCCGAGCATACGGTGAACTCGCACACGGCAACGATCCTGAAAAAACTCGACGTGGTGAACCGCACGCAGATGGTGGCGAAGGCGATCCGCGAGCAGATCATCCAGTAACGTCGCAAAACATCGCCGCGATGCCGGGGATAGCAGAGTTAGGGACTTGTTAATGGTCGCGGCCTGGATGAGAGTAACCGCGGCCTCCGGCCAACCATTCGATGCAATCAGGTTCACTCACCGCCATGACCGCAACCGTGCATATCCTGCTCGTCGATGACGACCCCGCGGAAAACGTCATCCTCAGTGCGCTGATGCGCAAGGTGACGAGCTATGCGATCACCCTGCATTATGTAGAGACGGTGGAGGCGGCGCTGGATTTCATCCGCGCGGCCGGCGTGCGGCTCGACATGATCCTGATGGACAACCGCCTCCAGCCCCAGGCCGACTTTCGCGAGACCGTGCCGGAACTGAGGCGCAACGGCTATATCGGCCCGGTCGGCGTCATTTCCTCATCGATCAGCGATGCCTATTTCCAGAAGATCGACGACTACGGCGTCGATTTCCGCATCGACAAGGCCGAACTCGATCCGACGGCCATCGAGTTCATCCTCAGGGAATACGTCAAGCACGACATCAGCGCCGGAGAATGATCGCTGGCGCCTGGTGCGATTCCAGAGAATTGTGAAACCGGTCCGGTCCGACATCACGCGATGTCGGAAAGGCCGGGTTTTTCCACAATGGAAGAAAGCGGAAGGGCCTATTGGCCTCAGGCGGCGGGCTGGCGCGCGACCACGTCTTCCAGGCCGAGCAGCATGCCGATCTGCGGGCGGGCCTTGACGAGATCGTCGATCGTATATTGCTGCAGCACCTCGAAGAAGGCGTTCAGCGCCTTGCGCAGCGCCGAATTGAGGCCACAACTGTCGACCAGCGGGCATTCGATCTCGCCCGCCTCGAAACATTCGGCCATGGCGAAGGAATCCTCCGTCACGCGCACGACGTCGAACAGTGTGATCTCCGACGCGGGCTTCGGCAGGCGCACGCCACCATTGCGGCCGCGCACGGTCTCGATGATGCCGGCGCGCGTCAGCGGCTGGAGGATCTTGAACAGGAACAGCTCGGAGACACCGTAGGCCCTGGCGATTTCCGGAACGCGGCTGAGCTTGTCACCATTCGCCGCGCAGTACATCAACATGCGCACCGCATAGTTGGTTTGTTTCGTCAGACGCATCGGGAACTCCGAATCCGGTTTTCAAGTCCAAACACATATAGGATACTTCACTGTTTAGAACAATTCCAAAAAGCGGAAAATCACATTCATGTTATGGCAGGGATCGCACGGTTGACTGCGGGGGGCAAGCCGTTAAACACGACTTTAGCAGTTAAGAATAAATGCACCCAGGAGGACCAGATGCAACTGCTTAAGACGTCCCTCGCCGCCCTTGCCCTCTCGACAGCCGGTCTGGCGCTTGCCGCACCCGCCTTTGCAGATGGTGAAGTCAACATCTACTCCTACCGTCAGCCGGACCTGATCAAGCCGCTGCTCGACGAATTCACCAAGGAAACCGGGATCACCACCAACGTGCTCTTCCTCGACAAGGGCCTGGTGGAGCGCATCCAGGCGGAAGGTGCGAACTCGCCGGCCGACGTCATCCTGACGGTCGACATCGCACGCCTGACGGAAGCCAAGGAAGGCGGCGTCACGCAGCAGGTCCAGAGCGACGTCATCAACAAGGACATCCCGGCCCAGTATCGCGATCCGGACGGCGACTGGTTCGGCCTGACCACGCGCTCGCGCGTCGTCTACGCGTCCAAGGACCGCGTCGCACAGGACGAGATCACCTATGAGGAGCTTGCCGACCCGAAGTGGAAGGGCAAGATCTGCACCCGTGACGGCCAGCACTCCTACAATATCGGCCTGATCGCCTCGATGATCGCCCACCACGGCGAAGCCGAAGCCGAAAAATGGCTGACGGGCCTGAAGAACAACCTCGCCAAGAAGCCTGACGGCGGCGACCGCGACCAGGCCAAGGCGATCCTCGCCGGCGAATGCGACATCGCGCTTGGCAACTCCTACTATGTCGGTCTGATGATGACCAACGAGAAGGAGCCGGAGCAGAAGGACTGGGCGGCCGCCATCAAGGTGCTGTTCCCGAATGCCGGCGACCGCGGCTCGCATGTCAACGTCTCGGGCATGGCGCTCGCCAAGAACGCCCCGAACAAGGACAATGCGCTGAAGCTGATGGAATTCCTGTCGGCCGGCACCGCGCAGCAGATCTATGCCGAGCAGGTCTACGAATACCCGGTCCTGCCGGGCGCCGAGCCCTCCGACATCGTCAAGTCCTTCGGCACGCTGAAGCCGGATGCCCTGCCGCTCGTCGACATCGCGGCGAACCGCAAGAAGGCGTCGGAACTGGTGGACAAGGTCGGCTTCAACGACGGCCCGTCGCAGTAATCATGCAAGCCTTCCAAGGCGATAGGAAACGGCGGCCCTCGGGCCGCCGTTTTCGTTATTGCAGGTCCGGATCCGACTGGCCGGTGATGATCCGGCTGTAGTCGATGATGTCCTTCTTGCGCTGCGGCGTGCCCGGATGGGTGGAGAGAATGTTGGTGTTCCCCTTGTCGCCGAGCTTTTCCTCCAAGAGGCCGAAGAAGCGGGCGATCGCTGCGGGATCGAAGCCGGCCTTCGCCATCAGCTCGACCGAACGCCGGTCGGCTTCCGCTTCCGCGCTGCGCGAATAGGAGAGCGCAAGCAGACCGCCGCCCTGCACCAGCACGTCCTCTACCGCCGAGCCGACATCGCCGGCGATCAGCATGATGAGGCCGGTCATGCCGGCGGCGCGGTAGAACTGGCGCAGGCTGTGCTCCAGTTCGACATGGCCGATCTCGTGAGCGAGCACGCCGACGATCATTTCCGTGTCGGTGCCCGCCAGCTCGACGAGTTGGTCGGTGATGACGAGCGTGCCGTCCGGCAGCGCGAAGGCGTTCGGGCCGATCACGCCGCCGTCGCGAAAGTTGAGATTGTAGGCGCCTGCCCCGCGCGGCGACTGGGCGGCGATGCGCGCGAAACCATCGGCGATCTCCTTGCGGCGGCCGTCCGTCAGTTTCGTCGGCGAGAAGGTCGTCTGGTCGAGCGCCTCCAGCGTGCCCTGCGCCATCAACTGCGGCACGATCGGCGGCGTGGTGAGGATGGCGAGCTCGACAAGCGCCGGCACGCCCCAGCGATAAACCGCGCCGCCGAGCACGAAGGCGGCGAGCACGACGACGACGAGGCGGAGCCGGAACTGCTCCAGCCAGTGCACGAGGCCGGCACCGCCCTTGCCGCGCGCGGCGAGGTAGCGGTCGATGCCGTCATTGTCCCAGGTCTCGAAGACCGAGCCGTCGGGAAAGGTCACCCGGCGCGGGATGGCCCCGACGCGGCCGGAAATCTCGACCCAGGAGAGGCCCGCGCCGGCAAGCGGTTTTTCTCCGCCGACGGGCACGGCCGCGATTTCCCCGGCCCGCTCGACGAGGCGGGCCTCGACCGAGCGGCTGGAGCCGGCGGGATGCCAGTCTCCGCCGACGATGGTGGCATTGTCAGAAGCCAAAGTCGAAACCTTCAAAGTCCATGAACTCCGAGCCGACGGCCGAGCCCTGCGCCTCGATGCGGCTGAACAGTTCACCGATGTCACCCGTGAAGTTCACGCCGGTATGCTCCCATGTATAGCGCGCCATGCGCACCGCTGCCCAGGGCCGCATCAGACCGAAGGTCAGCAGCGTGACGATGACGTTGGAAATGGCGATCCAGGTGTAGCGGGTGCGCGAGACGTCGCTCAGCATGCGGTGCTGGCCATCGAAGGTCGTTGCCGACCAGGCGATGTTGCGCACGCCCGCGCGGTAGAAGAGACCCGAAATGCCGAAGGTGGCGAAGAGCACGATGTAACCGATCGCGCCGGCGATGAAGAGCGGGATCTGCTGTTCCGGCGACAGCGCACCGGGCGTTTCGATCATCGCCAGGATGAGCGGCAGGTTGAGAAAGGCGATCAGGGCGATGATGCCGAGGCCGAGGATGACGATGAGGAGCGACAGGAGCCAGGACTTGTAGAGCGGGCCGAGCTTCGGATCCGTATCGAAGGCCTTGCCGCCGTAGCGCAGGTTCGAGCCGATATAGCGCGAGACCCAGCGGCTGGCGAGCGGCGTGAGGATGCCGATGGTGATGACGGCGAGCAGGCTGCCGAGAATGAAGGCCTTGAAGGCCCCGCCCGCGCCGCCGACGAAATCGAAACGCACATTGCGATAGCTCGTAACGCGCGCGCTGAAGCGCAACCCCTTGGCGACGAGCCAGGGCAGCGCGATCAGCACGACCAGCGTCGGCAGCAGGACGAGGATCGGCACCAGCGTCGCGATGATGTTGAGCACGACGAAGGCGCCGAGAACGATGAGGCGTCCGATGAGGATCTGCAATCCCTTGGCATGGTATTCGAAGGATCGGCCAAGCAGCACGGTGTTGCCGTAGAAGTAACGGTTGCGCCGGACCTTCGCCCAGGCCGAATAGATGCCGAGCGTCAGGATCGTCAGCAGCACATTGACGATCCAGATGCCGAAATATTCCGACGCCTTGCCGGTAAACGTGATGCGGTGAAAGCCGCCCGCCTGTCCCGCGGGCGCAGCGGATGCTGCAAATGCCATGTCGTTTGCCCCTTCCAAATGCATAGAACACGAGGGCTTAACGGGCCGGGCCGTATGGCTATTCTTTGCAGAGCACAAAAAACCGGCAATGAAAAAGGGCCCCCATGCGGGAGCCCCTTCAATCCTATCCGGTCGAACGGATCACTTCATCGTCGGGATGGAGAATTCCGCACCGCCCTTGATGCCGGACGGCCAGCGGCTCGTCACGGTCTTGGTGCGGGTCCAGAACTTGATCGAGTCCGTGCCGTGCTGGTTGAGGTCGCCGAAGGCCGAGGACTTCCAGCCACCGAAGGAATGGTAGGCGAGCGGAACCGGGATCGGAACGTTGATGCCGACCATGCCGATGTTGATGCGGCTGGCGAAGTCGCGGGCAGCGTCACCGTCGCGGGTGTAGATCGCGACACCGTTGCCGTATTCGTGCTTCATCGGCAGGTCGAGGGCTTCCTCGTAGTTCTTGGCGCGAACGACGGAGAGGACCGGGCCGAAGATCTCGGTCTTGTAGATTTCCATGTCCGGCGTGACGTTGTCGAACAGGCAGCCGCCGACGAAATAGCCGTCCTCATAGCCCTGCAGCTTGAAGCCGCGGCCGTCGACGACGAGGTTTGCACCTTCCTCGACGCCCTTGTCGATGAGGCCGAGGATACGCGCCTGGGCCTCCTTGGTCACGACCGGGCCCATGTCGGCCTTCTCGTCGGTATAGGGGCCGATACGCAGGCTCTCGATCATCGGCGTCAGCTTTTCGATGAGGCGGTTGGCGGTTTCCTCGCCGACCGGCACGGCGACCGAGATCGCCATGCAGCGCTCGCCCGCCGAGCCGTAGCCGGCGCCGATCAGGGCGTTGGCGGCCTGGTCGAGGTCGGCGTCGGGCATGATGATCATGTGGTTCTTCGCGCCGCCGAAGCACTGGGCGCGCTTGCCGTTGGCGGCGGCCGTGCTGTAGACGTAGCGGGCGATCGGCGTGGAGCCGACGAAGGAGACGGCGGCGATGTCCGGATGCGCAAGGATGCCGTCGACCGCACCCTTGTCGCCGTTGACGACGTTGAGGATGCCCGCCGGCAGGCCGGCTTCGATCATCAGTTCGGCAAGGCGGATCGGCAGCGACGGATCGCGCTCGGACGGCTTGAGGATGAAGGCGTTGCCGCAGGCGATCGCCGGGGCGAACATCCACATCGGGATCATGCCCGGGAAGTTGAACGGCGTGATGCCCGCGCCGATGCCGACCGGCTGGCGGATCGAATACATGTCGATGCCCGGGCCGGCGCCTTCGGTGAATTCGCTCTTGGACAGGTGCGGAATGCCGATGACGAATTCGCAGACTTCGAGGCCGCGGATGACGTCACCCTTCGAGTCCTCGATGGTCTTGCCGTGTTCGCGCGAGATCAGCAGGGCGAGCTCGTCCATGTTCTGGTTGAGAAGCTCGACGAACTTCATGAAGACGCGGGCGCGGCGCTGCGGGTTGGTGGCGGCCCATTTCGGCTGCGCGGCCTTGGCGCTGTCGATGGCGGCCTGGAGATCCGCATCGCTGGCGAGCGCGACCGTCGCCTGAACCTCGCCCGTCGCCGGGTTGTAGACGTTTGCGGTGCGACCGCTGGTGCCGGCGACCTTCTCGCCGTTGATGAAATGGCCGATCTCGTACATGGGGAGTCCTCCGTTTGTTGTGAGAGGATCATCGCACTTCAATTTGCACAACTCAATCACCTTGGATAAGGAACCGTTGTGCAGAAATTAAAGCCGGAGGCAAAGATGAACTGGGATGACGCCCGCATGTTCCTGGCGGTGGCCCGCACCGGGCAGATCCTCGCCGCCTCCCGCCGCCTCGGCGTGAACCATGCCACGCTCAGCCGCCGGGTCAGCGCGCTGGAGGAGGCCTTGAAGACGCGCCTCCTCATCCGCCGCACCAATGGCTGCGAGCTCACCGCCGAGGGCGAGGCCTTCTTGCGCGCAGCCGAGCGGATGGAGACGGAGATACTGACGGTGCAGGCGAGCATCGGCCGCATCGATACCGCCGTCGCCGGCACGGTGCGGGTCGGCGCACCGGACGGGTTCGGCGTCTCCTTCCTCGCGCCGCGCCTCGGCCGGCTGACGGCGCGCCATCCGGAGCTGAAGATCCAGCTCGTGCCGGTGCCGCGCTCCTTCTCTCTCTCCCAGCGCGAGGCCGACATCGCCATCACGCTGGAACGGCCGGAACAGGGGCGCCTCGTCTCCTCCAAGCTGACGGACTATACGCTCGGCCTCTATGCTTCGCGCGCCTATCTCGAAGAGAACGGCACGCCGCAAACCGTCGAGGACCTCAAGGCCCATCGGCGGGTCGGCTATGTGGAAGACCTGATCTTCACCGCCTCGCTCAATTTCACGGGCGAGATCATGCGCAGCTGGGATGCGGGCTTCGAGATTTCCAGCGCCACCGGCCAGACGGAGGCCGTGCGTTCCGGCGCCGGCATCGGCATCCTGCACGATTACATTGCCCGGCAATATGACGAGCTCGTCCGCCTGCTGCCCCGCACCGCCATCCGCCGTGCCTACTGGACGACCTGGCACGAAAGCGCGCGGGACCTGACGCGCGTGCGCACCGTCGCCGAGTTCGTGCAGGAGATCGTGCAGCAGGAGCACCACATCTTCCTGTGAGCGTCAGTCGCCCGCGGTCAGCGCGGCCGTCTCGGGCATCGGCACCAGAACGCTTCTGGTCCGCGGCGTCTGCTTCTCTCCGGCCTGCTCTGCCGGCTTTTCGGCGACGGCGATCTTAACCTTCTTCTGGCCGGCCTCGCCCGGGAGCGGCACGCGCACGGCATTGCGGATGACGGCCGGCTTCTCCACCCGCGTCTCCTCGACAACCCGGCGCTTCGGCGTGTGGCGCGGCTCTGCGCCATCGTCGATCATCGCCACGGGCTCGGCGCGCACCGATACGGGCTGACTGCGCAGGATACCGCTGCCGCCGGCATAGCGCAGCATGTCGAAGGTCTGGCGCGTCACCGGCTTCAGCCGCATGCCGCCCATCAGCGCGGCGATGCGCTCCTCCGGCATGGTGGGATGGCAGAAGCGCAGGCGCACCTGCGCGGAATAATTGCCATCCCCGATACGACCCATCGCCGTTTCGCTGGGCGGCGCCGTCCGCTTGGCGAACTGCCAAGCATAGAGGCAGCTTCCGGAGGTGCCGAGCGGCCCTGTCGCATAGCCGTAGACGCCGTGCATGTTCTGGCCGGCAGCCGCGTTGATCTTCATGGCCACACCCGGCAGGGCCTGCCGCATCTCGGCAAGGATCGCCCGCCGCGTCGGCGCGCGCAGGAAGGCGACGCCCTCGGCGGGCGTGCCGACCCGCACCGTCAGCACGTTCTCGCCGGCGGAAGCCGTCGCGTTGGAATAGACGATCGCCTGCTCGAAGAATTCGCCGCGCACCGTCTGTCGCACGCTTTCGATGCGCCCGGAGATCGACGGCAGGTAGGCGGCGGCGAATTCCGGCGAGACCTCCGTCGATATCGGCGGCGCATCCGGCCGGATGGAGCCGGTTTCGAGGAATGGGTCGTGCACGGCGGTGCAGCCCGTGGCAAGGAGCGGAAGTGCAGCGAGAAGCAGCCAGCGCATGAAGGAACCTATCGGATGGGGGCCGTGGAGACGGCAAGGCCGCGGGCGGCCGCCGGGTCGTAGAGATGCATGTTGAGCCGCGCGAAGACCGCCTGCGCCTGGCCGCGATTGCCGAGATGGTAGTAGGCCCAGCCGCGCAGCTGGCTGAGGTCCGCCGGCTCGGCGACGAGGCTGGCGCGCGCGTTCAGCGCATCGAGCACGCGCTGGTACTGCTTGTGGTCGAAGGCCGAGCGGGCACGCTGCCAGTAGATCTCGGCCCGCACCTCGCGATCGCGCTTTTCCGTTAGCGGATAGAGGCCGATCATCGCCTCGGCATCGTCCGTCAGCCGGCCGCGCAGCAGGGTGAGCGCCGCGCCATAGGCGGCATCCGCCTGCGTGCGGCTGTTGCCGAGCGCCGCCTCGAAAGCGTTGCGGGCTTCGGCCAGCCGGTTCAGTTCGAGATGGCACCAGCCCTTGATCAACATGGCATCGGCGGAGATCGCGCCGCGCGTTTCCAGCGCGGAGATCTCCTTGATGCAGGCGCTGAAGCGCTTTGCCTTGAAATGCGCGAGGTAGCCGGTGCCGCCGCCCGTGGCGGAGGCGACGGGCATCTCGACGGCGACGCTGCGCCGGCCCTTCGGCGGGGTCGCAACTTTGATCTCGGCCCAGATCTCCGGATAGATCGCGCGGTACTCTGCCTCCAGCGCGGCATAGTCCTTCCTGGCGCCGAGGCGCAGCAGGCTGAGGGCGAGGCCCTTGACGCGCACCGGCGCACTTTCCCAGTCGAGCGATTTTTCAAACCAGGCCTTCGCCGCCTCGTATTGCCGGGAATTGTAGGCATACCAGGCGAGGATTTCTGCATGGTCGGCATTCGACGTCGCGAGGATGGCATTGCTGTAGGCGGTGACAGTCCTGACGTCCGCATCCGGCTGGTCGGGCTTGGAGAAGCGCAGCGACAGCGCATTCATCAGGAATTCCGGGTCGGCGGAGAGATCGTCGATATGATCTTCCGCGACGGCATAGGCCTCGTCCTGCTTGTTCTGCGCGGCGAGCGAGAGGTAAAGGCCCTTGGCGTTTTCCACGTCGCGGCGCTTTGCGAGCGCCGCCTTGAACCAGCGCTCGGCATTTTCAGGCGCCTTGAGCTTCAGGTCGTACCAGCCGAGCAGCGAGAGGTCTTCGAGACGTTCGCCCCGTTCCGCCGCCGCCCGCAGCGTGCCGACCTCTCCTTCGGCAATCGGTGCCTGGCGCGTCGCGTCCGCATTGAAGTCCGCGACGTCCTTGCGGGTGAGATCGAGCTCGACGGGTTGCAGACCGGCCTGCAGCAGCGGCGAGGTCGCCAGCAGGCGCATCGCCTTGCGCACGTCCCCGGCGGGGAAATCGCGCGTCGATTTCTGCAGGGTGGTGAGGATCTGCGGGTCCGGCAGGCGCTTGTCGCCCTGCCGGAAGAGCAGGCCGCGATAGGCACCCGACAGCGCATCCTTCGCCCCGGTCTGCGCATAGGCATCGAGCAGCATCCAGACGAGATCGACTTCCGTCTCCCTGGCAGGATCGACGGCCTTGCCGGCCTCGATGACGCCCATCCAGTCCTTGCGGGCGGTGGCGGCCATCATCTCGACGCGCTGCTTGCGGCGGGCGAGCTTTCCGGAAAAATCCGCGCTCGGCGTCCATTCCGGGTTTTCCGAGCGGCGGCGGCCGATCTCGGCCTCGATGCCGGTGAAATCGTTCTTGTCGTAGAGCGCCCAGAGCGCGCTTTCATCCACCTGCCGGGCGGCCGGCGAATAGACGTCGGCAGGCACCACGAAATCCGGATATTTCAGCCGCAGCCGGTTCGTCTCTGCCTCCAGCCGGTCCTGTTGCTTCTGTCCGGCATAATAGTAGAGCGCGGCCAGTTCCACCGCGTCGGGGCCGGCCTTGGCATCGGCCGCCAGCGCCATCGATGACAGCGCCGAGGAGCCGAGCAGCAGGGTCGCAAGGAACAGCGTTCTCATCGGTCGGACCTCACGCCCTTCTTCGGCACCGTCAGCCCGAGCCAGACGGCGAAGGCGCCGAGGCAGGCGAGCACGAGCAGCACATAGATCTGGAAATTGTCGGAGAACCGGGCGGCCGCGACCCGGCGCAGGTTGCCGGGGCTGCGGTCCGACAGGTCGGCGATGTAGTGATCGGCGGCCGGCAGGCTGACGAGCGCAAGGCCCGCCGTCTCGATCGCCGCGGTGCCACCCTGGAGGTCGCGCCAGACGGCGGGTTCGACGAGCCGGTTGACGCCCGCCTCCACATCCCGCGGCGCATCGGCCTTGATGACGGTCCAGGTGGCCAGCCCGTCGGGCGAGCGCATCTGGGAGAGCGTCACGAGCGAACCTTTACCGTGGGGCGAAAGCCGCGTGGCATCCTCGCCCTCATAGTTCAGCCAGCGGCCGAAACTGTTCGTCGCGGCGGCGAGCCAGCGCTGCGCCCGGTCGCCGAAGGAAAGCGCATCCTCTCCGCCCGCCGTCGAATCGTGGAAGGCCTGCAGGAGATCCGCGGTCTCGTTGCCCGTCGCGGCACCGGATACCGAGGCGGTGACGAGCATATCGGGCTTCAGGAGATCGGCGACGGAGGCGCCGATGTCGTCCGTAGTCGGGAAAGCCGCCTTGTCCGCCGTGCCGAGCTCGGCGAAATCGTTCTGCGAGGCGACGACCAGCGCATCCCGGCCGGTGCCCTCGGCGGGCGTGCCGATAGCGATCCGCGCGTTGAGCGGCGCACGGGCGGAAAGGGCAAGGCGCGACAGCATGGTCAGCCCGGCGCCGACCGACTGGTGATCCGCCCGGTCGATGACGAGATCGAAGGCCTTGCCGCCACCATAGGGATAGGCCTTGCCGGCAAGCGCGGCGAGATCGGGCAGCCGGCCGACCCGGGCGAGCGCGGGAACCTCGATGGCCGTGGTGTCGAGCAGGATGAAGCGCGGCTTGCCGTCGTCGCGCTCTTCCGGCCGGCAGGCGGCATCCGCCGCAATCGGCAGCTCGGCCAGCAATTCCACACGGTTGGCGCCGGGGCGGAAGGCGCGCAGCGGCAGTTCGATGCGCTTGCCGTCGAACTGCTCGCCCGCGCGGTTGCGGAACGGATAGCTCTTCACGACCTTGTCGTTGACGCGCACGAGAAGCTGGGCGGTCTGATCGAGGCCCGGCGAGGTGGCGGCGGAGAGTCGCAGATCGAGCGTCGCATATTCCGCCGGATAGAAATCCGCCGGCATCTCCACGGCAAATTCGGTGCGCGAGAGGCGGCCGGAGAAGACGCGGGTCTCGTAGCCCGCCTCCCGGAGCGTGCGGCGCTCGCCGGCATCGACCGCGATCACGCCCCTGCCCTTCTCGAAGATGCCGGACTTCAGCCCGTCGGCCATCGGCCCCTTCACGGCGGCAAGCACGGCCGCGTTGACATCGCCGAGGCCGGCGGCGCGCATCACGACCGCGGCGCGATCGGGCGAGGCGCCGGCCTGCACGGAAAGCCCGCGCGGGGCGGCCGAGAGGCCGAGCCCGGAAAGCACGCCGGCACCGCTGCGGTCCATGGCCATGACGAGATCGATGCCGGGACCCGTGCCCGGCCTGTCCGCGACCGATACGGTCACGTCGTCGCGGTTCAGGAACAGCACGAGCGCCTGCAGCACCGGTGCGACCTCGTTCAGCGCCTCGGCACCGGACGCGCCGGGAACGACGACGCGGATTTCCGTGCGCTGCGCCGCGTTGCGGCGAACGGCGAGCAGGCTGTCGAAATCGGTGAAGGGCGCCGCAACGCCGGTGGCAAAGCCGCTCAGCGCCGGGTCGAGCTTCGTCCAGAGTTCATAGGTCGCATCGAGCGAGCAATCGACCCGGTGATGCTGCCGGGCGCGGACCTGCACGACATTGCGGCCGGCCCGGAGGTATTCCGGGGCGACGGCGATCGTCTGCGTCAGCGTGCCGTTCGGCGCGGCGATGGCGAAGCTGCCGACCTCCCGGCCATTCACCTCGACATCCACCTTCGCCGTGTCGGGAAGCACCGAGACGGCATTGATATAGGCAAGGTTCAGCGCACCGCCGGCGGAGACCTGCGGGCCGTCGAGCCGGAAGGTGAAGGTCGCGACGGCATCCTCGCCGGAGAGCGTGAAGGCGCCCGCCGACTGTTCGAAGGGCACGAGCATGGTGGCGGGGGCATCCTGCGCCGTCGTGGCCTTCCCGGCCTCTACCGGCTGGGGCAGCAGGCCGCCGGCAAGCGCCGTACCGTCGAGAAGCGGCATGACGGCGTCGGCCACCAGGCCCTCGGCCCGGCCGGGGGCGGCGGAGGCAACAAGGAGCGCAAGCCCCAGCGTTCCGAGAAGAAATGTCTTAGCCATAGGCCTGGGTTCCTGTGAGGACCGGCGGCAGGTCGGCTGCGCGGCCGGGGATCTTGGCATTGTTTTCCTTCACCACGATGGGGGCATCGGCGAAGGACTGGACGGCGCTTTCGCGGATGAGGCCGGCGGAATATTGCAACGCCCGCAGCGTCTCGCGGATGCTCCAGAGGGCGAAGCGCGAGGTGCCCCAGAAGAAGCTGCGGCGCACCTGGCGGCGGGCGATGCGCTCCTGCAGCACAGCCTGGTCGGAATACATCAGCTCGGCGATCGCCAGGAAGGTTTCCGGCGTGCGCTCCTTGTAGGCGAAGCCGTGCACCGCGCCCTCGCCGGCAGCGCGGCTGGAACGGCAGACGACGTCGAAGGTGATGACCTGACCGGCGCGACGAAGCTCGATCGTCGCTTCGAGCGGGTTTTCAAGGTCGATCTCCGGCGCCTTGTCGACGAATTCCACCGAGACGCCGCCGAAGGAGGCATCCTGGATGATGATGTTGCAGAGCTTGCCGTCGGCCTTCATCAGCGCATGGCGCTTGACCGGCAGACGCTGGTTGCGACGCAGCTCGCGGCGCTCGGCGACGGCGCCGAGGGCGGCCCCGGCAAGGCCGAGATTGATGAGGTTCCAGCCCGCCACGATCATCAGGAGTTCGGTTGCGACCGGCTCGGTCAGGAAGCGGTAGCCGGAATAGAGCGCGGCCGCCAGAAGGAGGAAGAAGATGATGAAATAGGGCCGGGCGAGCGGCGACAGCATGCTGCGGTCGAGCGTCTGCCCCTTGGCCGTGACGTTGAAGGTGGGCTTCCTCGGATTGCGGATCACGCTGACGATCGAGCCGAAGAGCAGCACCGACTGGACATATTCATAGAGCTCGGAGACCCAGGGCCAGCGCACGCGGCCGTAGAGATAGCTCTGCATGGCGAAGGAGCCGATGAGGTAGGTCACCGCATAGGAGGCGAATTCCAGGATGTTCGCCTGGTAGATCTCCAGCGAGAAGAAGATGTAGAGCAGCGGCGAGAAGACGAAGGCGAGCCGCGACAGCGGGAACAACCAGAACAGGTTGATGCCGGCATAGCAGACGCGCTGGGCGAGCGTCAGCCCCCTGGCGAGGAACGGCCGGTTGAGGATGAGGATCTGCAGCATGCCCTGGCACCAGCGGGCGCGCTGGCCGATGAAGGACACGAAGGTTTCCGGCTGGAGGCCGGCGATCAGCGGTTTGTCGACATAGAGGCTGTGCCAGCCCCTGGAATGCAGCGCCAGCGCCGTCTCGCAGTCCTCTGTGATCGACTGGCCGGAAAAGCCGTTCGCCGCCGCAAGCGCCGAGCGGCGCAGCACCGCCGCCGAGCCGCAGAAGAACGAGGCGTTCCACTTGTCGAGCCCGCGCTGCAGGATCGAATAGAACATCTCGTTTTCCGAAGGCATGCGCGCGAAGGTCTGGAGGTTCTTTTCGAGCGGATCCGGGTTGAGGAAATAGTGCGGCGTCTGGACGAGGAAGAGTTTCTTGTCCTGCCGGAAGTAGCCGACCGTCTCGCGCAGGAACTCGCGTACCGGCGCATGGTCGGCGTCGAAGACGACGACGAGTTCGCCGTTCGAGACCTTCAGCCCCTCGTTGAGATTGCCGGCCTTGGCGTGGTCGTTCTGCTTGCGGGCGTGGTAGTGCACGCCGAGCGAGGCGCAGAGCGCCTTCAGTTGCTCGTGGCGGCGGATCGCCGCGATCGAGATGCGCGGGTCCTTGTGGTTGCGCTTGGCTTCCGTGCCGCCGTCATCGAGCAGATAGACGTTCAGCTTGTCCTTCGGATAGAGCAGCGACTTCGCCGCCGCAAGCGTACCGGCAAGCAGCTCCGGCTCCTCGTTGTAGGACGGGATGAAGACGTCGACGGTCGGCAGGCTCGCCGCATCGCCCGCCTCCGGGCTTTCGCGCTTTACGGGATCGGCCAGCATGAAGAAGCTGATCGCCAGCATGGCGAGGCAGTACATTTCCGCCAGATAGAGGATCAGGCCGGGAATGAAGTTCAGCGGTTCGTGGATGCTCGGCAGCGTCTCTGTCGTGCGCCAGAAGGCATAGCGCATGGCGAGGATGCCGGCAAAGATGAAGGTGACGAGCCGGAAGGTGGTGTTCTTCGGGCGGGTCATCGCCAGGAACATCACGCCGAGCACGGCGAAACTTAGAATGAGCTGTGCCTGAAGGCTGATCGGCAGCCAGAGAAGGAACAGCCCGAACATGCCGGCGGGAACCGCCAGCCACTTGACGCACGTCATGTGCATTTGAAGAACCCCATTTGCATCGCGGCAGCGCGTCATGCGGACCGGTCCCACACAGGAACGGGATGACACTAGGGATTCATTGGTCAATGGATTCCTAATGGAGTGCCAAATCGGGAACGGCGTCAAAAGCGTGGTAAAGGAAGGGTTTACGCGGTGTCAGGGGTGAGCGGGTGCCTGCGATTTCGCCACGATGAGAATGCCGGCGAGGGACACGACCAGCCCGCCGGCCATGGCCCAGGACAGGGGCTCGCCGAACATCAGCCAGGCCCAGACCATCGTCACCGGCGGGCTGAGATAGAGGACGGCGGTCACCCGTGCGGGCGAGGATTTGCGAAGCGCGAGATAATAGAGGCTCCAGGCGCCGAAGGTCGCGACGAAGACAAGCCAGAGGATGCCACCGATGAAGCCCCGGTCGAGAACCGGAAGCACGCCGCCCTCGTACCAGGCCGGCACGGCGAAGATCGCGGCCGCCGACAGGCACTGGATGCAGAGGCTCTGATAGACCGGCATGGCATTGACCGGGCTGCGCTTCTGCAGGAGCGTCGCCAGCGCCAGGGACAGGGTGCCGAGAACGGGAAGACCATAGGCCCAGAGCGGCACATGGCCGATCTCCAGCGACCAGCCGGAGGCGATGAGCACGCCGGCAAGGCCGATGAACGAACCGATCCACTGGCGACCCGTCAGCGCCTGGCCGAGAATGGGCCAGGACAGGAAGGCGACGGCCAGCGGCAGCATGTCGGTGATGAGCGCGACGAGGCCGGTGGGCACGCCGAGGCCGATCGCCAGCGCGAAGCCGGAGAGATAGCCGGCCATGGCCAGCGCGCCGAGCAGCATCTGGAAGGCGATGTCCCTGCCGCACATCCTTGGTCCCAGGGCGAGCGCGAAGGGCAGAAGCACCAGCCCGGACACGAGGCTTCGCCAGAAGAGGATGAGGAAGATCGGCGCATGGTCGCTGGCAAAGCGCACGCCGACGAAGCCCGCGCTCCAGCTCACGACCAGTGCCGCCTCGAGAAGGACGAGGATGCCGAGCGCCCAGAGCCGGTTCGGACGGAGGGAAGACGGCGCCGCAAGATCGGTGGGGCTCATAGCTGGTCCATGATCGAGATGGCGATCCTGCGGGCCGCCTTCAACCGCCCGTCATGCCCGTCGAGACCGGCGCGGGCCATGGCGCCTTCCAGCACGAAGGACAGGTGTTCCGCCACCGTGTCGATCGCGGCGCCGCCATCGGGCTTCATTTCGCGCAGACAGGTCCTGAAGAATTGCTCGACCTCCTCCTTCTGCAGCGCCACCGTCGCCCGGCCGGCATCGCCGACGGGCAGCTCGGCGGCGGCATTGAGCAGGCCGCAACCGCGAAATCCCCAGTCATAGGCGCGTTCGGCATGGTCGACATAGGAATCGAAGACCGCCAGCAACCGCTCCCGCGGCGTCCCGGCCTTCGCCAGCCGCTCGCCGCAAACCCCATGCCATTCCGCAAGGCGCGCCTCGAGGTAGGCGTTCACGAGATCGGACTTGGAGGAGAAGTTGTTGTAGAGGCTCATCTTGGCGACGCCCGCATGCGCGGTGATCGCATCGATCCCCGTAGCCCCTACCCCATCCCGGTAAAACAGCTCGGCCGCCGCCTTCAGCAGACGCTCGCGCGCAGGCACTCGCTTACCCATCGGCCTCTCCACAAATTATGTAGACCGATCTACCTATTTTCTACGCAAGTCAAGAGGGCACAGGCAAGGCATCGCCAAAACGGCGCCGTCCCGCGGGAAAACTGCAGACATCCGGATTTCAAGGGAGAAGAAGTGGTACGGTTGAGTGGAGTTGAACCACTGACCTCAGGTGCCACAAACCTGCGCTCTAACCAACTGAGCTACAACCGCACACGGCGCGTCCTGCGCGCTTGGTGCGTCACATAAGGGGAGCCGCACCATTTTTCAAGCGTTTTTTGCAAGCGCTCAAATGAAAATGGCCGAGCGACTGCCCGGCCATTTTATCATGGGGTCCAGCCCCGCACCAGACGGTGCTCAGACGGTCTTGAAGGACTTCATGGCCTTCTCGGCGGCAGACTTGCCGGGAGCGGCGACCTTCTCGGCAACCTTCTTGGAGGTTTCCTGCAGGGTCCTGGCCTGCTCGACGGCAACTTCTGCCTGCTTGCGCAGGAAGGCGGTCTGCAGTTCGAAGAGTTCGGAAACGGACTTCACGCCGAGCAGGGCTTCCATGTGCGAAAGCGAGTTCTCGGCATTGGTACGCAGCGCTTCGATGGCCTTGAGGCCGAGTTCGACGGAGCCGGCCTGGGCGCTTTCGAGCGTCGCTTCGACGGTCTTGGTGGCGTCTTCGGCAGCTTCCTTCATCTTGGCATAGGCTTCCTTGGTCTGCGAGGCGCCCTTTTCGGCGAATTCGCGGAAGCTCTCGGAAAACTTGCTCGGGTCGATGGATGCGATGGAGAATACGTCGTCGGTCTTCTTGGTAGCCATTGTCTGCGCTCCTTGGTTTGGCCCTCTCTAGAGGCGCCGTGTTCTTGGATGGCCCCTATATAATCGATCTTCTTTCGCATTGCAACAAAATTGTGCAGCGCACAATAAATCGCGAGGCCGTTAACCCTTCTGCCCGAAAGCCCGGGGCTTTGCGGGCCGGGCGCTGGACCCTCCGCCGGTGCGCCGCTATTAATAAAGTGTTAATCGAAAGCCGGGACGCCGGATTGAGACAGGCCTGAACATGTCCGCAAAGCAGTATCCCTTTATCGACGTCGCCGTCCATGAACGGGTGCGCCTGCCCTTCGCCCGGGGCGAGGCGGTCGTGCTGTTTTCCACGGACATGGCCCGCGTGCTCTGGGCCAACGGCCGCGGCGCGGCCCTCTTCGGCCATGACAATATCTATGACTTCCTCGATGCCAGGCCGGACCGCGCCGACGTCGCCTTCCGCCAGTTGGTCGCGACCGCCCGGCAGGTGCAGGTGCCGGGCGATCGACGCACCTTCCTCATGCGCATCGGCAGCGGCTTTCGCAGCGTGCCGGTGACGGCCGCCGTCGAGAGCGTCACCATCCGTCCCGGCGACGACGCGATGCTGTTCAGTGCGCCCGTCGATACCGGGCGGCAGAGCCCGCAGGAGGCCGCCGCCGCCATGCTCACCGGCTTCGACGACCCGGACACGCACATGGCCGTGCTCGACGGTGCCGGCGCGATCGTCGCCGCATCGGACGGGTTCGACGGGCTCTCCATCAGCCCGGAAACGCGCCGCGCCCTCGTCGAGGCCGCCGGGCGCAGCGCCGAGCGGCTCGTCAAGCGCCCGATCGCCACTGGCCGCGGCCACCTTCCCGCCGCCATCGGCCGCATCGCCGCCGATCCGCCGCTCCACCTGCTCTTCGCCGTCGAAACGATCCTCGGCCACCTCGACCCCGATGGGGGCGCGGCGGAACCCGTTGCCGAGACGCCGGCGGCAGCGACGGCGGACACCGAAATCCCGGCGCCTGCCGAGGAGACACAGGTTCGGGACGAGCAGATCGTCGAGGCGGCGGAGCCGGTTTCCGATCCCGAAGCCAGCCGTGCCGAGGACGAGGCGGCAATCGACGGCGCCGTGCCCTCGGCCTCCCCCGTGGAGCCCATCGCCGCTTCCGACGACGACGCCATCGAGGCGCTGGCCTCCGACGATCTTCCGCAGGCCGGTGCACCAGCCGAAAGCCTGCCGGAGGTCATTGCCGAGGAGCACGTTGCGGCGCATGCGGGTGAGGCTGGTGCCGAACGGGAAACACCTGTCGCGGACAATGGCGGGACGGGCAACACGAAGGCCAGCTTCCTCTTCAATCCGCAGGGCCGACCGATCCGCTTCGTCTGGAAGATCGATGCGGAGGGCCGGTTCAGCGAGATTTCGGACGAATTCGCCGCCGCCGTAGGCCCACACGCCGCCGGGATCGCCGGCGAGCGCTTCTCCGACGTCGCCGCACGCTTCGACCTCGACCCCGAAGGCAAGATCGGCGACCTCCTGCGCCGCCGCGATACCTGGTCCGGCAAGACGATCCTGTGGCCGGCCGAAGGCACCAACCTCGTCGTGCCCGTCGATCTCGCGGCCCTGCCGACCTATTCGCGCAACCGGGAATTCGACGGGTTCCGTGGCTTCGGCATCGTGCGCATCGCCGATGCTGCCCCCGATCCGCACGCCCGCGGCCTGGCGCTCGCCAGCGCTGCTGAAGATCCGTCCGTGGAGATGGAGGAGGTCTTCGCCGAAGAAGCCGGCACGCTCCTGGAGAGCGCGGCGGAGGAGCTGGGCGATACGCCCGACATGGCGGAGGACGCTCTAGCAGGCGCCGCGGACATGGCAGATGCTGCCTCCGGCATGCCGGACGAGGCGGTTCGTGCGGAAGAGCCGGCCCCGGTAACGCAGGAGGCCGCCGAAACGGAGGAGGCAGGAGCCGACGCCGCCGATGGCGAGAACACACAGGCGGTGCCCGACGACGACGAGCAGGATGTCTTCCGCGGCGAGCGCCCGGCGCTGCGCCTCGTCGAGACCCCGGCCCGCCGGCAATCCGACAAGATCGTGCAGCTCGAAACCCGGCGCAATCGCGGCGGTCTTTTCGACGGCCTTTCGACCGGCGAGCAGGCCGCCTTCCGCGAGATCGCCCGCCAGCTCGGCGAGACCTTCGGCAAGCGCAAACCGGAGGACCAGCCGTCGGCCGAGGTCATGGAAACGGCGGCGGGCGGCGAACAGCCGGACGAAACGATCCACGACGCCCGGCCGGAAACGTCGGAGGGCGACGAGGCTACCGGCGCCACGCCTGTCGCCGAGGAAACCGACGCGGAAGTGCCCGGCCTCGAAATCGGCCCGCATGCCGACGATCTCCTGAGCGAGGCACAGGCCGAGGCGCGCACCGCCATCGCCCCGCCGCGCCGGCAGATGGATTACGGCCTGACCGCCGCCGTCGTCGACGTGCTGCCCGTCGCGCTGCTGGTGCATGTCGGCGACCGGCTCATCCATGCCAATCCGGAATTCTTCCGCCTGACGGGCTATGCCAGTATCGAGGACCTCGAGGCCTCGGGCGGGCTCGATATCCTCCTGGCCGGCCCCGACGAGGATGCCGAGGACGGCGACGGCACCATGGCGCTGCGCCATGCCGATGGCGAGAGCACGAGCGCCGTGCACGCCCGCCTGCAGTCGATCCGCTGGGAGGATGGCACGGCGCTGATGCTGGCGCTGACGCCGCTGCACACCAAGCCGGCGCTCTCGCTGGTCGAGACGGCGCCTGCCCCGGCGGCGGAGGCCGAGGAACGCAATGCCGACCAGACGGCCGCCGCCGCGCTGCGTATCGAGGTCAGCGAGTTGCGCTCGATCCTCGAAACGGCGACCGACGGCGTCGTCGTCGTCGGACAGGATGGCGACATCCGCTCGATGAACCGCTCGGCCAGCGCCCTCTTCAACTACGACGAGGATGAGACGCGCGGCCGGCCCTTCGCCATGCTGTTCGCCCATGAAAGCCAGAAGGCGGTGCTCGACTATCTCGCCGGCCTTGCCGGCCACGGCGTCGCGAGCGTGCTCAACGACGGGCGCGAGGTCATCGGTCGCGAGGCGGCCGGCGGCTTCATCCCGCTCTTCATGACCATGGGCCGCCTTTCCTCCTCCGCCGGCTACTGCGCGGTCATCCGCGACATCACCCAGTGGAAGCGCACGGAAGAGGAGCTGCGCAACGCCAAGCGGGCCGCCGAGACGGCGAATGCCCACAAGAGCGATTTCCTCGCCCGCGTCAGCCATGAGATTCGCACGCCGCTCAATGCCATCATCGGCTTTTCCGACATGATGGCGACGGAGCGCTTCGGACCGATCGGCCATCCGCGCTATATCGAATATGCCAACGACATCGGCCGCTCCGGCCGCCATGTGCTCGATATCGTCAACGACCTGCTCGACATTTCGAAGATCGAGGCGGGCGAGATGGAGCTGGAATTCACCGCCGTCGGCCTCAACGAGACGATAGCCGAGGCGGTCTCGCTGGTGCAGCCGCAGGCGAATGCCCAGCGCGTCATCATCCGCACCTCCCTTTCGGCCAATGTGCCGCAGATCGTCGCCGACCTGCGCTCGATCAAACAGATCGCGCTCAACATCCTGTCGAACGCCATCCGTTTCACCCCGTCGGGCGGGCAGATCGTCGTGTCGACGGCCTATGAGGCGAACGGCAGCGTCGTGCTGCGTATCCGCGACACCGGCGTCGGCATGACGCGCAGCGAACTGGAACAGGCGATGAAACCGTTCCGGCAGGTGACGACGGGCGCGCGCAAGCGTGGTGACGGCACCGGCCTCGGCCTGCCGCTGACCAAGGCGATGGTCGATGCCAACCGGGCAAACTTCGCCATCAGCTCCACGCCGAACGAGGGCACGCTGGTCGAAGTGATCTTTCCCTCGCCGCGCGTGTTGGCAGATTGAGCCGATTGGATTAGAGCGGGGGGACGAGGGCAAGGCGCATTGACGGCCCCCTCACCCGGCTCCCGCCGCCTCCCCAGCGAGGTCCCCGCGTGAAGCGGGTGACGGGCAACCGCTCGGGGCGCCTGCCTGCCGAAGGACCCCTTTTCCCGAGGTGAACGCCTTGCAGGTATCTTCCGAAAGCCTACCCGGGCAGGTGCTCGCCCGCAGGTCCGGCATGCGACGCCATCCACTTCTGTCGGCCGCCGCCGTGCTGGCAGCCGCCATCGTGCTGATGCCGGCGATCGCCATCGTCGTCATCGCCGTGACGGGCGGCACCGACAATTGGCCGCACCTTGTCAGCAATGTCATTCCGCGCGCCACGCTGCGCACGCTGATCCTGCTTTCCGGCGTCGCCACGATCACGGCGATCGTCGGTGTCGTCACGGCCTGGCTGGTGGCGAGCTGCGAGTTCCCCGGACGCCGCCTGCTCTCCGGCCTGCTGGTGCTGCCGCTCGCCATTCCCGCCTATCTCGGCGCCTATGCGTTCGCGGAATTCTTCTCCTTCACCGGCCCGGTGCAGACGGCCTATCGCGCGCTCTTCGGCTTCCAGACGAGCCGCGACTACTGGTTTCCCGAGGTGCGCACCACGGGCGGGGCGATGCTGGTGCTGTCCAGCGTGCTCTACCCCTATATCTACCTCTCCGCCCGCTCGATGTTCCTGATGCAGGGCCGTGCGGCGGCCGATGTGGCGCGCACGCTCGGTGCGGGGCCGCTGAAGGTCTTCGCGAGGATCCAGATCCCCATGGCGCGGCCGGCGATCATGGTGGGGCTGACGCTGGTCGCCATGGAGACGCTGAACGATATCGGCGCAGTGGAATATCTCGGCGTGCAGACGCTCACCTTCTCGATCTTCGATACCTGGCTCAACCGCGGCAGCCTGGCGGGTGCGGCGCAGATCGCCTGCGTCATGCTGATCTTCGTCATCTGCCTGATGATGGTGGAGCGCGCCGCGCGCCGCCGGCAGCGCTTTTCCAGCCAGAAGACGACGGCGGCCGTGCACGATTCCGTGCGCCTGAAACTCGCCGGCTGGAGGAAATGGGCCGCAAGCCTTGCCTGCCTCCTGCCGCCGGTCATCGGTTTTGCCATTCCGGTCTTCGTGCTCGGCGGCTATGCCGCCCGCCGGCTGGAGCAGTTCGCCTCCACCCGCCTTCTTTCCGCGCTCTGGCACAGCGTTCTCGTCTCGGGCTCGACGGCGTTCGTCGCGGTGCTGCTCGCCTTCCTGCTCGCCTATGCCGCGCGCACCACGCGCTCGCGGCTGAATGCCGCCGCCGGCCGCTTCGCCTCCTTCGGCTATGGCGTGCCGGGCACCGTGCTGGCCATGGGCGTTCTGATTCCGCTCGCCAATTTCGACAATGCGGTCGATGCGTTCCTGCGCGCGCAGTTCGGCATCTCGACCGGGCTGCTGCTCTCCGGCACCGGCTTTGCCATCATCTATGCCTGCACGGTGCGTTTCCTCACCATGGCGGAAGGCACGATCGATGCCGGCTTCCACAAGCTTTCGCCGCATCTCGACATGGCGGCGCGCACGCTGGGGCGCACCAGCAGCCAGACGCTCTGGAGCGTGCTCCTGCCCATGATGCGGCCGGCGACGCTGACGGCGGCGCTGCTCGTCTTCATCGAGACCATGAAGGAACTGTCGGCGACGATCATGCTGCGCCCGTTCAACTTCAACACGCTGGCGACCCTGGTCTACGAGGATGCGTCGCGGGCGAAGGTGGAGGATGCCGGCGTGCCCGCCATCATCATCGTCGCGGTCGGGCTCATTCCCGTCTTCCTCGTTTCGCGATCGCTCGACCGGAAGGGCGGACAATAAAAAAGAGGGCGGCATAAGCCGCCCCGATAGTTGAATGCTGTCCAACAAAAGCGTGGTGAACGGCTTCATGCCATCGGGGTCGGGTGCGACCGGAACGCCCGTCATCGGGCGCGCTCAAGTTGGCACGACCTTGCGCCATTCCGGCTTAACAAATCCTTACCTGACCGGTTCCGGCACAAACCTTTCGTTCACAACTTCGAAAACTTGGTTAATGCCGACGCTGGCAACCGTTAACGCCGGCAGCGCTCACGATTTCAGCGCCTCCAGGCCGGCGAAGAGCTCCAACGCTTCCGGATTGGCGAGTGCTTCCTTGTTCTTGACGGGCCGTCCGTGCACCACCTCACGCACGGCAAGCTCGACGATCTTGCCCGACTTGGTGCGCGGGATGTCGGCGACCTCGATGATCTTCGCCGGCACATGGCGCGGCGAGGCGCCGGTGCGGATCTTCGTGCGGATCGTCTTTTCCAGCGCCTCGTCCAGCACCTTGCCAGGGGCGAGGCGCACGAAGAGCACGACACGCACGTCGTCGTCCCAGTCCTGACCGATGCAGAGAGCCTCGACGACCTCTTCCAGCTGCTCGACCTGGTTGTAGATCTCCGCCGTGCCGATGCGCACGCCGCCGGGGTTCAGCGTCGCATCCGAGCGGCCGTGGATGATGATGCCGTCATGGCTGGTCCACTCGGCAAAGTCGCCATGGCACCAGATGTTGTCGAAGCGCTCGAAATAGGCGGCGCGATACTTTGCGCCGTCCGGGTCGTTCCAGAACATGACCGGCATGGAGGGGAAGGCCCTGGTGCAGACCAGCTCACCCTTTTCGCCGCGCACCGGATGGCCGTCCTCGTCCCAGACGTCCATGGCAAGGCCGAGGCCGGGGCCCTGGATCTCACCGCGCCAGACGGGTCGCAGCGGAATGCCGAGCACGAAGCAGGAGACGATATCCGTGCCGCCGGAAATGGAGGCGAGCTGCACGTCCGGCTTGATGCCCTCGTAGACGAAGGAGAAACCTTCGGGCGAGAGCGGCGAGCCGGTGGAGGTCAAGAGGCGGAGGCTGGAGAGGTCATGCGTCGTCCGCGGCGTGAAGCCGCCCTTGCGCACGGCGTCGATATATTTGGCCGACGTGCCGAAAACGGCGAATTTCTCGGCTTGCGCATAGTCGAACAGCACGTTGCCGTCGGGATGGAAGGGCGAGCCGTCGAACAGGCAGAGCGTCGTGCCGACCGCAAGGCCGGAGACCAGCCAGTTCCACATCATCCAGCCGCAGGTGGTGAAGTAGAACAGCCGCTCGCCTTCGACGAGGCCGCAATGCAGGCGATGCTCTTTCAGGTGCTGCAGCAGCGTGCCGCCGGCCGAATGCACGATGCATTTCGGCACCCCCGTCGTGCCCGACGAGAAGAGAATATAGAGGGGATGGCGGAACGGCAGTTGCGCGAAGGTGAGGGGCTTGACCTCATAGGACGCCATCAGCGCATCGAGCGTGCGGCCATCCGGCAGGGCACTGGCGAGCGCCTCCGCATCGCCGGCATAATGCACCACCACGACGGGGGCACCCAGCTTTTCGGCGACGGCCTTCACCTTGGCGGAGACGTCCTGCAGCTTGCCCGCATACCAGTAGGCATCGCAGGCGATGAACAGTTTCGGCTCGATCTGGCCGAAGCGGTCGAGCACGCCCTGTTCACCGAAATCGGGCGAGCAGGAGGACCAGATGGCGCCGAGCGAGGCTGCAGCGAGCATGCAGGCGACGGTTTCCGGCATGTTCGGCATCATGGCGGCGACGCGGTCGCCCTCGCCGATGCCCATGGCGGCAAAGGCCTGCTGGAGCTTCGAGACGCGGTCGCCAAGCGCATCCCAGGACCAGCGGTAGGACACCTTGTCCTCGCCGCGGAAGACGATGGCATCGTCCGAGCCGGTCTTCTTCAGGAGGTTTTCCGCAAAGTTCAGCCGGCCCTCGGGGAAGAAGCGGGCTTCCAGCATGCGCTCGCCGTTTTCGAGCGCCACGCCGCCCTTTTCGCCGATGACCTCGCCATCGTCCCAGACCGCGGTCCAGAACGCTGCGCGGTCCTCCACCGACCAGGCATGCAGATCATCGTAGGATTTCAGGTCACGCCCGGCGATGCGGCTGCCGGCTTTCATGAACAGGGCCATCGGGCTGTTTGCCAGGATATCCGCCGAAGGTTTCCACAAGGGCATTTCTGACGTCATGCTTTCCTCCACTCCATGGCCTTCGTATAGCATGTTGCGCCGCAGTATAAAGTGGCGAATGCCCGTTCGCGCCGTCGCCGAACGCAATTCCGCCATGGCGACATTTGATTTCTTCTGCCCAAGCGCCTATCCCCGTTCGCTTGAAATGATGTGCACGCTGCCGGTAGAGGACCCGCACCCGAATGACCCTTTCCCGTTTCATCCAGTCGCGGCATCTCGTGCGGGGAATCCTTGTCGTTCTGGTGCTGTTTGCCGCCGTGCGCATCGGCTTTCCCTTCCTCATCCAGACCGAGACGGTGAGCCGGGAAATCGAAAGGACGCTCGAGGCCTGGACCGGCGCCGATGTCGAGATCGGCCAGGCGGCGGAGTTCGCCTTCTGGCCCTATCCGCAGGTGACGCTCGGCAATGTCCGGATCGTCACACTGACCGACAGGAGCGAGCTTGCGCATATCGAGGCCATCTCGGCCAGCTTCGACCTCTTCGGCGCGGTGCGCGGCAAGCCGGTCTTCAGCGATTTCGATCTCATGCGGCCGACGATCCGCGTCGGCTGGGATGCCGACGGCGTCTTCAACTGGCGCCACAGTGGCTGGCTCATGCAGGCGATCGATGCAACCAAGTCGGCCCCCGAAGGCCAGGCGATACCGGAACTGCCGGAGGAGCGCATCGGCACGATCAACGTGGTCGATGGCGTCATCGAGGTCGCGCAGGACGACGGGGCCGCGCCCTTCCGCATTTCGGATATCAACGGCAACATCGACTGGCCCGCCCTGCGGCGGCCGCTCGACCTCGCGCTCTCCGGCATCGTCAACGGCGAGATGAGCCGCTGGACCTTCGACTGCAACCAGCCGCTCGCCCTCCTGGCCGGGCACAATGCCACCGTGCGCACCAACCTTGCCGCCGATCCGACGACGGTGAACTTCGAGGGCATCGCCAATCTTTCGGCCAACGCCTTCGTCGCCGGCAACATGACGCTGTCGACGCCCTCGCTCGGCCATCTCCTCGCCTGGCAGGGCAAGGACATCCCCTCCGTCGGCAATCTCGGCCACATCAATGCCGAGGCGAAGGTGACGACGGCCGGCTATACGGCCAAGCTGGAAAACCTGAAGCTGACCCTCGACAATGCGCAGGCGACCGGCGTGCTCGACGTCAACATGCCGCCGGACGGTCTGCCGCAGGTGGGCGGCACGCTGGCCTTCGACCGGATCGACCTTCGCGCCTTCCTGTCCGCCTTCTCGCCGCTTCCGGGCGCCGACCAGGCGGCGGGCGGCATCGACACCGCCTTCATCCACCAGTTCGGCATGGACCTCAGGCTTTCCGCCAAAAGC
Organism: Shinella sp. HZN7; assembly: GCF_001652565.1. NCBI lineage: Bacteria > Pseudomonadati > Pseudomonadota > Alphaproteobacteria > Hyphomicrobiales > Rhizobiaceae > Shinella > Shinella sp. HZN7. The sequence goes on along the minus strand of NZ_CP015736.1, from coordinate 388,941 downwards.
GCGGATTTTGCACCCTTCTCCCTGCAGGACCTTGCCGCCGGCATACGCATCGAGAACGGCCGCGCGTCCTTCGACATCGGCGACAGCCAGTTCATGGATGGCCGCATGACCGGGCGCATCGCACTCACCGAACAGGGCTTTCGCGGCGGCGGGCGGCTGCAGATGTCGCTGAGCAATGTGGATATCGGCGCGATCGTCAACACGCTCGCCCTGCCCGGACCGCTGCCGGCGGGGCGCGGCTCGGCGGATTTCGAACTGTCGACAGACCGGCCGCTCTGGGCGACCACGGCCTCCGACATGTCCGGCCAGTTCCGGCTGGCCATGGGGCCGGGCACGCTCACCCATTTCAACCGCCGGGCCTTCGAGGAACGGGCGGGGAAAAACGCCTTCTTCAACTTTTCCGAGGCGTCGGACGGATCGTTCGATTTCGTGCGGGCCGATGTGGAGGCCAAGCTCGACCGGGGCCTTGCCGAACTGACGAAGGCGCAGGTCGAGGGCAACGAGAAGCTGCTGACGCTGTCGGGCATGATCCCCTATCGCAGCGGCAGCGTGGCGCTGGCCGGCACGCTCGCCGACCGGCCGCAGGCCGATGCCGCCGCTGTCGTCACGCCGGCGATCAGCTTCTTCGTCGGCGGCTCGTGGCCGGAGCCGGTGATCTCGCCGATCTCCATCCTGATGGGGCAGCAGCCCCGCCAGTAGTCCGCGCGACTATCATCGGCCGGCAAAGGCCGCCTGCTCGTCGCGCAGGCGCTGGACCTCGCGGCGCTTCGTCAGGATCGAGGCGATGACGACACCGACGGCGACGAGGCCGATGAGCAGCGTGCAGGCCGCGTTGATCTCCGGCGTCACGCCGAGGCGTACCTGGCTGTAGATCTTCATCGGCAGCGTCGTGGCACCCGGTCCGGAGGTGAAGCTCGCGATGACGAGGTCGTCGAGCGAGAGCGTCAGCGCCAGCATCCAGCCGGACAGCACGGCCGGTGCGATGATCGGCAGCGTCACCTCGAAGAAGGTCTTCACCGGCGTCGCGCCGAGGTCCATCGCCGCCTCCTCGACCGAACGGTCGAAGGAGAGCAGGCGCGACTGCACCACCACCGTCACGAAGCACATCGAGAAGGTGATGTGCGCCAGCGTCACCGTGACGAAACCGCGGTCGAAGCCGATGGCGACGAAGAGCAGCAGCAGCGACAGGCCGGTGATGACCTCGGGCATGACGAGCGGGGCATAGACCATGCCGGAAAAGAGCAGCCGGCCGCGGAAGCGCGTGTAGCGCGTCAGCGCCAGCGCCGCCATCGTGCCGAGGACCGTCGCGATGGTCGCCGAGAGCAGCGCCACGCGGATCGTCACCCAGGCGGCATCCATCAGGCCCTGGTTGTTGAAGAGCGAGACGTACCACTTGGTCGAAAAACCAGCCCAGACGGTGACCAGCTTCGATTCGTTGAACGAGAAGATGACCAGGAGCACGATCGGCAGATAGAGGAAGGCGAAGCCGAGAACGACCGAGACGATGTTGAAACGGGACCAGCTGTTCATGGGCTTACCTCCCCTGCTCTTCGGCCTTGGCCTGCGCATTCTGGAAGAACACGATGGGTACGACCAGGATGAGGAGCAGGATGGTGGCGACGGCGGCCGAGACGGGCCAGTCGCGGTTCGCGTTGAACTCGTTCCACAGCGTCTTGCCGATCATCAGCGTCTGCGACCCGCCGAGGAGGTCCGGGATGACGAACTCGCCGACAGCAGGGATGAAGACGAGCATGCAGCCCGCCACGACGCCCGGAATGGAGAGCGGGAAGGTTATCTTCCAGAAGGCCGATATCTGCGGGCAGCCGAGATCCTGCGCCGCCTCGATCAGCGTGTTGTCCATCTTCTCCAGCGCCGAATAGAGCGGCAGCACCATGAAGGGCAGGTAGGAATAGACGATGCCGATATAGATCGCCCAGTTGGTGTTCATGATGACCAGCGGCGTATCGATGACGCCGATGCCGATGAGGAACTGGTTGAGCAGGCCCTCCGGCTTCAGGATGGCGATCCAGGCATAGACGCGGATGAGGAAGCTCGTCCAGAACGGCAGGATGACCAGCATCAGCAGCGTGGGCCTCAGCGTGCGCGGCGCCTGCGCCATGCCGTAGGCGATCGGATAGCCGATCAGGAGCGTGATGAAGGTCGAGACACCCGCGATCCAGAGGCTCGACAGGTAGGCGTTGAGATAGAGCGCATCCTCGGTGAGCCAGACGTAATTGGCGAGGCTGAACTGGCCGATCTTCGCGACGATGCCGGAAAGACCGTCCGCCAGCGCGAAGACCGGCTCATAGGGCGGCTGGGCGATCGCGGTGGTGGAAAGCGAGATGCGGAAGACGATGAAGAAGGGAACGAGGAAGAAGAACAGCAGCCAGGCATAGGGAAGGATGATGACGAGGCGGCTGAAGATGGCGGAGCCGAGCTTGGTCATCGGGTCAATCCTTCAGCACGACGCCGGCCGTTTCGCCGAAGGAGACCCAGACCTTCTCGTCATAGGAGATCGGATCCTCCACCTCGCGCTGGGCGTTCAGCATGGAGGCCTTCACCACCTTGCCGCTGCCGAGCTTGACGTAGAAGACCGTCATGTCGCCGAGATAGCCGATATCCCAGATCTCGCCCTCGGCCGCATTGACGGAAGCGTCCACGGGTGCGGCGCGCGTGACCTTCAGCTTTTCCGGGCGGATGGCGAAGCCTGCCGCGCTGCCCGCCGCGGGGGCGTGGCCGGTCGCGGTGCGGATGGTGAAGCCCTCGTTGACGGCAAGCTCGATCTTGCCGTTGCCGCTCGCCGAGACCTTGCCGTCGAGAATGTTCACATCGCCGATGAAGTCGGCGACGAAGCGGGAATTCGGCGCTTCGTAGATTTCCGCCGGCGTGGCGACCTGGATGACCTTGCCGTGGCTCATCACGGCGATGCGGTCGGCCATGGTCATCGCCTCCTCCTGGTCGTGCGTGACGACGACGAAGGTGAGGCCGAGTTCCTGCTGCAGGTCCATCAGCTCGAACTGGGTTTCCTCGCGCAGCTTCTTGTCGAGCGCGCCGAGCGGCTCGTCGAGCAGCAGCACCTTGGGGCGCTTGGCGAGCGAACGGGCAAGCGCCACGCGCTGGCGCTGGCCGCCGGAGAGCTGGTGCGGCTTGCGCTTGGCGAACTTTTCCAGCTTCACCAGCTTCAGCATCTGGGCGACGCGCTCGGCGATCTCGGTCTTCGGCATGCCGTCCTGCCGGAGGCCGAAGCCGATATTGCTCTCCACCGTCATGTGCGGGAAGAGCGCGTAGGACTGGAACATCATGTTGACCGGCCGCTTGTAGGGCGGGATGCCGGCAATGTCCTGGCCGTCGAGGATGATTTCGCCCGAGGTCGGCCGCTCGAAGCCGGCGAGCATGCGCAGGAGCGTGGACTTGCCGCAGCCGGACGCGCCGAGCAGGGCAAAGAATTCGCGGTGATAGATGTTGAGGGTGAGATCATCGACGGCAGTGAAATCGCCGAACCTTTTCGTGACATTGCGGAACGTGATGAATGGCTTTGCGTCCGGATCCGTCCACGGTGCGAAGGAACGACGGATATTGCCGAGAGATTTCATTGCCTGTCCCCATCTCTTTTCTTGGCAGCACAAATGAAATTGCCCGGAAGAGGCTTCCGGGCAATTCGTTCTGGCCGGTTACTGACCGGTCACGATCTTGGTCCAGGTCCGTGTGAACAGGCGCTGCGTCTTCGCATCCAGCGTCGTGTTGGTGAAGAGCTTGGCCAGCGTCGCCTCATCCGGGTAAATCGCCGGGTCGTTCAGGATCTCGGGATCGAGGGCTTCCTGCGAGGCCTTGTTGCCGTTCGCGTAGTGGACATAGTCCGAAGCCTTCGCGATGACGTCGGGACGCATGATGTAGTCGAGGAAGGCGTGCGCTTCCTCGACATGCGGTGCGTCGGCCGGGATCGCCATCTGGTCGAACCACATCTGCGTGCCTTCCTTCGGGATGACGTATCCGACCTCGACGCCGTTGCCGGCTTCCTCGGCACGGTCGCTGGCCTGGAAGATATCACCCGACCAGCCGACCGCAACGCAGATATCGCCGTTGGCAAGGCCGTTGATGAATTCGGAGGAGTGGAACTTGCGCACGAAAGGCCGCACCTTCAGCAGCGCCTCCTCCGCCTTGGCGAGATCGGCCGGGTCATGGCTGTCGGGATTCGCCCCGAGATAGGCCAGCACGACGGGGATCATGTCGGTCGGCGAATCGAGGAAGTTGATGCCGCAGTCCTTGAGCTTTTCGGCATATTGCGGGTCGAAGACCACCTGCCAGCTGTCGATCTCGTCGGTGCCGAGGGCTTCCTTCAGCTTGGCCTTGTTGTAGCCGATGCCGATCGTGCCCCACATGTAGTTGACCGAATATTCGTTGCCGGGATCGAACGGCTGCATGCGTTCGCTCACCATGTCCCACATGTTCTTCAGGTTCGGCAGCTTCGACTTGTCGAGCTTCTGATAGACCCCCGCCGCGATCTGGCGCTGCAGGAAGGTGTTGGTGGGCACCACCACATCGTAGCCCGTGCCGCCGGCGAGCAGCTTCGTTTCCAGGATCTCGTTCGAGTCATAGACGTCGTAGACGACCTTGATGCCGGTTTCCTTGGTGAAATCGTCGATGATCGAACTATCGATATAGTCCGACCAGTTGTAGACGTTAACGACTTTTTCCTGTGCGAGCGCGCCGCCCGCGCCAAACAGCGCAAGCGTGGCGGCAGTCGCCAAAAGAGTACGTCTTATCATTGATTTATCTCCCAGTTTTTCTCTCGGGCCTATGAGTTCGTATGAAGAACAGTCGCCGATTATGGATGTTTTTCAAGAGGCGACAAGCGGCATTCTACGCAAACATAGGGCGAATTTTGATATCACATTGTTCCCATTCCTATCAGATTTGAAGCCCTAACGGCGATGGAAATCAAGCGAAAAGTCACTGGAAGTCGAAAAGGCTGAGGCCGGCGACCATTTCGTCGAGCCCGAGGGGGCGCGTGACGGGCGGTTCGGCGCGTGCAAGACAGCCCTGGCGCTCGCAGAGCCGGCAGGCCGTTCCCACCGCCACCGCCACCGCCCCTTCCCGCCGCACCGCCTCGCCATAGACCGTCTCTTCCGCATGGGCGGCATCGCAGCCGATGAGCAGTGCCGTGCGGCGCACACGCTCGGCAAAGACGCCCTGCGGCCCCTCCAGCGTGCGCGAGATCGCCAGGAATGTGGCGCCGTCGGGCATTTCCACGCGGTCGACGAGGATCTGCCCCGGCTGCGAAAAGGCGGAGTGGACGCCGAGCTTGGGACAGCTTCCGCCGAAGCGCGCCTGCGGGAAACCCTGCGCACCGGCCCGGCGGAAGCGGTTGCCGGCATTGTCGATCTCCAGCATGAAGAAGGGCACGCCCGTCCTGCCCGGCCGCTGCAGCATGGTCAGCCGGTTCGCCGCCTGCTCGTAGGAGACGCCGAAGCGGGAACGCAGCACGTCGATATCGTAGCGCACGCGCTGGGCCGTCGAATGGAAGGCCTCGTAGGGCATCATCAGCGCATGGGCGGCATAGCGCGCCAGCTCGAAGCGGGCGATGCGCTTCGCCTCCGCCGTCGAGAAGGCGAGCCGGTCGAGCTCGGCGAAGATCTCGTCCTGGAGGGCAAGCTGCACCGTCTCCATGGCGATCTCGCGCAACTGGTCGAAGGGCGACAGGCGCTCCGACAGGAAGAGCCGCATGGAGTGGCGGTCGAAGCGGCGGCGCAGGTTCGGCATGGTGTGGACGGGCAGCAGGCGCACGACGACGCCATGCTCCTTGCGCAGCCAGGACTTCAGTGCGGCGGCAAGGTCGTCGCCCGGCGCCAGCGCCGCATGGAACCGTTCCGCCGCCTCGTCGATGGCGTCGAAATAATTCGGGCGGCCCTCCAGCTTGTCGCGCACCTCGTCCATCGGCAGCAGCGTGCCCGACAGCGTCGTCGCGTGGCCCTCGCGGGCGAGCAGGTCGGCAAGGTCGGTGAGGCGGGCGGCCTGCTCGCGATAGGCGCGATAGAGCTTCAGGATGCCGCTCGCCACATTGGGTGCGGCATCGGCGATTTCCACCAGCTCGTGGTCGCCCGGAAGCTCTCCCGCAAGCAGCGGATCGGCGAAGACCTCGCGCAGCTGGCGGGCATTGCCGGCACTCTCGCCCTGCAGCTCGTCGAGGTCCACCTTGTAGACGGAGGCGAGGCGCAGGAGGAGCTGCACCGTCAGCGGCCGCTGGTTGCGCTCGATGAGGTTGAGATAGGACGGCGAGATCGACAGGCCCTCGGCCATCGCCGTCTGGGTGAGGCCGAGCGCGTTGCGGATGCGCCGGACCTTCGGGCCGGCAAAAATCTTGTTCTCCGCCATATGTCAAATCCTTTACAATGACGCCGCGATCAGAAGATTTACAATTTTTACTTTTTTACAGAGCTGAATTGTCAAAGACAAGACATCATTACCCGATTATCTCGCTGATTTTCCGGTTTTCTCTCGCCCGATTGTGCGATGCGATGTAAATACTGTCACATGAAATCGGGCAGTAAATGAAGCCAAGCCCGATCCCGAGACATCGCACCGGAGGATATTATGACTGATTTTTACAACCTCGTCCCGAGCGCGCCGCAAGGCCGGTTCGACGGCATCGAGCGCCCCTATACGGCCGAGACGGTCGAGAAGCTGCGCGGCTCGGTCCAGATCCGCCACACGCTGGCTGAAAACGGTGCGAACCGGCTGTGGAAGCTCATCCACGAGGAGGACTTCGTCAACGCGCTCGGCGCGCTCTCGGGCAATCAGGCCATGCAGATGGTCCGCGCCGGCCTGAAGGCGATCTATCTCTCCGGCTGGCAGGTCGCCGCCGACGCCAATACGGCCTCGGCCATGTATCCCGACCAGTCGCTCTATCCGGCAAACGCCGCGCCGGAACTGGCCAAGCGCATCAACCGCACGCTGCAGCGTGCCGACCAGATCGAGACCGCGGAAGGCAAGGGCCTTTCGGTCGACACCTGGTTCGCCCCGATCGTCGCCGACGCGGAAGCCGGCTTCGGCGGCCCGCTCAACGCCTTCGAGATCATGAAGGCCTTCATCGAGGCCGGTGCGGCCGGCGTTCACTTCGAGGACCAGCTCGCATCTGAAAAGAAGTGCGGCCATCTCGGCGGCAAGGTCCTGATCCCGACCGCGGCCCATATCCGCAACCTCAACGCCGCGCGCCTTGCCGCCGACGTCATGGGCGTGCCGACGCTGATCATCGCCCGCACCGACGCCGAGGCCGCAAAGCTGCTGACCTCCGACATCGACGAGCGCGACCAGCCCTTCGTCGATCAGGACAAGGGTCGTACGGTCGAAGGCTTCTACCAGGTCAAGAACGGCATCGAACCCTGCATTGCCCGCGCCATCTCCTATGCCCCGCATTGCGACCTGATCTGGATGGAAACCGGCAAGCCGGACCTCGAACAGGCGCGAAAATTCGCCGAGGCCGTGCACAAGGCGCATCCGGGCAAGCTGCTCGCCTACAATTGCTCGCCGTCGTTCAACTGGAAGAAGAACCTGGACGACGCGACGATCGCCAAGTTCCAGCGCGAACTGGGTGCGATGGGCTACAAGTTCCAGTTCATCACGCTCGCCGGCTTCCACCAGCTGAACTACGGCATGTTCGAACTCGCCCGCGGCTACAAGGAGCGCCAGATGGCCGCCTATTCCGAGCTGCAGGAAGCGGAATTCGCCGCCGAGGTCAACGGCTACACCGCCACCAAGCACCAGCGCGAAGTCGGCACCGGCTACTTCGACGCCGTGTCCATGGCCATCACCGGCGGCCAGTCCTCGACGACCGCCATGCATGAATCGACCGAGCACGAACAGTTCCGCCCGGCCGCCGAGTAACCCGACCCGTCAACCGTTCAAGAACCCCCGATAGAGCCGCATTCCTGCGACGGCAGGCGCACCGCCCTGCCTGCAAAATGCTCAAATAAGAGGAGAAATGCCATGACAGTCCAGACCCGAGTCAAGGAACGCGCGGAAGAACAGGCTTCCGCCATGACCCCCGACCAGCAGGCCATGATCCGCATGGTCGCCAACGACCTGCACCGCCTCAACCAGTCCGTCATGAAGGCGGTCGAGGCCGGGGTCTCCGTGGAGCTCGTCCGCTCCGCCCGCCACCACGGCGGCGAGGGCAACTGGGGCGACCTGCTGATCCCCGTGATCGTCACGCAGGGTCGCGGCTGACAGGCAAATCCCGTCGAGGCAAAGATCCCCGGCGCGCCCTGCGCGCCGGGGATTTCATATGCGGCTTGGCCGCTTGCCGGCGAAAAGATCGGCATGGCTCTTGAGCAGCCGGAACAGGCGGTCGCAGACGATGCGGATGTCGCGCCGGTGCCGGTCCTCGCTGTTTGCGACGATCCATTGAGGATGCCGCAGGGCGCGGATCTCCTCTCCCGCCCGCTCCAGCTCCGGATCGAGATCGCCGACGAAGCAGGGAAGCACGGCAAGGCCCGCCCCGGCGCGCACGAGGTCGAGCAGCGAGCGCGGCCGGCTGACGAGAACGGCGATCGTGCCCTCCGCCCGTTCGTGCGGCCAGCGCAGATAGGCGGAGACCGCATCCTCCTGTGACACGGCCAGCCACCGGCCGGCGAGTGCCTCCCCGGAATTTTTCCGCCGATAGGCCGCATAGGCGACCTCGCCTGCGAGCCGGCTGATCAGGGTCGGTTCCGATGGCTGGATGGCGCGGATGCCGACATCCACCTCGCGGTGCGCGAGTGTCGCGCGGCGCTCGGAGACGGAGAGGTCGAGGCGGAAGGGATCGCGCTCGGTGCAGATGGCCGAAAAGTTCTCGCAGATCAGCCAGGTTACCCAGGTGCCGGCCATCAGCCGCACGACGCTCGCGCCCTGTCCCTCCTGCCGCCAGCTCTCGACGCCGCGCACGACCGCTTCCATGGCGAGAAGCTGGCCGAACAACGCCTGTCCGTCGCCCGTGAGCCTGTAGCCGGTCTGGCTGCGCAAAAAGAGCGGCCGGCCAATCGCCCCCTCCAGTTGCAGCACGCGCCGGCCCACCGTCGCGGGGCTGAGGCCGGATACCTGCGCGGCTCCAGTGAGCCCGCCCTGCCGGGCGACATCAAGAAAGATGCGATAGGCTTCCCAGGACATGTCTTTCATGAATGAAAAACATAGTGCGGAATTTGCCGTTCGTGAATGAAAATCTGAACGGTAATCTGCCTCTAGAAACACGGCGCGGACAGCGCCCTTCCCCAATCGAAAGCCCGACGCGCCTTCGGCGCCGCGGCTTGCCGTTGCCCTTTGAAAGGAGGCAGAGATGTCGGACCTGTTCGGACTTGTCGTGCTCCTGGAGCTTTCCCGGAAGAGCGCGCGCCGAAAACACGAATTCGAGCACCTGCTCGATACCACGCCGGTCCGCACCCGGCTCCATCGCCTTGCAAGAGCCCTGGGTCTGCGGAAATGAAAAGGCCCGGCAAAGCCGGGCCTTTCGCTTGGTGGGCCGGCCTCACGCCGCGCGGTAGATCGCCTGCTCGTCCGCTTCCAGGCGGAACTGCTCGACGAGCATCATCAGCGTGTCGGCCTCGTTCGCCAGCTTGCGGCTCGCCGCCGTGGTGACGTCGACCATCGAGGCGTTCTGCTGGGTCATCTGGTCCATCTGGTTGACGGAGCCATTGACCTCCTGGAGCGCCGCCGCCTGGTCGCGGCTCGCCGTCGCCATCATGTCCACATGCTGGCTGACGGTGACGATCTGCTGGCTGATCGCGGCGAGCACCGCGCCCGTCTCCTGCACGAGGTGGGAACCGGCGCTGACCTCGCTCGTCGATTTCTCGATGAGGCCCTTGATCTCGCGGGCGGCGCTGGCCGAGCGCTGGGCAAGCTCGCGCACTTCCTGCGCGACGACCGCAAAGCCCTTGCCGGCCTCGCCCGCGCGGGCGGCCTCGATGCCGGCATTGAGGGCAAGCAGGTTGGTCTGGAAGGCGATGTCGTCGATCACCTCGATGATCTGCTCGATCTGGCGCGAGGCGGCCTCGATGCGGCCCATGGCGGCAATCGCATTGCTGACGACGGCGGCGGAGCTGTCGGCGCTGCGCTTGGTCGTGCCGACGACGATGTTCGCCTCATGCGCCCGCTCGGCGGAGGAGCGCACGGTCGCGGTGATCTGCTCGACGGCGGCGGCCGTTTCCTCCAGCGAGGACGCCTGGGATTCGGTGCGCTTGGCCAGCGCATCGCCCGATTGCAGCATCTCCGCGCCGCTGCGCTGGATCGACAGCGCATTGTTGCGGATCTGGCCGAGCGTGTCCTGGAGGCGCGTCAGCGAGACGTTGAAGTCCTGGCGAAGCTGTTCCAGGCGGCCGGAGAACGGCGTGTCGATCTGGCGCGACAGGTCGCCCTGCGCCAGGCGTTCGAGACCGGCGGCCAGCGCGCTGACGGCAAAGTCGATCTCGCGGTCGAAGGCCTGCTTTTCGGCGTCGTTGCGGGCGCGTTCGGCTTCCGCCGCGTTGCGCTGCTGCTCGCTTTCGGCCTCCACGCGGATCTTCGACAGGGCGTTCTCCTTGAAGACGCCGAGCGCGCGCGCCATGTCGCCGATCTCGTCGGCGCGGCCTTCGCCGGTGATGCCGGTGTCGAGGAAACCGTCCGCCAAGCGGCGCATGGCGCCGGTGATCTGGCTGATCGGCCCCTTCAGCGTCAGCACCAGCGCGATGCCGGCGAGGACGGCGATCGCAGCGCCCGCGACGGTCGCGAGGATCGAGACCTGGTTGGCCTTTTCACGCTCGGTGCCGGCGCTGGTCTTCTGCTCTTCGGCGAACTGGCTGAGAAGGTTCCAGATCGTGTCGATGGACTGGCCGGCGGCCTCGAAATCGGCGGTCCGCTCGGTGCTGATCTTCACCAGCGCGGCGCTGTCCGCATCGATGCGATCGAGCACCGGGCGCAGTGCATCGTCGACCGCGTCGAAGAAGGGAAGGTCGCTCGCGCTGCCGCTCAGCGCCTTCATGTCGATGCGCAGGATGGACAGGTTGCCGAGCAGCTTGACGCGGTTCTGCTCCGACGTCTGGCCGAGGAACCGGACGGCGGCGACCTCGATGTCGTCGATCGAGGACACCAGCTTGCGCGTGGCCGACAATACCGCCTCGGACTTGATGATCGGTTCGTCGAGTTCGCTGAAGATGCGGGTCGCCTCGCGCATCTTTTCCGATGCGGCGCCCTGGAGCTGGATGGTGACCTGGCGGAAGCGGTTCACCCGGCGCGCGATTTCCGGCACCGTGACGCTCGCCGGATCCGACGAGGAGAGCAGGCCGCCCAGCTCGTCGATCGTATTGCGGATGGTGATCGAGACGACCTTCTGGTTCTTCGGCAGGATCATCGCGATCGAGCGCTCGGTCTTGGAAATGAAGGGATAGCGCTCCTTGATGACCTTCAGCTGATCGTCGGGCGTTGCCCCGCGGCTGAATTCGGAGAGGAGGTCGCCGAAGAACTTGCTGGCATTGGTCAGGCGCTCGGCCTCACGCAGCATGCTCTTTGCGGCATTCTCGTTCTGCCGCACCGTGCGCTGCAGCTTCGTCGCCTCGTCGAGGATCTTCACCTGCTCGCTGGAGAGGTAGTTGAGGTTCTTGGCCATGGTCTCATGCAGGCCGTTCTCGCTGACATAAAGCGACCAGAGCCCGTCCATGCGGGCCTCGATATCCTTGGTCTGCGCCTGCGCGTCCACCAGCTTGGACTTGTCGGCGTCGGGCGCAAGGCCATCGATCGTCGCCTGGAGAACCGCATCCTGCGCCTTCAGGCGCTCATGCACGGCATCGCGGCTCTCTTCGCTGGTGTTCTGCAGGAACCGGTTCATGCCGGCATAGACGTCCTTGAAGCCGCTCAGCGACTGGAGGACGCTGTTGGAAATCTCCATGCGGCCCTGCAGCAGGCCGGAGGCATAGAGCCCGGTGAAGCCCACGGCGCAGATGCTGAGCACGAAGGGCAGGATGAAGACCAGAACCTTCGTCTGGATCTTGAAGCGGGCGAGAATCTTGTCAATGAACATTGGCGGAACATCCGTTGTCGGCGTGCTCCACCCCTGCCTCCTTTCGAGGCCTCCCCAGGATTCGGACGCCGGATTACCGACTTCATGCGGCCGCAATGCCGCGTATCCGGGGGAGCAGTCATTGCCAGCCGCGTCGACATCCGTCATGGGGACGCGGCATCCGGAACCCTATGCGGCGGATGATCGACGGCAATCTTTAAAATTCCATCACCATTTAAACCGATTTATGACAATCGGTGGTCAGAGCGCGGCAATGGCGAGGGCAAGCACGAGACCGGCGGCAAGCGAGCAGTGAATGCCGATGAGAACGAGGCGGCGACGGCTTTCCAAAGCGGCGGCGACGGCAATGGCACGGGCGGGGCGGCGTCTTGCAGGCATTGGGCGATACTCCGTTACGCGAAAACAGACACCCGGATGATCCGGCCAGCCGGCCCACATCATGTTGTCTCCGCCACCACGGTGGAAGGCCGGAAACGCCGACATTGCAAGAGCATCCGCCCCGAGGTCTTAAAAGACGGTAAAGACCGCCTCGCGAAGTCAGGCGTGCCCGCCCGCGGCATGGCCCGATGCCCAGGCCCATTGGAAATTGTAGCCGCCGAGCCAGCCCGTGACGTCCACCGCCTCGCCGATGAAATAAAGCCCCGGCACCGCCTTGGCGGCCATGCTGCGGGAATCGAGCGCGGCGGTGTCGACGCCGCCGAGCGTAACCTCCGCGGTCCGGTAGCCTTCGGAGCCCGGCGGGCGCAGGCGCCAATCCCTGAGGCGCTGGAGAAGCGCCTCGATGCGGCGGCCCGATTGTTCGGCAAGCGGCCCGTCGATGCCGAGCTCGGTGACGAGGAGCTGGGCGAGTTTCTTCGGCATGTGCTCGGCAAGCACGGTCTGCACCGCCTGCCGGCCGTTTTCCCGCCGCGCCGCCGCAATGGCCGCGGCGAAGTCCACGTCGGGGCAGAGGGTGAGCGCGATCTCCTCTCCTTCCCGCCAATAGGACGAGATCTGCAGGATGGCCGGGCCGCTGAGACCCCGGTGGGTGAAGAGCGCCGCCTCGCGGAATTCCGTCTTGCCATGGCGGGCGACGACATCGACCGCCACGCCCGGCAGGCCCTCGTGGGCGGCGAGGGTCGCAGGATCGAGCGTCAGGGGCACGAGGCCGGCGCGGGTTTCGGTGACGGTAAGCCCGAATTGTTCGGCGATGCGATAGGCGAACCCGGTTGCCCCCATCTTGGGGATCGACTTGCCGCCCGTGGCGATGACCAGCGAGGAAGCCTCGACCGTGCCGTGCTCCGTCACAACGCGGAACGCCCGGCCGTCGTGCTCGACGGCACCGATCGGCGTGGACAGCCTGAGCTCCGCACCCGCCGCCTTCATCTCGGCGAGCAGCATGGCGATGATGTCCTTCGCCGAGTTGTCGCAGAAGAGCTGGCCCAGCGTCTTCTCGTGCCAGGGGATGCGGTGGCGCTCGACGAGATCAAGGAAATCGCGCGGCGTATAGCGGGCGAGCGCCGACTTGCAGAAATGCGGATTGGCCGAGAGGAAGTTCTTTGGCCCGGCATGGATGTTGGTGAAGTTGCAGCGCCCGCCGCCGGAGATGCGGATCTTCTCGCCGGGTGCGTGCGCATGGTCGACGACGAGCACGCGGCGCCCGCGCCTGCCCGCCTCGATGGCGCACATCATGCCTGCCGCGCCTGCCCCGATGATGACGACGTCCCGCCGTTCTGCCACGTATGCGATCCTTGTTTGCCTCTCCTTTCCGCCATCGCGGCCGAAAGTCAATCGGGGCGGGAAAAACAGATTTTCTTGAAAAATTCGCGTTTTCTACCCCCCGGGGGGAGCTAGCCAAGGAATAAACTCCGTCTATGATGGCTTTATCGTCAATCAAACCCGGTGTCTCATGCCGTCCAAAAAGAAAGTCGTTACCCCCACAATCGAAAAAGCCGCACGCTCTACCAAAATCCCTCCCGCCATCAGCGTGCCGCGCGGGGTAAAGACCTGGAAGGACGCCGCAGACTGGCTTCGCGCCCGCGGCATCGAAGACATCGAATGCATCACGCCGGACCTCGCAGGGGTTCCGCGCGGGAAAATGATGCCGTCGTCGAAGTTCACCTCCAACACGTCGCTCGCCTTGCCCTCCGCCCTCTATCGCCACACGATTTCCGGCGACTATCCGGAGGAGACCGGCAATTTCCGCTATGAGCCGCGCGACAGCGACCTGAAGCTGCTGCCCGACCTTTCGACGCTGTCCGTCGTGCCGTGGGAGACGGACCCGACCGCGCAGGTCATCTGCGACATTGTCGGCTCGACCGGCGAGAATGTGCCCTACACGCCGCGCAACGTCCTGAAGAACATCGTGCAGATGTATCGCGACCGCGGCTGGAAGCCCGTCGTGGCGCCCGAGATCGAGTTCTATCTCGTCGCCGTCAACGACGACCCCGACTATCCGCTGCATCCGCCGAAGGGCCGGTCCGGCCGCTCCATCCAGGGCGGCCAGGGCTATTCCATCGCGGGGATCAACGAGTTCGACGAGCTGATCGACGACATCTACCACTTCTCCGAAAAGCAGGGGCTCGAGATCGACACCCTGATCCACGAGGAGGGGCCGGCGCAGCTTGAGATCAACCTGCGCCATGGCGATCCGATCGAGCTTGCCGACCAGGTGTTCCTGTTCAAGCGCACGATCCGCGAGGCGGCGCTGAAGCACGGCATCTATGCCACCTTCATGGCCAAGCCCATGCAGGGCCAGGCGGGGTCGGCGATGCACATCCACCAGTCGGTGGTGGAGATCGAGACGGGGAGAAACGTCTTCTCCAACCCTGACGGTTCGGCGTCGAAGGAGTTCTTCCACTTCATCGGCGGCATGCAGGCCTATGTGCCGAAGACGCTCGTCATGATGGCGCCTTATGTGAACTCCTACCGGCGCCTGACGCCGGACATGTCGGCGCCGGTCAACAATGCCTGGGGCTACGACAACCGCACGACGGCCTTCCGCGTGCCGGTGTCGGACGCGGCCGCACGGCGCATCGAGAACCGTCTGCCGGGATCGGACGCCAATCCGTATCTGGCGCTGGCGGCCTCGCTCGGCTGCGGCCTGCTCGGCATCATGAACGAGCTGGAGCCGACGGCGCCGACGGAGGACACCGCCAACGAAGGATCGATCGACCTGCCACGCGGGCTTCTCGAAGCCGTGTCGCTGCTCGAATCCGACCCGGCGCTGGCCGAGGTGCTGAGCGCGGAGTTCATCGGCCTCTATGCCGGTGTGAAGCGTGGCGAGTTCGAGACCTTCATGCAGGTGATCAGCCCCTGGGAACGCGAATTCCTGCTGCTCAACGTCTGAGCGGCCCGGCGGTCCGGGCCGCCCGACAAGATCCGAGTCTCAGAGCGGCCGGCGTCCCGGCGCGCCGCCCCACCCTCTCGAACATGAGTGTGTGCAATGCCCTGGCAAAGCCCGATTTCTCCCGGCATCTCCTGGTATGAGGCCAGCGTCGGCGAACGTCCCGAATATGCCCCGCTCGACGGCTCGGTCGACACCGATGTCGCCATCGTCGGCGGCGGTTTCACCGGCCTGCAGGCCGCCTACAATCTTGCGAAGAAGGGCGTCAGCGTCACGCTCATCGAGGCACACCGCTTCGGAGACGGCGCGTCGGGCCGCAACGGCGGCCAGCTCGGCACCGGCCAGCGCGCCGAGGCGGAGAGCCTGGAAGCCGAGCTCGGCTTCGAACGCGCCAAGGCGCTGTTCGACCTTGCGGAGAACGCCAAGCGGCACATCCACGATTTCGCCGAAAGCCAGGCCCTCGACATCGACTATGTTCCGGGCCAGCTCAATGTCAGCCACAAGGCAAGCTACGAGAAGGAATTCCGCGACCATATCGAGATCGCCGCGACCCGCTTCGGCTACACGCACCTGAGCTACATGGACCGGGCGGAGACCGAGGAACGCGTCGGCTCAAAGCGCTTCTTCTTCGGCATGCGCGATACCGGCACCGGCCATATCCACCCGCTGAAACTTCTCGTCGGCATCGCCCGCGCGGCCAGGGCCGCCGGCGCCGGCCTGCACGAGAAGACCCCTGCCCTGAAGATCGAACGGACGGGCGGCAAGGCTGTCATCACCACCGCGAAGGGCACGATCCGCGCCGACAGGGCACTGATCTGCTGCAACGCCCATATCGGCAACCTGGAGCCGAAGACGGCCGCGCATGTCATGCCGATCCGCTCCTTCATCGGCGCGACCGTGCCGCTCGACAAGTTCCCGTCGATCATTCCCGGCGGCGAGGCGATCGCCGACACGCGCTTCGTCGTACGCTACTTCCGCAAGACCCGCGACGGCCGCCTGCTTTTCGGCGGCCGGGAGGCCTATTCGGAAAATCTCGACGACATGACGCCGCCCATCCGCCGGCAGATCGAGGAGGTCTATCCGGAGCTGAGGGGCATTGAGCTGACCCATGCCTGGGGCGGCTCCGTCGGCATCACCATGCCGCGCAAGCCCTATGTGCGCGAGGTCATGCCCGGCATCACTTCGATCGGCGGCTATTCCGGCCACGGCGTCATGCTGTCAAACTATTGCGGCAAGCTCTATGCCGAGGAAGTGACCGGCGGCAGCGCGGAACTCGACCACCTGAAGGCTCTGAAAATCCCGGCCTTCCCCGGTGGTGCCCGGTTCCGCTCGCCGCTTCTGTTCCTCGCCATGACGTGGTACGCGCTACGCGACAAGCTCTGATCGAGTCGGAAGCACCGATTTTGTTGCGTTGCACTCTGGTGTTTTTAAATCGATTAGATTATAACACCAAGCAACAGAACGAGATCGAGATATCCGATGAGCAGCCAGATCATTCCCGTTGAGCCCTTCGACTATGTCGTCTTCGGCGGAACCGGCGATCTTGCGGAACGCAAGCTCCTTCCGGCCCTCTACCACCGGCAGCTCGCCGGCCAGCTTTCCGACCCGACGCGCATCATCGGCGCGTCGCGCACCGCCTATACGGATGCGGAATACCGCAAGTTCGCCGTCGATGCGCTGAGGGAGCACCTGAAGCCCGGCGAATTCGACGACGAGCAGGTGAAGACCTTCTGCGACCGGCTGTTCTATGTCGCCGTCGACGCCAAGTCCGACCAGGGCTGGGACAAGCTGAAGGAGCTTCTCGACGAGGGCAAGGAGCGCGTGCGCGCCTTCTATCTGGCCGTCGCGCCCGCCATCTTCGGCGACATCTCGGAAAAGATCCGCGACCACAAGCTCATCACCAAGCAGACCCGCATCGTCGTCGAAAAGCCGATCGGCCGCGACCTTGCCTCCGCCAACGAGCTGAACAACACGATCGGCAAGGTCTTCCGCGAAGAGCAGATCTTCCGCATCGACCACTATCTCGGCAAGGAGACGGTGCAGAACCTGATGGCGCTGCGCTTTGCCAACGCGCTCTACGAGCCGCTGTGGAACTCCGCCCATATCGACCATGTGCAGATCACCGTCGCCGAAGCCGTGGGGCTTGAAAGCCGCGCGGGCTACTACGACAAGGCGGGCGCGCTGCGCGACATGGTGCAGAACCACATTCTCCAGTTGCTCTGCCTCGTCGCCATGGAAGTGCCCTCCTCCATGGACGCGGAAGCCGTGCGCGACGAGAAGCTGAAGGTGCTGCGCGCCCTCAAGCCGATCGACCAGTACAATGTCGAGCGCCTCACCGTGCGCGGCCAGTACCGCGCCGGCGCCTCGGCCGGCGGCCCGGTCAAGGGCTATCTCGAGGAGCTGGAAGGCGGTGTCTCCAACACGGAGACCTTCGTCGGCATCAAGGCCGAGATCGGCAACTGGCGCTGGGCGGGCGTGCCCTTCTACATCCGCACGGGCAAGCGGCTTGCTGCGCGCATGTCGGAGATCGTCATCACCTTCAAGTCGATCCCGCACTCCATCTTCGATCCCACGGCCGGCCGCATCGAGGCCAACCAGCTCATCATCCGCCTCCAGCCGGATGAAGGCGTCAAGCAGTCGCTGATGATCAAGGATCCCGGCCCGGGCGGCATGCGCCTGCGCAATGTCTCGCTCGACATGAGCTTCGCCGAAGCCTTCGACGCCCGCAACGCCGATGCCTATGAGCGGCTGCTGCTCGATGTCGTGCGGAACAACCAGACGCTCTTCATGCGCCGCGACGAGGTGGAAGCCGCCTGGCACTGGGTCGATCCGATCCTGAAGGCCTGGGAAGCCACCGGCCAGCAAGTGCAGGGTTATACTGCCGGCACCTGGGGGCCGAGCCAATCCATCGCCCTCATCGAGCGCGACGGCCGTACCTGGCATGAGGCATAAGGAAGTCCGATGAGCGCGCATTTGCATGAATTCGAGAATGGCGCGGCATTGGCCGAGGGACTGGCGGACCGGATCTCCGGCGCACTGGTGGACGCCGTCACCACGCGGGGCCGCGCCAGCATCGCGGTCTCCGGCGGCTCGACGCCAAAGGCCTTCTTCAAGGCATTGTCGAGCCGCGACATCGACTGGAGCAAGGTGACGATCACCCTCGTCGACGAGCGGTTCGTGCCCGCGGACAATCCGCGCTCAAACCACCTGCTCGTCGCCGACAACCTGCTCCAGGGCAAGGCGAAGGCAGCGCACTTCCTGCCGCTCTATCGCGACGCCGGCAGCGCGGAAGAGGCGGCGAGGATCGTTTCGGCGGATGCCGAAGCGCTCGGCCATCCCTTCGACGTCGTCATCCTCGGCATGGGAACGGACGGCCACACCGCCTCGTTCTTCCCCGGCGGCAGCCGGCTGGCCGAGGCGATTTCGCCCGAAACGCCGCGCGGCGTGATCACCATGGAGGCGGAAGGCGCCGGCGAGACCCGCCTCACCTTCACCTTCGCCAGCCTCCAGGATGCCCGCCTCCTGGTGCTGCATATCGAGGGCCAGGGCAAGAAGGACGTGCTGGCCGCGGCGGAAGGCGAAGGACCGGAAACCGACATGCCGATCCGCGCCATCCTGCGCCGCGCCGCGGCGCCGGTCGATATCTACTGGGCGCCCTGAGCGCCTGCCGGCCACGGCCGGCTCCGCCCGGCGTACGACGCCGATGAACAGCGGACAGCGCAGCTTTCCCGCGCGCCGGCCCGTGCCAAAATGCAATCGAGAGAGGTCAGGATAGCTCCCATGTCCGCCGACAAACGCATCGAAGCCATTACAGCCCGCATCGTCGAACGCTCGAAGCCGCATCGCCTGCCCTATCTCGAGCGCGTGCGCGCCGCCATCTCCAAGGGCGTGCATCGTTCGGTGCTCTCCTGCGGCAACCTCGCGCACGGCTTCGCCGTCTGTTCCCCCGCCGAGAAGGACGCGCTCGCCGGCGACCGCGTCCCGAACCTCGGCATCATCACCTCCTACAACGACATGCTCTCGGCCCACCAGCCCTTCGAGACCTATCCGGCGCTGATCCGCGAGGCCGCGCGGGAGGCGGGCGGCGTGGCGCAGGTCGCCGGCGGCGTGCCCGCCATGTGCGACGGCGTCACCCAGGGCCAGCCGGGCATGGAGCTGTCGCTCTTCTCGCGCGACCTCATCGCCATGGCGGCCGGCATCGGCCTGTCGCACAACATGTTCGATTCGGTCGTCTATCTCGGTGTCTGCGACAAGATCGTGCCGGGCCTGACCATCGCGGCCCTCACCTTCGGCCACCTGCCCGCCGTCTTCATTCCCGCAGGTCCCATGACCTCGGGCCTGCCGAACGACGAGAAGGCCCGCGTGCGCCAGCTCTTTGCGGAAGGCAAGGCCGGCCGGGCGGAACTGCTGGAGGCCGAATCCAAGTCCTATCACGGCCCCGGCACCTGCACCTTCTACGGCACCGCCAATTCCAACCAGATGCTGATGGAGATCATGGGCTTCCACATGCCCGGCGCCTCCTTCATCAATCCCGGCACGCCGCTGCGCGACGCTCTCACCAAGGAGGCGGCGAAGCGCGCGCTCGCCATCACCGCGCAGGGCAACGAGTTCACCCCGGCCGGCGAGATGATCGACGAACGCTCCATCGTCAACGGCGTCGTCGGCCTGCACGCCACGGGCGGCTCGACCAACCACACGCTGCACCTCATCGCCATGGCGCGCGCCGCCGGCATCCTCTTGACCTGGAAGGACATTTCCGACCTGTCCGACGTCGTGCCGCTGCTCGCCCGCGTCTATCCGAACGGCCTTGCCGACGTGAACCATTTCCACGCCGCCGGCGGCATGGGCTTCCTCATCCAGGAACTCCTGAAGACCGGCATGCTGCACGATGACGTGCGCACCGTCTACGGCCAGGGCCTGCAGGCCTATACGATCGATCCGAAGCTCGGCGCCGATGGCGCAGTGGTGCGGGACAAGGCCCCGAAGGTCAGCCACGACCCGAAGGTGCTCGCCAGCATCGAGGCGCCCTTCCAGCCGACCGGCGGCCTGAAGATGCTGACCGGCAATATCGGCAGTGCCGTCATCAAGATCTCGGCGGTCAAGCCCGAGCGCCATGTCATCGAGGCGCCGGCAAAGGTGTTCCACGACCAGCTCGAACTCAACGCCGCCTTCAAGGCCGGCGAACTGACGGGCGATTTCATCGCCGTCGTGCGCTTCCAGGGCCCGAAGGCGAACGGCATGCCGGAGCTGCACAAGCTGACCACCGTGCTCGGCATCCTGCAGGACCGCGGCCAGCGCGTGGCGCTTCTCACGGACGGGCGCATGTCCGGCGCGTCGGGCAAGGTGCCGGCCGCCATCCATGTCACGCCCGAGGCGGTCGACAACGGCCCGATCGGCCGCATCCGCAACGGCGACATCATCCGCCTCGATGCCACCCACGGCACGATCGAGGTGCTGGTGAACGCCGCCGAGTTCGCCGCGCGCCCGCAGGCGACGGCCGATCTTTCCGGCAACGAATTCGGCATGGGCCGGGAACTGTTCGCGCCCTTCCGGGCCATCGCGGGGCCGGCCGATCATGGGGCGAGCGTGTTGTTTGCGTGAGGGTGCCCTGCGTCCTTCATATCCTGAAGCTCGCAAACCCCTCCTCCGTCATGGTCGGGCTTGACCCGACCATCCATGCTCCGCGTACCGTTGGATCCTCGGGTCAAGCCCGAGGATGACGAAAGTGGGCGCTGGGCGGTCGTCGACAAGGGGGCCGCTGCGCGCGCCTCTTCACGCCTCAGCTATAGATATCCAGCGTCCGGCCCTGATGGTTGCGGTGCGTCGAATAGACGAAGATGCGCTGCAGGTCCTTGTCGGAGAGCAGGCGCAGGAAGCGGGCTTCGACGATGTCATTGGTATAGACGCGCTGCGTCAGGCAGCCGATCATCGGCAGGCGGGCGCTGACAATGTCGAGGTAGAAATTGCGCGGTAGCTGGAATTTCGTCGTCATCGTGATGATGGCGCCACTGCGCGACAATTTAGTGATGAGGCAACGGCGGGAGACGAGATTGACGAGGCCGCCATTCTCGGTGAACTCGATGCGCGCCTCGTTGCAGGTGTCCTCCATCGGGAAGCTCTTCTCCCGATCGTACATGAAGGACTCTTCCTTGTTCAGGTAATTGTTACGCGGTACGGATCCCTGAATACCCATCGGCCTGTTGCCCCCCGGCACTGTCTGCTTTCGGCAAAAGCCTAGGGGAACAACGCTTAACATCGGGTTGAGCGGCAGGGCTAAATCCTGCCGCCTCCCCTCCCGCTCAGGACGCGCGGTAGCTCTTGCCGTCGGCATCGAAGAGATGCAGCTTCGCCTTGTCCGCGGTAAACCGCACCCGGTCGCCGCGCTTGACGTCGAGGATGCCGGGGATCTTGGCGATGATCGGCTCGCCCTGCACGAGGCCCTCGATATAGAGCAGCGTCACCTCGCCGAGCGCCTCGACGATCGACACCGTGCCCTCGAACAGGAAATCCTCGCCCGTCGTGATCTGGAGGTCCTCCGGCCGCACGCCGAAGCTCGCCGTCTTGCCGACCTCGGAGGCCGCCGTCGGGATATCGACACTGGAAATGCGCCCGCCCGTCAGCTCCAGCGCCGTAGAGGCACCCGCCGAGGTGATCTTCGCGGGGATGATGTTCATGGCCGGCGAGCCGATGAAGCGGGCGACGAAGAGGTTCGCCGGGCGCTCATAGAGCTCCAGCGGCGGGCCGACCTGCTCGATATGGCCGGCCGAGAGCACGACGATGCGGTCGGCGAGCGTCATCGCCTCGACCTGGTCGTGCGTCACGTAGATCATCGTCGTGTCGGCCATCTGCTCGTTGAGCTTGGCGATCTCGATGCGGGTGGCGACGCGCAGCGCCGCGTCGAGGTTGGACAGCGGCTCGTCGAACAGGAAGACCTTCGGGTTGCGGCAGATGGCGCGGCCGATGGCGACGCGCTGGCGCTGGCCGCCGGAGAGCGCCTTGGGCAGGCGGTCGAGATATTTGGTGAGCTGGAGGATATCGGCGGCCGAGCGCACGCGCCGGTCGATCTCCTCCTTGCTTTCGCCGGCGATGCGCATGCCGAAGGCCATGTTGTCGAAGACGGTCATGTGGGGATAGAGCGCATAGGACTGGAACACCATGGCGATGCCGCGCTTGGAGGGCGGCACGTCGTTGACGCGCTCGCCGTCGATCGTCATGTCGCCGCCGGTGATCTCCTCCAGCCCGGCGATCATGCGCAGCAGGGTCGACTTGCCGCAGCCGGACGGGCCGACGAAGACGATGAACTCGCCCTGCTTGATATCGAGATCGATGCCGTGGATCACGTCCACTGCGCCGTAGGACTTGCGGATATCCTTGAGTACCAGCCCTGTCATGTCTCTCTCCCCTCTAATTCTTCAGACGAAACGGGCGAAGAACCCGCTCCATGCCGGAAGTTCGATACTTTCCGCGTGCATCATGCTTTCAAATCCGTGGCCCTCCAGCGCCTCCAGGGTGCCGGCCGGCAGGTCCGCAAGACGCGCGATCGGGCTCATGTTGAAGGCGCAGAAGACCTTTTCGTTGCCGTGCGTGCGCACGAAGGAAAGGATCGCGCCCTCGGCCGACTGAAACGCGATCTCACCCTTCACCAACGCCGCGTGCTGCTTGCGGAAGGCAAGGAAGCGCCGGTAGTGCGCAAGCACCGAGGCCGCGTCGCCCTCCTGCACATCGACGGCGCGCTCCAGATGCACGGCCGGAACCGGAAGCCAGGGTCTTCCCTCACTGAAGCCGCCCGTCGGCTGGCCGCTGTCCCAGACCATCGGCGTGCGGCAGCCGTCGCGGCCCTTGAAATCCGGCCAGAACTGGATGCCGTAGGGGTCCTGCAGGTCCTCATAGGCAAGCTCGGCCTCCGGCAGCGCCAGTTCCTCGCCCTGGTAGATGCAGACCGAGCCGCGCAACGACATGAGGAGGCTCGCCAGCAGCTTGGCATGGGCCTCGTGATCGGTGACGGCACCGCCCCAGCGGCTGATATGGCGCATGACGTCATGGTTGGAGAAGGCCCAGCAGACCCAGCCCTCGGGCGCGGCTTTCTCCAGCGCAAGCTGGGTCTCCGCGACGAAGGCCGGCGTCAGCGGATCGGGCGCCAGGAACTCGAAGGCGTAGCACATGTGCATCTTGTCGCCGCCGGACGTGTATTCGCCGGCGATTTCAAGGCCGCGCTGGCTGTCGCCCACCTCGCCGACGGCGGCAATCGCGGGGAACTCCTCCATCAGCGCGCGGAAGCGCTTCAGGAATTCCAGGTTCTCCGGCTGGTTCTTGTCGTAGAGATGTTCCTGGTAGTTGTAGGGGTTCACGGCCGGCGCGGTCTGCGCATTGCGGCGTTCGGGGGCGAGCGACGGGTTGTCGCGAAGCTCCTTGTCGTGGAAGTAGAAGTTGATCGTGTCGAGGCGGAAGCCATCGACGCCGCGCTCCAGCCAGAAGCGGGCGACCGAAAGCAGCGCGTCCTGCACTTCCGGATTGTGCAGGTTGAGGTCCGGCTGCGAGGTCAGGAAGTTGTGCATGTAATATTGCAGGCGGGTCGGATCCCATTGCCAGGCCGAGCCGCCGAAGATCGACAGCCAGTTGTTGGGCGGCGTGCCATCCGGCTTGGAATCGGCCCAGACATACCAGTCGGCCCGCGGATTGGTGCGCCGGGAGCGGCTTTCGATGAACCAGGGGTGCTTGTCGGAGGTATGCGACAGCACGAGATCGATCATCACGCGGATGTTGAGGCGATGGGCCTCGGCGATCAGCGCGTCGAAATCGGCGAGCACGCCGAAGATCGGGTCGACGTCCTGGTAGTCCGAGACGTCGTAGCCGAAATCCTTCATCGGCGAGGTGAAGAAGGGCGAGATCCAGATCGCATCCACGCCGAGGGAGGCGACATGGGCAAGGCGCTCGGTGATGCCGCGCAAATCGCCGATCCCGTCGCCGTTGGTGTCCTGGTAGGAGCGCGGATAGATCTGGTAGATCACCGCCCCGCGCCACCAGTCCTTGTCCGGTACGAGGAGGGTGGAATCCGACATCGTCATGCTGTTTGTCCTGTTTTCGAAAGCCGTCACCCGCCCTTGACCGAGCCCGCCAGCAGGCCGCGCACGAGATAGCGCTGCAGGCTGAAGAAGACGATCAGGGGTACGACGATGGTGATGAAGGCGGAGGCCGTGAGGATTTCCCAGTTGCCGCCGCGCGAGCCCAGGAGGTTCACAAGGCGCCCGGTCAGCACCAGCTCCTCATTGCCCGCGCCGAGGAAGACCATGGCGACGAGCAGGTCGTTCCAGGTCCACAGGAACTGGAAGATGGCGAAGGAGGCGAGCGCCGGGAAGGACAGCGGCAGGATGATCTTGACGAAGATATCGAAATCGGACGCGCCGTCGACGCGGGCCGATTCCATGATCTCGCGCGGCAGGCCGGCCATGTAGTTGCGCAGGAGATAGACCGCCAGCGGCAGGCCGAAGCCCATATGGGCGAGCCAGATGCCGACATAGGTCTTTGCCGGCACGCCGAAGAAGGCGCCGACGCCATTGTAGAGCCGGAGCAGCGGGATCAGCGACATCTGCAAGGGCACGACGAGCAGGCCGACGATGACGGCGATCAGGATCGCCCGCCCCGGGAAGGGCATCCAGGCAAGCGCATAGGCGCAGAAGGCGGCGACGAGGATCGGGATGATGGTGGCGGGGATCGCCACCGTCAGCGAATTGATGAAGGAGGCGCCGATGCCCTCGGCATTCAGCACTTCTCGATAATTGTCGAGCGTGAAGCGCGGCGGCACGGAGGCGGTGTAGAAGATGCGCTGGCCGCGGGTGCCTTCCATCTTCGTCGGCGAGACGATCTCGTAGCTGCCGTCCTCCCTGACGGTCAGCGTCTGGCCGTCGCCGATATCGGCCTCGGCGCCCGCTTCGAAGGCGGTCGGCTGCAAGGGGCGGAAGCCGAAGGCCGAGACCTTTGTATCGCCCTCTTCGATCAGCCTGCCCGCGATGACGAACTTGCCGTCGCGCTCGACCTGTGTCTCCGGCGAAGCGGCGCGGCCGGTGAGGTTCTGCGAGGAGGTGGAGAGCGCCGTCCACCAGCCGGAAACGGCGAGCTGGTCCTTGTCGCGCAGCGAGGAGATGAGGAGACCGGCGGTCGGCAGCGTCCAGAGCGCGACGAGCAGGAGGACGGAAAGGTGGACGACGAAGACAAGCGGCGAACGGGACGAGGCGATCATCTCAGTGGCCTTCCATTTCCTTGGTGGCGTTGCGGATGTTCCAGACCATGATCGGGATGACGAGGATCATGATGACGACGGCGATGGACGCGCCGCGCCCGAAATCGCCCCCGCCGCGGAACATCCAGTCGAACATCAGGTTCGCCAGGACCTGCGTCTGCCATTGCCCGTTCGTCATCGCGAGCACGATGTCGAAGACCTTCAGCACCAGGATGGTGATCGTCGTCCAGACAACGGCGATCGTGCCCCAGATCTGCGGCACCATGATCTTGAAGAAGATCTGGAAGCCGTTGGCGCCGTCGATGACGGCCGCCTCGATCGTCTCCTCCGGAATGCCGCGCAGCGCGGCCGAGAGGATGACCATCGCAAAACCCGTCTGGATCCAGATCAGGATGACCATCAGGAAGAAATTGTTCCAGAAAGGAATGGTCATCCACGCCTCGGGCGTGCCGCCGAAAGCGACGACGACGGCGTTGAGGATACCGATCTGCTCGGAGCCTTCGGCGCGGTAGTCGTAGACGAATTTCCAGATGACGGCGGCGCCGACGAAGGAGATCGCCATCGGCATGAAGATCAGCGTCTTTGCGATATTGCCCCACCAGATGCGGTCGGTCAGCGCGGCGACGATCAGGCCGAAGAAGGTGGAGAGGGCCGGCACGACGAGCAGCCAGAGGAAATTGTTGAAGATCGACTGACGGAACTCGCCGTCATTGATCATCCAGGCGAAATTGCTGAAGCCGACGAACTGCTGGCCGGAGCGGTTGTGGAAGGAAAGCCGGACGGATTCGAAGACGGGATAGACGAGATAGACCGCGAGCGCGAAGAGCGCGGGCGCCATGAACAGCCAGGGTCGGATGGCATTGGTGATGCGCAGGTTCTTCGAGGCCTGCGCGCCCGTCAGCCCCTTGGAGGGGAACATCTTGTCGAGCAGGAAATTCGTTCCGAAGAAATAGACGACGCAGGCGAGAACGCCCCCGACCATCGTGAAGATGGCGAATAACAATTGCTGCATGGCAGTCCCTCCCCCTGGGAAACGTCCCCTACGGCTTTTTCTCGCGCAGCACTGCGGCTTCAGTCGCTTGCCTGCCGTCTTCTGACGCGGCGCCGACCGCTCACGCGGCTTCATCACCGCATGGTCCGGCTGCACTTTCGCATGCTCGGGAAA
This sequence comes from Shinella sp. HZN7, assembly GCF_001652565.1. Taxonomy (NCBI): domain Bacteria; kingdom Pseudomonadati; phylum Pseudomonadota; class Alphaproteobacteria; order Hyphomicrobiales; family Rhizobiaceae; genus Shinella; species Shinella sp. HZN7. The sequence continues at coordinate 362,195 of NZ_CP015736.1, read as the reverse complement.
ACCGGCCGGCGGCTGCCGGCCGGTTCGCCGGGATGTTACTTGATGGCGTCCCAGGCCTTCTGGACGCTGCCGGCGACATCGGCCGCGGACTTGCCGCCGACGAAATCGACCATGCCGGTCCAGAACGCGCCCGCTCCGATCTTGCCCGGCATCAGGTCCGAGCCGTCGAAGCGGAAGGTCGTCGAATCGAGCAGGATCTCGCCCTGCTTCTTCATCGGCGCATTGGCATAGGCTTCCTTGTTGGCGCTCTTGTAGGGCGTCAGGAAGCTGGTCTGCGCCATCCAGACCTCATGGGCGATCGGCGTCTTCAGGAACTCGATGAAGGCGCGCGCGGCCGGCGTGTCCCTGGTGATCATGGCGAGCGTGCCGGCGCCGAGCACCGGGTTGCCGAGCTCCGGCTTGCTGGCATAGGGCGGCATGTAGAAGAAGTCCGCATCCTCGCCGACCACCGTACCTTCCGGGAAGAAGGACGGGATGAACGAGGCCTGGTGGTGCAGGTAGCACTTCGGCGGCGAGGCGAAGAGGCCCTTCGGGCTGTCGCGGAAGTCGGTGGAGGCGACCGCCGCCGCGCCGCCGTCTACGAACTTGTCGTTCTTGGCGAACCAGCCGAATTCATCGAGCGCGCCGACCACCGAGGCATCGGTGAAGGGGATCTCGTTCGTCACCCACTTGTCGTAGGTTTCCGGCGAAGCCGTGCGCAGCATCAGGTCTTCCACCCAGTCGGTCGCCGGCCAGCCGGTGGCGCCGCCCGAGCCGAGGCCGATGCACCAGGGCGTGCCGCCGTCGGCGACGATCTGCTCGGTCAGCGCCTTGAGGTCCTCCATGGTCTTCGGCACTTCATAGCCGGCGTCCTCGAAGTTCTCCGGCACGTACCAGACGAGGGACTTCACGTCGATCTTGTAGGGGAAGGCAAAAAGCGCGGCATTGCCGTCCTTGTCCTTGTAGGTCGAAAGGTCGACCCAGGACTGGCCGGCGGCATAGTTGTCGAGCAGCCACTGCTTGGTCTCGTCGCCGAGCGGGGTCAGGTGGCCCTTGGAGGCAAGGTCGGCGATCAGGCCCGGCTGCGGCAGGATGGCGACGTCAGGCGGGCTGCCGGCCTGGGTGTCGATGACGATCTGCTGCTCGTAGTTCTCGGAAGAGGAATATTTGATCTCGACGCCCGTCGCCTCGGTGAAATAGGCATAGACGACCTTGAACAGCGCCTCGTCCTCACCGCGCCAGGGGCCGAAAATGGTCAGCGTCTGGCCCTTGAGGTCGTGGCCCTTCTTGAAATCCTCGAAACTCTGCCAGTTGAACTTGGCATCCTCGCCCGGCTGGAATTTCAAGTCGGCCGCAGCAGCGCCGCCCGCCATCAAAAGAGCGAGCGCGGCCGTCATCAGCAATGTCTTTTTCACGAGATTTGCCTCCCATAGCAAACCCGCCCTCTCCCGGGGCAGGCATCCTCTAAAATACCCCAAAATTCAAAGCGCTTTGGATTTCCTTTCATCCCATTTCCCCCCGAGCCTCGTCAAGTACCCCTCAAGGCTTTGCCGATAAAAACGCCGGATTTAACGCAGTGCAGCGTAGTTTTGCGGCGCAAAAAGGCCAAATACGCTTTTCCTAAATGATTTGCTGATGTTAGATGCCGAAACGCTTTGGGACATATCCAGGGAATGAGGAGAGAAGACATCCAAAGCGCTTCGAATGTTTCAAGAAAGCCAAGCATGTGAATCTCAAGCAATTATCGCAGTTGCTGGGCCTCTCCCAGACAACCGTGAGCAGAGCGTTGAATGGTTACCCGGAGGTCAATGCCGAGACGCGCCAGCGCGTGCTGGATGCCGTCCGGGAGACCGGCTACCGGCCGAACCGCGCGGCGCAGCGGCTGGCGACCGGCCGGGCGGGCTCGATCGGCCTCGTCATGCCGACGGCCGACGGCATCGAATCCGACGTGCATTTCGGCGAGTTCCTCGCCGGCCTCGGCGACGAGGCGGTCAAGCACGACTTTCATTTCGTCATCAATCCGAGCCACCCGGAAGAGGAGGTCGCGACCTGCCGGCGGCTGGTGGCGAGCGGCAATGTGGATGCGCTGTTCCTCGCCTATATGCGCGAGAAGGATCCGCGCATTGCCATGATGAAGACCCTGAAGACGCCCTTCGTCGTGCACGGCCGGTCGATCGGCGTGCCGACGGACTATCCCTATCTCGACATCGACAATACCGGTGCCTTCTACGATGCCGCGCGGCTGCTCGCGCAGCTCGGCCACCGGCATTTCGCGCTGATCAACGGGCCGGACTACCTCGCCTTCTCGATCCGTCGCAAGAAGGGCACCGTGCAGGCCCTGGCCGAGCACGGCCTCACGCTGCGCGAGGACTGCGTGCAGCATTCGCAGATGACCGACGAACACGGGTTTCGCGCCATGGAGCGCTTCCTCCAGCTCGAGACGCCGCCGACCGCGGTCCTGTGCTCCAGCACGGTCCTGGCGCTCGGCGCCGTCCGGGCGATCAACCAGGCAGGGCTGAAACTCGGCACGGACATCTCGCTCATCGCCCATGACGACGTGCTGCCCATGCTGAAACCGGAGAATTTCATGGTGCCGCTGACGACGACCCGCTCGTCGCTGCGCGCCGCCGGCCAGCGCATCGCCCGCCGCCTCATCGCCGACATCCTGACGCTCGAAACCTTGCCGCAGCAGGAGCTCTGGAAGGCGGACCTCATCGTGCGCGCCTCGACCGGACCGGCACCGGCGGGGAAATGAAACGGCGCCCTTCGGGGACGCCATTATAAATCAGCTCGACTGCGGGGGCGCCTGCCGCGAAACGCCGCTGGGCGTTCAGAACTTCGGCGGGGTCCTGCCGGCCTTGCGATAGGCGGCGATGACGGTATTGGCCATCAGCATGGCGATGGTCATCGGGCCGACGCCGCCGGGAACCGGAGTGATGACGCCGGCGACCTTGGCGGCTTCGTCGAAGGCGACGTCGCCGACGAGGCGGGACTTGCCCTCGCCCTTTTCCGGCGCGGCGATGCGGTTGATGCCGACGTCGATGACGGTCGCGCCCGGCTTCACCCAGTCGGCTTTCACCATTTCCGGGCGGCCGACGGCGGCGACGAGGATATCGGCGTTGCGGCAGACGCCGGCGAGGTCCTTGGTGCGCGAATGGGCGGTCGTCACCGTCGCGTTCGCGGCCAGCAGCAGGGCGGACATCGGCTTGCCGAAGAGGTTCGAGCGGCCGATCACCACGGCATTGAGGCCGGAGAGATCATCGCCATGCGTGCGACGCACGAAGACCATGGCACCGGCCGGCGTGCAGGAAACGAGGCCGCCGTCGAGATCGCCCGTCGCCACCTTGCCGGCATTGACGACATGCAGTCCGTCGACGTCCTTTTCCGGCCGGATCGACTGGATGATCGGCTCGGACTTCAGATGCTTGGGGAGCGGAAGCTGGACGAGGATGCCATGGATGGTCTCGTCGGCATTCAGCGTCTCGACGAGGCGGGCCAGCTCTTCCTGCGTGGTCTCCTCGGGCAGCGTGTGCTGGATGGAGGTGAAGCCGCATTCCTTGGCCATGCGGCTCTTGGAGGAGACATAGGCGTGGCTGGCGGGATCGTCGCCGACGATGATGACGGCAAGGCCGGGCTTCACGCCGGCATCCTTCTCCAGGGCGGCAGCGGCGGACTTCACGGTGTCAATCACGGAAGCGGCAACCTGCTTCCCATCGATAATGGTGGTCACATTTCTCTCCCTGAATGAAGTGCCCCACTCTAGTGGGGCGCCCGCGCGGCGGGATGGCCTCTTAACGCCCTATGCTGTCCAAAACGCATAATTTCAAGCGCATCCTGCCGGAAAGCGCGGATCCGGCCCGCGAATGTGTCTTTTCCTGTCAGCGATGAAAGGCATGGCGGCGGCATGACGGAACCGCTCATCATCAGGCAGGAAGTCCTTTTTTGATGCAGGTTGCAGGCTTCCTTTGACCTGGAGAAACTGGAAACTGAACCGCAAATCATTGTTTCTAAAAAGCATTTCCAGAGAAAAACCATCATCGTTAGCGATGGATGAATACGGTCCGCCGCCTTTTCGGGAAATCCTTAAACGGCCTTTCAGGGGAACTTGCTAAATCGGCAGGCAGCAATAGCAGCCTTGCGGGAGCAGCATGACGCCCTATCCCACGGATCCTGTCGAACACGCCGCCTTCGAGGTCATGACGACCTTGAGGGCCGGCCACTGCCCGCCTGCGGCCGTTTCGAAAGGACCCTCGCCATGAACCTCGTGTCCGGCAACATCACCGCCTCGCAGCGCGACATTCTCGGCCTGCCGGTCTGCGATCTCGGCTGGGCGGACGCCTTTGCCTTCGCCGAGGAGGTGGCGACCATGCCGTTCGGCCAGAGCGTCATCGCCTTCATCAATGCCGGCAATGCCAATCTGATGATGCGCGATCCCGAATACCGCGCCGTGCTGGAACGCCAGATCGTCCTGCCGGATGGCGACGGCGTCGACATCGCCTCCATGGTGTTCCACGGCCGTAGATTCCCGGCGAACCTTACGAGCATCGCCTTCGTTCCGGCGCTCCTTACCTATATCGCAAAGCCGATGCGCGTCGCGCTGATCGGCGCGCAATCCGAAACGCTGCTGCGCGCTGCGGACACTCTTCGCCAGCATACGCCATGGCACGAATTCCTGCCCATCGCCGACGGCCATTTCGATGAGGGCCAGTCGGACGCGATCATGGAGCAGGTGCGGGCGGCCGATGTCGATATCCTGCTCGTTTCCATGGGCAGCCCGGCGCAGGAGAAATGGATCGACAGGCATGTCGGGCCCGGCCATGCCCGGCTGGTGCTCAGCCTTGGCCCGCTGTTCGACGCGCTCGCCGGCAGCACGCCCCCGATGCCCGAGACGATCCGCCGGTTCCGGCTCGGCTGGCTCTACCGGCTGGTGAAGGAGCCGTCGCGCCTGCCCCAGCGCAAGGCCCAGATCGCCTTTGCCTACCATGTGCTGCGCTACAGGCTGTCCGGCTCGATGATGGCGCGGGACGGCGCCAATACGGCAAAGGCCGGCTCGCTCTGAGGCGGCCGGCCAAACCTGCTTCACGCTCTTGCTGGACTTGCTCTAGTGCCCGCCGCTTTTCTCGGCCGGCTGGCCGGCCGGGACCTCGCCCTTGATGAGGGTCTGGCCGCGCTTGGGCGCGGGGTCCTGCACCGAGGCGGTGGTGATGTAGTCGATCTGCTCGACATAGACCTCGGCGATCACCTCTGCTCCGAAACGGCGGTTCAGCCCTTCCTTGACGATGCCGCGGAAGGCATCGACGTCGAAGCTGCCGACCGTCGCCACGTCGATCATCTTCTTGCCGACCAGCAGCGTATAGAGCTCGTCGGTGATCATCTGCGGCAGGGGAACGGTCTGCTTGGCCGCCAGGTCCTTGTTCGCCTTGTAGGCGAGCCGGGTGAGCAGGTAGCCGTTGACGCCGCCCTCCCCGATCACGGGCACCGTCGTCGTGTATCCGCTGACGAATTCCAGCGCCGCCTCGCGCTCGGCCGCCGCCGTGTCGACCTTGGGAGCCGAGGCCATCTTCAGCGAGAAATAGACCGAGCCGAGCGTGATGAGGACGATCCAGACGCCGGTGCCGATGAGCTTGATCATGTGCCGTAACCCAGGCGGAACTGTTCCTGCGAATAGGTGCCGTCAGCCTCGAGGTCCTGCACGGCATTCTTCAGGATGGTCACGACCTCGCGCACGGCCTCCAGATGGGCGGAGACGCGCTGGGCGTTGATGGCGAGCTTCTCGCGCACGCGGCCGAGCTGGCCGGAGAAGGTCTGCGGCACCTCGTCCGGACGCACGTCGCGCGTCAGCATCGCCAGTTCATAGAGGCATCGGCTCTTGTGGGCGTTCGAGGTCGGAAGATCGAAATCGGGATCATGGCCGATATTGTCGTTCTCATTGTCGATGATCGTTTCGAGCCGGCCGAGGACGGTGCGGATCCGCAATTCGTTGCTTGCCTGTTCCATTTTGTTGTTCTCCGCTTAGATCTTCGTCTCGTGTTCCTTGATGCCCGGCGTCAGGTCGGCAAAGGCTTGCCGCTGCAGGGCCTGCACCATGCCGGCTGCGATCCGGTCGGTATTCCTGTCCTTCTCGGGCGAGGCCGCGCCGATACCGCTGCTCTTGGCGAGGCTCTCGGCGATGCCGATGCCGCCGCCCTTGGCGAGCGCCTCGCCGAGCTGGTCGGCCATCATGCCGCGCCACATCTCGCCGGCCGTGCCCTTGCCGTAGATCTCTTCGCTCTCGGTCGGCATCATCGATTTCACGAAGTTCTGCAGCACCATGGATTCGAACTTGCGCAGATGCTCCGGCACGACCTTGCCGCCGACGGCGGAAACGCCCTGCGCCGACTGGGCGCCGACCGAATCCCGGTTGAGAATGCTGCCGACGGTGGCCTGGAAGCCGGCGCCGGCCTCGGCAAGGCTCGTCGCCTCGAAGGCGGCCTTGTTCGATTTCAGCCTGGCTTGGGCTTCCTGAACCTGGGCCGGGTCGGCAGCGCGCACGACATCGAGCACCAGGTCGCTGGGGGGAGAAATTGCCACGTCCTTGAGCCTTTCAGGTGATTCTCGTCAGCCGACCCCGTCCTCATGGCGGTTCGCCGGCTTCTGACCGTTCAGGACATCGGATCCCTCCGCACCGCGCTTGCGGCTGCTTCGACAAACCTCGTCATCGTCCTGATGCGACTATCGCTGCTCAACCTTACGGGAGGCTGGTGGCGGATGACGAAGCCGTGACGGCGATGCAGGGTAAATCCATTTTGACGCAAGCTTGATAAGGCCGCGGTAAATCGCCTTTCGTTACAGCGGCTTATTCCGGACGCAAAACTCTAGTCGTCATCGCCCTTGTAGGCGATGTGCTGGTCGATCAGATCGTAGATCGAATTGTCGGCCGCCTCGCGTTCCTCGGCGTTGCGGGCCTCCTTGCGATGCTCTTCCATGCGGTCGCCCTTGGTGCGCTCGCGCACCACGCGCATCTCGTGCATCTGCTGCACATTGGCCAGCATCTGGTCCTGCTGCTGCAATTTGCTGTACTGGCCGGAATAGTGCCGCGAAAAACTGCGGTGGATCGGATCCAGCGAGTTGATCGCGCCGGCGACAATCTCCATCGTCTCGGACACCTCCTCGCGCTGGCGCGTGGTATTGGCAAGGTCGATCTCCGCCATCTTCTCCAGATGACGCTGCACGCTGACGAGGCGCTTCAGCTTGTCCGAGCGGTTCTGCGCCATCGTCATTCCCCCCGGAAGACCGGGGTGAAGCCGGCCGCAAAGATCTCGAGCAGCGAGGAGACGCCGAAATACAGCAGGAGCAGCCCCCCCGTGATGATGAAGGGCAGCGAGACGAAATAGATCGGGATCTGCGGCGCCAGCTTGTTGACGAGGCCGATGGCGACGTTGAAGACCATGCCGTAGAGGATGAAGGGGCTCGCGAGCCTCAGCATGATCATGAAGGTCTGGCTCAGCGTGTCGGTGAGCGTGATCAGCGCGCTCTGCGGATTGAAGCCGGCGCCGATCGGCATGACGTTGTAGGATTCCACCAGTGCCCGCATCACGACATGATGGAAATCCAGCATGAAGAGCACCATCAGGCCGGCATAGGAGAGCAGGTTCGTCAGCTGGTTCTCCGCCGTGTCTTCCAGGACATCCGGCGTCGGCGGCGCGTTGAAGCCCATCATCATCGTCAGCACCGTGCCGGCAAATTGCAGGCCGAGCACATAATAGCGGGCGATGAGACCGATGACGGCGCCGGTCAGGGTCTCGAAGACGATCAGCAGGAGGTAGTTGTCGAGCGAGCCCGACGTGCGGGGATAGATCGTGTCCCACAGGATCGGCAGCACCGCCATGGAAACCGCCACCGCCAGGAACAGGCGGATCTGGACGGTGAGGCGCGCGGAGGAAAAGCCCGGCAGCAGCATGAAGCACCCGCCGACACGGCAGAAGGCGGCAAACAGCGCCAGCACCATGCCCTGCGGGTCGGTGATCATGAAATGGAGCCGAGGATCTTGATCTCGATGCCCTTGGCGAGCTCGACATGCGAGAGAACCGGCAATGTGGCGAAGAGGCGCTCGATGATCATGCGCACATAAGAGCGGGATTCGGGCGAGGTGACCAGTACAAAGGGCGTGCCGCGATCGAGAAATTCGCGGATAACCCGGGTCGCCTGCTCGGAAAACTCCTCGAGCTGGCGCGGATCGATGTCGAACTCGACGATTTCGCCCTTGGTGTCGCGCTTGAGCGCCTGATGGAAGACCATGTCCCACTTGTTGCCGAGGCGCAGCACCGGCAGCACGCCGTTCTCCGCGAGGTCGCCGCAGATCTGCTGCGACATGCGGATGCGCACATGCTCGACGATCTGCTCGGTCTTGCGCACATGCGGGGCGAGTTCGGCGACCGCTTCCAGGATGAGATGCAGGTTGCGGATCGAGACACGCTCGGCGAGCAGCAGCTTCAGCACGGCCTGGAGGCCGGAATAGGACATGTGCGACGAGCAGATCTCGTCGGCCAGCTTCCGGTATTCCGGATCGAGGCGCTCGATGAGCACCTTGACGTCCTTGTAGGACAGGAGCTGCGGCAGGTTGTTGCGGATGACTTCGGAAAGGTGCGTGAGAACCACCGAGACGTTGTCGATCGGGTGGAAGCCCTCGCGGCGCAGGTCGTCCGCAAAGGTTTCGAGGATCGAGACGGCCGGCATGCCGAAGGCGGGTTCGCGGATATCGTCGCCCGGCACGCTCGGCTTGCGCCCGCCGCCGGTGACGACGAGCACCTCACCGACGCGCACGATGTTGGAGGCGATCGTCGTGCCGTGGATGCGGATCTGGTAGGACTTGTCGGGGATGGAGATGTCGTCCGACACCTTGATTTCCGGCACGACGAAGCCGTACTGCCCGGCGAATTTCTTGCGCATCTTGCCGACGCGGAAGGCGAGTTCCTGGTGCGCGCCGAGAAGGCGCGTGGAGACCTGCTTGCCGAGCAGGAGTTCGATTTCCGCGGTCTTCAGCACCGACTTGACCGAATCCTTCTCCTGGTCGCGGCTTTGCTGGACCTGCTGGGCCTCCTGCTCGCGCTTGACGCGGTTTTCCTCGGCGATGCGGCGCGGGATGATCCAGGCGCCGAAGGCCATGACGCTGCCGAGCACCATGAAGGGGAAGAAGGGCAGGCCCGGTATGACGGCGAGCAGCATCATCAGGCCCGCGGCGACGAAGAGCGCGCGCGGATAGCCGGAGAGCTGGTTGACGACGGCCTGGTCGGTGGAGCCGGCGGTGCCGCCGCGCGAGACGATGAGGCCGGCAGCCAGCGAGACGATGAGGGCCGGGATCTGCGAGACGAGGCCGTCGCCGACCGACAACTTGACGAAGACGTCGGCGGCTTCGCCGAGCTCCATGCCGTGGCGGAAATAGCCGATGACGATGCCGCCGAAGACGTTGATGGCGGTGATCAGCAGGCCCGCGATGGCATCGCCGCGCACGAATTTCGACGCACCGTCCATCGAGCCGAAGAAGGAGCTTTCCTCTTCCAGCTCGCGGCGGCGCAGTTGCGCCTGCTTCTCGTCGATCAGGCCGGCGGAAAGGTCGGCGTCGATCGACATCTGCTTGCCGGGGATGGCATCGAGGGTGAAGCGCGCGCCGACTTCGGCGATACGTGTCGCACCCTTGGTGATGACGATGAAGTTCACCACGATGAGGATCATGAAGACGATGAGACCGATGACGAAGTCACCGGACATGACGAGGCTGGCAAAGCCGGCGATCACGCCGCCCGCCGCATCGTGTCCCTCGTTGCCGTGGGAAAGGATGACGCGCGTCGTCGCGATGTTGAGCGCCAGGCGGATCATCGTCGCGATCAGCAGCACGGTCGGGAAGGACGAGAAATCGAGCGGGCGCTGGATCCACAGCGCCACCATCAGGATCAGCACCGAGAAGGCGATGGAAAACGCCAGGCCGATGTCGATCATGAAGACCGGTATCGGCAGGAAGAGGATGGACAGGATCGTCAGGATGCCGACGGCGAACGCGATATCGCGCCCGCTGGGGCTGACCTTCGGAAGGTTTATTGCCGGTACTTGCGCCATCTGAATGCGTCCCGTCTCGTCATGAGAGGCGGCGGCGCGTCACACGCGTCGCCCATTTCACCTCATGACCTACAGGGCGAAGCTTGCGCGAGGGTGGCAGAGGGAGGTGCACATGTCGCAGCGCGGCGCATTGACCACGGCTTCGTCTGCCCTCCGTCATGCTCGGCCTTGAGCCGAGCATCCACGCTCCAAGCCTGGAACTAGAAGCCGCTCTCGATCCGGGAGAAGACGATGTTGGTGAAAATGGAGATCTGCGAGCCGATGAAGGGGGCAGAGATGGCGATCGTCACGAAGATCGCCAGGATTTTCGGCACGAAGGTGAGGGTCATTTCCTGCACCTGTGTCAGCGCCTGCAGGAAGGCGATGCTGACGCCGACGATCATGGCCGCAAGCACGGCCGGGCCGGAGGCCACGACCACCGTCCAGATGGCAGCCTGCGCTATGTCGAGGGCGTCTGCCTCATTCACGTTTCGGGCTCACTCGCCTTGGTTTCGCTGACCTTCACGCCGGGGCCGATGACGAGGGTCTTGCCCGAATCAAGCGTCGCGACGATGCCGTCATTGTATAGCGTGACTTCCGTGACCACGCCAGAAATCTTGCCGTCCTCGCTGGTGACGGTGCGGCCGATGACGGAGTTGGCTTCCTGCAGCGAGGTGCGCTGCAGCAGGCTTTCCAGGTTCTTGTTCGTCTTGATGGTCTGCTCGACCTGGGAGAAGGTCGCAAGCTGCGCCATCTGCTGGGTCGCGTCCATCGGCTCGGTCGGATCCTGGTTCTTCATCTGCGCCACGAGCAGCTTCAGGAAGCTCTCGTAGTTGATGGTCGCCGAGCGTTCGTCCGTGCCGGATTCGGCGCCGGTGACGGTCGGCACATAGGGCTTGTCTGCCGCCGATGCGGCGCCGACGGGCGTTACCATGGTGCAATCTCCCTGCGGATCTGTTCGATCGTGGCCGGTGCCATTTCCTGGTTGTTGAGGATGCGATCCTCGATCGGGTAGAGCGCGCGGATCGCCTTCAGCGCTTCGAAGGCGCGGCCCTGCGTGACGAGCGCATCGACGCGCTTGAGTTCAGCCAGCACTTCCTCGTTCTTGAAGCAGGAAAGCAGCATGATGACCGACTTGCGGAACATGGCGATCGACTGCTCGGCGCCTTCCGGGTTGATCAGCGACATCTGCGCGATGAAATAGAGCTGGCGAAGCGGCGTTGTCGCCTGTTCCGGCTGCAGGACGTGGTTTTCCAGAAGGAACGTGACATCGTTGAGGAACTCGATCGCGACCTTGCGATCGACCCTCAGGACTGCGCCGTTGACGAAGATGCGCTCACCGGATTTCAGCGATATACGCAGTGTACTTTTCATTTGATGCCATCCTTGATGATGGTGGTGATGTCGATGATGCCCTGGAAGTTCGAGGATTCGCGTTTGCGGATCTTCTCGATTTCCTTGAGTATCCAGATGGCGATCGAGATAAGGTTGGCCCGAAGCTCGGCCTCGAGCTGGTTCTCCGGATCTCCGAGATCTTCGATGAAGCGGATCCAGACGCGGCGCGTGAAGTAGATCGCCTCGATGGCCTCCCGGCCCTGGTTGCCGCCATCGCTGGCCATTGCCGCTTTCAGGAGCGCAATCGACCGATCGAGGACCTGCCGTTCCCGATCTTTCGAGACGGCGACGCCTTCCTCCATGATCTCGGCATATGAAAACTGGTACATTCAGACATCCTTCATGTGTGTCCGTACCCTCTGGTTCATCAGAGGTAATTCAGCAGGCTCAGGTTCTGGATCCTCGACGTGAGCGTGTAGGCAAGCGAAAGCTGCGATTCGAGCGTGGTGACGCGCGTCGCCGCCTCGTAGGTATCGATGCCTTCCATGTCCTTGATGCTGGTGCTCAGGATGGCGACCTGGGCATTGAGCGAGGCATTGGCCTGGCTGACGCGGGCTTCGGAAATGCCGAGCTTCGAACGCTCGCCGTCGATGCCGGAGATCGCGCGGCCCATATAGTCGATCGCCGCGTCGCTGACGGCCTTGCGGGTCTGCTCGCTGATGCCGCGCGCCAGCAATTCCTGCCCCAGCACGAGGCCGAGCGCCATATAGCGCATGCCGTCTACATTGGTATTGGTAGAACTCTGCACCGTCTCGGCGGCACTGATCCGGCTCTGCATGTTTTCGTCGGATGCGTTCGACCAATCGCCCTGCCAATTGGGGCCCATGAAACTGTCTTCGAGATCGTCCATGAACGCCTGCATTTGCGCTGGCGTGATGTCTTCGTCGGCGATTGCGCTGAAATGGGTCGCATAAAGGCCATCAAAGGCGGTCTTCGCGTCCGAAGCCGGGTCCTGCAGGTAATCCTTCAGCGGCATCACGTCGGTATTGATGCCGGCGAAGAGATATTCGCCGCTGAACGAGGTGTTGGCCGCCGAGGTGAAGGTGGAAAGCGCGTTGCCGAGGTTTTCCTTGGCAAGGTTGAGCTGGTCCTGCGAGGTGATGCCGGAGAGTGCGATCAGCACGCCCATCGCATCGTTCGCCGCCGTCGACATCAGGCTGAGCGCCTCCTGCGAGGCGGCAAGGCGCTGCGTCGTGAGCGCGTTGGTGCTCTTCAGCGATTCCATGCGCTGGAGATCGCGGTGCAGGTTCAGCGTGCGTGCGGTCTTGGCGCCCAGCACGGCGCCGACATCGGCGTGACGGCCGGTGACCGTTTCTTCCTGGAGCTGCAGCATCTCCTTCTGCGCGCTGGCCACGGTGAGCCGCATCGCATTTTGAAGGGACATGTTGGAAACGAAAGAAGTCTTCATAACTTACCCCGCCGCCTGGAGGAGAGCGGCGATCATCTCATCGACCGCCGCCACGAGTTTGGCCGAGGCCTTGTAGGACTGCTCGAGATCGAGAAGCAGGGCCAATTCCTCGTCGAGGCTGACGGCCGTCACATTGAGAAGGGCTTCCTGGGTGCGACCGAGCAGCGCAGCCTTGTCCCCGCCGGCCGTCGTCGCGGCGCTGCGGATCTCTTCCAGCCAGCCGACCGAGCTGGTCGAGAAGGACAGGATCGTCGTCGTCGTTTCGATGGACGCATCCGGATCGAAGGGCATCGGCGCCTCGAAGGCGGCCGCATAGCCGTTCAGAAGTTCGGAGAAGCTGGCATTGTTGTCCGTGTTGTAGACGGCATTGATGCCGTCCCGCAGCTTCGTGGGGTTGCCGCCCTCGCTGGAGATGACGTCGGGATTGACCTTGATGACCGCGGCCAGACCCGGATCCGTGACGGCGGGCAGGCCGTTGCTGATGAAGAGCCCTTCCATCCCGCCTTCGGAAAACACCTCGATCACGCCACGGGCGATTTCGTCGAGCTGCTTCTGGAAGATCGGCGCTACGTAGTCGCGGACCTGCAGGAGGGCGGGGATCGATCCTTGCGCGCTGGTGTTGCCACCGGCGCCTGCCTGGACCGGCACGCCATCGATAAGGACCTGGTTGCCGTCGACGGCCGCCGTGAAGGTGGTCGACGGCTGGAAACTCACGGTGCGCGGCACCGTCTCGAACAGGACCGTGCCGTCGCTGGTATAGAGCGCAAGGTCGTTGTTCGTACGGTTGACCGTGGTGACACCGATGATTGCGGAAATGCCCGTCAGCAGTTTGTCGCGCTGGTCGAGCGCGTCGTTGACGTCGGTGCCGGCGGCCGTTCCCTGGCGGACCTTGTCGTTGTAGGTCTTGAATTCTTTGAGCAGGCGGTTGAGTTCCACCACCGCCGTGTTGATGTCGGCGTCTGCCTCGGCCCGCAACTTCTGCAGGGCGTTCGAGGTGCTGTTCAGCGAGTTTGCGACGTCGATCGCATCCGACACCACCGTTTCGGCGAGCGAGACTTCGCTCGGCTTGTCGGCAAAGGTCTGGAGATTGTCGCGCAGTTTCGCCAGATAGGTGGAGGGGGCGAGTTCATAGTCCTCGCCACCCATCATCATCTTCATCTGCGTGAGACCGGCCAGAAGCGTATCCTGGCCGCTCGACTTGGAGATCGAGAGCAGGTTCTGCTTCAGCAGTGCCTCGTTCTGGGCCCGCTGCGTTTCCACCACGGTGGCACCGGAGGAGGCCGTGGCGAGGATCGCCGCGCGGCGTGCGTAGTTCGGGTTGCTTGCATTGGCAATGTTCTTCGACGCGACGGCCGATTGCAGGCCTACGTTGGAGAAGCTGGACTGAGCAGTCTTCATTGCTGCTGAAAGCGACATCGGATCTACCTAACTCTCGAATGCATGCGCGGCGTCATGCCGGCTTATCTCTTCAGATTGACGAGGACTTCCATCAGCTCGGAACCGGTCTGGAAGACCTTCGAGTTGGCCGTGTAGTTGCGCTGCGACTCGATCATGCTCGTCAGTTCCTCGGCGATGTCGACGTTGGAGTCTTCCAGCGCGCCGGAGATGATGGTGCCGTAGCCCCCGTTACCGGCGTAGCCCATGACGACGACGCCCGAATCGCTGCTCTGCGCGTAGACGTTGCCCGGCAGCGGCTTGAGGTTGTCGGGGCTCTGCACGTTCGCCATGGCGATACGGTATTTCGGCGCAAGGTCGCCGTTCTCGTATTTGAGGTAGACGATGCCGTCGTCGCTGATCTCGTAGCCGGCAACGCCGCTCGGGCCGATGCCGTCGATGTCGCCCTTGGCCGCAAAGTCCGCGGCAAGCTGCGTGCTGCCGCCGCCCGCGCCGCCGATCGAGATTTCGAGCGGATTGAGGATACCGCCGCCGATCGGCGTCGGGCCGTCCAGGGTGATGTCCGTCGGCGAGACAAGCTTGCCGTCCGTATCGAAGGTGAGGGTCGTCGGCGCCAGGAGCGGCGTAACCGTGCCGGTGGCCGGGTCGGTATAGCTGACTTCCAGGCTCCATTCGTTCGGCGTGGCCGTGGTAGAGTATTTGAAGTCGAGCTTACGGGTGTTGCCGAGGCTGTCATAGGCGACGAGCGAGGTGGTCTTGGAGAACGGATCCTCCGCATTCGACGGCAGGTTGGTGTGCAGATAGCCCTTTTCGGACGCCTTCACGTTCAGTTCGCCGGATGAGAGGTTGATCTGCTCAAGGCCGGCAAAGCCGTTGATGACGATCGTCGGATCTTCCGTGGAAGAATAGGGATAACCCATCAGCGTGAAGCCGGAGGAGTTGCGCAGCGTGCCGTCGTTCATCGGCGTGAAGGCGCCGGCACGCGTCATGTATTCGACACCGTCCGAACCCTGGACGATGAAGAAGCCCTTGCCGTTGATGGCAAGGTCGGTCGCCGAGGTCGTGTAGGTGAAGGTGCCCTGTGCGGAGATGGAATAACGCACGCTCGTGTTGACGCCGCCGGAATTGTAGGCGCCGCCGGTGGAGGGCAGGATAAGGGAGGAGAACTGGGTCGAGGCCTTCTTGTAGCCCGTCGTGTTCGCGTTGGCGATGTTGTCGGCAACCGTGCTCAGGCGGTTCGCCTGCGCATTCATGCCGGAAACACCCGTTCTCATCGTACCGTAGAGGCTCATGTCATTTCCCCGTTCGTCTCGTCACCAGGACCCTATGGGACGGGCCTTGCGTGAAGCTGGCTGCCGGGGTCCGCCTTCCCCGCCAGCCAGCAATGTCATGTCAGCCCTGCCAGTCGATGCAGTAGCCAAGGAAGCGCTTGGAATCGATCGGGTCGAAACCGAGCTTCTTGCGCAGCTTCTTGCGCAGCTTGCTGATGTGGCTTTCGACCACGTTCTCCTCGACGTCCTCGTCGAAGATGCCGTAGATCGCGTTGAAGATCTGGGTCTTGGAAAGCCGGCGGCCGCGGTTGGCGACCAAATATTCGAGGATGCGGCGCTCGCGGCGCGGCAAGGGGAAGACTTCGCCGGTGATTTCCGGATCGCGGCCATCGGAGAAGACGCGGATCGGACCGATATCGGTGTGGTTGGCCAGCGCCTTCAGGCGCCGCCGGATGGCCGCCGCACGGGCCAGGATTTCACGGGGATGCACCGGCTTGCGCACGACGTCGTCGACGCCGCTGTCGAAGAGCGCAAGGGTGGTTTCCAGGGAGGGCGTGTCGCTGACCGCGATAACCGGGGCCTGCGAGCGATCACGGATCGCACGCGGCAGCTCCATGGAGAGCTGGCCCTGGCCGATCAGGAACGCCTCGACCGCATCGATGTCCGAATCGGCAGCGGTATTCACCCACTCGCCGAATTCACGGGGATCGAACCCCGTCGAGGGCACGCCCTCGCGACCAAAAAGAGAAGTATAGCCGTCTTTAACGAGCTCGCGCTCATCAACCACTACGATCATTCGTCCGCCTCCGAATCAGTGTGGTGCCTCGTTAAGGCAGTGGTACGAATCGGGCGAATCACCGGCAACTAGAGGAAGTGACTGGGTGGAATTAACAGTTGATTAAGAATTGCGTGCCGATTTGGTCTATATATAGTAGGCCTCATCGGATTTTGCCACAATTTTACGGTGGAAAAGTTAACAAAGGTTAACGAGCTGCCTTGCCATCCCAAAACAGGGCGCATTCTTGCCACATTACGGCACAGGCCGCCGCAAGCCCAAAAACTCAACTTTTAATAGAATTACCGGCAGAACTGTTTCGCGTTCGCCGTCCAGCTTCCATAGCCTGTCGCCACCAGGTTCGCGATCACCCGGCAGACATAACGCTTCTGCGCGGGGTCATTGTTGGGACCGGCATGATAGCGCGCGACGGCCATCGTCCAGGTCTCGTGCCGGGCGTGCAGCCGCGCCAGGAATGCTGCCGCATATTCGACATTCTTGCGCGGGTCGAACATCTCCGCAGGCGAGGAAAACTGGTCGCCGTGGAAGTGGTGGTTGATCTGCATGCAGCCGAGGTCGATCAGCTTGGCGCCGCGCGCCCGCGCCGCTTCGAATGCCTGGAGGGCATCCTGTCGGTCGCGGCCGAAGAAGGCCTTGCCCTCGATGTTCATGGCATAGGGCTGCAGCGAGCCCTTCCGGCCGGTCTCGGTGAGACCGACGGAGTAGAGGATGCCGGCAGGAACATCGTATTTTGCGGCCGCCGCGAGGATTTCCCGCTCGCACGCCCCGACGGAGGCCTGGGCGTCAGAGATAGACGCCGCCAGAGCGCTGAGGCTGGCCGCCAGCAAGGCCAGGAGCGTTGTCCGACGTGGTGCCTTCATGGGGTGCTCCCTCGCGTGCGAAATTGCCTGTGCCCTCTCCACTGCCGCCCTGGCGGCCATTGCCACCCTCGCGGGCCTGCGGCTGGCCGGAGAACTGCTGCTGCTGGCCCTGGCTGTCGCCCTGCTGCGCATTCGCGCCCCTGTCGGCCGGTGCGAGCTGGACGCTGACCTGATCCACGGCAAAACCCTGTCCGCGCAGCGCGCGCACGATGGCGTCCCGGTCGTCGATGAGCTGGCGATAGGCCTCGCCCGTCTCAACCTGCAGCGAGACGACGAGATCGTCGCCGTGCAGGCGCAGCGTTGCCGTCACGAGGCCGAGCTCGATCGGGTGCATCTGGATCTTCAGCGTGTTGACGACCTTGCCGGTGGCCGCCGTCTCCGCATGGCTGAGCCCGCCGGTGGCGCTGAGCGAGGCCGCCCATTGCGGGTCCTGCGTGATCGCCGTCGTCACGGCCGCCGCATTGCCGGTCTGCGCAAGGCCGATATAGCGGCGCGCATCGACCACGGTCACCGTCTCGCCCTTCGGGCCGGTCGGATTGGCATCGCGGAAGGTCGCGCGATCGCCCTTGTCGGACAGGCTCATGTCGAGATCCCGCCCCTTGCCGTCGGCGCGGATCAGCCGGAAGAGCTGGTCGGCATCCGACTGCGGCACGTCGCCGGCATGCATGGCATCCGTCACATGGGTGCCATCGGCCTTGGCCGCGGCATCGGCACGGGCCTCGACCCTCACCGTTCCCTTGCCGCCGGCCTGCGCCTTCCCGTCCGGCACCGTGCCCGGCATACCGGCCTTCGCGGCCGCATCCAGCGGCATTGCATTCGGCGCGGCCAGCATTTCCAGAAGATTGCCGACATCGGACCCGGCTTTCGGCGCAGTCTCCTGCGTCGCGTCGGCCGCCACCGTGGCGTCCTCGTCCACGTCCGTATCTTCGCCACGGAGCGTGGCAGACTTGCCGTCGCGCACCTCGCCCTGCGTCCTGCGGCCCGGCCGGCCTGCAGCCTCCGGCAGGAGCGCCGCCTTTTCGTCAAAAGGCCGGTCGTCCGCTTCGGAGGCATCCACGCCGGGCTTGCCCGCGGCTTCGGTCAGCGCCGCTCCATCGCGGCGCCCGAGCTTCACGCGCGCCTGGTCAGTTTCTCCCCTGTCGTGCTCGCCACGGACGGCCGCGCCGGAAATCGACAATCGCGCGCCCTTGCGCCCGCCGTCACCCTCCCGTCCGGAAAGACTGGCGATGGCAGTGGCAAAGCCGCCCTCTTCCGAAGCGCCGGCGGCCTGGCCGTGACCAGCCTTGCCCTTTCCTGGCGCCTGCCCCTGCACGACGCCCAAAACCCCGCTACCGATGGTGCTCAACTGCCTTCTCCTTTCAAGAGCGCGTCGATTTCGTCGAGCTTGGACCTCCCGCCCGAAACGAATGTATCGAAGGCGGGGTCGATGCCCGCGCTTTCTGGCTGCTCTTTCTTTTCCTCTGCCGGCTCGACGACCGAGGCGACCGGCGTCTCTTCGACGCCCGCCCGCGGATCCATCGCCCGATCGGCGAGTTCCGCCTCGCTCAATCCGTCATGGGAGGCGTCCTCGGCCTGCCGCACGGGCTTGGCAAGATCCGCCTCCGCCGCCACGGGCACCACCGGTTCACGCAGCACTTCCTCCGCCACCGCGCGGGCCGCCGCCTTCAGGGCGCGGTCCTTGGCCGAGAGCTTGTCGTCGGGGATGGCGATGATCGATTCCATCGCCGCCGCCACGTCCCCGGAAGGGACGGAGGCCAGGCCCGAATAGAGGTCCGCCAGCACCTTCGGCACGCTCTCCCCGTCACCGGACAGCACCTGGGCGCGTTCGGCGGCAAGCGAGGCGAGCTTGTTCTTGCCCGAGATCGCCGCAAGGCGCGCCATGCGCAGATAGACCTCGCGCTGACGCGGCACGTCCATGAAGGAGAGTATCTCCAGAATGTCGTCTTCCTTGATCGCCTCGAAATGATCGACCGCCAGCTTCACGAAGAGATCCGCGAACTGGCTGGCATAGGGCGACCGCAGGTAGCGCCGCGCATAGCGGTTGGCATAGGTCATGCTCTTGTCGATCCAGCCGGCCTCGCTGGCGATGTAGATCGAGCGGCGCAGCGCCGCCTCCTCGACGATCGTGCCGGGGGCGACGAGCCGTGCCCAGTCGAAATAGGTGAGTGCCAGCGCAGGATCCTTGCGCATGACCGAATTGGCCGAGACGAGCGCGAGATAGGGGCCGACGCGCGAACGCTTGTATTCCGGGAAGATCTCCGCGAGCGACTTGACGCTCTGCGTGCCGCGGCCGCTGAGATAGCTGCGCAGGGCATCGGTCAGGCGGGAATCGAAATGCCCCTCGACATCCTTCCTGATCAGCACTTCCAGCGTCTCGGGATTGCCGCCGCTCATCGCGTAGACGAGCGCGGCGTCCACATTGCGCGGGTCGTCGAAGAGCACGGATTCTCCGGTGCGCAGCCGCTCGTCGATGGTGCTCAGCAGGAAGCGCTGCATCTCCATCGCCGAATGGTCGCCAAGCGCCACCGTGTCCTGCACATATTGCAGCGAGCGGATCATCTTGTAGGGCGCAAGATTGTCGAGGTCTTCGGCACGCGCGGGCGCGACGGCGGAAAGCACCGTGCACAAGACCGTTCCCATCAGGAGAGAGCGCCGCAAGAAGCCCATGGCGTCAGCTGCCCTCGGCCTGGATGAGGATTTCGATGCGGCGGTTGGCATCCGCCATCGGATCGGCGGGAACCTTCAGGCGACGATCGGCAAAGCCGGTCACCTGGCTCACGCGCTTTTCCTCCAGGCCGCCGCGCACCAGCATGTAATAGGCGCTCTGCGCACGATCCATGGAAAGCTTCCAGTTGTCGTTCTTGCCGCCGGCAAAGGGACGGGCGTCGGTATGGCCGCGGATGGCGATGGCGCCCGGCCGGCCCTCGAGGACCTTGCCGATCTTCTCCATCGCCAGCACCATTTCGCGCTTGGGCACGGCCGAGCCGACATTGAACATCGGCGTGTCGAGCTGGTCGGTGAGGCTGACGAGCAGGCCGCCTTCGGCCGGCGTCACGCTCAGTCCCTCGGCCAGCTTGCCGAGCGTGCCGATCTCATCGGCCAACTGCTTCTTCAATTCGTCCGCCTTCTTTTCCTCGGCGGATTTCTTCTCGTCTTCCCTCGCCTTGGCGGCTTCGGCGACGACCTTTTCCGCTTCGGCCTTCGCGGCCGCGGCCTTTTCCGCCTCTTCCCTGGCGAGAGCCTCCTTCACGGTGTCGTCGCTGGCGACCGCCATCTGCTGGCTCTCGCTGCCGGCGTCCGTCGCCTGCGAGATATCGACCTGCTGGGTCCAGAAATCGGGATCGAACGGATCGCGATAGGCTTCGCCGCCATTGGCGCCGGTCGCCGGACCGGAGGTCGCCGCGCCGCCCTCGCCCTTGGCGCTGACATTTGCCTGCTGGCCGACTTCCTGCGCGATTTCCGACAGCACGGAATAGGGATTCTCGAAGAAGTTGGCCTCGGAATACTTCGCTTCCTCTCCGGCCGTCGTCTTCTCGTCCTTGCCGCTTTCCGCGCCGTTGCCGCTCGCCTGCTGCTGGCCCTGTTCCTTGGACTTGTCCTGCGTCGCCTCGCCTTCGGCGCTGTTGGCCGGCTTCTTCACCGACTTGTCGGCCGGCTTGTCGTCGGTCAGCTTGATCGGGTTGAAATAGGAGGCGACGGAGGCCTGGGTCTTCTCGTTGGCGGCATTGACGAGCCACATCACGAGGAAGAAGGCCATCATCGCGGTCATGAAGTCGGCATAGGCGATCTTCCAGGCGGCCGAATGGTGGTCGCCCTCGTGGTCGCCATGGCGCTTGACGATGATGATCTCGTTCTTGCCGTGGTGGTGATTTTCGCCTTCGCTCATGCAAGCACCTTGCGTACGGTGTCAGCCCAGGCCGCCATCCGCGTTACCAGGACGGTTTCGCCGAACTCCACCGTCAAATCGACATCCTGCATCTCGACATGCCGGAAGACCGGCGCGGGTTCGTCGAAATGCGTTTCCAGTTGCTGGAAGAGGTTTGCCGGCCCCTTCACCGTTATCGTCAGGCCTTCGTCGCCCTGCAGGCCCTCGGCGATCATGCGGGCAAGGTCGGCAACCGCGCCCCGCGCCAGCACATCGTTCATCACCGGTGCCAGAACCTCGGCCGTGTCGGCAGCGACACGCTCGGCCACCTCGCCCGTCAACGTGGAAAACCGCTCGGCAAGGGCGCTGGCATAGTCCCTCTCGTAGCGCGCCTTCAGGCTGTCGAGTTCGGCCTCGTGCGCCTCCTTCAGGGCCGCGATCTCGGCCTCGTGCTTGCTGCGAAGCTCCATCTCGGCCTCCGCCTTGCCATCCGCAAAGGCCTCGGCACGCTCGGCAACCAGGTCCACCGGCGGTTCGGCCGGCGGCATGACAAAGGCCTGGGCCGCAGCGCCGCCCCCCTCCTCGCCAAAGGACGGCGGCTGGAAGGCAGGTATCTTGGGGCGCGGGGGGGCGCCGAAATCCTTGAGGTAACGGGCGAGCTGCACGCTCATCGCGCGTCCTCCCGCTTCGCCGCGTGCCGGACGAACGCATGAAAAGTCCGGCGGGAACCCCGCGGACCGCTGCAACGCTCGCTCTCGAAAACACTGGAACCTGACACCACCGCTGACCCGTCTCCTCGGACACCGCACCTTCCGTGAGGCGAAAGGCACACAATCTTCCTGATCGTGCCACCGAGCCTAGGGGGTCAAACTTGTGCGAGGATGAAGATGAAAGGTGTTGGGCCGCGCCAGGGCAAATAACGCGGCCCAACCGCCCGCCTCGGCCGATGACCAACGGCCGGGGCGGAAGAGAACCTGCCTGCCCTTACTGACGGAAGAGCTGGAGGATGTTTTCGGCACTCGAATTGGCGATCGACAGCGACTGGATGCCGAGCTGCTGCTGGGTCTGCAGCGCCTTCAGGCGGGTCGATTCCTCGTTCATGTCCGCATCGACGAGACGACCGATGCCCTTGTCGATCACGTCGTTGAGGCTGGCGACAAAGCTCTCCTGCATCTCGATGCGGCTGGTGATGGCGCCGAGCGTGGATGCGGCGTTCGTCAGGTCCTTGAGGATGTTGTCGACGACGCTGATCATGTCGTCGAGAGCCTCATAGTCCGTACTTCCGTCGATCTCGATGGGCTCACCACTGGTCACCGGGTTCGATGCGATCAGATAATATTCCCGGGCGACGCCCGTCGGCTCGTCCACCAGTTCATCGGCGTCGATGGCCCTGGTGAGGTAGCCGCGATCGGGCTCCTGGATATCGATCAGCACGGAATTGGCGGTGTCGAAATCGAGCGTGGCGACCTTGACGTTGCCGCTTGCGGTTCGCACGAAGGAGGCAACGACGGACTTGACGCCGAGCGCGTCCGCGCCGGAATTATAGAGCCAGTTCTCGCCGGAGAAGGATGCCGACTGGGCGGCCGAGACGAGCTGGTTCTTCAATTCCTTCAATTCGTCGTTGATCTTGTTCTTGTCGACGCCCGGCTCGCGGGCGGCCACCAGCTTCGCCTTGATCTCGCTCATCACCTCGATGACGTTCTCGAGCGCCGTGTAGGCGGTGTCGACCTTGGCCGCGCCGAGGCCGAGGGCGTCGGCGACGGTCGAGATGGCGCGGTTGTCGGAGCGCATGGTGGTCGCGATCGACCAGTAGGCGGCATTGTCGGCGGCGGTCTCGACGCGCATGCCGGACGAGACGCGCCCCTGCGTGGTTTCAAGTCCGTTGTCGATGGAACGAAGGGTCTGCAGCGCCGCCATGGCGGCGGAGTTGGTCAATATGCTGGTCATTGGCACTTGCCCTGAAAAAGGAATTGTCGGGGGACATGCCGGAGTGAGGCGGGGACCGGTAACGACGAAGCGGCTTCATGCATCCGGCGCCGCTCGTTTGCCCTGGGCGCCAGTCCATCGTTCTTAACAAAGGGTTAATGGCGAATGGTTAACAAATGGTTAACAGACTTGGCGCATCGGAAGAAAAGTGAAGATAACGTTTATTTTCCAAAGCCAGTTTTCGCAGTCGGCCGGAAGATCCAACGTGGGGGCTCACCCCGCCCCCTTTCGGGCAAGCTGCGTCACAACCGCCGCGCTTTGCCGCCGGAACAGTGCCTGTCGGAGCATCGGCCGGGATGGGATACAACCTGAGCTGCGCGCCTGTTAACCCAAAATTAAACGCTGCCGATTAGAACTTTACGTGGTCGAAAAGGGCTGGCTGGGGCAATTTTTCTGCCCGGCGCTGCCTGCCCTGAAAAAGCATAGCCAATGCATGGCATTTGCGACCGATGGCGTAGGGATCGGGGCTGGTTCAGCTCCGCGCATGATGCCCTTCCAATGCGCTGGCTCGTTCGAGCCATGTTTCATGTGACATTGTTTTCGTCCAACCGGACGTCCGGACCGTTGGCGCCGTCGATGGCGCTCGACCGAGCGGTACACGGCGGGTGCTTTGCGCGCCTGGGGACCCGAGGAGAAGATCGAACCTCTTCCCGCACGGTCGGTGGAACGAAAACGACGTTTGTCATCCGCTAACACAAGGGCGCGCGTCCATGACTTCAATCATTACCAATCTGACTCCGAGCCAGATCCGGAACCTTTCCACGAGTGCGATCCAGCTTCTCAACACCGAGGATGTCGCGGCGCTGACCTCGGAAAAGGTCGCAGCGCTCAGCGCTGCCCAGCTCAACGCCTTCCAGTCGAGCAGCCTCCTCTCCTTCACTTCGGAGCAGATCGGCTCGATCGCCGTCAAGTCCATCGCCGGCCTCAGCGCCGCCCAGATCTCGTCCCTGACCTCCGGCCACATTGCAGGCCTCAAGGCCACGCAGGCAGCGGCTCTCACCAGCGCCCAGGTCGCGACCTTCACCACGGATGAAATCGCCGTGCTGAACTCCGCGCAGATCGCGGCCCTCGGCTACCAGGTCTTCACCACCATCGATTCCGCCGAACTGGCGCTGTTCACCACCGATGAGCTCGGCGCCATCAATGCCAAGGCGATCGCCGGCATCAGCACGGCGGCGCTCGCGGGCATCGCATCGTCCAGCATCGCCGCCCTCGGCACCGGCCAGATCGCCGTCCTCTCCAGCGCCCAGCTCAACGCGCTCTCCAGCGGCCAGCTCGGCGCCCTCAGCACCGGCCAGATCGCCGGCCTGACGGCAAAGCAGGTTGGCACGCTCTCCACGACGCAGATCGCAACCCTCAGCACCACGCAGATCGCATCGCTGTCCAGCGCGCAGATCGGCGCTCTCACCAGCGGCCAGGCTGCGGCGCTCTCGACGGGCCAGATCGCGGCCCTCTCCGCAACGCAGGTCGCCGGCCTCAGCGCTGCCGCTCTCAAGACCCTCGATTCGGCGGAAATCGCCCTCTTCACCACGGATGAACTGGCCGCCATCAACGCCAAGGCCTTCTCCAGTCTCGATGCCTCCGCCCTTGCCGGCATCGCATCGGCCAGCATCGCGAGCCTGAACAGCGCCCAGATCGCAGCTCTGAGCAGCAGCCAGGCAGCGGCCCTGTCGACGGACCAGATCGCAGCCCTGACCAGCTCGCAGGTGGCCGCGCTCAGCGCCGCCGCCCTGAAGACGATCGATTCGGCGGAACTGGCGCTGTTCAGCACCGATGAGCTGGCCGCCATCAGCGCCAAGGCCATCGCCGGCCTCGAAACCGCGGCGCTTGCCGGCATCACCACCGCCGCCATCGCAGCCCTCGACAGCAAGCAGATCGCCGCCCTCTCCAGCACCCAGCTCAACGCCATGTCCACCGGCCAGGTTGCTGCCCTCGGCACCAGCCAGCTTGCCGGCCTGAGCGCCAAGCAGTTCGCGACCCTCAACAGTGCACAGGTCGGCGCCCTCGGCACCGGTCAGATCGCCTCGCTGAGCAGCGCCCAGATCGGCGCCCTGACCAGCAGCCAGGCAGCAGCCCTGTCGACGGGCCAGATCGCTGCGTTCAACAGCGCGCAGGTCGGAGCACTCAGCGCCGCTGCCCTGAAGACCATCGACTCGGCCGAACTGGCACTGTTCAGCACCGATGAACTGGCCGCCATCAACGTCAAGGCCCTTGCCGGCCTCGAAACCGCGGCGCTCGCCGGCATCACGACGGCCGCCATCGCCGCCCTCGACAGCAAGCAGATCGCCGCCCTCTCCAGCACCCAGCTCAATGCCCTGTCCACCGGTCAGGTTGCGGCTCTCTCGACCGGCCAGCTCGCCGGCCTGAGCGCCAAGCAGGTTGCCACGATCGGCTCGGCACAGATCGCAGCCCTCGGCACAGGCCAGGTCGCCGCCCTGTCGAGCGCCCAGATCGGCGCCCTGACCAGCGCCCAGGCAGCAGCCCTGTCGACGGACCAGATCGCAGCGCTCACCAGCTCGCAGGCCGCAGCGCTCAGCGCCGCTGCCCTCAAGACCATCGACTCGGCGGAAATCGCCCTCTTCAGCACCGATGAGCTGGCAGCCATCAACGTCAAGGCCCTTGCCGGCCTCGAAACCGCAGCTCTCGCCGGCATCACCACCGCTGCCATCACCGCCCTCGACAGCAAGCAGATCGGTGCCCTCACCAGCACCCAGTTCAATGCCCTGTCCAGCGGCCAGCTCGCAGCCCTGACGACCGGCCAGCTCGCCGGCCTCAGTGCCAAGCAGGTTGGCACGATCAGCTCGGCTCAGATCGCTGCCCTCAGCACCGGCCAGATCGCTTCGCTGGGCAGTGCCCAGATCGGCGCCCTGACCAGCAGCCAGGCAGCAGCCCTGTCGACCGGCCAGATCGCAGCGCTCACCAGCTCGCAGATTGCAGCGCTCAGCGCCGCAGCCCTCAAGACGGTCGATTCGGCGGAACTCGCCCTGTTCAGCACAGATGAACTGGCCGCCATCAGCGTCAAGGCTCTCGCCGGCCTCGAAACCGCGGCGCTTGCCGGCATCACCACCGCCGCCATCGCCGCCCTCGACAGCAAGCAGATCGCCGCCCTCTCCAGCACCCAGCTCAATGCACTCTCCAGCGGTCAGGTCGCAGCCCTCGGCTCCGGTCAGCTTGCCGGCCTGAGCGTCAAGCAGGTCGCCACGATCGGTTCGGCACAGATCGCAGCCCTCGGCACCGGCCAGATCGCCGGCCTGTCGAGCGCCCAGATCGGCGCCCTGACCAGCGTCCAGGCAGCAGCCCTGTCGACGGACCAGATCGCCGCCCTGACGACCTCGCAGGTCGCCGCGCTCAGCGCCGCTGCCCTGAAGACCATCGACGCGGCGGAACTGGCGCTGTTCAGCACCGATGAGCTGGCAGCCATCAGCGCCAAGGCCCTCGCCGGCCTCGAAACCGCAGCGCTTGCCGGCATCACCACCGCCGCCATCGCCGCCCTCGACAGCAAGCAGATCGCTGCCCTCACCAGCACCCAGCTCAATGCGCTGTCCACCGGCCAGCTCGCAGCGCTCTCGACCGGCCAGCTCGCCGGCCTGAGCGCCAAGCAGGTCGCTACGGTCAACAGCGCGCAGATCGCTGCCCTCAGCACCGGCCAGGTCGCTTCGCTGGGCAGCGCCCAGATCGGCGCCCTGACCAGCAACCAGGCAGCAGCCCTGTCGACGGGCCAGATCGCTGCCCTCACCAGCGCACAGGTCGCAGCGCTCAGCGCCGCCGCCCTGAAGACCATCGACTCGGCGGAACTCGCCCTGTTCAGCACAGATGAACTGGCCGCCATCAGCGTCAAGGCTCTCGCCGGCCTCGAAACCGCGTCGCTTGCCGGCATCACCACCGCCGCCATCGCCGCCCTCGACAGCAAGCAGATCGCCGCCCTCTCCAGCACCCAGCTCAATGCACTCTCCAGCGGTCAGGTCGCAGCCCTCGGCTCCGGTCAGCTTGCCGGCCTGAGCGTCAAGCAGGTCGCCACGATCGGTTCGGCACAGATCGCAGCCCTCGGCACCGGCCAGATCGCCGGCCTGTCGAGCGCCCAGATCGGCGCCCTGACCAGCGTCCAGGCAGCAGCCCTGTCGACGGACCAGATCGCCGCCCTGACGACCTCGCAGGTCGCCGCGCTCAGCGCCGCTGCCCTGAAGACCATCGACTCGGCCGAGCTGGCCCTGTTCAGCACGGATGAGCTGGCTGCCATCAACGTCAAGGCTCTCGCCGGTCTCGAAACCTCGGCGCTTGCCGGCATCACAACCGCGGCCATCGCAGCCCTCGACAGCAAGCAGATCGCTGCCCTCACCAGCACCCAGCTGAACGCCCTGTCCACCGGCCAGCTCGCAGCGCTCTCGACCGGCCAGCTCGCCGGCCTCAGCGCCAAGCAGATCGCTACGGT
Organism: Shinella sp. HZN7; assembly: GCF_001652565.1. Lineage (NCBI taxonomy): Bacteria > Pseudomonadati > Pseudomonadota > Alphaproteobacteria > Hyphomicrobiales > Rhizobiaceae > Shinella > Shinella sp. HZN7. The sequence continues at coordinate 334,740 of NZ_CP015736.1, read as the reverse complement.
CAACAGCGCGCAGATCGCGGCCCTCGGCACCGGCCAGATCGCCGCTCTCGATGCCAAGCAGATTGCGGGTCTGACCGGCGGCCAGATCGGGGCTCTGTCGACGACCCAGGTCGCCGCCCTGACCAGCTCGCAGATCGCAGGCCTCAGCGCAGCCGCCATCCAGGCGATGAGCTCGGACGGCATCAAGACCTTCACGACCGACGAAATCGCTGCAATCAGCCTGAAGGCCCTGCAGGGTCTGGCCACCGAGGACATCGCAGCCCTCGGCTCCGCCCAGATCATGGCCCTCAAGGCCGAACAGATCGCGGCCATGAACACGGCACAGGTCGAAGCCGTCATCCAGGCCTACGCCTCGATCTAACCCCGACATGCGGCGGCGCGGTCCATATCGCGCCGCCGTTCCTTCTTCCGCCCCCGACGGCGACCCTTCCTTCGCGCAAAACGATCAGCCCGACGCAAGTCAACTCCGATAGCAAGGCAGACGAGCTCCCTTCGAGCCGTTCAACAGCCCGGCCAGCAGGCCCCCTTGCCGCAGGATGTCATGACCGTCAGCACTCCCATTCTCGCCGATCCCGCCGCTTCGTTCCTCAACATCCTCGGGCGGGCCCGCAACCAGCAGCTCTCGCTGACCGAGCTGTTCCAGATGACGGAAAGCCTGACGGCGGCCGGGGCGACGGCACAGGCGGGCGAACTCTACAAGCTCTGGATCGCCTTCAACGACAGCAACCCGCTGCTGCATCTTGCCTATTTCAACTATGCGGTCTCGCTCTCGAAGGCCGGCGATGCCGCCGGCGCGCTGCACGCCCTGCGCGCCGCCGTGCGCATCAATCCGCAGTTCGGTCAGGCCCATATCAATCTCGGCAGGACGCTGGAGGACTGCGGGCTGACCGGCCAGGCCGTCCAGCAATGGCGCGTCTATGCCGATGCGACCGCCGACGTCACGCCGGACAGGATCAACAACCGCCTGCTCAGCCTCCAGCATATCGGCCGCGTTCTGGAAGGCACCGGGCATCTGGAGGAAGCCGAGGCCGCCCTCTGGCAGGCCATGGAACTGCAGCCCTCGCGCCCGGAGGCCGCGCAGCACTGGATCTCGCTGCGCATGCGCCAGTGCAAGTGGCCGGTCTTCACCCCTTCCCTCCATGTCACGCCGCGCCATTTCATGGATGCGACCTCGTCCATGACGATCGCCTGCTATACGGACGATCCCATTTTCCACATGGCAAAGGCTCATCGCTACTGCCGCACGAATGTCGGCCGTCCCGCCGATCTTGCGGCCTTCACACGCAATCCGGTGCGGCAGAGGTCGGGAACCGGGCAGCGGCTGCGCATCGGCTACCTCTCCTCGGACCTGCGCCAGCACGCGGTCGGTTTCGCGCTCAGCGAAGTGCTCGAATTGCATGACAAGGCGAGTGTCGAGGTCTTCGCCTATTATTGCGGCGACCCGGCGCCCCTCGACCAGACCCAGGCCCGCATCAAGCTGGCGGTCGACCACTGGCGCGACATCGACACGCTCAGCGACATCGACGCCGCCCGCCAGATCGCCGCCGACGAGATCGACGTGCTCGTCGACGTCAACGGCTATACCCGCAATGCCCGCACCAAGATCTTCGCCTACCGTCCGGCACCCGTCATCGTGAACTTCTGCGGCTATCCCGGCACCATGGCGAGCCCCTACCACCAGTACATGATCGCCGACGAACGCATCGTGCCGCCGGAAAACGAGATCTACTACACCGAGAAGGTCCTGCGCATCGCCTGCAACCAGCCGGTGGACCGCAAGCGCGCGGTCTCGCCGCGCCCGACACGCGCCAGCGTCGGCCTGCCGGAAAACGCCTTCGTCTTCGCAAGCTTCAACGGCATGCAGAAGATCACCGCCGCCTGCTTCGGCCGCTGGATGGCGATCCTGCTGGCAACGCCCGGCAGCGTGCTGTGGCTGCTCGCCGGCGACGACAGCGTCAACGAGCGCCTGAAGCAGATCGCGGCACAGAACGGGGTCGCGCCGGAGCGCATCATCTTCGCCGGCAAGGCGCAGAATCCCGACCATCTTGCCCGCATCGGCCTTGCCGATCTCTTCCTCGACACCTTCCCCTACGGCGCCCACTCCACCGCGGCCGACGCCATCACCCAGGGCCTGCCGGTGTTGACCATCGCGGGCAAGAGCTTCGCCTCGCGCTTCTGCGCCAGCATCGTTTCGGCCGCCGGCATTCCCGAGATGGTCTGCGCCGGCCCGGACGACTACGTGCACAAGGCCGTCGCCTTCGCCCGGAACCCGGCGAGCCTTGCGGCGGCGAAGGATTCGCTGCAGCGCCAGCGTGAAACCTGCGCGTTGCGCGACATGCCTGGCCTTGCCCGCCGCCTTGAAGAGCTGTTCTGGCAGATGCAGGGCGATGCCGAGCGGGGGGAAACGCCCGTGCCCGACCTGCGCAATCTCGACGTCTACTACGAGGTCGGCGCCGAGCTTGCCGCCGCCGGCATCGAATTCGAAGACGATGAGACCTACCGGCAGCGCTATCGCGCGGCGCTTGCCAGCCTCGATGAACACGCCCCGCTCTGGCCCGACGCCCGCCTCTGGCCGGCGCCGGCCGCCTGACCGCTCCAGCCCGCCCGCAACCCGAAGTTCTGAATGACGAGGACAACATGACCCCCGTAATCCTGGTGACCTTTGCCGGACGGCAGAAGCGGATGGAGATCCTCACCCAGTATGTCCGCCGGGCGATGGACCTCGGGATCATCGACGAGTGGCACATCTGGGACTTCACCCGCTCGGCAAAGGATCATGCCTGGGTGAGCCGGGAATTCGGCCCGGTGCGTTACATGGGCGCGAAAGTGCCCTACCAGCCGGTCGGCAGCGTCTCGCGCCAGGCCGCGTTCCGCACCAGCGCCCGCATCCGGCACGACCTGCACATCACCCTCACCCCGCACGACCGCCCGAACGACCATTATGAATTCGTGGTCGGCGGCTGGAAGAACACCCATTCGGCGCTGCGCAAGATCCCGCGCGAAAAGCTGGAGAACCCAGAGCGCGGCGACGACACCAACCTGTGGAGCGCGCCGACGCCCGGCGTGCTCTCCCCCGGCCGGCCGAACGATGTCGTGCTGTCGCTCGACGCGGCCGGCGTGCCGACGCTGCGCGTCAACGGCGTGACCATCGGCAGCTGGCCGGAGCTCGACATTTCCGCCGGCGCGAGCGTGCGCATGCGCGGCGGCTGGGGTGCGGACCTCGAGCTTTGCGATGCCGGCGCGGCCACGCGGCGCTATATCGGCAATCCGGGCGATCAGATGCCCTACTGGCAGGCCTACGATTATTACGCCACGCGGCTGGAGGCCTTCTCCGACGCGGTGTTCCTGAAATGCGACGACGACATCGTCTATCTCGACATCGACGAACTGGACGGCTTCATCCAGTTCCGCCGGAACAATCCGCATTACTTCGTCGTCTCGGCCAATGTGGTGAACAACGGCGTCTGCGCCTATTTCCAGCAGGCGGCCGGTTCCATTCCGCCGGGCGTCGGCCATTTCGAGCTGCCGCCGGGCGGCTTCGGCGGCAGCCTCTGGGAGAGCGCCGAGCGGGCCGTGAAGCTTCACGACTTCTTCCTCGACCAGGGCGGCAGGACGCTTGCCCTTCCGACCAGGGTCGTCGACTGGACGGAGCGGCAGTCGATCAACTTCATCGCCTGGCTCGGCCGCGATCTCGCGCACATGGCCCTGCCGCGGGGCGACGACGAACACGCGCTCACCATCGGCGTTCCGAAGCTCCTGCAGCGGCCGACGGCGATTTACTCGGATTTCACCGTCAGCCACCTGAGTTTCGGCCCGCAGGAGCGCGGCTGGGACCCGAGCCCGCTCATCGAGGCCTATGAGGCACTCATGCGCGAGCGCCTCTTCCCGGCAGTGGAAAAGCCCCAGTTCGCCCTGCGGATGGCGGGCTGAGGACCGGTCTCCATGGGTGTAAAGGAAAAAATCCTCGTCGTCGGCGCCGGGCTTTCCGGCGCGGTCATCGGCCGCACGCTTGCCGAGGCGGGCCATGCGGTCGAGATCGTCGACAAGCGGGACCATATCGGCGGCAACTGCCACACGGAGCGGGACGAGGCGACCGGCGTGATGGTGCATGTCTACGGGCCGCATATCTTCCACACCGACGACAGGGAAGTGTGGGACTATGTGAACGGCTTCATGACCTTCATGCCCTACAAGAACCGCGTGAAGGCGACGAGCGGCGGGCAGGTCTATTCGCTGCCGATCAACCTGCACACGATCAACCAGTTCTTCGGCAAGAGCTTTCGCCCGGACGAGGCCCGCGCCTTTCTGGAGGAACAGGCGGACAAGACGATCACCGATCCGCAGACCTTCGAGGAACAGGCGCTGCGCTTCGTCGGGCGCGACCTCTACGAGGCCTTCTTCAAGGGCTACACGCAGAAGCAGTGGGGCTGCGCGCCGACCGAGCTGCCGGCCTCGATCCTGAAGCGCCTGCCGGTGCGCTTCAACTACGAGGACAACTATTTCTTCCACAAATACCAGGGCATGCCGGAGACCGGCTATACCGAGATGATCGCGCGCATCCTCGATCATCCGAACATCACGGTGGCGCTCGAAACCGGCTTCCGCCGCGGCGAGAAGGCCGGCTACGGCCATCTCTTCTATTCCGGCCCGCTCGACGGCTATTTCGATTACGAGCTCGGCCGGCTCGGCTACCGCACGCTCGATTTCGAGCGTTTCACCTATGAGGGCGACTACCAGGGCTGCGCGGTGATGAACTACGGCGACGTTACCGTCCCCTATACCCGCATCACCGAGCACAAGCATTTTTCGCCCTGGGAGACGCCCGCGGGCTCGGTCTGCTACCGCGAATTCTCGCGTGCCTGCGAGCCGGACGACATCCCCTACTACCCGATCCGCCTCGTCGAGGAGAAGGCACAGCTCGCCGACTATGTCGCGCGCGCCGAACAGGAGCAGAGCGTCACCTTCGTCGGCCGCCTCGGCACCTACCGCTATCTCGACATGGACGTGACGATCCGCGAGGCGCTCGACACCGCGCGGCTCTACCTCGCCCGTCATGCGGAGAACGCCGCGATGCCCACCTTCCTGCACGCGCCGCTCTGAGGCCAAAACGGAAGAAGGCCCCGGATGAACCGGGGCCTTCTGAGACCTTGGAGTGATCGGTCGCCTTGCGATTAACGGAAGAGCGTGAGGATGCTTTCCGAAGCCGAGTTGGCGATCGACAGCGACTGGATGGCGAGCTGCTGCTGCGTCTGCAGCGCCTTCAGGCGAGTCGACTCTTCGTTCATGTCCGCATCGACCAGGCGACCGACGCCCTTGTCGATCGAGTCGGAGAGTTTAGTAGCAAACTCTTCCTGCAGGCCGATACGCATGGAAATTGAACCCAGTTCGGCAGCGGAACTGGTCAGATCGGTCAAGGCGGCGTCCACGCCCCTAAGCAAGGCATCGAGATCTACACCAGCCGCAGTGATGTCGATACCAATAAGGGACGTGCCTGCGTCTACCGAATCAAGCGCCGGATCGGTGTCAACGATGATGGCATCACCGATCACAGCATCCATGCCATCGTCTGCTACAGTGAAGTCCTTCGTGAAGACGCCAGCCAGTTCCTGCGTATTGGTGATCAGGTCAGCATTCGCAACAATGGTGCCCTTTACCCAAGCACCCTCGACCTTTACATAAGCCTGACCGTTGGTGATGGCGATGTTGTCGTCGAACTTTGCACCCGCCTTGATCAGGAAGTCAGTCGTATACGACTGAACCGTCTTCTGACTCGAAACGCCACCGTCATTGATGGTCAGAGTAACAGTATCGGCTGCAAGACCAGTGTATTCCTTATCGAGGATGCCAGTGTCGTCGGTGGTGATAAGCGCCTTCATCGTGTAGTTAATGGTCTTGACCGACACGCTGCCACCTTCGCGCACGAAGGACCCCACAACCGTCTTAATGTCACCATCCTCGCCCTTCAGCCAGTTTTCGCCGGAGAAGGAAGCCGACTCCACGATACCCTTGAGCTGATCGGTAAGCTGGGTGATTTCACCCTGGATTTTTGCCTTATCGACACCATCTTCCGTGGCGGCAACGATCTTAGCTTTGATTTCCTTTACGACCTCAATTACGGATTCCATACCGGCATAGGCGGTATCAACCTTGGCGGCGCCGAGGCCGAGGGCGTCCTGAACGGCGGAAAGTGCCATGTTGTCGGAGCGCATCGTGGTCGCGATCGACCAGTAGGCGGCGTTGTCGGACGCGTTGCCGACGCGCAGGCCCGAAGAGACGCGCGACTGCGTGTCTTCCATGCTGCTGCTGATGGAGCGCAAGGTCTGGAGCGCGGACATGGCCGCAACGTTGGTGAGAATGCTCGTCATAAGAGTACTTGCCCCTGATTGGCTGAACGATAAGGGACATTCCGGATTTCACCGGGAGAGGCAGTCAGCATCATGCCCACTAAATCCTTGATTTTTCAAGGATCAGCTTGCCACTTCGATAGCCATAGCTAATGCCAACATGGTTAAAGCTTTCCTAAGCATCACGGAAAATCGGGAGCATCGGTATTTTTTTACAATCCTCGCGCGCACGCGCGTGCCAGAAAAGAGTTAAAAAAGCGATAAGGCCGCCCCCCTTTGGGAGCGGCCTTATCGGGGAGTGGGATCAAACGGTCAGCCCCCGTTCGTCATTCCCTATATGCTTGCCGATTAACGGAACAGCGACAGGATGTTCTGCGACGCGCTGTTGGCGATCGACAGCGACTGGATGGCGAGCTGCTGCTGCGTCTGCAGCGCCTTCAGGCGGGTTGACTCTTCGTTCATGTCCGCATCGACCAGACGGCCGACGCCCTTATCGATCGACTCGGAGAGCTTTGAGGCAAACTCTTCCTGCAAGCCGATACGCATGGAGATCGACCCCAGCTCGGCAGCAGAACTGGTCAGATCGGTCAAGGCTGCATCGACCCCCTTGAGCAGGGCATCAAGGTCCACGCCGCCCGCGGTGATATCGATGCCGAGAATGGACGTGCCTGCGTCTACCGAATCAAGCGCCGGATCGGTGTCAACGATGATGGCGTCATCGATAGCAGCATCCATGCCATCGTCTGCTGCAGTGAAGTCCTTCGTGAAGACGCCAGCCAGTTCCTGCGTATTGGTGATCAGGTCAGCATTCGCAACAATGGTGCCCTTTACCCAAGCACCCTCGACCTTTACATAAGCCTGACCGTTGGTGATGGCGATGTTTTCATCGAACTTCGCACCTTCCTTGATCAGGAAGTCAGTCGTGTACGACTGAACCGTCTTCTGACTCGAAACGCCACCGTCATTGATGGTCAGAGTAACGGTGTCGGCAGCAAGGCCGGTGTACTCCCTATCGAGGATACCGCTGGTCCCATCATCACTGACGAGTGCCTTCATCGCATAGGTCATGGTCTTGACCGACACACTGCCACCTTCGCGCACGAAGGAACCAACGACCGTCTTATTCTCACCATCCACACCCTTCAGCCAGTTTTCACCGGAGAAAGAAGCCGACTCGACGATACCCTTGAGCTGATCGGTGAGCTGGGTGATTTCACCTTGAACTTTTGCCTTGTCAATGCCGTCTTCCGTTGCTGCGACAAGCTTGTTCTTAATTTCCTTTACGACCTCAATTACGGATTCCATACCGGCATAGGCGGTATCAACCTTGGCGGCGCCGAGGCCGAGGGCGTCCTGAACGGCGGAGAGCGCCATGTTATCGGAGCGCATCGTGGTCGCGATCGACCAATACGCGGCGTTGTCGGAGGCGTTGCCGACGCGCAGGCCCGAGGAAACGCGCGCCTGCGTGTCTTCCATGCCGTTGTTGATGGAGCGCAGCGTCTGGAGGGCAGACATGGCTGCTGCGTTGGTGAGAATGCTCGTCATTATCGTTGTCCCTTTGAACGTAATACTGGTGGGGGACATACCGGACTGAAAACTTTACCGGTTACGGCGGTTCGGCATCATGCCAACTCGGTTTCTCCAGGGATCTGAAGGGATACCAAACCCGTCGTGTCCAAGCAAAACTCGCAGCCAATCCTTGCCAACTCCTTAAATCGACAAGGGGCTTTCGAGCGGTCGCCAAGTATGGTTAACCGCTGGTAAAATTTTATGGTTAAGAAAGTCCGGAGCGTCTGCGCAATACCGGAGGAGCTGCGTCGCTTTACTGGCGGAATACGCTAGCTGAAGGAGCGGACAAGGCTGCCGACGAGCAGGTTCCAGCCGTCGATGAGCACGAAGAACAGGATCTTGAAGGGCAGCGAGATCGAGGTCGGCGGCAGCATCATCATGCCCATGGCCATGGTGATGGTGGCGACGATCATGTCGATGACGAGGAAGGGCAGGACGACGAGGAAGCCGATCTCGAAGCCGCGGCGGATTTCCGAGATCATGAAGGCCGGGATGACGACGCGCAGGTCCGCGACATTGTTCTCCACCACCGTCTGGCCGCGTTCTTCCGCCAGCGAGATGAAGAGTTCGAGATCCTTGTCGCGGGTATTGGCGACCATGAACTCGCGGAAGGGTTCGGCGATGCGCCTGGCCGCTTCCGTCTCGTCGATCTGGTTGGCGATCAGCGGCTCGACGCCGTTCTGCCAGGCCCGGTCGAAGGTCGGCGCCATGACGTAGAAGGTCATGAACAGCGCGAGCGAGACGAGGATCATGTTCGAGGGCGTCGTGGCGAGGCCCATGCCGGAACGAAGGATCGAGAAGGCGATGACGAAGCGCGGAAAGCTCGTCACCATGATGAGGATGCCGGGGGCCACCGACAGCACGGTGAGCAGCCCGAAGGTGCGGATGATCCAGGAGGCGACCGACCCGTCGACCTGCGCATTCAGCAAATCGCCCGGCAGCTGCAACTGCTGCTGGGCGTAGGCCATACCGGTCATCGCCATCATGGCGACGAAGGTCAGAAGGGCTCGAATCATTCGATCACAAAGGTCCGGAACATGACGTTGGTTACGCGCCCTTCGGACCTGAGGTCAACCCGCTCCTGCAGGTCTTCCCGGAGATATTGGAACCCGCGCGGTCCCTGCACCTGCTGCAGGGAGACGGTGCGCATATAGGCGAGGATGTCCTGGTGGATCTCCTCGGCGAGCGTGACGTCGGGCACGCCCTTGAACATCAGCGCGACTTCGAGGCGGATGCGGTTGTCCGAGGGATAGGCAAGGTTGCTGGTGATCGGATCGAGCAGGACGACGCCGTTCGCCTCGGTGGAGATATGCGGCACGACCTCGGCCGCCTCGCCTTCCGCGCCGCCATGGCCACCCTCGGCCCCCGCCTTCGCCTCTTCCGCCGGCGGGGGGGCGAGCATGTTGCCCACCAGCCAGCCGCCGCCGCCCGCCAGCAGCGTCAGCACGGCGATGGCCGCGATGGTGAGGATCAGCGTCGGCTTCTTCTTCTCGACGACCGGTTCTTCGTCCGCCATGGTGGTGCTTCCCTTCAGATCGGCGAGAGCAGGTCGACGGCCTGCTGGCCCCATGGCGGCTGCTGCACCTCGGTCAGGCGGCCGCGGCCGCCATAGGAGATGCGGGCTTCCGCGATGCGCTCATAGGCGATCTGGTTGTCGGCGTCGACATCCTGCGGGCGCACGATGCCGGCGACGTTGAGGATGCGAAGCTCGTGGTTGACGCGCACTTCCTGCGAGCCGCTGATCAGGAGATTGCCGTTCTCGATGACGCCCGTCACCACGGCGGCGACGAGCAGGTTCAGCTTTTCCGAGCGCTCCGTCGAGCCGTCGCCCTTGGTGCTGGTCGAGGAGCCGTAGTTGAGGTCGGCTTCCGTATCGACCTTGAAATTGTTGCCCGAGCCGCCGAAGCCGAAATTCATGCCGCTCTTGTTGGTGCGCGAGCGATCGGTCTTGTTGTCGAAGCTTGCCCGGTCGTTGACGCGGATCTTGACGGTGAGGATGTCGCCCACCTTGAAGGCGCGCGAATCCTTGAAGAGCGCCGACTGCTGGTCGCTCCAGATCGAATAGCCGGCAACCGCCGTGCGCGGCTGCTTGGGGTACATGGCCATCTGCGGCGTTTCGGCATAGTTGAGGCCGCTGCCGATCGGGCTCATCGAGGGCGCGCGGCCGATTTCGTCGAGGGCCTGGCTCGTGCAACTCGAAAGCGTGAGCGCCACGGCGAGTGCGGAGGCGATCTTCTTCATCATGACGGGTCCTTTGCCTTTGACGTATTCGGATCGCCTGCAATGGCGATGAGACGGGTGAGCAACGCGGCCTTGTCGGCCGGCATTTCGGCCAGGATGGTGCTCGACTGGCGCGGCGGCAGCTTCATGACGATCGCCGAGGCGATCTCCGGATTGATCTCGGCAAGCTGGGCGGCAGCCGCATCGGGCTTCATCTTGCGATAGATCTCGACGAGCCCGGCCTCGGCCGTCTTGAGGAAGTTGTTGCGACGGTTGAGCCAGTCCTCATATTCGGCGCGGCGGGTTTCCAGCGTTTTGATGCGCGCGTCGATGTCCTTCTGGAGGTTTTCCAGTTCCTGCTTCTGGAGCAGGTAGCGCTGGTCGCGCGCCGCGTCCGCGATGTTGGTGCAGAATTCGCGGATCTCGTCAGCGGTCGCCTTGGTCGTCATGATGACGGGGCGTTCCTCGGCGAAGGCGCCGGGAATGGCCATGAGCACGAAGCCGGCCATCGGCAGCGCGAGCTTGCGCGCCAGCGTCTTCAAGGCGGTAAGGGTCGTGACATCGGTCATTGCAGCACCAGTTCTGCCTGGAGGGCGCCTGCGGTCTTGATGCTCTGCAGGATGGAGATGATGCCATCCGGCTTGACGCCGATGCTGTTGAGACCGGTGACCAGCGAGCGCAGGCTCGAGCCGTCGAGCAGGGCGACCGTGCCACCATCCTGCTGGACGAGGATGTCCGTGTTCGGCTCCACCGCCGTCTCGCCCCTGGAAAAGGGCTCGGGCTGCACGACCTTCGGCATTTCGTTGATCTGCACGGTGAGCGTGCCGTAACTCACGGCGACGGGCGAGATGCGCACGTCCTGGCCGATGACGATCGTTCCCGTGCGCTCGTTGACGACGACGCGCGCAGGCGCATCGGTCTCGATGACGAGGTTCTCTATATCGGCCATCAGGCGGGAAAGATCCGCCATCTTCGGCTTGGAAACGTAGACCGACTGCGAATCGCGCGATTCGGCGATCGGCGATCCGTACTGCGCGGCCGCATAGCGGTTGATCGCATCCGCCATGCCGACGGAGGTGGAGAAATCGGGATTGCGCAGCTGCAGCACGAGATCGGAACTGTCCTTGAAGCGCGAGGGCAGTTCGCGCTCGATGATCGCGCCGTTCGGCACCCGGCCGGCCGTGGTGACGCCCTGCTGCACCGTGGCGGCCTCGCCGCTGGCGCTGATGCCGGTGACGACGATCGAGCCCTGCGCAACCGCATAGATCTGGCCATCGGCGCCCGAAAGCGAGGTCATGACGAGCGTGCCGCCGCGCAGCGACGAGGCATCGCCGAGCGAACCGACGGTCACGTCGATGCGGCTGCCGGGGCTTGCGAAGGGTGGCAGGTTGGCGGTGACGAGCACGGCCGCGATGTTCTTGGCGCGCGTCTGGGTGCCCACCATGGAGATGCCGAGGTTCTGCAGCATCGCCCGCATGGACTGTTCGGTGAAAGGCGAGGAACGCATGCTGTCCCCCGTGCCCTGGAGGCCGACGACGAGGCCGTAGCCGATCAACTGGTTGTCGCGGCCGGCCTGCAACGAGGCGACATCCTTGATGCGGGCCGCCGGCAGCGCCGGTCCGGCCGCCAGCATGAGGCAGGCGAGAACGGCAAGGGCGCGGGAGAAGAGATCACGCATCATTTCGCCACCACATGCACGGTTCCGTCGGCCATGACCGTGCCGGAGACGATCACGCCCGAATCCTTGTTGCGGATCCGGATGAGTTCGCCGACGGCAGCGTCCTGCAGGGGCGTGCCGTTGGCGCGGATGACGAGCGAACCGTTGTCGAAGACCATCTGCACGGTCGAGCCGCGGTTCACGACGAAGGGCTCGCGCAGGGCCGAGACGAGGATGACGCGGCCGGGCAGCAATGTGCGCTTGGTAATGAGCCCGCTGACATCGGAAATGCTTTCGGCAAATCCCTTGACGATGTTCGGGTTGGTCACCTCGACCACTTCGAGCTGGCCCGCCTGGATCTCCTCGCCGGGATAGATGATGCGCTTGGGCACGACGGCGGTGCGCCCATTGGCCAGAGCCGCGTCGGCCACGAGAAGACCGACGAGCGCGGCAGGCGCGAGAAGGATCGCGCGCCACCGGGCTGGCAGGGTCTTTCCACTCCGAAGAGCTGCTTTCAGGCGAAACATCATGTTCCCCGCGTGTTGGTTGCTATCTCAGGTTCTTGCTGACCACGGCCGCCATCTCGTCCGCGGCCTGGATGATCTTGGAATTCATCTCATAAGCGCGCTGGGCCGAGATCAGGTCGGTGATTTCCTTGACCGGATCGACGTTGGAGGCTTCGAGGTAGTTCTGCTGGATATAGGCGAAGCCCGCCTCGTCCGGTGCACCGACATTGGCCGGCCCGGAGGCTGCGGTTTCGCGGAAGAGGTTCTCGCCGAGCGGTTCCAGGCCCGCCTCGTTGACGAAGTTCGCCAGCGTGATCTGGCCGAGTTCCTGCTGCTCACCGGCGACGGTGGCATAGACCTGGCCGGACTTGCTGACCGTGATCTCCGTCGCATCCTGCGGCACGTTGATGCCGGGCACGACGGTGTAGCCGTCGAGGGTCACGAGCTGGCCTTCGGCGTTCGTGTTGAAGGCGCCGGCGCGGGTGTAGAGCGTGGAGCCGTCCGCCGCCTCGATCTGGAACCAGCCGCGGCCGATCAGCGCGAGGTCGAAGGAATTGCCGGTGCTCGTCAGGCCGCCCTGGAGATGCAGGTTGCGGATGGCGGCCGTCTTCACGCCGAGGCCGATGATCGCGCCTTCCGGCACGACCGCCTGGTTGGCGCGGTTCGGCACGCCGGCAGCGCGCTCGGTCTGGTAGAGGAGGTCGGAGAATTCGGCGCGGGCGCGCTTGAAGCCGGTGGTGTTGATGTTCGCGATGTTGTTCGCGATGACTTCAAGGTTGGTCTGCTGCGCGTTCATGCCGGTGGCGGCGATGGCTAGGGCTTTCATGTCCGGTCCTCAGATCTGCATTCTTGCGACTTCGAGATAGGCGGTGACGACCTTGTCGCGGATGGCGATGGCGGTCTGCAGCGTCTGCTCGGCATTCATGACGGCGTCGACCACTTCGCGAGTCGAGGCCTTGCCCTGGATGGCTTCGAAGGACTTGGTCTCGCTGAGCTTCAGCCGGTCCACCATGTCCGTCGCCATGTCGCCCATCACCTGGGCGAAACTCATCTGGGTTCCCGTTCCCTGCGCCGCGGCGGCGGAAACGGAGCCGGAGGTCTCGCTGGTGACGCCCGAGAGGGCGTTGGTGGAGAAGAGCGAATTGACGCCCTTTACGCTTTCGATCATTGCGAGGCCCTCAGGAGGTCGATGGTCGCGCTGATCAGGTCGCGCGACTGCTTGATGCTCTGCAGGTTGGCTTCATAGGAGCGGTTGGCTTCCCGCATGTCGGCCATTTCCACCAGCATGTTGACGTTCGGCATCTTGACGATGCCCTCGGCGTTGGCCGCCGGGTTGCCGGGGTCGTATTCCGTCGAGAACGCGCCCTCGTCGAAGCCGAGGCGCTGGACCTCGACGAGCGAGGCGCCGGACGCCCGGTCCAGCTCGGCCGCGAAGGTCACCGTCTTGCGGCGGAAGGGATCGGCACCGGGGACGTCGCCGGTCGAACGGGCGTTCGCCAGGTTTTCCGAGACGATGCGGATACGGGTGGATTGCGCCTCAAGTCCCGAGGCCGCGACTTTCATTGAAGCTACGAGCGGATCCATTTTTTACCTTCTGACTGTCATCAGCATCATGCGATGAAAGGCCTTGACGAGGCCGGCATTCATATCGAACTCACGCTTGACCTGGCCCTGCTTCATGAGTTCCTCGGCAAGGCCGACGGTGTTGCCGGACTCCTGCACGCCGATCTCGTCGGAGGGCTTGGTCTCGACGACGCGGCTGGCCATTTCGCTTGCGTCGGTGAAATGGCCGGGCTGCGTCGCCGCCATACGGATGCCCGTCGTTTCGAGCACCGCCTGAAAGGGGGTGACGTCCTTCGCCTTGAACCCGGGGGTGTTGGCGTTGGCGATATTGCCTGCAACCACACTCTGGCGGACGGATAGCCATTCGGCTTGTTTCGAGGCCAGTTCAAACAGTTGTATCGGTTGCATGACAAGCTCCATCCTTGTTCACGGCGAACCTACGGAGCCAATCTTGCGTCAGACTTGCTGCGCGGCGGTTTGTTTGCAACCGGCTGAAATTGCGGGGGAATAAGTGTGGGAAGCGGAAGCATTCTCCGCCTGCCGCACGACGTGCCCCTCATCCGGCCTGCCGGCCACCTTCTCCCCGCAAGCGGGGAGAAGGGGATAGGCCGCGCCGGTTTCCCCAACCAATGACTGTTTTGCGGGCTAGGGTAAGGGGCAAGGCCATAGGCGATTGCCTTGCCTTCGGGATCTTCGTCAGTTGCGCTTGATAATGTCGCCGTTCGACGTGACGATGACCCAGGCGCCGTCGCGCTGTTCGAGGGTCGCAAGGCGGCTGTTGTCGGGCAGGATCGAGCCGACGCGCACGATATACATGCCGCTGGCATCCTCGATCAGCGCCCGGCCGTTGGCCACATGCATCAGCCGGAAGCCGGACGAGGCCGGCAGCGGCTGGTCGAGACCGGTTTCGACCGGCGTGCCGAGCGTCTTGTCCTTCTCACCGACGCTGGGCGCTGTGGCGGTCGAAACGGGGTCGAGGCTTTCCAGCCCCGGATCGTTGTCATTGTCCACCATGGCGGCGGGCGAGACGCTCATCACCTCCTTCGCCGCCGTCTCCGGCAGATCGCGGGTCGTGCCCTCCCAGAGGGCCGGCACGGAGAATTTTTCCGGGTTCAGGAAGACATACCAGGGGAAGAAGGCCGCCATGGCGGCGAGCAGCACGCCCGTGCCCACCAGAAGCTTGTCACCCGTCGAATAACGCCCCTTTTCCGCGCGCTTCATCGGCTGAATGACCTGGTCCGCGTCGAAATCCGTCACTGTCATCCCCTTCTCGTTGCCGGCGCACCGCCCTGCCCGGCCGCATTCTTCAGCGCCATGGCAAGATCGGAGAATGCATCGCCCGCGGGCGGTTCGCCCGGCGTCTGTTTCAGAACCTCATAGATGATCGGCACCTGCTTGATCGCCATGTCGAGGTCGGGATCGGCGCCGGGGCGATAGCCGCCGATGAGGCGCAGGTCCCGCGTTTCCTCGAAGCGATGGATCAGCGCCTTCAGCCGCGCCACCAGCCGTTCCTGGTCCGGCGTCCAGGCCTTGCGGGCAAGACGCGAGATCGAGGCGAGCGGGTTGATCGGCGGATAGCGCCCCTCTTCGGCAAGGCTGCGTTCCAGCACGATGTGGCCGTCGAGGATACCGCGCGTCGAGTCGGCGATCGGATCGTTGTGGTTGTCGCCGTCGACGAGGATCGAGATGATCGCCGTGATCGTGCCCGCGCCTTCCGCACCCGGCCCGGCGCGCTCCAGGAGGCGCGGCAGCTCCGTGAAGACGGATGCCGGGTAGCCGCGGGCGATCGGCGGCTCGCCGGAGGCGGTCGCTACCTCGCGGATGGCATGGGCGAAGCGCGTCACGCTGTCGATGATCAGGAGCACGTTGTCGCCCTGGTCGCGATAGTGCTCGGCGATCGTCACGGCGGTCAGCGGCGCCATCTTGCGCAGCATCGGGCTTTCGTCGCTGGTGGCGACGACGGCGACCGACTTGGCGAGGTTGTCGCCGAGCGTGTCCTCGATGAATTCGCGCACTTCACGGCCGCGTTCGCCGACCAGCGCGATGACCACCTTGTCGAAGGCATCGGCCCGCGCCAGCATCGAGAGCAGCGTGGACTTGCCGACACCGGAACCGGCGAAGATGCCGAGGCGCTGGCCGAGGCAGAGCGGGGCGAAGATGTCGATCGCCCGCACGCCAGTGCCGAAGCCGGTCTCGACGCGCTTGCGCGTCATCGAGGGCGGGGCGGAATTGGAGATCGAGCGGCGCACGCCGCCCTGCACGAGCGGGCCGAGCCCGTCGATCGGCTCGCCCAGCGCGTTGATCGTGCGGCCGCACCAGGCCGATGTCGGCGCGACGCGGAAGGCGCCCTTGCGGATCACCACGTCGTGGATACCGATCGGCTCGCCCGGCTCGATCGGGCAGACGACGACCGTATCCGGCTCGACGCGGACGACCTCGCCGAGATGGATGCCGGTCGGGCTGCGATGGGCGACGAACTCGCCGAGCCGCACATGGCGCGACAAGCCGCTGACCGTATAGTTCCCGGCCGCGATGGTCTGAACATGACCGCCATGCGCCACGGAGAATTCCGGGGAGGAGTACCGTTTGACGAGACCAGCCAGCGCATTCAGCTTGCCGCCTGCCCTGCCCGTTTCGCTGCTCGTGCCGCCCTGTGCCGAACTCATGGGCGCTTACCGGTTTCCGCCGAAGGTGCGGATGGCTTCCTTCAGCGATTCCTCAGAGTCGCGCATCAGCGAGGCGATGCTCTCGAAGGCGCGCGTGACCTGGATCAACTGCGTCATCTCGCCGATGGCGTTGACGTTGGATTCCTCGATATAGCCCTGCACCACGCCGGCATCGATGCGATCGACGACCGGTTCCGGCGGGATACTGGTGATGATGCCGCTGTTGCCGGCGCGCACGAAGCCGCCGGAAAGGTCCGCCTGGAACAGGCCGAGCGCGGCGATGGGCTGGCCGTTCTGGTTGAGCTGGCCGTCGGCGCTGAGCAGGATCGGCCCGTTGGCGAGATCGAGCTGGATCGGCCCGCCGCCGGCATCGAGCACCGCATAGCCGTTGAGGGTGACGAGCTCGCCGGCATCGGTCACCGTGAAGCGGCCGTCGCGCGTCAGCGTCGGGCCGGAGGGCGTCTGCACCTGGAACCAGGCGTCGCCCTTGATGGCGAAGTCGAGCGTGCCGCCGGTCTCGGTCATGCCGCCGCTGCGCGTGGAGAGAAACTCGTTGCCCTGCGACACGAAGGCGACATCGGCGACCTTCTGGTCGCTGACGACCTGATTGAACTTCACTTCCGTGGCGCGGAAGCCGACCGTCGTGGAATTCGCGACGTTGTCGGCCAGCGTCGTCAGGCGTCGGTCGAGCGCGAGCTGGGACGAAAGCGATACATAGAGTCCGGTCTGCACGTCAGCGACCTCCGAGTTTCAGATTGTTGATGGAAATGAGCAGGTCCGTCGAAATGCCGGTGAGGCTCGACGGCTGGAAGGCGGTCATCGGGTCGTAGCTGCCGGAAGGGTTCTCCAGCTCCCACATCGAAGTGAAGCGCTCGAGGAACTTGCCGATCTTCGAGGTGTCCTTGAAGTCCTCGAGGTTGAGCACGTCCTCGTAGAATTCCGCCTGCCGGTCGATATCGGTGGCGGCGAATTCCGCGGGAAGCTGCAGCGCGGTGCGCACGACCTGCGCCAGCGCGTCGTCGGCGATGATCGAATAGCCCGACGTGATGGAGGATGCCATGCGCTCGAAATAGAGCGCGAGCCGCACGCCGGTATTGTCCTCGCCGGCGCTGATTTCCAGCGTCTGGCGGGTGTATTTTTCGACGACGCCCTTCTGGGCGCGCTCGAAGGTGGTGGCAAGCTCGCCGTGCCTTGCGAAGTTCAGCGACTCCGCCAGTTCCTTGTAGCGCGTGTCGGAGAGCCGGTTGGCGAAGGCCGCCTTGTCATCCACGCCTTCCGTCAGCACCTTGCGCATGAAGGCCTTGGCATAGGCCATGTCCTCCAGCCCGTGCGCCTTCATCGCGTAATTGTAGAGCCTGGCATCGGCGAAGAAATCGTCGATCGATTTCACGCTGCCGATCCTGGCGAGATAGTATTCCGTCTCGCGCTTGACATCCGGCTGCTCCGAAACGCGCTTCAGCGACGTCTGGAGGTCCGCGGTAATCAGCTTGTAGCTCGTATAGGTGGTCGTCACGATGGGCCGCCGATCAGGGTTCGGGAGGGCATGAATGCCCGTTTTGAACCATAATCCTCGCGGCTTTTGCTTGCGCGAACCTGATCGGTAAACCTGCCGTTAGGTACAGCTTCACGCAAGGCTGGAACCGTATTTCCGGAACGGTCAGAATTGTGTCGGGACACCTGCGCTCATGAACATCGTTATCGGTCTAATCGTTACCTTCGGCTGCGTCCTTGGCGGCTATATGGCCATGGGTGGTCATCTGGAAGTGCTGAACCAGCCCTTCGAACTCCTGATCATCGGCGGCGCCGGGATCGGCGGCTTCATCGTGGCCAACACGATGAAGGTGATCAAGGAGACCGGAAAGGCTCTGGGCGAGGCCTTCAAGCACAAGGTTCCGAAGGAACGCCACTACCTCGATACGCTCGGCGTGCTCTACAGCCTGATGCGGGACCTGCGCACCAAGTCGCGCAACGAGATCGAGGCGCATATCGACAACCCGGCCGAATCGCCGATCTTCCAGTCCGCCCCGACAGTGCTCGCCAACAAGGAACTGACCGCCTTCATCTGCGACTACGTCCGCCTCATCATCATCGGCAATGCCCGCAGCCACGAGATCGAGGCGCTGATGGACGAGGAGATCCAGACGATCACGCGTGACAAGATGAAGCCCTACAACGCACTCAACACGATGGGCGACGCCTTCCCGGCCATCGGCATCGTCGCGGCCGTTCTCGGGGTCATCAAGGCCATGGGCGCCATCAACGAAAGCCCGGAAATCCTCGGCGGCAAGATCGCCGCCGCCCTCGTCGGCACGCTGCTCGGCGTGTTCCTGTCCTATTCGATCGTCACGCCCGTCACCACCAACATCAAGGTCGTGCGCGAGAAGCAGAACCGCCTCTACATCATCGTCAAGCAGACGCTGCTCGCCTACATGAACGGCTCCGTGCCGCAGGTCGCGCTGGAATACGGCCGCAAGACCATCTCCTCCTACGAGCGCCCCTCCATCGACGCGGTGGAGCAGGAAATGATGAATCCCGGCGGCGGTTCGAAGGCGGCCTAAGAGATGAAGGAAGCACGTGTGACCGAAGCCCCTTCCGCCATGGACCCGATCGTGCTGGCGCGCCTGACCGGCCGGCTCGGCGACCAGGCGACGATCTCCAAGCTCTGCGCCAGCCTCGGCGACGTCTTCGCCGAGTTCCTGCCGGACATGCTGGAAAGCGAACTCGGCTTCGAGGTCGCGGTCTCCTATGCAGGTTTTGCGACGGGCAAGTACGGCCCGCTGGTCGAAGGCCTCGGCGGCGCCATGGCCTGCTGCGATGCGTCGCTGCGTGACTGGTGCGATCGTTTCACGCTGATCTGCGACAGCCCGATGATCATCACGCTGGTCGAGAACATGCTCGGCGCCGTCAGCGACGCGATCGACGATCCGGAGCCGCGCCCGCTCTCCAAGATCGAGCTCGACCTTGCCGCCATGATGTTCGACCGGATTTCCGGCGTACTGAAGACTGCCGTCATGGGCGCGAACGGCTTCGAGCCGATACTCGGCCCGGCGCACAATGTGGAGACCCGCAAGGCCTCCGACGACGGCACGGACGAGGCCTTCGTCGCCATGGTCAACATGGCCGTCGGCATCGGCCCGGTGCTTTCGACCTTCCACGTCATCGTGCCCCAGGCCGTTCTCCTGAAGTCGACCATCGCCGCGCCCAAGCCCGCCAATGCGCCGAAGACCCGCGTCGAGTGGAGCGAGCAGCTCGGTGAGCAGGTCCGCCGCTCCAAGGTGTCGCTGGAGGCGCGCATCCGCCTGGAAGCGCAGACGCTCGACACGATCAGCCGCCTGCAGGCCGGCGACATCATCCCGTTCAACGAGGCCGGCGACGTGCGCGTGGAGGTCAACGCGAACGGCCGAAACCTCTATGTCTGCGAATTCGGTCGCTCCGGCGCCCGCTACACGGTTCGCGTCAAGGATACATACGGCTCGGAGGAAGACATCCTCCAGCATCTCATCGGATAGTTTGGGCATGATGCCTGCCCGGCGGCACGCCTCGGGCAAGTTTCGAATGGAATAGTGGTCTTATGGCACCGAAGAAAACACCCATCGCTGACGACATGACGTCTTCCCTCAATGCGGGCGACCAGGAACTGGAGCAGGCGATCGACGACCTGCGCGGCGTTCTTCAAAAAGATTCCTCCGGCGGTTTTTCCGCCGACCTGCCGGCGACCGTCGACAACGACCCGCTGGCCGCCTTTGGTGGCGATTTCGGCTCTTCCGACTTCGCCGGCGGCGCGACCACTCCGGATTTCGACGCCGGCGCCAGCTTCGGCGGTTCGGATTTCAGCGGCGGCAGCGATTTCGGCGGCAGCGATTTTAGCGCCGAGCCGAGCGAGCCGGCACGGCCGGGCAGCGCGCTGCAGTCCAACCTCGACCTCATCATGGACATCCCGATCGATCTGCAGATCGTGCTGGGTTCCTCGCAGATGCAGGTCTCCAGCCTCATGAACCTTTCCGAGGGCGCCACGATCGCGCTCGACCGCCGCATCGGCGAACCCGTCGAGGTCATGGTCAATGGCCGCGTCATCGGCCGCGGCGAAATCACCGTTCTTGAAAACGACGACACCCGCTTCGGGGTCAAGCTCATCGAAGTGAAGAGTACACGCAAGATCTGATACCGGTTGAGGTCTCAGGGGGATGGATCCATGATGGATTTCGAAAATTTCGGCACCTCCACGGCGGTCGGCGCACCGCTGACGCAGGTCGAGAAGGCGGCAGCCGTGCT
Organism: Shinella sp. HZN7; assembly: GCF_001652565.1. Taxonomy (NCBI): domain Bacteria; kingdom Pseudomonadati; phylum Pseudomonadota; class Alphaproteobacteria; order Hyphomicrobiales; family Rhizobiaceae; genus Shinella; species Shinella sp. HZN7. Next base: position 313,943 of record NZ_CP015736.1, on the reverse strand, counting down.
TCTCGCCATGGGCAAGGGTGTTGCCGGCAAGCTGCTCAAATATTTCACCCAGAGCGAGCTCCAGGCGATCATCGCCGCCGCGCAGAACCTGCGCGCCATCCCGCCGCATGAACTGATCGATCTCGTCAACGAGTTCGAGGACCTCTTCACCGAGGGCGCGGGCCTGATGGACAATGCCAAGATGATGGAAGGCATTCTCGAAGAGGGCCTGACGCCGGACGAGGTGGACGGCCTGCTTGGCCGCCGCGCCGCCTTCCAGGCCTACGAGACGACCATCTGGGACCGCCTGCAGGATGCCGATCCGGTCTTCGTCGCAAAGTTCCTGCTCAACGAGCACCCGCAGACCATCGCCTATATCCTCTCCATGATGCCTTCGGCCTTCGGCGCCAAGGTACTGCTGGAAATCCCGGACGATCATCGCGCCGACATCATCAACCGCACCGTCAACCTGAAGGATGCGAGCCCGAAGGCCACCGTGATCGTCGAGGCACGCGTCATCGAGATGATCAACGCGCTGGACGCCGAGCGCAACTCGATCGGTTCGAACAAGGTCGCCGACCTCATGAACGAACTGGAGAAGTCGCAGGTCGACGAGATGCTCGCCTCGCTCGAAACGGTCTCGACCGAATCGGTCAAGAAGGTCCGTCCGAAGATCTTCCTCTTCGAGGACGTGCTCTACATGCCGCAGAGAAGCCGCGTGTCGCTGTTCAACGACGTTTCCGGCGACATCATCACGGCGGCGCTGCGCGGCGCCTCGATGGAACTGCGCGAATCGGTCCTCTCCTCGATCGGCGCACGCCAGCGCCGCATGATCGAATCCGACCTTGCGGCCGGCGACCAGGGCGTCAACCCGCGCGAAGTGGCGATCGCCCGCCGCTCGATCACGCAGGAAGCCATCCGCCTCGCCGCTGCCGGACAAATCCAGTTGAAGGAAAAGGAAGAGGAGCGCCAGGCGGCCTGATCCTCCTTGACACGGTAACGCCACAGGCGGAGCGTATCTGCGGCCCGAATCTCCGGAATGGGAGTTCGGGCCGTTTGTTTTTGGCCGTCCACGACGGCCCGGGAGCGCGACGTGTCGGACGAAGACAAGGACAGCAAAACAGAACTGCCGACCGAGAAGAAGATTCGCGACGCCATGGAGAAGGGCAACACCCCCTTCTCGCGCGAAATCACCATCTTCGCCTCGACGCTCGCGATCTATCTCTTCCTCGTCTTCTTCATGCCGGGAGGCGTTTCCCGCATGAACGAGACGCTGCGCGACTTCTTCGAGCAGCCGGAGGCCTGGAACCTCAAGACCGGCACCGACGTCATCGCCATCTTCCGCCATCTCGGCTGGGAGGCCGGCGCACTTCTCTTGCCCATCCTCGCGATGATGATGCTGTTCGGCATCGCCTCCTCGGTGCTGCAGAACCTGCCGAGCCCGGTGCTGGAACGGGTGCGTCCGCAGATCTCCCGCCTCAGCCCGATGAAGGGCCTCGGGCGCCTGTTCGGCAAGCAGGGCCTCGTCGAGTTCGGCAAGTCGCTGATCAAGATCCTCATCGTCTCGCTGGTCGTGGCGCTTGCCATGCGCGGCGACTATTTCGCCTCGCTCGACACGATGTTCTCCGAGCCGGCGGCGCTCGTCTACATGATGACGTCGGACATCAACAAGGTTCTGCTGATCATCCTCTTCGCCACCGCCCTGATCGCCGGCATCGATTTTGCCTGGACGCGCCATCACTGGTTTACCCAGCTGATGATGACGAAGCAGGAGGTGAAGGAGGAAATGAAGCAGTCGCAGGGCGACCCGATCGTGAAGGCCCGCATGCGCTCGATCCAGCGCGACCGCGCCCGCCGCCGCATGATCACCGCCGTGCCGCGCGCCACGCTCGTCATCGCCAACCCGACCCACTTCGCCGTCGCGCTGCGCTATGTGCGCGAAGAGGGCGATGCGCCGGTCGTCGTCGCCAAGGGCCAGGACCTCGTCGCGCTGAAGATTCGCGAGATCGCCGAGGAGAACGGAATACCCGTTTTCGAAGACCCGCCGCTCGCCCGCTCAATGTTTGCGCAAGTCTCGGTGGATAGTGTCATTCCGCCGGTGTTCTACAAAGCCGTGGCGGAGCTGATTCACCGGGTTTACGCAGCCTCGCCCCAGACCAGACGGGTAAACTAGATCCGATGAGAAAATGCACCTATTCCGCCGAGCGCGAGAAGATTGTTGCAGAAGCAATCTGCCCGGTCGCCACTGAGCTTCGCCTGCTCGATGCCGCCGATCTCGTCTCGTTGTTGCGTTTCGAGTGCTACGGGAACCTCGCCGACCTGGTCTCTTCGGCGGCCGAACTCTATTTCCTGCCCGGCACGGTCAATTTCGGCGCCGGCGGCGACTACCGTCTCGACTGGGACACCGAACCGGAAGTGACGCTGGACATGGAACTGCGCCCGCAGGGCGTGACGGTCTATGCCAAGCTCCTGCTGCAGAAGGACAAGGCCGGCGTGGAGGTCACCCACGTGGCCTTCAACAATCCGTCCGCCGATCCCGACGACAACACGGACTTCCTGCGGAAAAGCCTTGCGGAGGCGAAATATGTGAAGTCCGATTCGGGGTCGCAGCACGCCCACTGAAGCAATTTTCGATTTCGTAGACGGATCGCCTATTCCCCCTTTGGCCTGCCGGCCAGAGCGGGTGCTGCAGTGCCTAAACGTTTCTGTTCGCAGGCGATCGCGTCAGGTAATATATCCAAGCCTGATGGCCTTGGCGATCGCCTGGATGCGGTTGACCGCGTCGAGCTTGGTGGTGGCCGTGCCGAGATAGGCGTTCACCGTGTGCACGGAAAGGCCCATCTTCTCGGCGATCGCCTCGGAGATGCACCCGTCGCCCGCCATCTGCAGGCAGGCGATCTCGCGTTCGCTAAGCGCTTCGGACGGCGCGAGCTTGCGCTCCTCGCCGGCCAGCATGTCGATGAGCACCTGGCAGCTCTTCATGTGCATGTCGACGATGAGGTCGCTGGACGGGGCGATGAAGGTACCGGTGAAGACGACATAGCCGTTGCCATGCGCGCCGAGGCGAACGGGAAAGGCGATGCCCGACCAGGGCAGCAGCCGCGCGGGAAGACGCGCCGTGAAGGGTTCGGCGCCCGATTCGGCGAACTGGTTGTCCCCCGCTCCTTCCCAGAGCAGCGGCAGCATGGAGGCCTCCAGATGGGCCAGCATGGCAGCGCCATGGGCCTCCAGAAGCGCGCGGGCGTTGCCATCGACATCCTGCGCCCAGTTGTGCAGCGACAGGGTCAGCTTGCGCGCCGCCGGCAGGCCATGGCCGCTGAGGCGGAGCACCGCGAAATGCTCGGCGCCGATGACCGCCTGCATCAACTGCAGGCGGGAGACGAAATCGGACGCCCGCGCCGCCTTCGGCGGCCGCGCGAGGCGGATTTCCGTCTCCAGGACAGCGGGGGAGGAAAGCTGGATGTCCATGGCAGTTCTCCTGTCTGTTTATCCTGCGCCGTTCCGGACGCAGAACCACTCAAGCACCTTGCCGCAATCGCTCCGGCATATGTTTTGCCGCATTGTCCGGTGCCGAAGCGATGCCGCTCCGGCTGGACATGCCCTAGACGAGGCTGTTGCGAACGGCCCAGGCGATCGCCTCCGACCGCGTCTTGGTCGCGGTCTTGCGCATCACGCTGGTGATGTAGTTGTTGATCGTATTGCGCGAGATCCCGAGGATGACTGCGATCTCGTCGCTCGTCTTGCCCTCGGCGATCCAGTAGAGGCACTCGATCTCGCGTTCGGTGAGGTCCATCTCGCGGTCCTGCCGGGCGATCACGCCCTGGCAGCAGACGCTGGCGAAATAGCCGGTCATCACGCCGACATCGCGCAGCTTGCTCTGGGAGAGGATGAAATGCTCCGGGAAGAGCAGCAGCAGCGACATGCGCACCCGGCCGACCTGGAAGGCGATGATGCAATATTCACGGCTGACGCCCTTCGGCATGGCAATGTCGTCGGCCATGTGATGGAAGCAGGGCTTCAGCAGGCCGAGGCACTTGTCGAGTTCGCTCATGCGGGACTGGCTGGCGACGACGGCACCGGCAATGCTGCGCACCATGTCGAAAGGCCAGTCCGAGGCGACGACCGTCTCCATGCCCGCTTCGGGCGAGATGTCGTGCCGGACGAGAAGGTAGTGGGAGGCGCTGCCATAATCGGTCAGTGCCCTCAGGCCGCAGGACAGGCCGGCGCGATCCGCACAGCGTCCCAGGTGTTGAACCAAAAGTTCACGCGCACTCTTACGCTCACCCGTCTCGGCAGAGAATCCATAGGATTCCCAGGCCGCGACATCCGACCGGATCGTTTCCATGATAGCCCCCTGTTCCGATTCCGAACGGAGATCCATGCCTCCTTCCCGCCAAACGTTCGGAACCGTCCGAACCCTTCCCGGTCAGGCCGCATCGGCAAGAATCACCAAGCGAATCAGTAGCTAAAGTGTACATCGGCCATCGCTAAAAACCACCGCCATCTTCTCGGGATTTACTTTTGCCGGCTTCTGTGAGTCGACACGTGCAAGGTGATTTGCTTGCTGGCCATCGATGGGAAACGATAAGTTAACCCATTGTTAACCATGAATTATTGGCACAGCATGGTCGACGAAACCGCAAAAGGCACTGCTAATTCGTGGAAAAATTGCAACCTGCGGGAGCCTCACTCAACCGCAGCGGCGATAGAATTTTTTCACCGATCACGGCCCCGTGAACGCACGCTCCGATGGTGGGGACGCCAGTAAGACAAAATTGCTGCAAGGGGGCTGAATGAGCGTTGCCGAAAAGCGACAGGCAGACGTCAAAAACGGACATCGCTTTTTTTCTGCGCAAACGAAAACGCGGCCGTTTCCGGCCGCGTCGCTGTTCCTCTTCGGGTGCCTTGATCAGGCGGCTTCCTTTTCGGCCGACCACTTGCGCAGGATCTTCGCAGCGCGTTCCTCGCTGATCTCGACCATGCGGCTGAGGCGACGCTCCGGGCCTTCCTTGACGCGGCGGTTGAAGGCGCCGTCGCCATCGTCGCCGGCATTGAGCAGGTCGTCCGTGCTGTCGAAGCCGAAGTCCGCGCCGAAGCCGTCCATGAGGGTGGCACCGGGGCCGCCGACGCCGGCGGCGGGCGAGAAGTCGGGCAGTTCGAGGCCGCCCATGTCGCTGTCCAGCGCATTGGCGGAGGCACCGCCGCCCGTGACCGAGCGAACCGCCGGACGAAGCCCGAACCAGACCACCACGAAGGCGACACCGAGGAAGGCGAGCGCATTGATGATGCCGCCGAGATTGCGCGTCAGCACTTCCATGACGCCCGGCCCTGCCACGGCTTCGTCGAGAAGCTGGTGATCGAGGAATTCCATGGCGGTGATGGTGATGACGTCGCCGCGCTCAACATTGAGGCCCGCAGCGGACGAGACGATCTTCTGCATCTCCGCGACATAGGCATCGACCTTCGCCTGGTCGGCCGGCTCGCCGACCATGGCCGCAAGGCGGGCGCGGTTGACCACGACGGCGACCGACAGCTTCTCGACCGTGTAGCTGTTGCGCATGGTGGCAACGGTCTTGCTGTTGATCTCGTAGTTGGTCTGCTCTTCCTTCTTATCGGCCTCGTCGCTCGACTGCGGGCCGTTGGCCTGGCCTTCGGGGCCACCCTGCGGAATGTTCTGCTCGACGGTGGCGGCCTTGTTGTCGGCCTGCTGCTGCGACTTCTGGCTTTCGCGCGTCACGCGAACGGAGCGCTCGACCCGCGATTCCGGATCGTAGACCGTCTCCTGGATCTGCTGGGTATCCATGTTGAGCGCGGCGGTGACGCTGGCGCGGAAATTCTCCATGCCGAGGAAGGGCGCGAGCGCCTTTTCGATGTTGCGCTCGACTTCGCTCTGCACGGTCTGAACGGCGGTCAGCGAACGGTTGATCGCACCGTTCTCCGCATCGTCGCCGGAGGCGAGCAGCTGGCCGGCCGAATCGAGGATCGTCACACCGTCAACTTCCAGACCCGGCACCGAGGCGGCGACGAGATGGCGGATCGCGGCGGCCGATTCGCGGCCCGCCTGCGCGCTCGCGCGGATCATGACGGAAGCGGTCGGCACCTGTTCGGCTTTGCGGAAATTGCCGCGCTCCGGCATGACGATGTGCACGCGGGCGGCGGCGATGCCGCTGATCTGCTGGATGGTGCGGGCGATCTCGCCTTCGAGCGCGCGAACGCGCGTCACCTCCTGCATGAAGGAGGTGAGGCCGAGGGAGCCGACCTTGTCGAAAAGTTCGTAGCCGGAATTGGCGCTGCTCGGCAGGCCGCGCTCGGCCAGGTAAAGCCGCGCCTTGCCCGTCTGGCCGACCGGCACATCGATGCTCGATCCGTCCGTGCCGGTGTTGAAATCGATACTGGCTTCGGCGAGCGCCAGGCTGATCTGGTTCACGTCGGTCTTTTCCAGGCCGACATAGAGCGTCTCATAGGCGGGCTTGTTGACCATGATCCCCGCGGCAAGCACGAGACCGATCGAAACGACGGCGGCTCCCGCCAGCATCGCGAGTTTCGCCTGCCCCAGCGAAGCCAGGTTCTTGTAGACTTTCGTCAACTGTTCCAACAGATTCATTCTGTTCCCGCACGGACTAGTCGCCTGGACCCCGGCCGACATGCCGGCGCGATCAGACGCATTTTCAATCTCGTGGGACGGAGCCGGTACATTTCCGCACGCACCGACCTGCCCCATGGAATACGCGGATCTAACCGATCCGGGCTGGAGACTAGACCGTGAAACTTGCGCGAGCATTTCGTTGCCGCGCGCGGAACGAAAGCGGCAAAACGAAAGACGGCGCCCCGAAGGCGCCGCCGAACATCCTGATTATATTGAGGAACTGGCTAGAAGGCTTCGAAATCGCCGGCGGCCTTGCCGAGCGGCTGGGAGTGGCCGTGGCGCATTCCGTTGCTCAGCGCCTTCTGCATGTCCGCAAGTTTCACCAGATTGAGCGCCGTCGTGACATCGACGATCCAGCTATCGGGAATGCTTGCGGTGATCGTGTCGATGAACTCGGCGAGACCCCGCGTCTTCTGGACGGCGAGGTCGATGCCCTGGAGCACCATCATGCGTTCGGCGGCATCCAGCACGGCATCGCCGTGGACGCCGGCAAGCTGCGGCTCTATGCGCTCGATCAGATAGGCGACATCGTGCAGTTCGGACACGATCCGCATCAGGACATCCGGAAGGGCTTCCTCCATGGCAGTGGCTGCACTCAGATACTCGGCTTGCATGGGTTACCCTTTTCCCGTACGAGGCCGTCTCCTTCTGGGACGGCCGACTACGCAATACTGTTCGTACTTTCGCGTCCTTGCGGCGAAACCGCCGCTCAGAAGAATTCGATCGAGCTTTCGACAGGCTTGGCGGCGGGTACGGGCCGTTGTTCCAGCGCCACCGTCTTCTGCGTCTCGACGCCCGTCAGGGCATATTGCCGGGCCCGGCCGCTCGATGGCCAGTATTCCAGCTTGCGGCCATGTTCGCCGCCGGTGCTCTCCCCGACGACCTTGATGCCTTCGTCCATCAGGAACTGCCGCGCGAAGCGCGCATTCTGCTCGCCGACATTGGAGAAGCGCGCGATCGTCCTCGCTCCCCCGAAGATCTTCGCTTCCAGCCGGTCGCGCCGCGCGCCCTGCTTCAGGAGGCCGTTGATCAGAAGTTCCATCAGATGCACGCCGTAGCGCGTCGCATCGCCCCCCGAGGCCATGGCCTCGGCCGAGCCCGGCAGCAGGAAGTGGTTCATGCCGCCGACGCCAATCACCGGGTCGCGCATGCAGGCGGCCACGCAGGACCCGAGAATGGTGGTGAGCACCACATTCGGGTCGTTGAGGACCTTGTATTCGCCCTGAATGACATGGACGCGGCGCGTCCCGGCGTCTGATATCATTTCAATGCCCCGAACACGGCTTCGATGGCCGCCTTCATCTTTTCGATGGTGAACGGCTTGGCCAGAACGTTGTTCGCGCCGAGCGCCGCCGCCTTCTGCACCAGGGCGCGGTCGCCCTGCGCGGTCAGGATGATGAACGCCGCCTTCTTGGTGGTGGGGTTGGACCGCACCGCCTGGAGGAACTCGATGCCGTCCATCTTCGGCATGTTGAAGTCGGAGATGACGAGATGGTGCGGCTGCTGGGACATGATGGCCATGCCCTGCGCGCCGTCGCCGGCCGCCGTGATCTGCTTGAAGCCAAGCTGCTGCAGGGCATCGCCCAGCAGCAGGCGGCTGGTCACCTGATCGTCAACGATAAGGACTTTGATTTTTTCAGCGATAGACATTATTCGCTCCCTTCTCTACGGGCCGCAGTGATTTTCAAGATTTCCTCCCCGATGGAGGAGAGCGGAAACTGGTGTTCTACGGCGCCAAGCTCGAAAGCCACTCGCGGCATTCCATATACGACGCAGGTTTTTTCGTTCTGGCCGATGGTCCGCGCCCCTGCATGGCGCATTTTCAACAGACCGCTTGCCCCGTCCCGGCCCATGCCGGTGAGGATGACGCCGACGGCGTTCCGGCCGGCAAGCTCGGCCACCGAATCGAACAGCACATCCACCGACGGGCGATGGCCGTTGACCGGATCCCGTTCCACCAGCCGGCAGCAGGGCGCATGCGGGTTGGCGATCTGGAGGTGGCGTTCGCCACCGGGCGCCAGATAGATCTTGCCGATCTCCAGCCGCGCGCCGTCCGTCGCCTCCTGCACCACGGGAGCGCAGAGCCGGTTCAGGCGGTCGGCAAAACTCTTGGTGAAGGTCGGCGGCATATGCTGGGTGATGACCGTCGGCGGGCAATTGACCGGGAATTTCTGCAGGACCGCGATCAGCGCCTCCACGCCGCCCGTCGAGGCGCCGATGGCGATCACCCGGCGGCCGGGCTTGTAGGCGGCGGCCGGGTTGACGTTGGCGGCGGTCGGCGCGAGCGGCGGCACGTCCGTGCGGAGCTGGCGGCGCTGCGAGCGGGCGGCGGCCTTCACCTTTTCGGCAAGGTCGCCGAAGGGGCGGGCATCGCCCGGCTGCGGCTTGCCGACGCAATCGAAGGCACCGATCTCCAGCGCCATCAGCGATGCCTCGGCGCCGCGATGGGTGAGCGTCGAGACCATGATGACCGGCATGGGCCTGAGCTTCATGATCTTGTCGAGGAATTCGAGCCCGTTCATGTTCGGCATCTCGATATCCAGCGTCACGACGTCCGGATTGAGCTGCTTGATCGCGTTGCGGGCTTCCATGGCGTCGCCGGCCTGCCCGATGACGTTAACCTCGGGGTCGGCATTGAGCACGGCCGTGATCAGGCCGCGCATGGTCGGCGAATCGTCGACGACGAGTACGCGCGCGGGTGCCATCATGCGCTCCTCCTGTGCTTGCCGGTGTAGCGGTAGGTTGTGATGCCGATATTGTCGAACTGGTTCTTCGCCTCGCCCGAGACGCGCTCGGAGTGGCCGATATAGAGGTGGCCGTTGTCGCCCAGCATGCCGGCGAAGCGCGACCAGATCTTCATCTGCGTCGGCTCGTCGAAATAGATGACGACGTTGCGGCAGAAGATGACGTCGAACGGCCCCTTGAACGGCCATTGCGCCATCAGGTTCAGTTCGTTGAAGGTGATGAGCCGCTTGACCCGGTCGTCGATCTGCCACTTCTGCCGGCCGCCCGTATCCGTCTCGCGGAAGAACTGCTTGCGCATGGCGGGGTTGACCGTTTCGAGCGCATTGGCGTCGTAGGCGCCGGCCCGGGCGACGGCGAGGATCTTCGGGTCGATGTCGGTCGCGAGAATCCGGAAATCGTAGTCGGCGACGTTCGGCATCAGCGAGAGCACGGTGAGCGCGATCGAATAGGGTTCCTGCCCGTCCGAGCAGGCGGCCGACCAGATGCGCACGCGGCCGCCATTGCGGGCACGGGCCAGAAGCTCCGGCAGGACCTCGCTCTTCAGATGCTCGAAATGGTGGTTCTCGCGAAAGAAGCGCGTGAAGTTCGTTGTCAGGTGCGACAGCATTTCCTTGCGCGCCGACGCGCCGGCCGGCGAGGACACGAGCGCGCAATATTCGCGAAAACCCTTCAGGCCGAGCTGGCGAATATGCTTCGACAGGCGCGAATAGACGAGCGAGGCCTTGGTCTCGTTGAGATAGATGCCGGCATCCGCATAGATCATCGCCGCAATCTCGGAGAGGTCCTTGCGCGTCAGCGGATATTCGCCGCTTGCCAGGCACTCATCCGGCGGCTGCCGCGTGTCGATGGCCGAGGAATAGGTCATGCGGCTTCGCTTTCGGTATGCGGGAACAGGGAATCGAGTTCGATGAGGCAGATCATGCGGCCCTCGATGGCGAGGATGCCGCGGGCATAGGCCTTCTCCGCCTCGTTGGCGATGTCCGGCGTCGGCTGGATGTTCTCATTCGTCACGGTCAGGATGTCGGAGACCGCATCCACCAGCAGGCCGACCACCTTCGGCCCGACCTGGGCGACGATGATGACATGGCGCACGGTCGGCTCGGCCGGTTTCATGCCGAGGCGCAGCGACAGGTCGACGATCGGCAGCACGGCGCCGCGCAGGTTGATGACGCCAAGCACATAGGGCGGCGCGTGCGGCATCGACGTCGCCGGGGTCCATCCACGGATCTCCCGGACCGACATGATGTTCACACAGAACTCCTGCTCGCCGATCCTGAAGGCGATCAGTTCGCGTCCGTGCGTGAGATTCTTTACCGCATACGTCGTCATGGCTTCTTAACCGGTGGCAGCAAGCGAGATGTCTTGTTTCAGGGACTGGCCGCGCGAGGCGGCGACCACCGCATCGACGTCCAGGATGAGGGCGACGCGGCCGTCGCCGAGGATGGTCGCGGCGGCGATGCCGGGCACGTGGGTGTAGTTGGCCTCCAGGCTCTTGATGACCACCTGGCGCTGGCCCTGGATGGCATCGACCATCAGGGCGCGCTGGCCGCCGCCTTCCGATTCGACGAGCAGCGCGACGCCTTCGATCGGGTTGGCCTGGATGGTGCGGAAGTTGAGGATCCGGCCGACATCCACCAGCGGGCAGAAGGAATTGCGGATCGAGATGAGGCGCTGCGAGGCACCGAAGGAGTGGATGGCGGAGGCCTCCGGCTGCAGCGTCTCGACGATGGCCGTCAGCGGCACGACGAGCGTCTGGCCGGCGACCGTGACCACCATGCCGTCGAGCACGGCAAGCGTCAGCGGCAGGCTCATGGTGAAGACGGAGCCCTGGCCCGGCTTCGAAGAGATCGAGATGCGGCCGCCGAGCGCCTGGATCGAACGCTTGACGACGTCCATGCCGACACCGCGGCCGGACAGGTCCGACACCTTGTCGGCGGTGGAGAAGCCGGCATGGAAGATCAGGTTGTCGATTTCCTCGTCCGACAGGTTGGCATCCGCCGCGATCAGGTCGTTGTCGATGGCCTTCTGGCGCACCTTCTCGCGGTTGATGCCGGCGCCGTCATCGGCCAGCTCGATGACGATGCGGCCCGAGCGGTGCTTTGCCGTGAGGCGGACCGTGCCTTCCGGGTTCTTGCCGAGGGCTTCGCGCTTCTCCGGCATTTCGAGGCCGTGGTCGACCGCGTTGCGGATCATGTGCGTCAGCGGCTCGGCGAGCTTGTCGATGACGGTCTTGTCGACTTCGGTGTTCTCGCCTTCGGTGATGAGGCGGACCGACTTGCCGGTGATGTCGGCGATTTCACGAACGGTACGGGCCATGCGCTGGAAGACCGGCTTCACCGGCTGCGCGCGGATGGCCATCACCGAATCCTGGATCTCGCGGGTGAGCTGCTGCAGCTCCTCAAGGCCCATATTGATGGAGGAGGCACCGTTGTTGTCGTTCTCCACGACGCTCTGCGAGAGCATCGCCTGGTTGATGACGAGCTCCCCGACGAGGTTGATCAGGCGGTCGACGCGGTCGAGATCGACACGGATCGTCTGGCCGGCGGCAGCGGCCTGGTTCGCCTGCGCAGCGCCGGCAGCCGAGGCGGCCGCCTTGGCGTTCTCGGCGGCGCGGCTGGCGGCCTGGGAAACCTTGGTGGCGGTTTCGGCAGCGGCGACGGCAGCGGCGGCATCGCCTTCAACCGCGGTCGACTCTTCTTCCCCGCCGGCGGACGGGCCGCCTTCGTCGAGCATCGACAGGTCGAACGGTACCGGCTGCATCGGCAGCTCTTCGTCGTCCGATGCCTCGCCGACCACATCTTCCTCGATGGTGTGGATGTCGAGATCGCAGTCCCACTCGGCGAATTCGAAGACGGAGCGCACGCCGTCCTCGCCCTTGTCGGTCGTGACAGAGATCTTCCAGGAGAAATAGGCCTCCTCCGGGTTCATCTTGTCGAGCGGCGGCAGGCTGTCCATGTCGCAGTAGACGCTCATCTCGCCGAGGCGGGAGACATCGCGCAAGAGAAGCACAGCCTCGTTACCCTTGGCATAGAGATCCTTCTTCGGCTTGAAGACGACCTGGCAGGTGGGCACGTAGCGATCGGCCGGCTCCTCGTCGAAATCGCCGAAGGAGAAGGGGATCGGCTGGAAGCCTTCGTCGTTGACCGGCGGCTTTTCGACGACCGGCGCCGGTGCTGCTGCCTTGGGGGCAGCGGCTGCGGGTTTCGGCGCAGGCGCTTCGGCAGCGGCCGGCGCCTCGCCATGGGCGAGCGCTTCCAGCTCACGGATGAGGGTGCGGCTGCGGGCCTCGTCGACGCTGCCGCCGTCACGCGCCGCATTGGTCAGGTCCGCCAGCACGTCGGCGGATTTCAGCATGACCTTCAGGACGTCCTGGGTGGGCTCCAGCTTGTTGGATCGAACGCAATCCAGTGTCGTCTCGAACACATGGGCGAAGGAGACGAGATCGTCGAGGCCGAAGGCACCGGCACCGCCCTTGATCGAGTGCACGGCGCGGAACACGGCATTGACCGTTTCGGGGTCGCGATCACCGTCATTCAGCTTCAAGAGACCGGATTCCAGTTCCGCGAGCTGCTCCTCGCACTCCTGGAAGAAGATCTCTTTGATTTCGTTCATATCCATCGGGAGTAATCCTGGACTAGTGATTTTAGGCGGTTACGCGCTCGATTGCGTCGATCAGCTTGGTCGGATCGAAGGGCTTGACGATCCAGCCCGTCGCGCCGGCCTGGCGGGCGCGGTTCTTCTTTTCCGCATCGCTTTCGGTGGTCAGCACGAGGATCGGGATCGCCCGGTATTTCTCGTTGCGGCGCACGCCTTCGATGAAGCCGAAGCCGTCGAGGCGCGGCATGTTGATGTCGGTGACGATGACGTCCGGGTTGGCGTTCTCCAGAACCTCCAGACCCTCGACGCCGTCTTCGGCCTGGATGGTCTCGAAGCCCGCATTGTTGAGCGTCACCAGAAGCATGTTCCGGATTGTCCGGGAATCATCCACGGTCAGGACTTTTTTCTTCATTGCCTAGCCTCCTGTGCCAGCAAGTGATCGATATTTACGCCGATAAGCTGCATCGTTTTCATGAATGGATCGGACACCTTGCCGAAGGTGAAGGGCTGCCTGTCCTCTTCCCAGCTCTTCGCCCCGGCCATCAGGACCTGGGCGCAAAGCGCACCGACCCGCTCGACCGCCGAGGCGTCTATGACCAGCGGATTGCCCTTGAGCTTCATGAGCTGCTGGTGCAGCGCCGTCGCCTCGTTGAGGTCGAGAACGGGGGCAAGGCTTAAACTTTTCTGAGCGGCTTTCCTGCTCGCCATTACCGTGTTCCTTGTCTGAAACAGTGTCTCACCAAAATCATCTCAGCCTCCGAAACCGACGGCGCGGGCCGCCAGGAAATCGAGGGAAGAAGCCTGCGGCTCGTCGCGCTCCGGCGCCGCGCGCACCTCGGCAGGCCGCACCGGACGGCGCGGATCGCGCTGCGCGGAAACGTGGAATTCGCGGATCGTCCGGCCGAGTTCGAGGATGACGGTGTGCAAATCCGCGCCGGCGCCGCCGAGGCGGCCGGCATCGGACGCATCCGCCTCCAGTGCGCGGCCGGCACGGCCGATATCCGCCGTCACGCCGTCAAGACCTTCGGCATCGACGGCGCTTTCGCGCACGATGCCGGTGATGGCCTCGTTGATGCCCTCGACCTGGCGCACGATGCTGCCGATCGCGTCCTGGGTGCGATGCACATGCTCGACACCGGCCTCGACCTGCGCCTTGGTGCCCGTCACCAGCTGCTTGATCTCGCGCGCCGCATCCGCCGAACGCTGGGCGAGCGCGCGCACTTCCTGCGCGACGACCGCAAAGCCGCGGCCGCTGTCGCCGGCGCGAGCCGCCTCGATGCCGGCATTGAGCGCCAGCAGATTGGTCTGGAAGGCGATCTCGTCGATCACGCCGATGATCTGGCCGATCTTTTCCGCCGAAGCCTCGATATCCGCCATGGCCGACATCGCTTCGCCGACGATGTTGCCCGAGAGCGCGACCGAGGCCTGCGTGGAGGCGGCAGCCGATTGCGCCTTGCGCGTCTCGCCGAGCGTCTGGCGCACGCGCTCGACGATGGAGCCCAGGGCATTGGCCGTCTCGATCAGGTTCGCGGACTGCTCGGCCGACCGGGCCGAAAGGGCGCCGGCGCCGGAGGCGAGCGTGCCGACGAGACGGTCGCTTTCGCTGGCGCGGTCAGCGGCGGAGGTGAGGCGGGACTGGATCTCGTCGAGCGCGCCGTTCAGCGTCTCGGCCATGTCGCGCCAGGCATCCGGCATCTCGCCGGAAACCCGGGCGGAGAAATCGAGCTGGGAGAGGCTGCGGATCGTCTCGCCGAAGACGCGGTCGAGTTCGGCGCGGTCCTCGCGCCGCTGCTCGCCGAGCGCCCGGTGGTGGGCATGGCGCAGTTCGTTGAAGCGCAGCGAGACGCCGATCTCCGCATCGACCATGGCGGTGCGCAGGAAGGCGGAGATGAGATCCGTCAGCTCCTGCCGGCGGGCTTTTCCGGCTCCGGGCAGGATGGATTTCGGCCAGTATTCCTCGATCAAACCATTCACGACCGTCTCGACGACGATCGAATGGCCGGCGATGCGCCAGCGCGGATCGAGGCCCATCTGGCTTTCGCTGTCGGCGAGGACCTTGACGCGCTCCGCATAGAGGCCATCGAACCGCGCGTCGGTCAGGACGCTCCAGTGGGAGCTCTGGAGGTCGTGCAGCCGGTCGATCTGACGCTCGCTCTGAAAGTGGCGGGCGGCATCGGGAAAGGTCTGGAAACGCTGGAAGAGGTCGCGAAGCGCCGTTTCGACATGCCGTTCGAGCGTCTGGCGATGGCGGCGGAGCGTATCGCCCTGGGCGCCTTCCACACCGGCAAAGCGCAAACGGTCGCGCAGGCTGGCCGCCTGTCCCGTTCGAGCCTGTTCTGCCGGCATTTCCTGCACCCGTATGCTCCCAAACCCGTGATGCCCGGCCGCCCTTGGGACAGCCGCTGAATTTTCGCATGGAGGAGCGGGGGCCAAGCCTTGGCAGCCGACGATCCATGATCAAATTCGGTGAAACTCGAATACCGGCTAAATCCGGTACGGCGGTTCGGCATCATGCCTGGGTGAGAAACGGCGAATTTCCCATTCCGACGTGTAGTCCAATGTTTATGGTTAATTCCTTGCCTGAAGGTTAATGCTTCATGGCTTGCTTATCGCATTGCTAAAATTAAACTCATCCGACCCAACGTCAGCCACGCGCAAGCTCGCGCGCGTAGGGTCGAAGCCTGAACTGACAATGATGTCAGGAGGAACGGGCAATGATTGTTCTGGGACTGGGCGCCACGGTGATTGCAGCAGCGACGCTGGCCGCCATCTATCTTCTTCTCGATATCGATGCAGGCCGCATCCCGGCCAAGGGTCGGGTTTTCTGAGCGGCCTTCAGTTCTCGGCGGCAAGCCTGCGCCACATCGCGGCGTAGTCCGCCGCGCCCTGCGGCAACCCATCCTCCACCAAGACCAGTGCGGGCTCCGGCGCGCCCCCCGCGGCAAGGCACGCCGCACCGACGCTCGTGCCGGTCGCGCCGCCGCCGGCGAGCACCGGCCGCCCCGTCGCCACCTTCAACATCGCTAGAAAAGCGCGATTGGCCGCAAAGGGGCCTTCGACGATCACCGGCCCGGCCGCGCCGATTAGGTCGAGGCAGGTCGCCGTCATCAGGGCAAGGTGGAAGCCGATGACCGCCTGCGCCGCATCCTCGTCCAGATCCTCGCGCGCAATAGTCCAGGTCGCCTTGCGGCCGGGGAACGGCCCGGATTCCTCCGGCAGCGACGGCAGCAGCATGGCACCGCGCTCAAAAACCTCGGCGATGGCGGAGGCCGGCAGGTCGCCGGACTTGCCGCCGAGCAGGGAAAAGGCCCGCCCGCCCATGAAGCGCGCAGACGGCACCGGTTCGCCAAGCGCATTGACGTTGATGAGCGTATCCCGCGCCTCGTCCAGCACGACCGGCCGAGCGCCCATCGCCATCACCACGACCCAGGTGCCGGTGGAAACGACGGCATAGGGCGCGGGACGCGTCAGCACATAGGGCAGCAGCGAGGCATTGGAATCGTGGATGCCGCAATGAACAGGCACATCCGGCCCGAGGCCCGTCGCCGCCGCGATCTCCCGATGGATCGGGCCGAGCACGTCGCCGGCCTTGCGCACCGGCGGCATCAGGCGCGTCCACCCCTCGCTTTCGACGAGGCTGGAAAAGCGGCCGCGCCGCGGCTCCCACAGATCGGCGTGGCAGCCGAGCGACGTCACCTCGCTGGCGGCGATGCCGGTGAGGCGGAAGGACCAGTATTGCGCATACATCAGCAGCCAGCGCGTTCTGGCAAAAGCGTCCGGAAACGCCTTCGACTGCCAATAGACCTGCAGGCCTGCATTGAGGCCGACGGGCAGCACGGGCGTGCCGCTGTCTTCGAAGCGCGGGCGGATGGCGCGGTAGTCTTCCGCAAGCGCCTGCGGGCCGTCATGCTCGTAGTCCAGCACCGGCAGCACGAGGTCGCCGTCTTCGCCGACCAGCGCGGCGGTTGCGCCATGCGTGGTGATCGAAATCGCATCGATGGGGCGCTCGCTGTTGAGCACGGCGAGGCTTTCGAGGATGAAGGCCCAGAGCTTTTCCGTATCGAAATGCGGATAGGGCGCAGCGTTCACCACGCCATTCGGCATGGTGCGGGCGGCGACTTCCCGGAAGTCTTCGCCATCGACGAGCACGACCTTGGCGTTCGTCTTGCCGATATCGATGACGGCGATGGTTTTCATCGGCTCATTCCATGTGGAAGACGGTGACGAGCGGCACGGCGACGGGCTCGTTGTCCGGCTTCGTCTCCATGATATCGGCCATGTAAGCCCACCAGCGCTGCATCACCGGATGGTTCGGCAGGTCCGCCATCGTGTGGTCGTCGCGCCGCCGGAGCACGCCGAAGAGCAGGTTCGTCTCCTCATCGAGATGGATGGAATAGTCGGAGACGCCGGCCTCCTTCAGCAGGGCGGAGAGTTCCGGCCAGATCGCATCGTGCCGCGCCTTGTATTCGGCGGCCATGCCGGGGTTGAGGCGCATGCGAAAGGCGTATTTTTCCATGGCTCAATGGCTCCCGCGCAAGCGTCGATAGAGGATCGGCAGCGCGATGACGGAGATCAGCAGCAGGCCGATGAAGATCGACATGACGATGCCCGGCACGTTGAGGAGGCCGAAGCCGAAGGTCACCATGCCCATGATCAGCGCCGCCAGCACCACGCCCGGAATGGTGCCCGAGCCGCCGAGGATGCTGACGCCGCCGAGCACGACCATCGTCACCACCTCCAGTTCCCAGCCGAGCGCGATGGAGGGGCGCGTCGAGCCGAGGCGGGCGGTGAGGCAGATCGAGGCGATCGCCGCCATCAGGCCGGTCAAAAGGAAAAGCACGAATTTCACCCGGCCGACGCGGACGCCGGAGAACAGCGCGGCCGTCTGGTTGTTGCCGATGGCATAGACGGCGCGGCCGAAATTCGTCTTGTGCAGCACCACGCCGTAGACGACTGCAAGCAAAAGGAAGAGACAGAATTCGAAGGAGAAGACCCACCAGACATAGCCCTGGCCGAACCACGAAAAACTTGCCGGATAACCGGTAAAGGCCTTGTCGCCGAGGATGACGAAGGAGAGGCCACGAAAAAGGCTCATCGTGCCGATGGTCACCACGATGGATGGAAGGCCGAGGCCGGTGACGAGCAGGCCGTTGAACGCGCCGCAGAGGAGGCCGGTGGCAAGGCCGACCAGAACCAGCGCGGGCGTATCGAAGCCGAGCTGCACCGCATAGCCCATGACGGTGGAGGTGAGCGCGATGATCGAGGCGACGGAGAGGTCGATCTCGCCTGATATGATGACCAGCGCCATGGCGAAGGCGATCATCGCCTTTTCGGTGAAGTTGAAGGTGGCGTCGGACAGGTTCCACGGATCGAGGAAATAGGGCGAGGCGAAGGAATTGACGAGGAAGATCGCCAGCGCCACGGCGATCAGCAGCGTTTCCCAGCTCTTGACGAGGCGGGCGCCGCGGCCTTCCAGCCGGTCGGGGATGTGGCGCGCCACCATCGGGCTCTCAGCCATGGGCCGCCTCCGCTTTCCTGAGGATCACCCGGCCCTTGCGCTTTTCGGCGCGGGCGTTCACGGCGACGGCGATGATGATGACCATGCCGGATATCGCCATCTGGGCGAAGGGCGAGATGTTGACGACCGGCAGCGCATTCTTGATGACGCCGAGGAAGAGCGCGCCGAGCACCGCGCCGCCGACCGAGCCGATGCCGCCGGCGATCGATACGCCGCCGATGACGCAGGCCGCGATGATATCGAGTTCGAAGCCGGCCGCGATGTCGACATAGGCGACCGCATAGCGCGAGACCCAGAGATAGCCGGAAAGCCCGGCCAGCATGCCGGACAGGCAATAGGCGAAGAAGCGCGTGCGGCCGACATCGATGCCGGTATAGACCGCCGCATGCGGATTGCCGCCGACGGCGAAGAAGGCGCGGCCGAGCGGCGTGCGCCGCATCACCACCAGCATCAGCGCGATGATGACCAGCGACAGCCAGGAGAGCAGCGGGAAGCCGAGGAGCGTGGTGCGCGGCAGCGCCTTGAAGGCATTGCTCATCTGGTGCGCATTGATCCAGGCGCCGCCGGAGAGAAGGAAGATCAGGCCGCGATAGATGGTGAGCGTGCCGAGCGTCACGACGATCGGCGGGATATCGAGCTTCCAGACGAGCAGGCCGTTGATCGAGCCCAGAACCGCACCGAGCGCCATGGCGACGAGGATGATCAGCGGGATCGGCAGGCCGGGCATCGCCGCGTTGATCATCGCCGCGACCATGCCTGACAGCGCGAGGTTGGCCGCCATGGAGAGATCGATGCAGCGCGTCAGGATGACGGCCATCTGGCCGAGCGCCAGGATGATCAGGATCGACGTGTCATTATAGACATTGGCGAGATTGCCCGGCGTCACGAAGGGCGGGAAGCGCAGCGCGATCAGCGTAACCAGCGCGACAACAGCCACGACCAGCAACATTTCGCGGTTCTTGAGCAGGCGTTTCATGCGGCCTCCTCGATGCCGGCGGCGGCGCGCACGAGTTTTTCGGCGGTGAGGTCGGCGCGCTCGAAGCGGCCGGCGATGCGGCCCTCGCGCATGACGATGACCCGGTCGGCCATGCCCATGATCTCCGGGATTTCCGAGGAGACCATGATGACGCTGAGGCCCGAGGCGGCAAGTTCGCTCATGAAGGCGTGCACGGCGGCCTTCGAGCCGATGTCGATGCCCTTGGTCGGCTCGTCGAGGATGATCACCTTCGGCCGCGTCGCCAGCCATTTGGCGATCACCACCTTCTGCTGGTTGCCGCCGGAGAGCGTGCCGACATCCTGGTCGAGCGAGGCGGCGCGGAGATCAAGGCGCGCGGTATATTCCCGCGCCAGGGCGAATTCCTCCGCCATGCGCAAAAAACCGGAACGCGAGGTGCGCGAGAGCGAGGGCAGCGTGACATTCTGGAAGATCGGCAGGCCGATGATCGCGCCCTGCCGGCCGCGCTCCTCCGGCACATAGACGATGCCGGCCTCGATGGCCTCCGCCGGCGAGCGGATGACCTTGATCTCGCCGTCCAGCCGGATCGCGCCGGCCGAGGGTTTCGTGATGCCGATCAACGACTGCATGAATTCCGAGCGACCGGCGCCGACGAGGCCGTAGAAACCCAGGATCTCGCCGCGGCGCAGCTCGAAATGGATGTCCTCGAATTCGGTCGGGTGGCGATAGCCGGAGACTGTCAGCACCGGCTCGCCGATCGCGACGTCCTGCTTGGGAAAGACCTGGCCGACATCGCGGCCGACCATCAGGCGCACGAGGTCGTCCTGCGTGGTCTCCGATATCAGCCCCTCGCCCACCATCCGGCCATCGCGAAAGACGGTGTAGCGGTCGGCGATACGCAAAATCTCGTCGAACTTGTGCGAGATGAAGAGGATCGCCTTGCCGTCCGCCTTCAGCCGGTCGACCAGTTCGTAGAGTTCGTGGATTTCCTTGTGCGACAGGGCCGCCGTCGGCTCGTCCATGATGACGACGCGGGCGTCGATGGAGAGCGCGCGGGCGATGGCGACGAGGTGCTTGTTGGCGATGCCGAGATCGCGCAGGCGGATCGCCGGGTCGAGATCGGCCCCGACGCGGGCGAGCAGCGCGCGGGCATTGGCGTTCATCCTCTTCCAGTCGATGAGACCAAGGCGGGTGCGCGGGGCGTGGCCCAAAAAGATGTTTTCGGCGACCGAGAGTTCGTCGAACAGCACGGTTTCCTGGTGGATGGCGGTGACGCCGGCTTTGGCGGCGGAATTGGCGGTCGGGAAATGGGTTTCCACGCCGTCGACGCGGATGGTGCCCTCGTCGGGCTGGTAGATGCCGGTGAGGATCTTGACCAGCGTCGACTTGCCGGCACCGTTCTCGCCGACGAGCGCGGTCACCGAGCCCGGGTAGAGCGAGAGCGAAACCTCGGCGAGCGCGCGCACGCCGGGGAAGGATTTGGATATCCCTTCGAGCGCGATGGCGGGCTTCATCCGCGATGTGATCGTGTCTTGCAGCAAGTCTCGGTCCACCGGTTGGGTTTGGCGTGCTCGATGGTGAGCGATGCGGGTGGGGCTGCCCCTCACCCTGGCCCTCTCCCCGCAAGCGGGGAGAGGGAACAGAGGCGCTGCGGCAAGTTCCTTCTCCCCGTTCACGGGGAGAAGGTGGCCGGCAGGCCGGATGAGGGGCACATTCCGTTCAAACGCCGGATCAGAAGATCTTGGCGAATTCCTCGACATTCGAGGCATCATAGACGAACGGGTCGGCCATGGCGCCTTCGTTGTTGTCGTCGAGCTTGACGGTGCCCATGCGGCCGATCTTCAGTTCCGCGCCGGGCTTGGCTTCCGCGCCGCCGATCAGGTCATAGGCGATCATCGTCGCCGAATAGCCGAGGTCGATCGGGTTCCAGATCGCGAAGGATTTCGAGGCGCCCGACTTCACATGGCCGGCCATTTCCGAGGGAAGGCCGAGGCCGGTGACGTTGATCTGGCCGATCTTGCCGGCATCGGTGACGGCCTGCGCGGCGGCGACGATGCCGACGGAGGTCGGCGCGATGATCGCCTTGAGGTCCGGATGCGACTGGATAAGCCCCTGCGTCTCGCGATAGGACTTGTCGGCAAGGTCGTCGCCATAGACGGTAGCGACGACGTTGATGCCCTTGTAGTTGCCGAGCACCTTGTTCATCTCCGCGATCCAGACGTTCTGGTTCGTCGAGGTGGCCGTGGCCGAGAGCACGGCGACGTCGCCGCCGTCGGGAAGATTATCGGCGGCAAGCTTGATGATCATGTTGCCGATCAGCGGGTTCGACGACGGATTGAGGTGCATCGAGCGGCCCTCCGGCGCCACGCCCGAATCCCAGGAGATGACCTTGATGCCGCGGTCCATCGCCTTCTTGAGGGCGGGCACCAGGGCATTCGTGTCGTTCGCCGAAACGGCGATGGCGTCGACCTTCTGGGCGATCAGCGAGTTGATCACCTCGATCTGGCCTTCCGCGGTGGTCGTCGTCGGGCCGGTATAGATGACCTCGACGTCGCCGAGTTCCTTGGCGGCTTCCTGCGCGCCCTTGTTGGCGGCCTCGAAGAAGCCGATGCCGAGCGCCTTGACGACGAGGGCGATCTTCTTGGTTTCCGCCTGCGCGGTGTTGGCGATCAGCGCGACCGAAACGGCCGCCGTCACGAGCAGTGTCTTCAGAATTTTCACGACGTCTCCTCCCAGTGAAATCCATCGGCCTCACGCCGATGAGGGTGCATTCCCAGTCTTGGCGTCGGCCTGAACGTTCGCGACGATCAGGTTGACGCCGGCCTCCTCCAGCATCGCGGCATCCCTGTCCTCGATGCCCGAATCCGTGATGATGGTTGCGATGCGCTTCAACCCGCACAGGATGAGGCTGGAGCGTTTTTTGAATTTGGTGGAATCGACCAGCACGACCAACTCGTCCGCCTGGTCGATCAGCTTCTGCTCGGCCTGAATCAGCAGCGGGTCGGCCTCCATCAGCCCGAGCGGGCCGATGCCCTGCGCACCCATGAACATGCGGCGCGCATAGAAATTGCGCGTCACGTCATTGTCGAAGGGGCTGAGCACGATGTTCTGCTCGCGGTAGATCGTGCCGCCGGAGAGCATGATCGTGTTCTTCGAATGCTTCAGCAGGTGCTCGGCGATGTTGAAAGAATTGGTGAAAACCTGCATGCGGCGGTTGGTCAGGAAATGCACCATCTGGAACGTGGTGGTGCCGCCGTTGATGATGATCGGGTCGCCATCCTCGCAGAGCGCCACGGCCTCCTTGGCGATCGCCTGCTTCTGGCGGGTGTTGAGCGTCTCGTTGACCGTGAAGGGCCGGCCGGCGAGGCCGACGAATTGCGGCGGATGCAACGCCTCCGCCCCGCCGCGCACCCGGCGCAGCTTCTTCTGTACATGCAGCGCCGCGATGTCGCGCCGGATCGTCGCCTCGGAACTGTCGGTCAGGTCCACCAGTTCGGGCACGGTGACGACCGGCTTTTCCTGGACGGCGGACAGAATGATCCGGTGTCTTTCCTTCTCGTGCATGGCTCCTCCAATGCTGGCAATGCTTCCATCAGGACCGCGCAATGTCAATCACGATCAATCATATTTTTTCATTGTGCAGCGCAGTATGATTGTTTTTGATCGTTTATGATTGACATCGGCGGTGCTCTCATGTGATCTGAAAGCATGCCTTCAGGCGCGGCGGAAGCCTTGCGCATGGGAAATACCGGGAGGAAATGCCGATGCTGGAGAAGAACCAGGGCGCACGCCTTGCCAACCTGTGGGACGACGCCAGGGCGTCGACGATGACCGAAGCCGAGCGGCTGCTCTATCGCTCCAACCTGCTCGGTTCCGACAAGCGCATCACCAATTACGGCGGCGGCAACACGTCTGCGAAGGTGATGGAGACGGATCCGCTCGGTGCCGGCGAGGTCGAGGTGCTCTGGGTGAAAGGGTCGGGCGGCGATGTCGGCACCATCCGGATGGACGGCTTCGCCACGCTCTACATGGACAAGCTCGACGCGCTGAAGGGCCTTTATCGCGGCGTCGAGCAGGAGGACGAGATGGTGGCGTACCTGCCCCATTGCACCTTCAACCTCAACCCACGCGCCGCCTCCATCGATACGCCGCTGCATGCCTATGTGCCGAAGAAGCATGTCGACCACATGCACCCCGATGCGATCATCGCCATCGCCGCCGCGAAGAATTCCCGGGAATTGACCCAAAAAATTTTCGGCGATGACATCGGCTGGCTGCCCTGGAAGCGGCCGGGCTACGAGCTTGGCCTGTGGCTCGAAAAATTCTGCCTGGAAAATCCGCGCGCGCGTGGTGTGGTGCTGGAAAGCCATGGTCTCTTCACCTGGGGCGATACGGCGAAGGAATGCTACGAGACGACGATCGAGATCATCAACAAGGCGATCGGCTGGTTCGAGGACAACAATGCAGGCCCCGCTTTCGGCGGCGCGGTGAAGCCGGTGCTCCCCCGGCCGAACGCCGGGCGATCGCGGAAAAGCTGATGCCGGTCATCCGCGGCATGATCAGCCGGGACGAGAAGAAGGTCGGTCATTTCGACGATGGCGAGGCCGTGCTCGATTTCGTGACGTCGAAGAACCTTGCACCGCTGGCGGCGCTCGGCACGAGTTGCCCGGACCATTTTCTGCGCACGAAAATCCGCCCGCTGGTCGTCGATTTCGATCCGGCCGATCCGGATATCGACAGGACGCTTGCCGGCCTCGCCGATGCAATCGCCGCCTACCGTGCCGACTACGCGGCCTATTACGAGCGCTGCAAGCGGGACAACAGCCCGGCCATGCGCGATCCGAATGCGGTCGTCTACCTCGTGCCCGGCGTCGGCATGATCACCTTTGCCAAGGACAAGGCGACGGCGCGCATTTCCGCGGAATTCTATGTTAACGCCATCAACGTGATGCGCGGCGCCTCCGGCGTTTCCGACTATGTCGGCCTGCCGGAGCAGGAGGCCTTCGATATCGAATACTGGCTGCTGGAGGAGGCAAAACTCCAGCGCATGCCGAAACCGAAAAGCCTGGCCGGCCGCATCGCGCTCGTCACGGGCGGGGCCGGCGGCATCGGCAAGGCGACGGCGGACCGGCTGATGGCCGAGGGCGCCTGCGTCGTGCTCGCCGATATCGACGAGACGGCGCTCGCCGCGGCCGAGAACGAGCTTGCCGGCCGCTACGGCAGGGATGTCGTGCGCTCGGTTGCCATGAACGTCACCGACGAAGCGCTCGTCGCAAAAAGTTTTGCCGATACGCTGGTGGAATTTGGCGGCCTCGATATCCTCGTCTCCAATGCCGGCCTTGCCTCCTCGGCGCCGATCGAGGAGACGACGCTGGAGCTTTGGGACAGGAATATCGGCATTCTCGCGACGGGTTATTTCCTCGTCGCGCGCGAGGCCTTCCGCATCTTCCGCCGGCAGAAGGCGGGCGGCAACGTCGTCTTCGTGGCCTCCAAGAACGGCCTTGCCGCCTCCCCCGGCGCCGCGGCCTATTGCACGGCGAAGGCGGCCGAAATCCACCTTGCCCGGTGCCTGGCGCTGGAGGGTGCCTCGGAGCAGATCCGCGTCAACGTGGTGAACCCGGACGCCGTGCTGCGCGGCTCGAAAATCTGGACCGGCGAATGGAAGGAACAGCGCGCCGCGACCTACAAGACGGATGACCTCGAAGCGCATTATCGCGAGCGCTCCATGCTGAAGCTCTCGGTCTTCCCGGAGGATATCGCGGAGGCCATCTACTTCCTCGCCTCCGATATGTCGGCGAAATCGACCGGCAACATCATCAATGTCGACGCGGGCAATGCCCAGTCCTTCACGCGCTGAGGAGATCGACCGATGACGATGATTTCCGAAGACGTGATCGCACGCGAGAACGACAGGCGCCGCGCCGATCTCCGGCAGGATTATGATCATCTAGGCGCGCAGCTTGCCCGCCGCGGCGTCGATATCGATGCGGTGAAGCGGAAGGTCGCGGCCTATGCGGTGGCGGTGCCCTCCTGGGGCGTCGGCACGGGCGGCACGCGGTTTGCGCGCTTTCCCGGCGAGGGCGAGCCGCGCAACATCTTCGACAAGCTGGAGGATTGCGCCGTCATCCAGGAACTGACCCGCGCCACGCCGACCGTCTCGCTGCATATTCCGTGGGACAAGGTGGCGGACCTCGCGGAATTGAAGGAGAAGGGCAAGGCGCTCGGCCTCGGCTTCGACGCGATGAACTCCAACACCTTTTCCGACGCGCCGCAGCAGGAACATTCCTACAAATATGGCTCGCTGTCGCACGCCAATGCCGCGACGCGCCGGCAGGCCGTCGAGCACAATCTGGAATGCATCGCCATCGGCAAGGCCCTCGGCTCGAAGGCGCTGACGGTCTGGATCGGCGACGGCACGAATTTTCCGGGGCAGGCGAATTTCACCAAGAGTTTCGAGCGCTATCTCGACGCGATGAAGGCGATCTATAAGGCGCTGCCGGAGGACTGGCGGCTCTTCACCGAGCACAAGATGTACGAGCCGGCCTTCTATTCAACGGTGGTGCAGGACTGGGGCACCAACTACCTGATCGCGCAGGAACTCGGTCCGAAGGCCTATTGCCTTGTCGACCTCGGCCACCATGCGCCGAACGTCAATATCGAGATGATCGTCGCCCGCCTCATCCAGTTCAGGAAGCTCGGCGGCTTCCATTTCAACGATTCGAAATATGGCGACGACGACCTCGATACCGGTTCGATCGATCCCTATCGCCTCTTTCTCGTCTTCAACGAGCTGGTGGATGCGGAAGTGCGCCAGGCCGAAGGTTTTGCACCCGCGCACATGCTCGACCAGAGCCACAATGTCACCGATCCGATCGAAAGCCTGATGCGCAGCGCCATGGAGGTCTGCCGGGCCTATGCGCAGGGGCTGATCGTCGATCGCGCGGCGCTCACCGGCTACCAGGATGCGAACGACGCGCTGATGGCCTCGGAAACGCTGAAGGCCGGTTTCCGCACCGATGTCGAGCCGATCCTCGCCATGGCGCGGCTGGAGACGGGCGGGGCGATCGAGCCAGTCGCGACATACCGCGCGGCGGGCTACCGGGCGAAGGTGGCGGGGGAACGGCCGGCCGTGGCGAGCGGCGGCGGCGGCATCGTCTGATACCGCCGAAGAGAAGTTCTCAGACCCCCTTGCTTTCCGGAAAACCGCTGCCAGATTGGACGGGGACAGAATGAGACTGTCTAAGGGAGCATCGTATGGGCATTGAAAGCATTCTCGTTTTCCTCATCGTCGGCGCCATTGCGGGCTGGCTGGCCGGCCTGATCGTTTCGGGCTTCGGCTTCGGCCTGATCGGCAATATCGTTGTCGGCATCGTCGGCGCCTTCATCGCCGGTTTCCTCTTTCCGGCCATCGGCATCAGCCTCGGCAGCGGCATCATCGCCGCGATCATCCATTCCACGATCGGCGCGGTGATCCTGCTCGTGCTCATCAAGGTCATCAAGCGCGCCTGATCGCACGCCATGAAACGAAAAGGCCGTGGCGGTTTCCGCCACGGCCTTTTCAGTTGACGCTCACCGGTTTCGAGCGCATGCGCGAGACCGTCTCGCGCTCGGCCCGCTTGCAGCGCATCGGCGGCAGGCCGCGGTCCATCAGCGCCATGTCCTCCAGCACCATGTCGCCCATCTTCTTGAAGGCGCTGTCCAGCGCGCCGGCGCGGTGGGCCGAGCGGATGAAGCCCTTCAGCCCGCGCACCGGATGGTCCGCCGGCAGCGGCTCCTCCGGATAGACATCGCTCGCCGCGACGATATGGCCGGAAGCGACCGCCGCCATCAGCGCCGGGAAATCGACGACGTCCGCCCGGCTGAGCAGGATGAAGGCCGCCCCCTTGCGCATGGAGGCGAAGGCCTCGGCCCCGAGGAAGCCCCTGTTCTCGCTCGTCACCGAGGCGACGACGAAGACGAAGTCGCTCATGGCCAGCACCTCGGAGAGCGAGGCCGGCTCGACACCGGCTTCACGCAGCATCGACGGCGGCAGCCAAGGGTCGAAGACGCGGATTTTCGCGCGGAAGCCCGAGAGAACGCGGTTGAGCGCCCGGCCGAGATCGCCGAAGCCGACGATGCCGACCTCGGAACCGGAGAGGAGGCGCGCGGACCGGTTGCCCTCCCCGCCCCACAGTTCCGTGCCGTCGCGGAAGGCGACATCGGCATCGATGACGCCGCGGGCAAGGTTCAGCGCCATGGCAAGGCCGAGTTCGGCCACCGGCTCGGCAAAGACCTGGCCGGTCGTCACGACATGGATGCCGCGTTCGAACAGGACCTCATAGGGCATGTTGTTGAGGAGGTTGCTCTCGACATTGAGGATCGCGCGCAGGTTCGGCATGCGCGCCAGCGTTTCGGCGGAGAGCGGCGGCTGGCCGATGATGTAGCGTGCCTCGCCGAGCACCGCGTCGCCGAGCCCGGCAATGTCTTCCGGATCGGCCTCGACGAGGCGATAGGTCCGACGCAGTTCGGCCTGCGCGGCCGGGGTGAAGATCAGGTCCAGCGTGCGCGGTTCGGGCGCGCTGATCACCAGCGGCAGGCTTTCGTCGGTCATGGCTCCTCCGGATGAATGGCGCCGGCCGGACCGGCCGGGAATGAACGGGCGTGCTACCAGTCGTAGCCGCGCAGGCTCCGCTCGCGCGACAGCGGCAGGTTGCTGCCGCTCGATGTCACCCCGCCGCGCGTACAATTGTAGACGGTGCGGCCCCAGTGGCGCTTCGTGCTGTTTTCCGGCGCGGGAATGTAATGCGGCGCGCAGAAGACCTGGTCTTCGGCTTCGTGCTCCTCGGTCGTCACGACGCCGGGCAGATCATGAAACACCTGCGCGCCGGCGACGGGGGCGAAAAGCAATGCGGTGAGGGCGGCAAGGATCAATCGTTTCGTCATATCATCTTTCGGCCGCGGGCCGGTCCTTCGCAATCCATAAAGAAGTACCGCAGGCCGGAAACATGCGCTATAGGCCAGCGGACACAGAGACAGCTTAGATGGGGTTTTTCATGGCAAGTGCAATCCGGTATCACGAAGGTGACATCTCGGCGGCGGATGCCGCCCGCTATACCGGCGCGATCGCCATCGACACCGAAACGCTGGGCCTCATCCCGCGCCGCGACCGGCTGTGCGTCGTGCAGCTTTCGCCGGGCGACGGCACCGCGGACGTCATCCGCATCGCCGCCGGCCAGAAGGACGCACCGAATCTCACCGCCATGCTGGAAGACCCGGCCCGCCAGAAGATCTTTCACTACGGCCGCTTCGACATCGCCGTCCTGTTCCACACCTTCGGCGTCACCACCACGCCGGTCTTCTGCACCAAGATCGCCTCGCGCCTGACGCGCACCTATACGGACAGGCACGGCCTGAAGGACAATCTGAAGGAAATGCTCGAAGTCGACATTTCCAAGCAGCAGCAGTCCTCCGACTGGGCGGCCGAGACGCTGTCGCCCGCGCAGCTCGAATATGCCGCCTCCGACGTGCTGCATCTCCATGCCCTTCGCGACAAGCTGATGGCACGCCTCGTGCGCGACGGCCGGCTGGCGCATGCGGAAGCCTGCTTCGCCTTCCTGCCGACCCGCGCCAAGCTCGACCTCCTCGGCTGGGAAGAGACCGACATCTTCGCCCATAGCTGAGCCGCCCGTGCAGAACGGATGGCAGCACCAGACCGGGCCGACGCTGGAGCCGCTGCGCCGGCTGATTCGCGGCCGGCTCGAAACGCTGCCGCCCGGCCTTGCGGAATTCATCCTGTTCGGGCTGAAACAGGCCTGGGCCTGCCTCTTCGGCGGGCTCATGCTGGGCCTGATCATCGCCACGAAGCTCGTCTGGCAGCCGGACTGGCCGATCCATCGCTATGACGCGCTGTTCCTGATGGCGCTCGCCATCCAGGTGACGTTCCTCAAGCTGAAGATGGAGACCTTCGAGGAAGCGAAAGTCATCCTGATCTATCACCTCGTCGGCACGGCCATGGAGATCTTCAAGGTCCACATGGGCTCCTGGGTCTATCCGGAGGAGGCCGTGATCCGCATCGGCGGCGTGCCGCTGTTTTCCGGCTTCATGTATGCCTCGGTCGGTAGCTACATGGCGCGCGCCATGCGCATCTTCGACATGCGCTTCACCCATTATCCGCCCTTCTGGACGACGGCGCTGCTGGCAATCGCCATCTACGCCAACTTCTACCTGCACCACTTTCTCGTCGATATCCGCCTGGCGCTCTTCGCCGCGACGGTGCTCCTCTTCTGGCGCGTGCGCATCTATTACACGGTGGAGGAGAAGCCGCGCTGGATGCCGCTCGTCGTTGCCGCCTTCCTCACCTCCATCTTCCTCTGGATCGCCGAGAACATCGGCACGGCGACGGGCGTGTGGCTCTATCCGGGGCAGACGACCTGGCACATGGTGCCCTTCACCAAGCTCGGCTCGTGGTATCTCCTGCTCTATGTCAGCTTCGTGCTCGTGACGATCGTCTGCCGGCCGCAGCCGCCCGATCCCCCTGAAAACCAGCGGGCGCAGGCTTAACGCGCGGTTAATCCCCTCCCGCCTATTCTTCCGGCGAGACCGGAGGTTGCCATGTTGACACCCCTGCAGAGCGCGCAGTCCACCGCCGCCGTCTCGGCGATGCAGTCGATCGTCGAAACGCTCGAGGAGCGCCGCCGCGAGGAGGCCGAGAAGGCCAGCGGGCGGCCGAAGGACGACGCGCAGAAACAGGCGCCGCTGCGCTCCGACGACACGGCGCGGCAGGCCAATGCCCGCATCAACGAACATTTCTTCGGCAGCAATGCCCGCGGCGGGGAAACGCTCGCCAAGCTGATTTCCCGCTTCAGCGACACGCTCGGCATCACCCAGCAGGAGGGCGAGGGCGCCCGTGCCTTTGCGCAGCGCCTTGCCGACCGGCTGGCGCTCGTCGACCAGGTCTCGCTTCCCGCCAAGGGCAGCACGCTCAATGTCACCCTTCGCGGGCTTGGCACCACGCTCACCGCCGTCAGGCAGGCCATGGCCGGTCCGTCGGACGATGCGGCGGCCAACCTCGTCGCCCGCCTTGCGCTGACCGCCGGCGTGACGCAGGGCGAGGGCGAAGTGGATGCCGATTTCGAGCAGCGCCTTTCCGGCATGCTGACGCGCCTTCGCGGCGAACTGCCGGAAGACGTGGCGACGCTCGAGAAGAAATCCGGCCTTGCCGATCTCGGCCTCAAGGCGACCGATCTCATCGCGGCAATCCGCAACCCCTATGGCACGGAAGCCGGGCGGGTGAAGGATGCGCTTGCCGAGAAGGCCGAGGACGAGAAGGCGCTGACGCCCGAAATGCGCAAGGTGCTCGCCCGTCTGGAGGACGCGGCGAACCCGAAGACCATCGAGGAGCTGAAGCTCGACCGGACCCGGCGCGACCCGACCCGCATCGAGGACGCGGAAACGCGCAAGGAACGCGAGGAGACGATCCGCTCGCTGGAAGCCGGCGAGAAGCTGGAGGACGTGCAGGATCTCCAGGACGCGGTCGGCCGCGCCCATGCCGATGCAGCCAAGGGCGTGCGGGAGGACAAGCGGCGGGACGATCCGGCCGCCGCCGCGCTCGACACGATCCAGCTCCTCGCCGCCGGTGCCGAGACGACCCAGCTTGCCGACAAGGTCCCCGCCAAGACGGAGAAAGCCGGCGACGGCGAGGACATCCCGGCGGAAACGACGGG
This sequence comes from Shinella sp. HZN7, assembly GCF_001652565.1. Classification (NCBI taxonomy): domain Bacteria; kingdom Pseudomonadati; phylum Pseudomonadota; class Alphaproteobacteria; order Hyphomicrobiales; family Rhizobiaceae; genus Shinella; species Shinella sp. HZN7. The sequence goes on along the minus strand of NZ_CP015736.1, from coordinate 282,801 downwards.
CGAGGCCGTTCGCAAGCTCGACGCAGCCGGCGTGCGGGAACAGGAAGAGCGCGAAGCGGCGCGCAGGGAAATCTTCGCGCTGCGCGTCGACGACAACGGTATCTACGATCTCATCACGCGCCAGATCGTCGCCCTGTAGTTCAGGCCTTGCGCCGCACGATGCCGAGCCGGGCGATGACCTCCGGCGGAATGGCGTAGCGGCGGATCGCGTCCTTCTGGCTGCGCAGGCCGCATATTTCCCGCTGGATGAAGAAGGCCCAGACCTTGTCGGCAGCGTCGTTGAGGAGGTCTTCCCGCTCCTCTTCGCCGCAGCCCGCGGCAAGGCGCCCGGCCAGCAGTTCCAGCGCCTTTTCCACCTTCAGCCCGTGCCGGCCGAGCGCGTCCGCCCGCTCCGACATCAGTTCGTATTCGAGGATGTTGAGCCCGGTGTCCTTGCTGAAGGAAGGGGCAAGCGCCTGCGGCGGGCGAACCGTCATCTTTCATCTCCAGTCATCGGACTCAAGATGGCGCGCCGGGAGCCCTGCCGCAAGGCCTCAGGCGGCGCGGGCGCGCACGGCGTCGAAGGTCCAGTCGACGAGGAGCCTGCCGTCACGCCAGACGGGCTGCAGAAGGTTCTCGCGGCCGGCGAGTTGGTCGATGCGCGCGGCCTCGAACCCGCCGACGCCCGCCACCACGGCCTGGCGTCCAGCCTTGGAGGCCTTGAGGTTCATCGTCGCCGGGCGCTTGTAGACGTCATGCCAGGCGCCGCCGGTGTCCTGTCTTGCATTGGCTTTCATGGCGAAGGAATAGGTGTCGCGGTTGACCTTCTGCAGGAGCCCTGCTCCCATACCGAAGGCGATGTTCTCCGCAGAGAAGCCGAAGGCTTCCAGCCGGCCGAGGATGAGGCCGATATCGGCGGGCGAGATGCCGTCGCCCTGGATGACGCGCACGCTGTTGTCCAGCACCTTGTAGCCCTTGGCGTTGAGATGCGTGCCGAAGGCATAGGCGAGTTGGCGCACCACCTGCACCGGCGTTTCCACCGGATCGCCGCTGTCCGGCCGCACGACGAGCGTGCCGCCGGCGGCCTGCACCCGATCCTTCAACTGCTTGCCCCAGATTTCCGTGACGGCATTGTTGATGTCGTAGCTGTCGGAGACGACCGCATAGAGGCCCTTGCTCCCGAACCGGTCGATCATGTTGCCATAGGCCTCGGCCTCGCGTTCCTGGCCCCAGGACGTCATGGTCGAGTGCTCGGAGGCGGGAATGGAGAAGCCGGCCATGTCGGCACCGTAATATCGGCGCGCGAACAGCACGGCGCTCACCGTATCGGTACCCATGAAATTGACGAGGTGCGCCGCCCCGCCGATGCCCGCCTGCTCGAAACTCGTCGTGCCGCGCGCGCCAAAATCGTGCAGGCGGAAGGGGAGCACGGCGGCCGGGTCCTCGCAGGTCTTTTCCAGGATCGGCTGGATGATCTGCTTCACCTTGCGCGAATTGGAGGCGACCGTGCTCGGATACCAGATGGCGCGCAGCAGCGCCGTCTCGATATAGGAGGTCAGCCAGTAGCATTCGGGATCGGTGTTCACCACCTGCGCGACCGGCACGCCGCGGCGCACCAGCGTGCCCTCCGGCAGCGCCTCGATGAGCAGCGGCAGGAAACCGCCGTGTTTCGCGACGATATGCGTCCAGCCCGCGCGGTTGAACGGCAGGCCATGGGCCGTGACGATCCCCTCGGCCTCGTCCACGTCCGCCATCGTCACCGGTTTCGACAGATATTCCTTGAGGAACATCTGGAGGCCGAAGAACAGCACTTCCGCCTGCTCCGAGTGACCGCGCGCCTCGACATAGGAGGAGATGGCGCGGGTTTCCGGCGGATATTGCAGGTAGTGGCTGAACTTGTAGCTGTCGGTGTTGAGGATGAGGTTGGTGAGGTTCATCGAGGGTCTCCGCCGCATCCGCGGCCGGCGAACAAGCGGCGGCGCAACAGTGCCGCGAAGATTTACGCGAGCCGAGCATAAGGGGCAAGAGCCGCTGCGCGGGACAATTCGAGGCGGGCAATGCTGCATGTGCGAAGCGCGATCTCGCGCATTAGCAATTCATTAACCATAAAATGCCAATTGTAATCTATGGATCGTTGTTCGGAGTTCCGGGTTCGCCCGTCCGGCACAGTCGCGTGGTTCCGCGCCTGCCGGGTTGCGCCCCGCCTCCGTTGTACCTGCCCGGTTCGCCCGGGCCGAAAGCTCACCAGCTCGCAGCGTCGCGCATGATGCGCCATCCGAAGAAAGATGGACCATTGGCAGGCCCTGGATGCGGATGACATCGGCAGGGAGAACAGGAGGCAGGCATGCTGCCGCGTTTGGCAATGACGAGCGATACCGTGCAGCCCTCCCTCGCCGCTCCGGCGAGCGCATCGGTCGAGGCCGCAGCCAGGCCGCAGCCTTCCGCAGCCGCCCTTGCCAATCTCAGGGCCGAGGTGCTGCTGCGCCTCATCGAGATCATGCTCAAGCACATGCCGCGCACGGGGAAGCGAGCCCGGGCCGCGACCTCCTGGAAACCCTGCTTGCCGTGCTGAAGGCCCTGCCCGGCCTTGAGGGCGAGGGTGGCCGCAAGCTCGCCGATATTCTCGCCAAGCTGCCGCCGGAGCTGCGCCCGAGCGTCGAGAAGCTGATCGGCACGGTGCTTTCCTCCATGCCGACGCGCAGCCTCGTGGAGGTGCTGCGCAATCCGAGCGGCCCGGAGGCGCAGAAACTCGCCGCCCTTCTTTCGACAAGCCTCAAGGCCGATATGCCGGCCGCCCTGCAGACGGAGAGCCAGCCCAAGCCGCTCCGGCTGAATGCCCAGCAGCTTGCCGCCGTCGGCCGCCACAGCCTGCAGCAGGCCGGCCAGCCGGCCCAGCTTCTGGGCGATGCCCGCGCCCTGCAGACGATGCTGAAGCGCATTTTCGATTTCGACGGCAGCAAGCCGCGCCCGGCAACCGCCCGGGCGCTTGAAACGGCCGCCGGCCGGTTGGCTCTTGCCGTACCAACCCGGCTGCCGGCCGGCGAAAACACCACCGCGCAGAGCGATCAGCCGATATCGACGCCCACGGCCAAGGCCGGCAATCCGCTGCCGGTCGAGGCCACGGAACCGTCGGTCCGCCACAATGGCGGCGCCGAGGAGAGCGAGAGCGCAACGCCGGCCGTGAAGCGGGAGGACATGCCGGCCAGGGCGCAGGTCTCCAGCGCGGTTGGACAGGCCCTTGCCCGCAGCGTGCTGCAGGCCGTCACCCGCGACATGGCCCCGGCCATGCTGATGCCGGCCGTTGCGCAGTTGCTGGAAAATCTGACGCCGGAAGAGGCGAACTTCATCCGCTTCCTTCTGGAGCGCCCGCTCGACCCCACGGGCGAGGCAGACCCAGCCCTGCTCATGACCGATGGCGGCGAACAGGCCGAGATGGCGCCGGAGACCGGCAAGGCCCGCGCCACGCCGGCACAGGCAGCATCCACCCAGCCGGAGCAGGCCGCGGCGCCGGACGAACCCCTTCCGATGCCGCAGGCCCGCGAGGCATTGCAGGCCCTTCAGGCGGCACTGGCCGATGTGACACCGGAAAGGCTGCTTTCGGCGACCCTCCTGCGCGAGGGCGTTCCGCTCGCCTTCGTGCCCTACCTGCCGGCCGAGGAAGACCTCGACTGGTCCGAGGGCCGCGAGAGGGGTGAGGAGGACGAGGCCGCCAACGAGGGCGGCGGCGACGATGGGGAAGCCGGCGGAGAAGCGGGCGAGGACACCGCCTTCGAAGCCACCGGCGAGGAGCCCGAGGCGGACGACATGGCGAAACGTCGCGAGAAGACAGCCGAGATGGTCGGCGTCATCGAACCGGGCCTCGTCTTCTACCAGAAGCTCGGCGACTACTGGACCTGACCAGGCCCAAAGAAAAACCCGCGGAGATCGCTCTCCGCGGGTTTCCATTTCGAAATAAGCGAACGCTTATTCGGCGTTGTTGCGGTTCTTCAGAGCCGCGCCGAGGATGTCGCCGAGCGATGCGCCGGAGTCCGACGAACCGAACTGTGCGACGGCTTCCTTCTCTTCGGCGATTTCGAGCGCCTTGATCGAAAGCTGGATCTTGCGATCCTTCTTGGAGAAGTTCAGGACGCGGGCGTCGACGGTCTGGCCGACCGAGAAACGCTCCGGACGCTGTTCGTCACGGTCACGCGAGAGATCGCCACGGCGGATGAACGACGTGATGTCCTCGTGGTTGACGAGACGCACTTCGATGCCGCCATCGTTGATCGCGATGACTTCGGCCGAAACGACGGCGTTCTTGCGCAGGTCACCCGAGGCGGCAGCTTCGCCGACCGAATCACGGCCGAGCTGCTTGATGCCGAGCGAGATGCGCTCCTTGTCGACGTCCACATCCAGAACGACAGCCTTGACGACGTCGCCCTTGTTGAACTCCTCGATGACCTGCTCGCCCGGACGGTTCCAGTCGAGGTCGGACAGGTGCACCATGCCGTCCACGTCGCCGTCGAGGCCGATGAACAGGCCGAATTCGGTCTTGTTCTTGACTTCGCCTTCGACTTCCGTGCCAGCCGGGTGGCTGTGGGCAAAAGCCTGCCACGGGTTTTCAAGCGTCTGCTTGAGGCCGAGCGAGATGCGGCGCTTCGTCGGGTCGACTTCGAGAACGACCACGTCGACTTCCTGGCTGGTGGACAGGATCTTGCCGGGGTGAACGTTCTTCTTCGTCCAGGACATTTCGGAGATGTGGATCAGGCCTTCGATGCCCGGCTCCAGCTCGACGAACGCACCGTAGTCGGTGATGTTCGTGACCGTACCGGAAATCTTCTTGCCGGTCGGGTACTTGGTGCCGATGCCATCCCACGGATCGGACTCGAGCTGCTTCATGCCGAGCGAGATGCGGTGGGTTTCCTGGTTGATGCGGATGATCTGGACCTTGACCTGCTGGCCGATGGACAGGATCTCCGACGGATGGTTGACGCGGCGCCAGGCCATGTCGGTGACGTGCAGCAGTCCGTCGATGCCGCCGAGGTCGACGAACGCACCGTAATCGGTGATGTTCTTGACGACGCCGTCGACAACCTGGCCTTCTTCGAGGTTCTGGACGATTTCAGACCGCTGCTCGGCGCGCGACTCTTCGAGAACCGTACGGCGCGAAACGACGATGTTGCCGCGGCGCTTGTCCATCTTGAGGATTTCGAAGGGCTGCGGGTTGTGCATGAGCGGGGTGACGTCGCGGATCGGACGGATGTCGACCTGCGAACGCGGCAGGAAGGCGACGGCGCCGTCGAGATCGACGGTGAAGCCACCCTTGACCTGGTTGAAGATGACGCCTTCGACGCGCTCGCCGGCTTCGAACTTGACTTCGAGCTTGGCCCAGCTCTCTTCGCGGCGAGCCTTTTCGCGCGAAAGGACAGCTTCGCCAAGCGCGTTTTCGATGCGCTCGACGTAAACTTCGACTTCGTCGCCGACCTTCAGCGTGCCGTCCTTCGACTTCGCGCCGAACTCCTTCAGCGGGACGCGGCCTTCGACCTTGAGGCCGACGTCGACGATGGCGACGTCCTTTTCGATCGCGGTAACGATGCCCTTGGCGACATAGCCTTCGGCGAGATCGTTAGCGGCGAAGGATTCCTGCAGAAGGGCTGCGAAATCTTCGCGCGTGGGGTTTGCTTGAGACATTGAAACTCCTGGTGTGCCTATGGGCACGGGCGCCGGGGGTTAGCGTTGGTGAGGAACGAGGCTGTGTCCGCTACCCTCCAGGGCAGCAAATCCGGCGCGGGGACAGGCCTTGTTCTATGCTGGCGCAATTCCGGAAGGAAAAGCTAGTGCTTCAATGCGGCGTCGATGATCGACTTGGCCGCCGAAAACGCCGCCTCTATACCCATTTCCGAGGTATCAAGCAAGTGCGCATCGTCGGCCGGTTTCAGCGGGCTGTCCGCCCGGCCCATGTCGCGCTCGTCGCGCCGGCGGATGTCGTCGAGGATCGTCTCGAAATCGGCCACCCCGCCATTGCCGACGATTTCGTCGTAACGCCGCCTGGCGCGCACCTCCGGCGAGGCCGTCACATAGAGCTTTACCGCCGCATCCGGGCAGACGACCGTGCCGATATCGCGCCCGTCGAGCACCGTGCCCGGCTCGCGCGCCGCAAAGCCGCGCTGCGCCTCGACCAGCGCGCGCCGGACGGCCGGCATGACGGCGATCTTCGAGGCCGCCTCGCCGATGTCATGGGCGGACAGCACCGCGCGGTCGAGCCCGCCCAGATCGAGCGTGCGCGCCACCTCGGCCGCGACGGCCTCGTCATCGAGCGGCAGGCCACGGTCGATGAGCGCCTTCGCCGTCGCCCGGTAGGTCAGGCCCGTATCGAGATGATGAAAGCCATAATCCTCCGCAATGCGGCGCGACAGCGTTCCCTTGCCCGCAGCCGCGGGACCATCGATGGCGATCGTCTTCATTGCGCACCCGTGCGTCACAAACTTTTCACGAAAGGTGTTAGCGGAAGATGCGCAACGATGCCAAGAGGCAGGTCGCGTTCATCGCCGCCATCAGCGATGCGCGCAGGCAGCGCGCAATCACCCTTCGATGCATCGCTTTCCTCGGAAAGCCCGGTCAAACGTCAATCGTTGAGCTCGATCTTCGCGCCAAGGCCCGCCATCAAATCCATGAACTCCGGAAAGCTCGTGGCGATCATCGTTGCGTCGTCCACGGTGACCGGGTTTTCCGAGACGAGGCCCATGACGAGGAAGCTCATGGCGATGCGGTGGTCGAGATGGGTGGCGACGGCGGCGCCAGAAGCATTGCCGAGGCCCTTGCCGTCCGGGCGGCCGCGCACGACGAGCGAGGCTTCGCCTTCGTCGCAATCGACGCCATTGAGCTTCAAGCCGACCGCGACGGCCGAGAGGCGGTCGCTTTCCTTGACGCGCAGTTCTTCGAGGCCGTTCATGACGGTCGTGCCTTCCGCGAAGGCCGCCGCGACGGCGAGAACCGGATATTCGTCGATCATCGACGGCGCGCGGTCTTCCGGCACCGTTACGCCCTTCAGTGCCGAGGAGCGCACGCGAAGATCCGCCACGTCCTCGCCGCCGGCAAGGCGCGGGTTCAGCACTTCGATATTGGCTCCCATTTCCTGCAGCGTCAGGATGAGGCCAGTGCGGGTGGGGTTCATCAGCACGTTGAGGATGGTGACATCCGAATCCGGCACGAGCAGTGCCGCGACCAGCGGGAAGGCCGTCGAGGACGGATCGCCCGGCACGTCGATGACCTGGCCTGTGAGTTTTCCCTGGCCTTCCAGGCGGATCGTGCGCACGCCGTCCGTATCCGTCTCGACGGAGAGGTTGGCGCCGAAACCCTGCAGCATCTTTTCGGTATGGTCACGTGTCATGACCGGCTCGATGACGGTGGTGATGCCGGGCGTGTTGAGGCCGGCGAGCAGCACGGCGGACTTCACCTGCGCGGAGGCCATCGGCACGCGGTAGGTGATCGGCGTCGGCGTCTTCGGCCCACGCAGCGTGACCGGCAGGCGGTCGCCATCGGCGGACGTCACCTGCACGCCCATTTCGCGCAAGGGGTTGAGAACGCGGCCCATCGGGCGCTTGGTGAGCGAGGCGTCGCCGACGAATGTCGAATCGAAATCATAGACGCCAACGAGGCCCATGGTGAGGCGGCAGCCGGTGCCGGCATTGCCGAAATCGAGCGGGGCTTCCGGCGCGAGCAGCGCGCCATTGCCGAGGCCGTTGATGATCCAGGTGTCGCCGTCCTTGCGGATCTTCGCGCCCATGGCCTGCATGGCCTTGCCCGTATTGATCACGTCCTCGCCCTCGAGGAGGCCCGTGATGCGCGTCTCGCCGCTGGCAAGGCCGCCGAACATGAAGGAGCGGTGGGAAATCGACTTGTCGCCGGGGATGCGGACGGTCCCGGACAGGCCGGAGGATTTGCGGGCGGTTGCGGGCCGTGCACTGGCGCCATGCGACATGGTCGTCTTCCTTATATACATCCACATATACATCCACGGCTCCCCGGAGAGGATCGCCCGGGGAGAACGCGGGCTTGCTATCACAAACGATTTAAAGCGTCATCATCCCGTCGAAAAACATTCGTCACGATGCCTCAACCGAACCGGCCCGAAGTTAGGCTTTGACAGGATTGTCCAAGACGATTAAGGGGACCGGCTAATCATTTTACCGTTCAACGCGCCGGAAACCCCGGCCCCGCCGGAAACATACGGCACAGAGAAGGCTTTGACTGTGGCAAAAGCGGAACTCGGAACCAAACGCATCGATCCGGAAACCGGCAGGAAATTCTACGACCTGAACCGCGACCCCATCGTTTCCCCCTACACGGGCAAGTCCTATCCGCTCTCCTTCTTCGAGGAAACGTCGGCGGCTGCGATCCTCGAAAAGGATGAGGACGAGGACGTCAACGAAGTCGATACCGAGAACACGGAAGTCGAACTCGTTTCGCTCGAGGATGCCGACGAGGATGCAGCGGGCGGCGACGACCTGCCGGACCTCGGCGACGACGACGTGGAGATCGACGGCGACGAGGACGACACGTTCCTGGAACAGGACGAAGACGACGACGATGACGACATGAGCGACCTCATCGGCGTGACCGGCGACGAAGACGAAGCATAAGAGATTGATTTTCCGGCCGGTTTCAAAAAAATCGGCCGGATTTCATTTTTCGGCTTGCCATCTCCGAAACCCGGAAGTAATAAGCCGCCACACCGAACGGCAACACCGCTTCGGTTCCCGGAAACCGGCTCTGCCGGACCCTTATGGGGCTATAGCTCAGCTGGGAGAGCGCTTGCATGGCATGCAAGAGGTCAGCGGTTCGATCCCGCTTAGCTCCACCAAACTTCTCCCGATAATACAGCAGTTTACCAATCAGCGTCTTTCGTTGATTCCCCTTTAAGACTTCGGGGCATCCCGAGGACGGAAATCGACTTGCCTTTTCATAATGTTGCGCCCATTGCGTGATTATCGCATATTTGCTATATAGCCTTCATGCGATGGACGGTTGAAACCCTCGACATTGTCGATTCAGAAATCGAGGCGTTGCCACCCGGACTTCAGTATCCGCCTCATGGGAAGCGGTCGAGAACGTTGGGCTTGAGCAGTTGCGGGGACCGCACGTCAAGCACCTAGAAGGCAAGCTTTGGGAACTGCGCGCCAAGGCTTTCGAAGGTATCGCACGCGGCATTTACGTGACCGTCACCGGACGGCGCGTGGTCATCCTGCATGTCTTCGTGAAGAAGTCGCAGAAGACCCCGAAAGCCGCCCTTGAGATTGCGAGAGCGCGAATGAAAGAGGTGAAGCCATGACGAAGATTGCAGACCTCAAGAAGAAGCTGATGGACAACCCGGAATTCCGGCAGGAATACGAGAAGGCCGACGCGGAATTCCGGCTTATCGAAACCCTCGTCCATGCCAGGACGAAGGCCAAGCTTTCCCAGGCCGAACTCGCAAAGCGCATCGGCACGACGCAATCGGCCATCGCTCGATTGGAAGGGGGCGGCGTTTCCCCTTCCCTCTCTACCCTGCGCCGATATGCCGAGGCCACTGGAGCCAGGCTCGAAATCAATCTGGTGACGCCCTGAGCGGGAGCGGCCGCATCCATAATCCGCCGCTCTACGGCTGCTCGCGCATGCCCGGCGTTGCTTCGCGCTGGTCGGCGTCCTCCAGGTCGGTCTTCACGATGAAGGCGTCGGTGTGCTGGCGGGCGGCTTCGCGCATGGCGGCGAGGTTCGGGACGTCGTCGCCCTCGATCTCGCCGTCGCCCTGGTCGATCTCTCGTTCGGCCTGATACCAGTGGTCATCCGGCTTGCCGTCGGGCTGGCCTTCCTGCAGCCAGAGTTCGTGGGCGCGCTTGCGGATCTTCTCTTCGCGATCGTCGGTCATGGACAGGCTCCCTTCCGTTTCTGCGATAACGGCAGAGGGGAGGAGATGTTCCGGCACCCTGCCCTCGCCCTGGCGCCATTATGTCCCCGCTTGCGCCGTTCAGGAAGCGCGAATAAGCATGTCCTGTCGCGCGTCTCTGGCATGACGCACGCCTTGTCGGGGGACAATCATGAGCTTCACGGAAACGACGACCACGTCCTGGTTCTCCAGGCTGAAGGGGGCGCTGATCAAGATCGTGGTCGGCTTCATCCTGCTCATCGCCTGCATCTGGCTTCTCTTCTGGAACGAAGGCCGATCGGTGAAGACCTACCGGGCGCTCGTCGAGGGCGCGGGCCTCGTCGTCTCCGTCGACAACGGCAGCGTGGATCCGGTAAACGAGGGCAAGCTGGTGCACATTTCCGGGCCGGTGAAGCCGGTCGGCGTGCCGGAGGACGACGTGCTCGGCGTTTCGGCCGAAGGCGCGGCGGGGCTCGAGCGCATCGTGGAAATGTACCAGTGGGTGGAGACATCGAAGTCGGAGACGCGCAAGCAGCTCGGCGGCAGCGAGGAGACGGTCACCACCTATTCCTATCACAAGGAATGGAAGCGCAACGCGGTCAGCTCCAGCGGTTTCCGGCAGGCGGGCCATGACAATCCGCAAAAGCCGATCGACGATGCGAGTTTCCCGGTCAAGTCCGCGACGATCGGCGCGTTCAGCGTGGATGGCCGCGCCGTCGCGCGCCTCGGCGACGAACGGCCCGTGCCGCTTACCGCGCTCGACGCCAACCGGATCGGCGAGGCCGTGACGCTCGGCAAGCCCGTCTCGACGATCGCCGGCCAGGCCGTCTTCTCGTTCAATCCCGAAGATCCGCAGGTCGGCGACATCCGCATCCGCTTCGAACGCTCCGACATTGCCGAGGCGAGTTTCGTCGGTGCCCAGCGCGGCAGCGGCTTGACGCCCTACAGGACGACGAACGGGCGCGATCTCTTCCTCAGCCAGGCCGGCCTCGTCGATGCGGCCGCCATGTTCGATGCGGCGCAGAGCGAGAACACGATCATCACCTGGCTGGTGCGGGTCGGCGGGCTCGTCGGCATCTTCGTCGGCTTCGCCTTCATCCTGTCGATCCTCGGCGTCATCGCCGATGTCGTGCCCTTCGTCGGCTCCATCGTGCGCTTCGGCACGACGGCGGTCGCACTCATCCTCACCCTGCTGATCGGACCCGCGGTCATCGCCATCGCGTGGATCGCCTATCGCCCGCTGGTCGCCATCGCGGTTCTCGCGGTCGGTGTTGCTCTGGCGGCGGGCATCCTCTATCTGCGGCGGGGCAAGGCGGCGACAACGCCGGCCCTCGGGCGCGCCTGAAGCCGACGACAACCGGATGAGCGGATAAAGTTTGACCTATTACGCCTCGAAAATTTTCTGGCTGGCGGCGCAACCGCTCTCGCTCGCCCTTCTGCTGCTGCTGCTCGGCCTCCTGGCCGGCCTCTTCAAATGGCACCGCCTTCGCTCCGCGGCGAGCGGGCTTGCGGCTCTCGTGCTCTTCGTGACGCTGTTCACCACGACAGGCCCCGTCCTCCTGCAGGTGCTGGAGGATCGCATCCCGCGGGCGGAGCTGCCCGCCGGCGGGCCGGGCTGCATCATCATGCTCGGGGGCGGCGTGGAGGCGGAGGTGATCGCGGCACGCGGTGGCTTCGAAATGAACCAGGCGGGCGACCGCTTCATCGAGACGCTGCGGCTGGCGCGGGACTTTCCGGCGGCGCGCATCCTCATTTCCGGTGGCGACGGCTCGCTGAGCGGCAACTATGAGGGCGATGCGGCGGTTGCGACACGCTTCTTCGAAGCCTTCGGCGTGCCGGTCGACCGGCTGATCCGCGAGACGGAATCCCGCACGACCTTCGAGAACGTCGCGAACACGAAGGACCTGCTCGCCGCGAACGGGCTGGACCGCTGCCTGCTGGTGACCTCGGCCTTCCACATGCCGCGCTCGGTCGGCCTCTTCAGCAAACTTGGCCTCGACGTCCTGCCCTGGCCGACGGATTTCCGCACGACGGGCCGCACCGGCCTCGCGCTCGACTTCACCCAGCCCTCGACCAACAGCCAGCTAACGACGACGGCGCTCAGGGAATGGACAGGGCTGCTGCTCTACTACGTCGCGGGCCGCACCCACGCGCTCTTCCCGCAATAGGCCTACTTCTTCGAGATCGTGTCGAACTGCGCACCGCGCACGCGAATGGTCATGATGCAATATTCGGGATCGTCCCGCCCGCAGCTTACGGCATTGGCCTTCAGCTCCAGCACCATGTTGCCGTAGCGCTTCTTCATCTCGTAGCCGTAGAGATCGGCATTGGCGGCGAGGAAATAGCCGCCTTCCGCGACCTGGATGTAGAATTCGTGGGGGCAGCCGACATTGCCGCACAGGCCGCCCGGAACGCCATCGCAGTTGACCGCGCCGAGATTGAAGATCGCATCGACGATGCCGTCATTGTTGAAATCGACATTGTCTGCAAAATCCTCGCCATAGACCGGCGTCTTGCAGCGCTTGGCGACGGTCGCCTCGACGGCCGCCCTGGCATCCGGCACGATCTCCGCCGCGCGGACCGGCAGGGCGGTCGAAACGAGCACGGCGGCAAGAAGGGCGAGCGTTCTGATGCGGATGGCCATCTGTCAAACCTTTCCATGGCGGGCGATTCGGTCAATATGCAGACGGGCCGGCGCTGCGCCTGATTCTGCCCGGGCGTACGGGCGCGCACTCTAGCGCGGGAAAGCTGTCGCGAGGCTTGGGCGGCGAAGGAGGAATGCGTGTCGATCCTGGAACTGCTCGATTACACGGGCGTCGCCGTCTTTGCCGCCACCGGTGCACTCTCGGCCTCGCGCAAGCAGCTCGACATCATCGGCTTTCTCTTCCTCGCCGCCGCGACCGGCATCGGCGGCGGCACGTTCCGCGATGTCATCCTCGGCGCGACGCCGGTCTTCTGGGTGGTCAATCCGACCTATCTCATCGTCTGCGTGGCGGTGGCGCTCGTCGTCTTCGTGCTGGCGCACCGGATCGAGTCGCGCTACCGCCTGCTGCTCTGGCTCGATGCGATGGGCGTCTCGGCCTATTGCGTGATGGGCGCGGCCAAAGGACTAGCCGCCACCGGCTCGCCGACGGTGGCGATCACGACCGGCGTTCTCACCGCGAGCTTCGGCGGCATCCTGCGCGATCTCCTGGCGGGCGAGCCCTCCGTGCTGCTGCGGCCGGAAGTCTATATCACCGCGGCGCTCATCGGCGCGGCCGGTTTCACGGCGGCGAGCGTGGTGGGCGCGCCGCTCTGGGCCGCCTCGGCCATCGGCATCGGCGCAGCCTTCATCGTGCGCGGCGGGGCGTTGCGATTCGGCTGGTGCTTTCCCGTCTACAAGCCGCGGCCGGGGCGGCATCCCGACGACGTGATGTGAAGCCGAGGAGCAACCGTCCTTCAGTTCAGGCCGGCATGAGCCGAAGGGTGGCTGGTCCTAGCCCTTCTTCGGGCGCAGGCGGATGATCACGTCGACGTGTGCGATCTCCATGCCCTCGGGCGGCTCCGGCAGGTTGCCGATGGCGATGTTGCTGACGGGAATGTCGAGAATGTGGTTCTCGCCCTCGATGAAGAAGTGGTGGTGGTCCGATACGTTGGTGTCGAAATAGGTCTTCGAGCTTTCGACCGCCAAGACGCGGATGAGGCCGGCTTCGGTGAACTGGTGCAGCGTGTTGTAGACGGTCGCCAGCGAGACCGGGACGCCGGCGGTGACGGCTTCCTCGTGCAGCTCCTCCACCGTCAGGTGGCGATCGCCCTTAGCGAAGAGCAGGTCGCCGAGTGCCACGCGCTGGCGCGTCGGGCGCAGGCCGCAATGGCGCAGGCGCTCTTCAATGGGCATCTCGTGTGCATGCGTCATGGGCGACGGATCCGCTTGTCTGGCCTTGAACAACAATCTTGAACTTTCGATATAACTTTACGAGCGTCGGGATTCAATAGGATTGCGGCGGCCTGAAGGCGCCCAACATGCGGAAAAACCGGGGCCTTTGCTCCTGTCACGGCAATTTGCACTGGCTGTCACCGCTGGCATCATGTATGCGGACTGCTGAATGAACGTCCCGCTCGAAGAAGGCGGGGCGACAAAAAGGAGAAGACCCGGGTGCTTCAATTCGCACCACACCTTCTCTAAATCTAACGCAGACCAAGCGTTGTTCAGACCGGGGATGAGACATTCGATGACGACCAGGCAATCCAGCTACAACTACGAGGAAATCCTGCGCTGCGGCCGCGGCGAGCTGTTCGGCCCCGGCAATGCCCAGCTTCCTCTGCCGCCCATGCTGATGGTCCACCGCATCACCGACATCTCCGAGACCGGCGGCGCCTTCGACAAGGGCTATATCCGCGCCGAATACGACGTGAAGCCCGACGACTGGTATTTCCCCTGCCACTTCCAGGGCAACCCGATCATGCCGGGCTGCCTCGGCCTCGACGGCATGTGGCAGCTCACCGGCTTCTTCCTCGGCTGGCTGGGCGAACCCGGCCGCGGCATGGCACTTTCGACCGGTGAAGTGAAGTTCAAGGGCATGGTCCGCCCGCACACGAAGCTCCTCGAATACGGCATCGACTTCAAGCGCGTCATGCGCGGCCGTCTCGTGCTCGGCACGGCGGACGGCTGGCTGAAGGCCGATGGCGAGACCATCTACCAGGCGACCGACCTGCGCGTCGGCCTGTCGAAGGACAAGGAAGCTTAAGGCGGCGCGAGCCACCGGAAGCCAGAGGGCGGCGGTCAGCCGCCTTCACAACGAGACGTTCTAGAAAAGGTCAGAAACATGAGACGGGTAGTTGTCACGGGTCTGGGGATCGTATCCTCCATCGGGAACAATGCGGACGAGGTGACGGCGTCGCTGCGCGACGCGCGCTCGGGCATCAGCTTCTCGCAGGATTTCGCCGACCACGGCTTCAAGTGCCAGGTCTGGGGCGCGCCGAGCATCGACACGAGCGAGCTCGTCGATCGCCGCGCCGCCCGCTTCCTTTCGCAGGGCGGCTCCTGGAACCACGTCGCCATGAAACAGGCGATCGCCGATTCCGGCCTGGAGGAGGCAGACTACGCCGCCAACGAGCGCACCGGCATCATCATGGGTTCGGGCGGTCCTTCCACCCGCACGCTGATCGAAGCGGCCGAGATCACGCTCAAGAACAATTCGCCGAAGCGCATCGGCCCCTTCGCGGTGCCGAAGGCCATGTCCTCGACGGCGTCGGCAACGCTTGCCACCTGGTTCAAGATCCACGGCGTCAACTATTCGATCTCGTCGGCCTGCTCGACCTCGGCGCACTGCATCGGCAATGCCGCCGAGATGATCCAGTGGGGCAAGCAGGACATCATGTTCGCCGGCGGGCACGAGGACCTCGACTGGACCATGTCGAACCTCTTCGACGCCATGGGCGCCATGTCCTCAAAGTACAACGACACGCCCGCGACGGCCTCGCGCGCCTATGACGTCAGCCGCGACGGCTTCGTCATCGCCGGCGGCGCCGGCGTTCTGGTTCTCGAGGAGCTGGAGCACGCCAAGGCACGCGGTGCGAAGATTTACGCCGAAATCGTCGGCTACGGCGCGACCTCGGACGGCTACGACATGGTGGCCCCGTCGGGCGAAGGCGCGGTGCGCTGCATGCGCCAGGCGCTCTCCACCGTGAAGGGCGACGTCGACTACATCAACACGCACGGCACCTCGACGCCCGTCGGCGACAGCAAGGAGATCGGCGCGATCCGCGAAGTCTTCGGCGACAAGATCCCGCACATCCAGTCGACCAAGTCGCTGACCGGCCACTCGCTGGGCGCGGCCGGCGTGCAGGAATCGATCTACGGCCTCCTGATGATGCAGGCCGGCTTCATCGGCGAAAGCGCGCACATCACCGAGCTCGACCCGGAATTCGACGGCGTGCCGATCGTGCGCAAGCGCATCGACAATGCCAAGATCGACACGGTTCTCTCCAACTCCTTCGGCTTCGGCGGCACGAACGCCACGCTGGTCTTCCAGCGCCACAACGGATGACGTCAATGACGGGGATCATGAACGGCAAGCGCGGCCTCATCATGGGGGTCGCGAACAACCATTCCATCGCGTGGGGGATCGCGCAGAAACTGGCCGGTGCGGGCGCGGAGCTCGCCTTCACCTACCAGGGCGAGGCGCTCGGCAAGCGCGTCAAGCCGCTCGCCGCCGAGCTCGGCTCGGATTTCGTCATTCCCTGCGACGTCGAGGACATCACCTCGGTCGATGCGACGATCGACGCGATCAAGGAGAAGTGGGGCAAGCTCGATTTCGTCGTGCACGCCATCGGTTTTTCCGACAAGAACGAGCTGAAGGGCCTCTACGCGGACACCTCGCGCGACAATTTCTCGCGCACCATGGTGATCTCCTGCTTCTCCTTCACGGAGATCGCCAAGCGCGCGGCCGATCTCATGACCGACGGCGGCGCGATGCTGACGCTGACCTATGGCGGCTCCACGCGCATCATGCCGAACTACAATGTCATGGGCGTTGCCAAGGCGGCGCTGGAAGCGTCCGTGCGCTACCTTGCCGGCGACTACGGTCCGCGCGGCATCCGCGTCAACGCGATCTCGGCCGGCCCGATCCGCACGCTCGCCGGCGCCGGCATTTCGGATGCGCGCGCCATGCTGTCCTGGCAGCAGAAGAACGCACCGCTCCGCCGCACCGTCACCATCGAGGATGTCGGCAATTCGGCGCTGTACCTGCTCTCGGACCTGTCGAGCGGCGTCACCGGCGAAATCCACTATGTGGATTCCGGCTACAACATCACTTCCATGCCGACGCTGGAGCGTCTGGCGAAGGCCGACAGCGAATAAACAGGAAAGCGCGGCGCGAAGTTTCGAACTTCGCGCCGTTTCCTTCGGCCGGTCAAAGCGCCATCAGCACGGCGACGAGCAGGATCACGGCCGCCAGGATGCCAAGGAACAGCATGCGCACGCGGCTGTTCATCTCCAGCGGCTTGCCATCCGCGCCGCGCCGCAGAAAGGCGAGCGGCACTTCGGAGGTCGGCGTATGCCCCTCCGCTTCCTTCACATCCTTGGCGATGACTTCCGCCACATCTTCCATCATGGGCGGTCTTGCAGGTCCAAAAGCCATTGCGGGTCTCCTGAACGAGAGCGATCCGGGAATGGTGGACCTCTTTCGGCAAAATGGCAATCGGCCCTAATCGAGCACGGCCGGCACGAGCGACAGCACCAGCAGCAACGCCATCGCCCGGTTGAACATCCTGAGGCTGCGTTCGCGCGTGAGGAAGCGTGCCGCGCCGACGCCGATCCCCGTCCATGCCAGCGTGCTGGCCAGCGTCGCACCGCCGAAGATGACGGCGAAGGCCGTGGGCACGGCGAGGTCTCCCGCCGCGTCCTTGCCATAGGTGACGACCGCGCCTGCGACCATGACCCAGAGCTTCGGATTGACGAGCTGCAGCAGGGCGCCCTCGAAGAAGCCGAACGGGCGCTGCCTGCCGCCTTCCGCCGCCGATGCGGCGGGCGCGGCATTGGCGATGCGCCAGGCGAGCCAGAGCAGGTAGGCGATGCCCAGCCACTTCAGCACCATTTGCAAGCGCGGTGCGGCGATGATCGAGCTGCCGAGGGCCGCGACGATGAAGATGATGACGGCGACGCCGGCCCCCATGCCGATCGCCACCGGCAGGGTGCGGTAAAAGCCGTAATTCGCACCCGACGCGGTCACCATCGTGTTGTTCGGTCCCGGCGTGCCCGCCATGGCGAATGCGAAGCCCGAAGCGGCCAGAAGCCAGGTCCAATCCATGTTGCTCTCCTCATCGAAACGGCGGCAGCCTAGCCGGCCCGGCGCGCAACGGGGTTGCCAAGATGCCAGGTCTGGAGAAGAATTTGGCATTTCCTGCCGCCAGATGGCTTGAACGTTTGTGAGGATTCCAATGCCGCTCGACGACATAGACCGCCGCATCCTTCGAGAGCTTCAGAAGAACGGCCGGCTGCAGAATATCGAACTTGCCAAGCGGGTCGGGCTGTCACCCTCGCCCTGCCTGCGCCGGGTCAAGCTGCTGGAGGAAGCAGGCATCATCAGCCGCTACGTGGCCGTCGTCGACCAGGCCAAGGTTGGCTTGCGGCTTTCCATGTTCGCCCGCATCTCGCTGACGGCGCAGGATGCCGAGACGATCGATCATTTCATCGCGGCGATGAAGCGGCTGCCCGAGGTGGTGGAGTGCTACATCATGCTGGGCGAGAGCGACGCGCTGCTGCGCGTCGTCGTTTCGGATCTCGAAGACTACCGCCGCTTCCAGGCGGCGAACCTCACGCGCAGGAACGGGATCCAGTCCGTCAAGACGGACGTGCCGAGCGAGACGATCAAGCAGACCTTCGCGCTGCCGCTGTAAGGCTTTGCAGCCCCCTGCGGCCGCCCGGCACCAGCGTCAGCGCCGGCCCCAGAGAACCTTGAAGCGGGCGTTGCGGCAGACTTCGCCGCTCTCCTTGAAGACTTCCTTCAGCACCGGCTCGTAGGGCAGTCCGCGATTGGCGACCATCAACAGGCGCCCGCCGGCCTTCAACGACTTCGCCGCCATGCGGATCATGCCGGCACCAAGCGAATGGTCGGCGGCATGGCCTTCGTGGAAGGGCGGATTCATGACGATGAGGTCGTAATGGTCGCGCGGCGTCTCGGCCGTCAGGTCGAACCAGTAGTAGCGGGCCGGGATGTTCGGGCAGTTCTCCGCCATGTTCTCCTTGGCAGCTTCGAGCGCCTCGTAATGCGCCTCGAAGAGGTCGATGCCCTTCACCTGCGGCGCGCGGCCGCCGAGCATGACGGAAAGGTAGCCCCAGCCCGAGCCGAAATCGGCAGCGTGACCTTGGAAATCCTCCGGGATGCGGGTGGCCAGCAATTCGGAGCCTTCGTCGATCCGGTCGTGCGAGAACATGCCCGGCGCCGCCGTGAAGCGGCCGACGATGCGCACCGGCTTTGCCGCCAGCTTGGCGATCGCGTCGGCCGGGTCCTCCGGGCGGGCGAACCAGATGGCGAGACCGTGGTACTTCGGCATGTAGTCACCGGTCAGACCGAGCTGGTCGAGGCGCTTGCGCATGGACTGCACGCCATCTTCCTTGCTGCCGGCAACGACGATGAGGCCGCCCGTGCGCACCCGGCACAGCGCCTCGGCGATGCGGTTCTCGTTCTCGCCCTTGTGCTTGTTCATCAGCACCAGCGCGCCATCATAATCCTCGCCCTCGATCAGCGGCTTGACGGGCACGCGCAGCGCCTCCAGGCCGCGATGGAGCGAGCGCAGCGGCTGCACCGCCTCGAGCGCGGCGCCAAAACCTTCCGGCGGGCGCTGACCGGCTTCCGCGCCGAGGAAGAGATAGCGTTCGCCTTCTTCCGGCAGGCCGAGCGTGCCGGAGGCGAAGGGGTGGAACAGCGTTTTCAGGGCATCGCGGGTCATGGGCGGGTTTCCGGCGGCAGGGCAGTTCCAGGAGGGCGTGACGCCGCTTGGCGTGGAACGACATGGAACGAGAGTGACAATCAAAGGAAAGGGGCGCGGAACGTGCCGCCCCGCGCCCCCTCTGAACATAGAAGGTCCGATTACTCGGCGGCTTCGCCGTCGCCCTTCTTCTCGGCGGCGACTTCCTTGCCGGTCGCCTGGTCGACGACCTTCATGGAGAGGCGCACCTTGCCGCGCTCGTCGAAGCCCATCAGCTTGACCCAGACCTTGTCGCCTTCCTTGACGACGTCGGAGGTCTTGGCGACCCGCTCCTGGGCGAGCTGCGAGATGTGCACGAGGCCGTCGCGCGGACCGAAGAAGTTGACGAAGGCGCCGAAATCGGCGGTCTTGACGACCGTGCCTTCGTAGATCTGGCCGACTTCCGGCTCGGCGACGATCGAGTGGATCCACTTGCGGGCCGCTTCGATCTCCTTGCCGGAGGACGATGCGATCTTGATCGTGCCGTCGTCTTCGATGTTGATCTTGGCGCCGGTCTTTTCGACGATCTCGCGGATGACCTTGCCGCCCGTGCCGATGACTTCACGGATCTTGTCGACCGGGATGGTCATGACTTCGATGCGCGGAGCGAATTCGCCGAGCTGGCTGCGGCCTTCGGAGATGGCCTTGGCCATTTCGCCGAGGATGTGCTTGCGGCCGCCCTGTGCCTGGCCGAGAGCGACCTTCATGATCTCCTCGGTGATACCGGCGATCTTGATGTCCATCTGCAGCGAGGTGATGCCTTCGGCCGTGCCGGCGACTTTGAAGTCCATGTCGCCGAGGTGGTCTTCGTCACCGAGGATGTCGGAGAGAACGGCGAAACGGTCGCCTTCGAGGATCAGGCCCATGGCGATACCGGCAACCGGCTTTGCCAGCGGAACGCCGGCGTCCATGAGAGCGAGCGAGGTGCCGCAGACCGTTGCCATCGAGGACGAGCCGTTCGATTCGGTGATCTCGGAGACGACGCGCAGCGTGTAGGGGAACTGCTCGGCCGTCGGCAGCATCGGGCGGATGGCGCGCCAGGCGAGCTTGCCATGGCCGATTTCGCGGCGGCCCGGGGAGCCCATGCGGCCCGTTTCACCGACCGAGTAGGGCGGGAAGTTGTAGTGCAGCAGGAAGCGTTCCTTGTACATGCCGGTCAGGCTGTCGACATACTGCTCGTCTTCGCCCGTGCCGAGGGTCGCGACGACGACCGCCTGGGTTTCGCCGCGCGTGAAGAGGGCCGAGCCGTGCGTGCGCGGCAGGATACCGACTTCCGAGACGATCGGGCGAACGGTTTCGAGATCGCGGCCGTCGATGCGGCTCTTGGTGTCGAGGATGTTCCAGCGGACGATCTTGGCCTGCAGGTGCTTGAAGATGGCACCGATGACTTCTGCGTTGTACTTCGGCTCGACGCCTTCCGGCAGGAAGTGCGCCTTCACCTTGGCCTTGACGGCGTCGACGGCGGCGTAACGGTCGGCCTTCTGGGTGATCTTGTAGGCGGCGCGAAGCTCGGCTTCGGCAAGGCCGAGCATTTCGGCTTCGAGTTCGGAATGGTCTTCCGGGGTGAAGTCGCGCGGTTCCTTGGCGGCGACTTCAGCGAGCTTGATGATCGCGTCGATGACCGGCTGGAAGCCCTTGTGGCCGAACATGACGGCGCCGAGCATGACCTCTTCGTTGAGCTCCTTGGCTTCGGACTCGACCATCAGCACGGCGTCCTGCGTGCCGGCGACGACGAGGTCGAGAACGGACTCGTCCATCTCGTCGAGATGCGGGTTCAGGACGTATTCGCCATTGATGTAGCCGACGCGGGCGCCGCCGACCGGACCCATGAAGGGAACGCCGGAAATGGTGAGCGCTGCGGACGCGGCGACCATCGAGAGAACGTCGGGATTGTTCTCGAGGTCATGCTGAACGACGGTGACGACCACCTGCGTGTCGTTCTTGTAGCCTTCCGGGAAGAGCGGGCGGATCGGGCGATCGATCAGGCGGGAAACGAGGGTTTCGTTTTCGCTCGGACGGCCTTCACGCTTGAAGTAGCCGCCCGGGATCTTGCCGGCGGCGTAGGTCTTTTCCTGATAGTTGACGGTGAGCGGGAAGAAATCCTGGCCGGGCTTGGGCGCCTTGGCGGAAACGACGGTGGCGAGAACGACGGTTTCGCCGTAGGTCGCGAGAACGGCGCCGTCAGCCTGGCGGGCGATCTTGCCGGTTTCCAGCTTGAGCGGGCGGCCCGCCCATTCGATTTCAACCGTATGGGTATCGAACATGTCTTGTCCTTCTTTGCAGATACGCGCACCGCCGCCCGAAAGGCGCAGGTGGTCTATCCGCGTTATGACGCATCATGGGCAAGACAACGGGAGGCTTCCGGGTGCGGCTCGTGACCTTTGCGGCCTTGAGGCCTTTCAGCCCGCCGACGACAGGCGCGCGCCTGAAGCATCCTGCAATCCTGCCCCATGACAGGTCATCGGTTGGTTCCGCAGGACCGGCCCATCCGGCCTGCTGGAGAATCCCGTTTCGCGAGGCGGTCGCAACCGGCACAGGCGGAACGGTACGGCGGAAGCAACTTCCGCAAAAGAAAGCGGCGGGCGCTCGCAAGGAACGCCCGCCGAAATTGCTTAGCGGCGAATACCGAGGGCAGCAATCAGCTTGCTGTAACGGGATTCGTCCTTCTTCTTGAGGTAGTCAAGAAGCGAGCGGCGGCTGGAAACCAGCGTCAGAAGGCCACGACGGGAGTGGTTGTCCTTCTTGTGGTCCTTGAAATGGCCGGTCAGGTTGTTGATACGCTCGGTCAGGATCGCGACCTGAACTTCCGGAGAACCGGTATCGCCTTCCTTGGTGGCGTATTCCTTGATCAGCGCAGCCTTGCGCTCAGCAGTGATCGACATCGTATGTCCTTTCATGAATGGGAACAAAGGTCGCCAAAAGCCGGGATGTCGTCCAGCGATGGCCGTGAAGGCAAGCGGGGAAAGCCCCGCATTGCTGGCGGTGCCTATAAACCATTCCCTCGTGAAAGGAAAGAGCCGTCGTCAATGCCTGTCAGCGCCGCTCGGCCGGCTGACTGGGCGCGGCCTCGCGCGCATCGCCCGGCCGCTTGCAGACGATATAGGCGCCGAACACCCAGCCGAGCCGCTCGCCCTGCCGCGCGACGAAAAGCCAATGTTTCGCGCCGATCTTCATCTCGTCGACGATCTCGACCTGTGTCCCATTCACAAGCGTCGTCAGGATCGTGCCGTTCGGGGCCGAACGCACGTTGAGCGGCGTGCCGGTCGGGTCGTCGACCGTGCACTGGCCGTAGGCGGCAAAGGCGGTGGAAGCCGAAAGGGCAAGGCACGCCGAGACGGCGGCCCCATGCAGCAATGACGTCATGAAACACACCTGCCGTCGATGCAGCGGGAACGGACCGGTTTGCTCATTGCGCTGCGCCCTGCTGGTGGACGTCCTCGTCGCGCAGCCGTGCGAGCGGGATCGTCACGCGCCATTCGATGCCGTCGTCATGCACGACGAAATCGAGTTTCGCATCGAGCGCCATGCCGAGCATGCGCTCCAGCACGACGCTGCCGAAACCCTTGCGGCTTGCGGCGATGGCCTCCTTGTCGATCGTCGCCCGGTTCTCGCGCCAGACGAGGTTCAGGTCCTCGCCCGTGGCCGTCCAGCTCAGCGACACGATCCCCGTCTCGTTGGCGAGCGCGCCGTATTTCGTGGCGTTGGTCGACAATTCGTGCAGCGCCATGCCGAGCGTCTGCGAGGCCTGCGGATCGAGGAGCACGGCAGGCCCGGCGATGCGCACGCGCTCCGCGTCGGCGGGCGTGAAGGGCTTCAACTGGTTCTTCGCCAGTTCCATCAGGTTCACGCCCTGCGTGGCATTGGCGATCATCAGGTCCGTCGAGCGGGCGAGGCCGGCCACGCGCTTGCGGAAGGTCTCGGCGAAATCGCTGGCATTTTCCGCGCTCGCCGCCGACTGGTTGAGCATGGCCTGGATGACAGTGAGCTGGTTCTTGGAGCGGTGCGCCACCTCGCGCATCAGGAAGCGCACCTCGTTTTCCGATTTCACCCGCGCATCCGCCGCCTCCGCAAGCGCGCGGGAGACCGTCTCCAGCTCGGAAATGGCATAGGGGCGCGGGGCCACCCGCTCACCCTGGCCGAGCCGGCGCGCATCATGCGCCAGCAGCCGGACGTCGCGCGAAAGCACGCGGGCAATGCCGACGGCGCTGATGGCGGCAAGGGCTGCGAAGACGGCACCGCCGATCGTCAGCCAGAGGAAGGAGGAGACGGCCGGCGCCTGCACATCCGACGATTTCGCCCAGGCGATCATGCGCCAGCCGGCGAGCGAGGAGAATTCCGTGACGACCTGGTAGTCGACGCCGTCCCGCTTCATGGCGCTGACGCCGAGGCGCAGCGACGGCACGACGCGCAGGAAGAACGGCTGGCCGGTTTTCTGCTTCTCGTCGGTGGACGCGATGACCGTGCCGCTGGAATCGAGCACCGCCGCGTTCCAGCCGGGCGAGAGGACATCCGGATTGACCGCGCGGCGCAGCGCCTCGGCATTCTTCGTCAGCGTCAGGAGAACAGGCTCGCCATTGGCAAGCCGCACCGGCATGTAGACGTTGAACACCCATTGCTGCGCCGTGCGGCCGAAGAAAAGATCGGAAACCATGCGTTCGTCGCGCGACAGGGCCAGGCGTGCCGAAACAGGCTCGGACGCGACGTTCAACGGCGTGCCGAAGGGAACGCGCGTGTTGAGGCGCTGCCGCATCGCCTGATCGATGACGAGGAAATAGATGTCCGTACCCTCGAGCGTCTTGGTCGCCTGGGCATGCAGGGTCGCATAGTCGCCCTTCGGCAGGCTTTCCGACGTGGAGAGGAAATTGAGCGTCGAGAACATGCTCGTGATTTCACGCTCGACGGCGCGGTTCACGGCGCTCGTCGAGGTGCGCAGCAGCGATTCGAAGATGCGCTCCTGCGCCTCGGTGGTGCGCTTCATCACGACGATGGAAAACAGGAAGGCGGGAATGACGACGACGAGGATGAGGCAGACGAGGTAGAACACGACGGGATGATGCATGCGCCGGCGGCTTTCCACAGGGCCTGCGCCCACCGCCGCGTCCTCGGCGGATACCGTTCGGTCAATCGGCGCAATCGTCAACGGCCAGCCCTTTCACCCTTCGCCCACAGACGGCCGTGACGGCAAAGCACCGCCCGGCCCGTCCTCGAACGAACCTCGCCGGCCCATAAAGCCCATAGCTTGTGGTGAAATCAAGTCGGCGGCGATTGGTTCCGCCGCCCTTGTTCAGCCGCCGAAGACGCGTTTCGGCCGGAACTCGCCGCCGCCGATCTCGCCGATCGCGACAAGCTTGCCGCGGGCCGTGGCATAGGCCTCGTCGGCTGAAACCGGGGCATCGCGGCCGCGCAGGATGATCGGATTGCCCATGCGCAGGCGGTGCGCCTGGTCGTCGTTGATGACGATCTGCGGCAGGCTGGAGAGCGCCTCGCCGGTATCGATCAGGAACGCGTCGAGCGCTGCCAGCCGCTCGGCATCGTCCTCGATCTCCTCCAGCGCCGTCAGGTCGGCGAGCGGCACCATGTCGTCCTCGCCGAAGGGCGCGACGAAGGTGCGGCGCAGCCCCGAGATGTGGCCGAAGCAGCCGAGCTGGCGGCCGAAATCGCGGGCGAGCGCGCGCACATAGGTGCCCTTGCCGCATTCGACCTCGAATTGCGCCGTGTTCTCGTCCGGACAGCCGATCAGCGTCAGGCGGTGGATTTCCACCTCGCGCGAGGGAATCTCGACGGTTTCGCCTTCGCGGGCAAGGTCATAGGCGCGTTCGCCGGCGATCTTGATGGCGGAGAACTGCGGCGGGATCTGCTGGATGACGCCGGTATAATCGCCGAGGATCGCCTGGATCGCATCGGCGGCCGGCCGCTTTTCGGAACTCTGCGTCACCTCGCCTTCGAGGTCGTCCGTCGTACGCTCCTCGCCCCAGGTCACGGTGAATTCGTAGATCTTGCGGCCATCCATCACATAGGGAACGGTCTTGGTCGCATCGCCGAGCGCGATCGGCAGCATGCCGGAGGCGAGCGGATCGAGCGTGCCGGCATGGCCGGCCTTCTGCGCCTTGAACAGCCACTTGATCTTGGCGACGGCTTCGGTGGAGCCGAAATCGAACGGCTTGTCGAGGATCAGCCAACCGGAAACCGGCCGGCCCTTGGGTTTGCGGGGTCTGGACATATTCTACCTGGATTATTGCTCGTCGCCGTCTTCGGCCGAGAGATCGCGGGCGACTTCCGGCGAACGCAGGAGATCGTCGATCTTCTTGTAATTGTCGAAGCTCGTATCGTCGCGGAAGCGAACGTCGGGCATGTACTTCATCTGGCGAAGCTGCGGGCCGAGGCGGCCGCGGATGAACTTCGAATTGCGGTTGAGCGCGTCGATCACCGCCTCATGATCCTTCACGCCGAGCGGCGTGACATAGGCCGTGGCGTGCTTGAGGTCGGGCGACATGCGCACTTCGGAGATGGAAATCACGGTCTTTTCGAGAAGCGGGTCGCGCACCTCGCCGCGCTGGAGGACCTGGGTGATCGCCGCGCGCACCTGCTCGCCCACGCGCAGCATGCGTTGCGACGGCGCCGAGGATGTTGCTCTGGTCATGGTCGTCACCTTCAAAAAAATGCGAGCGCCGAAAAGGTCCGGCGCTCGCACGATACTCTATTGGCGAAACGCTTACAGCGTGCGCGTGACATGCTCCACGCGGAAGCACTCGATCTGGTCGCCGGCGCGGATGTCTTCGTAGTTCTCGAAGGCCATGCCGCATTCCTGACCGACATTGACTTCCGAGACCTCGTCCTTGAAGCGCTTGAGCGTCTTGAGCTTGCCTTCGTGGATGACGACGTTGTCACGAACCAGACGGACGCCCACGCCACGCTCGACCTTGCCTTCGGTGACGCGGCAACCCGCGACCTTGCCGACCTTGGTGATGTTGAACACCTCCAGGATCTCGGCGTAGCCGAGGAAGGTTTCGCGACGCTCGGGCGAGAGCAGGCCGGACATCGCCGCCTTCACGTCATCCACCAGGTCGTAGATGATGTTATAGTAGCGGATCTCGATGCCCTGGCGCTCGGCGAGCGAGCGGGCCTGTGCGTTGGCACGGACGTTGAAGCCGATGATCGCGGCGTTGGACGCTTCGGCGAGCGAAATGTCCGATTCCGTGATGGCGCCGGCGCCGGAATGCACGATGCGCACCCGCACTTCGTCCGTCCCGAGCTTTTCCAGCGCGCCGGCAATGGCTTCGATCGAGCCCTGCACGTCGCCCTTGATGAGCAGCGGGAATTCCTTCAGGCCGGAGCTTTGCAGCTGGCTCATCATCTGTTCCAGCGAGCCGCGCGAACCCGACTGGCGGGCCACCTGCTTTTCGCGGGCGAGGCGCTGGCGGTATTCGGAGATCTCGCGGGCGCGGCTTTCGTTCTCGACCACGGCGAACTTGTCGCCGGCGGCCGGCGTGCCGGACAGACCGAGCACCTCGACCGGCATGGCAGGGCCGGCTTCCTTGACGTGTTCGCCCTTGTCGTTGACGAGGGCAC
This sequence comes from Shinella sp. HZN7, assembly GCF_001652565.1. Lineage (NCBI taxonomy): Bacteria > Pseudomonadati > Pseudomonadota > Alphaproteobacteria > Hyphomicrobiales > Rhizobiaceae > Shinella > Shinella sp. HZN7. Next base: position 255,920 of record NZ_CP015736.1, on the reverse strand, counting down.
GCACGCGGCCCCACTGGTCGCCGGCAACGACGATCTGGCCGGGGCGCAGCGTGCCCGTCTGCACGAGAACGGTGGCGACGGCGCCGCGGCCGCGGTCGAGCTGGGCTTCGACGACGACGCCCTCTGCCGTACGGTTCGGGTTCGCCTTGAGGTCGAGGATTTCGGCCTGCAGCAGGATCGCTTCCAGGAGCTTGTCGAGGTTCGTGCCGTTCTTGGCCGAGACTTCCACGTCGAGCGTTTCACCGCCCATGGATTCGACGAAGACCTCGTGCTGGAGAAGCTGCGTGCGAACGCGCTGGGCGTCGGCCGTCGGCTTGTCGATCTTGTTGATCGCCACGATGATCGGAACACCCGCCGCCTTGGCGTGGTTGATGGACTCGATCGTCTGCGGCATCACGCTGTCGTCGGCCGCCACCACGAGGATCGCGATGTCGGTCGCCTGCGCGCCGCGGGCACGCATGGCGGTGAACGCGGCGTGGCCGGGGGTGTCGATGAAGGTGATCTTGTGGCCGTTCTGCTCGACCTGGTAGGCGCCGATATGCTGCGTGATGCCGCCGGCTTCGCCAGCGACCACGTTGGCATGCCGGATAGCGTCGAGCAGCGAGGTCTTGCCGTGGTCGACGTGGCCCATGATGGTCACGATCGGCGGACGCGATTCCAGATCACCCTCGTCGTCGGCGACGTTGAAGATGCCTTCCTCGACGTCGGATTCGGAGACGCGCTTGACGGTATGGCCGAATTCGCCGGCGATGAGTTCAGCCAGGTCGGCGTCGATCAGATCGCCGGGCTTCATCATCTGGCCTTCCTTCATCAGGTACTTGATGACGTCGACGGCGCGTTCGGACATGCGCTGCGACAGTTCCTGAATGGTGATGGTCTCCGGCAGCACGACTTCGCGCGAAATCTTCTCGCGCGTTTCCTGCATCATGGAGCGCTTGAACTTCTCCTGGCGGCGACGCATGGCCGACAGCGAACGGCCGCGCTGCGAGCCGTCCTCGTCGGTCGCGGCGGTCGTCAGCGTCAGCTTGCCCTGGCGGCGGCCGTCGTCGGCCTTCGGACGGGCCGGAACCTTGGCGGGCTCCGGACGCACGACCTTGCCGCGGTTGACGGGCGCACCGCCGCGCGGGCGCTTGTCGCTGTCATCATCGGTCTCGTGACGACCACGGCCGGCGACCGGCGCTGCTGCCGGCGTGCGGCCGGGCTGCGGACGGGTTTCGGCGGCGGGGGCTGCAACGGCCGGCTTTGCCACCGGCTGCACGACGGCGGCCTCTTCCACGACGGGAGCGGGAGCAGCGGCCTCGGCGGCGCGGCGCTCGGCCTCTTCCTTCTCACGGATGAGACGTGCCTCTTCCTCGGCCTTGCGGCGGGCTTCCTCTTCTACCTTGCGGCGGGCTTCGTCCTCGGCACGCTGGCGCGCTTCGGCGGCGTCGCGGATCTGCGCTTCGGCTAGCGCGCGGCGACGGGCCTCGACCTCATCGGGGGAAAGCTGGTTCAGCACCACGCCGACACGCGGGCGGCTCTGCTCGACATGCTGCTGCGGCGCCGGGCGCGAATGCTGCTGCACGGGGCGCGTCTGCTGCGGTTCGGGCTGGCGATGCTGCACGGGCGTGACGGGCGTCACCGGCCGCTCGTCTTCCGGGCGGTTGATGCGGCGCTTGCGGGTCTCGACCACGACGGCCTTCGTCCGGCCACGACCCATGTCCTGGCGAACGGTTCCCTGCTGAACCCCCGAGGGCTTCAGGCTCAGGGTCTTCTTGCCAGCCACGCTGATCGTCTTGTCGTCTTTGTTGTCGGTCATTCCGTTCCGTTCCTAAGATCAGGGCCGGATGCGTATCACCAGACCCCGTCGTTCAATTGTGTTCATCCAATGCGATTTCGGCCGGCCGAATGCCGGTGACCGCGTCATTGGTTTGGCTGGCCAGCGCCGCCATTTGCCCTCGCCCGGTCGCCGCCCCGGTATTTTTCGAGCATGATTGCGCGCTTCACTACACCCTCACCCGCCTGCCCTGCAAGCGCCGCGGCATGGATAAAAGCATTCTGGCCCAAAAGGCCCTCCAATTCGCCCTCCGAAAAGAGCCTGAAGGAGGGTATTTCCGTTTCGTCTTCGGTAAGGAAGCTTGCCGCCTTCCTCGCCTGGTCGATCTTTCTCACGCCATCCTCGGCCGCGTCCGTCGCGTGGAACACGGCAAGAGCGGCCAAAGACCGCACCGCCTGGTCCACCTTGGTGGAGCCGGTGATGAACTGGCCGGCCTTGCGCGCCATGTTCATCATGCCGCCGAGCTGGGCCGCCAGAAGCCGGTCCACCTCGGCCCCGAGCTCCGGGCCGGCCTTCGCCTTCGCCTTCAGCGCCCGCGGGAAGAGCTTCCTGGCGATCGCCTTGTCGACGATCGCCCGTTCGGCCTTCACCCAGCATCCACGTCCGGGAAGCTGACGCTTCAGGTCCGGCACGACGCTGCCGTCCGGACCGGCGACGAAGCGGATCAGATCGTCCGCCTCGCCCCTTTCGCGCGTCACGATGCACATGCGGTCGTTCACGCCGTCGTCCTTCTTACCCATACCACGGCGTCTCCAGCCGCCGGACGCCGTCAGGCGTCCTGCTCGGCCCCGTCGACAGCCGGCTCTTCAGCCGCGATGTCCTCTTCCGTGATCCAGCCGGCCGCAAGGCGCGCCTGGACGATCATGGCTTCGGCTTCGGCGCGCGAGACCTCGAACTTCGAGAACAGGCCCTCGAACTTCTTCGTCTCGCCGTCCTTGCGCTCCGACCAGCCGACGAGGTCGTCGGCGGCGCAGCCGGCGAAGTCTTCCATCGTCTTGATGCCGTCCTCGCCGAGCGCGACGAGCATCTGGCCCGTCATGCCGTCGATCTGGCGCAGGTCGTCGGAAACACCGAGCTCCTTGCGCTTGGCATCCATCTCGGCCTCGATGCGGTCGAGATATTCGCGGGCGCGGGTCTGGATTTCCTGGGCCGTGTCCTCGTCGAAGCCGTCGATCGAGGCGATTTCGTCGAGATCGACATAGGCCAGTTCCTCGACGGCGGCGAAGCCTTCGGAGGCAAGCACCTGGCCGACCATCTCGTCGACGTCGAGCGAATCCATGAACAGGTTGGTGCGCTCGTTGAATTCCTTCTGGCGGCGCTCGGATTCCTCGGCTTCCGTCAGGATGTCGATATCCCAGCCGGTCAGTTGCGAGGCGAGGCGCACGTTCTGGCCGCGGCGGCCGATGGCGAGCGAGAGCTGCTCGTCCGGAACGACCACTTCGATGCGCTCGGCATCCTCATCGAGAACCACCTTGGCGACTTCCGCCGGCTGCAGGGCATTGACGATGAAGGAGGCCGGATCCTGCGACCACGGAATGATGTCGATCTTCTCGCCCTGCAGTTCGCCGACGACGGCCTGGACGCGCGAGCCGCGCATACCGACGCAGGCGCCGACCGGATCGATCGACGAATCGTTCGAGATGACGGCGATCTTGGCGCGCGAGCCGGGATCGCGGGCGACCGACTTGATCTGGATGACGCCGTCGTAGATTTCCGGCACTTCCATGGTGAACAGCTTCACCATGAACTGCGGATGGGTGCGCGACAGGAAGATCTGGGGTCCGCGCTGCTCGCGGCGCACGTCGTAGACGAAGGCGCGGACGCGATCGCCGTAGCGCATGTTCTCGCGCGGGATCATCTCGTCGCGACGGATGATGCCTTCGCCGCGGCCGAGGTCGACGATGACGTTGCCGTATTCGACGCGCTTGACCGTGCCGTTGACGATTTCCCCGATGCGGTCCTTGTATTCGTCATACTGGCGGTCACGCTCGGCCTCGCGCACCTTCTGCACGATGACCTGCTTGGCCGACTGGGCGGCGATGCGGCCGAAATCCATCGGCGGCAGCGGATCGGCGATGAAATCGCCGAGCTTGGCGTCCGGGTTGCGGTCGCGCGCCAGTTCCAGCGGGATCTGGGTGGAATAGTCCTCGGCGTGCTCGACGACTTCCAGCAGGCGCTGGAGGCGGATTTCGCCGGTCTTGGAGTTGATGTCGGCGCGGATGTTGGATTCCGTGCCGTAACGCGAGCGGGCCGCCTTCTGGATGGCGTCGGCCATCGCGGCAAGCACGATCTCGCGGTCGATGACCTTTTCACGGGCCACGGCATCCGCGATCTGCAGAAGCTCAAGCCGGTTCGCACTGACTGCCATTGTCTCAGGTCTCCATGGTCAGGCCGGGGCCTTGGCCTCCGGCATCGGGGAGCAGCGCACCGCTCCGGTTCCGTCCTCTCCGCCCCGCCCGCAAAGGGGGCAAAGGCCCCCGGGAGGAACGCACGCACAAACTTATTCGTCGTCGTCTTCGTCGTTCTGGTTCGCGGCCTGCGCGGCCTTGGCCTTCTTGTCGGCGGCCAGCGCATCGCGGATCAGGTCGTCGGTCAGGATCAGCCGGCCCTCGGCGAGCGCCGCGAAGGGGATGACGACCGTCGGCTCGTCGCCGGCGGCGGGCTGGTCCCGCTCCAGGGTGAAGCCGTTCTCGTCGGCCGCCACGATCTTGCCGCGGAAGCGCTTGCGGCTGTCGACGAGGATCGACGTCTCGCATTTCAGCAGGTGGCCGAGCCAGCGCGAAAAGTCCGACTTGCGGACCATCGGCCGGTCGATGCCGGGCGACGAGACTTCGAGATGATACGCCTTGTCGATCGGATCCTCAACGTCGAGCACCGGCGAGACGGCCATCGAGACCTTCTCGCAGTCCTCGACCGTCATCGTGCCGTCGGGCCGCTCGCACATGATCTGCAGCGTCGCGCCGTTCTGCGCCGAGAGGCGCACGCGCACCAGCTGGTAACCGATCTGCTCGATGGTCGGTTCGATGATGTCGGCGACGCGCCGGTCGAGACCGGTCTCGACGATCAGCCGCGGCTCGATGGCCGCATTTCCTGTTTCACTCGTGTCGGACATGACATGCCCTCCCGGGATAGTCGTTATCATGCACTCGATCGGGCCAATAAAAAAGAGCGGGTCCTCGCGGGCCCACTCTTCATCTGGCGATCAAGAATTTGCAGCTGATATAGACCGTGTCTGTCACAATTGCAAGTTCGGCTCTTCCGGCCGCCTGTGGGCGACCTGATCCCCCACCTTTTGCCGCCACCGGCTTGCCCCTTTCGTCCCATGAACTAGATTGTCCACAACGCTGCGTCGAGAATGAGTGCCCTCCCCGTGCCAGACCGGACATCCCCCCTCGCCCCCTTCAGGAACGAAACCTTTCGGCTGATCTGGGCGGCGAGCCTGATCTCCAATTTCGGCGGGCTCATCCAGTCCGTCGGCGCGGCCTGGATGATGGCCTCGATCACCTCCTCGGCCAACATGGTGGCGCTGGTGCAGGCCTCCACCTCGCTGCCGATCATGCTGTTCTCCGTCGCCGCGGGCGCGCTCGCCGACAACTTCGACCGGCGCAAGCTGATGCTGACGGCGCAGTGTTTCATGCTGACCGTCGCGATCGGCCTGACGCTCTGTACGTGGTACGGCGTCATCACGCCCTGGCTGCTTTTGACCTTCACCTTCCTGCTCGGCTGCGGCACGGCGCTCAACAACCCGGCCTGGCAGGCCTCCGTCGGCGACATGGTGCCGCGCGAGGACCTTCCCGCCGCCGTCTCGCTCAACAGCATGGGCTTCAACCTCACCCGCAGTGTCGGCCCGGCCATCGGCGGCGCGATCGTCGCGGCGGCGGGGGCGGCGGCGGCCTTCGCCGCCAATGCGCTCAGCTATTTCGCCCTCCTCTATGCGCTCTTCCGCTGGAAGCCGAACGTCTCGCCGAGCGGCCTGCCGCGCGAGGATTTCGTCCGCGCCATCTCGGCGGGCCTGCGCTACGTCTCCATGTCGCCGAACCTCGGCAAGGTGCTCCTGCGCGGTTTCGCCTTCGGCCTTGCGACGAGCTCCATCCTCTCGCTGCTGCCGCTGATCGCCCGCGACCTCGTTTCGGGCGGGCCGCTGACCTACGGCATCCTGCTCGGCTGTTTCGGGCTCGGGGCGATCGGCGGCGCGCTGATGAATGCGCGGGTGCGCGAGCGCCTCACGACGGAGACCATCGCCCGCCTCGCCTTCACCGGCTTTGCCGTCAGCGCCGGCGTTTCGGCGGTCAGCGCCTCGGCGCTGCTGACCGGGGCCGTGCTTTCGATCGCCGGCGCCTCCTGGGTCATGGCGCTCTCGCTGTTCAACACGACGGTGCAGCTTTCGACGCCGCGCTGGGTCGTCGCCCGCGCGCTCTCGCTCTACCAGACGACCACCTTCGGCGGCATTGCCGCGGGTAGCTGGATCTGGGGCTCAACGGCCGACACGCACGGCGCCGAAGCCGCGCTCCTCGCCTCGGCGGTGGTGATGATCGCCGGCGCGGCGCTCGGCCTTCGCTTCAAGCTTCCCGAACTGCAGAGCCTTAATGTCGATCCGCTCAACCGCTTCAGCGAGCCGGACCTGCCGCTCGACCTGAAGCCGCGCAGCGGCCCGATCGTCGTTCTGATCGACTACGAGATCGCCGAAGGCGACATACCGGACTTCCTGGAGGCGATGACCGAGCGGCGGCGCATCCGCATCCGCGACGGCGCCGGCCAGTGGGCGCTGATGCGCGACCTGGAGAACCCGACGGTCTGGACCGAGACCTACCATGTGCCGACCTGGGTGGAATATGTGCGCCACAACCAGCGCCGCACCCATGCCGATGCCGCCAACGGCGAGAAGCTGCGCCTGCTGCACAGCGGCGCCGAGCCGCCGCGGGTCCACCGCATGATCGAGCGGCAGACGATCGTGCCGCACGAATACGAGCGCTTCAAGCGGCAGGTGGATATCCACTGACGGCGAAAAGCCCTACCGCAGCTTCGCCTTGAGCGAGGCATCCGGATAGCAGGTCGGCGTCAGGCCGCCCTTGGCCTGCCAGTCGCCGAGCGAGCGGCGGGTCTTGTAGCCCGGCAGGCCGTCGACCTTGCCGACATCGTAGCCCTTGGCGACGAGCGCCTTCTGCATGGCGAGCACATCAGAGCGCAGCATCTTGCCGACATCGCCCCATGCGCCGCGGAACGGGCCGCTGCCATAGGCGATGCGATCGGCAAGATTGCCGATGAAGAGGGCATAGAGGTCGGAATTGTTGTATTCCTTGAGCACGTAGAAATTCGGCGTGACGATGAATTCCGGGCCGTGCGTGCCGGCGGGGACCAGCATCATGCCGGACGCCTTCGCCTCGCCGGAGGGAAAACCCTTGCCGGAAATGCGGGTGATGCCGCTCGACGCCCAGGCGGAGATGGGCTTTGCCAGATCCGGCCCTTCCTGCGCGCAGGAGACCCCCGCCGGGATCGACACCTCGTAGCCCCAGCCGCGGCCCGCCTGCCAGCCCTTCTTTGCGAGGTAATTGGCGATCGAGGCGAGGCTGTCCGGCACCGAACCCCAGATGTCGCGCACGCCGTCACCGTCGAAATCCACGGCATATTGCAGGAAACTGGTCGGCATGAACTGCGGCTGGCCGAGCGCGCCGGCCCACGACCCCTTCAATTGCGCCACCGTCCGGTCGCCGCCATCGACGATATGCAGCGCGGCGATCAGCTCCTTGCGGAACATGTCCTTGCGCGTCGACATGAAGGCCTTGGTGGCGAGCACCTCCACCGCCGAATAGGGGATCTTCGCGCTGCCGAAGCCGGATTCCCGGCCCCAGACGGCGACGATGATCTCGCCGGGCACACCGAAGCGCTGCTCGATCCTGCGCAGGGTCGCGGCGTGGGTCTTGGCGAGCCGGCTTCCCGTTCCCGCCAGTCCCTGCAGGCGCTTTTCGGAGAAATAGGCGCCCGGCGAGGAGAACTCCGCCTGGCTCTGCGCCTCTTCCTTCTTCGGCCTTGAGCCGGGCGGCACGAGGTCGGGCAGGTCCCAGTTGAGCGTCACGCCCTGCATCGCCGCGCGAAACGTCTTTTCGCTGACGCCGGTCTTCTGCGCGGCCGGCCAGAGGTCGTTGTCGATCCAGGCACGGAACATTTTTTCCACCTCGGCCTTGGAGGCGGCCTGGGCGGGAAGGGCCATCGCTATGACAGCAAGCGCGAGGAGCGATGCGAGGCGGGTGGCGATACCCCCCTCTGCCCTGCCGGGCATCTCCCCCTCAAGGGGGGAGATCGACCCGCGGCAACCGCTCGCCAATCGTTGACGCTTCAGATTGCTGAAAGGGCGAACTCCTTGCCGATCTCCCCCCTTGAGGGGGAGATGCCCGGCAGGGCAGAGGGGGGTGAGCCGTAAAAGCCAGCCTAGCATGAACAGATCTCCCTCAAATCGCCGTGCGGGCGCGCAAGGCGGCCGTCAAGGTTCCTTCGTCGAGATAATCCAGCTCCCCGCCGACCGGAACGCCATGGGCGAGCCGGGTGATCTTCACTTCAAGGCCGGAGAGCTGGTCGGTGATATAATGTGCCGTCGTCTGCCCCTCGACGGTGGCGTTGACGGCGATGATCAGTTCGCGCACGCCGCCCTTCGCGACGCGGTCGACGAGGCCGCGGATGTTGAGATCGTCAGGCCCCACGCCGTCGAGCGGCGAGAGCGTGCCGCCGAGCACATGATAGGCCGCGTTCATCGCGCCGGCGCGCTCCAGTGCCCAGAGGTCGGACACGTCCTCGACGACGATGATGACCGCATGGTCGCGCCGCACGTCCGTGCAGACGGTACAGGGATCGCTCGTATCGACATTGCCGCAGCACGAGCAGATGCGCACCTTGCGATGCGCCTCGCCCATCGCATCGGCGAGCGGGCCGAGCAGCTGGTCCTTCTTCTTGACGAGATGCAGCGCGGCGCGGCGCGCCGAACGCGGGCCGAGGCCCGGCACCTTCGCCAGGAGCTGGATGAGTTTTTCGATTTCGGGGCCGGTGACTCGTTTTGCCATTGCCGGTATCTAGCCCATATCCAGGGGAAACGGAATCCATCTTGCTGGAGGCAGCGCTTGATCAGAATTCTCGCCGTATGCACGGGCCTTGCCCGTCCGCTTCCCGGCAAAAGCTACAAGACTGGCATTTTCAAGACGCCGACCGATGCGGCCGTGGTCGTCGACCGTGAGGGCCTGCTGGGCGATGCGATCTGCAACCGGAAACACCATGGCGGGCCGGAACAGGCGGTCTACGGCCTCGGCGCGATCGACCTTGCCTGGTGGTCGAAGGAACTCGGCCGCACGCTGGAGCCGGGAACCTTCGGCGAGAACCTCGTCATCGAGGGCCTCGACAGCCGCAGCGTCTCGGTCGGCGACCGGATCGAGACGGAGAGCGTGCTGCTCGAAGTGACCTCGACGCGCATTCCCTGCAACACGCTGACCGCCCGCATGGGCGACCCGGCCTTTGCGAAACGCTTCATGCAGGCGGGCCGGCCGGGTTTTTATTGCCGCGTGCTGCGGGACGGGGTGATCCAGGCCGGCGATGCCGCGACCTATACGCCCTTCGACGGCGCGCCGGTGACCATGCCGGAGCTGCTGCGCACCTATGGCAGGAACGTTTCGGAGGAAGACCGGCTGCGCTATCTCGCCGCCCCCATCAACGACAAGCTGCGCGCGGCCCTCACCGGCTGATCAGCGGGTGGCGATGGCCGCCGCGGCACCGGCCATGGTGCCGGCGCTGACGCGGTTGGCGATGCGCACGGCGCGCGGGCTCTTCAGGAACAGCCGGGCGCGCGCGGCGAGGAAGACCCAGGCGAGGTCGATCGCGACCAGCACGACGAACATGGTCACGACCAGTTCGGCCCAGCCGACGAGGGTGACGGCGCCGAGATCGATGATCGCCGGCAGGAGCGCGACATAGAACATCATGATCTTCGGATTGCCGAGCGTCACCGTCAGGCCGGCGAAGAACAGCTTTGCGCCCGAGCGCGCCTCCGGCAGGGCGCTGTCGCCGGTCTCCACCGGCGCGAACCACATCTTCCAGGCGAGATAGAGAAGGTAGGCGACGCCCAGCCACTTGATGGCAACGAAGGCGGCATGGAAGGTCTCGGCGATGGCGGCAAGGCCGAGCACGGCGCAGGTAAGCCAGATGCCCTCGCCGATCCACATGGCGGCGAGGAAGGGCAGCACGTCTTTTGCCCCGCGCGACAGCACGCGGGCGACGAGCGCCGCGATGCTCGGGCCGGGCGAGCCGGCCGCCATCATCAACGCGCCGGCAAAGACAATAAGGGTCATCAGGCTCATCGAAAATCCTCCTCGGAAAGCCAGACCCTACAGGATCAGAACGGCAGTTTGAAGCCGGGCGGGATCGGCAAGCCGGCGGTCAGCGCCTTGGTCTTTTCGGCAGCCTCGGCCTCGGCCTTGTCCTTGGCGTCCTTGTGGGCCGCGACGATCAGGTCCTCGAGGATTTCCACGTCGTCTTCCTTGAAGAGCGAGGGGTCGATCTTCAGGCCCTTGAGATTGCCCTTGCCGTCGAGCGTGACCGAGACGAGGCCGCCGCCGGAGGTGCCGTTCACCTGAAGGGCGGCGATCTCCTCCTGCATCTTCTCCATCTTGGCCTGCATTTCCTTGACCTTGCCCATCATGCCCATGATGTCGCGCATCGGCCTCTCCTCTTTCTGACTGGATGTTAGAGCATTTGTTTTCGCGCAATTCCGTTCCGCATCTCGGCTGGAATTGCTAGTGTTCGATATCGTCGCCGGGCAGGATGTCGCCCTCTGCGGATTCCGCGACGGCCGCGACCTCGACGGTCTCGGGCTCGTCTTCCGTTTCCTGCACCTTGATGCGCACGTCCATGATCTTGGCGCCCGGGAAGCGCTGCAGGATGGCGGCCACGTCGGGATCCTGGCGCGCATCGGCAACGCGCGCTTCCTGCGCCATCGTCTCGGCCTCGGCCAGCGTCGGCCCGCCCGGTTCGCGCGACAGGATCACCATCCAGCGTATGCCGGTCCATTCCTGCAGCCGGTTCGACAGGTCGTTGACGAGCGACTTCGGCGCATCGTTGGCAAGGCTGATCTCGAGGCGCCCGGCCTCCACGCTGACCGGCCGCACGAAGGCGCGCACGAGGGCGCGCAGGCGGATGTCGCGGTTCTTGGTGCAGAGGTCGGCAATGTCGGCAACCGACTTCACCGGCACCTTCGGCTCGGCGGCCGGCTGCTCGGCCGGTGCGGTCTCGATGCGGCCGACCGGCTGGGATGCGGGCTCGGCCTGCGGCACGGGGCGCAGCATGGTCACCGCCGCGCCGCCCGACTGGGCGCGCTGGGCCGGTGCCTCCGGCGAACGGGAAACGGCGGCGACCGCGGCCTGTGCCGTCGGCTGGTCGCCATTGCCGCCATAGCCGCCGGATTGCGGGGTGCGCGCGCCATTGCCGCCGCCCTGGCCGCCCGCGAGCTCGGCGAGGCGACGGGCCGCCTCTTCGGGCGACGGCAGGTTGGCGGCGTGCGCGAGGCGGATGATGACCATCTCGGCGGCGCCCGCCGGGCGGCTGGAGGCTTCCGTCTCCGGAATGCCCTTCAGCAGCATCTGCCACATGCGCGACAGCGCGGTGACGGCGATGGAATTGGCGAACTCGACGCCGCGCACGCGCTCGATCTCGCTCAGCGACTGGTCGCCGGCAGCATCGGGCACATATTTCATGCGGGTGACGAGATGGGTGAAGTCGGCAAGGTCCGTCAGCACGACGGGCGGGCTGGCGCCGGCCTCGTATTGCGCGGAAAATTCGGCGAGCGCGGCGGCGGCATCGCCCTTCACGACATGTTCGAAGAGATCGACGATGCGCGCGCGGTCGGCAAGGCCGAGCATGCCGCGCACGGCGTTCACCTCGACGCGGCCGCCGCCATGGGCGATCGCCTGGTCGAGCAGCGACAGGCCGTCGCGGGCCGAGCCCTCGGCGGCGCGGGCGATCATGGCGAGCGCATCCGCCTCAAACGCCACGCCCTCCTTGCCCAGGATGGTGGTGAAGAGGCCGACGAGGTCCGAGGCGCCGATGCGGCGCAGGTCGAAGCGCTGGCAGCGCGACAGGACGGTGATCGGGACCTTGCGGATCTCGGTCGTCGCGAAGATGAACTTGACGTGTTCCGGCGGCTCCTCGAGCGTCTTCAGGAGGCCGTTGAAGGCCTGCGTCGAGAGCATGTGCACTTCATCGATGATATAGACCTTGTAGCGCGCCGAGACCGGACGATAGCGCACCTGCTCGATGATCTCGCGGATGTCGTCGATGCCGGTATGGGAGGCGGCGTCCATCTCGATGACATCGACATGCCGGCCCTCCATGATGGCCTGGCAATGCTCGCCGGGCACGCGAAGGTCGATCGTCGGGCGGTCGATCTCGGATGTCTTGTAATTGAGCGCGCGGGCGAGGATGCGGGCGGTCGTCGTCTTGCCGACGCCGCGAACGCCGGTCAGCATGTAGGCCTGCGCGATGCGCCCGGTCTCGAACGCATTGGTCAGCGTGCGGACCATCGGCTCCTGGCCGACCATCAGGTCGGAGAAATCCTTGGGGCGGTATTTTCGCGCGAGAACCCGGTAGGCGGCGGGTTTTTCGCTGGACGGATTGGGGGTTACGTCGCTCATAGACCCTGCCGCTAATCGAACTTTCAGTCCCGACAGGACGGCCAGGATCAGGACGGTAAGGTGGGAGGCTGGCACGATGACCCGTGCCGGGGCTCGTTAGGGCTGCTTCCTTCCGGACCTGACCCGGTTGGCGAGTGGCTCGTCCACCACCAACCTCCCGTCCCCCATATCGGCAATATTCCATCCGAATGCAAGCGCGGCCGATAAAAAACTGTTGGAGCGAATTTGGATGCCGTGGCATGACTCTAGAAAACAGGCATGCGGGAGAATCCCTTGAGCGACTTTCACCTTGACGAACGGATCGTGCGCGACAGCGACCTTCTGACGAAGATCGGCCTTTGCGAGCTGCGCCTGATGAAGGACGGCCGCTGGCCCTGGCTGATGCTGGTGCCGCAGCGGCCGGATGTCAGCGAGATCTTCGACCTCACGCCGCTGGACCAGACCATGCTGACCTTCGAGACGACGCTTGTCGCCGAAACGCTGAAGAAGGTGACCGGGGCGGAGAAGATCAACGTCGCCGCGATCGGCAACATCGTCCGCCAGTTGCACGTCCATGTCATCGCGCGCAGCGAGGGCGACCCGAACTGGCCCGGCCCCGTCTGGGGTTTCGGCACCGCCGAGCCGCGCTCGGCCGACGAAACCAAGGCCTTCGCGGCCAAGATCCTGGACGCGCTCACGCCATGAAGCCATCGCTGTTCGATCTTTATCGCCCGCATCCCGAGCCCAGCACCATGGTGGCCTTCGCGGAGAACAGCCTCGACCGCCAGTCGGAGCACCGCGCGCCGGACTGCCTGGAACAGGCCTTCAAGGCCGAGACCGTGCATGCCTTCGCGATCGCCGGGGAAAGCTCGTCGTGAAGCATGACGAGAAGATCATCGACCCGCTGTTTGCGCCCTATGAGCTGGCCGAACTCGATCCGGTGCCGGAGGAGGCCATCCTGCTCGGCTACCTGAAGAACGGCGAGCCGCGGCTGGCGATCCCCGTCAGGGCCGATCCCGAGACGCTGCAGGAGCCGCTGAAGGCGGCGGACGGGCGCACGCTCTACCGCCAGCAGATGCTCGACGACGACCTGCTCGGCCAGTTCGCCAGGCCTCCAGCCTGATGACCTGGAACGGCAACAACCGCTTCTGCGGCAAGTGCGGCGCACCGACCCGCTCGGAGATCGGCGGCTACCGCCGCGTCTGCGAGGCGTGCAGCCACACGATCTTCCCGCGCACCGATCCGGTCGCCATCATGCTGATCATCGATATCGAGCGGGACCTCTGCCTGCTCGGCCGCTCGCCGCATTTCCCGAGGGCATGTATTCCTGCCTCGCCGGCTTCCTGGAGCCGGGCGAGACGATCGAGCATACGGTGCGCCGCGAGACGCTGGAGGAATCCGGCATCAAGGTCGGCGCCGTGCGCTACCATGCCTCGCAACCCTGGCCGCTGCCGCATTCGCTGATGATCGGCTGCTACGGGGAGGCGATCTCCTTCGACATCCGCCGCGACGAGCAGGAGCTGGAGGGATTGCCGCTGGTTCACCCGCGAGGAGACCGCGGCGATGATCGCGCGCAGCGCCATGTCCGGCGTTCGCGCCCGGCGCCACGACCCGCCGCCGAAGGGCGCCATCGCGCACCGCCTGATGCGCGACTGGCTGGACTGGCAGGTCTGAGCCGCTCAGCGCCAGCCCAAATGCGGCCGGTCGCCGGGATGCTCGCGCAGCCGGAGACGGGGCGCCAGAAGCCCGGGCGATGACGGGGCTTATGAGGAAGTGACGACGATCCAGGCCGGCAGCAGGTATTTGGCCTGCGCGTTGAACGCCGGCACCGTGAGGATGGCGATGTTGCCGACGCCGAAGACGACGGCGTTCACCATCATCGAGACGAGGATCGTTATGTGGGTGATCGTGCGCATGGGTATCTCCTTCATCCGGAAGGGCCGCCGCCTGCGACCCGCTCCCTTGGGAATGCCCATGCAGCGGGCCGGTTCCGGCCCGCCTGACGATCGTCAAATTTCAGAAGCGCTGCGCATTCGGATGGGCGCGATAGGTGCCGAGGATGCGGACCTTTTCGGAGAAGAAGCGAAGCTCCTCCAGCGCGCGGCGCACCGGCAGGTCGTCCGGATGGCCCTCGATATCGGCATAGAACCTGCGTGGCGTAGAACTTGCCGCCGATCTGGTAGCTTTCCAGCTTCGTCATGTTGATGCCGTTCGTCGCAAAGCCGCCGAGCGCCTTGTAGAGCGCAGCCGGAATTTGCGCACGTTGAAGACGAAGGTGTGACGATGATCTCGTCCCGTCGCGCTCCACCGGCGCCGCATCGCGCGACAGCACGACGAAGCGGGTGACGTTGCTTTTCCGTGTCCTCGACATTCTCCGCGACGATGGAGAGGCGGTAGAGATCGGCCGCAAGGCGCGGGGCGAGCGCGGCCATGCTGCGGTCGCCGGTTTCCGCGACCAGCTTGGCCGCCCCTGCCGTATCGCCGGCGATCACCGGCTTCCAGCCGTTGAGACGGACGATCTTGCGGCACTGGCCGAGCGCGTGGATATGGCTGTGCACGGTGCGGATCTCGTCCTTCGCCACGCCCGGCAGCACCATGAGCTGGAAGCGGATCGGCATGAAATATTCGCCGACGATATGCAGCCGCGATTCCGGCAGCAGATGATGGATGTCGGCGACGCGGCCGGCGATCGGATCATGCGAGGTCGCATCACCGTTCTCGACGGCCAAAGGCATCAAGGTCAGGGCAGCGGCTCCATGTTCGGGAACATGTCGCGGCTGGCCATGTCGGAAAACTCGCCCTGGAAGGCGATCCTGTTGGATGATCATGGCGGGATCCGATGGGTGGTTTTTATCGCCACAATCGGAATGCGTTCAGTGAGCCGCGAGCGCGAGCGCGCGCGCGCGCGCAGCGAGAAGCGCTTCCAGCGCCTTGCGGCGGTAGGCGTAGAGGCCGATATGGTGATAGAGCGGCCCCTTGCCGTACGGCGCCGTCGCGCGCGTGAAATAAAGGGCGCGCAGGCGGCTCTCGCTGAGCGGCGAGCCGACGACCTTCACGACATTCGGATTGGTCTTCTCCTCCTCGTCGCGGATCTCGGTGGTCAGCGTGGCGATGTCGGTCGCGGCGTTCTCCAGCGGGCGAAGGGCGGCACGGATCGTTTCCGGGTCTATCGTCGGCAGGTCGCCCTGCACGTTGATGATGATCTCGGCCCGGCCCTCGGGATCGCTTTTGGTCAGCGCCTCGTGGATGCGGTCGGAACCGGACTGGTGGTCGACGCGGGTCATCACCGCCTCGAAGCCGGCGGCCACCACCGCGTCGAAGATATCCTGGTGATCGACGGCGACGACGATCCGCCCGACATCGGCCTCGGCCGCGCGACGCGCAACCTGCACGATCATCGGCAGGCCCGCAATGTCGGCGAGCGGCTTGCCCGGAAGCCGGGTCGAGGCCATGCGCGCGGGAATGAGGACGAGGGTCTTGTCAAAATTGGCGGAATTCATCTGCAGCCCTTCAAAACCCCCGGGAAAAGTGTCAAAAAGTCTCAGTGCGGGGGCTACAATCACTGTTGCAACGAAGCAGCAAAAGACATAGGTTCCGCGCGATTTCAAGACTGGCCGGCGCATGTCCGCCGGTTCCTAGGGGAGCGTTTGGATGAACTCTTATGTGAACATGGGCGTAGGTGCCCTGCTCGGCACCGTTTTCGTACTGATGTCCGTGTCGATCGCTTCTGAAGGCATTTTCCATTCGGGCGCTCCCGAGAAGGAAGGCTTCGCGATCGTGGCCGAGGAAACCGGTGGCGAGGCAGCGGCGGCGAAGCCGTAGCAACCGTTCCGATCGCCACGCTGCTGGCCACCGCCGATGCGACCGCCGGCGAAACGGCCTTCAAGAAATGTGCGAGCTGTCACACCTCGGAGAAGGGCGGACCGAACAAGGTCGGACCCGGTCTCTGGGACATCGTGAACCGCCCGGTCGCCTCGCATGAGGGCTTCAGCTATTCCGCCGGCATGACCACCTTCTCCGAGGGCCAGAAGGTCGTGTGGGACTACGATCACCTCAGCTACTTCCTGGAAGCGCCGAAGAAGCATGTTCCCGGTACCGCCATGGGCTTTGCCGGCCTGAAGAAGAACGACGAGCGCGCCAACCTGATCGCCTATCTGCGCACGCTTTCCGACAACCCGGCACCGCTGCCGACCGCCTCCAGCGAAGGCGCGGATGCAGGCGCAGCCGCACCGGCCGACGGCGCGACCAGCACCGAGGGCGCGGCTCCCGCTGACGGCGCAGCCACCACGACGGAAGGCGCTGCACCCGCAGAAGGCGGCGACGACGACCGAGGACGCGGCCCCGGCCGATGGCGGCGCCGCCCGAGGGCACCACGACGGAACAGCCGGCTCAGTAAGACGCCGGCGCATGGAGACGAAAAAACCGGCCATCGCGCCGGGTTTTTTTTGCCGCCGCGAAGAAACAGCTTCACCCCAGCAGCCAGGCCCAGAAGGAGACGGTGAAGACGCCGAGCGCCGTCGTCATGGTGATCGTCGAGGAGGCGAGCGCATGGCCGACGCCGAAATGGTTGGCGAGCAGCCAGGCATTGATGCCCGTCGGCACGGAGGAGCACAGTACCATGGCGGCCGTCCATTCCGGGCTGAGGCCGAGCAGCCGGCAGGCGACATAGACGGAGCCCGGCAGCAGCACGAGCTTGAGGCTGGTCATCGCAAGCGCGATGCCGGCATTGCCGCCGACCTTGTACTTATTGAGCGCCATGCCGATCGAGATGAGCGCCGCCGGCGCTGCCGCCCCCGCAAGCTGGTCGACCACAACCTTCACGGGCCCGGCGAGCGGCACGCCGCCCGTGTGGAACAGCGCCCCGGCGACAAGGCCGATCACCAGCGGATTGCGCACCAGGCTCCTGCCGATGCCGAGGAGAAGGGTGCCGATGCGCTGCGGCTCGCGCGTGCCGTCCTTGCGCTCCGCCCGCTCCATCAGGATCGTGCCGGCGATCATCATGACCGGCAGGTGCACGGAGAGCAGCACGGAGATCGCCACCAACCCCTCTTCGCCGACGATGCGCGAGACCAGCGGCAGGCCGATGAAGACGGTGTTGGCGAAGGCGGAGGAGACGCCGGCGAGCACGCCGATCCGCCGGTCGCGCCTGAAGCCGAGCGTGGCGACAAGGTGTGCCACCGTCCAGGTGAAGGCGACCCCGGCGAAGTAGCCGATCCAGATGCGCAGCGGCGATTCCCCGGCGAAATCGGCCTCCGCGATGGTGCGGAAGAGCAGGACGGGAACGGCCACCCGGAAGACGAACTCCCCCAGTCCCTCGCCCAGCGCCTCGCGCAGGTAACCGGTGCGCACGAGCAACCAGCCGATGAAGATCAGCGCGAAGATGGGCAGGACATTGAGGGCGACGTCAGACATGCAACCGTCCGGAAAGCGGAAGAAAAGGCAACAGGACGGCCGCCCTGCGGGCACCATGGGTAGGGCAAAGCAAAAGGAGGGTCCAGCGCCAAAGGGCGGCGCACAAATGAAAAAAAGCGAGGGTTATCCCCCTTCCTCATCCCGGCCTGGCCGGGGAAGTGCTTCGCGCGGGTGCCAGTACATCCGTGGTCACCGCGCTTGCGAAACACGACTTTCGTGTCTGACGAGGGTTCTACCGGCCCGCTGTAACAGCGATATGACAGAGACCGTTCGCCGTGATTTGAAGTCTGCGCCGATATGGTTAACAAAAGGTTAACGCCACGCCGCGGCAAAAATTTTTCGCATTCCCGGCGATTGAACGGCGAACCTGAAACGTCTTCCCCCTGGTTCCATGCGCCGCCCCCTTTTCGCCCCTCCCGACGCGCTCCGTCTTTCGATTGACAAGCCGCATCCGGGTCTGGACAGTGGCGGCGGCAACGAGACGGGCAGCGTTAGGAGGACTTCATGTCTATGCGCGCATTCTTCGGTTTCTCGGCACTTCTTCTGGCTGCCGTCGCCTCCCCTCCCCTCCCCGCAGGCGCACAAGAAACGCGCACCGTGGTCACCTCTGAAAACAGCGATTATTTCGGCTTCGACCTGCGCACCGTGCAGGACGTGACGCTCGACCAGTGCAAGACCGACTGCATCGACGACCTGTCCTGCCGTGCCTTCACCTATAATCCCAAGGTGAAATGGTGCTTCCTGAAGAGCGACTTCAACCAGCTCAACCATTTCCAGGGCGCCGTCGCCGGCAAGATCGTGCGCGCCGACAGCGCCGTCGATATCGGCGCGCCGCCGGCCATGGCCTTCATCCGCGACTACATGATGAGCGATGCCCGCTCCTTCCGCGACAACCTGTCGCTTGCCAGCGAGCACACACGGCCAGGGCACCGAAAGCCTCGCCTCGCTCGGCCGCATCGAGACGGCCTCCAGCCGCTTCGACCAGGCGCTGATCGCCTTCAAGGGCGCGCTTTCGCTTGCGCCCGACGACTACTACCTCTGGATCGAGACCGCCGAATCCATGACGCGCGCCGTCAACAACAGCTATCTCGCCGGCCAGGGCGCGCTTGCGGCGATCAACGCCTACCAGCTCTCGCGCACGACGGAGACCCGCGCCCGGGCGCTCGCCGTTCTCGCCGAGACGCTCGACAAGTCGAGCAATTACCGCGCCGGCATCAATGCCTACAAGGCGAGCCTCGCGCTGAAGGAGGACGTCGCGGTACGCTCGGCCTATCTCGGCCTTCGTGCCCGCCAGGGCTTCCGCGTCGTCAACCACACGATCGATTCCGACAGCGCGAGCCCACGCGCCTGCGTCGAGTTCTCCGAACCGCTCGTCAAGTCCGGCGCCGACTATGCCTCCTTCGTCACACTCGACGGTGCGGCGCCGAAGGCCGTGGAAGCCAAGGACCGGCAGATCTGCGTCGAGGGCCTCACCCACGGCCAGCGCTACAAGATCGCCTTCCGCCCCGGCCTGCCGTCGGCGGTCGACGAGCCGCTGGAATCGGCCGTCGACCTCGACATCTACGTGCAGGACCGCGCCGCCATGGTGCGCTTCACGGGCGACGGATTCGTGCTGCCGGGAAGCGTGCGCCGCGGCATCCCGATCGTCTCCGTCAACCCGACAGCGCCGACCTGAAGCTCTACCGCGTCGGCGACCGCGCCATTGCCGGACTGCTGTCCGAAAGCCGATTCCTCACCCAGCTCGACGGCTATTCCGCCAGCCGCATCGAAAACGACAATGGTGAACTGGTCTGGCAGGGTCAGATCGAGATCGCCCGCGACCTCAACAAGGACGTCGTCACCAGCTTCCCGGTCGACGAGGCGCTGCCGGAGCGCAAGCCGGCGTCTACGTCCTGACCGCCGCCGCCTCGAACGGCCGCTCGAACGAATGGGATGCCAAGGCGACGCAATGGTTCGTCGTCTCGGATGTCGGCCTCACCACCTATGCCGGCACGGACGGGCTCAACGTCTTCGCCCGTTCGCTCGACAGCGCCGGCCCGCTCGACGGCGTCGAGCTCCAGTTGATCGCCAAGAACAACGAGTGCTCGCACCGCGACGACCGCGCGCGGCCGGCGCGCGACCTTCACCGCCGGCCTGATGCGCGGCACAGCCGCCAACACGCCCGCCGTGATCCTCGCGAAGAAGGGCACGTCGGACTTCGTCTTCCTCGACATGACGCGCGCCGGCTTCGACCTTTCCGACCGCGGCGTCACCGGCCGCCCGGCGCCGGGCGCCCATCGACGTGCTCGCCTGGACCGAGCGCGGCATCTACCGCGCCGGCGAGACGGTGCACGCGACGGCGCTCGCCCGCGACATCGAAGCCAATGCCGTGGAAAAACTGCGCTCACCTTCGTCTTCAACCGCCCGGACGGCGTGGAAGACCGCCGCATTGTCAGCGACGGCGCCGCGCTCGGCGGCCATGCTGTCGACCTGCCGCTGCAGGAAAACAGCATGCGCGCACCTGGACCATGCAGATATTCACCGATCCCAAGGGCACGGCGATCGGCGAAAAGCAGTTCCTCGTCGATGATTTCGTGCCCGACCGCATCGAATTCGACATGACGAGCGAGGCGAAGGCCATCGAGGCCGGCGTTCCCGCCGAAGTGTCGGTCGAGGGTCGCTATCTCTACGGCGCACCGGGCGCCGGCCTTGAAATCGAGGGTGACGTCGCGCTGAAGCCGACGCGCCAGGACGCCGCCTTCCCCGGCTACGTCTTCGGCCTTGCCGACGAGGAGGCGCTCGAAGAGAGCACCACCTCGCTCGAAGACCTCGACGTGCTCGACGACGACGGCAAGGCGACCTTCGAGGTGAACGTCGCCGACCTGCCCTCGACCACCCAGCGCCTCGAAGCACTGGTCACGCTGCGCATGATGGAGGAAGGCGGCCGCGCCGTCGAACGCAACCTCACCCTGCGGTCAGGGCGGCCGGCGCGATGATCGGCGTGAAGCCGGAATTTTCGGGCGAGCTTTCGGAAAACAGCGTCGCCAACTTCCATGTCGTCGCCGTGGCGCCGGATGGCTCCAGGCAGGCGATGCAGGACATGCCCTGGAAGCTGCTCGCCGTCGAGCGGAACTACCAATGGTATCGTGACGGCAGCTCGTGGCGCTACGAGCCGGTGCTCTCGACCAGGCAGATCGCCAACGGCACGGTCGATGCCGGCGCGGATGGCGGCGCATCTCGGTGCCCGTCACCTGGGGCCGCTACCGCCTCGAAGTGGAAAGCGCCGAACCGGACGGCCCGGCGACCAGCATCGAATTCGACGCCGGCTGGTACGTCGCCGCAACCTCGACGGAAACGCCGGACGCACTGGAAATCTCGCTCGACAAGGAAAACTATGCGGTCGGCGACACGGCCAGGCTGAAGATCTCGCCGCGCCATGCCGGCCAGGTGCTGATCACCGTCGGCGCGGAAGCCTGATCGCCACGAAGACCGCCGCCATCGGCGCCGAGGGCGGCGAGGTGGAAATCAGATGGGGTTGGCCGCGAGCATTGCGCGGGCCTTTTCGAGGTCGGCCGGAGTATCGACACCCAGCGGAACGGTGTCAACGATCTCCGCATCGATGCGCATTCCCGCCTCCAGCGCGCGCAACTGCTCCAGCGATTCCCGCCTTTCGAGCCTCGAGGGCTTCAGCGCGACGAAGGCTTCCAGCGCCTTGCGGCGGTAGGCGTAGAGGCCGATATGGTGATAGAGCGGCCCCTTGCCGTACGGCGCCGTCGCGCGCGTGAAATAAAGGGCGCGCAGGCGGCTCTCGCTGAGCGGCGAGCCGACGACCTTCACGACATTCGGATTGGTCTTCTCCTCCTCGTCGCGGATCTCGGTGGTCAGCGTGGCGATGTCGGTCGCGGCGTTCTCCAGCGGGCGAAGGGCGGCACGGATCGTTTCCGGGTCTATCGTCGGCAGGTCGCCCTGCACGTTGATGATGATCTCGGCCCGGCCCTCGGGATCGCTTTTGGTCAGCGCCTCGTGGATGCGGTCGGAACCGGACTGGTGGTCGACGCGGGTCATCACCGCCTCGAAGCCGGCGGCCACCACCGCGTCGAAGATATCCTGGTGATCGACGGCGACGACGATCCGCCCGACATCGGCCTCGGCCGCGCGACGCGCAACCTGCACGATCATCGGCAGGCCCGCAATGTCGGCGAGCGGCTTGCCCGGAAGCCGGGTCGAGGCCATGCGCGCGGGAATGAGGACGAGGGTCTTGTCAAAATTGGCGGAATTCATCTGCAGCCCTTCAAAACCCCCGGGAAAAGTGTCAAAAAGTCTCAGTGCGGGGGCTACAATCACTGTTGCAACGAAGCAGCAAAAGACATAGGTTCCGCGCGATTTCAAGACTGGCCGGCGCATGTCCGCCGGTTCCTAGGGGAGCGTTTGGATGAACTCTTATGTGAACATGGGCGTAGGTGCCCTGCTCGGCACCGTTTTCGTACTGATGTCCGTGTCGATCGCTTCTGAAGGCATTTTCCATTCGGGCGCTCCCGAGAAGGAAGGCTTCGCGATCGTGGCCGAGGAAACCGGTGGCGAGGCAGCCGGCGGCGAAGCCGTAGCAACCGTTCCGATCGCCACGCTGCTGGCCACCGCCGATGCGACCGCCGGCGAAACGGCCTTCAAGAAATGTGCGAGCTGTCACACCTCGGAGAAGGGCGGACCGAACAAGGTCGGACCCGGTCTCTGGGACATCGTGAACCGCCCGGTCGCCTCGCATGAGGGCTTCAGCTATTCCGCCGGCATGACCACCTTCTCCGAGGGCCAGAAGGTCGTGTGGGACTACGATCACCTCAGCTACTTCCTGGAAGCGCCGAAGAAGCATGTTCCCGGTACCGCCATGGGCTTTGCCGGCCTGAAGAAGAACGACGAGCGCGCCAACCTGATCGCCTATCTGCGCACGCTTTCCGACAACCCGGCACCGCTGCCGACCGCCTCCAGCGAAGGCGCGGATGCAGGCGCAGCCGCACCGGCCGACGGCGCGACCAGCACCGAGGGCGCGGCTCCCGCTGACGGCGCAGCCACCACGACGGAAGGCGCTGCACCCGCAGAAGGCGGCGCGACGACGACCGAGGACGCGGCCCCGGCCGATGGCGGCGCCGCCACCGAGGGCACCACGACGGAACAGCCGGCTCAGTAAGACGCCGGCGCATGGAGACGAAAAACCCGGCCATCGCGCCGGGTTTTTTTATTGCCGCCGCGAAGAAACAGCTTCACCCCAGCAGCCAGGCCCAGAAGGAGACGGTGAAGACGCCGAGCGCCGTCGTCATGGTGATCGTCGAGGAGGCGAGCGCATGGCCGACGCCGAAATGGTTGGCGAGCAGCCAGGCATTGATGCCCGTCGGCACGGAGGAGCACAGTACCATGGCGGCCGTCCATTCCGGGCTGAGGCCGAGCAGCCGGCAGGCGACATAGACGGAGCCCGGCAGCAGCACGAGCTTGAGGCTGGTCATCGCAAGCGCGATGCCGGCATTGCCGCCGACCTTGTACTTATTGAGCGCCATGCCGATCGAGATGAGCGCCGCCGGCGCTGCCGCCCCCGCAAGCTGGTCGACCACAACCTTCACGGGCCCGGCGAGCGGCACGCCGCCCGTGTGGAACAGCGCCCCGGCGACAAGGCCGATCACCAGCGGATTGCGCACCAGGCTCCTGCCGATGCCGAGGAGAAGGGTGCCGATGCGCTGCGGCTCGCGCGTGCCGTCCTTGCGCTCCGCCCGCTCCATCAGGATCGTGCCGGCGATCATCATGACCGGCAGGTGCACGGAGAGCAGCACGGAGATCGCCACCAACCCCTCTTCGCCGACGATGCGCGAGACCAGCGGCAGGCCGATGAAGACGGTGTTGGCGAAGGCGGAGGAGACGCCGGCGAGCACGCCGATCCGCCGGTCGCGCCTGAAGCCGAGCGTGGCGACAAGGTGTGCCACCGTCCAGGTGAAGGCGACCCCGGCGAAGTAGCCGATCCAGATGCGCAGCGGCGATTCCCCGGCGAAATCGGCCTCCGCGATGGTGCGGAAGAGCAGGACGGGAACGGCCACCCGGAAGACGAACTCCCCCAGTCCCTCGCCCAGCGCCTCGCGCAGGTAACCGGTGCGCACGAGCAACCAGCCGATGAAGATCAGCGCGAAGATGGGCAGGACATTGAGGGCGACGTCAGACATGCAACCGTCCGGAAAGCGGAAGAAAAGGCAACAGGACGGCCGCCCTGCGGGCACCATGGGTAGGGCAAAGCAAAAGGAGGGTCCAGCGCCAAAGGGCGGCGCACAAATGAAAAAAAGCGAGGGTTATCCCCCGCTTCCTCATCCCGGCCTGGCCGGGGAAGTGCTTCGCGCGGGTGCCAGTACATCCGTGGTCACCGCGCTTGCGAAACACGACTTTCGTGTCTGACGAGGGTTCTACCGGCCCGCTGTAACAGCGATATGACAGAGACCGTTCGCCCGTGATTTGAAGTCTGCGCCGATATGGTTAACAAAAGGTTAACGCCACGCCGCGGCAAAAATTTTCGCATTCCCGGCGATTGAACGGCGAACCTGAAACGTCTTCCCCCTGGTTCCATGCGCCGCCCCCTTTTCGCCCCTCCCGACGCGCTCCGTCTTTCGATTGACAAGCCGCATCCGGGTCTGGACAGTGGCGGCGGCAACGAGACGGGCAGCGTTAGGAGGACTTCATGTCTATGCGCGCATTCTTCGGTTTCTCGGCACTTCTTCTGGCTGCCGTCGCCTCCCCTCCCCTCCCCGCAGGCGCACAAGAAACGCGCACCGTGGTCACCTCTGAAAACAGCGATTATTTCGGCTTCGACCTGCGCACCGTGCAGGACGTGACGCTCGACCAGTGCAAGACCGACTGCATCGACGACCTGTCCTGCCGTGCCTTCACCTATAATCCCAAGGTGAAATGGTGCTTCCTGAAGAGCGACTTCAACCAGCTCAACCATTTCCAGGGCGCCGTCGCCGGCAAGATCGTGCGCGCCGACAGCGCCGTCGATATCGGCGCGCCGCCGGCCATGGCCTTCATCCGCGACTACATGATGAGCGATGCCCGCTCCTTCCGCGACAACCTGTCGCTTGCCAGCGAGCACACCGGCCAGGGCACCGAAAGCCTCGCCTCGCTCGGCCGCATCGAGACGGCCTCCAGCCGCTTCGACCAGGCGCTGATCGCCTTCAAGGGCGCGCTTTCGCTTGCGCCCGACGACTACTACCTCTGGATCGAGACCGCCGAATCCATGACGCGCGCCGTCAACAACAGCTATCTCGCCGGCCAGGGCGCGCTTGCGGCGATCAACGCCTACCAGCTCTCGCGCACGACGGAGACCCGCGCCCGGGCGCTCGCCGTTCTCGCCGAGACGCTCGACAAGTCGAGCAATTACCGCGCCGGCATCAATGCCTACAAGGCGAGCCTCGCGCTGAAGGAGGACGTCGCGGTACGCTCGGCCTATCTCGGCCTTCGTGCCCGCCAGGGCTTCCGCGTCGTCAACCACACGATCGATTCCGACAGCGCGAGCCCACGCGCCTGCGTCGAGTTCTCCGAACCGCTCGTCAAGTCCGGCGCCGACTATGCCTCCTTCGTCACACTCGACGGTGCGGCGCCGAAGGCCGTGGAAGCCAAGGACCGGCAGATCTGCGTCGAGGGCCTCACCCACGGCCAGCGCTACAAGATCGCCTTCCGCCCCGGCCTGCCGTCGGCGGTCGACGAGCCGCTGGAATCGGCCGTCGACCTCGACATCTACGTGCAGGACCGCGCCGCCATGGTGCGCTTCACGGGCGACGGATTCGTGCTGCCGGGAAGCGTGCGCCGCGGCATCCCGATCGTCTCCGTCAACACCGACAGCGCCGACCTGAAGCTCTACCGCGTCGGCGACCGCGCCATTGCCGGACTGCTGTCCGAAAGCCGATTCCTCACCCAGCTCGACGGCTATTCCGCCAGCCGCATCGAAAACGACAATGGTGAACTGGTCTGGCAGGGTCAGATCGAGATCGCCCGCGACCTCAACAAGGACGTCGTCACCAGCTTCCCGGTCGACGAGGCGCTGCCGGAGCGCAAGCCCGGCGTCTACGTCCTGACCGCCGCCGCCTCGAACGGCCGCTCGAACGAATGGGATGCCAAGGCGACGCAATGGTTCGTCGTCTCGGATGTCGGCCTCACCACCTATGCCGGCACGGACGGGCTCAACGTCTTCGCCCGTTCGCTCGACAGCGCCGGCCCGCTCGACGGCGTCGAGCTCCAGTTGATCGCCAAGAACAACGAGGTGCTCGGCACCGCGACGACCGATGCGGACGGCCGCGCGACCTTCACCGCCGGCCTGATGCGCGGCACAGCCGCCAACACGCCCGCCGTGATCCTCGCGAAGAAGGGCACGTCGGACTTCGTCTTCCTCGACATGACGCGCGCCGGCTTCGACCTTTCCGACCGCGGCGTCACCGGCCGCCCGGCGCCGGGCGCCATCGACGTGCTCGCCTGGACCGAGCGCGGCATCTACCGCGCCGGCGAGACGGTGCACGCGACGGCGCTCGCCCGCGACATCGAAGCCAATGCCGTGGAAAAACTGCCGCTCACCTTCGTCTTCAACCGCCCGGACGGCGTGGAAGACCGCCGCATTGTCAGCGACGGCGCCGCGCTCGGCGGCCATGCTGTCGACCTGCCGCTGCAGGAAAACAGCATGCGCGGCACCTGGACCATGCAGATATTCACCGATCCCAAGGGCACGGCGATCGGCGAAAAGCAGTTCCTCGTCGATGATTTCGTGCCCGACCGCATCGAATTCGACATGACGAGCGAGGCGAAGGCCATCGAGGCCGGCGTTCCCGCCGAAGTGTCGGTCGAGGGTCGCTATCTCTACGGCGCACCGGGCGCCGGCCTTGAAATCGAGGGTGACGTCGCGCTGAAGCCGACGCGCCAGGACGCCGCCTTCCCCGGCTACGTCTTCGGCCTTGCCGACGAGGAGGCGCTCGAAGAGAGCACCACCTCGCTCGAAGACCTCGACGTGCTCGACGACGACGGCAAGGCGACCTTCGAGGTGAACGTCGCCGACCTGCCCTCGACCACCCAGCGCCTCGAAGCACTGGTCACGCTGCGCATGATGGAGGAAGGCGGCCGCGCCGTCGAACGCAACCTCACCCTGCCGGTCAGGGCGGCCGGCGCGATGATCGGCGTGAAGCCGGAATTTTCGGGCGAGCTTTCGGAAAACAGCGTCGCCAACTTCCATGTCGTCGCCGTGGCGCCGGATGGCTCCAGGCAGGCGATGCAGGACATGCCCTGGAAGCTGCTCGCCGTCGAGCGGAACTACCAATGGTATCGTGACGGCAGCTCGTGGCGCTACGAGCCGGTGCTCTCGACCAGGCAGATCGCCAACGGCACGGTCGATGCCGGCGCGGATGGCGGGCGCATCTCGGTGCCCGTCACCTGGGGCCGCTACCGCCTCGAAGTGGAAAGCGCCGAACCGGACGGCCCGGCGACCAGCATCGAATTCGACGCCGGCTGGTACGTCGCCGCAACCTCGACGGAAACGCCGGACGCACTGGAAATCTCGCTCGACAAGGAAAACTATGCGGTCGGCGACACGGCCAGGCTGAAGATCTCGCCGCGCCATGCCGGCCAGGTGCTGATCACCGTCGGCGCGGAAAGCCTGATCGCCACGAAGACCGCCGCCATCGGCGCCGAGGGCGGCGAGGTGGAAATCCCGATCACCAGGGAATGGGGCCCCGGCTCCTACGTCACCGCCACGCTCTTCCGCCCCGGCACGGACCAGGAAAGCCGCATGCCGATGCGCGCCATCGGGATCACCTGGCTGAAGGTCTATCCCGCCGACCGCAAGCTGAATGTCGCGCTCGACGTGCCGGAAAAGACGCTGCCGCGCCAGCCGCTCGATATCTCGCTTGCGATCAACGGCGCGGGCGCGAACGAGGAGGCCTATGTCACGGTCGCCGCCGTCGATGTCGGCATCCTCAACCTCACCCGCTACGAAGCGCCCGATCCGGCCGGCTGGTACTTCGGCCAGCGCCGGCTCGGCATGGAGATCCGCGATCTCTACGGCCGGCTGATCGACGGTTCGCTCGGCGCCACGGGGCGGCTGCGCACCGGCGGCGACGGCGGCGAAGGGGCGCTGTCGGGCAACCCGCCGACAGAAAAGCTCGTCGCCTTCTTCGCCGGTCCCGTGAAGCTGGATGCCGAAGGCAAGGCCAGGGTCAGCTTCGACATCCCGCAGTTCAACGGCACGGCCCGCATCATGGCTGTCGCCTGGACGAAGACCGGCGTCGGCAGCGCGTCGAAGGACGTCGTCATCCGCGACCCGGTCGTCGTGACCGCGAGCCTGCCGAAATTCCTCGCTCCCGGGGACCGCGCCGACCTGAGGCTCGATATCGCCAATACCGATGCCCCGGCCGGCGACTACACGGTCGAGGTCACCCACAATGACTCCGTGATGGTCGAGCAGACCGGCGCCGGCCGGACGCTGCGGCTCGAGCCCGGCGGCAAGACGGCGCTCACCCTGCCGCTGATCGGCGGCGAGGCCGGCGACGGCGTCGTGACGGTCAGGCTCTCGAACGACGCCGGCCTGTCGCTGGAACAGGCGCTCAACGTGCCGGTGCGCCCGGCCTCCATGCCGATCACCACGCGCCGGCCGATCGAGATCGCCGCCAATGGCAGCCTGACGATCGACGACCAGCTTCTGGCCGACAGCCAGCTTGCCGGCGCCTCCGTCAGCCTCAACGTTTCTCGCGCCGCGGCCTTCGACATCCCGGCGCTCCTGATGGCGCTCGACCGCTATCCCTACGGCTGCACGGAGCAGACGACCAGCCGCGCGCTGCCGCTGCTCTATCTCAGCGAGCTTTCCAGGCAGTCCGGCCTTGCCGAGGACACGGAAACGCAAAAGCGCGTGCAGGATGCGATCTACCGGGTGCTGGCCAACCAGTCCTCCTCCGGCAGCTTCGGCCTCTGGGGGCCGGGCTACGGCGACCTGTGGCTCGATGCCTTCGTCACGGACTTCCTGACACGGGCCCGCGAGCAGACGTTCGACGTGCCGGAACAGGCCATGCTGCAGGCGCTTTCCAACCTGCAGAACGCGCTCTCCTACGACGTCAACGTCACCAGCCAGGGCTACGAGATCGCCTATGCGCTCTACGTGCTCGCCCGCAACCGCAAGGCCGCGATCAGCGACCTGCGCTACTATGCCGACACGAAGCTCTCGGAGTTCTCCTCGCCGCTCTCCCGCGCGCATCTTGCCGCCGCGCTCGGGCTCTACGGCGATGCCCAGCGCTCGATGACGATCTTCTCCAATGCGCTCGGCCTGTCGCGCGACAGCGTGATGAACGCCAGCCTCTCGCGCACCGACTACGGTTCGTCGCTGCGCGATGGCGCCGCGATCCTGGCGCTGGCCGCCGAGGCCCGTCCGGTTCCGACCATCATCCCGGACCTGACGAAGCTGGTCGCCAGGCAGTGGGAGGACAAGCGCTGGACCAGCACGCAGGAACAGACCTGGATGCTGCTCGCCGCCCGTTCCGTGAAGGATGCCGACAAGGGCCTGGCGCTCGAGATCAACGGCACCGCGCATTCGGGCGGCTATGCCGCGCAGATGACGGGCAAGGCGCTGATGGACAACCCTCTGACGGTTGCCAACCGCTCCGGCGAGCAGGTCTCGGCCATGCTGACGACGGTCGCGGCCCCGGCCGATCCGCTGCCGGCCGGCGGCGACGGCTTTGCCATCGAGCGCAGCTACTACACGCTCGACGGCGAGGAGGCGAACGTCTCCGAGGCGACGCAGAACGAGCGCTACGTCGTGGTGCTGAAGGTGACGGAGCACAATGACTGGCCGTCGCGCATCATCATCACCGATCTCCTGCCCGCCGGTTTCGAGATCGACAATCCGAGCCTCGTCGACAGCGCGAAGCTGGCGAATTTCGACTGGATCGGCGAGATCGAGCCGGCCCATACGGAGTTCCGCTACGATCGCTTCGTCGCGGCCTTCAACCGCAGCGCGGGTGACAACCGCGAGGTGACGCTCGCCTATGTCGTGCGCGCCGTGACCCCGGGCACCTACGACCACCCGGCCGCGCAGGTGGAGGACATGTACCGTCCGCAATATTCCGCCCGCACGGCGACCAGCCGCATGCAGGTCGTCAAGGCTGAGTAGGGAGCCCGGCCGATGGCGCTCTGGCGCAAGCTCCTGATCGGCTCCCTCGGCGGGGCGGCGTTCATCGCCGCCCTCGCCGCCGGGCTCGACCATGCCGATCGCGCCTATCCGCCGCCGATCTCGGTGGCGGACACCGTTTCGAAGGAAGTGCTCGACCGGGACGGCCGCCTGCTGCGCGCCTTCGCGACGCCGGACGGGCTCTGGCGGCTGAAGACCACGGCCGCCGATGTCGATCCGCAGTTCCTGCGCATGCTGGTCGCCTATGAGGACCGACGTTTCCACGAGCATGCGGGCATCGACCCGCTGGCGCTGCTGCGCGCCGCCGGGCAGTTCGTCACGAATGGCCGCATCGTCTCCGGCGCCTCCACGCTCTCCATGCAGGTCGCCCGGCTGATCGAGCCGCGCGAGAACCGCTCGATGCTGGCCAAGCTGCGCCAGATGGCCCGCGCCGTCCAGCTCGAACGGCGCCTCTCCAAGGCCGAGATCCTCGATCTCTACCTGACGCTCGCGCCCTATGGCGGCAACCTGGAGGGCGTGCGTGCGGCGAGCCTCGCCTGGTTCGGCAAGGAGCCGAAGCGTCTTTCCGTCGCCGAGGCCGCCCTTCTCGTCGCCCTGCCGCAGCTACCCGAGAAGCGCCGGCCGGACCGCCACCGCGCCGCCGCGGAAAAGGCGCGCGAGCGCGTGCTTACCCGCCTGGCCGTTTCCGAGGTCATCGGCGAAGGCGAGGCGGAGCGCGCCAGCGCGGAAGCGGTGCCCGGCCGCCGCCGCCAGCTTCCCGCCCATGCCGCCCACCTTTCGGAGCTTGCGCTGCGCAAGGACGCCAGGGCAACCGAACACAGGACGACGCTCGACCGCACCGTGCAGGCCGGGCTGGAGACGGTGGCGCGCGAGGCGGCCGAGCGGCTCGGCCCGAAGGTCTCGATCGCCATGGTGATGGCCGATACCCGCACCGGCGAAATCCTCGGCGAGGTCGGCTCGGCGGACTATTTCGACGGCAGCCGCGCCGGCTGGATCGACATGACGCGCATCCGCCGCTCGCCCGGCTCGGCGCTGAAACCCTTCATCTACGGCCTCGCCTTCGAGGAAGGCCTCGTCGCGCAGGAAACCATCGTCGAGGACCGGCCCGCCGATTTTTCCGGCTACCGGCCGCGCAATTTCGACATGACCTACCAGGGGGACGTCAGCGTGCGCAAGGCGCTGCAACTGTCGCTGAACGTGCCTGCCGTGCGCCTCCTGGAGGCGGTCGGCCCGACGCGGCTGATGGTGCGCTTCCGCCGCGCCGAGGTGCATCCCGAACTGCCGCCGGGCGAAACGCCCGGCCTTGCCATCGGCCTTGGCGGCGTCGGCATCACGCTGCGCGATCTCACCCAGCTCTATGCGGCGCTTGCCAATCGCGGCATGCCGGTGCGTCTCGGCGACGGCATCGTGCGCGATGCGGCGGTGATGACGGGCGATCCGCTGCTCGATCCCGTCGCGGTCTGGCATGTCTCGGATGCGCTCTCCGGCGTCACGCCGCCGACCGGCAGCCGCCGCCTCGGCATCGCCTACAAGACCGGCACGAGCTACGGCTACCGCGATGCCTGGTCCGTCGGCTATGACGGCCGCCATGTGCTGGGCGTCTGGGTCGGCCGGGCCGACAACGGCGCCGTTCCGGGCCTCACCGGCTACGGTGCCGCCGCACCTATCCTGTTCGAAGCCTTCGCCCGGTCCGGCCTCGCCATCACCGCGCTGCCGCGGGCACCGGCCGGCGCGGTGCGCATCGCACAATCCGAGCTTCCGGCGAGCCTCCGCCGTTTCTCGACCACCGCAAGCGGCCTCGTCGCCACGACGGCGCGCGAGCCGGCGCCGGAGATCGTCTATCCGCCGGAAGGCGCCCATGTGGAACTCGGCGCGACGACGGGCGCGGCCATCTCGCCGCTCGTGCTCAAGCTCCAGGGCGGCCGCGCGCCCTTCCGCTGGCTCGCCAACGGCAAGGTCCTGCCCGATGCCTCGCGCCGGCGCACGACGCAGTGGATGCCGGAGGGCGTGGGTTTCTCGACATTGACGGTGATCGACGCTGCCGGGCGGGCGGCGAGTGTCAGGGTGTTCATCGAGTAGCGGGGGCGATTGCCCCTCATCCGCCTGCCGGCACCTTCTCCCCGCAAGCGGGGCGAAGGGGATATGCCGCGCCGTTTTCCTCAAACAACAGCCGTTCGTGGGGCACGT
The DNA here is from genome assembly GCF_001652565.1 of Shinella sp. HZN7. NCBI lineage: Bacteria > Pseudomonadati > Pseudomonadota > Alphaproteobacteria > Hyphomicrobiales > Rhizobiaceae > Shinella > Shinella sp. HZN7. Next base: position 223,702 of record NZ_CP015736.1, on the reverse strand, counting down.
CCCCTCTCCCCGCACGCGGGGAGAGGGTTAGGGTGAGGGGCAAAGCCAGAGCCGCGACGTCACCGGAACACTACCTCGCCGTATCGCCCGGCACCCACCCCGCCTTGCGCTTCTCCAGGAAGGCGGCGATGCCCTCCGCCGCTTCCGGCGTTTCCCAGGTATCGGCCAGCCGCGTCAGCGTCATCTCGATGACCTTCTCGTCGATCGGCGAAGCGAGCGCATGCGCAAGGGCCTTCGTCGCGGCAACCGCCTCGGGAGACGTCACGAAATAGGGGGCGATCTCCGCCTCGACCGCCTCGTCCAGCGAGTCGGGCGCCACGACGCGGCTCAAGAGCCCGATGCCCCGCGCCGTCGCCGCGTCGAACAGGCGGGCGGACGTCGCAAGGCGAAGGAAGGCGGCAGGGCCGATACGGGCGGCGACATAGGGGCTGATCGTCGCCGGGATGAGGCCGAGGCGGGTTTCCGTCAGGCCGAAGCGCGCGCCCTCCGCGGCGATCGCCGCATCGCAGACGCTGACGAGGCCGACGCCGCCGCCATAGGCCTGGCCGTTGACCCGGGCGACGAGCGGCTTCGGCAGGTCGCGCAGCGCCTTCAGCATCAGGGCAAGCCGGCGCGCCTCGACGATCCGCTCTTCGCGCGTGGCGGCGATCTGCTCCTTCATCCAGTTGAGATCGCCGCCGGCGCAGAAGCTTTCGCCCTCTCCCGTCAGCACGACGAGGCGCACCGCACGATCCTCGCTGAGAAGTCCCGCGACGGCCGTCAGCTCGCGGATCATCAGGCCGGACAGCGCATTGTGCTGCGCATGGCGGCGCAGCGTCAGCGCGGCCACGCCGCGCCGGTCGACGGATACGGAAATCGTCTCGAAATTCATGGCTTCACCTCCTCGCTCCTTGAGAGCGCAAAATGTCAGGCGATCTTGCCGGTGATCCGACGCGCGAAAGCGGCGGCTGACGCCAGCTTCTCCCGGTCGAGCCCCGTCTTAAAACCCTCCGCCGCCAGCATGTCGGCGACCGCAAGCGTATCCACATTGCCGCGCGCGCCCGGCGCATAGGGGCAGCCGCCGAGCCCGCCGACCGAGGCATCGAAGACGGCGAGCCCATGATCGAGCGCGACGCGGATATTGTCGAGCGCCATCCCGCCCGTATCGTGGAAATGGCCGGCGAGCCTCCGCGGCGCGGCGACGGCAGTTACGACGGCCAGCATGGCCGCCACCTCTTCCGGGCGGGCGCGGCCGATCGTGTCGCCGAGGCTCACCTCGTGGCAGCCGAGGTCCAGCAATTGCCGGGTCACCCGCGCCACGGCGGAGGGCTCCACCGGCCCGTTATAGGGGCACTGCACGACGCAGCTCACATAGCCGCGCAGCGGAATGCCGTCCGCCTTCGCCGCTTCCGCGACCGGCCGGGCACGCTCGATGCTCTCGGCGATCGAGCAGTTGAGATTGGCCCGCGAAAAGCCTTCGGAAGCGGAGAGGAAGACGGCGACCTCATCGACACCGGCGGCCTTCGCCGCTTCGTAACCCTTCATGTTGGGCACCAGCGCCGCATAGGAAACACCGGGCCGACGCGCGATGCCGGCCATCACCTCGGCCCCGTCGGCAAGCTGCGGCACCCATTTCGGGCTGACGAAGCTCGTCGCCTCGATGCGCCGGAAGCCGCAGTCCGACAGGCGATCGATCAGCGCGATCTTGTCGGCGGCGGGGATGATCGCCTTCTCGTTCTGCAGGCCGTCGCGGGCGGCCATCTCGACGATTTCGACGCGCCGGCTCATACGGCCTCCTCCGGCTCCAGCGCCAAAAGCAGGGCGCCTTCCGCCACCTGGTCGCCCGCGGCGACGGGCACCGCGGCCACCACGCCATCGCGCGGGGCAGCCAGCACCAGCTCCATCTTCATCGCTTCCATGGTCACCAGCGCATCGCCGCGCGCGACGCGCGCGCCCGGCGCGACAGAGACGATGCGCACGAGCCCCGGCATGGGGGCCGAGAGCCGATCGCCACCCGCCGCCGCCTCGCCCTGATGACCGGCCTGCTGTGTGATCGCGAAGGCATGGCCGTGGCCGGCGAAGAAGACGGCGATATCGGCGCCTTCCCGGTGGATCGTCGCGGGCAGGAGATGTCCGTCGAAATCCGCCTGGACGGCACGGCCATCCGCCGATTGCACGCGGATATCCGTTGCCATGCCGTCATGGTCGATGCGGAAGCGATCCTTGCCAAGCGCGGTGACACGCAAGGCATGTTCCACGCCGCCATGATCGAGAAAGACGGTCTGGGCCGCATTCCCCCACAGGCGGAAACCACGGACATGACCCCATGGGTCCGGATCGGCCGGCGCGTCGAGAAAGCCGAGCGCCGAGAGGGCGGCGAGCGCAAAGACCTCCTCGGAGGCATCGGGATCGGCCAGCAGCCTCTCCCCGGCCCGGCCGATGAGGCCCGTATCGACATCGCCCGCGGCGAAGGCCGGCAGGCGGCAGAGGCGGGCGAGAAAACCGGCATTGGTCGTCAGTCCGCCGACGCGGCAGGCGGCGAGCGCCGCTTCGAGCCGCGCCAGCGCCTCCTTGCGGTCGCGGCCATGGGTGATCACCTTGGCGATCATCGGGTCGTAATAGGGGGTGATGATGTCGCCCGCGCGCACACCCGAATCGATGCGGGCTTCGCCCGGCAGGTCGAAGACGGTGAGGCGGCCGGTCGCCGGCAGGAAGTCGCGGGCCGGATTTTCCGCATAGAGCCGGGCCTCGAAGGCCCAGCCGTCGATGACAAGGTCCTCCTGCCGCTTCGGCAGGGGTTCGCCGGCGGCGACGCGCAGTTGCCATTCCACGAGGTCGAGGCCGGTGATGGCCTCCGTCACCGGATGCTCGACCTGCAGGCGCGTGTTCATCTCCATGAAGTAGAAGCGGTCCTGCCGCAGCCCTTCGGAGACGTCGGCGATGAATTCGACGGTGCCGGCGCCGCTGTAGCCGATGGCCGCCGCCGCGCGCACCGCGGCCCCACCCATCACGGCGCGCATCTCCGCCGTCATGCCGGGCGCCGGCGCTTCCTCGATGACCTTCTGGTGCCGGCGCTGGAGCGAGCAGTCACGTTCGAAGAGATGCACGACATTGCCGTGCCCGTCGCCGAACACCTGGACCTCGATATGGCGGGGTTTTGCCATGTATTTCTCGACCAGCACGCGGCCGTCGCCGAAGGCGCTTTCCGCCTCGCGCCGGGCGCTTTCGAGCGCGGCGGTAAAATCGGCGGGCCGCTCCACCCGCCGCATGCCCTTGCCGCCGCCGCCGGCGCGGGCCTTGATCAGCACCGGATAGCCGATCGCCTCCGCCTCGCCGGCGAGGAAGTCAGCCTCCTGCCGTTCGCCGTGATAGCCCGGCACGACCGGCACGCCGGCCTTTTCCATCAGCGCCTTGGCGGCGTCCTTCAGCCCCATGGCGCGGATGGCGTTTGCCGAGGGGCCGATGAAGACGAGGCCGGCCGCCTCCACCGCCTCGACGAAATCGGGGTTCTCCGAGAGGAAGCCGTAGCCGGGATGCACCGCCTCGGCGCCGCTCGCCTTGGCAGCCGCGATGATGGCGGGGATGTCCAGGTAGCTTTTCGCCGCTTCCGCCGGGCCGATGCGGACCGCCTCGTCGGCCATCGCGACATGCAGGGCCTGCCGGTCGGCGTCGGAATAGACGGCGACCGTCGCAACGCCCATGCGGCGGGCGGTGCGGATGACGCGGCAGGCGATTTCGCCGCGGTTGGCGATGAGGATCTTTCTGAGCATCCTGCCTCCGGCAAAATGGATAGGGAGACGCGGGACCTGGGTCCCGCGCGTTATTGTGCCGCGATGGCCTCGACTTCGAGCAGCCATTTCTCATCGAAGATCGCGCAGATGACGACGCTCATCGCCGGGGCGATGGCGCCGAGATATTCGCTGCGGATCTCGCGGTTGGCGGTCGCGTGGTGCCGGTCGGAGAGAAACGTCGTCACCTTGACGAGGTCGGCCTTGGACATGCCCGCCGCCTTAAGCTGCGCATCGATGTTGCGCCAGACGAGCCGCGCCTGTTCCTCGAACGTTTCCGGCACCTTGTCGTCGTCCGACACGGGAATCTGGCCGCTGATGAACAGCAGCTTCTTGAAATCCTCGATCTTGACGGCCTGCGAATAACCGCCGCGCGGGGTGGGGGCGTTCTTGGCATTGATGGTTTCGCGGTTCATGGCATTCCCTCCTCTACATCCTGAAGACGCCGAAACGGGTGGACTCGACCGGCGCATTGAGCGCTGCCGAGAGCGAAAGCGCCAGCACGTCGCGCGTCTTGCGCGGATCGACGATGCCGTCGTCCCAGAGCCGTGCCGAGGCATAGAGCGGGTGGCTCTGCCGGGCGAACATGTCGATGGTCGGCTGCTTGAAGGCAGCCTCCTCCTCGGCGCTCCAGCTACCGCCGGCGCGCTCGATGCCCTCGCGCCTGACGGTCGCGAGCACCCCCGCCGCCTGCTCGCCGCCCATGACGGCGATGCGGCTGTTCGGCCAGGTCCACAGGAAACGCGGCGAATAGGCCCGGCCGCACATGCCGTAATTGCCGGCGCCGTAGGAGCCGCCGATCAGGACGGTGATCTTCGGCACCTTCGCCGTCGCGACGGCGGTGACGAGCTTCGCGCCATGTTTGGCGATGCCCTCGGCCTCGTATTTGCGGCCGACCATGAAACCGGTGATGTTCTGCAGGAAGAGGAGCGGGATGCCGCGCTGGGCGCAGAGCTCGATGAAATGCGCGCCCTTGAGGGCGGCCTCGGAGAAGAGCACGCCATTGTTGGCGATGATGCCGACCGGAAGGCCATGCAGCGCGGCAAAGCCGCAGACGAGCGTGGTGCCGAAGCGCGCCTTGAACTCGTCGAAGCGCGAGCCGTCCACCACGCGGGCGATCACCTCGCGCACGTCGTAGGGCGTGCGGGTATCGGCCGGCACGATGCCGAGCAGCTCTTCCGGGTCGTAGAGCGGCGCATCGCCTTCCCCGGCCTTGGTAAACTCCGGCTTACGCGTATTGAGATTGGCGGCGATCTGGCGGGCAATCACGAGCGCATGGCGGTCGTCGCGCGCGAGATGGTCCGCGACGCCGGAAAGACGGGTATGTACGTCGCCGCCGCCGAGATCCTCGGCCGTCACCACCTCGCCCGTCGCCGCCTTCACCAGCGGAGGACCGGCAAGGAAGATCGTGCCCTGGTTCTCGACGATGACGGTCTCGTCGCTCATGGCCGGCACATAGGCACCGCCGGCCGTGCAACTGCCCATGACGACGGCGACCTGCGGAATGCCGGCGGCGGACATCTGCGCCTGGTTGTAGAAGATGCGGCCGAAATGATCGCGGTCGGGGAAGACCTCGTCCTGGTTCGGCAGGTTGGCGCCCCCGGAATCGACGAGATAGATGCAGGGCAGCCGGTTCTCCGCGGCGATCTCCTGCGCGCGAAGATGCTTCTTCACGGTGATGGGATAGTAGGTGCCGCCCTTCACCGTCGCATCGTTGCAGACGATCATGCATTCGCGGCCGGAGACGCGGCCAATGCCGGATATCATACCGCCGGATGGCGAAGCGCCGTCATAGAGGCCGTGGCCGGCGGTGAGGCCGATTTCGAGGAAGGCAGAGCCGGGATCGAGCAATTGCGCGACGCGGTCGCGCGGCAGGAGCTTGCCCCGGGAAACGTGGCGCTCGCGCGCCTTCGCCCCGCCGCCCTCCATGGCAAGGCCGGCCGCCGCCTCCACCAGGGCGAGTGCCTCCAGCATGGCCTTGCGGTTTGCCGCAAAGGTCTCGCTGCGGGTGTTCACGGTCGAGGAGAGGACCGGCATCACAGCGTCTCCTGGAAGATTTCGCGGCCGATGAGCATGCGGCGGATCTCCGAGGTGCCGGCGCCAATCTCGTAGAGTTTCGCATCGCGCAGCAGGCGGCCCGTCGGATAGTCGTTGATATATCCGTTGCCGCCGAGGGCCTGGATGGCTTCGAGGGCGAGCTTCGTTGCGCTTTCGGCGGAGAGCAGGATGCAGCCGGCGGCGTCCTTGCGCGTGGTCTCGCCCCTGTCGCAGGCGGCGGCCACGGCATAGACATAGGCGCGCGCGGCGTTGAAGGCGACATACATGTCGGCCACCTTGCCCTGCATCAGCTGGAACTCGCCGATCGGCCGGTCGAACTGCTTGCGCTCGTGCAGATAGGGGATGACCACGTCGAGGCAGGCGGCCATGATGCCGAGCGGGCCGCCCGAGAGCACGACGCGCTCATAATCGAGGCCGGACATCAGAACGTTGACGCCGCGCCCGACGGTGCCCATCACGTTCTCCTCCGGCACCTCGCAATCGGCGAAGACGAGTTCGCAGGTATTGGAGCCGCGCATGCCGAGCTTGTCCAGCTTCTGCGCCGTCGAGAACCCCTTGAATCCCTTTTCGATGAGGAAGGCGGTGATGCCGCGCGGGCCGGCTTCCGGATCCGTCTTGGCATAGACGACAAGCACATCCGCATCCGGCCCGTTGGTGATCCACATCTTGTTGCCGTTCAGCACATAGCGGTCGCCGCGCTTTTCGGCGCGCAGCTTCATCGAGACGACATCGGAGCCCGCGCCCGGCTCCGACATGGCGAGCGCGCCGACATGTTCGCCGGAGATCAGCTTCGGCAGGTACTTTTCCCGCTGCGCGGCGCTGGCATTGCGCACGATCTGGTTGACGCAGAGGTTGGAGTGGGCGCCATAGCTGAGGCCCACCGAGGCGGAGGCGCGGCTGATCTCCTCCATCGCCACGCAATGGGCGAGATAGCCCATGCCGGACCCGCCGAGATCTTCCGGCGCGGTGATGCCGAGCAGGCCGAGATCGCCCAGCTCGCGCCAGAGCGGCATGGGAAAGGTGTTGCTCCGGTCGATCTCCGCCGCCTGCGGGGCGACGCGATCGCTCGCAAAACGCCGGACGCTCTCCCTGAGCGCGTCGATTTCCTCACCAAGCCCGAAGCTCATCGCAGCATCGTACATGTCCGTCCTCCCCGGTCGGATGCCCCGGCATCCGCCTGCTTCTTCAATTCCGGAGCCGGAAGACCCGGCTCCACCGCGGCCTCAAGCGGCCGCCCTGTGTTGTCCTGCCGTGTCGAAGGCCAGGCGCATTTCCGCCTCGCGCGCCCGCACCCGCTTCACCGCCGCCTCCTTCACCGGGCCGTAGCCACGAATTTCGCCGTAAAGCGACAGCAGCGCAACGGCGGCGTCGAGGTTCTCGCGACAGAGGCTTTCAAGCACATGCTCGACCAGCGCCACGTAGTCGGCGATGAGCTGGCGCTCCATGCGGCGCTCCGCCGTGCGGCCGAACGGGTCGAAGGCGGTGCCGCGCAGGCCCTTCAGGCCGGCGAGCAGGCCGAAGGCCGGCAGCATCCAGCGGCCGAAGCGGCGTTTCCGTGGGCGGCCGTTCGCATCCTCGCCCTTGAGGAAGGGCGGCGCGAGGTTGAAGGCAATGCTGTACTTGCCCTCGAACTGCTCGGCCAGCCCCTGCTTGAAGGCCGGATCGGTGAAGAGCCGCGCCACCTCGTATTCGTCCTTGTAGGCGAGGAGCTGGGCGTAGACATGCGCGACGGCGCGGATCAGCCGGTCGTCCGGCCCAAGCGCCCGTTCCGCCTGGCGCACGCGCTCGACCAGTGCCTTGTAGCGTTCGGCCAGGGCGGCGTTCTGGTAAGCCGTCAGGTGTTTCATGCGATGGGCGACCAGCGCATCCGGCGCCATGGTCTCCAGCGTCGGGACCGGCTTGCCGGGGGTGAGCAGGCGTTCGGCGCGGGCCGGGTCGGCGGCGATCAGGCGGCCCCAGCCGAAGGCGGAGAGCGTGGCGTCGACGGCAACGCCGTTCAGCACGATCGCCTGTTCGATCGACTGACGCGTCAGCGGGATCAAGCCCTTCTGCCAGGCAAAACCCGTCATCAGGATGTTCGTCGCCATGGCATTGCCGGCCACCTTCTCGGCGATCGTCGTGAAATCGAGAAGATGGGAGGGGTCGCGCAGCGCCGCGCGCACCGTGCCCTCGACATCGCGGCGGCGGAAATCGAAGTCGCGCTTGCGCACGAAATCGGCGACCGGCGTCAGCTTCGTGTTGACGACGCCCGTCGTGCGGTGGTGGTCGCAGAGCGTGACGGCATCCTTCGAGGCAGCCACCACGTCGTCGGCGGCCAGGAGGAGATCCGCACCGCCCGTGACGATGCGCGGCGAGGAGACATCCTCATCGCAAAGGCCGATGCGCAGGTGGCTCATGACGGCGCCGCCCTTCTGGGCAAGACCCGCCATGTCGAGGATCATCGGCGCCTTGCCGTCGAGATGGGCGGCCATGCCGAGGATGGCGCTGATCGTCAGGATGCCGGTGCCGCCGATGCCGGCAATGGCGATGTTGTAGGCGCGCTCGCCGATATCAACGATGTCGGGCTCGGCAATGCCTGATATGTCCGGGTTGGAGCGCGCGGCCTTGCGCAGCCGGCCACCCTCGACCGTCACGAAGGACGGGCAGAAGCCCTTGAGGCAGGAATAGTCCTTGTTGCAGGTCGACTGGTTGATCTTGCGCTTGCGGCCGAATTCCGTGTCGAGCGGTTCGACGGAGACGCAGTTCGACTGGGTGGAACAGTCGCCGCAGCCTTCGCAGACGGCGGGGTTGATCATCAGGCGGACCGGCGGGTCCTCCAGCAGGCCGCGCGAGCGGCGGCGACGCTTTTCCGCCGCGCAGGTCTGCACATAGACGATGGCCGAACAGCCGGGCGCCTCGCGGATATCGCGCATCACCCGGTCCATCTCGTCGCGGTGGCGCACGATGACGCCGGGCGCGAGCACCGCGGGCGAATAGGCGTCCAGGTGGTCGGAGACGAGGTAGATCGGCGCCACGCCCTCGTCATGCAGCTGCCGCGTCATCACCTCGGGGCTGAGCGGACCATCGACAGGCTGGCCGCCGGTCATGGCGACCGCGTCGTTGTAGAGCAGCTTGTAGGTGATGTTGACGCCGGCGGCAACGGACTGGCGGATCGCCAGGATGCCGGAATGATAATAGGTGCCGTCGCCGAGATTGACGAAGATGTGCTTCTCGTCGCTGAAGGGTGCGATGCCCGACCACGGCACGCCTTCGGCACCCATATGGGTGAAGGTCGTGGTGTCACGGTCCATCCACTGCACCATGTAGTGGCAGCCGATGCCGGCGGTCGCACGGCTTCCCTCCGGCACCTTCGTGGAGGTGTTGTGCGGGCAGCCGGAGCAGAAATAGGGCACGCGCTCGACCGGCGCCGTGTGCGCCTTGCGGATTTTCTCGCGTTCCAGGAGATAGGCGAGCTCGTCGGAAATGACCGTCTTCAGGCCGGCGTCGAAATCGAACTGCAAGAGACGGGCGGCGATCGCCCTTGCCACCATGCCGACGGACAGCGCCTCCGACAGCGGCAGGAACGGCTTGTCCTGATGGTCGAACTTGCCGACGATGCGCGGCCGCTCGCCGTGATGCCAGTTGAAGAGCTGCTGCTTGATCTGGTTCTCGATGATCTCGCGGCGCTCCTCGACGACCAGCACCTCCTCCAGCCCCTGCGAGAAGTCGCGAACCCCTTCCGGCTCCAGCGGCCAGGGCATGCGGACCTTGTAGATGCGTATGCCGATCTCGGCCATCTCGGCCGGGCCGAGGGAAAGCTCCTTCAGCGCCTGCAGCACATCCTCATAGGCCTTGCCCGAGGCGATGATGCCGAACCGGGCGCGCGGCACGTCGTGCGTCACCTCGTCCACCCGGTTGGCACGGGCAAAGGCGATGGCGGCGTAGCCCTTGTAGGTCTGGAGGCGTTCGTCCTGCGGCAGCGGCGGGTCGGGCCAGCGCAGGCCGAGGCCATCCCGGGGCAGCTCGAAATCCTGCGGGATGACGAACTGCCGGCGTTCGCCCGCGAGATCGACGGAAGCGGTCGTTTCCACCGTGTCGGCGATGAACTTCATGCCGACCCAGCAGCCGGAATAGCGCGACATGGCGGTGCCGAGCAGGCCGTATTCGACGAATTCGTGGATCGAGGAGGGATAGAGCACCGGGATCAGCGCCGACATGAAGGCATGGTCGGACTGGTGCGGAATGGAGGACGACTTTGCCGAATGGTCGTCGCCGGCGAAACAGAGCACGCCACCATGTTTCGCGGTGCCGGCGGCATTGGCGTGCTTCAGCACGTCGCCGCAGCGGTCGACGCCCGGCCCCTTGCCGTACCAGTAGCCGGCAACGCCGTCATAGCGCGCGCCCGGCGAGAGGTGGAGCTGCTGCGTGCCCCAGACGGCGGTGGCCGCCAGGTCCTCGTTGACGCCCGGCCGGAACACGATGTCGTGCGCCGCCAGATGCTTCTTCGCCTTTGCAAGCTGCTGGTCGTAGCCGCCGAGCGGCGATCCGCGATAACCCGAGATGAATGCGGCGGTGTTCAGCCCCGCGGCCCGGTCGCGCCGCATCTGGACGATGGGCAGGCGCACGAGTGCCTGGGTGCCGGAAAGGAAGATCCTCCCCTCCTCCGCCATATACTTGTCCTCGAGAGAAAAGCTCTGCTTGAGCATGACTTCCTCCTCGATGGCCCTCCTCCGTGAAAGCCATCCTCCATATGTAGGAGCTTACCCATGGAATGGGAGGAGCGGGTCCCTATTTTCGCGGCGGAGCATCACAGTTTCGGGATGGCATCCGCAAAAGCGGCCGCTGGGCGCAAAGCCATCCTCATTTCCCGTCAGATCGGAACGCGGTGCGTGTTCTTCAGCTCGTCGAGCGCGAAGCTGGAATTGACGAAGCCGACGCCCGGCAGGCGCAGCAGCGCCTTCTTCAGGATCTCCTCGTACTGGCGCACGCTGCTCGTCAGCACCCGCAGCACATAGTCATGGTCGCCGGTCATGGAATAGCACTGCACGACCTCCGGCATGTGCCGCACCGCCTTCTCGAATTCCAGCAGCGTCGCCTCGTCGTGCTGCTTCAGCCGCACGAAGCAGAAGACCGACACCTCGAAGCCGACGCGCTTCGGATCGACGGCGACGATGCGGCCGCGGATGATGCCCTGCCGCTCCATCTCCTTGATGCGCCGCCAGCAGGGCGTGTGGCTGAGCCCGACGCGCTCGCCGATCTCGGCGACCGTCAGCTCCGGTTCGCTCTGCAGCAGCCGCAGGATCTTGCGGCTCGTCTCGTCCATGCCGCTTTCGCCCATCTAGAGGAGCCCGCGGGAGGAGAGGTTGCGCATCAGCGCGGCGATGCCGAAGGTCCAGGGTGGGCATTCGGTGGAAAGGCGCACGGTGTTGGTGAGGGCACCCAGCTCGGCATTGGAGATCGTCACCCGGTCGCCGGTCTTGTGGGTAAAGCCCTGGCCGGGGGTATCGCGATCCTCGACGGGCGCGAAGAGCGTGCCCATGAACAGCAGGAAGCCGTCAGGATATTGGTGGTGCTTGCCGATCGTCTGGGCGACGAGGTCGAGCGGATCGCGGCTGATCTCGCGCATCGTGCTGCGCCCCTTCAGGACGAAACCGTCCTCGCCCTCGATCAGGAGATCGAGATCGGCCTTGCGCACGTCGCCGATCGCATAGGTCTCGTCGAAGAGGCGGATGAACGGGCCGATCGCGGCCGAGGCATTGTTGTCCTTGGCCTTGCCGAGCAGCAGCGCCGAGCGGCCCTCGACATCGCGCAGGTTCACGTCGTTGCCGAGCGTCGCGCCCTTGACGCGGCCCTGGCTGTCGACCGCCAGCACGATTTCCGGCTCCGGATTGTTCCACCTGGAGATCGGGTGCAGCCCCACCGAGGCGCCCCAGCCGACGGCGGCCAGCACCGGCGCCTTGGTAAAGACCTCGGCATCCGGCCCGATGCCGACTTCCAGATATTGCGACCAGACGCCTTCTTCGATCAGCGCCGCCTTGACCTTGGCCGCCGCGTCCGAGCCTGCCTTCAGGTCGCGCAGGCTGTCGCCGATGATGGCGGTGACGCGGCCGCGCACCTTCTCCGCCAACGCCGGATTGCCCGCCGCCTTCTCCTCGATCACGCGCTCGATCATCGAGCGGGCGAAGGTGACGCCGCAGGCCTTGACGGCCTGGAGATCGCAGGGCGCGAGCAGGTGCAGCCGGGAAAAATTGCCGGCGCCCTCGACGGATGCCTCCAGCACGGCATCGAGCGTGCCGAACGGATCGCAGGGCGCCGCACGCGCGACAGCCGCCGGATCGTCCGTTTCCAGAAGGTCCCGCATCGTCGGGATGGCCTTGGACGTGATGTCACACAGCTTGCCGTCGCGCAGCACCACCACTGCCGGCCCCTGCACATCCGGCCGCCAGACGCGCCCGACAAAAGTTCCCCGCGAAAAATCGCCTGCCGTCATCGTCACACGCCGCTCCTCCAAGAATCCTCGACTGGAGTTCTAGACCGAAAAGCATGACGGGGAACAGGGAGAAGACAGGCGCACGCAAACGAAAATAGGGGGATGGCGGACGGGAGCGCCGCCATCCCGTGCGATCAGGCCGGCCGGGTGCGCACCGCCGAGACGATGGTGAGTGCGGCCAGCAGCAGCACGGCGCCGCTGGCGACGAAGACGCTCGTCACGCCGGTTGTATCGAACAGGGCCCCGCCTGCGGCGGCACCGGTCGCGATGGCGAAATTGATGGCGGCGACGAAGAGGCCGCCGGCGCTTTCGGCCTCGTCCGGCACGGCGCGGGTGATCCAGGTCGACCAGGCGACCGGCACCGCGCCGAAGGCGAGGCCCCAGAGCGCGACCATGGCCGCATCGCCGGCAAGGCTGCCGCCGAAGACGGAGAGCGAGAAGGCAAGCGCGCCCATCACCACCGGCATGATCGTCAGCGTGAAGCGCATGGAGCGTTCCAGCAGCACGGCGCCAAGATAGTTGCCGAAGAAGGTGGCGATGCCGAAGCCGAGCAAGACGGCCGAGAAGCCCTCGACGCCGAGACCCGTCACCGTTTCGAGGAACGGCCGTATATAGGTGAAGAAGGCGAAATGGCCGGTGAAAACGAGCAGGATCGCGAACATCGCGAAACCGACGCCGGGCCGCATCAGCACCTCGAAGAGCGTGCCGAAGCGCGAATGGCCGCGCGGCGGAAGCGAGGGCAGCGTCGCAAACTGCACGACGAGCGCCAGCGCGCCGAGCACGGCGGCGCCTAGAAAGACGTTCCGCCAGCCGACGATATCGCCGACATAGCTGCCGACGGGCGCGGCGAAGACCGTGGCCGCCGATACGCCGAGGAACATGACCGACAAGGCCTTCGGCACATAGGCCTCCGGCACCAGCCGCATCATGGTCGCCGCCGAAAGCGTCCAGAAGCCGCCGAGCGCCATGCCGAGCAGCACGCGCCCGGCCAGAAGCATGGCAAGGTTCGACGCCATCGCCACCAGGAGGTTCGAGAAGATCAGGAGGACCGAAAGGCCGAGCAGCACGAGCCGCCGGTCGATCCTGCGCGTCACCACCGTGACCAGCAGGCTCGTCGCCAGCGCGACCGCCGCCGTCGCCGTCACCGCCTGGCCGGCCATGCCCTCGGAGATCCGAAGGTCCGCCGCCATCGGCGTCAGCAGGCTTGCGGGGAGGAATTCCGCGCCCACCAGCCCGAACACGCCGAACGTCATCGATATCACGGCTCCCCAGGCCGGCCGCGCATCCGCTTCGCTCTGCGGCGCCGCGATTATTGCATCCGTCATCTGCCATCCCTTTCCTGTTGCAGTGCGTGCTCCAAGAGGTGGGTTGAAATGCAAGACGCACAATGTCATTTTATCCGCAATGTTTGATCAATCGTCCGACCCTGTAAAAAACCTGCATGATCCCGTCAGCGAGCTCCTGATGGGCATGCGCCTTCGCGGCGCGAGCTACGGCCGGCTCCAGCTCAGCCCACCCTTCGGCATCCGCTTCCCGGCGGGACCGGAAGCCCGCTTTCATTTCGTCTCCCGCGGCAAGGTGCTGCTGCGCGCACAGGGCGAGGCCGGGCGCGAACTTGCCTGCGGCGATGCCGTGCTTCTGCCGCGCGGCGAGATGCACGAGATCGTCACCGGGCCGCATGTCCAGATCCGCGACTACGACAGCTATACGCGAAAGCCGCTCTGCGCCGATGTGGCGGCGGTGGAAGCCTGCATCAAGACCGCCGACCGGGAAAACGACACGCTGATCTTCACCGGGCGCATGGAATTCGAGCTCGACACGCTGCATCCGCTGGTCGGCCTCATGCCGCAGATCATGTCGGTCGGCGCGCTGATCGGCCGCCAGCCGGAGCTGATGCCGCTGCTCGACGCGATGGAGCGGGAGATGGGGGAGGAGCGCGTCGGCTCGGCCGGCATCCTGGCGCGCCTTGCGGACGTGGTCGCCGCCTCCATCGTGCGCGGCTGGGTGGAATGCGGCTGCGGCGATGCAACGGGCTGGATCGAGGCGCTGCGCGACCCGCGCCTCGGCCGCGTCATCGCCGCCCTCCACCGCGAGCCCGGCCGCAACTGGACGCTCGCCGACATGGCAGAGGAAATGGGCAGCTCCCGATCGGTCTTCGCAAAACGCTTCGTCGAGGTGACGGGCGTGACGCCGCAGCGCTACGTGCTTGCCCTGCGCATGCGCCTTGCCGAACAATGGTTCCGTCGCGACAAGCTCTCGATCGACACCGCCGCCCGCCGCCTCGGCTTCGGTTCCCAGGCCGCCTTCGCCCGCGCCTTCAAACGCGTCGTCGGTGAACCGCCCGGCCAGACACGCAGGAAGGCGGCGACACCATCCGGCACCTGAGCGTCAAGGTGCGTGGTGAGCAACCGAAATGCTTTGCTACCCCCCTTCGGGCGCGAAGACGAGCGGAAGCCCACCCACTTCGTCGACCATGGGTAAATCCTCGCCGGGCGCATTGTGACCGCGGATGTACCCGCATGGATATGATGGGCCGGGCGGCGTCTTAAGACTGGATAGGCCACCGCTTCGACGCGCCTTCCGGCCTTAACGACCGTCAAAGAATGAAATCGCTCGCCTTGAGATTGATGTTGGCGTCGATGGCGATAGAAAAATCCGCTTTGCCGTCTCCGTTCACATCACCGTGGATGAATGTGTCGCCGCCCTTCTTGTCGTAGCGCAGTTCACCCGCCTTGTTGTGGAAGCCGGCGGTGCCGATGAACTTGAAATCCTGGTTGCCGCCGCTCTTCGTGCTGGCGTCGATGCCGCCGAGGTCGATCTTGTCCTTCTGCGACTGGGAAAAATCGAGGATCGTGTCGCCGGTCGCGGCCTTCACCGTCTTGAAGACGAAGAGATCGGCACCTCCGTTGCCCTTGAGGATATTGGCCTCGCCATTCGAGACCAGCGTATCTTTACCGCGACCGCCAATCGCGTTCTCGAAGTTCCGAATGTGGAATTCGCCGCTTCCGGTTTTCACGCTCGATGCGCCGTTGAGGTCGATGGTCAGCCTGGCTGAAAACGCAGTGAAGTTGACGGTGTCAGAATCTTTTCCAGATCCCAGAACTCTCTCGCCACCATTCAGCGACACCACAAGCTCCTTGTCCGCCAGTGCGCTGAGGATGATTTCATCGGCATCACGGCCGAGGTTGACATATTCAGCGCCGCCCTTGCCGAGGTTGACGACATCGGCTCCCCCGCCTCCGTTGATGGTTCCCATGAGCCCCGTATCAGTCGTGAGCGTGTCATTCCCTGTCCCCAGAATGACATTCTCCGCTTCGCCTCCGCCGGTCATGACGACATGATCGTTTCCACCACCGAGGTCCATGTGATTGACCCAGTACCCAACGGTTACCTTCTGGACGCCATTGCCGGCTAGGAGAGACTCCACCTGGGCATTCTTCAAGGTAATGGTACTTGTTCCGGTACCGCCGGCGAGCAGGACGTTAATGTAGGCACGACCTGCATCGCTGGTACCGGTCGTCGCGTCAGTGATGTTGAAGTTCGCATTGATGTTCGCGCGAATAACACTCACGGCCCATGACGAGCCGCTCAACTTCAAATTGACGGTAAAACTGGGACCCTCGGTCGGGACGTTGAAGTCGACCATGTCATACAATAGCCGATCCGCGCCCCATCGATACGTGTCCTCTCCGACAACAACAGAAGTCTTGCCATCGAGTTCTCCGCTGTAGTTGGATGTTATGATACCCATCGAGCCCCCTCCCGTCAGTTCGAAGAATAGTATCAAGCTTTCAGCAAAATGGGAGAGCGCTCAGTGGAGGAGGGGGTGGAAATACGGTCGCCGTCAGAGCAACAGGCCCCTGCCAATGCAGGGACGGAACAGGGCTTGCATGTTTCTTGAGAAGCGGCCCTGGATCAGGGCCACGGATATTCTACGAGATCACAATGGCCGACGCGAGGGAAACCGCACACCAACGCTGCAAGCGGGCCGCCCTTGCCGATCGGATCACCATGGGCAGTATCGCCAGACAATCCGATCGATCTCCACCTTGCCGGGCCTACGCAGGTGGCGTCCGGTTTCGCGCAGGAGCAAATCGCCAATGCGCTCGACAGCTGACATAAAGCTCAAAAAAGTAAGTGCTTTCCGGGGAAATGATGGTGCTGCTAGAGAGATTTGAACTCTCGGCCTCTCCCTTACCAAGGGAGTGCTCTACCCCTGAGCTATAGCAGCGTCCGGCGAAACGAAGGTGTGTTCCGCGTGAGCGAGGGCCTATTGCCATAGGTCACCCGGCAGTGCAAGCGGCGATTTTACGATTGTTGCAACAAATCTGGTGATGACGGCGCTTTTTTGCCGGAATGGATTTCGCTAAAAGAACGGGCATGAGCGGCAAGGACGAGATGAAAAGCGGAAAGATCAGGACCGAGGCGGAGATTCGCGCGGAGCGGCTGGCCAAGACGCTGCGCGACAATCTCCAGCGCCGGAAGCAGCAGGCGCGCGCCCGGCGGGCCGGTGCGGCAGACGAAACGTCGGGGCTTCCCGGCGGGCTTCCTGCCGCAAAAAAAGACGAATCGGGCGATTAGACCGGCATGTCTTCAGCACGAAGGCGACGGGGGTGATTTTCCGACCGGGCGCGCGCAAAGGGCGGCCGGCCGGCATGGTCTTCATTTTTCGATCGCGATGCTCTAAAGAGGCCGCCATCTCCGAAAGCCGACATTCTAGGAAAGGCGGGCCCGGCCCGTAATCGCACATGGATCGCATCCGAATTGTAGGCGGCAACGAATTGACGGGCACCATCCCGATTTCCGGCGCCAAGAATGCCGCGCTGCCCCTGATGATTGCCTCGCTCCTCACGGACGACACGCTGACGCTGGAAAACGTGCCGCATCTTGCCGACGTCGAGCAGCTCATCCGCATCCTCGGCAACCACGGCGCCGACATTTCCGTCAACGGCCGCCGCGAGCGCCAGGGCGAGGGTTATTCCCGCACGATTCATTTCACCTCGCGCAACATCGTCGACACGACGGCGCCCTACGAGCTCGTCTCGAAGATGCGCGCCTCCTTCTGGGTTATCGGCCCGTTGCTCGCCCGCGAAGGCAAGGCCCGTGTCTCGCTGCCGGGCGGCTGCGCCATCGGCACGCGCCCGGTGGACCTCTTCATCGAGTCGCTCGCCGCGCTCGGCGCGAAGATCGAGATCGACGGCGGCTATATCGAGGCGACGGCGCCCGAAGGCGGCCTCATCGGTGCGCGCTATACCTTCCCGAAGGTCTCCGTCGGCGCGACGCATGTCCTGATGATGGCGGCGACGCTCGCCAGGGGCACGACGGTCATCGGCAATGCCGCCCGCGAGCCGGAGGTGCAGGACCTCGCCAAGTGCCTCAACGCCATGGGTGCCAAGATATCGGGCGCCGGCACCGCGACGATCACCGTCGAGGGCGTCACCCAGCTTTCCGGCGCGCGCCACCGCGTGCTGCCCGACCGCATCGAGACCGGCACCTATGCCATGGCCGTCGCCATGACGGGCGGCGACGTGACGCTCGAAGGCACCGATGCCGCATTGCTCGAAACCGCGCTCGAAGCGATCCGCCGGTCCGGCGCCGAAATCACCTCGACGGAAAGCGGCATCCGCATCGTGCGCAATGGCGGCGGCATCAAGCCGGTCGACATCGTCACAGACCCCTTCCCCGGGTTCCCGACCGACCTGCAGGCGCAGTTCATGGGCCTCATGACCAAGTCGAGCGGCATTTCGCACATCACCGAGACGATCTTCGAGAACCGCTTCATGCATGTGCAGGAGCTGGCCCGCCTCGGCGCGAAGATCTCGCTCTCCGGCCAGACGGCCAAGATCGAGGGCGTCGAGCGGCTGCGCGGCGCCCCGGTCATGGCGACGGACCTGCGCGCCTCGGTCTCGCTCGTCATCGCCGGCCTTGCTGCCGAAGGCGAGACCATGGTCTCGCGCGTCTACCATCTCGACCGCGGCTTCGAGCGGCTCGAGGAGAAGCTCACCCGCTGCGGCGCCGTCGTCGAACGCGTCAGCGACTGATCTTCCTTGCGCGGCGGGCGTTGCAGTCTGCCGCGCGCCGTCCTATCTCGTGGAAAAGACCGGGATGCCGCAAACCGCGGCGTCCCCAAGCATTTTTCCGCAATGCCGCTTGCGAAGGCGCCTTCCGCTCCCTTGCCAGCTTGCCCCCGAAGGACGCACCATGGACAGCCTGAAACTGCTCGCCCTCGATACGGAAGACCTCTCCGTCGTTTCCGCCCACCTGCAGGACGCGGTCTTTAAGACCGACGGCCTTTCCTATGACGCCCGCCACGGTGTCTTTTCCGTCGTCGTCAACCGCTTCGTCTGGGAAAAGGCGGTCGGCCGCGGCAAGGCCTTCGAGCGCCGCCGCGCCGTCGTTGCCTTCAAGCGCGTCAACGCCGTGCGCTCGCTCGGCATCGACCGCAAGGACGAGGACGCCGTCTTCTCCCTGCTCGCCGTGAATTTCACCCGGAAGGGAGACGGCCCGGACGGCACGCTGGAACTCGTGCTCTCCGGCAGCGCCTCCATCGCGCTCGATGTGGAATGCGTCGAAGTTCAGCTTGCAGATACCGGCGGGGCATGGGAAACCAGCTTGAAGCCCCGCCATCCGGCGGTTTGAAGGATTTTGCCGGCACTTTGGCCGGAAGACGACAGGACGGACGACTTGGCGATCAGACTTGACTACCAGAGCAGTGATTTCGAAAGCCGGTTCGCTGCCTTCCTGACCACCAAGCGCGAGGTCTCCGAAGACGTCAATGCCGTCGTGCGTGCGATCATCGACGATGTGCGCGCCCGTGGCGACGCGGCGCTGGCCGACTATTCGAAGAAGTTCGACGGCCTCGACTTTGCCGTCACCTCCATGCGTGTCTCGCTGGAGGAGATCGAGACGGCCTATGACGCGGTCGATCCGAAGATCATCGCCGCGCTCGAACTGGCCGCCCAGCGCATCGAAAAGCACCATGCCCGCCAGCGGCCGAAGGACGACATCTACGAGGACGACATCGGCGTCGGCCTCGGCTCGCGCTGGACGGCGATCGACGCCGTCGGCCTCTACGTGCCGGGCGGCACCGCGAGCTATCCAAGCTCCGTGCTGATGAACGCCGTGCCGGCCAAGGTCGCCGGCGTGCCGCGCCTCGTCATGGTCGTGCCGGCAAAGGACGGCGAGATCAATCCGGCGGTGCTTGCCGCCGCACGCATCGCCGGCGTCGACGAGATCTATCGCATCGGCGGCGCGCAGGCCGTCGCGGCGCTTGCCTACGGCACGCAGACGATCGCGCCCGTGGCCAAGATCACCGGCCCCGGCAATGCCTTCGTCGCCGCCGCCAAGCGCCAGGTCTTCGGCACCGTCGGCATCGACATGATCGCCGGTCCCTCCGAAGTGCTCGTCATCGCCGACGCCGACAACGACCCGGACTGGCTCGCCGCGGACCTTCTCGCCCAGGCCGAGCACGATGTCGGCGCCCAGTCGATCCTCGTCACCGACAGCCAAGTGCTCGCCGATGCCGTCGAGGCCGCCGTCGAGCGGCAGCTGAAGACGCTGGAGCGCGCCGAGACCGCCGCCGCCAGCTGGCGCGATTTCGGCGCCATCATCCTCGTGCCCGACCTTGCCAAGGCCGTGCCGCTTGCCAACCGCATCGCCGCCGAGCATCTGGAGATCGCCACCGCCGACCCCGACGCGCTGATGCCGAAGATCCGCAATGCCGGCGCCATCTTCGTCGGCCGCCACACGCCCGAGGTCATCGGCGACTATGTCGGCGGCTCCAACCATGTGCTGCCGACCGCACGATCCGCCCGCTTCTCCTCGGGCCTTTCGGTGCTCGACTACATGAAGCGCACCTCGATCCTCCGGCTCGGCGCCGACCAGCTCCGCGCCCTCGGCCCTGCCGCCATCACGCTTGCCGAGGCCGAGGGGCTCGGCGCGCATGCCCGCTCCGTCGCCATCCGGCTCAACCTGGAGACATAGGGCATGGGCAAGAAGGGCAGCTTCCGCCTCTGCGACGTGGTGCTGGACGACACGATCGGCCGCGCCACGCCGGATGTGGAGCACGAGCGTGCCGTTGCCATCTTCGACCTCATCGAGGAGAACTCGTTCGAGCCGATCGGCCATGCCGGCGGCCCCTACCGCCTCAACCTCTCGCTGCTCGATTCCAAGCTCGTCTTCGCCATCCGCACCGAGGCGGGCGAGGACGTGGCCACCCATATCCTCTCGCTGACGCCCTTCCGGCGCATCGTGAAGGACTATTTCATGATCTGCGAGAGCTATTACCAGGCGATCCGCTCGGCGACGCCCAGCCAGATCGAGGCGATCGACATGGGCCGGCGCGGCATCCACAACGAGGGCTCGCAGACGCTGATGGACCGGCTCTCGGGGAAGATCCGCTTCGATTTCGACACGGCCCGCCGGCTTTTCACGCTCGTCTGCGTTCTCTACTGGCGCGGGTGAGTGGATGGAGGGCGTCTTCCCGGCACCACAGGAAGCCCGGTCGCGAACGCCCCGTTCGATTCTCTTCATGTGCCGCATGAATGCGGTGCGCTCGCCGATGGCCGAGACGATCGCCCGCAGCGTTCTGCCCGGCACCTATGTCGCCTCCGCCGGCGTGCGCCCCGGCGAGCGCGACCCCTTCGTCGATGCCGTGCTCGGCGAGGTGGGCCTCTCGCTCGGCCGCCATGCGCCCCATTCGCTCGACGAGCTGGAGGACGATTATTTCGACCTCATCGTGACGCTCGCCCCGGAAGCGCACCATGCCGCGCTCGAGCTCACCCGGTCCATGGCCGTCGACGTCATGTACTGGCCGACGCCCGACCCGACGGTGGCGACCGGCACGCGCGAGCAGATTCTCAGCGCCTACCGCGAGGTTCGCGAATTCCTGAAAATGCTGATAGAGAAGCGTTTGAAGGCCCCCGGCTAGGCGCAGGACAGCCCTGTTTCCGGCAAATGCAGAAAGCCGGCGCTTCGGTGTTCACAAAGCACTGGGGATTGTGTAGTTTCCGGCAACTTTTTCGAGGCGGGCATCCGGCCTCCCCGAATCCACCCTACAGGAATATCGCTCAAAGATGGCAAAAGAAGAAGTCCTCGAATTTCCCGGCGTCGTGACGGAACTGCTCCCGAACGCCACCTTCCGCGTCAAGCTCGAAAACGAGCACGAGATCATCGCGCACACCGCAGGCCGCATGCGCAAGAACCGCATCCGCGTTCTCGCCGGCGACAAGGTGCTGGTCGAGATGACGCCCTACGACCTCACCAAGGGTCGCATCACCTACCGTTTCAAGTAAGCTCCTCCCAGCGGGACCTGCGGCCGCGCCCCTGCCCGGCCCGCGGCCCGAGAGCTGAAACCGGCGCACCCCGGAGACCCCATGGCGCAGACCGACACGCTCATCCTGGCATCCGGCTCGCCGCGCCGCGTCGAACTGCTCGCGCAGGCGGGCATTGAGCCCGCGCGCCTGATGCCCATGGATATCGACGAGACGCCGAAGCGTTCCGAGCATCCCCGCTCGCTGGCACGCCGGCTCTCCACGGGCAAGGCACAGGCGGCGCTCGCCGCCATCAAGGGGGACCCCGCCTTTGCCGGCAGCTATATCCTGGCCGCCGACACGGTCGTCTCGGTCGGCCGGCGCATCCTGCCCAAGACGGAGATGATCGACGAGGCCTCCAGCGCCCTGCACCTGCTCTCCGGCCGCAGCCATCGCGTCTTCACCGGCGTCTGCCTCATCACGCCGGACCGCACGGTGCGCCAGAAGGTCATCGACACGAAGGTGCGCTTCAAGCGCCTCTCGACCACCGACATCGAGGCCTATCTTTCCTCCGGCCAATGGCGTGGCAAGGCGGGCGGCTATGCCATCCAGGGCATTGCCGGCAGCTTCGTCGTCAAGCTGGTCGGCTCCTACACCAATGTGGTCGGCCTGCCGCTCTACGAAACCCTCGCCCTGCTCTCCGGCGAAGGCTTCGACGTGCATGCCGGCTGGACGGACGCCTGACATGACGAACGAAAGCGAAAAACCGGCGGCTATCGTCGCCCCGCTGCGCAAGGCCGTGCCCTGCCCGATCTGCAAGCGCCCCTCGGCGCGCGAGCACTATCCCTTCTGCTCGAACCGCTGCCGCGACGTCGACCTCAACCGCTGGCTCTCCGGCTCCTACGCCATCCCCGTCGCCGACGACGAGACGAAGGCCGACGAGGACGATATGTGACGTCCCCGTCACACGTCGAAAACACAATCTTTTCCGCCACTTGCAAAGCCAGCCATTTTTCCCGCAAAAAACGCCCGGGAGGGCTGGACACATTTTCGCAAGATGCTATAACCCCGCTCGCTTCCGGGGCGAAACCAAGCGCCCCACGGATTTCAAACCCGAAATCCAACCGGATGCCCGGATAGCTCAGTTGGTAGAGCAGCGGATTGAAAATCCGCGTGTCGGTGGTTCAAATCCGCCTCCGGGCACCATTAAGCCCTTAAAATCATTGATTTTTTGAAAAACTCTTTGAGCCCGCATGCGCTGGAAATACGCTAGCACACGTCTAGCACACCCCGCAAAATTGCTCTTTTTCTTCAAGGCTTGCCGTGCCTGCCACGGTCACGCGTTAGCACAGTTTTAGCGCAGGCGTGCTAGTAGCGTAACCACTTGGAGAGTGTCATGTTGCAGCGCGCGAAGCAGTCCAAACATGTTGGTTTCCACGCAGAACTGAGCCGGTTAGGCGCATAATTTCCATTGAGAATTGAGCCATGTGAACCTTCCCCCAACGCGGAGAGCGACGGGGCAACGGAGTGATCCACATGGGACTTTTAAATATCATTCGTCGGATGGCGCTGCGTGAGAAGCAGTCGATCCGCGAGATCAGCCGGCGAACAGGGCTGTCGCGGAACACGATCGCGAAGTATCTGAACGCTGGTACAATCGAACCAACATTCACCGTACCGGAACGACCGAGCAAGCTTGATCCGTTTGCCGACAAGCTGGCGGCCTGGCTGAAGACCGAGGCCGGGAAGTCGCGCAAACAGCGACGAACACTGAAGCAGGTTCATGCCGACCTGGTGGCTCTCGGCTTTACCGGCTCCTATGGTCGGGTTGCCGCCTTCGCCCGTGATTGGCGAGCGGAACGACAACGTGAGCAGCAGACGACGGGCCGCGGCATATTTGTTCCGCTGTCTTTCCGCCCAGGCGAAGCATTCCAATTCGATTGGAGTGAGGACTATGCCGTCATTGGCGGCGAGCGCACAAAGCTGCAGGTCGCGCATATCAAGCTATCGCACAGTCGCGCGTTTTTGGTCAGGGCGTATCTGCTGCAGACGCACGAGATGCTGTTTGACGCCCATTGGCACGGCTTCCGTGTGTTCGGCGGCGTCCCTGCTCGCGGCATTTACGATAACATGAAAACCGCGGTCGATCGCGTCGGTCGTGGCAAGGAGCGACAGGTCAATATCCGTTTCCTCGCGATGACGAACCACTACGTCTTTGCGCCTGAGTTTTGCAATCCTGCCGCGGGCTGGGAGAAGGGCCAGGTCGAGAAGAATGTCCAGGATGCCCGGCCGCGACTGTGGCAACAGATGCCGGACTTTCCTGATCTGGCGGCATTGAATGCCTGGCTGGAACAGCATTGCCAGGACCTGTGGCGCGACACAGCACACGGCACCTTGCCCGGCACGATCGCGGACGTCTGGTCCGCGGAACAGCCAGCATTGATGGCGCTCCCCGCTGCGTTTGACGGCTTCGTCGAGCAGGGCAAACGTGTCTCTCCGACATGCCTGATCGGTAGCGTCCACGTTCGTGGTGTAATTTCGGGGGCGCATTGAGTGGAAATTGCGGTGGAGAATGCGCTGCCGCTTTTGCCGAGCGCCGGGTGGTCACCGGGCCTGTCGGATAAGGTGGAGTTGTTCGACTTCAACCTGCCGAAAGGAACTCCGATGACCGACGATAGATTACCCCTTGCCGAGCTTGCCGCGAAGAGTGGCGACAGCGATTTTCTGCGGGCCATTGCCGAAAGCGTGCTGCAACTGATCATGGAGGCCGACGTGGACGGCCTGATCGGCGCTGGCCGCTATGAGCGGGGCGATGGCCGCCAGACCTGGCGCAACGGCTACCGCGACCGCTCGCTCGACACCCGGCTCGGCACGCTGAACCTGAAGATACCGAAGATGCGGCAAGGGGCCTATTTCCCCGGCTTTCTGGAGCCGAGGAAGATGGTGGAGAAGGCACTGGTGGCCGTGATCCAGGAGGCATGGATCAACGGCGTTTCGACGCGCAAGGTCGATGAGCTGGTGCAGGCGATGGGCATGACGGGGATTTCCAAATCCTCCGTTTCCAAGCTCTGCAAGGACATCGATGAGCGGGTGAACGCCTTCCTCAAGCGCCCGCTTTCGGGCGACTGGCCTTATCTCTGGCTCGACGCGACCTATCTGAAGGTGCGCGAGGGCGGGCGCATCGTCTCGGTGGCGGCGATAATCGCGGTGGCCGTCAATACGGACGGAAAGAGGGAGATCGTCGGCCTGCACATCGGCCCTTCCGAAGCCGAGCCGTTCTGGACGAGCTTCCTGCGCGATCTGGTGCGCCGGGGTCTCACCGGCGTCAAGCTGGTCATCTCCGACGCTCATGAGGGGCTGAAGGCCGCCATCACCCGCATCCTCAGCGCGACATGGCAGAGGTGCCGCGTTCATGCGATGCGCAACGCGCTTGCCTACGTTCCCAAGGGCCAGCACACCATGGTCGCCGCCGCGATCCGGCAGGCTTTCATCCAGCCCGACCACGACAGCGCCGTGCAGACATGGCGGCATGTCGCCGACCAACTCCGCGCCAGATGGCCCAAGCTCGGCACCTTCATGGACAATGCCGAGGCCGATGTGTTGGCCTACATGGCCTTCCCGGCGCAGCACCGTACCAAATTGCATTCCACCAACCCGCTGGAGCGGCTGAACAAGGAAGTGAAGCGTCGCGCCGATGTCGTCGGCATCTTCCCCAACGAGGACAGCATCGTCCGCCTCATCGGCGCGGTCCTGCTCGAAGCCAACGACGAATGGCAACTCCTCAGCCGATACATGCAGGTCGAGGCGATGGCCGAGATAAATCCACCAACAATCGAGGAGGAAACCACACTTCAGATTACACCCAGAGCCGCCTGATCATGACAGCCCGGGGCCACACCCGAAATTACACCATCTTGACGGACGCTATCTGCCTGATCACCTTCGAGCGGAACCGCTATAGCGTGCCTGCATCGTTTGCGAACCGGCCTGTCAGCTTGCGAATCTATCCCGAGCGACTGGTCGTTGCGGCCGAGGGTAATGTCCTATGCGAACATCCGAGGGTGATTGAGCGCAGCCACGACAAACCGCCGCGGACGATTTACGACTGGCGACACTACCTTGCCGTCATTCAGCGCAAGCCCGGTGCCTTGCGCAATGGTGCGCCTTTCCTGGAATTGCCGCTGGCCTTTCGACAGTTGCAGGACCAGATGCTGCGTCGCCTGGGCGGCGATCGTGAGATGGCCGATATCCTTGCTCTGGTGCTTCATCACGACGAACAGGTCGTCGTCAGGGCTGTGGAGCTGGCTCTGGATCAAGGCGTCGCGACCAAGACGCATGTGCTGAACCTGCTGCATCGTCTGATCGATGGGAAGACGACTGACGGCCCCGACATCGACACGCCACAGGCGCTGACCTTGTTGCGTGAACCCAAGGCCAACGTCGAACGCTACGATGGCTTGCGTGTCCGGATCGTGGGAGGTCGCCATGCGTCATGATCCCGCAAGTGCCGCCGTCGTCATCATGCTGCGGAGCCTGAAGATGTATGGCATGGCCCAAGCCGTCACAGACCTGATTGAGCAAGGGGCTCCAGCTTTTGATGCGGCCGTGCCGATCCTGTCCCAGTTGCTGAAAGCCGAGATGGCCGAACGTGAGGTTCGCTCGATTGCCTATCACATGAAGGCTGCTCGCTTCCCAGCCTATAAGGACATCTCCGGGTTCGACTTCGCCGCCAGCGAAATCAACGAAGCGACGGTGCGCCAACTGCACCGATGCGAGTTCATGGACGGGGCGCAGAATATCGTGCTCGTCGGTGGGCCGGGCACAGGAAAAACACATGTCGCGACTGCCCTTGGGGTCCAGGCGATCGAGCATCACCGCCGGAAGGTCCGCTTCTTCTCGACCATCGAATTGGTCAATGCGCTCGAGCAGGAGAAGGCAAAGGGCAAGGCAGGTCAGATCGCCGAGACGCTGGTCCGTCTCGATCTGCTGATCCTCGATGAACTAGGATACCTTCCGTTCAGTGCTTCCGGCGGAGCGCTGCTCTTCCACCTGTTGAGCAAGCTCTATGAGCGCACCAGCGTCGTCATCACCACCAACCTCAGCTTCAGCGAATGGGCAACCGTCTTCGGCGACGCCAAGATGACGACAGCTTTGCTCGATCGCCTGACCCACCGTTGCCACATCCTGGAAACCGGTAACGACAGCTTCCGCTTCAAGGCCAGCTCGGCCGCAGCAGCACAGAAGAGAGGAGAAAAGGCCAATCCCTTGACCAAACCCTGATCAGAAAACCATACTCAGAGGTGGCTCACTTCTCGGTGGAAAAACCGGCTCAGTTCTGCGTGGAAACCAACAGATTACCCTATCAGAGCGAGCTATGCACGAACGCAAACCCGTACAATCCTCGCCCTGCGTTCTGAGCAAGCACACGAACCACTTTCGGCCCGCCGCGGCAGCGTTGGCGATAGTCTCCGTCAAAATCATCAAGCACCGACAATAACATAGCAATGCCAGGTTTTACCCTGAACGGTGCGCCAGACGAGATTCGAACTGTCTGTTTAGAACGCAAACGCATGTCTGCTTTCCTAACCTCGCTCCCAGAAGCCGCAAGTCCGTCCACAGCCCCCTTGCGGTCATTCCGGACTTGGTGCTGACTGAACGCCTTATCCGCAACGGCTGATGGTTTGATTGTCCCGGCCTGGGTATCTTATGGGAGCCAAATTCGTTGAACTTATTTGTGGCTGTCCGAAAGCATGTTGAATGGATTGGAAATCCTGGTATTAATGTCATCAACATCTTGACCGTTCCAGTTGAGATGAAATGAGACCGTCTGACGCACCTCTCGGTAATGTTGAAAATCCGCGTGTCGGTGGTTCAAATCCGCCTCCGGGCACCATTAATTTCTTCAAAGAAATCAATGATTGCCGCGAAGCCGTATTCAATCTGAACGGTTTTCATGTTGCGCAGTGTCGCAACATCAGGACAATGTGCGTCCGCAATCGAAGGTGACCTTGCTCAGAAGATCCGCCGGCACCTCGATATCGACCATGGCAGCGGCGACGAGTTCGTCCCGCTTGGCACGGTTTTCATATCCCTTGATTGTCGCAAGGTCGGTGCTGCTCGCAGTGGCTATCCGCCCCGCATTGGCGGAGCATATGCCCGCAAGCGTCTCTACGCGCGCGGTCTTCACGGCTTCGGCCCGTGCACTGGTGGTGGAAACCCATCCCGCGTTGAAGGCGATGATCGGCGCAGCCACGAGGCCAAGAACGAAACCCACCATATAGGGTTTTGCTTTTTCGAAGGTTTGACTGAATGACATGACTTTATTCCCTCTAATCGATGATTATCGGGATCGATACGGCCCGCGCTCGGACCTGGAGCCAATGGCAATCCGGACTATTTCAGTCTACGCCTCAAGTCGTAGAAAGCAAATGAAATTCCTGCATTTTCTTGGAAAATCTGCGTGAATTATTCCAAACGAAATAGAAATATTCCGGCTGCGCTGTGTAATCGATCAAAAGGACGCTCAATCTCGTCAGGGTTTTCTGAAAATATTCATTAGAAACCTCAAACTTCTCCGTAGCTTGACGAAATTTTACATGCCTTTCGTGTCCGTCGGCTCTGATTTCTCCGCGTTCTGTTGCTGGGCAAAGAGCGACCATGCGGCGATGAAGAGGGCGGCGATCAGGGGGCCGATCACGAAGCCGTTGATGCCGAACAGCGAGATGCCGCCGACCGTGGAGATCAGCACCACATAGTCCGGCAGCCGCGTGCCTTTGCCGACCAGCGGCGGACGCAGCAGGTTGTCGATCAGTCCGATGACCAGCACGCCGATGAGGACCAGGATCACGCCCTTCAGCCAGGCGCCCATGAGGAACAGCCAGATCGCGGCCGGAACCCAGACGAGCGCGGCGCCGATTGCCGGCAGCATCGACAGGAAGGTCATCACGACGCCCCACAACAAGGCGGCTTCTATTCCCAGGGCCCAGAAGGCGATGCCGCCGATCGTGCCCTGGATCATCGCGATGATGATATTGCCCTTGACGGTGGCGCGCACGACGGCGGCGAACTTGTCGATGAACTGCCGCGTATAGTCGTCGCTCAGCGGTATCGCGTGGCGGATCGTCCGGCCGAGGGCGGCGCCGTCCCTGAACAGGAAGAAGAGGAGATAGAGCATGATGCCGAAGCTGATGAAGAATTGCAGCGTGTTCTGACCGAAACTCAGCACGCTGCCCGCAATCGACTGGCCCGCCTCCATGAAGCCCGAGGATATTCTCTCGCGCAGTTCGGCGAAGCCGCCGAGCCGCAGCGAATTCAGCCAGTTGTCGACAAATGCCGGCAGCGCATCCTGGATACGGGTGAAGTATGCGTTGAGGTCGATCTCGTTGCTGCTGATCCGCTGGTAGAGGCTGGTTCCTTCCTGGATGAGGGACCCGAGGATGAGCATCGCCGGCAGGATGACGAGGCAGATGCACAACAGGACCGTCAGCAGGGCGGCGATGCCGCTGCGGCCGCGCAGCATGCGTTCCAGCCGGCTGTGGACCGGAAAGAAGATGATCGCAAGGATGACGGCCCAGAAGACGGCGGTGTAATAGGGCAGGAGAAGCCAGATGAAGGCGATCGTCACAAGCGCCAGAAGGACATAGAAGCTCGTACGCTGAATAGACATGTCTGCCTTGTCGGCTGGGGCCGGTCTTTCCCTTCCTGCAAGACCAGTGCAGGATTTCTCACGTGGACAATAGCTGCGTCATGCCATCATGGCCAATGCGAAACCGTCCTGCGGGAGCCGCCGCTATCACGCCAGCTCTTCCGTCACGACCTCGAACCGCTTCAGGACAGCCGGCGCCACAATCCGGCTGCAGGCGTCGCCGAAGACGTCCAGATATTCCCAGGCCTCGATCGGCCGGTCGAAGGTCAGGGCCTGTTCGGTGAGCAGATCCGCGCGCCGGCTGGGGTGGATGCTGAGAACAAGCAGCATCGCCGTCTCGTTCTCGCATTCGTAACCGATATCAAACCCGGCGCGTATTTTCATGGTGCCATACCCTGGAAGAGCCGTTGTCAGGCCGCAACGCTTTCGCGCGCGAGACGTTCCCGCCGGGGTATGTCGCCTTGGGCAAGTCTATGCTTGCCTGGCCTTTCGGTTGGCGTAGCGCAGATCGCGGGCGGCCTTTCGTGCCGCTTCGTCCTCGATCACGCGTGCGACACGCGCCTTTTCGGCGCTCTCGCGGGCTAGCGTTTCGGCAAGCGCAGCCGCTTGTGCGGCCGCCTGCTGTTCGGCTGCCTCGGCTTCGAACCGCAGCCGCTCTTCCAACCTTACCCGCTCGCGCTCGAGGCGCCGCTCCTCCCGTGCCGCAGCGATGAGGGTCCGCTCCGCCTGGCGCGCCGCTCTGGCGGGGGCCGCGGTAACCTGGGCCGCATGGTAAGCTTTCAGCAGCGCCGACTTCGCATCGGCTGATGCCGCGCGGCGGTCGGAAAGCTGGTTGTCTCTCGTGTTCTTCAAGTCGTCGTCCTGTCTATTCTGGTGTGGAGGTGATCATCGTGCGCCGGCGCGCTTGGCGAGGAGAGCGGACGTGGCGGACGCACGGTCCTCCAGTTCCTTGGCAAGGCGTGCTTCCCGAAGCCGCAAGGTCTTGGCCTCGCGGGACTGGGTGATGGATGCAAGCTCCTGCACCGCCTCGTCCTTTGAAAAGAACGGCGCCTGGATGGCGCTGAACGCAATCTCCGCCTTCTGGCGCGAGAGGCTGTATTTTTCTGTCATGGGAATTCCGGTGGTGAGGCCCGGCAAGCGAGCGGAAAACAAAAGGCCAGGCGATATGCCTGGCCTTGCGTGGGGTGGGCGTGCTTCCGGCAGTGCCAGTACATCCGTGGTCAAAGGAAAGCACGAGACCCGATCAGGCGGCCTGGAGATTGCAGGCCGACATCTTGCCCGACTTGTTGTCGCGCTCCAGATCGAAGCCGATCTTCTGGCCTTCGACGAGGTCACGCATGCCTGCCCGCTCGACGGCGGAGATGTGGACGAACGCGTCGGCGCCGCCATTGTCAGGCTGGATGAAGCCGAAGCCCTTGGTGGAATTGAACCATTTAACTGTGCCAGTGGTCATGACGAACCCTTTCATAGCAATATTGAGAAACCGCCACGCCAGAGCGCTGCGGATGATGATAGCGATTTTGAAAGGAAAGGTTCGTTCAGAACGCGGTGTCAGCCACGTGACAAGCAAAGCTCAGCAAGCAAATTCGATGAGGTGTTGTACCGCGTTTATAGCGTTGCGTCAACCATTAGTTTTTCCAGTATTGCATCTCGTCAAAGGGTTGCATTGGCATTGCATCCTGCACGCCCACCCGCCAAGTATGGGCCACGTGCTGGCGGAAGCGCGAATTGACCTTAATTGAATCCTTGCTAACGGCGCGCAGGAGGCTCACACTGGTTTCTTCAGCAGCCATGTCACGGGCACTGCTGTTTGAGGGTTGGTTACCCTGGCCCCAATCAAAGGAGGACGACATGTCTTCCGACGCTGAAGTTTCATCACGCGAAATGGAAATGATCCGGTCCGTGCTGCACACGGCAGGTTACAGTTCGGATGTCCTTGTTGATGATGGGCAAAAATTCAACACGGCCACCCGGCTGCTGATGCAGTTGGTCCTCTCCGGCGAAGCCTCACCGCATGCGCTGGCGGAGCAACTGGAACGGTCCTTTGGTCGTCCGGTAAAGTACAAGATACTCTTTGCCCCCCTTCTGCCCCGATACGCCATCCAGGGGCTGCCGCTCGTTCGCAGGACGGCATTTCGCCCGATCAGCAGGCCCCTGAGGTCCGGTGAGAGCGATCTGCAGGAATGGGAAAATGAAGGCGGTGCTCCGTACCATAGGTCCGTGCACTGATCGGACAGCGCCAAGGCACGCAAAGCACCCAATGCGAAAGGAGGGCGGCACTCCCTTTCTCCAGGATACGCGATCAATCTGTGATCAGGAGATGTTGCCCGGGCCAACTGCCACGACAGTTCCATCCCGCGCCAATGCCTCGTCAATCTCTGCCGGCGACACCTGAAGGAACTGGCGCCTGGCCATCGCGACCGAGAGCGCAGGAATCTCAAGGTGGGTTGCCACCCTCCGATACGCCGTGAAGCTCAGCCCCTCTATCAACTCCTCGTCAACGACCAGGCGATAGGTGCCCGCCTCCAGGGGTTCCGAAAGGGTTTCCAGACGAAACGGATTGGTGAACGTGATTTCGGTCTCAGTGGTTCTTTCGATCATTTGAACACCGCCTTACCACCGTCTTTGCCGTTGAGGATCATCACAACCATCCCTCGATCAGGATGTAGACGATCATCGCAAGGCTCGCTGCGGACAAGACGTAACCGGCCAGGGTCGCGACATCGTGTTTTCTGGGCTGGTGGAATAGGGAAGACATGGCGTCCTCCTCGCTTGGGGCCAGGGTAATCAACCCTCAAACAGCAGCGCCCGTAAGATGGCTGCTGGAATGAATACAGTGAACCCATTTCCCTCCTTTGGCAACAAATCGTTTCGGTGGTTCAGAGGCACGCCTCGAAGATCGGCCGTCGCTTGCAATTGAACATGCGGCATGCCCTTGTTTTCGACACAGTGGCTGCCTATATCCTGTCAATCGGCATTGCTGATGAGCGCTGGAAGATTTCTGCCGCTCGCAATCGCCACAATCGCTTCATGCTTTTGACCACGGATGTACTGGCACTGGTAGACAAGCGATTATGAGGAAGGTCGGTGCGGTTTCGCCCCGGCCTTTTTTGTTGGCTGCCCCTGCAGGGACGGTAATCGGACGGGGCTCAACAAGGCCGGTCGTCAGCGCGTCAGTTGTTCAATCGCGGACAAGTCGCTTTGGAGCTGAATTTTCGCAAGCGGCAACTCGGCAAGGAGGACGAACCCCTCCTGCCGATAGGAGACAGACGCCTCGCCGAAGGCTTGCAGGCTGGAAACGATGAGGCGCGAGCCAAAACCCTTGCGGTGCGGTTCGGAACTTTCAATGCGCGGACCATCGATTTCCCGCCAGCATGCGATGAGCGTCTCTATTCCATCGCGGCGCTCGATGTCCCACGTGATTTCGACATGCCCTTCTTCGTTTGACAAGGCGCCATATTTCGAAGCGTTCGTGAGCAGTTCGTGAAAAACCATTGCAAACGACAGCGCCGCCTGGGGCCCGAGACGAACGTCAGGCCCACCTGCCCTGATACGAGAGCTCCCGTCCAGCCCGATATTCATTCCGGCGGCCGCCACGACGTCCGCGAGCGTCGCACTTACCCAATCCTTCTGCAGCAGGATTTCATGGGCCTTGGCATAGGCTGCAATGCGCAACTGGAGCTTGTCGGTCGCATCGTCCAGCGAAACCGCATTGCGCAAGGACTGTGTCACGATCGCCTGGACGACAGACAGCGTGTTCTTCATGCGGTGGGCGAGCTCGTGCATGAGGAGACGCTCACGCTCCGCCCGTTCGCGTTCCCCGGTTCTGTCACGGAGGATTTTGATGAAGCCGATGGTCTTGTCGTCGGGCGCGCGCAAAGCCATCATCTCGCCCGAGGCCCAGAACATCGTGCCGTCTGCACGCAGATGCCATCGCTCGTCACTGCCGCGGCCGCGGTTGAGGGCTGCCGTCATCTCCTTCTGCGGAATGCCCTTTTCCCTGTCTTCCTGCGTGAAGAAAACCGTGGCCGGCTTTCCGATCATGTCCTCGGCTGTCCAGCCCAGTATGTTGACGGCGCCTTCATTCCAGCTCGTCACGAGACCATCGAGGTCCATGGATATGATGGCGTAGTCGATCGCGCTCTGCACGATCGCTTCAAGGAAGCGCTCTCGTGATGAAATCGTTTCGGCATTGCCTGCTATCTTCATGAAGGTCTCTCGAATTCGGCCCTGCATGTCAGGCCACGGATCATAGCGCTTACGCCGTCATATATGTGCATGCGGAGTGCGGCCGAAATCTAGCGGCTATTCATTGCTTTAAAGCACGCGGTGATTTGATCGAAGCGGAATGGTTTCGAAAAGAACTTTGTCCCGGGAGGCAAGTCCGTGCCCGTTGGCTGTATCCGGCCGGACGCCACGATGATTCCGACATCGGGAAAACGTTCGGCAACTCTTTGGGCCAGATCAATGCCCGTCAGCTTGCCCGGCAGCTGGATATCCGTGAAAAGCAGATGGATCGTCTGCTCGTTCATGATCTCGACAGCGTCGTCGGCCGAGCCGGTGTCAACGACATCGAAACCCGCCTCCTGCAGCGCGTCAACCAATGTCAAACGGATCAGCACTTCGTCTTCCACTACCAGAACTGTGCGCACGAGGTTCTCCTGTCAATGGTCACAAACCCCTGGAACCACGCAACGTTCCTTCTTTGATCAACGGCACTTTGATCTGCGTGCATTGTCCGGGAAAGCGCGACAGGTCGAGCCGTTTCCGCGCGCCTGATGCGGGCCATGCCCTGCCGGCACGAAACGACCGCAATTGAGGACTTGCCAATGCGGAACATCAAGCGCAAGGTTCATATTCCAGCAGCCATTGACAAGGGCGCTGCTGTTTGAGGGTTGGTTACCCTGGCCCTGAAAATGAAGGAGGACTCGATGTCTTCCGCTTTTCTCCACAGGCAGCAACGATACGTATGGCCCGCCGCGAGCGGCTATCTGTTTCTTGCAGCCAGCCTGGTGACGATCCTCGTTGTTATCGTCGGGGGGCGGCTGTGGTGATCCTCATCTTCAAAGGCCCCGATGTTCCTGGAACGCAACGCCGAACCGTCCTCCGGCAGATTCTCAAAAACGCCGGCTATGAGACCCGCAGCCTTACGCCGGGACAGGAGACCGGTAGCGAAGATGCGGCAAATCTGATCCGCTTGATCAAGTCGGCGACGATCGATGCTGGAACCTATCCTCTCTCCCGCAAGGCGCGCGCGCAGGAGCAGCGCCTCAGCGTCGAGGTCTGGGAAAACGAGGGCGGTTCCACCGCCGCGTGGCCACGATGTCCAATCGTCTGACAGCACTGTTTGTCGTCGTGGCTTTGGCCGCCGTTTTTGTTTGGGCCTACCGCCCGGATCAAAGCCGCTATGATCGTCTTCATCCCTCTCAATCGCGTCAGCCGGCATCGTCGCAGTAACGATCCTTCATCAAGGCAGATCACACATGGAAGACGTAAGAACCGAGATAGCTGAACGTGTGAAGAATATTATCGTCGGGCAGTTGGTCGTCGAGAAATCGAAGGTCGTCGACGATGCCTCGATCGTCGACGACCTGGGTGCCGATTCCCTGGAGGTGGTCCAGATCGTGATGCTCATCGAGGACGAGTTTGGCATTACCATTCCCGATGCGCCGGCCGAGGAATTCCTGACGGTTCAGGACGCCATCGACTTCGTGGTCGCATCGCAGCCGTGACAGGGAAGCGCTGTCTGGGCGGACGAGCAGCCGCTGCGGGACAGAGGAGTTGATGGATGACGGCAACCAGAAAGCCGACGAAGGCGAGCGCGGAGAAAAAGGCGGCGGAGACGAACTCCATGGCAAGGCGGATCATCGACCAGGAGGCGGCAGCGCGTGAAAAGAAGACCGCGAAGCTGCGCATGCTGCGACTGGCGAAAGAGGCGGCCAATCCCGCGCCCCTGCCGAAGCTGAAGCGAAAATAGCGATCGGAGGCATGTGTGGCCAAAGGCGCGCGGCAGAAACGGTCGATGGAAACCAAGCGTTATGCCATTCGTATGCAGCCCAATCTCGAATGGGCGATCTATGATGTTTTCACCGGAGCGACCGCCAAGCCCTCAAGCTGGCCGCTTGTGGACCTGCCGCTTGAAAAGGCGCTTGAATATTGCGGCTTTCTCAATTCCATCGATCGGTTTCGGCGCAGGTCCCGGCAATAGCGACGGCACGGGCTGGCCCGCCTTCATGCACGCCGCCTTCCCGCGTCCGGATGCCGCTTCTAACCGGCTGAGCGCGCCGCCGCCTCCAGGGCCTCCCAGCTTTCATCCATGGCGTAGGTCGGCGAGAGGAAGGGGATGCCGATATGGCCGTAGCGGATGGAGAGCTGGCGTTCGGCGGTTTCCTCGTCGACACGGGCGATGCGGGCGAGGTAGATGACGGAGGCGAGGCCTGTCCGGTCGGCGCCCGAGCGACAATGGATGAGGATCGGGCGCGGCGCGTCCCTGAGGAGGGTGGCGAGTTCGTCCGCCGCCTTGGGGTCGAGGCGCTGATCGGCCTGCATGGGGAAATCGATGAGAGTGAGGCCGAGGCGTCTCGCCGCCGCGACCTCGTTCCTGTACCAGGCCGCCCGCTCGTTCCGTCCCCTCAGGTTGACGATGGTGCGGATCCGGTAGCGCGCGGCATAGGCTGCGATCTCGCCCGGCGTGGGCTGGTTCGAGCGATAGACCTCCCCGGGCACCACGGTGGCGAAATTGCCGGTCAACTGGATCGCCACCAGATAGATGCCGAGCGCCACGCCCAATGCGCCACAGGTGAGCGCACCCCATTTCAAGAACCGCTTCATGCCTGCCTTCCCTGCCGATCGTGGCGGCAGGATCGGGCGTGCGCCTGACAGGAGCCTGAACGTCAGCGGCAAGGATAACGTCGCGCTTCCATCACCGATTTCGATGGATCTGTCAGCGAAACTGGCGTGAATGATGGGACGAAACCGGTTAGGTCTTGGGCCGCGTCATCGTCGATGCTTGGGTCCAATCCTGCCGGAGTGATGTTCCATGTCCTTCATCGAAAGCCTCAGCCCGCGCTCGCTCCGCGCCCCGGAAAGCGGGATCGTCGAAGTGGTCAACTATGCGCGCGGGCGCGAAGGGCTGATCCCGCTCTGGGTCGGCGAGGGAGACCTGCCGACGCCGGATTTCATTGCCCGGCCCGCGGCCGAGGCGCTGCTGCGCGGTGAGACCTTCTACACCTGGCAGCGCGGCATTCCCGAGCTGCGCGCCGCCCTTTCGCGCTACTATGCCCGCCGTTTCGGCGCGGCGCTTCCCGACGAACATTTCTATGTCGTCGGCTCCGGCATGCAGGCGATCAAGCTGGCGATCGAGGCGCTCGTCTCGCCAGGCGACGACATGGTCTATCTGACGCCGGCCTGGCCGAACTTCGCGGCGGCAGCGGAGCTTTCGGGCGCCAACCCCATCGCCGTGCCGCTCGCCTTTGCCGGCGGACGCTGGCAGGTCGACCTTGAGCGGGTGGAAGCGGCGATCACACCGAAGACCCGCGTGCTCTTCGTCAACACGCCCTCCAACCCGACCGGCTGGACGGCGACGCGCGAAGACCTTGCCAGCCTGCTCGCGATCGCGCGGCGCCATGGCCTCTGGATCATGGCCGACGAGATCTATGCGCTCTATCATTATGCGGGCGGGCGGGCGCCCTCGTTCCTCGACGTGATGGAAGAGGGCGACAAGGTCGTCTTCGTCAATTCCTTCTCGAAGAACTGGTCGATGACCGGCTGGCGCGTCGGCTGGATCGTCGCGCCGCCGGAAATCGGCCAGGTGCTGGAGAACCTGATCCAGTATTCCACCTCGGGCGTGCCGCAGTTCCTGCAGCAGGGCGCCATCGTGGCGCTCGACGAGGGCGATGCCTTCGTGCGGGCGAATATCGAAAAGGCCACGACGAACCGCGACGTCTTCTGCGACGCGCTGATCGCCACCAACCGCGTCGAGACGCTGAAGCCGGACGGGGCGCTCTACGCCTTCCTGAAGATCGACGGCGTGACGGATTCGCGCCTCGCCGCGCTCGACATCGTCGACCGCACCAATGTCGGCCTTGCGCCGGGCACGGCCTTCGGGCCGGGCGGCGAGCTCTTCATGCGCGCCTGTTTCCTGCGCGATCCCCGGCAGGTCGAGGAGGCGGCGGAGCGCCTCGCCCGCTACATCGCGGCGCGCTGACGGCGATCAAAGGCGGCCGAGCACGAAATCGGCGCGCGCCGCTACCGGCATCTTCGGCACAATGACCACCTCGTAACCGAGCATGGGATAGACCCTTTCCAGCCGCTCATATTCGGCGAGCGCGGCCGCAAGATCGTGCCGGCGTTCCGGATCGGCGGCATAGATCTCCGGCCAGGGCGGTGTGAGGAAGACCTGCCTGTTGTAGCGATGCGCCGCGGCCAGCGCCGGCAGGACCGGCTCCCCGCCTTCTGCATCGAGGGCGGCGGCCGCGTCGATCAGGCCGCGATCGAAGAAGACGAGGCCGGGATGCCGCTGCATCGCCGCCCGGTCGGCGAGCGCCAGCGCGATGGCGCGCCGGGCGAAGGCGGCAAGGTCCAGCCAGGGCAAGGCGGTGCCACCGCTCGCCAACTCCGCCTGCACGATACGCCGGCCGGGCTCCTCGACAACGGCGTGGCCGCGCCGGCGGAGCTCTTCCAGGAGGGTGGATTTTCCGCCGCCGGAGCAGCCGGAAAGCACGATGAAACGGTCGGACATGATGGTCTTCCTTCTGTTCGGCGGGAGAGGCCCGCAAATGCGCCGCAATTGCGGTTGCGTGTTGCCGGCCGGCAGGGTGATATGCCGGCAATTCAGTCGATTCGGGGAATGACATGGCGGTTCTGGTTACGGGCGGCGCAGGTTACATCGGCAGCCACATGGTCTGGGCGCTCATCGATGCGGGCGAGGAGGTCGTGGTGCTCGACCGGCTCTCGACCGGCTTCCGCTGGGCGGTGGCGCCCGAGGCGCGCTTCTACGAGGGCGACCTTGCCGATGCGGCGCTGCTGGCGCAGGTCTTCGCCGAAAACAGCATCGACGCGATCATCCATTTCGCCGGGTCGATCATCGTGCCGGAATCGGTCGCCGATCCCCTCTCCTATTACGACAACAACACGGTCAAGTCACGGGCGCTGATCGCCGCGGCCGTCGCGGCGAAGATCCCGCATTTCGTCTTCTCCTCCACCGCCGCCGTCTACGGCACGCCCGACGGCACGGAACCGGTGCTGGAAAGCGCGGCACTGCGGCCGGAATCGCCCTACGGTTCCTCCAAGCTGATGACCGAGATCATGCTGCGCGACACCGCCGCGGCGCACGATTTCACCTATACGGCGCTGCGCTACTTCAATGTCGCCGGCGCGGATCCGCGCGGGCGCACCGGCCAGTCGACGGCGGGCGCCACGCATCTCATCAAGGTGGCGAGCGAGGCGGCGCTCGGCAAGCGCGCCGGCATGGATGTCTTCGGCACCGACTATCCGACGCCGGACGGCACCTGCGTGCGCGACTATATCCACGTCACCGACCTTGCCAATGCGCATCTGAAGGCGCTGCAGCGCATGCGGGCGGGCGGCGGCTCGATCGTCGCCAATTGCGGCTATGGCCGCGGCTTCTCCGTGCTGGAGGTGCTGGAGCAGGTGAAGGCCGTGTCCGGCAAGGACTTCCCCGTGCGCTTTGCCGGGCGCCGGCCGGGCGATGCGGTGCTGATCGTCGCCAACCCCTCCGTCGCGATGCGGGAACTCGACTGGACGCCGCAGCATGACGACCTCGGCTTCATCGTGCGCACGGCGCTCGACTGGGAAGAGCACCTCGGAAAGCGCAATCAGATCTGACGCCTATTCCTCGCCGAGCAGCGCCTTTTCATGGGCGATGGCGCGGTTGATGAGCTGCGCCCAGATCTCTTCGTAGAAGGCGCCGTCGAGGCCGAGGGCCTCGGCGTTGCGATGCGCATTGTCTCGCACTTCCCGGACGCGCTCCGGCACGTCGGCGGGAATGCCGAGGCCCGCCTTGATCTCGGCCGCCCGGCCGATGAAGCTCCAGCGCTCGGCGAAGAGCGCCATCAGCGCCCGGTCGACCCGGTCGATGTTTTCCCGGATTTCCGCCATCGTCGTGCAGTCTGCGGCCGTCTTCGCCATTGCGGTCTCCCTTGTCGGGACCCCGATAGCAGAGGAATGTTTTGGGGGAAAGCCGCGAACGTCTCCTGAGACGCAAGGCCACATGCAGGCCCGGGGGTTAAGCGGAAGGAGGGTGCGGTCCTGTCTTCTGCTTGCGGGCCTGCATGCTGGCCGAGGCGGAACCTAGGCAAGCAAGCTGGCGCGAGGCTGGATGCTTTTACGTTACGTGAGCCCCTTGTTTCCGGCATCCGGCTGGAGCAGTTTTGCTTTTCTTCGAATCGCGAAAGTGCTCCAGCTTTTTGTTTTAACGCTATTCCGGACGCAAAACCGCTTCGCACTTTTGCCGGAATTGCTCTAGGTGCCGATGGCGAGCTTGATGGCGAAGCCGACGATCGTCACCGCCAGCACGCCGCCCGCCCAGAGACCGACGAACCAGAGCAGCCTGCGGCCGGTCGAACCCTCCGTCATCAGTGATAGCCCTCCTGCGGATCGACCTTGCCGCGGAAGACCCAATAGGCATAGGCCGTGTAGCCGAGGATCATGGGAATGAGCACCAGCGCGCCGACCAGCAGGAAAGCAAGGCTCTCCTCCGGCGCGGCCGCCTGCCAGATCGTCAGCGAGGCCGGCACGATATAGGGGTAGAAGCTGATGCCGATGCCGGCGAAGCCGAGCACGAAGAGGCCGAGCGCGGCGATGAAGGGCCGCGAATCATGCCGGGTGCGCAGGCCCTGGACCAGCAGCGAGAAGCAGCCGAGCACCAGCAGCGGCACGAGCAGGCTGAAGAGCAGCGTCGGCCAGCCGAACCAGCGGTCGAAATAGAGCGGCTCCAGGAAGGGCGTCCACAGGCTGAAGACGCCCATGGCGACCAGCGTGCCGATGCCGGCCTTCAGTGCATGGCCGCGGGCGCGTTCGGCAAGATCGCCGCTCGTCTTCATCACCAGCCAGGTGGCCCCGAGCAGGGCATAGCCGATGAGGAGCGCAAACCCCGTGGCAATGGAGAAGGGCGTCAGCCAGTCCCACCAGCCGCCGGCATAGGCGCGCTCTTCCACCGGAATGCCCTGCACCAGGGCACCGAGCGCCACCCCTTGCGTGAAGGCCGCGACCATGGAGCCGCCGGAAAAGGCGATGTCCCAGAGGAACTCGCCGCGCCGGGTGCGCCAGCGATATTCGAAGGCGACGCCGCGGAAGATGAGGCCGAGCACCATGAGGAGCAGTGGCATGTAGAGTGCCGGCAGGATGGTGGCATAGGCGAGCGGGAAGACGGCCATCAGCCCGCCGCCGCCCAGCACCAGCCAGGTCTCGTTGCCGTCCCAGACGGGCGCGACGGAATTCATCATCACGTCGCGATCGTGTTTCTCCTTGAAGAAGGGGAAGAGGATGCCGACGCCGAGGTCGAAGCCGTCGAGGATGACATAGGCAAGCACCGCGAAGGCGATGATGGCTGCCCAGATGAAGGGAAGATCAATGGCCATGGTGGTGGCTCCCGGGCGTGGTGGCGATGGCGGCGGCAGGCGTGATGCCGGCCGAACGGAGGGGACCTTCCGCCAGATCCGGCATGGGATCGCGCGGCAGGCGGCCCATCAGGCGCAGGATGTAGAAGGTGCCGGCGCCGAAGACGAGGAAATAGACCACGATGAAGGCGATCAGCGAGGTGGCGACGGCGGGCGCATCGATGGGCGCCACGGAATTGGCGGTGAGCAGATGGCCGTAGACCGTATAGGGCTGGCGGCCGACCTCCGTCGTCACCCAGCCGGCCAGAACGGCGAGGAAGCCGGCAGGCCCCATCAGCACGGCGGCACGGTGCAGCCAGCGGTTCTCGCCGAGCGTCCCGCGCCACCGACACCACAGCGACCAGAGCCCGATGCCCAGCATGGCAAAGCCGATGGCGACCATGATGCGGAAGGACCAGAAGACGATGCCGACCGGCGGATGCAGTTCCTTCGGCACCGTATCGAGCCCGGCGAGCGGGGCATCGAGGTCATGCTTGAGGATGAGGCTCGACAGTTTCGGGATCTCGATGGCGTAGTCGACGCGCTGTTCGGACGAATTCGGAATGCCGAAGAGGATGAGCGGCGCGCCGTCGGGATGGCTCTGGTAGTGCCCCTCCATCGCCATGACCTTGGCCGGCTGGTGCTCCAGCGTGTTGAGGCCGTGCATGTCGCCGGCAAGAATCTGGATCGGCGCGACGACGGCCGCCATCCACATGGCCATGGAGAACATCGTCTTCGCGCGCTTGGGCGCATCGCCGCGCAGGAGATGATAGGCGCCGACGGCGCCGACGACGAAGGCGGTCGTCAGGTAGGCGGCCAGCACCATGTGCACGAGGCGGTAGGGGAAGGACGGGTTGAAGATCACCGCCCACCAGTCGACCGGCACGAACTGGCCGACATCGTTGACGGTAAAGCCGGCCGGCGTCTGCATCCAGGAATTGGCGGCAAGGATCCAGGTGGCCGAGATCAGCGTGCCGACGGCGACCATGAGCGTGGCGAAGAAATGCAGTTTCGGGCCGACACGGTTGAGGCCGAACAGCATGACGCCGAGGAAGCCGGCCTCCAGGAAGAAGGCCGTCAGCACCTCGTAGCCCATCAGCGGGCCGATGACCGGCCCCGCCTTGTCGGAGAAGACGCTCCAGTTCGTGCCGAACTGGTAGGACATGACGATGCCGGAGACGACGCCCATGCCGAAGGCGAGCGCGAAGATCGTCTTCCAGAAGTTGAACAGCGAAAAATAGACCTCGTCCTTCGTCCAGAGCCACAGCCCTTCCAGCACGGCGAGATAGCTCGCAAGGCCGATCGAGAAGGCGGGGAAGACGATGTGGAACGAGACCGTGAAGGCGAACTGGAATCGGGCGAGCAGCGTTGCGTCCAACGATTCGAACATTGGCCACGTCCTTTCGTAAGGCTGGCGCGGGCCTCAGCAGGCCGCGGTCGCACGAAAGAATGTGGTCCGGAACAGGCAAAGGTCAATTCTGCCGGCCCGCCCACGTTGCCGCACCGCGACAATCGCCCGCGTGCGGCATTTCGGCCGCCGCTCTCCTGGACGCATAAAGCTCCCGGCGGAAAACCGGGAGCTTTGACGGCGGAATAGAGATGGCCTACCCGTCAGTCGGCGATCGCCGAGCGATCGAGACCCGGATAGTAGTCGCCATTGGCCGGACCGACCCGGCGGGTCGTGGTTTCCGTCCGGGGATGGACGTAGCCGTTTGCAATGCGCGCCTGGCGCTTGCTTTCGATCATCCGGTCCTGCTTCGCGCTGGGCCAGGTGCCTTCATAGTAGCTGCCGGCGGCAAGGGCGGCCGAAGCGCCGAACAGCGAGGCCACGAGCAATGTGGCGGTGAAGGTCGTGTTGAGAGACTTGCTCATCGTTTCGTTCCTGTGGTCAGTCTTGGGAGTCGGTCTTGTTGCCGCTGGCAGTCAGCGGTTGTCCCTGTCGAGGCCGCTGTAGTAGTCGCCCCTGGCAGGGCCGACGGCCACCACGACCGAGGTGGACGCTTTATCGTCGCTGCCGATGCTCTGCGTGGTGATGCGATCGACGGTCTCGCTCTGGGCCTGATCGCGGTCAATGCCGCGATAGTAGTCGCCATCACCACCGGCAAGGGCCGCGGTGCTGCCGTAAACGGAGGCGGCGAGGAGGGCGGTCACAAAGGTCGTGCTCAAGGTCTTGGTCATCGTCTTGTTCCTTTCCATATATGCATCGTGAAACTGGCGGATCGGGTTCACCGTGGCTGCGGGCATCCCCTGCCATCGGTGGCGACGGGGACGATCCGGCGGCTTGCCGGGAGGCGCCACAGGGCGGCGCCCGCAGGTCTCTTTCCTTCAACATGGTCCGGCATCGTCATTCCCTTCCGTCTTCCGGGAGCGGGTTCGCCGCTTCCCTGAAACAAAGATGGTCCCTCAATTTGCGGGATGGAAGGGTCTCGAATTGGAAACAACCGTCAACGTTTTTTGAACGATGAAAACGGCTCTTTCGATACACAACCGGACAGGCAAAAATCGACAAAACCATCCATCTGGACGGTTTTTCTCAGAAAAAGCTCTACGGGCCAACCAACTGATTCATATTGGCAATAATTGTCCCTCCCGCCGCGGAAGGCTGAAGGCGCACGCGAAGGATGCAGTGCGAGCCGGCGGCATTCACAATTGTGGCGTGGAAAGCCGCGCCGCCGATTTCAAGAGTTTCACGAATGTGTGAGGAGCAAAAAAACGCGCCGAAATCGCTTTCGGCGCGGCTTGAATTGTGTCCGGATTGCGTCGAAGGCCGTCGCTCCGCCCTAGCCGGCGCG
Organism: Shinella sp. HZN7; assembly: GCF_001652565.1. Classification (NCBI taxonomy): domain Bacteria; kingdom Pseudomonadati; phylum Pseudomonadota; class Alphaproteobacteria; order Hyphomicrobiales; family Rhizobiaceae; genus Shinella; species Shinella sp. HZN7. Next base: position 180,102 of record NZ_CP015736.1, on the reverse strand, counting down.
CAGGTAGTGTTCGACCAGCTCCGTCCAGAAGGCGGCGCCGACAGGCAGGAGGTCGTCGTTGAAATTGTAGCCGGGATGGTGGAGCGACTTGTCGTTTTCGCCGCCCTTGCCGCCGAGGAAGAAATAGGTGCCCGGCCGCGCCTTCAGCATATAGGCGAAGTCCTCGCTGCCCATGAAGGGCCTGGCAAGATCGACCACCTTGTCGGCGCCGGCGAAGCGGATGGCGAGGTCCCGCACGAGGTCTGTCTCGGCCTTATGGTTGACCGTCGCATCGTAGAAGCGCTGGTAATCCACCGTGGCGTTCATGCCGTAGCTTTCGGCCTGGCGCTCGGCGATGAGACGGATGCGGCGCTCCAGCTCGTCACGCACGGCGGGATCGAAGGAGCGGATGCCGACGACGATCTCCGCCCGGCTCGGGATGATGTTGCTTGCCGAACCCGCATGGAACGAGCCGACCGTCACCACCGTCGGATCGAGCGGGTGGATGTTGCGCGAGACGATGGTCTGCAGCGCCATGACGATCGAGGCGCCGCAGACGATCGGGTCCAGCGTCTCCTGCGGCTCCGCGCCATGGCCGCCGACGCCGTTCACCGTGATGCGCGCCTCGTCGACCGCGGCCATGATCGGGCCGTCGCGCAACGCGAACTGGCCGAAGGGCAGGCCCGGCTCGTTGTGCAGGGCAAAGACGGCATCGCAGGGGAACTTGTCGAACAACCCCTCCTCCACCATGATCTTCGCACCGCCGAAATTCTCCTCTGCCGGCTGGAAGATCAGGTGCACGGTGCCGTCGAAATTGCGCCGCTCGGCAATCGCCTTCGCCGCGCCGAGCAGCATGGCCGTGTGCCCGTCATGGCCGCAGGCATGCATCTTGCCGGGCGTCTTGCTGGCATAGGCAAGGCCGGTCTCCTCGTGGATCGGCAGTGCATCGATATCGGCACGGATGCCGATCGACTTGCGGCCGGTGCCGTTCACGAGCGTCGCGACGAGGCCGGTTTTCGCAAGGCCGCGCGTGACCTTGTAGCCGTAGTTTTCGAGATGGCGCGCGATGACATCGGATGTGCGCACCTCTTCGAGGCCCAGTTCCGGATGCTCGTGCAGGTCGCGGCGGATCGCCACCATTTCCGGCATGGAATTCTGGAGGGTCGTATGGATCGTCATGTCATCGTCCTTTTCAGGCACCACGCGTCGGGATCCTGCGTTCGAAATAGCGGAACGCGACCACCAGGATGGCGGTCAGGCAGAGATAGATGAGGGCGAGCAGCAGCAGCGGCTCATAGGTGATGTAGGTTTCCTGCCGCACCTTGGAGATGACCGCATAGACGTCGATCACGGTGATCGTGGCGACGAGCGGCGTCGCCTTCAGTTGCAGCACGGTCTCGCCATTCAGCGTCGGCAGCGCCCGGTGCACGGCGCGCGGCAGCCAGATGCGGCGGAACGCCGTGAAATGGCTCATGCCATAGGCGCGCGCCGCTTCCAGTTCCCCCGCCGGCACGCCGGCAAAGGCGCCGCGCATCACCTCGCCCTCATAGGCCGCAAAGGATAGGGTCAGCGCCGCCACCCCATAAGGCCAGGCCTCGCGCAGATAGGGCCAGAGGAAGGAATTGCGGATTTCCGGGAACTGCGGGAAGAGCGAGCCCAGCCCGTAATAGAGCAGCCACAACTGGAGCAGCAGCGGCGTGCCGCGGATGACGGTGCAGAAGCTGCGCGCCAGGAGTTTCAGCGGCCACGGCCCGGTCACCTGCACGAGGCCGATCGGGACGGCCAGCAGGAAGCCGAGGACCGAGGTGACGAACAGCATGAGCAGCGTGACGCCGACGCCATAGGCAAGGCGGCCGGAATATTTCGGTACCCAATCCCAGCGCATGAACCAGATGATGCAGAAGACCAGGATGGCGGCGATGGCCATCAGCACGATGCGGTGCGGCTTGAAGAAGCTCTTTCTCGTCGGCAGTTCGGTGAGCGCCATGGCGGCGACGGTCTCATCGCTCATCGCACCGGCTCCACCATGCCGCGCCGATAGTGGCGCTCGATGAAGCCGATCAGCACGTTCGAGACCAGCGTGATCATGAGGTAGAGCACGCCGGCCGCGCAGAAGAACAAGAGATAGGCCTTGGTGCTGCCCGCCGCCTGGCGCGTCACCAGCGTCAGCTCGCTGAAGCCGACGACGGCGAGCAGCGCGGTGTCCTTGGTGGCGATCAGCCAGAGATTGGAAAGACCGGGAATGGCGTGCGGCAGCATGGCCGGCAGCGTGATGCGCCGCATGATCTGCACCGGCGACATGCCGTAGGCCCGCGCCGCCTCGATCTGCCCCGCCGGCACCGCCTTGATGGCACCGCGCAACACCTCGGTGGAATAGGCGCCCTGCACCACGCCGATGACGAAAATGCCGGCCGCAAGGCCGCTGATATCGACCGGGCCGAAGCCGACCAGCGCCGAAAGCTGGTTCAAAACGTCCGTGCCGGCATAATAGAGGATGAGGATCAGAACGAGTTCCGGCACGGCACGCACGAGCGTCGTATAGACCTCGAGCAGGTCCTTTGCGACCGGGCCGCCATAGAGCTTGCCCATGGCGCCGCCGGTGCCGAGGATGAGGCCGAGCCCGTAGCCGCCGACGGCAATCTGCAGGGATTGCCAGAGCCCCGCCAGCATCACCCCGCCCCAGCCGGGCGGTTCGAGGGCAAGCAGGCTCCAGTTGATCAGCGATCCGGCGTCGGCCATGGGGTTCCTTCAGTCCTTCGGGGCAATCGCAGATGAAAACCCCTTCTGCCTGCCGGTCCCTCCCCACAAGGGGAGAAAGCCGGTTGCCTGCTCCTCCCCCGGCCTTTCCGGCCGAGGGTGCAGCGCGTTACGCCCTTCCCCTTCGTGAGGAGGGGCACGGTAGGAGACTCAACCGCCGTAGATGTCGAAATCGAAATACTGCTTCGAGAAGGTCTCGTAGGTGCCGTTCTCGCGGATCGCCTTGATGGCCGCGTTGATCTTGTCCTTCAGCTCCGTCTCGCCCTTGCGCAGCCCGACGCCGACGCCGAGGCCGAGGACCTCGGGATCATCCTTCACCATGCCCTTCATGTCGCAGCAGGCAGCGCCCTGCTCGGACTTGAGGAATTCCAGCATTGCGACGGAGTCGGCCTGCACCGCATCGATGCGGCCGGCGGCGAGGTCGTTGTTGGCCTCGTCCTGCGTCTGATACTCCTTCACCGTCGTGCCGGCAGGCGCGAAATACTTGTTGGCGTAGACCTGGTGGATGGTGGCCACCTGCACGCCGAGCGTCTTGCCGGCCAGCCCTTCCGGCGTCGGGTCGAAGGTGACGTCCTTCGGACCGATCACGCCCGGAAGCGAGTTGTAGTACTTGTCGGAGAAGTCGATCGTCTGCTGGCGCTCCGCGGTGATCGACATGGAGCCGATGATCATGTCGATCTTGTTGGAGGTCAGCGCCGGGATGATGCCGTCCCAGGCGACCGGCGTGACGACGCAGTCAAGCTTGGCCTCGGCGCAGATCGCCTTCATGAACTCCACTTCCCAGCCTTCCCAGTTGCCCGAGGCATCCGGCGAGGTGAAGGGCGGATAGGGCTCGGCGGCAAAACCGACACGGACCTGCTGGGCCGCGGCGCCCGAGATGGCGGCAAGGCCGATCGCGGCGGCAAGGGCGATTGTCTTTACGGCACTCTTCATGATCTTCCCTCTGTTGGTTTTTTGCTTCTCAGTGGATGGAGCTGATGAATTTCTTCAGCCGCTCCGATTTCGGCGATCCGAACAGTTCGTCCGGCGGGCCCTGTTCCTCGATGAGCCCGTTCGCCAGGAAGACGACGTGGCTTGCGACATTGCGCGCGAACTTCATCTCGTGCGTGACGAGGATCATCGTGCGCTTTTCCTTGGCGAGATCGCCGATGACGGACAGCACCTCGCCGACCAGTTCCGGATCGAGCGCGGAGGTGGGCTCGTCGAAGAGCATGACATGGGGCTGGATGGCGAGCGCGCGGGCGATGGCCGCGCGCTGCTGCTGGCCGCCGGAGAGGAAGGCGGGATAGGCGTCGCGCTTCTCGTAGAGCCCGACGCGGCGCAGCAGCGTCTCGGCGCGGTCGATCGCCTCGTCCTTCTTGACACCGAGCACATGGACGGGCGCCTCGATGACGTTTTCCAGGATGGTCATGTGCTGCCAGAGATTGAAGCTCTGGAACACCATGCCGAGGCGCGAGCGCAGGCGCTGCACCTGCCTGCGATCGGCCGGCATCATGCCGCCATGGCCGTCCTTCTTCATGGCGATCGTCTCGCCGTGGATGGTCACCGAACCGGCGGTCGGCAATTCCAGCATGTTGATGCAGCGCAGGAAGGTGGACTTGCCCGATCCCGAGCCGCCGATGATGGCGATGACGTCGCCCTCATGCGCGGTCAGTGAAACACCCTTGAGAACGTCAAGCGGCCCGAAGCGCTTGTGCAGGTCCCTGACCGCGATTGCCTCGGCGCGTTCCGTCATCGCGGAGCAGTCTCCGGCGCACGGAAAATCGATGCATGACCCATGCCAAATTCCCCTGTTTTTCAGCGTTCCCGCGGGCATCTTCGGCCCGTCGTTCCGTCTTGTGAAAAGCATCGTGGCACTTGTTAAGAAATTATTCAAGCGTATAATAGGCTCATCGCTGACTTTTCTGGCAGCGCCCGTCCAAGATGATTTTTCCCGGGAGTATTGAATGTCCGCCTACGGTTCGCAGGAAATGTCGGCCCCCCTGATGCGTGTTCTGATGCGCCGCCCCGGCGCCAGCCTGAAGGACGCCGATGCCGCCAAGTGGCACTATGGCCCGACCTTCGACGGCGCCCGCGCGGTCCACCAGTACAAGGCCTTCGCCGAACTCGTGGAAAAATCCGGCACCGAGATCATCTGGCTGGAGGACGAGGGCGACGGGCTTGCCGACGCCATGTTCACCCACGATCCCTCGCTGATGTCCGATCACGGCGCGATCCTCCTGCGCATGGGCAAGCCGCTGCGCGTTGCCGAAACCGCGCTGCACGAAAAGGCCTATGCCGAGCGCCAGATCCCGATCCTCGGCCGCATCGAGGGCGAGGGCACCGTGGAGGGCGGCGACTGCATCTGGCTCGATGCGAAGACGCTCGTCATCGGCCGGGGCGTGCGCACCAACCAGGACGGCATCGACCAGATCACGAAGATCCTTTCCCCCTACGGCGCCACGGTTCTCGCCTATGACCTGCCGCTCTGGCAGGGCGAGGAAGCCTGCCTCCACCTGATGAGCGTGATGAGCCCGCTGGCGGACGACCTCGCCCTCGTCTTCGCCCCCCTGCTGCCGGCCGCCTTCTACCAGTTGCTCAAGAAGCGAGGCATCCGCCTGATCGAGGCGCCGGCCGACGAATTCCATGCCAGCAACGGCCTTTCGCTCAACGTGCTGCCGACCCGGCCCTACGAGGTCATCATGGTCGAAGGCTTCCCGGCCACCAGGGCGGCGATGGAAGCGGCCGGCTGCACGGTGGAGACCTTCGAGGCCGACGCGCTGTGCATCGCCTGCGAGGGCGGGCCGACCTGCCTGACGCGGCCGGTGCTGCGCCGCGCCGCATAACGAGGGAACCATGGCCCGCCGAACCTTCCATCGCGCTCCCGAGGCCGAACGCCGCCACGACCTGATCGAGGCGACGCTCGACTGCATCGCGGAATACGGCCTGCAGGGCGCGACGGTCCGGCAGATCGCCATCAAGGCGGGCGTGACGGCCGGCCTCATCCGGCATTACTTCCAGTCCAAGGAGCACATCCTGCAGGAGGCCTACCGGATCGTCATCGTCCGGCTCACCGAAAAGGCCGAGCGGGTGACGGGCGATCCGGAAACGCGGCTGCGCGACTTCATCGTCATCAACCTGACGGAACCCGTCGCCAACAGCCGCAGCCTCTCGCTCTGGGCCTCCTTCATCAGCCGCGTCAGCGTCGATCCGGAACTCGCCGCCATCCACCGCGAGGGCTATCTGAGCTTCCGCAACGCGCTGGAGGGCCTGCTCGGCGACTTCCTTGCCGCGCGCGGCGAGGATGCCTCGCCGGAACGCTGCCGCAGGCTCGCCATCGCGATCAACGGCCTGCTCGACGGCCTCTGGCTGGAAGGCTGCCTGGCCGGCGAGCTTTTCGGGGAAAGCGAGCTCGTCGAGATCGCGCTGACCTCGATCGAAACCCTGCTCGGGCTGCGCCTGAGACCAGTCGACGCCACGGGCGCTGATCACTAAACGACATCCTATAATGCGGAGGACGGCCATGCGCTATGCATCCATCACAGATCGGCTTGCCAATCTCGGCTCTGAAAAATGGGCCATCCATGCCGAAGCGCGGCGCATGAAGGCCGAAGGCGAGGACGTCATCGAGCTGACCATCGGCGAGCCGGACGTGCCGCCGGACCCGGCGCTGCTGGCGGAGGCCGTGCGCAGCATGCATGCCGGCCGCTACCGCTATTCCAACGGCCGCGGCGAACCTTCCGTGGTCGACGCGCTGGTGCGCAAGTACCGGAAGCGCCGCAGCGACGTCACCGTCGCCAACGTGCTCTGTTTCCCCGGCACCCAGACCGCCCTCTTCGCCGTCATGCTCGGCCTCGTGGAGGCGGGCGATGCGGTGCTCGTCGGCGACCCGCTCTATGCGACCTACGAGGGCGTCATCCGCGCGACCGGCGCCGAGCGCATCGCCGTGCCGCTGCGCCCGGAAAACGGCTTCCACATGAAGGCGGCCGACCTCGAAGCCGCCATCACGCCGGCCTGCCGGGTGCTGTTGCTCAACACGCCGCACAACCCGACCGGCGCGGTGCTGAGCGCCGCGGAGGTTGCCGAGATCGGCGCCGTCTGCCGCAGGCACGACCTGTGGATCGTCTGCGACGAGGTCTATGAAGAGCTCGTCTTCGGCGCGACCTTCGCCTCGCCCTTCGACAATCCCGACCTTGCCGAGCGCACCATCGTCGTCTCCTCCATCTCGAAATCGCATGCCGCGCCGGGTTTCCGCAGCGGCTGGGCGATCGGCCCGGCGGAATTCTGCACGCGGCTGCTCTCGGTTTCCGAGACGATGCTGTTCGGCGGCCAGCCCTTCATCGCCGACATGACGGCCTATGCGCTCGACAACCCGATCTCGACCGCCGCGACGATGCGCCAGAGCTACAAGGCGCGCGCCGCCCGCTTCGCCGACGCCCTGTCGCGGGCGCCCGGCCTCGTGCCGCTGCCGCCGGAGGCCGGCATGTTCATCGTCGTCGACGTTTCCGAAACGGGCATGAGCGGCGAGGATTTCGCCTGGGCGCTCCTGCGCGAGGAACGTGTCGCGGTCATGCCGGGTTCCTCCTTCGGCGAGGAGGCGGAAGGCTTCATCCGCCTCAGCCTCACCGTGCCCGATGCCCATATCGACGAGGCCTGCCGGCGCATCATCGCGCTCGCCACCCGTTCCACCATGCCGAAGGAGCGCCGCGCATGAGTACGAAAACCGTCGGGGAAGTCCTGGTCGACCTCCTGGAGGCGAACGGCGTCGAGGTGGTGTTCGGCATTCCGGGCGTGCACACGGTCGAGCTCTATCGGGGCCTTGCCGCCTCGAAGATCCGCCATATCACGCCGCGCCACGAACAGGGCGCCGGCTTCATGGCGGACGGGTATGCACGCGTTTCCGGCAAGCCGGGCGTCGCGCTGGTCATCACCGGCCCGGGCCTTACGAACACCATCACGGCGATGGCGCAGGCGCGGCAGGATTCCGTGCCCATGCTGGTCATATCCGGCGTCAACCGGCGCGATTCGCTCGGCCACGGCCGTGGCCTGCTGCACGAGCTGCCCGACCAGCAGGGCATGATGAAGACGCTTGCCCTCTACTCGCACACGCTGCTCAATCCCGCCGACCTGCCGCTCGTCGTGGAACGCGCCTTCGCCGTGCTGCTTTCCGGCCGCCCGGGTCCGGTGCATATCGAAATCCCGACCGACGTGATGGCGAAGCCCATCGAAACCGGAAACTTCCCCGCCGCGGTCGCCACGCGCCCGCGCGCCGATGCGGAAACCCTGCAGCACGCCGCCATCCTGTGCACCAATGCCTCGCGCCCCGTCATCCTCGCCGGCGGCGGCGCGGTGACGGCGGAAGACGAGATCCGCGCGCTTGCCGAGTGGATCGGCGCACCGGTCGTCACCACGGTCAACGCCCGCGGCATGCTCGCCGGCCATCCGCTGCGCGTGCCGGCCAGCCCCAGCCTCAAGGCGGTGCGCCGGCTGCTTGCCGATGCCGACCTCGTCGTCGCCTTCGGCACGGAATTCGGCCCGACGGACTACGACATCAATGTCGACAACGGCTTCCCGCGGCTGAAATCGCTGATCCGCATCGATATCGACGCCGCCCAGCTCGCCCGCACGCCGCAATCGGGCCTTTCGATCTTCTCCAGCGCCAAGACGGCGGCGGCCGGCATGCTCGGCTTCCTCGAAGGCCACAAGGCGACAAGCAACGGGGCGGCGCGCGCCGAAACGGCCCGCAAGGGCGCCTGGAACGAGCTGACGGCGAAGATGCAGGCGGAAATCGGTGTCATCGATGCCATCTGGCGCACGCTGCCGAAGGCGATCATCGTCGGGGATTCCACCCAGGCCGTCTATGCCGGCAACTACTATTGCGACGCGCCGCGCCCGCGTAGCTGGTTCAATGCCGCCACCGGCTACGGCGCGCTCGGCTTCGCCCCGCCCGCCGCCGTCGGTGCGGCCCTTGCCGAGCCCGATGCGCCGATCGTCTGCCTCGTCGGCGACGGCGGCCTGCAGTTCTCGCTGTCGGAGATCGGCTCGGCGGCGGATGCCGGCGCCCGCGTCGTCTTCCTCGTCTGGAACAATGACGGCTACCAGGAGATCGAGAACTACATGGTCGAGGCCGGCATCACGCCGGAAGGCGTCAAACCTTCCGCGCCCGACTTCATCGCCATCGGCACCGCCTATGGCGTGCCCTCCGAACGCCTCGCCGACGTGCGCGACCTGCCGGCCGCGCTGGAGAAGGCAGGTGACCGCAAAGGCCCGAGCCTCATCGAGATCCACCAGACGAAGACGGCCGGCGCGACGGCCTGATTCGCGGCCGGCATGGGATCGGTGCCGTCGCCGCGCGCCGCCCTCGGCGGCTCGACAGCGCGAAAACTCGGAAATATCCGGGTTTTCCCGCCGGCGACGGCGCCCCCGATCCTCGCGACTTTGCAAACCCTCGTTTATTTGCCATGGATGACGCCGCCGCCGGCCACCTCTTGCGCCGACGGCTATCGGGAACGGACTCGAGTTCAGGTTGGCGGACCAGCAGACATTTCCACGACCGGTCTATGAACGGAGCCCGCCCCGCGCGCGGCCGCCTGCACCCTCGCTCCTCCAGAGGGCGCTCGACCTGGTGCCGATGCGCGACTTCGCGGCGGCGCATATCGGTTTCACCGGGCGATTCAACCGCGCGGTCCGTCGGCTCGATCGCGAGGGCGGCCCGGCCATCCTCGCCGCCCAGGCCCATTTCCATTTCGGCGAACAACTGGTCATCCCCATCGCGACCGGGCACCTGACCACGCGGCTGCGCGACAATATTTCCGATCGCGGGCAGCTTCGCTGGATCGGCACGCATTTCCTCGACGGCAGCGACTGGAGCCGTATCGTCGAGCCGCTCGAAAAGTCCTCCTCCCATACGGAGATCGTCGAACTCATCGAGACGCGGCAGGATTTTCGCGCAGGCTCGCGCTACCAGGCCTATGCCAGGCGCATCAAGGACGGCGCGACGGTCAAGCGCAACCGCATCGCCATCGACACCATCGAAAAGCTCGACAATTTCTTCGAATATTACCTGGCGCTGATCGCCGATATCGAGAAGAACGGCATCGTGCCGCATTCCGATCTCGGCCTGCGCGGCCAGACCGGCCGGCGCCACCGCTGGACGCGCACGCTCTGGCAGGATCTTGCCGAGCGCGATATCGGCGTGGCGATCGACGCCGAGGGCCGTCTCGTCCGCCACACCAACGGCAAGCACCGCACGGCGGCAGCCGTCGCGCTCGGCATCGAGCGCATTCCCGTCGAAATCCGCCTGGTGCACGCCGGCTGGCTTTCGCGCCAGGCCGAACGGCTCGGGCTTTCGCCGGCCGCTGCCCTTCTCGCCACGCTCGAAGAGGCCCGCACGACGGGCTGGCCCGCACCCTAAAAGGCCCGGCGAACCGGGCCTTTCGTATAAAATCAGCTCCGGATGCTTCAGGCGACCGGGCGGCTCTTCAGGAGGTCGCGGATCTCGGTGAGCAGCAGCACGTCTTCCGGCGGCGGTGCGGGCTCGGCGGCACCGGCGGCCTTTTCCTTCTCCAGCGACGCGCGCATGCGGTTCACGCCCTTGATCATCAGGAAGATGATCCAGGCGAGGATGAGGAAATTGATGAACACGGTGATGAAGCTGCCATAGGCGAACACGGCGCCCTGCTCGCGGGCGGCGGCAAGCGACGAGGCCGTCACGTTGCTCGACAGTGGCAGGAAGTAGTTGGAAAAGTCGAAACCGCCCCCGGTCAAGGCACCGACGATCGGCATGACGAGGTCATTGACGACGGATTCGACGATCTTGTTGAAGGCTGCACCGATGATGACACCCACGGCGAGGTCCATGACATTGCCGCGGGCGATAAACGCCTTGAACTCATTGAGCATGAGGGTCTCCTGTTGCTGCAAAGCCTGAGCAACCTAGTGTAGTTTTTCCCAGGATGGAACTGCGGTCCGTCAATATCCGGGAGTTTACGCACCGGTCCTTTTCATCCTCGACCTTCGACGCAATTTCCTTCCCGTCCGCTTTGGCCTATTCTCGACCGAAAGGCCGAAGGACTGCGGGAGGAAGCATGCCGGGCTCGCTGATATTCGCCTTGGCGCTCGCCTATCTGCTCCTGCTCTTCGCGGTTGCAAGTTACGGCGACCGGAAGGCAAAACGCACCGGCCGCACATCGAAGGGCCGGCCGCTGGTCTATGCGCTGAGCCTTGCGATCTACTGCACCTCCTGGACCTATTTCGGCGGCGTGGGCCTCGCCACGACCAATGGCCTCGAATTTGCCGGCATCTATATCGGCCCGATCCTGATGTTCACGCTCGGCATGCCGCTCCTGCGCCGCATCGTGACGCTGGCCAAATCCGAGCGCCTCACCTCGATCGCCGACTTCGTCGCCGCGCGCTACGGCAAGAATCCCGGCGTTGCCGCCGTCGTCGCCCTCATCTCGCTCATCGGCTACATTCCCTATATCGCGCTGCAGCTTAAGGCCGTCTCGAGCTCCGTCTCGGCCATGGTCGATACGACCGGCTTCGGCATCGCCGCGTCCGGCGGCCTCATCGACCTGCCGCTGGTCGTCACGCTGTTCCTCGCCTGCTTTGCCATCGTCTTCGGCACGCGCCACACGGACGCCACCGAGCACCAGGACGGCCTCATCCTCGCCATCTCGATGGAATCGCTGGTCAAGCTCGTCGCCATCGCCTCCGTCGGCATCTACGTCATCTTCTTCATGTTCGACGGGCTCGGCGACCTCTGGCAGCGCGCGGCGGAGAACGAGCGCGTCATGCAGGCGCTGACCTATGAAACGCCGGTCGCGCGCTGGATCCTGCTCATCGTGCTGTCCGCCTTCGCCATCGTCATGCTGCCGCGCCAGTTCCACGTCACGGTGGTGGAGAACCGCACGGCGGGCGAGCTGCGCATGGCGGGCGTCCTCTTCCCGCTCTACCTCGTCGCCATCAACCTCTTCGTGCTGCCCGTCGCCATCGGCGGCGTGCTCACCTTCAACGGCCAGGGCGATGCCGATCTCTACGTGCTGACGCTGCCCTTCGCGCTCGACCAGCCCGTCCTGACGCTCATCGCCTTCATCGGCGGGTTCTCCGCCGCCACCGCCATGGTCATCGTCGCCTCGGTGGCGCTCTCCATCATGGTGTCGAACGACATCGTCATCCCGGTCGTGCTGCGGCGCAACCTCATCGGCGGCGTCGAGCAGCAGGACGACCTGTCGCGCATGCTGCTGCGCATCCGGCGGCTCGCGATCTTCTTCGTACTGCTGCTGGGCTATGCCTATTATCGCGCCGCGACCGCCAATGCCGGCCTCGCCTCGATGGGCCTGCTCGCCTTCGCCGCGGCGGCGCAGGTCGCTCCGACGCTGCTCGGCGGCCTCTTCTGGCGCAATGCCAATGCCCGCGGCGCCATGGCCGGCATGATCTCCGGCCTCGTCGTGTGGGCCTACCTGCTCTTCCTGCCGAGTATCGGCGTCGCCGACAATGCCTATATCGCCGAAACGGTGCTCGGCTTCCTGTTTCCCGGCGCGACCATCTTCACCGGCGAGAACGCTGACCCACTGGTCAACGCCACGCTGCTCGCCATGATGGTGAATATCGGCGCCTATGTCATCGGCTCGCTCACCCGCAACCCGACCTCGCTGGAACGGCTCCAGGCCGGCACCTTCATCCGCTCCAAGCCGCGTCTCGAACGAGCCTTCCGCGGCCGACGCACCAAGGTGACGGTCAAGGATCTGAAGACCACCATCGCCAAATATCTCGGCGAAGAGCGCATGCAGCGCTCCTTCCATACCTATGAGCGGCAGGTCGGCCGCTGGCTGGAGGACAATTCGCCGGCCGATGCCGCCATCGTGCACTTTTCCGAACAGCTGCTCGGCAGCGCCATCGGCTCCTCCTCGGCCCGCCTCGTCCTGTCGCTCGTGCTCCAGCGCATCGACGACACGCCGACGGATACGGACTGGCTGCTCGACCAGGCCAGCGAGGCCCTGCAATACAACCAGGACATGCTGCAGACCGCGCTCGGCCAGATGGACCAGGGCATCGCCGTCTTCGACAGCGCCGGCAACCTCACCGTCTGGAACCGCCGCTTCCGCCAGTTGCTCGACCTGCCGGAATATGTCGGCCAGGTCGGCTTCCCGCTTGCCGACATCGTGGAAATCCTCATCGAGCGCGGCGACATCGCGGAAGAAGACCGCGAGGCCGCGGTGACGCGCACCATGACCTACGACGAGCCCTTCGCGCTGGTGCTTTCCGGCGGCGAGCGCATCATCGAGGTGCGCACCAACGCCATGCCGGAAAAGGGCTTCGTCTCCACCTATACCGACATCACCGACCGCGTGGCGGCCGACCGGGCGCTGAAACAGGTCAACGAGACGCTGGAACAGCGCGTCGCCCAGCGCACCGCCGAGCTCACCCGCGTCAACACGGAGCTGGCCGAAGCGCGCGCGGCCGCCGAGGAGGCGAATATCAGCAAGACGCGCTTCTTCGCGGCCGCCGGCCACGACATCCTCCAGCCGCTGAACGCCGCCCGCCTCTATTCCTCCTCCCTCGTCGAACGGCTCGGCGAGACGGAGAACCGCCAGATGATCCACAACATCGATTCCTCGCTGGAATCGGTGGAGGCCATTCTCGGCGCCGTGCTCGACATTTCCCGCCTCGACACCGGCGCGATGAAGCCGCGCGTGCAGACGGTGCCGCTGAAGGACCTCCTGAAACGCATCGAGACCGATTTTGCGCCCATGGCGCGGGCGAAGAACCTGAAGTTCACCGTGCTCCCCTCCTCGCTCGCCATCCGCACCGACCCGAACCTCCTGCGCCGCGTCGTGCAGAACCTCGTCTCGAACGCCATCAAATACACCAATTCGGGAAAGGTCCTCGTCGGCGTCCGGCGCAAGGGCGGGCACGCTTATATACAGGTGCTGGATTCCGGCATCGGCATTCCCGCCTCGAAATTCCGCACGGTGTTCAAGGAATTCGCTCGCCTCGACGAGGGCGCGCGCACGGCGCCGGGCCTCGGGCTCGGCCTTTCCATCGTCGACCGCATCTCGCGCGTGCTCTCCCATCCGGTCGAGCTGCAATCGACGCCGGGGCGCGGCACCAGCTTCAAGGTGCGCGTGCCCATCGATGCCGCCGCGAGCCGCCACGTCGCCGACAAGCCGGCCGCGGTGCCGGCAAGCGAGGAGCCGCTCAAGGGCCTGCGTGTCCTCTGCGTCGACAACGAGCCGAAGATCCTCGACGGCATGCGGCTGCTTCTCTCCGGCTGGGGCTGCACGGTGACGCTCGCCGAATCGGTGGCCGCGGTCGAGGCGCTGGCCGCGGCCGGCACCCCCACCTTCGATGCGGTCATCGCCGACTATCATCTCGACGACGGCACCGGCATCGCCGCGATCGGAAAGCTCCGGGCGGCGCTCGGCCGGCAAGTCCCGGCTCTGCTCGTCACCGCCGATCGCACGCCGGACGTGCGCGCCGAGGCCGAGCGCGACAATATCCTCGTGCAGAACAAGCCCGTCCGCCCCGCCTCCATGCGGGCCTGGCTGACGCAGCTTTCGACGACGCAGCGGGAAGCGGCGGAATAGGTGTCAGGCGGCGGCCTGGGCGCTGCCGATCTTGCCGAGCTGGATGACCGCCTGGGTGCGGCTGTCGACATTGAGCTTCAGAAGGATGGCCGAGACATGCGCCTTGATGGTCGCCTCGGAGACGCCGAGCTCATAGGCAATCTGCTTGTTGAGCAGGCCTTCGGCGAGCATGGCGAGCACGCGCGACTGCTGGGGCGTCAGCGTGCGCAGCCGCGCGATGAGGTCCGCCACCTCGCTGTCCTGCTCGGGCCCGCGCACATAGCCGCCGGGCGTATAGATATTGCCCTCCAGCACCGAGCCTATCCCCTCGCGGATGTCCTCGATGGAGGCGGATTTGGAGATGAAGCCCGAGGCGCCGAGGTCGAGCGCCCGGCGGATGGTGGCCGGATCGTCGCTCGCCGAGACGATGACAACAGGAAGGCTCTGGAACTCGGCCCTCAGCGAGATCAGGCCGGAAAGGCCGCTGACGCCGGGCATGGCGAGGTCGAGCAGCATGAGGTCGGCGTTCGGATGGCCGGCGGCCGCCTTGCGCGCCGCCTCGAAATCGCCGGCTTCGACGATGTCAGGATTGCCCGCCATTCCGGTCAGCGCCTGTTTCAGCGCGCCGCGGAACAGCGGATGGTCGTCCGCGATGATGATCGTGAGTGCCGATGCCATGCGCTCCCTCCCAAGAGTAGATGGACCCTGCGACGGGCGCAGCACGGCCTCGGCCGGCAAAAGGTGCCCGTCAGGTCTTCTGCGGGATCGCGTCCTTCCCGGGGGTGGTTTCCTCCTCACCCTCCTCCAGGTTTTTCACGATACCCATGAACCTTTGCATCATCTTTTCCATGATGGTCATGGTCCGGTCAATCTCTTCATCCGTGGGTAGCGACGGTTTTGCGGCCGTCTCGCCCGTCACGCCGCCTTTTTCCAGCGCTTCGACGCGCTTTGTGAGAACGTCGAGCTCCTTTTCGAAGGCCGCGCGCTCGTCCGCCGCCATGCGGCAGACGATCTGGCCCTCCTGCTCGCGGCACAGCGAAACCTCGCCCGTCGCGGTGTCGAGGCGGACGAAACCGCCCTCCGTCTTCTCCATGCGGTAGCGTCCCTCGCCCTCGGCCTGGGCCGAACCCGCCACGAGGGCGGCGACGAAGATGAAAGGCAGAGCGTGAATTCGCATGCAAAATCCTCCAAGAGCCCTTTTGCGGGCCTGTCGCCGGTGGACATTCGCCGTTCTTTGCGGCAAGCGCTACCGTTGAAAAACGGCAGCCAGTGGAGGAACGGACGAGATGGCCAAAACAATCTACAAGATCGTTCCGGCAAGTCTGTGGCAGAAGGCAAAGGCGGCGGGGATTTTCGAGGGCGCCGCCATCGACCTTTCGGACGGCTTCATCCATTTCTCCACCGCCGCGCAGGCGAAGGAGACGGCCGCCCGCCATTTCGCCGGACAGGCCGATCTCCTCCTCGTCGCCGTCGATGGCGATGCGCTCGGCGACACACTCGTCTACGAGCCGTCGCGCGGCGGCGATCTCTTCCCCCATCTCTATGCCACCCTTCCGCTGTCCGCCGTGCTGTGGGAAAAACCCCTGCCGCTCGGTCCGGACGGCGCCCACCAGTTTCCGGAGATGCCGCTCTGATGTCGTTCCTGTCCACCCTCGGCCGCAAGGGCCTGTTCCTCTTCGATCCCGAAACCGCACACGGCCTGTCGATCGCCGCGCTGAAGGCCGGGGTCGTGCCCGCCTGCCCGGCCAAGGCCGATCCGCGCCTTGCGCAGACCGTCGCCGGCCTTGCCTTCCCCAACCCGCTCGGCATGGCCGCGGGCTATGACAAGAATGCCGAAGTGCCGGAAGCCCTCCTGCGCCTCGGCTTCGGCTTCACCGAGATCGGCACCGTCACCCCGCGCCCGCAGGAGGGCAATCCGAAGCCGCGCATCTTCCGCCTTGTGCAGGACGATGCCGTCATCAACCGCCTCGGCTTCAACAATGCCGGCCATGCGGCTGCGCTCGACCGCCTGAAGGCCTGCCGGCGCGATGCGCTGATCGGCGTCAATATCGGCGCCAACAAGGACAGCGCAGACCGCATCGCGGACTATGTCGCGGGCATCCGCACCTTCTACGACGTGGCGCGCTATTTCACCGCCAACATCTCCTCGCCCAACACGCCGGGCCTGCGCGACCTGCAGGCCAAGGAAAGCCTGCATGCCCTGCTGTCCGCCGTGCTCGCCGCACGCGCCGAGGAGGCGGAGAAAAGCGGCCGCCAGGTGCCCGTCTTCCTGAAGATCGCGCCCGATCTCACCGAGGAAGGCCTCGACGACATCGCCGAAGTGGCGCTCGCCCATCCGCTCGACGGCCTCATCGTCTCCAACACGACGCTGTCGCGCGACGGCCTCAGTGACACGCGCCAGGCCGGCGAGGCCGGCGGGCTTTCCGGCAAGCCGCTCTTCGAGAAATCGACCGTGGTGCTCGCCAAGATGCGCCGGCGCGTCGGCGAAAACCTGCCGATCATCGGCGTCGGCGGCGTCTCCTCCGCCGAGACGGCGGCGGAGAAGATCCGTGCCGGCGCGCATCTCGTGCAGCTCTATTCCTGCATGGTCTATGCCGGCCCGACCCTGCCGGGCGAGATCGTGAGCGGCCTCTCGCGCATTTGTGATCGCGAGCAGATCGCCTCGATTTCCGTGCTTCGCGGCACCCGCACCGCTCATTGGGCCGACCGCGCCCTCTGAGCGCCACACGGGAACCATACTCGTCGTCGAGGGTTTCGCTTCTGCGGGTGGAGTGTTCGGCAAAAGCTGATTCGCATCGACGGTAGCCTGCACCGATCCCGTCCATAACGGCCGAAAAGGCCAGGAAGGGACAATACCATGGACGATCACAACGAACGTATCCGGCAAAGGGCCCACGAAATCTGGGAAGAAGAAGGCCGCCCGGAAGGCCGCGAATATTCGCATTGGCTGCGCGCCAGGGCGGATGTGCACGAGGAGGACGGCGAGGTGTCCTTCCTCGCAAGGAGCGGGCTCATCCTGCGCCCGGACATGCAGCCGGGCGAGAAGATGGAACGGGCCAGCAAGGCCGATATCGCGCGCAATGCGCTTCCGCCCGGCACCGTGCCAGAGAATCCGACGGCGGAAAATCCCGACCGCATCGCCCGCCTGAAACCGGCGCGGCCCGCAAAACCGCTTGACGCGCGCGACCTCGACACCCAGCTCGACCGGCCTTTCTGAGAATCGAGCGTTCGGGTCGGGGATTACCCCCGGCCGGGTCCGGAAAACTGCCGGCCGACCAGTCCCGGCAGGCGCAGCGCCAGGAAGACGCCGCGAAAGGCGAGGAACAGGTTGAGCGACAGCCAGAGCCCGTGATTGCCGAGGAGCGGCACGAAGAGGGCGAGCGCCGAAAGATAGCCGGCAAAGGCCAGCAGCATCATGTTGCGCATGGCCGTCGACCAGGTCGCGCCGATATAGACCCCGTCCATCTGGAAGGCGAGTGCGCCGGTGATCGCCGTCAGGGCGGCCCAGGGCAGGTATTTCGCCGCTTCCGCCCTGACGCTTTCGGTCGTCGTCAGAAGGCCGATCACATCCGTGCCGAAGGCGAGGAAGAGCAGCGTGGTGACGAGGCCGAGACCGAAGGACCAGAGCATGGTGAGCTTCACCGCCCGGTCGAAGGCGGGGCGGAAATTCGCGCCGAAGGCCCGGCCGACGAGCTGTTCGGCTGCATTGGCAAGGCCGTCGAGATAATAGCCGGCGACGAGGAAGATGTTCATCAGCACCGCATTGGCCGCCAGCGCCAGCGGGCCGAGCGAGGAGCCGATGCGCGTCATGATGGCGAAGGCGCCGATCAGCACGAAGGTGCGGATCATGATGTCGCGGTTGAGCGAGAACAGGGCCTGCAGCCTGTCCCGGGCAAGGATTTCGGCGCGTGAGGGCCGGTGCGCCCGGTTGAAGCGGGAGACGATGATGAGGAAGCCGGCAAGCATGCCGATCGCCTCGCCGGCGAAGGTGCCCCAGGCGATGCCGGCAATGCCCCAGCCGTACCAGAGGCCGAGCATGATCGACAGCACGATGTTGGTGCCGTTGATGATGGCTTGCAGCATCAGCCCCATCAGGCCCTGCCCGCGGCCGAGCACGAAGCCGAGCAGGGCATAGTTGGCAAGCGCCATGGGGGCGGCCAGCACGCGGATCATGAAATAGGTCGAGGTCACCGCCGCGACGCCGGGCGACGGCGCCATGAGGAAGAGGCCGGCCGACAAGAGGAGCGGCGACAGCAGCGCGATGGCGAGGCCGCAACAGAGCGCGATGGCAAGCGAGCGCCAATAGACCGCCTGCTCTTCCCTTGGGTCGCCGCGGCCGAAGGCCTGGGCGACGAGGCCCGTGGTGGAGGCGCGCAGGAAATTGAAGCTGCCGAGCAGCAGGTCGAACAGCACGGCGCCGATGGCAAGGCCCGCCAGCGCATCCGCCGAGCCGAGCCGGCCGGCGACCGCCGTATCGGTCAGCCCGATCAGCGGCGTCGTCAGGAAGCCGAGCGTCATGGGAATGGCGATCGCCAGCACCAGCCGGTGCGTCACCTCGAAGGGTCCGGCCCCGTCGTTCTCGCCTGCGATCGTCGCGCTCACGGGTCCACCCCCCTCTTCCTCAGTCCCGGCCTGCCGCTCAGCTCGACAGGACCATCGCCCAATAGGGCCGGTTGCCAGAGGCCGGATTGGAGACGACCGCGACGCCCAGTCCGCGGTAACCCGTCCCGAGCATGTTTTCCAGGTGTTTCGGCGAACGATACCAGGCCTCGAAGGCTTCCGCCGCGCTGTCCTGCCCGGCCGCGATGTTCTCCGCTGCCGGCAGCGGCACCTCCATGCCCTTCATGCGCTTCAGGAAATTTGCGCCGAAGCCGATATTGTGCTCCATCCTGCCCGCGCTCGCCATGCGGCTCGCCTGGTCCATGGCCGCGCGCTGCGCCGCCTTGTCAGGGGAAAGCGGCGCAAGGCCGCGTTCGGCCCTGATCTTGTTGACGAAGGCGAGCGAGGACGGCGTCTGGTCGCTGCCGGTGCCGGCCGACGGGGTCAGCACGCTGGTGGTGGAACAGCCCGCGGCCAGCACGGCGACGGACGCCGCGGAGGCGGCAAGAAAGGCGCGACGGGACATCATGGTCAGCGACGGTAGCTCAGGACGCGGATGAGGATGAAGACGGGCACGACGATGACGGCACCGAGCAGGAGGTAGTCGCCCAGCCGGCCGAGCGTCTTGAAGCCGGTGTTCCAGAGATCGACGATGAAATCGCGTACAGCAAAGAGGATGTCGTCCGGATAGAGCCCGAAGATCGACATCAGGAAGCCCACGGCCACCGACAGGATCAAGAGCTTGATGATCACGCGGATCGGTGTATCGCCGAGGAACCCGTTCACGCCATTCGACATCGATTGATTCTCCAAAAACTCGTGTCCATTCCAGATAAGCCGTCACCGGTTCCACGGCAAGCAAGGGGCTCTCGCGAGAATTCGCTTGCCTTTTGCCGCGACCCTGCCATGTAGCGCCGTCCGTTTTCCCGTTTTCGAGCCCCCATGACGAGCCCGCACTTCTCCTCCGGCGATCTCATCGCCGACCGCCGCGCCGATTATGCCCGCATGTTCGCGGAATCGGGCGAATTCGCGGAGGCTGCGGAACTCATGGAACAGGCGCTCGAACAGGTACCCTCCTGGGCCGCCGGCTGGTTCCGGCTCGCCGAATATGCGGAGAAATCGGGCCGGAAGGAGGCGGCGACGGCCGCCCTTGCAAAGGTCGTCGCCCTCGACCCGGCCGATATCTTCGGCGCCGGCCTGAAACTGGCCGTGCTGGGCGCTGCCGAAACGCCCGCCGCGCCCTCCACCGCCTATGTCGAACGGCTCTTCGACGACTATGCCGACCGCTTCGACACCGCCCTCGTGCAACGGCTCGACTATACCGTGCCGCAGACGCTCGCCCGGCTGGTGCGCCGGCATGCGGGCGAGGATGCGCCTTTCGGCCTCGTCTCGGATATCGGCTGCGGCACCGGGCTCTTCGGCGTGGAACTGCGCGCCAATGCCGACCGGCTCGAAGGCTTCGACCTTTCCGCCGGCATGCTGGCCAAGGCGGCGGAGAAAGGGGTCTACGACCATCTCGCGCAGGCCGACCTGTCGCTGCCGGCCACAGAGAGCGGGCTTTTCGCCGACGCGCCGGAGGCACGGGCCGACCTCGTCGGCGCGGCCGACGTGCTGATGTATCTCGGCGACCTCGCCGAGGTCTTCCCGAGTGCCACACGCCTTTTGAAGGCCGGCGGCCTCTTCGCCTTTTCCGTCGAGGACGGCGGGACGGGCGATGCGCCGCTGCTGCGCCCGTCGCTGCGCTATGCCCATCCGGAACGCTTCATCCGGAGGCGGGCGGAAGAGAACGGCCTTGTCGTCCTCGCCATGGAGAAAAGCGTGATCCGGCGGGATGCCGGCCAGCCGGTGCACGGGCTGCTTTTCCTTGCACGACGCGAGGCTTAGCCGAAGGCAGCGCTTGCGCCGGTCATTGCGCCCTATACAACAGAAGAAACCCTCGGAGATCTGGCATGGACGGCGACAAGCGGCGTTTCGGCTTCTGGAATCCCACCCCCACCCGCCATACGCCGCTGGAAGACGCCCAGGGCCTGTTCGCCAGCAGCATGATCGCCGCGCTCGGCCTGGCTCTGATGGGCAGCGCCGGGCTGGTGGCGAGCGGCACCGCCGGCGTCGCCTTCGTGCTGCACTACCTGACCGGCGTGAGCTTCGGCCTCTACTACACCGTCGTGAACATCCCCTTCTACATCCTGGCGCTGAAGCGCCTCGGCTGGGCCTTCACGATCAAGACCGTGCTTGCCGTGACGATGACCTCGCTGATCACCGAGCTGCAGCCGCATTTCGTGACGATCGAGAGCGTCGATCCGATGTGGACGGCGGTGCTGGCCGGCATCCTGCTCGGCTTCGGCCTGCTCGGCCTCTACCGCCACCGCGCCAGCCTCGGCGGCATCGGCGTGCTCGCGGTCTACATGCAGGAGCGCTTCGGCATCCGCGCCGGCCTCGTGCAGCTCGCCTTCGACATCGTCGTGCTCATCGCGGCCTTCTCGGTGGCCGCGCCCTTCATCGTGCTTTGCTCGGTCGTCGGGGCGGTGGTGCTCAACCTCTTCCTGACGGTCAACCACCGCGCCGACCGCTACATCGCCATGTGAGGCTATTTTTCCGGGGACCGCTTCACATTCGCCCGGCGGTCACTAGCTTAGGCCGGTGAGCATCATCGATTCCACCGCCGGCCCCGGCCTCCTGCCCGCCGCCTTCGCCGCCTGGTTTTCGGCCAAGGGATGGCAGCCGCGTGCGCACCAGATGGAGCTCCTTGCGCGGGCGACCGCGGGCGAAAGCCTGCTGCTCATCGCACCGACCGGCGCCGGCAAGACGCTCGCCGGCTTCCTGCCGGCCCTCACCGACCTGACGCGCCGCGGCAGGATCCCGCCCGGCAGCGCCTTCACCGGCATCCACACGCTCTACATCTCGCCGCTGAAGGCGCTCGCCGTCGATATCGAGCGCAACCTGATGAAGCCCGTCGAGGAGATGGGCCTGCCGATCACCGTCGAGACGCGCACCGGCGACACGCCGCAGGCAAAACGCCAGCGCCAGCGCCTCAATCCGCCCGACATCCTGCTGACGACACCCGAGCAGGTCGCCCTGCTCATCGCCAACGGCGAGGCGCCGCGCTTCTTCAAGGACCTGAAATATGTGATCTTCGACGAGCTGCATTCGCTCGTCACCTCCAAGCGCGGCCATCTCCTGTCGCTGGGGCTCGCGCGGCTGCGCCGCCTTGCGCCCGGCCTTCGCACCATTGGCCTGTCGGCCACCGTCGCCGAGCCGATGGACCTGCGGCGCTGGCTGGTCGCGCAGCGACCGGGCGCGGCGCGGCATGCCGGCCTCGTCACGGCGCCGGGCGGGGCGCGGCCGATCATCACCATCCTCAAGAGCAAGGAGCGCGTGCCCTGGTCCGGGCATTCGGCGAAATATGCCATGCCCGAGGTCTACGAGGCGATCCGCGACCACAAGACCTCCCTGCTCTTCGTCAACACGCGCAGCCAGGCGGAAATCCTCTTCCAGGAGCTCTGGAACATCAACGAGGACACGCTGCCGATCGCGCTGCACCACGGCTCGCTCGATGTCGGCCAGCGCCGCAAGGTGGAGGCCGCCATGGCGGAGAACCGCCTGCGCGCCGTCGTCGCCACCTCGACGCTCGACCTCGGCATCGACTGGGGCGACGTCGACCTCGTCATCCATGTCGGCGCGCCGAAGGGCGCCTCGCGGCTTGCCCAGCGCATCGGCCGCGCCAACCACCGCATGGACGAGCCGAGCCGGGCGATCCTGGTGCCCGCCAACCGCTTCGAGGTGATGGAGTGCCAGGCGGCGCTCGACGCCAACTATCTCGGCGCACAGGACACGCCGCCGGTGGGCGACGGCGCGCTCGACGTGCTCGCCCAGCATGTCCTCGGCATGGCCTGCGCCGCGCCCTTCGACGAGGACGCGCTCTTTGCCGAGATCACCGCCGCCGCGCCCTATACCGGCCTGCCGCGGGAAAAATTCGGCCGCATCGTCGCGTTCGTCGCGACCGGCGGCTATGCGCTGAAGACCTACGAGCGCTATGCCCGCATCCGCAGGACACAGGACGGGCTCTGGCGCGTCTCCAATCCGCAGGTCGCGCAGCAATACCGCCTCAACCTCGGCACGATCGTCGAAATGCCGATGCTGAACGTGCGCATGGTCAAGCGCGGTGCCAAGGGCGCGATCGGCCGCGGCGGCGCCTCGCTCGGCAAGGTGGAGGAATATTTCCTCGAAATGCTGGCGCCCGGCGATACCTTCCTCTTCTCCGGCAAGGTGCTGCGCTTCGAAGGCATCCGCGAGAACGAATGTCTCGTCTCCCAGGCCTTCTCGCTCGATCCGAAGGTGCCGGCCTATGCCGGCGGCAAGTTCCCGCTCTCCACCTATCTCGCCGACCAGGTGCGCAGCATGCTCGACGATCCCCACCGCTGGGGCGGGCTGCCCGAGCAGGTGCGCGACTGGCTCGCCCTGCAGCGGGACGTCTCCGCCCTGCCGAAGCGCGACGAACTGCTCATCGAGACCTTTCCGCGCGGCAGCCGGCACTACATGGTCGCCTATCCGTTCGAGGGGCGGCTGGCGCACCAGACACTCGGCATGCTGCTGACGCGCCGGCTGGAGCGGGCCGGCCGCCGGCCGCTCGGCTTCGTCGCCACGGACTATTCCCTTGCCGTCTGGGCGCTCGACGATCTCGGCTACAGCTTTGCGGTGGAGCGCCCATCGCTCGCAAGCCTCTTCGACGAGGACATGCTGGGCGACGACCTGGAGGCCTGGCTCGACGAGAGTTTCATGCTGAAGCGCACCTTCCGCAATTGCGCCGTGATTGCCGGGCTTATCGAGCAGCGCCATCCGGGCAAGGAAAAGACCGGGCGGCAGGTCACCGTTTCCGCCGACCTCATCTACGACGTGCTGAGAAGCCACGAGCCGGACCACATCCTGCTGGAGGCCACGCGCAACGATGCGGCGGCGGGGCTTTTGGATATTCAGCGATTGGGCGATATGCTGGCACGAATCAAGGGCCACATCACCCACCGGCGGCTCGACCGCATATCGCCGCTCGCCGTGCCGATCATGCTGGAAATCGGCAGGGAGCCGGTGGCGGGCGAGGCACAGGATTCCCTGCTGGCGGAAGCGGCGGAGGACCTGATCGCCGAGGCGATGGGCGTGGCGGCCATCTGAAGGGCCATCGAGAGGATTGAACGACAGGCATGCAGAGGCTCGCGCTGGCATCGGCGAAGATCGAGGATTTCGGCGCCGTTTCGGCCCGCACCGTGGTGGCGGGCGTGGAAGCGGTGTGCGATCCGCTCGGCGCGCTCTACCTGCCGGAAACCCGCCTTCTCGTCGTCTCGGACCTGCATCTGGAAAAGGGCGCGGCCTTCGCGCGGCGCGGCATGATGCTGCCGCCCTACGACACGCTCGCCACGCTCAAGGTGCTCGAAGCCGTCATCCTCAGGCATGATCCGGCGATCGTCGTCAGCCTCGGCGACAATTTCCACGACCGCGTCGGCTCGGCCCACCTGCCGGACATTTTTCGCGCGAAGATCACGGATCTGGCGCGCGGGCGCGACTGGATCTGGATCAACGGCAACCACGATCCGGACGGGACGGTGGACCTGCCCGGCCAGTCGGCGGACGAGCTGCACTATGCGGGCCTCGCCTTCCGGCACGAGCCGTCGCTGCTGTCGCCTGCCGGCGAGATCGCCGGCCACCTGCACCCGGCCGCCACCGTCATCCGCCGGGAGAAGGCCGTGCGCCGACCGTGTTTTGCGACCGACGGGCGGCGCCTCCTGATGCCCGCCTTCGGCCTGATGACCGGCGGCCTGGATCTGCGCCACAAGGCGATGGCTGGCCTTTTCGAGCGGCCAAGCCTCGTCGCGCACATGCTCGGCCGCGACCGCATCTATTCGGTGCGCTTCGCCAACCTTATCGGCTGACGGCCTCCGGCGCATAACGCATCACCACCGTGCCGTTTTCGAGCGGCCGTGCCTCCAGTAGCGTGAAGTCACGCCGCGTGCCCTCCTTGAAGAAGGGCGTGCCGTTGCCGAGCTGTACCGGGACGACCGCCAGCATGACCTCGTCGACGAGCCCGGCCTTCAGCAGCGAATCCGTGAGGTCGGCGCTGCCGAAGACGTAGATCGTCTTGTCGAGTACCTCCTTGCGCGCCGAAAGCGCCGCGACGATGTCGGCGGTCACCTCGGTGTTGTTCCAGTCGGAAGCGGTGATGGTGCGCGAGGCGACGAGCTTCGGCAGGTCGTTCATGAAGGCCTTCACGGCCCCTTCGTCCTCGGTCGTCGTCCAGTAGGCCTTCATGCCCTCATAGGTCACGCGGCCGAAGACGAGGAGGCTCGCCGACGTGCCGAAATCCGTGCTGAGCTTTTCCAGCTCTGGCCCCCAGGCCCGGTTGTGAAAGTCGAGATCCCATTTCTTCTCGCCCTCGAAGAAGCCGTCGAGCGTCACGAGGTTCCAGATGATTACCTTTGCCATCGTCCTGTCCTCCGTTGCGGGCCGTCTGCCGCCCACTTTTAAACCAGTTGCGATTTGCAACTGGTTGATGGATAGCGAAACCAGTTGTAATATGCAAGCAGTTTTTGGAGAACCTGATGAAAGATACCCGCCGCTCCGGCTGCCCGATCAACCTGACGCTCGAAATCCTCGGCGACCGCTGGAGCCTGATCGTGCTGCGCGACATGATGTTCGGCAACCGCCGCCATTTTCGCGAGCTCCTGACGAAATCGGAAGAAGGCATCGCCTCCAACATCCTGGCGGACCGGCTGCGCCGCCTCGTCGACGAGGGCCTTATCAGCAAGGCGGACGATCCGAGCCACAAGCAGAAGGCGCTCTACAGCCTCACCGAAATGGGCATCGCATTGGTGCCGGTCTTCGCCATGATGGGCGCCTGGGGCCGGCGCTTCCTGCCGGTGACGGAGGACCTGTCGATCCGTGCGGAATTGCTGGAAGAGGGCGGCGCGCCGCTGTGGGAAGCCTTTATGGAGGAGCTGCGGGCGATCCATCTCGGCGCGCTGCGCCCTGCCCGCTCGGTCTTCAACGAGCTGCAGGCCGCCTATGAGGCGACCGTCGCCCGGAGCATGGCCGCAGCCGGCGCTTGACGAAAGCCTCAAGGTTGATTTCCATCAAGGCAGCACCGGACGCCGGCTCTAGTCTGGACAAAAAGGAGGCTGCACCATGTACAAGCATATCCTCGTTCCCACGGACGGTTCCGACCTGTCCACCGCTGCCATCGACCAGACGCTCCAGCTCGCCAGGACGCTCGGCGCGAAGGTGACGGTGCTGACGGTGGCCGAGCCGCTGCATTTCCTGCCCGTGACCCCCGGCGCGACCGTCAATCTCAGGGCGGACTACGAAGCGCATGTGAAGGAGGATGGCATCCGCATCCTCGGTGCCGTCGAGGCGAAGGCGAGCACCGCCGGCGTGCCGGTCGAGACGCTGCAGGTGACGGCGGGCGATGCCTGGCAGGCGATCGTCGACACCGCCAAGGCAAAGGGCTGCGACCTGATCGCCATGGCCTCGCACGGCCGGCGCGGCGTCAGCGCCTTCCTGATGGGCAGCGTCACGACGAAGGTGCTCAGCCACGCCAAGGTGCCGGTCCTCGTCTACCGCTCCTGACGTTCAGTCCTTGCGGAAGACGATGCTGGCCAGCCATCCGGTGAGGAGGGCGAGGAGCACCGAGAAGGCGCCGTAGGCGAGCGCATTGTTGTAGGCGGCATTGGAGATCATCTGCTCGATGCCGGTCTTCATCACGCGCAACGGCAGCGCCTTCTCGGCAATGAAGACACCATCGCGGAAGAGATGCGCGCGCACGACATGCGTGCCGTTCGGCACGCTTGCCGGCAGTTTCACCGTCGCCTTGAACAGGCTCGCGCTGATGAACTGCACGCCGCCCGGATCACGCTGGTAGAAGCCGCCGCTCTCCTTGAGGCGCCGGAAGGCCTCGCGGAACTCCGTGATGGTGCTGCCGTCGCCGACATAGCCGATCGGCGAAAGGCGGATGTGCTGGATGCCGACGCCGACGCCGTTGAGCACCGGCGGCTCGGCGATCGTCTCCACGTCCCGCGTGCTCGACAGCGAATAGGATTCCGGCACGAGCTCGAAGGTCATCGAGCGGCGGTTGACCCAGATGCCGAAGACGCGCTCCTTCACGCGCACCGTATTGTTGTCCTTCGGCCCCTCCAGCGCCACGACGATATCGTATTTGCGCTGGGCGAGCAGGGACGGATCATAGCCTTCGATGGCGCCGAAGATCGTCAGGTCCGCACCGCGGAAATCCGAGGAAATCGCGATCTCGTCCGTGGAGATGCCGATCTCGAGCTTTTCCGGGAACTCGACCGGCCTGTCCTCCAGCACCTGCGCGGCAGCGGGAAGGGCAAGGCCCAGGGCGAGAAGAAGCGCAGCGACGGCTCTCATCGATAGACCCCCTCGCTGACGACCGAATAGACATCGGCCGGCGTGACGACGAGATCGACGGCAAGGCGGGCACCGACGGCAAGGACGAGCAGCGCCAGCAGCGCACGCAACTGTTCGCCGCGCAGCTTCTGGCCGACGCGCACGCCGTATTGCGCACCGATGACGCCCGCCACCATCAGGATGAAGGCGAGCACGATATCGACCGAATAGTTGGTCGTCGCCTGCATCATCGTCGTATAGGCCGTGACGAAGATGATCTGGAACAGCGAGGTGCCGACGACGACATTGGTCGGGATGCGCAGGAGATAGATCATGGCCGGCACCATGATGAAGCCGCCGCCGACACCCATGATGGAGGTGAGGATGCCGATGCCGAAGCCGAGGCCGACGACCGGGATGACGGAAAGATAGATCTTCGACTTCTTGAAGCGCATCTTCAGCGGCAGGCGGTGCACCCAGCTATGCTGGCCGGGCCGGCGCAGCGAGACGGGCTGGTTTTTCGCCGCGCGGCGCAGCGCCCGGATGCTTTCGAGCAGCATCAGGATGCCGACGGTGCCGAGCAGCACGACATAGAGCAACGAGATGACGAGATCGAGCTGGCCGACGCTGCGCAGGAGCGAGAAGATCCAGATGCCGACCGTGGCGCCCGCGAGGCCGCCGAAGAGCAGCACCGTGCCGAGCTTCACATCCAGCGTGCCGCGCCGGAAATGCGAGAGGGCGCCCGATATCGAGGAGGCGACGACCTGGTTGGCGCCCGTCGCGACGGCGACGATCGGCGGTATGTTGTAGAAGATGAGGAGCGGTGTGATGAGGAAGCCGCCGCCGACCCCGAACATGCCGGAAAGGAAGCCGACGGCCGCGCCCATGCCCAGAATGATGAAGATGTTCACCGAGAGCTCTGCAATGGGCAGATAGACAGTCACAACAATACCCCGATCGGCAAATTTTCCGCTTGCGCGGGCTCAAAACATCCGGCGGCCGCTGGCCGTTTCGCCTGCCGTCGCGGCTCTCCCCGGCAGGTTGCGCATATGCGCAAGCGCCCCGCCGCGTGAAGGAGGGGACCCCTCCGGCAGCCGGTTGCGCCTTGCATCATGCAAGGATCGGTCACGGGGCGCAGCGTCTGGGTGCGCCCTGTTCTTCTGTGCGATTCCGGACACAAGACCGCATTTTGCAGCCTTGCTGGAACTGCGCTTGCCACCTTCCCTGATGATAACGTTTGTCGAGCGCGTATCATCTTGGGGCGACATGAAAATTTCTACCGCATCATTCCTGAAATCGGGGCCGATTTAAGGATGAGGTCAAGCGGCAAATACAAAATGCCACAGCGTCCGTAGCACATCGTGAACGGTGTGCCGCGCCGTGGTGAGCGTCATGCCCGCAGGGTGGGGACAAGTCAACCGGAGAAGCCGTTTTCAGGGCCTCTCCGGCAATCCGCCGATCAGCTCGGCTGCTTGTTGCGCTTCAGGAGTTCCGTCACCAGCGCGTCGTCGATCTCGCCGGTTTCCTTCTGGCCGACGGATTTCTGGAAGGCCTTGATGGCGGCGACCGTCTTCTTGCCCATCGCGCCATCGGGCGTGCCGGCGTTGAAGCCGTTGTTGTTGAGGATCGCCTGGATGTTGCGGATCGCCTTCTTCATGTCGACGCTGGCGGTCTTCGTCGGCTTGCCGACCCATTCATCGGGCAGGTCCGCCGAATTGGCCTTCTCGTCGAGCGGTTGCGGCTTCCACAGCTCCGCCTTGGCCTTGGCGCTGGAAAGCTGCTCGGGACGCATGGCATTGGCCACCTCGTCGCGCTTCTGCGCCGCGTCGCCGTCGCCGTCGCGGGCGGCGATGGCGAACCACTTGTAGGATTCCTCCAGGTCCTGCGTCACGCCGTTGCCCCGCGCATAGAGGATGGCAAGGTTGAACTGGCTGTCGCGCACGCCGAATTCGGAGGCCTTCTGGAACCACTTGGCCGCGCCGTCGAAATCCGGCTGCTGGGTGCCGACGCCCGTCGCCAGGAGAACGGCGAGGTTGTGCATGGCGCTGGCATTGCCCTTGTTCGCCGCGATTTCGTAGAGCTCGCGGGCACGCGGCAGGTCACGCTCGACGCCCTGGCCCTTCTCGTAGAGATTGGCAAGGCGGTATTCGGCGGGCGCAAAGCCGCGGGCGGCGGAAAGTTCGTACCAGCGGGCGGCTTCCGCAAGGTCCATCGCAATGCCGCGGCCTTCCGTATAGCGCGCGCCGATCTCGAACAGCGCCAGCGGATCGCCGTCGGTCGCCGCCTTCGACAGCGAGGCAGGGGTGATCGCTTCCGGAACGACGATCGCCGCGGTCTGCGTCTGGTCGACCGGCTGGGTCTCTTCGACGACGGCGGTTTCCGGTGTCGTCACCGGTTCGAAACCGGCGGTCGCGGCGCCGTCGGTCATTTCGACCGGGGCCGTCAGCGCGTCGCTGCCGGTAGCCGAAATATCGGTCGACGTCCGCTCGGCGCCGGCATTCGTCTGCGTGTCGCCAAGGCCGCGCGCATCGCCGCTCTCCACATCGCCATTCTCGACCGGGGCCGGATCCGTCACGGCCTCCTCGCCGACGACAGGCGCCGCGGCGGTGTTGGCGGTCACGGCCTCGCCGGCGCCGGTCGTGGTCTCGACCGGGACCGTCTCGTTCGCGGTGATGGCGGTCTGTTCGACGACGACAGGTGCCTCGTCGCCGGCCACCAGCGTGCTGACCAGCGGATAGGACATGATCGCCAAGAGCACGGCGCCGACAGCCAAGAGGATCGGCCGGCGGTGGCGCGACAGCGCCGAAGCGGGCTTCTCGCCCTTCGCCAGCTTTTCCGTCTTCCGGGCCGGAGCGACGCGGGAGATCGTGTCGGTCTCCTCGGCGGCAAGCCTGGCGGCACGGCGGGCGGCGGCGATGAAATCGGCCTTCTCGCCCTCGCTGCCGCCTGCTGCGCGGCTTCCCGAAGCCTGGCCGGCCCGCACGCGCTCAAGGATGCGGCGCACGTCCGGCACGCCGGAGCCCGGCTCCAGCAACTGGTTCGCTTCTTCCGGCGCCAATTCGTCGGTGGGGTCGATCGAGGGCGTCGGGTCGATCTGCTGGCGTTCGGCCGGCGGCGCGGCTTCCTTGCGGCCGGGAGCGAAGCGGCGCTTCAGGCCGGCGAGCAGGCCGGACTTGGGCTGGGCCTCGGCCGGCTGGTCGGCGGCAAGGGCAACGGGCTCGTCCGCAAACGCCTCTTCCGGGGCGGGACGCTCGGGAACGGGGATCGTCTCGACCTCGATCTCGGCAAAGCGGCTTTCCTCCTGCGGCGCCTCGGCTTCGGCCTTGCGGGTCTCGCGGGCGCCGAAGCCGTCATCGTCAAAAGGGTAGTCGTTGCCGTAGATGCTGGAGACGGGGGCAGCGTGGCGCTCCACGTCCATCGCCGGCATTTCGGCGCGCGGCATGGCGGCCTCGCGGCGGCCGAAGGTGTCGTGCGGGGCGTCGAGTTGTTCGAGGCGGCCGGCGATCTGCACCAGCGTGTCGTGCAGCGCATCGAAGGTGCGCGCGGTGCGCTCCTCGCTCGAACGGGTCAGTTCCTCCAGGGCGCGCAGGTCGTCGGCAAGGCCGGCGATCGCTTCCATGTCGCTGCCGGCGGCCGTGGCCGGACCGGCATGGCGGTAGGCTTCCATCACGGCTTCCGCCGCCTGGCGGGCGGCCTCGACGATATATTCGTCATTGGTCGCCATGTAGTCCTCGATCGTCGCAAGACGGCCCTCGAATTCGGAGGGGATCTGCGCGACCGCGGCGGACGGCGTGCTGATCAGCGTGGAGAGATGTGCGATCTGCGCCTCCAGCCCGCGCAATGCCTCATGGTCGCCCGCCGGGGCGACACTGGTCGCATCGAGCCGGTCGGCGATCGCCGAAAGGCGATCCTCGATATGGGCGAAGCGGTCGTCCTGGAAGGGGCTGCCGGTCGGCGCGTCGAGGCCGTCGATGCGGCGGGCAAGCGCATCCAGCCGCTCGGCGAGCTGGTCGTTGACGCTGCCCTGGTCGAGCGCGTCGATCTTGCGGGAAATGTCGGAGAGGTAGTAGGCAAGCTCCTCGCCACCCTGGGCAGGGGCGGCCTGCTGGCTTTGCTCCAGCATCTGCGAGAGGTGCTCGATACGTTCTTCGAGGCGTAGCGCCGCGCGTTCGTTCGACAGGTCCTCGATGCGGCTCGCCAGCGCCTCGATGCGCAGGGAAAGGCCCTGGTCCGGGGCGGGGGCCGGGCGATGGGCGATGAGATCGAGCTGGCCGGCGAGATCGGCGATGCGGCCTTCGAGGCGCTGCATCATGCCGTTGTCGGCCATGGACGACTGCTGCATGCGGCCGGCCGCGGCGATCGCCCGGCTGATCTCGTCGAGGCGGGTGTCCAGCCCCTCGAACTGCGAGGTGACGGCG
Source organism: Shinella sp. HZN7 (assembly GCF_001652565.1). Lineage (NCBI taxonomy): Bacteria > Pseudomonadati > Pseudomonadota > Alphaproteobacteria > Hyphomicrobiales > Rhizobiaceae > Shinella > Shinella sp. HZN7. Next base: position 148,415 of record NZ_CP015736.1, on the reverse strand, counting down.
GAAACGAACCGGCCGTCATCCGGCTGCGCCTGACGGGCCAGCATGTCGATGGCGCGGGCGATGGTCTCGATCTTGCCTTCCAGCGCATGGATGGCTGGCGTGGCGCTCACCGCGCCGATCTGGCTCTTCAGCTCGTCCAGCCGGTAGGCAAGCGCCACCAGCTCGTCGTCGCGCGTCTGGTCGAAGATCGAGAGCTTCTTCTCGACACCGTTCCAGCGGTCCTCCATGCGGCGCACGGAATCCTCGCGGGCGAGCCCGTCGAGCACGGAGCGCAATTCGTCGAATTCGACGCGCAGGCTTTCCGTCTGACCGGACTGGCGGCCGAGCTGGTTGATGCCGGTGGACAGCCGCAGCAATTCCTCGCGCAGGTCGTCATTGTTGTCGCGGCCTTCGGCCATCTGGCGGATGCCCCGGATCTCCGAGCGCAGCGACTGCATCTCGCGCTCCAGCCCGTCGGCGATGTCCTTCTTCAGGTCTTGGCGCAGCGAGACGAGCGCCTTGGCGATGTCCTCGACGGAATTGTCCGCGCGGGCGGGCGCAGCCTGCTGATGACCATAGGCCGGATGAACCTGCTGGCCGCCATGGGCGGCACCCGTCTGAGCGCCGCCATAGGCGGCGTGGGCCTGCTGGGCGGCGGCATGGTGGTCGGCCGACAGCGGACGGCGCTCCAGGCGCTGGGCGACGCGTTCGCGGCCGCCTTCGATGGCACGCTGGCGCTGCACGATTTCGGAAACCGGATCGTCGCGCAGCGGGATCGCGCGCGCCGGTTCATAACGGGGCTGCTCGCCGCGCGGCGCGAAACGCTCCTCGCCGCGTCCGCGCGCCTCGCGTCCGCCCGCCATCAGGCCCTCGATGCGGGCTTCCAGCCCCTCGATGGTGCGATTGAGCGCATCGAGCGAGGATCTTTCGCCGTGACGCTGCGGGTTTCGCGATCCGTTCATCTTTCGCCTCGCTTTGGCGGCCGAGCGGCCTGCCGGGAGATACTTCCGAAGGCACTGCCGCCCGGCTGCGCCCCTTCTTCCACGCCGGCGGATCCCCGCCGTCAAACATTGCATGCGCGATGGGAAACAGTATCGCCCCTGTCTGTACCGGACCGTCCGTCCGGCCGTTACAAAGGGATGCCGAAATGATTCCCGATCCCACGCCCTCAGGCGTCACAATTCATGAAACATGGTAAACAAGGGGTTAATCGCTCCGGAAATTTTTTAACGATTTGCTCATAGAATGGCCTTCGGGAGGAAAGGCGACCGTTAGCGGCACAGCCATGGGCGCGGAACGAGCCATCCGCCGCCGCCTCGCCCACCCGCCGTCCCTCCCCGTTCGACGAAAATTTCGCTGCGACTGTGTTTTGACGTTTACGCAAACGTCAAAGTTTTATAGTATCCGATCTCAAGGAGCGGACCCATGTCCGCGGACAGGTGAGGACCCCAGCATGCCGATCTACAAGGCCCCCGTGAATGACACGCTTTTCATCCTGAACGACGTGCTGGCGCTGGAGCGCTACAACAACCTGCCCGGTTTTGCCGATGCGACGGGCGACATGCTGGAGGCGATTGCCGGCGAGGCCGCGAAACTGGCGGAAGAGGTGCTGTTCCCGGTCAACCTTTCCGGCGACCAGGAGGGTTGCAAGCGCCACGACGACGCCACGGTGACGACCCCCAAGGGATTCAAGGCCGCTTACGACCTCTATCGCCAGGGCGGCTGGATCGGCCTTGCGGTGCCGGAGGAATTCGGCGGCCAGGGCCTGCCCTACGTGCTGCACACCGCCGTCGGCGAATACATGTCCTCGGCCAACATGGCGCTCACCATGTATCCCGGCCTGACGCAGGGCGCGATCGCCGCGATCCTCGTGCACGGCTCCGACGAGCAGAAGGCCGCCTACCTGCCGAAGATGGTCGAGGGCACCTGGACCGGCACGATGAACCTGACGGAGCCCCATTGCGGCACCGACCTCGGCCTGCTGCGCACCAAGGCCGTGCCGCAAGCGGATGGTTCCTATAAAATTTCCGGCCAGAAGATCTTCATCTCCGCCGGTGAGCACGACATGTCCGACAACATCGTGCACCTCGTCCTCGCCCGCATCGAGGGCGCGCCCGAGGGCACCAAGGGCATCTCGCTCTTCATCGTGCCGAAATTCCTGCTCAAGGACGACGGCACGCCGGGCGACCGCAACTCGGTTTCCTGCGGCGCCATCGAGCACAAGATGGGCATCCACGGCAACGCCACCTGCGTCATGAACTATGACGAGGCAAAAGGCTTCCTCATCGGCGCGGAGAACAAGGGCCTCAACGCCATGTTCGTGATGATGAACGAGGCCCGCCTCGGCGTCGGCCTGCAGGGCCTGTCGATCGCCGAGATCGCCTACCAGAACGCCGCCCACTATGCCCGCGAGCGCCTGCAAGGCCGCTCGCTCTCCGGCGTCAAAAACCCCGAGGGCAAGGCCGATCCGCTGATCGTCCACCCGGACATCCGCCGCACGCTGATGACCATCAAGGCCTGGACCGAGGGCGGCCGCGCCTTCACGCTCTGGACCGCGCTGAAATCCGACATCGCCCACCGCGCCGCCGACGAGAAGGAGCGCCAGGCCGCCGACGACCTGCTCGGCCTGATGACGCCGATCCTCAAGGGTGTGCTCACCGACAAGGGTTTCGATCACGCCGTCATGGCCCAGCAGGTTTTCGGCGGCCATGGCTATATCGAAGAGCACGGCATGAGCCAGTATGTGCGCGACGCGCGCATCGCCATGATCTACGAGGGCGCCAACGGCATCCAGGCGCTCGACCTCGTCGGCCGCAAGCTCGGCATGAACGGCGGGCGCGCCGTCATGGCGCTCTTCAAGGAAATCGGCGATTTCTGCGAGGAGAATCGCAATGACGAGAAGCTGGCCTATTTCACCAAGCACCTCAAGAAGGGCTTGAACGATCTCCAGGCCGGAACCATGTGGTTCATGCAGAACGCCATGGCCAAGCCCGACAATGCCGGCGCCGGCTCGACCGACTACATGCACCTCTTCGGCCTCGTCGTCATCGGCTATATGTGGGCGAAGATCGCCAAGGCTGCCGAGGACGGAATTGCGGCCGGCGCGGGCGAGCGCGAAGACTTTTTGAAGAACAAGCTGGTCACGGCAAAATTCTTCATGGAACGCCTGATGCCGGAAACGGCGCTGCGCAAGACCCGCATCGAGGCCGGCGCCGAGACGATGATGGCGCTTTCGGCCGAGGCGTTCTAGCCTCTAGAATCAGACGATCCATTGCGAGTTTGACGGCGCCGCTGCGCCGCCCAGGGAGAAGAGACCAATGACCGACGTCTTCATCTACGATCATGTGCGCACCCCGCGCGGGCGCGGCAAGAAGGACGGTTCGCTGCATGAAGTGCCGTCCGTGCGCCTCGCCGCGAAAGTGCTGGAGGCGGTGCGCGACCGCAACGGGCTCGATACGGCAAAGGTCGACGACATCGTCATGGGCTGCGTCGATCCCGTCATGGATGCCGGCGCTGTCATCCCGAAGGCCGCCGCCTTCGAGGCCGGCTATTCGACGCGGGCGCCGGGCATGCAGATCTCGCGCTTCTGCGCCTCCGGCCTCGACGCCGTGAATTTCGGCGCGGCGAAGATCGCGCAAGGGGCCGATGACCTCGTGATCGCCGGCGGCGTCGAGAGCATGTCGCGCATCGGGCTTGGCATGTCGGGCGGCGCCTGGTTCATGGACCCTTCGGTCAACTTCCCGGCCTATTTCATGCCGCAGGGCGTCTCGGCCGATCTCATCGCCACGAAATACGGGTTTTCGCGCGACGACGTCGATGCCTACGCCGTCGAGAGCCAGAAGCGCGCCGCCCATGCCTGGCAGAACGGCTATTTCGAAAAATCCGTCGTGCCGGTGAAGGATATCAACGGCCTCACCATCCTCGCCCATGACGAACACATGCGCCCCGGCACGGACATGCAGGCGCTGGCCCAGCTCCAGCCCTCCTTCCAGATGCCCGGCGAGATGGGCGGTTTCGAGGCCGTCGCCATCCAGGCGCATCCGGAAATCGAGGGCATCACTTACGTGCACCATGCCGGCAATTCCTCCGGCATCGTCGACGGCGCTAGCGCCGTGCTGCTCGGCTCGAAGGAAGGCGGCAACATCCTCGGGAAGAAGGCGCGCGGCCGCATCAAGGCCTTCGCCAATATCGGCTCCGATCCGGCGCTGATGCTGACCGGCCCCGTCGATGTCACGGAAAAGCTGCTCGCCCGCACCGGCATGCAGCTTTCCGACATCGACCTCTTCGAGCTGAACGAGGCCTTCGCCGCCGTGGTGCTGCGCTATATGCAGGCCTTCGACATCCCGCACGACCGGATCAACGTCAACGGCGGGGCGATCGCCATGGGCCATCCGCTCGGCGCCACCGGCGCGATGATCCTCGGCACCGTGCTCGACGAACTGGAGCGCCGCGACCTCAACACCGCCCTCGTCACGCTCTGCATCGGCGCCGGCATGGGCACGGCGACGATCGTCGAACGGGTCTGAGGGCGAGGGGGAACGGCGACGGCGCGGCATGTCCCTTCTCCCCGTTCACGGGGAGAAGGTGCCGGCAGGCGGATGAGGGGCAACCGGCCGCTCCGCAAAAGATTTCAGGGAAGAGGAATCCCATCATGAGCTACAAGAATTTCACCATCGAGACCGACGCCGACGGCATTGCGCTCGTCACCTGGGACATGCCGGAAAAGTCGATGAACGTCTTCACCATCGCGGTGATGGACGAGCTGGAAAAGATCGTCGACCAGGTCGTGGCGGATAGCGCGGTCAAGGGCGTCGTCATCACCTCGGGCAAAAGCGCCTTCTCCGGCGGCGCCGATCTTTCGATGATCCAGGCGAGCTTCGATCTCCTGAAGGAGGCGAAGGCGAAGGACCCGGCCACCGCCGTCGAAAAGCTCTTCGAGGCGACCGGCCGCATGACCTGGCTGTTCCGCAAGCTCGAAACCTGCGGCAAGCCGTGGGTCGCCGCCATCAACGGCACCTGCATGGGCGGCGCCTTCGAAATGTCGCTCGCCTGCCACGGCCGCGTCGCCTCGAACGCCAAATCGGTCAAGATCGCCCTGCCGGAAGTCAAGGTCGGCCTCTTCCCGGGTGCCGGCGGCACCCAGCGCGTGCCGCGCCTTGCCAATGCGCAGGACGCCCTCCAGATGATGACGACCGGCTCCTCGCTGACGGCCGCGCGCGCCAAGGCGATGAACCTCGTGCATCAGGTCGTCGAGCCGGACCAACTCATTCTCGCCGCCAAGCAGATGATCAAGGACGGCCTGAAGCCCGTCCAGCCCTGGGACGAAAAGGGTTTCAAGGCCCCCGGCGGCGGCATCTGGACGCCGGCCGCCGCGCAGCTCTGGCCGGCAGCGCCCGCCATTCTGCGCCGTGAGACGGCAGGCAATTATCCGGGCGCGCTCGCCATCCTCAAATGCGTCTATGAGGGCCTGCAAGTGCCGTTCGAGACGGGGCTGAAGATCGAGCAGCGCTACTTCACCCATATCCTCCAGACGACCGAAGCCTTTTCGATGATCCGGTCGCTGTTCGTCTCCATGCAGGAACTCGGCAAGGGCGCGCGCCGCCCGGCGGGCCAGCCGAAGGCGGAGTTCAGGAAGGTCGCCGTCGTCGGCGCCGGCTTCATGGGTGCCTCCATCGCCTATGTGACGGCCGCCGCCGGCATCCCGGTCGTGCTGATCGACCGCGACCAGGAGGCCGCCGACAAGGGCAAGGGCGTCTCGCAAGGGCTCGTCACCGGCGCCATCGGCAAGGGCCGCATGACGAAGGAAGAGGGCGAAACGCTGCTCTCCCTCATCACGCCGACGCCCGACTATGCCAGCCTCGCCGATGCCGACCTCGTCATCGAGGCGGTCTTCGAGGACCGGAACGTCAAGAAGGAGGTGACGGAGAAGATCGAGGCGGTGCTGCGCGAGGATGCCATCTTCGCCTCCAACACCTCGACGCTGCCGATATCAGGCCTTGCGAAGAATTCGAAGCGCCCCGGACAATTCATCGGCATCCACTTCTTCTCGCCTGTCGACAAGATGATGCTGGTGGAGGTCATCCTCGGCAAGGAGACGGGCGAGCGGGCGCTCGCCACGGCGCTCGATTATGTCGCCGCGATCAGGAAGACGCCGATCGTCGTCAACGACACGCGCGGCTTCTATGTCAACCGTTGCGTCTTCCGCTACATGGCGGAGGCCTATGACATGCTGATCGAGGGCGTGCCGGCGGCGATGATCGAGAATGCGGCGAAGATGGCCGGCATGCCGGTAGGCCCCCTGTCGCTCAATGACGAGGTGGCCGTCGATCTCTCCTACAAGATCTTCAAGGCCTCCATCGCCGATCTCGGGCCGGAATCGGTCGATCCGCGCCATATGGAACTGGTGACGAAGCTGGTGGAAGGCGAAGGCCGCCTCGGCCGCAAGGCCGGCAAGGGTTTTTACGACTACCCGCCGAAGCCGGCGAAGAAGAAGCTGTGGCCGGGGCTGAAAGACCTCTATCCGCAGCAGAAGCCGGAAGACGTGGACGTCAAGGTGCTGAAGGAGCGCCTGCTCGCCACCATCGCGCTGGAAGCGGCCCGCACCATGGAAGAGGGCATCGTCACCGACCCGCGCGAGGCCGATGTCGGCTCCATCCTCGGCTTCGGTTTCGCGCCCTATACCGGCGGCACGCTCTCCTATATCGACGGCATGGGCGTGAAGACCTTCGTGGAACTCTGCGAGAAGCTCGCCGCCCGATACGGCAGCCACTTCCAGCCGACGCCGCTGCTGAAGGACATGGCCGCCAAGGGCGAGACGTTCTACAGCCGCTTCGCACCGGAGGCGAAGAAGGCGGCCTGAAGCAGGCGCATCGACAGGAAAAGGATGGCGCGGCGCCATCCTTTTTTCGTCCGGTGCCTGCGTTTCATCCACGGACGCGAAAATAAAACTGTCGAATCCATAAATCCAGCTCGACATAAAATCAGCGAATCGTTGCGTTTTTCGGCTTTTCCCTCGGGGGCCGTCAGAAAAATTCCGGCCAACCATTGCGTTTTCGCGAATAAACTTTATATAGAACATGTCGAAAACTGCTTGCGACCTTTGTCTTTGAGCCTTCAAGCTCTGTCAGATTTCCTTTCAAGATCGATCAAAACGGACAAGATATCGTCCGATTACACTAGCGATGGAAAGGATATCGTTATGAATTCAGGTACCGTAAAGTGGTTCAACAGCACCAAGGGTTTCGGTTTCATTCAGCCTGACGATGGCGCGACGGATGTGTTCGTTCACATCTCCGCCGTTGAGCGCTCGGGCCTCGGCTCGCTCGCCGAAGGCCAGAAGGTCAGCTACGAGATCGTCCGCGACCGCAAGTCCGGCAAGAGCTCGGCCGACAACCTTCGCGCCGTTTAAGATTGTCATTCCGCCCGCCGACCACGGATGTACTGGCGGCAGAGCGTTTGAGTGACGGGAAGAGGTCGGGGTCACACCCGGCCTTTTTGTTTCCATAGCCCCGAAGGAGAAGGTCATGAGCCGGAAAACTCATGCCGTCGGCGATCGCGTCGTTCTGAAGGCCGGCCTGACCCGTACGGCGACGGGCGAGCGGACATGCCGGATCGTCAGCGTTCTGCCGGCCGACCATGGAGAAGCCCAGTATCGGGTGCAGCTCGACAACGAGAATTTCGAGCGGCGCATCGTCCATAGCGACATCGATGCCGATGAAACCGCCGCCCCTGCGTCGCGCAAGACGACGACAGCCGCCGCCGGCAAGGGCGGTCCCTGGCTGAAGCCGTCGAGCATTCGCATCGGAAAGTGACGCGGCCGCTCCGGAGGCGAGCGGCGGCATATCGACCCCAATGCGGCGCAAGCCGCGAGAGAAAGGACATATCGTGCAGGTTCTCGTCAGAGACAACAATGTCGACCAGGCGCTTCGTGTGCTGAAGAAGAAGATGCAGCGCGAAGGCCTCTTTCGCGAAATGAAGGCGCGCAGCGCCTATGAGAAGCCGTCCGAAAAACGGGTCCGCGAGAAGGCCGAAGCGGTTCGCCGCCAACGCAAGCTCGCCCGCAAGAAATTGCAGCGCGAAGGCCTGCTGCCCGCGCCCAAGCGTGCGGCGCGTCCCGCCCGCTGACCATCCATCAGCGCGCCGGGTGACGCAGTCCGCCGCCCGGCCCGTCCTGTCGGACCTCACTCCAGAAAGGAGACGTCATGACCGCGACCAAGGAAAAATTCTTCAACCCCGTCAAACTTTCTGCGCAGGACAAGGCGGCTGCGACCGACCAGACGGCCCGCACCATCATCGCTGCCGAAGCGACCGAGCGGGAAAAGAAGACCGCCCGGCTGCGCGCCCTGCGCCTGCAGCAGGAGCCCGTCCAGGCAGAGCCCAAGCCGGCCCGCAAATCCCGCAAGCGCGCAGCCTCCGCAACCCTCTGAGCCGGCCGCCGACCTTTGGCGTGCTTCGCCGCGATGCGGGACGCAAAACCGCGTCGCCCTTTTTCTGGAATTGCGTTCGAAGTCAGCCGCGCAGCATCGTCCCGGGCGATGCGGCATTTTTCCTGTTTCCTGCGGAACAGCGGCGGGCGCGGCGATGTGAGACCTTCTGATCACCGGATGAGAGAGGCTCATCCTCAACCGATCAGGAGAGACCCCATGCGCAAGATCATCGTTTCCGCCGCCATCGCCGCCGTTGCCGCCATCTCCTTCGCCGCCCCCTCGCAGGCCGGCTATTACAGCTACGGCTACAAGCCGCACTGCTTCATCAAGAAGGTGAAGTCCTACGACTACTACGGCAACGTGATCATCAAGAAGATCAAGGTCTGCAAGTAAGCGCCTTTCCCGCTGACCTCCCCGAAGGCCCGGATGTCCCTGCATCCGGGTCCTTTGTCGTGCGATACTCCGCCCTATGCCTGCCGTGCGGCATCGGCCATGCGCACCAGCAGTTCCGCGCGCGTGCCGACGGTGCGGCTGGCATAGGCGAGCCTGGCACCGAGGCTCGTGGCCATGGCGCCGATGATCTTGGAGCCGAGGCCGGTGCCGCGCACCGGGCCATCGCCGCGCCAGCCGATGCCGTCGTCCTCGACGAAGAGCAGCGCGGTCTCCGGGTCCAGGCGGGTGAAGCCGACACGCACCTCGCCGCCGATCTCGCCATAGGCATATTTGAAGGCATTGGTGACGAGTTCCGTGACGATGACGCCGAGCGAGACGGCCCGGTCGGTCGGCACATGCAGCGGTTCCAGCATGCGGTTGAGCCGCACGTTGCAGCCCTGGCCCTTCATCGACGTGTCGAGTTCGGAAAGCAGCGTCGAGAGATAGGCGCCCATATCGACATGGCGCACGTCTTCCGATGTGTAGAGCCGGCGGTGGATGCCCGCGATGGCGGTGATGCGGGCCTGCGTCTCCGACAAGGCCTCCTTCACCGCCTCGTCGGACGCGCTCGACATCTGGAGGCGGATGAGGGCGGCGGCGAGCGCCAGCGAATTGCCGACACGATGGTTCACCTCGGCCAGAAGCACCTCGGCCCGCTCCTTGGCGGCGCGGATCTCCTGCTCGGCGCGGAGCTTCGCACGCTTCAGCTCGGCATTTTCCAGCGCCTGACCGAGCGCATTGGCCAAAAGCGGCATGAAGTCGTCGCCGACCGACTTGATGACATAATCCGCCGCGCCCGCCTTCAGCGCCTCGACGGCGACCTGGGCGTCGTTGGAGCCCGTCACATAGACGACCGGCACGGCACCCGGCGCATCGACGAGCTCCTTCAGGAAGGCAAGGCCGGTGCCGGATTTCAGGAAGTGGTCGAGCACGACGGCATCGAAACCACCGTCCTGGAAAAGCGCACGGCCATGCTCCACGTCCTCGGCATGCAGCACCTCGTAACCGAGACGGCCGAGCGCGCGCTCGGCGAGCCGCGCGAGGATCGGATCATCGTCGATATAGAGGATGCGGACGGCGCCTTCCTTCATTTACTGCGTCTCGGGGATCTGGATCACGGAGAAGAACAGGCCGAGCTGGCGGATCGCATGGGCGAAGCTCTCGTATTCCACCGGCTTGGTGATGTAGACATTGGCGCCGAGATCGTAGCAGCGCTGGATTTCCCGCTCGTCGTCCGTCGTCGTCAGGATGACGACCGGCAGGCGCCTGGTGTGGGCATTGGTCTTGATCCGCTGGAGGATATCGATGCCGGACATGTCCGGCAGGTTGAGGTCGAGCAGGATCAGCAGGAACTTGCCGGCGCTCGCAAGGCCGGAGCGGTCCTTGCCCAGCACGAAATCGAGCGCATCGGTGCCGTTGGTGAAGGGCACGACCTCATTGTGCACGCCGGCGCGGCGGATGTTCTTCTCGATGAGGCGCGCATGGCCCTCATCATCCTCGATCATGACGATGGTGACTTCCTTACCCAGTCCGTTCATGCCTGCATACTCCTGACAACTTTGCTGAGGTCGGGCGGAAGACGAAGCACGAAGGTCGTCCCCTGCCCGAGTTCGGATCGGACGACGATATCACCGCCAAGATTGCGCATCAGTGAACGCACATGCGCAAGGCCGATGCCCTCGCCGGGCTTGTCCTGGGTGCCCGAGCGACGGAACAGCTCGAAGACCCGCTCGTGGTCTTCGGGCGCGATGCCGCGGCCATTGTCGGTGAACTCGATGACGAAACCGGCGCGGCCGCCATTCTTCGCGGTGACGGAGATGCGCAGCGGCCGGCCGGGCACCTGGTATTTGATCGCATTGTCGAAGAGGTTGCCGAAAACCTGCTCCAGCGACAGCCGGTCGGAAATGACGGTCGGCAGCTTGTCGTCGATGGTGACCTCGCCGTCGGATTCGCCGACCTGGTGACCCACGGCCGCCGCGCCCGTCTCGACGAGCGCCTTGATGTCCACGCGCTCGATCCTGAGCTCCCGCCGCCCGTCACGCGAAATCTTCAGGATGGCGTTGATGAGGCCGTCCATCTTCTTGGTGGAGGAGCGGATGAAGCCGATCGCCTCGGGCAGGTCCTCTGAGGCCGCGCGGCGCGCCTCGAGGATGTCGCCTTCGCTCGGCGCCTTGCCGTCGGCCAGCACGTAGCTCTGGATGGAGGCGAGCGAGGCCTGCAGTTCGCTGGTGAAGCCCATGATGTTGACGAGCGGCGCGCGCAGGTCGTGCGTCACGATATAAGCGAAGCGCTGCACCTCCTGGTTGGCGCGGATCAGCTCCTCCGTGCGCTCGTCCACCCGCTTTTCCAGCGTGGCGTTCAGCATCTCGACCTCGCGGCGGGCAGCGAGGATATCGCGGGTATACTGCATGACGACGACGGCCGCGCCGCCGAGCACGCCGATGATGGCGATGGCGCCGATCACCGTCGTCCATTGCAGCGCGCCGGCGGACCGGAGCGTATCGACGACGCTCTCCTCCAGACGCCGGTCCGCATCGTTCATGATGGAGCCGATTTCGACGCGGAGCTGGTCCATGAGGACGCGGCCGCGATCGGTCTTGATCTCCTCGATCGCCTCCGCCTGGCGGCCCTGTTCCATGAGATCGACGGTTGCGGCAAGCTCCGCCAGCTTCTGCTCGACGAGCTCGCCGACCCGCCTGGCCCGCCCGGCATATTCGGGCAGGCGCATCGTCTTCTCGAGGAAGACCTCCTCCTGCTCGGCGACGCCGCGCAGCGCGCTGTCATAGGGGGCCCGGAACGCGATATCCCCTGTTATGATGAAGCCGCGCTGGCCCGTTTCCGCGTCCTTCAGGATGGACAGGAGGTCGGCAGAGGCGCTGCGCGCTTCGCGCACCTCGATGAAGCCGGCGAAATAGCCCTGCACCTTGCTGACGAGCCAGAGCGACGTGCCGACGATGCCGAGCAACGCAAGCATGCCTGCTATCAACAGAATAACCGTCGAGCGCACGAAGGCGGCGTTCGAAATCGGCATCTAACCCCCCGGTTCAAGCCGTCCACAGGACGGCGACAATATCGTTGTCATGAACGCTTGCAACCAACCAGCGTGATGAAAACGGAATTCTTTTGGTTGTTTCGTCACTTAAGGGGTCAGATCCTGATACGGAAGCGCCCGGCGAAGCGTTCGCTCGCGATGATGACCATGCCGGCGGAAAAAATCAGCGTGGCGCCGACGAAGACATTCGAGCCGGGCACGTCGCTCCAGATGAGATAACCGAGCACGAAAGCCCAGACGAGCGAGGAATATTCGAAGGGGGCGAGCACGGAGACCGGTGCCCGGCGCATGCCCTCGAACATCGCGAACTGCCCGATGCCGGCAATCACCCCCGTTCCCGCCATCAGCGCCAGGTCGAGCAGCGCGACCGGCTGCCAGACGAAGGGCAGCGCGATGGCGGTGAAGAGCAGGAAGAAGCCGCTCGATATGGTCACCTGCACCTCGGTGCGCTCGTGCAGCGCCGTCTTGCGCAGGAGCACCGTCGCGATCGCCCAGAAGATGGCGGCCTGCAGGGCGAGACAGACCGGCAGCGAGAGCTGCAGGCCCTTGACCGCCACCCCGCAGGCGACGACCACGCCGACGAAACCGATCACCACCGCGAACCACCGGTATCCCGGCACCTTCTCGCCGAGGATCGGCACGGAGAGGATCGTCATGACGACCGGCGAGGCGTAGTAGAGCGTCGTCAGCTCGGCAAGGCCGAGGTCGCGCGCGGCGGTGTAGTAGGACAGCCAGGCGGCGAGCAGCAGCAGGTTGCGCAGGAAAAGCGGCTTCATCACCGGAGAGCGGCGCGCGCTTTGCAGGAGCGGGCGCCCGCCGAAGGCCAGACAGAGCAGAAAGATCGTCAGGCTGCGCACGAACAGGATCTGCCAGACCGGCAGGGCCGCGACGAGCCATTTGACGGTCGCATCCTGCAAGGAGAACATGAAATAGGCGAAGGACGTCAGCAGAATGCCGGAAGAGACGGTCTTTTGCACGGAGTGAGCCTCGAAGGCGCGGAAGCGCCGCGCCCCGCCTTGATAGCGCGCCGATCGATACGGCGAAAGAGGCTGAAAATCACGGGGGGAGGAAATTTTTCCCACCGCCGTGAACCTTGCCGCGAAAAGTCCGTTTCGCCTGCAAGTTTCGGCGTGCAAGCGGGGCCGCACAGGTATATGCGCGAGCCATGGATTCCAAACGCACCGGCTATCTCTTCACCCTGCTTGCCATCCTGATCTTCAGCCTGCAGGACGCGATCTCGAAACATCTCGGCAGCCTCTATCCGCCGGTCTTTATCGCCATGCTGCGCTTCTGGGCCTTCGGCGCCTTCGCGATCGCGCTGGGCGCCCGCAGCCCGGGCGGCCTGAAGGTGGCGGCGGCGACGAAACGGCCGGCGCTGCAGATCCTGCGCGGCGTGCTCCTCGCCTGCCAGATCGTCGTCACCATCACCGCCTTCACCACGGTCGGCCTTGCCCATTCGCAGGCGATCCTGGCATCGGGACCGATCTTCGTCGCGCTCCTGTCGATGCCGCTGCTCGGCGAACGGGTCGGCTGGCGGCGCTGGACGGCGATCGGCGCCGGGCTCTGCGGCGTGCTGATCATCCTCAACCCGGGCGACGGCGGCTTCGACATGGGCGTCCTGCTGCCGCTGGTTTCCGCGCTCATGTTCGCGGTCTATGTGATCGCAACCCGCCTCGTCAGCCGGGACGACACGGCCTCGACGAGCTTCTTCTACATCGGCGTCGTCGGCGCAGCGGCGATTTCCCTCGTCGGCCCGTTCTTCTGGACGAACCTCACCGCGGGGGACTGGCTGTGGATGGGCCTGCTCTGCATCACCGGCATGTCGAGCCACTATTTCCTGATCCGCGCCTATGACCTGCTCGATGCCGCCGCCGTGCAGCCGCTCACCTATCTCCAGGTCGTGCTGGCGGCGATCATCGGCGTCAGCGTCTTCGGCGAAACGCTGAACCTCAACATGGTGCTCGGCTCGGCCATCGTCGTCGGCGCCGGCATCTTCACCGTCTGGCGCGAGAGCGTCGTCGCCCGGCGCCGGGCGGCGGAAAACCGGTCCGGAAAGAATACAGGAAAATAATCCTTTTTCCTTTACTCGCCCGCCATCCTTGGATATGCTTCCGATCACTCGGACCGGCCCTTGCCGGTCCGTTGCCTTGGCAGGGTTTTTCAGCATGTTCTCCCACGACCGGATCTGGGCAGCGATCGACGCCCTTGCCGAGCGCAACCGGCTCTCGCCGTCCGGCCTTGCCCGCCGCGCCGGGCTCGACCCGACATCCTTCAACAAGTCGAAGCGCCAGGGCGCCGATGGCCGCCAGCGCTGGCCCTCGACGGAATCGATCGCCAAGGTGCTCGACGCGACCGGCGCCTCGATCGACGAATTCTTCACGCTGGCCGACCCGGCGCGCGATGCCGCCCTGCCGCAGGGCGCCTTTCCCCGCAGACCGGCACCATTCCCCTGCTCGGCTTCGCACAGGCGGGCGCCGGCGGCTTCTTCGACGATGGCGGCTTTCCGGCCGGCCAGGGCTGGGACGTGGTTGAGTTTCCCGCCTCGCCGGATCGCAAGCCCGGCGTCTATGCGCTGGAGGTGCAGGGCGACAGCATGCTGCCGCTCTACCGCGACGGCGACGTCCTGATCGTCGAGCCGGGCGCGCAGGTGCGCCGCGGCGACCGCGTGGTCGTCAAGACCCGGGAGGGCGAGGTCATGGCCAAGGTGCTGCATCGCCAGACGCCGCGCACGATCGAGCTCGTCTCGCTTAATCCCGAGCATCCGAACCGCAATTTCGACATCGACGACGTCGACTGGATCGCCCGCATCATCTGGGCCAGCCAGTAGGGGCGCGTCAGCCGCCGTAGAGATTGACCGGGAAATAGCGCAGATAGATCTCCTGCAGGCGGCCGCTGCGCGAGAGCGCCAGCAGCGCATGGTCGATCGCGCCGGTTATCGTCGCGTCCTCCTTGCGGAACATGATGGTCAGCCCTTCGCCGAGGAACCGCTCCGACAGATAGGGGCCGTCGAACAGGCGGCAGCAGCCGGCCGATTCCAAGCCGCTCGTCCAGAAGGCGAGCTGCATGCCATCCCCGAAGGCTGCATCCACCTTGCCGTCCTTGAGGCTCGCCAGCAGGGCGGCGCGATCGGGAAAGGTCTGCACCTGCACGCGCGGGAAGAAGGCCTTCAGCATCGCCTCATGCGCGCTCGCCGCGACGACGCCGACCCGCTTGCCATCGAGCGCCGCCGCGGTCTCTCCGGCGGGCGGCGTCTTCTTCGCCACGGCGAAGCGGGCCGGCAGGCGCATGAAGGGGCGCGAGAAGAGGAAGCGCTTGCGCAGCTCCGCGGTGACGGCGACACCCGCGGCGACCGCCTCGCCATTGCCGTCGACCAGCGCCTTTTCCAGTTCCGGGAAGGTCACGGCCTGGATCTGGCATTTTTCCGTGAGCGCCAGCTCCCGGCAGATTTCCCGCACCAGATCGACATGGAAGCCGGCGAGCTTGCCGGTCTGGTCGATGAAGTTGAACGGCGGGAAATCCACCGTGGTCAGGAAGCGCAGCCGCACGATGCCGGACAGGTCCGGTCGCGCGATGCGCTCGCGCGTGTCGAACAGGATCGGCAGGTCGACCGACGCAGGCTCCTGCGCTGCCGCTTCCTGCGGCCGCACCGCCGCCAGCAACAGGCAAAAGGCGAGCAGCCCGTAAATTTTGAGGGGTGCAATTTTGATATGCCGCATTACAATCAACCTGGGGTTTAAAGGGGGCGTGGCCGCCTATGCGGCTGCGGGGCTGCATGCGACTGGCAGAATATCCCGACGACATCGGTTTCGCTACCGCAATCGGCATCCTGCCGGCGCCGCCGGCGCCAGCCCGCGACGACACCGTGCCGTCGCACCTGATGACGGAAGCCCGGCTCTTCCGGCGCCTCGGCCTGCCCAAGCCCCTCATCTCGACCATGCTGGTGCGCGCCAACCAGCACGGCACGTCACTGGAAACGGAGCTGCTGGCGAGCGGTTCGGTTTCGGAGCACATCTACTACGAGGCGCTGGCCGAAATCCTGAACATCCCCTTCCTCGACCGGCTGGATCCGGCGGAGGTCGAGGATATTCCCGGCGCCGATACCCAGCTTGTCGAGCCCACCGTGGTACGGCTGCGCCATTCCTCGCGCCCGCCGACGACGGCGATCGTGCCGAGTGCCGAGCGGCTCGCCTATCTTAGCGAACGGCTGGCGCATTCGCCCGTCCTGCGCACCATGATGGCGGCGACCACGCCTTCGGCCCTCCGGGCCGCGCTCTGGCAGGCCGGCCAGCAAAGGCGGCTGCGCGACACCGTCGACGATCTCCACGCCACCATGCCGGAGGCGAGCGCCCGCATCACGCTGCGCGGGCGGCAGGGTTTTTACACCGGCGTCGCCGTGACCCTTCTTCTTGTGCTGGCCGCCCTCGCCCCCATGCTGGCCACGCTGGCATTGCATATCGTGCTGAGCCTGCTCTTCCTCGGCACCTTCCTGATCCGCCTGGTCGCCCTCATCGCCAAATGGCGGCAGGAGTACCGGGCACTGGTGCCACCGCCACCGGCGCGACCGCGGCCGACCTATTCCATCTTCGTCGCGCTCTACCGGGAAGCGGCCGTCGTGCCGCAACTCATCGACACCCTGAACCGCATCGAATGGCCGGCCGCCCGCCTCGACATCAAGCTGATCTGCGAGGCGGACGACCAGGAAACGCTCGATGCGCTCGCCCTCACCCGCCTCGGCCGGCAATACGAGATCGTCGAGGTGCCGCCCGGCCAGCCGCGCACCAAGCCGAAGGCGCTCACCTATGCGCTCGGCGCGGCGCGCGGCGAATACCTCGTCATCTACGATGCCGAGGACCGGGTCGATCCCATGCAACTGGAGGAGGCCTGGCGGACCTTCGAAGCCGGGCCGCCGGATATCGCCTGCCTCCAGGCGCCGCTCGTCATCACCAATGCACGGGAAAGCTGGCTGAGCGCGCTGTTCGCGCTCGAATATGCCGGGCTCTTCCGCGTGCTGCTGCCGCGCCTTGCCGCCGCACGCCTGCCCATGCCGCTCGGCGGCACGTCCAACCATTTTCGCACGCACGTGCTCCAGCAGGCCGGCGGGTGGGATCCGTACAATGTCACGGAAGATGCCGATCTCGGGCTCCGGCTCTACAGGCTCGGCTATCGCTGCGGCACACTCACCCGGCCGACCTACGAGGAAGCGCCCGTGGGGCGGAATGCCTGGCTCGGCCAGCGCACGCGCTGGTTCAAGGGCTGGCTGCAGACCTGGCTGGTGCTGATGCGCCATCCCTCGCGCCTCGTTTCGGAGATGGGCCTCTGGCCGAGCCTCGTCTTCCAGGTGCTGATCGGCGGGCTCATCCTCTCCTCGCTCGCCCATCCGCTGATCGTCGCCTATCTCGGCCTCATCACCTGGTCGCTGTTCTTCCAGTCCGCCTTCATGGTCGGGCCGCTCGAATTCACCCTCTTTACCATCGACATCATCAACATCTTCGGGAGCTATGCGGTCTTCATCGCGCTCGGACGGGGCGGCATGACGGATGGCGAACAGGTGGCCGTGGGCAGGCACTGGATGATGACGCCGGTCTACTGGCTGCTGCTGTCGGTCGCCGCCTGGCGCGCCGTGGGGGAGCTGCGCCACAACCCCTTCTTCTGGAACAAGACGGCCCACCGGCCGGTGCAGCCGCAGACGGGAACGGAAGCCGGGTAATTTTTCCGCTCCCGCCAGCAACTTGCAACAAAGCCACCCCTCATACGGTCCTTCTCCCCAGGGAGGGACGGAGAGACCGGACGAGGGGGCGCCCCGGCTCGGCGGCCTGGAGCGTTTCGGCGCAATTGCGGACGCAAGACCGCTTCGCACTCCTGCCGGAATTGCTCTAGCGGCCGCCTTCCGTCCAGATCGCCACATCGACCGGCGCAAGCTGCCGGTCACCGACGAGGAAGGTCGCCTCCGGGCCTGCCGGCACGGCGGCGGGGGTATTGCCATAGTTGAAGGCGAAGTGCAGCCGGCCGCGGCGGGCGAGCCTGAGATCGCCGAGATCGGGCAGGCTCCTGACGCCGGCCCAGCCGAGCGTGTCGCCCATCAGCTTCGCCAGGAATTCGCCGCGCGGCAGCGTGCCGACATAGCGCGCGCGATCATTGCCGATGACCGCCGGGGAGCCGGGACGATGCTCGCCCTCGAAGGTGGCCAGCACCGTCTCGTTCGTGCGGATGAGCTCCCGCCAGCCGGTCACCGGGTGGCTCACATTGCCGTAGAGCACGGGCTCGCTGTGGTAGTCCGGCAGCGACTCGACGCGCGTCACGCGGAAATCGAGGAGATCGGCGAGCGGGCCGGGCGGCAGGTCGGCGGGGATGTGCATGTCGCGCGTCTTGCTGCCGCTGCGCGGGCCGAAAAGCACCTTGGCCTTCGACGCCTTCAGCCGGGCAAGGAAGGCGGCATCCGGGATGACGAGGTCGGGCGCCAGCACGAGGCTGTAGCCGGAGAGATCGGAATGCTGGCCGATGAAATCGACATCCACGCCAAGGCGCGCGACGGCGGAATACCAGTCGAGCGCGATGGACGAGGCGGCGTAGCCGCGCCCCTGCGGCAGGGCGCTGGTGGCGAAACGCGATTCGTAATCGAGCAGGATCGCGACGGCGGCCTTTTCCCGCACCTCGCCTTTCGGCAGCCGCATCATCTCCTCGGCAACCTGCGCCACTTCGAGATAGCCCTGGTCCACCTCGCTGTTCGGCAGCAGCAGCCCGGCATGGAACTGTTCCTGCGCGAAGGGCGCCTGGCGCCAACGGAAATAGGAGACCATGTCGACGCCATGCGCATAGGCGAGCCAGGTCCACAGCCGCACCATGCCGTCTGCCGGCGACTGGTTGTGCGCCGCCCAGTTGACCGGCCCCGGCTGCTGTTCCATCACCCAGACCCGGCCGCGGCCGATGGCGCGGTAGAGGTCGTGGTTGAACGCCGGCTGGTCCGGATCGCCGACGCGCAGATACCGCGCCTTCTCCTCCGCGCCGAGGCGACCGTTGATCAGCCCGCCCATCGGATAGACATCCCAGGAGGCGATATCGATATCCTCGCCGACCTTGTAGTGGTCGAAGTCGGTGTTCTGCGACATGAAATTGTGCGTGACCGGACGGCCCGGCGAATGCTGCCGGATAAGGTCCACCTGCGCCTTGTTGAAGGTCTTCACCTGGTCGGAGGAAAAGCGGAAATAGTCGACGAGATGGGTCGGCGTCGGCTCTTCCACGAGGTTGTTCGGCAGGTCCACCTCGTCGAACGTGTTGTAGTGCATGCTCCAGAAGGTCGTGCCCCAGGCACGGTTCATCGCCTCGACCGTGCCGTAGCGCGCGGCGAGCCATTGCCGGAAGGCCAGCTTCGCCTCGTCGGAATAGCTGTGGATCGTGTCGTGGTCGCCGTATTCGTTGTCCGTCTGCCAGGCATGCACGAAGGGGTTTTCGCCATAGCGGCGCACCATGGCTTCGGTGATGCGGGCCGCCTCCAGCCGGTAGCGGCGGCTGGAGAAACAATAGTGCCGGCGCGCGCCGAACTTGCGCACCACGCCGCGCGCATCGACCGGCAAGATATCCGGGTAGCGGTCGACCAGCCATTTCGGCGGGGCGGCGGTCGGCGTACCGAGGATGACCTTCAGGCCGGCGCAGCCGAGCACCTCGATCGCCTCGTCCAGCCATTCCCAATGGAAGACGCCGGCCTGCCGCTCGATCTGCGACCAGGAGAACTCGCCGATGCGCACCCAGGCAAGGCCCAGTTCCACCATGCGGCGGGCGTCCTCGTCCCATTTCTCCCGCGGCCACTGCTCCGGATAGTAGCAGACGCCAAGCTCCAGCATGCCGGCCTCCGGCCGGGCAGCGTCGAAGCGGTTCTGTTTGGTGAGCGGCTTGTGCACCAGTGTCGTCCTTCATTCTCCGCGGCGCCGGCCGGGCCGGTCCGCTTTCGTCACGATTGCAATATAAACGTTTATATCACTGTTCAAAATTCTGCTGGCTGCGGCTACCAGAGCACCGTCCGGCCGTCATAGGCCCTGAAGCTGCCGGTCTCGGCCATCGTCGCGCCGTCGATCAGCCGCTTCAACCCGAGGGCGCTTTCCGCCACCTCGACCGCCGCCTCCGCGCCGCCCATATCCGTCTTCACCCAGCCGGGATGCAGCGAGAGGACGGCGATGCCGTCGGAGCGGAAATCCTGTGCCAGCTTGACCGTCGCCATGTTCAGCGCCGCCTTGGAGCAGCGATAGGCATAGTCGCCGTCCTCGTCATCGATCGTACCTTCCGCAAGCGAGCCGGCGCGGCTGCCGATATTGGCGATCACCCGGCGCCTTCCGGCGAGGAGATTGGGCCTGAGCGCCCGGGCGACCAGCAGCGGGGCGAGCGCATTGATGCGCACGACCTCCAGAAAACCATGCGTTTCCAACGAGGCGAGGCCGCCGGTATCGCCGCGGATCGCGGCATTGTTGATGACGATATCGATCGGCACGCCCGCCAGATGGTCCCCGAGCGCGGCGATCGAGGCCGCGTCCGCCACATCGAGCGGTGGGGCATCACCTGCCCCCTGCCGCGTGCAGGCGATGACGCGAAAACCGACGGCCGCATAGAGGTCGGCCAGTGCCCGGCCGAGGCCCCGCCCGGCACCGGTGATCAGTACCGTTCCTGTCTCAGCGGTGCTTGGTGTCATACTTCTTCTCGATGAGGCTGATGAGGCTTGCCGCCGCCAGCGTCAGCAGGATGTAGAGGATCGCCGCCGAGTTATAGGGCGCGAACGGCAGGAAGCTCGCCGACTGGAATTCCCGCATGCGCTGAGTGATGTCGCGGATCGACAGGATCGACAGCAGCGAGGTGTCCTTCAGGATGGCGATCAGCTCGTTGCCGAGCGGCGGGATGACGATGCGGAAGGCCTGCGGCAGGATGACGAGCCGCGCCGTCTGCCATCGGTTGAGGCCGAGACTGCCCGCCGCCTCGATCTGCCCGGCCGGGATGGCGTTGATGCCCGAGCGGAAGATCTCCGCAAGATAGGCGGAATAGGCGATGGCCATGGCGACGATGCCGCGGATCAGGTTCGGCGGATCGAAGACGCCGGCCGTCGCATCCTTCAAGGCGCCGGAAAGCGGCAGGCCGACGTAGAGCACGATGACGAGCATCGGAATGCCGCGGATCGTATCGACGATGAATTCCGAGCCGATGGACAGCGGATGGCGGCGATGCAGGAAGCCGCCGAAGGTCAAGAGGCCCGCCACGATGGCGATGACGGCGAAGGTGATGCCGGCGGCGCGGTCGCGGTCGTTCAGCGCCTCGACCTGCCAGAGGCGCGGCCATTCGGCGGGCGCGGCGGCAGCGGGCAGCAACGCGCCGCTGACATCCTCTTGTCTGCCGATCGCCTCGATCGCCTGCTCGGGCGTGACGAAGGTGCGTACCGGCGTCTCGGTGGTCGGGCCACCCTCGTACTGGCCGAAGCGCACGGCGCCGATGAGGCCCGACGGGGTGCCGGTGATGATGCCCACCTTGCCCTCCAGCGTGCCGGCCAGCACGTAGTTGTCGCGCGGCTGCATCAGGAACCAGGCGGAGAGCGCGGCAAAGGCGAGGGTCATCGCCGCGAAGAAATAGAGGCTCCGGCGCGTATAGCGCAGCTTCAGGAGCCCCACCCAGACGAGGCCGAGCATGGCCGCGAGGATATAGGCGGCGATGGCCGCGCGGATGGTCGTGGCGAGGCCCGAGGCGAAGGCGAGGTGGGCGAAGAGCAAGACGAAGACGAGGCCGGCGCCATTGACGAGGCCGAGCAGCCAGGCGCCTGCCCGGCGCAGGCGGCTTTCCGCCGGAACCGGCGCGCGGCTGCCGGCGACGGTGAGGCCGAGACCCGCGACGAGCAGCACGGCATAGGCCGGCCAGAGCCAGGCCTCCACGCCGCGCACCATGAGATCGGCCGCATCCGTCAACTGGCGGGGCGTCGCCCCCTTGACGACGAGAGCGGACTTGAAGGGATCGACGCCGTTCGCGACGACCGAGGCGATGAAGGGATGGACGAGATCCCCCGCGAGAACGGCGGCCGTCGCCAGAAGCCCCGCAAGGCCCGCCGCCATCGTGAGGCGCGGTCGCACCACCTTGCGGCGCGACAGGACAAGCACCGCAAAACCGGCGGAAAAGGCGACCGTAAGCAGCAGGAAACCCGGCACGAAGGCGCCCGAGCCCAGCTCCACGCCCAGGATAGCGCGCAACGAGCGCTGGTAGTCCGCCGACGCGGCGAAAAGGTAGACGATGAAGGGCAACGCGGCGAGGATCACCAGATTGCTGGGCCTCACGCTTCTGACGAACGACATTTCGGCCTCCGGCATCACGACATGCCGGAAGCGCCCGCACGGTGCTTCCGGCAGAACCTCTTACTTGAGGCCCCAATATTTGGCGATGAGCTGGTCGAGCGTGCCGTCGTCCTTGATCGCCTTGAGGCCCTCGTTGAAGGCCGCGACATTCTCGTCGCCCTTGCGGAAGACGAGGCCGAGCGGATCGGATTCGAGGTCCTTGATGGAGGCGACGAGCTCGCCGGCAAATTCCCGTTCATAGGCGGCGGCATTGGCGCCGTTGATCACGACGCCGTCGACGTCCTTGTTCTTCAGCGCGATGATGGCGGCGCTGAAGCTGTCATAGGCGATGACGTTCTCCTTGCCGACGACGCCTTCGGCGACCTGCGCGTCCGTCGTGTTGGCCTGGGCGGAGAGCTTCCGGCCTTCGGCCTTGAATGTCTCCAGCGTGATGCCCTGGTCCTCGGCGCGCGTCAGCACCGCCTGGCTGTTGACGATATAGGGATCGGAGAAATCCATCGCCTTCTTGCGCTCGTCGGTGATCGAGACGCCCGAGGCCACGAGGTCGAAGCTGCCCTGGTCGAGCGCGGCGAAGATGCCGTCCCAGCCGGTCGTCACGAATTCGGCCTGGCAGTTGATCCTGGCGCAGATGGCATTGACCACGTCGACATCGAAGCCGACGATCTGGCCGCTCGCCGGGTCCACGCTTTCCATCGGCGGCGACGTGGTGTCGGAGCCGACCCTCAGGAGCTTGCCGCCGAGATCGGCCGCATGCGCGGCCCCCGCCGCGAAGACGGCAAGCGCAAGTGTTGCAACGAATTTTTTCATCTCTTCCTCCTCAACCGTCGGCGTCCGCCCCTTGCGGAAGGTGCTCGACAAATCCCCTGAACCGGCCATGCGCCCTTCTGCAGCACCTCCCGCCGCAGATGAACCTCGCCCCTGCTCCTTAAAATTGGTAACAAGGAATATAAACGTTTTCAAGATAAAATATAAACGTTTTTATTCCGCTTAACCAGCTCCGGAGGCGGGACCGTACCAATCCGGGAAAGCCGCCGGCGTGGCGGTTTCGAGCCGGATCGATCATCCAGAACCCGACAAGCCTAAGCCAGAACGGACTCTGAAAAGACCACAAGCAAATACCGGATGAATGTCGCGCAACACCCTGAAAAACCGGGCTGGAGCGGGTAGCGGGAATCGAACCCGCGCGTTCAGCTTGGGAAGCTGACAGGCTACCATTACATCATACCCGCACGGCAGCGCGACGGCGCAGTCATTCAACAGTTCGCCGGATGTGTCAAGCGAGGGCGCAGAGAAGCACCGGTCGGTCGGCCGATTTCATACCGCGCGGCGATGCCGGACTGCCGTCGCTCCGGCCGGCGGCGCCAGGGGCCGCAGCGACACCTTTGTCTTCGGCGATGTGGCCGGAGACGGAAAGGCGGACGCCTCCATCCGGTTCGATGCCATCCTCGCCGTCCGAAGGGCGGTTTTCTTCTCTAGCCCTTGCTCAGCCGGTCGTCCGAACGCTCGACCAGTTTCGGCATGATGAGGGTCTGCAGCGCTTCGGGCGCCTCGCCCTCCATGCAGCGCAGGATGTAGCTGCCCAGAAGCTCGCTCGGCTCGTGGATCGGCAGGAAATAGGTGGTGATCGGCGGGGCGAAATACTGGCTGACATTGAGGTCGTCGGTCGCGTTGATGACGGCATCGCGCCCGTGCACGAGGCCGCGGGCATGGAAGCCCGAGAAGGCGCCGAGCGCCGAGGCTTCGTTGGCGCAGATATAGGCGGTCGGCGGATCCGGCAGGTCCGACATGAGAAGCACGTTTTCACGGCCGAAGGCAGGGGTCAGACGGCCATGCGCGACGAGGGCCGGATCGAAGGCAAGGCCGGCCGTCTCCAGGGCGCGGCGGTAGGCATCAAGGCGCGTGATGGCATAGCTGAGCTCGGCCATCGGGTTGATGAGCGCGATGCGGCGGTGGCCGCGTTCGGCAAGGCGCGCCACCGAAAGGCGGATCATCTGCTCGTTGTCGGCATCGACATAGGCATGGGGGGCGTTGTGGATCGTCGTGCCGTAGGTGACGAAGGGAAAATCCGCCTCCTGCATGATGCGCACGCGCGGATCGTCGGCGCGGGTCCCCGAGACGATGATGCCGTCCGCCTTCTTCAGCGAGACGATCTGCCGGATGGTGGCAAGGCTTTCCTCGAAATTGCGTACGGCATAGAGCGAGACGCGGTAGGGGCTTTCCTCCAGCGCCCAGGAGATGCCGCTGAGGAGCTGGGCGTATTCGACGCCTTCCCATTCGTTCTGCTTGGGGCCGGGCGCCGTCATGATGGCGGCGACCTGGTAGGTCTTTCCGGTGCGAAGCTGCACGCCATGCATGTTGAGCTGGTAGCCGACGCGCTCGGCGGCGGCGACGACGATGGCGCGGGTTTCCGGGCGCACCTGCGGGCTGTCGTTCAGCGCCTTCGATACGGTGGCGATCGAAAGGCCCGTTTCCTGCGCGATGGTCTTGATCGTCGGTCTCTGCATCGCGTCTCGGCTCGCTACGGCTGGTCCTGACTGAGGGAGGCGGCGAGGAGCATGTAGGCGGCGGATGTCCAGGCGAAAGCCCGATCCCGCAAGCCCCTCCCCGACCGGGCATCGAAGTTCTCGGCCATACCGTTTTTGGAGGCAAGAGAACAGAACTTTTCCGCGATCGTCCTTGCAAGCTCCATTTCCCCCTGCCGGCGAAGACCATCCCAGAGGAGCAGCGTCGTCGGCGCCCAGATCGGCCCGCGCCAATAGCCATCATCCTCGTAGAACGGGCTTTGCGGGCTTTCCGTCGCCGGGACCCCATTGGGTGAGGAAGCCGCCGTCCGTGAGCCGGACAAGAAGTTTTTGCACCATGGCGCGCGGCGGGCGGTCACCCAGAAGGAGCGGCATGAACTGGATGAGGTTCCGGTCGGGCAGCACGCGCGCCGGATCGCCGGCTAGGCGGGGCGGATGGCGCCGCCGTCCAGTTCCTCCAGGCCGGCGATGGAGCGCAGCAGCGTGCTCTTGCCGCAGCCGGAGGGGCCGAGGAAACAGACGAATTCACCATCGGCGATACCGAGGTCGATGCCCTTCAGCACCTCCAGAGCGCCAAAACCCTTGCGGAGATTCTCGATGCGGATCGATGCCAACGACGTCCTCCCTGCCGGCGAAACGTCCGGGCTCCCCAGCTATTGTTAAACGTTTATATCATAATAAAAACGTTTAATTTCGTTTGTAAAGTAGAAAATGAAATGGGTAGGACGCCCTGCCGAATCTCATCGGCACGACAGAGGACCGGCCGCGATGCGGCCGGCGCAAGCCCTTGCGGAAGCGGTATTATCCGGCGCGGAAATGTTTCGACAGCTTCAGGCCCTGTGCCTGATAGTTGGAGCCGAGGCCGGAACCGTAGAGGCCTTCGGGTGCGTCGAGCATGTGCTCGTAGACGAGGCGGCCGACGATCTGGCCGTGCTCGAGGATGAAGGGCACCTCGTGGCTGCGCACCTCCAGCACGGCGCGGCTGCCGGAGCCGCCGGCCGGGGCATGGCCGAAGCCGGGATCGAAGAAGCCGGCATAGTGCACGCGGAATTCGCCGACGAGCGGGTCGAAGGGCGTCATCTCGGCGGCATAGAGCGGCGGGACGTGCACGGACTCGCGGGAGACGAGGATATAGAACTCGTCGGGATCGAGGATCAGCTCGTTGCGGCCGCGGCTGAACAGCGGCTCCCAGAAATCGAAGATGTCGTGCTGGTTCTTGCGGTCGACATCGACGACGGAGGTGTGGTGCTTGCCGCGATAGCCGATCAGCCCGTCCGGACCGGTGCCCTTGAGGTCGATGGAAAGCGCGATGCCGCCGCCGGAGACGTTCGGCGTCTCGCTGGCGACGAGCGTATCCGTGCCGTGGAGGGCAAGCAGTTCGCTTTCGCCGAGCAGGGCATTGCCCTTGCGGAAACGGATCTGCGACAGGCGCGAGCCGCGGCGCACGACGATCGGGAAGGTACGCGGCGAGATTTCGAGATAGAGCGGACCGGAATAGCCGGCGGGGATCTTGTCGAATTCCTGGGCGCGATCGGTGATGACGCGGGTGAAGATGTCGAGGCGGCCGGTGGAGCTCTTCGGGTTGGCCGACGCCGCCAGCTCCGCCGGCAGGTCCAGGCTTTCCATCAGCGGCACGATGTAGACGCAGCCCGTCTCCAGCACCGCACCGTCGGTAAGGTCGATGACGTGCAGTTGCAGGCGGTCGAGCTTGTCGGCGACGAGATGGGACGGCCCCGGAAGGAAACTCGCCCGCACGCGGAAGGCTTTTGCGCCGAGCCTCAGGTCGAGGCTCGCCGGCTGGATCTGGTCGTCGTCCAGCGCCGTCTCGCTCTTCAACCTGCCGCTATCGAACAAGCCGCGAATGGCGTTGTCCGCCAGAATGCCCGTGCTGCGCGTCGCAGAACCACCCATCGTCATACCGTCCCGTCAGAGCAGGGGCCGGATGGTCCGGCCGTCTGCTTTCGTATCGTTTCTTCCGAAAACCGATGCCCACATTTCGGAACAATACCCGGAAGGCCCGCACAAAACCAAATGCCGCCAATTGACGCAAGCGCGGGGGCGCAGTATTAGCAGATTATCCCGTGGTGATTTGGCCGGCCGGCTTGCAGCCACGTAAAACAAGTAGCTAAAAAGGCCGGGTTCGAAACCGGCCTGCTTTTGCGGCCGGTTTTTTTGTTTGAAGGCGACGATCACATGAGCAAGTCCTGGCGCCCCGCCACCCAACTCGTTCACGGCGGAACCACCCGCTCCCAGCACGGCGAAACCGCCGAAGCCATCTTCCTGACGCAAGGCTTCGTCTACGACACCTCGGCGGCGGCCGAAGCCCGCTTCAAGGGCGAGACGGACGGCTTCATCTACGCCCGCTACGGCAGCCCGACCAACGACATGTTCGAAAAGCGCATGTGCATGCTGGAAGGCGCCGAGGATGCGCGCGCCACCGCGTCCGGCATGGCCGCCGTCTCCGCCGCGATCCTCTGCCAGCTCAAGGCCGGTGACCATATCGTCGCCGCCCGCGCGCTCTTCGGCTCCTGCCGCTGGGTGGTCGAGACGCTCGCGCCGAAATACGGCATCGAATGCACGCTGATCGACGGCCGCGACCTTGCCAACTGGGAAAAGGCGATCCGGAAGAACACCAAGGTCTTCTTCCTCGAAAGCCCGACAAACCCGACGCTGGAAGTGATCGACATCGCCGGTGTCGCCAAGCTCGCGAACCAGATCGGCGCCAAGGTCGTCGTCGACAACGTCTTCGCGACGCCGCTCTTCCAGAAGCCGCTGGAGCTCGGTGCCCATGTCGTCGTCTACTCGGCCACCAAGCATATCGACGGCCAGGGCCGCTGCCTCGGCGGCGTGGTGCTTTCCGACAAGGCGTGGATCGACGAGAACCTGCACGACTATTTCCGCCATACGGGCCCGGCCATGTCGCCGTTCAATGCCTGGACGCTGCTGAAGGGCATCGAGACGCTGCCGCTGCGCGTCAAGCAGCAGACGGAGAATGCCAGCCGCATCGCGGACTTCCTCGCCGACCGGAATGAGGTCGCCCGCGTGATCTATCCGGGCCGCAAGGACCATCCGCAGGCCGACATCATCGCCAAGCAGATGACGGGCGGCTCGACGCTCGTCTGCTTCGAGCTGAAGGGCGGCAAGGACGCAGCCTTCGCGCTGCAGGATGCGCTTGAGGTCGTGAAGATCTCCAACAATCTCGGCGACGCCAAGAGCCTCATCACCCATCCGGCGACGACGACGCACAAGAACCTGACGGACGAGGCACGCGCCGAGCTCGGCATTTCGGCCGGCACCGTGCGCCTTTCGGCCGGCATCGAGGACAGCGAGGACCTCATCGAGGATTTTGCCCGCGCGCTCTCCAGCATCAAGTCCTGAGCCCTTCGCCGTACCGATGGACAAATGCGGAAGCACCGGCCGGGGAGGCCGGTGCTTTCTTTGCTTATCCTTGACGAAACCACATTCGTGTAGAATAGCAGAAGCTAATCAGTTCAAGGCTTGCCCATGTATCGTGCGCTGACCCGCGACATCGAAGTGACCGTAGAGCCGTATTATCTGGCCGACCAGTCCGATCCCGACGACAGCCGCTATGTGTGGGGATACCGGGTGGTCATCGCGAACCATTCCGATGTCGCCGTGCGGCTGATGACGCGCTACTGGCACATTACCGACCAGAACGGCCAGGTCGACGAGGTGAACGGACCCGGCGTCATCGGCGAGCAGCCGGTGCTACGCCCCGGCGACACCTACGAATATTCCTCCGGCTGCCCGCTCGAAACACCCTCGGGCATCATGTTCGGCCGCTACCGCATGGAAGCGGAGAACGGCGAGGCGTTCGATGTGGCGATACCGGCGTTCTCGCTCGATACGCCGGGGCAGGCGCGCACGCTCAACTGAGGGCGGCAAGAATTATCCCTCATCCGGCCTGCCGGCCACCTTCTCCCCGCAAGCGGGGCGAAGGGACCAGACCGCATCGTTTTCCTGACATCGTTGTCGTGGATGAAGACCGGAGCCTTGCATCCTTCCCTTCTCCCCGCTTGCGGGGAGAAGGTGGCGGCAGCCGGATGAGGGGCGAGGCCCCTTACTGCGGCAGGACTTCCGCCGCTTCGAAGCGGTAGGTCGTCGAGCAGAATTCGCAGGTGACCGCGATTTCGCCCTTGTCATCCGCCGTATGCGCGATCTCCTCCGCGCTGAGGCCGGCCAGGACGCCCTTCAGCTTCTCGCGCGAACAGGAGCAGCGGTCGAAGACCTGCTGCGGCTGGTAGACGCGCACGCCCCGCTCATGGAAGAGGCGGAACAGCAGCCGTTCGGTGCCGACATTGGGATCCGTCAGCTCGTCCGCGTCGATCGTCTCGACCATGGCCTTGGCTTCGGCCCAGTTGTCGTCATCGGCGATCTTGTGGCCGGCCTCCTCGCCGTCGCCGCCCGGAAGGTCGGCCTGGCGCATGCGCTCCGGCGCCTGCGGCAGGAACTGCGCGACCATGCCGCCCGCGCGCCAGCGATGACGCGCCTTGCCGGCGGCATCGCGGTCGTAGAGTTCGGCGACGCCGAGGCGCACCTTGGTCGGGATTTGCTCCGACTGGCGGAAATAGACGCCGGCGATCTCCTCCAGCGTATGGCCGTCGAGCGGCACGATGCCCTGGTAGCGCTGGGTATGCGCGCCCTGGTCGATGGTGAAGGCGAGAATGCCCTTGCCCAGAAGCTCGTGCGGCTCCGTCGCGCCGGCCGCAATCGCGGCATCGAGCGCGGCCTGGTCGAAGCGGGCATAGGCGCGCACGTTCTCCGGCGCCGCGAAATCGGCCACCAGCAGGTCGACGGGGCCGTCGCCCTTGGTCTGGACGATCAGCTTGCCCTCGAATTTCAGCGAGGTGCCGAGCAGCACGGTGAGCGTGATCGCCTCGGCCAGCAGCCGGGCGACGGGCGCGGGATAATCGTGCCGGCCGAGAATGCCGTCGAGCATCGGGCCGAGCTGCACGGCGCGACCGCGCACGTCGAGACCCTCCACCTGGAACGGCAGGACATGATCATCGCCGGCAAAGCCGGGTTCGCCGAGTTTCAGGGCATTTTCCGCCATCATCATCATTCTGCTCCTTGCACGCTTCGGCGCCGCCGAGGCCGTGGGCCCGGCCTGCTTCCGACAGGCGTTCTACCGTGATATTGCGCTCGCTCTTTCCCGATCATTCCATACCGGGCGGGCATGCGCCAGAAAAAGCGCCGTATGGCGCTCCGTGATGGCCCCTAGATCGTGCCGGCGACGGCGTTTTTCAAGGCGGCGTCAGACGACGCCGAAGCACCAGGCCAGGATCGACTTCTGCGCATGGAGGCGGTTCTCCGCCTCGTCGAAGACCACGGACTGCGGGCCGTCGATCACCTCGTCGGTCACTTCCTCGCCGCGATGGGCGGGCAGGCAGTGCATGAAGAGCGCATCCTTGTCGGCGCGCGCCATCAATTGCCTGTTGACCTGGTAGGGCTGGAAGATGTTGTGGCCGCGGGCGCGGTGCTCCTGGTTCATCGAGACCCAGGTATCGGTGACGACGAGATCGACGCCGTCGACGATGGCGTCCGGATCATGGCCGAGCAGGATGTTGCCGCCATTGTCGCGCGCCCAGTTCAGGATCTTGTCGTCGGGCTCCGAGCCCATCGGCACGGCCATCTTCATCGTATAGCCGAAGCGGGCGGAGCCCTCGACGAAGGAATGCAGCACATTGTTGCCGTCGCCCGTCCAGGCGAAGGTCTTGCCCTTCGTGGAACCGCGATGCTCCTCGAAGGTCATGATGTCGGCCATGATCTGGCAGGGATGGGTAAGGTCCGTCAGCGCGTTGATGACGGGCACGGTGGCGTGTTCGGCAAGCTCCAGCAGGCGGGCATGGTCCGTCGTGCGGATCATGATGGCATCGACATAGCGCGAGAGGACCCTGGCCGTGTCGCCGATCGTCTCGGCGCGGCCGAGCTGCATTTCCGTGCCCGACAGGAACAGCGTCTCGCCGCCGAGCTGGCGCATGCCGACATCGAAGGAGACGCGGGTTCGCGTGGAGGGCTTCTCGAAGATCATCGCGAGCATCTTGCCGGCGAGCGGCCTGGCTTCGGTGCCGGCCTTGCTGGCGGCCTTGCGCGTGTGCGCATCGTCCATGATGACGCGGAGATCGCTTTCCGAAACGGCGGAAAGGTCGAGAAAATGCTTGGCCATGATGTGTCCTGTCTGTCCGTTCGCTGCTTACGCGGCCTTGGCGGCCGTGAGTTTTTCCGCGGCGCGCTCGATGCGGGCAAGCCCCTCGCGTGCCTCTTCCGCGGTCACGGTCAGCGGCGGCAGCAGCCGCAGCACGTTGTCGCCCGCCGGCACGGCCAGCAGGTTTTCCGCCCGCACGCCCTTCAGGAGGTCGGCGACCGGGATCTTCGCCTTGATGCCGAGCATCAGGCCCTCGCCGCGAATATCCTCGATGATGTCGGGGAAACGATCCTTCAGCGCGGCAAGGCCCTGGCGGAAAACGAGCGCGACATCGCGCACATGCTCAAGGAAGCCGTCCTCCAGCACCACGTCGAGCACGGCATTGCCGACGGCCATGGCGAGCGGGTTGCCGCCATAGGTCGAGCCGTGCGTGCCGGCGACCATGCCGGCCGCCGCCTCGTTCGTGGCAAGGCAGGCGCCGAGCGGGAAGCCGCCGCCGATCCCCTTGGCGATCGCCATGATGTCAGGCGTGACCCCGGCCCATTCATGGGCGAAGAGGCGTCCCGTGCGGCCGACGCCTGTCTGCACTTCGTCGAGGATGAGCAGCAGGCCGTATTCGTCGCAGAGCTGGCGCAGCTCCTGCATGAACTCCTTCGACACCGGACGCAGCCCGCCCTCGCCCTGCACCGGCTCGATCAGGATGCCGGCCGTTTCCTCGGTGATCGCATCCTTGACGGCCGTGATATCGCCGAAGGGAACCTTGAGGAAGCCCGGCGCCTTGGGGCCGAAGCCCTCGATATACTTCTCCTGCCCGCCGGCGGCGATCGTCGCGATCGTGCGGCCGTGGAAGGCGCCTTCGAAGGTGATGATGTGGAACTTGCCGGGATGGCCCTTGGCGAAATGGTAGCGCCGGGCCGTCTTGATCGCGCATTCCAGCGCCTCGGCGCCCGAATTGGTGAAGAACACCTTGTCGGCGAAGGTGGCCTCCGTCAGCCGGCGGCCGAGGCTTTCCTGGCCCGGGACCTCGTAGAGGTTCGACAGGTGCCAGACCTTGTCGGCCTGGTCCTTCAGCGCGGCGACGAGATGGGGATGCGCATGGCCCAGCGAATTGACGGCGACGCCGGCGGCAAAATCGAGATATCGCTCGCCATCTTCGGCGATCAGCCACACGCCCTCCCCGCGCGTGAACCTGAGCGGCGCACGCATGTAGGTTTCATAGAGCGGCGCGACATCGGCCATGCGCGGATCCTCCGAAAAGAGATGCGGAAAAACAGGAATGCGGCTTGACTTTTCCGGGCTTCAGAAAAACCAAAAGCCGCCTTTCGGCGGCATGCCGCACTATCGGCATTTCATCTTGGGATGTCAACAAAATCGCACCCGAAATGGCGCTGAACATCCCGCAAGGTGAGGATTCACGGCGCACGCGGAAGGTGTCGCTATCGAGTCACACCTGACCAGCAAGTTGGGGAAAACTCCGAAATCGATTCGCCCGGATTCCGGCGACTCTTGTCACAGAGTCCACCGGTCTCTAGGTTAAGGACCAATTACTAGACTGCATGCGGCGGAACTAGTCACCAAAAGAGTTAGGGCGTTCAGGTTCCGGACCCGTCCGGAGCACGACGAGGGATTCCTGCATCCTGGACGCCGAGCGGAGACGAAAACATGAACTGGACAGACGAGCGCGTCGAGAAACTCAAGAAGCTCTGGAGCGAGGGCTTGAGCGCGAGCCAGATCGCGGCGCAGCTCGGCGGCGTCAGCCGCAACGCCGTCATCGGCAAGGTGCACCGGCTGAACCTGCCCGGCCGCGCCAAGGCCGGCGGCACCCAGACCGCGGCACGCCCGAAGCGTCCGGCGCCGGCGACGCCGCGCCCGTCGAATTTCGCGGCCCGTCCCGTCGCTGCCCGGCCCGTCGCCCGGCCGGCCGACAACACGCTTCCCAAGGAAGAGATCGACGTCGATTTCGAAATGCAGGCCGAGACCCTTCCGGTTCCGGCCAACGGCAACAGCGTGGTCGTGCCGATGTCGCGCCGGCTGGAGCTGACCCAGCTCACCGAGCGCACCTGCAAATGGCCGATCGGCGATCCGCTCAACGACGACTTCCACTTCTGCGGCAACGAATCCCCCGACAATTCCCCCTACTGCACCTACCACCAGCGCCTCGCCTACCAGCCCTCGGCCGAGCGGCGGCGGATGCGGTAATCTTTTCCACGGCAGGACATGCGATGCGGGCCCGAGAGGGTCCGTTTTCGTTTGTGAGGCGAGCGCCCCTCATCCGCCTGCCGGCACCTTCTCCCCGCAAGCGGGGCGAAGGGGTATGCCGATCCGGTTTCCAGAAACTTACTGGGAAGCGAGGGAGCGAGGCCTCGCCCCATCCCCTTCTCCCCGCTTGCGGGGAGAAGGTCGCGGCAGCGGGATGAGGGGCGTTCGCATCCCAAAACGCAAACAGGCCCCTGAGGGCCCATTTCCGTCCTTGGGAGGAAACCCGTTCGCTCAGGCCTCCAGCGAATAGCCGGCGCCGCGCACCGTGCGGATGACATCCTGCATGTTGGCGAAGTTGAGCGCCTTGCGCAGGCGGCCGACATGCACGTCGACGGTCCGCTCATCGACATAGATATCATGGCCCCAGACGCCATCGAGAAGCTGCGAGCGCGAGAAGACGCGGCCGGGCGAGGTCATCAGGAACTCCAGGAGGCGGAATTCCGTCGGGCCGAGGCGGACCTCGCGGGTGCGGCGGTGGACGCGGTGCGTCTCGCGGTCGAGCTCGATATCGCCGCAGCGCAGCACCGTCGAGACGACCTCGGGCTTGGCCCGGCGCAGCATCGCCCGCACGCGGGCGACGAGTTCCGGCGTCGAAAAGGGTTTCACGACATAATCGTCCGCGCCGGTGGCAAGGCCGCGCACGCGCTCGCTCTCCTCGCCGCGCGCCGTCAGCATGATGATCGGCAGGCGTTCGGTTTCCGGGCGCTGGCGCAGGCGCCGGCACAGTTCGATGCCGGAAACGCCTGGAAGCATCCAGTCGAGGATGAGGAGGTCAGGCATGCGCTCCTGCAAACGCATCTCGGCCTCGTCACCGTTCAGGATCGTATCGACCTCGAAACCTTCCGCTTCCAGATTGTAGCGCAGGAGGACGCTGAGGGCCTCCTCGTCTTCCACGACGGCAATTCTGGGCACCATGGAGTTGAACCTGCTCTCTTTACTCGGACGCGTCGGCGAGGCCGGCCGCGACGACGGAGGTCGAAGTGTCGTCCTTCGGGCGTTCGCCCTCCGGCTGCGATCCGGTCGCCATGTAGTAGATGGTCTCGGCGATGTTGGTCGCGTGGTCGCCGATGCGCTCGATGTTCTTGGCGCAGAACAGGAGGTGCGTGCAGGGCGTGATGTTGCGCGGGTCTTCCATCATGTAGGTGAGAAGTTCGCGGAACAGCGAGGTGTAGATCGCGTCGATCTCGTCGTCACGTTCGCGGATCGCCTTGGCCTTGTCCACCGATCGGGTGGCATAGACGTCGAGCACTTCCTTGAGCTGCATCAGCGCGAGTTCGGCGAGGTGTTCGAGACCGCGGGCAAGCTTGCGGGGCATGCCCGAGCTCTGCACGGCGATGACGCGCTTGGCAGTGTTCTTGCCGAGGTCGCCGACGCGCTCCAGCTCGGCCGCGATGCGGATCGCGCCCATGATCTCGCGCAGGTCCGCGGCCATCGGCTGGCGCTTGGCGATGGTGACGATCGCCTTGTCGTTGATCTGGCGCTCGGCATTGTCGAGGATGACGTCCTCGGAAATGACCTTCTGGGCCAGAGCCGCATCCGTCGTGACGAGGGCGCGGACCGAGTCCGCCACCATCTGCTCGGCCGTACCGCCCATTTCGGAGATGCGGCGGGAGAGATATTTCAGTTCTTCGTCGTAAATCGAGACAATATGGGTCGATGACATGGTTCTGTCCTTAATGCGCGCGGGTTTTCACGGATTCGGCGACAGCCGTCAGCCGAAGCGGCCCATGATGTAGTCCTGCGTGCGCTGGTCATCCGGGTTGGTGAACATCTTGTCGGTGTCGTTCTCCTCGACGAGGTTGCCGAGGTGGAACATGGCGGTGCGCTGCGAGACGCGGGCCGCCTGCTGCATCGAGTGCGTCACGATTACGATGGTGAAGTTGGCGCGCAGCTCGTGGATCAGCTCCTCGACCTTGGCGGTCGCGATCGGGTCGAGCGCCGAACAGGGCTCGTCCATCAGGATGACCTCCGGGCTGACGGCGACGGCTCGAGCGATGCACAGGCGCTGCTGCTGGCCGCCGGAAAGGCCGGTACCGCCCTCCTGCAGGCGATCCTTCACCTCGTTCCAGAGGCCGGCCTTCTGAAGGCTCTGCTCGACGATGGCGTCCATGTCGGCCTTCGCCTTGGCAAGGCCATGAATGCGCGGACCGTAGGCGACGTTCTCGTAGATCGACTTGGGGAACGGGTTCGGCTTCTGGAACACCATGCCGACGCGGGCGCGCAGTTCCACGACGTCGATCGCCGGATCGTAGATATCGTCCGTGTCGAGCGTGATGCGGCCGGTGACGCGGCAGCCGTCGATCGTGTCGTTCATGCGGTTCAGCGTGCGCAGGAACGTCGACTTGCCGCAGCCGGACGGACCGATGAGCGCCGTCACGGTGTTTTCGCGCACATTGAGGTTGACGTCGTAAAGGGCGCGCTTCTCGCCGTAATAAACCGAGACGTCCTTGCCGATCATCTTGTAGGAAATGTCGTTCATTTTCTTGTCCAGCGCTTTCTCGACTGCTGCTTCTGACATCATGTTCATATGATCGGTCCTTCTACCAGCGCCGTTCGAAACGGCGGCGCAACAGGATTGCACCAACATTCATGAGGATGAGGAAGATGAGGAGCACGATGATGGCTCCCGAGGTGCGCTCCACGAAGGCGCGCTCGGCCTCGTTCGCCCACATGTAGATCTGCACCGGAAGGGCCGTTGCCGGATCCATCGGCGTTGCCGGAACGTCGGCGACGAAGGCGACCATGCCGATGAGGAGCAGCGGCGCGGTTTCGCCGAGCGCATGTGCAAGGCCGATGATCGTGCCCGTCAGGATGCCGGGCATGGCGAGCGGCAGGACATGGTGGAACACCGTCTGCATCTTCGATGCGCCAAGGCCGAGGGCGGCCGAACGGATCGACGGCGGCACGGCTTTCAGGGCAGCGCGGGTCGCGATGATGATCGTCGGCAGCGTCATGAGGGTCAGCACCAGGCCGCCGACCAGGGCCGCCGAGCGCGGGAAGCCCGCAAAGTTGACGAAGACGGCAAGGCCCAGGAGGCCGTAGACGATGGACGGCACGGCGGCGAGGTTGTTGATGTTCACCTCGATGAGGTCGGTGAAGCGGTTCTTCGGGGCGAACTCTTCCAGGTAGATCGAGGCGGCCACGCCGATCGGCAAGGACAGCACGAGCACGATCAGCATCATGTAGAGCGAGCCGATGAGCGCGACGCCGACGCCGGCGGCTTCCGGACGGCTCGATGCGCCGTTGACGAAGAGGCCGGTGTTGAAGTGCTTGGAAAGCGCACCGCTTTCGGCGAGCTGGTTCATCCAGCCGATCTGCCTGTCGGAGATCTTGCGGTCCTTTTCCGGCACGTCGAGGTTGATCTGGCCCTTGAAGGCCGAATCGAGGTCACCGTGCGCAAGGAAGGTCACCGGCTGCGTGGTGCCGATGATCGCGGGGTTGGCGGTGACGAGGTTGCGGAGCTGGACGCGGACGCTGTCCGAGATCATGCCGTTGACCTCGCGCATGGCGGCGCGGTCGTCCGCGGCAACGCCCAGCACCCTGGCCAGCGCATCGCGGGCGACGACCGGATAATTGGCCGAAACCAGCTTCTGCGGGTTGGTCGCGCGTTCGTTGTCCTTGTCGATGATCTGCTCCGAGAACTCCACCGGGATGGTGATCATCGACTGCTGGAAGGCGGTGTAGCCCTTGGAGACCACCGAGAACAGCAGAAGGAACAGGAAGAGGAGGCCGAAGGCGATCGCGGCCATGCCGTAGAGGCGGAAGCGGCGTTCGGCGGCGTAGCGGCCACGCAGGCCGATATCGCGGCGTTCGGGCCTGGAGGCAGCGCCTAGGGCGGCCATCGAGGGGCTCGTGGAGACCTGGCTCATTCGTACTGCTCCCGGTATTTGCGCACGATGTAGAGGGCGTAGATGTTGAGGCAAAGCGTGATGACGAACAGCGTGATGCCGAGCGCGAAGGCCACCAGCGTCTGAGGCGAGGTGAATTCGAGATCGCCCGTCAACTGGTTGACGATCTTGACCGTCACCGTCGTCATCGGCTCGAAGGGATTGAGTTGCATGCGGGCGGCAACGCCGGCGGCAAGCACCACGATCATGGTTTCGCCGACGGCGCGCGAAGCGGTCATCAGCAGTGCGCCGACGATGCCCGGCAGGGCGGCCGGCAGGATGACGCGCTTGATCGTTTCCGAACGCGTCGCGCCGAGGCCGAGCGAACCGTCACGCAGGGCGCGCGGCACGGCGGTGATGATGTCGTCCGACAGCGAGGAGACGTAGGGGATCAGCATGATGCCCATGACGAAACCGGCGGTCAGGACGCTCTGCGCCTGGATGAAGCTCGAATAATTGCCGGTGACGAGGCCGCTCAGTTGGGCGGAGATGTCGCGCAGGAACGGGCCGACCGTCACGAGGGCGAAGAAACCGTAGACGATGGTCGGGATGCCGGCGAGCACTTCGAGCAGCGGCTTGGCGACCGAGCGGACGTGGCGCGAGGCGTATTCCGACATGTAGATGGCGGCGAAGAGGCCGACCGGCACGGCGACCAGCATGGCGACCAGGCCGATATAGAGCGTGCCGGCGAGCAGCGGGATCAGGCCGAACTGGCCGGACGAATCCGTCGCGCCGGCGGCGGCGAAGCGCGGATCCCAGACCGTGCCGAAGAAGAACTCCCCGGCCGGGACCGCGTTGAAGAAGTGGACCGCTTCCGTCAGCATCGACGCGACGATGCCGACCGTCGTCAGGATGGCGATCGAGGAGGCGCCGATCAGCGCCACCAGCATCACGCCTTCGACGCGGTTGCGGGCCCGGAAACGCGGCGCGATCGACCGGTAGGCGAGCGCGCCGCCGGCGACGGCGATGATCAGCGCCAGGATCGACCGGAACGTGCTGCTCGCCGTCGTCATGCGGTTGAGATCATCGGCGGCCTTCAGCATGTAGGGCGCCGGATCGGCTGCGAGCGGCACGCCCTTGGCAGCCAGGACCGTGCGGGCGGTCGTGCCGTCGGCATAAAGCGCCGTGCGCTCTTCGGGCGTCAGCAGCGACAGGCCGCGGGAGATGGCGCCGATCATGTTGTAGTTGAGGTTCTGCGTCGCCTGCGACTCGGCCTTCACCTCGTCGGGGAAGCCGTCGCGCACCGTCGAACTGATGTAGATCGGGCTCGCGACGAGCCAGACCAGCAGCGCGAGGACTGCGGGCAGCATCGCCCATATGGCGACGAAGGATCCGTAGTAACCCGGCCGGGAATGCAGGCTGGAAAGTTTGCCGCCGGCAAGCGCGCTGGCGCGCTGGCTTCCGACCAGATAGCCCGCCACGCCGATCACGGCGACGATGAGCAGAAGAAGGGAAATACTCATTTAGGAAATTCTCCCGGCGAGATCATCCGCCCTGGGCGTGCCTACCGCTCGCCCCGACCGTTCGACAAGGCGCCCCATTCCCGGTCGAAGAACATGACATGGGCGAAAACCGCCCGAAAGGGAGCGGCCGGCGCGGCATCTCCCGAAAGACACCGCGCCGGCCCAAGCCAATTACATGATCTTGCCGTCGACGAAGGCCTTGCGGACCTCTTCGCGCTCTGCGTCCGGAGCCGCTACGAGGCCGTATTCAACCAGCGGGGAGTCCGGGCCGATCATGTCGTCGCTCGTGAAGAACTCGACATATTCCTTGAGGCCCGGAATAACGCCGAGATGCGCCTTCTTGACGTAGAAATACAGCGGGCGCGAAACCGGGTATTCGCCGGAAGCGATCGATTCGGCGGTCGGAACGACGCCGCTGACGGTGGCGACCTTCAGCTTGTCTGCGTTGTTTTCGTAGAAGGAGAGGCCGAACACGCCGATGCCGGACTTGTTGGCGGCGATGCGGGCGAGCGTTTCGGTGTAGTCGCCGTCGATGTCGACAGCCAGACCGTCCTTACGAACGGCTACGCACTTGGAAAGCTGGTCCTTGGCGTCGGCAAAAGCGGCCTTGATGACGTCCTGGGCGCCCGCGTCCTTGCAGCCGTGAGCGAGGATCTTCTCTTCGAAGACTTCGCGCGTGCCGTGCTTGGAGCCCGGGATGTAGGCGGCGATTTCGGCGTCCGGCAGCGACGGGTTGATTTCCGTCCACTTCTTGTAGGGATTGGCAACGAGCTTGCCGTCGATGACGACCTCGGCGGCGAGCGCCTGGTAGAGATCCTTCGGCTCGAGCTTCAGGTCGGCATTGCCGGAATCGGTGGCGAACACGATGCCGTCATAGCCGATCTTGATTTCCTGGATCTCGGTCACGCCGGCTGCCTTGCAGGCCTCGACTTCGTCACCCTTGATCTGGCGCGACGCATTGGCGATGTCGATGGTGTCCGGGCCGACGCCCTTGCAGAATTCCTTCAGGCCGCCACCCGTGCCGCCGGATTCGACGATCGGGGTCTTGAAGTCGGGGAAGGTCTCGCCGAACGTCTCCGCGACGATCTTGGCATAGGGAAGAACGGTGGACGAGCCGGCGATCTGGACCTGGTCACGCGCAACGGCAACGCCTGCGAATGCGGCGGAAGCAACGAGCGCCGCAACAGTGAGCTTAAGAGATTTCATCTGGGTTCTCCCGAAGAGGACATGTGTGGGAAGCGCTGTTCTCGCGCTCTCTGCCGTTGACCGGCGGCCCTTCTCTAAACCCCGATCGCCCTTCCTTTTATGTCAGTTTGACGAAACATTTGTGACACATCAAACAATTGAAATTGCTTGTCTATTTTTATCAGGACGACAGGAGCGTCGTCCTTTGTGTCAGAATTTGACGGTAAAGACCGTGCCCTTGCCCACCTCGGACTTCACCACGAGGCGCGCCCGGTGGCGGGTGAGGATGTGCTTGACGATGGCAAGGCCGAGGCCCGTGCCCTTCTTGGACCGGCTCGCTTCCACGTTAACCCGATAGAAACGTTCGGTGATGCGCGGCACATGCTCGGGAGGAATGCCCGGCCCGTAATCGGTGACGTTGAGCTCGACGGGCGCTCCCCCGCCGCCGGAGAGCACCACATCCACCCGCTTGCCCTCCTGACCGTACTTGCAGGCGTTCTCGATCAGGTTCTCGAAGACCTCGACCAGCTCGTCCCGGTCGCCGGGAACCGTGACGGGATGGCGCGGCACATCGAGCACGACCTCCACGCCGAGATCGGAGGCGAGCGGCTGCAGGCTGTCGCGCACATGGCCGAGAAGCGGCACGAGATCGATGGTCTGGTCCGGCGTGAGATTGGAGCGCAGTTCGAGGCGCGAGAGCGACAGCAGGTCGTCGACCAGGCGGCTCATGCGCGTCGCCTGCTCATGCATGATGCCGAGGAAGCGCTCATGCGCCTTCACATCGTTCTTTGCCGGCCCCTGCAGGGTCTCGATGAAGCCGCGCAGCGAGGCGAGCGGCGTGCGCAGTTCATGGCTGGCATTGGCGACGAAGTCGGAGCGCATGCGATCGATGCGGCGGGCCTGCGAGACATCCCGGAAGGTCAGCAGCCAGAGGGGTTCGCTCGTCCTTTCGGCGAGAGGGGCGATGCGCACGACATAGACGGTCTCCGACGGCAGACGCTCGGCATGTTCAGTCTCGCGCGGCTGGCCGCTGGCGATCGCATCGCGCACCATGTCGAGGATGCCGGGCGCGCGGATGCGGCCGGCAAGGTCGCTGCCCCGCGGGATCACGCCGAAGATCGCCTCGGCCGCGCGATTCTGCAGCTTGACCGTCTCGCGGCCCGAAAGCAGCAGGGCGGGCGCATCCAGCGCACCGAGAACCGCGGCGATGGCGGAAAGATCGTCGACGGGCGGGACGGCGGGCTGAACCTCCGGCACCGGCGCGGCGGAGGTCGCCATGGTCCGGCCGCCGGTTTCCACCATGCGCCGCTCCGTGCGCAAGAGGCCGGCAACGACGAGCAGGAGGACGGCGAAGGACACCCAGCCGAGATGCAGGCCCGCAAGCCACATCATGAAGCCGACGAAGACGGCCGAGGCGATCAGCACCCGCTCGCCCCACAGTTGCGCCGCCAGCCAGCCGAGACCCGTCCGCTGATCCGCCACCGCCACCCATTCCCTCGCAAGCATCCTATCCTCCGCGACCTCCATCGATTCTCCATGGATAGCGCGGCTTCATGACATGTTTTTCACGGCGCGCTTGAATTCGCAATCCGGTTGTGGCCACCTGCGGCGATACGGCGACAGCCGCGCCCAGTTAGTTCAAGGAGTAGACAATGGCGGAAAAGGTCGAAAGCCGGGCCGTGGAACTCGATATCCAAGGCAAGAAGCGGGTATTCGATATCGACGATCCGAAGCTGCCCGACTGGATCGAGGAGAAGGCTTTCAAGTCCGACGACTATCCCTACGACAAGAAACTCGACAACAAGGAATACGAAAAGACGCTGAAGCTGCTGCAGATCGAGCTGGTCAAGGTGCAGTTCTGGCAGCAGAAGACCGGCAAGCGCGTGATGGCGGTGTTCGAGGGGCGGGATGCGGCCGGCAAGGGCGGCGCGATCCACGCCACCATGTCCTACATGAACCCGCGCTCCGCCCGTATCGTCGCGCTGACGAAACCGACCGAGACCGAGCGCGGCCAATGGTATTTCCAGCGTTATGTCGCGACCTTTCCGACAGCGGGCGAATTCGTGCTGTTCGACCGCTCCTGGTACAACCGCGCCGGCGTCGAGCCGGTCATGGGCTTCTGCACGCCGGAAGAGTATGAAAAATTCCTCAAGGCAACGCCGCGCTTCGAGAAGATGATCGTCGCCGAGGATATCCAGCTCTTCAAGTTCTGGCTCAATATCGGTCGGGAAATGCAGCTGAAACGCTTCCACGATCGCCGGCACGATCCGCTCAAGGTCTGGAAACTCTCGCCGATGGACATCGCCGCACTCAACAAGTGGGGCGACTATACCGAAAAGCGCGACCGCATGCTGAAGGAGACCCATACGGACCACGCGCCCTGGACCGTGGTGCGCGGCAACGACAAGCGCCGCGCCCGCCTCAACCTCATCCGCCACATCCTCATGACGCTCGACTATGAAGGCAAGGACGAGAAGGCGATCGGCGAGATCGACAGGAAGATCGTCGGCGCGGGGCCGGGCTTCGTCAAATAGGCAGCGGCAGGCTCATTCGCCCGGCAGGATGCGGACGGCATAGAGGTTCACGCTCGCATCCCCGCCGGTGATGTCGCTGTTGAGCAGCAGCTTGCCCGGCTCGCTCGGCGAGAGCGAGCCTTCGAATTCCACCTGGAACAGGATGTCGGTACGCTCCGACACCGTGAAACGATGGCGTCCGCAGCCGCCCATCGTCCCGAAATCGCATTCGACGGTCACCTGGACGGGCTTGTCGCCGACCGCCTGCAGCGTCATGGCGATCGTCGAGGTCTTGCCGCCCATTTCGCCGAGGATCGCGGGCGAGACCGCGATCTCGACCGCGCCGTCGCGCTCGGGATTGGTGGAGGTGACGCGCACCGCCGGGCCTTCGTTCGTGCTCACCGCCTCGAAACGGCCGGCCGGCCCCGCCGAGAGCTTTGCCGTCTCGGCAGGCGCGAAGACGGCACGCCAGTCGGCGGTGAAGCGGCTCTGCGTGTCGAGCGCCTTCTTGATCGGATCCTCGCCGGAAAAGTCCTCGCCCGAAACCGTCGCGGGCGGCGTGGAATTGTCCGCACCGCTTCGCAAATCCTCGAGCAGGCCGCTCGTCCGCACCCACCAGGCCAGCGCCCCGAAGGCGGCGATCAGCGTGGCGACGACCAGCAGGAAGGAGAACAGCCGGCCGCGGCGCTTGCGCGGCTTGGCCGCCCGTTCAGGCCTGAAATCTGCGGCTTCCGCCGCAGCCGCGGCATTGGCGGCGGAAGCCGGCCGCTTGCCGCCCTTGCCAAAGCCGTCGGCGCGTTCGGGCCGGATGGCCCCGATATCGCTGCTCGCTGGCCGTTCGGCCTCCATGCGCCGTTCCGTCCCGCCGCGCGGCTCGGCGTCGAGCGTCGGCTCCGGCCGGACGTCGCGTTCGGCGCGCATCACCGGCTCCGGCCGCGCTTCGACGACCGGGTCCACGCGTGTCTCGTGGCTGGGCGTGGCGACGAGCCCGGCGCGCTCTTCCGCCTCGATCTGGTGAATGGTCGCTTCCAGCCGGTGGCGCTGGGCGGCGATCGTCTCGGGATCGCGGATATCCTGCTTGCGCAGGCCCGCTTCAAGCGCATTGCGCGCCGACTGGTAGATGCGCGCCCGAACCTCGGCATTGGCGCGTTCGGAGCGCGCCAGCGCGTTTCTGATTGCCGTTTCCAGTCCGCTCACATCCGACCCTTCTGCGGGAACCGCCCAACATGCGGCGAAGATACACCTGTGGAAAGAGCCCTACTTTCCGGCTTTCGTTAGCTTTTGCGTAACGTTTGCCGGGAATTTGCGCAAGCCTTCCGGCCGAAACTGTCCCCGCTTGGCCGGGGATAAGCGCCGCGGCAGGCAGCTTCCTGGAGGCGGGCGATAACCTGCGCCCCTGCTTGCCGCCGTCCTTTCCCGCGGGAAGCAGGATCACATACGCAACCGGGAAGCGCGCCCAGCTGCTCCCCTACCGAACAGAAAGTGGCAGCGGGATGGAGGAACCGCAGGCGAAACATGGCCGCCTGCCGTGCTCCTCTTTCCCCGGCGGAGGAAAAACGACGGGGGGGTGCCATATTCGATTGCCCTCCTCCGATGGGAAGGGGTCTTAAGCCACAGGCACTTGTCCTGATCCTCGAATACGCCTATCCGCCTGCTGCGCCCGAGCATTTCCCTGCTACACCGCGCTTACCTTCACCCCATCGCCAGCCGGCT
This sequence comes from Shinella sp. HZN7, assembly GCF_001652565.1. NCBI lineage: Bacteria > Pseudomonadati > Pseudomonadota > Alphaproteobacteria > Hyphomicrobiales > Rhizobiaceae > Shinella > Shinella sp. HZN7. The sequence continues at coordinate 104,505 of NZ_CP015736.1, read as the reverse complement.
CCGGCGCGTCCTTGCGCCGAACAGCATCCATCCTTCTGTTTTCATGAGATAATGGCGCGGGCCATCGCACGCGCCTCTAAAAAAACCTCAAAGCCATCATCGCAAGCATCGCCCCACGCCCCCTTTTCAGCGAAGGCGCCCGCTGTTATGGTTTTGACGTTTTCGTAAACGTCAAAACCATAACAGGACGTCCCTCATGGCCCTGCCCGCGATCCTCAAGGACAAGCTGCGCCTGCCCGTCGTCGGCGCGCCGCTCTTCATCGTCTCCCATCCCGCGCTGACCCTTGCACAATGCAAGGCCGGTGTCATCGGCGCTTTCCCGGCGCTGAATGCGCGCCCGGAATCCCAGCTCGACGAGTGGCTGGCGGAGATCACGGAGGGCCTTGCCGCGCACGACGCAAAGAACCCCGATCGTCCCGCCGCCCCCTTCGCCGTCAACCAGATCGTCCACCGCTCCAACAAGCGGCTGGAGCATGACCTGGCGATGTGCGTGAAATACAAGGTGCCTGTCGTCATCTCCTCGCTCGGCGCCGTGCCGGAGGTGAATGCGGCGATCCATTCCTACGGCGGCATCGTGCTGCACGACGTCATCAACAACCGCCACGCCCATTCGGCCATCCGCAAGGGCGCGGACGGCCTGATCGCGGTCGCCGCCGGCGCAGGCGGCCATGCCGGCACGCTCTCGCCCTTCGCACTGGTGCAGGAGATCCGCGAATGGTTCGACGGCCCCCTCCTGCTTTCCGGCGCGATCGCGACGGGCGACGCCATCCTCGCAGCCGAGGCGATGGGCGCCGACATGGCCTATATCGGCTCGCCCTTCATCGCGACGAGCGAGGCGCGCGCCAGCGAAGCCTACAAGCAGATGATCGTCGACAGCGCGAGCGCCGACATCGTCTACTCCAACTATTTCACCGGCATCCACGGCAACTACCTGAAACCCTCGATCACCGCCGCCGGCCTCGACCCCGACCACCTGCCCGAGGCCGACCCGTCAAAGATGGATTTCGACAAGGCAACGACGGGCGCGAAGGCCTGGAAGGACATCTGGGGCTGCGGCCAGGGGATCGGCGCCGTGAAAGCCGTCGCCCCGGTCGAGGACCTCATCGCCCGGCTGGAACGCGAGTATCGCGCCGCCAAAGCCCGGATCCTCCCTGCCTGACCCTCTGATTTCGCTGCAACGCACGGGAAAAATGCGGAAGTTGAAACTCCCCGCTTGAAATCTCTTCCCATTGCGGTTATCAGCGCACCCATTCCGGTCCCGACACGCTTCGGGATCCGGCAAGGGCCGCTTTAGCTCAGTCGGTAGAGCACATCATTCGTAATTACCGGGTCCGCTCGGGAATGATGTTCAAAGCCAGTGGGTTGGTGGGAATGAGAATAAAATAGTAGGGCGATAGTAGTTGCCCTGCGCTTGGTATGCCGCTTTAGCTCAGTTGGTAGAGCACGTCATTCGTAATGACGGGGTCACGTGTTCGAGTCACGTAAGCGGCACCATTCTTTTTCTCGAAATGCTGGTTTCTCAGGCGCTACAGCGAGAGAACGGGATTTCGGTCCACCTTTTAGCCCACCTTTGCGAGCGCGGTAGGAAGCTGTTCACGGTTTCGTTATCGGTCACTTCCCCTTCGCTGGACCGCTCCATGATATGCTTTTAACAGCAGAAGGAGAAAACCATGGCTCTTTCAGCATTTGGGCGATGGTCGGCGGAGGAAATTTGCGCCGCCGCGGATATTGCCCGCGAGAAAGGCGTTACGATTAATCTCAGCGCCGACGGCTCGATTTCGATCGGACGGCATGAAACTAGAACCGAGATACCGGCATCAAATCACACCGAAAGCACGCCGCAAGCGATGCCCGCTGTGTTCTCACCTGCCTCACTCGCTGAGCGCTGGAATTGTTCCGAGAGACACATCCGAAACCTAATGCGGACCAATCATCTACCTTACTTCCGACTAAGCGGGAAATTGATGCGTATACGAGCCGAAGAGGTTGAGCGACTAGAACGCTTAGCTGAACCTGGCTCACCCCCTAAGCAGTTGCCATCGTTTCACGCGCCGAGACAGACGGACACCAGGATACCAGATGCGTTGCGAGCCGAAATAGCCCTGGCAGCGGCAAGGAAGTCCGCTCGGGATTTGCGGGAAACAACGAAAAAGACTAGGCGTTGAGCCTACGTACTCTCTTAGGGTCGGGGCGCAAAAGCGAGGGTTCCTCGACATCAATTCCGGCGGCGTAGGCTGTCGCCGGCAGAGCGTGCTTCGCAGACGGCGCGGCGGAAAGCGATCTATCTGGAGCTCCATCCGGAAACGGCGCATGGCGGGGATCGAAGCAAGTCGCAAAGTTTGCGACTTGAAAATGAGGCGGAGCGTTTCACCGCAAGCACGTCTGCGGCGACTGGCCAGTCCGAGCGCCTTGTGCAGCTGAACGCAGAGCGCGGAGCGAAGGTAATCCCAGAGGTGATTGATATGATCACCGGCACCAAGCTCGATACCGGCACCTACCTCGACAAGCTCAAGCGCCTTTACAGCTTTCTGCGATTGACAAGGGCGGCGTGCGCCAGTCGGTACGCGGCAATCTCAATCTCGCGGATACGCCCTGCGTCCGCTTTGCGCGATTGGCCACCAAAATTGCCAAAAGTGCAGGACACATCAAGCCGGTTTATAAACATGTCCATTTCCCAAAGCAGTTTCTCCTTTGGCTTGAATAGGGCTTCGGCCAGCTCAGAGACGAAGGTTAAGCGGCCTACGATGGCACCCTCGGTTATTTTGTCGCGAGGCATCTCTGCATCATGAGACCAGTAGGCGGTCGCTAAGTCTCTCACCTCAAACGTTACGCGCTCTATAGCCGCCAAATCGGCGTCGTAGCGTGCCTCGCGCTGTGTTGAATGATCAAAAAATCTGGCAATTAACCGTTCGCCTGCGCTTGTAAGCAGAGCGACACCTGCGCCAACGAGAGCAGGGAGCGCAATTTCCCATGTCATCAATTGGAGTTGCCCCCAAAAGACCGGACATGCTCAGGTTTGAGATTGCGAGCTGATGAACTCGCGCGGTGATTGATATCCTAAAGCACTGTGCGGGTGAAGATTGTTGTAGTGCTCGAACCAGAGCGGCAGTTGCGCGATGACGGTTTCGGCATCCGGGGTGGGGTTCACCGCGACGTAGTCGCGCTTGAAGGTTTTGACGAAGGCCTCGGCCATGCCGTTCGATTGCGGGCTGCGCACGGGCGTCGTGCACGGCTCCATGCCGATGTCGCGGAGCAAGGATGCGGTATCCCTGGCGACGAAGCACGAACCGTTGTCGGTGAGCCATTCGATGGGCTCGGACAACATGTTGATGCGACCGAAGCGGTTCTCGACGGCGGTGATCACGAGGTCCTGCACGTCCTGGCTCTTGATGCCCTCCGTGGTGGCGACATGGGCGATTGCCTCACGGTCGCAGCAGTCGAGGGCGAAGGCGACACGGACCTTCTCCTTGTTGTCGCAGCCGATCTCGAAGCCGTCCGAGCACCATCGGATGTTGGAGCGTTCGACAGCGACCTGACCATCGTGGCGGCGATCATCGACCGCTCCGGTGTGGCGCACCAGAAGCAGGTTGTGCAGCTTCATGACCCGATAGACGCGCTTGGCGTTGGGCCACGAACGCCCGTCTTTCCGGGCATTCCGGCGCAGGATGGCATGGACCCGCCGATAGCCGTAGGTGGGCATGTCGGCAATGACGGCCCTGATTTCTTCCACCAGCTCCCGATCCGGGAGTGGCGGCCGTCCTCTGGCTCTGGAAGCGGAACCCGTGGCACGCGCAGCGATATTCGAGCGGGCGACACCCAAGGTTTCGCAGATGGTCTTCATTCCAAAATCCCTCTCGGCAGAGAGATCGAGCGCAACATCCGTTTTTTTGGGCCACCGGCGATTTCGAGGGCTTCCTTGAGGATTTCGCTCTCCATCGTCTTCTTGCCCAGCAGGCGTTGCAACTCCTTAACCTGGGCCTGAAGCGCCCGGTATTCGGATGCCGGAACGACCTCCTCTTCGGCGGCCGTCGCCGTCAGTGCTCCCTGGGATGCCAGCTTGCGCCAGGCGAACAACTGGTTCGGCTGGATGCCGTGCCGACGCGCGACGATGCTCACCGTTGCGTCCGCCTCGTAGGTCTCTTGAATGATCGCCAGCTTCTCTGCCGTGCTCCAGCGCCGCCGACGTTCCGGCCCGGAGAGAACTTCCATCTTAAAATTGCTACCAGTCATATTACCAACATTACTCCTACCCACTTAGCTAAGTGGGGGAGCATGTCCGGGCCTTTCGGGGGCTAATTCATCAATGACCTCGCGTCCGAGCTCCCTCAGGAGAGGCCTTGCGTATGAAGTCCTCAACTAAGAGGATGAAGCGCCCGAACCCCGGTTGGGTGGCCACAAAGTGAAAAGCCGCCAGCACCTGCTCCGGTGTGAACCCCTCGTTACGGACCAGGCCAGCAAAGGCCTCGTCTAGAAATGAAGAGGGATAGCCGGCGGCGCCATCCAGAACAACATCCGCTGTTTTCCCCTCTCGTATGATGGGCAGGAGGAACTTTTCACGGAATGTCGTCCCATTACCTTTTCCATCTTCCGGGTAACGACCGCCCGGGTATGGCGTGTAATCGCGCGCGATGTTGATGCTGGTTGTCATTGTTTTGATCGCTTCTCGTGATTGCCTACCGGTATGCGCCACTCAATCAGCGTGCCACCGATATGGAGTGTTTCATCCTTCTTCTCAATGCGTCCGCCGTGATGATATAGGACGGAGCCGGTTCCGCTCAATATGCGAACGCTGGACCCTGGCGTTGTTTCGACAGCGCGGATGACATCTTGTAGTCCCTTCCCATGACCGCCTTGTAAAGAGGTCCGGTCCATCTCTATCGCCGCCTCAATTAGATTTGAAGCATCCTTCAACCCGGTAGCCAAATCGCCCAGTGTCTCGGCGATTGTAGCACGCAATTTCTCCCAGCCCGACCACTTTGGCAGGGTGTTCGGAATGCCCACCCCCTGATCGTAGACCAAAAACTTAACAACCTCTTCTTCCGAGTTAAAGCTGGCCGTTGCCCACCACCCTTTTATGATTGGCTGGAACTCATACTCAAAATCCTCGGGGTAGGCGTGAAGTTTTGCGTTATAGGCCGCTTCGACAAGCGCGCCGTACACTGATGGGTCTTGCTGAAGGATTTCCGCCACGGCACTAAGTTTTTGCATGGTCTTTTGAAGTAGCTCTTGGTCGAGTTCCGTGCTTGAAATCATTTGTAGAACCGTCACTTCGTCGGAAAGTATCTCGACTTGCAGCCGTCGCGGAATGTCAACTTTGAGCAACTTGAAAAAGCCGAGGCCTGCCAGCAGCCGCCTCACCTTCGGGTTCCAGTCGTAGACGTTCTGCGCACGAAGACCAGGTCCACGTTGAGCTCGCCACCTATGGATTTCGGCGGCTAGAACCAGTGCCCCAGCGAGGGTAATCTCTTTGATCGTGGAAAGATCCAGAAAGATTTGCGGCGGCTTCCGGCTGCGCCTCGATGCCGGCGCTGACCGGCCCCTCTACAACGCCCATGCCGGCCGTCTTTGGCTGAGACAGGAGATCCACATCAACGGTCCTCAAGCGCCACCAGCGCCTTTGAACGGGAACCGGCGCGGCGCCCGCCTGGATTGCCTGACCGCCCGCGCTTGAACCGAGTATCCTTCGACTGTTCTTTTTCCGTCGTCATGCCCTGTTATTTCCCTGTTTTGGCAGGCTTCAGCGGGCGCCGACCGGCACCGTGATTTCCAACGGCACCTTGTCGGCGTCACCGTTGCGCTGCCCTCTCCATCGGGAGGCGGGAGTGTTCGGGGTTTGCCCGAGCGTGCCTTCAAGGATGTAGCGGATAGCCGCCGCCTTATCGGCCTCGGAGAGGTTCATGCGCTCCAAGCCGATGAGGTCTTTCATGAGCCTGCCGGTAGCTCCGGAACGGTCCGAGCGTAGGGCATCCATGACGCCGCTGATTTCAGCGTCACCCATGCCGCCGAAGGTGCTGAGGCGCTGCGCAATCCACTGGTGCGTTTGATTGCCGCCGCCGAGCCGAGCCGCTTTCTTCTGGCGCTCGCCATCGTCCTGAACCGTTCCCGCCGTGGCAACGGGCACGCGACGATAAAGCTCCGTCAGCCGATCAAGCGCGCCGCTTTTGACGTTCTTCGGCATCTGCTGCAACAGGAGCTTGGCGCGCGCCGGGTTCAAAAGGGCGTCGGCAAGGATATCATCGACGCTCTGGAAACCGGCCTCGCGAAGGGCTGACGCCATCTTCCCACCCACCGCGGACACGATGCTGCCGCCCGTCGCATACGCCCCCAGGATCCGAGAAAGAACCGAGCCGGCCGCATCGCTCTTGGCAGCGGCGTAGATATCCTGGGCGGTGTTGCTGCTGCCGGGAATGCGTACTGCAAAAATCGAGCGGTTCGACCGGCGAATGTCGGCGGCAATGTTCTGGATGGTCCGGATTTCATCATCGGTGAAGCCGGCGGATCGCAGCGCACCCACCTTTTCCTTCACGAACGTCTGGAAGGCCTCGCCCCTGATGAGGGACTGACCGCTGGTCCCGGCCTCGGTATTGCCGACAAACCGGTTGAGAATGTGGTCCACCACTGCACGGCGAAGCCCGGCCCGCGCCTCCGGGTCGCCCCGCGTGGCAAGGTTCAGCTTCATCATCTCCGAACCAGCATCCTGCCGGGCAAAGACGTTGCCGATCTGCCTGACGACGGCTTCACCGCTGTCTGCGTTCATCACCTTGCCCAGGCGGCTGCGCTGCGCCGCGTCCGTCATGAGGCGCTGGCGACGGGCGGCCGCGGCAATCTCCGCGTTCGACGCCTTGGCGGCATCCTTGCCAATTCGAGCGGCCGCCTCCGTCCGGTCGGCAAGACCGCGCGCGGACATCCGTTGCTTGGCGATGATGAATTCGAGTTTGTTCTGGCAGGCCGCAAGCTTCTCCATGCGGTCGGCCTCGTCGTCGGCGTTCCTGCCCTTGGCCTTGCCGAGATAGTAGGCCTCGCGGAACAGGAAGATGACCGTATCGGCGTCCTGTTCGATCGACCCGCTTTCCCGCAGATCGGAGAGCATCGGGCGCTTGTCGTCCCGGCTCTCGACCTGGCGCGACAGCTGCGAGAGCGCCAGCACCGCCACATTGTATTCACGGGCGAGATTGCGCAGGCCGGCCGATATCTCGGTGATTTCCGCCGTGCGGTTGCCCTGATAGCGGGACGAGGCCGCGATGAGCTGGAGATAGTCCACCGCCAGCACCTTCAGCGGCGTGCCGGCCCGCTCGGCATTCTCGGCCATGCGATCCACCTTGGCGCGGATCTCGGGCATGGACAGGCCGGAAGCATCCTCGATCATCAACGGAAGCGCATCCAGCTTGCGTTGCGCCAGGACGATCCTTTCGAAATCGGCTTCGCTGACGCGACCGGTCAAGAGGTCGGCATAGGCGATCGAACCATGTTCGTTGAAGGCAATGTCGGTCAGGGCACGCAAGGCTAAGGAGCGTGCGGCCATCTCCAGCGAGATAAATCCTACACCGGCACCGGCCTGCGCCGCCTGGATGGCGATGGAGAGGGCGACGGCCGTTTTGCCCATAGACGGGCGAGCGCCGATGATGGTCATCTCCCCCGCCTGTATTCCACCCGTGGCGCGGTTTACGTCGGTGAGGCCCCACGTGGTGCCCGTGAGGCCGCCGCCCTGCTTCATGGCTTCAGACACTGCCGAGACAGCATTCTCCGAAGCCTCGCCGATGCTGAAGAGCGTCTTGCGGTGCTTGCCGCGCCGCAAGTTGGACGCCACATCGTCGAAGGTCTGGGCCGCGGTGCGAATGATATCCGCCGGGCTGGTGCCCGGATCAGCGGCGGCGAGCAGCACGCGTTCGGCCTCGCGCCCCAACGAGAAGCGCGCCCACTGGTGCATCATGGCGGGAACGCTGTCCTTCAGGCCGGCGGCGCCGCGGACGGTGCCCCCGACCAGGCGGGCGAGGTATTCCGGCACGGGAATGCCGAGCTGCTTTTCTACCCCCTCCATGTCGACGGTCGCGGCCAGCACATTGCGGACGAGATCCAGCCGGACGGACCTATACTGGTCTGCCGCCTGCTTCATGCTGGCGAACAAATCGCGGTGGAAGGGTTCAATGAAGTGTCCCGGCTCCAAAGAGCCGGGTACGTGCTTGACGTCACCGGAGAGGAGAAGGGCGCCAAGCACCTCCTGCTCCAGTTCAGGGATATAGCTGGCATCGAGAGCGGCGCTCATTTAAGCGGCTTCCTGCTGATCGGAGGCGCGCAGGACTTCCACGTTGGAGCGCAGAACATACCGAGCGTGGGTGCCGGCGAACGGGCCGCCGTGGTTCTCGTGGACGGTCTCGATGAGGAAGCCGAAACCGCGCAGCTTGAAGACGTAATGGCTCCAGCGCGGGCCGGGATGATCGATCGGAGTACACCCGGCCGTGCCGGCATTGATGAGATTGCGAAGGGCCCAGGCATCGCGGCCGATGACCGTCATCGGCTTGCCATCGGGAAGAATGCGGGCGGTGATGGTGAGCTTTTTCATGCTGCCGTACCTCCAAGGCCGGAGAGCTGGCAGACGGTCAGGGCGTGGAAATACGACACGCCGAAACGACGCATGACGGAGTGGGCCGCCAGCATTTCAGATTGAGTTTTATGGGTGTTTTCGGTAAGGTCCAGATTGTCGACGCTGCTGTGAAACGCTTTGACATTCTGGACCCGGTTGGCGCCTGCTCGCGCCGCCGGGTTCTTCGTTTTCATGGCCGCCCCCTTACGCCGCGCGCTTACGCTTGGCGGCCTCAAGGGCTGCGACGATTTCGGACTGGGGAAAGCGGGTGATGCTGCCGATGCGGATGGGCTTGGGGAGCGTTCCGTCCTTGACCCGGCGCCAGATGGTCCCGCGGTGCACCTGGAAGATATCGGCTACTTCCTGATCGGTGAGCAGGCGCTCAACCGAAGCAGTTTGCAACAAGGTGTTGTCCATTTGTGTTGCCTTTCCGTGATCTGTTCACGCCGGCAACAAACGACGACTTGCGCTCCCCCTCAATCGGTGAATGGGATACACCGTCTCTCAATCAATACGCATTTTAAGGGGGCAAACCCTGCCTCTATCCAACTGTTATAAAACACATAAATGGGTGAATCCCTTATCATTCTATTTTTTTGCTTTTCCGAGTTGGCTAGCCGGTTCGCGCAGGAGGGTGGCCATTGCCGATGCAAGTCGCTCTGAGGAAGGAAGCTCTCCCCAAAGAGCACGTATCTCTGCCTCTAAGCTCTCTTTGTTCGGCTGGTTGCTGGGCGATATCTGCAATTTACGCGCTACTTCAATCATAATGCGCAGATAGGGTGAGAGATGGACGTCGTTGGCCAATTGTTCAGCGGCTGAGCCGCCATGTACCAGCCTCATCAATTCATCTAACCCCTTCTTTTCGAGATAGATCCATACTTGCTCGGTTTGCCATACCCCGAACCGCATTTGACCGAGACCGAATAGGGGCTTGAAATCATCAACGTTCCAATCACTCGCTGAAAAGCTCGACGTTGGGTCACGTTCTCGCGGAAGAAGAAAAGCACCGCCGTCCTGACGCCTTAGAACAAACGGCAGATGTTTCGCAGCTACAGCTTCACCCAAACGGTTGAATACTGCCAATGCACGCGAAGCCTCTGGGTCTCGTTGGCTTGTGAAAGCGAGTTTCGGGTCGTCATCCTTCCATTCCCCAGGATACATGGCCTCCCCAAGCAAGCACACCGCCCGACCGATGAAGACATAAGACCCATCAGGCGCGTCACGCGGCCAAGAATCCTTAGCCCACCAGATTGACTTCCCAATAATCGCTGTAGCTCGTGACATCCACATCACCTTGCGAAGCACCGTGTCGCCATAGGGAAACCAGGCGGTGCATTCTGGCTTGTCGGCTGGCCGGCCTATCCCTACGGGTTCCTGCTATTCGTTCTCCACCAGCCGAAGCAGCTTGCCGCCCTTGCCGGTGACATGGTTCGCCCAGCGCTCCAGTAGCTTCCGGCGCTGCTCAATGAAATCCGTCCGTCGATAGGCGCGCTCGACCTTGCCGCCGACCGTGTGGCCCAGCATGGTCTCCGCCACATCAAAGGGCGTGTCCGTCGTCTCGGCAATCCAGTCACGAATGCTGGAGCGGAACCCATGCGGGCGAGCGTCCATCTTCCGGCGCTCCATCAGGCGGGACATGGTGGCGTCACTGATCACGCCTTTCTTGACGCTCGGGAAGAGGAAACCGTCGCGGGAATGACGTCTCGCCGCTTCGATGACAGCCAGCGCTTCGTCGACAAGGGGCACGCGGAAATCCGGCGTCTTGTCCTTGCGCCCCTTCTGCGCCTCGCCGGGGATTGTCCAAACGTCGCCGTCGATCTGGCTTTCGTGCAGGAAGCGAAGCGGGCCAGAGCGGACGCCCGTGAGGATCAGGAGCCGTAAGGCAAGGTGGGTGATAGTCGGCTCGGCCAAAGAGGCATAGAAGGCGGGAACCTCGATCCACGGCAGCGCCGGGATATTCGCCGCCTTGTGCCGCTGCTGGCCGAGAAGAGCACGGGCCTTGTCTGTCGCCTGAAGGTCTACCTCCAGCCCGAGGGCCGCGGCATGGCGCATGACGATGGCGAGCCTGTTGAGCGCCTTCCGGGCTGTCTCTGCCTTTACGTGCCAGATCGGCGATATCACGTCCCGAATGCTGGTCTGATCGATTTCAGCGACAGGGGTCTTTCCGAGCTTGGGAAGGATATGCAGCTCAAGGGGACTGAACCACCGGCCGGCCTTGCCGTCGCCTTTCAGTTCCGCCTTCCGGCTTTCATAGGCATCCTCGGCAACTTCGCGCAGGAGGTGGAGGCGCTTTTCAGCTTCCCGCCGCTCACGCTCACGCTCTTTGATCGGATCGAGCCCCTTGGCCGCGATGCCCCGCCATCTGTCGGCCGCCTCGCGCGCATCCTTCAGGGACACGTCGTTCGTCGAGCCCAGGCCCATCTCCCGGCGCCGGCCGTAAATCGTGAAGCGGAAGACCCACTTGCCTGAGCCGGCCTCAGCCTTATGCAGCCAGAGGCCACCACCGTCCGAGTATTTACCGGGGCGCGCGCCCTTCACCGAGAGAGCAGAAAGCTTGTTGAGCGAACGTGCCAAACCAGCCCCCCTTTCGGTCCACCTTTGCGCTGACGACGCATTGCGACAATAAGTTACTCACAATTTGAGAATGAAACAAGAACCTACCGGGAGAGTCAGGCGGTTCGCGACGTAAAGTTAGAACGTGTTTTCCGGCGCCACGGCGCTTCAATGCCCGTAAGCGGCACCATTCTCCTCCAAATCCCTAAGACGCCTGTCTAAGGCGCGGTCGTCGTTCCGGACATCTGCTTCTTCAGGCGGGTGGCGGCCATGGCGTAGCCGCCGGCGGCGCCGTCGATGAAATGCATGTGGTCGCGCTGCAGCGCCGTCGGCACGATACAGGTCATCAGCGCCGAATCCTGTCGGTGCAGGCCGAAATGGCAGATGCCGGCGCTTGCGGCCTGCTCCAGCCGGGCCTCGATCTGCCGAAACCGCGTCGCATCTATGTCGATGGTCATCTTCAGGCCGTCGTCGAACTTGCGGAAATCAGCGTTCCGGGCGACATCCTGCCGGTATGCCTTGGGGTCGAAGCGGCCGAGCGTCAGGCCGAGGCGATAGAGGCTGGCGGTCAGAAGGTGCTGCCCTAGAATGACGAACCATTGCCTGAGGCGCCTTCCCTTCGCAGCCGCCCTCGTTTCCGCCGACAATCCGGCACCCGACAGGCCGATCTGCGGGCCTTCCGGCGCGATCGGATGCCCCTCCCTCTCCTCGCCGCCGGCCAATGCGACGATCTCGAGGACCAGCGTCTCGAAGGCCTGCGCATTGTTGCGCCCGGCGGGAAGCGCGATGATCGAGACGATGTCGCCATGGCGGGAGCGGATCGGGTTCCACCGGCAGGACAGGCCGGTGAGGTCCGGATGGGCATCCGGCAATGCCGGCGGCACGGCAAAGCGGCCTTCCTTCATGCGCGCTTCGGCCCAGCTCGACCCGCCACCGGCAAACATCGCATAGGAAACGTCGGGAGTGACCTGGAACCGCGCGACGCGGACTTCCAGCCCTGCGGCAACGACCTCGGCCACGGGAACGAGCGCGGCGCGCAGCGTCAGCCCGAGTTCGTTGCGGACCCAGTTTTGCACCGCCGAAAGGGCGTTGCGCGCCCGCTCGGCACCCGACGGCGGCACGGCGACGAGCGCGCCATCGCCACCGAAGACGAAGGGGAGGTCGTTGTTGCCCACCGCATTCAGGATGGCCGAGATGACGCTGGCCCCGGCCATGTTGACCGCCTTGTAGCGGCCGGCCTCGATCGCACCCGTGGAATCGACGATATCGGCCGTCGCCAAAGTCCAGTCGGACGGCAGCGCCCGGTAATTCGTGCTGTCGGCGACGCCTGCGAAATCGACGAAGACGGGAAGCGCGCGGAAGAAGGATTCGCTGGAAAGCTGGCTCATGCTGCAAGGCTACCATATTCGCGCAGGGCAGACGACGGCGGTTCGCCGGCAAGGAGCCCGCCGGTTCGGGCGGGCTCGCGAGAGGCGGCCTTGTCAGTCGCTTTCGTTGCATTCGGTGATTTCGCAGACGGATTCTTCCGTCGTGCGGTTGGCGCATTCATTCAGCGCCCGTTCGCGCGCATCCGCCTCCTCGTCGAAGCTGTAGCTGTAGCCGTAGGTTCCCTCTTCTGAAACGGCGATGCAGCCCCAGGCCAGCGCCGCGCCATGGGAAGCGGCAAAGGTGATCGCAAGGACGAGGGCGGCAAGCCCTGCCCGCTTCATGCATGTCATGTGTAATCCCCCTGGTTGCGCGAAATGCGCGGGCGGAGACTACGGTGGCGGCGGTGAAATGTGCAAGCGGATACGGGGGGCTTGGCGCAATCCTTCAGCCGACATTGCGCTCCGGATCGCCCCGTGGCGGCACCTCCGCATGGGGATCGAGGATGATCGCCGAGGGCGGTTCGGCGGCGTCCACCTCGCGAATCCATTCGCGCCAGATGGCGACGAGCAGCGCCATCAGCACGGGGCCGATGAAGAGGCCGAGGAAGCCCATGGTCTTCACGCCGCCGATGAGGCCGAAGAAGGTGGGCAGGAACGGCAGCTTGATCGGGCCGCCGACGAGGCGGGGGCGCAGCGTCTTGTCGACGATGAAGAGTTCGACCGATCCCCAGACGAAGAGCGCCAGGCCCGCGACGGGCGAACCGCTGGAGACGAGATAGATCGAGACGAGCGTGAAGGAGAGCGGCGCGCCGCCGGGAAAGAGCGCCATGATGCCGGTCAGGACGCCGAGCGTGACGGCCGAGGGCACGCCGGCGATCCAGTAGGCGATGCCGAGCACGATGCCTTCGCCGATGGCGATCAGCGTCATGCCCGTGACGGTGGAGCTGATCGTCGCCGGCACGATGCGGGAAATGCGCTCCCAGCGCATCGGCAGGATGCGCTCGCCGAGCCGGTCCACCTGGCCGGCGAAGGACTGGCCGTCGCGGTAGATGAAGAAGAGGGCGATCAGCATGAACAGCATGGCGAGCAGCAGGCCGAAGGCCTTGCCGCCGGCGGCCAGCGCCACCCGGTAGATATTGCCGATATTGGCGCCGCTGACGATCTGCGTCAGTTCGCCGATCGCGCCGGGGTGATCGAGGAAGCGCGTCCACTGCATGTCGAGCCAGCCGCCGATGACCGGCAGCGCGCCGATCCAGTCCGGCGTCGGCGCGCCGGTGCGGTTCGTCTCGACGGCCCAGCCGATCCAGTCGCGGATCTCGTGGAAGGCATAGGTCGAGGCGATCATGATCGGCCCGACGATGAAGGCGAGGATCAGGAGGATGGCGATGGAGGCGGCGAGCGTGCGGTTGCCGTTCACCTGGGCGAGCAGGCGCGAATAGAGCGGCCAACTGGCAAAGGCGATGACGAGCGCGGCAAGCACCGGCACGACGAAGCCGTGGAAGAAATAGATGCCGGCGAAGACGATGAGCACAAGGAGCCAGCGCGCCGCCGAGATGGGCGATATGAGCGCGACGCTGCTCGGGCGCGCCGCGCCGAGAAACCGAGGCTCATTTCTGCGATGTTCCTGATGCAGCAAACGCGTCTACTCCCTTGAGGCCCATGCCGGGGCCGGGCAACCTAGATAATGTTTAGCCCAAGAATGTTAAACATATACGCGGTTTTTTCGGCGAAGGCGCGCCGAGACGCCGCAGGCAAGGCAGAATCGTGAAAAGCGCCGCGGCCACGGCCTCCATTTATTGACGTTTACGTTAATGTAAGATAGCGATGTCTCTTGATGGCGCCTTTCAAAAGCATCATCTTGTCCCTACGAAGGGTTGGAGGACCTTTCGGTGCCGGCGGGACGGATGACGCCCCGCGCGCAATGAGGAGGAGCATGCATGACCGCCACGATCGAAGCCCCTTCCACCCAGCCCTCCGGCCGGTTCTGGCTCGCCTCCTATCCCGAGGGCATGGCAGCACAGATCGCGCCGCTCGGCCACGCCTCCATCGGCGCGCTCGTCGAAAGCTGCTGCGCACACTATGCCGATCGGCCGGCCTTCACCAGCATGGGCAAGACGCTGACCTTCCGGGATTTCGAGGCGGCCTCGGCAAAGATCGCCGCCTGGCTTCAGGCGCGGGGGCTCGAAAAGGGTGACCGGGTCGCCGTGATGATGCCCAACATCCTGCAGAACCCGGTCATCATCTTCGGCATCCTGCGCGCCGGCCTCGTCGTGGTGAACGTCAACCCGCTCTATACGCCGCGGGAGCTGGAGCACCAGTTGAAGGACGCGGGCGCCAAGGCGCTGTTCGTGCTGGAGAATTTTGCGAGCACCGTGGCGCAGGTCGTCTCGCGCACCGCGGTCCGGCATGTCGTCGTCACCACGATGGGCGACATGCTCGGGCTCAAGGGACTGATCGTCAATCTCGTCGTGCGCCGGGTGAAGAAGCTGGTGCCCGCCTGGTCGCTGCCGGGCCATATCCCCTTTACCCAGGTGATGGCGGAGGGCGCGCGCGGCCGCATCAAGCCGGTCAGCATCGCGCCTGACGACACCGCCTTCCTGCAATATACCGGCGGCACGACGGGCGTCTCCAAGGGCGCGACGCTGACCCATGCCAACCTGCTCTCCAACATGGAGCAGATCAAGCTGTGGATCGAGCCGACCTTCCGCATCAAGCAGCGGCCGGAGCAGCTCGTCTTCGTCTGCGCTCTGCCGCTCTACCATATCTTCGCGCTGACGGTGAACGGGCTGATGGGCATCGCGCTCGGCGGCCACAACGTGCTGATCGCCAATCCGCGCGATATCCCGGCCTTCATCAAGGAGTTGACGAAGGTCAGGATACACATCTTCCCCGGCCTCAACACCCTGTTCAACGCGCTGATGAACAATCCGGATTTCACCAAGGCGGATCTTTCCGGACTCGTGCTGACGCTCGGCGGCGGCATGGCGGTGCAGCGGCCGGTCGCCGAGCGCTGGCAGGCGATGACGGGCTGCGCGATCACCGAGGGCTACGGCCTGTCCGAAACCTCGCCGGTCGCGACCGCCAACCGCTTCGACAGGGCGGAATTCACCGGCACGATCGGCCTGCCGCTCCCCTCGACCGACATCGAGATCCGCGACGACGACGGCAAGACGCTGGCGCTCGGCGAGGTCGGCGAAATCTGCATTCGCGGCCCCCAGGTCATGGCCGGCTACTGGCAGCGGCCGGACGAGACGGCCAAGGTGATGACGCCGGACGGCTTCTTCCGCTCCGGCGACATCGGCTTCATGACGCCGGAGGGTTTTACCAAGATCGTCGACCGCAAGAAGGACATGATCCTCGTCTCCGGCTTCAACGTCTTCCCCAACGAGGTGGAGGAGGTGGCGATGTCGCTTGCCGGCATCCTCGAATGCGCTGCGATCGGCGTGCCGGACGAGCATTCCGGCGAGGCGGTGAAGCTCTTCGTGGTGAAGAAGGACCCGGCGCTGACGGAGGTCGACGTGAAGGCCCATTGCGCGGCGAACCTGACCAATTACAAGCGACCGAAATTCATCGAATTCCGCACCGAACTGCCGAAATCCAATGTCGGCAAGATACTGCGCAAGGATCTCCGCGGCTGAGAGAGCGCCAGTTAAACCGATTTAATTTTTTCGGTAGAGTCGCGTTTGCCGTCTTGATTTGGACAGGACAAAGCGACTAGCTAGCGGCATCGTCAAAAGCCAGGGACCACGCCGATGAACGCGCTTGTCGAAAAGCTGAAATCCATCGTCCGCGACACCAACGCCACAGACATCCGTGCCGCCTTTGCGGCCGATCCGCAGCGATTCTCCCGCTACAGCACCACGCTCGGCGACTTCCTCTTCGACTATTCCAAATGCGCGGTGAACGACGCCGTGCTCGACGGGCTGGAGGCACTGGCGAAGGCGGCCGGCGTCGAGGCGAAGCGGGACGCCATGTTCTCCGGCGCGATCATCAACATCACGGAAGAGCGCGCGGTGCTGCACACCGCGCTGCGCAACCGTGCCAACACGCCCGTCCTCGTCGAGGGCAAGGACGTCATGCCTGAGGTCAACGCCGTGCTCGACGCCATGGGCGCCTTTGCGGACGGCATCCGTTCCGGGGCACTCAAGGGCGCGACGGGCAAGACGATCACCGACGTCGTCAATATCGGCATCGGCGGCTCGGACCTCGGCCCCGTCATGGCGACGCTGGCGCTGGCCCCCTTCCATGACGGCCCGCGGCTGCATTTCGTCTCCAATATCGACGGCGCCCATATCGCCGATACGCTGAAGCTGCTGGATGCGGAAACGACGCTTTTCATCGTCGCCTCGAAGACATTCACAACGATCGAGACGATGACCAATGCCGCGACGGCCCGCAAATTCATCGCCGATGCGCTGGGCGATGCAGCCGTCGGCCACCATTTCTGCGCGGTTTCCACCGCACTCGACAAGGTCTCGGCCTTCGGCATCGGCGCGGACCGCGTCTTCGGCTTCTGGGACTGGGTCGGCGGGCGCTATTCGATCTGGTCGGCCATCGGCCTGCCGCTGATGATCGCCATCGGCAAGGAGAACTTTGCCGAATTCCTCGCCGGCGGCCATGCCATCGACACCCATTTCCGCGAGGCGCCGATCCGCGAGAACATCCCTGTCCTGCTCGGCCTTATCGGCTATTATCACCGCAACGTGCTGAACTATCCCTCGCGCGCCATCCTGCCCTATGACCAGCGCCTGTCGCGGTTCCCCGCCTATCTCCAGCAGCTCGACATGGAATCGAACGGCAAGTCCGTGACGATGGATTCGACGCCCGTCGAGGGCCAGACGGGTCCCGTTGTCTGGGGCGAGCCCGGCACCAACGGCCAGCATGCCTTCTACCAGCTCATCCACCAGGGCACGGCGATCATCCCGGCCGAGTTCATGATCGCCGCCAACGGCCACGAGAAGGCGCTGCGCCACCAGCATCAGTTGCTCATCGCCAACTGCCTGGCGCAGTCCGAAGCGCTGATGAAGGGCCGCACGCTGGACGAAGCCAAGGCGCAGCTCACCGCCAAGGGCATGGACGAGGCGAAAGCCGACAGGATCGCGCCGCACCGCGTCTTCTCCGGCAACCGCCCGTCGATAACCATGGTCTATGACAGACTGACGCCGTTCGCACTCGGCCGGCTGATCGCGCTCTACGAGCACCGCGTCTTCGTCGAAGGCGCGCTGTTCAACATCAACTCCTTCGACCAGTGGGGCGTGGAGCTCGGCAAGGAGCTGGCGACCGGCCTGCTGCCGGTCGTGGAAGGCAAGGAGAGCGCAGCCGGCCACGATTCCTCGACCGCCGGCCTTGTCGCAGCGCTTTTGAAGGCGGCGACGTAACCTATCGAAGGCTGAGACGGCGTGCCGCGAACGCATCGCGCGGCACGCGGGTGAGATTGCCCAGGAATTCGCGGGCGCAGGCGCGCCAGCTATAGGTCATGGCGCGGCTTCGGGCGACTTCCTTGGGAATGTCGAGGGCGGCAAGCGCCGCGTCCTTGAGATTGTCCGACAGGGCGCCGCCCTCGCCGAGAACGTCGCGCGGTGCCGTGACCGGGAAGGCGGCGACGGGAACGCCGCTCGCCAATGCCTCCAGCATGACATTGCCGAACGTGTCGGTGCGGCTCGGAAAGACGAAGACGTCGGCCGAGGCATAGAGGGACGCCAGCTCCTCGCCGGTCTTGCGGCCGAGGAAATGCACATCCGGATAGCGCTGGCGCAACGCCGCAAGGTCCGGCCCGTCGCCGACGACGACCTTGCTGCCCGGCAGATCGAGGCCGAGGAAGGCGGGCAGGTTCTTCTCCACCGCCACGCGCCCGACATTCAGGAAGATCGGCCGCGGCAGGCCGAGATCGCGGCGTTTTGCCGGGTCGAACAGTTTCGTATCCACCCCGCGCGACCAGCGTTTGATGCGCACGAACCCGCGGGCGGCCATTTCCGCGGCGAGCGATTTCGTCGCAACCATCATGCCGTTGCCGGCATTGTGGAAACGCCGCAGCCACCAGTAGCTGACGCTTTCGGGAATGGGCAGGCGCGCGCTGATGAATTCGGGAAAGCGCGTGTGATAGGCCGTGGTGAAGGGCAGCCGATGTTCGAGGCAGGCGGCACGCGCCGCCATGCCGAGCGGCCCCTCCGTGGCGATATGGATATAGTCGGGCGCGATCTTCTCCATTTCGACCAGCACGCGGCGCCTGGAGGTGATGGCGAGCCGGATTTCCGGATAGGAGGGCAGCGGCACGGTGGTAAACCCCTGCGGGGTCAGGAAGACGACGTCTATGCCCTCTTCCGCCATCGAGCGGGCAAGCTCTTCGAGCGTGTGCACGACGCCGTTCAACTGCGGGCGCCAGGCGTCCGTGACGACGAGGATGGTCGGAGCCCGTCCATCGGAACGGGCGAGGGGAAAGGAATCTGGAGCGGTGTGGTCGAACATGGCCCCTTTGACCATGCTGCGATGACAAAGGAATGAAGGGGCTTTCGGCTTGTTTTGGCGACTTCACTCCACCCTCCTCCATCATGCTCAGGCTTGACGGGAGAGAGGTTGCTGTCCTTTACGCTGCCGGCTCAGGCGAGCCCGATTTCCTTTGCCCAGGGCGGGTTCGCGCCGGCGCGCGAGACGGTGACGGCCGCGGCCCTGGCGCCGAGCGCC
Organism: Shinella sp. HZN7; assembly: GCF_001652565.1. NCBI lineage: Bacteria > Pseudomonadati > Pseudomonadota > Alphaproteobacteria > Hyphomicrobiales > Rhizobiaceae > Shinella > Shinella sp. HZN7. Next base: position 85,323 of record NZ_CP015736.1, on the reverse strand, counting down.
AACGCCTTGGCGATCTGGTCTTCGGAAAGCCTGGCCACCTGGTCCTTGGTCAGCAGGTTCTGCATCTTCAGCGAGGCGAGCACGCCGGCATCGAACGTATCGCCCGCGCCGACCGTATCGACCACGCTCACCCGCTCGCTCGGCACCGTGACCTTGTGGTTCGCGGTGTAGCCGACGGCACCTTCTGCGCCGCGCGTCACGACGACGAGCCTTGCACCATGATGCAGCCAGTGGCGGGCAAGCGCATCCTCGTCGCCCTCAAGGCCGAACCAGGCGAGGTCCTCGTCGGAGAATTTCACGATGTCGGCCATCGCCGCCATGCGGCGGATACGGCCCATATGGGCGTCCTTGTCCTTGATGAAGCCGGGACGGATGTTCGGATCGAGCGAGATGACGCGCCTTTCGTGCTCGCGCGCCAGGAGCGCCTCGTAGGTGGACCCGCAAGGCTCGGGGATGAGGCTGATCGCGCCGAAATGCAGCGCCTCGCAGTCATCGCCCAGCATGGGGAGCTCCGCCTCGGTGATCATGCGGCCGGCCGTGCCTTCGTCATAGAAGGCATAGGTCGCATGGCCGTCGACGAGCTTGACGAAGGCGACCGTCGTCGGGCGGGAGAGCGTCGCGCAATAGCTGTAGTCGACGCCGCTTTCGCCGAGCGTCCTGCGCAGGATGTCGCCCATCATGTCGTCGGAAAGGCCGGTGAAGAAACCGGTCGGCACGCCGAGGCGGCCGAGCGCGATCGCCGTGTTGAAGATCGCCCCGCCGGCATAGGGCGCATAGGCATCCTCGCCGAGCGTCGTCGTCCGCGGCAGCATGTCGATCAGCGCTTCACCACAACACAGGATCATATCGGCCCTCCCAAGAGATTTTCAATCGATTTAAACGATCCCGACGAAAAGCGCCAGAGACTTTTACGAGGTCGGCAGTTCCGCAACGCCGCCATGGGCGGCGGACCAGGCAAGTGGCGCATCGAAGAACGAGGCGACGGAGGCGAGCGTCGCATCGTCGAAGAGCTTTTCCGCGCGCGCCACCGCGAGCACGTCCTGCCAGGTGGCGATGCGGTGCAGCTTGACGCCGCCATTGGCGTAGCGCGCCTCGGCCTCCTTGAAGATGCCGTAGTAGAACAACGACATGCCATGATCGACCACGCCGCCGGCGGCGCGGATCGCATCGATGAAGGTGAACATGGATCCGCCGACGGTCACGAGGTCCTCGATGACGAGCACGCGCGCGCCCTCCGGCATCACGCCTTCGATCTGGGCATTGCGGCCGTGGCCCTTCGGCTTCTTGCGCACATAGACCATCGGCAAGGCGAGGCGATCGGCGAGCAGCGCGGCAAAGGGGATGCCCGCCGTCTCGCCGCCGGCGATCCCGTCGAAACGCTCGAAGCCGGCCTCGCGGGTGATGGTGGCGGCGGCAAAATCCATGATCGCCGAACGGATGCGCGGATAGGACAAGAGCTTGCGGCAGTCCATGTAGACCGGGCTCGCCATGCCGGAGGCGAGCTTGTAGGGCTCCTCGGGGCGGAAATGCACCGCCTTGATCTCCCACAGCATGCGGGCCATCAGCTCCGCCATCACGTCTCGGTCCGGAAAGGAATTGGAAAACATCGGCATCTCCCCACAAGGCTGTCCGCCCGTGCGCATAGCAGCAAGAGCCGCGGCTTTCCAGCGGCTCGGGGGTTTTCCCGGAACCGGACGACAAAAAACCCTTCCCGGAGACCGGGAAGGGTTTCTGGAGGATCAGGGTCTTTCCGCTTAAGCCGTGGCGGTCTTGCCTGCGCCGGTGCGGGCGTCGATCGAGTAGGCGCCCGGACCGAAGGCGGCGAGCACGAGGAAGCCGCCGGCGATGGTGATGTTCTTCCACATCATCAGGCCGTTGAAGAGGGTGAGCAGGCCGTTGGCGCCTTCCGGGAAATCCGGAACGTTGATCGGGCCGCTGTGGAACACCAGGGCCGTGAACACGCTGAAGGCGGCGAGCAGATAGGCGGCGATCCTCGTCTGGAAGCCGACGAGCACGAAGAGGCCCGCGACGAGTTCGAAGAGACCGGCAAGATAGGCGAGCGCGGTTGCGGCCGGCAGGCCGGCGCCGGCGATCATGCCGGCCGTGCCCGAGGGATCGATCAGCTTGGGATAACCAGCGGTGATGAACATGAGGGCGAGAAGAATGCGTCCGACAAGGACGACGACGTTCTGTTGCATTGAAAGCTCCTGAGGCTTGGCGTTTGCATTGACGAAGAGATACCAGCTTTCCGCCGTCAAGCCAGCCAGGCATTCAGAGGACAGATCGTTCTCTTTTTGTGAACGATTACCCTGTTCCCGGCGAAACAGGAGGGCCGCGCGGGCCATGCGACAAGGGGACCGTCACATCCCGCCTCCCTCCTTGCGGAGCCTCCATGCCCCCCAACCTTACCGCCCTCGTCATCGCCGCCGCCGCCTTCATCTTCGCTGCACCCGGCCATGCCGGCACATCCTATGGGGAGGGTTATTATGGACACGACCAGCAGACCTGCATTACCAAGCGCATCCGCACGGAAGACCCGCATGGCAAGACCATCGCAAAACGCGTCCGCATCTGCCAGTGACCACTCTGCCGGCAACCCCAAGGACCTGCCCGGAACGCACCGTTCTTTTCTGTTGCAAGCGCCCATCGGCTGGGCGAAGATTTCGGCAAGGCGGCGCGTTCCGTGTTGCGTCAGCGCGGTCGGGGGAATCCGGATATGAACGAGATCAACAAAAGCGCCGCCTTCTGGCGCTCCTTTCCGATTTTCGAAGGGTTCGGCAAGGAAACACTCGGCGAGATCGCCGGCATCGCCACCTATCGCAAATGGTCGGCCGGAACCGTGATCTTCCAGCGCGGCGACGAGGGGACCTACCTCATCGTCCTCGTCACCGGCCGCATCAAGCTCTCGCTGATCACGCCGCAGGGCAAGGAACTGTCGCTGCGCCAGCTCGAAGCGGGATCGGTGCTCGGCGAAATGGCGATCCTCGACGGCCAGCCTCGTTCGGCGGACGCCACCGCCGTCGTCGCGACGGAAGGTTACGTCATCTCCAAGCGGGATTTCCTGGAGATCCTGATGCGCAACCCGACGGCGGCGCAGGCGATCATCCACTATCTCTGCACAAAGCTGCGCGAGACGACGGAGCAGCTCGAGACCATTGCGCTCTACGACCTCGATGCCCGCGTCGCGCGCTTCTTCCTGGCGACGCTGCGCAACATCCATGGCGAGGAACTGCCGGAAAGCGCCAATCTGCAGCTTTCGCTCAGCCAGACGGAGATCGCCAGCATCGTCGGCGCCAGCCGGCCGAAGATCAACCGCTCGATCCTCGCGCTGCAGGAGGCCGGCGCCATCCGCCGCAACGACGGCATCATCCATTGCCATATCGGCCGGCTGCAAAACATCGCCGAGCCGGATGACGACTGAAGCCGCCGGGAACGGCCGGCCATGATCCCCAAGCGATACCGCCCCCTCCTTGCCGGCCTGGTCGCGAGCCTTGCCGGCGCGCTGACGCTGTCTTGGCTCGGCGAGACGGCGCTGGAGCGGCAGCGCGAATTCTACTTCGACGCGCTGACGCAGAGCGTGCCCGCCGCCGAGAGCGACCGGATCGTCGTCGTCGACATCGACCGCAAGGCGTTTCAGGCCGCGCCGAACCGGGACTGGACGCGGGCCGAGACGGCCGATCTGATCGACCGGCTCGCCGCCGCCAAGCCCGCCGCCATCGCCTTCGACTTCATCTTCAGCACCGATTGCGCCCCGCAGGAGCCGGCGAACGCGGCGCTCGCCAGCGCCATCGCCAAGGTTCCGACCATCCTCGGCTTCCTGATCGGCGAGACGCCCGACGGCGCGCCGCATCCCGTGCCGGCGCTCGCGCTGCAACGGCCGGTCGCGGTGCCCGACCTCTGGTTCATCGACGGCACGGAAAGCTCCTGCGCCTTCCTGCAGGACAAGTCAGTCGCCGCGGCGGCAGCCTTCCTGGTGGGCGACGAGGACGCCGTGGTGCGCCGCGTGCAGGCCTATGCGATCGTCGGCAACGCCGCCTATCCCGCGCTCGGCGTGGAGGCGGCGCGGCTGGCGGCCGGTGCGCGCACGCCGGTGCTCGGCGGCGATCCGGCCTGGCTGCGCCACGACGCGCGCATCCTGCGGCTCGACGAGGACGGCAGCCTGCGTTTCGTGGCGAGCGATGCCAACGCGATCCGCGCGCGCACCTTCTCGGCGGGCGACGTCGTGGCCGGCGCGGTGCCGGCGGAGAAGATCGCCGGCAAGGTCGTGCTGATCGGCAGCAGCCTGCCCAATCTCGGGGGCTGCGGACCAGCGCCTCCATGCCGCTTGAACCTTCCGTGCAGATCCACGCGGATATCGCGAACGCCATCCTCACCGACCATATACCGACGCGCGACGTCGGGCTCGTGCCCATCGAGGCGGGCTTCGCCTTCCTCGCCGGCGCGGCGGCGGCCCTTGCGGCGGCGCGGCTTCGCCCGCTCTTTGCGGCGGTCGCGGGGCTCGCGCTGGTCGGCCTCGTCTTCGGCGCCTCGGTGCTGCTTTATGCCCGCACGGCGCTGCTGTCCGATGCGGTCGGGGTGACGCTCATCGTGGCGACCGCGGCGCTCGTCACGGGCCTCCTGCAATTCACCCATGTGCGCCGGGCCGAAGCGACCGCCCGGCAACGCTTCGCACAGTACCTGCCGCAATCCGTCGTCTCACGCTATATCGACAATCCCGACCTCGGCCGGGTTGCCGGCGAGGAGCGGCAGGTGACCGCGCTCTTCACGGATATCGAGGGCTTTTCGACGCTGGCGCAGAAGATCGGCCCGCACGACCTCGTCAAACTGCTCGACATCTATTTTTCCGAGGTCAACGCCCTCGTCGCGCGCCATGGCGGCATGGTGGACAAGGTGGTGGGCGACGCTGTGCATGCGCTCTTCAACGCGCCCGACGATCTCGACCGCCACGTCGACAAGGCGCTCGCCTGCGCCGATGAAATCCGCGCACTGACCGAGGAGATGCGCCGCCGCCCCCTCTTCCTCGAAAAGGCGTTCGGACGCACGCGCATCGGCGTCGAGACGGGCATGGCGGTGCTGGGCGAGGTCGGCGCGGGCGGCAAGCTCGACTATACCGCCCATGGCGACGCGGTGAACCTCGCCGCGCGGCTGCAGGATGCCAACAAGTTCCTGGGAACGCAGATCTGCGTCGGTCCGCGCGCGGCCGGCGAGACCAGCCGCAGCCTGCGCGCCATCGGCGAACACGAGATCCGCGGCTTCGGCACGATGGCGCTGTTCACGCTGGATTAGAGCGGCTTTGCGCGCCCTTCCCGATCAGCGGGCGCCGGCGCTCGCATAGGCTTCGCGGATGCGGGCCTCGCCCCATTGCGTGACCTCGCCCGGCGCGGCGCCCGGCGCGGCGATCTCGACGCCCTGACCGGGGCCGACCTGTTTCGTCACGCCACCGCCGGACACCTCGACCAGGCCGTGCTCGACGAAGACGGCGAAGGGGCCGCGGCTCGGGCCGGCGAAAAACTTCGTGCCCCGCACGCCGATCATGCCGAAGGCGGTGCGCACGGTGAGGTCGATCTTGGCAAGGCCTTCCGGCCGGTCGAAGATCATCTGCCCGGTGCCGAGCTCGATCGTGCCGCCCTGCCCGGCGATGAAGGTGTCGATCAGAAGCTCCGTCTCGCTGCCGAGCAGCAGGGTCGTGTCCTCGCCGAGTTCCAGCGCGGCGAAGCTCTCCTTGCCCGTCGTCACGAAATCATGGTCCATCAGGCTCGCGCCGGCCTTCAGGCCCTCCAGCAGATTGGCCTGCTTGCGGTTGACCTCGCCGGTGATCTCCACCGCCTTGCCGATCACCGCATTCGCCTGGGTGGCGCGGATGCCGATGCCGGTGAGCGCGAGTGCGCCTGCCGCAAGGAAAAGACGGCGGCTGAGACGGACCGGACGAAAAACGTTGAGCGTTCGCATTGACGTGCCTTTCACGCGCGGCGGCATGGAATTGAACCTGAGCATCGCCGCACCCTCCGGCCGCGAAATGCTCTCCCTCTTCTTTATACGCAGTTCCCCGGGCAAATCCGCAAGGCGCTTTGCCCGCATTGTCGCAGGCGCGGCGGACGCGCCTTGTCTGCACCCCTTATGCCCTGCTCCCCTTCAGCCTTCTGTTCCCGCGGAAACAGCCCCTGTCCGCCAGCCCTCTATGGTGTGGTCATCAACGAAGGGAGACGGATCATGTTCATGCGATCCAATGGAATGAAGACGGCTGGCCGCGCCCTTTTCTTCGCGGTCCTCCTGTCCGGCGTCGCCGGCGGCGCATCGGCCGACACCATCGAAGCCCAGTGCGACGCCGCGGCCGGCAGCCAGTACGACATGACGCGCAACACGGCCTTCGCGCCGGTCGCCCGCGAGGACATCCGGATCGGCCCGGCGCTCTCGGCCTGCCGTGAAGCCTACAATGCCGGCGGCGGCGCGCGCATGGCCTTCCAGCTCGGCCGGGCGCTGGAGCGCGCCGGCCAGGATCTCGACGCCATGAAGCTCTATGCGGAAGCGGCCGGGCTCGGCCATACCGTGGCGATGGTCAATTACGGCGCGATGCTGGGCCAGCGCGGCGATGCGGTTGCCGAGTTCAACCACTACAAGAAGGCGGCCGAAATGGGCGACATGCTCGGCGCCTACAATCTCGGCGTCGCCTATCGCGACGGCATCGGCACCGAGATCGACGGCGAGGAGGCCGCCCGCTGGTTCGACAAGGCGGCGGCGAGCGGCGACGAGACGGCGGCGTTCAATCTCGGCGTGCTCTTCGACGACGGCAGCCTGATCGCCGAAGACGATGCCCGGGCGGCGGCCTTCTATCGCCTCGCGGCCGAAGGCGGCGTCGTCGATGCCATGATCAATCTCGGCCTGATGCTGGAATCCGGCGAAGGCGTTTCGCAGGATCTTGCCGCCGCAGCCGGCTACTTCAAAGCCGCCGCCGATCGCGGCGACAGCTACGGCAAGCTGAAATTCGGCCTGATGCAGCAGAGCGGCACCGGCATCGTCAGGAATGTCGAGCAGGCGGTGAACAGCCTCGTCGCCGCCTTCGAGATGCGCGACGTCGATCTCGAAGTGATCCTGCGCAACACGCCGGAGCAGCTCAGCGCCGACGCGCGCCTCGCCATCAAGCAGGTGCTCGCCGAGCGCAAGCTGATCGCCGGCGCAGAGAATGCCGAGATCGACCCGATCACCCTCGGCGCCATCGAGAAGCACTACGCCGCGAAGTGAAGGGCGCGATCAGACGATCTCGCCCGCCTGCGGACCCCAGGTGTCCGTCATGGCAAAACCGTTCGCCAGGGGATCGGTCGGATCGAGCGCGATCTGGTGCAGGCCGAAGGTCCAGCCGCGGCCGGTGATGGTGGGGATGATCGCCGCGCGGCCGGCAACGACCGTTTCGGCTGCCAGCCCCACCTCGAACTCCGACCCGATGATCGAGCGCGAGCGGAACGTATCGCCCACCTTAGCAAGGCCGCGGGCATGCAGCGTGGCGAGATTGGCGGAATTGCCCGTGCCGCAGGGCGAGCGATCGACGCGGCCGGGCCACATGGTGGTGGCGGTACGCACCAGGCCGTCCGGATCGCGATCGCGGAACATGACATAGGCGACGCCGTTGATCTCCGGGATTTCCGGATGCACGACCTTCATCGCCTTGTTGATCAGGTCCTTCAGCGCCATGCCGGCATCGACCAGCGCGCGGGCATTGCCCTTCTCGATCTTCGTGCCGATCTGGTCGACATCGACGAGCGCATAGAAGATGCCGCCATAGGAGATGTCGAAGCGCACGCGGCCCCAGTGCGGCGTGTCGATCTCGACGTCCAGCGCCTCGACGAAGGACGGCACCATGGTGAGCTTGACCTTCTCGCAGCGCCCGTCGCGGCAGGTCGCCGTGGCCTTGACGAGGCCGGCGGCCGTGTCGAGCACGACCACGGTCTCCGGCTCCTTCATCTCGACGATGCCGGATTCGAGCAGCGCCGTGGTGACGCAGATCGAGTTGGAGCCCGAGGAGGCATGCGCCTGGTCGGCCTGCAGGATGATGAAGCCGGCGTCGGCTTCCGGCCGCTTGGCCGGGACCAGCAGGTTCACCGAGCCCGTCGCCGCCGCGCGCGGCTCCAGGCACAGGAAACGGCGCAGGCTGTCATCGACCGTGTTGATGTGGTTGAGCTGCTCGGCGATCGTGTTGCCGGGGATCTTCGGCACGCCGCCGATCGCCACCTTGCCGATCTCGCCTTCGCAATGAACATCCAGCAACTGGATCGTGCGCTTCCATCTCATGTCGATCTGCTCCGTCTCGGCCAGCTCGGCCGTCTTCGCTTTCTGATATATCAGATCGCCGGGTATTCCAACAGCTTTTCACGCGACAGGTTCGCGCGCTACGAAAAGGCGTCCGGACATCACCGGATGCCCTGCCCGCTGCGAGACCTTTTCATGACCAAGCTCATCGTCTTCACCGATCTGCACATGGTGCCCGAGGGGGCGACCATCATCGGCCTCGATCCCTACCAGCGCCTGCTCGCCGGCATCGAGCACGTCAACCGCTATCATGCCGATGCCGACCGGGTGATCTTCACCGGCGACCTGACGCACCGTGCCGACACCCAATCCTACGAGCGCCTGCGCGATCTCCTGTCGCTGCTCGTGCCTCCCGCCGCCATCACCATCGGCAACCACGATTATCGCGAACGCTTCCTCGAAACCTTTTCCCATGTGCGACCGGACGAGAACGGTTTCGTGCAGCAGGCGATCGATTTCGACGACTGCCGCGCGGTGCTTCTCGATACGCTCTTCGCCCCGCCCTACGATTATCCGCGCAGCCATGCCGGCTATCTCTGCGAAAGGCGCCTGGCCTGGCTCGACAGCGCGCTTTCCGGCGCCGGCGACCTGCCCGTCCTCCTCTTCATGCATCATCCGCCGCACAGGACCGGTTTTACCGGCATGGACGCGATCCGGCTTTCCAACGAGGATGCCTTCTACGACATCGTGCTGAAACACGGCAATGTGCGCCACATCTTCGCCGGCCATGTGCACCGCACGATCGGCGGCTCGCATCGCGGCGTTCCCTTCTCGATCCTCAAGAGCCCCGTGCACCAGCAGCCGATGCCCTTCGACACACCGAACGCCTCGCTCTCGGTCGACGAACCCGCGGCCTACGGCATCGTCGTCGTCACGGAAGACGGCCTGCAGGTGCACAACGAGGACTACGAGATCGCACGGCGCGATGCGGAAATCGCCTGAGAACCGGGTTAACGTGCGTTACACATCGTGATGCGCCGCCGCGTCCGCAGCGGAACCGAAGGAAGAACGTGACGTTGTCTCCGTCGAAGGGGTGGGAAACCCGTTTTCGAAGGAGAATGACATGCGTAAGTTTCTGATGGCCGGCGCCGCCCTGGCGCTCATCGGCGCCACCGCGGCCCATGCGGATGACGGCGACAAGGAAGTCCTCGGCGGCGCGGCCGGCGGCGCTGCGGGCGCGGCCGCCGGTGCGGTCGTGGGCGGTCCGGTCGGCGCCATCGTCGGCGGCGCGGTGGGCGTTGCCATCGGTGCGGAAGCCGCCGTGCCGGACGACGCCCGCGTCTATGTGCTGGAAAACCCGACACCGCCCGTCGTTCTGGAAGGCCAGGTGACCGCCGACACGCGCTTCGACGACACCGTCACGCTGACGCCGATCCCCGACCACCCGGACCTCGCCTATGTCTATGTCGACAATCGCCCGGTGATCGTGCGCACCGATAACCGCCAGGTCATCTACGCACCGGAGATCGAAACGACGGCCAGCATCTCCGCCGACATTCCGGAGACGACGATCACCTATGTCGAGCGCCATCCGCTGGAGCCCGTCGTGCTGGAAGGCCCGGTCGAGGCCGGCGCCTTGATCCCGGAGACCGTGCAGATCGTCGAGGTGCCGGAAAGCCCCAGCTACGGCTACATCTATGTCGACCAGCGTCCTGTTCTGGTCGACCGCAATACCCGTGAGGTCATCTGGGTCCGCTGACCCACACGGGATTTGTGAAGGAAGGGCGGCTCCCGCGGGGGCCGCCTTTTCATTTTACTGGCCGGTCGCGGTCACCGCGGTGTCCTCCACGGATTGACCGAAGCGCAGCCAGTGGTCGTTGTAGTTCTTGCGTGTCACCGGGTCGAAGACGGCGATGGGCGTGGAGACCGCGATACTGGCGACGCTGCCGACCGTCTGGGCGGTGCCGAGCGCCACCGCGCCGAGGCGGTCACCGAGACCGACCTCGGAATCCGTGACGGTCTGGCCGGCGATCAGCCGGTTGCCGATGAGCCGCACCACCTCCGGGCTTTCCGCGAATTTCCCGTGGTTGAGGCTGTCGCCGGATTTCAGCGCCGTGAGATCGAGCACGATGATGCCCTGCTTCTCCAGCATGCTGCGATAGGGTTCCTGCGAGGGATCGATCTGGCCAAGCCGGTCGACATTGCCGGAAATGCGCCGCGAGAGCGTCAGCGCTCGGTCGTCTCGCGAGACGAAGAGCGTGAATTGCGGCCGATCCGTGCCGATGGCACGCAGTTGCTGGCCGAAGACGTCCACGTCGAGATCGGGCGAGGCGAGAATGACCTGCTGGATCTTCTTCGGCACGCGCCCGTCGCGGATCGCCATCTGGCGCAGCGTTTCCACCGCCAGCCAGGTGCCCATGGAATGGGCCATGATGGTGATCTCGCCGACCTCGGGCGTATCGACCGCCGCGCGCAGCAGCTCCTCCAGCGCGTCGCGCGAATAGTTGGTGCTTTCCTTGTCGTAGGAATAATCGAAGATGCTGGCGCGCGAGGGCCAGGTGAAGATCACGGGCGCCGCATCGGTCTTCGAATCGTGCACGATCTGCGCGAAGCGGTAGACGGCGTCCTCATACCGGTTGTTGAAGCCGTGCACGAAGACGAGCACGCGGCGGCTCTTCGGCAGATGCCCGTCGAGCCAGGCGCGGCCCTTCTGCGCGCTGTCGATCGGCGTCACGCTGACGGTCGAGAAGTTCTTCATCGGATCGGCCGGCAGCTTTTCCGGCCATTGCACCTGGCCGACCTTGCGCTTGCCGTCCGGCGGAATGGAGACCTTGATGTCGCGCATCACGAGTTCGGAGCCGCGCTCACCGGAAAACAGGACGCCCGGCTGCTGCGAGGGCGCGCGGGTGGTGGCGACCAGGAGGTCGACCGTGGAGACGCCCGCCGGCGTTTCGCCGCTCGGCACGAGCACGCCTTCCGGCCGGCCGGCGCACCCCGCAAGGGCAAGCAGTCCGGCGAAGATCACGCGACGCAATACGCGCGGCATTTCGCGGTTCATCATGCCCCGCTTCCTTCCGCTTTCTGGTTTCGCCGGTGCATGCCTCGCACCGCTCATCCCTGCTTAGCCGAGCGGCGGGCGGTTTTGAAGAGAGCCCGAAGACAAGGACCGCCACGGAAAGTCCCTGCGTGGCATATCGGTCACGCGAACGGCAATGCCGGGCAAGAGCCGAGCACGGCGATATACGACCGCAGGAGGCCGGCAGGCATCTTTTGGAAATGGGAAAAGAATGGCGCACCCGAAGAGATTCGAACTCCTGACCCCCAGATTCGTAGTCTGGTGCTCTATCCAGCTGAGCTACGGGTGCGCTGGCAGTGGCGGGCTTATTGCCCGGCTGCGAGGCGGTTCTCTAAAGGGTCCTCCGGCCTATTGCAAGCGTCTTTCGCAGAAATAATGTACTTTTTTCATCGGGCCGTCACAAAGGGAGCGGCAGAACCCCGGATTACGAGGCGCGGTGGCGGAAGGCGTCGAGGGGGACGGGGCGGTCCGGCAGCTCGATGCGGAACAGCGTGCCGGGCGTCGGCTTCTCCACCAGCGCGATCGTGCCGCCATGGGCGAGCACCAGTTCGCGGGCGATCGCAAGGCCAAGGCCCGTGCCGCCCGAGCGCACGGAACCGCGGAAGGCGGCGAAGAGGTTTTCGCGCGCCTTGGCGGGCATGCCGGGGCCGTTGTCGTCGATGGCGATGGACACGACGCTGCCGGTGCGAAGCCCCGTGACGAGCACGGTGCGCCGCTCCGCGCCGCTGTCCTGCGACAGCGCCTCGACGGCATTGCGGCACAGATTGTGGATCACGCGGAAGAGCTGCTCGCTGTCGGCATCGACCTGGAGACCCGGCTCGACCTGCGCAACGAAATCGATGTCGCTGCGCGAATCGAGCGCCAGCACCTCGGAAACCTCCTGCACCAGCGGGCGCAGCGCGACGAAGCGGCGGCGCGGCTCCGGCTCGCGCATGCGGCCGTAGGAGAGCACCTCGTTGGTATAGCCCACCGCCCGGTCGATGCTGCGCAGGAGCTTCGGCGCGACGCGCTTGACCACGGGGTCGTCGACATCCGACAGGCGGTCGGACATCAACTGGGCCGAGGAGAGGATGTTGCGCATGTCGTGGTTGATCTTCGACACGGCAAGACCGAGATCGGCGAGGTTCTTCTGCTCCTTCAGCGTGCGCTGCAGCGTCTGCTGCATGGCGGCGAGATGGATGCCGGCGACGGCGATCTCGTCGCGCCCGCCGGACGGCTCCAGCACGCGCGCCGGGTTCGACGGATCGGCGGCGAATTCCTGGATGTTCGCGGTCATGCGGCGGATCGGGCGGATCAGCAGGCGGTTGAGCGCGAAGAAGATGGGGCTCGCCGTGACCACGGAAATGATCATGGACAGGATGAAGACGTTGCGTGCGTAGCCGAGCATGGCCCGGCGCAGCGCCCGCTCGTCGAGCAGCAGCTCGATGCGCGTGCTCGATTCGCCGACCGGGCCGAAGACGCGGATGACGCGCTCGCCGCCGAAGAGCAGCGTGTCGAAGGCATCGTAGACGGCGGTGAGCGTCGAGACGTCGGAAAGGTCGTATTGCGCGTCGATGCTCGGCGGCATGTCGACGGCGGCGACCATGCGGGAGGCGTCCTCCCGCTTCAGGATGATCGCCTTGGTGCCGGTCGCCATCAGCGTCTCTTCCTGCACGGGGCGCGGCAGTTCGTGGTCCGGCAGGCCTTCGATGACGACGCTGGCGGCGGCGGCCGTGTTCAGGCGGTCGCGCAGCCATTGCAGGCGCATGTTGGCGACCGACGGCACGAAGATCAGCACCTCGGCGATCAGGACGAAGATGGCCGTGACCAACAGGAGCCGTCCCGACAGGCCGGACAGGAAGCCGACCGCCGGCACCGGCTTCTCGGTCAAGGACGGTGTCCCGTCTCTGTCCACCATGTCTCAACTCCCAGACAGGCCGCAATGCGGCGAACGCATCGTGATTGGAGATCGACGACGTATTTCAGTCAATCATAGGAGATTGCGGCAAATTTTCCAACGTTGCCGCGGAGACGGCAAAAACGCGGCGATCCTGCGATCGCCGCGCTGAAGGCTGGAATCCGGCTACCAAATGCCGCAGGGCGCCCGTCTGCGCGCTGCGAAGGGGCAGCGATCAGAACTCTTCCCAGTTCTCCTGGGCGACCGCCGCAGTGGCGGCACCGCGGTTGCCGCCGAAGGCGCGGGCGACATTGCCGATCATGCGGCGGGCGGGCGATTCGACCGGACGGGTCTCGGCGCGCACGGCCGCCACGCGCTGCATGGCATCGCCGGTGCGGAAGCGGGCGACGAGGTCGGCCAGGCTGTCGGCCTCGCCCTTCAGCTTGTGCGTCGCAGCCGAGGTCTCCTCGACCATCGCGGCATTGTGCTGGGTGACCTGGTCCATCTGGTTGATGGCCGTGCTGATCTCCTGGAGGCCCGTCGCCTGCTCGCGGGCGGCCGTGGCGATCGCGTGGATGCGATCGTTGATGGTGACGACGCGGCTTTCGATGTCGGAGAGGGCCGCGCCCGTCTCCTGCACATATTTGACGCCGACGGAGACTTCGTCACCGGACTTGGTGATCAGGCCCTTGATGTCCTTGGCGGCGCTGGCGGCGCGCTGGGCGAGCTCGCGCACCTCCTGGGCGACGACGGCAAAACCCTTGCCTGCCTCGCCGGCGCGCGCGGCCTCGACGCCGGCGTTGAGCGCCAGGAGGTTCGTCTGGAAGGCGATCTCGTCGATGACGGAGATGATCTGGCTGATCTCGTTCGAGGCCTGCTCGATGCGGCTCATCGCGCCGATCGCATTGCGCACGATGTCGCCCGACTGTTTGGCGCTCTGCGTCGCCTCGCCGACCATGGTCGTCGCCTCGTTCGCCCGCTCCGTCGAATTCTTGACGGCGGCGGTGATCTCCTCGAGGGCGGCGGAGGTCTCCTCCAGCGCGGCGGCCTGCTGCTCGGTACGCTTGGAAAGGTCGTCGGAGGCGGTGCGCAGCTCGCCGGAATTGGCGTTGATCGCATCCGTCGAGGCGCGCACCTCGCGCATGGTGCGCTGGAGGGTGGAGAGCGTCGCGTTGACGTTCTGCTGCAGCTCGGCGAAGGCGCCGCGGAAGGCGCCGTCCATGGTCTGCGTCAGGTCGCCCTCGGCGAGCGCGCCGATGACGCGGCGAGTTTCGGCAATGCCTTCTTCCACGCCGGCGACCAGCTCGTTGACGCTGCGCGCGAAGCGGTTGAGGTCCTCGTTCTGGTAGTCCTTGTTGATGCGCGAGGAGAAATCGCCCGCGGCCGCGGCATGGACGACGGTGGCGATCGAGGACTGCAGGTCGGCGCTCTTCTCGCGCAGGATCTCCTCCTGGGCGTTGAGGTCGCGCACGGTGATGGCATTCTGGCGGAAGATGGCGACGGCGGCGGCCATTTCACCGATCTCGTCCTTGCGGCCGGCATAGGGCACTTCCGTGTCGAGATCGCCGCCGGCAAGGCGGTTCATCGTCTCGGTCACGTTCTGGATCGGACGGCTGAGCTCGTTGGTCGCGATATAGAAGGCAACGCCGCCACCGAGCGCGAGGCCGACGCCGACCGTGCCGAGCACGAGCATCAGCATGAGGGTTTCGAAGGCGGCGACATCGGCCTTGATCGCGGTGAGGTTCTCGTTGTCCGTCTGGACGACGGCGTCGATCTCCTGCTGGAAGGCCTTGCGGTTGGCGCGGTTGCCCTCGTTGTTGCCCTGTTCGTTGGCCGCGGCGATGGAGACGGTCGTGCCGAGGCGGGCCGTTTCCATGCGGAAGGTGCGGAATTCGGCGGCGCGCGCCACGACGGCGTCAAACGCGGCCTTCTGTGCCTCCGGCACGATCGGGCGCCATTCGTTCAGCGTCTTGTCGATGCCGTCGAGTTCCTTGGCGATGCCTTCGGCAAATTTCTTGGCGCCGTCCATGTCCTTGGAGGCATAGATGCCGCGGGCTTCCATGACGACGGCCGTGACCTGGCGGTTCAGGTGCTCGCCGAGGAAGGCGCGGTCGGCGGCATTCTCATACTGGCGGAGCTTATCGCTGTATTCCGAGACCACATGGACGGCGATGCCGCCGATGAGGACGGAAATAAGGCCCATCAAGCCCACGATGAGGTAGATCTTGCCGCGTATCTTCACGTCACACTCCAAAGAACGATGGATGGCAAGCGGGATTCACCCACCTGCCTTCATGGAGGAAAGTAAACGCTAAAAGTTAATTAGACTTTGATACAACCGCCCAAATATTGAGCGTATTTGCAACTCCTAATGCAGCAGGACGGGAGAGGAAGCCGGAAAATCCGGGGATTGCGCCTCACGTTACGTGACGGGAACATGACAAAGCACAATTCACATGCAACTTTTAGGTGTCACCCGTTAACCATTGTGACAGTCGCGCGCGTCGCCGCGTCCGCAATTGACTTTCGACCGTTTTTGCCCTTATAAGCCGCGCACGTCCGGAAAGCTTGGCTTCCCGCGAGGGCAAGCCTGTGCCGGACTTCAACGCTCCTTGCGTAACGCAAACCCAAGAAGGGCCGCACACCGCGGTATTAAATAAATGTCGAAGCGTACCTACCAACCCTCCAAGCTTGTCCGCAAGCGTCGTCACGGTTTCCGCGCCCGCATGGCAACGAAGGGCGGCCGCAAGGTCCTGTCCGCACGTCGCGCCCGCGGCCGCGCACGTCTCTCGGCCTAAGGCCGTGCCTGCCCGAACAGAGGCGACGGGCATATGACGGAAACTGTTGAAAAACCTGCTGTCGGACGGCTGAAAAGCCGTCCGCAGTTTCTTTTTGTGCGCGAGGGCGAGAAACGCAGGGGACCGCTGTTCCTTCTCGAAGTGCGCGACCGGCAGATGCCGGACGAAGCGCCCCGCGTCGGCTTCACCGTTACCAAGAAGCACGGCAATGCCGTGGAACGCAATCGCATGCGCCGGCGCCTGAAAGAGGCGGTGCGGCTATCGGCCGGGTTTGCAATGGAGCCCGGACACGACTATGTGGTTGTCGCCAGACGGGACGTGTTGAGCGCCCCCTTCAAAACCCTTGAAGCCCGTCTCAACGACAGGATCGCGACGGTCAAGAAACAGAAGCAGCAGCAGCGCCCTGCTGCTCCCGGGAAAGAGTGATGGAAAAGAACCGCAATTATTTCGTGGCGATCGCGCTGTCCGTGCTGATCCTCGTGGCCTGGCAGTTCCTCTATGTGAACCCCAAGCTGGAGAAGGACCGCGCCGCGCTCGAGGCGCAGCAGGCCGCGCAGAGCCAGCAGACGACCACGTCCGGCGGCACGACGACGACCGCGACCGGTACGAGCGGCGCCCTGCCGGGCGGTACGTCGACGGCGACCACGACCGAAACGCGGGAAGCCGCGCTCGCCCGGTCCGCCCGCGTCGAGATCGACACGCCGTCGCTTTCCGGCTCCATCAACCTGACGGGCGCCCGCTTCGACGACCTGAAGCTGAAGGAATTCCACGAGACCGTCGAAAAGACGAGCCCGATCATCACGCTGCTCAGCCCCGCCGAGACCGAACACGGCTACTTTGCCGAAATCGGCTATGTCGGCAGCGAGGCGACCGGCCAGGTCCCCGGCCCGCAGACCGTCTGGACGCAGGAGGGCGATGGCAAGCTGACGCAGGCGACCCCCGTCAAGCTCACCTATACCAACGACAAGAACGTCACCTTCACCCGCACGATCTCGGTCGACGAACACTACATGTTCACGATCGCCGACAGCATCGAGAACCGCACGGATGCGGCGATCGCGCTTTCGCCCTATGGCCGCGCGACGCGCTTCTTCAAGCCGAGCGATCCGTCCGTCTACGTGCTGCACGAAGGTTTCATCGGCGTGCTCGGCGATCTCGGCCTGCACGAGGTCAAATATTCCACGACCGAAGACGACACGGCGGTCGCGCCCGGCAAGGCGACCGGCGGCTGGCTCGGCATCACCGACAAGTACTGGGCGACGGCCCTTGTGCCGCCGCAGGCGACGCCCTACGAGACGCGCTTCTCCTATTTCCAGGACGGCCGTCCGCGCTACCAGGCGGACTACCGCCAGGACGACGTCACGATCGCGCCCGGCCAGTCGGTCGAGGTCAAGAACCTCTTCTTCGGCGGCGCCAAGGAAGTGCCGATCATCGACCAGTATGAGGCGTCCTACTCCATCCCGCGCTTCGACCTGATGATCGACTGGGGCTGGTTCTGGTTCTTCACCAAGCCGATGTTCCAGATGATGGACTTCTTCTTCCGCTATTTCGGCAATTTCGGCATCGCGATCCTGATCACCACGATCGTCGTCAAGGGCCTGTTCTTCCCGCTTGCCAACAAGCAGTACGCCTCCATGGCGAACATGAAGAAGATGCAGCCGAAGATGGAGGAGCTGAAGGCCAAGCACGGCGACGACCGCATGGCGCTGCAGCAGGCCATGATGCAGCTCTACAAGGAGGAGAAGATCAATCCGCTCGCGGGTTGCTGGCCGATCCTCCTGCAGATCCCGGTCTTCTTCGCGCTCTACAAGGTGATCTACGTCACCATCGAGATGCGCCACGCGCCGTTCTTCGGCTGGATCCAGGACCTTTCGGCGCCCGATCCGACCTCGCTCTTCAACCTGTTCGGCCTGCTGCCCTACGACGTGCCGCACATGCTGATGATCGGTGTCTGGCCCATCATCATGGGCATCACCATGTTCCTGCAGATGCGCATGAACCCGACGCCGCCGGACCCGACCCAGGCGATGATCTTCACCTGGATGCCGCTGATCTTCACCTTCATGCTCGCGACCTTCCCGGCCGGCCTCGTCATCTACTGGGCCTGGAACAACCTGCTCTCGATCATCCAGCAGGGCATCATCATGAAGCGCCACGGCGTGAAGATCGAGCTCTTCGACAATCTGAAGGGATTGCTCGGAAAGAAAGCCGGATCATCCTGACGGCCACCCAAGCGGATTTCGAAGAACCCCGGCCTCGCGCCGGGGTTTTCTTTTGCCGATTTTTCTGCAAGGCCCGCTTGCGACATCGCCCCGTCGCTGGCATGGAAGCGGCGCGGGCGCATCCCTGTCATGCTCCCGGCGATCCCTTTGTCTTCATGCAAGCCCGAACGCAAAACCGCTTCTCGCCCTTTTGCCGGACTTGCCCTTGCGAGCGCACCATGTCCGCTTCCACGCTTCCGATCACCCCCACGCTTCCGCAGAGACGGGGGCAAGGCCATGGCGCCGCCCTCGTGCTCGGCTCTGCCGTCGTCTGGAGCTTCGGCGGCACGCTGGCGCGCTTTCTGGCCATCGAGGACGGCTGGACCGTCGTCTTCTGGCGCTCGCTCTTTGCCGCCCTCTTCCTGCTCGGCTTCATGCTGCTGCGTGACGGCCCGCGCGGCACCGTGCACCT
This sequence comes from Shinella sp. HZN7, assembly GCF_001652565.1. NCBI lineage: Bacteria > Pseudomonadati > Pseudomonadota > Alphaproteobacteria > Hyphomicrobiales > Rhizobiaceae > Shinella > Shinella sp. HZN7. The sequence continues at coordinate 66,659 of NZ_CP015736.1, read as the reverse complement.
GTTCAGGGGCATGGGCCTTGCCGGCATCGCGGTGGGGCTGTGCTTTGCCACCGCCTCCACGTCCTTCATCCTCGCGCTCGCCTATACGACCGTCGCCAATGTCGTGCTGATCCAGGCCGGCGTGCCGCTGATCGCCGCGCTGATGGCCTGGCTGCTCTTCCGCGAGAGGATCGCCCTCCACACCTGGATCGCCATCGCGGCGGTGATCGGCGGCGTTGCCATCATGGTCTCGGAATCGCTCGGCGGCAGCGTCTCGATGATGGGCGATGCGCTCGCCCTGCTGATCGCCTTCGCCTTCGCCACCGCGACGATCATCACCCGGCGCTTCGCCCATGTGCGCATGACGCCCGCCGTCTTCTTCGGCACGCTCGTCGCCTGCGCGGTGGCGGCAAGCCAGGCCTCCGGCTTTGCCGTGAGCAGCCAGGAACTCGGCATTCTCGTCGTTTTCGGCGCGCTCAATTTCGGCCTCGGCCTCGCCCTCTTCGTCACCGGCGCCCGCCTCGTCCCCTCGGCGCTCGCCGCCCTGCTCGGCACGGCGGAGACGGTTCTGGCGCCGCTCTGGGTGGCGATCATCCACGGCGAGGTGCCGGGCGCGCGCACCGTCGTCGGCGGCATCATCGTGCTGGCGGCGCTCCTGTGTTATCTCGGTGTGGAGTTCTGGCGCCAGCGGCGCGCTTGACTTTCGCGGCCAAAACCGGGAAGCCGGGGGCCGGACAACAAGGGCGCGATTTATGACCGAGACGACGTCGCCGGACGACAAGCCGCTGTTCGGCAGGCCGTGGATCTTCATCCGCGGCGTGCCGGCCATGAAATTCCTGCCGCCCGAGGGACCGCCGGAGATCGCCTTCGCCGGGCGCTCGAATGTCGGCAAGTCCTCGCTGATCAATGCGCTGGTCGGCCACAAGGGCCTGGCACGCACGTCCAACACGCCCGGCCGCACGCAGGAGCTCAACTATTTCGTCCCGGACGGCTTCTCCGGCGCCGAGGACGACCTGCCGCCGATGGCGCTCGTCGACATGCCCGGCTACGGCTATGCCCAGGCGCCGAAGGAACAGGTCGACGCCTGGACCAAGCTCGTCTTCGACTACCTGCGCGGCCGCTCGACGCTGAAGCGCGTCTATGTGCTGGTCGACAGCCGCCACGGCATCAAGAAGAACGACGAGGAGGTTTTCGCCCTGCTCGACAAGGCGGCCGTCTCCTACCAGATCGTGCTGACCAAGACCGACAAGATCAAGGATGCCGGCGTGCCGCGCCTCGTCGAGGAAACCCTGCAGAAGATCGCCAAGCGCCCGGCCGCCTATCCGGAGGTGCTGGCCACCTCCTCGGAAAAGGGCCGCGGGCTGGATGAATTGCGCAACGCCATCATCACCGCCATCACCCGATAGGGCTCAATCGAACCGGGCGGCGCCGGACGCGAGGACGGGGCCGGTCGCCTTGCCGCCCGGCGACCCGCCGAAGGGCTCCACGCTGACGGAGAGCATCGCGCCCTGCACCAGCCGCCCGCGCAATTCTCCCGGCACGATGAGCGTGCCCTCGCCGGTCTGCGGCAGCACGCCGAGCGAGACCGGCGCCCTGCCATCCTGCGTCAGCCACAGTTCGAGCGACTTGTCCTTGCCGCCGCCACCGGCGACCGGCGTCACCCGCAGCGAGCCGCTCACATCGTCATAGCGCGCGACGAGATCGATCACGGCCCCCTCTCCCGCCAGGTCCGCGACGAGACGCCCGCCGCTCACCGGGCGCGGCGCGATGAGCGCGCCGATCAACAGGGCAAGGCCCGCCGCAATGGCGAAGGAGGCAAGGGCGAGCGCCCGCCAGAAGGCGAGCGAGCCCCAGCAGCCGCCCGCGACCCTGCCGGAGAACACGGCGTCCCGCGGCGTCGCGCCGAACAGGCATTGCTCCATGGGGGAACGGGCGCGCGGCGGCAGATGCAGCGCCTCGTAATCGTCCTCGAAGGTGGCAAGATTCTCTTCCCAGCGACTGACGATCGCGGCGAACTGGCGGTCCTTGGCGAGGCGCGCCTCGACCTTGCGGCGCTCCTCGGCGGAAAGCACCCCGAGCACATATTCGCCGGCGATCACCTCATCGCGGCGGGGGTCTCTCATCTCTCGGTCGGGCGCCGTCATCGGCTATGCACTCTCTCAGGCTTCGATGAAATCCGGGCGAGGACCAGGCCTCCAACTCCATATAGGCATTCCCTTTCGCTTTTGCTCATGGAAACGCGCAAGCGCGCCATCATATTCCCCATCGCCCTTTCCCGCCACCGATCTTGCGGTCCCCGGCTCGTGTCGTTCCGTCTTTTTCCGGGCACCGGCAGCAATATGGCCGGCGGATCATTCCATCGTCACGAAACATGCGTTAAACAGGCGCCCACCCATTCCCAAGAGGCCGCCATGTCCCTATCCGAAAGCGAAACCCAAGCCCGCCTTCTCGCGCAAGCCCTGCCCTATATGCAGCGCTACGAGAACAAGACCATCGTGGTGAAATATGGCGGCCATGCCATGGGCAATGCGGAACTGGGCAAGGCTTTCGCGAGCGACATCGCGCTGCTCAAGCAGTCGGGCGTCAACCCGATCGTCGTGCATGGCGGCGGCCCGCAGATCGGCGCGATGCTCTCCAAGATGGGCATCGAATCGAAATTCGAGGGGGGCCTGCGCGTCACCGACCAGAAGACGGTCGAGATCGTCGAGATGGTGCTCGCCGGCTCGATCAACAAGGAGATCGTCGCGCTCATCAACCAGACGGGCGAATGGGCGATCGGCCTGTGCGGCAAGGACGGCAACATGGTCTTCGCCGAAAAGGCCAAGAAGACCGTGGTCGATCCGGACAGCAATATCGAGCGCATCCTCGATCTCGGTTTCGTCGGCGAGGTGGTGGAAGTCGACCGCACGCTGATCGACCTGCTCGCGAAATCCGAGATGATCCCGGTCATCGCCCCGGTCGCCCCCGGCCGCGACGGCCACACCTACAACATCAACGCCGATACCTTCGCCGGCGCCATCGCCGGGGCGCTCAACGCGACGCGCCTGCTCTTCCTCACCGACGTGCCGGGCGTGCTCGACAAGAACGGCCAGCTCATCAAGGAACTCTCCGTCGCCGAGGCCCGCGCCCTCATCAAGGACGGCACGATCTCCGGCGGTATGATCCCGAAGGTCGAGACCTGCATCGACGCCATCAAGGCCGGCGTGCAGGGCGTCGTCATCCTCAACGGCAAGACCGCCCATTCAGTGCTGCTGGAGATCTTCACCGAACACGGCGCCGGCACGCTGATCGTGCCCTGATGCTTCTGCCGGCGGCTTCCCGCCGCCGGCCCCTCACCAGAAGAGCAGGCCCAGAATGCCGCCGACGATGAGCAGGCAGCCGACGACTTCCGTGCGGTTGACCCGCTCGTGGAAGAGGAAATACGAGGCCATGAAGGTGAAGACCAGCTCGATCTGGCCGAGCGCGCGCACATAGGCGACCTGCTGGAGGCTCATCGCCGTGAACCAGCAGGCCGAGCCCAGCACCCCGGCAATGCCGACCAGCGCGGACGAGCGCCAGCTTCTCAAGACCTCGACGATTTCCCGCTTGTCCTTCCAGGCCATCCAGACCAGCATGAAGGCCGTCTGGAAAGTGGTGACGCAGGCGAGCGTCACCGCAGCGTTCATGATCGGCCCCGGCCCGTCGAACGAGAGGGACGCGCTGCGATAGGCGACGGCCGAGACGCCGAAGACCGCGCCCGAGGCGATGCCGATCAGGGCGGTGCGGCTCGTCAGGGCGGCGAAGGTGTTGCGCCAGGAGAGCGGCGCGCGGGCGACGGAAATCAGCATCACGCCGATGACGCCGACGACGATGGCGACGACCGCGCCCAGGGTGATGCGCTCGCCGAGCAGCACGAAGCCGAAGATCGCCGCCTGCACCGGCTCCGTCTTGGAATAGGCCGTGCCGACCGCAAAATTCCGCAGCGAGAACAGATAGACGAGCAGCATGGTGGCAAAGATCTGCGCCAGCCCCCCGATGACGGCCCAGAAGGCGAAGGTCCAGTTGAGCGAGGGGAAGGCGAGGCCGACGATGCGGTTCAGCACCAGCACGTAGAGGATCGCCAGCGGAAAGCCGTAGCCGAAGCGCACGAAGCTCGCGCCGCGCGTGCCGAGCTTGCCCTGAAGATGCTTCTGCAGGGCCGAGCGCAGGTTCTGCAGGAAGGCGGCGGCGATGGTGATGGGGATCCAGAGTTCCATGCCCTGCCGCTAGCATGCGGGCCGGGCCAAATCCATCGCCGGCGTCGACCTCCCGTGGAAAATTCCGTTTCCCTTCGCGCAGGCCCATGCCATAAGACGCTCCATGACCGATCTTCCGAACAAAGCCGATTTCAGCCATGTGCGTGACTGGGTCTTCGACCTCGACAACACGCTCTATCCGCACCATGTCGATCTCTTCGCCCAGATCGACAAGAACATGACGGCTTACGTCTCGGCCCTGCTCGGCCTGTCGCGCGAGGACGCGCGCGCCCTGCAGAAGCAGTATTACTTCGACCACGGCACGACGCTGAAGGGCCTGATGATCCATCACGCCATCGACCCCGTGGACTTCCTGGAAAAGGCGCATGCGATCAATTACGACGTGCTGTCGCCCGACCTGCCGCTCGGCGAGGCGATCCAGGCGCTGCCGGGCCGCAAGTTCATCTTCACCAATGGCAGCGTCAAGCACGCCGAGATGGCGGCGAGAGCCCTCGGCATCTTCCACCATTTCGACGACGTCTTCGATATCGTGGCGGCCGAATACGTGCCGAAGCCGGCCGGCGCGACCTATGACAAGTTCATGGCGCTGCACCGGGTCGACACGAAGCAGGCCGTGATGTTCGAGGACCTGCCGCGCAACCTCATCGTGCCGAAGACGCTCGGCATGAAGACCGTGCTGCTGACCCCGCGCGACGAGGGCCACGAATTCACCGATGCCTGGGAGAAGCGCACGGACGAGGACAAGCATATCGACTATGCGACCTCGAACCTGACGGCCTTCCTCAACGCATTGCTCTAGGCAAGAGCCGACACATTCCAGACACGGAAAAAACCCTTTTCCGTCAAAAGCTTGAATTACCAATTTGTAACTGGTGCCGGCCGGCATTCCCCCTATCCTGCCTCCCCAAGGGACGATGATGGATGAAAAGGAATGACCATGGCTAAAAAGGAACTTCTCCTCGGCGCCGTCGCTGCCGGCCTACTGCTTTCGGGCGCCGCCGCCCCCGCCTTCGCCGCCAAGGGCGAGGGCCGGCACGGGCCGCGCCATGCCGCGATGATCGAGCGTCTCGACGCGAACAAGGACGGCAAGGTCTCGCTCGACGAGTTCAAGACCAACATCTCCGCCACCTTCAAGACCTTCGATGCCGACGGCGACGGCCAGGTGACGAAGGACGAGATCAAGGCCCGCCACGACGCGTTCCGCGATGCCCGCAAGGCCGTGCGTGCCGCGACCGACACCGACAAGGACAAGGCACGCGAGGCGCTGCGGGCCGCCGGCCCCTTCATGCTGCCGGGCGCCGGCCGCATGTTCGACCGTGCCGACACCGACGGGAACGGCACGCTTTCCGAAGCGGAAGTGCTTGCCTCGGCGCAGAAGATCTTCGAACGGCGCGACAGCAACAAGGACGGCGCGATCGACACGGCCGATGCCCGCCCCCATAAGGGCAAGGGTCGCCACGGCAAGGGCGGCGAGGAGCGTGCCGAGCGCATGCTGAAGCGCCTCGATGCCAACAGCGACGGCAAGGTCTCGCAGGAGGAGCTGCTGCAGCGCGCCTCGGAAACCTTCCAGCGCTTCGACGCCGACAAGAACGGCGAGGTGACGAAGGCCGAGGTCGACGCGAGGCGCGAGGCCTTCCGCGATGCCCGCAAGGCCGTCCGCGAGGTAAAGGCGACGGATGGCGAGGCGAAGGCGGCCGCCCGCGAGGCGCTGCGCGACGCCCGGATCGATCGCATGGGCGGCCGCATGTTCGAGCGGGCCGATGCCGACAAGAACGGCACGCTGACCAAGGCGGAAATGGAAACCGCCGCCGCCGCGATGTTCAAGCAGCGCGACCGGAACGGCGACGGCTTCATCACCGCCGACGAGATGGGCAGGCGCGGCAACCGCTAAACACCCTCCGTTACGAGCACGTCCGACCAGGAACGCCCCGGTTTCAAAACCGGGGCGTCTTTTTTTTGCGAAAGGCGCGGAAATTTCGCGCAGACCGTCGCCCTCCCCCTGCCGTCATCCTCGGGCCTGCCCCGAGGATCCACATTCCCGACGTGCCGGTGGACGGATGGTCGGGTCGAGCCCGACCATGACGGAGGAGAGGTGGCAGGCGCCCGTAATCGTCCTTACATCAACCGAGCGCGGCCGCCGCCTGCTCGGCCTCCAGCTTCTCGTAAAACTTCACGATGATGTCCCAGGCCTCGTCGGCCGTCTCGACGAACTGCATCAGCTCGACATCGCCGGGCGCGATCGTCCCGAAGGCGGCGAGCGCGTCGAAATCGATGATCCTGCGCCAGAATTCCTTGCCGAACAGGATGAGCGGCACCAGCGCCATGCGGCCCGTCTGCATCAGCGTGACCGTCTCGAACAGTTCGTCCAGCGTGCCGAAGCCGCCCGGAAACACCGTCACGGCCTTGGCGCGCAGCAGGAAATGCATCTTGCGGATGGCGAAATAGTGGAAGTTGAAGCTGAGCTCCGGCGTCACATAGGGGTTCGGCGCCTGCTCGTGCGGCAGCACGATGTTGAGGCCGATCGACGGCGCGCCGACATCGGCCGCCCCGCGGTTGCCCGCCTCCATGACGCCCGGCCCGCCGCCGGTGACGACGACATATTCCTTGAAGCCGAGTTCCGCGGATTTCTCCGAGCACATGCGCGCGAATTTGCGCGCTTCCTCGTAATAGACCGAGGCGGCTTCGAGATTGAGGCGCTGCGTCTCGTTGCGCGCCGCCCAGGCCTCCTGGCCGGGGGCGGGAATGCGCGCGCCGCCGAACATCACGACGGTCGACTTGATGCCGCGCTCGGCGAGCATCATCTCGACCTTCAGCAATTCGAGCTGCAGGCGCACTGGGCGCAGCTCCTCGCGGCAGAGGAAGTCGTCGTCGACATAGGCAAGCCGGTAGGCCGGATGGGCCGATTGCGGCGTCTGCGGCACGACGGCGGCGCGGTGCTTGTCCTGCGCGCTGTCGGCCAACGGATCCCAGACGCCGTCCTTGCGGCGCAGATTCTTCTTCTTCAGTCTTGCCATGTCATTTTCCTGCTTGCTGGCCTGCTTTCCGGCCCCACGGGATTACCATTGCGCCCGTGCGACAGTATCTGCCGGAAAGGGGCTTCATCTTTTCCGGCACTTGCTCTAGAGCATTTTGCAGATTGATGAAATCAACCTTCCGGCATCCCGACAATCGAAAATAAGCCTCGAAGTTTAAGGAATTCCGATGAGCCTGCCTGACCTCGCCACCCTTTCCGCCACCATCGAGCGCGCCTTCGAGGAACGGGACGGCATCAACACCGGAACGCGCGGCGAAGTGCGCGATGCGGTGGAGACGTCCCTCAACCTGCTCGACACCGGCAAGGTACGCGTCGCCCAGCGCGGCGAGGACGGCACCTGGACGGTGAACCAGTGGCTGAAGAAGGCCGTTCTCCTCTCCTTCCGCCTCAACCCGATGGAGATCGTCAAGGGCGGCCCGGGCGACTCGTCCTGGTGGGACAAGGTGCCCTCCAAGTTCGACGGCTGGAGCGTCAACGAATTCGAGAAGGCCGGCTTCCGCGCCGTGCCCAACTGCGTGGTGCGCCGTTCCGCCTATATCGCGCCGAACGCCATCCTGATGCCCTCCTTCGTCAATCTCGGCGCCTATGTCGGCGAGGGCACGATGGTCGACACCTGGGCGACGGTGGGCTCCTGCGCGCAGATCGGCAAGCATGTGCATCTTTCCGGCGGCGTCGGCATCGGCGGCGTGCTGGAGCCGATGCAGGCAGGTCCCACGATCATCGAGGACAATTGCTTCATCGGCGCCCGCTCGGAGGTCGTCGAGGGCTGCATCGTGCGCGAGGGCTCCGTGCTTGGCATGGGCGTCTTCATCGGCAAGTCGACCAAGATCGTCGACCGCGCGACGGGCGAGGTGACCTATGGCGAAGTGCCGCCCTATTCCGTCGTCGTCGCCGGCTCCATGCCGTCGGACAAGGTGATGCCGAACGGCCTGCCGGCGCCGGGGCTCTACTGCGCCGTCATCGTCAAGCGTGTCGACGCGCAGACCCGCTCGAAGACCGGCATCAACGAACTGCTTCGGGATTGAGCCATGGCGGTCGTGGAAGAGCAGAGGCCGAGCCTCGCCTGGCTCTTCTTCGGCTGGTCCGGCCGGGTCAGCCGGGTGCCCTTCGCGCTCGGCTGGGCCTTCTGGCTGATGCTGCTTTCGGCCGCGCTCGCCCGCATCATCATCGTGCCGAAGGAGGATCCCTCCTTCCTCTTCTGGTCCTTCGTCTTCGTCGGCGTGGCGCTCGTTTCCACGGTGTCCTCCGTCCTGCTGACGGTCAAGCGGCTGCACGACATGAACCTGCCGCTGCCGCTGATCATCTGCCTGTTCATCCCGGCCATCTCCTTCTTCGCGCTCTTCGCCTTCATGGTCTGGCCGGGCACGAACGGGCCGAACGACTACGGCCGCCTGCCCAACCGGCCGAAAGACTGAGAGGCGCGCTTCGGGGGCGCGTGACAGCGCACGGCCGATCGGCTAAATCTCGATTCTCCTTCCTCCCTTTCGTGCCGTGACCGCATGTCCATGACCTCCGCCGATCCGATCGCCAATCTTGCAACGCTCATCCGCTGCCCCTCCGTCACCCCTGCCGAGGGCGGGGCGCTGACGGCGCTCGCCGCCATGCTGGAGCCGCTCGGCTTCACAGTGGAGCGCATGACGGCGCGCGAGCCCGGCATGCCCGACATCGAGAACCTCTATGCCCGCATCGGCACCGAGGGGCCGCACCTGATGTTCGCCGGCCACACGGATGTCGTGCCCGTCGGCAACGACGCGGCCTGGACGCATGCGCCCTTCAGCGCCGAGATCGCCGGCGGCGAGATGTTCGGCCGCGGCGCGGTCGACATGAAGGGCGGCATCGCCTGCTTCGTCGCCGCCGTCGCCCGCCAGATCGCAAAGAACGGTCCCCCGAAGGGTTCGCTCTCCTTCCTCATCACCGGCGACGAGGAAGGCCCGGCCGTCAACGGCACGATCAAGCTGCTGCAATGGGCCGCGGAGCGCGGCGAACGCTGGGATGCCTGCCTCGTCGGCGAGCCGACGAACCCGGACCAGCTCGGCGACATGATCAAGATCGGCCGGCGCGGCTCCGTCTCCGGCACGATCACGGTACAGGGCGTGCAGGGCCATGCCGCCTATCCACACCTCGCCGACAATGCCGTGCGCGGCGTGATCGCGCTCACCGATGCCCTGATGCATCCGCCCTTCGACGCCGGCACGGAGAATTTCCAGCCGTCGAATCTGGAAGTGACGACGATCGACGTCGGCAATCCCGCGACAAATGTCGTGCCGGCACAGGCGGTCGCCCGCTTCAACATCCGCTTCAACGATATCTGGACGGCCGAGACCGTGATGGCCGAGATCGTGCGCCGGCTCGATGCCGCCGCGCGCGACGAAAGGCTGCGGCCGGGCCGCCCGCCGCTCCGCTACGACATCGCCTGGGCCGAGCGGCCGAGCCACGTCTTCCTCACCCGCAACGACCGGCTGATCGCCTCGCTCTCCGGCGCCGTCGAAGCCGTGACCGGCCGTGCGCCAAAGCTGTCGACGACGGGGGGCACCTCCGATGCCCGCTTCATCAAGGATTATTGCCCGGTCGTGGAGTTCGGCCTCGTCGGACAGACCATGCACATGGTCGACGAGCGGGTGGCCATCGCCGATCTCGAGACGCTGACCGTGATCTACGAGACCTTCCTCCAGCGCTGGTTCGGCGATGCCCGGGCTTGACGAGGTCCTGCACTATCTCACCGGCGTGTTCCTGCTCGTGCGGCAGAAGCAGGAAGGGTTCGGCTGGCTGGACCTGACGATGCGCGGGCTTGTCCGCTCCTTCTGGGCCTTCGCCTGGTGCCTTCCCGCCTTTGCCGTTATCTGGGCATCCTGGCGGCTCTATTTTCTCGGCAGCATGCCGACGGGAACGCCGGCCGGCCTCTCCTTCTTCGTCAAGCTCCTGGTGATCGACGTGGCGGGCTGGCTGCTGCCGCTGGTGCTTCTGGCGGCGCTCGCGCGTCCGCTCGGCTACGGCAAGCATGTTGCGACCGTGGTGACGGCGAGCAACTGGATCGCCGTGCCCTTCGCCTATGCCGCGGCGATCCCCTTCGCCCTGACGCTGGTCCTGCCCACGAGCGCGCCCTTTGCCGGCCTGCTGCTCTATGCGGTCTTCGGCGCCAGCGTCGTGCTGCAGTTCCGCCTCGTATGGATGTGCGTCGGCAGGCAGACGCTGCTCGCCTCGGCCATGACGGCGATCTACGTGCTGCCGCCGATGATCGTCGGGCAGCAATTGCAGCAACTCCTCGGCACGTTGCCGGGCTGATGCGCCTTTCGCCCTCCGGGCCGCCTAGTAGTCGACAGCCATGAAATAGAGCCCGTCCGGCGGCGCCACGGGGCCGCAGGCCTTGCGGTCGCGCGCCTCCAGCGCCGCGCGCACGTCCTCCCGTGTCCACTTGCCCTCTCCCGCCAGCTTCAGCGTGCCGGCGAAGGAACGGATCTGGTTGTGCAGGAAGCTTTGCGCCGAGACGCGCATCTCGATCAGGTCGCCGCTGCGCGTCACGTCCAATCGGTCGATGGTGCGCACGGGGCTGTTCGCCTGGCACTGGGCGGCGCGGAAGGTCGTGAAGTCGTGCCTGCCGACGAGCATCTGCCCGGCGGCATGCATCGCCTCGTGGTCGAGCGTCCTGGCGACGAACCAGGCGCGGTTCGCCTCCAGCGCCAGCGGCGCTGGGCGCGAGATGATGCGGTAGAGATAGTGCCGCTTCACCGCCGAGAAGCGGGCGTCGAAATCGTCGGGCACCGCCGCCGCATCGAGGATCGCGATCCGCTCGCCGGTCATGCCGAGATGGGCGTTGAGCGCGTTGCGCAGCGTGTGCTCCTTCCACACCCGCGAAAGGTCCGCATGGGCCACCTGCCCCATGGCATGTACGCCCGAATCCGTGCGCCCCGCGCCGCGGATCGAGACGGTCTCGCCCGTCAGCGACAGGATGGCCGCCTCGATGGCGCCTTGCACGGAGTGCCCGTTGTCCTGCCGCTGCCAGCCGACATAGGGCGTGCCATCATATTCGATGCGGAGGCGGTAGCGCGGCATCAGCCGATGACCTGGCCGGCCGCGACGGGCGTGCCTCGCAGGAAATCGGCCGCGTCGAGCGGCTTGCCGCCCGCCTTCTGCAGGCGCACGAGCCGGACGGCCCCGCCGTCACCGCAGGCGATCGTGAACCGGTCGTCGAGAACCGTTCCGGCGGCTTTCGTCGTGGTGTCGCCGGCCCGCGCGCTCGCCAGAACCTTCACCCGCTCCGGCTTGCCGGCGACCGGCAGCTCGAACCAGGCGCCCGGGAAGGGCGAGAGGCCGCGGATATGGTTGTGCACGTCCCCGGCGGGGCGGGAAAAATCGATGCGGGTCTCGGCCTTGTCGATCTTGGCCGCGTAGAGCACGCCCTCCTGCGCCTGCGGGGTCAGCGGCAGGTCGCCGGCTTCGAGCTTCGCCATGGCTTCCACCATCAGGGGGCCGCCCGCCCTCATCAGCGTATCGTGCAGCTCACCGGCCGTCATGGTGTCGCTTATCGCCACGCGATGGGTCAGCGCGACCGGGCCGGTGTCGAGGCCCTTCTCCATCTGCATGACCATCATGCCGGTTTGTGCGTCCCCCGCCATGATCGCCCGCTGGATGGGCGCCGCGCCGCGCCAGCGCGGCAGCAGCGAGGCATGGCCGTTGTAGCAGCCGAGCCGGGTACCGGTCAGGATCGCTTCCGGCAGCAGGAGGCCGTAGGCGACGACGACGGCGACATCCGCCTTCAGCGCACGAAAGGCCGCGCGGTCGGCCTCCTCGCGGAAATTGAGCGGGGTGAAGACGGGAAGCCCGAGCCTTTCGGCCGCCTGGTGCACCGGCGATTTCACCCGTTCGAGGCCGCGGCGGCCGGCCGGGCGCGGCGGCTGCGAATAGACGGCGACGATCTCGTGGCCGGCCTGCACCAGCGCCTCAAGCGTCGGCACGGAGAAATCCGGCGTGCCCATGAAGATGATGCGAAGGGCCATCGGTCAGCCTCCAGGAAAGCAGGTCCAGCAAAAGCGCGAAGCGGTTCTGCGGCCGGAATTGCATGAAACAAAGCCCGGGCGGCAAGCGCCTGGTTGTCGCCTCAGAGCGCCTTGCTGCCGCGCAGCTTCGCCGCCTTGGTGAACTTGCGGATCACCATCTCGCGCTTCAGCTTGGAAATGTGGTCGATGAACAGCACGCCGTTCAGGTGATCGATCTCGTGCTGCAGGCAGGTCGCCAGCAGGCCGTCGGCCTCCGTGAGCTGCTCCTTGCCGTCGCGGTCGAGATGCTTGACGGTGATGGCCGCGGGGCGCTCGACCTCGGCATAATAGTCCGGGATCGACAGGCAGCCCTCCTCATAGACCGAGCGGGCATCCGAGGCGGAGACGACTTCCGGATTGATGAAGACGAGCGGCTTCTTGTCCTCGCCCTCCTTCGAGACGTCGAGCACCAGCATGCGGCGCGCGACGCCGATCTGGATCGCGGCAAGGCCGATGCCCGGCGCATCGTACATGGTTTCCAGCATGTCGTCGGCGAGCTTCTTCACCTCGCTGTCGACGGTCTCGATGGGCTTCGAAACCTGGCGGAGGATCGGATCGGGAAGGATAATCAGCGGCTTGATGGTCATCTCGCCTCCTTAGCGCGGTTTTTTGACGCTTTCAATCGGCTTCAACCGTCGCCGGCGCCGCATGTCCCACGCATCTGTTCACGTTATGATCTGGTTTCCGCCGCAATCCGTGTTATGGTCGCGGCATGATCGATCCGACCTTTGACATGCTGCTCGCCTCCCTCCTTGCCCGGCTCGGCGGCCCCGGCCCGGCGCTCGTGCTGCTCGCCGCCCTGCTGATCGCCGTCTTCGGCCTCCTTTCGGCCCGCCGCAGCCAGGCGCGCCAGCGCGAGGCGGCGGCGATGGCGGAGCTGCGCTTTGCCGAGCTCCTGAAGGCGCAAACGGAAATGCAGGGCCGCGTTGCCGCCATGGCCGACGTCTTCGGCGCGAAGCAATCGGAGACGAACCAGGCGATCAATGCGCGGCTCGACGGCCTGACGCAGCGGATCGGCCAGTCGATCTCCGAGCAGACCCGCTCGACGCACGAGAACCTCCGCCGCCTGCAGGAGCGGCTTGCCGTCATCGACAATGCGCAGAGCAACATCCAGTCGCTGGCGAAGGACGTGGTCGGTCTCCAGGCGATCCTCTCCAACAAGCAGACCCGCGGCGCCTTCGGCCAGTCGCGCATGGAGACGATCATCGCCGATGCCATGCCATCAGGCGCCTACCAGTTCCAGGCGCAGCTTTCCAACGGCGTCAGGCCCGACTGCACGATCCGCATGCCGAACGGCCAGCCGCCCCTCGTCGTCGATGCGAAATTCCCGCTGGAGGCGTGGAATGCGCTGTCGGACGGGCGCTCGCCCGAGGCCACCAAGCTCGCGGCACAGCAGTTCCGCCGCGACATGGAGACCCATATCCGCGATATCGCCGAAAAATATCTTCTCGCCGGCGAGACGCAGGACACCGCCTTCCTCTTCGTGCCCTCCGAATCGATCTTCGCCAGCATCCACGAGAATTTCGAGGCCATCGTGCAGCGGGCGCACCGGGCGCGCATCGTCATCGTCTCGCCCTCGCTGCTCATGCTGTCCGTGCAGGTGCTGCAGGCGCTTCTAAAGGACCAGCGCATGCGCGAGCAGGCCCATGTCATCCAGGGCGAGGTCATCAGGCTGATGGACGACCTGACGCGGCTCGACGACCGGGTGCGCAAGCTTTCCGGCCATTTCACCGCCGCGCAGAAGGATGTCGACCTCATCCTGACCTCGACGGAGAAGCTGACCCGGCGTGGCGCGCGCATCGGCGACATGGAATTCGAGGCGGCATCAGCGCTTTCCGCGCCTGCGGAGACTGCCGTGGAGACCCGGACGGGACAGCTTCGGCTGAGGGTGGTTGACGAGGACTGACCGCCTCGGGCAGTGTCCGGCGGAAACGACAAGGGGCACCTCTCATGATCACCGTCTTCGGCTCCATCAACATGGACCTCATCGCCACGCCAGAACGCCTGCCGAAGCCGGGCGAGACGGTCATGGGCAGCAGCTTCACCACCGCCGCCGGCGGCAAGGGCGCCAACCAGGCGCTCGCCGCCCGCCGCGCCGGCGCGATCGTGCGCATGGCCGGCGCCGTCGGCGACGACCGGCTGGGCAGCCAGGCGCTGGCGCTGCTCGCCGACGCCGCGGTCGATCTCAACGGCGTGCGCTCCGCCGCCGAGGCGACCGGCACGGCCCATATCCTCGTGGACGACGAAGGCGAGAATGTCATCGTCGTCGTGCCGGGCGCCAACGGCACCGTCGGCGAGGAGGATGCGAAGCGCACCGTCGGCGGCATGACGCGCGGCGACTACCTGATGCTGCAGTTCGAAATCCCCAATGCCGCCATCGAGGCCGCGCTCGTCAGCGCCAAGCAGAAGGGCGTCATCTCGATCGTCAACATCGCCCCCTTCAGCGCCGATGCCGGCCGCCTCGGCGCGATGGCCGACATCCTCGTCGCCAACGAGACCGAATTCGACCTCTTCGTCGGCAAGGGCGAACTCTCGGACGAGGCGCGCGAGACGACCATGCGCGCGCTGCATGCGGGCAGCGGCCAGACGATCATCGTCACGCTCGGCGCCGACGGCGTCGTCGCGATCCGCAGGAACGAGATTTTCCGCGCCGCCGGCCTCAAGATCGAGCCCGTCGACACGGTAGGCGCGGGCGATACGTTCTGCGGCTATCTCGCCGCCTCGCTCGATGCCGGCCTCGGCTTCAAGGAGGCGCTGCGCCGCGCGGCCGTCGCCGGATCGCTCGCCTGCCTGAAGCCCGGCGCCCAGCCCTCCATTCCCTTCGCCACGGCCGTCGACGCGGAAATCTGACGGCGGCGCGGCAGCCTGGCCCGCCGGATTTCGCAATTGGCGCATCAGGCGTCGCATTGACTGCGGCGCCTGATAAATCAGCCGGTTGCGCCGAGAAGTGGCAGCAGCATTTGGTTATTTATTAATATTTTATGGGTTACTGAAGTCCTCAGGCCCGACCCTTCCGGTCGGCGGCCTCTGGCGCTGGTCGCGCGCCCCGACCTCCATGACGGAGACCCCCGCAAACGAATGTGCTCCTCCGCGGTGTCCGCCGCGGACGTCTCTCATCGTGAGGATTCCATGTTCAAGTTCCAGGCCAAGTCGCTCGCGACGAAGCTCATCGCGGTCACCGGCGGCACGATCGCCCTCGTGATGCTCGCCTCCAACACCGTACTCATCGGCCAGACGCAAAGCCGCGTCGCCGATCTCGTCTATTCCCAAGCCGACACCGAGGCGAAGGCGATCGCCGCCGACATCGCGACCGATATCGGCCAGCTCGCCAGCGCCGCGCGCTCCATGGCGGGCGTGATCGAGCAGGGCCATTCGGTCGGGCATTTCGACCGCAAGCAGGTCGTGGACATCATCAAGGCGAACGCGGAAAAGAACAGCTTCGCCCTCGGCAGCTGGTTTGCGGAAGAGCCGAACGCCTTCGACGGCAAGTCGCGCGAAACCGCCGAGCAACTGGAAACCGGCACGTTCAAGGACGGCTCGTTCAATCCCTACTGGACGAAGCGCAAGGACGGTTCCATCGCGCTCTCCACCTTCGAATCCGACTACAAGGCCGAGTGGTATGCGCTTGCGGCCGGCAGCGGCAAGGGCGCCATGACCCAGCCCTACAAGGAGGAATCGACGGGTGAGAACTTCACCATGGCCTCCATCGCCTTTCCGGTCGCCCCGGGCGGCAAGCTGATCGGCGTCACCGGCGTCGACGTCTCGCTGAAGACGCTCGATGAAAAGCTCAGCCGGCTGAAGCCCTTCGGCGAAGGCCGCGTCATGCTGCTTTCGCAGACCGGCAAGTGGATCGTTGCGCCGAACGCTGACCTCCTGATGACGGATTACGACGGACAAGGCACCGACATCGTCAAGAACGCGCTTGCGACGGGCACGATCGGCCGCATCGAGAACCTCTCCTTCGACGAACTGGCCTCCTTCGACCGCGTCGTCTATCCCTTCGCGCTGCCCGACATCAACACGACCTGGATCGTGCTGGTCGACGTGCCGCGCGCCGCCATCAACGCGCCGGTCGACGACCAGACCCGCATGATGATCCTCGGCGGGCTGATCGTTCTCGGTGCCGTGCTCGCCGGGCTTTACGTCGCCGTGCGCACCTTCGTGCAGAAGCCGCTCGCGGGCCTCGTCTCCGACGTCGCGACGCTCAGCAGCGGCGTCTATACCCAGCCGATCGCCGGCCAGGAGCGCTCGGACGAGACCGGCTCGGTCGCCAAGGCGCTGGAAGGGTTCCGTCACCAGCTCGCCGACACCAAGCGCCTGGAAGCGGAAGCCGACAACCAGCGCCAGCTGACCGAGGCCGAGCGCAACCGGTCGGAAGCCGAGCGCGCCGAATCGAGCGCCCTCCAGCGCGACATCGTCGCCCGCCTCGGCGAAGGCCTTGCCCAGCTCTCCTCCGGCAACCTGACCTTCCGCCTCTCCGGCGACTTCCCGGGCGAGTACGACAAGCTCAAGACCGACTTCAACTCGGCGATCGCCAGCCTTGAAGAGACGATCCAGACGGTCAACGCCTCGGTCGGCAATATCGGCGGCGGCACGGGCGAGATCTCCAAGGGCGCGGCCGATCTCTCGCACCGCACCGAACAGCAGGCGGCGAGCCTGGAAGAGACGGCGGCCGCCCTCGACCAGCTCACCTCGCAGGTCAATTCCAGCGCGGAAAACGCCCGCGTCGCCGCCAAGTCGGTGGAAACGGCCAGCGACGATGCCAGCAAGTCCGGCGAGGTCGTGCAGAAGGCGATCGGCGCCATGCACGGCATCGAGCACTCCTCGCGCGAGATCTCCAACATCATCGGCGTGATCGACGACATCGCCTTCCAGACGAACCTGCTGGCGCTCAATGCCGGCGTGGAAGCGGCGCGGGCCGGGGAAGCCGGTAAGGGCTTCGCCGTCGTCGCCCAGGAGGTGCGCGAGCTCGCCCAGCGCTCGGCCAATGCCGCCAAGGAGATCAAGACGCTGATCAACACCTCCGAGGTGCAGGTCCGCGAGGGTGTCGACCTCGTCGGCAAGGCCGGCAGCGCGCTGGAGAACATCGCCGAGCAGGTCATCCAGATCAACGGCCTCATCCGCCAGATCTCCTCCTCCGCCTCCGAGCAGGCCGTCGGCCTCAAGGAGATCAACGCGGCCGTCAACCAGATGGACCAGGTGACCCAGCAGAACGCCGCGATGGTGGAAGAGACCACCGCCGCCTCCATGGCGCTGAACGACGAGGCCCAGACGCTGAAGTCGCTCGTTGCCCGCTTCCGCGCCGGAAACGCCGCCGTGGCCGCTGCCCAGCCGGTACAGCAGGCGACCCGCCGCGACGTCCAGCCGCAGCGCGCCGCCTACCAGGCGCCGCGCACCGCCCCCCGCGCCATGCCGCAGGTCGCCGGCAACACGGCGCTGGCGCAGGACGACTGGGAAGAGTTCTGAGAACGGGCAATATACCAAGGAAAAGGCCGGCGGTTTCGCCGGCCTTTTTGTCTGAGGAAATGCATCCCGCATTCCCGTCCTGCGCCGACAGCCACGCGGCGGTTTCGCCCGTGGGTTTTCAAAGAGCATCGGACGGGGCGCCGGAGCTGCCTCATCTGAATGTATAAGCATGGCACCTTCCGGCACCCCGTTCGGCGGTTTTTGCCCGCGACTCCGGTCTCTCTGGGAGGATGGAGTTCCATGGGAACGGTGGCGTGCCTTTCCGTGGAAAGAGCCATGCACGCCCTCAGGTTCACGATGCCGCAGCCATGGCTGCCGGTCGGCACCGTCCTTCCACTGCACCGGGCGGACCGGGGCCGAAACCCCTCGGACGCCGCCCGGGCGCGAACCCATCCCTTTGTGTGCCCCACAGGCACGCCCGCCGAATTTATCAGGGGAAACGAAAGGGCCGGTCCGACGCCCGCCGCTTCCCCCGGATCGCCGGAGGGAGACCATTTTCCGCAGGCCCCTTCGATGAAGGCTCACGTCCTTCCCGCACCGAAAGCGCCGACCCCGCCTCGCCGCAACGCCTTGCGGTGTATCCGCGGCAGGATGGGGGGATTGTAGGCATGGGTTGAGGGGGCGGGGAAATTGCGGGGATGTTTTTTCGGCGCGGCGGGCGCTACTTGCGCTCCGTCGGCTGCGCCTGGAGGCGGCCACGGGAGCGGGAGCGGGTGGCGCTCGCCAGCCGCTGCGAAGCCTCCTTCAGTTCCAGCTCGGAAAACAGGCCCTGGTATTCGGGCCGCAGCATCAGCGCTTCCATGGAAAGCTCCGGCTTGCCGGCGTCCAGCAGCCGCTCCAGCCCGGTCGTGCCGGGCTTGAAGACGAGCTCCTTCGCCGCCGCCACGCCGCCGTTGAGCAACACGAAGCGGCGCAGGAGCACCGGGCGGAAGCCGAGCGCGGCGAAGCGGTCGTAGAGGCCCATCATCTCCTTGTGGAAACGGCCTTCCGCACCCGGCCCGGCGCTGCGGGGGCCACGCATCAGAGGCGGCCGACGCGCTCGGCGAGGAGAGCGAAGAAGCCGTCGGCATCGACATCCTTCATCACCCGCGCATTGTGCTTGCGGCCGGTGACCTGCCACCAGTCGACCACCGTCATGCCTGTCGTGAGCGGCGAGGCGGTCTCGATCTCCACATTGCAGTCGCGGCCGGAGAACAGCTCCGGCTTCAGGAGATAGGCGATGACCGTCGGATCGTGCAGCGGACCGCCGTCGGAGCCGTATTTTTCGACATCGAAACGCTCGAAGAAATCGAGCATCTCGACGAGGGCCTTGGCGGGGCGGCTGCCGATCTCGCGCAGCCTGGCGACGCGGCTCTTCAGCGTCAGCACCTTGTGGGTGACGTCGAGCGGCATCATGACGATCGGGATGCCGGACCTGAAGACGGCGGCGGCCGCTTCCGGATCGACATAGATGTTGAACTCGGCGGCCGGCGTGATGTTGCCGCCCTCGAAGAAGCCGCCGCCCATCATGACCAGCTCGCGCACGCGGCCGGCGATGTCCGGCGCCTTCTCCAGCGCCATCGCGATGTTCGTCAGCGGGCCGAGCGTGCAGAGCGTCACCGTGCCGGCCGGTTCGCGCCGCAGCGTCTCGATGATGAAATCCACGGCATGCCGGGCCTCCAGCGGCATCTGCGGCTCGTGCAGTTCCGGGCCGTCGAGGCCGGTCTTGCCGTGCACATGCTCGGCGGTGACCAGCGGGCGGGCGATCGGCCTGTCGGCGCCGGCATAGACCTTCACGTCGGTGCGGGAGCAGAATTCCAGGATGATGCGGGCATTGCTGGAGGTGCGCGCCAGCGGCACGTTGCCGGCGACGGTGGTGATGCCGAGGATGTCGAGTTCCGGGCTGCCGAGCGCCAGCATGATGGCGGCGGCATCGTCCTGGCCGGGATCCGTGTCGATGATGATTTTCCGTGGCTCAGACATGCCGTCTCCGTTTCCTCGCTGGTTCTGTTCTTGGCCCGCCTTACGCGGGCGAAGCGGCGACTATATTTGCGAAATCGCCATTCGCAAGCGTCTTGCGCCTCGCGCCGGCAATCCCCATATTGCAGCTATCGGGATGCCGAGGTCGGGTCCCGCCGAAGTCGCTTGAGAGCCAAGGACTAGACGCATGTCACGCATGACCCCTTTCACGAGCCCGCTGCTTCTGGGCTTCGATGCCATGGAAAAGACCCTTGAGCGCATCGCCAAGGGAAATGATGGCTATCCGCCGTACAATATCGAGCGGCTTCGGCCGAACGGCGAGACGGGCGCACCGGAACGGCTGCGCATCACCCTTGCCGTCGCGGGCTTTTCCGAAGACGAGCTCGATGTGACGACGGAGGAAAACCAGCTCGTCATCCGCGGCCGCCAGGTCGACAGCGGCGAGCGGGACTATCTCTACCGCGGCATAGCGGCCCGCCAGTTCCAGCGCACCTTCGTGCTTGCCGACGGCATGCGCGTTTCGGGAGCGGAGCTGAAGAACGGCCTGCTCTCGGTCGAACTCGTGCGGCCCGAGCCTGTGCGAATGGTAAAGAAAATTAACATTTCCGTATCAGACTAGATCATGAGCCGTTCCTGCGGGAACACCCGCCGGAACGTTTCAAGCGTAACCTGATCGCCTGACGTACCGATGGGCCATGGTGGCCATGGACGTCCGGTGGCCGGCCCTGCCGGCATTGCCATGGAGGCAAAGATGGGACTGAAGACCGTAACCCCCACCGTTTCGAAGGCGGACCTTGCGCATCTGGGCGCCGGCGAAGTCGGCTACATCAGGAAGATGAAGGCCGACGAAGTCTCGCGCGTCTTCCCGGAAGCGCCGGAAATCGACCCGAGCCTGGATCTCTGGGCCCTGTTCGGCGCCGACGGCACGCCGATCCTGCTGACGGACAACCGTTCGAGCACCTTCTACAAGGCGGCCGAGGACGACCTGCGCACCGTCAGCCTGCACTGATGTCCGGAAAACCTTCCGTCAGAGACGGCGGAAGGTGAGATAGGCCGACTTGCGGCCCTCGCGCTTGGCCTTGGCCTCGTAGCGCGTGCCCGGCCAGCCGGCAAAGGGCGTCAGCCAGTCGACCGCGTTTTCGGCGGTCCACACGAAGGCGGGATGAGACCCGCAGTGCATAAGCGTCCAGTTGACATAGGTGTCGATGTCGGACGCGAAGCAGAAGAGCCCGCCCGGCTTCAGCACCCGGGCAAAGCGGTCGAGATTGACCTTCGAGACGAACCGCCTCTTCCAGTGCTTCTTCTTCGGCCACGGATCCGGATAGAGCAGGTCGATCTGATCGATCGAGGCGGCCGGAAGCCAGTCCAGCAGCACCGTCGCATCGTCATCATAAAGCCGGATATTCCTCGCGCCCGTCTCCTCGATGCTGCCGATCAGCTTCGCC
The DNA here is from genome assembly GCF_001652565.1 of Shinella sp. HZN7. Taxonomy (NCBI): domain Bacteria; kingdom Pseudomonadati; phylum Pseudomonadota; class Alphaproteobacteria; order Hyphomicrobiales; family Rhizobiaceae; genus Shinella; species Shinella sp. HZN7. The sequence continues at coordinate 45,508 of NZ_CP015736.1, read as the reverse complement.
ATGGAATTGACGAAGGGCTCGACGCCGATGAAGGCGGTATCGGGCGTTTCCTGCGCGCGATGGATGAGGTGCTCCCCGCCGCCGAAGCCGATTTCGAGGCGCATCCGGTTCGGCGGGAAATCGTAGAGAGTCGTGATGTCCGCCGGCGCCGGGGCCGAAAGATCGACCTTCAGCGCCGGCAGCACGGTCTGAAGATGCTGCGCCTGCCGCTCCCTGAGCGGCTTTCCCTTGCGGCGACCGAAGAAGGCCTCGCTCGCGCGGCTGCGGCGCTCTGCATCCGTCATGTCGGCCTCAGTTCTTCAACGCTTCCTTGAGGGCCTTGACGAGGTCGAGGCGCTCCCAGGAGAACGAGCCGTCGCGGCCGGCCTTGCGGCCGAAATGACCGTAGGCGGCCGTCTTGGCGTAGATCGGCTTGTTGAGGTCGAGGTGACGGCGGATGCCCGACGGCGACAGGTCCATGACCTTGCGGATCGCGGCCTCGACGGCGTCCTCGCTCACCTTGCCCGTGCCGTGGAGGTCGACATAGACCGAGAGCGGCTGGGCGACGCCGATGGCGTAGGAGAGCTGGATCGTGCAGCGATCGGCAAGGCCGGCCGCGACGACGTTCTTGGCGAGGTAGCGCGCGGCATAGGCGGCCGACCGGTCGACCTTGGTCGTGTCCTTGCCGGAGAAGGCGCCGCCGCCATGCGGGGCCGCGCCGCCATAGGTGTCGACGATGATCTTGCGGCCGGTGAGGCCGGCATCGCCATCAGGACCGCCGATGACGAACTTGCCCGTCGGGTTGATGTACCAGGAGCAATCCTCGGCGATCGCGATGTCGTGCAGCGCCTCGCGGATGTAGGGCTCGACGACCTGGCGGACCTTCTTGGAATCCCAGCTATCATCGAGATGCTGCGTGGAGAGCACGATGGAGGCGACGTCGGCGGGCTTGCCGTCGACGTAGCGCACGGTCACCTGGCTCTTGGCGTCCGGACCGAGCTTACCGGCATCGCCCTCGCCCTTCTTGCGGGCGTCGGCGAGGAGCTGGAGGATCCGGTGGGAATAGTAGATCGGCGCCGGCATCAGGTCGGCGGTCTCGCGGCAGGCGTAGCCGAACATGATGCCCTGGTCGCCCGCCCCCTCGTCGCCCTGCTTGTCGGCGGCGTTATCGACGCCCTGGGCGATGTCGGCGGACTGGGAATGCAGCAGCACGTCGATCTTCGCCGTCTTCCAGTTGAAGCCGTCCTGCTCGTAGCCGATGTCGCGGATCGCCTTGCGGGCGGCGGACTTGAACTTGGAGGGATTGATGACGTCGTTGCCGCCCTTGTCCTTCTTCAGGAGGCTCGGCGGCAGGCGCACTTCACCGGCGATCACCACGCGATTGGTCGTCGCAAGCGTCTCGCAGGCAATACGGACCGACCACGGATCGACCTTCGACTTCACGGCTTCGCGGTAGACCAGATCGACGATTTCGTCGGAGATGCGGTCGCACACCTTGTCCGGATGACCCTCGGCGACGGACTCGCTGGTGAAGAGATAGCTGCTGCGCATGCGGGAATTCCCCTCAAAGAAAATGGACTTCGACGTTGTTATTCAGTTCGCGGGGGAAAAACAAGCGCAGAAGGACATAAGAATATGTTTATGTCCCGGCATTCCGGGCGTTTTCGCGCGGCTGCCGCGCACGCATGACAGCCCTCGCGCAAACGAAAAGCGGCCCCGAAGGACCGCCTTTTCCTTGCCGATCTCACGCGAGGATCACTCGAGTTCGGCCTCGGCGGCGAGCGCCTTGACGAGGTCGACGAGCTTGCGGCGGACCTTGGGGTCGCCGATCTTGACGAAGGCCCTGTTGAGCTGGAGGCCTTCGGAGGACGACAGGAAGTCGACCACGTAGTTGGAGCTCGACGCTTCGGCAAAGCCCGCCTGGGCATCCGCCTGTTCGCCCGGCGCATCCTCGAAGAAGAAGGAGACGGGCACGTTGAGGATGCTCGAAATGTTCTGCAGCCGGCTGGCGCCGACGCGGTTCGTGCCCTTTTCGTATTTCTGGATCTGCTGGAAGGTGATGCCGAGGCTTTCGCCCAGCTTCTCCTGACTCATGCCGAGCATGGTCCTGCGAAGCCGGATCCGGCTGCCGACGTGAATATCAATCGGATTCGGCTTCTTTTTGTTTTCCATCATCAATGTGTCCTAACGCGCGGAAATGGCCCCACCCTGCCGGCAGCCTTAACGAAGACTTAACGCCACGTTGTATGCGCAAACCCTGAAGGGCTCCACAATACAAGAGAACCACCGGCGGCGTGCACTATGCTATTTTAGGGGTTTTCGGTCAATTCGTCCTGTTTCTAAAACCAATGCGAGAAATGCCCGCTGTTGCGAAGAGAACGCCAAGAACAATCAGAAACGACCAATTCTGCTGCTTTGCCCGGCCTGCAGCGGCATATCTTCCCGGGAGAGTTGCATCGACAAAGCCCGGAACATCGTGGGCGAGGCCCGCGACCACCCTTCCCTTGGCATCGACCACGGCGGAAATGCCGTTGTTGGCGGCGCGAATCAGTGGCAGGCCGCGCTCGACCGCGCGCAGCCGCGCCTGGTGGAAATGCTGGTAGGGACCGGGTGTCCTGCCGAACCAGGCATCGTTGGTGACGTTCAGCAGGGCGGCGGCCGCATCGGCCGCTCCGGTGATTTCAGAGGGGAAGATCGCCTCGTAGCAGATCAGCGGATAAAGCCCCTTGCCGAGCGCGTTCAGCAATTGGGGCTCGCGGGCGGCGGAAAAGCCGCCCGGCATGGCGACGGCATCGACGCCGAGACTCTCGAAGACCTCGGCAAAGGGCATGTATTCGCCGAAGGGCACGAGATGCACCTTGTCGGCCGCGCCGATGATCTGTCCCCGGCCGTCGACGGCATAGATGGAATTGTAGTAGCGCGGCGCCTTGCCGGAACCGGCGCCTTCCGTGCGCACGGCGCCGGCGATCAGCACCTGGTCGTCCTCCAGCACGGCGGCGATGCGCACCAAAGCATCCGGATTGTCGGTGAGGATGAAGGGAATGGAGGTCTCCGGCCAGACGACGATATCGGGCCGCCTGCCGTCCTCTGCCGGCCTGGCGGCGCTGAATGCCAGGTGCCGCTCGAAGATTTCCGCGCGGGCGCTGTCGTCGAGCTTCATCGCCTGGTCGATGACCGGCTGGACGAGCCGGATGACGGTCGTCTCGTTCTCCGGCGCCGGTACCACGTTCAGGGCATGATAGCCGTAGCCGAGCTGGGCGGCGAAGAGCAGGGCGGCGAGCGAAAGGCCGAGACCCCGGCCGCGCCGCGTGCCGATCAGCGCCGGCGCGGCGAAGACGAAGACGGCGAGCGCATTCATGCCGGCTATGCCGACGACGCCGGCCGACTGCATGAGCAGCGGCACGGGCATGGCGCCGTACCCCACGGCATTCCAGGGAAAGCCGGTGAAGAGCGTGCCGCGCAGCCACTCCCCGATGCCGAAGGCGAAGGCAAGCGCCGCGATGCGGCCCATGCCGTCCGACCAGAGCAGGCGGGCGAGCGCGGCCGCAAAGCCGTAGTAGAAGGCGAGGAAGGCGGGCAGGCCGAAGACGGCGAGCGGCAGCGCCCAGGCAAAGGCATCCGCCTCGACGAGCAGCGCATTGCCGAGCCACCAGAGCCCGCCGACGAAATAGCCGAAGCCGAAGAACCAGCCGATGCGGAAGGCGGGTGCGAGACGCCGCAGGAAACCGGCCTCCGGCGCGGCGCTGGCCCCGTCGATGAGCCAGACGAGCAGGGTGAAGGAGACGAACAGCGCCGCGAAGAAGCCGAAGGGCGGCAGCGCCAGCACCCCGACCAGGCCTGCAAGAAATGCCAAGAGCGCCCGTCTTGTCCCAGACAGGAGCATGACCCTGCCCGCAAGCCCCTCCATGCCGTCCCCTTTTTGCGTCCCCGAATCAGCCGCGCCAGTCTTCCAAAAAACCAGCGCCTTGTCCCGCGTCACGGCGGCACAAGGCGCAGATCATTTTTCAAGGGGCCTGCCCGCCTATTCGGCGTTCGCCCCGTCGTTCTGCTGTTCCGGCAGTTTCGGCCGGTCGCCGGCAAGGGCGAGGCCCTCGCCTTCCGGCTTGCGCTCGCGGCGACGGACGGAGCCGGCGCGCTTGCGGGTGACGCGCACCCGCTTGACACGGCGCGGATCGGCGTCGAGGACGTGGAACTCGAAGCCCGGCACCGCCTGCACCACCTCGCCGCGCACGGGAATGCGGCCGAGCGAGGCGAAGATCAGGCCGCCGAGCGTATCGGCGTCTTCGAGCTGTTCGCGGATGTCGAAATCCGGGCCGATGGCTTCCGCCAGTTCCTCCAGCTCCACGCGGGCATCGGCGATGAAGACATCGTCGCTGACGCGCTGGATCATCACCTCGTCGTCGTCGTGCTCGTCCTCGATGTCGCCGACGACCATCTCGACGATATCCTCCAGCGAGGCGAGGCCGTCCGTGCCGCCATATTCGTCGATGACGAGGGCCATCTGCGTGCGATCGGCCTGCATGCGCGCCATCAGGTCGGCGGCAAGCATGGAGGGCGGCACGAAGAGGACCTGGCGGATGATGCCGGCTTCGGCGACCGTCTTGGAAAGATCGACGCGGCCGAGATCGAATTCCGCCTTTGGCGTGCGGGTCGGTTTTTCGCCGGTAGCGGCGGCCGGTTTCACGCCGTTGCGGCGCTTGTTGCGGGCCTGCTTGGTGACATAGGCGAGGAGGTCGCGGATATGGACCATGCCGCGCGGATCGTCGAGGCTCTCGTTATAGACCGGCATGCGCGAGCGGCCGGAATCCTCGAAGATCACCATCAGCTCGGCGATTGTGATGTCCTGGTCCACGGCCTCGATATCGGCACGCGGCACCATGACGTCCTCCACCCGCACCTCGCGGAAACGAAGAATGTTGTGCAGCATCGCCCGTTCCTCGGGCGAAAAGGTCGGCTCGCCGCCGCTCTCTTCCGTCATCAGGGCCTCGGCGAGGTCCCTGCGCAGGCTGGAAGCACCCGTCATGCGCCAAAGCCGTGTCGCACGGGACCAGAAGGATGTCCGGCCCCCGCTTTCCTGCTTCGGCGCGCTGCTACTACTGCCCGCCTCGTCCTGACTTGAGGCGTCCGCCTCGCTCTTTTCCGTTTCTACGGACTGGTTTCTAAAGTCGCTCATTGGTCCAAACTATTCATCGGGGACATCCCCGTAGGGGTCAGATAGGCCAAGCTCGGCAAGAATGCGAGTCTCCAGCCCCTCCATTTTTTCCGCTTCCTCGTCGTCCATGTGATCATAGCCGAAGAGATGCAGAAATCCATGTACCATCAGATGCGTGAGATGATCGTCGAAGGACTTGCCGAGATCCGCCGCCTCGCGGGTCAGCGTTTCCTCGGCAAAAATGATGTCGCCGAGCATCGGGCCCGGCATCTTTCCAGGTGTCAGCGGGAAGGACGGGAAGGACAGGACGTTGGTCGGCTTGTCCTGGCTGCGCCATTCCGCATTGATGCCGCGGATCGCCTCGTCATTGGTGAAGACGAGGGAGACCTCCGGCGCGCCGGTCTTCGGGAACGGCTGCCTTTCCTCACGTTTGAGGAAATTCGCCGCCGCGCCGAGCACGCGTCCGCTCACTTCGAGCAAGCGCTCTTCGGAGGGCCAGGCGCCCTCTTCGACGGAAATCTGGATGTCGAGTTCGCTCATGAGATCGTGGGGCCGCCTCAGCGGTCCAGTTGCTCGCTTTCGTCCTGCACCGCGGTCTGGGCTTCATAGGCCCGGACGATGCGGGCGACCATCGGGTGGCGCACGACGTCGGCGTCCTTGAAGCGGACGACCGAGACGCCCTCGACGCCCCTGAGGATCTGCAGGGCTTCGACGAGGCCGGACTTGACGCCGCGCGGCAGGTCGACCTGGCTCGGATCGCCCGTGACGATCATGCGGCCGTTCTCGCCGAGACGCGTCAGGAACATCTTCATCTGCATCGAGGTGGTGTTCTGCGCCTCGTCGAGGATGACCGCGGCATTGGCGAGCGTGCGGCCGCGCATGAAGGCGAGCGGCGCGATCTCGATGACGCCGGCCGTGATGGCGCGCTCGACCTTGTCGCCCGGCATCATGTCGTAGAGTGCGTCATAGAGCGGGCGGAGATAGGGATCGACCTTCTCCTTCATGTCGCCGGGCAGGAAGCCGAGGCGCTCGCCGGCCTCGACGGCCGGACGCGACAGGATGATGCGGTCGACCGCGCCGCGCTCCAGGAGCTGGGCGGCATAGGCGACCGCGAGATAGGTCTTGCCCGTGCCGGCAGGTCCCACGCCGAAGACGAGCTCGGACCGCTCCAGCGCGCGGATATAGGTATCCTGCGTCGGCGTGCGGGCGGCGATGGTCTTCTTGCGGGTGGAGATCTGCGACATGGTGAGCTTGGCCTTGCGCTCCATCGTCGGCAGGGAAAGCTGGTCGTCCGCGGCGATCGCCATGCGGATCGCGCCTTCCACGTCGGAAAGCTCGATCGAACCGCCCTTCTGGAGACGATCATAGAGATAATCCAGCGCCCGGCGCGCCTGGTTGGTCGCCACCACGTCGCCGGAGATGGAGACAGAATTGCCGCGCGCCCGCGCATCGATGCCGAGGCGCTGCTCCAGCAGCTTCAGGTTCTGGTCGAACTGGCCGAACAGCTCGCTTGCGTATCGATTGTTCTCGAAGGTCAGCACGAAATGATTGGCGTCGGTCTCTTTTTTCGACTGGCGCGGCGATGACGTCGTCAATTCGTGTCCGTTCAAGCGGTCAGGCTCCTTGCGGTCCGCCCGTCAACCGATCGCTTCTGCGAAAAGGCTGTTGGGCCCGGTATCGGTGATTCGTACCCGGATAATGTCACCGATTTCCGACACTTTTGCATCAACATTCACAGGCTGCAGCCAGGGCGAGCGGCCGACGAGCTGGCCGGGCATGCGGCCGGGCTTCTCCAGGAGCAGGTCGATCTCCTTGCCGACGCAGCCGCGGGCGAATTCGCGCTGCTGTCGAAACAGCAAAGCCTGCAATCTTTCAAGGCGTTCCGACTTCACGTCCTCCGCGACGTGGCCGTCCATCTCCGCGCCGGGCGTGCCGGGGCGGATGGAATATTTGAAGGAAAATGCCTGTGCATAACCGACCGCCTCGATGAGGCGCATCGTGTCCTCGAAGTCCCGGTCGGTCTCGCCGGGGAAGCCGACGATGAAATCGCCCGAGATCGCCAGCTCCGGCTGGACCGCGCGGATGCGCTCGATAAGGGCGATATATTCGGCCGCCGTATGGCGCCGGTTCATCGCCTTCAGGATGCGGTCGGAGCCCGACTGGACCGGCAGGTGCAGGTAGGGCATCAGCGCCGGCAGGTCGCGATGGGCTTGGATCAGGCGGTCGTCCATGTCGCGCGGGTGGCTGGTCGTATAGCGCAGGCGCGCGAGGCCCTTGATCTTGGCGAGGCGGTAGAGGAGGTCGCCGAGGCCCCATTCGCCGCCATCCGGACCGAGGCCGTGCCAGGCATTGACGTTCTGGCCGAGCAGCGTGATCTCGCGCACCCCGCCTTCGACGAGGCGCTCGGCCTCCGCGACGATCTGCGAGACCGGGCGGGAGACTTCCGAGCCGCGTGTGTAAGGCACCACGCAGAAGGTGCAGAACTTGTCGCAGCCCTCCTGCACCGTCAGGAAGGCGGTGACGCCGCGGGCGCGGGTCTTCGCCTTTTCCGGCGCGGGAAGATGCTCGAACTTGTCCTCGATCGCATAGTCCGTCTCGACGACGCGCTCGCCGCCCTTGGCGCGGCGCAGCGCGTCCGGAAGGCGGTGATAGGTCTGCGGGCCGACCACCAGGTCGACCGCCGGCGCACGGCGCAGGATTTCCCTGCCCTCGGCCTGGGCGACGCAGCCGGTGACGCCGATCACCATCTCGCGGCCGTCCTTGGCGCGCGCCTTCTTCATCTCGCGCAGGCGCCCGAGCTCGGAATAGACCTTTTCCGCCGCCTTCTCGCGGATGTGACAGGTGTTGAGGAGGACGAGGTCGGCCTCTTCCAGCACGTCCGTCGCCTGGTAGCCGTCCTTCGACAGCGCATCCGTCATGCGGTCGCTGTCATAGACGTTCATCTGACAGCCGTAGGTCTTCACGAAGACCTTGCGGGTGTTCGGGCGGCCGTTCGGCGTGGCGCTGGCTTCGGGCGGAAGGACGGATTGTTCGCTCATGGCCGCTTCCATAGTGGAAAAGCCCCGGAAAATGAAGCCCTGTCGCGGTCCCCGGCCTATCGGCCGCGCAGGCGCGCGCCCAGCATGGCGCGAATACGCTCCTCGACCGTGCGGCTCACCTCCTTGCGGTTGTTGCTGCGGGAATAGTCCACCCGCTCGCCGAAATCGACATCCACGTCCACCGCCCCCTCGCGCGCGACGCCGAGGAGATGCGGCAGGAGTTCGATATCGCCCGGCCAGGCGGCGAGCGGCCGGTGGAAACGGCCCATGGCCATGCCGTGCACGCCGGTATAGGCGATCGAGACCGGCTGGATGAACACGACGCCGCCAGGCGCATGCGGCACCGCGGACGCGGCAGCGCCGAAGAGCGAGGTCTTGATCTCCAGCAGGCGGTTGCCGTCCGAGGTCGTGCCCTCCGGGAACAGGACGACGATCTCGCCGTCCGTCATGCGCCGCGCGATCTCGTCCACCTGATCGCCGGTCTTCCGGCGCTGCTCGCGCTCGACGAAGATCGTCGCCTGCAGACGGGCAAGAATGCCGAAGACCGGCCAGCCGCGCACCTCGGATTTCGCGATATAGACGACATCGGCCACCGAGCCGAGCACCAGGATGTCCTTCCAGGAGACATGGTTGGAGGCAAGCAGCAACGGCCGTTTCGCCTCCAGCGTGCCATGCACCCGCACCCTGAGGCCGAGCACCCAGCAGGCGGCACGGTGCCAGAGCCGCGGCACGCGGCGGCGGATTTTCAGGTTGAAGCGCAGGCCGACGAGCTGGACGGGCAGCAGGACGAGCGTCACCGCGGCAAGGACGAGGAAAGCGACGGCAAGGCGCAGCCAGACGATCAAGGGATCACCGGCAGGCGGTCAGGGGAAACGGGATCCGCCTCACTCGCCCTCCTTGAGCGGAATGCCGTAGAGTTCGAGGCGGTGATCGACGAGCTTGAAACCGTGCTCGCGCGCGATGCGCTCCTGCAGCGCCTCGATCTCCGGCGAATGGAACTCGATGACCTCGCCGCTCTTCAGGTCGATCAGGTGGTCGTGGTGCTCGTCCGGCACCGTCTCGTAGCGCGAACGGCCGTCGCGGAAATCGTGCCGCTCGATGATGCCGGCATCCTCGAAGAGCTTGACCGTGCGGTAAACGGTGGAGATGGAAATGCGCGAATCGACGGCCGACGAGCGGCGGTAGAGCTCTTCCACGTCCGGATGGTCGTCCGAGGCTTCCAGCACGCGCGCGATCACGCGGCGTTGCTCGGTCATGCGCATGCCGCGCTCGACACAAAGCTCTTCCAGCGATTTCTCGACATCCGTCATGCGATCCAGCCCTCTTTCGTTCGGCCCCCGATAGGGGACTAGCGAAGATCGCGCCGCAAGACAAGCGCCGTGGACCGGTGGCCGTCGGCGGCGACATAATAGGCCTTGCGCTCGCCGACCTTCACAAAGCCGAGCTTGGCATAGAGCCCGCGGGCCGCGACATTGCCCTCGTCGACCTCCAGGAAAATGTCTTCGGCGCCGCGCATCTTCGCCTCGCGCAGCGCCGCCTGCATCAGCCGCCAGCCGAGGCCCGCGCGGGAAAACCGCTCGTCGACGCCGATCGTCAGGATCTCCGCCTCACCGGCCGTGGCGCGGGCGAGAACGAAGCCGCCGGCCGTGCGGCCGAGCGCGCCTTCCTTCAGCGCCAGGAAACCGAAGACCGGCTCCTGCAGCAGCAGCGAATGGAACTCGCCGTCGTTCCACGGCTGGGGAAAGCGCGCGCGGTGCAGGGCCGCGGCAATGCCGGCATCGGCGGTTTCCAGCGGAAAGATGCCGAAGCTCGGCTTGCGGGTGAAATAATCGGACAGGGACATGCGGTTCACGCTCTCTTGATCGCGAAACCCGCCTGCGGCTTGGCATCGGGACCGCGCAGATAGAGCGGCTTCGGCGGATGGTCCGCCGGATCGAGGCGCGCACCGAGGCGCGCGACGGTGGCGATGGAAACGCTGTCGCTGCCCTGCGGCGCGCCGTCGCGCAGGAGCGCTGCCGCCGAGCCGGCGATCGCGCCGTCATGGCCGGCCGCGAGCGCTTGCGCGGCCTCCAGGGAGGCGATCGCGGGCGACGACAGTGCGCTGCCATCGGCGGCGAAGCGCTGCCAGTAGACCTCGTCCCGCCTGGCATCCATCGCGACCAGCAACGGCAGGCCGGCCCGATGATCGGCGGCAAGCGCCGACAGGGTGGAGACGCCGACGGCGGGAACGCCGAGCGCCAGCGCGAGGCCGCGCGCCGCCGCCACGCCGACACGGATGCCGGTGAAGGAGCCGGGGCCGATGGTGACCGCGATCCGGCCGATGTCCTTGAGGGTGAGGCCGGCGGCATCGAACGCCGCGTCGACGAATTCCATCAGCCGCTCGGCATGGCCGCGGCCGATATCGGCGCCGGCGGCGCCGAGGATCCTGTCCTCATCGGGGGCATAGAGCGCCGCATGGCAACCCGTGCCCGCCGTATCGATCGCAAGCACGATCATCGCGGGCACCGGGGCATTGCGGGGCAGGCCTTACATGACGGCTTCAACTTCCTGCACTTCCGGTACGAAATGGCGAAGAAGGTTCTGCACGCCGTGCTTCAGCGTCGCCGTCGAGGACGGGCACCCCGAGCAGGCGCCCTTCATGTTGAGATAGACGACGCCGTCGCGAAAACCCTTGAAGGTGATGTCGCCGCCGTCCTGCGCCACGGCCGGGCGCACGCGGCTGTCGAGCAGTTCCTTGATGGTGGCGACGATCGTCTCGTCGCCCTCGTCGAAGAATTCGCCCTCGTCGGTCTCGTTGCCGCCGAGCGCGCCGCTCGCCATGACCGGCTGGCCGGACATGAAGTGTTCCATGATGTTGCCGAGGATCGCCGGCTTCATGTGCTGCCAGTCGGCGTCGTCCTTAGTGACGGTGATGAAATCATAGCCGAGGAACACGCCCGTGACGCCGGGGACGGCGAACAGGCGAGCCGCCAGCGGCGAAGCCGCACGCGCTTCCGTCTCGTCACGGAATTCGGCGGTGCCCGTTTCCAGCACCACCTTGCCCGGCAGGAATTTCAAGGTCGCCGGATTCGGCGTCGCTTCGGTCTGGATGAACATCTTTCTCTCCGTGCGGCCGGGCGTTCGCCGATCGGCCAGAATATTTAGAATAATTCAAAAGAAGATAGGCGTTTCCGCGCCGCTCTTCAAGACTGGAGATCAGCTCAGCGCGTCCAGCTCCTCGTCGGACAGCGAATCCGGAATGACCGTCACCGGGATCGGGAAGGCCTGGGCCCGGCTGGCGAGCGAGGAGACGAGCGGCCCCGGCCCCTCCTTGGCGGAGCCGGCGGCGAGCACGAGGATCGCGACGTCCCGGTCCTCCTCGATCAGCCCGTTGATCTCTTCGCTGGCGACGCCTTCGCGGATCACCGTTTCCGGCTCGATGCCGACCGATTCGCGCAAGGCCTGCGCCGCCTTGGCCAGCACGGCTTCCGCTTCCTCGCGCGCCTCGGCCCGCATGATCTCCTCGACGCCCAGCCATTGCTGGAAATCGCCGTTGGCGATCACATAGAGCAGGACGACGCCGCCATTGGAGTTCTTCGCCCGCATTCCCGCATAGTGGACGGCGCGCTGGCATTCCGGCGTGTCGTCGATGACCGCCAGGAATTTCCGGCGGTGGCCTTCAAGGCGGGAAAGTCGTCGAGAAACCATACGGCCTCATTTCCTCAAGTGCTGCGCAATTCCGGGGCGTTTCGAGGCGACCTTACTGCACAAAACCGATGATGTCGCGAACTTCCTTCATGGTTTTTTCGGCCCTTGCCCGCGCCCTTTCGCCGCCATCGCGCAGGATGGCGTCGATATGGGTCGTGTCGTCCATCAGGCGGCGCATCTCGTCGGTGATGGGCGAGAGGACGTTGACGGCGAGGTCGACGAGCGCCGGCTTGAAGACGGAGAACTGCTGGCCGCCGAACTCGGCGAGGATCTCCGCCTTGGACCTGTCGGAGAGCGCGGCATAGATGCCGACGAGGTTCTCCGCCTCCGGACGGCCCTTCAGGCCCTCCACTTCGCTCGGCAAGGCATCCGGATCGGTCTTGGCCTTGCGGATCTTCTTGGAGATCGTGTCGGCATCGTCCGTGAGGTTGATGCGCGAGAGGTCGGAGGCATCCGACTTCGACATCTTCTTGGTGCCGTCGCGCAGGCTCATGACGCGCGGCGCCGGGCCGCCGATCAGCGGCTCGACCATCGGGAAATAGGCATGCACCGGCTCCTCGCCGACGACGATGTCGACGCCGGTGCCGGCCTTGCGGATGTGGCTGCCGAAATCGATGTTGAACTTCTGCGCGATGTCGCGGGTCAGCTCCAGGTGCTGCTTCTGGTCGTCGCCGACCGGCACATGGGTGGCGCGGTAGACGAGGATGTCGGCGGCCATCAGGCTCGGATAGGCGAGCAGCCCCAGCGAGACCTGCTCGGCATTCTTGCCGCCGGTCTTGTCCTTGAACTGGGTCATGCGCTCCATCCAGCCGATGCGCGCCACGCAGTTGAAGATCCAGGCGAGCTCGGCATGCTGCGGCACGGCCGACTGGTTGAAGACGATGTGCTTCTTCGGGTCGATGCCGGCGGCGATGAAGGCCGCGGCGATCGAGCGGATCTGGCCGCGCATGTCCTCGTGCACGAGCTGCGCGGTGATCGCGTGCAGGTCGACGACGCAATAGATGCAGTCGTTGTCGGCCTGCAGGGCGACGAACTTGCGGATCGCGCCGAGATAGTTGCCGAGATGGAGGTTGCCGGTCGGCTGCACGCCGGAGAAGACGAGGGGCTTGAATGCGCTCATGGCGATATCCTTCAGGCGGGTGGAGGGCCTGGTTGCGTTGGTGAAGCAGTTCCAGGAAAAGTGTGAAGCGGTTTTCCGGCTGGAACTGCGTAAAAATACGCGCCGCTTATGCACGGCGGAGCGGCGCCGATCAAGACCGCTCCCGCAGCCCGGTTGCCGCTCCCATCAGACGCTTCTCATAAATGACACTTTCCGGGCTTTCTCTCCCGGCGGGGGCAAGGGCCGTCGGATTTCGACAGGTCGCGTTTCGACGCAAAGGCGCAAACCGGAGGGCGTGTGCCATGCGAAAGAGCTGTTCAACCCTGCTTGCCTGCATGATGGCATTGACGTCGTTCCTCGCGAGCGAAGCCATGGCAAACGGAAAGCACAAGCATGCCGCAAGAGCCGAGAGGGGTGCGGCGAAGATCTACACCGTGCAGACGCCGCGCGTGCGGCACCGATGTTTCCCCGGCAAGCTGCGGGCAATCCTGTTCCATATCGCCCGGCAGGTCGGGCGAAGGCCGCTGGTCACATCCGGTCACCGTTCCGCCGGACGCAAGGGATCGCTGCATCGCAAATGCCTTGCCGCAGACATCCGCGTGCCGGGCGTGTCAGTGAAGCGGATTGTCGCCGCGGCAAGGTCCGCCCCGGCCATCGGCGGCGTCGGCACCTACTGCAACGGCATCGTGCATGTCGATGTCGGGCCGAAACGGAGCTGGCGCCATTGCGGCGGGCTGGCGCGCCTGACCGGGCGGGCCCGGCTCGCGGCGCGCTGAGGCGGTCTACTCCGCGGTTTCCTCGCTCGGCGCGGCCTTGGCCTTGCGCTTGAGATTGCGCCGGATCATGCCGAGGTCGGCACCGCCGATGAGGAAGGCGACGGAGAAGTAGACGACCATGGCAAGGGCGATCAGCAGGCCGAGCGCCATGAGTTGCTCGTAGAGCGGCGCGGCGGATGCGAGACGATCGGCGAGGTAGGCGGAGGCGTAGTCGAGCGCCACCGCCATGACCACGGTCGCGGCCAGCAGGCGGGCGACGCGCCAGAGCAGCGCCTTTTCCAGCGGCCAGTGGCCGCGGCGCACCAGCGTCACGAAGAGAAGCATCGCCGTCAGCCAGCCGGAAACGGCTTCGGCCGTGGCGATGCCGCGCTCGTGGAACAGCGGGAAAAGCGAGACGGCGAGGATGCAGTTGACGACGACCGACAGCAGCGTGATGCGCATCGGCGTCTTGGTATCCTCGCGGGCGAAGAAGCCGGGGTTCAGCGCCTTGATCATCACGAAGCCGGGCAGGCCGAGCCCGTAGATGGCGAGCGTGCCCGCCACGATGGACGTGGTGTCCGGGTTGAAGGCGCCGCGCTCGTAGAGCACGCGCACGATCTCGTCGGAGATGACCCAGAGCGCGCCGGCGGCGGGCAGGGTCAGGAAGAGCACGAATTCCAGCGAGCGGTTCTGCAGGTTGCCCGCCTCCCGCTCCTGCCCGCCCTTCAGCGCGCGGGCGAGCTCCGGCAGCAGCACGACGCCGACGGCGATGCCGACGACGCCGAGGGGGAGCTGGTAGACGCGGTCGGCATATTGCAGGGCGGCGATGGCGCCGTCCTTGGTGGAGGCGATCATCTGGCCGATGAGCTGGTTGATCTGGGTGATGCCGCCCGTGACGGCCGCCGGCAGCGCGAGCCAGAGCAGGCGCTTGACGTTCGGCGTCATGCGCGGCCGGCGAAAGCCGATCTTCATGCCGGCATGGCGCACGCCCGCATAGAGCACGGCCATCTGCAGGAGGCCGGCGGCGAGCACGCCCCAGGAGAGATACCAGGCCGTTTCCAGCGGCGAGGCACCCTGCCAGAGCCCGTAGCCGAGCGCGCCGATCAGCACCACGTTGAGGAAGACGGGCGCGACGGCGGCGGCGAAATAGTGATGCAGCGAATTCAGCATGCCCGACAGCATCGCCGTCAGCGACATGCACATGAGATAGGGGAACATGACGACGGCGAGCTTCACCGTCACGTCGAACTTCTCCGCGTCCCCCACGAAGCCCGGCGCGATGATCCAGGCCACGATGAGCGGCATCAGGAGCTCCATCGCGATGGTCAGCAACAGGAGCACGGAGAAGAGGACGCCGAAGACCTCCTCGGAAAAGCGCTTCGCCCCGTCGATGCCGCCGGCCTCGATCTCCTTGGCGAAGAGCGGCACGAAGGCGGCGTTGAAGGCGCCCTCGGCGAAGAGGCGGCGGAAGAGGTTGGGAAAGCGGAAGGCGGCGTAGAAGGCATCGGCCATCGGCCCGGTGCCGAGGGCTGCCGCCATCAGCGTTTCGCGCGCGAAGCCGAGCACGCGGCTGCCCAGCGTCGCGCCGCCCACGGTCGCGAATTTCTTCACCAGACTCATTGTTCCGTCCTGATCCTCTTCGGCGCGGCGGCAACGGGCGCGATCATGCCGGGCGGCATTCGGTCGCGCAGCTCGTCCGCCTCGTCCGCCATGACGGCCTTCAGCCGCGCGGCGATGTTGGCCTGCCGGTTGTCGTTGGTGACCTTCTGGCCGACGAGGTCGGTGACGTAGAAGGTGTCGATGACCTTCTCGCCGAAGGTGGTGATATGGGCCGAGGCGATGTCGAGCGAGAGGTCCGACAGCACCGCCGTCACCTCGGACAGGAGGCCGGGGCGGTCGAGGCACTCGATCTCGATCACCGTGAACTTGTTCGACAGCGTGTTGGAGATCGTCACGGCGGGCGAGACGGTGAAGGTGCGGTTGCGCTTGCGGCTCTTCGTGCGGGTGGCGATCACTTCGGGCAGGCGCTTGCGGCCGGAGAGCACGTCCTCGATCATGCGGCCGATCGTGCCGGCCCGGCGCGTCTCGTCCGCATCGTTCGGGAACTCGCGGTTGACGAGGATCGTATCCAGCGCCCGGCCGTCGGAGGTGGTGAAGATCTGCGCATCGACGATGTTGGCGCCCGCCGCCGCGCAGGCCCCGGCGATCACCGTCAGGAGGCGCGGATGGTCGGGCGAAAGTACGGTGATCTCGGTGATGGCGTGGAAGGAATGCGTGCGCACCATCGTCGCCAGCGGCTGGCCCGCCTTGTCCGCCTCGCGGATGAAGGCCGCGTGGCGCACCTGGTCTTCCAGCGAGACCGTCAGCAGGTAGGGATCATAGTGGAGCCGCGTATAGGTCCTGCGGTCCTTCTGGCTCCATTCGGTCGGAAGCGCGCCGGAGAGGATGTCCCGCGCGGCCTGGGCGCGCTCCTTGCGCGACAGTTCGGAAAAGCCGCCGGAGATCAGGAGTTCGGTCTCGTAGTAGAGCGTGCGCAGGAGCTGGCCCTTCCAGCCGTTCCACACGCCCGGGCCGACGGCGCGGATATCGCAGACCGTCAGCACGAGCAGCATCTTCAGCCGCTCCAGCGACTGCACCTTCTCGGCGAAATCGACGATGGTCTTGCGGTCGTTGAGGTCGCGGGTCTGCGCGACCATCGACATGGTCAGGTGCTCCTCGATCAGCCAGACGACAAGCTCGGTCTGCTTCGGCGAGAGCCCGAAGCGCGGGCAGAGTTTGCGCGCGACCCTGGCGCCCGCCTCCGAATGGTCCTCCGGCCGGCCCTTGGCGATGTCGTGCAGCAGCACGGCGACATAGAGCGATATGCGGTCCTCGATACCGGGCATGAGCTGGTAGCTCAGCGGATGGGCATCCTTCTCGCGCCCCTGGTCGATATCCGCCAGCACGCCGACGGCGCGGATCAGGTGCTCGTCGACCGTGTAGTGATGATACATGTTGAACTGCATCATCGCGACGATCTTGCCGAAATCCGGAATGAAGCGGCCGAGCACGCCCGCCTCGTTCATGCGGCGCAGGATGAGCGCGGGATCGCGCGGCGAGGTGAGGATCGACAGGAAGAGGCGGTTCGCCTCCTCGTTCTCGCGCAGCGCCGCATTGACGAGCTTCAGCGAGCGGGTGACCTGCTTCAGCGCGTCGGGATGGAACTCCAGCCCGTTGATATCGGCGATGTGGAAGAGCCGGATCAGGTTGACGGGATCACGCTTGAAGACATCAGGGTCGGCGATGGTGATGCGGCCGCGGTCTTCCAGGAAATCGAGCGTGCCGGCGATCTTGCGCGTGCGGCGGGTGAAGCGGCTGATGACGGCGCTGATGCCGGGCGCTTCCTTGGCCTGCTGGTCCTCCAGCGTGGCGCAGAAGATGCGGGTGAGATCCCCGACGTCCTTGGCGACGAGGAAATAGTGCTTCATGAAGCGCTCGACCGCCGAAAGGCCGGGATGCGGCTGATAGCCGAGGCATTCGGCGATCTCGCGCTGGATGTCGAAGGAGAGCCGCTCCTCCGCCTTGCCCGTCAGGAAATGCATGTGGCAGCGCACGGCCCAGAGGAAATCGTCCGCCTTCTGGAAGAGCTTGTATTCCTGGCGCGACAGGACGCCGAGCTTCACCAGGTCGGCGGGGTCGCGGATGTGGTAGAAATACTTGGCGATCCAGAACAGCGTGTGCAGGTCGCGAAGCCCGCCCTTGCCCTCCTTGACGTTCGGTTCGACGAGGTAGCGCGTGTCGCCGGCCTTGCGGTGGCGCTCGTCACGCTCGGCAAGCTTCGCCGCGATGAATTCCGGGCCGGTGCCGCGGATGATCTCGCGGTCGAAGCGGAGGGCGAGGTCCTCGAACAGCGCCACCGAGCCGCAGATGTAGCGCGCCTCCAGGATCGCGGTGCGGATCGTCATGTCGCCCTTGGAAAGCTGGATGCATTCCTCCAGGTTCCGCGTCGCATGGCCGACCTTGAAGCCGAGATCCCACAGGATGTAGAGCATGAACTCGATGGCCGGTTCGCTCCAGGCGGCGGGTTTTACCGGCAGGAGGAAGAGCAGGTCGATATCCGAGCCCGGCGCCAGCGTGCCGCGGCCATAGCCGCCGACCGCCGTCACCGTGATGCGGGCGGCGGGCGGCGCCTGGCCGGCGCTGAAGACATGGTTGAGCGCAAAGTCGTGCAGGACGGCGATCAACTGGTCCTGCAGCCAGGAAATGCGCGCGGCGCATTGCAGGCCGCTGCCATCGATAAAGAGCAGTTCGCGTGCCCGTTCGCGGCCCGCGGCGTTCACCTTCTTGAACTCGGCCAGCAGCTCGCGGCGCATGCGGTCGCGGTAGTCGGCATTGGTGCTGGCGATGAATTCGCATCTGGCGCGCAGCGCGGGCACGTCGATCAGGCCGGAATCGGCCGGCGCCAGAAGTCTCTTTTCCATCGGATGCCGGCTTGCGTCCCGCTTCTCGTCGATCGCCCGTTCGGTTCGCATGCCCTATAGACCCTTTCCGCAGGCGAGGACAATGATCCCAGGCGCTAGCGATTGCCAAGTTCTTTCTTCAGCGCATAGAGGGCATCGAGCGCCTCGCGCGGCGTCATGTCGTCCGGGTTGAGCGCCTTCACCAGCGTCTCCACCTTTGACGGGGCGGATCCGCGCTGGATCTCCTCGCGGCGTACCGCGACCTGGAACAGCGGCAGATCATCGATGAGCTGGCTTGCCGGATTCTTGCGGTCCGCATCCTCGAGCTTCGCCAGCACATCCTTGGCGCGCGAGACGACCGACGGCGGCAGGCCAGCAAGGCGCGCCACCTGGATGCCGTAGGAACGGTCCGCCGCGCCCGGGCCGACCTCGTGCAGGAAGATCACGTCGCCGTCCCATTCCTTGACGCGCATTGTGGCGTTGGAAAGACGGTCGAGCTTTTCCGACAGCACGGTCAGCTCGTGGAAATGCGTGGCGAAGAGACCGCGGCAGCGGTTGGCCTCGTGCAGGTGCTCGACGGCGGCCCAGGCGATCGAGAGACCGTCGAAGGTCGCCGTGCCGCGGCCGATCTCGTCGAGGATGACGAGGGACCGGTCGGTCGCCTGGTTGAGGATCGCCGCCGTCTCGACCATTTCCACCATGAAGGTGGAGCGGCCGCGGGCAAGGTCGTCCGACGCGCCGACGCGCGAGAAGAGCCGGTCGACGATGCCGATATGGGCGCTTTCGGCCGGCACGTAGGATCCCATCTGGGCGAGGATGGCGATGAGCGCGTTCTGGCGCAGGAAGGTCGACTTACCGCCCATGTTCGGGCCGGTGAGCAGCCAGATCGCGCCGTGGCCCTTGCCGTCCTTCGGCGAGAGGTCGCAGGAATTGGCGACGAAGGCGGCGGCCTGCTGGCGGCGCAATGCCTGCTCGACGACCGGGTGCCGCCCGCCGACAATGGCGAACATGGTGGAGCGGTCGACGACGGGCCGGCAATAGGCCTGCTCCTCGGCAAGCGCCGCAAGCCCGGCGGAGACATCGACGACGGCAAGCGCCCGCGCCGCCGCCTTGATGGCCTCGGCCTCGGCGACGACGGCCTCGACCAGGCCGTTGAAGGCGGCAAGCTCGATGGCGAGCGCCCGGTCGGCGGCATTGGCGATCTTGGTTTCCAGCTCGGAAAGCACCGTCGTGGTGAAGCGCATGGCGCCGGCCATGGTCTGGCGGTGGATGAAGCGGGCCTTGGCCTCGTCGCCCTCCGTCAGCGCCGAGGCATTGCCGGCGGAGACCTCGATGAAGTAGCCGAGCACGTTGTTGTGCTTGATCTTCAGCGACTTGACCCCCGTTTCCTCGGCATATTGCAGTTGCAACCCGGCAATGACGCGGCGCGACTGGTCGCGCAGCGCCCGCATCTCGTCGAGTTCGCCATCCGCGCCCTCGCGGATGAAGCCGCCGTCGCGCTTCAAGAGCGGCAGCTCGTCGGCGAGCATGACGGCAAGGCGATGCGAAAGGTCGAGCGGCAGTGCGCCGATGGCCCGCGCGGCCTCGGCAAGCTCGCCCTCCAGCCCCTCGGCGGCCATCAGCCGGGCGACGTCGCCGGAAATCGAAAGGCCCTGCAGGATCGCGCCGAGATCACGCGGCCCGCCCCGGCCGAGCGCGATGCGCGACAGGGCGCGCGGCATGTCGGGCAGCCGCTTCAGCACCGCGCGCAGGTCCTCGCAGAAGGACGGCCGGTCGCCGAGGGCGGCGATCGAATCGAGCCGCGCATTGATCGTGTCCGGATCGGTCAGCGGCGACATCAGCCGCTCGGCGAGAAGGCGCGCCCCGCCGCTCGTCGCCGTGCGGTCGATCGCCTTCAGGAGCGTGCCGGAGCGCTCGCCGGACAGCGTGCGCACCAGTTCGAGATTGGCGCGCGTCGCCGGATCGATGAAGAGCGTGGAGGCGGAGCTTTCCCGCTCCGGCCGTCCGAGCGGCGGGCGCTCGGCGATCTGCGTCTTCTCCACATAGGCGACGGCCGCCGAGGCGGCGGCAAGCTCGGCGCGGGAGAAGGTGCCGAAGCCATCCAGCGTCGAGACGCCGAAATAGCGGGCGATGCGGCCTTCCGCCGTCGCGCTGTCGAAGAGCACGGCCGGCTGCGGCACGGCCACGCGGCCGAGCACGTCGAGCACCGGGCGGAACTCCGGATCGTGGAACACCATGTCCGGCACGATCAGTTCGCGCGGCTCGATGCGCAGGATATCGGCGAGAAGCTGGCCCTGGCTGGTTTCCGACAGGCGGAAGATGCCGGTCGAGATGTCGATCCAGGCGAGCGCCATCGATGGTTCCGCCCCGCCGCGGATGCGCGCGACGGCCATCAGGTAGTTGGCGTCGGAGGGCGAGAGCAGCTTCTCCTCGGTCAGCGTGCCCGGCGTGACGAGGCGCACGACATCGCGCCGCACGACGGATTTCGACCCGCGCTTCTTCGCCTCCGCCGGATCCTCGACCTGCTCGCAGACCGCGACGCGGAAGCCGAGCGCGATCAGCCTCTGCAGATAGTCGTCGGCGGCATGGACCGGCACGCCACACATGGGGATGTCGAGCCCCATATGCTGGCCGCGCTTCGTCAGCGTGATGCCGAGCGCGCGGGCCGCGTCCACGGCGTCCTGGAAGAACAGCTCGTAGAAATCGCCCATGCGGTAGAACAGCATGCTGTCCGGATTGGCCGCCTTGATCTCGATATACTGCTCCATCATCGGCGTTGCCGATGCGCGGCTTTCGTCACTGGCAAGGTCTGCCGTCGACAGGATATCGTTCGGACGCACGATCTGATCGTTCACGGAGAGTCAGTTCTTCCTAAAAAAGAGGTGTCACCCTAGCCACGGGGCGCTATAGAAAACAACACCTGCGAGGAGTTATGGGCCTATCGCCCACAGGAGTGTGAAGGGGGAAGCATGCCGGGAACCGACAAATCCGATCGCCAGAGGGCAACCGTCACCGACACGGAAGCGCTGGATTTCCACGCGTCCGGACGCCCCGGAAAGCTGGAGATCACGCCGACCAAGCCGATGGCGACGCAGCGCGACCTTTCGCTCGCCTATTCGCCGGGCGTCGCGGTGCCGGTGAAGGCCATTGCCGCGGATCCGGCCACCGCCTATGACTACACGACGCGCGGCAACATGGTCGCCGTCATCTCGAACGGCACGGCCATCCTCGGCCTCGGCAATCTCGGCGCGCTCGCCTCCAAGCCCGTGATGGAAGGCAAGTCGGTGCTCTTCAAGCGCTTTGCCGACGTCGATTCGATCGACCTCGAGGTCGACACCGAAAATGTCGACGAATTCATCAATTGCGTGCGCTACCTCGGTCCCTCCTTCGGCGGCATCAACCTGGAAGACATCAAGGCGCCCGACTGCTTCATCATCGAGCAGCGCCTGCGCGAGCTGATGGACATCCCGGTCTTCCACGACGACCAGCACGGCACCGCCATCATCGCCGCCGCCGGCCTCATCAATGCGCTGGCGCTGACCGGCCGCGACTTCAAGACGACCAAGCTCGTCTGCAACGGCGCGGGCGCCGCCGCCATCGCCTGCATCGAGCTCATCAAGTCGATGGGCTTTGCGCCGGAAAACGTCATCCTCTGCGACACCAAGGGCGTCATCTACCAGGGCCGCGAAGACGGCATGAACCAGTGGAAATCCGCCCATGCGGTGAAGACCGACCGCCGCACGCTCGCCGAGGCCATGGACGGCGCCGACGTCGTCTTCGGCCTTTCGGCCAAGGGCGCGCTTTCGGAGGAGATGATCCGTTCCATGGCGCCGCGGCCGATCATCTTCGCCATGGCCAATCCCGACCCGGAAATCACGCCGGAAGAGGTCGCCCGCATCCGGGACGACGCCATCGTCGCCACCGGCCGCTCGGACTATCCGAACCAGGTCAACAACGTTCTCGGCTTCCCCTACATCTTCCGCGGCGCGCTCGACGTGCGCGCCTCCACCATCAACGATGCGATGAAGATCGCGGCGGCCGAGGCGCTCGCCCATCTTGCCAAGGAAGACGTGCCGGATGACGTCGCCGCCGCCTACCAGGGCGTGCGCCCGCGCTTCGGCGCGCAGTACATCATCCCCGTGCCCTTCGACCCGCGTCTCATCTCGGCCATCCCCGTCGCCGTCGCCAAGGCCGCGATGGAGACCGGCGTCGCGCGCAAGAACATTCCCGACCTCGACGCCTATGCCCGTGATCTCAGGGCAAGGCGCGATCCGATCGCCTCGACGCTCCAGCAGATCTATGCCCGCGTGCGGCGCCAGCCGAAGCGCGTCGTCTTCGCTGAGGGCGAGGAAGAGCAGATGATGCGCGCCGCCGTGTCCTATGCCAACCAGCAGCTCGGCACCGCCATCCTGCTCGGCCGCGAGGAGCATATCCGCGAGACGGCGGAGCGCGCCGGCATCGACCTCGACCGGCCCGGCATCGAACTGGTCAATGCCCGCATCTCCAAGCGCAACAACGTCTATATCGACTATCTCTATGCCCGCCTGCAGCGCAAGGGCTTCCTCTACCGCGACGCCCAGCGCCTGATCCACAACGACCGCAACCATTTCGCCGCCTGCATGGTGGCGCTCGGCGATGCGGACGGCATGGTGACGGGCCTCACCCGCAACTATTCCACCGCGCTGGAAGACGTGCGCCGCTGCATCGACGCCAAGCCCGGCCACCGGGTCATCGGCGCGTCGCTGGCGCTCTGCCGCGGCCGGGCCGTGCTCGTCGCCGACACCGCCGTGCACGACATGCCCTCCTCGGAGGAACTGGCCGACATCGCGGAGGAAGCGGCTGGCCTCGCCCGCCGCCTGGGCTACGAGCCGCGCGTCGCCATGCTCGCCTATTCCACCTTCGGCCATCCCTCGGGCGAGCGTTCGGAGCGGGTGCGCGAAGCCGTGAAGATCCTCGACCGCCGCCGCGTCGATTTCGAATATGACGGCGAGATGGCGGCCGACGTGGCGCTCAATCCGCGCATCATGGAGCAATATCCGTTCTGCCGCCTCTCGGCCCCCGGCAACGTGCTCGTCATGCCGGCGTTCCATTCGGCGTCGATCTCGACGAAGATGCTGCAGGAGCTCGGCGGCTCGACGGTGATCGGCCCGCTGCTCGTCGGCCTCGACAAGTCGGTGCAGATCGTCTCGATGGGCGCGAAGGACAGCGACATCGTCAACATGGCGACGCTGGCGGCGTATAATTCGGGTGTCTAGGCAGTAGGCAGTAGGCAGTAGGCAGTAGGCAGTAGGCAGTAGGCAGTAGAAAATAGCGACGGGCGGCGGGCCTTCAATCCCTACTGCCTATCGCCTACTGGCTACTGCCTCTTCGCATCAACTGGCGAAACGCCCGGCATCCGCACCGTAATAGTTGAGATAGCGGCCGGAGATCTTGCCGATCGGCAGCACGATCAGGACATCCGTCGTGTTGAAGCCGTGATCGACGACGGCGCCGTTGCCGACCGTCGCGCCGAGGCGCAGATAGCCCTTGATGAGCGGCGGCAGGGCCGAAAGCGCCTTGCGCGTGTCGATGCCTTCGGAGGGCATCAGGTCCATGGTGCGGAAGAGTTCCGGCCGGGCCGAAACGTTCCACTCGTCCTTCGCCAGCACGTTGTGGTGCAGGAAGGAGAGCGCCAGCGCATGCTCCTCCGGCACGATGCCGTGGAAGGAGGCGCAGCCGAACATCACGTCTATGCCGTGCTTGAGCGAATAGGCCCAGTTGCCCTGCCAGAGCAGTTCCACCGTGCGCTTGGTGCGATAGGCCGGCAGGACGCAGGAGCGGCCGAGCTCCATGAAGCGCTTTTCCGGATGACGCGCGATCAGCGCGTCCACGTCGAATTCCGACTGGGAATAGAAGCCGCCGGAAACCGCGGCCACATCCTGGCGCAGCAGGCGATAGGTGCCGACGATCTGCTCTTCCGCATCGCCCTCGATCGAGGTGTCGAGCACGAGGAGATGGTCGCAGACCATGTCCCAGGCATCGATATCGCGCTTGCGGCGAACGGCGTCGGGCGAAAGCTTTGCCTGCATCTCCTCGGCGAAGACGCGGTAGCGCACGGCCTGGGCCGCGTCGATCTCCGTCACCGAGCGGGCGATGCGCGTTTCGAGATTGCCGATGCGGCCGAGCACGTCCGTCCCCGAACGGCCCGCGGCCGGGGCCGTCTTCTGGAGCATCTCCGCCGGTGCGATGGTCTGGGCGAGGTCGAGCGTCATGGCAGCGTATCCGTCAAACGAAACTTCGCGGTTTTAACCACGATTCTGCAACAGGATAATGACGCAAGGCCGGCTTGGATAGCGAAAAGCCACCGGCCGGAGAAGATCAGGCCGGCGCGCGCCGGGCAAGGCGGGCGATTTCCGCAATCAGTTGAACGGGATCGGCGGGCTTGGCCAGCACGGCGTCGGCGCCGGTCGCCAGAAGCGCCTCGCGCAGCCCCGCGCGGCTGTCCGCCGTCAGCACGACGACCGGCAGGCGGGCATTGCCATAGTCGCGCCGCACGATGCGGGCGATCATCTCCATGCCCTCGCCGCCCGGCATGCCGAGATCGGTGAGGATGAGATCGGCGGCGAAGGGCCCGGCATCCGTCGCGCCCGCGAGCGCGGAGACGAGCGCCGGATAGTCGGGCACGTGGCGCACCGTGTGGCCGGCCCGCTCCAGCACGGAACGCACCAGCATGGCATTGACCGGATCGTCCTCGGCAAGGAGGATGCGTGCGCCCGTCGCGGCCGTCTCCGCCGGCTCGGCGGCGGCGGGCGGCAGGTCCTTCAGGATCGGGCGGTTGTCGTTGATCGCATCGCGCACCTCGATGCCCTTCATGCGGCCGCGCAGCACCTCGACCAGCGAGCGCTCGCGCAGCGGCCGGATGAGCCAGGAATCGTAGCCCTCGCCATTGCCGATCGCACGGCCGCTGCGCTCTTCCGGATTGACGAGATAGATGCGGCGCGCGCGGCTGTCGCGGAACACGGCGAGATCGGCCAGCTCCCGGCGGAAGACGCCGGCGAGGCGATTGTCGACGATGATGTCGGTCAGGTCCGCCCTCCTGCCGGCAAGGCCCTGGGCAAGGTCGAGCGCCTCGTCGAGCCCGGTCGCGAGGTGGCAGGTGCCGCCGAGCGCATCGATGGTGCGCACCAGCGCTTTCGAGGCCGGACCGGCCGGCGCCAGCAGGAAGACGAGGCTGCCCTTCAGGACACCCTTGCGCGTGCCGGAGCCCGCCGCCCGATGCGGGCGATCGACCGGCATGCGGATGGTGAAGGTGCTGCCCTTGCCGGGCGTGCTTTCCAGCGTCAGCGCACCGCCGGCCTCGCTGAGGATGCGGGCGGAGATGGCAAGGCCGAGGCCGGTGCCGCCGCTGCGCTGCGCGGCGCTTCCCGTCTGCTCGAACTCCTGGAAGATGCGGGCCTGCTCCTCGGCATTCATGCCGGGGCCGGTGTCGGTGACGCGGATGACGACGGCGCCGCGATCGAGCGTGGTTTCCAGAAGGACCCCGCCCGTATGGGTGAACTTCACCGCATTGCCGACCACGTTGTAGAGCACCTGGCGCAGGCGCGGCGCATCGTAGAGGAGAAGGCCCGGCACGTCGGGCGAGACGAAGGAGCCGATCTCGATGCCCTTTTCATGGGCGCGGTGCGAGAGCATTTCCACGACGCTTTCCAGCATCGGGCGCACCGGCTCCTCCGAGGGGCGGAGCTGGAAGCGGCCGGCCTCGATGGTGGAGAAATCCAGGAGGTCGTCGACGAGCTGGACGAGCGCATGGCCGGACTGGCGCATGCCGGCAAGGTAGTTCTTCTGCTCGGCGGTCAGCCGTGTCTGGCCGATGAGATGCGACATGCCGAGAATGCCCGAGAGCGGCGTGCGGATCTCGTGGCTGACGGTGGCGAGCAGGCGGGATTTCGCCGCGCTCGCCTCCTCGGCGCGCTGGCGGGCGCGCTCGCGCTCGCCCTCGGCGCGGCGTTCCTCGGTGACGTCGCGGGCGATGGAATGCACGACGAGATCGCCGGAGGCGGGATCGCGCACGGTGACGTCGTGCCAGGAATAGATGCGCTTGCCCGCCGGGCCCTCGACATCGACGTCGTAGCGATGGGCGATCGCCTGCGAGCGGAAGGTGAGGCCGAGCGCCTCGCAGGTCCGGCCGACGACGTCGGTTGCGCCCGTCAGGTCGGTGAGAACGGCATTGGCGCTGAGGATGCGACCGTCGAGCGCGCGCATGACGACGATGTCGCCGAGCACGTCATGGATGGCGGAGAGGATTTCCGAGGTCTCGCTGCGCTCCCAGGAGCGGTCGTGCACCGCCTCGACACCGGATGCCGGACGGCGCGTGCGCAGGAGGAAGATCCCGCCGGCCATGCCGGCAAGGCCGAGCGCGGCGGCGGCGATGTAGAACCCGGCGGCAAAACCCGTGGCCAGCACGAGCGCGCCGAACAGCAGGCCGGTGCCGGCGATCACGCTGCGGACCATCGCATGGCCTTCCGGTTCGGGCACGGGCGCGGCCGCCTCCACCTCGACGGCCTGCGGATCGGCCGCCGCCTCTTCCTGCGCGCGGGTGCGGGCGGCGCGGCGCGGCGCTTCGGCAAATTCGGCCTTGAGCCGGTCTTGTAGCTTGACGGGTTCGCTCATGACCGTCCGCATAACACGCGGACCGTTCAAATCGGCTTCAGCAAGTCGTTCGAATTTTAACGATTGCGCCGGCGCAGCAGGAGGAGTTCATCGAGGATGACCAGTCCGGCGCCGATGGTGATGAACGTGTCGGCGAGGTTGAACACCGCGAAGGACCAGGTTTCCGTGTAGAAGAGCACGTAGTCGATGACGTAACCCAGGATGACCTTGTCGATGATGTTGCCGAAGGCGCCGGCGATGATGAAGGCATAACCGGCATGGGCGAAACCGCGCGCCTTCGGCGTCTGGCGCCAGAGCCACGCGACGAAACCGACGACGAAGAGCCGCAGCGTGATGATGAACCAGCTCTCCATGCCCGAGAGCATGGAGAAGGCGACGCCGTAATTGTAGGTGCGGTAGAGCGCCAGCATCGGCATCACATGCACCGCCTCCTGGAAGGGAAGCCACATCTCGACGGCGAATTTTATCGCCTGGTCGACGGCGAGCGCCAGGAGGATGACGACGATGACGGGCACCGGCCGGGACATCAGCGGAATGCGTTCGCTCATGCGCGGGCTTCCAGCGTCAGAAGATGGCGACGGGCCTCGAACAGCATGACGCCGGTGGCGATGGCGAGGTTGAGCGAATCGGCGCGGCCGGCCTGGGGGATGCGGGCGAGCGCATCCGCCGCCCGGGCAAGCTCGTCCGGCAGGCCGGACTGCTCGTTGCCCATCAGCAGCACGACGGGCTTTTTCCTGTAGTCGATGGTGCGGTAGTCGACGGCGCCGGCAAGATGGGTCGCGACGACCTCGACGCCCGCGGTCTTCTTCCAGGCGAGGAAATCGGCGACGTTCGTCTTGACCAGCGGCATGGCGAAGACCGAGCCCATGGTGGCGCGCACGGTTTCCATCGAGAAGGGATCGGTCGCCTCGCCGACGAGGATGACGCCGCTCGCGCCCGCCGCATCCGCCGTGCGGATGATCGTGCCGAGATTGCCGGGATCGCGCACGCGGTCGAGCGCGACATAGGTCTCGCCCGTCTTCGGCTTCAGGTCCCGAAGGGGCGTCCAGCGCTGGGTGAAGATGCCGACGACCATCTGCGGATTGTCGCGCCGCGTGATCGAGGACAGTACCTTCTCGCTGACCTCCAGCACCAGCCCGCCGCGCGCCACCGTCTTCGTCGCGCATTGCACGACCTGGGGCTTCTCCTTGACGTTCTTGGCATAGACCAGCGTCCGGATCTCGAAGCCGAGTTCCAGCGCGTCGATAACCAGCTTCAGGCCTTCCGCCATGAAGCTCTTCGTCTCATCGCGGTGCTTCTTGTCGGCGAGCGCCTTGATGTCCTTGACGATCGGGTTGGAAAGGCTCGTCACCTCCTTCACCTGACCGACGCGGCGTGTTGCGGAATGATCGTGGCTCATGCGCTGACCCATCGGCTGAAGAGGGAGGTGGAGAGCGCGCGGCCGGCATCCCTGCCCTCCGGCCCGCTCTCGCGGATGACGAGCTCGCCCGATTCCACCGTGCCGCCGGCACCGCGCATGGTCTCGCGCATCAGCTCGTGGATGGAATAGAAGCTCGCGCGGATCGAATAGGCCGTCAGCACGAGGCCGATGGCCTTCGGCGACAGGATCTCGCGGCAGACATCCAGCATCAGCGGCAGGTGGTCGAAGAGGTGCCAGACCTCGCCGTTCGGGCCGCGGCCGAATTTCGGCGGGTCCGTCAGGATGATGTCGTATGTGCTGCCGCGGCGCTCCTCGCGCTGGATGAACTTCATCGCATCCTCGCAGATCCAGCGGATCGGCAGCTTTTCCATGCGGCCGAGCGCCTGGTTCTCGCGCGCCCAGCCGATCGCCTTCTTGGAGGCGTCGACATGGGTGACCTCCGCGCCGGCGCTGGCAGCGACCAGCGAGGCGACGCCGGTATAGCCGAAGAGGTTCAGCACCTTGACGGGCCGGCCTGCCGTCTCGACCTTCTCCTTCATCCAGCGCCAGTGGGCGAGCTGCTCCGGAAAGACGCCCACATGGCGGAAGGCGGTGAAGCGGCCGTGGAAATCGACGCCGAGCAGTTGCATCGGCCAGGTCTCGCCGAGCGCAGCCCTGGGGAATTTCCAGCGCCCCATGCCGTCCTCGTCCGTGTCGCCGGTGAAGAGCGCGTCGGCCTTGTCCCAGATGCCGGGAAGGCTGCGCTGCCAGAGCGCCTGCGCTTCCGGCCGCACGATGCGGTAGGGGCCGTATTGTTCGAGCTTCTCACCGGCGCCGCTGTCGATCAGGCGGTACTGGTCGGAGCCCGCGGTTTCGAGGATGACCGGCACGCGCTCGGCCGGTTTCTCGCCCGTACGGCGTGTCAGGGCGCGCGCTGGCGCCTCGGCCGCCGGGCGCGGCTCCTTCTTCGGCGGGGCGGGGGCCTTCGTGGCCGGGGTCCTCTCGGCGCGCGCCTTGACGGGCGCGGCGGGGCCGCTCTTCGGCCGGCGGTGTCTGTCCTTCACGATCGATCGTCCGTCGTCGGTTGAAACTTGCCGGCAGCGCCGGAAAACAAGCGGTCCCCATACCATCCCTCCCCCACTTGGCAAAGCGCTTTCCGATTGCGATAGTTTTGGTCCGATAAGGGAGGATCGATCATGGACATGTCCGGCGAAGAACGCATTGCCGCGCCGCGCGAGGCCGTCTGGGCGGCGCTCAACGATCCGGACGTGCTGAAGGCCTGCATCCCGGGCTGTCAGTCGCTCACCATGAAATCGCCGAACGAACTGGAAGCGACGGTGAAGATCAAGATCGGCCCCGTCTCGGCGAATTTCAGCGGCGAGGTGACGCTGTCGAACCTCAACCCGCCCGAGAGCTACACGATCTCCGGCGAGGGCAAGGGCGGCATCGCCGGCTTTGCCAAGGGCGGCGCGGACGTGCGGCTCACCGAGGACGGCGACGGCACGATCCTTTCCTACGACGTCAAGGCGCAGATCGGCGGGAAGCTCGCCCAGCTCGGCTCGCGCCTCATCGATTCGACGTCGAAGAAACTCGCGACGCAGTTCTTTGCCGATCTCGGCGCAAAGCTGAACGGGGGCACGGCCTGAGGCGCGCGGCGCGCGCTTACTTGCCGGACGCCGGCAGCACGGCCTGCGAGGCGATGGCTTCGGCGCGCGTCTTGTGCTTTTCCGCCTCGCTGTGCCACTTGACGGCCTCGCTCGCCTCGATGCGGGCGCGCTTGCGGTACTTGCCCTGGGTGAACCAGGTGGCGAGCGAGCCGATCACCAGGCCGAGGATCACCGCGAGGAAGAGATAGACGAAGAAGGGCGCGGTGACGGAGAGCACGCTGTCTTCCGGCCGGAACGGGTTGAGCGCCAGCGTCACCGGCTGCCGGTTCGCCACCGACAGCACGATCAGCACGATGCCGATCGGGATGAGCACGAGGATGTTGACTACTCTCTTGATCATGGCGTCGCCTTTCTGGCGCAAGGCGCCGGTCGGGCGCCCGCGCTTTAGTCGTCCTGGTCGGCCTGGCCGGGGTTCAGCCGCTCGCGCAGCTCCTTGCCGGTCTTGAAGAAGGGCACCCACTTCTCCTCGACGAAGACCGCATCGCCCGTGCGCGGGTTGCGCCCCGAGCGGGAGGGGCGGTTCTTGACGGAGAAGGCGCCGAAGCCGCGCAGCTCCACCCGGTTTCCGCCGGCCAGCGCATCGGTGATCTCATCGAGCACCGCGTTGACGATGTTCTCGACGTCGCGGTGGTAAAGGTGGGGATTGCGCGCGGCGACAATCTGAACCAGTTCCGACTTGATCACTGTATCCCCCTCAAAAATTCTTGTTTTTCAATCGCGATCAACCTGCCAAACCGAAACCAGACCGTCAAGAAACAACTTTTCGCCCGTCAGCTTTTCGATCGTCGGTTGAAGGTCGAGCGGCAGGCCGAGGATGGAGCGAGCGAATTCGCGCAGGCTGATGCCCATGAGGGAGAAGCCTGAACGGTTCGCCGGCCGGTAGTCGACGAAGGGAAGGTCGGCCGGCACCTTGCGCTCGTCGAGATAGGCACGGATCTCCTCCGGGCCGCCGAGCCGGTCGACGAGCCTTGCGGCGAGCGCCTGGCGGCCGGTGAAGATGCTGCCGTCGGCAAGGCGCAGCACCTCGGTGCGCGGCAGCTTGCGGCGCTCGACGACGAGATCGACGAACCAGTCGTAGCTGTCCATCACCATGGCGCGGATCATCGTCTTGGCTTCCTCGCTCGCCGGATGGAACGGCGAGGGCTCGGCCTTCAGCGGCGCGGACTTGATCTCCTCCAGCGAGACGCCGATCTTGTCCATGAGCTCCTTCATCTGCGGATACTGGAAGAGCACGCCGATGGAGCCGGTGATCGAGCTTTCGCCCGCGACGATCGTGTCGCCGGCCGTCGCGATCATGTAGCCGGCGGAGGCGGCGAGCGTGCGCACGTCCGAGACGACGGGCTTCTTTTCCGCCACCTTGCGCAGCGCCTTGAAGAGGACCTCGCCGCCATAGGTGGTGCCGCCCGGCGAGGAGATCGTCACGACCAGCGCCTTGGCCCGGTCGTTGCGGGCGATGCGGTCGAGGCGTTCCAGGAGCTCGGTATCGTCCTGGATGATGCCGCTGATGCTGACGCGGGCGATATGGTCGCGCGCGCCGCTGCCGGGCCAGCGCCAGGCGGCCGCGGCGAAGACGGCGAGAAGCGCGATCCCGATGGCGAGGATGCGCCAGAAGGTGAGCTTGCGGCGGAGCTGCCGGCGATCGGCGATGGCGGAGTGATCCATTCCCTGTCCCTAACTCTGGTGGCCACCCGGTCACGGGGTGGCTTGCCGAAGGCCCTATCGATATGGCATTCCAGACGCAAATGGCAATTCGTCGCTGAACTTTCCTGGGCAGACATTGTTTGTTGAGGAATAATCGCCATATGGGGCCCGTTATCCAAGGTGCCCCTCGTTTCGCAGCGAAGGCCATACCGGCAATCTATATAGCAGGCACAATGCTGGACACCGTGACAGAAGCACCGTCGGGTGCACAGGGCATAGGCGCTTCCGCCACGGCTTACCGCCTGGCGACGCGGCACTCTGCGCGCGTGCGCTTCCTGAAGGTCGCCCTGCCGGTCGCCGCCGTTATCATCGGCGTCATCTTCGTCATCGTCTCGATCGTGCGCACCTATGTTCCGTCCAACCTCCAGGTGGAAAGCGCCACGATCGAGGACGGCAAGATCGTCATGCGCAATCCGGCGATTTCCGGCCGCAACAAGGACGGCGTCAGCTATTCCATGAAGGCCGAGCGCGCGCTGCAGGACATGAAGCAGCCGGACGTGCTGACGCTGGAGAACATCACGGCGAAGGTGCCGGTGAACGAAAGCACGATCGCCGAAGTCGTCGCCGCCACGGGCGTCTACGACCGCGGCAAGAACCTGCTCGACATGATCGCCCCCTTCACCATCAGCCTCAATACCGGCCTGGAGGCCGCCTTCCGCTCGGCCCATCTCGATATCGACGGCGGCAACATGTCGACGCAGGAGCCGGTTTCCATCCGCTCGCGCGAAGCATCCATTGTTGCGCAGTCGCTGAGAATGACGGATAAAGGCCGGATCGTCGTCTTTGAGGGCAAGGTCGTCGTCGATGTCGACCCCGCCGCCATCCGCAACCGAGAAAAGTAAGAGCGCCATGTTCGCCACTCTCTCCGCCCCGCTCCGGGCCGCCAGCATTTCCGTTCTTGCCGCAAGCCTCGCGCTGATCGCGGTTCCCGCGGGCGCCCAGCAGACGTCGAGCCGCATGAAGGGCATGCAACTGTCCAACGACCAGCCGATCCAGATCCAGAGCGACAAGCTCGAAATCCGCGACCAGGAGAACAAGGCCGAGTTCACCGGCAATGTGAAGGTCGTCCAGGGCACGACGACGCTGCAGGCGGGCAAGATGGTCGTCTACTATGCCGCCGGCGGCAGCGGCTCAGTGGCCAGCGGCGATGCGGATATCGAGAAGATCGACGTTTCGGAAAAGGTCTACCTGAAGTCCGGCACGCAGGAAGCGACGGCCGATACCGGCACGTTCAACCTCGTCAACGAGACGCTGCTGCTCAAGGGCGAGAAGGTCGTGCTGTCGGAAGGCAAGAACGTCTTCGTCGGCTGCCAGCTCACCGTGACCATGCGCACGGGCGAGGCCAAGCTCGACGCCTGCGGCGGCCGCGTCATGATCCAGCTCGACCCGAAGTCCCGCAAGACCACGAACTGATATAGCGCCCGAACCGTGTCCTCCTCTTTGCTCTCCCGCCTGACGCGCCGCCCCAGGAAGGCCGCGCCGGAGCCCCAGCGCAGCGCCGATCTTTCGCGTTACGACGGGACCCTCATTGCCCGCGGGCTGACCAAGAGCTATCGCGACCGCTGTGTCGTCAACGGCGTGTCGCTCGTCGTGCGCCGCGGCGAGGCCGTCGGCCTGCTCGGCCCGAACGGCGCGGGCAAGACGACCTGTTTCTACATGATCACCGGCCTCGTGCCTGTCGATGTGGGCTCGATCGAGATCAACGGCAACGATGTCACGACCATGCCGATGTATCGCCGCGCCCGCCTCGGCGTCGGCTACCTGCCGCAGGAAGCCTCGATCTTCCGCGGACTGACGGTGGAGGAGAACATCCGCGCCGTGCTGGAAGTGCACGACAAGGACAAGGCGCGGCGCGAACAGAAGCTCGACAGCCTGCTTGCCGAGTTCTCGATCTCGCATCTGCGCAAATCCCCCGCCATCGCACTGTCGGGCGGCGAGCGGCGGCGCCTCGAGATCGCCCGGGCGCTCGCCACCGACCCGACCTTCATGCTGCTCGACGAGCCCTTTGCCGGCGTCGATCCGATCTCCGTCGCCGACATCCAGGCGCTGGTGCGCCACCTCACCTCGCGCGGCATCGGCGTGCTCATCACCGACCACAATGTGCGCGAGACCCTCGGCCTCATCGACCGGGCCTATATCATCCATGCCGGCGAAGTGCTGACCCATGGCCGGGCGAACGATATCGTCGCCAATCCGGATGTGCGCCGCCTCTATCTTGGCGATAATTTCAGCCTCTGACGCAAGGCGCCTGCCCGATCGCCGCGATTTTCACCAAGTTCGCGGCTTGCGCTTGACCAAACCCATCAAAAAAGCAATTTTTGGGCCAGTTGGATTTCGCCGCCCCGCCACGCCGGCCGGAGGCCGCTTTCCCGGGGAGTAGAGCGTCCGCATGGCACTTGCAGCCAGCCTTTTCCTGCGCCAGAACCAGTCGCTGGTGATGACACCCCAGTTGATGCAGTCCATCCAGCTCCTGCAGATGACGCATGTCGAGCTCAACCAGTTCATCGCGCAGGAAGTCGAGAAGAACCCGCTCCTGGAGATCACCTCCGGCGACGAGGGCGCCCGGGAGGGCGAGCGCGGCGGCGAGGACTATGCCCTGCCGAGCGAAGATCGCGGCCAGACCGAAGGCGGCAGCGGCGAGGACGGTTTCCAGCCGGATCTCTACGACAACGCGACCAGCGGCAGCGCCGGCAGCGCGCCCGAAACGCTGGACGGCGGCCTCGACAACGTCTTTCCCGACGATGCCGGCCCGCGCGCGGCCGACGCGCCGGAACTCATCGGCCAATGGAAATCCATGCCCGGCGGCGGCGGGGACAGCGAGGGCTACGACCTCGACGACTTCGTGGCGAGCCGCAAGACGCTGCGCGACGTGCTGAACGAGCAGATCCCCTTCCTTCTTCCCGACCCGGTCGACCGGCTGGTCGCCCAGCACCTCGTCGACCAGCTCGACGAGGCCGGCTATCTCCAGGGCAGCACGGCCGAGACGGCGCTGCGCCTCGGCAAGCCGGTCGCCGAGGTCGACCGCGTGCTCTACCGCCTGCAGGAACTCGACCCGCCGGGCGTCTTCGCCCGCTCGCTCAGCGAATGCCTCGCCATCCAATTGAAGGCGAAGGACCGGCTCGACCCGGCCATGGCCGCGCTCGTCGACAATCTCGAACTGCTCGCCCGGCGCGATTTCGCCACGCTGAAGAAGCTCTGCGGCGTCGGCGAGGAAGACCTCATCGACATGCTGGCGGAGATCCGCAAGCTCGATCCGAAGCCCGGCACGCGCTACGAGACGAGCGCTTCGGAGGCCGTGGTGCCCGATATCGTCGTGCGCGCCGCGCCGGATGGAACCTGGCATGTCGAGCTCAATGCCGACACGCTGCCGCGCGTGCTCGTCAACCGCGACTACTACGCCTCCGTCTCCAGCCGCACGAGCCGCGACAGCGCCGATTCCGGTTTCCTCAACGAGTGCCTGCAGACGGCCAACTGGCTGACACGCAGCCTCGACCAGCGCGCCCGCACCATCATGAAGGTGGCAAGCGAGATCGTACGCCAGCAGGATGCCTTCCTGATGCACGGCGTCGACCATCTGCGCCCCTTGAACCTGAAGACGGTCGCCGAGGCGATCAAGATGCACGAATCGACGGTGAGCCGCGTCACCTCGAACAAATACATGCTGACGCCGCGCGGCCTGTTCGAACTGAAATATTTCTTCACCGTCTCGATCGGCTCGGCGGAGGGGGGCGATTCCCATTCGGCCGAGAGCGTGCGCCACCGCATCCGCACCATGATCGCCCAGGAACAGCCCGATGCCGTGCTGTCGGACGACGACATCGTCGATATCCTGCGCCAGGGCGGCGTCGATCTTGCCCGCCGTACGGTGGCAAAGTACCGCGAAGCGATGAACATCCCCTCCTCCGTGCAGCGGCGCCGGGAAAAGCGGGCGCTCGCCAAGGCCGGCGCCTCCTGAAACAAAGGCGGGATATCAGGCGTTTCCCCGTGACAGACGTTAAGAATGCGTGAACCCGGGAATTGACTTCGTTGACGGGACGGGCTAATGCGCGCCCCACTTTCGCAGGGAAGGCAGGCCGGAATTCCAGACATATCCCCGCTTTTCTGAAGCGTACGATGCAAAAAACAGCGCATGCGTGAAACGCTTGGAACGTGGGTAAGGTTGGAATAGACTGTTGCGCGCAAATCACGAAAGAGAGGAAACCTCCATGAGTGTGCGTGTATCCGGTAAACATATGGAAATCGGCGAAACTTTCCGTCAGCGCATTGAAGAGCAGGTCGGAGAGGCCGTAACCAAATATTTCGACGGAGGATATTCGAGCCAGGTTACCGTGGAAAAAGCGGGGTCGCGGTTCAGTGCCGATTGCAAGGTGCACCTCGATACCGGCATGGCCTTGCAGGCGAATGGTGAAGCGAACGATCCGCTGGCGGCCTTCCAGTCGGCCTCCGAACGGATCGAGAAGCGCCTGCGTCGCTACAAGCGCAAGCTCAAGGATCACCACAACGGCAATGGTCATGATGCCTTTGCAGAAGTGGCTTACACGGTGATGGATTCGGTCCCCGACGAAGACGACGAGCTTCCCGAGGACTACGCGCCGACCATCGTTGCGGAAAGCACGAAGAAACTGCGGACCATGTCCGTCGCCAGCGCCGTGATGGCGCTCGACATGACGGACGAACCGGTTCTTCTCTTCCGCAGCGCCGGATCGGAGCAGCTCAATATCGTCTACCGACGCAACGACGGCAATATTGGCTGGATAGACCCAGCCAATATCAAAGGCTGAGTGCGGGGAGCGTGGCGCCGGAACGGCGCCACGCCTCTTCAAACCCTTCACCCAGCGCACGAGGACAAAAGCATGGCATTGGCAGGTTTGCTGCAGCAGAGTGCGATTATTCCGGCGATGAAGGCCAATTCCAAGAAGCAGCTGCTTCAGGAACTGGCGACGAAAGCGGCAAAGATCACCGGGCTTCCGGAACGCGAGATTTTTGACGTCATCCTTCAGCGCGAGCGGCTCGGTTCGACCGGCGTGGGCAATGGCATCGCCATCCCGCACGGCAAGCTGAAGGAGCTTTCGCAGATCACCGGCCTCTTCGCGAGGCTCGAAACCCCCGTGGACTTCGAGGCGTTGGACGACCAGCCGGTCGACCTCGTCTTCCTGCTTCTGGCCCCGGAAGGTGCCGGCGCGGATCACCTCAAGGCATTGTCGCGCATCGCCCGCGTGCTGCGCGACCCCGCAATGGTCGCCAAGCTGCGCGCCTCCGACAACGAGAGCGCCATTTACGCCTGCCTCAGCGAGGAACAGGCGTCGAACGCGGCCTGACATCTACCGAATGCAAAAGAAAAACCGGCGGTTTTGCGACCGCCGGTTTTTCTTTGTCCTGTCGTGTGCCGATCAGGCCTGCGCGGTGCTCGCCTCGCCAGCAGGCGCCTTCGGGCCACCCTTGGAAACGCCGACCATGGCCGGGCGCAGCACGCGCTCGCCGATGACGTAGCC
The DNA here is from genome assembly GCF_001652565.1 of Shinella sp. HZN7. Classification (NCBI taxonomy): domain Bacteria; kingdom Pseudomonadati; phylum Pseudomonadota; class Alphaproteobacteria; order Hyphomicrobiales; family Rhizobiaceae; genus Shinella; species Shinella sp. HZN7. The sequence goes on along the minus strand of NZ_CP015736.1, from coordinate 8,451 downwards.
GGCCTGCACGACCTGCACGACCGTGTTGCTGGGGACATCCGGGTTCGGCACTTCGAACATGGCCTGGTGGAAGTTCGGGTCGAACTTCTCGCCGATCGGGTCGAGCTTGCGCACGCCGTGGCGTTCGAGCGCTGCGAGCATGGAGCGTTCGGTCATCTCCACGCCCTCGGCCAGCGCCTTCAGGCCGGTGTCCTCTGCCGCCTGCGCTTCGGCCGGAATGGCATCGAGCGCGCGGCGCAGGTTGTCCGACACGGCCAGCATGTCGCGGGCGAAGCCGGCGACGGAATAGGACTTGGCGTCCTTCACGTCGCGCTCGGTGCGCCGGCGCAGATTGTCCATCTCGGCGGCGAGACGCAGGTACCTGTCCCTGAGATCGGCATTTTCCGCCCGCAGCACGTCGACCGGATCCGGCTCTGCCGGGGCATCCGCCTCGGCAACCGCCTCCTCCGGCGCAAACGTGTCGGCGGCAATGGTGTTCTCTGCCGCTTCGTCAGGTCCGTGTTTCTTGTTCTCGTCGGTCATGACGTACTCCGAATTGCATCTTGTAAGGGTTTGGCCCGATATCGAGCTTTGATCCCGAAAAATCAAGGGCCGATGCCGGGATTGCGGGCCTTCAGCGCGAAAGCCGCGAGATGAGCTGGGCCGTATAGTCCACCATGGGCACGATCCGGGAATAGTTGAGCCGCGTCGGCCCGATGACGCCGACGGCCCCGACGATCTTGTCGTCGCTGTCGCGATAGGGCGCGACGATGAGCGAGGAGCCGGACAGCGAGAAGAGCTTGTTCTCCGAGCCGATGAAGATGCGCACGCCCGGCCCCGTCTCGGCAAGGTTCAAGAGTTCGATCAGGCTGTCCTTGCGCTCCAGGTCGTCGAAGAGCATGCGCAGACGATCGACATCCTCGGCGCCGGCAAGGCCTTCCAAGAGGTTCGCCCGGCCGCGCACGATGAGCCGCGTCGGCTTGCCCTCGTCGAAGCCGCCGGACCAGACCGCAAGGCCCCGCTCGACGAGATCCTGCGACAGCTTGTCCAGCTCGCTGCTGATCTCCCCGCGCAGCCGTTCGAGCTGCGAGCGCGCTTCCACGAGCGTGTTGCCGGCAAGATGGGCGTTGAGGAAATTGGCGGCCTCGGTGAGCTGCGAACTCGTCACGCCCGCCGGCAGTTCGATGATGCGGTTCTCCACCTGGTCGTGATCGCCGACCAGCACGACGAGCGCCTTGGTCGGCTCCAGCCGGATGAACTCGACATGTTTCAGCACGGCGTCGTTCTTCGTGGTGATGACGATGCCCGCGCCGCGCGACATGCCCGACAGCGCCTGGCTCGCCTCGTTCATCATGGTCTCGACGGCGGTATGCTTCTGGCCGTGCGGGCGCACATGGCGCTCGATCGAGGCGCGATCCTCCGGCGAGATGTTGCCCACCTGCATGAAGGCATCGACGAAGAAGCGCAGGCCAAGCTGCGTCGGAAGGCGCCCGGCGCTGATATGTGGCGAATAGATGAGGCCGAGTTCCTCCAGATCGCTCATGACGTTGCGCACGGAGGCCGGCGAGAGCGACATGGGCAGGATGCGCGACAGGTTGCGCGAGCCGAGCGGCTCGCCGCTTTCCAGGTAGCTTTCGACGATGCGGCGGAAGATTTCGCCCGAACGCTCGTCGAGCGCCGCCTGACTGTCAGGACCCGGAGATCTCTTCAAAACCATCTTTCCGCAGCAAACCCTGTTATCCGACAGGAATATAGTGATTTCGAACGGGAGCGCAAAACGGATTTTCCCGCCGCGGTTTTCCGCCGCAACGGCGCCAAAACGCCAGCCCCGCGGCGCGGCGCCATTCCCTCGCCCGGCGAACTGGTCTAAAGCAGCTTCCCAGACAATTCAGACAGGAGTTCGCAATGCGGCCGTCCGGCAGAAAAACCGACCAGATGCGCAAGGTTTCCTTCGAGCGCAACATTTCCAAACATGCCGAAGGCTCCTGTCTCGTCAAGTTCGGCGACACGCATGTGCTCGTCACCGCCAGCCTCGAAGACAAGACCCCGCCGTGGCTGCGCAACAGCGGCAAGGGCTGGGTGACCGCCGAATACGGCATGCTGCCCCGCGCCACCGGCGACCGCATGAAGCGCGAAGCCGCCACCGGCAAGCAGGGCGGCCGCACGCAGGAGATCCAGCGCCTCATCGGCCGTTCGCTGCGCGCCGTCGTCGATCTCGAAGCGCTCGGCGAGCGCCAGATCACCGTCGACTGCGATGTCATCCAGGCCGATGGCGGCACCCGCACGGCGTCCATCACCGGCGCCTGGATCGCCCTTCACGACTGCCTGAAGTGGATGGAGGCCCGCAACATGATCAAGGTCGAGAAGGTCCTGAAGGACCATGTCGCCGCGATCTCCTGCGGCATCTTCGCCGCCCAGTCGGTCATCGACCTCGACTATCTCGAGGATTCCGCCGCCGAGACCGACGCCAACTTCGTCATGACCGGCGCGGGCGGCATCGTCGAAATCCAGGGCACTGCCGAGGGCAAGCCGTTCACGGAGGAGGAGTTCTCCGGCCTGATGGCGCTCGCCCGTGCCGGCATCACCGATCTCGTCGCCCTGCAGAAGCAGGCGATCGCCTGAGACAGGTTTCGCCATGACCGCCGCGATCGAAGGCATTCTCGAAACCGCGCTCTACGCGGACGACCTCGACGCGGCGGAAGCCTTCTATGGCGGCATCCTGGGATTGGAAAAGATCACACGGCAGGCGAACCGCCACGTCTTCTTCCGCTGCGGTCCCGGCGTTCTCCTGATCTTCAATCCGGCCGAAACCGTGCATCCGCCGCCGCCGCACGCCTTTCCCGTGCCGGTACACGGCGCGACGGGGCCGGGGCATGCCTGTTTCCGCGTGCCGGGCCCGGCGCTTGATTTCTGGGTGAAAAAGCTCGAAGAAGCCGGAATCGCCATCGAAGCGGATTTCCGCTGGCCGAACGGCGCCCGCTCCATCTATTTCCGCGACCCCGCCGGCAACAGCCTCGAATGTGCCGAACCGGGCCTCTGGAACATCGCGTAAGGACCATCATGCGCAAGCTCGACACCAAGACGATCGTCGTCGCCAGCCACAATGCCGGAAAGATCCGCGAGATCGAGGACCTGATCGGCCCCTTCGGCTTTTCCGCCAGGTCCGCCGCCGAACTGAACTTCGAGGAGCCGGACGAGACGGGCACGACCTTCGAGGAGAATGCGGCGATCAAGGCGCTCGCCTCGGCGAAGGCCGCGGGCCTGCCCGCCCTTTCGGACGATTCCGGCCTCGTCATCGATGCGCTCGACGGCGCGCCGGGCGTCTACACGGCGAACTGGGCGGAAAAGGAAGACGGCACGCGCGACTTCGCCATGGCCATGGAGAAGGTGGAGAAGGCGCTTGCCGAGAAGGGCGCCACCGAGGCGAAGGACCGCACGGCGCGCTTCGTCTCCGTGCTCTGCCTTGCCTGGCCGGACGGCCATACCGAACTCTTCCGCGGCGAAGTGGAAGGCCACGTCGTCTGGCCGCCGCGCGGCACGGAGGGTTTCGGCTACGATCCGGTCTTCCGGCCGGACGGCTACGAGACGACCTTCGGCGAGATGAGCGCAGAGGAAAAGCACGGCTGGAAGCCGGGCGACGCGGTCGCGCTGTCGCACCGCGCCCGTGCCTTCAAGCGCTTCGTCGAAACCTGCCTGAAGGCCTGAGGCGCGATGACGGCGGTGCCCCTCGATATCCGGCCGGGCATGGGATCGGACCTTTCCGATCCCGGCTTCGGCATCTATGTGCACTGGCCGTTCTGTGCCGCCAAATGCCCCTATTGCGACTTTAACAGCCATGTGCGCCACCAGCCGGTCGACCAGCCGCGTTTCGTGCAGGCCTTCCTGAAGGAAATGGCGACCATGCGCCGCCTCACCGGCTCGCGCAGCGTCACCAGCATCTTCATGGGCGGCGGCACGCCCTCGCTGATGGCGCCGGAGACGGTCGATGCGATCCTCAACGGCATCGCCCGCCACTGGCATGTGCCTGACGGCATCGAGATCACCATGGAGGCGAACCCCTCCAGCGTCGAGGCCGAGCGGTTCCGCGGCTATCGCGCCGCCGGGGTCAACCGGGTCTCGCTCGGCGTGCAGGCGCTGAACGACCGGGACCTCAAATTCCTCGGAAGGCTGCATGACGTCGCCGATGCGCTGAAGGCGATCCGCCTCGCGCGCGACATCTTTCCGCGCATGTCCTTCGACCTCATCTATGCCCGCCCGAACCAGACGGTGGCGGAGTGGGACCGCGAATTGAAGGAAGCCGTCTCCTACGCCGTCGATCATCTCTCGCTCTACCAGCTGACCATCGAGGAGGGCACGCCCTTCTACGGTCTTCACAAGGCCGGCAAGCTGGTGGTGCCCGACGGGGAGCAATCCGCCGTGCTCTACGAGGCGACGCAGGAAATCACCGAGCGCGAAAACATGCCGGCCTACGAGGTCTCCAACCACGCCCGCCCCGGCGCGGAGAGCCGCCACAACCTCACCTATTGGCGCTACGGCGACTATGTCGGCATCGGCCCCGGCGCCCATGGCCGCCTGACCACCGGCGGCGCGAAGATCGCCACCGCCACGGAGCGGAAGCCGGAGGGCTGGCTGGAGCTTGTGGAAGCACAGGGCCACGGCATGATCGACCAGGAGCTTCTGGAGCGCGAGGCGCAGGCGGACGAATTGCTGCTGATGGGCCTGCGCCTCAAGGAGGGCGTCGATCTCGCCCGCTGGCAAATGCTGTCGGGCCGCGACCCGGATCCGGATCGCGAACAGTTCCTCATCGAGCACGGCTTCATCGAGCGGCTCGGCAATTCGCGGCTGCGCTGCACGCCGGCCGGCATGCTGATCCTCGACGCCGTCGTGGCGGACCTCGCCTGCTGATCAGCCGCCGGCATCCGAGCCGAGCGGCCGGCGCTTTTCCATCACCATGCGCAGGAGACGCCCGTCGATGGCCGCAAGGCCGACGGCGATCAGCGCCATGCCGGCAAAATGCTTCGGCGCCAGCACCTCGCCGAGAACCAGCGCGCCGAGCAGGATGGCGCTGACGGGGATGAGGAAGGTGACAAGCATCAGGTTCGTCGCGCCCGCCGTGGCGAGAATGCGGAAGAAGATGACATAGGCGAGCGCGGTGGCGAGGAAGGCGAGGCCGAACAGGGCCATCCAGGTCTCCACTGATGGCATGGCGAGCGTCCACGGCCTGTCGACGACCAGCGCGACCGGCAGCATCAGCACGGCGGAGGCCGTCACCTGCCCTGCGGCCGGCAGCAGCGGCGGCAGGCCCATGCGGTGGAAGCGGCGGCCGAAGATGCCGGCGATCGAATAGGAGACGGCACCGCCGAGCACGGCAAGCTGCGCCAGGAGGTTGGCGCCGAGATCGGAGAGGACCGAGGGGCCGATCATCAGCGCCACGCCGAGAAAGCCGACGAGGACGCCGACGAGCCGCCCGCCCGTCATCTTCTCGTCCTTCGTCAGCAGATGGGCGGCGATGACGGCAAAGAGCGGCGTGGTGGCATTGAGGATGGAGGCGAGGCCGCTCGCAATATGCGTCTGGCCCCAGACGATCAGCGAGAACGGGATGATGTTGTTGAGCACGCCCATACCGAGGAAGGCGAGCCAGACTTCCCTGCTGCGCGGAACGGCATGGCCGGCAAGGCGCACGACCGTCCAGAGCGCGAGGGCGGCGAGCGCCACGCGGGCGGCGACGATGGTGAGCGTCGGCAGTTCGCGCACCAGGATGCCGTTGAAGAGGAACGAACCGCCCCAGAGGAGCGAGAGCGCGATGAGCAGGCCCCATTCGCCTGCGGTCATGCTACGGTTGGCCATGGCGATCTCCTTGCGAAATTTTCTAAACCGGACGCGGTGCCCGGATGTCAAAATCCGGTTTTCGCGCTATAATTTCGCGGATTTTCACGCCGTACAAACGATCATATTTCGGCTTTTCAGCGAGGAAAACTAAATCATGAACGGCCGCCTCCCCTCCCTTTCCGGCCTGCGCGCCTTCGAAGCGGCGGCGCGGCACCTGAGCGTCACGCTCGCCGCCGGCGAGCTCAATGTCACGCCGGGCGCCGTCAGCCTGCAGATCCGCGAGCTGGAGCAATCGCTCGGCGTGCAGCTCTTCGAGCGACGGCCGCGGCAGATCAGGCTGACGGAGAATGGCGAGGGCTACTTCAAGGCGATGCGCTCGGCCTTCCGCATGATGCGCGAGGCGACCGACGAGCTGTTGGCCCGGGCAAAATCCCCCACGACGCTGGCGATCAGTTGCACGCCGACCTTCGCCGCGCAGTGGCTCGTGCCGCGCCTGCCGAAATTCGAGGAGCGCCTGCCCGGCGCCGACATCCGCATCAGTGCCTCCAACCGCCTCGTCGACTTTGCCCGCGACGGCGTCGACATCGCGATCCGCCACGGCTTCGGCCGCTACGAGGGCCTTGTCAGCGAAAGGCTGCTCGACGACGACCTGATGCCCGTCATCGCGCCTGCCCTCAAGGAGAAGATCCCGCTCGATGCACCGGCGGACCTCGCCGGCCATGTGCTGATCCACGACGTGCACCGGCAGGACTGGCGGCTCTGGCTGGAGGCGATGGGCGTTGCCGGCATCGACGTGCAGCGCGGCCCCGTCTTCACCGACAGCAACGGCGCGATCGAGGCGGCCAAGGCGGGCGACGGCGTGGCGCTGGCGCGGCTTTCGCTGGTGGCGCGCGAGGTCCAGGAACGGCGGCTTATCGCCCCCTTCCCGCGCGGCGTGGCGACGGGGCTTGCCTATTACATCGTCTATCCGCCGGGTGCGCTGGACCGGCCGGCGGTCGCGGCTTTGCGGCAATGGCTGACGGAAGAGGCGCGCGCGGTGCGCGGACACTGAAAAGGGGCCTTCCGGCCCCTTTTCGTCACGGCATGAACGCCATGATCATTCGTTGATCAACCGCTTCAGCAGTTCGATCTCGTGGCTGAGCTTGGTGTCACCCGCGATCAGCTCCTCGATCTTGCGCACGGCATGCAGCACGGTCGTGTGGTCGCGTCCGCCGAAGCGGCGGCCGATCTCCGGGAAGGAGCGCGGCGTCAGCGTCTTCGACAGATACATGGCGATCTGGCGCGGCTTGACGATGACGCGTGTGCGGCGGTTCGAGACCAGTTCCTGGCGCGAGACGTTGTAGTGCTTCGCCACCACGCGCTGGATATCCTCGATGCGCACGCGGCGCGGCTCGCCGGCGGCGACGAGGTGGCCGAGCAGCTCGTCGACGCGCTCGATCGTGAGGTTCGGCTCGAAGGAACGGCGGAAGAGTAGCTGGTTGAAGGCGCCTTCCAGCTCCCGGCCGCTCGCCGTGATGTTGCGCGCGACATGGCTCAGGATCTCGACGGGGATGTCGAGCGAACCGTCCTCCTGCTGCGCGGCCGCGAGGCGGCGCTTGAGGATTTCGAGGCGCATTTCGTAGTCCGGCGCTTCCATCTCGATGGCGACGCCGCCCTGCAGGCGCGAGCGCACCCGCGGATCGAGCGATTCCAGCTCCCACGGCGCACGGTCGGCGGCGACCACGACCTGCCTTGCGGAATCGAGCAGCATGTTGAGCAGGTGGCAGAACTCGTTCTGGATCGAATTGCCCTGCAGGAACTGCATGTCGTCGATGATCAGGAGATCGATGTTGCGCAGCGTCTCCTTGAGGGAAAGCGCGTCATTGTCGCGGATCGCGGTCGCGAAGCGCCACATGAAATATTCGGCCGTCAGGTAGACGACGCGCGGGTTGCGGGCGCTCGCCAGCGCACCGAGCGCGATCGCCTGCAGGAGATGCGTCTTGCCGAGGCCGACGCTGGAATGGACGAAGAGCGGGTTGAAGCGCACGGCGCCGGCCCCGGCTTCCGCGATCGTGCGGGCAGCGGCAAGGGCGACGCGGTTCGAGGTGCCCTCGACGAAGGCATCGAACGTATAACGCTGGTCGAGCGGCGAGCCGAAGAGCGGGCCGGAATGCTGGGCACGCGGCTGGGCCGTGGCGGCAACCGATGCGGCAACGCTGGCGACGGGCTGCGGGCCATTCGCCGGACGGCGCGGCTGGGCCTGCGGCGCAGCGGGCTCGACGACGACGGCCTCCTCGGCGGCACCGGTGCGGGCGCCGCGGGTTGCGGTGCGCACCAGGATCTCCACCTTGAGGATCTCGGCATCCTCCTGCTGGAACAGGCTGGTGATGAGATCGAGATAACGATTGTTGATCCAGGACTTCAGGAAGGTCGTCGGCACCGACAGGCGCACGACGCTCTTGGACACGGAGTGGACCTTCAGTCGCCCGAACCAGCTCGCGAAGACGTCCGGACCAACCTGCGCTTTAAGGCGCGCACTGACCCGCTCGAAAATCGCGTCCTGCTTCATTTCGGATGGAACCCCCGCCGCCTGCACCCCTTCTTGCGGGAGCGCCTTGAGTGCATTTTCCCCGTTTGCGAATGCACCAGCCGTTCTGGCCGTAT